>JAJTBS010000003.1 GCA_021286765.1 Holophagaceae bacterium | reverse complement strand
TGTTCTCCACCACCACGATGGCGTCGTCCACCAGGATGCCGATGGAGAAGATCAGCGCGAACAGCGTCACGCGGTTCAGCGTGTAGCCGAAGAGGTAGGTGATGAGCAGGGTGAGGGCGAGGGTCACCGGCACGGCAATGCCCACCACCACGGCGCTGCGCCAGCCCATGGCCAGCAGGATCAGCGCGATGACGCTGAGCGTCGCGATCAGCAGGTGTTCGATGAGCTCATTGGACTTGTCCCCTGCGGTCTCGCCGTAGTTGCGGGTGACCGTGAGTTTCAGGTCGTGGGGGATGAGGCCGCCGCGCAGCGCCTCCACTTTGGCCAACACCTGCTCCGCCAGGGCCGTGGCATTGGTGCCGGCCCGCTTGGAGAGCGTGAGACTCACCGCAGGCTCAAACCCCTGTGCGCCGGCCCCGGCAAAGAGCACCACCGGCGGCTCTGGTTCCGGCCCATCCACGATGCGGGCGACATCTCCCAGGTAGATGGGGCGTTGATTGCGCACGCCCACCACCAGGCGCTTCAGCTCGGCGGCCTGCAGGACGAAGCCCGTGGCCTCCACCTCGGTGCGCCGGCCGCGATCCACCAGCACCCCCGCAGGCAGCTGGGCCTCGGCGGACTGGAGGGCAGGCTGCAATTCGGCCAGGGAGAACCCCAGCGAGCGCATCCGGTCTGGGTCGGGTTCGACGCGAACCATGCGGCGAGCCCCCCCAAGCACCTTCACCTGCGCAGTGCTGGGTACGGTGGACAGTTCCTGGCCAAGCACCTCGGCCACCTTGCGAAGGCCGCCGGGCGTCTGGTCGCGGCCATGGAGCGTCAGCACCAGGAAGGGCACATCATCGATGGTCTGCAGCTTCACGATGGGCTTCATGGCGCCGGATGGCAGCAGCTGGGGGCTGGCGGCCAGTTCCTGGTGGACCTTCACGAGGCTGGGTTCCTGGGGCTCATTCACCTTGAAGCGCACGGTGATGAGGGCCATGCCGGGCCGGCTCACGCTGTAGAGGTATTCCACGCCGGGGATGCCCCAGAGCCGCTTCTCCAGCGGCGTCACCACCTGGCTCTCCACCTCCTTCGGACTGGCGCCCGGGTAGGGCACGTAGAGGTCCACCATGGGCACGACGATCTGAGGTTCCTCTTCGCGGGGCGTGAGCCACACGGCCAGCAGCCCCAGCAGCAGAGAGGCGAACACGAGCAGAGGTGTCAGCTTGCTGCGGAGGAAGCCCTTGGCGAGACGTCCCGCCAATCCGAGCTTCAGGTTATCCGTCTCCCTAGTTGACACGGTTCACCCCGCCAGAGAGCTCGATGGGCTGGCCATCCTGGAGGCTGCCGGGCCGGTCGATGACGCGGTCCTCGGCCTTGAGGCCCGAGCGCACGGGCAGGCTGTCGCCAGCGCCGTCGCCCACGGTGATCCAGCGCAGCTCCGCATGGCCTTCTTGGGCCACGAAGACACCCGTCAGCTCGCCCCGGGTCACCAGGGCGCTGCGGACGATGCTCAGCCCCTCGGCCTTGACTCCTGGCACGAGGATGCGCGCGAAGGTGCCCTGACGGAGGCCTTTGGGACTGAGCACGCGGGCCCTCATCGTGCCCTTGTGGCTGAAGGCATCGCCACCCGGGGACAGCGCGGTGACCTGGGCTTCGCCGGTGGCGCCTTCCGCCTCGAAGCGCACCTTCGCGCCCTGCTTCAGGGCTTTGGCCTCGCCTTCGGACAGGGTCGCCACCAGCTCCTGCTCACCCTCGCCCACCAGCTCAAGCAGGGGCATGCCAGGGCCCACGAAGTCGCCTTCGTTGACCTTGCGGGACTGCACCAGGCCGGAGAACGGCGCGCGGATCTGGGTATAGGCGAGGTTGGCCTTCAGGGAGGCCACGCCGGCCTGGGCCTGGGCGAGCTGGGCCTGGGTCTGCTCCAGCTCGGAAGGCGTCGCCGCCTTCTGCGCAAAGAGTGCCTGGATGCGGCGATGGTGGGCTTCCGCCGCGGCCAGCCCCGTCTCGGCCGCCTTCAGCTGGGCCTGGAGGTCCTCGTCGCCGAGGGCCATGAGCAGCGTGCCGCTGGCCACGCGCTGGCCCTCCTGGACCAGCACGCGCTTCACCTGGGCCGCCATGCGGGTGGCCATGGTGGCAGTGCGGGTGGACTGCAGCGTCGCTGCCACCCAACTGCCGCCCTCCGCCTGGGCCTGCGCCACCAGGGACACGGTCACCTTGGGCAGGGCCTTCGCGGCGGGAGCGGCGTCCTTGTGGCCGCAGGCCAGCGTTCCGAGCAGGAGGCCCGTGAGGGCGAGGGGCGTGGACACCTTCATGGGGTGACTCCTTCGATGGGGGTGCCGGTGGCCAGATCGAGGGCCGCGCGGCTGGTGCGCAGGTCATAGAGGCTCTGGAGCAGCAGGGTGCGGGCGCCCTGCAGGGCGGCCTCCGCATCCAGCAGATCGGTGAGGGGCGTCAGGCCTTCGCGGTGGCGGGCCTCGCGCAGCCGCTTGGATTCCTCAGAGGCGGCCAGGGCCTCCTGGGCGGCGACATGCTTCGCCTCTGCGGCCCGGAGAGCCTCCCGCGCCACGCGCACCTCATGCTCGGCCTGCTGCTGCTTGAAGGCCCGCATGTCGTCCGCGGCGCGGGCTTGAGCGGCGGCGGCGTTGGACTTGGCCCGGTCCGGCCCGGAGAACACCTTCCATTTCACGCCCAGGGCGGCCCAGGTCCACGTGCCGCCCTGGTGCCAGGACTGGCGCAGCGTGCCGGCGCCCAGTTCGAGGCCAACCTCGGGCTTGAGGCTGCCGGCGGCGGCTTTGGCCGCCTGGCCCGCGGCCCTGGCCTGCAGCTCCGCCGCCTGAAGGTCCGCACGGACGGGCACCAGGGGTGATGCACCCGGCGCGGGCCCCTCCATCTGCAGCGGCGTCGCCAGGGGAACTTCCACGGGCGCGCTGCCGGTGAGGAGGCCCAGCCCCGACCGGGCGGCCCGCACCTGACGCACCGCATCGGCCTTCTGGGCGTCGACCTGGGCGTGGGCCGCCTTCAGGCGCTGGAGTTCGGATTCGAGCATGAGTCCCTGCTGGACACGGGCCCCCACAAAGGCCTCCAGCCCCAGGATCCAGGTGCGGGTGTCCTCGACCCACAGCAGCGCCTGCTCGGCCACCTGAGCCCCGAAGTAGGCCTCCACGATGGCCATGGCCGTCTCCTGCTCGCGACGCGCCTGACTGGCTGTCTCAGCCTGGGCCGCGTACTCACCCGCCCACTTCGCCGCCGAGAGGCGGCCGCCCGCATAGAGGGGCTGCTGCACCGCTGCCGAGCCCCCGAAGCCCATGATCGCGTCGGGTCGGTTGAGGCTGGACGGGTTGAAGTCCATGGCCGCGATGCGGCTCTGGTTGAGCTTCATGCCGAAGGCCAGCATGGGCTCATCCGTGCGCACGCCCTGAGCCTGCAGGGTCAGCGTGGGCATCTTCAGCGCGTCGAAGCCGGCGGCCTCCTCCCGCTTGCTCTGGACCAGGGCCCGCCCGGCCTTCAGTCCGGACTGGTCGCGCCAGGCTTTGCGGATGGCCGTGGCCACCGTGAGGGGCTCCTGCGCCAGGGCGACGGCGCCGGCCACCAGCCACAACGTCAGGCATTGCATGGTTTTAATGCTCATAAAGGAATACTCCAAGCCAAAAAAAGGGCTCTCGCCCCCTTCACTTCAGGGCCTTGTAGGTCACGCGGGCCCGGTCGCTGACATGGCCGCACACCAGGTCGCAGAGCTCGCCCACCAGGGGCATCACCGGGGCGAAGTACACCGCATTGCCCTCGGGCTCGCGGCTCACCAGGCCCACACGCACCAGGCAGGCCAGGTGCTTCGAAGCATTGGCCTGGGAGAGGCCGGAAGCCTCGGCGACCGCCCCCTGGCTGAGGGGGCCCTTGGAATCCAGGAGCGAGCGGAGGATCTTCAGGCGGGAGGCATCCCCCAGGGCGCTGAAGAGGCCGCTCACCTCGTCGATCATGGGATTGCTGAGCTGGTGGTTCACGAAATCAACTCCATGCGACTATGATTATGCGGTTTTTATTTTTGTCAAGCCCAGAACTTCCGGCCTCCAGAAAAACTGTATACCCATCCGATCATCCAGCAACCAAAGGTTCCACCAGAGTGGCTGTTTGGGCCTGAATCGTGATGACGATCATGCCTGGCGCCGCGGATTTGCTAGGCTGGCAGAGGGGAGATGCCGTGGACGACCTGGACCTGCGCGCCGCCAAGATCCGCCTGCTCTGCACCGACATCGACGGGGTGCTCACCACTGGCGCCCTCCACTATGGGAAGGAGCCCGGCCACACCAAGGCCTTCCACGTGCGTGACGGCGCCGCGATCAAGTGGCTGCAGCGCTCGGGCATCCCCGTGGCCTTCATCTCGGGCCTGGCGTCCGGCGCCACGGAGAACCGCGCCCGGGACCTGGGCGTGGAAGACTGCTTCGCCGGCCACCTGGACAAGGGTCCTGTGCTGGACCAGCTGTGCACCAAATATGGCCTGGCCCTGGACCAGATCGCCCACCTGGGCGATGACCTGCCCGACCTGCCCCTGCTGCGGCGCGTGGGCCTGGCTTGCTGTCCCGCGGATGCCGTGGCCGAGGTGCGGGCGGCCTGCCACTGGGTCACTCCGGTCGACGGCGGGCACGGCGTCCTGCGCCTGGTGGCCGAACGCATCCTCAAGGCCCAGAGCCACTGGAACGCCATCCTTTCCACCTACGAGGTCCGCCCATGAGACTCCGCCATCTGCCCCTCCTGCTGCTGGCCGCCCTGCCCCTCGCCGCCCAGGACGCCGCCATCGGCCTCAAGGCCCACGCCCTGATCCCCATGAGCGACCTGCGGAACCGCACCAACGGGCAGACGGGCCTGGGCCTCTCGGTGTTCGTGGAGATCCCCATCGGGGAGGCCTTTGTCTTCCGGCCCACCATCGGCGCCCAGCAGATCCCCAAGGGCACCCTCACTCCAGAGGGGAACAAGACCAGCGTCACCTCCGTGGACCTGATGCTCGACGCGCTGTGGTTCCCTGGCGAGGACACCAAAAGCGGCCCCTACCTGGTGGGCAGCGTCGGGGGCCAGCAGTGGCGGGTCAGCGACTCGGGCAGCAGCCCCTCGGTCATCTCCGCCACCCGCCTGGGCGTGGCTGGCGGCATCGGCTACCAGGCTTCCGCCCACCTCGGCATCGAGGTGAAGGGGTTCTGGAGCCCCATCCAGAAGGACCTCACGGCCACTGGCCTCATGGTGGCCGCCACGTGGCGGTTCTGACGGTTCCGCCTAACGCCTGGCCCGGGCACCCTCACGGACGATCCGTTCCAGTTCCTCCGCCTTGCGGGGCAGGCGGGCGCTGAGGTTGCGTGGCCCCTCCGGCGTCACCAGGATCACATCCTCGATGCGGATGCCGATGCCCTGCCACTTGGCCTCCACGCCCTCCATGCCCTTGGGAATGTAGATGCCGGGCTCCATGGTGAGCACCATGCCTGCTTCCAGGAGGCGGCTGCCGCCATGCTTGTGGAAAGGATGGGGCGCGCCATAGCTCCCCGCGTCATGCACGTCGAGCCCCAGGTAGTGGCTCACGCCGTGGGGCAGGAACTTGCCCCAGTCGCCCCGTTTGAAGGCCTCTTCCTTGCCGCCCGGGATGAGCCCCAGCTCCACCAGGCCATCGCTGATGATGCGGGCTGCCGTCATGAAGCTGGCGATATGGATGTTGCCCGGCCGCAACTCCTGAATGCCCGCCTCCTGCGCCTTGAGCACCAGATCGTAGAGGGCCCGCTGCTCCGGGCTGAACCGGCCGTTGGCCGGCCAGGTGCGGGTGATGTCCGAGGTGTAGTAGCCCACCTCGCCGCTGGCATCCATGAGGATGAGCGACCCGGGCGGAATGGGCTCGTCGTTGTTGGCGTAGTGCAGGAGGCAACCATCGCTTCCGGCACCCGCGATGGACTTATAGGCCAGGAAGCGCGCCCCCAGCGCCCGCACCGTCCCTTCCAGCGCCGCGGCCACCTGCCCCTCGTTGGTGAAGCCTGTGCTGCCGCGCAGGGCGGCCAGGTGGCCCTCGATGCTCGCGTCCACCGCCCGCTGGATCATCTCGACCTCGGCGGGCTGCTTGATGACCCGCATCTCCGCCACGAGGGGACGGCCATCCACCAGGCTCTTCTCATAACCCGCAGGCCACTGTACGTAACCCCTGGGATAGGCCGACGCCAGCACCCGCTCCCGGAACGCATCGTCGTAGGTGTCGATGAGCACGATGCGCTTCGCCTGCCGGAGCGCCGCATCAAGGGTTTTCTCCGCCTCGGGGAAGGCCACGGCCTCGTCGGCCCCCTTGCGCTTCGCGCCATCCACCCCAAGGCGCGGCCCGGTGTAGGCCTCCCGCCTGGCGTCCCGAGCCTGGACCAGCAGGGTGTAGGTGCCCTTGTCCCCATCCAGCAGGGCCACGGCGCGCTCCTCCTCCACCCCGGTGAGGTAGTAGAAGTCCGAGTCCTGGCGGTAGGGGCGCTCCTCTCCTCCGGAGCTGGGCTGGGTGGGCATGGACTTCGCGACGACGAGGGTGCCGGGCCCCATGGCTTTGGCCTTGGCCAGGAGCCGGGCCCGGTTGCCTGCAAAAAAGGCCTCGGGCAGGCGCACGCCATGGTGGGCCTGCGGGGCTGCGGGCGTCTGGGCGGCGAGAATCGGCGCGAGGCAGAGCACGGCGAGGACACGGCGCATGGGGGCTCCAGGGGTGGAACCACTTTGCCACAAGGTCCTGCTGAAGAGAGCGGTGGTGGCTACTTCAGTCCGCGCTTCTCGAGGAGCGGTCCCACCTTCGGATCGCGGCCGCGGAAACGCTGGTAGAGCAGCGCGGGATCTTCAGTGCCGCCCTTGGAGAGCACCTCGGCGCGGAACTTCGCCGCAGTGGCGGGATCGAAGAGGTTGCCCCTCTCCTTGAAGGCCTGGAAGGCGTCGCTGTCCAGCACGGCGCTCCAGATGTAGCTGTAGTAGCCCGCGGCGTAGCCGCCCATGATGTGGTTGAAGTAGGGGCTGCGGTAGCGGGGCGGGATCTCGGAGATGAGACCCCACTTGGCCAGCGAGGCCTTCTCGAAGGCGGCCGTGTCCTGGGGCTTGGTGGTGGTGAGCGTGTGCCAGTCCATGTCCAGCAGGGAGGCGGCCATGTACTCCACCGTGGCGAACCCCTGGCCGAAGGTGGCGGCCTTCTTCATTTTCGCCATGAGTGCGTCGGGGATGACTTCGCCGGTCTTGTAGTGCTTCGCGTAGAGCTTCAGCATCTGCGGCTCCATGGACCAGTTCTCCATGACCTGGCTGGGCAGCTCGACGAAGTCGCGGGGCGTGCCAGCGGTGCCGCGGTAGCGGCCCTTGTAGAAGAGGCCGTGCAGGCCGTGGCCGAATTCGTGGAAGAGGGTCCGCACCTCGTCCGAGGTCAGCAGCGCGGGCCGGTCCCCGGCGGGCGCCGTGAAGTTGCAGACGTTCACCACCACCGGATCCACCTGCTGCCCGTCCTTGACCCAGGCCGAGCGGTAGTTGCTCATCCAGGCCCCGCCGCGCTTGCCGGGCCGGGGGTGGTAGTCCACATAGATCAAGCCGAGGTGGCGGCCATCCTGCTCCTTCACTTCAAAGCAGCGCACGTCCTTCTGGTAGACGGGCACGCCCTTCACTTCCGTGAACGTGATGCCGTAGAGCCTCCCCGCCAGCGTGAAGGCACCTTGACGCACGGCGTCGATGGCGAAGTAAGGCTTCACCGATTCCTCGTCGAAGTCGTACTTCGCCTGCTTCACCTTCTCGGCGTAATACCGCCAGTCCCAGGGCTCGAGCTTCTGGCCCGGCAGCTCCTTCGCCATCATGGCCTGCAGCTCAGCGCGTTCCTTCTTGGCCACTTCGAGGGCGGGCTTCCAGATCTGGTCCAGGAGCCCGTAGACGCCCTTGGGATCCTTCGCCATGTTCTCTTCGAGCACGTAGTCCGCCCAGGTCCGGTAGCCCAGCAGCTGGGCCTTCTCCACCCGCAGGGCCGCCACCTGGGCCACGATGGCGTTGGTGTCGGTATCGCCGCCCTGGTTGCAGCGCTCGAGGTAGCCCGTGAGGAGGCGCTTCCGCAGCTCGCGGTTCTGCGCGTACTCCAGGAAGGGCCAGATGCTGGGACCATCCAGCGTGAACAGCCACTTGCCCTCCAGCCCCGCCTTCTTGGCCGCGGCCGCTGCGGCGGCACGGGTGCCCTCGGGCAGGCCCGCGAGGTCAGCGGGATTCGAGACCACCATCTGGAACGCCTTGGTGGCCTTGAGAAGGCGGTCGCCGAACTCCACGCCCAGCTTGGACTGCTCGGTGTTGATGGCGCGCATCCGGGCCTGCTGGTCCGGCGTCAGGGCCGCGCCGGCCCGGACGAAGCCCTTGTAGGTGCGCTCCAGCAGCCGCGCCTGGTCCGGCGCGAGCTTCAGCGTGGCCCGCGCGTCCCACACGGCCTTCACGCGCTGGAAGAGCTTGGGGTTCAGCTGCACGTCGTCCCGGTGAGCGGACATCAGGGGCATCACCTCGCGGTTCACCGCCTGGAGCTTGGGGTTCGTCTCAGCGCCGGTGAGGTTGAAGAACACGCCACCCACCCGGTCCGTGAACTGGCCCGCGAGCTCCAGGGCCAGGATCGTGTTCTCGAAGGTCGGGGCCGCCTGGGCTTCGGCGATGGCGGCCACCTCGGCCTTGTGGCGGACGATGCCCTCGCGGAAGGCGGGCAGGTAGTGGGACTCCTGGATCTCCGCGAAGGGCGGCACCCCGAAGGGGGTCTTCCACTCCGAGAAGAAGGGATTGGTTGCGGCGGCGGGATCGGCGGCCAGGGCGGGCAGCGTCATGAGGGCGGCCAAAGCAGAAGCGGTGCGCATGGAGGCTCCAGGGAGGGCATTCCACACCATAGCATCATCTTACGAGGGAGACCAGACGCCCGGACCCATGGGACACTCCTCCCCTCCCCGCCAGGAGCCTGCATGTCCACCCTCCTCCCCTTCACCCGCTCCTTCCGGCTCCTCCCCCTGATGCTCCTGCTGCCCCTGCACCTCGGCGCGAAGGCCCAGGTGGAGAAGGTGTCCGTGAGCTTCCAGGTCAGCGCGCCGGCCACCACGCCCGCCGATGCCAGCCTGCATGTGGCGGGCAACATGAACGGCTGGAACCCCGGTGACCCGCAGTGGCGGCTCCGGCGGCAGGCCGATGGCACGTGGTTCGGCCAGTTCGCCTTTGAGCCTGGCTACGCCCTGCAGTTCAAGGTCACCCGGGGCAGCTGGGAGACCGTGGAGAAGGACGCCAGGGGCGACGAATTACCAAACCGCACCGCGGAGGTGGGGCCGGCCACGGTCATCCGGGTACAGGTGGCGAGCTGGCGGGACCAGGCCCCCGCGCCCGAGGTCGCCCACACCGTCATCGGCGATCTGCGGGTGATCGAGGGCTTCGCCATGCCCCAGCTGGGCACGACCCGCACCCTGCGCATCCTCCTGCCCCCGGGCTACGAGACCTCCGGCCAGCGCTACCCCGTGCTCTACATGCACGACGCCCAGAACCTGTTCGACGCGGCCACCTCCTTCGCCGGCGAATGGGAGGTGGACGAGGCGCTGGCGAAGCTGGGCGCCAGCGCCTCGCTGCCCCCCATAATCGTCGTGGGCATTGACCATGGCGGGAAGGAACGCCTCGCCGAGTACTCGCCCTACCGCGATGAGCGCATCCCCACCGCGAAGGGCGCTGCCACCGCGGACTTCCTCGTGAAGACCCTGAAGCCCTGGGTGGACCGCACCTACCGTACGAAGCCCGAAGCGGAACACACGGCCCTGGCCGGCAGTTCCCTGGGCGGACTCCTCTCCCTCTACACGGCGCTGCGGCACCCCGGTGTCTTCGGCAAGGCCGCCTGCTTCTCCAGCTCCTTCTGGGTGGGCGGTTGTCAGATGCTGAAGGAGGCCGCCGCCGCGAAGCCGGACCCGGCCCTGCGCCTCTACCTGGACATCGGGGACCGGGAAGCCGGAGCCCCCGCCGACAGTCGGCAGGCGGTGCAGGACACGCTCGACATCGCCGAGGCGCTGCGGCGTCGGGGCCTTGGCCCGGAACGCTTGAAGGTGGTGGTGGCGGAGGGGGCGCGCCACACGGAGCGCGCCTGGGCCGCGCGCTTCCCGGAGGCGCTGCGGTGGCTTTTTGCCGCGCCGCCCGCAGGCCCCAGGCGCTGAACCGCCTAGCGCTTCGGCAGCATGAGCTCCTGGATGAACTTCACTGGCGCGCTCCCGTAGCCCAGAAACTCCTCATGGAAGCGCTTGAGGTCGAAGCGGTCGCCCTGCTTCGCCTTCAGCTGCTCCCGCAGGTCATAGATGGCCGCATAACCCGCGAAGTAGCTGGACAGCTGGACCGAGGTGACCTGGGCCCGGTGCCACTTCTCGCGGGCTTCGGAGTCCTGCTGGAAAGCCTCGCGGAGCAGCAGCTCCATGGCCTTCGCCTCGCCCATGCCCAGGACGTGGACGCTGTAGTCGAGGATGGCGTTGCACACCACGCGCAGGTTCCACTTGGAGTACATCAGCCACATCTCCGGCGTGTTGCCGCCGTAGCCGGATTCCAGCATCATGCGCTCGGAATAGACCGCCCAGCCTTCGACCATGGCCCCGTTGCCGAACAGCGCCTTCACGAGGCTGGGCGACTTGTTGGCGTGGAGGAGCTGAACGTAGTGGCCGGGAACGGCCTCGTGGATGTTGAGCACCTGGAGCGTGTAGTCGTTGTATTCCCGGAGGTAGCTCTCCTTCTGGGCCGCAGTGCCCTCCAGGGGCGTCACGTTGTAGTAGGTGTTGGCCTTGGGATCATAGGGGCCGGGCGCGCTGATGCTGGCCCCGGCCACGCCTCGCATGTACTCCGGCGTTTCGCGCACCACCAGTGGCTTGGTGGGATCCAGTTCCAGGAGGTCGTGCTCCCGCACCCAGCTTTCCAGCAGAGGGATCTGCCGCTTCACCTCGGCCACGAAGCCTTCCGCGGGCACATGCTTTTGCGACAGGCGGTCCACCATCCGGCCGATCAGCTCCAGCCGTCCTGCAGGCATGGGTTCCGTGCCGAAGTACTTGGGCCAAAGCTGAACGGCCAGGTCGGCCATTCGGGCATGGAGCTTTTCTTTTTCAGTCAATGCGCGCCGGTACAACTCCTCCGCCGTGCAGTCCGCCTGGATCGAGTAGGCGAAGGACTGCTCGAAAAGCTCCTTCCCGATGCGGAAGGAACGGCCGCCCTTGGCCTGCAACGCCTTGTCGAGGCCTTCCAGGTGGGTGATGTAGCCCTGGATGGCGGCCTTGGCCTTGGCCGCCTCCGTCCTCAGCTGAACCTTTTCGGCATCGCTGAGCTTGGAGCCCTCCACCTGCTTGAGGAAGCCCTCCCCGAACACGCCCAGGGCGCCCTTGTTCTGGAGAATGGCCAGCTGGGTGTGCTCCCGGGTGGGGCTCTTGATGGCAGCCTTCGCAGCGGCATAGTAGGGCGCCACCCGGGGCAGGCGCTTGGCCACGGTCCGGAGCCGGGCTTCCAGAGGGGCGTACTCCGTCCCCAAGAGGAGGCCGAAGGTGCGGGCGACGTTGTGGCTGGAGGGATCCCACTGATAGGCCCGGAAGACCCGGGTCTCCCATCGCTCCGACTCCAGCTGGTTGCGGATCAGGCGCAGGTCGATCCGGTCCTGCACATCCAGGGCGGACTCATCGAAGGCCTTCAGCTTCTGCAGCCAGGTTCCCGCAAACGCGAGGCTGCGGCGCCGCTCGGCGTCGTCGGGGATCGGCAGCCGGTCGGCGTATTTGTAATAGCCGGCCGCCACGGCGCTTTCCGGATTCTGCTTCCAGTAGGCCTCGATGAAGGCGGTCTTGAAGCGCGAGAAAGCGGCCTTCACGGTGGTGGAAGGCGCCGCCTGGATCATTGGAGCGGCTGCGATGGCCAACACGGCCGGAACCATCAGGAATGAATTGTTCATGGCGATGCCCTTTCGCTGAGCGGTCAGATGATGAGGGGCGCGGCCGGCCGGCCCCACCCCTGCAAGCCTATTTCCCGGCCTTGTCGAAGGCCAGGTTCCTTACCAGGTCCTCGGTCTTCCAGGGCGCGGCGTTCCCGCCCAGGTACTTCTGGAACCACTCGAGGTGGGCGTTGTAGTAGACGGGCATGGACTTCAGGTTGTCGGGCCAGTGGCCGTCATTCTTGAAGACGATGAGGCGGCTGGGCACCCCCATTTCCTGGAGCCCCGTGAAGAACTGCAGGCTCTGGGTGTAGGGCACGCGGTAGTCCCGCTCCCCGGTGATGACGAGACAGGGGGTCTTGAAGGCCTTCACGTGGCTGCTGGGGTTCATGCGGTCATAGGCGGCCGACTTCTCCCAGGGCGTGCCCGTGAGGTCATGCTCGGGGAACCAGAGCTCCTCGGTGGCGCCGTGCATGGAGCGCAGGTCGTAGACGCCCATCATGGCCGCCAGGGCCTTGAAACGGGTGGTGTGGCCCTCCAGCCACATCATGGCGTAGCCGCCCCAGCTCCAGCCCATGGCGCCCATGCGGTCCTTGTCCACGTAGGGCAGCGCCGCCAGGTGGTCCGCCACCTTCTCGATGTCGGTCTGCACCTTGCCATCCCAGTCGCCGCTGATGGCGTCCGTGAAGGCCTGGCCGTAGCCCGTGGAACCATGCGGGTTGGGAAAGGCCACGATGTAGCCGGCGCCGGGGTACACCTGCCAGTCGCCGCGCAGGGTGTCCGACCACATCATCTGCGGACCACCGTGCACATTCAGGATCAGCGGGTACTTCTTCGCGGGGTCGAAGCCGTGGGGCTTCACCAGGAAGACATGGATGTCCTTGCCGTCGGCGCCCTTCACCCACTGCTCCTCGGCGGGACGGATGTCCACCTCGTCGGCCACGGCCTGGTTGAAGCTGGTCAGCCGCTTCAGCTCCTTCTTCTCGAAGCCGTAGCGCCAGACCTCGACGGGCTCACCCACCCGGGTCTTGGTGAGCAGCACCTGCTTCTGATCGGGGCTCACCACGAACTCACGGATGCTCTGGCCCTCCAGCACACGCGCGATCTTGCCACTGGCCACGTCCACGCGGCAGAGGGGCCAGCGGCCCTTTTCCTGCACGGTGAACCAGAGGGCCTTGCCATCCGCCGACCACTGGAAGCCGTCCACCCAGTTGTCGATGCCCTCGGTGAGGACCTTGCGGGTCTTCGCCTGCCGGTCGTAGATGGCCAGGCGGAAGCGGTCGGACTCGTGGCCCAGCTTGGTCTGGAACTTGTAGGCGATGTAGCGGCCATCGGGGGAATACTTGGGGTCCTGGTCCGCGGCGGGGTTGTCGCCCGTGATGCGCCGCGGCGTGCGGTCGCCCTCCAGGGAGATGAGGAAGAGGTCCTGGTTGGTGCTGCGGGCCTGCACGGCGTCGGTGTTGGTGGTGACGCAGACCTCCTTGCCGTCGGGGCTCAGGTCCCAGCTCTGCCAGAAGGCCGGGTAGTCCTGCTTGCCCCCCGTGAGGGCTTCCACCTTGCCTTCGAAGGTCGCGGTGAACAGGTGGCTGTACTGGAAGTCGCGCCAGCCGGTCCAGTGGCGGTAGAGCAGCTCATCGGCCAGGTGGGCCTGCACCGGGCCGTTGTCCAGCTTGTCGCTGAGCTCCTTGTGCCGGGCGCCGTCCGTGAGCGCCTCGGGGAACACCGAGGCCTCGAACACCACCTTGTCCGCGCCGGGCATCAGCTTCGGCGACCCCACGCCCGCCTCGAAGGAGGTCACCTTGCGGGCCTCGCCGCCACTGGCGTCCAGGGCCCAGAGCTGGCTGCCTCCGCTGCGGCTCGACAGGAAGTAGAGGGTCTTCCCATCCTTCGACCACTGGGGCGCCGTGTCCGCCTTGCCCGAGAAGGTGAGCTGCTTCGCCTGGCCCGTGGTCACGTCCAGCAGCCAGATCTGGGTGTTCCGCGTGGACGCCTTCAGATCCTGGCTGGACACCTCGAAGGCCAGCTTCGAGCCGTCCGGGCTGAGCGCCAGGTGCTGCACCCCCTTGAGCCGGTACAGGTCCTCGATGTGGAAGGCCCGCTTTTCCGCCGCCGCGGCAGGCAGGGCGAGGATCAGGGCGGGAACCAGGAATCGATGCAGCAGGGACACGGAAGCCTCCGAATGCGAGGTATCAGCTTCGCACAGGGTGACAGGGGGCCACCACCCCCAGGCATGGGAGCCCGGCTTGCTATCCTGGGCCATGCCGAATCCCGCGCTTCCCGACTTCCCCCCCGGCCGCGGGATCTTCTGCAACCGGACGCTGAACCTGCGCTCGGTGCGTGCCATCGGCTACGACATGGACTACACCCTGGTGGACTACCGAGTGGAGGCCTTCGAGCGCATGGTTTACGCCCAGGCCCGGGCCCGCCTGGCCGCCGAGGGCTGGCCCATGGAGGGCCTTGATTTCGACGGATCCATGGTCACCCGCGGCCTCGTGATCGACACCGAGCTGGGAAACCTGGTGAAGGCGAACCGCTTCGGCTTCGTGAAGCGGGCCATGCACGGCACGCGGATGCTCGAATTCGCCGAGCAGCGAGAAGCCTACGCCCAGACCCTGGTGGATCTCTCCGAGCCCCGCTGGGTCTTCCTCAACACGCTGTTCTCGCTATCCGAGGGCTGCCTCTACGCCCAGGCGGTGGACCTGCTGGACCGGGGCGCCCTGCCCCGCCCCTTCGAGTACGCCAGCCTCTACCGCCACGTGCGCTCCGGCGTGGATGCCCAGCACATGGAAGGTCACCTGAAGGCGGAGATCGCCGCCGCCCCAGAGCGCTACGTGGTGCAGGATCCCGAGGCGGCCTTGGCCCTGCTGGATCAGAAGGCCTCCGGCAAGAAGCTGCTGCTCATCACCAACTCGGAGTGGAGCTTCACCTCGAAGATGATGAGCCATGCCTACGACCGCCACCTGCCGGAGGGCATGACCTGGCGGCAGCTGTTCGACGCGGTCATCGTCGCGGCCCGCAAACCGGCCTTCTTCGTGGAGCACGGCCCCTTCTTCGAGGTGGTGGACGAAACCGGCCTGCTGCGCCCCCTGGTGGGTCCCCTGAAGGCGGGGGGCATCTACCTGGGCGGCTCCGCGCCCCAGGTGGAGCGCGACCTGGGCATCGCCGGGGACGAGATCCTCTACGTGGGCGACCACATGTTCGGCGATGTCCATGTGAGCAAGCGCACCCTGAGCTGGCGCACGGCCCTGGTGCTGCGCGAGCTGGAGGCCGAGGTGGCCGCGCTGGAAGGCTACCGCCCCACCGAGCTCCGCCTCATGACCCTGATGCGGGAGAAGGAGGCCCTGGAGTCCCGGCTCTCCCAGGCCCGCTTGGCTCTGCAGCGCCTGCATGCGGGCTACGGCCCCGCCGCCCCGGGCGATGCGGCCACTGCGGAGGCCCGGATCCACGACCTGCGCGGCCAGCTCCTGGCCCTCGATGCCGAGATCGGCCCCCTGGCCCAGGCCGGCGGCGAACTGACCAATGCCCGCTGGGGCCTGCTTACCCGCGCCGGCAACGACAAGAGCCACCTCACCCGCCAGATCGAGCGCTACGCCGACATCTACACCAGCCGTGTCTCGAACTTCCTCCACGCCACGCCCTACGCCTACTTCCGCTCGCCCCGGGGCAGCCTGCCCCACGATCCCGTGGGTACGGCTGGGGCTTGACCATGAGCAGCCCCGGCCTCTTCGCCCACACCTTCACCGTTCCCGAGTCTGCCATCGACCTGAACGGGCACGCCAACAACCTGGAGTACCTGCGCTGGATGCAGGAGGTGGCCACAGCCCACTCGGATGCCTGCGGCTGGACCCTGGAACGCTACCAGCAGACGCGCACCACCTGGGTGATCCGCTCCCATGCCATCGACTATCTGCGTCCCGCCTTCGCGGGCGAAACCCTCAAACTGCTCACGTGGATCGGTGGCATCGAGGATCAGGAATCCCCGCGCCACTACCTGTTCTGGCGGGAGCGGGACCGCAAGGTGCTGGCCCGCGCCACCACCGTCTGGGTGTTCATCGACACGGAGGCAGGCCGGCCCCGCAGCATCCCGGAGACCCTTCGCGAAGCCTTCCCCGTGGTGGCCGACGAGCAGGAGGCGCTGCGGGCCCTGCGGGCGGGCGGGATCTGATCCCGGGTCACTTCCCGGCGTAGACCGTCGCCCCGTAGTGCTCCTGGTCCCAGGGCGCCCCGCTGTTCCAGCGGCCATAGGCGTGGCTGTCGTCGGTGCGGTAGCGCAGGGTGTAGGCGCCCTTGGGCAGGCTGAGAAGTTCGTCGCTCACGCGGTTCTTGCCGGCCCCGCCCGCGTGCTGGGTGCGGCCTCGCTCCATGACCCAGACGCGCTTCCCGGAGGCATCCTCGATCCAGGCGAAGTCGGCCATCTCGTCCCCGCTGCCTTCGCCGATGGCGTAGACGCGCACGGACTGGGCCGATGCGAGGGAGAAGGCGGCGGAGCGATCCTGGTCGTTGCCCACGCGCACCACCTCGGCCAGCGGCGTCCAGGCCAGGGGCTTGGTGGCGGTGAAGGCGAACAGCTCCTTGTCGGCGGGGATGGCCAGGGTCAGGCCGTAGGTGCCGGGATCCGCCGGGGGCGCGGCATTCCAGTCCACGGGTGAGTGGGAATCATCGGTGATGAAGGTGGCCTCGTAGTCGCCGGCCGGCAGCTGGATGGTCTCCACCTGGCGCCGGTTCTTCATGGCGCCCCCGGCGAACTTCGACTTGTCCATGCTCATCTCCCAGACCCGAGCGCGGGTGCGGGCATCGGTGATCCAGCCGTAGTCGTGCATCAGCCTGCCACTGCCCTCGCCCTGGGCGTAGACATGGAGGCTGACGGGACGGGCCAGATGGAAGGCCTGGGTCCAGCGGCCGTCATCGGTGGTGGCCGCCAGGGACACCACGATGTTCCGCCAGCGCAGGGGCGCCTCGAAGAGGCTGATCTCCTTCGGATCGCCGGCGGGCAGGTAGACCTCCATGCCGTAGTTCCCCACCTGCTCCCGCCAGTGGCGGACGAGACTGGCGTCGTCGGCCCCGATGGCCTGCAGGAAGCGGTGGTGGCGATCCTCCTGGACGGCGGCCAGGGAGCGGCGGTCAATGTTGCGGAACCACTGGGCGAAGAGCAGGCCCTGGCCGAAGCCGTGGTTGCTGAAGTAGGCTTCGTAGCTGCCTGCGGGCAGGTCCAGGTACTGATCGGAGACCCGATATTCCCAGTTGCGCTTGGTGTTCATGCCATCCATCTGCCACACCACTTCCCGCGTGGTGGCGTTCAGGATCCAGCCGTGGGCGAAGAAGGGGTGCTCCCGGGCGATGCGCGTGGGGAAGCGCAGCCCGGCGCCCTTGGCGTAGACATGGACCTTTAGGGGTCGGGGCAGCGTGAAGCCCTGCGATCGGACCTCGGCGGCCTCCAGCCCGTGGAGGGCCACGATGCGCGGCTCCGAACGGGATTCTGCGCCATGCAGCGCCGCCGGTGCGAAGGCCGTCATCAGCGCGAACAAGGCCACAGCCTGGACCACGCGGATCAGGAGGGCGGCTTCGGAGATCAGGTAGGACAGCATGGGGACTCCAGGGCTGACTCCAAGCTAGTCCTCTGGAGGACCCCCGTTCATGGGGATCGGCGAATGGAGGGCACCCACCGGCGAACGGCTACCACTGTTCCAGGAACGCCTGGGCCTGCTCCCAGGCTGGGGGTGACAGGTGGGCAAACCGCATGAGGCGGTCGTTGAATTCATAGTGCAGCTCGCGGTTCTCCTCCAGCAACAGCTCCAGCTGCTCCCGGTGGATGGCCTCGTCCGCCAGGAAGCGCCAGAAAATGGCCTCGGCCACCTCCTTCAAGCCCTGGGCCCGGGCCTCCCAATGGGTGCGCAGGATGGTGCGCCAGCCCACCTTCTTCATGGGGCTGTCCGGGGCGGTGGCCTCCTGCCACACCGGTCCTGCCCAGGCCTGGACCAGTTCCACGGCCGCGCCCTCATCCCGGCGGGCGAGGCTGAGCACCAGCTCGCCCAGGTCGTAGACCACAGTCTCGAAGGCGAAGGCGATGCCCTGCCTGGCGGCGAGGCGGGCGTAGTGCAGGAGGTGGCGGGTGGCCTCGTGCATGCGCTCGGGACGGGCGTGGAAGGCCTCGATGAGCAGGCGGTAGTGGTAGGACAGGTTCTGGAAGCGGCGCAGGTCCTTCTCCTCCAGGGCCTCCCGCAACAGGGTGTTGAAGGTCATGACGTGCAATTCGATGACGGGTTCGGCTTCGACGGCGCAGGCCAGCCGGGCCGTGTCCACCAGCTGCGCGGCCAATTCCGAGAGCAGCTCATGCTGGCGGCGGGTCGCCACCTCGGCCACCTTCAGGGTCTGCGCCAGCACATAGGCCTCGGGCCAGACCCGCTCCCGGGTGAGGTAATCCTGGCCCTCGTTGGCCAGACCCGGCACGAACCAGGGCCGCGAGCCCCGCCAGGCGGACAGCTCCGGCCCCGCGCACTGGATGATGCCCGTCAGCAGGGCGTGCAGGCTCTTCAGGGCCAGCATCACCAGCTGCCGGTCCCCACGGGCCATGCCCGTGAGCGCCACGTTGGTCACCACATCGATGGTCTCGAAGAGCTCGTCCTTGTTGGCTTCGAGGCGGCGCCCCCGGGACAGCTCCTGGAGGCTGCGCAGCCCCTTCCGGGTGAGCATGGGCATGAAGAAACTGGGGCGCAGGAAACGGCTGATGCCGAAGAGGTAAGGCAGCACGCCCGCGAGCACCACCAGGTAGATGAACGCGATGATCCAGATGCCGAACCGGACGAAGGGGTGCCCCGGCGGGAAGAAATGCAGGGACATCAGCAGCAGGTTGCTGAAGACGAGGATCGACAGACCGCTGACGATCAGGGGGTGCGCCACGTAGAGCTTCACCAGCCTCGGCGTGTAGAGGTTCGCCGTGAGCGGCAGGATGAGCGCGATGCTCGTCATGGTCACGGACATGATGGCGTTCAGGGTCCGGCTCGCGGTGGCGATGCCCGCGGGCTCGAAGTCCCGGATGCTGCCGAAGTGGGTCGTCACCAGGCCCAGCACCGCGGCGGCCAGAAAACATCCCGCCGCCACCATCGTCGGACGGTGGCCGCTCCAGAGGCTGGTGCTCCGTGCCTGGGCCATGCCAGCCTTTCGGCGGGAAGCGGAAAACGGCTGAGTCCCCGCCGCCTTGCCCCTGCCCCCGGGCTCTGGGATGCTGGAGGGCCCCAGCGATCTCGAGCCTTTTGATGTTCTTCCGCCGGCCGGAGCCCCCATGAACCACTTGGTCCCTTCCCTGCTCGCACTGCTTAGCCTGGGCGCGCCCCTCAGTGCCGACACCACCCCGACCAAGCCCCCCCAGAAGAAGGCGGAGGGTCCGGCCACTGAAGCCGCCAAGGCCTACGATGCTGCCTACGCCGAGCTGCAGAAGAAGGCCTACGCGGCCGCCCTTCCCCTCTACGAGAAGGCCCTGGCCCTGGCGCCGAACCGTCCTGAAATCTGGAACGAATTCGCCATCTGCCTGCGGAACCTGCGGCGCTATCCCGCCGCCGTGCGCGCCGGATGGCGGGCCATCCAGCTGGATGGCGGCAAGACCATGCAGCCCTGGAACGCCCAGGCCAACACCCTGATGGAGACGCACGAGTGGAAAGCCGCCCAGGCCTGTCTGGAGAAGGTGGAGGCCCTGCACAAGGACCACGCCTTCGTGGCCAAGGGCTGGCTGAACCTGGTCTTCCGCATGATGGCCGCCGGTGAGTCCCGGGGCGTCGTGGAGATCTGCCGTCGCGCCACCCGGCTGGACCCCGGCAGCTCCCTGGGCTGGATCGACCTGGGCCAGGCCCTGGCCTTCTCTGGTGGCGATGCCAAGGAGGCCGCATCCTGCGTGGAGAAGGGCAAGACCATGGCGGAACAGCAGAAGGACGCGGCGCGCACCGAATACGCCGCCCAGATGCTCAAGAAACTGAAGGCCGGGGAACCCATGGCTCCGCCGGTGGCGCCGGGAAATGCCTGGCAGAGCCTGCCCGCCGCCCTGCAGGCCTTGCCGGAAACCGACGCAGCCGCCATTCCCCTGCCCACGCTGGTGGACCACCACTTCGCTCTGGCCGGCGGCGGCCACCTCAGCCTCACCCTGCCCGAGACCTGGGCGGAGGCGCCAGGCAATCCACGGCCCCAGAGCCAGTTCACCGTGACCTACACCATCCCCGGCACCGCAGGCTTCAAGGTGCTCTTCAGCCCCAGCAACGGCCCTGGCAATCCCCTGGGGATCAAGGCCACCGCCGATGACGTGGTGAAGCGCCTGCTGCCCATGTCGGCGGAGACGGAGTTGCCCCTGCACGAGGTGACCACTCCCCTCCTGAAGGGCTACTGGGTGCTCTCCACCGACAGGAAGTCGGTGGACCAGGAGCCCGCCAAGGGTGAGTACCGCCACCTCCTCACCGCCCTGCTGGACGTGAGCGGACTCCAATGCGTGGGCACCGTGCTGACGAATTCCAAGACGCCCGCCGTGGTGGATCCCTGCGTGGCGATGTTCGCCTCGGCACGGAAGGTGGAGCCGGTGGCGAAGAAGTAGTCTGACCCTCGGGCAGAGAGCCATTTTCCCGCTAGCCCTCCTGGAGAAAGCCATGAATTGGCGTCTGTGGTTGAAGATCACGATCGGCGTTCTTGCCGCAGTCGTGGTGCTGACCTTCGCAAACGGGGTGATCGATTCTCATCACGCACGGGTTGGTCAGGCACAGGATCGAGCGGGAAACAGAAAAAGAGACAGTTTCGCTCCGCAAGAGCTCTTCAAAGCTGCAAGCCCACTCGCTGGTCTGATGGAATCAATCCGGCCGAATTCAGCGTCGCGAGAAAAATCCAAGTCTGTGGGCATGGACCTCATGGAGTCCGCTGACAAATCGTCGGGCCAGCTGCCACGACCTGACTCTAATCCGCTGAAGTTGATCCGAACCGGTCAAGTTTCCATCGAGGTCGCTGAATTTGAAAAGGCCGCGAAAGAACTGGGAAAGGTGATCGAGAGCCTGGGTGGCTACATCGCTGATACGCAGGTTCGTCGGAATCCATCAGGTTCACGCTCAGGAACCATTTCTGTTCGAGTGCCTTCAGCCTCCTATGAATCGATCGGATCGAGGATCCGGTCGCTGGGCAAGGTCATGTCTGAGAGTTCCAACGTCCAGGATGTCACCAAAGCCTATTCCGACCTGGATACGCGCCTTCGGGTCAAGCGCGAAGCCCTGAATCGCATCCGCGAACTGCTTCGCACAAGGGCAGGCAACCTGAAGGAAGTGTTGGAGGCAGAAACGGAGATCTCCCGAATCACAGAAGAGATCGAGCATGCAGAGGGTGAACGCCGATTCTTCGATCACCAGATTTCCCTCTCGACGATCGTGGTTGAGTTGAGCGAGCCCGAGCCCATTTCCCTGGCCCGTCCCAGTTCCTGGTGGGCACTATCGGAATCGCTGCGAGATTCCACAGCCATGGTGGCGGGTTCCCTCGCCTTCATGCTTCGTTTGATATTCATCCTGCTCCCGTGGGTTGTGGCAGCTTGGTGCGCCTTCGCATCCTTCCGCTGGTTTCGCGCAAAACGAAACCGTCGCATCCAATCCTCGGTATCGGACTCATCTCACGCCGAATCACCAAGCGGGATGAAGGAATCGTAGAATCCCCTGGCCGTGGATTTCCGACTTCCTCTGAAATAAAGCCTAGGCACGAGCGCCCCGGCCTGAGCTGTTTTCCTCCCTACAGCCCCGCCCACTCCGCCAGCACTCGCTGGGCCTGAAGGATGGGTCCGTCGGCGATGCCCTGCACGGGCATCCGCAGGGCCCCATCGGGGCTGAGGCTGGCGCCCTTGGTGCGGCCCACCCAGCCCATGAGATTGGCGGGGTCCAAGGGCGTCTGGGGGCTGAGGCGGAACTTCAGCTGGCCCTTGTCCAGGGCCACTTCGGAGACGGCCAGGGTCTGGGCCCGCAGCTTGACCTTGAGCAGCTCGAAGAAGCGCAGGGTCTCGGGGTCGTCATCCGCGATGCGGCCGAAGCGGTCCTCCAGGTCCAGGCGGTAGAGCTCCAGGTCCTTCTCCTCGCGCAGCCGCGAGATGCGCTTGTAGGCCACCAGGCGCTCGCTGGCCTGGTCGATCCAGCGGCGGCCCAGCTGGGCGCCGGGGGCCAGGTTGTCCAGCTTCACCTCGAAGGTGCCGCTGGGCTGGCCCTGCAGCTCCGAGAGCGTCTCCTCGAGAAGCTTCACGTAGAGTTCGAAGCCGATGTCGTGGATGTGGCCGCTCTGCTCACCGCCGAGCAGATTGCCCGCGCCACGCAGTTCGAGGTCCATGGCCGCCACCCGGAAACCCGAGCCCAGCTCCGAGAAATCCTCCAGGGCCTGCAGGCGCTTGCGGGCATCCTCGCTGATCTCGTGCTTGGGCGGGATCATCAGGTAGGCGTAGGCGGGCACATCGCTGCGGCCGACGCGGCCCCGCAGCTGGTAGAGCTGGCTGAGGCCGAAGGCATCGGCCCGGTGGACGATGAGGGTGTTGGCGTTGGGCACGTCTAGGCCGTTCTCCACGATGGTGGTGGCCACCAGCACGTCGATGCGGCCCTCCATGAAGCCCAGCATCACCTGCTCCAGGCCCTCGTCGGTGAGCTGGCCATGGCCCACCCCCACGCGGGCATCGGGCACCAGCTCGCGCACCCGCGCGGCGATGCTGACGATGGATTCCACGCGGTTGTGCACCAGATACACCTGACCGCCACGCCGCAGCTCAAACTGGATGGCGGTCTGCACCAGCTCATCGCTCCAGGGGGCCACCACGGTCTCGATGGCCAACCGGTCCTTGGGGGGCGTTTCGATGAGGCTGATCTCGCGCAGGCCCGTGAGGCTCATGTGCAGGGTGCGAGGGATGGGCGTGGCACTGAGCGCCAGCTGGTCCACGTTGAGGCGCAGCTTCTTCAGCTTCTCCTTGTGCCCCACGCCGAAGCGCTGCTCCTCATCGATGATCACCAGGCCCAGATCCGCGAACTTCACCTTGGCGCCCAGCATCTGGTGGGTGCCCACCACGATCTCGATCTTGCCGTCGCCCAGCTCCTGCAGAATGCGCTTCTGGTCCACGGCATCCACGAAGCGGTTCAGCATCTCGATGCGGATGGGGAAGCCCGCGAAGCGCTCACGGAAGGTGCGGAAGTGCTGGAAGCAGAGCACGGTGGTCGGGCACAGCACGGCCACCTGCTTGCCTTCCAGGGCCACCTTGGCGGCGGCGCGCATGGCCACTTCCGTCTTGCCGAACCCCACATCGCCCACCAGCAGGCGGTCCATGGGGCGCGGCGATTCCAGATCCGCCTTCACCGCCTCGATGGCCTCCACCTGGTCCGGTGTGAGGGTGAAGGGGAAGCTCGTATCGAAGGCCGCCATGTCCGGCCCATCCGGCGGATAGGCGTGGCCCTTCTCCAGCTTGCGCTGGGCGTAGAGCTTCAGCAGCTCGTCGGCCATGTCGCGGATGGCCTTCTTGGCCCGGCGCTTGACCTTGGCCCAGGAGGCCCCGCCCAGCTTGTCCAGGGGCGGCAGGTGGCCCTCAGCGCCGGTGTAGCGCTGCATGAGGTCAGCCCGCTCCAGGCTCACGTTCAACTGGCCGCCGTCGGCGTAGCGGAGCTGCAGCACCTCCTGCTCCTCACCGCCCACCGTGAGGGTGGCGAAGCCCACGAACTCGCCGATGCCGTGGTCCAGGTGCACCACCCGGTCGCCGGGTTTGAGGTCGCGCAGGTCGGACAGGAACGCCGAACTGCGCGATTTCTTCGGCGCCGACTGGACGGCCTTGCGCCCGAAGACCTCGCGCTCGGTGAAGACGACCAGGCCGGGCTCCTTCAAATGGAAGCCTGCGCTCAGGGACAGGTGCAGGGCGCGGCAGCCCACCTCGGTGCCGTAGGCCTGGGGCAGCTCATGCTCGCGGATGAACTCCTGGAAGCGGTCCCGCATGCCCGGGGTGGAACCTGCCAGGAACACGCGGTGGCCCGTGAGGGCGAGGTCCTGCAGGTGGTCGGCCAAGTCCGAGAGCCGGCCCTGGAACTCGCGCACGGGCTGAGCGGCCAGGGGCACCGTGGCCTCGCTCTGCCACTCGGTGAGCAGCAGCGTGGCGCGGCTGGGATCCGTGGGCAGGAAGCGGTCCTCGAAGTCGGGGCACACCACGCCGCCACGGCGCAGCATGGCCAGGCCCTCCTCGATGCGGGCGCGCTCCGACTCCCGCAACGCCTCCTCCCAGGCCGGGTCCAGACGGACCCGCAAGCAGGGCGGCACCCAGTGGACCAGCTGGCCCTTCGGCTGCGCCAGCAGGGGATGGAACAGCTCCTCGCCCGGGAAGTGCCCGTGGGTGGCCAGACGGGCACGGCGGAAGGCCAGGTCGTCACCGGGTTCCTGGGTGAGGCTGGCGCGGGAGGCCACGGCGGCCAGCAGGGCCTCGCCATCGCCCCGGTCCCCCTCGAAACGTGGGTAGAGGGTCAGGGCGTCCAGCACATCACCAGTGCGGCGCTGGGTGTCCGGATCGAAGGGGCTGAGCCGCTCCAGTTCGTCCCCGAAGGTTTCCAGGCGCAGGGGCTGGTCGAGGTGGTCGGGCCAGAGGTCCACCACCATGCCCCGGGAGCTGAATTCGCCAGGCGCGGAGGCCAGCTCGGTGCGGCGATAGCCCAGGGCGATCAGGGTTTCCAGCAGCAGCTCGCGGGGCACCTCGGCACCCTTGCGCAGCTCCAGCTTCTGCTTCTGGAACCAGGTTGGATGGGGCAGTTTCTCGCAGGCGGTGAGGGGCCCCGTGACCAGCACATGCACGCGGCGCTCCAGCAGGCCCACCAGGGTGGACAGGCGCTCCCGGAGCACCATGCCCGGCGGACTGCTTTCGCCGCCCGCGTAGGCCGCGAAGCCCGGAAAATGCGCCACCCCCGCCCCGGGCAGGAGCGCTTGCAGATCCTGCGCCAGGACGCGGGCCTCGGCCTCGCTGGGGGCATCCACCCAGAGGGTCTGGGGCCTGCCCTCTCGGCCCACCCACCGGGCCAGCACCAGCGCCAGAGCCCCCGGGGACATCCAGCGGAGCCGGGCTCCCGGGGCTCCGAGGTCCCCGGCGGGTCCGGTCGACCTCAGTAGATCCCGCAGCTCGTGACCCGTATCATTCATAGATCCTTCCAGAGTGCCCGATGACACCTTGAGTGTCCCTAAGAAAGGTCAGGGTTCATGTCCCTCGCAGGGCCGGTGAAACGCAGATGGAGCCTCGGCACCCACCTGACATGGGTGGTGCTGCTGGCCCTCCTGCCGGCCCTCGCCATCCAGTACGCCGCCAACCTCGAACGCCGCGATGACGCGAAGGTCCGGGCCCAGGAGCACCTGCTCCAGGTGGTGAGCGACCTGGCCAGCCAGCAGGAGCAGGTGGCCAGCTCCGTGCGGCAGATGCTCACCACCCTCTCCTTCCTGCCGGAGCTTCGGCGCGGGGATGGACCTGCCTTCAGCCGGATCCTGCGGGCCATCCAGAAGGAGGACCCCCGCTTCGTGAACATCTTCGCCCTAGACCCGGCGGGCCTGGATATTGCGGCGGCCATCCCCGGTCCCGCCATTCCACGGAAGGACCGCAAGTATTTCTGGGAAGCCGTCGAGACCCGCCGTTTCACCGTGGGCGAATACGTCCTCAACCAAGACACCGGCACCCCGGTGCTCCACTACTCCCTCCCGGTGGTGAACGACCAGGGTCAGCTCATCGCCGTCCTGGCGGCGGCCTATGATCTGGAGACCTACGCGGACCTGTTCAAGCGCGCGGGGCTACCCGCGGAGACCTCCCTGGCTGTGCTGGACCACGCGGGCACCGTGCTGTTCCACCTCTCCCACATCACCGGCCGGTACGGAACCCTGGTGGGCAAGCCCCTGCCGCCGGATCAGGCCCGGAAGGTCATGGGCACCGAACGGGAGGGGACCTACTGGGCGCCCCGGCGGGACGGCCAGTCGACCCTCTTCGCCTTCCACCAGATCCGTGCCTCCGACCAGTCCCGGCCCTACCTCTTCCTCCAGGTGGGACGGCCGGAGTCGCAGGTGCTGGGCGAGAGCCAGAAGGACCACCGCCGGAACATGCTGCTGCTGGGGGTGACAGGCCTCCTGGCGCTGGCAGCCGCGCGGGCCATGGGCAACCGGATGATCGCCGACCCCATCCGCCGCCTGGTCCACGCCTCCCGCCACATCGGACGGGGCAACCTGTACCACCGCCCGGAGCTGCGTGGCGCCTCCCGCGAAGTCGCCCAGCTGGGGGATGAGCTGGGCCGCACGGGCCTGGCCCTGGCCCAGCGGGAGGAGGAACGGCTCCGCAACCAGGAGGCCCTGCGGAACACCCAGCGGCTCGAAAGCCTTGGCGTGCTCACGGGGGGCATCGCCCATGACTTCAACAACCTGCTGGCGGCCGTGCTGGGGAACCTCAATCTGGCGCAGATGCGCCTCGATCCGGCCGATCCGGCCCGCCGCTCCCTGGACCAGGCCGAGAAGGCCGTCCAGAAAGCCACGGACCTCACCCGGCAGATGCTGGCCTACTCCGGCCGCGGCCACTTCGTGGTGAAGCCCCTGAGCCTGAACGAGGTGGTTTCGGAGATGACCCACCTCCTGCAGGTCACCCTGTCCAAGAAGACCGAGCTTTACCTGGACCTGGCCCCGGGGCTCCCCCCGGTTCTGGCAGATTCCGCCCAGATCCAGCAGGTGGTGCTGAATCTGGTGACCAACGCCGCGGAGGCCATCGGCCCCGAAGACGGCTCCATCACCGTCCGCACCCTGACGGAGACCTTCGACCGATCGCAGCTCGAGGTCCTCTGCCCGACCCAGGGTCTGGAGTCCGGGAGCTACGCCATCCTCGAGGTGACGGACACCGGCTGCGGCATGGGCCCCGAGCTGGTGGAGCGCATCTTTGACCCTTTCTTCACCACCAAACCCAAGGGCCACGGACTGGGGCTCTCGGCCATGCATGGGATCCTCCGGGCCCACAAGGCCGGGATGATCATCCGCAGCGTCCCCGGCGCGGGCACGACCTTCCGGATCCTCTTCCCCGCCACCGGGGAGAAGCTGGAAACCCTCCAACCCGAGGACTCGGGCCCGAGGCTGGTCTTCCAGGGCCTGGCCCTGGTAGCGGACGACGAACCCATGGTCCTGGACTTCGCCGCCTCGGCCCTGGAATCCATGGGCTTCGAGGTCATCCGCGCCCGGGATGGCGCCGAGGCCGTGGTGCGGTTCCTGGATCACCGGGACCGCATCCGCCTCGCCCTCCTCGATCTCACGATGCCCCGCATGGACGGCATCGAGACCTTCACGGAGCTGCGTCGCCTCCAGCCAAGCCTCCCCATCATCCTCAGCAGCGGCTATGACACCGATGCGGCCGCCCGGGACCTGGTGGCCCAGGGGGAGGTCCAGTTCCTGCCGAAACCGTATCCGGTGCGGGACCTCAGGAAGCTGGTATGTGACGTGCTGGCCCCGGTGGGGGCCTTCAGATCTCCCGCACCACCCAATCCCGGGGCATGAGCACCCGGTCCCACCAGACGCCCGTTTCGCTGCGTCGGCCCACGGCCAGGAACATGTTGACCTCGGCATGTCGTGGCAGATCCAGCAGGGCCTTGGCCCGCCAGGGATCGAAGCCCTCCATGGGACAGGTGTCGTAGCCTTCGGCCCGCAGAGCGAGCATGAAGGTGGCCGCAGCCAGGGCCGTGCTCTTGTGGGCCATAACGCGGACATCGGCGCGGGACATGAGGTTTGGCGTGGGCTTGAAGAGCGAGGCCACGCGGCTGATGACGCGCTTCAGCGGTCCCAGGAGGCCGAAAGGCCCGGTGGTGTAGACCAGGGGGATGATCTTCCGGTAGTAGGAAGCCTGGCTGGGCCGCAGGGGCCCGCGGCCCTCGAAGATCCGCAGGATCTCGTCCCGGTTCCGGCGCCAGGTGTCCCGGTGGGTCACCTGGGCGATGAGCACCGGCGCAGTCTTGGCCGGCAGCTGATCCAGGCAGGCGGCGTTGGCCGCCTGGCGGACCTGGGGATCGCGGATGACCACGAACTCCCAGGGCTGCAGGTTGCTCGAGCTCGGCGCCAACCGCGCGGCATCCACCGCGCGGTCAAGCACCTCCTGCGGAACGGCCTCCGGGAGGAAATCCCGCACGGTGCGGCGGGTCTCCACCGCGGCATAGAAGGCGGAATCAGGCATCGGGCGCCTCCGCCAAGGACTGGCTGGGCTCCGGCTCGGCCACGGTCATCCCGAGGCGCCGGCGGGTCCAGGCCCAGGCCTTGGCCAGGGTGAAGTCCTCAAGGAGCTCGAAGAACACCGGCACCACGATGAGGGTGAGCAGGGTGGAGGTGATGAGTCCGCCCACCACGGCGCGGGCCATGGGAGCGCGCATCTCGGCGCCGGCGCCCAGCGCCAGGAAGAGCGGGAGCATGCCGCCGATCATGGCGAAGCTGGTCATGAGGATGGGCCTGAGACGCACGGTGCCCGCCCGGATGATGGCCTGGCGGCGGGAGATGCCCTCCTCACGCTCCAGGTGCAGGGCGTGGTCCACCAGCAGGATGGCGTTCTTGGTGACCAGCCCCATGAGCAGGATCGTGCCGATCATCGTCATCATGGACATGGAGTCGCCCGTGACGAGGAGCATGAGCACCATGCCGACCATGGAGAGGGGCAGGCTGGCCATGATGGCCACCGGCAGCTTGAAGCTCTCGAACTGGCTGGCCAGCACGAAGTAGATGAAGAACACCGCCAGCAGCAGCGAGGTGCCCATGTAGCCGGCCGTCTCCTTCTGGTCGCGGGTCTGGCCCAGGAACTCCACGCGGACGCCTTCGGGCAGCTTACCGCTGGCCTTGAGCTCCGCCACCTTCTTGGCCGCCCCGGCGCTGACCTCGCCCAGGGTGGAGCCGTCGAAGTTGGCATTCACTTCCACCTCTTCCATCAGGTCATGGCGCTGCAGCTTGGCCGGGGCGATGCCCTCCTCAAAGCGCACCACCTGGTTCAGCCGAACCAGCGGGTGCTTGCCGCCGCCCAGATCCTTGGTGCTCTGCACGGTCATGTTGGCCAGCTGGGCGGTGAAGCGCCGCTGCTGGTCCTCCAGCCGGACGCGCACGTCGCGCTGCTCGCCCTTCTCATCCTCGAACTTGGCCACCTTCTCGCCATCCACGAGGGGCCGCACCATCTGGGCCACCAGGGCCGGGCTCACACCCAGGTCGGAGGCAGCCTTGCGGTCGATGACCAGCCTCAGCTCAGGCTTGCCGCTGTCCAGGCTGGTGGTGACATCCACGGCGCCGGGGACACTCTTCAACGCCTCCTTCACCAGGGGCACCGCCTGGATGACTGCATCCCGCTCCGGGGCCTGCACGGCCACCATGATGGGGAAGGCCATGCCCCAGTCGTTCACGGGGCCCACGGCCGCATCGACGCCGGGAACGCTGCGGAAGCCCTCGCGGATCTGGCGGCGGATCTTCACATGGTTGGGGCGGCGCCCCTCCTTCAGCTTCACGTAGATGCCCCCGGAGTTGACGGTGCCGTTCAAGCCTGTGCCGATGGTGGTGTAGGTGAGTTCCACGCCTGGCACCGACTTGATGGTGGTCTCCAGGGCCAGGGCCTTCTCGCGGGTGGTGGTCAGGCTGGCGCCGGGTTCGGTCTTGAAGGTCACCTGCAGATCGCCCCGATCGAAGTCCGGCATGAAGTTGTTGCCCAACAGGCCCGAGAGCGCGATGGCCAGGAAGAAGCTGGCGCCGCCGGCGATCATGACGGTCCAGCGATGCTGGAGCGCCCACTCGATGGCCTTCTTGTAGAGCTGCTCCCAGCTGTCGAGCTGGCGGCTGAAGGCCTCTACGCTGCGCATGATCCAGTTGCGACCCTGGTAGTGGACGTGGCCATCGGCGCTCTTCTCGTGCTCGGGATCGGGCCACACGGCGCTGAGCATGGGATCCAGCGTGAAGCTGACGAACAGCGAGACCGCCACGGCGAAAGCCACGACCATGCCGAAGGGGAAGAAGAACTTGCCCACGATGCCGCCCATGAAGGCGACGGGCACGAACACCGCCAGGATCGACAACGTGGTGGCGATGACCGCGGGTCCGATCTCAGCCGTGCCCTCCCGGGCCGCCGTGACGTGGTCCTTGCCCATCTCGGCGTGGCGGGTGATGTTCTCGCGGACCACGATGGCGTCGTCGATGAGGATGCCGATGGCCAGGCTGAGGCCCATGAGGGTCATGGTGTTCAGCGTGAAGTCCAGGGCCCGCATGACGATGAAGGTGGAGATCACCGACACGGGCAGCGTGAGGCTGGTGATCAGCGTCGAGCGCCAGCTCTTCAGGAAATAGAAGACGATGATCACCGTGAGCAGGCCGCCCACGTAGATGGAGATGTTCACGTCCTCCACGTTGTTGATGATGAAGCGGGCGTTGTCCTTGGCGGTGACCACCTCGACACCCTGCTGCTGCAGCTCGGGCTTCAGCTCCTGGAGGGCCTTCTCCACGGCCTCGACCATGGCCACAGTGTTGCCACCGACCTGGCGCTGGATCTCCAGGGCCACCACGTCCTTGCCGCCCAGGCGGGCCAGGCTGCGCTTCTCCTTGATGCCGTCGACGACCTTCGCCACTTCCTGCAGCTCGATGGGCCGGCCTTCCTTGTTGCCCACGATCACGTGGTTGAAGTCCTCCACGGCCCTGGCCTTGGCGTCCACCTTGACCGAGACTTCGCGGCTGCCCTGGAGCAGGTTGCCGCTGGGGATGGCCAGCGTGTCGTTGGCCAGGGCGCTCTTCACGGCTCCCAGGGCCAGGCCCTGGGCTTCGAGCTTCTGGGGATCGATCTGGACAAGGATCTCGCGGGTGCTGACGCCCGCCGGCTCCACCTTGCCCACGCCAGGGATGTTCTCGATGCGGCGCTTGAGGAAGTCTTCGGCGATGCGGGTGAGCTCGCGATCATTCATGCCCTGATGCTTGGCATCGGGCTGCAGCACCAGGGAGAGCACTGGCAGCGAGGCCGGGTCGAACTTGGAGATGACCGGCTCCTCGATGTTATTGGGCAGGTCGCGCCGGATCTGGCCGATCTTGGTGCGCACGTCGTTCAGCGCGTTGTCCACGTTGCGGCCCAGCTGGAACTGGATCACGAGGGTGCCCAGACCTTCCTGGCTGGTGGAGCTGATCTCCTTGATCTTCTCGATGGGGTTGACGGCCTCCTCAATCTTGCGCACCACGTCCTGCTTGACGGACTCGGGGCTGGCGCCGGGGTAGATGACGGAGACGGTGACGGTGGGGATGTCCGTGTTGGGGTACTGGTCGATGCCCAGGCTCTTCACGGAGAAGAGACCCAGCACCACCAGGGCCAGCATGATGCAGACGGTGAATACGGGCCGGCGGATGGAAAGGTCAGACAGGAACATGGTTCACTTCCCCCCGGCGGCGGGCGTGGAGACGCGCAGGCGGCTGCCCACACCCACGAGGTCCTTGCCGCTGTCGATGACCTGGGTGCCCACGGCCAGGCCGCTGATGGGGCGGTAGCCGTCCTGTTCTGCGCCGAGCACCACCTTGCGGCGGGCGGCCACGCCCTGCTCGGCGATGAAGAGTTCGGCGTCGCGGTCCTGGGGCTTCAGCAGGGTGGCGGGCAGGGCCGCGCTCTTGGTTTCGCCCTCGCCCAGGATCACGCCCTCCACGAAGAGCCCGCCCTTGAGCAGGCCGTTGGGGTTGGGGACCTCGACCCGGACGCGCAGGGTGCGGCCGTCCTGGGAAAGGCTGGGGCTCACCTGGGCAACCCGGCCCTCCACCAGCTGGTTCAGGCCTATGGCCCGGAAGGTGGCCCGCTGGCCCACCTTCACCTGGGCCATGGCCTCGGTAGGCAGATCGGCGCGGATTTCCAGTTTGCGGTTGTCCACCACTTCGAAGGCCGTCTGGCCGGGGTTCAGCATCTCGCCGGGCTGCACCAGGCGCCGGGCCACCTGGCCCGCGAAGGGCGCCACGAGGCGGGCCTTCTTGAGGCGGAGCCGGGCCATGCCCAGGTTGCTCTCGGCGGCCTGAGCCGCGGCCCGGGTGGCGTTGTAGGCCGTCTCGGCCTGCTGGGCCGCCTGCCGGGTGATGCTGCGCTTCTCCAGCAGGGCCACGGAACGCTCATTGTCCCGCTGGGCCTGCAGGGCCTGGGCCTTGGCCTGGGCCACCTGGGCCTCCGCAGCCTGCAGCCCCAGCACGTAGTCGTCCTCGTCCTGGGCACCAAGAAGCGCGCCGGCGGCGACGGCATCGCCCTCCTGCACCGCCACGCGGGTGACGCGGCCCGTAACCTCGGCCTTGAGTTCGGCCCGGTTCACGGCCAGCAGGGTGCCCGTGAAGGCCACGGCGGGGCGGAAGCTCCGCTCCTGGACGCTGACCAGGGTGACGGCCACGGTGCCCTCGCCCTTCACGGCGGCCTGGTGGTTCAGCTCCGTGTTGCGCTGACTGCGGTGGAAGGTGGCTGCCCCGGCGATCACCGCCACAGGCAGGGCCACGTAAAAGATGGATTTGCGGTTCATGGTCGGCTCCAAAGAATTTCGACAGGATCAGAGAGGGGGCAGGCCCAGGGAGCGGCGCTGATCGAAGCGGGCGGACCAGAGGCCCAACTCGGCGCGGCGGCGCTGGCTTTCGGCCTGCCGTTCCGCCCGCTCCGCCTGGAGCAGGTCGAGGGAGGTGATGAGGCCCTGGTCAAAGGATTCGTGGCTCATGCGGAGGGCCTCGAGCGCGGCGTCGTGCGCCCTGCGCGCGGCCTCGGCCAAGGCGGTGGCCTTCTCCAGCTCGCGGTCGGCGGTGCTCTGCTCGATGGCCACGGACCGTTCGCGATCCACGCGCATCTGCTTCACCTGCTCCAGCTGGGCGTTGTTCTGGGCCCGCTTGCCCGAGCTGCGCAACCCGTCGAAGACCGGGAACTTCATGGTGAGGCTCACCTTCCAGGTGTCGTACGGCTCCTTGAAGAGGTTGTCCGACTTGCCGGCCTGGTACCCATAGCTGGCGCTGAGGTCGAACTTGGGACGCAGGTCGGACTTGAGGATCTTGTCGTTCGCGCGGTACATGGCCTCCTGCTGCTTCAGCTGGGCCAGCTCGCTGCGCTCGGCGCCCGCGGGCTTGGCGGTGGCCTCCGGAAGCCCGAGGCCGGCAAGGGCCAGCGGGGTCTTGGGGTCCAGCCCCAGCTGGCCATTCAGGACTTCCAGGGAACGCTTCACCTGGGCCTCGGCCTGGAGGGCCTCGGGGATCACGGCCAGCAGCTCGCTTTCCGCGCGGAGGCGGTCCAGCTCCGTGGCGGTCTGGGCCTCCAGCCGGGCCTTCACGTCAGATACGAACTGCTCGGCGGTCTTGCGCCGGCTCTCGATGACCTCCTGCTCCGCCTGGGCCACCAGAACGCCCAGGTAGGCCTTGGCCACCCCATGCAGGGTGTCCAGCTCCGCGGTGGTGTAGCTGAAGGCGGCCTCCTGCTCGCCCATTTTGGCGATGTCGATGGCCGTGCCCAGCTTGCCCCAGTAGAAGAGGGGCTGGGTCAGGTTGGCCTGGCTCGTGTAGACACTGCGGGTGCCCACGAGGGAATCCAGGGGAATGCCCATCTTTGGTGCGAGATCCGCGAAGCCGCTGTTCAGCATCGAGACATCCCGCGCCCGGGTGAAATCGCCGATCAGCGTAAGCTGCGGCAGCGCGTCCGCCCGGGTGCTGGTGATGAGGCCGCGGCGCTCGTCGACGCGGGCCTTGGCGGCGCGGAGCATGGGGTTCTCGGCCCGGGCCCGGGACAGGGCGCCCGGGAGGTCCAGCGAAAGCGGGGCCTGGGGCGCCTGGGCCGGGGGGGGCGTCAGGAGCGGAGCCTGGAGCGCAGGGGGCGGGATCAGGAGCATGGTCAATTCCTCGGCTGCGGGAAAGCCTCGGGGACGCCAAGCCCCCGCAGGCTGAAATCGGTGAAGTGTTGGATGAGCTTTTCCGCATCCTCGGGGTAGGCCGGATTGCCCCGGATGAGGCGGATGATCCCCAGGGAGTTGCGAAAATGAATCATCAGGCCCTGGATGCTCACGCCCATGGCGAAGAGGGCATCCTCGTCCAGGTCAGGCCGGAGGATCTGGAGGCAGTTCGTCAGGTAGGTGACGTAAGGCCGGATGTGCTCCATGAGGAGGGCCGAGGAGGCGGGCCGGGGGGACTGCATCTCCCTGGTCATGAGGACCATGGCGGCTTCGTCGATGGGATCGGCGCCCTGGCAGGACATGATCTCGGTGGTGAAGGCCCGAATGTAGTTCTGGAAGCCCTGCAAGGCAGCCTTCCGGGCCCCGGGCGAGCCGGCCGGCGGCAGGTGGGCCAGCTGGGAGACCGGCGATACCTTCCGGGAGAAGATCGCCTTGAGGGTTTCGGCGTAGAGGCCTTCCTTACCGCAGAAGTGGTAGGCCACCAGGGCCGAGTTGGCATTGGCGCTCTTGGCAATCTCCCGGATGCCGGCGCCATCGAAACCCTTGGCGGCGAAGTGGAGGATGGCCGATTCGATGAGACGGGTCCGGGTGTCGGCTTGCATGGGGAGAAGGTTCATGGGACGCCTCAGGCTGTCAATCAATCGAATGATTAAAGCACTTTTTGAGTTTAATCAACCGTTTGATTCTGTCAATCCCTGAATTTTGATTCCTGTCGTCGCCCCCCTGGGCCCTTCATGCGATCCTGGATCCCTTCGGAGTCAGCCCATGCTCTTCCTGGTCTTCTATTTCCTCCTCTTCGTCGTCCTCATCTTCCAGGGCACGCATGTGGCCGGTGAGATCAAGACCCCCCTTGGCACGCTGCCCGAGGAGGTTGGACAGAACCCCGCCGCGGCGGCGCGCTGGGGAATCCTGCTCATCACGGTCGGTTTCTTCGGCGCCATCCTGGGCCTCCTGGGTTTCCGCACCCCCGGACTGGCCACGTTGCGCCCCGCCTTCATGGCAGTGGGCTTGGGCATCTTGGCCCTGTACGGCCTGTGGGTGATCTTCCTGGGCCGCAAGCCCGAGTTCATCGGCAAACCCGCCGTGGCGGACGATCACGGACACGGCCACCACTAGGGGTTCGAGCCCAGACCCCAGCTTCGCAGGCGCCGGTCGGCCCAGGCCTTCCAGCCACCGGGCACCCTGCTGCCCGCCTCCAGGTGGCCGGCTCCGGGCACGATGGTGAGGTCCGGGTGATGCCGGGCGATGGCCTCGACCCCGGGGAGGGGCGTGATCGAGTCGGCATCCCCGGCCAGCAGGGCCAGGGGGGTGCGGAGTCCGCGGCTGGCTTGGACCGGGGAGACCGCCGCCGGATCGAACCCGGCGATCCGCCCAGCGCGCCATAGCCCGATCCATTCTGCGGGCCGAGCCAGGATCTCGAAGTCACCCAGGGTTCCCCGGAGGTGGTTGCGCGCGGCGTCGTGGAGATCCATGAACGGGCTCTCCAGCAGGGCGCCAGCCAGAGGAGCACCCTGCGCTTCCAGGTCCGCCAGGGCCAGAATGGCCACGCCCGCGCCCTGGCTGCATCCCACCAGGATCTGATGGTCCCTCGGCCAGCCTGCCCCCTCCAGGAAACGGACCACCGCCGCCACATCCCCGCGTTCATGGGCCCCCAGGGTGGTGGGCGTCTCCGGCGCCAGGTCCCGTCCCCGGAAGGTGAAGCAGAGGACATCCAACTCCGGGAGGTCGCGCAACCGGGGTGCCGTGCCCAGGGCGTCGTCACCAAAGCCATGGAGCAGGATCGCCGCGCCCTTCGCCCCCGGCCGGTGGAGCCAGTGGACCCGCAAGGTGACGCCCTGGCCGCTGGGCACAGGGTGGACCGTCCAGTGTCCAGAGTCTCCGGCCAGGGCGGCCAGGCTGGCCTCGGCTTCACCTGCCGGACGCGGGGGAAGCGGCGCGTTCAGCAGCAGGCCCGGAAGCCACCAGCCTGCGAGGAGGGACGCGGTCCAGTAGAAGAGGGACAGGGCGAGCCCCGCGCGGAGGAAGCTCCGGCTGGCGGCGGACATGGGCGCTCCAGGTGATGGATGCCTTACGGCCAGTCATCCGCGGCGATTAGCACCCTGAAACGAACAGGCGGCCCCGAGGGGCCGCCTGTCTGGAGAAGCGTGGGACTAGAGCTTCTGGACGTTGGTGGCCTGGGGGCCCTTCTGACCCTGGGCCACTTCGAAGCTGACGCGCTGGTTCTCGTCCAGCGTGCGGAATCCACCGCCCTGGATGGCGGTGTGGTGGACGAAGAGGTCAGCGCCGCCCTCGTCGGGGGTGATGAAGCCGAAGCCCTTCTCAGCGTTGAACCACTTGACGGTGCCTTGAGCCATGACTGTTTCCTGCAGTATGTCTGGTGATGTTGTAGCGATGACTTTCCCCAGACAAGGCCGTCATAGCATGGTGTGAGGTCCGCCCCTGGCGGGTCACGCGAACAGCATGACAGGATTGCCCTGGTCTATTCTTTTTTTTTGCAACTTATTCCGCCCCGGACGCATCGGCATCCGCCCGCCGTCAGAAACGAAGCACCAGGCCCAGGCCGGTCAGCCTGGAATCCGCCCGGAGGTCCAGGTCCCCCTGGGTGGAGCCGGCCGGCGCCTTGACTGTGCCCGCCTCATAGAAGGCCCTCAGGCCGAAGCGGGGGTACAGGTAGGCCCGGGCATCCATGCCGTAGCGGCTGCAGCTGGCCCCCTGCAGCCGGAAGTAGCGGTAGAAGACCCGCGATTCCAGGAGCCCGCCGGCCCCGGAGGACCACCCCGAGAGGCCCACCTGGGGGAGGACCATGGTCGGGCTGAGGGCGGAGGAGGTGGGGGGTCCGGAGAGCGTGAGCGCCGAGAGCTCCGACTTCAGGACCTGCGCGCCAAGATCGAGTCCCACCCAGGCATCCGCCTGGCGGAGGAACTTGTAGGTGTAGAGCCCCTCAACCACCGTGAGCCTAGCCTTCGACCGGATTCCCGTGCCGGCCGAGTAGGTCACGCCGTCCAGCTGGATGTCCCGCGCCAGGGTCCGTTCCCCTTCAAAGCGAAGGGCGTCATAGGCCAGGCGGAACCCGTGCGCCTGCCCGGAGTATTCCAGGAAGGCGCCGCTGGGGCTGCCCGATCGGCCCAGGCCGAGGTCCGCCTCCGTGTCCACCAGCGAGGCCCTGCCGTCCTTGGTGCCCGCCGCCGTGGCGGAGAAGGTGGGCTGGCTCCGGTGGACCCCGAAGGTCCAATTCAGCTTCGGCCCGGCATCGTACTGCGGCGTGGCGCCGATCTGGGCGAAGGCGGTCACCCCTCCGAGGCAGAGCAGGACCAGAACCTTGCGCATGAGCCCTCCGGACATGGGCCCATCCTAGCGCCCTTGACCGCTCAGACCGCCATGAGCTTCCGGTAGGCCTCCAGGAAATCCTTGGGCTGGGGCAGGATCTCGTCCTCCAGCGCCGGATAGTAGGCCACCCAGGTATCCTTGGCGGCCACCCGGCGCACCGGCGCATCGAGGTGGAAGAACAGTTCGTCGGCGATGCGGGCGGCGATCTCACTGCCATAGCCCCAGCTGAGGGTGTCCTCGTGGGCCAAGATCACCCGGTGGGTCTTCTTCACGGTGCGCTCGATGGCCGCCCAATCGTAGGGATTCAGGCTGCGCAGGTCGATGATCTCCACCGAGATCCCCTCCTTCTCCGCCTCGCGGGCCGCCTGCACGGCGCGATGCACGGTGCAGCCGTAGGTGATGACCGAGAGGTCGGCGCCCTCCCGCACCGTACGGGCCTTGCCAAAGGGGATCATGAAGTCGGGGCCGGGATCGTTGCCCTTGTTGTGGGTCTGCCGGTAGAGGTGCTTGGGTTCGAGGAACAGCACCGGGTCGTCGCAGCGGATGGCGGTGCGCAGGAGGCCGGCCGCGTCCAGGGCGTTGCTGGGGCAGATCACGCGCAGGCCCGGGATGTGGGTGAAGGTGCTCTCACCACACTGGCTGTGGTAGGTGGCGCCGCCCATGAGGTAGCCCGCGATGGGCACCCGGATCACCATGGGCGCTTTGAAGGCACCGTGGGAGCGCCAGCGGATGTTGGCCAGCTCATCCCGCAGCTGCTGCATGGCGGGCCAGATGTAGTCGAAGAACTGGATCTCGGCCACGGGCTTGAAGCCCCGCGCAGCCAGGCCAATGCCCCGGCCGACGATGGTGGCCTCCGCCAGGGGCGTGTTGAACACACGGTGGGCGCCGAACTGCTTCTGCAGGCCGTGGGTGGTCTTGAAGACGCCCCCCTTGCCCTTCACTTCGTCGAGGATGTCCTCGCGGCTGGCATCGGCCACATCCTCACCGAAGACCAGGATGCGGGGATCCCGCGCCATCTCGTGCTTCAGCGTGGCGTTGATGAGGTCGAGCATGGTCTTCTTGCCGACCTCCTGATCGCCCGGGGCATCTTCGGTATCAAAAGCGGCGGAGGTGGGATCCACCTCCTCGCTATAGAGATGGCGGTAGTAGCTGCCCGGCTCGGGGCGGGGGGCGGCGTCGGCCTCGTCCCAGGCCGCGTCGATTTCGGCCTGCACCTCCTCCTTCAGCATCTCCAGCTGGGCTTCGGTCAGGTCACCCAACGCCAGCAGGTACTGGGCATAGGTATTCACGGGATCCCGCTGGGCCTCGGCCTCCCGCTGGGCCTTGGACTTGTAGAGCTGCTCGTCGTCCGACAGGGAGTGGCTGTAGGGGCGGATCACCTTGGCGCGCACCAGGGCCGGCCCCTTGCGGGCGCGGGCGTGCTCAGCGGCCACCTTGAGCGCTTCGTAGCTGGCGATGGGATCGCAGCCGTCCACCTCGTCCAGGATCAACAGGCCATGCTCCGCGTAGCCCTGCAGCAGCGCCGCCACGTTGCCGCCCGGATACTGCACCTCGCTGGGGGTGCTGATGGCATAGCCGTTGTCCTCCACCAGGAAGACCACCGGCGCCTTCAGGTTCACCGCATTGCTCATGGCCTCCCAGAACTCCCCTTGGCTGCAGGTGCCGTCCCCCGTGGTGACCAGCGCCACCTCGTCGGCCTTGATGCCCAGCTGCTCCGAGACGCCGCCCTGCTCGGCGCGCACCACCGCCTCCACCGCCCCCACAGCCTGCAGGAACTGACTGCCGGTGGGACTTGAGGTCGTGAAGATGTTGAGGTCCTTGTGGCCCCAGTGGCTGGGCATCTGGCGGCCACCACTGGCGGGATCGTCCACAGCCCCTACGGAGCCCAGGAACATCTCCTTGGCGGTGTAGCCCAGGCCGTAGGCCAGGGCCCGGTCGCGGTAGTAGAAGAAGAACCAGTCGTGGCCCGGGCGGAACACCATGGCCGCGGCGGCCTGGACCGCCTCGTGCCCCACACCGTTGATCTGGAAGAAGACCTTGTTCTGGCGCTTGCCCGTGATCTCCTTGTCGTCGATGCGGCGGGCGGCATAGATGGTTCGGTACAGGCGGACGCGCTGCTCCCGGGTCAGGGTGGTGGCAGGCGCTGTCTGGACGGAGCTGTCGGGCACAGGAACTCCTCTCGCCAGGGGGCAGTCGGTGGCCCAAATCTAGCACGCAGACCGCCGCTCGGAATTCACCCCGGGGTTTTCCACAGACCATCGCCCCCGATCCTCCAAATCGGGGTTATGGCACAGACCGCCGCAGATCAATTCATGACGAAATGGTCTAGAAACTGGCCCCCAGGCTCAGGGTCCCCGAGAGGTTCTCCCGGAAGGCGCGGCCCTGCGTATCTGTCAGGTCCCGGTTCAGCCGATCCTGACGCAACTCCAGGCGGGCAAATGCAGGTCCGTACTTCTGCTCCACGCCGATGGAGGCGGCCTGGGCCCGGAGGTTCGCCCCCATCCGGCCGGCGTAGGCGATGGGGCCGGCAAGCCCCAGCCCTTCCCGGATGGTGGGGTCCGCCGACAGGCGCACGCCCAGGTCATCCGAGAGCCACTCCGCCCGGGCGAAGAGGCCCAGGGAAGGCGTGATTGCCTGTTTGCAGATGAATCCGTACCCGCGCCAGGTGGCCGTCGCCGGTGCCGTGGCGCCCAGGATGCTGGCCGCCCCGAAGGACTCCCGGCCCAGGGAGGCCTCCCACTGGAACGTGGAGCCTCCGCCGATCCACTGGCCCATGAGGCAGACCCGCTCGCGCTTGCGTCCCTCGGCGCCGGTGTGGGAGGCGGGACCAAACCCATCCTGTTCGACCCCCGAATAGGCCTGCAGCGACAGGAAGTTCTCCTGGGAACCCGCATGGTTGTAGGTGAGCCCCAGCCCCACGGTCTTGCCGTGGTTGTTGTCCCGGGTGCGGTCCTCGCCATTGAAGGCCCAGAGATCCGCGCTCCAGACCGGACTGAAGGCGTGGTGCCAGTTGATGCCGACCTGCCCGAAAGGATCCACGAAGCTGAACAGCAGGCCCCGGCTGGCCGCCACGTCCTGCGCGCCATCCAGAAACTCCATCCCGATGAAGGTGATCATCCGGCCGGCGCGGAAGGTGTCGTGTTCCCCCGTCCACACCAGCATGGCCTCCACAGGAGCGATGGTGCCGCTGTCGCCGGTGCTGCCCTGCACGACCTTGCCTGCCTGCCCCGTCAACAGCGTCGCCTTGGCGGACCAGCCGCCGGTGAGCGCGGCATCCACGCCGAGCATGAGGCCGTCGAGGGTGAACTGGCCCTGCCCCGCCTCCAGCGGCCGGAAGACCAGCGAGCTATCCCCGGTGTCGCGGTTCTGCGTCACGGCCGAGGCCCAGAGCGAGCCGCGCCACTTCAGGGCGGGCGTGCCTCCCGGGGAGGGGGCCTGGGCCAGCAGGGCGCTGGCCAGGGCGGAGAGCAGGAACGGTGAGATGCGCATGCTTCCAGATCCTTTGGCGATGAGGTTGATTCGCCGGCTGCACCGGCTCCAGGAATCCAGGCACGGCGCGCCCCGGAACCATCCGGAGCGCGCCGTGATTCATCCGGGGCTAGAGGCCCTGGGGATAGGCTTCCTCGCCCTGCAGTTCAACGTCCAGGCCCTTCTCTTCGGCTGCCAGGGTCACCCGCACGGGGGTGACACGGTCGATGATCCAGAGCATCCCGTAGGTGAACCCGAAGGCCCACACAGAGGAGATCGCCACGGCAGCGCACTGCTTCAGGAAGAAGGCCGGATTGCCCATGAGCAGGCCATCGACGCCGGCGGGGTTCCAGGACTTGGAAGCGAAGATGCCCAGGAAGATCACGCCGATGAAGCCACCCACCCCGTGCACACCCCAGACATCCAGCGCATCATCCCAGCCCAGCTTGTTTTTCAGGGCCACAGCGTAGTAGCAGATGACGCCTGAGAGGACACCGATGATGGCGCTGGTGGCCGGGGATACATAGCCGGCCGCAGGAGTGATGGTGGCGAGGCCCGCCACGGCACCGGTGAGGAGGCCCACGAACTTGGGCTGGTGGGCGTTGGTCCACTCCACGAAGAGCCAGGTGGCCGCGGCGAAGGAGGCCGCGATGTCGGTGTTCAGGAAGGCTGAGGCGGTCACACTGTCAACCCGGAACTCAGACCCTGCATTGAAGCCATACCAGCCGAACCAGAGCAGGCCGGTGCCCAGGGCGATGAGGGGCACGCTATGGGGGATGTTCTCCACCACCTTGCGCTTCCCGACGTAGAGGATCGAGGCCAGGGCGGCCATGCCGGCGGTGTTGTGCACGACGATGCCGCCGGCGAAATCCAGGACCCCCCACTTGGCCAGCAGGCCATCGGGATGCCAGACCATGTGGCAGAAGGGGAAGTAGACAAACACCAGCCAGGCCGTGAGGAAGATCATGTAGGCCTTGAAGGTCACGCGGTTGGCGAAGGCGCCGGTGATGAGCGCCGGCGTGATGATGGCGAACATCATCTGGTAGGCGATATGCACGACGAGGGGGATGCCCGCGTCATTGCCGCCCAGGGTGAACATGCTGTTGAGGGAAACGTTCTTGAGGAAGGCGTAGTAGGTGGGATCGCCGATGACGCCATGCCAGGTGGGGCCGAAGCTCATGGAATAGCCGAACGCGAACCACAGCACCGTGGTCCAGCCCAGGCTGACGAAGCTCTGGATCATGATGGACAGGGTGTTCTTGCGGCCCACCAGGCCGCCGTAGAAGAAGGCCAGCCCGGGCGTCATGAGCATGACGAGGCTGCAGCAGATCAGCATGAAGGCGGTATTACCCGTATTCAGGGGCATCGGGGTCATGGTCTGGAACCTCCTTGGTCCGGAAGAGGCGGACCGGCGGAAGTATGGCCAGCCAGCCCTGTGATCAGGGTTCTCGATTCAGATTTTTTACGCGCTTTTTATGCCGCACCACCGCGTACCCTGGACCCTCCATGGAACCCCAGCAACGCCCGATCCTCGTGGCCCTCGGATCCGAGGCCCGATCCCTCCGCCTGATCCAGGCCGCCCTTCGCCTCTCCCGGGAGCGCTCGGCGCCGTGGGTCGCCGTCCATGTGGAGACCGGTGGCTCCCAGCTCACGGAGGATGCCGAGCAGGTCCAGGTCTGGCTCCAGGAGGCCCAGCGCCTGGGCGCCGGAATCGAGATCGTCCAGGCCCCGACGCTGGCTCAGGGACTGTCCGAAGTGACCCGCACCACCCGTGCGCAAGTGCTGCTCCTGGGTCGTTCCTCGGATCGCTGGCCCTGGGCGAGGGTGGGCCATTCCACCGCCGATGAGCTGCAGCGCCGGGGGCTGGATGCTGAGATCGAGGTGATGGACGACCGGACCAGCCCTGCCGAGCAGGATTCCCGGGGTATGGGCTTCGGCGCCATGGTTGGCGCCCTAAGCGTGCTGGCGGCCACCTCTGGCGTGGCCTGGCTTCTTCCCCGGGAGGGCAACATCGCCCTCGTCCTGCCGGTCTACCTGGCGGCGGTGACGTTCATCGCCCATCACTGGGGACAGCGGTTGGCCGTGCTGGCGTCGGTCCTCGGCGCCCTTCTCTACAACTTCATGCTGGAGACGCCCCGGTTCAGCGGCGCCTCCGGCCACTGGCCCAACCTGCTCTTCTTCCTCGCCATGCTGCTCGCCGCGCAGGCGGTGGTGGGCCTCCTCCACCGCCTGCGCCGACAGGCCCGCGAGGTCCACCGCCGGGAGGTGCACACGGCCTCGCTCTACCTGCTGGGCCGGGCTCTGGCCCGCAGCCGCAGCTCCGAGGAAGTGGCCGACACTGCCGCCGAGCACATCCGCCGCGTCTTCAAGGCCGAGGCCTGCCTGCTCCTTCCACTCGCGGTGGATTGGCGCATCCTCCCGCCAGCCAACTCGGGAATCAACCTGCCTCCCCCGGCGGACCTGCTGGCCAGGCTGGAGGTCGGGGAGCGCCCCGGCGACCCGCTGGAACCCCTGATCTGCGATCAGGCCTACTGCCTATCCCTGACTGGAACAGACCGCAGCGAGGGCATTCTCCGCGTGCTGCCCCGGGAAACCATCGGCCTGCCGCCGGACACCTGGGAGCTGTTGAAGGCCTTCGCTGTCCAGATCGCCCTGGCCCTGGAGCGCCTGCGCTGGCTGGAAGAGGCCCGCAAGGCCCAGGTCGAAAGCGAGACCGAGCGCATGCGCAGCACCCTGCTGGGCGCCATCGGCCATGACCTGCGGACGCCCCTGGCGGCCATCCATGGCGCCGCCGGCAGCCTGCTGCTCCCCGGCCAGCTTACGGACCCTGCCCGCCGCGACCTGCTCACCATGATCCAGGAGGAGAGTGAGCGGCTGGCCCATCTGCTGGGGAACATCCTCGACCTCACCCGCTTGGAGAGCGGCGCGATCCAGGTGCAGAAGGAGTGGCAGCCCCTGGAGGAGGTCGTCGGCTCGGCCCTGGGCCAGCTGGAGAAGCGCCAGGGCATTCTGCCGGTTCGGGTGGACCTGCCGGAGGCGCTGCCCCTGGCGCCGCTAGACGCGGTGCTCATCGAGCAGGTGCTGGTCAACCTTCTGAGCAACGCGCAGCGCCATGCCCCCGGGCGGGACATGGACCTGCGCGCCTGGGATGAGCCGGGCTGGGTCCACCTGGAAGTGGCCGACCGGGGACCGGGCATTCCCGCGGGCTACCAAGACAAGGTTTTCGAGAAGTTCTTCCGCCTTCCCGAAGCGGGCGAAGGCGGCGTGGGGCTGGGCCTCGCCATTTGCCGGGCCATCGTCCAAGCCCATGGCGGCCGGATCCAGGTGGTGGACCGGCCCGGCGGCGGCTCCAGCTTCCAGCTGGCCCTCCCCCTGGATGGCGTCCCTCCTGAGCTGCCCGAGGACGCGCCATGAACCAGCCGCTGATCCTCATCATCGAGGACGAAGAGCCCCTCCGGCGGTTTCTCATCCCCACGCTCACTGGCCAGGAGTACCAGGTGTTGAGCGCAGCCACCGCCACCGAGGGCCTGGCCATGGCCCGCAGCCACAACCCGGATCTGGTGCTGCTGGACCTCGGCCTGCCCGACCTCGACGGCATGGCCGTGCTCAGGGAGCTGCGGAGCTGGAGCCGGAAGCCCGTGATGATCCTCAGCGCCCGCAACCAGGAACGTGACAAGGTGCTCGCCCTCGACCACGGCGCCGACGACTACCTCGCCAAACCCTTCGGCGCGGGAGAGCTGCTGGCGAGGATCCGCGTGGCCCTCCGCCACACCCTTCAATCTGATGTGAGCGAACCTGTGGTCTGCAGCGGCGGACTGCGGATTGATCTCGAGCGGCGCGAGGTCAGCCGGGAGGGAAGCCCCGTCAAGCTGACGGCCCTTGAATACCGCCTGCTGGAGGCCTTGGCCCGCCGCCAGGGCAAGGTGGCCACCCACACCCAGCTGCTGACCGAGGTCTGGGGACCCGGCGGCGCAGGCAACACCCACTACCTGCGCATCTACATGGCCATGCTGCGCAAAAAGCTGGAAACCGATCCCACCCGGCCCCGCCACTTCATCACCGAGCCGAACGTGGGCTACCGGCTGAATCTGGAGGCGCCCGGGGATTGATCGCAGGATCAGGTACAATCGGCGTTTTGCGAGCTGTCCATGCCCCTGTCCTCCGCCGAGATCCGCACCCTCCACGACCTGCCTGTCCCCGAGCTGCTCTACCAGGCGGCCACGGCCCACCGGCAGCACTGGAACGCGGAGGAAATCCAGTTCTGCACCCTGGATTCCATCAAGACCGGGGCCTGCCCGGAAGACTGCGCCTACTGCCCCCAGAGCGCCCGCTACAACACGGCCCTGAAGGTCGAGCCCCTTAAGGATGTGGACAAAGTGCTGGCGGGCGCCGCCGAGGCCAAGGCCAACGGCTCCACCCGCTACTGCATGGGCGCTGCCTGGCGCGAGGTGAAGGACGATGCCAACTTCGACGCCGTGCTGGAGATGGTGCACGGCGTGTCCAGCATGGGCATGGAGGTCTGCGTCACCCTCGGCATGCTCAATGAGGACCAGGCCAAGCGGCTGAAGGGGGCCGGCTGCCAGGTCTACAACCACAACATCGACAGCAGCCGCGATTTCTACGAGACCATCATCCACACCCGCACGTTCGACGAGCGCTTGGAGACCATCGCCGCCGTGCGCGCCGCGGGCCTGGAGGTCTGCTCCGGCGGCATCGTGGGCATGGGTGAGACCGTCGATCAGCGCATCCACTTCCTCCAGGAGCTGACAGAGCTGGATCCCGCCCCGGAGAGCATTCCCATCAATCAGTTCGTGGCCGTGGACGGCACGCCCCTCGCAGGTGTACCGCCCCTGCCCCCGCTGGAACTGGTGCGGATGATCGCCACGGCCCGCATCCTCTTCCCGAAGAGCCGCATCCGCCTCAGCGCCGGTCGCACCCAGATGAGCGACGAGCTGCAGGCCCTCTGCTTCTTCGCGGGCGCCAACAGCATCTTCACCGGCGAGAAGCTCCTCACCACCCCCAACCCCGGCGGCAACCACGACCACTGGCTGCTGAACGCCCTGGGCATGAGGGTGGAAGGCGCATCGGCGAGGGTCTGACCCCATGCAGCTCATCGAGGACCTCCGGCAGGAACACGAGCTCATCGAGCAGGTGGTGGGCTCCCTCCGCGCCTTCGTGACGGCCCGCCTGGCGGACCAGGGCGATCCGGCGGATGGCGCCCGGTTCCTGGCCTTCTTCCGGCGCTATGCCGGAGACTTCCACCACGACAAGGAGGAGGCCGTCCTCTTCCAGGCCCTGGCGGAGCGTGCCGAAATTCCGGCGGCCCGCGGCCCCATCGCGGCCCTGACCAGCGAGCACCGGCGCATGGGCGGGCTGCTCGATGCCATGGAGGGCCTGCTGGGTTCCCCCTTGTCTGGCAGCGACCGGACCCGGCTTCAGGCCCTCGCCGTGGACTACAGCCACGCGCTCTGGCGGCACATCGACGCCGAGAACTCCGTGCTGTTCCCCGAGGCCCAGGAGCGCCTGCGGCGCTTCCACGTGCGGGAGCTGCCCTCCCGGACCATGACCGAGGCCGAGGCCGAGGCCCGGGAGGCGGCTCTGGCCCTGATGGCGCGCTACCCGCCTTACATGGATCCCGAGGTCCACCGGGGGGACGGCTGCGTGGCCTGTCCCTCCTTCGGGACCACCTGCGACGGCCTCGAGCGGGAGTGGTGGACCGAACTGGAGTGGGAGGACATGTGGGACCGCATGTCCAGCGACTAGCATCCGAGCCGATTCCCAGGCGTCCGGATTCATTCCGGAGCGCCCCGCTTCCGATCTCACGGGAATGGGGACCAGCTCCGGGACAGGTTTGCCCGCCCGAGGCGGGTTGATCGGCGGAGGATGGGCATGGAACGCCAAGGCAACCAGAACGGACAGGGGGTCTCTCCATGCGTCTGATCAAAGGCCTCTACCGGTGGATCGAGGGGACCTTCTTCAATACCCTCCTGCGCAAGCTCCTCGGCTGCATGATCCCGATCTACCTCATGCTCCTCGTGCTGAGCGGGTACACCCTGCAGGTCAGCAGGAACCTCCGGGGGAGCCTTTCGGCGGCCGGCCGCCTGGACGCCGCCACCCTTGACCACCTGGCACGGACCGAATCCGTGGCCATCGCCATTCCCATCGTGGCCCTGGTCATCGCGGCCGGGGCCTTCCTCACCTTCCACCTGTCCGTGGCCGTCCCCCTGCGCAAGATCACCGGGACCATCCAGGGCGGCGACTTCTCGAAGGACATCGACCTCGATACCCATGATGAGATCGGCCGCCTGGCCTCCGGCTTCAACCGGTTTGCGGGTGAGATCCGGAATATCCTCGACAGCTCCAAGCGCCTGGGATTGTCCATCGCCGTGGGCTCCACCCGCACCACCAAGCTCGCCTCCGACTCAGCCACGGATGCCCAGCACCAAGGGGCCTTGTCGGAACGCATCACCCGAACCAGCCAGGAGGTGGCCGAGGCCGTCGGCAACGTGGCCCAGGTCACGGGGCACATCGCCGCCTCCACGCTGGAGAACCTCGAAGCTGCCCGGATGACGCGCACCGAGCTGCTGGAGGCGGATGCCTCCATGGCCACGACCAACCGCCGCCTGGCGCAATTCTCGGAGCTGGTGGTGCGCCTGAGCGAGCGGTCGGAGCGCATCATCGACGTGGTCCAGCTGATCGAAGGCGTCTCCGAGCAGACGAAGCTCCTGGCCCTCAACGCCTCTATCGAGGCGGCCCACGCGGGCGAAGCGGGCAAGGGCTTCGCCGTGGTGGCCGAGGAGGTCCGGAAGCTCTCGGGCAACGTCGGCGAAGCCGCCGAGGAAATCTCCCGGAACCTGGGAGACATGCTTCGGGACGTCGAGCTGACTTCCCAAGGCATCCAGGAGATCAGCGCCGATTTCCAGGGGACCTCAGGCATCCTTGGACGGGCCTCGGAGCACTTCGCCAAACTGGTGCGTGATTTCGAGGAGAACAGCGCCCAGCTCACGGGAGCGACCTCGGCCGTGGGCAGCATCTCAGGCACCAGCATCGAGATCCACCGGCAGGCCCGGGACATCCAGAGCCTCAGCGCGACAGCCGAAGGGAGGCTCCAGGAATCCACCCGGTTCTCCGGGGACATGAACCGCGCCACGGAACGGCTGCTGGAGCTGGTCTCCCGCTTCCGCACCGGCACGGGCGAGCTCGAATCGGTGATCCAGCGAACCCTCCACTGGCGGGACGCCATGGAGGCCCGGATCCAGGAGGTCGCGGCCCGCGGCGTCGATGTCTTCGACCAGAGCTACCGCCCCATCCCCGACACGACCCCCCAGAAGTTCCTGACCTCCTACGCCGCAGCCTTCGCCCGGGACCTTCAACCCCTCTTCGATGAAGCCCGCCGGGACCTGGGCTCCATCTATTCCGTGGCCCTGGACGTCAACGGTTACCTGGCCATCCACCACTCGGGCGTGTCCGAGCCCCTGACCGGCGATCCCCAGGTCGACATCCTGAAAAGCCGCCACCAGCGGATCTACTTCACGATCGAAACAGAGAAGCGGCGCGCCCGGAACACCGAGACCTTCCTCTTCCAGACCTACATGCGGGATACCGGCGAGATCCTCAACGACCTGGCCCTGCCCATCCGGATCGGGGGACGCCACTGGGGGGCCATGGTCAATGGCTTCAACCCCGAGCGTTTCCTTCAGGGCTGAGGCGAAACCGGAAGCTCCACCACGGCCCGGATCCCAGACCGGATCCGGCGCTCCGGGTTCTCCACCAGCACCTTCACACGCACCCGCCCTCCGTCGCCCGCGCAGGGGTCCACGAGGATCACCTCGCCCTCGGTCACCGTGGGCTGGGCCGCCAGGGGGAAGGAGACCTGGACCCGGTGTCCCGGCAGGAGGGCAGGCAGCTGCCTGGGCTCCACCTCGATCTGGACCACCACCTTGCTGAGGTCGAGGATCCTGAAGAGCGGCTGGGCCGTGGAGACGGTCTCGCCGGCATCGTGCGTGCGCGTCACCACGATGCCGTCCATAGGCGCGAGGATCGTCCTGAGGCGAACCTGTTCGACGGCGGTTTCGTACTGCAGCTTTGCGAGATCCAGGTCGATGCGCGCTTCCAGGGCCCGGGCCTCGGGAATCACACGGCTTTCATAGAGCTTGCGGGCTCCCTTGGCTTCGAATTCCCGCCGTTCGAGCAGGACCTTGGCTCGCTGGGCCTCCAGCTCCTCCAGCTTCCCATAGAGGAGGGCCAGGGGCTGGCCCTCCTTCACGGCCTCGCCCTCCTTCACCTTCATCTCCGAGATGCGGCTCGAGACCGGCGCCGCCACCTCCACCTGCCGGAGGGGCAAGACCAGCCCCTCCACGGGCAGGGCCGCGCGGGCGGGCCCGGAACCGAGGGCCAGGGCCGAAACGAGGATCAGGGTTGAATTGGTCATGAGGCCACCCATGGGAGACCTCTCATCCTGTCATGTCCGGCCATCCGGAGTGCCTGGGGACGCTCTCACTTGATCTTGAAGGAGAACTTGCCCTCGTGGCATTCCTGACATTTCACCACCGCCGGCTTGTGCTGACGGTGGCAGTCCGTGCAGGTGATGGAAGCGTGGACCTCGGTCCGGGGTGGGTCGTGGGGGTTCGGCTTGGCATCCTTGGTCAGGGCCTTCATGGCCGGGTAGTCGCCATGGCAGATCATGCAGGCCTCGTCCGGCACGGCGGCGGTGGAGGGCTTCTCCTTCTGGTGGCAGTCGTGGCAGTTGAGCTTCGCCTTGGCGTGGGGCGCCGGCAGCGGCTTGTCCTCGGCCGACCACCCCGCCATCCCCATGCAGCTCAGCAGCCCCAGTGCCAGGATCCGAACCAGACGCATGTGCCCTCCCATCCCGATCCCGGGGTGAATGGCGATCATCCTATCGCATTCCAGGGTACCCCGGCGTCACCACCGCGTTCTCAGCCTGGAAGCCTCCTGCTTCCACGGGTAAACTGGTTCATTGGGTTGGTTGTTCCAACGAGGGTCGTTCCTCGCTTGAATTCGGCGCAGCTGGGTTCGAGTCGAAAAGCCAAGGCTGAGGATTCACATGCGCGAGATGGACAAGGCTTTCGACTTCAGGACGGCGCAGACCCGCTGGTACTCGGTGTGGGAGGAATCCCGGGCCTTCGAGGCCGCGCCGGAGAGCGGCAAGGAACCCTGGTCCATCGTCATTCCACCGCCCAACATCACCGGCAACCTGCACATGGGCCACGCCCTCGTGAACACGCTGCACGACGTGCTGACCCGCTTCAAGCGCGCCCAGGGCTTCGACGCCCTCTGGGTGCCGGGCACCGACCACGCGGGCATCGCCACCCAGATGATGGTGGAGCGCCAGCTCAAGGCGGAAGGCACCGACCGGCACCAGCTGGGCCGCGATGCCTTCGAGGCCCGCATCTGGGACTGGAAGGAGAAGAACCAGGGCGCCATCGAGCACCAGCTCAAGCGCCTGGGCTGCTCCGTGGACTGGACCCGCAACCGCTTCACATTGGATCCCGCGCTGAACAAGGCCGTGCGCAAGGTCTTCGTGGAGAGCTACAAGGCCGGACGCATCTACCGTGGCCCCCGCATGATCCAGTGGGATCCCGCGCTGCAGACCGCGCTGAGCGACCTGGAAGTGAAATACGAGGAGCGCCGCGGCAAGCTCTGGCACCTGCGCTACCCCCTGGCCGATGGCAGCGGCGATGTCGTGGTCGCCACCACCCGCCCTGAGACGATGCTGGGCGACACGGCCGTGGCGGTGCATCCCGAGGACGAACGCTACCAGGGCATGATCGGCAAGCTCATGGACCACCCGCTCACGGGCCGCCAGATCCCCGTGGTGGCCGACACCTTCGTGGATCCCGCCTTCGGCACTGGCTGCGTGAAGGTGACCCCCGCCCACGACCCCAACGACTTCGCCGCCGGCCAGCGCCTGGGCCTGCCCTCCATCACCATCATCGGCTTCGACGCCAAGATGACCGCCGAGGCCGGGGCCTACGCTGGACTCGACCGCTTCGAGGCCCGCAAGCGCGTGGTCGCCGACCTGGAGGAACAGGGCTTCCTTGTGAAGGTGGAGGACTACGTCAACAAGATCAGCCTCAGCGACCGCAGCGGCGCCGTGCTGGAACCCCTGGTCAGCGAGCAATGGTTCATGGATGTGAGGGAGGCCGCCGCCAAGGCGCTCGACACCGTCAACACCGGCGCCATCCAGTTCACGCCCGAGCACCACGTGGCCGTCTGGAACCACTGGCTCACCAACATCCAGGACTGGTGCATCAGCCGCCAGCTGGTCTGGGGCCACCGCATCCCCGCATGGACCTGCGACGCGTGCGGCACGCTGCACGTGGAGCTGGAACAGCCCTCTGCCTGCACCTGCGGCAACGCGAAGTTCACGCAGGATCCCGACACCCTCGACACCTGGTTCAGCTCCGCCCTGTGGCCCTTCAGCGTCTTCGGCTGGCCGGAGGAGAGCGACGAGCTCAAGCGCTACTACCCCACCAGCGTCCTCATCACGGGCTACGACATCCTCTTCTTCTGGGTGGCGCGCATGGCCATGGCGGGCCTCACCTGGATGGGCGACGTGCCCTTCCGCAAGGTCTACTTCAACAGCCTGGTGCGCGACGCCAGCGGCCAGAAGATGAGCAAGACCAAGGGCAACGTCATCGATCCGCTCGAAGTGATGGAGGAGTACGGCACGGACGCCCTGCGATTCTCCCTGGCCATCATGGCCGCGCCCGGCACGGACATCGCCATGAGCACCGCCCGGCTTGAGGCCTCCAGGAACTTCTGCAACAAGTTGTGGAACGCGTCGCGGTTCGTGCAGATGAACTTGGATGAATCCATCACACTGGCGACGACGCCAGAATTCGGCGAAGCCGAATTCTGGATGATCGGCCGCATGCGGGACAGCCTCACGGCGGTCACCAGGGCCCTGGAGGAGTTCCGCTTCCACGAGGCTTCGGATCTGCTCTACCACCTGGTCTGGGACGACTTCTGCGCCACCTACATTGAGCTGGCCAAGGTGCAGCTGGTGAGCGGCACAGCAGGTCAAAAGGCCGCCATCCTGCACTTCCTGGACATCCTGCTCCGGGCCCTGCACCCCTTCGTGCCCTTCCTCACGGAGGAGATCCACGAAGCCATGATGGATGGCCGCCTGCGCGCCGGGGAGCCGGCGCTGCTGGCGCAGCGTTCCTGGCCCGTGGATGAGCCGCTGCTCCAGGTCCGGGGTGGTGACACCGAGATCATCCCCCGTTTCCAGGACATCCTCTCGGCGCTCCTTCGCCTCAAGGCCGAGCAGGGCGTGGACCCCGCCAAGCGGGTGCCCGCCTTCTGCTCTCTCACGGAGCTGGAGCCTTTCGCGGAAGCCCTGAAATCCATCGCCCGGCTGGAATCCGTCACCTTCTCCAAGTCCGACCTCGCGGCGCCCACCCGCTCCGTGGCGGTGGTGGCCGGTGGCGCCGTGGCCCTGGAGCTGGCGGGTCTCAAGGATCCCGTGGCCGAGAAGGCCAAGCTGGAAAAGGAGCTGGCCAAACTGGAGAAGGAGCTGGTACCGCTCCGCGCCCGCCTCGCCGATGACAGCTTCGTCACCAAGGCCCCGGAGGCCGCCGTGGCCAAGCTGCGCGGCCAAGCCGAGGAGCGGGAGCAGCGCCTGGCCCAGGTCAAGGCGCTACTGGGCTGACCTCGCCTCCCTGCGGATGCTAGTCTGAAACCATGCAGAAGACTTACTACGCTGGCCAGGATGTGGACGCGCCCTGCGGGCGCTGTGGCGGCGAGACCCGGCACCAGGTGCTGACCGTCACCAATGGGGTGCCCGACCGACTCATCTGTGGGAACTGCCGCTCGGTGCACAAGTTCCGGGCGGCCAAACCGGAACCCCTCCCTCGCGCCCCACGCATTCCCGCCGCCGCCAAGGCCGGCGGCCCCCGCCCGGGTTCGCTCGTATCCCAGTTCCAGCAGGCCCTGAGCCAGGAACAGGGCGGCGCCAAGGCCCGGCCCTACCGCGTCTCCGAGCCCTGGCAGGAGGGGGCCTGGATGGACCACCCCACCTTCGGCCTCGGCCGGGTGCAGCGGAAGATCGGCAAGAAAGTAGACGTGCTGTTCAAGGACGGGCTCAAGACGCTGGTCAGCGCATGACCCAGCAGCCGCTCCTCGAATCCGGCTCGCCCGCCTTGCGGGAGTTGCGATTCGCGGTGCTGGACCTGGAGACCACCGGCGGCAGCCCCAAGGCCCGGTGGGGCAAGGACGGTCGCTTCCTCCAGCCTTCGGAGATCACGGAAGTGGGCCTGGTGCGGATGTCGGGGCGGGTGGTGGAGGACCGCTGGTCGAGCCTGGCCTCCATCCAAGGATTCCTCCCGGAGGAGATCCAGCGCCTGACGGGCATCAGCCTGCCCATGCTGGCGGGAGCGCCCCCCTGGGAACAGGTGGCCCTGAAGCTGGCCCCGAAACTGGAAGGCCGCATCTGGGTGGCCCACCATGCCCCCTACGACGGCAGCTTCCTCAAGGCCTGGCTGCCCGAGGGGGTGTGGCGCCGGCACCGCCTCATCTGCACCCGCCTGCTGGCCAAGAAGCTCATCCCCGAGCTGCCCCGCCGCAGTCTCGCCGAGCTGTGCGCGTTCCTGGGCATCACCAACACCCGCGCCCACCGGGCGCTTCAGGACGCCGAGGCCACCTCCGAGGCCCTGCAGCACCTGCTCCAGCGCGCGGAAGACCAGGGCCTGGACGGCGAAGCCTTCCTCGCCACCGGCGAGGTGGCCTGGAGCAAGGTGTGAATCCCTGCGCGACCTACCCGAGACCCCGAGCAAGCCGCGAGGAACAGGCTCAGTTCCAGCGGCAGGCGTAGATGTGCCGGGTGCTCGCCGTGTCCTTCTGGTACCACGTAGCGAAGGCCTTGCCGGCGCCGTTGAGCCGGACAGCTGGCGCATAGGCTGCCCCCGCCTCTGTTTCCAGAAGCACCGGGGTGTTCCAGCCTCGAGAAGGTTCGTACCGTGAACTGTAGATGCTGAACACCGTTCCGTCCCACTGGTTCCAGACGAGACTGGCGGAGCCCGCCGGGCTCACACTCAGCGACGGGCCACCAACAGTTCCGGCCAAGGCATCAACCGGCTGGGAGGAGACGATCCAGGTGCCGGTCGGCGTACAGCTCGCCACGTAGATGTCGTTCCAGAGCGTTCCAGAATACTGGATCCAAGCCGAATGAACCTTCCCGTTGGCATCGATGCCCACCTGGGGGACGCTGCAATCGAGGGCTGTGCTCACAGTGGCGGCCGCGCTCCAGGTCCCGCTGGCGGTATTCCAGATGCGGGCGTAGGGATGGTAGTTCGTGCCGTTCAAGGTCTCCGCCCAGCCCAGCACGGCCCCCGCCGAGCTCATGGCCAGGGAGCAACCGTAGGCATCATCCATTCCCTCCACACCAGCCTGCAGGCTGGGCACGGAGGCCGGGATCTGCCAGCCGGCGCCCGCCCGGTACGGAACGGCGCAGACCGCATAGGGGCTGGTCTCCGTATCCTGGGCCCGGTTCCAGGCCACCAGGCCGTTCCCAGCCGGATCCATGGCCACTTGGGGCGCGAAATTGTTAGTAGCTGTGCTGGTGCAGAGGACCACAGGATTGGACCAGATCCCAGTCGAGACATAGCGCGAGGCCTGCACCTCGTAGTAGCCGGAGGCGTTGAGTTGCTCCCAGGCCACGATGGCGTTGCCGGCCGCGTCAGAGGCGAGGGCCGGGAGGTCGGCGCCCGTCGTCCCCGTGCTGATCTGCAGGGGGCCGCTCCAGCCGGATCCGGGGATGTAGCGGTTCGCCCAGATGGACGACGCCTGCCCCCAGGCCACTAGAAAGGTGCCGTCACCGCCCACACTCACCACCGGATTGCGGGCGTCGCCCTCCATGGATTCGATGGTGCCTTCCGGCTGCCAGCCCTGGCCGGGCTCGTAGACCTTGGCCCAGAGGTCGGCCGGCACGCCAGGACGGGAGAACCGGAACCAGACCACCAAGGCCCGGCCCGTCCCATCCACGGCCACCTGGGGGTAGTAGGAATCGGACAGGAGGTTCGTCTCCAGCCCCTGGGCCGTACCCCAGGCACCGCTTGGCGGGGGCGGGGTCGAGCCGCCTCCTCCGCCCCCGCAGGCCAGGACGAGGCCCAGTGCGGCGGCGGCGAGCAGCCGGGAGAGCGTGGAATAAGACAGATGCGCAAAGTGCACGAGGAACCTCCCGGAGCCCACCTGGACCGCAGAACAGTTCATTCCCGGGCGCGCGTGAATCAGGGGAGCTAGCGGCCCATGGGGATAGAAGTAGACGGGTTATTACGGAAATTGAGCCAGTTTTTACTAGGCACCTTCACATATGACGCCTGCCAGATCGGTCTGACTGCCGATCCTGAACTCGACCGCGATACCAGCCCTCGCTGGCACCACGCCACCGCGCCTGAGGACCTATTTCAGGGCCTTCTTCGCCTTCTCGGCTGATGCCTTGGAGTAGTAGGCGCAGACGCCCTTCTTGGCGTCGGGCTCGATGCCGGCGGCCTTGATGGCGTCCTTCAGCTTCTTCTCGGGGACGCCCAAGTCCTTGGCCCAGCCCGCCGCGGTCTTCAGGTCACTGGTTGTCATTGGAAACCCCTGCATCGGCATTCGGCCGCTCCCGGCCATGGTAGCCGAGTGGCTACACTCCCTCCATGGATCTCGCCCGCTTCCTCGAACTCGTCCGCACCCAGGGCTGGCAGGGCTGGTCCCTGTGGGTGGTGCTGCTGGCCCAGGCCCTGCTCTGGGTGGGGATCGTGCGCCTGCACCTGTCCCTGCAGCGGGAGGAGGCGCCCTGGGAGGAGTGCATCGGGAAGATCCGCTCGGCCTTCCTGCGCAAGGTGAACGGCGAGGAGGAGATCCAGGAGTTGAAGGTCCACCGCTACGCCCCCCTGGTGGATCAGCTGGTGGCCCTGCACTTCGCCGAGGAGAAGGCCGACCGCTTTGACCGCTGGCTGCTCCTGCGCTGGAAACTGAAGGAGGGGCTGCGCCCGTACTGGATCCGCTGGGGCTACCTCATCATCGCCTTCGGCGCGGTGGTGTGGTACCTCCAGGGGCTGCGCCTGGACATGGGCACGGACCTGCTCAAGCGCACCCCCGTGGACCCGCGCCTGCTCTGGGTCTGGCTGGGCTACGCCATGGTGCTGGCCTGGAAGATCGTCCGCATCCACGGCAACCTCGAGCGCGTCCAGCGCAGCCTGCTGCTGCCCCGGCGGGACGAATAGGCACAGGCCACTCCGAGGCAGGGCACGCTAGAATGGCCGACTTCCCCAGCCCAGGAGTCCCCCGTGCAAGCCACTCGATTCGTCCTCGAGCAGCATGAGATCCCGACACACTGGTACAACGTGGTCGCGGACATACCCAACCCGCCCCTGCCGCCCCTGGGGCCGGACGGGAAGCCCGTCGGTCCCGAGCAGATGCTGGCCATCTTCCCGGGCCCCATCCTCGAGCAGGAGATGTCGGGGGAGCGCTGGATCCCGATCCCCGACGAAGTGCGCGAGATCTACCGGCTGTGGCGGCCCTCGCCCCTCATGCGCGCGGTCCGCCTGGAGCAGGCCCTCGGCACGCCGGCCCGGATCTACTACAAGAATGAGGGCGTCTCCCCGGCCGGATCGCACAAGCCGAACACGGCTGTGCCCCAGGCCTATTACAACAAACAGGTCGGCATCAAGCGCCTGACCACCGAAACCGGAGCGGGCCAATGGGGCTCCTCCATGGCCTTCGCAGGCCAGATGTTCGGGCTCGAGGTGCGCGTCTACATGGTGAAGGTGAGCTACCAGCAGAAGCCCTTCCGCCGCTCGATGATGCAGACCTGGGGGGCCGAGGTGCTGGCCAGCCCCACGGACCGGACCCAGGCCGGGCGCGGCATCCTCGCGGCCCACCCGGACAGCGACGGGTCCCTCGGCATCGCCATCTCCGAGGCGGTGGAGGAGGCCGCGGGCCGCCCCGACACCAACTACTGCCTTGGCTCCGTGCTGAACCACGTGCTGCTGCACCAGACCATCATCGGCCTGGAGGCGAGGAAGCAGTTCGAGAAGGCCGGGGACTGGCCGGACGTGATCTTCGGGCCCTGCGGCGGCGGCTCCTCGTTTGGCGGCATCGCCCTGCCCTTCCTGGCGGACAAGGCCGCGGGGAAGACGCCCAACCTCCGCCTGGTGGCCGTGGAGCCGACCAGCTGCCCCACCCTCACCCGGGGCGCCTACGCCTACGACTACGGCGACGCCACGGGCTACACGCCCATCATGAAGATGTACACCCTGGGCCACGACTTCATGCCCCCCGGCATCCACGCCGGCGGCCTGCGGTACCACGGCGACAGCCCCCTGGTCTCCCAGCTCGTGCACGAGGGCCTGATGGAGGCCGTGGCCGTGCCCCAGGTGGCCACCTTCGAGGCCGGCGTGCTCTTCGCCAGGGCCGAGGGCATCGTGCCCGCGCCCGAGTCCTGCCACGCCATCCGCGCCGCCATCGACGAGGCCCTGCGCTGCAAGGCCACCGGCGAGCCCAAGACCATCCTCTTCAACCTCACAGGCCACGGCCACTTCGACATGGCCTCCTACGACCGCTTCTTCTCCGGGAAGCTGGAGGACTTCGACTATCCCGCCGAGGCCATCCAGGAGTCCCTGCGCCACCTGCCGAAGGTGGACTGAGCTGCCGATGGGGTCCACTCGGCGTGGCGAGGCGGCCCGGCGCCTCGGCCTGCGGGCCGAGCGGCTCACCCTCTGGCTGCTCTGGGCCCGGGGCTGGGACCTGGTGGCCTGGCGCCAGAAGCTGGGGCGTTGGGAGCTGGACCTCCTGGTGAGCCGGGGGCCGGAACTGCGGCTCCTGGAGGTCAAGGCCCGCCGTCCCGGCGCCTGGGTGGGCGCCGACACGGCCCTGGGACCTGAGCAGCGGCTCCGGCTGCAACAGGCCCTGCGCGGCTGGCTCAACCGGGTGCCCTGGCCGGGTGCGGTCAGCTTTCAGCGGGTGAGCTGGTCTGGCCTCCGCTGCCGGTTCCATCCCCCGGAGCGCTGGGATGCCCTGAAGGTGTGGCGCGATCCCGGATCCCGCTGATCTCCTCCGGCGGAATGCCCAGGAAGGCAAGGAAGCGCTGGTGCCGGTCCGGCGCAGTGCGCTCGAAGGCCCCGTGCCAGCGGTTCATGTCCGCCTCCGTGAAGCCCGAAGCCCGGAGCAGGGCCACCCAGGTGGCCTTGTCCATGGCCTGCAGGCCCTCCAGCAGACCCGGCTCCTGCAGCAGGCCCGCGACCAGGCGCTGCTGCCCCCTCAGCGTCGCCATTTCCCCCTCCAGCGCGGTCAGGCGCTCCCGCAGGACGGCCGTCAACCGTCGAGAATCCGTCAGCAGGGTCTGGATCACCTCCAGGGACAGGCCCGCCCTGCGGTAGGTGCAGATGGCCTCCAGGCGGGTGGCGTCGGCCTCGCTGTAGCGGCGGTGGTCCTTCGCCGAGCGGCCGCTGGGCCGGAGCAGGCCGATGCGGTCGTAGTGGAGCAGGGCGCTCCGGGAGAGGCCGAATCGCCGGGCCAGGGCACTGATGGTGAGCATGTCAGGTCGTCCGAAGCATGGTACCCGTGGCCAGGACATGCGTCAGCCGCCGCTCCAGGAGGGCCATGGCCTCGGAGAACCGGGCCGCGTAGGCTGCGGCGAAGGCCTCCCCGGCCGGGGCCAGGGGGACCAGGTCGTAGCACCAGTCCAGGCGGGCTCCGGCCCCTTCCGCCTCCAGGCGCAGGTCCAGGAAGGTCGCATGGGAGCCCGGGGCGTGGATGCTGAAGCGGAGGTGCTCCGGTCGGTGGAGGGCGATCATCCAGAGCCAGTCGGCCTCCCCCGGGCCGGGGGTGGTGAAGACACAGCCCTCCTCGGCCAGGCCACTGGCGGAGCGCAGGATGGTGGCCTGCCAGCCCTCGATCCAGTCGTGCTCCCGGACCGGGCACAGCAGGGGGTGGACCGCCGCCGGGGGGGCAGGCAGGTGCATGGTGTGGCGGCAGACGGGCATGGTGGACCTCCTCCCCCAGCCTCGTCCGTGAAGCCGTGATCGGATCAAGGGGGGAATGGCACAGCCCTCGCCCCGGACCCTGCGGGTGTCGGTATGTTGACCTTCCTGGACCGTCTGCTTCCTTATATGGGCCGCCTGGCCAGGCGGTCGGATCTCGCTGCGCCCGTGTTCGTGATGATCGTGCTGGTGGTCATGGTGCTGCCCATGCCGGCCTTCGCGGTGGACCTGCTCATCGTCCTGAACATCACCCTGAGCCTCATCATCCTCATGGTGGGCATGTATGTGCGCCGCCCCAAGGAGTTCAGCTCCTACCCCTCCGTCCTGCTGGTGGTGACGCTCTTCCGTCTGGCCATCAACGTCGCCACCACCCGCCGGATCCTGCTCTACGCCGGAGACCAGGGCGCGGACGCGGCCGGCCACATGGTGAAGGCCTTCGGCCAGTTCGTGGTGGGCGGCAGCTACGTCATCGGCCTGGTGGTCTTCCTGATCCTGCTGGCCATCCAGTTCCTGGTCATCAACCACGGCGCCGGGCGCATCGCCGAAGTGACGGCCAGGTTCACCCTGGATGCCATGCCCGGCAAGCAGATGGCCATCGACGCCGACCTGAACGCCGGCTACATCGACGAGCAGGAGGCCCGGAGGCGCCGCAAGGACCTCCAGGAGGAGGCCGGGTTCTACGGGGCCATGGACGGCGCCGTGAAGTTCACCCAGCGCGACGCCGTGGCTGCCCTGATCATCCTCGCCGTCAACATCGTGGCGGGCATCCTCCTGGGCGTGGTGCGCTACAACCTGCCGGTCATGCAGGCCCTGGAGGTCTACACCCTGCTCACCGTGGGCGACGGCCTGGTGACGGTGATCCCCAGCCTGCTCATCAGCGTGGGTGGCGCCATCCTCACCACCCGCAGCGGCAGCGATGCCTCGGGGCTGGGCAGCGAGGTCATGGGGCAGCTGGGCGCAGACCCCCGCCCCCTGGGCATCGCCGCCTCGGTCCTCTTCCTGTTCGGCGCCGTGCCGGGCCTGCCCCTCTTCCCCTTCTGGGTGATGGCCGCCATCTTCGGGGTCATGGCCTACGCCGCCTGGAAGCTGCCCCAGGCCGTGCCCGCCGCCGTGGCCGAACAGGCCGCCGCCGAGAAGGCCAAGACCGCCGCCGACACCAGCGAGAAGGTGGAGGGCCTGCTCAAGGTGGACCCCCTGGGCCTGGAAGTGGGCTACAGCCTGATCCCCCTGCTGGACGTGAACCAGGGCGGCACGGTGCTGGAGCGCATCAAGGCCGTCCGCCGCCAGATGGCCTCGGACCTGGGCATCGTGGTACCGCCCGTGCGCATCCGGGACAACCTGCAGCTGCCGCCGCACACCTACCGCATCCTCCTCCGGGGCGAGGAGATCGCCCGGGCGGAGCTCCAGCCCGCCCAGTTCCTGGCCATGAACCCAGGCACGGCCACCGAGGACTTGTCGGGCACCCCCACCTCCGAGCCCGCCTTCGGCCTGCCCGCCTACTGGATTCCCGACAACCTGCGGGACCGGGCCCAGATGCTCGGCTACACCGTGGTGGAGCCGGCAACGGTGCTGACCACCCACCTGTCCGAACTCATCAAGCAGCACGCCCCGGACCTGCTGGGTCGGCCCGAGGTCCAGCACCTGCTGGACACCCTCAAGGAGACGACCCCGCGCCTGGTGGACGACCTCATCCCCAATGTCATCAGCGTGACCACCCTCCAGAAGGTGATGCACAACCTCCTCCGCGAGCGGGTGCCCGTCCGCGACCTGGGCCGCATCCTCGAGGCCACCGCCGACGCCGCCACCATGACCAAGGATGTCGGCTTCATCACCGAATACGTCCGCCAGGCCATGGGACGCGTCCTGACCGGGCCCCATCTTTCGGAGAACGGAGAGCTGGGCGTCCTGGTGCTGGATCCCACCCTGGAACAGACCCTCCAGGGTGGCATCGAGCAGACGGACCGGGGCAGCTTCCTGGCCCTCGAACCTGGACGCACGCAGGAACTGCTCTCCCGCATCGCCAACGGCATCGCGGCCATGCTTCCCGGGGCCCAGCCCGTGCTGCTCACCAATCCCGTGGTGCGGCCCCACCTGCGGCGCCTGCTGGAGCGCGCCCTGCCCCACCTGGTCGTGCTCAGCCACAGCGAGGTGCCCATGGACGTGCGCGTCGTGAACCTGGGAACCGTGTCATGAAGGATCAACCATGCGCGTGAAGACCTTCGAAGCTGGTTCCATGCAGGACGCCCTCGACGTCGTGAAGAAGGACATGGGCGAGGAGGCCTTCATCCTCTCGACCCGCACCCGGCGGCGCCCCGCGGCCATGGGCCTGGGCGAAGAGGCCGTCATCGAGGTGACGGCCGCCGTGGATGAGGCCCAGGCGGGCGTCCCCCCGGTGGCCACCGGCGCGCCCTCCCTCACCTATGGCCTCCGCGCCCCCCTGGATGGCCCGGCCCTGCCCCGCCCTGCGCGGGAGATCCCCCAGGTGCCGCCCCCCGCGCCGGCCATGGACCTCCAGCCCCTGCGCCGGGAGTTGCTGGAGATCAAGGGCGCCGTGGCGGCCCTGAAGGACAACGATCTGCGCAATGCCTCCATCCTGAAGGAACTGGACCAGATGAAGGCCCTGCTCAGCCGCATTCAGCGCCAGGGCATGCCGCCGGCCCAGCTCCACCTGCCCCCGAGCCTGCTGGAGCTCTACGGCGACCTGGTCGCCAACGATGTGGAACCCCTGATCGCCCTGCGCCTGTGCGAGTACGCTCAGCGGGCTTTGACGGACCAGGATGGCGACGCCGCCATGGGCGCCGTGGATCCCGAGCGGGCGCGGCTCTTCCTCCGCCGCGTCATCGCCGATTTCATCCCCGTGGCGCCGCCCATCCAGCTCGATCCCGGCAAGATGCGCGTGGCGGCCCTGGTGGGCCCCACCGGCGTGGGCAAGACCACCACCCTGGCCAAGCTGGCGGCCTATGCCCAGCTCCACCTGAAGCAGAAGGTGGCCCTGCTCACCCTGGATACCTACCGCATGGCGGCCGTGGACCAGCTCCAGCAGTACGCCCAGATCCTGCAGGTGCCCCTGCACGTGGCGCTCACCGTGGAGGACCTCCGCAGCGCCCTGCGCTTCTACCAGGACCGCGCCCTGGTGCTCATCGACACCCCCGGTCACAGCCCCAAGGACACGGACACCCTCAACCAGCTGCGGGGCCTCATGGATGAGCTGCCGGAAGTGGAGACGCACCTGGTGCTGTCCGCCACCACGAAGCCGCGGGATCTCACCGAAATCGCCGCGCGCTATGAGCCCCTGCGCCCCACCCGCCTGCTCTTCACCAAGCTCGACGAGACCTCCACCTACGGTCCCATCCTCAGCACCCTGGCCCGGGTCAAGCGGCCCCTCAGTTACCTGGGCACGGGCCAGGAAGTCCCTGAGGCTCTGGAACTGGCCACCAGCCGACGGGTGGCCGACCTCATCCTTCCCGCCACCCCGAAGGAGGCCGAATGAGCAGCGACCAGGCAGCCCGGCTCCGCAGCATGGCCCAGGGGCAGCGTCCCGAGGCGCCGCTCTTCGCCGCCCGCGTGGTGGCCATCACCTCCGGCAAGGGCGGGGTCGGCAAGACCAATGTCGTGGCCGGCCTGGCCCTCTCGCTCGCCCAGCAGGGCCAGCGGGTGGTGGTCATGGACGCCGACTTCGGCCTGGCGAACCTCGACATCCTGCTGGGCCTGTCGCCGAAGTACACGCTGGAGCATGTGCTGCGCGGCGAGAAGGTCATCGAGGAGATCCTGCTGGAAGGCCCCATGGGCATCCGCATCATCCCCGCCAGCAGCGGCATCCAGGAACTCACCCGCCTCGACACCATGAGCGAGCTGCGCCTGGTCCAGGGCCTGCAGCGGGTGGCGGAGACGGCGGACTGGCTGCTCATCGACACCGCCGCCGGCATCCACGACTCGGTGCTCAAGCTCCTCATGGCGGCCCAGGAGGTGGTGCTCGTGACCACGCCGGAACCCACCAGCCTCGTGGACGCCTACGCCATGGTGAAGGTGCTGCACCTGCGGGAGGCCACCAAGCCCCTGTGGCTGCTCATCAACAACGGCCAGAACATCGACGAAGCCCAGGAGACCATCGAACAGCTGCAGGCGGCCACCGACCGCTTCCTCGGCAAGCAGCTCAAGGTGCTGGGCATGATCCCCAATGACCCCCACATCCTGCAGGCGGTTCGCCAGCAGCGGGGCGTCGTGGACCTCTTCCCCCGGAGCCCGGCCGCCCTGGCCTTCCAGGCCCTTGCCCGTCAATTGCTGGGCCAAGTGTCCTTGCAGCCCGACGGCTTTGCGTCATTCTGGAGGCAGCTCGCCTCCGATGAACCCCAGTAGGACCTGACGAATGTCCCCGACTCCGGACCAGCCCTCCGATCCCGGCCTGCCCCTCAGCGGCGAGGCCCTGAGGGCCGTGGAGCTGGCTCCCGCCGCCCTCCGGCCCTGGGCGGCGCTTGCCGCGGCCAAGGCCTACGGGAAGGCCCTGCCCCTTCAGGTGCCGGCCCTGCCACCTCCCTCCCTGGCCGCGGAATCCACGGAGCCCCCCGAACCCTTCGATCGCGAGAACCGGGAACAGATCATCAAGGACTACGTCCCCCTGGTGAAGTTCGTGGCCCACCGCATCGCCTCCCGCCTGCCCTCGCACGTGGAACTGGACGACCTCATCAACAGCGGCATCCTGGGCCTGATGGATGCCATCGAGAAGTTCGAGCCGGCACGGAACATCAAGTTCAAGACCTACGCGGAGCTCCGCATCAAAGGCGCCATCCTCGACGGCCTGCGCGACCTCGACTGGGTGCCCCGCAGCCTGCGCCGCAAGAAGAAGGACATCGAAGGCGCCTACCACTCCCTTGAGCAGCAGATGGGCCGGGCGGCCACGGACGAGGAAGTGGCCCAGCACCTGGGCATGCCCTTGGAGGAGCTGCACAAGAACCTCGACGACCTGAAGGGCGTCACCCTGGGCACCTTCGTGGAGGTTGGCGAAGACGGCGAGGGTGAGAGCCTCATCAGCTTCGTGCCGGACCCGGACGCGGAGGATCCCCACCAGACCTTCCAGGCCTCCGAGATCAAGGACATCCTCCGGGACGCCATGGAGGTCCTGCCCAAGAAAGAGAAATTCGTGGTCCAGCTCTACTACTTCGACGAGCTGACCATGAAGGAAATCGGCACCCTCCTGAACATCACCGAGTCCCGGGTATCCCAATTGCATACCAAGGCCATGCTGCGACTCCGGGGAAAGCTCCTGGAGAAGCACATCGAAGGGTAATCCATGGCCAAAATTCTTAGCCAAGAGGAAGTAGACGCACTACTTAAGTCCCACACCAAGCCGGCCGGCAAGGCTTCAGGCGGAGCGGGGGGGGACCGGGGTGCGGCGCCAGCCCCGGCAAAAAAAGCCCAGGTCCAGCGCAAGGTCACCCTCTACAACTTCCGCCGTCCCGACCGGGTGAGCCGGGAGCAGATGCGATCGCTCCACTTCATGCACGACCGCTTCGCCCGGAATTTCTCCAGCTCCCTCAGCGCCTACCTCCGCACCATCACCGAAGTGAACCTGGTGAGCGTCGAGCAGCTCAGCTACCAGGAATTCCTACTTTCGGTGCCAGATCCCACCTGCTTCAACGCCATCTCCATCAAGCCCCTGGAAGGTGCGCTGGCCCTGGAGGTGAACCCCACCCTGGTGTTCCCCATCATCGACAAGATGCTGGGCGGACCCGGTGAACCCCTGAAGCAGCTCCGCACCATGACCGACATCGAGCAGAGCATCTTCGACGGCATCCTCAAGCTGCTCCTGGAAGACATCCGGGAAGCCTGGCGCGGCATCGTCGACCTGGACTTCCGCATCCAGGCCCGGGAGACGAGCCCTCAGCTCATCCAGATCGTGGCCCCCAACGAGGTCGTGCTGCTGGTGGTCTTCGAAGTGAAGATGGGTCCCGTGAGCGGCATGATCAACCTCGCCATCCCGAGCATCATCCTCGAGCCCATCTCCAACAAGTTCGACCAGGAGATGTTCACGGGCTACAAGAAATCGTCCACCTTCGAGGAAGCGCGCCTGCTCATGGCCAGCCTGAAGCGCTGCGGCATGGAGGCCGCCGCCGAGATCCGGGGCACCAGCCTCAGCATGGAGGAGGTCCTCCAGCTGAAGACGGGCGACCTCATCCCGCTCACCAAGCGCTTCGATGCGGAATTGGACCTCTGCGTGGACGGCATTCCACGCTTCATGGGCCTGGTGGCCCTGAATCCCAACGGAAAACGCGTGTTCCAAGTGACCGGCAGCCGGTCGGAGGGGTGAACGATGGATGCCCGAGACACTGAGTTCTTCCAGAAAGTCGGCGGCGCCTTCGCCGAGAGCATGGCCTCCGTGTTCTCCATGCTCACGGGTCGCGAATTCCAGATCAAGTCGGCTCCCGGCGAGCTGCTGGAGACCGGGGCGGTCGCCGCGCTGCACGAGGGTCCCGGCATCCTCGTCAAGGCCAACTACCAGAAGGGCCTGAACGGCACCCTCTTCTTCACCCTCCCCCTCAAGGAGGGCACCATGCTGGTGGACCTCATGCTGGGCGGCGAGGGCGCCCCCGCCGAGGAGCTGGTGGGTGACTCCAAGGATGCCCTGGCGGAGACCTTCAACCAGGTGCTGGGCAGCGCCAACCAGACGCTGTCGGATCTGGCCGGGGAGACCTTCGCCATCGCCAATGTGGAGATCCTCGCCATCCAGCCGGAAGCCTCGGCCTTCGCGGAGCAACTGGGCCAGGGCGGCTTCCAGGACCTTGCGCTGCCCACCACTCAGGATGCGCTGGGCACCACGGTCCACCTCCTCTTCCCCGATCTGCTGCTGCAACAGCTGAAGCGCAAGCTCGGCCTGGTGGAGACCCCCCCTGCCGCCCCGGAACCGCCGCCAGGGGCCATGGCCACCGCCCAAGTCGCCCCCTCCCGGCAGGCCCCCCTGGCCTCGGGGCCCGTCCCGGATTCCGGCAACCTGGACCTGCTCCTGGACATCCAGCTCCCCGTGGTGGTCCGCATGGGCCAGACCGAGATGCAGATGGGCGAGCTGCTCAAGCTCACGCCCGGGTCCATCCTCGAGCTCAACCGCAGCGCCGACGCCCCCGTGGAGCTGCTGGTGAACGGCAAGCTCATCGCCAAGGGTGAAGTCGTGGTGGTGGATGGCAACTTCGCCTTCCGCATCACCGAAATCGACACCCGCGCCGCACGGATCCGCAGCCTGGCCTGATCTCATCCGGGAGTTCCGCGCTGCGCGCCCACCCCCGGCCCCCCGCGCTCTGCCCGGCAAAGCCGGGCTCGCTTTCGCCTCCCTTTCATGGGGTTCCGCGTCACGTGCGCAGCGCCATGCCCCGCTCGCTCGGGTGGCCTCTGGAGCAGCCCTGGCGGGCCTTTGGATCGGGCGAGGCAAATCCACCACAGGGTGTGTCCGGCTCCCTACCGCAGGGCGGGGTGGACGCCACCACATTGGTTCCCGGGGATCTCCGCGCTAAGTTGGGACCTGTGATCGGGAGTTCTCCATGTGCGGCATCGTTGGATACATCGGACAGCAGGGTGCCGCCGGCATTCTCGTGAACGGCCTGCGGAGCCTGGAATACCGGGGGTACGACAGCGCGGGCATCGCCCTCTCCTCTGGATCCGGGGCCTTCGACATCATCCGGGCCTCCGGCAAGCTGGTGAACCTCGCCAACAAGGTGGATCTGGCGGACCCCACGCCCCTGGGCATCGGACATACGCGCTGGGCCACCCACGGCCGTCCCACGGAGGAGAACGCCCATCCGCACCGCAGCGCGGACGGCCAGGTGGTGGCGGTCCACAACGGCATCTTCGAGAATTTCCTGGAGCTGCGCGCCGAGCTGAAGGCCGCCGGCGAGACCTTCCAGTCCGAGACGGACACGGAGTGCTTCCCCGTGATGGTGGCCCACCTCATGAAGCATGGACGCTCCTTCACCGAGGCCTTCCGCGAGGCCGTGGGGCGCATGAAGGGCATCTACGCCCTGGCCTGCCTGGACGCCACCGATCCCGACCGCATCCTCGCCGCCCGCAGCGGGCCGCCCATGGTGCTGGGCCTGGGCGAGGGCGAGACCTTCCTGGCCTCGGATGTGGTGCCCCTGCTGCCCCACACCCGCCGCGTGATCTTCCTGGAGGACGGCGACCTCGTGGAACTCACCCGCGAGGGTGCCCGGCTCTTCGCCCTGGACGGCAGTGAGCTGCAGCGCCCGGTGCTGACCATCCCCTATGATCCCGTGGCGGCCGAGAAGGGCGGCCACAAGCACTTCATGCAGAAGGAGATCTTCGAGCAGCCCCAGGCCCTCTCCAACACCCTGCTGAACCGGCTGCCGCTGGACGCCGAGGACATCCCCCTGGACCTGCCCTTCAGCGAGCAGGACCTGGCCGAGCTCACCCGCATCCACATCGTGGCCTGCGGCACCAGCTGGCACTCGGGCCTGGTGGGCAAGTTCCTGATCGAACAGCTCAGCCGCGTGGCCGTGGAGGTGGACTACGCCAGCGAGTACCGTTATCGCGAACCCGTCATCCAACCCGGCACGCTCATCATCGGCATCACGCAGAGTGGCGAAACCGCCGACACCCTGGCCGCCATGAAGGAAGCCGCGGCTCGCGGCGCCCGCACCCTGGCCATCTGCAACGTCATGGGCTCCACGGCCACGCGCCAGTCCGAGGCCACCATCCTCACCCACGCAGGCCCGGAGATCGGCGTGGCCTCCACCAAGGCCTTCACCACCCAGCTGGCGGTGCTCACCCTGCTGGCCCTCAAGCTCGGTGAGGCCAAGGGCACCCTGGATCCGAAGCTCAAGGCGGAGCTGCTGCAGGGCCTGCGGGAGCTCCCCGCCCATCTGGAGCGCCTCAATGCCCTGGAACCCAAGCTCGTCCAGTGGGCCCACCGCTGGAAGGACGCCACGGACTTCCTCTACCTGGGCCGTGGCCCCTGCTATCCCATCGCCCTGGAAGGCGCGCTGAAGCTGAAGGAGATCTCGTACATCCACGCCGAGGGCTATCCGGCGGGCGAGATGAAGCATGGCCCCATCGCCCTCATCGACCAGACGCTCCCCGTGGTGGCGCTCATGCCCCGGGATGCCCACCGGGACAAGACCCTCAGCAACCTGCAGGAAGCAGCGGCCCGCGACGGCCGCATCCTAGCCCTGGTCACCGAGGGTGACACGGGCCTGGCCGGCATCGCCGAGGATGTGCTGGAGCTGCCTCCGGTGCACCCCTGGCTGGCTCCCATCGTCTATGCCGTACCCCTGCAGCTGCTGGCCTACCACATCGCCGTGCTGCGCGGCTGCGACGTGGATCAGCCCAGGAACCTCGCCAAGTCGGTGACGGTGGAGTAGACCGGAGAATTTCCCGGGAGTTCACGGCGGTAGCCGGGGGGCACCCATGCTTGTGGCGCAGGCCCGACAGCCATCCCTGACGGCCCTGCCCCCCTGGATCGGGACCGCCTGGCTGGGTACGATCCATCCTGAAGGCTCGACAGCCGCCTCCGTTCCGCTAGAATGGAACGTCGCATTGGCGCGTAGCTCAGCGGTAGAGCACCACCTTGACACGGTGGGGGTCGGCGGTTCGAGACCGCCCGCGCCAACCAGCAAAGGCCGCCATTGGGCGGCCTTCTTCGTGCAGATCCTCTAAAACTGGAACCCCGCGGAGATCAGCAGGCTCTTCAGCTGGGTGTCCCGCTCGTCGGCGGTGCGGGGCTTGCCCATGATGCGCTTCCAGTCGGCGGCGTACTCCAGCTTGAGGGGGAAGCCCAGCTTGAGGATGAGGCCGGCGCCCAGGGTCGTGCGGAGGGGCGGGAAGGGCGAGACGGCACCGGCCTCGGGGCGCAGGCTGCGGTAGACCTGGCCGGAGTCCACGAAGACCTCCGCCCAGATGCTCTGACCGATCAGGGGAAACCGGTATTCCAAGTTCACCACCGCGAGGGCCTGACCTCCCAGCGGGATGATCTGGGGCAGCAGGTTGCCGCTGCCATCCGTCCGGCGGACCTCACCCAGCATGTCCGGCTCGACGCCGCGCACCGTGAAGGAGCCGCCGCCGAAGAAGCGCTCGGACAGCGGCAGGTCCTCGGCGGAGTGGTCCGTGGGCCGGGCCAGGCCGAGACGGACGCCGACCATGACCACGCCGTTCTCCGCGTGGAAGCCCAGGCCCCAGTTCCACTGGTGCCGGAGATCCAGCTTCACGAAGCTGCTGTTGGACGAGGTGCCGAAGAGCTGGTTCGCCAGTTCCAGCCGCCCGAGGAAGAAGGTCCCCTGGGTGGGATCGTAGGGCCGATCGCGCCGGTCCACCGCCACTTGGAGGTAGGGGGCCGAGATAATGCTGCGGGCCGGGGTCCTCGCGATGAGGAACAGGTCCTGGTTGGAGATCAGGGGATTGCCATTGCTGTCGGTGTTGGCTGCCACTTCCACCCGCTCAAAGCGGTAACCGACCTGGACGGCCTGGTTCTGGCCCAGCTTCCAGTCGAGGCTCGGAGAAAAGCGCCGGCGGCGGGCGAAGAAAGCCGCCTGGGCCTCTTCGATGTAGGCGCCCTCCACGTGGAGCCGGGTGCGGGAGGCCAGCCAGGTATCGAGGGCGTTCGGCAGGAACCAAGGGTCGGTGTAGCCGATGCTGTAGCTGTCCACGGAGCGCTTGACGTCGCCCGTGGGAAAGGCCCGCCGCAGGGCGGGGCTGTCCAGCGTCTGATCCCCGGCACGGAGGCCGAAATCGAGGACCCGACCCATCCCGCCCACGTTCAATCGCTGGGCGTTCAGGCCGAAGTGATACCCCTGCGTCTTGTCGTAGCCGAAGGACTCCGTGAAGACCCAGGGGCTCCGCTCCTGCAGGCGCAGGGCCAGGTCGCCACGCTGCCAGGGCTGCTGGTCCTGGCCGGGCAGGTCCTTCAGCGTGAGCAGGTCCACCCGCTGGAAAGCGCCCAGGCCCCCGAGCCGGACCTGGCCCTCATCGAGCTTGGCCGGATCCAGCGGCGCTCCCTGCGGCAGCTCCACCTCCCTCAGCACCGCCTCCGCCCGGGTCCGGTCGCTGCCCTGCACCACCAGGCGCCTGGCGTGATCCAGGGGCTGGGCCGGCACCTGGATGCGGACGATGGGCTTGTCGCCATCATCCTCGAAGGCCAGCTTCACCTGGGGGTTGGCGGCGCCCGCTGAGGCAAGCCGCTGGCGCAGATCAGACACCACCAGAGCCAGGTCATTGCGGACCAGGGGCAGGGCTGGCTGGAAGCTGAGCCGGGAGCCCTGGGGCGTAGGGGTCATGGTCCCCTTCACCCCCTGGAGGTGCCGTCGGTCCGAGCGGTACCAGGTGTTGCCAGCCATGGGGACCGGACGGTCGGACAGGGCCAGCAGCAGGCTCTGGGAGAGCCGCTCCCGGGAAAAGCCGGGCAGATCCGGAAGATCGAGCACCAGGGCATCCAGGTAGCGGCGCTGGCCCTCGCGGATGATCAGCCGCACCTCGACCGAGCCGTCCGGGGCCGTATCCACCCGCCGCCGGACCCTCACCTCCGGAAAGCCGCGCTGGAGGTAGAACGCGGTGAGGCGGTCCTCCAGAGCCTTCACGGCTTCGGCCTTGGCGTGGGGCGCCAGCACCAGGAAGCGTTTCGGCAGATGGATCGCGGCCCGGAGTTCCTCTTCCGCGAGCTCTTTCTGCCCTTCGAAGGAAAGCTTCCCGAGGAGCCGCCTCGGTCCGTGGTCGACGGAATAGGTGAGCGTCACCGCCTCCGGCCGCTCGGCCGTTCCGGCGGTCACCACGCGTTCGTAGCTCACCTTCGCTTCCGGGAAGCCCTGGTTGCGGAAGTAAGTCGTGATCCTTCCCGCGCCCTCGTCCAGCAGGCTCGGTGCGTACCGCTCGGCCCGGGCCAGGGGCACGAATTCCGACAACCGGGGCTGCCCCCACAAGGGCGCGAAGAAGTTCAGGCCCTTGGCCCGGAGGTACACCTTCGGGCCGGGCCGGACCTCAAGCAGCATCACCTCGGGTTCGCTGGTGGGTTCCAGGCGGACAAACCCCTCGAGCCGGCGATCCTTCACGAGCCTCTGCCGGATCCGCCGCTGGGCCTCGCGGGCCACGGTGGGGGTCCAGAAGGAAATCCCGGGTCGCAACCCGGCCACGTTCAGCAGCGTCTCCCGGGAATAGGGACTGGCATCGCCCTCGAACCGGATCTCCCGGATCCGGGCCGGCGGGCCCAGTTCCAGGAGCAGGCGCACGTGGCGCCCGCCCTGCTCAAGCAACGGCCGGACCTTGGCAGCGGGGTACCCGGCCTCGCGCAGGCGCTGCTCCGCAAGCCCTTGCAGCACGGAGCGACGTTGGGGTCCCAGACGCTGCCCCTTGCGCAGTTCCGGCAGAAGGGTCTTGGCCAGGTCCGGGGGGACCGCATCGCCCTCCCAGCGCCAGGTCGCCAGGGGCGTCAACGGATCGAGGCGAAGCAGCGCCTGGCCATCCCCACTGAACGTTCCGTCCACCGAACGGTAGCGGTCCACCAGGCGCACCGCCGCAAGGGCCTGCTGGAAGCCAGCTTCATCCAACTCCTGGCCGACCTTCAGGCCAAGAGCAGCCGTGGCAAACCGGCGGTCTTCCCCGTCCCCGCCCTCGATGCGGACCGCCGTGATCCGACGCAGGGAATCGGCCTCCCGGGCGCCGGCAGTCGCCAGAGCCAGGAGGCCGATGAAGGGGACGGCGCGAAGGCGCACCGTCCTAGAAACCCGCGAGGGCCTCGTCCTCGGTGTCCTTCACTTCGAAGACGGAGTGGAGACTGGTCATCTTGATGAGGCTGAAGATCTTGCCGCTCATCCCGCAGATGCGCAGCTCCCCGCCCTTGCCCTTGATGGAGGTGTAGCAGCCCACAAGCTCGCCCACACCCGAGGAATCCAGGTAGCTCACCTTGCTGAAGTTGATGACGATCTTCCGCTCCCCGTTGGAGAGGGAGGTGCGCACGGCCTCGCCCAATTCCTGGTCGCCATCACCCAGGGTGATCTTGCCTTCGGGGTAGAGGATGAGCACATCGTTGTGCTTGCGCGTGTTCAGAATCATGGGTCCCTCGAGGTGAGGGGCCAGTGTAGCAAGGCTGTCGGCCTGGAATGCAAGCCCCCGAGCAGCCCTGGCCCCCTCCCTCCTCGCTCCTCCCGGGGTGAACGGCACGGGCTCTGCATGCTCATCCAGGAAGCCGGGCCCACCCGGCCCATTCTGCAGGGTGCACCATGTTCGACCTGACCAGCGGCAACGGCATGATCCAGGCCATGGACCGTGGACTGACACTGGCTTCCCGGCGCCAGACCCTCATCGCCTCCAACCTGGCCAACCTGGATACCCCGGGGTACCGGACCCGGGACTTCAGCTTTGAGGGGGCCATGAAGATCGCCCTTTCTGGGCAAACATCACCCAGCGCCCTTCAGGCGACCCATCCCATGCACCTCCAGGGAAGCACCAGTGCCGCCCTGCCCCCGACCACCGACGCCCTTCGACCCAACTCCGAGCGCAATGACGGCAATGACGTGAACCTGGACCGGGAGAACATGCTGCTGGCCCGCACCCAGACCACCTACCAGACAGCCTCCACCCTCATGCAAGTCGAGCTTCGGAAGCTCTATTCCATGATCCGAGAAGCGAGCGCGCACTGATGAGCATCAACCAGATCCTCGACATCGCGAGCACCGGCATGGCCGCCCAGCGGCTGCGGGTCCAGCTCATCGCATCCAATGTCGCCAACAGCGAGACCACCCGGACCAAGGAGGGGGGACCCTACCGTCGCCGGGATGCGGTCTTCCAGGCCCAGGACCTGGGCTTCTCCGGGGCCCTGGCCAATGCCGGCGTCCGGGTTGCCGCCATCCGCACCAGCGACGAGCCCTTCCTCACGCGCTACGAGCCCGGCCACCCGGACGCCAACGCGGATGGCGTGGTGAGCTACCCCAACATCAACCCCACGGATGAGATGGTGAATCTCACCGAGGCCAGCCGGGCCTACGAGGCCAACATCGCCGTGGTCCGCTCCGCCAAGGCCATGGCCTCCTCCGCCCTGGAGATCCTCCGCGTCCAGTAACCTGTCGGAATTTCGACTTGCCCCCCGGCCACCCCCGACCGATCGTGTAAAAGCCCTTCCACCCGAGCCCCCCATGGATCCTCTGCAGAACATCCCCCAGCTGTCCCCGCCCAGCCCCCTCTCCGGAACGCCCAAGTCCGGCCTGGGCAGCGCTGTGGGGGGGGCGGACGGGGACCTGGCCTTCGGCGACCTCCTCAAGCAGGCCCTCCAGGAAGTGAACCAGGCCTCCGCCCAGGCCGAAGATGAGGCACGGAACTTGATGACAGGGGAGAGTGCAGACATGCACACGGCCATGCTGGCAGTCCAGAAGGCCGATCTTAGCTTCCAGATGATGATGGCCGTCCGATCGAAACTGATCGATGCCTACCGCGAGGTCATGCGCATGCAGATGTAGCGCAGGCCGAGCTTCCCGGCGCGGCCTCACCCCTGACTGAGGAACGCCTATGGCCGGGGAAACGAACCTCGCTGAACAACTGACCAGCGCCTTCAAGGGCATGAGCGCCACCCAGCGCGTCATGGTCTTCGCCATTTCCATGACAGTGCTCCTGGCCCTGGCCGGCCTGGGCATCTGGGCGGGCCAGGAATCCAAGGGCGTCCTGGCTTCCAATGTCTCCTCCCAGGAGGCCAGCTCCATCGTGGCCCAGCTCGACAAGATGCAGGTGCCATACGAGTTGAGTGGGGACCAGCGCACCATCCTGGTGCCCGAAAGCAAGGTGGGCCCCCTGCGCCTGAAATTCGCCGGGGACGGCCTGCTGACCGGAGACAAGCTGGGCTTCGAGAAGCTGGAGAACGCCGGGCTCGGCACCACGGATTTTTCCCAGAAGGTAATCCACCGCCGGGCCATGGAGGCCCAGCTGGCCCAGACCATCAAGGGCCTGCAGCAGGTGGCCGAGGCCACCGTCCACATCACGCCGCCCAACGACAGCCCCTTCCTCACGGACAAGGAGGACGCCAAGGCCAGCGTGCTGCTGAAGCTCCGCGGCACCCGCATCCTTCCCGATGAGAACACCCAGGCCATCGTCAACCTGGTGGCCGCCAGCGTGGAGGGGCTGAAACCCGAGCAGGTCGTGGTCATCGACCAGTTCAGCCGCATCCTCTCCCGCACGGGCCGCGATCCCATGGTGGGAGCCAGCGACGCCCAGAAGAAGGTGGCCCGGGAAGAGGAGGACCACCTGGTGCGCCGGGTGACCGAGCTCCTCGAGCCCGTGGTCGGCATCGGCAAGGTGCGCGCCACGGCCCATGTGGATCTGGACTTCGACAAGGTGAAGATCAACGAGGAGAAATTCGATCCTCAGGGCCAGGTGGAACGCAGCGTCCAGCAGAAGGACGAGAAGGTCCAGAAGCGCGACGCGGGGGCTGGCCTGCCGGGGACCGCCAGCAATGTGGCCCCGGCGACCGGCGGCGCTTCCGCCAACGTCACCGAAAGCTCCGAGAAGAAGGAGACCACCACCAACTACGAAATCACCAAGACCGTGAGCGCCACGGACAAGGCCACCGGAACCATCAAGCGGGTGACCCTGGCCGTGATCGTGGACCACCTGTCCGCCTGGGACAAGGACGCCAAGGGCGAACCCGTCCAGAAATTCACGGCCCGCAGCGCCGACGAGCTGAAGAAGATCCGCGACCAGGTGTCCGCCGCCGTGGGCATCCAGCCCAAGCGGGGCGACGAGCTCACCGTGGAGAACATGGCTTTCGCGACGCTTCAGACCAACCCCAAAGAGGAAGCTGAAGCCCGGACTGCCGAGCGGTGGGCCCTCGCCTACAAGTTCCTCCCCGGATTGATCTACGGCGTCCTTGGGCTGGCCGTGTTCTTCATGCTGATCCTGCCCATGCTCCGGCGCATGTCCGCCGCCATCAACCGGCCGGCCCCGCTTCGAGTGGCCAGCGCCGATGGCGGCGAAGCCTCCATGGCTGGCGTCGGTGGCGGATCCACCCGCAAGCCCGTCCAGGTGAAATCCATGACGGAGATCGAGGCCGAGATCGAAGCCGAGCTCAACGCCGACGCGGCCTTCAGTGCACCCGAGGCCCGCCGCCGCGAGCTGATCAAGAAGCGCCTCCAGGAAGGTTCCAGCGAGGACCCCGAGACCATGGCTTCGCTGGTGCGATCCTGGCTCCTCGAGGAAGGACGGTAGGCCATGGCGAAACTCACCGGCATGCAGAAGGCCGCTGTCCTCATGGTCACCCTCGGCGACGAAACCGCGTCGAACATCTTCAAATACCTCGAGGAGGACGAGATCCAGACGATCTCCCGCGAGATCGCCATCACCAAGCACGTGCAGCCCGAGATCGCGGAAGAAGTCATGGAGGAGTTCCACACCATGACCCAGGCCCGCAGCTACATCAGCCAGGGTGGCATCGAATACGCCAAGAAGCTGCTCATCAAGTCGGTCGGCCCTGAAGTGGCGCGCAAGATCATCGACCGCCTCGTGAAGGCCCTGGAATCCAGCGCCGGCTTCACCAGCCTGGAGCGCGCCAACCCCCAGCAGCTCTCCAAGTTCATCCAGAACGAGCACCCCCAGACCATCGCCTTGATCCTGGCCCACCTGAACGCCTCCCAGGCCGCGGAACTCATCTCCAGCCTGCCGGAGGTGCTCCGCAGCGATGTCGCCATGCGCATGGCCAGCCTCCAGGAGATCAGCCCCGAAGTCGTCCGCCGCATCAGCCTCATCCTCGAGCAGAAGCTGGAGGCCCTGGGCTCCTTCGCGACGGAAGCCTACGGCGGCGTCCGCGCCGTGGCTGAGCTCTTCAACCGCATGGACCGCAACACGGGCCGGGCGGTGCTGGAGAAGATCGAGACCGAGAACCCCCAGCTGGCCGCCAGCATCCGCGACCTCATGTTCGTCTTCGACGACATCCTCCTCATCGACGACAACGGCATCACCGAGATCCTGAAGCGGGCCGACAAGAAGACCCTCACCATCGCCCTCAAGGGCACCAGCGAGGAGCTTCAGAACCAGTTCTTCCGCAACATGTCCAGCCGCGCGGTGGAGCTCATGAAGGAAGAGATGGAGTTCATGGGCCCGGTGAAGCTGAAGGACGTGGAGAAGTCCCAGCATGAGGTGGTGGAGATTGTCCGGCAGCTGGAAGAGGAAGGCGTCATCAGCATCGGCGGTGGCGGGGGCGAGGACTATGTCACCTAGGGCCGCCCATGAGCTCCAATAAGGGTTACATCCGCGCGGAGGACCTCCGGGACACCCACCTGGAGGCCTATCCGTACTTCCCCGTGGACGCCATGGTGTCCCGGTCCGGTTTTGAAGAGGGCTCCGACTCGGTGGCTTCCGACCTCGGCGACGGCGGGGCCCAGGTCCCTGTCGAACAGCGCATCGTGGACCGCCTCCAGGAGGCCGAGCGGCAGGCCCAGGACATCGCCCGCCGGGCTTATGAAGAGGGCTTCGCCTCGGGCGAAGCTGAAGGCCACGCCTTCGGGGAAAGCCAGTACAAGTCCTACATGGCACGGCTGGAGGAACACCTGTCCGAGTTGGCCGCCACGTCCCTGATGCTGAGGGAGGCCCTCAATGAAGAGCTGGTGGCCCTCTCCCTGGCCGTGGGCGAACACCTCGCCGTCCAGCAGATCGAACAATCGCCCGGCGCCGTGAAGGCCCTGATGGAACACATCCTGGAGGAACTGCCCTTCCCGCTCCCGCGGGGGCGGCGGGATGGCGAGCTGCCTGTCCAGGTCTTCCTCAACCCCGTGGACCTCGAGCGGCTCGGAGACCACTTCATCGGCCACGCCGGCCTCACGCTGTCTGCCGACGGGAGCCTTTCCCGCGGCAGCCTGCGCATCGAGGCCCCCCACGGCATCCTGAACGGCAGCCTGGAGCGGCGCCGCGAACGCCTCATGCAGCTCATCGCCCGCATGCGGGAGGGTGGCGCGCCGTGAGCTCCGCCGTGGACCTCGCCAGCCTCGCGACCCGCCTGCGCGGGTTGCCCAAGGGCGACTGGATGGGGCGGGTCACCAAGGTCGTGGGCCTGGTGGTGGAATCGAGCGGGCCCGACTGTTCCGTGGGTGAGCAGATGCTGATCCACGCCTCGGACGCGGCGGGGCGGCCCCGCCTCGTCCATGCGGAGGTCGTGGGTTTCTCGGGCCAGCGCGTCCTGCTCATGCCCATCGAGGAGACTGAGGGCATCCGCCCGGGTCTCTGGGTCGAGGGCACCGGCCACCAGTCGGAGCTGCCCCTGGCGGAGGCGCTTCTCGGCCGCGTCATCGATCCCCTGGGGCGCCCCCTCGATGGCGGTCCGCCCATTGAAGCCACCGCCCACATGCCCCTGCAGGGTCCGCCGCCCAATCCGATGCGGCGGAAGCGCATCGATCAGATCCTGTCCACCGGCGTGCGGGCCGTGGACGGCCTGCTCACCCTGGGCAAGGGTCAGCGCGTGGGTATCTTCTCGGGGTCCGGCGTGGGCAAGTCCACGCTCCTGGGCATGGTGGCCCGCAACACCTCGGCGGAAGTGAACGTGATCACGCTGGTCGGCGAGCGGGGCCGCGAGCTGCGCGAGTTCATCGAGAACGACCTGGGCGAGGAGGGCCTGAAGCGCAGCGTGGTGGTGGTCTCCACCAGCGACCAGAGTCCCCTCCTGCGCCTGCGCTGCGCCATGGCCGGAACCACCGTGGCCGAGTACTTCATGCGCCAGGGCAAGGATGTGCTCCTGATGATGGACAGCGTCACCCGCTTCGCCATGGCCCAGCGCGAGGTGGGCCTCAGCGCCGGCGAACCGCCCAGCTCCCGGGGCTACACGCCCTCGGTCTTCGCCTTGCTGCCCCGACTCATGGAGCGCGCCGGCACCTTCGAGGGCATGGGCTCCATCACGGGCATCTACACGGTGCTGGTGGAGGGCGACGATATGAACGAGCCCATCAGTGACTCCGTGCGCGGCATTCTGGACGGCCATGTGGTGCTCTCCCGCAAGCTGGCCTCCAAGAACCACTTCCCCGCCATCGATGTTCTGGCCAGCCTCTCCCGCCTCTTCAGCGCCCTGGCGCCCCCCGAACAGAAGCAGCTGGCCAGCAAGCTGCGGGACCTCATGGCCACCTACCAGGACGCCGAGGATCTCATCCAGATCGGCGCCTACACCAAAGGCTCCAGCACGGCCATCGACCAGGCCATCCAGTTCCAGCCGGCCATCCAGTCCTTCCTCCGCCAGGCGACGGCCGAAAGCTCCGACCATCGCCAGGCCATGCTGGCCATGGGGCAGATCTTTGGCATCGATCTCGCCCCCTTCCTGAAGGGCCGTAGCTGATGGCCGCCCGCTTCCATTTCCGCCTCGAGCCCGTGCGCAAGCTGCGGGAGGCCCTGGAGCGGGAGGCAGAGCGTGGCCTGGCCCGGGCCATCCAGGCGGAACACGAGGTACGTGCCTACCTTGAGGCTCTGGAGGCGCAACGCCTGACCATCTTCGAGTCCCGCCGCCTCGCCGCAGGCCAGGTGCTAGACCTGGAGCTCTGGCGCGCCGGGGAGCGCTTCCTGGTGGTGCTGGAGCGCCGCCAGCTTGAGGGCTACGAGCGGCTCCGCCAGGCCTCGGCCCAGGTGGCCGCCGCGCGGGAAGCTCTGACCCACGCCCACCGGGACCACCTCATGCTCGTGCGCCTCAAGGAGCGCCGCGCCCTCCAGCATGAGCGGGAGCAGCAGCTGCGCGAGGCCCTGGAGATGGATGAGCTCGCCGTTCTCCGACATCACCGGCAGAGTGCCTAGCCCTGAGGAGTCCCCATGAACGCACGCTTCCTGCTTTGGATCTCGGCGCCCGTCGCGCTGTCCGCGGGCGTGCTCTGGCTGTCGGCCCAGGAACCGAAGGGCGAGCCCAAGGCCGCCCTGGCCGAGGGCGTCAAGGTCGCCGAACTGGCCTCCCAGCTGCAGAACCGCGAAAAGGCCATTGCCCAGAAGGAGGCTGAGCTGCGCCAGCTGGAACAGCGCCTCACCACCCTGCAGGCCACCCTGGACAAGGATCGTGGCGATCTGGCGGCCCGGGAAAAGGCCGTCCAGGAAGCCCTGGCCAAGGTGGCGAACCTGAAGGTGCGCCCCGAGATCGATCCCCAGATCATCCGAACCTACGAGGCCATGGACCCCGCTGCCGGCGCCCAGGCCATGAAGGAGCTCGCGGGACAGAACCTGGAAGTCGCCGTGGCCCTCCTGGCCGGCATGACGCCGAAAAAGGCGGGCAAGCTCATGGACCAGCTGGCCCCCCTGGACGCCAAGCTGGCGGGCCGCCTGTCCGAGCGCGTGGGGATGTCCCGCCCGAAGGACACGGCCACCGGCGCCTAGGGGCTCGATAGTCCCTTTCTGCCCAATGCCCACGGCACGGTCCTGGCGCTTGGACCTCGTCCGGATGACCCGGAACCGAGGCGGCCATGGCGCAGGTCAGTGGAATATCCGTACTGCCGGTCCCCGACCGCCAGGTGGCGGACCGGCCGGAAGCCAAGGGCGGCGAGGCTTCCCCAAGCCCGTTTTCCGGGCTGATGGCCCAGTACCTCCAGCCACCGTCCCCGGCGGGGACGGCAGAGGCTCCCGCGGAAACCCCCGAGAAAGGACAAGGCGAGGCGGCTGAAGGATCGCCAGAGCCCTCCGGCCCCGCCACCTCCCTGCCTCGGGAGACCCGGATCGCCGCGGCCCCCGGCGCGCACGCCCCGCGCCCGCCCACCACTCGGCGGCCAGCTCCTGGGGACTCCCACACCCAGGCCGATGCGAGCCCAGCAGGAACGAATCCCGTGGACGCCCCTGTTCCCCGCGGCCCGGAAGCCGTGGCCCCCCCATCTCACCTCCCGGTGCCAGAGGTTTCGCAGGCCGGATCCACTCCCATCCCAGATGAAGCACCGGCGGTCCCGCTTCCCCTCCCCACCGCCACCGGATCCTCGGCCCCGCCTGACAGGCAAGGCCTCCCGACGGGCCTTCCCGTCGCTTCCAAGGCCAGGAGGAGCGCGGCCCGGGAAGCATCGGCAGAAACAGCCCAGGTTCCGCCCTCCTTCGTTGCACGGCCTCATTCAGGCCTGCCTGCCGAGCAAGTCGTCGTCCCATCAAACCCCGGAACCTTGCCCGAAGGCCATGAGCAGGCGAGGTCCGAGGCGGCCCTGCCCACCCCCAGTGCCCTCGTGCCCGCCGCCACCCCGCCTGCGCCCCAGCCCGATCCCATGGGCCTCCCGATCGCTCCCAAGGCGGCGCCTGAAGGTCAGGCCCCGGTGAAGCCCAACGCGGCCCTGCCCACCCCGAGTGCCTTCGCGCCTGCCGCGGCCTCACCTGCGCCCCAGCTCGATCCCAGGAGCCTCCCGGTCGCTCCCAAAGCGGCACCCGAAGGTCATGCTCCGGCGAAGCTTGAGGCGGCCCTGCCCACCCCGAGTGCCTTCACGCCTGCGGTCGCCCCGCCTGCGCCCCAGCCCGATCCCATGGGCCTTCCGGTTGCTCCCAAAGCGGCGCCTGAGGGTCAGGCCCCGGTGAAGCCTGAGGCGGCCCTGCCCACCCCGAGTGCATTCACGCCTGCGGTCGCCCCGCCTGCGCCCCAGCCCGATCCCATGGGCCTTCCGGAGGCTCCCAAAGCAGCGCCTGAAGGTCAGGCTCCGGTGAAGCTTGAGGCGGCCCTGCCCGCCCCGAGTGCTTTCACGCCTGCGGTCGCCCCGACGACACCCCAGCACGACCCCAGGGGCCTCCCGGTCGCTCCCAAAGCGGCGCCTGAAGGTCAGGCACCGGTGAAGCCCAACGCGGCCCTGCCCATCCCGAGCGCCTTCACGCCTGCGGTCGCCCCGCCTGCGCCCCAGCCCGATCCCATGGGCCTCCCCGCCGCTCCCAAAGCGGCACCTGAAGGTCAGGCCCCGGTGAAGCTTGATGCAGCCCTGCCCATCCCAAGTGCCTTCACGCCTGCCGCGGCCCCGCCTGCGCCCCTGCCCGATCCCATGGGACCTCCGGTCGCTCCCAAAGCAGCGCCTGAAGGTCAGGCCCCAGCGAAGCTTGATGCAGCCCTGCCCATCCCAAGTGCCTTCACGCCTGCCGCGGCCCCGCCTGCGCCCCTGCCCGATCCCATGGGACCTCCGGTCGCTCCCAAAGCAGCGCCTGAAGGTCAGGCCCCAGTGAAGCCTGAGGCGGCCCCGCCTGCGCCCCTGCCCGATCCCATGGGCCTCCCGATCGCTCCCAAAGCTGCGCCTGAAGGTCAGACCCCGGTGAAGCCCAACGCGGCCCTGCCCACCCCGAGTGCCTTCACGCCTGCCGCGGCCCCGCCTGCGCCCCAGCCCGATCCCATGGGCCTCCCGATCGCTCCCAAGGCGGCGCCTGATGGTCAGGCCCCGGTGAAGCCCAATGCGGCCCTGCCCACCCCAAGTGCCTTCACGCCTGCGGTCGCCCCGCCTGCGCCCCAGCACGATCCCATGGGCCTTCCCCTGGTGCCCCAGGCAGCGCCTGAAGGCCCTGGACAGACGAAGACGGGCACGGCCCTGAACGCCCCTGACGAGTCTGCGCCGGCTGCCGCGGAGCCCACCCCCCACATCGATTCCGTCAGCCTCAATCCCGCGATGGTGCGGGCAGGCGAGGGTCAGAGGAACCCGAAGGCAGACAGGGTTCCCGTCGGTCAGCCAGAAGCCGAGACCCACCGCGAACTCGCCCTCCGGGAGGATGAAATGGACCGGCCCGCGAAGGGGACGCTCCCGATGGAGCCGCCGACCCCCAAGGCTCTCGCCTCCGACTCGAAGCTTCCCCTGTCGATCGAGCCCCCCTCGCACTCACCCAGATCGATCCCGAATCCCCTGGCCTCGCCCCTGGTTTCTGCCGTGCAGCCGGAGTTCCCTGCGCCCGTGGGCGGCACCGCGCCAGCAGAGCTTCCGGAGGCCCTCCAGACGGCGCTGGAGAGGCCGGCGGGCCCGCGTGATGCCCAGCCGCACCCGTCCCTTCCCCAGACCCTGGATGGATCCCCCCTGGCGGCCATCACCTCCCTGCCCCGGGCCCATGGCTCCGAAGCTGCCGCTCCTGCCCTACCCCCCTCGACCCCCATCGCGCCGCCCCCGGCTCCTGTGGCCCAGGTGGAAACCGGACTGCGCTGGATGCTGAAGGGAGGCAGTCAGGAGGCCCAGCTGCAACTCCATCCGGAGTCTCTGGGCCAGGTGACGATCCACCTGAAGGTGGATGGCGGTGAGGTGCATGCCCGCCTCTGGATCACCGAGCCCGCCTCGGTGCAGGTGGTTCGCGAAGGTCGTCCCCACTTGGAGCAGGCCCTGCGCGACCAGGGTCTCCAGTTGGGCAGCTTTGATCTCCAGCAGGGCCACCGCCCCTTCCAGGAGTCACCTGCCGTCCCAACCCTCCGCGAGCCTGGCGTTCCAGAGCCGCTCATCGCCCGGCAAGAATCGCCCGCGATCTCCGCGCCCTCCATCCTGAACCCGCACCACGTCGAGCTCTACGCATGATCGGCACGCTTCCTGTTCTGCACTTCCCCTGGAGGTCCCCATGCAAACCGGCATGATCACCACGACCGCGCCCATCACCACCTCAGCATCGACCAGCACCGCGAAGAACGCCCTGGACAAGGACGGCTTCCTCAAGCTGCTCGTGGCCCAGCTCCAGAACCAGGATCCGACTGGCGAGGGGCAGGACCCGAACCAGATGGTGCAGCAGCTGACCAGCTTCTCCAGCCTTGAGCAGGCCCAGCAGACCAACAGCCTGCTGACGGGCCTCCAGACCCAGACGGCCGGCCTCTTCCAGGCCCAGACCGCCGGGCTGGTGGGCAAGACCGTGAAGGTGGACGGCTCAGGCTTCAACCTCAAGGCCGGCGCCGCCAGCATGAACATCGAGCTGGGCAGCGCCGCGAACGTGACCCTGACCGTGAAAGATGCCAACGGGAAGGTCGTGGCCACGCTGCCCCAGGGCCACCTCAACCGCGGCCTCAGCGCCATGGCCTGGGATGGCAAGGATGCGGCCGGCAACGCGCTGCCGGATGGCCCCTACAAGGTCGAGGTGAGCGCCACCGGCGACGATGGCAAACCTGCCACCTTCCGTACCAGCCTGAGCATGAAGGTCGACGCCGTGACCTTCAGCAACGGCGGCATCTACCTGGCCTCCGGAGGCAATGTGTTCTCCCTGTCCGACGTCCTCGAAATCACCGCCTAGCCACCCCTTCCATCCCACCCCTGCCCCAAACCCCCAAGGAGCCACCCATGAGCCTCTACTCCGCCTTCTACTCCGGCCTCTCCGGCCTCTCCAGCAACGCCAGCGCCCTGAACGTGATTGGCAACAACCTGTCGAACATCAACACGGTCGGCTTCAAGGGCTCCACCATGACCTTCCGGGACATCTTCGCCTCGGCGGGTGCCACGGCCACCCAGGGCAACGGCAACCCCATCCAGTTCGGCCTGGGCGTGCAGACCAACTCCGTGAACCAGGACTTCGCCCAGTCCTCCTTCCAGGCCACGGGCAACGCCCTCGACATGGCCCTCCAGGGCAACGGCTTCTTCACCCTGCAGACGCCGAGCGGCACCCAGGTCTTCAGCCGCGCCGGCAACTTCACCCGCGACAACCTCGGCTACCTGGTGGCCAGCGATGGCTCCAGCGTCATGGGCTGGAACCGCGATGCGGCCGGCAATGTGGTCACCACCACGGCCATGGTGCCGGTGCAGATCTCCAACCAGACCCTGGGCGCCCAGGCCACCGACACCATGTCGCTGGGCGTCAACCTGAACGCCAACGCCGCCGCCGGCAGCACCTTCCAGACGGCCATCCAGGTCTACGACAGCCTGGGCAACTCCCAGAACCTGACCATCACCTACACCAAGGGCGCGGGCAACGACTGGACCTACAACATCGCCGGCCCCGCCGGCGCAGTCATCACGGGCGCACCGGCCTTGCCGGGAACGATTACCTTCAACGCCAACGGAAAGATCGACTCCCTCAATGGCGGCCCCACGCCTCCAGTGGTGGGCGACAACACGGCGCTGACCATCACCTGGCCCGGTGGTGCCGCGGCCCAGAGCAACATCTCCTTCAACATCATCAACGCCGACGGCAGCCAGACCTTCACGGGTCTCAGCTCCGCCAGCACGACGGTCAGCAGCTCCGCGAATGGCTTCCCGGCCGGCACCCTGCGCGACCTGACGGTGGACTCGGACGGCATGATCACCGGCACCTTCACCAACGGCCAGATCCTCAAGATGGCCCAGCTCGCCGTGTCGAGCTTCACCAACGTGAACGGTCTGGAGCAGGCAGGCAACAACCACTGGAGCCAGACCCTGGCCTCCGGCGCGCCCACCATCGGCCTGGCCAATCAGGGCGGCCGCGGTGCCATCCTCGGTTCCAACCTCGAGCTGTCCAACGTGGACGTGGCCAGCGAGTTCACGAAGCTCATCGTGAGCCAGCGCGGCTACCAGGCCAACTCGCGCATCGTGACCACCACGGACGAGCTGCTGCAGGAAACCCTGAACCTCAAGCGCTAGCCTCCGCTTGATCCCGCGCGCGGCCCTCCGGGGCCGCGCGCTGCGTAGGGGATAGGCGGTTAGAATGGGATCTTTGACCGAGGCCCCATGTCCGAGCAGGAACCCCAACCCCTCGCGCCGCGCCGGAAGACCCGCCAGATCATGGTGGGCAAGGTGCCCGTGGGTGGCGATGCGCCCATCTCTGTCCAGAGCATGACCAAGACCGACACGCGCGACGTGGAGGCCACCGTCAACCAGATCTACGGCTATGCCAATGCCGGCTGCGAGATCGTGCGGGTCAGCGTGCCCACCAAGAAGGCCGGCGAGGTCTTCCACGAGATCTGCGACCGCAGCCCCATCCCCGTCATCGCCGACATCCACTTCGACTACCGCCTGGCCCTGGTGGCGGCAGACGGCGGCGCCGCCTGCCTGCGCATCAATCCCGGCAACATCGGCGGCCAGGACCGCGTGAAGGCCGTGGTGGACAAGGCCGGCTCGCTGGGCATCCCCATCCGCATCGGCGTCAATGGCGGCAGCCTCGAGAAGGACCTGCTGGACAAGTTCGGCACGGCCACCCCCGAGGCCATGGTGGAAAGTGCCCTGCGCCACATCGAGGTGCTGGAGCGCGAAGGGTTCAAGGACATCAAGATCAGCCTCAAGGCCAGCGACGTGATCCGCACCGTGCAGGCCTACCGCCTGTTGGCCAAGCAGGTCGACTACCCCTTCCACCTCGGCATCACCGAAGCGGGAACGCCCTTCGGGGGTACCATCCGCTCCAGCGTGGGCATGGGCATCCTGCTGGCGGAGGGCCTGGGCGATACCATCCGCGTCTCCCTCACCGGCGATGGTGAAGACGAGTGCCGCGTGGGCCACGAGCTGCTGCGCTCCCTGGCGCTGCGCTCGGGGGGCTTCCGCATGGTGAGCTGCCCCAGCTGCGGCCGGGTGCAGATCGACCTCAACCGTGTGGCCAACGAAATCGAAGAAGGCCTGAAGGCCATCAACCACGAGAACATCACCTACGCCGTCATGGGCTGCGTGGTGAATGGCCCCGGTGAAGCCAAGGACGCAGATCTGGGCGTGGCGGGAGGCGCGGGCGAGGGGCTCATCTACCGCAAGGGGGAGCTCATCCGGAAGGTGCGGGAGGAAGATCTCGTGCCCGCCTTCCTGGAGGAGGCCCGCAAGGTCAAGGCCGAGGCCGATGCGGCGAAGGCCTAGGATGGCCGACTGGCTGCTGGCGCACCCCCTCCTGGCGATTGGGGCTTTCCTGGTGCTTGAAGCCCTGCTGCCGGTGCGCTTCCAGCCCACGGCCTGGGTCTGCCGGGGCCTGATCCGCGCCTACCAGGCCACCCTCTCCAGCCACCTGCCCACCCAATGCAAGTTCACCCCCACCTGCAGCCACTACGGCCTGGGCTGCATCCAGCGGCATGGCACCCTGCGCGGGGGCCTGCTCACCACTTGGCGGCTGATCCGCTGCTCCCCCTTCACGCAGGGCGGCCTGGACCCGATTCCCTAGCCTGGAATGGGGCCGGAGGCCTGGGCGGGGCTTCACAATCACAATAAAAGTAATTCTGATCTTTTTAGTAGGATATGTGACGCCATTCACGCCCCCGATGACCCATGTTGAAGGCGGGGAAGGCACCCCCGGGAGACGCTATGACCATCAACCTCGACACCAAAGTGGGCGACATCGTGCTGGCCTGGCCCCAGGCCATGCGCTATCTGGAAAGCCAGGGTGTGGACTACTGTTGTGGCGGCCACCGGAGCCTCCGTGAGGCCTGCGAAGCGGCTGGACGCGACTCCAGCCAGATCCTTGCGGGACTGGAGGGACTCGACAGGCCGACCGCCGACGCACCCTCATCCCGGGACTGGATGAGTGCCTCGCTGACGGAACTCATGGCCCACATCGAGGCCACCCACCATGCCTACCTGCGCACGGAGCTGCCACGGCTGGACATGCTTCTTGAGAAGGTGCTGAACGCCCATGGGGGGAACCACCCCGAGCTCGATGAGGTCTTCGACCTCTTCCAGGCCCTGGCCGGGGATCTCATGCCCCACCTCATGAAAGAAGAGCAGATCCTCTTCCCCTTCATCCGTCAGATGGACGCGGGACGGGCTGCCGAAGCCTGCTTCGCCAGTGTGCAGAGCCCCATCCGCGTCATGGAATCCGAACACGAGGCCGTGGGCGCCATGCTCGTCCAGCTCCGAGCCCACACGAACGGCTATGAGACCCCCGCTGACGGCTGCGCCACCTTCCGCGCCTTCTATGACGGACTGAAGGCCCTGGAGTCAGACCTCCACCTCCACATCTACCTGGAGAACCAGATCCTCCACCCGCGGGCACGGATGATGGAGGCCGCCCTCCAGGCCTGATCAGAACCTGGGTATCAGTGCGCGTCCTGCACGCTCCAGCGGTCGGTGCAGCCATGGCTTTCCACCACCTGGTGGGCCTTCTTCAGGCGCAGCGTGTGCTGGACAGTCTGCATGACGGTGAAGAGGCGATCCTGGATGCCCAGCCGCTTCAGATCGCCGGCATCGAACCAGGTAATGCCGTCGGCGTTTTTCCGGGCAGCGTGATCGGCCAGGATCTGCGGGGTGATGTCCACGGGAGGCCTCCTGAACTGCTAGCTTAGACGGTACGGGGAGGTGGCGTGGCCAACTGGCGGGACACGGGATTCGGCGCAGCCGTGATGATGATCTGGGCCCTGGTGACGGTGCCCCTCACCGTCCTGGGCATTCTGCTGGCGGTGCCCTTCCTGGGGCGCCGCCGGGCCTTTTTCACCATCGGGCCGATGTTCGCCCGCGGCATGGCCTGGTTCTGCCAGGTCCCCTTCAGCCTGGAGGGCTGGGAGCAGTTGCCGGCCGACATCCGCGAAGGCCGCCAGTCCGTGATCTTCATGTCGAACCACGAAAGCCAGATGGACCCGCCCGTCCTGGTGGCCGCCCTGCCGGTTCCCGCGGTCTACATCGCCAAGAAGGAACTGAAATACGTGCCCTTCATCGGCTGGGCGGGGTGGGCCGCCGGCGTCATCTTCATCGACCGCCGGGACCGGGAGCGCGCCATTCGCAGCATCCGCGACGCGGCCAACCAGATCCGCGGCGGCAAGAACGTCGTGATCTTTCCCGAAGGCACTCGCAGCCGCGACGGCGAGCTGCTGCCTTTCAAGAAGGGGGGCTTCGCCCTGGCCCAGGAGGCGGGGGTCCCCATCGTCCCCATGGCCACCGTAGGGGGCTTCCAGGTGCTGCCCGCCGGCAGCACGCGGATCCGGCCCGGGCGGTACGCCCTGGTTGTGGGAGAGCCGGTGCATCCCGCCGACCACCCGGACCGGGAGGCCCTGATGCAGGAAGTGCGCAGGCGCATTGAAATCCTGGTGAAGGAAGCCCGGGCCGCGATCGGCTGAGGCTACCGGAAGACCGGGTCCTGCCTCGCCACGCGCAACTTGCCTGGGTGCAAGCGGTCCGCCAGCTCCAGGATGGACTGGGCGCCGGCCCGGTCCCCCAACCGCGCCACCATGCGGGCCATGAAGTAGAGGTTCACCGAGAGCACGCGCCGCTCGCTGTGTTTCCGCTGGGACAGATCCGCGGCCGCGAGCTTCTGCCGGTAGGCCTCGAAACCAGCCCGGGCCGAGGCGCCATCCCCGGCCACGGCCTGCTTCACGCCCGACAACAGGATGGTGTTGGAGTGGTCCGGTGGCCACACCCCTTCCAACTCCCGGAGGTAAGTCTCGGCCAGGGTACGGTCGTTCCGGTCCCAGGCCGTGTAGGCCATGAGGCTGCGGAGCACGTTGGAGCCGGGGATCTCGCGGAGCCCCGCCCGGAGTCGGGCCTCGGCCTCGTGGCTGCGTCCCATCCACAGGAGGGCGTCGGCGGCGGTGACGTAGGCGTACTCCGCCGCCGGCCGGAGCGCCAGCGCCCGGTCCGCATGCTGGAGCGCCGCGGGGAGTTCGCCCTCGTTCTGGAGCAGGACGCCGAACCGGTGATGCGCCTGCCAGCCCTCGGGGAACAGGTTGAGTGACTTCTCGAAGTAGCGCCGGGCCGCCTGGTGATTGTCCTCACCCTCGAGGCCGGCGAAGACGTCGGCCAACACGTCATAGGCCTTGTGATCGGCAGGGTCGAGACGCACGGCCTGCAGGGCCGCCCGGCTGGAGCCCTCCAGGTCGCCCATGCGGAGCAGGATCGAGGCCAGCGCGCGGTAGGCCTGGGAGGCGCTGGGATCCAAGGCGATGGCCTTCTCCGCCGCCGCCTTCCCCTGCTTCAGGAGCACCTGGGCCTCGTCGTAGCGGCCCTGGCCGAGGGCGGTGGTGGCGCCCAGCTCCGCCAGGGTCCAGGCGAATTCCGCCCGGGCCGGGGCGTAGTCCGGCTCCAGCTCGATGGCGGAGGCCAGCAGGGAGTTGGCCAGGCGCACCGAGTCCTGGTTCCCGTCCGTGATGACCTGGAGGGCCTTCGTGTAGAGCTCGCGGGTGCGCGGCAGCTTGGCCTGGGAGCGCAGGGAGCCCGGGTCGCTGCCCAGCCCCATCTCCTGGGGCAGCCGTTGCTGCAGCTCGTCTTCGAGCTTCAGCAGGTCCGCCACGGGCCGGTCCATCTGGAACTGGTGGAGCGTCGCGCCCCGAAGCGCATCCACCACCCGCACGAACATGCGCAGCTGCCCGCCCACCACCTGGTAGCTGCCGAGCACCATGAGCTCGGCCTTAAGCTGGCGGCCCAGTTCGCCGACGGCCTTGGGCGCCCGGCCGGGCGTGTCGCCCAGCTGGTGCATGGCCTCCACCACCCGGAGCCGGTCCACGACGGCCATATCCTCCCGCCGCACCAGGCCGAAGGCCATGGCATCTGCGAAGCTGTTGCTGAGCCAGGCGTGCTCCGCATCGGGCTGCATCTGCTCCAGGGGCAGGACGGCCACCACGCGGCGGCCCTTGGTGAAGTCCTCGCGGGAGGCCCGGCGGGCCTCGCCCAAGCCCGTGCCATCGCTGCGTCGCGACCAGGCATAGCCGGCCAGCGCCACGAGGGTCAGCCCGGCGATCCCCGAGGCCAGGATCCAAACCCAGCGGCGCCGCTTTGGGAGCAGCGCCACCGGACGGCTGAGGTGGGGCACGGCGGCCGTGGCGACATCCTCGGAAAGGCCGATCGCCAGGGCCTGCAGGTTCGGAAACCGCTCCTTGGGCGCCTTCGCCATGAGCCGGTGGATGGCATCCTGCACCGTGCGGGGGAGGTCGGGCCGCAGCTCTGTCAGCGGCCGGGGCTCATCGCGCGTCACGGCGTAGAGGGTGTCCACCAGGTTGCCGCGCAGGAAGGGATGCAGGCCCGTGGCCAGCTCGTAGAGGACCACGCCCAGGCTGAACTGGTCCGAGTGGCCCGTGAGGGCCTGCCCGTTGGCCTGCTCGGGGCTCATGTAGGCGGGCGTGCCCTGGCTGTAGCCGGGCGCCGTGCGCTCGACCAGGGTCAGGTGGTGCGAGGTGGGGCCGAGGCCCAGTTCCTCCGCGCCCCGCCGGGCGATGCCGAAGTCGAGGATCTTCAGCTGGCCCTCGTCGGTCAGGAGCAGATTCTCCGGCTTGATGTCCCGGTGGACGATGCCTTTCTGATGCGCGTGGGAGAGGGCCGAGGCGGCCTGCCGGGCCAGGTCCTGCAAGGCTTCCGCTTCCAGGGGCCGGCCCACCAGGGCCCGCAGGGTCCGCCCCTCCACGAGCTCCATGGCGATATAGGGGGTGCCATCCACGTCACCGGCGTCGTAGATGTGGGCGATGTTCGGGTGGTTCAGCTGGCAGGCCAGCTTGGCCTCGCCGATGAGCGCCTTTCGGCGCAGGTCGTCCGCATCCTTCAGGATCTTGAGCGCGACCTCCCGCTCCAGCCTCAGGTCCAGGGCGCGCCAGACCTCGCCCATGGCCCCCTCCCCGAGCGGAGAGAGCAGCCGGTAGGAACCGAAGTGGGTGGCGTCGGAGGACAAGCGCTGCCTCAGGAAGGGTGATCCCGAAGTATACCTTTCGAAGGAGGGATCGGATGATTCAAGCGGAAGGCCCTTGACCCGCCTCTCGAAATACCGAGAATCAGGCCCGGAGGTTCCCGTGCCCGTCCCCGATCTCGATGCCGCCCTTACGGGGGCCCGCCTGGTGGAGGAGGCTGGCGCCCTCCTCACGCTGGGCGAAGAGCCCGACCGCATGGTGGCCCACGCCTTCGAGCGCCTGGGCCAACTGGTGCCCTACGACCTGGCCACGGTCCTGCTGCGGGATGGCGACAGCCTCCGGGTGGCCCACGCCGTCGGGCCCCTCGCCTCCCCCCAGCTGGCAGAAGCCCGCATTCCCGTGCGCGGCAACCTGCGCCTCCAGAACGCCCTCAAGGCCCGCTCACGGCCTGCCACCTTCGAGGAGGATGACCCGGGCGAGGACACCTTCCACGGCCTCCTGGAGATGCCCCACGGCCACAGCTGTATGGTGGCGCCGCTGCGGAGCCGGGGCGAGACCTTCGGCCTCATGACGCTCGACGCCATGGTCTGCCGCCAGTACCCGGACAGCGTGCTGCACCATGTGGGCGTCTTCGCCTCGCTGCTGGCCCTGGGCCTCAAGCAGGCCGAGCACCTGGCCCGGCTGGCGGAACGGGAGCGAAACCTGGCGGAGGAGGTCAGCTACTTCCGCGAGGTGCAGCGGCGGGACGTGCTGCAGGAGCCTCTCCGCGCCGAAAGCGCCGCCATGCGGGGCATCCTCGACCAGCTGCGGCAGGTGGCCGCCACCGCCGCCACGGTGCTCATCACCGGGGAGACCGGCACCGGCAAGGAGAAGGTGGCCCAGACCCTCCACCACCTCTCGCCCCGCCGAGAGAAGCCCTTCATCAAGGTGAACTGCAGCGCCCTGCCCGCCACCCTCATCGAGTCCGAACTGTTCGGCCACGTGAAGGGCGCCTTCAGCGGCGCGGCCGCGGCCCGGAAAGGGCGGTTCGAACTGGCAGACGGCGGCACGCTCTTTCTCGACGAGATCGGCGACCTGCCGCTGGATCTGCAGCCCAAGCTGCTGCGCGCCATCCAGGAGAAGGAGATCGATCCCCTGGGCAGCGAGAAGCCCCGCAAGGTGGATGTCCGCCTCGTGGCCGCCACCCACACGGACCTCCGCGCCGCCGTGGCCGAGGGACGCTTCCGGGAGGATCTCTTCTACCGCCTCAGCGTCTTCCCCATCCACCTCCCGCCCCTCCGGGAGCGGCCCCAGGACATCGCCACCCTGGCCGAGGGCTTCCTGGATCGCTTTGCCCGGGAGAACCGCCGCCCCGCCGTGCAGCTGCCGCCGGCAGTGCGCGATCAGCTGGAGGCCTACGCCTGGCCGGGCAATGTGCGGGAGCTGCACAACGTCCTGGAGCGTGCCGCCATCCTCTCGACGGGCCGGGAGCTGACGCTTCCCCCGGGAGCCCTGCCCGCCCGGGGCGAGCGCGCCGGCCGCCCCCTCACGTGGGAGGCCCAGGAGCGGGTGTACCTCGAACGCCTCCTCCAGCACACCCGGGGCAAGATCGCCGGCCCCGATGGAGCCGCAGCCCTGGCGGACCTGGCCCCCTCCACCCTGCTCTCCCGCCTGGAAAAGCTGGGCTTGCGACCCAGGGACTTCCGGGAAGCGTGATAGCGTACCTCAACCTCCGGAGCGACGGATGAGCGAGATCACCGGCCCCCACGATGCGATCCCCCCGGTCATTCAGCTGAATGAGCCCCCGGCGGTCCTGCCGCCTCCACCCTTCGACGAGCCCGTGTTCACACCGGCCCTGCGGCCCGTGCCCTTCGAGGACTTTGAGGCCTACCCCACCTTCTGGTCCCGGGTGGGCGGCATGTTCCGGCTGGTGTTCAGCAACCCCATGGAGCTGTTCGACCGCGTGCCCGTCACGGAAGGGCTGGGCGCGCCCTGGCGCTTTCTCCTGCTGCTCTCCATCCCCGCGTTCCTGCTCGCAGCCCTGGCCTTCCTCCTCTTGGGAGTGGGCGCTATGTTCGCGGCCCTCGAACAGTCAGGAAGGGGGGATGGCAAAGCCGTCGCGGCCATCCTGCCCGTGATATTCATCGTGACGCTGTTGCTTCTCCCACTCTTCAGCTTTCTGGGCATGGTCATTGGCGGCGCCTTGAACCACTTCTTTCTCTGGATGTGGGGCGGACTCCGGCCGGGCGTTGGCGCCAGCCAGAGCATCCGGGCGTACGGCTATGTCCATGCCTTCCTTCAACTTGGCGGATTCATCCCCTTGATCGGAATGCTGATCCAGATCGCAGGCCTCATCGTCATGGGCATGGGCCTGGCCCGCATGCACAAAACGGATACCTGGCGTGGCATCTGCGCCGTCCTGACTCCCCTCTTCCTTGCGTGCTGCTGTCTGATCCCGCTGCTCATCATGGCCCTGCCAGCCCTAGCGGCGGCACGCCATTAGCTTCTAACCGGATCCTGCCAGCCAGGCCTGGACTTCTGGCCCCACCAAATTTGGAGCCACCACCCGGTGGACCGCGCCAGCCTGCAGCGCGGCCGCGTCATCCCAGGTCTCGAAGCCGCGGAACAGGCGGTCCGCCCCATGGTGGCCCAGGAGTTCCGGCAGCCGCACGGTGCCGCCGAAGCCCGTGAGGATGCCGTGCTTCGCCGCCGGGTGGGCCAGGCGCAGGCCACCCTTGCCGCTGGAATCCGCCGCCACGGCCCACCGCTCCTGCCCGTGCAGGGCGAGGTCGCAGCCGCCCCCCATGGCCACGCCGGAGATCACCGTGAGGCTATGCCAGCCGGGCCAGAGCAGGTGCGCCATGACCCGCTGCCCCCGCCGGGAGAAAGGGTCGGCGGACACGGCATTCAGCGCGCCCACTTCGTGCAGGTCGGCCCCGGCAGAGAAGTGGTGGCCGCGGTCCGCCATCCAGCCGGCGCCCGAGAGCGCCACGCGGCGGACGCCCGCCCAGCGCAGCTCGATGAACAGCCGGTCCAGGGCCACCAGGAGGTCACTGTGCAGGCGGTTCAGGCCATCGCCAGAGCGAAGGCCGATCCAGGCCCAGCCTTCGCCCCGCAGCAGTTCCAGCGAGGTCCGGCCCTCGTACCAGGTTTCCGGCCTCATTCCAGCCCCAGCCGCTGGAAGGCCGCCTCCAGCGGCTCCAGGTCCGGATCCCAGGCCGGGGCCTCCGGCAGCTGGTTGCGGAACCAGGTGGCCTGCCGCTTGGCATAGGCCTGGGTCTCCTGGATCACCCGGGATCGGGCCGACTGGAGATCTTCCCCCGCCATCCAGGCCGCATAGCCCAGGGGCCTCAGGGCCACCAGATCCTCGGTGTGGCCGGCAGCCACCAGGCCCGCCACCTCCTCCAGCCAGCCAGCCGCCAGCTGGGCCGTCACCCGCGCCACCACGCGTTCACGGCGGCGCTCGCGACCGGGCGAGACCACCAGCACCCGCCATCCGGCGGGAACACCGGTGGCTGGTCTGGAAAGCAGCCCCGACGGCGCGCCTCCGGTGGCCAGATGGAGGGCCAGGGCCCGCTGGACCCGGGCGCTGTCGCAGGGGTGCAGGGCCGCGGCGCGGGCTGGGTCCACGGCCGCCAGGTAGCGATGGAGCACGGGCATGCCCAGCCGCACGCCCCAGGATCGCACCCGGTCCACCTGAGCCGGTTCCACCTCGGGCAGTGCCGAGAGCTGGTCCCAGATGCCCCGCAGATACAGGCCGGATCCGGTCACCAGCACCGGTTGGGAAGCCGCGTCCAGCCACCCCCGGACCAGCGCCCCGAAGGCCTTGGGGTTGGGGCGGGTCGAGAGGGGCAGTTCACCGTAGCCCAGGTGGGGCAGGCCACCCTGCTCAGCCGCATCCGGCTGCCCGGTGCCGATGGCCAAACCCTGGATGGCCTGGAAGGGGTCGCCATTGACCACCGTGCCGCCCAGGCGGCGCGCCACGGCCACGGCCACGGCGGATTTGCCAGAGGCTGTGGGTCCAAGGATGGCGATGGGCATGGCTCAAACGTAGCAGCTGACCGGAGCGGGCTGGGATGGGAACCTCCGCGTCCCTGGCACCATATGAAGTCCATGCGTGCCCTGATCTGTCTTTGCCTCGCCTCTGGCCTGCTGGCCGGAGAGCCGCCCCTGCCTGGGCGGGATGGGGCTTTCCTCGCGACGATCCTGGCCCCCTCGGAAGGCGCCCAGAAACCCTGGAAGACCTTCCGCCTGCCTGAGGCCTCCGCCTCGGCCGTGGTAGAGGTCTTCGGCGAGCTCACGCGGGAGGAGCTGCGCGAGGTGGCCTTCCAGGAGTTCGTGGTGTGGTTCCGGGAGGATCTCCGGCGCTTCTGGCGCTCCCAGGGCGCGGCGGTACCGGCCACCAGCCTCGCCTCAGCCACCCTGCCGGTGGACCGCTTCGGCGGGAACCCCCTGCCGCAGAACGTTCCCCTGGGGCGGCTGGAATTCTGAGTTCAGCCGAGGAGCCGGGGCAGCAGCCGCGAGGCCTGGTCCCGGGCCAGCTTGGCCGCCTCGATGGCATGGCGCGCGGCGGCCTCCGGGCTCTGGCTGGGTGTGAGCAGGGCCTCCATCTGGCCCCTCAGGCGGACCGTCTCGCCTTCGGGGTCTGGCAGGTGGTGCCGTGCCGCGGCCTCGAAGACGGCCAGGAAGCACTGGATGGCATCGCAGGCGGTCGACACGATGGCGGCGCTGTTCCGGTGGTCGATGTCCAGCGCCAGGGCCGCCGCCAGGAAACGCAGGCCATCCTCGAAATGGGCCTGGAGCGAGCCTGAGGGGCCGGTGCTCATTCGCCCGGGGCCACCGGGTAGTCGCCCGTGAAGCAGGCATAGCAGAAGCCGGTACCGTCATCGCCCATGCAGCCTTCGAGGTCCTCCAGGCTCAGGTAGCCGAGCGTGTCGGCCTCCACGAAGGCGGTGATCTCCGCAAGGGGCATGTACGAGGCGATGAGGTGCTGGCGCTTGGGCGTGTCGATGCCGTAGAAGCAGGAGTGCGTCGTGGGCGGGCAGGCGATGCGCATGTGCACCTCGCGGGCGCCGGCTTCGCGGACCATCTGCACGATCTTCTTGCTGGTGGTGCCGCGCACAATGCTGTCGTCCACCAGCACCACGCGCTTGCCAGCCAGCAGGTGGCGCACCGGATTGAGCTTCACCTTCACGCCGAAGCTGCGGATGTTCTGCTTGGGCTCGATGAAGGTGCGGCCCACGTAGTGGTTGCGGATGATGCCGAAGTCGAAGGGGATGCCGGATTGCTCGGAATAGCCCAGGGCCGCGCTCACGCCGCTGTCAGGCACGGGCACGATGAGGTCGGCCTCCACGGGGTGGCGCAGGGCCAGTCGGCGGCCCATCTCCCGGCGGGCCACCATGACGCTCTGGCCGTAGACCAGGGAATCCGGCCGGGCGAAGTAGATGTGCTCGAACACACAGGGCTTCGGCTGCACTTTGGGCAGGGGAAAGCGGGAGCGGATCTCGCCGGTTTTCCGGGACACCACCACCATCTCCCCGGGAACCACGTCGCGGTCGTAGCTGGCGCCCACCAGGTCGAAGGCGCAGGTCTCCGAGCTGAAGGTGTGCGTTTCGCCCATGTGACCCATGGCCAGGGGCCGGAAGCCGTGGGGATCTCGCGCCGCGATGAGCGCGTCATCGGTGAGGATCAGCAGCGAGTAGGCGCCCTTGGCCTGCCGGAGGGCCGCCACCACGGCATCTTCCAGCGTATCGGCCTGGGCCCGGTTGATGAGGGCCAGAAGGACCTCGCTGTCGGAGGGGCTGGTGAAGGTGTGGCCCTCGGCGATGAGCCGGTCGCGCAGCTCGCCTGTGTTGGTGAGGTTGCCGTTGTGGCAGAGGGCCACCTGGCCGAAGCGGCCGTGGATGAGGAAGGGATGGGCGGCCGAGGCCACGTTCCCGCCGGTGGTGGAGTAGCGCGTGTGGCCGATGGCCGCGTCGCCCGGCAGGGCATCCAGCACGGCCTCGGTGAACACATCGGCGACATAGCCCTGGGCCTTGTGGAGGTGCAGGCCCTGCTCATCCCCGGAGCAGATGCCGGCGGCCTCCTGACCCCGGTGCTGGAGGGCATAGAGCCCCAGGTAGGTCTGGCGGGAGGCTTCCGTCTGGCGGCAGATCCCGAATACCCCGCACTCATCCCTGAACGGCATGCTTCCCCCGGTTTCCAGAATAACCTCCGGGAACCTCGAGCCGTAGCTTCGGCATCCCTGGTCCAGCCCGGAGCTCCCATGCGTCTGTCCATCTTTCTGCTATCCCTGGCCTTGCCCCTCGGGGCCAATGGCCTGGACGACCTGCGTTCGTCCCTGCAGAAACTCCAGGGCTCCGAACCGGTGAAGGCCACCCTGGACCACAGCTTCTGGCGCCAGACCATGGACGACAAGAAACCCACCGTCAGCCAGGGCAAGGTCACGGCCCAGCTCGAAGACGGCCCCCAGGGCCTCAAGGTGGCCTGGGGCCGGGGCACCCTCCAGCAGGCTGCGAAGGAACTGGCCGCCCAGGAGCGCGAACCCGATCGGCCGGCTCCCACCCGCATCGCGCTGCGCAACGTGGACCCCCTCGAAGTCGGAGAGTCCCTGAACCACGCCGAAGCCCTGCTCCGCGACCTGGCCCAGGCCCAGATCCAGGAGGAAAAGACGGACACATGGCAGGGCAAGCCCGCCCGGCTGCTGGTGTTGAAGCTGACGCCGAAGATCCCCGAGAGCCAGCGGAAATACCTCAAGGAGCTGAAGGTCGAGGCCAAGGTGTGGGTCGGCGGGGACGGCGTGCCCCTGGCCTTCTCCAGCAGCGTGGCCTACAAAGGCAGCCGCATGTTCATCAGCTTCGAAGGCGGCAACACCCAGGAGCTTCAGTTCAGCCGGGTTGGCAACCGCCTCGTGGCCACGCGCACCACCAGCGAAGACCGCAGCTCCGGGTTCGGCGCCTCCTCCCAGACGAAGAAGACCACGACACTGACCTTGCTGTAGGGCGCTTCAGCGCACGGTCACGGTGCTTTCACTGGCCTGCCCCGCCTCGCGCACCCAGGCCTGGAGGGTGCTGAGCAGCGTGGTCCCGGCCTCGGCCGGCGCGAGGCCTGCGATGCTGTCCAGCCCCTCCAGATGAAGTTCCAGGCGGGCGATGTCCCCCTGCTCGAACCGCACGCTGAAGTCGCAGAGGACGAGCAGCTTCGGAGCCACCTCCACCAGCACCGTGGAGGCGTGCAGGCCGCGTGGGATCTCGAGGCTCCAGACTGGGAGGCTGCGGCTGCCGAAGCGCAGGGCGATGGGCTCAGGCCGCGTTTGCGGCGAGGGCCCCGCCAGGTAGAGCAGCCGCTCGGCCCGGCCCAGCAGCATCGCCTGCGCATAGGGCGTGCCCTCGGTCCGGTCCGCCTCCAGGCGCCACCCGCCCATGCGAGGCTTCTGCACCTTGTTGTGGCTGCGGGTTCCGGCGGTGGACTGGAGCCGGAACCGCGCCTCCATGGCCTGTTCATCCCCGCGCATCCAGAGCTGGATCCGGTAGCGGAGCCCCTCCTGGGCACAGATCGGCAACGAGAGAGTCAGCAAGAGCAGGACGATCAACCGGCGCACGGGGTACCACCTTCCCTTCCAGGGTGCCATCCCGTGAGATCCTGGGCTAGAGAGCGACCCGATGCCGATCTGCTTTGACCTTGACGGAACCCTGGGGCACTTCAGCTCCGGCTTCGTGTTGCTGCGTGAGGCCCTGGGCGGGCTGTGGGGGACGACCCCCACCGTGGAGCAGCTGCGGCTCTGCCAGGGCTCCACGGACTGGGAGATCGTGGACGACCTGCACCGGATGTGCTTCGGCCGAGACCTCGATGAAGCAGGCTACGAAGCCTACGAGTCCGCCTGCGTTGAGCGGTTCCGGGCCGCCTTCGCCCCGGGGAGCCAGCAGGCACTGAGGTTCGAGGGTGTGCTGGAGGGTATGCACCGGCTCGCCGCCTCCCGGCAGGTCTGGCTGGTCTCCGGCAATGCGCCAGGGCTGCTGGCCTTCAAGGCAGAGATTCTGGGGGTGAATCCGGCCATCCCGAGGCTGGGCTCACTGCCGCGCCACGGCCGCGCGGACCTGCTGAAGCGGGCCCTGAGCGGCGGTCCGGGCCCCCATCTCTACGTGGGCGACCGTCCCCACGACCTGGTCGCGGCCCAGGCCGCCGGCATGCCCTTCGTCGGCATTGGCGAGGCCGTGCCGGGCACGCACCAGAGCCTGGCGCCCGATGTCGAAGCCGAACATCTGGTCGCCGCCGTGGAGGCGGCCCTGCTGGATCAACCCTGAGCCATCAGGCGCTCAGCGCGTCCGTATCTCCAAGTCCCCCAGGAAGGCCTCGGTGCGCGGGTCGCCCTCTTTGCGCACGATGGCCTGGGCATGATGCAGCCGCCCCCGGCGCACCACCACGATGCCTTCGACCACGCCGCCATTGGGGCTCTTCACCTTGTAGCGGAACCCGGGCCCCTTGGCCGCGGGCAGCTCCGAGCGCTGAAGGGCGCCGAACCGGTAGCTGAGGAAATTCTGGAAGGTGGTCAGGATCTCACGGGGCGTGGTCCCGCCCTTGTCGCCCGGAGGCAGGTTGCCCACCGCCACGCTGAAGGTCTCATCCAGGCGGCCGGCCGGACTCATGGCCAGGTCAAACCATTCCACCTCGCCGAAGGGGCCGGGATCCGTGTGCCGGTGCAGCTTGGCGGGCCCCGGGAAGGTGACGGCGATCCCCAGGTTCTCGTTCTCGATGCGGCGCGGATCCTCCCTGCACCCCGTGAGGGTGAGCAGCATCGCCAGCGCCAACCAAGATCGGGACATGACTCCCCCTGCTCTCATCATCGGGCCATGGACTCAGGAAGTTGACTCGCGGTGGGCCGCCTCTGCCCAGCGGGTGGCCTCCCGGGGGTCCCGCATCACGCCATGCCCGCCCAGGTAGGCCTCGGAAAGGGCCAGCATGGCCTCCCGGTGGCCCTGATCCGCCGCCTTACGGAACCAGAGGGCGGCGCTGAGGTCATCCCGGGGCCGGCCAGGGCTGCCCGAGCGGTATGCCAAGCCCAGGCGGTGGCAGGCGTCCGGATCCCCAGCCTCGGCTGCTTCCAGGAGCCGGTCCCGACCGCGGCGCGGCCGTCCCGCCCGCAGCTGGCGGGTCTGCCAGGCCAGCAGGATCAGCAGGGCTGCGGCCATCAGCAGGGGCAGGTGGAACAGGGAGGAGGATCCGGCCCAGAAGAGCCAGCCGAGGGTACCCAGCAGGACCACCCCCAGCAGCAGGACCCCAAGAAGCAGCCCCCAGCGCCCAACCCAATGCCCCACGCCCCAGGCCGCAAGGGATTCCACCCCATGGGCCGTCCGGGCGGCCAAACGCACCAGGGGGTCCTCCGGTGCGGCATCGTGCCGCAGGACGCTGCGCGAGAGCTCGGGGTGCGGGCGGAGGCGCTCCGCCTGTTCAGCCCAGCGCTTGGCCCTCATCACATCGCCCGGCACCCCGTCGCCCAGGCCATAGGCGTGAGCCAGCCAGGCCGCCGCGGGACCGTAGCCCCAACCGGCGGACCGCAGGTACCATCGCTCCGCCTCGGCCCGGTCGGGAACGGTCTGGTTCGCCCCCGTGCGGAGGACCTCCGCAAGGCGGAAGGCCGCCTCAGGGTGCGACTGCTCCGCAGCTTGGCGGAACCACTCCGCGGCCGCGGCCTGGCCGCTGGGGCCAAAGCCGCCTTCCAGGAAGATCAGGCCGTATTGGAACTGCGCCTCCGCCCCACCGACCGCCACAGCCTGCTGGAGGCACCAGTGGGCCATCTCGGAGCGATGTGCCCGCCGGGTCCAGTGGAGCCACAGTCCTGAGGGATCCCCCGCGAAACGGACCACCCAGCGGCGCAGTCGGCGTTCGAGCCAGGTGAACACCGCGGTCGTCGACCACAGCAGGCGCGCGATCACCAGGGCCACCATCAGCGCCCACAGGGCCAGGAACAGCACCGCGACCCAGGCCTCGGCCACCCGGGCCAGCCGGGTGGGCAGGAGCAGGAGGGGGCCCGCGAGGATGAGGACCAGGGTTCCGAGCGCCAGCGCCCAGGCTCGCCGCAGGTCGGTGGTCAGCGCTGGCCGGACTGGACCCATCACCGGACCTTCAGGGCCTCCTCCAGGGCCCGTTTCGCCATCCCCTCCCCGTATCCGGACCAGCGCTTCACGAGCCGGCCCTGCCGGTCGATGATCAGCGTGGTTGGAATGCCCCGAATCTCGCCGAAGGGCTCCAGGGCCCCACCGCCATCGGGGAGGTAGGCCGTGAGCCCCAGCTGCGGGTTCTGGGCCAGGAAAGGCTTCACGTCCCCCCACCCTCCGCGATCCACCGAGATCGGCAGGACCACGTAGCGGTCCCCACCGGCCTTCTGCAGCTGCGCAACTTCAGGCAGCGACTGGCGGCAGGGCCCGCACCAAGTGGCCCACACATCCACCAGCACCACCTTGCCCTTGAACTCGGCCAGGGTGTGGCGGTTGCCCTCGACATCCCTGAGCACAACGCCGCTCACGTCCGCGCCGCTGGCGGCCGTCTCACCGCCCCCGCCAAACAGGCCACGGGCGAGCGCCACCCCGCCCAGGAGGAGGCCCCCGCCCACGAGGAGGAAGGCCACCGGCAGGCGCCAGCGGGATTCGGGAACATAGGCGTCGGACATGGAGCCCCCATGGTCAGTCTTCGAGGGTACCGCCGCGACGGGCCGCTTCATACTGTCTGGATGCCACTGATCACCGCTCATGAACTCCGCTCCTCGTCCACCCCGGTCCGCCTGCTGGATGCCCGACCGGATCCCGCTGAGTTCGCGGCGGGCCACCTGCCCGGGGCCCAGCACGCAGACCTGAACCGTCAGCTCAGCACCGCCTCGGATCCTGGCCACGATCCGGCCATGGGCGGGCGCCACCCCCTGCCTCCCCTGAGACGCTTCGCCGCGCAGGTGGGTGCCTGGGGCATCGGCCCTTCCACCCGTGTCGTGGTCTATGACGCCAACGGCGGCGGCAACGCGGCGGCCCGCCTCTGGTGGATGCTGCGTGCCCTGGGTCATGAAGATGTCCTGGTGCTGGATGGCGGACTCCCCGAGGCCGTCCGGGCCGGGATGACCCTGACTTCGGACCTCGCGCCCGGGACGGCGCTCGGACCGTATCCGACTGAGGGCTGGCGCCTCCCCACGGTGGACGCCGACGATGTGGAAACCCTTCGGAAGGATCCCGGCCGCAAGCTGCTGGATGTCCGCTCCCGGGAACGCTGGCGCGGCGACACCGAGCCTTTCGACCCCGTGGCCGGCCACATCCCCGGCTCACTGAACCTGCCCTGGAACGAGAACCTCGGGCCCGATGGCTGCTTCAAGCGCCCCGAGGCCCTGCGCGCCCTTTACGAGCCCTTGCTGGACGGGACACCGCCGGAGCGCCTCGCCGTCCACTGCGGCAGTGGCGTCACCGCCTGCCACACCCTGTTGGCCCTGGATGTGGCGGGCCTGCGCGGCGCCGGCCTGTATGTCGGCAGCTGGAGCGAGTGGTGCCGCAGCAGCCGGGACCGGGATCCCCGTCCGTGAACCCCTGGCGCGGCCTGCGAGGCCTTCCCCGCGAGGTCTGGCTGGTCTGCGCCAGCACGCTGATCAACCGCCTGGGCACCATGGCCCTGCCCTTCCTGGTGCTGTACCTCACCGAGGGTCGCCACTGGACGCCCGCGGAAGCCGGCTACGGCATGATGGTCTACGGCGCGGGAGCCCTGACAGCGGGGCCCTTTTCCGGCCGACTGGCGGACCGCCTGGGCCATGTCCACGTGCTGAAGGCGAGCCTCTGGAGCTCGGGGGCCCTGCTGCTCCTGCTGCCCTTCGCCAGCATGAAGCCCCTGCTCTTCGCGCTCATCTTCCTGTGGGCGGGCCTCACCCAGGCCTTCTGGCCCAGCGCCATGGCCCTGCTCACGGGCCTCGCCGCCCCCGAGCAGCGCAAGGCGGTCTTCGCCCTGCATCGCCTGGCCGTGAACCTGGGCATGGCGGTGGGGCCCGCCATGGGTGGCCTCATCGCCCACCACAGCTACCGCTGGGTCTTCTGGACCGATGGCCTCAGCACCCTGGCTGGCGCGACCCTGCTGAGCCTTCTGCTGAAGGCCCCGCCCGCGCCCAGCATGCCCCACGACCATGCGCCCGGCGGCAGCCCCTGGCGGGACCGGCACCTGCTCTTCCTGCTTCTGCCCTTCATCCCCGCGCTGATGGTGTTCTTCCAGATCGAAGGGACGCTGCCCCTCTGGGTGGTGCACGACCTCGGCCTGGGCAGCCGCTTCTTCGGCATCCTGTTCACGGTGAACACCCTCCTGATCGTGGTGCTGGAGGTGCCCCTGAACCTCGCCATGGGCCACTGGCGCCACGGCCGCCTCCTGCTCCTGGGCTCGCTCTGCTTTGCCGTGGGCTTCGGCCTCACGGCCTGGGCCACCAGCTACACCATGCTGATCGTCACGACGGTGATCTGGACCTTCGGCGAGATGATCCTCTTCCCGGCCATGAGCGATGCCGTGGCCACCCTGGCGCCCCCGGACCGCCGCGGCGAATACATGGGCCTGCTCTCCCTGGCCTTCGCCGCCGCCTTGGCCCTGGGGCCCTGGCTGGGCGTCCTGGCCTATGCCAAGGCCGGGCCGCGAAGCGTCTGGCTGGGCACCTTCCTCATCGCCGGGGCGGCGGGATTGCTGCTGGCTCGGTTCCGGACACCCCAGCCCCAAGGCTGAGGGACCCAGGCCTGTAAGGTGAGGAGCCCCGCCTATCCCTGCACCCTCAGAACGGGCGATGGCAGTCCCGGGAGGGTGTAGTCCAGCGTGTGGTCTTCCTCCGCGCGGGTCTGGATGGCGCGGATGAGCCCGGGAAAAAGGAAGCGGTGCATCTGCAGCAGCGAGTACCAGTAGAGGTTGCCGGGCAGGCCATGGGGTTCGAAGAAGGCGGTCTGCTCCAGGTGGCTCTGCCGCCCCTCGGGGCGCACCTCGAACTGGAGCCAGGCCCGGCCGGGCAGCTTCATCTCGGCGCGGAGCCGGAGGACCCGTCCCGGCTCGAAGGATTCCACCCGCCAGAAATCCAGCGGATCACCCACGCGCAGCTCCTTGGGGTGCCGCCGTCCTCGGCGCATGCCCACGCCGCCAAGGGCCCGGTCGATGGCGCCCCGCAGCTGCCAGAGCGCGTTGCCGGCGGGCCAGCCCTGATCGCCCCCCAGGGCGCAGATGACCTCCATGATGCGCTCCGGGGAGGCCTGCACCTTGCGCCAGTGGCGCTCCACCAGCAGGCCCTCCTGGTTGTCCAGCTGCCGCCCCACGGGATCCTTGCGGACCGTGCTGGCCAGGCTGGAGGCCCAGGTGGTCTCCACATCATCGGCGGCAATGCGTCCCAGGGCGCGGCTCAGGGCCTCGGCATATGTGCTGGGCCGTACGGCGAAGGTGCGGAGGGCCAGGTCGTCCCGCACCACCACCTCGGTGCGCAGGCTCTCCAGCAGGGCCGCCGCGATGCGGTGCGGGATGGGCGTCAGCAGGTCGATCACCCGGCTGCTGAAGTTCCGCCTTGGCATGGGCACCGGCAGGATGATGCGGTGCAGGCCCTTGGCCCGGGCGTAGCCCAGCATCATCTCCCGGTAGGTGAGGATGTCCGAGCCGCCGATCTCGTAGACTCCCCGGGCTGTAGGGTGGTCCAGGGCCTCCTCCAGATAATCGAGCACGCTGCGGATGCCGATGGGCTGGCAGCGCGTCTCCACCCAGCGGGGGGCGACCATCATCGGCAGGCGGTCGGTGAGGTGGCGGATCATCTCGAAGCTGGCAGAGCCGGAACCCACGATCACCGCGGCGCGGAACTCCACCACCGGCACCCCCGCCCGGGCGAGGTTCTGGCCCACCTCCTGGCGGCTGATCAGGTGCCTGCTGTGGAGCTCGCCCGGGTCGCCGAGGCCGCCCAGGTAGACGATGCGCCGCACTCCGGCCGCCCGGGCCGCCTCCCCGAAGGCGCGGGCCATCCGGCGGTCCTGCTCGCGAAAAGCCTTGCCGTCGGCCATGGCGTGGACCAGGTAGTAAGCCACCTCGACGCCTTCCAGGGCGAAGGGCAGGCAGTCGGGACGCCCCAGATCCCCCTGTACGACTTCGACCCCGGGCCAGGGCCGACCCTCAAGCTGCCTGGGATCACGAGCCAGGCAGCGGACCGAATGCCCCTTGGCGATGAGGCGGGGAACGAGGCGCCCGCCGATGTATCCCGTGGCACCGGTGACCAGCACGCGCATGGACGACCTCCTTCGACCTGGTGCCCGGGGTCCCGAGGCACCCAAAGACGGCATCGCTGCTGTCTATGATCGAATAGTATAACATTAATATTATCTTAATTTGACCTAACATGCTCTAGTCTCTTCGGCCTAGCTCGGGTTGGTCCCTTGGCCCCCACCCGGCTGGTGCGGTAGAAGATGGAGAGCCCTGTACGCACCGCGCCCCCTTCAGGCAGGGGGCGTGGCGGGGGTTGCGGGCCATCTGGCTAGGCGAGGACGGCTTCCAGCTGATCCACGGCCCAGTCGATCTGCTCCTTGGTGATCACGAGGGGCGGGGCGAGGCGGATGATCTGCTCGTGGGTGTCCTTGCAGAGCATGCCGCGGTCCTTCAGCTGGTAGCAGTAGGGACGGGCCTTCCCGGCGCTCTCCTTCAGCTGCACACCGGCCCAGAGGCCGCGCACGCGCACCAGTTCCACCTTGTCCGACTTCATGCCCTTCAGGCGCTGGGCGAAGTACTCGCCCAGTTCGGCGGTGCGCTCCACCAGCTTTTCCTCCACCAGCACGTCGAGGGCGGCGCTGGCGACGGCGCAGGCCAGCGGGTTGCCGCCGTAGGTGCTGCCGTGGATACCGGGCGTGAAGACATCCATCACCTCATCGGAGGCCAGGAAGGCGCTCACGGGGTAGTAGCCGCCGCTGAGGGCCTTGCCGATGGTGATGCCGTCGGGGCGGATGCCCTCGTGCTCGAAGGCGAACAGCTTGCCGGTGCGGCCCAGGCCGGACTGGATCTCATCGAGCACCAGCAGGCAGTTGTTCTTCGTGGCGACTTCGCGCAGGCCCTTGAGGAAGCCGTCGGGCGGGATCACCACGCCGCCTTCGCCCTGGATGGGTTCCATGAAGATGGCGCAGGTGTTCGGGTTGATGGCCTGCTTCACCGCGTCCAGGTCGCCGTAGGGCACGATCACGAAACCGGGCGTGAAGGGGCCGAAGCGGCTGGTGCTGTCGGGATCGGTGCTGAAGCCCACGATGGTGGTGGTGCGGCCGTGGAAGTTGCCGTCGGCCACGATGATCTCGGCCTTGCCGTACTCGATGCCTTTCTTGTCGTAGCCCCACTTGCGCATGGCCTTGAGGGCGGTTTCCACGGCTTCCGCGCCGCTGTTCATGAGCAGGGCCTTGTCGAAGCCCGTCAGCTTGCAGAGCTTCTCAAGCAGCGGAGGGAACTGGTCGTTGCGGAAGGCGCGGCTGGTGAGCGCCAGCGTCTTGATCTGGGCGATCATCGCCTCGCCGATCTTGGGATGGTTGTGGCCCTGGTTCACGGCGGAGTAGGCCGCGAGGAAGTCCATGTACTTCTTGCCGTCCACATCGGTGAGGAAGACGCCCTCGCCCTTGGTGCAGACGACATCGAGGGGGTGGTAGTTGTGCGCGCCGAACTGGTTCTCCTGGGCGATCAGCGCTTCGGACTTGGCGGCGAGGGTGGCCATGGGACCTCCGGATGGGTTGAGTGGGGGACTGGCGAGGTTCGAGGTCTAAAACTCTAGTCCCGCCGGGCATGGTTGTCAGGTTTCTCAATGTTTTCTTGACGAATTGTCAGGAGCCATCCCCCGGGAACACCGCGCCGGCCACCGGACGAATCCTGCCGTTGGGCGGTGGCCTGCGACAATGGCGCCCAGCCCCCCTTATCGTGAATGCCACGGAGCCCCCATGAGCGACCAGCCTGAATCCCTGTACGGCCATCAGCCCGAGCCCACCCGTCCCCCCGCACCTGGTCTGCTGGATCAGATCGGGGGCGTGTTCACGGCCCCCGTGGACCTCTTCCAGCGGCTGAGCAAGGCGCCGAGCTGGGGCTGGGCCCTGGGGCTCCTGATCGTCTTCGCCCTGGTCATTACCCTGGTTTGGGGACTGAAGGTGGATGTGGATGAGATGCTGCGTCCCATCCTGGAACGCAACCCCCAGATCCAGGCCTCGCAGATCGACATGATCATCGAGATGCAGAAGAAGTTCCTCCTGCCCTTCAGCATCCTCGGCGCCCTGTTCGGCACCGCCGCGGCCATGGCCCTCGTGGCGCTGTTCTACTGGCTGATCGGCAAGGCCCTGCCGAAGGGCGAAGCCCCCAGCTACTCCCAGGCCCTGAGCGCGGCCGTGGTGCCTGCCCTGGTGAAGCTGCCCCAGATGCTGCTGATCGTGGTGATCTGCCTCGTGCGCCCCATTGGTGGCCTCACGCCCGACAAGATCGCCCCCACCTCGCTGGGCTACTTCCTCCACACGGAGAGCATCAAGCTCCAGGCCTTCTTCTACACGCTGGATCTCTTTTACCTCGCCGAGGCCGTGCTCACCTACTTCGCCCTGCGGCACCTCGTCCGCATGAAGACCGCCGGAGCGCTCCTCTGCGTGCTGCTCCCCATGGCCTTCGGCATCGGTCTGCGCGTGATTGGCGCGAAGTAAGCAGCCATTCGCCCCGGCGTGGTTCCCGCTCCCCCTCGGGGGTTGACGGAGTCATACTCCCCTCATGATTCCCAAATACGGGTGGTGGCTCCCCGCCGTGGCGGGGCTGGTGGTGCTGATCCTGCTCCGGCGGGTCCTCCGCCGGGCATTGCGCCGCTGGTCCTGGCGCCATGCCCTGCGGACCCGGCGGGAGCTGGGCTTCCGGCTGAACCCCGTCACCGTCACGCGGAAGCAGCGGCTCAAGCTGGACTTGCTGGCCGATCTGGAGCTCCGGACCCGCATCGCGGAGCAGGCTGCATCCTCGGGGCGGGAGGAGGCCAGCCTGCTGGCGGACGTCAGCCTCTACCTTGATGAAATCATCCCGAATTTCAACCTCATCACCACCTACACCTTCGGGAAGAACCTCGCGGGCTGGCTGCTGCGCACCTGCTACCGCGTGCGCATCGGCCGCAGCGCCGAGGCGGCGCTGAACCGCATCCCCCGCGACGCCTCCGTGGTTTACGTCATGAACCACCGCAGCAACGCGGACTACCTGCTGGTGGCCTTCCTCCTGGCCAACCGCGTGTCCATCTCGTACGCCGTGGGGGAGTGGGCGCGGGTCTGGCCCCTGGAGCGCCTCTTCCGCAGCTTCGGATCGTTCTTCGTGCGGCGGCGCTTCCGCGATCCGCTCTATCACGCGGTGCTGGAGCGCTACGTGCAGCGGGCCGTGGCCCAGGGCACCACGCAGGGCATCTTCATCGAAGGGGGGCTGAGCCGCGATGGGCGGCTGCAGGCCCCCAAGCTGGGCCTGCTGGACTACATGCTCCGCGCCGGAGCGAAGGACCTGGTCTTCATTCCCGTGGGCATCAACTACGACCGCGTGGTGGAGGACAGCAACCTGGTGCGCGAATCCCTGGGCAAGCCGCGCCGCAGCCCCCTGGCGCTCATCCGGCGGACCTCGCTCTGGCTGCTGGGCCTGGTCTGGCGCGGCGCCACCCGGCGCTTCCACCGCTTCGGCTACGCGGTGGCGAACTTCGGCCAACCCATCCACGCCCGGGCCGCCCTGGAGGGCGCCGACCTCCGCGCCCTGGACTGGGAGGCCCGCAAGCCGCTGCTGGAGGCCTTCGCCGACTCTCTGGCCCGGGCCGTGGGCGAGGAGGTACCCATCACGCCCGTGGCCGCGGTGGCCTGGACCTACCGCACCATGGACGACCCGGCCCCGGGCCGGGCCCAGCTGCGCGACCGCCTGATCGAGGTGCTGGCGGCCGCCCAGGAACGGGGCCTGCCGCTCTACCTGCCCCGGGGTTCGTACCAGCGGGCCTTCGACGTGGGGCTGCGCGTGCTCCTCCTGCGGCGCATCCTGGTGTTGGAGGACGGCCATCTGGTGCTGCCGGCCCACAAATCGCCTCTCCTGGACTACTACGCCCACGGCGTGGACCACCTGCTGGAACGGACGCGAAGCCACTAGACTGGAGGACTGCCCCCCCCCGGAGCCTCCATGTCCAAGCTCGTCCGCATCGCCAATGGCCAAGGCTTCTGGGGCGACAGCATCGACGCCCCCGTGCGCCTGGTGGAGGCCGGTGGCATCGACTACCTGACGTTGGACTACCTGGCCGAGGTGACCCTCTCCATCATGCAGAAGCAACGCCGCAAGGACCCCCGGCTGGGCTACGCGACGGATTTCGTGGACCTCATGAAGCGGGTGCTGCCCCAGCTCAAGGCCAAGGGCATCCGCGTGGTGGCCAATGCCGGCGGCGTGAACCCGGAGGCCTGCCGCTCCGCGGTGCTGGAAGTGGCGAAACAGCTCTGCGTCTCCGGCCTGAAGGTCGCCACGGTGACGGGCGACGACGTGCTGGCCCGGCTGCCGGAATTCCAGGCCCAGGGCCTGAAGCTGGCGAACATGGATACGGGCGAAGGCCTCTTCGAGGCGCCGCGGGAGATCCTCAGCGCCAACGTCTACCTCCAGACTCAGGCCATGGTGGAGGCGCTGGAGACTGGCGCCGACATCGTGCTGACGGGCCGCTGCACGGACCCCGGCCTCACGCTGGCTCCGCTCATCCACGAGTTCAAGTGGCCGGCGGACGACTGGAACCGCCTCGCCGCCGGCACGGTGGCGGGCCACATCCTCGAATGCGGCGCCCAGAGCACCGGCGGCAACTTCACCCGCTGGTGGGAGGTGCCCGAGCTCTGGAACGTGGGGTATCCCATCGTCGAGTGTGCGGAGGATGGCACCTTCGTCATCACCAAGCACGCGGGCACCGGTGGCATGGTGACGGTGGACACGGTCAGCGAGCAGCTGGTCTATGAGATGGGGGATCCGCACCACTACATCACGCCGGACGTGGTGGCCGACTTCACCTCCATCCGCCTCGAGCCGGCCGGACCGGACCGGGTGCGGGTCTCCGGCGTCACGGGCCAGCCCCGCACGCCCTTCCTCAAGGTGAGCGGCGCCTACCTGAAGGGCTACAAGGCCACGGGTCAGCTGACGCTCAGCGGCCCCCGGGCCCTGGAGAAGGCACGCCTCTGCGCCGACATCGTCTGGAAGCGCCTGAAGGCCGCGGGCTTCGACTACGAACACACCGACGCGGAATTCCTGGGCGCCAGCACCGTGCATGCCGGCATCGCCCCGGAGCCCTCGGACCCGGCCGAGATCGTGCTGCGCCTCAGCGTGAAGGACGGGGATCGCAAAAAGGTTGAGCGCTTCGGCCGGGAGATCGCGCCCCTGGTGACCGCGGGTCCAGCTGGCGTCACGGGCTTCGCCGGGGGGCGCCCCAAGGCCCAGGAGATCGTGGCCTACTGGCCCGCCCTGCTGCCCCGGGAGCTCGTCACATGGGGCGTGACAGTCGAGGAAATCTGATCCTTCAACCTGGACGGGTCCCCAGGGGTCCAACTCCTGCACCCTTGCGTAGCCTCCTCCAACCGCCCAGATTTTCCCTCTAGAGGTTCACGGAGTTCCCCATGACCATGCGCACCCGCCTTCTCCTCGGATCCCTTGGCATCCTCGCCCTGCTGGGCTGCTCGAGCTCGGACAGTGACTACAGCCACTCCAGCTACCTGGTAAACGCCATCGCCGTGGCAGACATCGATGCCAACGGCCTGCCCGACATTCTCGGCGTGGTATCCACCGACTTCGACGGGGCATCCACCCAGGGCTACGTGTCCACTCGGCTGCAGTCCTCCGCGGGGGCCTTCGTATTGCCCACGCGCTTCGGCGTGGGTCGCGGCCCTGCAAACCTCATCGTCCAGGATGTGAATGGAGATGGCCGCCCGGACCTGGTGGTGGCCAACGCCGAGGACCACACCGTCAGCGTGAGGCTCGCCGACCCCGCCCATCCCGGCTACTTCCTCGCGGCGACCCTGCTTTCCACGCCGGACCGAATCCCGCTGGACGTGGCTGTGGGGGACCTGAACGGCGATGGTCTGGCGGATATCTCCGTGGCGGCCGACTACGTTCCCTCCCCCACCGGTGCCCCGCTCCCCGCCCCCAGCGTCCTGGTCTTCTTCCAGGTTCCGCCCAGCAATCCCACCCCGAACGCCGTGTCCTTCGCGGCACCTGTGAGCTATTTGGTGGGTGGCAGCCCGAAGGCGGTGACCATCGGGGACTTGAACGGGGACGGCCTCGCGGACCTGGCCGTGGCCACCAGCGCCAACACGGTCTCCGTACTCCTCCAGACCGGTGCGGGCGCCTTTGCCTCCGCCGTCGACTACGCCACGGGCATCCAGCCGGTCGCCATCCGTGCCGCGGACGTCAACGGCGATGGGAAGGTCGACCTCCTCACCGCCAACTTCGGCGCGTCCACCGACCCCGACGCCCAGGGCCTGAGCGTGCTGATCCAGGGCGCCCCCGGCACCTTCGCCGCGCCCGTGCACTACGCCACCGGCTACCGGGCCGTGGCGCTGGCCGTGGGCGACCTCAACGGTGACGGCCAGCCCGACATCGCCGTGGCTTGTGAAGGCCTGCCCGGCGACCCTGGCGCCGTCTCCGTGCTCCTCCAGACCCCACCCGCCGCCGCCACCCCGGGCGAGTTCATCGGCGCCGTCAACTACCGCGGCGCCTGGGGCCCCATGGGCGTGGCCATCGCCGACATGGATGGGGATGGCCACCCGGATCTGGTGCTGGCCGATGGCGACATCGTGGTGCGCCTCAACAGCGGCACCACGCCCGGCACCTTCGGCCCGCCGAACTTCTTCTACAACTGACGCAGACCTGATTCAGCGTTGATAACAGCAAAGGCCCGGCTTGGCCGGGCCTTTGCGCAGGGGCCGGAGGGTGTGCTCGCCGCGCGGGCCCCCTCGGACAACCTTCACCCCAGGCTGACGTTGATCTTGCGGGGCCTCACCTCGGGACGCTTGGGCACCATGAGGGTCAGGACGCCATTGCGGAGCTCGGCCACCACCTTCTCGCCCTCCACGTCCTCGGGAAGCGTGAAGGTGCGGCTGAAGCGGCCATGGCTGCGCTCCGAGAGGTGGATGCGCTCCCCCTCCCGGGGTGCCTCCTCCTCGCGCTTGCCGGCCACGGTCAGTCGGGTGCCTTCGAGGCTGATCTCCAACTCAGCCTCCTGGATGCCGGGCAGGTCCGCCCTGAACTGGTACGCGTCCGGCGTCTCCTTCACATCAAAGCTGGGCATGAAGGCCGTCGGGGCGCCCGGTCCGTAGTCCAGAAGCGGATCCCAGCGCAGGAAATCGCGCATGAGGCGGAAGGGCTCCAGGGTCGCGGCCGTGGCCGGGAGGGCCTGGGGGGTGCGGGTGCGAAGGATGCTCATGAAGTCCTCCTATGGGAAAATGGGAACGGAATGATCATGCTTCCGTTGCCGAATAAAATCTTAGTGCTTGTTAGTCATGTGTCAATGCGATTTTTAAAAATTTGTTAACTTCTTGAATAACATCTCTTGACACTTTTTTTCTGGCGGATAGATTGAGTGCCGCCCTGGAGGTTCCCCATGCGACGGAGCATCTTGATCGTCGGCCTGCTGTTGGCGGGCATCTTCGCTGGCTGGTGCGGCCACGCGCTCACCCCCAGTCCAGCGAAACCACGGGCCGTGGAGCCCCGGGGCGCCCTCCCCGAGTGGGAGCAGGTGCCCATCCGGCGCTTCAAGGAGGCCGCTCCCAGCGTGGTCTACATCACCACCACGGAGGAGCGGAGCCGCGACTTCTTCGGCCTCGACGTGGTGGAAGTCCCCGCGGGATCGGGCACGGGCTTCATCTGGGACGAGCAGGGGCACGTGGTCACGAACTTCCACGTGATCCAGGGCGCGGCCCGCGCCTACATTACGCTGGCGGACGGCAGCCGGCACGAGGCCGCCTATGTGGGGGGCGCGCCGGACAAGGACCTGGCGGTGCTGCTGCTGGCCAAGACGCCGCCGAAACTGCGGCCCATCCCCATCGGCACCAGCGCCGACCTGCAGGTGGGCCAGGCCGTGCTGGCCATCGGCAACCCCTTCGGCCTGGACCAGACGCTGACCACCGGCGTGGTGTCGGCCCTGGGCCGCGAGATCCAGAGCGTCACCCGACGGCGCATCGCCGGCGTCATCCAGACCGATGCGGCCATCAATCCCGGGAACAGCGGCGGCCCCCTGCTCGACAGCACCGGCCGTCTCGTCGGCGTGAACACCGCCATCCAGAGCCCCAGCGGCGCCAGCGCGGGCATCGGCTTCGCCGTGCCCGTGGACACGGTCAACCGGGTGGTGCCCCAGCTCATCGCCCGGGGCCGCCTGGAGCGGCCTGACCTGGGCTTCGAGCCCGTGGCGCCGCGCCTCGTGGAGCGGGCCTTCGGCCCCCTGAAGGGTGTGATGGTGGGCCGGGTGGTCCGCGGTGGGGCCGCTGCCAAGGCGGGCCTCCAGGGCGTGGCGGCCGAGGGACGCCGGGTGCTCCCGGGCGACCTCGTCCAGGGCGTCAATGGTCGGCCGGTGGAGGACTGGGACGCCCTCCTGGATGCTGTTGAGGCCCTGCCCCTGGGCGGCACCGCAGATCTGGAGGTGCTGCGCGAGGGGCGGAAGCTCCGCATCCCACTCCGCCTCGAAGCAGCGAGGGATTAGGCGCGATTCTCCAGGGCCTCGGCAATGCGCCGGGTGTGCATGACCGAACTCTCGATCAGCCCAGGCAACTCCCCGGGGCTGCGGTCGTCCCTGCACCCGGGACGGGGCCGCCAGTCCAGCTCGAAGATCAGCTCCGCCCCGCCGGCCGGGGCCACCCGCAGCCGGTTGACGACGGTCCCCTCGTAGACCGGGTGGTCCAGCAGGGTGAAGGTGATGGTCCGCGTGACCCTGTCGGCGGTGATGCGCTCCCGGAAGGACACGCCGCCCGGCAGCACCAGCTGGCGCACCACGGCGCCCCCGCTGCGGTCCAGGATCTCAGCATCCAACGCATCCTCGATGTAGCGCTGGGGATGCTCCATCTTGTCGAGCAGCACCGCCCAGACCGTGTCCGAGGAGGCGTTCACAGGGCTGCTGACGCGGTGGGCGGGCATGGGGCACCGGGGGCGGGGACCCAAGGCTACGCCCAACCGCCGGGTTGCGCCAGGTCAGTGGTGGACGCCCCGAGCGGCGTAGTGGGTGTGCAGCAGGTGGTGGGAGGCCTCACTGAGGGGGGTGCCTAGGAAATCGCGGTAGAGGGCCGCGATGGCCGGGTTCTCGTGGGACATCCGCACGGGCTTGCCCTCATCCTCGGCGAAGATGGCCTTCATGCGCTCGCGGCGCACCTCATTGGTGGTGAAGCGAGGCTGGCCGCCACCCCCGATGCACCCGCCGGAACAGGACATCACCTCGATGAAGTGGTAAGCCTTCTGCCCGGACTGCACCTGCTCGATGAGGCGGTCGGCATGGGCCAACCCATGAGCCACCGCCACCTTCAAGGTCTGCCCCTTCAGGAAGGCCCACTCGGGTACCGCCTCGGGAATGGTGATGGCCATCTCCTTCACGCCCTCCATCCCCTCGATGGGCGCCACGTGCAGCTGCTCAAAGGGGAATGGCGTGCCGGTGACCACGCACCAGACCGTGCGGAGGGCGGCCTCCATGACCCCGCCGGTGTTGGCGAAGATGTCTGCCGCGCCGGAGCTCATGCCCAGGGGCTGGTCCATGGCCTCGTCGGGCAGGGCCGTGAAGTCCAGGCCCGACTGCGTGATCATGCGCCCCAGCTCCCGGGTGGTGAGCACCGCGTCGACATCCTGGAAGCCACTGTCGTTCATCTCAGGCCGCTGGGCCTCGAATTTCTTGGCCGTGCAGGGCATCACCGACACCACGTAGATGTCTTCCGGGCGGCGACCGATGGCCTGGGCGTAGTAGGTCTTCGCCACGGCTCCGAACATCTGCTGGGGCGACTTGGCCGTGGACAGGTTCGGCAGCAGGTCCGGATGGAAGTACTCCGCGAACTTGATCCAGCCGGGGCAGCAGCTGGTGAACTGGGGCAGGGCCACGGGCTTCTGCTCCACCAGGGCCGCCTTGAGTCGCATGAGCAGCTCCGTGCCCTCCTCCAGAATCGTCAGGTCCGCCGCGAAGTTTGTGTCGAACACCCCATCGAAGCCCAGGCGCCGCAGCGCGGCCGCCATGCGGCCGGTGACCAGGGTGCCCGGGGGCAGGCCGAAGCACTCACCCAGGCCCGCCCGGATGGCGGGGGCCGTCTGCACGACGACATGCTTGCCGGGATCGCCCAGGGCCTCCCAGACGCGCTCGATGTGATCTCGCTCCGTGATGGCCGCCGTGGGGCAGACCGCCGCGCACTGGCCGCACTGCACGCAGGCCACACGGTCCAGGTTCTGGCCAAAGGCCGGGGCCGCCACGCACTCGAAGCCCCGGTCCTGGGCCCACAGGGCGCCCGTGGCCTGGAGCTCGCCGCAAACGGTGATGCAACGGCGGCACATGATGCACTTGGCCGAGTCGCGGACCAGGGCGGGTGTGCTCTCGTCCACAAGGCGGTGGTGCTTGGCGCCCGTGAAATGCAGGTCGCGGATGTCCAGGTCACGCGCCACCGCCAGGAACTCACAATCGGTGGAGCGCCCGCAGGTCTGGCAGTCGCCTTCGTGGTCCGACAACAGCAGCTCCATCACGGTGCGGCGGGCCGCCCGCACCTTGGGCGTGCTGGTGCGAATCCGCAGCCCCTCCGACACCGGCATGGAACAGGAGGCCTGGAGAGCCTTGGCCCCTTCGACCTCCACCAGGCAGACCCGGCAGCCACCCACCACGTGGACGCCCTCCAGGTAGCAGAGCGAGGGGATGCGGATGCCCGCCTGCCGGGCCGCGTTGAGCACCGTGGTGCCCTCGGGCACCCTCACTTCAGTGTGGTCGATGGTGAGCTTGATCATCGAAGTCCCCTGGCTCGGACAATGGAAGGAACGGCAGTCGGGTGGGGTGGGTGCAGCCTGGCACATGGGCGCTCAGTCCCCGGATTCCCGGTAGTCGCACCTCAGGCAGCGCTTGGCTTCGCAGACGGCGACCTGTTCGGTCCAGGGCTGCTCCACCTCGCTGAAGTTCTCCCGGCGGCGCTCCACGGGCAGCAGTTCCATATGGGCGCGCGGGTAGCGCACGGGTTCCGCGTTGGGATCGAAGGGCACGGCGCAGGCCTTCTCTTTCTGCCAGAAGGCGTGCTCAGCGCCCGTGAACTGGGCGTCGATGGCCACCGCCGCCCGCTCGCCTCCGGCCACGGCCTCCACCACGGAGGAGGGGCCGGTCACGGCATCGCCACCGCTGTAGAGCCAGTCGAGGGAGGTGCGCCCCGTGTAGGGGTCGGCGGCAATGAAGCCATCCCGGTTGAGGTCCACCTTCAGCCCGCCCAGCACCGCCGACGGCTCCAGCCGCTGGCCGATGGCGGTGATGACCTGATCGGCCGACACCACGAAGGGCGCGTCCGGCCCCGCCTTGGGGCGGCGGCGGCCGCTGCCGTCGAATTCGCCCAGGACCATGGCCTGGCAGGAGACGCCCGTCACCAGGCCATCCCAGGTGAGGATCTCCAGCGGCGCCGTGAGCACCCGGATCGTCACCCCTTCGTGCTCGGCCTCTTCGATTTCCTCGGCATAGGCGGGCATCTCCTCCCGGGTGCGGCGGTAGAGCACTGTCACGGAATCGGCCCCCAGGCGGACGGCCGTGCGGGCCGTGTCGATGGCTGCGTTGCCGCCCCCGATGACCACCACCTGCTGCCCCACGGGCACGGAACCGCGGATGTTGTACTCCCGCAGGAAGCGGATGGCGTCGTCGACGCCCGCCGCCTCTTCGCCCGGGATGCCCAGGTGCTGGCCCAGCGGCGCGCCCACGCCCAGGAAGACGGCCTCGAAGCCGCGGTCGCGGAGATCCTGGAGGCTGAAGTCCAGGCCCAGCCGCCGATCGGTCTCGATGCGAACGCCCAGGCGTTCGATCATGCGCACTTCCTGGGAGAGGATCTCCCGGGGCAGGCGGTAGGCGGGAATGGTCTGGACGGGCATGCCGCCGGGGCGGGATTCCGCCTCGAAGACATGGGGCTTGTAGCCCAGGCGGGCCAGGAAGTACGCGCAGGAGAGGCCCGCGGGACCGGCGCCGATGATGGCCACCTTCCGCTTGGCGTTGGTCTCGCTGAGCCGAACCTCGGGATGCTGCATCGTGGCTTCCTCGTCCACCATGAAGCGCTTGATGCCGCGGATGGAGAGGGCCTCATCCACCATGCCCCGGCGGCACTTGTCCTCGCAGGTGTGGAAGCAGACCCGCGCGCACACAGCCGCGAAGGGATTGCGCTCGCGGTGCAGGCGCAGGGCCTCGGCGATGCGCCCCTGCCCGACCAGAGAGATGAAGCCCGGCACGTCCACGTTGGCCGGGCACGCGCTCTGGCACGGCGCCCGCACCAGCTCGGGGCACACGCCCGCGGGGCAACGCTTGTCGTGGATGTGGGCCTCGTACTCAGCCCGGAAGTGGCGGATGGTGGACAGCACCGGGTTGGGCGCCGTCTGGCCCAGCCCGCAGAGCGAGGTCTCACGGATGATGCGGCCCAGCTCCTCCAGCTTCTCGATGTCGCCATCTTCGCCCTTGCCGGTGCAGATGCGATCCACGATTTCCAGCATCCGCCTGCTGCCGATGCGGCAGGGCGGGCACTTGCCGCAGGATTCGTCCTGCACGAAGTCGAGGAAGAACCGCGCCATGTCCACCATGCAGGTGTCCTCGTCCATGACGATGAGGCCGCCCGAGCCCATGATCGCGCCCAGGTCCTGCAGCGCCTCATAGTCCACGGGCACGTTCAAGTGCTGCACCGGGATGCAGCCTCCCGAAGGGCCGCCCAGCTGGGCGGCCTTGAATTTCTTGCCATTGGGGATGCCGCCGCCCAGCTCGTAGATGATGTCGCCCAGCGGCGTACCGATGGGGATCTCCACCAGGCCCGTGTTGCGCACGGCGCCCGCCAGGGCGAAGACCTTGGTGCCCCTGGATTGCTCCGTGCCGAAGCCCGCGTACCAGGCGGCACCGCGCAGGATGATGGCGGGGATGTTCGCGTAGGTCTCCACATTGTTCAGCATGCTGGGCTTGCCCCAGAGCCCTGCCTGGGCCGGGAAGGGTGGCCGGGGGCGGGGCTCGCCGCGCTTGCCCTCGATGGAGGTCATGAGCGCCGTTTCCTCGCCGCACACGAAGGCCCCGGAGCCCATGCGGATTTCCAGATCGAAGGAGAAGCCGCTGCCCAGGATGTCTGCCCCCAGGAAGCCCCTCTGCCGGGCCTGCTGGATGGCGATCTCCAGGCGCTTCACCGCCAGGGGGTACTCCGCACGGACATAGGCATAGCCCTGCCCCGCCCCGATGGCGTAGCCCGCAATGGCCATGGCCTCAATGACGCTGTGGGGATCGCCCTCAAGGATGCTGCGGTCCATGAAGGCGCCCGGGTCGCCCTCGTCGCCATTGCAGAGCACGTACTTCACCTCGCCCCGGGAACGGCGGCAGAGCTCCCACTTGAGCGCGGTGAGGAAGCCCGCTCCGCCGCGCCCGCGGAGCCCCGAGGCCTTGACCTCGGCGATGACCTCGTCGCTGGACATGGTGCTCAGCACCTTCTTCAGGGCCTCGTAGCCCTGGTGGGCGATGGCGTCGTCGATGCTCAGCGGGTCGATCACCCCACAGTTCCGGAGGGCGATCTTCACCTGCCGCTGGAAGAAGGGGTTGTCCGTGACCCGGGCCATGGCCTCGCCGCTGTCGGCCTTGCGCCAGGTCAGCCGCTCGATGACCTCGCCCCGTACCACCGTGCACTCGACGATCTCATCCACATCGGCCAGGTCGATCTTCTGGTAGAGGATGCCCTCCGGCTCGCAGCGCAGCACCGGCCCCCCGGCACAAGGGCCGAGGCAGCCGGTCTCCACGATCCTCACATCCAGGTGCCGCTTGTGCAGCGCCTCCCGGAGGGCCATGGCCAGGGGCACCGCGCCCGCGGCCACGCAGCCGGCGCCGGAACAGAGGTGAAGGGCCTGGATCCGCGTCATGGCAGCCTCCTCACTCATAGGACTGGAGGATCGAAGCGATCTGGTTGGGCTTGATGCTCTGGTGGACCACGTTGTCCACCATGCAGGCCGGCGCGATGCCGCAGGCGCCCAGGCAGCGCGCCACTTCGAGCGTGAACTGGAGGTTGGGCGTGGTCTGGCCCACGTCGATGCCCAGCGCCTGTTTGAGGCCCGCCAGCACCCGGTTGGCCCCCCGCACGTAGCAGGCCGTGCCCAGGCAGACGCGAATGGTGTGGCGCCCCCGCGGCTCCGTGGAGAAGAAGCTGTAGAAGCTCACCACCCCGGCCACTTCGCTGTAGGACTTGTTCAGACCCGAGCAGATCCGGAGCAGGGCGGGCTCGGGCAGGTGGCCGTAGATGCCCTGGGCGGTCTGGAGCACGGGAATGAGCCCGCCGGGCACGGCCTGGTACTGGTGGATGGCCTCGTCCAGGCGCAGCCTCAGGTCCGCCTCGCTGGTTGCGCCTCCGCAGGAACACACGCCACAGCCGTTCATGCACCCTCCGATGAAGGGGCGGGAGCGGCCGGCCTTGGGTTTGCGCGACTCAGTCCCGCATCAAGAACCTGGAAACCTGTTCACCTTGAACACCTCTGCACCGGGTTTGAAGCAGGCCCGGACGGAGGCGCGCCCCATCCTCAGCCAAAAACAACCCATAAGTCAACAAAAGTTCAATGGACCACCGGGTGGGTGGTCCCGCCCTGGCCGAGCCGCCTCAGCCCTGGATCCAGACCGGATCGAGCCCCAGCAGCAGCTGCACGGCCTGACGGCCGCGGGGGCCGGGGTCCACGGTGAAGTCGTTCACCCAGGCGTTGACGTAGCGGCCGATCATCTCGCGGTCCATGCCGCGGCCGAAGGACTGGCTGTAATCCACGCTCTCCCAGTGGCGCGCTCGTGCCAGCTCCACGCTCCTGCGCATGAGGATGGCGAAACGCTGTTTGATATCCGCAGGCAGGTCCTGGCGGATGGCGTTGCCGCCCATGGGCAGGGGCAGGTCGTAGGCGTGCTTCCACCAGGCGCCCAGATCCACCACCAGGCGCAGGCCTGCGTCGTGGTACATGAGCTGGCTTTCGTGGATGAGCAGGCCCGCCTCGAAGCGGCCCTCGGCGACCGCAGGGAGGATCTGGTCAAAGGGCAGCAGCTCGACGGTGGGCTCGAAGCCGTGCTCGGCGCACCACTTCCGCATGGAGAGGTAGGCCGAGGTGCGCCGCCCCGGGATGGCGATGGTGAGCGACTTCAGCGTTGCCACATCCAGGGGCGTCCGGCTCACCACCAGGGGGCCCGTGCCCTCCTGGATGCTGCTGCCGGCGGTGAGCAGGTCGTACCGGTTCCTGAGCTCGGGGTAGGCGCCGAAGCTGATGGCCGTCACATCGTAGCGGCCCTCGGTGGCCTCCGCGTTGAGCTGCTCGATGTCCTTGCGGATGAACTCGATCTCGAAGCCTTCGGGATCCATCCAGCCGAGGGCCAGGGGAGCCATCATGTAGGCGTCATCAGAGTCCGGGCTGTGGGCGATGGTGAGTTGCATGGCGATCCTCGCCATCCAGTTCAGCACAGATCGGATGGTTTCAGAACGGAAGCATCCCCTGGACCGGCCCGGCCTTCCGCCCCAGCGACCGCGCGCCAAGGTGGGAGGTGACCATCGCGTACAGGTCGTGAATCGAGTACGGCTTCTGGAGGAAGCTCGCGGCCTGGCCGCCGATGCTGCCGTGGACGGACTCGTGTTCAGAGTAGCCGCTGCTCAGGATCACAGGCAGGCGGGCATCCAGCTGGCGGATCTGGTGGAGGGCCTCCAGGCCATCCATCTGGGGCATGGTGATGTCCATGAGCACCAGGTCCAGACTTCCACCCTCCTTCTGAACCCTGGCCACCGCCTGGCGCCCATCCCGGGCCAGGAGGACCTGGAGTCCCATGCTCTCCAGCATGTCGGACACCGAGGAGAGGATCATCTCCTCATCGTCCACCAGCAACACGGTCCCCTGGAGCTGGGCTCTGGGTGGTCGCAGCTTCGTTTCATTGGCGGCCAGGGGCTGGGTCGAAGTCCGGAAGTAGATCCGGAAGGTCGTCCCCTCGCCGGGCCTGCTGTCGATCTGCATTCCGGCGCGGTGCCCCCGGAGGATGCCCAGGATGGCCGACAGGCCCAGACCCCGGCCCGTGCTCTTGGTGGTGTAGAAAGGGTCGAAGATCCTGGTCAGCACCTCGGGGCTCATCCCGCAGCCGGTGTCGCTGACTTCGAGGACCACATAGGAACCTGGCTCGAGGTCCTGGCCCTGGAAGCCATCCGCCACGTCTCCGGGCCCAAGCTGGGCGGCCCTGGTGGCGACCCGGATGGCGCCCTCTTCGCCCCCCACCGCTTCGGAGGCGTTGGTCAGGAGGTTCAGGATCACCTGCTGAACCTGGGTGGCGTCGGCCTCGATGGGGGGCAGCCCCATGGCGAGGTCGAAGCTCAGGGAGATCTTCTTGGGCACCGTGACCTTCACGAGGTCGTTCATGCCATGGAGGACCTGGTTCAGAGAGTGGGGCTGGACGATGAAGCGCCCCCGCCCTGAGTAGGCCAGCATCTGGCGGGTGAGATCTGCGGCCCGCTGGAGCACCTGCTCCATGGAGTCCAGGTGCCGGAGGGCGGCAGAACCTGGTTCCAGCTGGATCTGGGCCAGGTTGAGGAAGCCCTGGATGGCGGCCAGGAGGTTGTTGAAGTCATGGGCGATGCCCCCGGACAGGATGCCCAGGCTCTCAAGCTTCTGGGCATGGAGCAGCCGGCGCTCCAGGTTCAGCCGCTCGTCCTCGGACCGCTTTCGCTGGGTGATGTCCTCAAAGAGCGTGGCGATCTGGCCGCGGACCGGCGAAAAGGCCTGCACCAGGTACTGCCTGGCCAGGCCCGGAACGGCCAGTTCGAAGGAGGCGATGCCTTCGGTGCCATCCAGGTCCAGCAGCTCGGCCTGGTGCTCCCGCAACCCGGGGCCGAAGGTGGTGAAGCTGTCCGCACCCTGGATGGCCTTCCGGTCGAGGCCGAACATGGCGAGGCAGTTGGGGTTCGCATCCAGGAGGGTCAGCGTGGGCTCGGCGTCCGGCTCGCCCGGAGGCTGGACGCTGTGGATGGCGAGCCCCTCCTTCATGGAGCCGTAGAGGGAGCGGTATTTGTGCTCGCTCTCCCTCAGCGCCCGGGCGGATTCATGGATCTCCCGCAAGGTGAGCCTCCAGAACACGGCCACCACCAGGAACGCGACGGCCATGGACCCCATGGCCACCACCAGGGTCTTGAGCAGGAGGGGTTTGAGCGAGTAGCTGGACCGCAGCCGTCCGACCACTTCGCCCGCGTCGTAAATGTCGTGCAGGAGGGTGGCCTTCAGGGCGGTGTCGGCAGGGCCGCTGCGCGCGACCACCGAACCATCAGTGCCCATGAGTTCCACCGACTCGGAGCGGTCCTGCGCCACTCCCCGGTCCAGCAGTTCCGACAGCCGCAGCTCCTCGAAACGCCACATCGTCGGATTGGCCGCGATGAGCTGAGAAACCTCCCGGGCTCGAAGCTCGATGCGGGCCGCCATGACGCCGCGCAGGTACTGGTGCGATGCCGTGAAGAACAACAGCGGCACCAGCACGGTGACCAGCCCGGCGATGCCCCAGACGATCAGGCGGGTGCGGCGCTGAATCCAGTCGCTAGACATGGAAGGTCATGGAGCCACTGCGGGTGGCGCCGTGGCCGTGACCCAGACCCCGGCCTTCTGGGCCAGCGCCCGGCCCGGTTTTGAGTAGATGAAGGCGATGAAGGCCATGGTCGCTGGAGTCGTCCTGCCCGTGATCACCACGTGGATGTCCTTGGCCAGCGGGTAGGTTCCATTGGCCAGTGCGGCCGTGGTGGGGGCGACCCCGTTCAAAGTCAGGAGCTTCAGCGGGAAGCCATCGCCCAGGACGCTGGCCAGCCCTGACACACCAAACCCGCCGGGGGTCCTGGAGATCAGGGCCGTGGCCTCGGGATCGGTCACGGCCACGAGCATCCCCGGGCGCACCTGGGCGTGCGAGACCGCCTGATTCATGACGGGGGAGATGGCGCGGAGGATCTGGGTGTCAATGTCGCCTTCGGGACGCAGGACCAGCCGCACAGGGGGTCCCTGGCCCCAGCGGGTCATCCGCCCGGCGAAGATGTCCACCAGCTGCGCGGAACTCAGGTCGGTCGCAGGAACGTCCCGCTCGGCGACGAGGGCCAACGGCGTTTTGCCGTAGGCGAAAAGCCGGGCCCCTTTGGCCGAATCTTCGGCGGTGAGGGGCTTGCTGCTCACGGCGATGTCGATGGCGCCCGCTAGCAGGGCCTTCAAGGCGCCAGAGCTGCCGAGGGGCTTGCCCACAGCGACCTCGACCTGCCGGTTCGTGTGCTGGTAGGCCTCCGCGAGCGGCTTCAGCATGCTCATGGCGCTGCCGGAGCCGTTGATGCGGATGGTGTCGGTCACCTGGGCCGACAGGCATCCTGCGGCACAAACCAGGAGCAGGGCGGTCCAGTCGCTGGTTTTTCGCATCGGCATGCCCTCCCCCTCTTGGTTTCTTTATCGACCGCCATCCTATCAACCCAAAGCGGATTGACAGGTCAGGCAATGTCTGCCGACAAACCTCAGTTCCTCTAGAGGTCCCCAGGGAGCCGCGATGCAGGAAAGGCCGTCAGCGGATGGCTTCGGGGTTCCGGGCCGCGAGTTTGCCCTTCACACGCTCCACGGCCTTGGCGGCGAGGGCATAACGGGGGTTCTCCTCCAGGGCATGGCGGAAGTGCTCCAGCGCCTTGTCCAGCTGGCCCTTGGCTTCAAAGACGCGGCCCAGGTTGAAGTGGGGGAAGCAGTAGCTTTCGTACCGCTTGGCCTTCAAGGCCATGCGCAGCCAGGGAATGGCTTCGTCAGGATCGTTCTGCTCCACGTAGTAGGCGCCGATGTCGTTGTAGGGGTTGCCGAACTCGGGGTCCAGGTCAATGGCGCGGAAGCAGTCCTCGATGGCCGAGGCGTAGTCCTTCTCGAAGGACCGCGCCCAGCCGCGGAAGGTATAGGCCTCCGCCGTGGGGCAGATCTCGATGGACTTGGAGTACAGGGCGATGGCCTTTTCCACGTCGCCCTTCATGTGGAGCTGATAGGCCTTCCCCACCCACTCCATGGCCTCCTGCCTCTTGTCCTGCCGGTCCTGCTCGTCACTCATCGGTCAACCTCGACGCCAACAGGATAAAACCTTCAGGAAGCGCCGGGGACGATTCTTCAATCTGACTCGTCCAGAGTCCCGGAATAGCAAAAACAACCAGTTCATCATCTTTACTTGCCAAGAGCCCAACCTGTGGGCATACCATGGCTTGCGTCTTTCTCATGAGGGTCCTGACATGGACACAGCCCTTCTCAATAAACCCACCTTCGTCACGAACCAGAAGCTCCTTGCCTGGCTGGAGGAGGTCATCGAGCTCTGCCAACCCAAGGACATCCACTGGTGCGATGGCAGCGGCGAAGAGTTCGAACACCTGTGCAGCCGCCTCGTGGATGGAGGGACCTTCCGCCGCCTGAATCCCGAGAAGCGGCCCAACAGCTACCTGGCCTGGAGCGATCCCACGGATGTGGCGCGAGTGGAGGACCGCACCTTCATCTGCTCCAGGGTCAAGGAGGACGCAGGCCCCAACAACAACTGGGAGGACCCCGACAAGATGAAGGGGATCCTCCAGAACCTGTTCCGGGGCTGCATGCAGGGCCGCACCCTCTACGTGATCCCCTTCAGCATGGGCCCCCTGGGCAGCCCCATCGCGCAGATCGGCGTGGAGCTGTCGGACTCGCCCTACGTGGCCGTGAACATGAAGATCATGACCCGCATGGGCAGGCGGGTCTGGGATGTGCTCGGCGACGGCGACTTCGTGCCGGCCCTGCACTCCGTGGGCATGCCCCTGCTCGCAGGCCAGAGGGACGTGCCCTGGCCCTGCAATCAGCAGAAGTACATCGTCCACTTCCCCGAGGAGCGCAGCATCTGGAGCTTTGGCAGCGGCTACGGCGGCAACGCCCTGCTGGGGAAGAAGTGCTTCGCCCTGCGCATCGCCAGCGCCATGGCGAAGGAGGAGGGCTGGCTCGCCGAGCACATGCTGATTCTCGGCGTGGAAGGCCCGGGCATGCCCAAGACCTATGTGGCGGCCGCCTTCCCCAGCGCCTGCGGCAAGACCAACTTCGCCATGCTTCGCTCGCCCAATGCCCTGAAGGATTTCAAGATCACCACCGTGGGCGATGACATCGCCTGGATCAAGCCCGGCCCCGACGGCCGCCTGCGCGCCATCAACCCCGAGGCCGGCTTCTTCGGCGTGGCACCGGGCACGGGCATGAAGTCCAACCCCAACGCCATGCTCGCCATCGAGCAGAACACCATCTTCACCAACGTGGCCCTCACGCCCGATGGCGACGTGTGGTGGGAGGGCATGACCGATGAGGCGCCCGAAGGCCTCATCAACTGGCAGGGCCAGCCCCATGATCCGGCCAACGGCAAGCCCGCGGCCCATCCCAACGCGCGCTTCACGGCGCCGGCCCGCCAGTGCCCATGCATCGACGAGGCCTGGGAGGATCCGGCCGGTGTGCCCATCAGCGCCATGCTCTTCGGGGGCCGCCGCGCCACCACGGTGCCGCTGGTGTTCCAGCCCGTGAGCTGGTCCTTCGGCGTCTACATGGCCTCCACCATCGGCAGCGAGACCACCGCCGCCGCCGCCGGCACCACCGGCGAGGTGCGCCGCGATCCCATGGCCATGCTGCCCTTCTGCGGCTACCACATGGGCGATTATTTCGGTCACTGGCTCCAGATGGGCCACGCGGTCGCCCACCCCCCCCAGATCTTCTGCGTGAACTGGTTCCGCAAGGGCCCTGACGGCAAGTTCCTGTGGCCCGGCTATTCCGAGAACATGCGCGTGCTGAAGTGGGTGGTGGAGCGTGTCCAGGGCCGGGCCCGGGCCGTCGAAGGCCCGCTGGGATGGGTGCCCCTGGAAGAGGATCTCGAACTCCGCGGCATGCCCGGGTTCGGCTCTGCCGAATACAAGGCCGTGATGAAGGTGGACCGCGACGAATGGCGGCAGGAGATGCTGCTTCACGAGGCGCTGTTCGAGAAGCTCATCGACCGCCTGCCCGCGGAATACCCAGCCATGGCCCAGCTACTCCAGGCCGCCCTGTGGCGCAGCCACCCGGGCGGGGAGGGACCCGCCTCCGACAAGTAGCCTCCCGGCCAGGCGGTTCCCCTCTATCCTGGAGCCATGGCCAACGATCTCCCGGGTTCCTTCTGCCAGAACTGCCTCGCCTGGAATCCCGGGGATCGGGAGACCTGCCTGAAATGCGGCACCCGCCTCCTCATCCTGGCCGGGGACCAGACCTGGGAGGACGAGCCCGACGAGTCCGATGGCGGCGAAGACCTGGAAGAGCATCTGCTGGAACGCATCACGGGGTTGGAGGAAACGCTGCGCCGGGTGGAGACCTACCTGGAGACCGTCTCCGACCAGCTGGGCAAGCTGGAACGCAGCGAAGTCATGCTCCGCAACGGCCTCATGGCCCTGGTGCAGGAGATGGAGCACAACCGCCAGCTGGATGCCCACGCCTTCTCCGAGCGCTGGGAGAGCCTCGTCGAGGAGAACCTGCACCTCATCAGCGCGCGTGAGCTCTTCACCCGCTATCGGGCGCGCATCCTTCCCATCGCCCGCCCCAAGTCCATGGCCCAGCTCAAGCGGGCCCTGCTGGAAACCACTGCCCTGCTGGAAGCTGCCGACCTGCCCGGCGCCGCCCAGCGCCTGGGCCAGGCCCTGCCCCTGGACCCCAAGAACTACGAGCTGCTCTTCACAGCCGCCTCCCTGCACGAGGCCGCCCAGAACTTCGAAGAGGCCGAGAGCCTCGCCCGCAAGGTCGTGGGCCTGAGTCCCCGCCACTTTGAGGCGTGGATGCTGCTGGGCAAGCTGCTCCAGGAGCTGCCCGAACATGCCGACCAGGCCATCGAGGCCCTGCACCAGGCTGCGGACCTGCGCCCGGAGGACCCCGAGCCCCGCATGCTGCTGGCCGAACTGTTGCTGGACCAGGACGATCTGCAGGGCGCCCTGGAGGCGGCCCAGGAGGCCGTGGCGCGGCGCAAGGACGGCGAGACGCTCCTGCTGCTGGGACAGGTCCACGTGGCCCGGGGCGAAAGCTCCATGGCCGTGCCCGCCCTCAAGGAGGCCAGCGCCTACCTGCCTGGCGACCTGCACGTTCGGGAGGCCCTGGCCGAGGCCTACCTGCTGCAGGATGAGCGCCCCAAGGCCTTCGCCATCCTCCAGGAACTGCTCCTGCAGAACCCCGGCGACCCCCACCTGCTGCTCATGCTGGATGCCGAAAGCCATCCCCAGCTGCGGGAGGCCCGGGACGGCAAGGCCGGCACCCAGCTGATGCTCGACGAAGTGGAAACGCTGCTGGACGAGAACCAGACCGAAGGCGCCGAGGTGCTGCTGAAGCGTGTCCGCCGCCGGGGTCGCAGCCAGCGTTCCGAATGGCTCGAGCTGCGCCTGGCCTTTCTGAAGGATCCCGAGCCCCAGTTGAGCGCAGCACTGAAGTTCGCCGCCTCAGACCGCCATCCCCGCCTCTGCTTCCTGGCCCTGCGCCTGGTCCTGGAGCACCTGATGGAGCAGAAGCGGGAAGCCGAGATCACCAAGGCCCTGGATGCCTTCCTCACCCGGCATCCCAAGAGTACCGGCGCCTGGGAGGCGGCCCTCATGCGGCTGGCCTACCGCCTCATGAACGGTGAGATCACGGTCCAGGACCTGGCCGAGGTCCGTCGGCTCCACACCCATCCCCTGCCTGGCCTGGAGCCCCGCGCCCGCACGCTGCTGGGCCAGTACCTGCTGGCCCTCAAGCGCCATCAGGAGGTGCTGGACCTGCTGGACCCCCTCATCGAGAAGGAACCCACCCTGATCAACCACTTCCAGCTCGGGGCCGCCCTGGCGGGCCTGGGGAGCCGGGAGGAGGCACGGGCCCTGCTGCGGGCAGGCCTGGACGCCGAGGCCGGCGACCTCAATGAAAGCCAGGCCAAGGGGGTCAAGAACCAGATCCGCGGTCTTCTCAAGGAGTTGGAGGAGGCCCCTCAGGGGTGACCGGCGGCACAACCTAATAAGTTGACAATTTTGGTCGAGATTCCAGAATGAAGGGAATCGGGAGACGGCGATGAGCACCACCTTGAACGTGGTCACCAGCCAGGAATACAAGTACGGCTTCGTGACCGACATCGAGGCGGACAGCGTCGCGGCCGGGCTCAACGAGGACGTGATCCGCTTCATCTCGGCCAAGAAGGGGGAGCCGGAGTGGCTGCTGGAGTTCCGCCTGAAGGCCTACCGCCACTGGCTGACCCTGGCCGAGCCGGACTGGGCCAAGGTGGACTACCCCCGCCCGGACTTCCAGAAGATCGTCTACTACAGCGCCCCCAAGGCCAAGGCCCCCAAGTACGCCTCTATGGATGAGGTGGATCCCGAGCTGAAGCGCACCTTCGAGAAGCTGGGCGTGCCCATCCACGAGCAGGCGGCGCTGGCCGGGGTGGCGGTGGACGTGGTCTTCGACTCCGTCAGCGTGACCACCACCTACAAGGAGAAGCTGGCCACGGTCGGCATCATCTTCTGCAGCTTCAGCGAGGCCGTGCGGGAGCACCCCGAGCTCGTGAAGAAGTACCTGGGCAGCGTGGTGCCTGCGGCTGACAACTTCTACGCGGCCCTGAACAGCGCCGTGTTCACCGACGGCAGCTTCGTGTTCATCCCCAAGGGCGTCACCTGCCCCATGGATCTGAGCACCTACTTCCGCATCAACAACAAGGAATCGGGCCAGTTCGAACGCACGCTCATCGTGGCCGAGGAAGGCGCCAGCGTCAGCTACCTGGAGGGCTGCACCGCGCCGCAGTTCGACACCAACCAGCTGCACGCCGCTGTGGTGGAGCTGGTGGCGCTCGATCACGCCTCCATCAAATACAGCACCGTGCAGAACTGGTACGCCGGCGACAAGAACGGCGTCGGCGGCATCTTCAACTTCGTGACCAAGCGCGGCCTCTGCAAGGGCAAGGGCTCCCACATCAGCTGGACCCAGGTGGAGACCGGCAGCGCCATCACGTGGAAGTACCCCAGCTGCATCCTGCTGGGTGACGACAGCATCGGCGAGTTCTACAGCGTGGCCCTCACCAACCACAAGCAGCAGGCGGACACCGGCACCAAGATGGTGCACATCGGCCGCAACACGAAGAGCACCATCGTCAGCAAGGGCATCAGCGCCGGTGACAGCTCTAACAGCTACCGCGGCCTGGTGAAGGTGCAGCCCAAGGCCGAAGGCGCCCGCAACTTCAGCCAGTGCGACTCCATGCTCATCGGCCACACCTGCAGCGCCAGCACCTTCCCCTACATCGAGGTGCAGAACCGCAGTGCCAAAGTGGAGCACGAGGCCACCACCAGCAAGATCGGCGAAGAGCAGCTCTTCTACTTCCAGCAGCGTGGCATCCCCGCTGAAGAGGCCATCAGCATGATCATCAACGGCTTCTGCAAGGACGTCTTCCGGGAACTCCCCATGGAATTCGCCGTGGAAGCCACCAAGCTGCTCTCGCTCAAGCTCGAAGGATCTGTCGGATGACCACTGGAGTGCCCATGCTTTCCATCAAGAACCTCACTGCCTCGATCAACGGCACGCCGGTGCTGAAGGGCATCGACCTGGAGATCCGGGCCGGGGAGACCCACGCCATCATGGGCCCCAACGGCTCCGGGAAGTCCACCCTGGGCAAGGTGCTGGCGGGCCATCCGGCTTACGAAGTCACGGGCGGCGAGGTGCTGTTCGAGGGGCAGAACCTCTTCGAGATGGAAGCGGATGCCCGCGCCCGGGCCGGCATCTTCATGGGCTTCCAGCACCCGATCGAGGTGCCGGGCGTGAGCAATGCCTCCTTCCTCCGCCTGGCCTACAACAAGAAGGCCGAAGCCGAGGGCCGCGATGAGCTGGACCCCCTGGAGTTCGATGACTTCATCCACGAGAAGATCAAGGTCGTGGCCATGAAGGAGGAATTCCTGGACCGCAGCCTCAACGAGGGCTTTTCCGGCGGCGAGAAGAAGCGCAACGAGATCCTTCAGATGGCCGTGCTGGAACCCAAGCTCGCCATTCTGGACGAGCTGGACAGTGGCCTGGACATCGATGCCCTGCGTGTGCTGGGCGATGCCGTGAACAAGCTCCAGCGCGCCGACCGCGCCCTGCTGATCATCACCCACTTCCCCCGCATCCTGGAGATCATCCAGCCCCAGTTCGTCCATGTGCTGTCAGGCGGCCGCATCCTCAAGAGCTCCGGCAAGGAACTGGCCCTCGAACTTGAGGAGCGCGGCTACGACTGGGTGCTGGCAGAGGCCGCCGCCGGGGGGGCACGATGACCTCGGCGGTCGCCTCGAACCTCCTGGCCGACCTGCTCAGCGGGCCAAGGCCCGCCGAGTGGGACAAGCTGCGGGAGGAGGCGGAGACCCGGTTGGCGAGGCTCGACCTGCCCACCACCGGCGACGAGGGCTGGAAATACACCGACCTGAAGGCTCTGGGCGGCATCACCTTCGGCCCCGCGCCGGAGGCCAGGGTGGATGTCAGCAGTCACCTGCTTCCCGAGATGGTGGGCACCCGCCAGGTCTTCGTGAACGGGCACCACGCCCCCCATGCCAGCTGCGTCTCCGCCGTGCCCGCGGGGGTGCGCTTCCTGCCCCTGGGCACGGCCAGCGAGGCCTGCCACGCCCTCGGCACGGTGGGACCGGTCCACAACCAGAGCCCCTTCGAGGACCTCAACACGGCGCGCTTCGAGGATGGCGCCGTGATCCTCGTGCCCAAGAACCTGAAGGTGGCGTTGCCCCTGCACCTCCTCTTCCTCACGAAGGCCGAGACTCCCGTGGCCGTCTTCCCCCGGCTCCTGGTGGTCCTGGAGCGCGGCGCCGAGCTGGAACTGGTGGAGGAGCACCACGGCGAGGGCACCTACCTCACCGGCCCCGTGGTGGAGATCCGCGTGGCCGAGGGGGCTGTCCTCCGCCACGAGCGGGTTCAGCGCGACAGCGTCGAGGCTTTCCACCTGGGCACCCTCAAGGCTGAGGTGGCCAAGGGCGGCCAGTACCATTCCCGCACGCTGAGCTTCGGGGCCCGGCTCTCGCGCCAGCAGCCCTGGGTCCGGCTGGCCGAGGGCGCCGAGGCGACCCTGGATGGGCTTGCCCTCCTGGGTGAGGCTCAGGTGGCGGATACGCACAGCTTCATGTTCCATGCCGAACCGCATGCCAGTAGCCACCAGCTGCACAAGTGCATCGTGGATGGCCAGGCCCGCGCCGTCTTCAACGGCCAGGTTCTCGTAGCCCCCAAGGCCCAGGGGACTGACGCCAGGCAGCAGAGCCGCAACCTCCTTCTCTCCGAGACGGCCCGGGTGGACACCAAGCCCCAGCTGGAGATCTACGCCGACGATGTGAAGTGCAGCCATGGCGCCACCGTGGGCGCCCTGGACCCTGAAGAGCTGTTCTACCTGCAGAGCCGTGGCCTGAACGCCGACGATGCCCGCAACCTGCTCACCTACGGGTTCGCGGCGGACGTGCTCACGCACATCCCCGTGGCCAGCCTGCGGCGGGCCCTGCGCCAGCTCGTGATGGCCCGCACCCAGGCCGCGTCCCTGGGGGATCTGGCATGAGCACGGTCCTCAACCCCCTGGATGTGGCCGCCGTCCGGAAGGACTTCCCCCTGCTCTCCCGGATTCTCCATGGCAGGCCTGTGACCTACCTCGACAGCGCGGTGAGCGGCCAGATGCCGCTCGCCGTCATCGAGCGCATGGCGAAGTATGAGCGCGAGGAACACACCAACGTCCACCGCGGCGTGAGCACCCTCAGCCAGGAGGCCACGGACTTCTACGAGGCCGCCCGCGAGAAGGTGCGCAGGTTCATCGGCGCTGGCTCCATCAAGGAGATCGTCTGGACGCGCGGCACCACGGAGGCCATCAACCTGGTGGCGCAGACCTTCGGCCGCAAGGTGGTGCAGGCGGGCGACGAGATCCTGCTGTCGGCCATGGAACACCACGCCAACATCGTGCCCTGGCAGATGCTGGCCGAGGAGAAGGGCGCCACCCTCAAGGTCATTCCCATGACCGATGCGGGCGAGCTCATCCTGGACTCGCTGGACGACCTCCTCACGCCCCGCACCAAGCTGGTCGGCGTCGTGCATGTCAGCAACGTTCTGGGCACAGTGAATCCCGTGAAGGAGATCATCGCCCGGGCCCATGCCAAGGGCGTGCCCGTGCTGGTGGACGGGGCCCAGGCCGTGCCGCACCTGCAGGTGGATGTGGCCGACCTCGACGCGGACTTCTACGTCTTCAGCGGCCACAAGCTCTCGGGCCCCACGGGCATTGGCGTGCTCTACGGCAAGCTGGCGCACCTGGAGGCCATGCCCCCCTGGCACGGCGGCGGCAACATGATCCGTTCCGTCTCCTGGGAGAAGACTACCTACATGGCGGCCCCCGGCAAGTTCGAAGCGGGTACGCCGCCCATCGCCGCCGCCATCGGCCTGGGTGCGGCCATCGACTACCTGAGCGGGCTGGGCCTGGACCGCATCGCCGCCCATGAGCACGAGCTGCTGGTCTATGCCACCGAGCAGCTCTCCGCCATCCCGGGCCTGCGCATCCTAGGCACGGCGAAGCAGAAGGCCAGTGTCATCTCCTTCGTGGTGGAGGGCATCCACCCCCACGACATGGGCAGCCTGCTGGATGGCGAAGGCGTGGTCGTCCGGGCTGGCCACCACTGCGCCCAGCCCGTCATGACCCGCTTCAACGTCCCCGCCACCACCCGCGCCTCCTTCGCCTACTTCAACACCAGGGAGGAGGTGGATGTGCTGGTCACCGCCGTCCGCAAGGCCATCGAGCTGTTCTCATGAGCGATCCCCGCGAGCTGTACCAGCAGGTCATCCTGGAGCACAACAAGAAGCCCCGGAACTTCGGGAAACTGGAGAGCTGCACCCACCACGCCGAGGGTCACAACCCGCTCTGCGGCGACCAGCTCGACTTGACCCTGGTCGTCGAGGATGGCCTGGTGCAGGACATCAGGTTCACGGGCAGCGGCTGCGCCATTGATGTCGCCAGCGCCAGCCTCATGACCGGCGCGGTGAAGGGCAAGCCCGTGGCCGAGGCCGAGGCCATGGCCGAGCAGTTCCGCGGCATGGTGCGCGGCGAGTTGGAACCCGGCTCGCAGACGCCCTTGCTGGGCAAGCTCACCCTCTTCAGCGGCGTCAAGGACCTGCCCAGCCGCGTGAAGTGCGCCGTCCTCCCCTGGGCCACCCTCCACGCCGCGCTCAAGGGCGAAGCCGAAGCCAGCACCGAGTGATCTGATGCCAAAAATCGCCGAGATCGAGTACACCCCCAATCCCAACGCCGTGAAGTTCGTGCTGAAGGAAGCCGTGGCCGTGGGCTTCCCCAAGTCCTTCCCCAGCGTCGAGACGGCCGAGCACGATGACCTGGCGAAGAACCTCTTTGCCGTGGGGAACGTCACCTCCGTGTTCATGCAGGACAAGTTCCTCACGGTGACCAAGACCGACGAGAAGGGCTGGCCTGAGATGCTGCCCCTGCTCGCGGCGCCCATCCGGGCGGCGGCGGGGGTTGGCGGGGCCGCCGCCGAACCAGCTGCGCCCCGGGTGTTCAGCAAAGTCGATGACGAGAACGACCCGATGCTGCGGGACATCCGCATGGTGCTGGAGAGCGCCATCCTCCCGGCCCTGGCCGCGGATGGCGGTGGCCTGGAACTGATCGGGCGCCACGAGAAACAGGTCATGATCCGCTACGTGGGGGCCTGCGGCAGCTGCCCCGCCAGCCTCACGGGCACCCTCGTCGCCATCGAAGGCATGCTGCAGAAGGAAGTGGATCCGGAGATCGTGGTGATCTCGGTCTAGGTTCGCCGGAACTGGAACACCGACCGGCCCGAGGCCCCCTCCGGCGTGAACCGCTGCTCCAGGGCGGAGACCGCCTCCCGGCCCAGCCGCAGAATGGTGGAGGACCGCGTGCCGTAGGTGGGTGTCCGGATGAAGGCCGGCGAGAGGGCCCGCTCCAGGTCCAGTGAGATGCCCGTGCTAGGCAGGCGATTCTGATCGTGGACACGGTCTTCGGCCAGAAGCCCCAGCAGTGCCGCGTCCTCGGCGGCCACCGCGATGAACCCAGCCTTCAGGGCTTCCACCTTGGGCCAGGGTTCGTCAAAGGCCCCATTGGAGACGGCATGCAGTCCGGGCCCGAGGCGCAGGAGCCGGTCCGTCACGCTCTCGTACCCCATCAGATCCACCCCGTCGTGGAGCAGCAGGTTGAATGGGTTGTAGCGGTCCGCCTCCGGGCGGAGGCGCTCCAGGAATGCGGCCGCGGACTCGCTCCCCGCCAGGAAGGCGCTGGGCAGGCCGCCCCGCGAGGCGGCGGCCTTGGTGAGCTGGGGGTTCCGGTGGTTGGTGAGGGCGGCGAAGCGCCCCTCCCGGGTCACGCCCATCCAGGTGCCCCCGGCGCGCAGGTCGCGTCCCGCCAGGATCCGCCCACCCTCCCACCAGGCCATGGGCGCGGTGGGCCGCTCGTAGAACTCATCCCGGTTCGCGGCCACCAGGAGGGGAGCCTCCCCCTCGGGGTCCCAGAAGAAGGCGATCAGGCACATCGGGAGCTCATGGGTCCATTGTGCCCCGACACAATGCGGCGGCCCCGGGGGCCGCCGCATCATCTTCGGAAATCGACCTGCTAGAGCGTCAGGACGACCTTGACCCCCGGCGTGACCGCGCCAGGTTCCACGTAGCCGATGAACTTCGGGTTCTCCGAGACCTGCTTGACGACCTCGGCGCTGGACGCCAGGGCCTTCGGGGGATGGCCCGCGCCTGAGAACTCCAGCTTCGACCAGTGGGCCTTCATCTGGGCCGGGGCCTTGTTCGCCACGGCTTGATAGAAGGCCTTTCGGAGCGGGGTGTCCTCGCCGAGGTCCAGGGCCTCGGCCTGCCCGCCGGTGATGAAGCTCCGGGCCTGGCCGAGGAAGACCTGGGCGACCTGCTCCTTGGTCATCTTGGTGATGGGGTTCTTGGCGGAGACGATGACGACCTGGGCGCTGGCCGGGATCGCGAGGCAGAGAGCCGCGAGGGTGGTGACGATGCTGTTCATGCGGCCCTCCCTAGAACACGAAATCGAGTGCGAGCGTGACGAGGTTGTAGCTCTCCCCGCGTTTAAAGGCCGGCTGCTCGTTGACAAGGGCCCCGGGAGAGCCGGTGGTGTTCTTGACCTGGTCGACCTGGGCCTTGAGGGCCAGGTTCTTTCTGAAATCCCAACGCACGCCCACCGAGGTACTGGACTGGGCCTGCTGGCTGCCAGAGAGGATGGCCTCGACGATGGGGTTGGGGTTCGTCGTCGCCGAGTCGGTCTTCTTCGAGGCGAAGGTGAGGTAGGGGGTCCAGGCACCGAAGCGGTAGCCGCCCGTGATGTAGAACCCCGTGGCGTGCAGGAGCTGGTTCTCGTCGCCCGCGTTCCGGGCGCCTTCCGCCATGACGAACCAGTCGCCCGGATCGTAGTTGAACCCCACGCTCAGGTAGGTGGTCCTGTCCCCCTTGATCTGGAACTGGTCCGCCTGGGCCGGGTCGTAGTAGGGATTGGGCACGAGGACCGAGGGGTCCAGCGGGTAGGGGATCAGGGGGGCCCGCAGCAGCGCGTAGGGGCCGGCGGGCCCGTCCAGGTAGGTGTTGTCGACCGTGGACTTCATCTGCAGGTAGAAGGCGCGGAAGGTGGCAGACCCCACGGTCGCCGAGAGGCTGGCCGCGCCGAGGCTCTTGCCCTTGAACTTGGAGGTCCCCGTGGTCGCCGGGAGGTTTGCATCTGTTGAGCCGCCGATGACCTGGCCGGAGAAGGCCACGTCCCCCACGCTGGCCTGCCAGACCAGATCGGCGCCATCCACGTAGTTGAGCGGGTTGAACTGGTAGACCTCCACCGGGGGGCGGACCCACGGCATGGCGTAGCCAACCTTCTTGTAATCCGAGATGAGGTAGGCCGAAAAGGGCATGCGCCCGGCCCGGAAGGAGAGTCCCGGAGCCGCCTTGAACTTCAGGTGGGCCATGTTGAGGTAGGGCGTGTAGGTGTTGTCGTAGCGGTGCTCCGAGATGGCCTGGACCACCGCCGAGAAGGACTCGCCGAACTTCAGGTCCACCTGGACCCCCAGCCGGGAGTCCACGCCGAAATCGGTGCTGCGGGTGAACCCGGGTCCGTTGGGCTGGGAGTAGCTCGAGGTGAAGTCCGCGTTCTTCTCGCTGGAAGAGGTCCCGGCCAGAGAGCCGAAGCCGCTGAACTTGAAGGTCGGGGCTGTCTGTGCCCGGGCGGGGACCGCCAGCAGGCAGAGGGCAAGTGATGGCAGCACCAAGGTGGATCTGGCCATGGGACTCCTTTCGACGGATTGATTCCGAGGTGACGGTCCTATCGGGCCCCTGTCCTCACAAGTTGATTTTTTCAAGCAATGTCCAGAAATGCACCCGCAGGAGCCTCCTGCCCGGGGCAAGGAGCCGGGTAGGCCCGCCAGCCTTTTTCCTCGCGCCCTCCTGCGTTCCTGGATAACCTAAGCGTTCTGCCGGACTTCGTGTGCCGGGATTCCAGCCCACCGCCAGAGCGCGGGGGCAAACCAAAGAGGTGGACTTCATGTCCAAGTTAGAAGCAATCATCAAGGGCCTAGGCTCCAAGCAGATGGGCCGCATCACCGTGCTCGACGCCGGTTTCGTCGAGGACGACAGCGCGGAAAGCCAGGAGTTCCTGGCAGCGCTGCAGGGTGAGACCCGTGGCCTGCGCGAGGAAGAGGTCGTGCGTGGCGTCGTCGTGGAGATCCGCGGCAAGGACGTCATCGTCGACATCGGCTACAAGGGTTCGGGCACCGTCAACCTCGACGAGTTCAACAACCCCGACGGCACCCAGGGTGTCCAGGTGGGCGACGTCGTCGAAGTGCTGCTGGAGATGCTGGAGGACGCCAACGGCAACGTGCGCCTCAGCCGCGAGCGCGCCGAGAAGATGAAGATCTGGGACGAGGTCGAGAAGGCCTTCCGCTCCAACATGACCGTGCACGGCACCGTGCTCGAGAAGGTCAAGGGCGGCCTGGCTGTCGACATCGGCATCCGCGCCTTCCTGCCCGGCAGCCAGGTGGACATGAAGCCTGTCCGCAACCTGGATCCCTACCTCGGCAAGTCCTTCGACATGAAGGTCATCAAGGTCAACCGCCGCCGCGGCAACATCGTGCTGTCCCGCAAGCTGTTCCTCGAGACCATCAACGCCAGCCTGAAGGAAGAGACCCTGGCGGGCCTCGAGGAAGGCAAGCTGGTCGAGGGCGCCATCAAGAACATCACCGAGTACGGCGCCTTCGTCGACCTCGGCGGGGTGGACGGCCTGCTGCACATCACCGACATGTCCTGGGGCCGGCTCAACCACCCCAGCGAGATGTTCCAGGTGGGCGACAAGGTCGAAGTGGCCGTGCTCAAGTACGACAAGGACACCGAGCGCGTCTCCCTCGGCTACAAGCAGAAGTTCCCGGATCCCTGGCTCTCCGTCGAGGAGCGCTACCCCATCCAGGCTTCGGTCAAAGGCAAGGTCGTCTCGATCACCGACTACGGCGCATTCGTGGAGCTGGAGCCCGGCATCGAAGGCCTGGTGCACGTCTCCGAGATGAGCTGGACCAAGAAGGTCAAGTCCGCCAAGGGCATGGTCAACCTGGGCGACCAGGTGGAGGCCCTCATCCTGCAGGTGGACAGCGAGAACCGCCGCATCTCCCTGGGCATGAAGCAGATCACCCCGAACCCCTGGATGGCCATCGCCGAGAAGTACCAGCCCGGCATGATCGTCACGGGCACCGTGCGCAACATCACGGAGTTCGGCGCCTTCATCGAGCTGGAAGAGGGCATCGACGGCCTGATCCACGTGTCCGACTTCAGCTGGACCAAGAAGATCAAGCACCCCGGCGAGATCGTGAAGAAGGGCGACGAGGTCACCGCCAAGGTGCTCAACCTCGATCCCCTGGCCCAGCGCATGAGCCTCGGCGTGAAGCAGATGGAGCCCAACGTCTGGGAGATCTTCTTCGAGAACCACAACGTCGGCACCGTCATCACCGGCAAGATCGCCCGTCTGACCGACTTCGGCGCCTTCGTCGACCTCGGCGATGGCATCGAGGGCCTGGTGCACGTCTCCGAGCTGAGCCGCAAGCGGGTGGAGGACATCCAGAAGGAGTTCGCCGCCGGCCAGGAGCTCACCATGAAGATCGTGAAGCTCGATCCCACCGAGCGCCGCATCGGCCTCTCCGTCAAGCAACTGGAGCAGGACATGGAGCGGGGCGACCTGGAAGCCGCCAAGGCCCGCCAGCCTGAGTTCAAGAAGGCGACTCTGGCTGACGCATTCAACCGGGCGGAACGCGAGTAGAGCGTTTCCACCCACGCAGACAGGGCCCCCGCGAGGGGGCCTTGTCGTATCCGCCCTTATACCTCGTGTCTCGTGGCATGATGGAGCCATCCCCCGGGAGCCCCCATGCTGCGAGTCCTCGCGCCCTTCCTCAGCCTCGCCCTGCTGGCCCAGCCCACGCCCTATCAGAAGGCGCCCAAGGCCATCCAGGCCGTGCTGGACGCCCCCGGTACACCCTCGCTGATCCTCAGTCCCAAGGGTGACCACTTCCTCTTGGCGGAGTACGACCGGCACCCCTCGATCAAGGACCTGGCCCAGCCCATGGCGCGGCTGGCCGGGCACCGCTTCAATCCGCGCACCCGTGGCCCGCACGCGCCACCGCGCCTGAAGGCATTGGCCCTTCAGAGGCTCAATGGCCCCGCGCGAGCCATCGCCCTGCCCGCGAGCGTGAGCCTGGGCCAGCCACGCTGGTCGCCGGACGGCGCCCGCTTCGTGCTGACCGGCGCGTCGGCCCAGGCCACGGAGTTGTGGATCGGGGAAGTCTCCACCGGCAAGCTGCACCGGATCAAGGGCCTGCACCTGAATGCCGTCCTCGGCAATCCCCTGGACTGGATGGCGGACGGCAGCCTGCTCTGCAAGGCCGTGCCCGCGGGACAGGGGCCGGAGCCCAGTGCCCCCGAAGCGCCCCAGGGCCCCCGCATCCAGGAGAACGAGGGCAAGGCCGCTCCGGCTCCCACCTACCAGGACCTGCTCCAGAACGCCCAGGATGAGGCCCGCTTCGAGTTTCTGGGGCAGTCCCAGCTGGTGCGCGTCGATCCCACCACAGGCGCCCTCAAGCCCCTCGGCAGGCCCGGCCTCTACGCCAATGTGCAGCCCTCGCCCGATGGCCGCCTCCTCCTGGTCTCCCGCCTGCAGCGGCCCTTCTCCTTCCTGGTGCCCAGCCAGCAGTTCCCCGTGCGCGAGGAGGTCTGGGATCGGAGCGGCGCCCTCGTGCACCTCGCGGCGGACCAGCCCCTGGCGGAAGGCATCCCCCTCGAAGGCGTGCGCACCGGTCCCCGCCGTCTGCACTGGCGGCCCACGGAGCCTGCCACCCTGGCCTGGACCGAGGCCCTGGACGGCGGCGACCCCAGGCGCAAGGCGGAGTTCCGGGATCGCCTGCTCATGCAGGCCGCCCCGTTCCAGACCCCGCCCACCGAGCTGCTGCGGCTCAAGGCGCGCCTGATGGGCCTGGAGTGGGCCGAGGGCGGCCACCTCGCCGTGGTGCGGGAATTCGACCGTGACCGGCGCTGGACCCGCACCTGGCTGCTGGATCCCGCGAAGCCCGGCGAGGCGCGCCTCGCCTTCGATCTCAGCAGCAATGACCGCTACCGTGATCCCGGCAGCTTCCAGTCGCGGCTGCTTCCCAACGGCCACGCAGCCTTGCGCCAGCTGGACGGGAGGCTCTTCCTGGTGGGCATGGGCGCCACGCCCGAGGGCGACCGCCCCTTCCTGGACCGCTTCGACCCCACGACGCTCCGGAGTGAGCGCCGCTTCCACTGCGACGGAGGCCACTTCGAGGCTCCCACGGCCCTGCTGCCGGATGGCCGCTTCATCACCCGCCGCGAGAGCCCGGCCGAGGCGCCGAACTACCTGCTGCATGGCACCTCGGCCAAGGCCCTGACCTCCTTCCAGGATCCCCTGCCCCAGCTGCGGAAGATCCAGAAGAAACTGGTGAAATACACCCGTCCCGATGGCGTGGCACTGAGCTTCACGATGTACCTGCCGCCGGACTACCAGGCCGGCGAGCGGCGTCCTGCGGTGGTCTGGGCCTACCCCATGGAGTTCACGGATGCCGCCACGGCGGGCCAGGTCAGCGGCTCCACGAACCGCTTCACCACCCTCGGCGGCATGTCGCACCTGTTCTTCCTGCTGTCGGGGTACGTGGTGCTCGACAACGCGACCATGCCCGTGGTGGGCGATCCCAAGACCGTGAACGACACCTTCCTCGATCAGGTGGTGGCCAGCGCCAAGGCCGCCATCGACAAGGCCGACGAGCTGGGCGTCATCGATCCCAAGCGCGTAGGCGTGGGCGGCCACAGCTACGGCGCCTTCATGACCGCGAATCTGCTGGCGCACTCCAACCTGTTCCGGGCGGGCATCGCCCGCAGCGGCGCCTACAACCGCACGCTGACGCCCTTCGGCTTCCAGAGCGAGCGGCGAACCTTGTGGGAGGCGCCGGACATGTACCTGAGGGTGTCGCCCTTCATGTCCGCCAACCACTTCCATGCGCCCATCCTGCTCATCCACGGGGAAGCCGACAACAACTCAGGCACCTTCCCCATCCAGAGCGAGCGCCTCTATGCGGCCCTCAAGGGCAACGGCCAGACGGCCCGCTACGTCACCCTGCCCCTGGAATCGCACGGCTACATCGCCCGGGAGTCCATCGAGCACACCCTGTGGGAGATGCTCCAGTGGTTTGAAAAACACGTAAAGCCCGCAAAGGATTCCAAGAGCTGATGGAGGATTAGAAAAATTCGACATTTTCACAAAATTCGTCATAAATGATGGATTCAAAGTTCTTATGATTAACGTCACAAAAGCGTCTTCCAGATTGAAGCGCCCCGAGGCCCCTGGCCGAACCCATGAAGGAGCCCCGAGGAGCGGGCCGACCTGAATGGAGTGGAGAGATGGCCTACATGGACTGGCGCCCGACCCTGGAGGTGGGCCACGCGAAGATCGACGCCGAACACCGGTCCCTGGTGGACGCCCTCAACAACCTGCACCTGGCCATGAAGCAGGGCAAGGGCAAGGATGAGATCGAGAAGACCCTGCTCTTCCTGAAGGACTACACCGTGGCGCATTTCGCGGGCGAGGAGCGCCTGATGATCGCGCACCGCTACCCCGAAACCCAGCGGCACTGCGCGATCCACGCCGACCTGGTGAAGGAGGTCGGGACGCTCATCGCGAACTTCCAGAGCGGGAAGGTCGTGCTGACCTCGGCGGTCTTCAGCTTCCTCGAAGACTGGCTCACGAAGCACATCCAGGGCGAAGACAAGGCCCTGGGCGCCTTCCTCAAGTCGAAGGGCATCGCCGCCTAGAGGGACCCTATTCGAAGGCCACGCCGCTGTCCGGCCAGCGCCGGATGTCGGCAGCGCCTTCAGGGTGGCCGCCGCGCACCAGGATCACCTGGGCGCAGCCCTGCTTCTTCACCTCTTTGAGCGCGTGGCCCATGGCCTTCAGCGCGGCCTGCGTGGCGGCGGGCAGGTCCGCCTCCACCTGGATGCGGTCCGGCAGCCACTGGTGGTGGAAGCGGGGCGCATCCACGGCAGCGCGGGCGTCCAAGCCAAAATCCACGGTGTTCAGCACGGTGTTCAGCACCGTGCTGGGGATGGTGCGCCCGCCAGGGCTGCCACTCACCAGCAGCACCCTGCCACCTTGCGCGAGGATGACGGGGCACATGCTCGAAAGGGGGCGCTTCCCGGGCTGGGCCAGGTTCGGCGCGGTGCCGATGAGGCCCGTGGCATCGGTCAATCCCGGCCCCGCGTTGAAGTCGCCCAGCTCGTTGTTCAGCAGGAAGCCCGCGCCGGGGACGATGCGCTTGAGGCCGTAGCTGTCCTCCAGCGTGTAGGTGAGGCTCACCGCATTCCCCTTCCGGTCCAGCACGGACAGGTGCGTGGTCTCGGGGCGATCCGCGGGCCAGGTGAAGCGGTCCGGCGCCGAGGCGGAGGCGCGGTCCGCCCGGATGGTCGCCCGCAAGGATGCGGCATGCTCCTTCGACAGCAGCCGGGCCAACGGCAGGTCCGCGTTGAACCCGGGATCGCCCAGGAACTGCGCCCGGTCCGCGAAGGCCCGGCGCAGGGCTTCCGAGGCCAGGTGGATGGTCGTCGCCGAGGCGGGCCCCGCGGCCTTCAGGTCGTAGCCCTCCAGGACGTTCAGAGCCTCGATCAGCACCTGGCCGCCGGAGCTGGGGGGCGGCGCGGCCAGCACCTCCACGCCACGGTAGCTGCCGCGCAGGGGCTGGCGCCAGGAGGGCCGGTACGCGCGCAGGTCGGAGGCGCGAAGCAGCCCGCCTCCGGCCTGCATCTCGCGCAGAAGGAGGCGGGCGGTGGTGCCGCGGTAGAAATCCGCCCAGTCCTTGGCCAGGCGCGCCAGCGTGCGGGCCAGATCCCGCTGCACCAGCCGGTCCCCGGCGCGCAACGGCTCGCCGCCGCGGCTGAACTGGGCCAGGGTGGGCGCGTGCTTCCGGAACTCGGGCAGCTGTTTCTCCAGGCTCGCCGCCTGGTTCTCCGTGAGGACGAAGCCCTCCCCGGCCAGGCGGATGGCGGGCTGCAGCAGGCGCGCCCAGGACAGTCGACCCTGTTGTTTCCAGGCTGCGCGGAGGCCAGCCACCGTGCCGGGCACGCCCACTGCGGCCAAGCTTTCGTGGTGCCGGGTCTCGTCGTAGGTGCCGTCCGCGTTCAGCCACATGCGCGGATGGGCGGCGGCTGGGGCCGTCTCCCGGAAATCGAGGAAGGTCGCCTGACCCGAAGTAGGCCGCGACAGCAGGAAGCCGCCCCCGCCCAGGTTGCCCGCGGCCGGATGCACCACGGCCAGCGCGAAGGCCGTGGCCACGGCTGCGTCCACGGCCGTGCCGCCCTCCCGCAGCACCTGGGCGCCGGCCTCCGAGGCCAGCCGCTCCTGGGAGACGACCAGGCCCCGCGTGGTCTGAGCCGGGGCCGCCAGAGCGAGAAGGAGAGCCAGGTACAGGGGGACGCGCATGGAAGCTCCAGGAACCTATGCCTAGAGTCTGTCATCCTCAAAGGCATGTCCCGCACGGCTTCTCTCCCCGGATCCACCTCCCAGACGCGCGGCGAGGAGCTGGCCAACAGCCTGACCCACGGCCTGGGCGTGGCGCTGTCCATCGCCGGCCTGGTCCTGATGGTGGTCACCGCGGCGATCCACGGCACCGCCCGGGATGTGGTGGGCGCCTCGATCTTCGGCTCCAGCCTGATCCTGCTCTACCTCATGTCCACGCTCTACCACGCCTTCCGTGGACCGCGCGTGAAGCTCGTCTTCAAGGTCTTCGACCACTCGGCCATCTTCATCCTCATCGCCGGAACCTACACGCCCTTCTGCCTGTCGGCCCTGGGCCGGACGCGGCCCGGCTGGGGCTGGACCCTCTTCGGCCTGGTCTGGGGCCTGGCGGTGGTGGGCATCATCTTCAAGGCCGTGTTCTACGCGCGCCTGGCCAAGCAGATCTTCCGCCCGCCCGCCGTGGACCACCTCCACGCGGTGCCCAGCGATACGGACATGGATCCGGTCTTCGCCAAGCGCATGGGCTGGATCTCGACCGGCATCTACCTGCTGATGGGCTGGCTCATCATCATCGCCGCCGTGCCTCTGGGGAAGTCCCTCTCGACCCACGGCCTCTACTGGCTCTTCAGCGGGGGCTTCTTCTACAGCGCCGGCGCGGCCATCTATAGCCTGGAGCGGCTGCGCTTCCACCACGCCCTCTGGCACCTCTTCGTGGTGGCCGGCAGCGCCTGCCACGTGTTCGCCGTGCTCTTCCACGTGTTCCCCGGGAAGTAGGCGACGGATGCTTCCCCTCGCCCTCCTTCCGGGCTTCGCCCAGTGGGGCGCCCACCTGGAGGAGTTGATCGCCCGCCCCGAGGCTCTGTGGGTTCTCGGTCCGGCCGGTTCCGGCGTCTCCACGTTGGCGGCCGAGCTGGCAGCGCGACGCGGCGTGCCGGTGCATGAGGCCGCGTCCACGGCCGCGGCGGTCCAGTGGCTGGCCGGGGAACCCCGGGGCGTGGTGGCGGCCCGCTCGGCGCCGGGCCACCTCCCCTGCCTGGAGCTGCGCCTGCCGGGCCTGGACGAGCATCCGGAGGCGATCCCGGCCCTGCTGGCGGCGCTGGCGGCGGAGGAGGGCCTCGACGGGGATCTCCCCGCCAGCCTGGGCGCACTGCCCTGCCCCGGGAACCTGCGGGAACTGCGGAACCGACTGCTGCGCTGGAAGCTGCTGGGGCAGTCGCCGGCTTCGGAACCGGCCGGTCCGCCACGGTTCGAGGCCGAGGACCTGGCCACCAACCTGCACGCACTGGAGCGCTACCTGCTGCATCAGGCCCTGCGCCGGGCCTACGGCAACCGGGTGGAGGCCGCCCGGCGCCTGGGCGTGAGCCGACGCCAGCTCTACCTGCTCATCCGCCGGCACGGAGACCCCGTGCGCGGAGACGAGGGAACCGGGGACCTTCCCCGCCGGATCCAGAAACGCCGCCCGGCACAAAACTCCAGTCCGGACCCCGGAACCCGATAACGGAGTAGCGGCCGCGTTGGTCGCATGGATGTTCAGATATGGCGACTCCCCTTCGGGTGCTGGTGGTGGACGACGATCCCGGGATGCGGGATGGCATGGCCATGAGCCTCAAGCGCTCGGGGTTCTTCGCCGAGCAGGCCCGCGGTGGCGAGGAGGCCCTGCGCATGGTGCGGCCCGGCGCCTACGATGCCGTGGTCACCGACCTGCGCATGCCCGGCATGGACGGCCTGCAGCTCACGGCCCGCCTGAAGGCCGTGGATCCCGGCCTGCCCGTGCTGCTCATCACCGCCTTCGGCAGCCTGGAGTCCGCCCGCGAGGCCATGCGCCTGGGCGCCTTCGACTTCCTCTCCAAGCCCTTCAGCCCCGAGGAGCTCACCGGCGCCCTGCACAAGGCGCTGAAGTCCGAGGGCCACCTCAAGGCCGAGGAGGCCGCCGAGGCCCCCGTGATCCTCACCCAGGATCCGGCCCTGGGCGAGACCCTGGCCCTGGCCCGCCGCGCCGCCGACAGCCGCGCCACCATCCTCATCCAGGCCGAGAGCGGCACCGGCAAGGAACTGCTTGCCAAGCTCATCCACGGCTCCAGCCCCCGCCGCAGCGGCGCCTTCGTGGCCATCAACTGCGCCGCCATCCCCGAGAACCTGCTGGAGTCCGAGCTGTTCGGCTACGAGAAGGGCGCCTTCACCGGCGCCACGAGCATGAAGCAGGGCCGCTTCGAGCAGGCCGACGGCGGCACCCTGGTGCTGGACGAGGTGGGCGAACTGCCCCTGGGCCTCCAGGGCAAGCTGCTGCGCGTGCTGCAGGAACGCACGGTGGACCGCCTGGGCGGGAACCGTCCCATTCCGGTTGACGTGCGCCTCATCGCCCTCACCAACCGCGACCTCCAGGCCGAGGTGAAGGCCGGGCGCTTCCGCGAGGATCTCTACTACCGGCTGAACGTCATCCCCCTGGACCTGCCGCCCCTGCGCGACCGGCCGGGCGACCTGGGCCTGCTGGCCTCGCACTTCGCCGAGCGCTACGCCCGCGAGAACGACCGGCCCGTGCCGGAGCTGGTGCCCAGCTTCTTCGCCGCCCTGGCCCGCCACCCCTGGGCCGGCAACATCCGCGAGCTGGAGAACGTCATCCAGCGCTGCGTGGTGCTGAGCCAGGGTCGCCGCCTCAGCCAGCAGGACCTCCGCTGGCTGCTGCCCTCCGAGGCCTTCGAGGGGCTGCCCGAGGATCCGCCGGAAAGCCCTGTGATCGAGGCCTGGACACCCCCCGCGGCGCCCGCCGCCGCCCGCCGCGAAGTGGCCGCCCCCGCCGGCGCCGTGGTGGCCGATCCCCTCAAGCCCCTGGTGGGTGTGCCCATGGGCACGCCCGTGGTGCTGCCCCTGGGGCTGAGCCTGCCCGAGCTCGAACGCTTCTGGCTGCTCTCCACCCTTAGCGCCCTCAAGGGCAACCGCACCCACTGCGCCGAACAGCTCGACATTGCCCTGCGCACCGTGCGCAACAAGATCAACGAGTACAAGGCCGACGGCTACGTGATTCCGGCGAGCCAGCGCGGACGCGACGACGATTGAGGTCCTGCCTCAGGAGGGCTTCACCGGCTCCCCCGCCTTCATCTTCAGCCAGGAGGGCACGGTGGTCGCACCGGTCTCGTGGCGGTAGAAGGCGGCGGTGATCTCGGCGCCCAGCAGCAGGATGGCGCAGCTGTAGTAGAGGAAGGTGAGGCCCGCCACGATGCCCAGCAGGGAGCCGTACATGATGCCCCAGGTGAGGGTGTGCTTCAGGTAGATGCCGAAGCCCCACTTGGCAAGCCACCAGAGCGCGGTGGAGATGCCCGCGCCCAGGAAGGCGTGGCGGAACTTCACATGCAGGCGGGGGAGGTGCTGCAGCACCAGGGTCATCACCACCAGGCCGATCAGGGGGCCGAGGTAGGGCAGGAAGTCCGTCTGCCGGGCGGGGAAGATCCTGCGCAGGGCGCCGCCCAGCAGCACCGCCAGGAAGAAGACCGTGGCCAGCAGGCCGCCCACCAGGAAGATCACCTGGCGCAGCAGGTGGTTCTTGCGGGTCTGCCGGTGCTTCTTGATGCGCAGACCGAACACGTGGGCCAGGCTGGTGTCCAGCTGGCTGATGCCCCAGTAGCTGCCGAAGAGCAGCACGATCCAGGAGAGGCCCATGCCACCGATCTTCTGGCTGTTGGCCACCGCGTCGTAGACGAACTCCTTGGGGAGGAAGGGCACGATCTCCTGCAGGGTCTTCATGGTGGCGGGCCCGTAGGCGCGGCTGCCCAGGATGGCGCCCAGCAGCTTGAACAGCAGGGTGGACAGGGGCACCAGGCTGACGATGAGCCAGAAGCTGAGCCCCGCGGCGTAGCTCAGGCAGTCGTCCTTGTGGTACTTGCCGATCACCTCGAAGGTGAAGTTGCCCACCCGGCCCACCACAGGCACCGCCCGGGCGACCTCGTGCCACAGGTCCACCGCGAGGCGCCAGACCCGCTGCCAGCCCGTCTCGAAGGAGGCCCAGAGGCCCAGGACCTTCTCAACCACGGCCTCCCCCTAAAAGCGGACCGGATGCCGGGGCAGGAGGTACATCACCCAGGCCAGGGCCAGGCCGATGCCGATGAGCCCCGCCACGTGCTTCAGGATGGACGCCCGCGTGCGTTCCGGCCGGGTGGTCGGATGCAGCAGCCCCAGCACCAGGGAGATGCCCAGGCCCATGATCAGGAAGTGGAGGACGTGGCTGGAGAGAAAGCGCATGGGATCAGGGTAGCAGGGGGAGGGCATGAGTCTGGAGCCTGGGGGGCCGATCCCCGTAGTGGCCTTGCTGCGGCCATTTGCCCATCCGCCGGAACGAGTCGGCGCCAGGCAGTGAGGACTTGGCGCGGCCCTCAGCGCCGCACCAAGAAGCGCCTCCATCACACCCTCGACTCCGGCCGGCCTATTGCGTGGCCGGATTCTCGCGGGCGGGATTGGGGTGGCCCGCCACCTCGGGCCCCAGCGGCTCGGGCATGCGCGTGAGGGCGAGCTGGATCACCTCGTCCATGTGGCTCACAAGATGGATGCTCAGCTGCTCGCGCACTTCGGCGGGCACTTCCTCCAGATGACGGGCGTTCTCGCTGGGGATGAGCACGGCCTTGCGGCCCTGGCGGTGGGCGGCCAGCAGCTTCTCCTTCAGCCCGCCGATGGGCAGCACCCGCCCCCTCAGCGTCAGCTCGCCGGTCATGGCGAGGTCCGCCCGGGCGGGAATGCCGGTCAGCACCGAGATGAGGGCCGTGGCCAGGGTGATGCCGGCGCTGGGACCGTCCTTGGGAATGGCTCCCTCCGGGACATGGACATGGAGATCCACGGTGTCGAGGAAGTCGCGCTTGAGGCCCAGCCGCTCGGCCCGGGCGCGCACGTAGCTCAGCGCGAGGTTGGCGCTCTCCTGCATGACCTCGCCCAGCTTGCCCGTGAGCTTGAGTACGCCCTTGCCGGGCAGCACCGCGGCCTCGATGGTGAGCAGGTCGCCGCCCGTGGGCGTCCAGGCCAGGCCGTTCACCAGGCCCGGCGGGGCCGTGTCCTCGGCGCGATGCTCCAGGATCTTCTCGGGCCCCAGCAGCTTGGGCACCCGCTCGGGGGTGATGACGGGATCGAAGGCCTCGCCCTTCTCGGGCTGCAGCGTGTGCCGCGCCAGCTTGCGGAGGATGTTGGCGATCTCGCGCTCCAGCTGGCGGACGCCCGCCTCGCGGGTGTAGGCCTGCACCAGCTTCTCCAGGGCGGCCTTCTCGAAGCGAACACCCATGTCCTTCATGCCGTGGCCTTCAAGCGCCCGGGGCAGCAGGTGCTGCTCGGCGATGGCCAGCTTCTCCTTGGTGGTATAGCCCGACAGCTCCAGCACCTCCAGGCGGTCTTCGAGCGGTTCGGGAATCTGATGGCGGATGTTGGCCGTGGCCAGGAAGAGCACCTGGCTGAGGTCGAAGCCCACGTCCAGGTAGTGGTCCTGGAAGCTGGCGTTCTGCTCGGGGTCCAGCACCTCCAGCAGGGCCGAGCTGGGGTCGCCGCGGAAGTCCGAGGCCATCTTGTCGATCTCGTCCAGCAGCATGAGCGGATTCCGCACCTTGGCCTTCTTCATCAGCGAGATGATGCGGCCGGGCATGGAACCGATGTAGGTGCGCCGGTGGCCGCGGATCTCGGCCTCATCGCGCACGCCGCCTAAGGATAGGCGCACGAAGGGCCGGTTCAGGGCGCGGGCGATGCTGCGGGCCAGCGAGGTCTTGCCGACACCGGGCGGGCCCACCAGGCAGAGGATGGGACCCCGGAGCGGGGCGCGATCGCCGGTCTCGCCCTCCTTCAGGGGCGCGTTGCGCAGGCGGGCCATGACGGCCAGGTGCTCGAGGATGCGGGCCTTGATCTTGTCGAGGCCCGAATGGTCCTCGTCCAGCACCCGCTCGGCCTCCATGAGCTCGAGGCGCTCGTCGGCCATGGCCTGCCAGGGCAGGGCCAGCAGCCAGTCCAGGTAGGTGCGGCTGACCGTGGCTTCGGCGCTCTGGGGTGGCATGGCCTCCAGGCGCTCCAGCTCCTCCAGGGCCTTGGCCTTCGCCTCGGCGCTCATGCCGGCGGCCTCGATCTGATCCTTCAGGCGGGCGCCTTCGTCCTTCTCTTCCTTCTTGCCCAGCTCCTGCTGGATGACTCGCATCTTCTCGTTCAGGACGTACTGCTTGTGGTCCTGGTCCAGGCGCTGGCGGGTCTTCTCCTCCAGGGTGCGGTCCACCTCCGAGCGCGCCGCATCCAGCTCCAACAGGCGCATGAGGGCTTCGAGACGGGGCTCGATGTCCACCTGCTCCAGGATCTCCTGCTTCTGCTTCACCTCGGCGGGCACCAGGCCGGCCACGGTGTCGATGGCCTTGCCCAGGGGCAGCTCGCGGATCTGGTCCATGCTCAGCAGGCGCGAGGCGTCGGAGTTCCGGCCCAGGAAGGATTCCACCGCCTGGTGGAAGGGCTGAAGGGAGCCGCTCACGACCGCGGCGGGCTCGGGCAGCAGGTAGGCCTCGGCCTGGATGACCTCGCCGCTGTCGTCATAGCGGCGCAGGTTCACGCGGGCGATGCCCTTCACGCCCACCTTGTAGTAGTCCTTGGGCAGGGCGATGACCGACTCCACCAGGGCCAGGGTGCCGATGGCATAGAGGTCGTCCTGCCCTGGCGTCTCCACCTTGGCGTCCTTCTGCGTGAGCATCAGGAGGTGGTCACCGGCCTTGATGGCCAGCTCGAGGGTCTTCACCGAGGCCGAACGCCCCACCACGAAGGGCACCCGCGCCCCCGGGAACAGCACCATGTCCCGGATGGGAATGGCGGGCAGGGTGAGGGTCTTGGGAATGGCCAAGGAAGCCTCGATTCAGCCTGCGGCGGAGATGGGCTGGGAGGGGATGCCCATCACCTCTTCGACCTTCTGCCGGGTGATCCGCAGGGTTTCGCGGGTGGTGCGCTTGTCCGAGGGAAGCTCGTACATGGGCTCCAGCAGGATCTGCTCCACCAGGCTGCGCAGTCCGCGGGCGCCCAGCTTGCGGGTGAGGGCCTGCTCGGCGATGGCGTCGATGGCGCCATCCTCGAAGCTCAGGTCCACGTCGTCCATGTCGAAGAGCTTCACGAACTGCTTGGTGATGGCGTTCTTCGGCTGGGTGAGGATGGCCACCAGCGCCTCGCGGTCCAGGGGCGAAAGGCCCGCCACCACGGGCAGGCGGCCCACCAGCTCGGGGATGAGGCCGAACTTGATGATGTCCTCGGGCTCCACGAGGCGCAGCAGGTTCTCCTTGTCCTCCTTGGAGGAGGGCGTGGAGCCGAAGCCCACGGCCTTGGCGCGGATGCGCTGCTTGATGATGTCCTCGATGCCCACGAAGGCGCCGCCGCAGATGAACAGGATGTTGCTGGTGTCCAGCTGGATGAACTCCTGGTGCGGGTGCTTGCGGCCACCCTGGGGGGGCACGTTGGCGACGGTGCCTTCCACCAGTTTCAGCAGGGCCTGCTGCACTCCCTCGCCGCTGACATCGCGGGTGATGCTGGGGTTCTCGCTCTTGCGGCCCACCTTGTCGATCTCGTCGATGAAGACGATGCCGCGCTGGGCGCGCTCCACGTCGTAGTTGGCGGCCTGCAGCAGCTTGGTGAGGATGTTCTCCACGTCCTCGCCCACATAGCCGGCCTCGGTGAGCGTGGTGGCGTCGGCCATCGCCAGGGGCACGTCCAGGAAGCGGGCCAGCGTCTGGGCCAGCAGGGTCTTGCCGGTGCCCGTGGGGCCCAGCAGCAGGATGTTGCTCTTGGAGAGCTCGACTTCCGTGGCGCCCAATGCCTTCCGGGGGGTGAGGATGCGCTTGTAGTGGTTGTAGACCGCCACGCTCAGGCGCTTCTTGGCGGCTTCCTGGCCGATGACGTAGTCATCCAGGAAGGCCTTGATCTCCTTGGGGCGGCTCAGCCGGGCCTCGTGCTTGCCCAGGGGCTTGCCCTGCCGGCTCATGCGCAGCTGCAGCTGGCCGGCCTCCAGGCATTCGTTGCAGATGAAAGCCTCGGGTCCCGCGAGGAGCTGCTCCACCTCGTGGGGCTCCTTGCCGCAGAAGGAGCATTTCTGCTCGCGCTTGTATTTGTTCATTTCAGGCTCCCCTCCTGGGGACGGCTTAGGCTACATCGTGAATGGTCTTCAGTTCCAGGATCTCGAAGCGCCGGACTCCCGCGGGGATCTGGACGCGGACCTCGTTGCCCTCCTCCTGGCCCACCAGCGCCATGCCGATGGGGGAGCTGATGCTGAGATGCTGGGGATGGCCATCCAGTTCCTCCGGAAGCACCAGCGTGTAGGTGAATTCCTCATCGGAATCCAGGTCCAGGATGGTGACTTTGGACCCGTAGGCGGCCCGGGACTTGGGCAGGCGGCTGATGTCCAGGCTCGCCACTTCGGAGATGCGCTTCTCCAGGGTGACGAGCTTGTTCTGGAACATGTCGCGCTTCGCCAGGGCCTGCTCGTACTCGGCGTTCTCGGAAAGGTCACCCTGACCGGCCGCCCGGGCGATCTCCTGGGGGATGTCCACGAGCAGGGCCTGCTTGATGTCCTTGAGTTCCTTCTCGAGCTTGGCGAGCACGTGCTTGGGCATGGGGATTTCCGGGAAAGAAGGGTCAAAAAAAGGCGGGCCATTCGGCCCGGTCAGACAAGAGAGGTTGGGATCGATTCTACCCACTCCGGGGGGGGAAGCGCAGCCGGAAGGGGATCGCCCTCCCCGGGCCGGGTCTTGAAGCGGCGGTGCATCCAGAACCACCAGCGGGGGTCCTTCCGGATCTGGCCCTCGATGCGCGCCGTCATGAGCTGGGTGGCCACCCAGGCATCACGCGCCGCATCGCCGGTGACGGGCACCTCGAAGGGCGCCTCGAAACGCACCGTCGTGGTGCCATCCTCGTTGGGCCAGCTGAAAACCGGCAGCACGGGCAGGCCGTAGCGGGCCGCGAGGCTCCCGGCGGTGGCGAAGGTGGAGGCCCACTGGCCCAGGAACCGCACCCACACGCCCATGGTCAGGGCGTCCTGGTCCAGCAGGAAGCCCACGCCGCGCCCGGCCTTGAGGGAACGGAGCGTCTCCCGCATGGCCCCATCCTTGAGGATCACCCGGTTGCCGAAGCGGGTGCGGAAGCCCAGGGAGATGGGCTCCAGCAGCGGGTTGTCCAGCTCCCGGCCGATGGCATCGATGGTGCGGCCGTGGCGGCTCTGGGCCAGGGCCACCGCCTCCCAGTTGCCGTAGTGGCCCGTGAGCTGGATGAAGCCCTTGCCGGTGGCCTGGGCGGCATCGAAATGCTCCAGGCCCTCGACCTTGATCCAGCGGTCCAGCTCTTCGGGGGTGGCATGGCGCAGGCGGAGCAGGCTGATGAACAGCGCGCCGAAGTGCCGGAAGCAGGCCTTGGCCATGGCCCGGGTTTCGGTCTCCGTCAGGCCGAGTTCCGCGAAGCGCAGGTTCTCCCGCACGATGCGCCGATGCCGGGGATCCACCAGGTAGAAGAGTTCGCCCGCGGCCTCACCCAGGGCCTGGACCGTGGCCCAGGGCAGCCGGCCCAGGACGCCATCCAGCAAGCGGAAGACGCCGTACTCCAGGCGGTGCCGGAGGGTGGGGGTGGGGGTGGGGGTCAGCTCGGCCATAAAAAAAGGGGCGCCTCGGGGACGAGGCGCGAGGATGAAGCTTAGCAGCAACCAGATTCAAGATTCATTGCTAAGCCATTTCAATAGTTGTAATCAAGCCTGGGTGGGATGGCGCCGGTTCAGGCCCGATCGCGGGCCAGGGGCATGGTCATGCAGCGCGGCCCCCCCCGGGCCCGGCTCAGCTCGCCGGCCTGGACCTGGATCAGGTACTTGCCCCCGTCCAGCAGGTTCAAGGCGGGGTCGGTCAGCACCTCCCGGGCGGTCATCACCCGGTAGCCCGCCTGGTCCAGGGCCGCCGCCGTGGCGACGTTCCGTCCATAGCTGGTGATGACACCGGGGGCCAGGCAGAAGGCATTGGCGCCGTCGGTCCACTGCTCCCGCTGCTGCATGATGGGATCATCCCCGCCGCAGTGGATGGGCCTCAGGTCGATGCCGAGGCCCTTCAGCGCCTTGAGCAGGCTGGGCTGGGTGCTCATGCGCAGCTCCGGATGGCGCAGGTCGATGCTGGTCACGTTCAGCAGCTCCCGGCTGCCCTCCCGGAAGTAGGGCGGGAATACCAGGCACTCGTCCTCGCTGATGCGGGTGAAGATGGTGTCCAAGTGCATGGCGCTGCGCTTGTGGGGCATGAGCACCATGAGCAGGTGATCGAAGCTGGTCTCGTCTTCCGCCCGATGGGCCCGGAGGCTCTCGGCCAGCAGGTGGATGGCATCGGCCTGGGTGCGCTCGCTGCAGCCCACGGCCAGCACCTTGGGACTGAGCACCAGGATGTCCCCGCCCTCGAGACTCACCGGGGCCTTGATGTCACCGCGCACCAGGGGCGTGACCTGGTCGAACCACTTGTCCTGGTCCGTGTGGTGCTTCAGGCGGGGGTGGTGGCGGAAGACATAGCTGAGGATGAGCGGCTCGCGCTCCCGGGCCCAGGTGGCCATGGAGTTCACGCTGTAGCCGTCGCCGATGACCGAAGCCGGGTCCCGCATGAACAGCAGGTTGGGAATGGGGCGCACCCGGTAGTCGAACTCCTCCTCCCACCGGGTGTGGCCGGACATGTCGTCCCAGGGCAGGCCGCCAATGACGCTGCGGGCCACGTCCGCCGGGCCCATGTCGCGCAGCAGGTTGCAGGTGTCATCGGGCAGCCCCACCAGGCGGCGCAGGTCCTCGATGAAGCCCAGCTTGATGCCCTCGTTCTGGAGCGCATCCGTGAAGAGATCCTGGATGTCCAGCACCTCGTCGGCCACCTTGCCCAGCACCTGGCGGAACTGTCCATGCTCGTACCGGGCCAGGTCGCCGTGGAGGATGTCGTCGAAGAGGAGCTTCTCCATCATCCCCGGCACCATCAGGTCCACCTCGGAGCCGGGCTTGTGAACCACCACCTGCCGGAGCCGGGCGGTTTCGGAAAAAACGGAGAGCTGGATGGGCTGCATGGGGGTCCTGGTAACTGTGCAGATTACCACGAGAACCGCGTCCCCACTGAGCCTGGAAACCTCAGTTGACCCTCGGGTTCCATATTCTTTACCGAATTGGTCGGATATTTTTCTTGAACGCCCGGGAACCCCGCCGTAGCCTGAATATTCCCATCGAACCCAAGGGGCACGTCCCCGCTCAGGAGGCACCAATGGCCGCATTCGTCACCCAGCCCGCTCCCGATTTCAAAGCGAAGGCGCTCGTCAACGGCGAGTTCAAGGAGATCTCCCTGTCCGACTACAAGGGCAAGAAGGTTGTCCTGTTCTTCTACCCCCTTGATTTCACCTTCGTCTGCCCCACCGAGATCCTGGCGTTCTCCGATGCCATCAAGGAGTTCGAGGCCCGCAACACCCAGGTCATTGGTGTCAGCGTCGACTCCCATTTCAGCCACCTCGCCTGGGCCAACACCCCCCGCAAGGACGGCGGCATCCAGGGCGTGACCTTCCCCCTGGTCTCCGACCTGAACAAGACCATCGCCCAGGACTACAACGTCCTGCTGCCCATCGGCATCACCCTGCGCGGCCTCTTCATCATCAACACCAAGGGCGAGTTGAAGCACATCACCGTGAACCACAACGACCTGGGCCGCAGCGTGGAGGAAGTCCTGCGCCTCCTGGACGCCGTGGACTTCAGCGAAGAGCACGGCGAAGTCTGCCCCGCCAACTGGCACAAGGGCCAGAAGGCCATGAAGCCGACGGCGGACGGGCTGAAGGCCTACGTGGCCGCCAAGTAATCCGACGGAAATCGCAGGAAGCGGGCGCCGACAGGCGCCCGCTGTTTGTGTACGCAGGGGCGGAACGGCTTTCGGAGAGGACGGCTTGCGCGCCACCGCTCCCATCCAGAACACTGGTTTCAAGCCCCAGGCCTTCTAAACTGCGGTGCAGTCCCCGCCTCCCGTTGGTTCCAGCCCTTCCCCGCCCCCTTGCCCGAGGCACTCGCCATGGCCATCCATCTTCCGAGGCTCCGCCCGGCCTTCCTGGCCCTGGCCGGCCTCCTCACCGCACTGGCCGGCGCCGACCCCCTCGCGGGTCAAGAGGCGACGCCTGGGTCGCAGGTCCTCCGTCTGCAGCGGCGGGAACCTGACTACCGCTTCCGGCTCCACAGCGAGTACCGCGTTCCCGGCCAGAAGCCCCTCGCCCTGGCCCTGCGCGGTGGCAGCGGCAAAGGCCTGGCCCACATCGGCGTGCTCCAGGGCATGGACCAGGAGAACCTCACCATCGAGGCCATCACCGGCACCTCCGCCGGGAGCCTCATCGGCAGCCTCTACGCCTCGGGTTTCTCGGCGGATGGCATCGCCCGGATCTTCAAGAGCCGCGATTTCGGACGGGCCCTCGACGACCGCCAGCGCGAGGCCGGCTGGTCGCTCTCCGAGGATGAGGTGGTACACGCCTCCCCCTTCGGCCTCGCCTTCCGCCAAGGCCGGCTCGACCTCATGCCTGGCGGCGTCCGCAGCCGCCGCGTCCGGCTGGAGCTCATGCCCATGCTGGGTCGCGCCTCCTGGCTGGCGGGTGACGACTTCGACCAGCTCCGCATGCCCCTGCGGGTGGTCACCAGCGACCTGACCACGGGCCAGGGCCGGGTCTTCGCGGGCGGCTCCCTGGTGGATGTGGTCATGGCGAGCACCGGCCTCCCGGGCATCTTCGAGCCGGTGATGATCGACGGCCACCAGTATGTGGACGGCGGCCCCTTCGAGAACCTGCCGGTCCTGACCGCCAAGCAGGCCTTCCCGGGCATGGTGCGGGTCGGCGTGGCCATCGGCCGCCCCTGGAGCCCCGCGCCGAAGACCAACCTCGCCACCCTCCTGGACGCCTCGCTGGACCTGGCCATGGCCCAGACTGAGCGCCGCAGCGAGGCCGAGGCGCAGCTCGTCCTGCGGCCCGAGGTGGGCTCGGCGGACGAGTTCGACTTCCACCACCAGGTGGACAAGCTCCGGATGGCCGGGAGGCAGGCCTTCGACGCGAACCGGGAGGCATTGGAGGAGCTGATCTACGGCCCCGGTGCTGGGGCCGTAGCGGCCACGGGTCTGGATCTGGACGCAGACGGCGTCGCGGGAGCCCAGGCCTGGCTGGCCGCCTTCAAGACCCCCGAGCGGGTCACGCTGCGGGACCTCTACCGGCTCCTGCGGCGGGCCCATCGGGACCTGCCCATCGATCGCGCCGAAGTGCGCCTCCCCGCCACGCCCGAAGGCCGGGCCCGCCTCTGGCTCCATCCCGCCCCCCTCATCGCCCACCTCGCCCTGGACCTGCCCGCCGACTGGCCCGAAACCTCCCGCCAACTGGTGCGCCAGACGCTGAGGGATCAATACGGCCTCGCGGTGGGCCAGCCCTTCCACGAGGGCGCCTGGAGCAGGGCCCTGGAGGGCCTGTTGGTGGAGGCCATCCTGCGGGACGCCCCCATCCTCGACCTGCGGGGCAGTGGTTTCCTGGTGGACAGAACGCTGCGCCTCCAGGTGCGCGAGCCCCGGATCAGCGCCATCCAGAGCCGGGATCCGGCCTTCCAGGCGCCCCTGGCCCGCATCCTGGCGCCGGTCCAGGACACACCTGTGCGGACGGCCGCCCTGGAGGAGAACCTGCAGCGGGCGGCCACGCGCCTGGGCCTCTCGCGGCTCCGGCCGGAGCTCCGACAGCAGGAGGGGGCCCTCATCCTGGCCACAGACCCTGAGCGGGCACCCACCCTCGACTTGGCCCCGCATCTCGCCTACGAGAGCAGCTGGGGCCCCCACCTCGCCCTGGACCTCAGCGCGCCGAACTTCCTGGGCTCCGGTTCCCCCCTGCAGCTCCATGGCGCCGTCAACGACCTCCAGAGCCGGCTGCAGGGCCAGCTGCTCCACGGGTTCGGCGCCTGGCCCGGCCTCGCCATGGGCCTGGTGGCATCCCTGCAGAAGCAGTGGCTCAAGTCGGATCCGCCGGCCCCTCTGACCAAGGCCACCAAGGAGGACCTCGCCCTCCGCACCCAGGTCCGCTTCGGCATGGAGGATCGCGGCTTGCTCCAGCTGGACCTGGGGCGCCTCCAGGGCCGCATGACCCTGGCGGGCGTGGACCTCCCGGCGGACCGGGCCGACTACGGGCGCTTGGCGGCGGAGTGGGACTCCTTCGATTCCCACACCCTGCCCACCCGAGGGACCCTCGTCCGGTCCTCCTGGATGAAGGCCTTCCCCACCGATCCCGGCCCCGCCTATCACAGCGGCTACCTGCGTCTGCGCCACCTCTGGTCCCCGGCGGACAGCCGCACGCTGCCCTTCGGCCTGGACCTGGACCTGGAGCTGGCGGGCCAGAGGGACGCCCCCCTGGAGCGCTGGTTCGTCTTCGGCGGCGCCGACTCCATGATCGGAACCCACAGCGCCTCCTACCTGGCGCCGAACTTCGGCACCCTCCGCCTCGGCCTGCCCTTCACCCTGGCCACCCTCTTCGGCGTGGCGATCCAGGGAGTCCCCCGCGTGGACCGCGGCTGGATCCCGCAGGACTACCGCCACCCGGATCAGGGACTGCGCCTCCAGGGCTACGGCATGGTCCTGCGCGGCGTCCTGAAGAGCCTCTACGTGGAGCTGGCCGGCGGCCGCACCCATGTGCGGGACACGGGCACCGGCACCACCCAGGACTCCCGGCACATCAGCTTCCTGATCGGCACCCGCCCCTTCGACCTCTGGAAGGGGCGGTGAGCCAGGTCCGCCGCGTCCTCATCCTCGGCGGCGGGATCTCGGGCCTGCTCGCGGCCTGGCACCTGCGGCGGCGCGGCCATGAGGTCGAAGTCTGGGAGGCCGCCGCGGCCGTGGGCGGGTGGGCCCAGACGCTGGCCTGGCCGGGCCCCCAGGGCGAACCGGGCTGGCTGGAGCGCGGCCCTCAGGGCCTCCGGGTGGCCCGGGAGGGCGCCCTGGCGCGCCTGCTGGGGGAGCTGGATCTGAAACCGCTGCCCGCCGCGCCCAGGGGCCCCCGCTGGCTGGGCAGGGACGGACGGCGGCACCCCAGCCCAGCCACCTTCACCGGCCTCCTGCGCGCGCCGGGGCTCAGCCTGGGCGGAAAGCTGCGCCTGCTGGCGGAGCCCCTGATCCCGGCGGGGACCGATCCCGGTGAAACCCTGCATGCCTTCTTCGCCCGCCGCCTGGGCGAAGGCTTCGCCCGCGCGTGGCTGCCAGCCCTGGTGGGCGGCCTGCTCGCCGCGCCGCCCGAGCGCCTGGGTCTGGACGCGGTGCCGCACCTGCGCCACCTCGAAGCCCAGGGGGGCCTGCTGCTGGGGGGACTTCGCCTGGGCCCGGAACGCACGCGCCTGCTCCCGGGGGGCACCGGTGCCCTGGCGAAGGCCCTCGCCACGCGCCTGGGTGAGGTGCGTGCAGGATCCCCCGCCCGCGCCCTGGAGGCCCTGCCCACCGGGCGTTGGCGGGTGCACGGCGCGGCCATCGCCTCGGAGGCAGATGCCGTGGTGCTGGCCCTGCCCTCGCGGCAGGCCGCCGCGCTGCTGGCCCCGATCACGCCGCAGGCAGCCACCTGGCTGGAAGAGCTGCCCTCCCTGGACCTCCGCGTCTGGCACAGCCGCCACGCGCCGGTACCGGGCTGGGAGCGGGGCTTCGGGCTGCTCATCCACCCGCCAGAGGGACAAGGGCTGCTGGGGGCCGTGGCCTTCGCCGCGGATGATCCCCGGGGCGTGCCTGGCCTACTGCAGGTCCGCACCTACCTGGGCGGGGCCTACCCGGTGGCCCCGGAGCTGGAGGCCTGGCCCAGCGTCTTTGCGGCGCTGCGCCGCTGGCTGCCGGAACTGCCCGAGGCCATCCAGGTGCGGGAGGAGACCTGTCCCGCCGCCTTCCCCCTGCTGGAACCCGGCCATGGCGGCCGGGTCGCCCGGCTGCCCGCCGCGTTGCCGCCCAGCCTGCACTGGGTGGGCGCCGCACGCTTCGGCCCCGGGATCCCGGAACTCGCCGAGAGCCTCGAGGCATGGGCCGCGTCGATCCGCCCCTGACCCTCGCTGGGCAGAATCACCGCATCGCCCCGGCCGGGCCGAATGGTTAACCTGCTGGCACCCCCCGCTTCGATCCCATCCACCTTGACGAGGTCCGATTTGTCGCACCCCGAGGCATTCCTGCCGGTCCCCCCCGCCTTCCACCAGCCCCGGGGCTGGGCCTGGCGGGCCCTGGGACGCGCCTACCTGCGAACCGCAGGCTGGCGGATCGAGGGCGCCTTCCCCGCCGACCCCAAGTACGTGCTCATCGTGGCGCCCCACACCTCGAACTGGGATTTCGTGGTGGGGGTGGCCGTGGCCTTCGCGGTGGAGCTGCGGGCCTCCTGGCTGGGCAAGCACTCCCTGTTCCGGGCCCCCTTCGCGTCGTTCCTGCGGTGGCTGGGCGGCATCCCTGTGGACCGCAGCGCCAGCCATGGCGTTGTCGGCGCCTGTGTGCGGGCCTTCGAGGCGGCGCCCACCCTCATGCTCGCCCTGGCCCCCGAAGGCACCCGCAAGGGCGTGAGCCAGTGGAAGAGCGGCTTCTACCGCATCGCCGTGGCGGCGCGCGTCCCCATCCTGCCCGTGGGCTTCGACTACCGGAAGCGCATGATCCGGCTGATGCCCCTGTTCCACCCCAGCGGGGACCTGGACCGGGACCTGCCGCTCATCCAGGCCCTGTACGAGCAGGTGCATGGGCTGCGGGAGCGGCCCGCTCGGAGCTAGCCGGCCGTCACTTCAGCGCGAAGGCCACCACGGCGCCCTTGGCCTGCCCGGTGTTCACCTCGAAGACCCGGGCGGGGTCGGCCTTGCCGGTGTCCAGCAGCCAGGCGAGCACGCGCTTCACCCGCGCGTCCGCCAGCTGGGCCAGGTCCGCGGGATCCACCACCAGGGTGCCGAGCAGGCGCTGTTCCATCTCCGCCACGGGCGGCGGTGGGATCGGCTGGACGCCCTTCGCCTCCTTCGGGGACGGGAAGGCGGCCTCGTGGGCGGCCCGGATCCAGCGCTCGCGCTCAGCGGCGGGAACGGGCTGCTCGTCAGCGGACTTGAGCGCGGCCGCGCGGGTGCGCCGCAGCAGCGCCTCCAGGGCGGCCTTACGCAGCGCGGCGCCATCCTGGCCGGCATCCACGCCACCCTCGGCGTCGAGGCGCAGCTCGGGCCGTTCCTGCAGCGCCTTGGCCAGGGCCTGCAGCTTGGGCGTGGCAGCTGCCTCCAGGGTGCTGGAACCCGGCGCGAAGGCCAGGCTGCTGAGATCCCCGGCCTCGCCACCGAAGAGCTTCCCGATCAGCGTGAAGGGCGAGGTCGCGATCTTGCCCAGCAGGCCGAAGATGGCCTTCCACACGAGCTTGCCGTACTTGATGTCGGGATCGTCCAGGCTGCCCTCGATGGGCAGGTCGAAGGCGATGACGCCCCTGCGGTCGCGCAGGATGGCCAGGCCCAGCTTCACGGGCAGGCCCGTGGCGTCGGGGCTCGCCACCTTCTCCCCCAGGTAGAACTGGTCGAGCTTGATGGCGTTTTCCGCCTTGAGGTTGCGGTGGTCGATGCGCAGGCGGGCATCCACGTTCAGCTTGCCCTTCTGCACGGTGTAGCCCAGGTACTTGCCGGTGTAGGGCGTGAAATCCGCGAGGTCGGCGCCCTGGATCTTGAGGGCCACGTCGGTGTCGAGGTCGTTGCGCAGGGGCATGGCGTGGCCCGTGATGGTGATGGGCGCGAGCCCGCCGGCCTTGCCGCGGAAGTCCATCTTGGAGGCGGCATCGGGGCGGCTGGACAGGCCCAGGTACGACCCCTCCAGGTCGCTCAGCATCAGGGCCGCCGTGGGCTGCACCGAGCGGTCGATGAAGCTGAGGCGGCCGCCGGTGATGCCCAGCTTCGCGATGCCCAGCTCCGGCGCCGAGGCCGGTGTGGCGGGCAGGACAGCCGCGGCCGGGGAGGCTGGCTTCCCCGCAGGGGGCTCCAGCCTCAGGGCCCGGGCCACATTGGTGCTGCCGTCGGGCTGCACGACCACGCGGCCTTCAGGATCGGTCCAGGCCACCTCCCGGATGGCCACGGCCATGGGCGCGGTGCGGAGGTCCGCCCCCGAGATGCGCAGCTGCTTCCAGCGGAGGAACGGCTCGTTGAGTTGCGCGTCGCGCAGCTCCAGCCCCTGCACCGAGGCACCGCCCAGGAAGGCGAGGCCATCGGACTTCCGCCCTTCGAAGGCGAAGCGCAGGCGGCCGTCCGCGCCCAGCTTCCCAGAGGCGACGCGCAGGTCCAGCGCGGCGTCCAGGTAGGGATCCCAGGTGCCCAGGTCCAGGCCTTCGGCCTTGAGGCTCAGGTCGCCGCTGGCCTTCAGGGGCGCGAGGCTGCCCTCCAGCTTCAGCGTGCCAGTCGCCAGCTTGAGTTCCAGCGAGGCTTTGCTGGTGGCCGCCGGATCCAGGGACAGATCCTGCCAGTGCAGGTTCAGGTCCGTGGCCTCCACCTTCACGGGGCGGGCCAACCCCAGATCCTCCCAGCCCAGGCGGAAGCCCCGCAGAGCCAGGTCCCGGACCCGCAGCTTGAAAGGTTTCTCGTCCTCCTTGTTCGCCTTGGGCTTCGTGGGGGCGAAGAGCCGCGCCAGGTTCAGGCCGTTGGACTTGTCCTTCTGGATGCGCACCACGCCCTGGTCCGCGTGGATGGCGCCCACCTCCAGGGAGGACGCCAGCAGATCCAGCCGGCCGTTCTGGATCTCCAGCAGGGGCAGCTCCACGGCGGGTTCGGCCGCGCCGCGCTCCGCCAACTTCACGTCCTTCAGGGTCAGGCCCAGGTCGGAGACTTCGACGATGTGCCGCGTTCCCCATTCCAGGTGGTACTGGGCCCGCAGGGAGGCCGTGCCGCTGCGGATCTCCGTGGCGACCTGCTCCTGCTCGTAGGGCCGGTACTTGGGCAGGGACACGTTCTCGATCAGCAGGCTGCCCTTCGAGGCCAGGGGCTGGATGCTGAAGTCACCCTTCCAGGCCAGATGTTCCTTGGCCTCGGTCCAGGCCTCGAAGGCGTAGCCGCTGCGGTGACCCACCTGGGTGCGGATGCCGTCCACCCGAAGGTTCACGGGGCCCAGCGCGGTCCGGAAGGGCATCCCCTGGCTGCGATCCACGAAGGCGAACTGGCCCTCCCTGAGCTGGAAGCGGCCGATGGCGAAATCCCAGGCGGAGGGCGCCGCCTCGGGCTTCGGCGGGGTCTTGGGCCCTTCCAGCAGATCCTGGAAGTTGGGCCGACCCTGCTCGTCCAGTTCCACCCGCACCACCAGGCCATCCAGCTCCAGGGCGGCCAGCTCGATGGTCCGGCTGACCAGGCGGTGGAGGCGGTAGTCCAGGTACAGCTGCCGGAGGGTGATCCAGTCGCTGCCGTCGCGGTTGGGCACCCGCAGCCCGTCCAGGTGGGCCGTGAACAGGATGGGGTTGAAGCGGACCCGCTGCAGGGTGACCGGACGGTGCAGTTCTTCGGCGGCGAACTGCTGCACCCGGCTCTTGAGAATCCTCGGAACGAGGAAGAAACCCACCAGCAGCCAGGTGCCGTAGAGGGCCGCCAGGACCAGGAGCAGGCGCCGCCAGCGGCGGAAAAAGGTCAAAAGGAAGCCAGGCATGGACATGGGAAAAGCATAGACCCATTGGACATCTGTGACCCCGGACACCTCCCCACTTTCAAGGGACGGGGAACGGGGCTATCCTCCCTGGGTCGCGGTAGGGCCAGGACTGCCACCATCGAGCGTGTCGGCCCGCCGCTGGACCGAAAGGCATAGTGTCATGGCGACACGGCGTGTGGTGATCCTGGGAGCCGCGGGACGCGACTTCCACAACTTCAATACCGTCTACCGGGACAATCCGGATTTCGAAGTGGTGGCCTTCACCGCCACCCAGATCCCCGACATCGCGGGCCGCAAGTACCCCGCGGTGCTGGCCGGGAAGCTCTACCCCCAGGGCATCCCCATCTTCGATGAGTCCGAGCTGGTGGACGTCATCCAGAACCTGAAGCCCGACGTCGCGGTCTTCTCCTACTCCGACGTCCTGCACACCACGGTCATGCACCTGGCGAGCCTCTGCATCGCCCACAACGTGGACTTCGAGCTGCTGGGCGCCGACAAAACCATGATCCAGTCCAAGGTGCCGGTCATCGCCATCACCGCCGTCCGCACGGGCGCCGGCAAGAGCCAGACCACCCGCTACATCAGCCACATCCTGAAGAGCCTCGGCAAGAAGGTCGTGGCCATCCGCCATCCCATGCCCTACGGCGACCTGGCCAAGCAGGCCTGCCAGCGCTTCGCGGAATACGCCGACCTCGACAAGCACGAGTGCACCATCGAGGAGCGCGAGGAGTACGAACCGCACATCGACAATGGGTTCGTCATCTACTCCGGCGTGGACTACGAGCAGATCATCCGCAGTGCCGAAAAGGAAGCCGACGTCATCCTCTGGGACGGCGGCAACAACGACCTGCCCTTCTACAAGTGCGACCTCCACATCGTCGTCGCCGATCCCCTGCGCACGGGGCACGAGATGCTGTACCACCCCGGTGAAGCCAACTTCCGCATGGCCGACATCATCCTCATCAACAAGTGCGATTCCGCCAAGGAAGAGGACATCCTGGCCATCGAGGAGAACGCGAAGAAGGTCAATCCCAAGGCCGTGGTCATCCGCGCCACCAGCCCGGTGACCTGCACCAAGCCCGAGATGGTCCAGGGCAAGAACGTGCTCGTCATCGAGGACGGACCGACCCTCACCCACGGCTCCATGAGCTATGGCGCCGGTGTGGTGGCCGCCAAGAACTGCGGCGCCGGGAAGGTCGTGGACCCCCTGCCCTACGCCGTGGCCTCCATCGCCGCGACCTACAGGAAATACCCCAACGCCCAGGGCATCCTGCCCGCCATGGGCTACGGCGAGGCCCAGATCAAGGATCTCGAAGCCACCATCGAGGCCACCCCCTGCGATGTGGTGCTCTCCGCCACGCCCATCGACATCACCCGCGTCCTCAAGGTGAACAAGCCCATGCTGCGGGCCACCTACGACCTGGCGGAAGTGAAGCCCGGCCAGCTGGCCGCCGAGGTCAAGAAGGCGCTGCCGGTGATGGTTTCCCTGACCTAGGCCCCCCAGGCTCCGAGGGGCGCCGCGCCCCCTCCGGCTCATTTGGATGACCAGCGCGGCACCGTGGACGGCCCAGCGGATTCGCTGGGCCGTCTGTTTCGGTGGCCCGAGGCCTTACTCTGGTGAGCGCCACACCGGAGCCCTCCATGACGAACCTGTTCCGCCCCCTGCCCCTTCGTGGCGTGACGCTGCCCAACCGCATCGCCGTGTCGCCCATGTGCCAGTACTCCTCCCAGGACGGCCTGCCGGGCGACTGGCACCTGGTCCACTATGGTGGCCTGGCCCAGGGCGGGGCCGGGCTGGTGCTCACGGAGGCGGCGGCCGTGCTGCCCGAGGGCCGCATCAGCCCCGAGGACCTCGGCCTCTGGAACATGGCCCAGGCCGAGGGGCTGGCCCGCAGCGTCCACGTCATCAAAAGCCAGGGTGCCGTGCCCGGCATCCAGCTGGCCCACGCGGGCCGCAAGGCCTCGGCCTTCGCCCCCTGGAAGGGCAGCGGCAGCGTGCCCATCCCCGCCGGCGGTTGGACCCCCGTGGCGCCGAGCCCCCTGCCCTTCGACACGGGCTGGACCGTGCCCGCGGCCCTCGACGAGGCCGGGATCCTGGCGGTCATCGAGGCCTTCATGGATGCGGCCCGCCGCGCCGTGGCCGCCGGCTTCCAGGTGATCGAGGTCCACGCCGCCCACGGCTACCTGCTGCACCAGTTCCTGTCGCCCCTCTCGAACCAGCGCGTGGATTCGTATGGCGGCTCGTTCGAGAACCGCACCCGCCTGGTCCGCGAGGTCGTCGGCGCCCTGCGCAACATCCTGCCCGAGGAGCTGCCCCTCCTGGTGCGGATCTCCGCCTCCGACTGGGTGGAGGGGGGCTGGGACCTGGACCAGTCCGTGGCCCTGGCCCTGGAGCTGAAGGCCCTGGGCGTCGACCTGGTGGACTGCTCCAGCGGCGGCCTGTCGCCCCGCCAGAAGATCGCCCTGGGCCCCGGCTACCAGGTGCCCTTCGCCGCCCGCATCCGCACCGAGGCCGGCCTGCCCACGGGCGCCGTGGGCCTCATCACCGAGCCGGAGCAGGCCGAGCGCATCCTGGCCGAAGGGTCCGCCGACCTGGTGCTGCTGGCCCGCCAGCTGCTGCGTGAACCCCGCTGGCCCCTGCGCGCCGCCGAGGCCCTCGGCGTCGAGGTGCCCTGGCCCGCCCAGTACGCCCGGGCCGCCAGGGGGACCGTGCCGCTGAGGCAGCCCCTCGGCTGAATCGGCTTCACAGCGCCCGGAAGAGGGTCAGCACGCGCACATCGTCGGCGCCGCCCGCCCGCAGCGCCTGGGCCCAGCGCAGCAGGGTGGTGCCTGTGGTCTTAACCCCATTTCGCCATAGTTATGGTGGATGAACGCACTATCTAGCGTCTTGTCTTGTTTTGAAGATTTATATGAATGATGGGGGTTTTTGGGAGTCTTCATACTTTCCGCTCAAAGCGTTCCCGAGCCGCGTCTCATCGACCCACTCCATCAGGCTCCTGTTGATTGCCAGACTGCAGCGGGCGATGGATTTCCTATGGAAAGCTAGGATCCTCCCGTGGATTGCTGGGTAAAGCTCAGCAATCCACAGGCCCCTCCTACCTTTCCACAGGAAACGGCCACGAGTGGCCGCCCTTTGGGTCCACACCCACTGCCCTTCGGGTGGAAAGCTGCTGCGCACCTTTCCACAGTCCTTGGATTTCGCTTCGCGAAACCCACAATCAACAGAAGCCACCATCGGCAGCATTCATTTAAATGGATATCCAACCAATGATCCCGACTTCAGGCGCGGGTTGGATGCAACTTACCTATGCCTATTACCCCAGTATTTCAAACAGTTCAGTGTGCAGCCCTTCCGCGAAGATTCCTTATTTCCGATCGAGGAATTACCTTCCTCAGGGGTGTGGGGGATCTTGAGGATAATGTCGTTATTCTTAGGTGGGCCTAATTTGGAGCGTAAGCACAAGGCGGACCGACCATCCATCGCACTTGGTCAACCATGAAAGGCCACTATTACTCGCCTCTTTGGACCAGTGCTCTAACTGCCCTCTCGAGGCTCACCGAGGCTCCTTCTTCGACCTGTTAGTGCTCCGACCGGCTGATCACCCAGTGCGGCGGCGAGGGCTGATCACCGAGAATAAAATCTATGAGGTAATCTCCCTGTCCAAATCATGCTCGAAAGCATTCCGTGAATGATACTGTGCAAAGCGAAGGAGCAGATCGCCCGACCGTGGTTGATTTAACCTTTTCACCCTAACGATTGGGTATTGAATTTCGTGGCCATTGATTGTCGGGGGCGTCTTTGTCTTCCAGCCAACACCTTCGAACGCCATAAGCGTTTTCTCAGCAGCTGGCACACCTGTGGGAGAACCAAGAACAGACAGCCGTTGGATCCGTTTTTGGTAGGCGCTTTTTAGGATGGCAGCCCGCGCGAGTTGAGATTCAAGTAGTAGCCCGTCTATTGTCGCAGCCAGATTAATCTTCGCCGCGCCATCAGTGTTCATCGTGCATAGGTCAAGGATAGCGGGGTCGACATAAATCACTTCAGCAAAATGAGCGAAGAACTCTGTACCTTTAGGGGGGTCGAAATAGGTTAGGTGGACAAACTGGCTATGATTCGTATCGATTTTCGATAAGTTGCGAACCCTAGTCAGAATGAAAGGAACCTTATCTAAATCTCTCTTCCGCACCCCGTCGGGACGAAGCATGAGGTCGCACGGCTGGGCGATGAGTATGTAGTACCGAGTCTGACCGTTAATGGTGATCCTAAAGACGTCCCCGAGTTCCAAGGGAGAGTGAGAGCCGTTAAGCAAGTCTGGTGACTCGTAAATCTCCTCCGCATGAATCCTTCTCGCTTCACTGGTAACACCAAGCGGACGAATTACCGAGTTTACCTCTCTCACCAGCTGGATTGTTTGGTGGAGCGCTGGGTCCAACCGGAGCTCGGCCCTTGCCCGTTTGCCCATAAGCACTGCAAACACACGCAGCAAAGTGTCGGACTCCCAAACGCCCTCTGCTCTAGACGAGGTAAAGACAATTTGTTCGAAGGCATGTGGGGATAACCCATCCATCTCTTCGAATGTCTTATCGAATGCGGTCCTCAGAATGCGGGACACTGTATCCTTCAAGTCGCCGAGTCGACTAGAAAGGGCAACAGTACGAAGATCGGTCGCTAGTTGCTCTAGTTTGGGGGTCTCAGCTAAGAGATGCTTCTTAGAGATTACAAGGAGCCTATCCACCGGGATTTCAAACTCTTGGCTCAGGTCGGAGGCCAACTCCCGTTCTGAACCTACGAGGGCATTGTGTGTAATAAGGGCACACATCGCTCCCGGCGCGGCGAGAGCCCTTTTCAGTAATACAGCACCTTGCTTGTCGGTCCCCCCGTCACGACTCAGATCAAGATCGAAGAGGAGCAGTGTTGGTTCGGTTCCAGTTGAAGCCAGGATGGTGGCTTCGTCTCGATTCCATTCATCGAGGGAGAGTTCGCGGAATTCGCATCCCATTTCTTCGACAAAACCTTTTAACTCCCGACTCGCTGGGACATCCAGTTTCCCTTCTTCAAGAGGTCCAGCCCCGTCGAGCCCTATGGAATCTACGGGCTCGAATAACCCGCGCTTAATCTCTTCCGGGACCCCAGCCCAAATCTCTGCTCTTCTTGCGGCAGGAATCTGATCCCAAGTAGCCGTTACTTCTTCGGAATCGAACGAGTCGGAGAACTCTATCGATTCGAACTCGGGGATTGCAGAAGCTGCATCAGGATCCTTTCGACAATACGCAACGAAAAAAATCGGGTTTTCGACTTCCTGCGGGAGCGTAGTCGTCGAGCGCTGATCCTCAACCGCAATCAGCTTTCTAATTTTCAGTACGGATAGCAATTCCTTCAGGGATTCTGTTGGGGTGGGAGGTGCGCTAGGAGCGGGCATTGATCGCTCCCTTGAAATCCAGCTGAAAAATGTATGGCCTACGAGAACGATTTCGTTCCGGAAGCAAATAAACAGAACAGTTCTCTGAGTTTAATAGTTGTTTCACAATAAAAAGTCCGAGACCTCTTCCAGACTTCTTGGCTGAAACAAAAGGGTCGAAGAGGGATTCTTCAAGTGCAGGGTCAACACCAGGCCCATTGTCGAACACCCTGACGAAGGGGCGATCGATCACGATTGAGATTATGCCTGACTTGATCCGCTTCGAATTCAGGGCCTCAGACACCCAATACTGACCATTGAGCATGAGGTTCTCGAAAATCTGGTTGAGCTTTCCCCGGTTGATGGAGAGCGTGAAGTCTCCGCGAAGGCTTGTCTCAACGGAGATCTGAATTCCCTTTCCTTCTAGTCGGCCTTGATAATGATCAACCAACTGCGACATGAATTTCGCCAGGCTGATGTTTTCTCGATTCTCTCGAACATACTTGAGAGAAGGTGTGAGGAACTCGAGCTGTTTTCGTAGCCCAGTCGCACTTCCGCGAACATGCTCAACAAAAGAAAGAGTCTGGATGTCAGAGTTACTTCGCTTCGCAAGATATCGATTGATGCCAGCGGATCTGGCATCAAGATCATCGGCAATATGATTTATTTCGTGGGCAAGTGATTCTGCTGTGATACCTAAACTGACCATTTCATACATTGACGCGATCTCATCTCGGAGAGCTGATTCCCTACTCTGAATCACCTCCTGCATTGCAAGAAAATCCTTTACATGTTTGTTGGCTTCCTCAACGATTATTAGAGTTTGCTCCTCTGCACTAGAATGGGTGCCGTCAGCCATTTTGGATGGAGGTCGAGATCCCGCCCCAGCCTTTTTACCCAGCGCGCCCTTAGCTTTCGATAGCGCTTTGGCGGTCTCTTTGAGCTTGGTTACGATGGTTGCAGTATCGTCGGCATCGCTAACGCCGACCTCATTCCCTCGGCACTCGTGAAGGAATTCTAGAGCTGTTCTCCTGAGCTTGCTTTGGGCACCGTTAGTGAATTCGACGAATGCCGCCAATAACCTAAGGAAATTATTGGATTCAGGGTTCCTGATCAGGCCCTCTCGACTGGTTGTTTCCTGTATTTGAGGGTTGTCCTCTGCCGTGAGTGCTACATATCCAAACACGTTCCCAGGGCGCAGCCCGTACCAACTCTTCCCGCTCGTCTGACCTTTCCCTAGCCCAAGCCAGTCTTCATCAACTCGGATTCCAAACCCATTCCTGAAAAGACGAACACCTTCTGAACCCTTTAGGGTGTTCTGAAGCTCGCTTTTTGAATCCAACGCCTGGCCTGGTTCCCTATCAAGATTCACATAGTTGATCTCACCGACGAATGGGCCAGGAGAATTGCCGTTTTCTTCGGATGACTGGATTTCATCCAAAGAGGTCCACTCCCAGCTTCGCTCGAACTCAATGAACCCCTGATCCACTTCTGTGCGCTGGAGATTCGGAATAGCTTTTGAAAGATTCCTTTTGATAAACCAATCGAAGAGACGTGACCCACGATCGGAGGAACAATATCTTTGAAAAGCAGCCAGGTCTTCGCGATTTTGTGCCCTAGGTCGGAATAGGTCCAACGAGCACTGGCCCTTTACCGTAAATGTAGTTCCATCAAACGTGATGAAGTACCGGGCTGGGGCCGACATACGCACTTTGCTAGTTACGTCCTGCAACTGGATGTAGACATCGTTGATCTTGAGGCTGACTTTACAGGTTCGGATCTCTGGATAAGGCGTGAGCATCTTTGACAAATCACTAGCCAACCGTTTCTTCGATTTCTCGGTTGCCCAATAATCAGGATCTTTAAGATCTGAGATGATAATCGTGGTCCCGGTTTTCCTCCTGTTCACTGCTTCGACAGTAGAAATATCAACAGGCACTTCGCCCAATGTCTCTGCATTCTCGAATTTCGCCCAATCGAAATAAAGACGATGCTCATGCTTAGAGTCAGAGGTGGACCGACTAATGACTTCAACATGCCTTCCAATTTTCTGAATGCCCAACCTACCAAGCCCCTTGTCCCCTAGCGGAGTCCTAGCACCTGGTGGTACCTGTTTCGACCTCTTCATCTCTCTCTTTGATGAACTGGCAATGACAAGCCACCCTTTCTCCAGTTCCTCTCGTGTCATTCCCACCCCAAAATCTTCCAGGAGCAAAAATGTACTTTTCTTCTTGATATGGCTTGCCTCTATATGCGAGGGGGTTGTAGCAATGGAGATATTCACTCTTGCCGAGCCTGCGTCATAACTGTTCTTCGCAAGCTCAATGATGGCTTGGATCGGGTCGGATACGAGCTCTTCACCAAGGCGGAACACCACGGATGGGTGGACATCAAAGCGGCGAGGTGCGTTCGGTCTGGACGGCAAATCATCACCTCGATCGCAAAATTTGAATATTTTCTTCCCGCATGGTGAGTGAGACGTTATTTCTCGTAGCCATACGCTTGCTAGGAATTCGGCGTTGAATTCTGTGGAGGAATGTTGCTCCCCGTGCTTCTAACAATTCGACCAGAATATCGTCTAGGGGAACCGATAGCCCACCCACCCGCCGATTGCCCGTAATCCAGACCATCAGCGCGCCATGCTTCATGGACTCATGAATTCGTTCAAGAGAACGGTCGAGGTCTACACAAAATGCTGCCACGCGTGCTGCTCGATCTCTTGGCAGCCCCTCAAGTTGACCCAGTATTGCCTTAATCGAAGGCGAGAACTGCATTAACCCATGCGCCCGATCTAGTGCATACTTCCGAACTCCGCCTAGGCTCCTGGAATCGATCTCATACGCGGTCCTCATCATCTCCGGATCGATTGATTCTGAGATGTCTTTAAGATCAACCCATTGTAGTGGAAGAAACGAATACTGCCCGTAGGGGACTGTCGAGGTATTGTCCCCGTACGGTGGAGAGGTGATCAGCAGGTCATGTTGGGGACCGGGGCGGAGACTCGGTGCCGAGGTGGAGTCCATCAGGTGTATCTGGAGGTTTCCTCGGTAACTCCCTGATCGACTTAGCAAATTGCCCTCCCGCAATCTTGCAGCTTCGATGGACAATCTATCTACGACATTCTGGAGAACCTTTGAAAACACATCCATGGTGGAGAACTCCCGGGACTGAAGATCCTCCATTGATCGAATATGCATCTTGAATGTCGATGTCCTCGAATTAGAGGTCAATCGGACAGTCTCCGCCACGGCAACCCAAAAAACTCGCCGCACCCATTTGTTCTCTTCTTGCCGAATGGACCGACGAATGCGGGACAGAGCAATTGCCACCTCATTGGCGAACCACTTCGACAGCCCCTCGAAGCTGGCTTCGATCCCCCGTTTCCGATCAGCCCGCACCCGGGAGAGCAATTCAGCCTGGCTTCTCTTTAGCTTTTCGACCGCAAATGGCCCTGCCTTCACTTGGCACAGCAGGACAGCTAGTGGATTGATGTCCTGACCAGTGAAGTCAAATCCCACGCGCAATGACTCGACAAGTGTCGTCCCAGATCCAACAAAGGGATCTAGCACACTCAACGGCTCCTGTGTTGCCGTCCGGATTGCCTTGAACAGCCCTTCCAGCATTTTTGGAACCATCATTGCTGGGTATTGGGAGAGACCGTGGGTCCCGGCTCGCAACGAGTCACGCCGAAATGTCCAGTAGTCGGAATCGGTCTCTGAAAGCCCCTTCAGTGTTCTTACCAGCCTCTCGTTCTCGAACTCATTTCGACAACCCGAACCAAATGTTCTGGTTGCGTTAAAATCTCGAATGGAAATCGATTGGGTTGCCACAGTACCCACCTGCTCGCTGGTTTGGAGGAGAGAGGCAGTAGGGGAGCTAGTCACGAATGTCACCAGGCGTATAGCCCCGGGAACCATTGTGCCCTGCGGGACTCGGAAAGCTAAGTTTTACTTGACCCTTACTATAAATCCAATGCTGTCAGTCTGCCAGGGATTCCTTCATTCTAGCCGTTTGGTGGTCTGGGCGGGCAGCATTGAGGGTAGCTGTCGGCTTGCGAGGGTTGGCCAGGAATAGGTGCGTATATTGGTTGAGCCTGAGCATCCATGGGGACTATGGTCGTGCACATCGCTTCGTATCGCGCGACATGTACACGGATTCACTAAACCTAGACCTACCCAACTCTCAACAAATTAGGGGCTAATTTGTCTTGGGACCCTTAGGGTATTACACATCGAACAAATGCATTGTGGTGCGTAGGAGGGCTTACTAGGTGCGAATTGAATCTATATCACTGTCGGGTTTCCGTTGTTTTGCCCCCAATCCGATCACAGTTTCTCTTTCCCCAGAGATCACTGCCGTCGTCGGACCGAATGCAGCGGGCAAGACAGCACTCCTCCACGCATTGGGGAAAATATTCGGTGTATCACGTGCGCAGCGCACCGTATTGCGTTCGGATTTTCACTCGAGTGCGGAGGAGGATCCTGATAACCGTGAAGCCAAAGACCTCTTCATCGACGTGCTACTCGAATTTCCCGAACTGGCCGACGGTACCGCAACGCCGGAGACCATTGCACCGTCGTTCCGTCATATGCAAATCGAACGGGAAGGAAAATCGCCGGCTTGCCGCATGCGCCTAGAAGCACGATGGGAAGACGATGGGACGATCGAGGGCGAGGTTACGCAGGAGTTATTCTGGGTCGACACCGTCGAAGATAATCCGAGTGAGGACAAGTGTCACCCGGTTTCGGCGTCAGATCGCGGTCTGATCCAGCTCTACTACACACCTGCCAGTCGCGATGCGGCCGCTCAGGTACGAGCAACGGCCGGCGCGCTTGCTGCCCGCCTCCTCCGCGCAATCGAATGGTCACCCGCAACAGAGGAGGCTGTTAAAGAGACCAGCACAAACCTTGCCGCTGCATTTGAGGGCGAAGCTGCGATTGCTGCGATCGGAAAGGCCCTGCAAGCGCGATGGTCAGGCCTTCACGACGATGTGATCGATTCGAAACCCAGGCTCAGCCTAGTCAGTCGTCGATTCGAGGAGGTGGTCAACAAGATTGCCGTAATCTTTGAGCATGGGCCCGACGGACAGGAGCGTGAGCTCGACGCCCTAAGCGATGGGCAGCAATCGCTTTTCTACTTCGCTCTGGCTGCGGCTGTTTTCGATCTCGAGCGCAAGGTGGTGAACGGGACGGTTGAAGGCTTCCGCGACGATAATTTGCATATCCCTGCACTCACCATTTTCGCTTTGGAAGAGCCTGAAAACCATCTTTCACCCTTCTTCCTCGCCCGAATTATCCGCCAGATTCACTCGCTTACCGATGCGAGTGGCGCCCAAGCAATCATCACCAGTCACTCCCCGGCAGTGTTGAGCCGCGTCAATCCCAACGAAGTCCGTTACTGCCGCTGCGATCCGAAAACGCGTGTCTCGACAGTCAAAAGAATCGAGATACCTATAGGTAATGAAGAAGCTGCCAAGTTCGTTCGTGGTGCAATGCTCGCTTATCCTGAACTTTATTTTTCCCGTTTCGTCCTGCTCGTAGAAGGTGATTCCGAGCGGATCGTCTTACCTCGTCTGGCCGAGGCGCTTGATCTCCTGATTGACCCAGCCTTCGTTGCCATTGTCCCGCTAGGTGGTCGCCATGTGCAGCATTTCTGGCGATTGCTAAAACAATTAGGCATTCCATACGCGACCTTGCTGGATCTCGACCTTGGGCGTGAGGGTGGAGGTTTCGGGCGAGTGAAGACAGCGATCCAGAAGCTCATCGAATTTGGTGCGCCCAAAGCCAAACTCTTGATGACCGAGAGCGGTGTGTTGACCGACGAAGCTTTTGCAGGGATGCACACATGGCAGGATCCGGAGGATCGAAAGATACTGAATGGTTGGATAGATTCCCTTAAGCCGTATGGGGTGTATTTCTCAGCACCGCTCGACCTTGATCTAGCCATGCTAGAGGCATTCCCCAGTGCGTACGAAGCACTCATTCCCGAGAGGGGCGGCCCAAGGATGGCGGTCGATAAAGCATCAGAAGTGGTACTCGGGACCGCGGGGCCAGGACTCGCGCTATACACCGGGCCGTTCAAGGATTATTCGAAGCTTTTCCCTGGCTATCGCTATCATTTTTATACCAACAGCAAACCGGCAACGCACCTAGCTGCCTTGACGCACATTAAGAGGAAAGACTTAAAGAAGGAGATGCCGGGTGTGCTAACGGAGCTTCTCAACTTTATCGCCAAGTCTTTACGGAGGGATTAGACGTGGTGGTCCTGTCGCGACGGATCCCCTCAGCGAATTGGAAACCAGTGGGTGTGGACGCTCTCGAGGCGAATGCTCTCAAAGTTGTTCGCGCCATAGATAATTATTCTGTCATTGCCGGCCCAGGCGCTGGAAAGACGGAACTGCTCGCACAACGCGCCGCTTATCTTCTTCAAACAGGCGCAGCACCTGCTCCAAGCCGCATCCTCGCAATCAGTTTCAAACGTGATGCCGCAACAAACCTTGCTAACCGCGTTCGCCAGCGTTGTCATCGCAATCAAGCCGATCGCTTCGATTCAATGACGTTCGACGCCTTTGCAAAAGGGTTGATCGACCGATTCGGCCAGGCACTGCCCAAGATCTGGCGGCCTCGGCCCGACTACGAAATCATGTTCCCCGGTGATCGACAATTCAGTGACTTTCTTTCTCGACAGATCGGGTCTCCTCCAGCCTCGGTCGGAACCTCTGCAGACATCCAAGCGATATCGGTAAATACCTTCGAGCGTCATCACTTGGTGGGGTCTCCCCTACCACTGGACGGATGGTTACACCCAACACCTGCTCAATGGGCTGCAGATCGCTTCTGGCAAATGTCTCTTCACCAGGGTAAAAAGAGCGTCTTGTCGTTTCCCATGATCGGGCGACTCGCAGAACTATTGTTGCGAGTGAATCCTATGGCAACTACTGCACTTCGACTGACATATTCCCATCTTTTCATGGACGAGTTCCAGGACACGACCCAGATTCAATATGACCTTGTCCATACCATCTTCCTCGGAACGAACACCGTGATCACCGCCGTTGGAGACAACAAACAGCAGATCATGCGGTGGGCCATGGCAATGGACGATCCTTTCACCGCCTATGATGAAGACTTCGAGGCGACACGAATTCCGCTCTACAACAACTATCGTTCGTCACCTGAGTTGGTGCGTATCCAGCATATATTAGCACAGGCTTTGGATGCTCGCTCCGTGGCGCCGGTGTCGAAGACTTTGGGTACGATTGATGGCGACAGTTGTGCAATATGGAATTTTTTGACCCCAGAAATCGAGGCGAAGAAGTTAGCGGCCTTCGTCGTGGCAGAAATGAGGACTCATGCACTCAGTCCCCGCGATTTTGTGTTGTTAGTCCGGCAAAAGGCCAGCGAATATGCTGCCGTGCTCAAACCGGCGTTCATAGCTGCGGGGATCCCTCTTCGCAACGAATCCGGAATGGTCGGGTCGATCACGCTCCAAGATTTGCTCACAGAAACCGCATCTGAACTGATCATCATGTTTCTACGACTCGCCATGACCAATCGGGCCGGCCGCCACTGGTCGGAATGTTTGAGAACACTCGCCACCATCCGCGGGATCTCGGTGGACGACGAGGTCTCCCAAGCCAGGCTTACGCAGGAATTGGATGCATATGCTCTCAAACTCAAATCAGCCCACCCCAATTCGCCAAAATCGAAGGAGGCGTCACGATCAATTGTGAACGATATACTAGACTTTATCGATCGGAACATGCTTATTGCTATTCACCATGCCTATGGACAAGGCGACTGGCTCGAAAAAGTCTTGGACTCAGCTGCGGAACACCTTCTGGCATCGTCAGCTAGGGGCCCCGGATGGTCACTGGCCTTGGATACTTACGAAGGAAATCATTCGATACCGCTGATGACGATTCATAAAAGCAAAGGACTCGAATATCACAGTGTTATTTTTGTCGGATTGGATGATGGGGCATGGTGGAGTTTTTCCAATGATCAGATTGAGGCCACAGCCGGTTTCTTTGTCGCGTTCACGAGAGCAAAACAACGCGTCATCTTTACATACTGTCCGCAGCGTGGAACACGGACGAAAATCGCGACCCTTTATCAACTTCTGAAAAATTCTGGAGTGAAAAGCTTAACCATCGCGTGATTGCCGAAAACTGATTTATGGAACCCTTCTATTTCTTATAGGTAGACCAAATCTTTCGACCTTGAGCGTTTTGAACCACCTCCTCGGAGCCTCCACCGGTTCCTGGCCGATCAAATTGGTGTCATTGCACAGTGTGCTCACGAGGAAACCTTTTTGCTCTTCAGTGGTTCAACCCAGAAGCTTTCGGATTGCTGAAGAGAATCCCATTTCGAATACGATACGCGTGGTCCTCTTGTCCTTAATCTCTCCACGCTCCCCTTCGATCCAGCCTTCCCCTTCGAGGAATTTAGGCGAAATGGCCGACAGGAGGGCCTTTCGCTCGGATGGAGTCAATTGGGCAGTCGGCATCAGGACTGCCGTGGGGCCGCTCTCAGGATCGGAGATGATGTTCGCCCCCAAAGGACGCATGTCGATGGTCCCGAGGGTAGTTCCCTTAAGAAGGTTCATGTCGAACTTCAGAGTGTCCCGTTCCGCAATAACTTGCTGTACAAGAATCCGGACAGCAGGGTCTTGGATTTTCATCAAGAAATCGTACCGGGCCTGGACCTTGGAAGGCAGCTCCTGAGATGGTCCTGAGTATGATGCCCACGCCTGGATAAGATCTCGGTAAGCTTGGGCTTTATTGTTGTACAAACTCCGATAGCTGAACAACCCGGCGTGCTCTGCCTTCCTCCCAATGCATGCGAGAGTGAAGTTCCGGAAGCCCCCCTGATAGTACTTCCGACAGAGATCGTGGAGAGAGTTAAGGGTCCGCTTGACGTTGGCTCTGCGTGGCGCCGACAGCAGGGCATCCAGAACCTTGTCGGGATGAATGCTAGTTGTGGAGGACATTCCTGCTCCCATTTGTATTGATCTTGATTGGGTAGGCGGTATCCATGGGTTCGCAGACCAAGCCTAGAGGCAGGCAGTCAGCCAGTCTGAAGCCCAAGTGCTCCATAAGATTCATTTTCAGGTCCATGAGCGTCACAACCTTGACTCTGCCTCGGATGGGGTCCTCCGGATCCGCCCGCCTCGCCAGTTCCCGCATGAAGGCGTTGCCGTTCGACTTCTGCTGCTCCGGAGTCATGGTCAGGAACAGAGGTTTGAACCCCTCGGACATCAGCACCATATCCAATATCTGACCGCGGCGGAGCACCGCATCGGGAATTGAGGGCAAGTCTGGATAGAGTTCCAGGTCCTCACAAACCTGGGCGAGTTGAAGAAGTTCGGAATCGATACCGTCAATACGGGTGCGGAACTCGGCCGCTCCGCCGACCGTGACTAGGCCCATTCCCTCATGTAGCTGGTTCAATGCGATTTCGCAGCGAATGATCAAGTTCACACAAGCAAAGATATTGGCAATGATCACATCCAGCCTTGCCACTGCAGATTCGTACCTTCGTTCCATCCCTTCCAGTTCATAGGCCCGATCGAAGGGAATGCTCGTCCTTCTTTCGGCGTCGACCCGTTCAGCCTCCAGGGCTCGCTTTGTCTCGTGCAAACCCAGGACCAGTTCCTGCTCCTTGGCTTTTTCGTAAAAGAGGTTATTCAATCGCCTCACGAGGGCGAAGAAGTATTGTGGCATGGTTACAAACCACCGGCATCGGACGCAGTTTCGGGGGCCTCCGGGAACCGGGCCGAAACTTCTGTTCCCCGTGCCAGGAATATCCGCTCCTCCGTTGTAGCAGCCGCCTATTTGAGCGTTCCCCTCAGCCGGACTGGTGTTTCCACCCATCAGGCAGCAACCATCCGCCATCATCATCCAACCCACCGGGTGTCTCTCTCCAGGAGCTACTGCGATCGCGGCCTTTATTCCTTCCAGGTCAACGCAGATCGCGGTTTTCAGGAGTTCTTCCATTTCGGTGTTCTTCAGGAATTCCTCACAGGAGGCTTCAGCGCTAGCCTCCAATTTTTTTGCAGCTTCCTCCAGCGACAGCCTGATGATGGTCTCGCCATGAACGATATAGTAGATAGTCATCAGCAACCGACTGTGCCCAACCACCTTTTGCATGGTCTCAATAGGCACTTTCCCGTCCAGGACCAGAGCGGTGATAAGGCTCACCCGGAGGCTGTGAAGAGGGTGCTTAGTTGCATTGCTTTTCTTGCGACGCTCCTCAGGCGCTGGTACGAACCGGATCCGGCCACCGTTCTTGAGTGTCTCCCCCGCCCCGGCCAGTCTCTCCTCGAAGTCAAAGAGGAGGCGGAACCAGCAGTTTTCCAGCACCGTTTCTTGCAACGGAAATTGCCGCTTGGCGGGCGATTCCTCTCGCATCCTGAAAAGGAAGGCTGTGTCCGAGTAACCAGCGAGTTGAGCAGCGCTCTTGCCTGGGATGCGCGTACCATCCAACTCGGTCCAGGAGGTCAGGCGGTAGATAGGGTTGTACTTTTCCTGCCAATTTCGGAGTTTCTCTGCCCAATAGAATACGTCGTCCAGCGGGTCGCCAAATACAATCCATGGGAAGACAAACCCCTTTTCATTTCCGGACTTCAGGATGTCAGCTGTCTTGTTGGTGTTGGCGTAGAGTTGCGTCATGACCGTGCCGTCTTGCTCTAAGCTGCGGTATAGGAAGCCCTGGTGAACCGAGGCTCCGGGTCGGCCCGCGGCCAGCGGGCCGTAGTTAAGCCCCCAATCTCCTGAATCGTACCTATAGGTATCTCCCTCGCCGCTGTCTAGCATGCGAACCTGAAACGTCCGCAGGGGCAATAGGAGCTTAAAAGCAAGGGCCACCCAGCGCACCGGAGACCACATTTCGAGAATTTCACCGGTCCATACCTTGCGGATTCGCCATACGCAGTCCGGATCGTCCTTGTCGATCTGGTCCCAGGTCACACGGTACCAGTCGGGTGCTGGTGTTCCACTCGCCCCTTCCGCTGTCCCGAGGGCCTGCTGCGCCCAGATCCAGTCTCGAAAATCCTGACCGCCGATGAGCTGACGGCGTAGGCGGGTGATGTAGCCGTAGGGGAGAGGAACTTTGTTGGTCTCGCCCCTACGTCCGGCCTTCCCAGAAGCCCGTTCACGCGGAACCGGGTTCTTGAATTCTGAGGAAACGACCAGATCGCCGTAATCGTCCTTCTCGGAGCACTCCTTCAGCAGGACGAACTCCAAGAAGTCGTGGACGTAGTTGTTTACTACGAAACCCATCCTTGATTTCGGGCAGCACGTTTCAAGGAACGAAGGCAGCTGGATGTTTCGTTGGAGTAGCCTGGGCGGGGCCACAGGGAGTCCCAGCCTGATGATGTAGCGTTCCAGGAACAGTGAGAGTGACCAAAGCTTCTTATCGATGCCTCCGTTTTGCGCGCCCGGTCCCTGGATCCATTCTGACGATAGGAGCCTCCAAGGTTCAAGTTGTGGGTACTTGTCTTGGACCCAGCCGAAATTCTGGTCTGTGGTCCGATTGAGGCCCTTCGGCCGGTCGGGGATGATCTCGAAGGTCTTGAAGTCTCGCTTGGGTACGGGGTTCCAGTAGGAAGTATCGAGGGACCTCAGGCCTGTGATGGGATCGAGATGCGAGTATCGCTCAGCAAGGACGAACTCCAAGAAAGCTCTAATGTGGTTGTTCCACTTAACCCCATGCCGGCTCCGAGGACATGCCGTTCCATAAAAATCTGGAATAGTTGTCTCCTTACGCAACATCATGTCCGGGTTTGTCGGAAGTCCCTGCTGGACCATGAAACGGTCTAGAAACACGGAGAGGGCTTGAAGGGGGTCCCGTGAAAGCACCTTTAGCGTGGCGAACCACTTGATGGCCAAGTCACGCCAAGGCTCCAACTGGGGAAAGTCCCGGAGGATCCAGCCCAAGGTTGGATCGTTTTGGCGCCAAGGGGTCTTGGAATCTTCGAACTCGGGAAGCCGTGAGACTCTCGTGGGCCTCTTCACAGGTCTCTCCTGTACATCTGATGGAGTCGTTCGGCCCCCTCCGCGAGGGCATCCATGACCTGCTTTGGGGTGGGTGTGGTGTAAACACCCTGCGATTCCAGCAAATGGTGGTGCATGAACATCTTGATTTCGGAGGGCTGAAAATCACCTGCCACCAGGCGACGACCATAGGCGTGGCGATGCCCATGAGGCGTCGTCCCGACCTCCTTCCCGATCACCAGCCCGATCCGCTGACAGGCGCGGGTATGTGCCCGCCGATATTGCCCCATGGTGTACATTCCGCCCTTAGGCTCCTGGGTGAAGTTGACCCAGGCAAAGGGATGGGAACGATCCAGTTGCGCGAGCTGCTCCATGTAGCGGTACCAAAGAGTTAGAAATACCTCACCGAACTTCGGAATGAACCAATAGGCCCGCATATATGAGTTTTCATCGAGAAGGCTGCCCTTCCAACCGGCACGGCGGCCGTCCAACAATAGGTTCCGCGGAGCCAAGCCAAAACGCTCCGCGAGATACGTCGTTCGATTGCCTCTCCTGAGGTTGCCGCGCTCATCCAGCCATGTCGGGTCCTCCGGCGCGTCCCCATCCGAGGGCTGATGAATTCGGACTTCCAGTAGTTGTTTGGGATTCTTCGGATTAATTAGTACATCGGTTAAGTAGAGATGGAATGGTTCCGAGTAACGAAAACCAGCCCCGTGGAGCAGCAACGTAATGAGCATGTCCCGAAAATTTGGACGGCCACCGACGACGAAACCCTCTGTCAATAACTCCATGAATCTTTCGTCCGGGAAGGCCGGAGGGTTGGAGGTCCCTACCCTATTCTTTCTGCGAGCCTGGACTAAATGACCTCCCGTGGAACTGGTCGAATCTGATGGATCCAAGTGCGGCTTCCACGTGTGGCCGAGGAAGGCCCGATCTCGCCGGTACTGGTAGGCCGCCTCGGAGACTAACTGGTCGTAGCCACTGCCCGCATACAGAGGATTCACTTCAGCTGCGGCCGGATGCAGGGCATTCCACCACCTCCAGAAGTTCGTTAGGTTGCAGATGATCCTGCCGGCCTCGGAAGGGGATCTGGGTTTCCAGCAGAGCCAAGAAGGGTCGAGGCCGGTTTGCCGATTGAACGTGCCGGTGTAGAGTCGCTGGGCAAAATTCTGGAAAAGCTGATAGGTTCGCTTCTCGTTGGGGTTGGCAACCATGTATTCCAGGAACAGCCTCATGGCGTGGCACACCTTGACCATCCAGTTCCGGCTCCGCGTGTGGCTGTGGGCGAGTAAATATTCCACCAATGGCATCAGCCACCCTGTGGGCGTGTAAATCACCTGGATCTCAGTGAAGACACCAGTCTCATCGAAGAACACGCGGCAGCGTAGGCTCACAAACATGCAGCCTCCACCAGAACCCAAATCAGAGTGTTCTGAGTCATTCTCGTCCACTGCGATTAAGGTGTCCGGTGAAACGCCGGCGCCAAACTAGGAAGAAGGTCTGTTTGTCAGCCCTACTCGGAATTCCTAGTGGCTCCTCATCGCCAGGTAGAGAGCAGACCCATCATTGGATTTGCACAGGGTTCCTGACCTTCCTTGATTGAATCAGAATCCAGTTCAATGCGAAAGATTATTGTTCGTCCTAGATTGACTTCATCACTTGAAAATGCACAAATCTACCGAGCCTCATCAACTGGCCATAAGTATGAAATATGAGGTTCACCCCTCCAGGAGGGGAGCAGATGTTTTCTCGCCTTGCTGCATGAAAAACGGCTAAACGAGTAGTCCTGGAGTCAGAAATCTCCGGAAATATGAATACTCATCCGGGTCAAGGAACCCGTGGTCCAGACATCGTCCACCAGGAGGATGAGGCCCCGGGGCGCGGCCCCGCGCCGCAGGGCCATGGCCCCCTTCGGCAACCGGCGGCGCTGGGACTCCGTGCGCGAGGCCTGACGCCCGCGAAGCCAGCCCTTGGCGAGCAGGGGTTCGAAGGGACGGTCGAGGCGCCTGGCGATCAGTTCGGCCGCCTCGGCGCTGAGATCGAAGCCGCGAAGCAGGCGCTGGGGCCAGGCGCTGGGCGCCGCGGTCACGCGGTCCACCTGCGCCGCCCAGTCCGGCAGGGGCGCCTCCGCCAAGCGCCCCAGCAGCGCCCTCCGCCAGCCGGTCTCACCCTGCTTGATGCCCGGCAGCAGCAGGGCCCCCAGCGGCGGGCGGCCACCGTGGTAGTCCCACAGGGCGTCACCATGGTCCCAGGCCGTGGCCTCGGGGCAGTCCGCCTCGGCATGCACCAGGGCGCAGCGGGGACAGCGCCCCTCGGGAAGCGGCCGCAGGCCGCCCCAGCAGCGGACGCACAGGCCCGCCTCCGCGCCTTCGCCCACGGGTCCCAGGCAGCCCCGGCAGGGGAGCAGGGCACCCCGCGCCAGGGCGAGGCGCGACCTCAGGACGTCGGAAAGCATGGGGCATCATATCTGCTAGCATCGCCGGAAGCCCCACTTGGCAACCCCCTCCTGGAACCCCCTTCCGGGTCCCCACCTACCGGATCGCATGGAGTCTTGTTCATGTCGAACGAACCGCGCCCCGAGTCCCAGATGTTCGCCCGCAAGCCCCTGGCCCTCCTCCTGGAAGAGGCCAAGGGCGAGAACCGGCTCCGCCGCGTCCTCGGTCCCGTCCAGCTCACGGCCCTGGGCATCGGCGCCATCATCGGCGCGGGCATCTTCGTGGCCACCGGCGCCGCGGCCCACAACATCGCGGGCCCCTCGCTGATGGTGTCCTACGTCATCGCCGGCATCACCTGCATCTTCGCGGCCCTCTGCTACGCGGAATTCGCCGCCATGGTGCCCGTGGCGGGCTCGGCCTACACCTACGCCTACGCCACCCTGGGCGAGCTGTTCGCCTGGATCATCGGGTGGGACCTCATCCTGGAATACGGCGTCTCCAGCGCCGCAGTCGCCACGGGCTGGTCCGCCTACTTCCAGAGCGCCGTCGGCAAGATCGGCATCCACATCCCCAAGGCCCTGAGCGAATCGCCCTGGAAATACGACCCCGCCACGGGCCACTTCGCCAGCACCGGCGCCGTGATGAACCTGCCGGCCCTCATCATCGTGGCCATCATCACCGCGATCCTGGTGAAGGGCATCAAGGAGAGCGCCACCTTCAACGGCCTCATGGTGGCCATCAAGGTCGCCGCCGTGCTGTTCGTCATCGGCGTGGGCGCCTTCTTCATCAACACCACCAACTGGCACCCCTTCGCCCCCTTCGGCTGGACCGGCATCAGCTTCTTCGGCCACCGGGTGGCGGGCATGGTGGACGGCGGCGGCGCGCCCATCGGCACCATGGCCGGCGCGGCCATCATCTTCTTCGCCTACATCGGCTTCGACTCGGTCTCCACCCACGCGGAGGAGGCCAAGAACCCCCAGCGGGACGTGCCCATCGGCATCATCGTCTCCCTGCTGGTCTGCACGGTGCTCTACATCGCCGTGGTGGCCGTGCTCACGGGCATGGTGAAGTTCGACCAGCTCGACATCAACGCGCCGGTGTCCACCGCCTTCAAGCAGAAGGGCATCGGCTGGGCCGAGGGCCTCATCGCCACCGCCGGCGTCAGCGGCATCACCTCCGTGCTGCTGGTGATGATGCTCAGCGGCCCCCGCGTGTTCCTCGCCATGGCCCGGGACGGCCTGCTTCCCAAGGCCACCTTCGGCGACGTGCACCCCACATTCCGAACCCCCTGGAAGTCCACCATCCTCGTGGGCCTCTTCGTGGGCGCCCTGGCGGGCTTCCTGCCCATCGACGCCCTGCTGCACCTGGCCAACATCGGCACCCTGCTGGCCTTTGTCATCGTCTGCGCCGCCGTGCTCATCATGCGCAAGAAACACCCCGAGGCCGAGCGCCCCTTCCGCTGCCCCTGGGTGCCCTTCGTACCCATCATGGGCGTGCTCACCTGCCTCATGCTCATGTTCTCCCTGCCCGTGGCCAACTGGTGGCGGCTCATCGCCTGGCTGGCCCTGGGCTTCATCATCTACTTCGCCTACGGGAAGAAGCACAGCGTGATGCGGCACAACGCCTCCTAGGCAAAGCCACCAAGCCCATCCGCCGGGATCCCCCGAGGGCCAGCCACCACAGGACCCCGTGGCGAACCCTGCGCCGCTCATCCCTCCTTCCGCCCTGGAGCCCCCATGAGCTGGAGACGCCTCGCGACCCTCATCCCTCAACTGGCGCTCATCGCTGGCGGGCTCCTGGCCCATGAGGGCCCCAAACCCGGCGAGAAGGCCCCGGGGGACAAACCCGCCGCCGAGAAGGACAAGCCGGTGGAGCCCCCCGCCAGGTTCATCCGCCAGCACCGCCTCAAAGCCGGCGGCGTGGATCTGAGCTACACGACCACCAGCGAGGAGATCCTCCTCAAGGATGCCGAAGGCAAGCCCACGGCGCGCTTCTTCACCATCGCCTACACCAGGGACGGCGTGGCCAACCCCGAGGCCCGGCCCATCACGTTCATCTTCAATGGGGGCCCGGGCTCAGCCTCGATCTGGCTCCACTTCGGCCTGGTGGGCCCAAGGCTCGTGGACATTCCCAGCGACGCCCAGGACCCCGGCGCGCCGCCCTATAAACTGAGGGACAACCCGGCGACCATCTTCCGCGCCACCGACTTGGTCTTCGTCGACCCCATCGGCACCGGCTACAGCCGCGCGGCCGGCGAAAAGAAGAACGAGGATTTCTGGGGCTACGACGAAGACGCCGATTCGGTGGCCGAATTCATCCGCACCTTCATCACCCAACACAACCGGTGGAATTCACCGAAGTACATCATGGGCGAGAGCTACGGCGGCGTCCGGGCCTCCCTCCTCATCCCACGCCTCCAGGGCAACCTGGGCGTGGGGCTCAACGGCGCCATCCTGATCTCGCCAGCCCTGAACCTGGCAACCCTGCCCTTCGTCGTGGATGGCAACGACCAAACCTACGCCACCACCCTGCCTGCCCTTGCAGCCACAGCCTACTACCACCACCGGCTGGGCGATGGCTGGAAGGACCTGGGCTCCCTCCTGCGCGAGGTGGAGGCCTTCGCGGGCGGTGATTACCTCAAGGCCCTCTTCCGGGGCAGCGCCCTCGAGGCGGCTGAAAAGGAGCGCATCGCGGGAACCCTGAGCCGCTACACAGGCCTGTCCAAGGACTATCTGCTGCGGGCCAACCTCCGCGTCACGGCCTTCCGCTTCGCCAAGGAACTGCTGCGGGCCCAGGGCCGGACCCTGGGCCTCCTGGATGGCCGCTACACCCAGAAGGAACTCGACAACATCTCCGACATGCCCAACCGGGATCCCTTCGACGCCAAGACCGGCCCGGTCTATGTGTCCAGCTTCCAGAGCTACCTCCGCAACGAGCTGGGCGTCGACTTCGACAAACGCTACATCCCCGCCAGCGACGAGGCGGGCGGCAAGTGGAAGCGACCCGCCAACGGCAAGAACGCCTTCTCGGGCTTCGTGGATGTGACCGGGTCCCTGGCCCAGGGCACCAAGGACAACGAGGCCTTCCGGATCTTCGCCGCCGCTGGCTACAACGACCTCATCACCTCGTACTTCGCCATGAAATACATGCTCCAGCACAGTGGCATCGACGCCGACCGGATCACGCTCCGTGACTATCCCGGAGGCCACATGATGTACCTGCACCGTCCCTCGGCCGAGGCCCTGTCCAACGACATCGTGGCGTTCATCGAGACCCGAAACGCCGCCCACTAGGTGCCCTCTGCGAGGAATCGCCATGTCCCTCTGGAATGACCTCACCCCCTCGAAGCGCTGCGACTGGATCGACCAGCTACGGGGCTGGGCCGTCATCGTGATGATCGAAGTGCACGTGGTCAACGTGTACCTCCAAGCCGGCCTGCGCCCCGATTGGCTGAACTACCTGAACGGCCTGGTGGCGCCCAGCTTCACCATGGCGGCCGGCTACAGCCTGGTCATCTCCACCTTCAAGACCGACGGCACGCTGCGCCCCTTCTGGCCGGACACGGCACGCCGCCTGGGCTTCATCCTCCTCTGCGCCTACGCCCTGCACGCCCCCGGCATCACCGCCGCGGACTGGACGGTGCTGAACACCGCGCAGAAGGCCCGCGAGCTGTTCAAGATCGACGTGCTCCAGTGCATCGTCTTCTCCTTGCTGATCCTGCAACTCCTGGCGCGCCTGGTCCGCAACCCGCGGGTCTTCACCGCCCTGGCCCTCCTCCTCGCCATCTTCGTGCCCCTGATCTCGCCCTCGCTCTGGGCCACCGGCGTGGCGGACGGCCTCTGGCTGCCCATCCGCGGCCTCTTCAACGGCAATCCCGACCGCGGGGTGCAGGCCCTCTTCCCCCTCTTCCCCTGGATCGCCTTCCCGGCCTTCGGCGCCTTCCTGGGGGGCCTCTACCGGCACTTCCGGGTGGAGCCCGTCGCCGGGAAGGCCCGCTGGAGCGAACCCCGGTTCCTCGCGGCCCTGGCGGTCCTCGGGGCGGGTCTCCTGGCCTGGGGCTCCTCCGCCCAGCACGCCTGGCTCTGGGGCGGCCAGTGGGTCCAGACCAACGGCATCTGGCTGCTGCACAGCAAATCCGGCGCCTTCACCTACAGCGAGCTCGGCGGCATCGCCAATGCCACGCTCCCCAGCGTGGCGGGACGCCTGGGCTTCATCCTCCTGGGCGGCTCCCTCATGGGCGCCGTGGAGCTGCTGCGCCCCAAGTGGAAGGGCCCGAATCCCATCAAGGCCGCCAGCGCCGAGTCGCTGCTGCTCTACATGCTGCACCTCAACATGATCTTCAGCGTGCTGCTGGCGCCCGCCGTCATCGGCCTCACGGGCTGGGGCTGGGGCAGCCTGGGCTGGATGGGCACCCTGCTGATGACCGCCCTGATCATCGGCCTGAACCTCTGGGCCGGCGTGGCCTGGCAGCAGGTGCGGCAGACGCCCGAGCGGATGCGCTGGCTTCAGCACAAGGCCGTGGCCGCGCTGGGCGTCTGGTTCGTGCTGGGCGGCTGGTGGACCTTCCGCCACTTCCTGCAGAGCCCTGAGTTGGCCAAGGAGCCCTACCGCTTCCTCAATGCCGCCCGGGTCCGCAAGGGCCTGCCGCCCACGCCCGACGGCCTCTGCCGCGATCCGGAGGAGTACTTCCGCGAGGCGGCGCGCCTGAAGCTGCCTCTGGGCGAAAGCGCGCGCGCCGAGGCCGCCCGCCTCATCGAGTCCCGCCGGGAAACACGCTAGAATCCTTTGGATCATGGCTGAATCCGGCGGCAGCGCCACCCCAACCTGGTTCCTCTTCGCCGCCCTGGCGGTGGGGCTCTATCGCTGCGCCATGGCCATCCTGCTGTCGGCCTTCCATGCCCTGCCCTCCCTCCAGCGGCGCCGACTGCTGGAGGAGCAGACCATCAGCGACCCCAGGCTGGCCGGGCTGCTCGAACGGCCCCGCGGCCTCGGCATGGGCCTGGAATTCTGGAACCAGCTGCTCCTGCTGGTCCTGGTGGCCCTGCTCTGGCCGGTCCACCACGCCCTTCCCGGCGGGGCGTGGACCCTGGGCGCCCTGGTGCTGGCGGGCCTCTGGCTGCTGGACCTGCTCCTGCCGGCCCTGCTCGCGTCCCGCGATCCCGCCCTCTGGCTGGTGCAGCTCTATCCCCTCTACGCCCCCGCCCTGGTCCTCCTCGGCCCCCTGGTCGACCCCCTGGCGCGGATGATCGACCGCCGCCATGCGGAGGAGCGGGCCAAGGACGACGATGATGAGGAGACCACCGAGGAGGCCGTCACCGCGCTCCTGGAGGAGGGCGAGGCGGAAGGCATCCTCGAAGCCGAGGACCGGGAGCTCATCCGCAACGTGGTCACCTTCGGCGACACCGTGGTGCGCGAGGTCATGACCCCCCGCACCCGCATCGTGGCACTCCCCATCGAGGCCACCATCCAGCAGGCCTGGAGCGCCTTCACCGAAAGCCGCCACTCGCGCCTGCCCGTCTTCGAGGGCAGCATCGAGCAGGTGCGCGGCGTGCTGCTGCTCAAGGACCTCATGCAGCTGGCCGAGGGCGCCACGCCGCCCCTGGCCACCCTGCTCAAGCCCGCCCACTTCGTGCCCGAGAGCAAGCCCGTGGCCGAGCTGCTGCGCGACCTCCAGCGCGCCCGCACCCAGCTGGCCCTGGTGGTGGATGAGTTCGGCGGCGTGTCGGGGCTGGTCACCATGGAGGACCTGCTGGAGGAGGTCTTCGGTGAGATCCAGGACGAGCACGAGGCCCCCGCAGGGCTGCTCGAGCAGGCCCCCGGCGTGTGGCTGGTGGCCGGCCATTCCCACGTGGAGGATGTGGCCGAGGCCCTGAACTTTGCCTGGGAGCGCGACGGCTTCGACACGCTGGCGGGCCTCGTCATGGCCCGCCTCGGCCATGTCCCCAGGCCCCAGGAATCCGTCGAGGTTGAAGGCGCCCGCCTGACCGTGCTGCGCATGGAGGGCACGCGGATCGTGCAGGTGAAGGTGGAGAAGACCTGAAGGCTTCCGAGAGGATCCCATGCCCCAGAACCCCATCGCGAAACACCGGCTAGAGGCCCTCGTCGATGGCGTCTTCGCCATCGCCATGACCATCCTCGTCCTTGAGATCAAGGTGCCTGACCTGCTCGATCGCCGTTCCACCGCCGAGCTCCTGGACAAGCTCCATCACGCTTGGCCCACCCTCGCCGCCTACCTCCTCAGTTTCTTCCTGCTGGGCTTGTTCTGGTACTGGCACCATCGCCTCATGGCGAAGATCCTCCGCGTCGATGTCCCGGTCTTCGCCCTGACCCTGCTGTTTCTCGCCCTGGTCAGCTTCTTCCCCTTCGCCGCAGCCCTCATGGGACGGTATCCCACCAACCCCGTGGCCTTGATGATCTACCTGCCCACCATGGGACTGATTCTGACCACCCAGGCTGCCAACTTCGCCCTGGCCCTGCACCGGGGCTGCGTGGACCCCGACGTCCCAGAGGCCGAAATCCGGGCTGCCCAGCAGCGCAACCTTCGCGGCTGCGCCATCTTCTTCCTGGCTGCCACCCCTAGCGCCATCCGCATCGGCCCCATCAGCCTGATCGTCTGCGTCCTGGCAGCGGCGGCATTCTTCCTCTTGATGCGGCGCGCTGGTATCCCCCGATCCAGACCGGCGGCCTGAAGGGCCAGCGCCGCTGGAACCGGCGAGACGGGGCAAAGCGTTTCCTAACTCCAATCCGCAGCCGCTAGGCTGGAGCCTGGAGCCCTCCGCATGACCCGCCGCCTCCTTATCCTCATCGCCCTGCTGGCCCTGCCCGCCACCCTGCTCTCCGTGCGGCGCATGCAGCGCCGGGCCCTGGTGCCCCAGCCCCGGGGCTTCGTCCTCGGCCTCTATGCCGGCGTGCCGGACTACGACTACGCCGAGGAACTGGACCGCATCGCGGCCACCGGGGCCACCTGCGTGAGCCTGCAGGCCATCTACCGCATGGACACGGGCCACAGCGTGGAGATCCGCCGCCACCCCACCTCCAGCCCCACCGAAGCGGCCCTGCGCCGCACCTTTGAGCAGGCCCGGGTGCGCGGCCTCCGCATGATGTTCTTCCCCACGATCAACATGCGGGACGAAGCCGAGAACGCCGACTGGTGGCGGGGCAACATCGCACCCGACGACTGGGACCTCTGGTGGCGGAACTACACGGCCTTCAACGTGCGCCTGGCCACCCTGGCCCAGGAGGGCGGCGTGGAGTGGTACAGCCTCGGCACGGAGATGGCCTCCACCCACCCCTTCCCGGACCAGTGGCGGCGCCTGGCCGCCGAGGTGCGGCGGGTCTTCAAGGGCAAGCTCGTCTACAGCGTCAACTTCGACAGCCACGACAGCTTCACCTTCGGCGACTGCCTCGACGTGATCGGCATCAACACCTACGACCCCATCGCCAAGTACGACGACTACCCCACGCCGGAGCAGATCCGCGACGCCTGGTGGTGGATCGTCTACAAGGCCCGCACCCTCACGGCCCGGTTCGAGAAGCCCGTCATGATCACCGAGGTGGGCTACCCCTCCGTGGCCCACGCCCACGTGGGGCCCTGGGACTTCCGCACCGACAAGCCCCTGGACCTGGCCCTGCAGGACCTGCTGCTCAAGGGCTCCTTCGGCGTCCTGCGGCACTGGAGCGATGGCGACGCAGTGTTCTACTACCTCTATGGCGAGAACCTGAACCAGAAGCCCGTGGGCGGCCCCACGGACCGCACCTACGCCGTGTGGGGCAAGCCTGCCGAGGCCACCCTGCGGAAGTACTTCCGCGAGCCCATCTGGGACCGGCACCTGCCGCCCAAGGCCGAGAACATCCGCGAGGCCGTGGTCCAGTCCCTGGTGAGCTGGCACCGCAAGCTGCGGGACTACGAGGACGCCGAGCTGCCCCCCTGGGTGCTGGACTGGGAGGCGCGGCACCCCGCCGATGCCGCCGAGGCCCGGGCCATCCTGGCCCAGGAGCCCGCCCCGGCCCGCCGGATTCCAAAAGGCGAGGAGCGCTGACCTTCTGCCGAAGGTATGCTGACCGGTGCCCATGAACCTGCCGACCCGCCCCCGCCCCTTGCCCCTGCCGGAAGTCCCCACCAAGACCCTGCTGGTGGTGGAGGATGACCGCGCCACCCTGAGCCTCTACCGGGCCGGGCTCAAGGGCCTGCAGGGCTTCAAGATCATCATGGCCGAGAACGGCGGCCAGGCCCTGGAGATGCTGCGCCACGAGCCGGTACAGGTCCTGGTGACCGACCTGAACATGCCCGTCATGGACGGCTTCAACCTCATCGCCAAGGTGAGCCGCCTCTACCCCCAGGTGCCCATCATCGTGATGACGGGCCTGGACGAGAGCCAGCACCTGAACACGCCCCTCCAGCTGGGCGCCATCCGCATCCTCACCAAGCCGCCCCGCCTCACCCTGCTCATGGATGCCATCCGCGCCGCCGCCCAGTTCGAGCCCGCGGGCATGGTCCGGGGCATCGGCCTGAACAGCATCCTCCAGCTGCTGAACTGGGAGAAGAAGTCCTGCACCCTCACGGTGAAATCCGAGGCCGGCATGGGGCTGCTCTACCTCAAGGCCGGCGAGGTGGTGCATGCGGCCTACCGCGCCGACGAGGGCCTGCCCGCCGCCTACGAGATCCTCTGCTGGGACAAGCCCGACATCGAGTTCGTGGAGACCTGCCGGGTGGAGCCCAGCATCGACCTCCCCCTCACCGAGCTGCTCATGAACGCCGCCATGATCTCCGACCACCGGAACCCGGAGTTCGGCGAAGCCTGACGGGGCTGCGATTTTGACGGTTCGCCCTGAAAAGGGCCCTGGATTGGGACTTTCGTCAAAACCCAACCGGGGTCTGGCAATGGGGCGCCCCAATGGGCACCCATGGGGGAATAATGGCGCCTGTGCGGCCCCGCGGGGGCCCCTTCCCAGGCAGGTGTCCATGTCCCAGCTGAAGCCCTTCCGCGCGTACCGTCCCCGGCCCGACCTGGCCGCCCAGGTCGCCGCCGTTCCCTACGACGTGGTGAACACCCAGGAGGCCGCCGAGCTGGCCAAGGGGAACCCCCACTCCTTCCTCCACGTGGGCCGCCCCGAGATCGACCTGCCCGCAGGCATCGATGTCCACGCCGACGAGGTCTACGCCAAGGGCGTGGCCAACCTGCGCGGCCTCATCGAGAGCGGCACCCTGTTCCACGAGAACACGCCCTGCCTCTACGTCTACCAGCAGAAGATGGGCGACCACGTGCAGGCCGGCCTCGTGGGCCTCTGCTCCGTGGAGGAATACGAAACGGGCCTCATCAAGCGCCACGAATTCACCCGCAAGGACAAGGAGGACGACCGCACCCGGCACGTCACCGAGCAGGCCGCCAACGCTGAGCCGGTCTTCCTCACCTACAAGGCCGTCCCCTACATCGACCACATCGTGAACGACATCCGCAAGCAGGTCCCCGTCTATGACGTGGTCACGCCGGACGGCATCGGCCACACCGTGTGGGTCGTGTCGGGCGAGACCGTGGTCTACGAGCTGGTGCACCTGTTCAACGGCGTGGAGGCCCTCTACATCGCCGATGGCCACCACCGCACCGCCGCCGCCATCCGCTACGGCCAGTACTGCCGCGCCGAGGCCCAGCTCAAGGGCGAGGCCCTGGACGGCGACGAGCCCTGGGAGAGCTTCATGGCCGTGGTCTTCCCCCACGACCAGCTGAAGATCATGGACTACAACCGCGTGGTGAAGGACCTCAACGGACTGACGAAAGAGGCCTTCCTGGCCGCGGTCAGCGAGAAGTTCGACGTGGCCGTGTCCACCCACCGCGAGTCCCAGGCGCCCACGACCTTCGGCATGTATCTCGACGGCACCTGGTACGAGCTGAAGGCCAAGCCCGGCTCCTTCCCCGCCAGCGATCCCGTGCGCGGGCTGGACGTGAGCATCCTCCAGGAGAACCTGCTCAATCCCATCCTCGGCATCGACGATCCCCGCACCAATACCCGCATCGACTTCGTGGGTGGCATCCGCGGCATGGACGAGCTGGAGCGCCGCGTGAAGGAGGGCTGCGCCGTGGCCTTCTCGGTGTACCCCACCTCGCTCACCCAGCTCATGTCCGTGGCCGACGCCGGCGAGGTCATGCCGCCCAAGTCCACCTGGTTCGAACCCAAGCTGCGCTCCGGACTGCTGGTCCGGATGTACGAAGGCTAAGGAGCAACCCCATGCACATCCTCATCGCCGATGCCTTTGACGCCAAGCTGCCGGAACGCCTGGCCGCCTTCGGCACCGTCAGCTCCGACATGACCACCCTCGGCACCGCTAGTGTCCTCCTCGTCCGCTCCAAGACCAAGGTCGATGCCGACCTCGTGGCCAAGGCCCCCAACCTCAAGCTCGTCATCCGGGGCGGCGTGGGCATGGACAACGTGGACAAGAAGCTCTGCGCCGACAAGGGCATCAAGGCCGTCAACACCCCCCGCGCCAGCAGCGTGGCCGTGGCCGAGATGGCCATGGCCTTCATGGTGGCCATCCCCGCCCGCCTCATCGAGGCCCACACCTCCATGAAGGAGGGCAAGTTCCTCAAGAGCGAGCTGAAGCGCACCGAGCTCTTCAAGAAGACCCTGGGCCTCATCGGCGCCGGTAACATCGCCACCGAAGTGGCCAAGCGCGCCCAGGCCTTCGGCATGGAGGTGATCGCCTACGATCCCTACCTGAAGGAGCACCCCATCGCGAAGCTGGTGGGCCTCGACGAGCTGGCCGCCAAGGCCGATGTCATCAGCATGCACCTGCCCCTCACGGACGAGACCCGCGGCATGATCAACGCGGCCTTCCTGGCCAAGGCCAAGGACGGCCTCATCCTCGTCAACACCGGCCGGGGCAAGTGCATCGTGGATGCGGACGTGGCCGCCGCCCTCGCCAGCGGCAAGCTCCGCGCCTACGGCACGGACGTGTGGCCCAGCGATCCGCCCCCGGCGGACTGCCCCCTCCTCACCGCCCCCAACGTCTTCATGGCCCCGCACATCGGCGCCAGCTCCAAGGAGAACCTCGGCCGCATCGGCGACGAGGTGGTTCTCATCCTCCAGGACTTCAAGGCCTAACAGGAGCCCCCCATGACCCATCGCGCGATCAACTTCTACGCCGGCCCCGCCGGCCTGCCCCTGCCCGCCCTCGAGCGCGCCAAGGAAGAGCTGCTGGACTTCGCCGGCACCGGCATGTCCGTCATGGAGATCAGCCACCGCTCGAAGGAATACGACGCGGTGCACGAGGAGGCCATCGCCCTCACCAAGGAGCTGATGGGCATCCCCGACAACTACAAGGTGCTCATGCTGCAGGGCGGCGCGCACCTCAGCTTCGGCATGATCCCCCTCAACCTGCTGCGCGGCGGCCGCAAGGCCGACTACATCGTCACGGGCAACTGGGCGGAGAAGGCCACCAAGGAAGCCAAGCTGGTCGCCGGCGACAGCGTCCGCATCGCCGCCAGCACCAAGGAGCAGAAGTTCAGCCGCCTGCCCTTCGAAAGCGAGATCAAGGTCGGCGCCGACAGCTCCTTCGTGCACTTCACCTCGAACAACACCGTGGAAGGCACCCAGTGGCACGAGTTCCCGCAGGTGGGCAACGTGCCCTACGTCTGCGACATGAGCTCCGACTTCATGTGGCGTCCCTTTGACGTCAGCCCCTTCGGCCTCATCTACGGCGGCGCCCAGAAGAACCTCGGCCCCTCCGGCGTCACGCTCACCATCATCCGCGAGGACTTCCTCGAGATGTGCGAAGCCCAGGACCTGCCCAGCTACCTGCGCTTCAAGCTGCACGCCGAGAAGAACTCGCTCTACAACACCCCGCCGACGTTTGGCATCTACATCCTGCGCAACGTGCTGGCCTACAACAAGAGCCTGGGCGGCCTGAAGGCCATCGAGGCCGCCAACCGCGCGAAGGGCGAGCTGCTCTACGGCTGCATCGACAAGCACGCGGGCTTCTACAAGGGCTTCGTCACCGAGAAGAGCCACCGCAGCCTCATGAACGTGGACTTCTTCCTCCCCACCCCCGAACTGGACGACCAGTTCGTGAAGGAGGCCAAGAAGGCCGGCATGGTGGGCCTCAAGGGCTACCGCGACATCGGCGGCATCCGCGTCAGCACCTACAACGCCGTCACCGTGGACCACGTGAAGACCCTCGTGGACTTCATGGAGCAGTTCGTCAAGACCAACGGCTAGCCACCGGGATTTTTCCGGCGCGGAGATGGGCACCCCCGGGTGCCCATCTCCGCGTCTGGACAGCTTTCGGCCGCCCGAACCCCGTCCATTCTTGGGATCCTGGCGCATCCGGCCGATGCCATGCCAGCGCCCTCGCGCCGCCTGGACCCGACCTGCCTCCATGGACACCCCCCCGCTCTGGCTCCACCACCTGCAGACCCTGGCCGCCGCCGAGACGGTGCGCCTGGAGGCCATCGGCGGCGAGGCCCTGGACGAGCTGCTGGCCCGGGGCCTCATCCAGAAGGACGAGCGGCCCAAGCAGGTCAGCCTGGAAGCCCGGTACGAGGCCCTGCAGGAGACGCACCGCCACATCCTGGAGGCCCGGGGCTGCGCCGAGCGCCTCCAGCGCCGCCTGGCTCCCCGCTCGCGCTTTGCGGGCCTCCTGGGCGTGGGGACCCCGCCGCCCCCGGGGCCCGACGATCCCGACGTGGTCCGCCTCCTGGACCTCCTGGAGCGCCTGAAGATCCAGGTCCGGGGCGTGAAGGACCTGGACCAGGTCCCCGCCCACCTGGACCGCATCCATGACTACATCCAGGTCGAGGGCCGCGAGTGCCTGGACCGCCTGGCCGACACGGACCGCGAGATCGATGCGGTCCAGAAGCAGGTCCCGCCGGGGACCCACGTGGAACCCGGCGGCTTCTTCACCCTCACGGCCGCCGGAGAGGCGGCGCTGCCTGAGGCCCCCGTGCTGGAGGCCTTCGAAGCCGCCCTCCAGACGGCCTTCGGGCCCCTCACCCACCGCAGCGCCAGCGCCTCCCACTTCCGCGAAGACCCCGCCAGCCTGCTGGCCTACCTCCTGGAGGGCATGGCCCAGGGCGGGCGGCCCTCGGCCCTGGTCTCGGACTACGAGCGCCTGCTGGAGGCCTTCGACCGGGTCTCCGTCTTTGCCGACCTGCGCTCCCTCCGCGCGAAGATCGCGTTCCTGGTGCGGCTGCTGCGCGCCGCGCGGGAGGAACCCAAGCGGGCCTACCTCTGGTGCAGCCGCGACCGCCTGAACGCCCTGGTGGCCCGCCTGCGTCCCCTGGTGCCCAGTTCCGTGGCGGCCTCTGGATGGCACCTGCCCTATGCCGTGGACCTCTTCCTCGCCGATGGCGGTCTGGCCGGGGAGGAAGGCCAGGCCGAGGGGCGCACCCATCTGTTCGCGGCCGTCCAGCGGGTCCAGTCGGAGCTTCTGCAGGACACGCGCATCGCCGACGGCCAGTTCGTGCGCCTGGCCCTCACCCTCACGCACGCGGCCCGGGTCCGCCAGTTCACGCCGGGCCTGCTCATGGAGCGCTTCCTCCGCCGGGCCTACGCAGCCCTCCTCGAGGCCGCCCAGGAAGCCCCCTACCAGCTGGGCGACCGGGGCACCCGCCTGCTCTTCGGCGCCCACCTCGCCCATGCCGCAGGCTTCGCCAAGCCCCGCCTGGGGGCCGCCCTCGGCGCCTTCCGCCGCCTCCACGACCACCTGGAGGGCGAGCGCCACGGCCCGCCCCCGCCCCTCCAGGCCCAGTTGCACGCCTTCGCCACCCTGGACCGCCTGGAGCGCCTCGGCACGCCCGTGTCCGTGGAAGCCTACGCCGGCCTGCTCGCCCGCCTGCGCAAGCGCCTCCGCCACCACAAGGTCGTGGCCCGGGCCTTCCGCACCGAGCAGGCCCTGGCGGAAGACGAGGCCACCCTCATCGCCAACCTCGCCGCCCGCGTCTGCTTCCAGGACCTGGCCCTCCCCGGGGACGCCAAGCGCCACCCCGATGCCGGCATGGCGGGGCTCTACGAGGCCAAGGCCGCCGGCCTGCCCCCGCTCCTGGGCAGCCCCTTCGGCACCCTGATGCTGAACTGATCAGGCCTCGGCGGGCTGCGGCTGCACCGCCATCAACTCCTCGATGTGGGCGTCCTTGTCGGCCCACATGGCCTGCACCCAGGCCTGCATGCGGGCCCGGAAGGCGGGATCGCCCTCGTAGTCGCCGCCCAGCAGGTCCCGGGGGATCTCCAACTCCCGCACCCGCACCACCACCTGCCGCACCTTGCCCGAAAGCAGGTCCCAGAACGTGGGCACCCCGCCGGGGTAGACGATGGTGACATCCAGCAGGGCGTCGAAGCGCTCGCCCATGGCACTGAGCGCCGTGGCCAGCCCGCCCACCTTCGGCTTCAGCAGGTGCCGGTAGGGCGACTGCTGCACGCCGTGCTTGGCGCGGCTGAAGCGGGTGCCCTCCAGGAAGTTCATCACGGAGGTGGGGACCAGGCGGAACTTCTCGCAGGCCTTGCGGGCCGTGGCCAGGTCCGCCGAGCGGCTGCCGCTGCGGCGCTTCATGAAGGGGAAATCCAGGGCCCACCAGGCCAGGCCCATGACCGGCACGTAGAGCAGCTGGCGCTTGAGGAAGAACTTCAGGAACGGCACACGCCGGTGCAGGACCTTCTGCAGCACGAGGATGTCCACCCAGCTCTGGTGGTTGCTGCTCACCAGATACCAGCCCCGGCGTCGCAGGCCGTCGAGGCCCTGCACATCCCACCGGATGCGCTGCACCAGGGCCATCCAGCCGCCGTTCGCCGCCACCCAGCCCTGGGCCAGAGCCATGAGCGCGCGGTCCACGATCCGCCGCACGGCCGCGAAGGGCAGCGCCAGCTTCACCAGGGCGAAGGGGATCATGCAGGAGAAGATGGCGATGGCGTTGGTGGCCAGCACCAGGCTGGCGAAGCTGCCCTTGAGTGTCGACCAGAGCCGCTGGACCATCCCTGCCACCTCCCGTTCCTGCTGGAGCGACCAGCATAGCCAGGGGCCGGGCCCGGCTTCCCCGGGAATTCCTTGCCGCCCGTTGCCGCTATGCTGGAGCACGACTTCGGAGAACCCGCATGCGACACAGGGGATGGCTGCTCGGAACCACGCTGGCGGCCCTGGCCCCGGTCGCAGCGCTCGCCACCGCTCCGGCCTCGGAGCCGGGCCAGACCCAGTGGCGGCTCACCAACTTCACCTGGCTGAAGCGGGTGCCCGCCGAGGCCGGCGCCCCCGCCAACGCCCATCCCGCCGTCCTCAGCGACGAGGCCCTGGTGGCGGCCCTGGGCCCCGTCCAGGCCACGGTGGAGGGCCAGAGCGTCCCCCTCTTCGCCAAGGACGAGCTGAAGGGGCTGGCCCGGCCCCTGCGCGAGGCCCTGGCCCTGGCCGGGCCGGGCGAGGACCTGATCCTGCTCAGCACCTACAAGCGCGGCGGCGGCTTCATGGAAACGCCCGTGGGCCTCACCGCGCGGCTCTTCGTGGCCGACGGCGCCCTGAACCTCATCGTCCACGAGGCCCGGCTGAACTTCATGGACCGCTACTCGGCGGACCGCACCCTGCCCACCTTCGTCTACGGCTCCCGCGCCGCCGCCTCCGGCGCGAGCCTCACCGCCCCCCTGGCCACGCGCCGCCGCGCCGACTGGCTGAGCTTCCCCCTGGCTCCGGCCCCGGCGGCAGTCCCAGCATCGGCCCCCGCGCCCGCCGTCGCCACCACCGTCGCGCCCGCCGCCGCTCCCAAGCCCGCTGTGGCGCCCGCCCCTGCACCCGCCCCCGCGCCAGCCCCCCGGGACGAGGCCTTCTACGAAGCCCAGGCCCAGCGCCTGCGCGCCCTCAAGAAGCTGCGTGACGAGAACCTCATCAGCGAAGGGGAGTACCAGGCCAAGCGCGAGGCCATCCTGAAGGAACTGTAGCCGCCCCGCTCACCCCCAGCCCAGCTCCTCCAGCCGCGCCTCGTCGATGCCGAAGTGGTGGGCGAGCTCATGGATCACCGTGGTGGCGATCTCCTCGCGCAGGTCCGCCTCGTCCTCGCAGTCCTCCAGCAGCGGCCCCCGGTAGAGGGTGATGTGCGGCGGCAGGTCGCCGGGCTCAGGCGGGCCCTCGGTCAGCGCGCGGCCCGAGTACAGGCCGTAGAGCGTGTCGTCCTCCGGGATGCCCAGGTCGTCCAGCAGGTCATCGGGCGCCCAGTCCTCGATGATCACCGGCACGCCCGCCAGGTAGGGGCGGAACTCCTCCGGGACGAGGGTCAGGGCCTCGTCCACCAGCCGGCGGAAGGCGCGGTCGGACCGGTGCATGGAACGAGACTACTCCTTCGGCGCGGGGACCGGCCGGGCGAACAGCTGCTGGTTCTCGGCTTTCCATTCCATGGCCCGGTGGATGCGGTTGTACCCGCTGGGGTGGTCGTAGAAGAGGAACTCCTCCAGGGGCGTCGGGCTCATCTTGCGGTACTCGGCCAGGTGGATGGCGGCCAGGGCGAAGCCGTCCGGCTGCCGGCTGGCGGCGACGCCGTAGAGGTCCGCCTCATGCTCCTGCACGCGGATGTAGGTGTTCATCACCGGCGTCAGCACGAAGAAGAAGGACGAGGCCACCAGCACCACCAGGGGCAGCACCGCGGGATCGGCCACGCCGCGGATTCCCCAGGCCCCGCCCCAGCGGGCCAGCGCCCGGTCCAGGGCCCACCGCAGGAGGGCGAACATCGAGACGATCACCACCAGCATGAAGAGGAGCAGCTTGGCGATGTGGTTCAGCACGTAGTGGCCCATCTCGTGCCCCATCACCGCCTGGATCTCCTCCGGGGCGCCCCGCCGGATCAGGTTGTCGTTGAGGGTGATCCGCATGGTGCCCGCGAAGCCGCTCACGTTGGCGCTCATGCGGTTGGTCTGCTTCGAGGCGTCGATCTCGTAGACATCCTGCACCGGGATGCCGTTGGCGCGCGCCAGGCTGAGGATGGGCGCGGTGAGGCGGGGATCGCTCAGCTTCTTCGGCGTGTTGAAGAGGGGCTGCAGGAAGACCGGGGCGATGAGGACGCCGATGACGACCACCACCAGGGAGGCGAGGGCGCCCCAGATCCACCAGGTCCGCGCCAGGCGCCGCGCGATGGCGAAGAGCCAGGCCACCGCCAGCCCGCCCAGCACGATGGCGACCGCCAGCCCCTTGGCCTCGTCCCCCAGCCAGGCGGCGAAGGACTGGGTGGCCAGGCCGTACCGGTGCTCGCGGAAGAAGCCCTCGAAGGCGGCCAGCGGGAAGGCCAGCACGTAGGTGAGGACCAGGTACTGGGCCCAGTAGAGCATCGTCTGCAGGAAGCGGAAGCGGGTGAGGCGCTCGGCCCGGTCGCGCAGCTTCGCCGACCAGCCCCGCGTCAGCAGCAGCACCGAGATGGCCGCCCCGACGAGGAAATCCCAGAGGATCAGCCAGTAGCCCCCCTCGAAATAGGCGTCGGACCGGGCCCGCGCCGTCGGCGGAATCTGCGCCAGGTAGGCCTGGGTCGCGGCCTCCACGCTGAAGGCGGGGCCGGGCTGGGCCTCCGGGGGGACGACCAGCACGGCGGGTGCCGGCGCGGGTGGCGCCACCGCCTCGGCCCTCCCGGGGAGCGCGGCCAACCCCAGCAGGAGGCAGGCACCGAGCAGGCGGCGGCGGATCGTCATGGGGTTCCTCTCGGCAGCGGGACTGGTTCCATTACGCAGCCGGACGCTCCACCGTGTAGGCCCGCCCTCAACCCCACCCCAGGTGGATGCGGACGGTGGCGCGCCCCAGGCCCGTGCCGCCCTCCCCGGCGGTAAGCCGGGCGGAGCGGTGCCGGAACCACTCGAAGGCGCCTCGTCCTCCTCGGGGAAGCCCGGGCCTGCGTCCGGGAGGTCGATGACCCCTCGCGGTCCGTGAGGATCTGGACCTGGGGCCGACCTGTCAGGGGGCCGCCGCGGCCCCCATCCCGCCCGGCGGGCGGGCGGGCGGTTCCCTCACAGCCCGTCGAGGGGGCTCAGCACGCCCCGGCCTCCCCGGTTCAGCACATGGGTGTAGATCATGGTCGTCTCCACATCCGCGTGCCCCAGCAGCTCCTGCACGGTGCGGATGTCATGCCCCGCCCCCAGCAGGTGCGTGGCGAAGCTGTGCCGCAGCACGTGCGGCGTCACCGGCTTGGCCAGCTCGCCGGCGCGGGCGGCCAGCCGTACGGCCTTCTGCACGCTCTCCGCGTGCAGGTGGTGCCGACGGACCGCCCCCGAGCGCGGATCCACCGAGCGCAGGGTCGACGGAAAGACCCACTGCCACCCCCACTGCCGCGCGGCGCCCGGATACTTCGAGGCCAGGGCATCGGGCAGCATCACCTCGCCGAAGCCCTCGGCCAGGTCCGCAGCGTGCAGGGCGCGCACCTGCTCCAGGTGCACGCGCAGCGGGGCCACCAGGCTGGCGGGCAGCACCGTCATCCGGTCCTTGCCCCCCTTCCCCTCGCGGACCACCAGCTCCCGCCCCGCGAAATCCAGATCCTTCACCCGCAGCCGGAGCACCTCCATCAGCCGCATGCCCGTGCCGTAGAGCAGCCGCGCCACCAGGCCCATCACGCCCTCCATCTGATCCAGGAGCACGCGCACCTCCGCGGGCGTCAGCACCACCGGCAGCCGCGGCTGCCGCTTGGCGTGCACCACCTCCGCCAGCCAGGGCAGGTCCACGGCCAGCACCTCCTTGTAGAGGAAGATCAGGGCGGCCTTCGCCTGGTTCTGAGTGGAGGCCGCCACCTGCCGGTCCACGGCCAGGTGGGAGAGGAAGGCCTGCACCTCCGGCGCGCCCAGCTCCCGCGGGTGTCGCTTCCCGTGGAAGAGGATGAAACGGCGCGCCCAGTCCACGTAGGCATCCTCGGTCCGCAGGCTGTAGTGCCGGATCCGGATGGCCTCCCGCACCAGGTCGAACAACCGGGGCGGGGTCGATGGAGCCCCTTCCGTCCGCCCGTCACCGGTCTGCCTATTCAGGTTCAGCATGTCCCGTCGCCCCACCCAAGCAGTTCGCCCATTGCAGTAAACTCAGGACGCCCCCAGCCATCTTTATCTCTCCGGGATACAACAATCTATCGCTTTTTTTTCGCCTGTCAACCCCCATCCACCGTTCGCCTATCCCCCCACCAACCGAACCCAACCACATACCCCCGCTCCCCCGAATAGACGAACCCCACCCCACCCCCACCCCGTCGTCCAATTACTAGTTAGGCAACCAATGAGCAGATCACCTCGTCCAGCCCTCCTTGCTCTCATACTCATGGCCTCTCCATCGGCCTGGGCGGATCAGCTCGCATTCGAGTACTTCGTAATCAAATCAGAACGACTTCCTGCTTCAGCGAAATCCGAAGACGGCTTGAATGCTTTGCCTTCCTCTGAACTCGAAGACCTCAGCGAAGTACACGGATGGCTCGAATCACTCGAGAAATGCAGCGTGTCGTTCTCATCACCGAAATTCCGGCTCGACATTCGGACAAAGATGTCATTCCAGATACCCAATACTCCGAAAATGATTGATTACTCGATTTCTGCCGGGGGCAGCCAAGACTGGAACATTGCCAGTACAAATGGCCAAGCAGTCCATGTTGGCACCAGTTATCTAACCCGTAGTTGGCGATCCAAAGCTGTCATCGTGTTGTTCCGTCCAATAAACCTCAAGCATTGATCATGGCTTGCCTAACCCTCCGCTCAAGTCGGACCCCGCCTGCATTGCCTTCCAATCCCTCTCAGCATTTCGCTATCTCGGCTCCGCTCATCGTCTCGGTGCAGGCGTGGCCGCTTAGCTTCATTCGTTAGGCATTGCCCACCAGAGAAGGAACATTCATGTATTCCTACTTCAAAACAAGTGGATTGGTGCTTTGTTTGATTCCAGGAATGCCCGCCTTTTCAGCAGATTCGAAAATCCTGTGCAATTTTCTGAATATGACCCCTTGTACAGAGCGCCCAACCTCTCCACGGGAGACAATGCGCTATTCCTTCGATGGCCGATCTCTCCAAATTGAAAGGCAGAATCTCTACTCGAACTGCGCTACGACAGGGTACACATTCAAGGTTGAAGCCACTGGCAACAAGGTCACTATCCGCGAGGAACCGCTGCTCACTGGGTACGCTGGTTGTAATTGTTTCTTCACAATTAATTACGTCCTAACTGGCCTCAAGCCAGGTGAATATGACTTCGAGTTCATTCCCAATACACTTTTGCCATCGGCACCCAACGAGCCAAAGCTTCTTGGGCGTCTTGATCTTCGATTTCCAGTCAAAGGGGAAGTTGCTATCAATCGATACGAGCCCCCTCCAAGTTCACCAGACAAATGACCGCTCTCATGCCTAACCTCTCGCTCAAGTCGGACCCCGCCTGCATTGCGTTCCGCTCTCTCTCATTATTTCGCCACCTCGGCTCCGCTCATCGTCTCGGTGCAGGCGTGGCCGCTTAGCTTCATTCGTTAGGTGTGCTACCCATCATGAGAAATCAACAGGGGTCAATCCTTCTCGCTGTGGCCTTGCTCCTGGCCTCTGGATTGAATGCCTTTGCCTCTTCACCGCTTCCCGCAGGCACAAGAGCGGATTTACTCGTAGTCGAGAAGGCGAATAGGGTTCTCACCGCCTTTTCCAACGGCAAAATCCTCCGTACCTATCAAGTCGCGCTTGGCCGCTCTCCCGTCGGGGCAAAAGAACGCGAAGGTGACAATCGCACTCCTGAAGGCGATTTCATCATCGATAGCCGCCTCGAAAAGAGTGGCTACCATCGTGCCCTCCACATCTCCTATCCAAGGCCCTCAGATATCGCAAGAGCCAAGGCTGGCGGTTACCAACCAGGTGGGGCAATCATGATTCACGGAATTAAGAATGGCTTCGGTTGGCTCGGCAGCTTGCACACCAAGTCCGATTGGACTCGCGGCTGTATCGCGGTCACCAACCCAGAAATCGAAGAATTGTGGCGGATCGCTCCAAACGGAACACGGGTTCAAATCAAGCCATGAGCCCAGCACACCTAACCCTCCGCTCAAGTCGGACCCCGCCTGCATTGCCTCTCGCTCTCTCTCAACATTTCGCTATCCCGGCTCCGTTCATCGCCTCGGTGCAGGCGTGGCCGCTTAGCTTCTTTCGTTAGGCCTCAGCATCCAAGAGGAGAGTCTAAATGCCGAAGACAATGGGGCTCGATTTTCTGAGAATTGAAGCTCCATGTCCAAAGAGCTGGGAGTCAATGGCCGGTGATGAACTCGTCCGGTACTGCGAACACTGCCAGATGAATGTCTACAACCTCTCTGGCATGACGAGCCAGGAAGCACTTAAGCTCGTTCAAAATAGAGAAGGGAGATTGTGTGTACGCTTTTGGCAGCGCACTGATGGCAGGATCATCACTTCAGACTGCAGCCTAGAGGGCAGAAGAGTTGTATCCAGGCGACTGATTCATTCCGCCGCAACAACGGCCGCCATTCTGGCTATAGCGCTTTCCAATAATTCGTGCTCCAAACCAAAGGCCGCTCCTCATCAGCACACTGCAGCCTGCAATCCTGCTAACCAAGCAGGGAAAAAGGGACCGGGTGGCCAACCTGTTGTCGTTGTTGTTGGAATGTTAGCTACAGATCAAAACCCGGAGCCAAACACTTACGTTTACAGGCCCGAAGATTTAAGTAGTATCCCACTCAAGTGATCGACACTTACGGCCTAACCCTCCGCTCAAGTCGGACCCCGCCTGCCTCGCCTTCCGTTCTCGCTCACCTTCTCACTTCTCCGGCTCCACTCATTGCCTCGGTATAGGCGCTGCGGATTGACATGACCATCCAGGACCAGATTCACGCCTACTTGGCCCTCCAGCCGGAGGCGAAGCGCAGGGATATGCAGGCGCTGCATGGCCTCATGCTTGAGTTGATGCCGGACTGCAGGTTGTGGTTCCTTGATGGCAAGGACGAGACGGGGAAGGTCATTTCCAATCCAAATATTGGATACGGATTCCAGGTCCTCGGGCAGGGCAAGGGCAGCCGTCGGGACTTCTACCAGATCGGCATCAGCGCGAACACCACCGGAATTTCCGTCTATGTTCTCGGGCTGAAAGATAAGACCCATCTGGCCCGGACCTACGGCAAGGCGCTCGGCCGGGCCAGGATCAGCGGTTATTGCATCCACTTCAAATCCCTGAAGGAGGTCGACCTCCAGGTACTCACCTCGGCCATTCGAGATGGCATTGAACAGACCAGCGCCTGACCTTGATTCCCACCGGAGGGTCGCTGCTCGCCGACCTGCGGTCCAAGCCCTCAAGAGGCGCCACGCAGGCGCTGCCCCCATGGCCTGCCATCCTTTTACGGCACCTCGCTTCCCGTCTGGGCGCAGGCAGCGACCTGGCCGCTCCGTGTTCACCGTGAGGCACGTTTCCTGGAGGACACCATGTTGAAGGTTCTTACGGCAAGGCACCCCATCGAGGCCCGCATGATCGAAGGGCTGCTCGAAGCCCACGGAATCCGCGCGGAGGTCCGGGGCGAGGATCTGTACGGAACCGTCGATGGCGGGACCTATGTGCCAGCCATGCTCCCCACGGTCTGGGTGATCGAGGACGCGCAGGCCTCCCTGGCGGAGGACGTGATTGGGCGGTTTTTCAAGGAGGGCGAGACCTCCACCCCGCCAGCCACCTGGCAATGTCCCACCTGCGCTGAAGTGCATGAATCGCAGTTCACGGCCTGCTGGCAATGCGACACACCCAGGCCCCTTGCAGCACCAGCCTGAGCCCCCGGGCCCGTCATCCCCTTCCCATCCGCTTTCGTTCCCGTACCAGGCGTGCGCGGGGCATCCATCGGCCCGGGAGAGGTGAAGGTATCCTCAGGGTCGCCACACCAACCTGGGGAGGCCCGGATGAGGAAGCTCAGGATCATCGAACACATCTCGCTGGATGGAGTGATCCAGCACTCCGACGATGGGGACGGTTTCCCCTGCAGCGACTGGACCGCGCCCTACCGGACGCCCGCGGGTCGGGAGGCCATGCTCGCGGCCTATGGCGCGGGCTTCGACCTGCTGCTGGGCCGGCGCACCTACGACATCTGGTCGGGTTTCTGGCCGAAGGCGCCGGGCGGCCCCATGGCCGATGGCCTCAACGCGGCCACCAAATACGTGGTCACGCACCGTCCGGAAAGCCTGGAGTGGGGCCCCTGCGAAGCCCTCGGACCGGATCTCGTCGATGGCCTCCGCCGGCTCAAGGCGCAGGAGGGCCCAGACCTGGTCCTCTCGGGCAGCTCCACGCTGACCTCCGTGTTGCTCGAACACGGGCTGGCGGAGGAGCTCCTGCTGGCGGTCTACCCGGTGCTGCTGGGCACGGGGAAGCGCCTCTTCGCGGAGGGGACCCCGCCGCGCGCCTTCGAGCTGACCGCCACGAAGGCCTTCCCGTCCGGCATCCTCTTCACCACCTACCAGGCCGTCGGGTCCTTGAAGCAGGGCTAGTCCCCCATCCCGGGCCCGTGGCCGCGCCTTCCGAACCTCGGCTCACGGCGGCTCCCGCCGTGTCATCCTCCTTCCATCTGGGGCCATGCTCCCGTCAGAAGCTCCCGCCTTCCGGAGGCTACGATGTCCACCTTCCGCCACACCCGCGACCTCCCCGCCACCCCCGAAGCCGTCTTCGCCGCCCTCCAGGATCCGGTGCGCCTGGCCCGCTGGTGGGGCCCCGACGGCTTCACGAACACCTTCCACACCTTCGAGTTCCGCGCGGGGGGCGCCTGGCTGTTCACCATGCACGGACCCGACGGGACGGACTACCCGAACCAGTCCGAGTTCCTGGAGATCATCCCTGCCTCGCGGATCCGGGTCCAGCATGTGAACCTGCCGCGCTTCGAGCTGTCCATCTCCCTCGAACCCAGCGCGACCGGCACCCTGCTGACCTGGGTCGGCGTGTTTGAAAACCGCGAATTCGCCGAGAACATGCGCCCGTTCCTCGAGGCTGCCAATGAGCAGAACCTGGACCGGCTGGCGCGGGAGATCAGCGCCCCGCCAGGCTCCCATCAGGGCAGCTCCTGAGCCCCCGGCACAGGGATGCGCCGCCCCGGTTGAGGTGCCCGTGACCCCAATCCTGACAGCCACCCTCGCCTTCCTGGGCCTGCTGCTGACCCTCTGGCTGCTGGACCGGGCGGGGCTCTGGGCCGAGCGGCGCGGCTGGATCTACTGGCGGAAGACCCGGCCGAGCGGGAACGCCCTCGGCGCCGTCACCCTGGAACTGCAGAAGATCTTCGAATCCGGCAAGGCGACCCACGTGATCGAGGCGAAGCAGGATGCGAAGCGGGAAGCCCCCGATCCGGGCTCCGGCCCGCCTGATTCCGGCCACGTCTGATCTCGGCTCTGTTGGATCCGGGTATCGTAGGGGACCCGCAAGCCAGCAGATCCCGAGGGAGGCGCCATGGCGGAGAACAAGACGAAGGCCACCGCCGCCAGCGTGGCGGCGCATCTGGCCGCCATCGCCGACGAGACGAGACGCAAGGACTGCGAGGCCCTGGCCCAGCTGATGGCCCGGGCCACCCACGAGCCGCCCAGGATGTGGGGGCCCAGCATCGTCGGCTTCGGCAGCTACCACTACCGGTACGAGAGCGGCCGCGAGGGCGACTCCTGCCTCGTGGGCTTCGCCTCCCGCAAGGGCGACATCAGCGTGTATCTGATGGGCAGCTTCCCTGAGCGCGAGGCGCTCCTGGCCAAGCTCGGGCGGCACAAGGTGGCGAAGGCCTGCCTCTACATCCGCAGGCTCGGCGATGTGGACCTGGCGGTGCTGGAGCAGTTGGTGGCCCGGTCCGCCGCCAGCGCGAAGGACCGCTACGGCACGGGCGGCGGCTGAATCGCCCGCCATGCTCCCGATCCTTCTCGTCGCCACCCTCCTGCTGCTGGCGCTGCTCCACCTCTACTGGCTGGGAGGCGGCCGCGCCGGCCTGGCCGCGGCGGTTCCGGAGCGGGAGGGCCGACCCCGCTTCACGCCGTCCGCGCAGGCCACGGCCCTGGTGGCCGCGGCCCTGACCGGAGCCGCAGTCCTGGTCGCGGACCTGGCGGGCTGGCTGGCGCTGCCCCTGCCGCGCAGCCTGCGGGTCGTCCTCGGCGGCAGCCTGGCCCTGGCATTCCTGGCCCGGGCCATCGGCGACTTCCGGTGGGTGGGCTTCTTCAAGCGCGAGCGGGGCACCCGCTTCTCCACCTGGGATTCGCGCCTCTACGCGCCGCTCTGCCTGGGACTGGCCGTGGGCGTGTTCCTGGTGCTCCGCGCCAGCCGCTGAGACCGCATCCGGCGGTTCCTCCAGGCCGCCCTTCTGTCACTGTGGGGGCATCGAATCCCGCGCGGCAGGAGGCTCCATGAAGCGGCTGCAGTTCACCACGGTCATCCAGGCAACCCCGGCCCAGGTCTGGGAGACGATGCTGGGGCAGGTCACCTACCGGATCTGGACCACCGCCTTCACGGAAGGCTCGCACTTCGAGGGCACCTGGGCCCAGGGCGAGCGCATGCGGTTCCTGGCGCCCGGCGGCAACGGCCTGGTGTCGGAGATCGCCGAGCTGCGGCCCCAGGCCTTCCTGTCGATCCGCCACCTGGGCGAGATCAAGAACGGGGTGGAGGACACGGAGAGCGAAGCCGTCCGCAGCTGGACCCCCTGCTTTGAGAACTACACCTTCACGCCGGCCGGCGATGGCACAGAGCTGGTGGTGGACATGGACATGGCTGAGTCCTTCGAGGATTACATGGCCGGGACCTGGCCCAAGGCCCTGTCCCTGCTCAAGGCGCTCTGCGAGGCCCGCGCGGCGAACCGCCGGTCCTGACCGCGCGGACCTGTCCTCGCACTGGCCTGACACCGGCCTGGCACCGGCCCCGGGGTCCGCTCAGCTACATGCCTGTCGCCCAGGAGCCAACCATGACACCCTTCCGCAGCCTCCTCCTCAGCCTCCCCCTCAGTCTGGTACTGGCCAGCGGCCTCGTGGCCCAGCCCCTGCCCTCCGTGACCCTGCCGCCGGAGCTCGACCGGGTGCTCCGCGACTATGAGCGCGCGTGGATCGCCAAAGACCCTGAAGCCCTGGCCCGGCTGTTCACGCCGGAGGGAATGGCGCTGCCCAGCGGGCAGCCGCCCGCCCCGGGCCCCGCGGCCATCCGCCAGGCCTACGCCCAGGGTGCCGGTTCACCCCTGTCGCTGCGGGCCCTGGCCTATGCCACCTCGGGGGATCTCGCCTACATCATCGGCGGCTTCGCCCCGGCGCCCGGCCAGCCGGATCACGGCAAGTTCGTGCTGGTCCTGCGGCGCGGCGCCGGGGGACGCTGGCTCATCGCCGCCGACATGGACAACGCGAACCAGCGGCGCCCCGCTCCGCAAAACCGACCCGACTGATCAGCCCGACTGATCCGGCCCGACTGATCCGGCGTCTGGTGCTGGTAGGGTGGAGGTCCCCCAAGCCTGTCCACACAACCATGAGGAGCGCCCATGAGCCCAGCCAGCGCCCTCCTCCAGGCCATGGACGACCAGCGCCGGGCCCTGCTCGAGGCGGTGGCGGGCCTGAGCCCCGAGGCGCTGCAGGCCCGGCCCGCGGCCCACGCCTGGTCCATTCTGGAGATCGTCGAGCACCTGGTGACCGCCGAGCAGGTGATCCTGCAGGGGCTGCCCGACCCGGCCACCCTGGTGCACCGGCCCCGCAGCCTGAGGCAGCGCTGCCTCTACCCGCTGGTCGTGCTCATCCTCCGCCTGCGCATTCCGGTGAAGGTCCCCTCGCGGCGCATGCTGCCCACGGGGGGCGCCTCCCTGGCCGAGCTGCGCGACCGCTGGGAGGCCACCGCCCACTGGCTGCGCGCCTACACGGAGAGCCTGCCGCCGGAGGGGGCCCGGCGGGCTGTCTTCGCCCATCCGGTCTGCGGGCCCCTCACGCTGGCCCAGGCCCTGCGCCTGGGCCGCCTGCACCTGGAGACCCACGCGCGGCAGATCCGCGAACGCCAGCAGGGGAGTTCTGCATGAGCATCAACGACGGCCTGCTGCTGGTGGTGGTGGCCTTCTTCGGCTGCCTGCTCTACTGCATCCGCAAGGAGGAGCAGCGGAAGACAGAGCGGCGGCAGCAGGACCTGCCGCACCCCGCGGAGCGCCGACGCCAGGAGCGGCGGCGGCGGGGCCTGGGAACCGCCCTGGCCTGGGGGATCCGCGCCCTGCGCTCGGCCTTCACCCGCCGCTGAGTCGGCGCGGGGCCAGCGCGGCGCCAGCGTAGGGCCAGCGTGGGACCGTCACGCCGGCTCCCTTCGCGGACTCTCAGGTTCAGGTGATCCATGCCCGCCATCCTGCTGTCCTTCTCCCTCCTGCTCCAGTCCGCGCCGGCGCCCCTGCCCGTCCGTCCCGTGGTCTCCAGCACGGAGGGCGGCCTGAAGGCGGAGGTGCGGGATCACCAGGGCGCACCAGTGCCGGGAGTCAGGATCCTGCTGCGGCAGGCCGATGGCCGCACCTGGGCGGCCACCACGAACGCCCAGGGGCAGTGCCAGGCCGGGGGCCTGCCGCCGGGCGAGTACCGGGTGGAGCTGCGCAAGGAGGGCCTTCCCAGCGCGGTGTACCCGCGGCTGCTGATCCGGGCCAACGCCTGGCTGCTGGGCGCGCCGCCCCTGCCGGAGCTGCGGGGACCGCGCCTGCGCCTGGCGGGCCCGCCCGCGTATGAAGATGCCCCGGGGACGGCCATCGTCCCCCTGCGCCGGGAGCCGGGGAAGATCCCCATGCACTAGGGTCACTGCACCGGCAGGGGCAGCTCCAGGGCGGCGCCGGCCGCCAGGGTGAGGGTGGCCTTGGCCGAGCCCACATTGGGGTGGGTGCCGGTGGTCTCGCTGCGCCAGACGGAGAGGGTGTAGGTGCCCGGCGGCTGGTTGGCAAAGGCCACGGTCTCGGCCCCCATCACCACGGCGGGCTTGAGGCTGGCGATGGTCATGGCGTATTCGAGCCCGTCCACCTGCAGGCGCTGTTCCAGCAGCAGGGCGTCCTCTTGCTGGGCACCGTGGGCGGGGGTGATGGTCACGGTCAGGGTGGCGGGCACCGTGGCCGTGAGTGCCAGATCCGGGCCTGCCACCACCATGCCTGGGGCCTTCAGCTCGAACTCGGGGCCCAGGCTGGGCAGGAAGACGGTGCCGCCCACCTGGGCGCGGACCAGGATCCGGTGGCGGCCCACCCCTGCCGGGAGATCGAAGGAGCCATCGGCACGGGAGCGGCCCTTCGCCTCCACGGAGATGGCCGCATGCGCGGGGTCGTACGCGCTCAGGGTGACCACGCACACCTCGGCCTCGGCCACGGGCTGCCCCTGGGCATCCACCACGCGGCCCTGCACCTGGCCGGAGGGCGGCGGCGTGCAGCCACAGTCGACGTGGGGCCCGCACCCCGCCGCGGCCAGAAGCAGGCCGAACAGGAGGGGATACAGGCGGAATCGTCGCATGGGGCCTCGCCATCCACCGGCCCGGAGCAGGCCTCGGATCGGGCCAGCATACCCGATCACTTCATGTCCTTTGTCCCCTGTGCGGTACTCTGGACAGCGATCGGCAAAGGACCCCATGCGCATCGCCATCCTCGGCAACTCGGGCTCGGGCAAGTCCACACTGGCCCGGCGCCTCGCCGCGCGCAGCGGCGCGCCAGCCCTGGATCTGGACACCTTCGCCTGGGAGCCGGGCCAGGTGGCGGTGCCGCGGGATCCGGCCCTGGCCGCTGCCGACGTGGCGGCCTTCTGCGCGGCGAACGGGGACTGGATCATCGAGGGCTGCTATGCGGCGCTGATCCGCGCCACCCTCGCGCACCGCCCCTGCCTGGTGTTCCTGGAGCCCGGCGTGGAGACCTGCCTGGCCCACTGTCGCGCCCGCCCCTGGGAGCCCCACAAATACGCCTCGAAGGCCGACCAGGACGCCAAGCTGGCCTTCCTGCTGGACTGGGTTCGGGCCTACGACACCCGGGAGGACGACCTGTCGCTGGCGGCCCACCGGGCGCTCTTCGAGGCCTACGCCGGCCCCAAGCGGAGGCTCACGGCGCCACCGGACGAGGCCTGTGTCGTGGCCCTCCTGGACGCGGGCTGAGCCCATGACGGACACCTACCAGACGCGGATCCCCGCCCTTTCCGAGGCCGAGTTGCGGCGGGTCCTCGCGCACTTCGAGGGGTACCGCACCGAGGCCGTGGAGGCCGCCCTGGCGGAGCTGGAGCGGCGGGGCCTGCCCCTGGCGGAGGAAGAGCAGACGCGGATCCGGCAGGGCCTCGCCCAGCGCGAGGCCACGGTCGAAGCGCACCTGCGCGGCGGCTTCGTGGCGGGGCTCGGCGACAGCCTCAGCGCCCGCCTGGCCCGCATCCGCCGGCTCACGGCGCTGCTGCTGGCCGCGGGCCTGGGCGCGGCCCTGGCCATCTACCTGGCCGCCGCGCCCCAGGCCCCGAACCCCCTGGGCTACGAGCCCATGAACACCAAGAAGTACCTACGCGACCTGGAGCTCTACGGCGGCAAGGTGAACGTGCTCGCCACGGAGTTCATGGGCTGGTGGAACGACCGCTGGCAGGGCCGCAACCTGGCCACCACCGTGGCCTGCCTGACGGTCCTGGCCGCGGGCGGCTTCTGGCGTCTCGCCACGCGGCGGGCCCGGGACCTGGAGCCTCACCAGGGCGGGGCCAAGCAGCGGTCTGAGTGATTTCAGGAAGGAGCCACCCATGACCCGGGCCCTGCTGCTCGTCGACCTCCAGAACGACTACTTCCCCGGCGGGGCCATGGAGCTGGTGGGCAGCCCCGGGGCGGGCCGCCAGGCCGGCCGCCTGCTGGCGGCCTTCCGGGCCCAGGCCCTGCCCGTGGTCCACGTCCAGCACGTGGCCCTGCGGCCCGGCGCCACCTTCTTCCTGCCGGGCACGCCGGGCGCGGAGATCCATTCGGGCGTCGCGCCGCTCCCGGGCGAGCCGGTGTTCCAGAAGCACTTCCCCAACAGCTTCCGGGAGACGCCGCTGCGGGAGCACTTGCGAAGGCTCGGCGTCACGGAGCTGGTGGTGGCGGGGATGATGACCCACATGTGCATCGACACCACGGTGCGGGCGGCCTTCGACCTGGGCTTCACCTGCCGCCTGGCCGGGGATGCCTGCGCCACCCGGGACCTGGCGCTCAGCGGCGCCACCGTTCCCGCCGCCCAGGTGCAGGCCGCCTTTCTCGCGGCGTTGCATGGCACCTTCGCCCAGGTGATGGCCGTGGAGGAGCTCTGCGCCGGACTCTGATGCCCTTCATCGGGGTCAAGTCTTCCGCCGTTCCCCGGTTCGGCTCGCTCCTTCCTGGCCTCGCGGCCACCATTCATCCGACACTGGTGCCATGACGCCACCCACCGGAGGTCCGAAACCGCCGCCTGCCAAGCCTGGCCTGCACCCGCGCAACCGGCATGCGGGGGGCTATGACTTCGCGCGGCTGGTGGCGGCCAGTCCAGAGCTGGGGCCCTTCGTCCTGCGGGCCAGGCACGGCGGCGCCTCCATCGACTTCGCGGACCCGGCGGCCGTGGTGGCGCTGAACCGGGCCCTGCTGGCGGAAGCCTACGGCATCCGAGGCTGGGACATCCCGCCCGGGTATCTCTGCCCGCCCATCCCCGGCCGCGCGGACTACCTGCACCACCTGGCGGACCTGCTGGCCAGCGGGAGCGGCGGCACGATCCCCCGGGGCGCGGTGGTGCGCGTGCTGGACATCGGCGTGGGCGCCAACGCCATCTACCCGCTCCTCGGCCACCGGGAGTACGGCTGGTCCTTCGTGGGCTCGGAGCTGGACGCGGCGGCCCTGGCCTCGGCGGCACGCATCCTGGCGGCGAACCCGGGCCTGGAGCGGGCCATCGAGCTGCGCCGCCAGCGGGACCGGAACGCCATTTTCACGGGCGTGGTCCAGCCCGGCGAGCGCTTCGACCTCACGCTGTGCAACCCGCCCTTCCACGGTTCCGCGCAGGCGGTGCGCGCCGCCTCCCAGGCCAAGTGGCGCAAGCTGGGCCGCGGCGCGGCGGGGGCGGCCCGGAACTTCGGCGGCCAGGGCGCGGAGCTGTGGTGCGAAGGTGGCGAGGCGGGCTTCCTCCGGCGCATGGCCGAAGAGAGCCTGGCCCTGGGCCCACAGGTGCGCTGGTTCACCAGCCTGGTGTCCAGCTCCGCGACGCTGCCCGGCCTGCACCGCCTGCTCCGCCAGCTCGGGGCCCGGGACATCCGCACCGTGGCCATGGCCCAGGGCCAGAAGCAAAGCCGCTTCGTCGCCTGGTCCTTCCAGGTTCCCGAGACCCCCTGACGCCGCCGTCCGGCGATCGGCTACCTTGAAGCGTTGTCGAGGACGCCCATGTTCGTGCTGCGCCGCCTGCCCGCCTGCTTCGCCCTGCTGCTGCTGGGCGCCCTGTCCCTGCGCCTGGGCCTGGCCTTCCTGCTGGCGGTGCCTCTGGCGCTGGCCCTGGTCGTGGTGCTGTTCATCCCGAAGCCGGTGCTGCAGACCGCCCTCGGCGCCGTGCTCTGGGGCGGCTGCCTGGCCTGGGCGGGCATGGCCTGGCTGCGGGTGGGCGAGCGCATGGCCGCGGGCCTGCCCTGGGCACGCCTGGTCCTGATCTTCGGCGGCGTGGCGCTGTTCACGGCCTGGGCCGCCTGGCTGCTGCGGACGCCTCGTCCCGAGGTGCGGACAGGGGATGAAAGCCAGCCATGACCCTCGCACAGGGCATGTGGCGATTCAAATTAATTGGTAAAATAGGCGCAAAGATTTGGAATTCTGAAAGAAATGGGGTCATGCTTCGGGCACCCAACCTCCCGAGGTGACCCATGTCCACGGCCACGAAAGAGCTGCTCGTCCAGATGCAGATCAACCGGGGCAACGCCACCGCTGGCGGCTCCGGCGCCAACGTGATGGCTTCAGCCATGATCAGCGTCCTGGTCACCCATGACGGGGTGCCGGTGGACGACCTGGGGGCCAACGTCGGCGACCAGAACAGCGCCGCCACCCTGCCCGCCGGGTGGACCCTGGTCGACGGCTTCAATGTGCGCCCGGGCGGCGCCCTGGTCACGGTGACGGAGTTCCTCAACCAGGGCGGCGGCCTCTACGACATCCGGATCGTCCCCTACCTCGACAACCCGGCCGCGGTCTGGCTGTCCGGCGAATACCTCTTCGCCCTCTCCATCCACACCACCCGGGCGCATCACGGCCACACCACCCACTTCCAGGGCGCCGCCCTGGCCAAGCTGACGATCCTCTAGCCAGGCTCAGAAGACGGACCAGCCAGTCCGCGTGGTGAAGCGGTCCAGCGCCTCCACGCCCGCCACGCTGTTGCCATGGAGATCCAGGGCGGGGCTCCAGGCGCAGAGCACCCCGCGGCCGGGCAGCACGGCGAGGATGCCGCCACCCACGCCGCTCTTGCCCGGCAGGCCCACGCGGTAGGCGAAGTCGCCCGCCGCGTCGTAGGTGCCGCAGGTGAGCATGATCGCGTTGATGCGCTTGGCCTCGCTGCGGCTCAGCAGGCGGGAGCCATCGGCGCGCAGGCCGTGGTTGGCCAGGAAGAGCCCGGCCTTCGCGAGGTCGGCGCAGCTCATGGTGAGCGCGCACTGGCGGAAGTAGTGGTCGAGCACCTGCTCCACCGGGTTCTCCAGGTTGCCGCAGCTCGCCATGAAGTGGGCCAGCGCGGCGTTGCGGTGGCCGTGGCTGGCCTCGGAGGCGGCGACTTCCGCATCAAGGTCCAGGGCCGCGTTGCCGCTCTCGGCGCGGAGGAAGTCCCGCAGGGTGCCCCAGGAGTCGCCCGTGAGCGAGAGCAGGCGATCGATGAGAATGAGCGCCCCGGCGTTGATGAAGGGGTTGCGGGGGATGCCCTTCTCGTATTCCAGCTGCACCAGCGAGTTGAAGGGGTTGCCCGAGGGCTCGCGGCCCACCCGCCGCCACAGCGCCTCGCCATCGCGGGCCAGCACCAGGGCCAGGGAGAAGGCCTTGGACACGCTCTGGATGGAGAAGGGGGTCCGCCAGTCGCCGCTGCCGTGGAGCTGCCCGTCCACGGTGGCCAGGGCGAGGCCGAAATGCGAGGGATCAACCGCCGCCAGGGCCGGGATGTAGTCCGCCACCTTGCCCTGCGCCGCATAGGGCGCGGCTTCGCGGGCCAGGTCGTCGAGGAGGGCTTGAAGGTCCATGGCTCCAGCATCCCACAGGCCTTAGGATGGTCGCCATGACGCCCCTCGCCGCCGACCTCCTCGTCGTCCTGCGCCGCGACCTCCGCTGCTTCATCCGCGAGGTCGAGGCCTTCCCCGATGATGCCGCGCTCTGGCAGACGGTGCCGGGCATCACCAACAGCGCGGGGAACCTGGCCCTGCACGTGGCGGGCAACCTGCGCCACTTCGTGGGCGCGGTGCTGGGCGGCTCGGGCTACCTGCGCCAGCGCGACGCGGAGTTCGCCCGGCGCTCCGTTACCCGGGCCGAGGTGGCCGCCCTGCTGGAGGCCGCCGCGGCCGAGGTGGAAGCCGGATTGGAATCCCTGCGCGCCGAAACCCTCGACCAGCCCTATCCCCAGGAGCTGCTGGGTCACCGGCCGGCCACCGCGCGCTTCCTGGTGCACCTGGCCACCCACCTGGCCTTCCACCTGGGCCAGGCCGGCTACCTGCGCCGGGCCCTCACGGGCGAGGCCGGCGCCACCGGCGGCATGGGCATCGCCGAGCTGATGGGCTAACCTCGACGGATCGATGCTCGGCCATCCAGGAGGATCCATGGCACTCACGGGTCAAGTCGCCCTCGTCACCGGGGCCAGCCGCGGCATCGGCGCGGCCATCGCCCAGGCCCTGGCGGCCCAGGGCGCGGCCGTGGCCGTGAACTACTTCGGCTCGGAGGCCGCCGCCCAGGGTGTGGTGGCGGAGATCCGGGCGGCGGGGGGCCGGGCCCTGGCCGTGAAGGCGGATGCCCGGGACCGCACCCAGCTGGAGGCCATGGCCACCACCGTGAAGGCGGAGCTGGGGCCCATCGGCATCCTGGTGCTGAACGCCTCCATCGGCTTTCCCATGACCGGCTTCGCCGACTATCCCTGGGAGGCCTTCGAGGCCAAGGTGCTGGGTGAGCTGGGCGCGGCCTTCCATGGCTGCCGGGCCGTGCTGCCCCAGATGCGCGAGCGGGGCGGCGGCTCCATCGTGGCCATCACCAGCGGCCTGGCCCGGAACCCGGGCCAGGGTTTCTGCGCCCACAGCGCCGCCAAGGCCGGGCTGGAGGGCCTGGTGCGGGCCCTGGCCTACGAGCTGGGTCCCCTGGGCATCCGCGTGAATGCCGTGGCGCCGGGCCTCACCCTCACGGACGCCACCGCCCAGCTGCCCGAGCCGCACAAGGCCGCGGCCGCCGCCCACACGCCCCTTCGCCGCAACGGCCTGGCCCAGGACGTGGCCGAGGCCGTGGCAGGCCTGGTGCAGACCGGCTTCGTCACGGGCGCCACCCTGCCCGTCAACGGCGGCAGCTACATCTTCTGAAGCGGACCCGCTCCAACATCCCGTTCAGTGCACGGATTGCGTCGAGCCAGCCTCGGGCACCACACTGGAATATCCTTCGAGGTCGTCATGCACCCAACCATCCGCGGCGGTTTCCTGCTGGGCGCCTCCGTGGCCGCCTGGACCCTGGTCATGGCCAAGTCGGGGATGTACAAGCACCCGACGCTGCTGTATCTCTTCTGGCTGGTCATCCCCATCCAGATCGGGATCCTGGTCGCCTTCCTGCGGAAATCCGCGTCCACCACGGGCTATGGCCGCCAGGTGTGGACCGGCGTCAGCATCTCCCTGCTGGGCTCCATGCTCATCTTCGCCAACAGCTACTACCTGACTGCCGTGCAATTCCCCCACTACTTCCAGGACCTGGAGGCCCTGGGACGCCAGATGATGGCCGCCAAGGGGATGAGCGCCGCGCAGATCGAGGCCGCCGTGAAGGCCCAGGCCCACATGCAGACGCCCAGGGCCAGCGCCATGGCAGGCGCCATCGGCACCGTGGTGACCGGTTTTCTCACCTCCGTGGTGGCCGCGTACTGGCTGCGGAAGCCGTAAGCCGTCGCAGTCGCTAACGCTCGACGCGGATCTCCGCCACCAGGTCCAGCGGGTGGCGCCGGCCCGCCAGGGCATCCTCCAGACAGCGCAGCACCCAGCCCGAGCGCAAGCGAGCGGCCTCCAACTCAGACCGACTGAGCCAGTGGCAGCGAAGGATGTCGGGATCCTCCGGGGCGGCCACGGCGCCCTCCGGCACCGAGCCCGTGAAGCAGACGCGGAAGTAGTCCTGTCCGTTGGCGGCCTTCAGGGGATAGAGGCCCACGATGGCCTCGGGCGTGAAGTTGAGCCCCGTCTCCTCGCGCACCTCGCGCCGCACGGCATCCAGCACCGACTCACCGGGTTCCACATGCCCTGCGGGCTGATTGATCACGGGCAGGCCCGTCACCTTGTCCGGCTCTTCTACAAAGAGGAAGCGCCCCCCCCGCTCGACGACCGCCGCAACGGTGAGCGCCCACATCAGACGGGGAAGAACAGGTAGAAGCCGTTGATGAAGTACACGAGACCCACGATGCCCACCGCCAGGCCCGCCCAGTACACGGGCTGCTTCTTCATGAGGGCGGCGATGGAGGAGAGCAGGATGGCGATCTGCAGGAAGATCACGGCCAGCCCGAAGGGGGCGCCGTGCCGCTGGGCGTCGGCCTTGGCCTCCTCGAAGGCCGTGGCCTTCTTGAAGATGTCCGTCTTCTCGCCCTCGTACTTGGCGACCTTCTTCTCCACGTCGGCCAGGCTCTTCTCCAGGATGGCCACGGAGGCCTTCGGCGCCAGCTCGATCTCCCGGCGGAGGCGCAGGGCCTCGACCTCGTAGAGGTTTCCCTTGATCCCCTTGGCCTGGTAGTAGGCCCACTGGTCCGAGGCCATGGCCTGGTTCAGCACCGTCTTGGTGGAATAGCCCCCACCCTTGAAGGTGGCCAGCGTCGCGCAGACCGCCAGGATCACGGTGGTGAGCGCCAGCAGGTTCAGCCAGGGTTCCTTCTTCTCGTCGGCCATGGGGGCTCCGGGGAATCCTTGATCATACAAATGGCTGGGCACCGTGCAGCGCCCAGTTATCTGGAATGCGCAACGTTTCAGCCGGAGAAGGAACAGGGACCGTTGCGATCAGCGGCTGGCGTGGGGCCAGATCCAGTCGCCCCGGGTGGGATCGAGTTTGCGTTCCCTGCCCTCGCCCGTCCAGGCCATGATCCCGTCGTTGTCCTGCCCGTCCCAGCCCACCTGGTACAGCGCGAAGCTCTCGCCCTTGCGGGTGTACGGCAGCGATCCGCCCGTCACCAGGTCATGGGGCAGGGCCTGGAGGTAGGCCGGCGCCAGGGCCTCCAGGCGCTCCGGGTACTGGCCCTTCTCCAGGCGATGCCGCTCCAGGGCGCAGACCACCACCCCCTCATCAATGAAGGCCTGGAGCCGCGCAAAGCGCTGGACCTGATCCGAGAGGGCGGGAATGCCGATCCGGGCAAGACTGAGGTCGAACCGGTACCGGAGTGACCGGTCCCAGGCTGCGCCGCTGATGATCCGGTCGGGATGAACGCGGTGGGTCTGAGGGTCTTGGGCCTCCATCAAGGTCGTCATGTAGCGGCAGTACATCAGCAGGTTGCGGTAGGCCCACCCGCGGCCGAGGGGACCTGGCCAAGCTTTGGCGCTCCGGCCCTCGAGTTCGAAGGAGGGCGTCGACCGGTTCTCGGCCAGGGCCGTGAGCGCAGTGATGCCAAACTCGCGCTCGGCCTGCCAGGCCAGCTTCAGGTTGGGCAGCAGATCGATGCGGGCCAGGTCCGCCTGGAGGGTGGCCAGCTGCGAGGCGCTCCAGCGGTGATCCTCCAGCCCCTCCCAGGCCACTTGCAGGGTGATGTTCAGGATGGCCACCCGGAGGAGGGCGCTGATGAGGTGGGGTTCGGCCTTCAGGTGGTCGGCCAGCCGCAGGCCGGTCTGCAGGTCCGCGAAGGCCTGATCAGCCTGGCCTGCGCGCAGGCTGGCGATGGCCCGCACCCGCAGGGTTCGCATGGCCGCCCGAAAGCCGAGGAGCGCAGGAATTCCCCCGTTCTGGCAGGAGTCCGGGAAGCAGCAGCCGTTGCGCCGGGTCGCCTGGTCCAGTTCGCGGAAGATCGGCTCCAGAGGCTTGAACACGGTCTGGAGGTCCGCCGTTCCGCAGGCCCGCGCAATGGTGTTCAGGTCGTCACGCTGCCCCTCCATCCAGTTGGCCAGGCGATTCTGGGCCCCGTTGGGCAGGGTGAGCGCCGCGAAACGCGCATCCACCACGCCATCCGGAGCGATGGAGCCCTTCACCAGCGGCGCCTCGGCGAAGTTCTGGTCCGCGGGAACACGCGGCGGCGCCAGCGCCTGCCAGCCGAAGCGGTCGCCCACGGCGATGCGCTGGGCCTGCCAGCGCTGGAAGGCCCACTTGCCGCTGAGGTGGTAGCCCAGCAGCCAGAGGCCGAGGACCAGCGCCACCCCGCCGATGACCATGAGGATTCCCAACAGCCAGGCCCTCATGGGCACCTCCGGAGGATCGGATCATCCTGACGGCTTCACCGGCACGATGCCCGGACCTCGGTCACAGTTCGTCAGTCCCAGCCCCGATGGTCCAGCCGGTACCGCTGCCGCAGGTCGCGGCGGGTGCCGGGGAACACATCGGCCCGGCGGGCCTGGTCCTCGGCCTGGCGGGAGAGTTCGCGCAGCTTGTCGGCCGCCTGGGTCAGCTCAGCGAGCTTGGCTTCGTAGCCCTTCACGGGCTTCCCCTGCAGGGCGCCCCGCTCCCACAGGGCGTAGAAGTTCCGCTCGAAGGTGCCCACGACCCGCCCATCCCAGTGGTAGGCGAGGAAAGAGGCGAAGGCCGATTCCATCTGGTCTGCGGCGCGGGCCACCCCAGCCAACTGCGCGGCGTAGCGCTTGGTGCCCTCCTCGCGGATCTGGTCGGACTCGCTGGCGCCGCCGCCTGGAAGGAGGCCTCTGATGCCGCCATCCACCGTCGGCGGGGTGAAGGCGAGTTGGAGGGACCGTCCCTCCATGAGGGCCCGGGCATGGTCGATGGCCACGGCAAAGTTCAGGCCCTGGCTGCCACGGAAGCCCATGGTGTTGATGCCCACCACGCGGCCCGCGTGGTCGATGAGGGGGCCGCCGCTGTTGCCGGGGTTCAGGGCCGTGTCCGTCTGGAGTACCACCACCTTTTCCAACTGGCGGAGGCTGCTGACGATCCCCCGCGTCACCGTGTTCTGAAAGACGCCATGGGGCGTGCCGATGGCCAGCACTTCCTGGCCCTGGCGCACATCCTTGATGCTGCCCAAGGCCAGGAAGGGCCGGTCGGGCCCGGGCTGCATGAGCCGCAGCAGGGCCAAGTCGTAGTCGGGGGCCGTGGTCAAGATGCGGGCGTCGAGGGTGCTGTTATCAGCCATGCGCACCTTGACGTAGCTCTGGCCGACCACCACATGGTGGTTCGTGATGAGCCGGTCGCGGTCCACGAAGAAGGCGCTGCCCCGACCCGAGGAGGTCTCCACCACCACCACGGCGGGCATGGCCTTGGCCACGATGTCCTCGGTGGAAGGCGCCGGGGCTGGGGGCGCCTCCGGCACAGCCAGTGGGGCGGGAGCCATGGGCGGCGGCTCAGAAGCGGGGGCCGGCGCCACCACGGCAGGTTTCCGCCCCTGGTACCACAGCACGGCTGCGGCCCCACCCGCCCCTGCCAGCGCCACGGCCACGAGGAGGAGAAGGCCCTGGGTCCACGAGCGCATGAGTGCTCCCAAAGGTGAGTGGCTTCATCCTGACCAAGCGGTTGGCAATAAACAAGCACGGCGCCTCACGGCGCCGTGCCAGCTGAATCGCGCAGCGATTCAGCTGGAATGCAAAACCCAGGGTAACTAGTACCTGTAGTGGTCGGTCTTGTAGGGTCCTTCCACGGGCACGCCGATGTACTTGGCCTGGTCGGGGCGGAGGCTGGTGAGCTTGGCGTTCAGGGTGGCCAGCTGGAGCCGCGCCACCTGCTCGTCCAGGTGCTTGGGCAGGGTGTAGACCCCAACCTCATATTCACCCTTCTTCGTCCACAGCTCGATCTGGGCCAGGGTCTGGTTGGCGAAGCTGCTGCTCATCACGTAGCTGGGGTGGCCCGTGCCGCAGCCCAGGTTCACCAGGCGGCCCTTGGCCAGCAGGATGATGCGGTGGCCATCGGGGAAGATGACGTGGTCCACCTGGGGCTTGATCTCCTCCCAGGTGTATTTTTCGAGGCTGGCGACGTCGATCTCGCTGTCGAAGTGGCCGATGTTGCACACGATGGCGTTGTGCTTCATCTGCTTCATGTGGTCGTGGGTGATGACGCGGAGGTTGCCCGTGCAGGTGACGAAGATGTCGGCCTTGTCGCAGGCCTCGTCCATGGTCACCACGCGGTAGCCCTCCATGGCCGCCTGCAGGGCGCAGATGGGATCGATCTCGGTGACCCACACCTGCGCGCTCAGCGCGCGCAGCGCCTGGGCGCTGCCCTTGCCCACATCGCCATAGCCGCAGACGACGGCGATCTTGCCGGCGACCATGACATCCGTGGCGCGCTTGACGGCATCCACCAGGGACTCGCGGCAGCCGTAGAGGTTGTCGAACTTGCTCTTGGTGACGCTGTCGTTGACGTTGATGGCTGGGAAGCGCAGCTCGCCCTTCTTCGCCATTTCGTAGAGGCGGTGCACGCCGGTGGTAGTCTCCTCGGTGACGCCCAGGACCTTGGCCAGCTGGGCGGAATACCAGCCCGGCTTCTCGGCGATGCGCCTGCGGATGGCCGCGAAGAGCACGGTGGCCTCCTCGCTGTCCGGGTGGTCGAGGACGCTGGCATCGAGCTCGGCCCGGGCGCCCAGGTGCAGCAGCAGCGTGGCGTCGCCGCCGTCGTCCAGGATCATGTTGGCGCCGCCTTCAAAGTCGAAGATGCGGTGCGTGTAGTCCCAGTAGTCCAGCAGGGTCTCGCCCTTGATGGCGAAGACCGGCGTTCCGCCCGCGGCGATGGCGGCGGCGGCGTGATCCTGGGTGCTGAAGATGTTGCAGCTGGCCCAGCGCACCTCGGCGCCCAGGGCCTTCAGGGTCTCGATGAGCACGGCGGTCTGGATGGTCATGTGGAGCGAGCCCGCGATGCGCGCGCCCTTGAGGGGCTGGGTGGCGGCGTACTGCTTCCGGATGGCCATCAGGGCGGGCATCTCGCCTTCGGCAATGGCGATCTCCCGGCGGCCCCAGGGGGCCTGGGCGAGATCGTGGACGATGAAATCCTGGGTGGCGACGGTCATGGGACCTCCTCGGAACGGGCGACGGGCGGGGAGCCACCTCATCGACCCAGTGCAGGGTTGAGGTGAGCGCCGTTCCTGAGGGGAAGCATCCGAGCCTGAGATCCCTCGCCACCAAGCGGCCGGGTCCTGCAGCGCTCCTCGGACTCTCTCAGGATAATCCGTTCTGACAGGAATCGGATTCGAGGAATCCGTCAGAGCAAAATAGATGTCATGTTTTAAAAAATATTCTTAATTAAATTACAAAAATTAATTATTTAAATAAAACAATTTATTAAAAATTAATATTATTTTGTCATTATTAAATGACTAAATTTTTTTATATGTGATTTTTTATAAAGATAATAAACAACTTATGAATTGGCACAAACCTCGATGGATATGGCCTGCCTGAAAGGAGGCAACCATGTCCAACCCCTTCACCACCCTGGCTTTGGCACTCGCCTTGGCCCTTCCCCTCTCCGCGGCCCCCGACCGCGCCGCACGGGCTCCCCAACGCCCGGTGAACCTCAACACCGCCACGGTCACCGAGCTGATGCAGCTGCCCCGCGTGGGCCAGAAGACGGCCGAGCGGATCGTCAGCTTCCGCAAGCAGCACGGCGGCTTCCAGCGCCCCGAGGAGCTGATGAACGTCAAAGGCATCGGCGAGAAGTCCTTCGCCAAGCTGAAGCCGTACCTGGCCGCCACCCCTGCGCCGCGTCCTGCGGCCACCAAGAAGTAGGAGGCTGCGATGCGTCCAGGCTGCCGACGATCCGCCCAGCGGGGCACCTCGCAGCTGGAACTCACTGTGGTGATGACCGTGATCGCCATCCTCGCGGTCGTGGGTTCCTCCTTCTGGGACACAGGCGCCACGGAGCTCTCCGCCGCGCATCAGGAAATCCGCGGCAGCCTGGAGCAGGCCTTCACCCTGGCCCGGGCCCGGGGCACCAACGTGACCGTGGCCCTTGGCAAAGCCAGCGGTGAGGGCGAGCACCTGCCGGTGCAGCTCAGCCGCAGGATCAAGTGGGGCAAGCCTGCCACCATCCCGCTGCCACCGGACATGGAGAAGCCCGCCGTGGCGGCCACCACTGGCGAAGCCCATCCGGTCCTCACGGTGACGCCTCGGCACACGGCCCTGGCCAGCGTCTGGTTCCTGCACGACGGTCGAGAAGCCCTGTGCATGCGACTGTCTGGGCACGGCCAGCTCCAAGTGCTGCGATGGCGCCGGGACCTCCTGAAGTGGACGAGGGTGTGATGCGCGAGTCCACGAACCGCCTCCTCCAGCGCCTGGGCCGCAGCGCCGCCGCCCTCCTGCCCGCCCCCCTCTGCCCGCCCCTCCGGGCCGCGCAATCGGAGCTGCGCCGCAGCCTCCACCTCGCCTTCCGCCTGGCCACCACCCACGGGCGTGCCGTGGTGCTGGAGCCCAGCCGTCCCGCCAGCGAAGGACGCCTGTCCGTGCGCCTGCCGGAGGGGGTGTGCTGGGGCCGCCCTTCGGCGGTTCCCCTGCCGCCGAGCCTCGCCGACAGCGGCTGGCGCAACGGCCATCCGCAGCCCATCACCGTCATGCCCCAGCGCCGGGCCTCGGCCAACGTCTGGTTCCTCCACCACGGCCGCCAGGCGCTCTGCCTCCGCCTCGATCTCTCCGGTTCCGTGGAGCTGCTGCGCTACCGCCCCCTCCTCCGCGCCTGGACGGCCTGCTGAAGGAAGCCCCATGCGAATCCTGGATCTCTCTCCGGATCAGCGCCCCCGCGAGCGCCTGCTGGCGGGCCACGGCGAAGGTCTGTCCGATGCCGAACTCCTGGCCCTGCTCTGGGGCACGGGCCGCCGCGGCCAGAGTGCGGTGGAGCTGGCGCAGTCGGTCCTGAGCCGGACCGGCGGCATCGCCGGACTGCTGGGCCTCGGTCTCACCGACTGGCTGGAGCATCCGGGACTGGGCCCCGCCAAGGCGGGCCAACTCTGGGCTGCCATGGAGCTGGCCCGGCGCGGGCAGCGCAGCGCCGAGCGTCCCCGGATCACCAGCCCCCGAGCGGCTGGTGCCTACCTGCTGCCCCGCTGCCAGGGCTGGACCGAGGAGCGCTTCGGCCTGCTGGCCCTGAACGCCAAGGGTGACCTGCTGGCCGAGCGCATCCTCAGCCAGGGCACGGCCACCGCCACCCTCATCAGCCCGCGAGAATTCTTCCGCGAAGCCCTGCGGTACGGAGCCACCACGGCCCTGGCCTACCACAACCACCCCAGCGGCGATCCCACCCCCAGCCGGGAGGACACCCAACTCACCCGCCGCCTCCAGGCCGCCGGCGAGTCCCTGGGCGTCCCCCTCGCCGATCACCTCATCCTGGGAAACGATCGGTACCACAGCTTCCGGGCCGCAGAGGGATGGGACGGGAGGTCATAGGCAGGATCATCCTCACCCCACCTTCATGACACCAGCGCCCCGCATTCGCGGGGCGCTGGTCTGGCGGAGAGTGAGGGATTCGAACCCCCGAACGCTTTCACGTCTTCAGTTTTCAAGACTGACGCCATCAACCACTCGGCCAACTCTCCGTGCCTCCATCTTGGAGCGTGGGTGCGGCTCGGGGCAAGAACCCTTGTGCCAGTCCGGCCGGAACGGTAATCTGGGAGGCCTTGGAGAGATGCCGGAGTGGCCGATCGGGCTCGCCTGCTAAGCGAGTGTATTGGGTAAACCAGTACCGGGGGTTCGAATCCCCCTCTCTCCGCCAGTGAAGCCGCCGCGAGGCGGCTTCCTTTTTGGCGCATCCAGGGGGATTCGAAATCACTGAATCACTGGCAGGTAGCCGCAGGCTTCGGCAGCCCAGGGGCTGGCGGAGCCGTAAGCGGCGTGCCCGTGATTCGTGCGGCCGGAGGGGACGCCGCATCTCGGTGGCCCCGGAGGGAATCCCCCTCTCTCCGCCAGTGCAGCCGCCGCCAGGCAGCTTCTTTTTTGGGATTCCGGTCTCCTGATGGAAATCGCCTCGATCCAGCCGGTCCCTGGTTTTCCCCTGGCAGGCTCGCCCCTGCAGGCCTTGGGCGACCTTGACCCCGGCTCGCCCCTGCTCGTAATCTCCCCCCAGGGAGCGATCCGTTGAAATTGACCCAGGGGGAGAAGTCCGAACGAAGCCGCGGCTTGATCCTGGAGGCGGCCCTCCAGCTCTTCTCCAAGCAGGGCTACCGGGGCACGAGCATCCGGGAGATCGCCGAGGCGGCGGGGCTGTCCACGGGCAATGTCTATCACCACTTCCCGGACAAGGAGGCCCTGTTCAGGACCCTCCTCGACCAGTACTGGGAGGCCATCGACACCCCGGAGTTCCCTTTCAACAAGGCCCTGGCTGCGGGGGCCTTCCCGGATGACCTCGAGGCCTTGGCCGAGGCCGCCCGGGAGAGCGTCACCGCCTACCGCCAGCACGTGGCCCTGATCTACGTGGATGTGGTCGAGTTCGATGGCACCCACATCCGGAAGTTCTACTCCGGCATGGCCGGCCGCTTCGAGACCTTCCTGAGCCGCCGCTTCCCCGATGGCCAGCTGAAGGATCAGCTGGCGCCGGGACTGGATCCCACCACGGCCCTGATGCTGGCGAGCCGCGTCTTCCTCCAGTACTTCGCGGTGGAGGTCCTGTTCGGGGTTCCTGACCAGCTGGGCCAGGAGACCCCCGCGGCCCTGAAGGAGATCTCCAAGATCCTTCGCCGCGGCTTTCTGAGGCCGCCTGATTCCGGGAAATAACCGGCATTCAAGGCCCACATCGGAATCATTGGCCGGTCCACACCTGGCCCAAACTCCCTTTTTTCTTGAGTTTGGCGCTCCAGGGCGAGCCCCGGAATGAGACCTGCGTCACACGCTGGACACAAATTCATGTTTCCCGTTGACACCGGTACGGCCGGAGAGGAATCTTCTCAAAAACCGACCGACTGTTCGTTTTTTAAACTCCAACTGCCTTGTGCTGCCTGCCCCCGACTGCCCGCCCGGCCCCGAGAGGATCCATGAACCGATTCGCGATGATTGCATCCACAAGCTGCTATCTGCCCGAGATCGAGGTCAGCAATGACGAACTCCGCCAGCGCTTCGCCCACATTCCCGACTTTGTGGATCTGATGGAGGCTTCCTCGGGGATCCGCAGCCGCTGGCATGCCCCGGAGAACTGGGCGACCTCGGACCTGGCCCTGCCGGCCGCGAAGCTGGCCCTGGAGCGCGCGGGCCTGCGCCCCGAGGACGTCGACCTGATCATCCTCGGCACCGACTCGCCGGACTACATCACCCCCGCCACCTCCGTGGTCCTGCAGCACAAGCTCGGCGCCGTGAACGCGGGCACCTTCGACGTGGGCTGCGCCTGCGCCTCCTTCCCCACCGCCCTGGCCTCGGGCGCCGGCTGGATCGCCACCAACCCGGCGATCAAGGTCGTGCTGGTGGTGGGCGCCTACCTGATGCACAAACTGGCCTCCCCGGCCGACCCCATGAGCTTCTTCTACGGGGACGGGGCCGGGGCCGTGGTGCTGGTGGCCTCGGATCGTCCCGGCTTTCTGGGCGCGGCAACCCAGGCGGGCGGTGCCTACCACAAGCACTGGGGCATCTTCTCGGGCGGCACCTATGAGCCGGCGACGCAGGAATCCGTGGCCGCGGGCCGCACCACGGTGAAGATGCTCGAGCGCTACCCTCCCGAGATCAACCACGAGGGCTGGCCCCGGGTCGTGCGCAAGCTGGCCGCCGGCGCGGGGTTCGCCGTCTCCGACATCGACTTCATCCTCTTCACCCAGGTCCGCAAGCCCTCCATCGACCTCGTGATGGCCGACCTCGGCCTGCCCATGGAGAAGACCCACACCATCATGGAGGCCTGGGGCTACACCGGCTCCGCCTGCCTCCCGATGGCCCTCGACGACGCGCTCGCCAAGCAGAAGCTGCGCTCGGGCGACCGGCTCGTGCTGGTCGGCTCGGGCGTGGGCTACAACCAGGCGGCCGTGGCTTTCACCATGTCCTGATTCCCCCACGCGGGAAGCCGGGCCAATCATTCCAAGCATGAAAGGACAGTGGTCATGAGCAGAGCCAGCATCATCGGCGCCTACAACACCCAGTTCGGCGCCTTCATCAAGAAGGACAAGGCCACCGGCCTGGTCACCGACACCAAGACCTACTATGACCTGCTGATCGAGGCCGGCCGGGGCGCCATCGCCGATGCCGGGCTGGACCCCAAGGACATCGACGCCATCTACGTGGGCTCCTGCTCGCCGGGCTCCTTCATCAACCAGGAGCATGTGGCCCCGCTGGCCGCCGAAATCGATCCGGCCCTGCGCTTCAAGCCCATGACCCGCTGCGAGTGTGCCTGCGCCTCCAGCTCCGTGGCGCTCTATGACGCGGTCTATGCCATCGAGGCGGGACGCGCCAAGCACGTGCTGGTCATCGGCGTGGAGAAGATGAACCTGCTCCCGACGCCGCAGATGACCCATGTGCTGGCCTGCTCCTCCCACTGGCCCAGCGAAGGCTCCCGCGGCATGTCCTTCCCCATGCTCTTCGCCGAGTACGCCAAGGGCTACCAGGCGCACTACAACATCCCCCACGAGGAGCTGGAGAAGATGCTCTGGACCGCCGGGGCGCTCTGCTACAAGAACGGCGCTGAGAACCCGCTGGCCCACGTCCAGAACGGCCCCGCGAGCGTGGAGGCCATCATGAAGCTCAACGAGCTGGACGCGAAGGGCAAGTGCAAGAACATGATGATCGCCGCGCCCCTGCGCCTGCACGACTGCTCGCTGGTGACCGATGGCGCCGCCGCCCTGGTCCTCACCCAGACGGCCCATGTCACCCACAAGGCCCGCGCCGTGGAGATCGCCGGCATCGGCCACTCGGCCGAGCGCCTGCCGGAGCATGTGCGCCCCAACATGCACGAGCTGATGGCCGGCAAGGATGCCGTGGCCAAGGCCTACAGAGAGGCCAACATCACCGCCGCCGACATCGACCTGGCCGAAGTGCATGACTGCTTCACCATCAACCAGATCCTCTCCACCGAAGCGCTCGGCCTCTCCGCGGACGGCCGCGGCGGCTACGACTACCTGGACGGCCGCTTCACGCGGGATGACCGGGTGGCCATCAACCTCTCCGGCGGACTGAAGTCCAAGGGGCATCCCGTCGGTGCCACCGGGGCCTCCATGCACGCCCTGATCTACAAGCAGCTCATCGGCGAACCCATCGGCGTGAAGGCGAAGAAGGCCGACATCGGCGTGGCCTTCAACGTCGGCGGATCGGCCGTCACCAACTGCGTCACCGTCCTGAAGAAGCTGTAGGGGCGGAGGCCGACCATGCCCACCTTCACCTACAACGACATCACCTTCACGGTCGCGTCCAGCGGCGACCGCTGGGACCTCAGCTACGCCCTGCCCAATGGCGCCAGCGCCCTCGCAGGAGCGGGCCTCTTCGCGGGCCTGGCCGAAGCCGAGGCCACCGCCCGGGCCCTGGCCCTGGTCAAGACCATCTTCCCGGTGGGAATCAAGTCAGTGGGCCCCGACGTGGCGCACCCGAACACCATCGGGGACCTGAAGATCGTCGGCCCCGACGTCACCCACCCGAACTTCATCTACTGGAACAAGGACAGCGTGTCCTGCCCCAAGCAGCTCTGATCCGGCATCACCCTCCCATTCAAAGGACGATTCACATGGACATCAAAGGCAGCGTGGCCCTCGTGACGGGCGGCGGCAACGGCATCGGCGAGGCGGTGGTGAAGCACCTCGCCCGGCAGGGCGCCAAGGTCGCTGTGGTCGACATGGCCCAGAAGAACATCGACCGCGTGGTCAAGGACATCAAGGAGATGGGCGGCGAGGCCATCGGCATCCAGGCCAACGTGACCAGCGAGGCCGACACGGCCCGCTACATCAAGGGCACCGTCGAAGCCTTCGGGAAGCTCAACATCGCCGTGTCCTGCGCCGGCATCATCCGGGACGGGACGATGCTGAGCCTGGACAAGGAGACCGGCCAGGTCTCCAAGAAGCTGGACCTCGCCAAGTGGCAGGCCGTCATCGACACCAACCTCACGGGCACCTTCCTCACCATGCGGGACGCGGCCGAGGCCATGGTGAACGGCGGCTGGGAGGGCCTGCTGGTGCCGATCTCCTCCGTGAACAAGGCGGGCCAGGTCGGCCAGCTCAACTACTCCTCCGCCAAGGTGGCCGACGCCCTGATGCCCAAGATCATCGTGGGCGAGTTCCTCATGCGCGGCATCCGCAACATCCGCTGCGTGGCCATCGCCCCCGGCTACACCGCCACGCCCATGCTCACGGGCATGAACCAGGACGCCCTGAAGGCCATCCTGGAGGACGTTCACCTGGGCCGCCTGGTGGCCCCCGAGGAGATCGCCTCCCTCATCGGCCACTGCGTTGAGAACCAGGCCCTGAACGCCACCACCATCGAGATCACCGGCGGCCTCTGCTACCCCAAGGGCATCGCCAAGTAGGGCCCGCCGCCACCACCAGCCTTTCCAGCTCCACCCTCTGCAGTTCCATGTTCCCTCCCAAACCCCTTGGATCGCGGCCAAGCGCCCCGACCAACCTCACGAAAAGGACAGGTCATGAACATCCGCTTCGCTGTCGTCGCCGCCACCGCGGCCCTCGCCGCCTTGCCCAGCTGGGGCGCCGATCTCCAGGTCGGGGCCGGCACCACCTTCGCCATCTCCGGCTTCTTCGGCGTGGGCCTCAAGCAGTCCAGCCTCAGCAACACCGTCCGGGCTGGCGTGAAGGACGAACTGCGGCTCGATGACAACACCTCCCGCATCTTCTTCTCGGGGACCTCCAAGATCGCCGACGGCTACAACGTGATCTTCCAGGTCGGCAGCCGCTTCACCACGGACGTGCGGCCCACGGACAGCGGCGTCGGGAGCATCTCCGCCGGCCAGATCACCGGCTGGGCGGACGACGACACCTGGGCGGGCGTGGCCACCCCCTATGGCCGCATCATCTTCGGCAAGAACTCCTTCTACTGGTCCGACACCATCGGCCTGCCCCACCTGGCGGCGGCCCTCGACGCCCCCGGCGAGTGCCCCCGCGTCTGGGATGCCAACGGCCTGACCACCTTCAACATCCTCAACCAGACCCCGACCATCACCAAGACCAACATCCTCGTGAACAGCTACGTGCTGGGCATCACTCGCTCCCGCAACGTGCTCCGCTACGACTCCCCGAACTTCAGCGGCTTCGACTTCGCCCTGGCCATGTCCAAGAATCCCGTGGGTGATGAGCTGAAGTACCCCGGCTACGACACCCCCGACACCACCAAGGCCTATTCCCGCGCCTACAACGAGGGCCTGACCACCTACTTCCGGGCCCGCTACAACAAGGACGGCATCGTCCTCCACGCCAGCTACCTGGATCAGAAGATCATGGGCGGCACCTACAACGCGCTGCTCTACACCGGCGCCCTGGACACCAAGGCCTACCGCCTGGGCGGCGGCTACAAGTTCCCCTTCGGCCTGAAGGTCGGCCTGGTCTATGACCACACCGAGCTGGCGAATGGCATCTCCGGGACCGGCATCTCGGCCAGCACCGCCTGGGATCCCGTCGCCAAGACCGGCGCCGCCGCCACGGTCGTCATGGCCCCCGGCAGCATCGCTCTGGGCGACGCCAAGCGCGACGCCTTCGAGGTGGCCGCCTCCTATGCCCTCGGCGACCACATGTTCCACGCCACCTACGGCAAGGCCGGCAACGTCTCCTCCGTCAACGCCTCCGGCGCGAACCAGATCAACCTCATCTGGGACTACGCCCTGACCAAGAAGACCTTCGTGGGCCTGGTCTACACCAACCTGAAGAACGACCGCAACGGCCACTACGCGCCGTTCCTGGCGGGTTCGAACTTCGGCCCCTCCGCCCCGAACCCGATCTCCGCCACCGCCACGCCGACCAACTCGTTCAACGGCGAGAACTGGTCCCAGCTCGGCATCAACGTGCAGTTCTGGTTCTAGCCTGGGGGAGGGTGACCCGGGCTTTCTCCGGGCGTCCCACCATTCCAGGCTGGATGCAGGGACGCCAGCTCCGGGGGGGGCTGGCGTCCCAATTCACCGATCACATCAGGAGGCACCATGCAACTCAGACGAACCTTCATGACGGGGCTGGCCTTTGCGCTGCTCAGCACCGCCATGGCCATGGCCCAGGACATCAAGATCGCCCACGTCTACGACAAGACGGGCGTGCTGGAGGCCTACGCCAAGCAGACCCAGGCGGGCCTGCTGATGGGCCTGGAATACGCCACCGGCGGCACGATGATGGTCAATGGCCACAAGCTGGTGGTGGTCGAGAAGGACACCCAGGGCAAGCCGGACGTGGCCAAGTCCCAGCTGGCCTCGGCCTATGCCGATGACAAGGTCGCCCTGGCCGTGGGCCCCACCAGCTCAGGCGCGGCCCTGGCGATGCTGCCCGTGGCCGAGGAATACAAGCGGATCCTGCTGGTGGAGCCGGCCGTGGCCGATTCCATCACCGGCGACAAATGGAACCGCTTCATCTTCCGCACGGGCCGCAATTCCTCCCAGGACGCCATCTCCAATGCGGTGGCCCTGGACAAGGCCGGCGTCAACATCGCCACCCTGGCCCAGGACTACGCCTTCGGCAAGGACTTCGTGAAGGCCTTCCGGGGCGCCCTCAAGCAGGCCAAGCTCGTGCACGAGGAATACCTGCCCGCCACCACCACCGACTTCACCGCCGGGGCTCAGCGGCTCTTCGACAAGCTGAAGAACCTGCCTGGCCGCAAGATCATCTTCATCAACTGGGCCGGCGGCGGCAACCCGTTCAAGATCGCCGACCTGGATCCCAAGCGCTACGGCATCGAGATCGCCACCGGCGGCAACATCCTGCCGGCCCTGGCCGCCTACAAGGCCTTCCCGGGCCTGGAGGGGTCGGCCTACTACTACTACGAGATCCCCAAGAACAAGATCAACGACTGGCTGGTGAAGGAGCACTTCAAGCGCTTCAACGCGCCGCCGGACTTCTTCACGGCCGGCGGCATGTCGGCCGGCCTCGCGGTGGTGGAAGCCCTCAAGAAGACCAAGGGCGACGCCGGCACCGAGAAGCTCATCGCCGCCATGGAGGGCATGTCCTTCGAGACTCCCAAGGGCAAGATGACCTTCCGCAAGGAGGACCACCAGGCCATGCAGACCATGTACCACTTCAAGATCAAGGTCGACCCCAAGGTCGCCTGGGCCGTGCCTGAGCTGATCCGTGAGATCAAGGCTGAGGACATGCACATCCCGATCACCAACAAGCGCTGAAGCCCTTCCGGGCCCGGCCGTGTCCTTCCTGGGCGCGGCTGGGCCCGGTGGCCTTCCCCCGGATCTCCGCCCCCTTTCGAGTGACCATGACGTCCGCCCTGGAAACGCAAGACCTCACCATCCGCTTCGGCGGCCACGTGGCCGTCGACGCCGTGTCCTGCGCCTTCGCGCCCGGCACGCTGACCGCCATCGTTGGACCCAACGGCGCGGGCAAGACCACCTACTTCAACCTGATTTCCGGGCAGCTCCGGGCCACCGCGGGCCGCGTGCTCCTCCACGGGGAGGACATCAGCGGCTGCTCCGCTCCGCAGCGCAGCCGCCGGGGCATCGGCCGGGCCTTCCAACTGACCAACCTCTTCCCGAACCTCACCGTCCTGGAGAACATCCGCCTCGCCGTGCAATCCCGGGCGGGCGTGGGCCTCAACCTCTGGAGCGTCTGGAGCAACCACCGAGAGCTCACCGGCCGCGCCGAAGAAGTGCTGGAAACCGTGGCCCTCACGGCCAAACGGGATCTGGCCGCCGCGGCCCTGCCCCACGGCGACCAGCGCAAGCTGGAGGTGGCCATCCTCATGGCCCTCGAGCCCGATGTCTTCATGTTCGACGAACCCACCGCGGGCATGAGCGTGGACGAGGTGCCGGTGATCCTGGACCTGATCCGTTCGCTCAAGGCCCGGCGCGACAAGACCATCCTGCTGGTCGAGCACAAGATGGACGTGGTGCGGGAGCTGGCGGACCGCATCATCGTGCTGCACAACGGGGCCCTGGTGGCTGATGGCGAGCCCGCCGCGGTGATCGCCTCGCCCATCGTGCAGGAAGCCTACCTGGGGATCGAGGTGGCGAAATGAGCGCACCCCTCCTGCAGCTCGACGGGGTCCACACCCACATCGGCGCCTACCACATCCTCCATGGCGTCGACCTCCAGGTCGCCCGCGGGGAACTCACGGTCCTCCTGGGCCGCAACGGCGCGGGCAAGACCACCACCCTGCGCACCATCATGGGCCTCTGGCCCGCCTCCTCCGGCGCCATCCGTTTCGATGGCGGCGAAATCGGCGCCCTCAGCACGCCGGAGATCGCCCATCGCGGCATCGCCTATGTCCCCGAGAACATGGGGATCTTCGGCGACCTCACCGTGCGAGAGAACATGCTGCTCGCGGCCCGCGGCGCCAAGCGCGTCGAGGACATCGACGCCGCCCGCCTGGACTGGGTCTTCGGCCTGTTCCCGGCCCTGAAGCGCTTCTGGCAGCATCCTGCCGGGCTGCTCTCCGGCGGCCAGAAGCAGATGCTGGCGGTGGCCAGGGCCATCATCGAGCCGCGCCAACTCCTGCTCATCGACGAGCCCAGCAAGGGCTTGGCGCCGGCCATCATCCAGAACATGATCGCGGCCTTCCGCGAGCTCAAGCAGACCGACACCACCATCCTGCTCGTGGAGCAGAATTTCAACTTCGCCCGCCAGCTTGGGGACAAGGTGGCCGTGATGGATGGCGGCCGCATCGTGCATGCCGGCGCCATGGCCGACCTCGCCGGGGATGAGGGCCTGCAGCAGCGCCTGCTGGGCCTCTCCCTCGCGGCCCATCAGTGATGAGGAACCGCCGATGAACGCTGCCACCACCTCAACCCCGGCCCTGGACGCCTTGCCGACCGTGCGTCCGGACCGGATCCCCCTGCTGCTGCTACCCGTGCTGGCCCTGGCGGCCATCCCGCTCGTCGGGTCCTTCTCCACCTGGGTGACCCTCACCTTCGCCGGCCTGGCCATGGGCATGATCATCTTCATCATCGCCTCGGGCCTCACCCTGGTCTTCGGCCTCATGGATGTGCTCAACTTCGGCCACGGGGTGTTCATCACCCTCGGCGCCTTCCTCGCCACCTCGGTGCTGGGCCGCATGGCGGGCTGGACCGAAAGCGAATCCCTGGCCCGCAACCTGCTGGCCGTGCTTCCGGCCATGGCCGCAGCCATGCTGGTGGCCGGGGGCGTGGGCCTCGCCTTCGAGCGCCTGATCATCCGCCCGGTCTACGGCCAGCCCCTGAAGCAGATCATGATCACCATGGGCGGGATGATCGTCGGCGTCGAGCTGATCAAGGTCATCTGGGGGGCCCAGGCCATCCCCCTCCCGCTGCCGGTGGCCTTCCGCGGTTCCCTGCTGTTCGGCGAGGCGGCCGTGGAGAAGTACCGGCTCGTCTCCGTCGTCGTGGGCCTCGCGGTGTTCGCCGCCATGTTCTGGGTGCTGAGCCGGACCAAGCTGGGCCTGCTGATCCGGGCCGGTGTCCAGGACCGCGAAATGGTGGAGAGCCTGGGCTACCGCATCGGCCGGCTGTTCATCGGCGTCTTCGTGGCCGGCTCCGCCCTGGCGGGCCTGGGCGGCGTCATGTGGGGCCTCTACCAGCAGACGGTCACGCCCGAGATGGGGGGCCAGATCAACGTGCTGCTCTTCATCGTCATCATCATCGGCGGCATGGGCTCCGTGGGCGGCTGCTTCATCGGTTCCCTGCTGGTGGGCCTGGTGGCGAACTATGCCGGCTTCCTGGCCCCCAAGGTGGCCCTCTTCTCCAACATCCTCCTGATGGTGATCGTCCTGATGTGGCGGCCCGAAGGGCTCTATCCCGTGGGGAAGCGATGATCCTCCGCCGCCTGCTTTCCGGCGACCTGCCTCGCAGCCGCGTGCTCGCGCTGATCCTGCTGGCCATCCTGGCGGGGCTCCTGCTCACCCCGTTCGCTTTTCCGGGGGCCAAGGCCCTGAACGTGGCGGCCAAGGTCTGCGTGTTCATCGTGCTGGTGTCCAGCTTCGACCTCCTGCTGGGCTACACCGGCATCGTGTCCTTCGCCCACACCATGTTCTTCGGCATCGGCGCCTACGGCGTGGCCATCGCCCTGAACCGCATGGGTCCCACCTGGACCGCCGTGGCCGTGGGCGCGGGTTCCGCCCTGCTCCTCTCCCTGGCGCTGTCCCTGGTGATCGGCCTGTTCAGCCTGCGGGTGAAGGCCATGTTCTACGCCATGATCACCCTGGCCGTGGCCACGGCCTTCCAGACCTTCGCCTCCCAGCTGTCGGAGTTCACCGGCGGCGAGGATGGCCTGACCTTCAAGGTGCCGGAGCTGCTCTCGCCGGGCTTCTCCCTCTCGGAGCACCCCTTCCTGGGCGTGTCCCTGGATGGCCGCCTGATCGCCTTCTACCTGCTGGTGGCCACCACCCTGGTGCTTTTCCTGCTCATGCTGCGCATCGTCAACTCGCCCTTCGGCCGCGTGCTGCAGGCCATCCGCGAGAACGCCTTCCGGGCCGAGGCTCTGGGCTACCGGACCGTGGTGTACCGCACCTATTCCAATGTCCTCTCGGCGGGCTTCGCCACCCTGGCGGGTGCCCTGCTGGCCCTGTGGCTGCGCTACAACGGCCCCGACACCTCGCTCTCCTTCGAGATCATGATCGACATCCTGCTCATGGTGGTGATCGGCGGCATGGGGACCCTCTACGGCTCGGTGGTGGGCGCCACGCTGTTCATCCTCGTGCAGAACTACCTGCAGGACCTGATGAAGCTGGCCAGCGAGGGGATGGCGAAGGTGCCCCTGGTGCGGGACCTGCTGCATCCCGACCGTTGGCTGCTCTGGCTGGGCATCCTCTTCGTCCTGAGCGTCTACCGCTTCCCCACGGGCATCGTCGGCAAGCTCCGGGCCAAGTCCCGCGCCAAGGCCTGATCTCCACGATTCCGGATCTCCGGGAGGTGATCCACCATGCCGCACCTGCACGTGAACCACGTCGATCTTTACTATGAGTTCCACGGCCCTGAAGGTGGTGAGCTGCTGGTGCTCAACAACGGCATCTTCATGAGCACGGCCGCCTGGGGCTTCCAGCTGCCCGAGCTGGCCCGGCGGTACCGGGTGTTGGCCTACGACATGCGGGGCCAAGGCCGGAGCGGGCATCCCGAGGGCGAGTACTCCCTGGACCTGCACGCCGAGGACCTGGCGGCGCTCATGGATGCCCTGCATCTGGGCCCGGCCCACATGGTTGGCACCTCGTACGGCGGCGAGCTGAACCTGCTCATGGGCCTCCGGCATCCGGAGCGCTGCCGCAGCTTGGTGATCATCGCCTCGGTCTCCCACAGCGAGGCCCTGTGCGCGGCCATGGTGGAACGCTGGCGGCTGGCGGCCCAGCTCGGCGACGGGCAGGCCTTCTTCCGGCTCATCTATGCCGATGTCTATTCCGAGGCCTTCCTGGCGGAGCGCCCGGACCTGATTCCCCTGGCCGAGGCCCGCTACGCCACCCTCGACCTGCCCGCCGCCGTGCGCCTCATCGAGAGCTTCCAGAGGTTCGATGTCCGCGCCGACCTGCACCGCATCCAGGTGCCCACCTGCATCCTCTCGGCGGAGCTCGACCTCCTCAAGCCGCGGAAGTACGGGGAGTTCATGCACCGGGCCATCCCCGGCGCCGAATTCCACCTCATCGCAGGGGCCGGCCATGTCGTCGTCGTGGAGCGGGCGGCGGAGGTCAACACCCTCATTCTCGGATTCCTGGCCAAGCACGGCGCGTGAGCGCGTCGGAAAGCCCCAGGTTCCTTTCAGGAGTTGCCATGAATGTCCAGGACCTCTACCGCAGCAAGCGGATCGCCATTGATGAGGCGGTCGCGCATATCCAGAGCGACCAGGACGTGATCGTCGCGCAGTGCGCCTCGGAGCCCCAGGGCTGCATGTCGCGCTTCCACATCGTGGGGGACCGCGTGCAGAACGTCCGAGTGTTCTCCGTGCTCACCCTCAAGGAATACGACTTCTACATGAAGAAGGAAATGCAGGGCCGCTTTGAGCTGGCCTCCTGGTTCCACGCCCCGGGCTCCCGCGCGGCCCTCAAGGCGGGAACAGGCACCGTCACCTACGTGCCGAACATGCTCCACCGCGCGGCCACGGACCGGATCCACGCGCGCCGGCCCGACATCTTCTTCGGGACCTGCACGCCGCCCGACAAGCACGGCTTCGTCTCCCTTTCGCTGGGCATCACCTACGAGAAGGACATCATGGACCACGCCCGGCTCGTCGTCCTGGAGGTGAACCCCCGCCTCCCGCGCACCTTCGGCGACACCCAGGTCCACGTGTCCGAGGTGGACTACTTCGTGGAGCACGACCAGGAAGTGCCTTCCCTGCCGGCGCCCGTTCCCAACGAGACCGACCTCCGGATCGGCGCCTACATCGCGGACCTCGTGGAGGACGGCTCGACGCTGCAGCTGGGCATCGGCGGCATCCCCAATGCCGCCGCCCTCGCCCTCAAGGACAAGAAGGACCTGGGCGTCCACACGGAGATGCTCGTGGATTCCATGATGGAGCTCTACCAGATGGGCGTCATCACCAACGGCCGGAAGGCCCTGAAGCCGGGCAAGTTCCTCACCACCTTCGCCATGGGCTCACGGAAGTTCTACGACTGGCTGGACGACAACGTGGCCGTGGAGTTCCAGCGCGGCAGCTGGGTGAACAACCCCGCCATCGTCGCGCAGAACTCGCGCATGGTCTCCGTGAACACCTGCATCTCCGTGGACTTCACCGGCCAGGTGGCCAGCGAGTCCATCGGCGCCCAGCAGTACTCGGGCACCGGCGGCCAGTCCGACACGGCGCAGGGCGCGGTGGCCGGCTTCGACGACCTGGGCAAGAGCATCATCGCCTGCTACAGCACCGCCAAGAACGGCACCGTCTCCACCATCACGCCGACGCTGCCCCCGGGCTCCGCCGTGACCCTGCACCGCTCGCACGTGGACCACGTGGTCACCGAGCATGGCGTCGCCCGCCTGCGGGGCCGCACCGTGCGCGAGCGGACGCGGGAGCTCATCGCCATCGCCCACCCGGACTTCCGTGCCGACCTCACCGAACAGGCGCGGGCGCTCGGCTACCTGTGATCAGGCTGGACCTTTCAACACGAACTTCCATGGAGTGTGTGCCATGCATGTAGGCATCATCGGATACGGGAATTGGGTCCCGTCCACGCGCGTGACGGCGGCGGACCTGGCTGCCGCCACGGGCATTCCCGAGGACATCATCGCCCTGAAATTCGGCGTGAAGGGCAAGCCCGTCGCCGGGCCCGGCGAGACCACGGCCTTCATGGGCCTGGCCGCGGCCCGCAAGGCCCTGGACCAGGCGGGAATCGAGGGTGGCGCGGTGGATCTGGTGATCTGGTGCGGCGCCCAGCACAAGGACTACCCCTGCTGGCTGGCCGGCCTCTACGTGGCCAACCAGCTCGGCGCGAAGCAGGCCTGGAGTTTCGACATGGAGGCCATGTGCGGCTCCATGATGGCCGCCCTGGACGTGGCCAAGGCGCTCATGACCACCCACCCCGAGCTGGAAACCGTCCTCCTCGTCTCCGGCTACCGCAACAACGACCTCATCGACCCGGCCGTGCCCGAGACCCGGTTCATGCTCGACATCGGCTCGGGCGGCTCCGCCCTGGTGCTGAAGAAGAACGCCGGCCGCAACGCCATCCTGGCGTCGGCCTTCCGGGGCGATGGCTCCCTCTCCGAGATGTGCATCGTGCCCGCCCTGGGCTCCAAGGCCTGGCCCCCGGCCCCCGGGGATGCCGAGCGCGCGCACTTCGTGGTGCCCGACGAGCCGGCCTTCAAGGCCAAGCTGGGTGAGGTGACCATGCCCAACTTCTACGCCGTGATCCGGGATTCGCTGCGGTTGTCTGGCTTCTCAGAGCAGGACCTCGACTACCTGGCCATCCTCCACTTCAAGCGCAGCGCCCATGATGCCGTGCTGGCGGAGCTTGGCCTGAAACCCGAGCAGAGCACCTACCTCGATGAGTACGGCCATCTGGGCCAGAACGACCAGGTGCTCTCCCTGGAGTTGGGCCTCCGGGACGGGAAGATCCATGACGGCTCCCGCATCGTGTTTGTCGGCGCCGGGCTCGGGTTCGTCTGGGCCGCCACCACCCTCCAGTGGGGCCCGTATTCCGAATAGGGAGTTCGCATGTCTTTGGGATGGATCCTGGGTGCCCTGCTGCTGGGCGCCCTCCTCGTCACCGTTCTCGCCTCCGCCTGGCTGATGCTCAAGCGCCCCCTGGAACTCTGGGACTGGGGCACGCGGCGGGCCCTGGTCCGGGCGGGCCTGGAGAAGCGCTTGGTCCCCTCGCCCGCCGGTCCCCAGACCGTCTTCGTGGGCGGCACGGGCCCCGTGCTGGTGTTCCTCCACGGCGCGGGACACCAGGCGGGAACCTGGCTGCAGTCCGCCCGGGCCCTGGCTGGCCGCTACACCCTGGTGATCCCGGACCTGGCGGGGCACGGCGAGAGCGCGCCCCGCACGGGTCCCATCCAGGCCGCCGACATCGTCGCGGGCCTCGAAGCCGTCCTCATCAGCCAGGCCCAGGGCCGTCCGGTCACGCTCATCGGCAACTCGCTGGGCGGTTGGATGGCGATGCTGCTGGCCACGCGGCACCCGGAGTGGGTGGCACGCATCGTCGCTGTCAACGGCGGCCCCCTGGCAGGCGCCGATGCAAGTGTGCGCATGCTGCCTGCCACCCGCGAGGAGGCCCGCGACACCATGGCCCGGCTGCGGGATGCCAGCAGCCCCGCCATCCCCGACCATGTCCTGGATGATCTGGTGCGCCGGTCCCGCAGCGGCCCCTTCGCCCGCTTCGTGGCCACCACGCCCACCATGGGGGACTGGGCGCTCACGGAGGCCCAGCTCGAGACCCTCCAGACCCCCGTGCGCCTGATCTGGGGCCTCTCCGACGGGTTCATGCCCTTGGCCTACGCTGAGCGCATGCGGGCGGCCCTGCCCGACGTGGAGCTCATCGCCCTGGAGCGCTGCGGGCACGTCCCCCAGCAGGAGGCGCCGGAGCGCTTCCTGGCCGCATTGCGGCGAGCGCTCGGAGAGGCGCCTTCAGCCGAGGCCAGGACGGCCTAACCCTGATCATTCATCCGACACGACAAGGCCCGCCGATGGCGGGCCTTGTGCTGTGAGGTTGCGGACCTCTAGCCGACGATCTTCTTCATCCAGCCGTGGGTATCGGGCACGCGGCCATGCTGGAGGTCCAGCAGGACTTCGCGGAGCCGCGCGGCCACGGGGCCGGTCTGCCCGCCGTTGATGTCCCAGTTGCCGCGGCGCGACTTCACGTGGCCCACGGGGGTGATGACGGCGGCGGTGCCGCAGGCGAAGGCCTCGGTCATGCGGCCCTCGGCGATGGCGTTCCTCCACTCGTCCACGGTGATCTTGCGCTCCTCGGCCCGGAAGCCCTGCTCCCGGGCCAGCTGCAGCAGGCTGTCGCGGGTGATGCCGGGCAGCAGGGTGCCGGTGAGCTCGGGCGTGACGACGACGGTCTCGCCCTTCTCCTGGTAGACGAAGAAGATGTTCATGCCGCCCATCTCCTCGATGTAGTTGCGCTCGATGGCGTCGAGCCACACCACCTGGTCGCAGCCCTCCTCCTTGGCCTGGCGCTGGGCCACGAGGCTGGCGGCGTAGTTGCCCGCGCACTTCGCGAAGCCGGTGCCGCCGGGCGCGGCCCGGACGAAGTCATCGGAGATCCACACCGTGACGGGCTTCACGCCCGCGGGGAAATAGGCGCCGCTGGGGCTGGCCAGCAGCACGAAGAGGTACTCGTTGCTGGGGCGCACGCCCAGGGCGGCTTCCGTGGCGATCATGAGGGGGCGCATGTAGAGGCTCTCGCCCAGGTTGCCGGGCACCCAGGCCTGGTCCTGCGTGATGAGGGCCTTGGCCGCGCCGATGAAGATGGCCTCCGGCAGCTCGGGCATGGCGAGGCGGGCGGCGGAGGCGTTGAAGCGCCGGGAATTGGCCTCAGGGCGGAAGGAGGCGATGCTGCCGTCGGGCTGCTTGTAGGCCTTGAAGCCCTCGAAGATGGCCTGGCCGTAGTGCAGCACAGAGGCGGCGGGATCCATCTCCAGGGGGCCATAGGCTTTCAGCACGCCCTTGCCCCAGCCCTCGCCCTCCTTGTAGGGCACCACCACCATGTGATCGGTGAAGATGCGGCCGAAGCCTGGGTTCGTCATGCGCACGGCCCGCTCCTCAGGGGTGGCGGGGTGGGCGGAAGGACGGATCTCGATCGTGGCGTCGGTCATGGCGTGGCTCACAGGAACTCCTTGGTGGAGGGGGATCGGATCAGGCCCGGTGGACCAGGTGCCCCAGGCGCGCGATGGCCTCCCGGGTGGTCTCAGGGTCGTGGGTGGAGAAGTTCAGGCGGAGGCAGTTGGTGCCACGCCCATCGGCGAAGAAGAGAGGGCCCGGCGCGAAGCCCAGGCCGTGTTGCAGGGCGTCCCGGTGCAGGTCCAGCGCGGAGAACTCCTCGGGCATCACCACCCAGAGGTGCATGCCGCCCTTGGGCTCGGAGACCTGGGTGCCGGGTGGGAAGTGCTCGGCCAGGGCCTCCACCATGGCGTCCCGGCGCTCTTTGAGGGCGCGGCGCAGGCGGGCCAGGTGGCGGCGGAAGCCGCCGTTGTCGAGGAAGCGCGCCACCACGGCCTGCATGAGGGGCGGCTGGGCGATGGTCTGCACTTCCTGGATGGGGGCCATGCGCCGCAGCAGGTCGTGCCGGGCGATGAGGTAGCCCATGCGCAGGCCCGCCGCCAGGGACTTGGAGAAGCTGCCCAGGTGGATGACGTGGTCGGCGCCGTCCAGTCGGCGGAAGGGCGGGAGGGAGTTGCCGGAGAAGCGCAGGTCGCCGTAGGCCGAATCCGTCACCAGGATCACGCCGTGGGCGCGGGTGAGCGCCAGCACGCGCTCCCGGCGGGCCTTGGACTGGGTCATGCCCGTGGGATTGTGGAAGCTCGGCACCGTGAAGAGCATCTTGGCTTCACTGCGCTGCAGGGCCGAGGCCAGGCGCTCGGGGTCCAGGCCCTGGCGGTCCACGGGCACGGGCACCGCCTCACGGCCCAGGGCGCGGATGAGGGCCAGGATGCCCACGTAGCAGGGGCTCTCCACCAGCACCCGGTCGCCGGGCACGGTGAACGACTCCAGCGCCAGGGCCAGGCCCGACTGGGCCCCGGGAATGGAGCGGATGCCCCAGCCTTCGTCGATGGGCTCGCCCTCGGACTCCAGCCAGCGGCCCACGGCCTCCAGGTAGGGCGCATAGCCCGCCGGCGCCGAGTAGACCCAGGCTTCGGAGCCGAGGTCCTTGAGCACCTGGGCCGTGAGGCGCCGCAGCTGCTCGCCGGGCAGCAGGTCGGAGGGGATGAAGCCGGCGGAGAAGCTCACCAGGTGTGTGTCCTGGGCCCGTTCCAGGGTCTCGCCCAGCCAGGAACCCAGCTCGCCGTCATGCACCAGCAGAGGCGAGCCCTCGAAGGGGAACTCGCTGCTGGCCCGCAGGCCCGGAGCCTCCGGCAGGCGGGGCGCCACGAAGCTGCCCCGGCCCTGCACGGTCTGGATCCAGCCCGTGCGCTTCAGCCCGGCGATGGCCTTCAGCACCGTGAGGCGGTGCACGCCCCAGCGCTGGGCCAGCTCCGGCACCGCCGGCAGGCGCGAACCCGGCCGCCACTCCCCCTGCTGGATCAGGCCGCGGAGTTTCCTCTGCAGCTGCAGGTAGAGGGGGCTGGACGCGCCAGGGTCGAGGGTGGGATCGAGGGCCATCCCCACCAGGATCGGGTGAAAGCCCCTGCATTTCAAAGAAACGAATTGAAAATCACAGCCCAGGACAGACCATCCCGGTGGCGGGGGCTGGAAGGCGGATTTGTCTAGACCACCCTAGACTGCCCAGCTTCAACCTTTCCCCGACTCCGAGCATCCATACTGGTGTCCGGAGGTGCCCATGCGCGCCCTTACCCTGTCCGCCGCCCTGCTGTCCCTGCTCCTGCTCGGGGCCTGCAGCAGCTACAACGTGACCTACGACTATGACGTGACCGCCTCGTACGACCGCTACAAGACCTTCGACTACTACACCTCCAAGAAAGGCACCGGGGGCACCACCAGCCTCATGGACAAGCGGGTCCGCGCCGCGGTGGAGAAGGAACTGCAGGCCAAGGGCTTCGCCATGGAGACCAAGGCCGATCCGGACTTCCTCGTGACCTACTACCCCATCGTCCAGGAACGCAAGGTCCGCAGCACGGTCCACATGGGCTGGGGCTGGGGCTACCGCCCCTTCCGCGGCGGCATCGCCACCAGCTCAAGCCAGGTGCGGAAATACAAGGAAGGCACCATCGTCATCGAGATCGTGGACTTCAAGAGCAACCAGATGGTCTGGCAGGGCGCCGCCGCGGGAGCGCTCACAGGCCTGGAGAACCCCGAGGACGCCAACGAGGTGGTGGCCAACGCCGTGCGCGACATCCTGGCGAAGTTCCCGCCGCGGTAACCTCCGGGGGTTCCTCGCTCCGCTTCGCTGCGCGGCGAAATCGCGCTTCGCTTGGCCTTCCCCAGGTGAGGTCGCGAGCCTGGGTACCGTCAGGCGTCCTTCACGAAGGGGCTGAAGTCCGTGCCCTCGTCGTAGACGTCGACGCCTTCGGTGCGCTTGAGGAAGCCCACCACGGCGTAGGTGAGGGGCGTGGCCAGGGTCTCGTAGAGCACCTTGAAGACATAACCGCTGCCCGCCATCACGAGGATGGTCTTCACCGGCAGGGTGAAGGCGAAGAGGCCGAAGGTGACCACCAGGCTATCCACCGCCTCCCCGGCCACGGTGCTGCCGATGGTGCGGGTCCAGAGCCAGCGGCCAGCGGTCCAGACTTTCATCTTCGCCATGACGTAGCTGTTCACGAACTCGCCGATCCAGAAGGCCGCCAGGCTGGCCAGGATGCCCCGCAGGGTGTTGCCGAAGACGATCTCGAAGGCCCGCTGGCTCTCCCTGGGCCAAGCCGGGGCCGCCGGCAGCCACACCATGAAGAGCGCGAAGACGCCCATCAGCACGCTGGCCAGGAAGGCGATCCAGATGGCCCGCCGCGAGCCGCCGTAGCCGTACACCTCCGTGAAGACATCGCTGAAGATGTAGGTGATGGGGAAGAGGAGCTGGGCCCCGCTGAAGATGAAGGGGCCGATTTGCGTGGGCTTGGGCCCGAGCAGGTTGCTGACCAGCAGCACCACCACGTAGGCGTGCACCAGCAGCTCGTAGTGGCGGAAGCCGGCCAGGCGGTGGTCCCGCGCGGTGATCTTCTGCAGCAGGGTAGGCATGGGCCTCCGTCACGGGAATGTCCAAGACTACTCCAGGAACGGGCAATACCTGAGAAGCTCCAGGGGCGCTAAGCTGGACCTTCATCTTCAGGAGCTCTCCATGGCCCAGATCACCCTCAAAGGCAATCCCATTCACACTTCCGGCGACCTGCCGAAGGTCGGTGCGGCCGCCCCGGCCTACACCCTGGTGCGCACGGATCTGGCGGAAGTTTCCGGCAAGGACCTCGCCGGCCAGCGGGTGGTGCTGAACATCTTCCCCAGCCTGGATACACCCACCTGCGCCGCCAGCGTGCGCAAGTTCAACGCCCGCGCCAACGAGAAGCCCAACACGACGATCCTCTGCATCAGCGCCGACCTGCCCTTCGCCCAGAAGCGCTTCTGCGGGGCCGAGGGCCTGGACAACGTGGTGCCCGCCTCCAGCTTCCGCAGCGCCGACTTCGGCCAGGCCTACGGCGTGGCCTTGGTGGACGGCCCCCTGAAGGGCCTGCTGGCCCGCGCCGTCGTCGTGGTGGACGAGGCCGGCAAGGTCATCCACACCGAGCTGGTCCCCGAGATTGCCCAGGAGCCCGACTACAACGCGGCGCTGGCCGTCCTGTAGGGAACGTCCTTCCTTCGTTGAGCGGCCCTTCGGGGCCGCTTTTTCATCCGATGCGGTCCATCTTCCGCAGCTCGGGCACTTTCCACGTGGTGAAGCCCACCACCAGCAGGGTCATGCAGCCGCCGAACACCACGGAGGGCACCAGGCCCATCAGCCGGGCCGCCAGGCCGCTCTCGAAGGCGCCGATCTCGTTGCTGGAGCCGATGAAGACCTGGTTCACCGAGGACACGCGGCCCAGCATGTGCTCCGGCGTGAGGGTCTGCAGCAGCGTGGCCCGCAGCACCACGCTGACGTTGTCCATGGCCCCGCTCGCCGCCAGCAGGACCAGGCTCAGCAGGAAGGAGCGGCTCAGGGCGAAGGCGATGGTGAACACGCCGAAAGCCGCCACGCAGATCAGGAGCGTGCGTCCCGCCCGGCGCAGGGGCGGCAGGTGGGCCAGGGTGAGCCCCATGAGCACCGAGCCCACGGCGGGTGCGGCGCGCAACGCGCCCAGGCCCTGGGGGCCCGTCTGCAGGACCTCCTTGGCGAAGACGGGCAGCACCGCCACGGCCCCGCCGAACAGCACCGCGAACAGGTCGAGGCTGATGGCGCTCAGCAGCAGCCGCTGGGAGAACACGAAGCGCAAGCCCTCCCCCAGGCTCGCGAAGATGGAGCCCTCCCGGGGTCGTACCGGCTTCGGCGCGTAGCGGACCGGCAGCAGTCCGGCGAATCCGGCCAGCAGGAGGATTCCGACGATCAGGTGGGCGGCCAGGGGCCCCTTCCACGCATAGACCAGGCCGCCGATGGCCGGGCCGATCACCATGCCCGCGTGGAAGACCGAGACGCGCCAGGTGGATCCGGCCGCGTAGAGGTCCTTCGGCAACAGGTCCGTGCCAAGGGCCACGTTGGCCGGCCGGTAGAACGCCCGGACGATGCCGGTGAGGAAAATGATCCCGTAAATGGGCGCCACCTGGGTGGCCAGCGGCCCCGCCATGGAACGCCAGGTGAAGAGCAGCAGGAGTGCCGAACAGAGGGCCAGGCTCAGGGTGGAGGCCATGCAGAGCCGGAGCCGGTTCAGGCGGTCCGCCGCGTGGCCGCCGAAGAGCGCCACGCCCAGAAAGGGCAGCGCCTCGGAGAGGCCCACCAGGCCCAGGGCCAGCGGATCGCCCGTGCGCGCGTAGACCTGCCACCCCACCACCACGCCCTGCATCTGGAGCCCCAGGGTCACCAGGCCCATGGAGGCGATGAACCAGCGGTAGTCCGGAATCCGCAAGACCGCATAGGGATCGAGCGCTGGACCTTCCGCCGCTTCCGTCACGGCCTACTCGTACCTCAGGGCGTCAATCACATCCAGGCGCGCGGCCTTTAGGGCCGGCAGGAACCCCGCCACCACCCCGACGAGGCCGCTGAAGCCCAGGCCCAGGATCACGGCCCAGCTCTCGGTCACGGCGGGCACCTGGAACTTCTGGAGAATGCCGATGGCGCCCATGGCGAAGGCGACTCCGATGAGCCCGCCGAAGAAGGCCAGCACGATGGCCTCCACCAGGAACTGCCAGAGGATGTTCCGCTGGGTGGCCCCCAGGGCGCGGCGCACGCCGATCTCGCGGGTGCGCTCGGTGACGCTCACCAGCATGATGTTCGAAATGCCGATGCCACCCACCACCAGGGAGATGCTGGCGGCCACGGCGAGCAGGGCGGTGAGGATGCCGGCCTGCTGGGTCTGCATCTGCACGATGTCGTCCTGCTTGCGGATCTGGAATGGGTTGTCGTCCTTGGGCGGCGTCTTCATCCGCTGGCGGAGCAGGGCCGTGACCTCGGCTTCGGCGAGCTCGGCCTTGCCCTCCTGGGCGCTCAGCATGATCTGCTGGATCTTGTCGCGCCCCATGATCTTCCGCATCACGGTGGTATAGGGCGCCACGATGAGGTCATCCTGGTCGCCCCACATGCCGGCGCCCTTCTTCTCGAGCACGCCCACCACCTGGAAGGGCAGCGCTCCGATGCGCACGGTCTGCCCCACGGGGTCGTCCCCGTTGGGGAAGAGGTTGTCCTTCACGGTGGTACCCAGCACGCAGACCTTGGCCATGCCTCGCACTTCCGCGTCCGTGAAGAAGCGCCCACTCTCCATGTCCCAGCCGCGGATCTGGAGGAAGTTGGGGTTCGAGCCCTGGATCGAGGTCACGTAGTTGCTGTTCTGGTAGATGACGGGTCGGGTGGTCCGCACCAGCTGGCTGGCCGCCACCACGCTGCTGCCGGCGAGCTCCTGCTCGATGAGCGGAACATCGCTTTCCAGCAGGATGTCGGAGCTGCCCATGGCCGAGGGGCCAAAGCGGTTGCTGCCCTGCCCGGGGAAAATCTGGAGCATGTTGGAGCCCATGTTCTGGATCAGGGCGATGGAGGCCCGCTTGGAGCCCTCGCCGATGCCGATCATGGCGATGACCGCGCCCACGCCCACGATGATGCCGAGCATGGTGAGGAAGGCCCGCATCTTGTTGCGGGTGATGGCAAATAACGCAAGCTTCAGGAACTCCATTGGAGACATGGTCGACCTCCGGCTAGCGCCGTCCGCCGCCGGGCGCGCCGCCCAGGGGCGCCGCAGATCCGCCGGCCTGCTTCGAGGTGTCGACGCCCACGAGGACCTGCAGGCCCTCGGTGAGGCCTTCGGCCGATACTTCGGTGAACTGCCCATCGGAGATGCCCGCTTTCACCACGATGGCCTTGGGCTTGCCATTCTCGAGGACCCAGATGCGGTCCTCGCGGCGGGCCACCATGCCTCCGCGGCTGCCGGTTCCGGTCTGGGCGCCGGCGGGCCGGGGCCCGCCGCCCATCATCGCCGGCTGGCCCAGGCGCGGGCCATCGGGCTTCTTCTCGTCCTTGATGAAGGCCGCCGGGTTGAACCGCAGCGCGGCATTGGGCACACGCAGAACGTCGCGGCGCTGGTTGGTGCTGATGGTGACGTTGGCGGTCATGCCGGAACGCAGGGCCAGGTTGCCCGTGAACTTCGGCCCACCCAGCTGGCTGGCGCCGCCGGGGATGCGGGCCAGGGCCTTGGGGTCGCCGGCAGGCGCGGAGGCGGTGGCCGGCATGGCGTTCAGGGCCGGCCGGCTCCAGCCAGGGCGTCCACCCCCCTCGGCCATGCGCTCCTTGAAGCGCTTCAGGAACTGGTCCTTGGTCACGCCCTGGGCGGTCATGCGGTCCTTCATGCGCTCCCAGGCCTTCTCGGGGTCCGGCGCCCCTTCGGCCACCGGCGCTCCGCCCCGGCCATGGTCGCCGCCCCTGCCCTTCTCGGCGCCGGGGGTGGCGGGCGCGGTCTTGCCCTCGTCCTCCGAGCCCGGCAGGGGTTCGTTGGGGACGATCATCTCCACGACATAGTTCACGACGTTCTGGGTGGTGATGGGCTCCTGGCGCACCAGGCTCACGGTGGCCGTGAACTGCTTGTCCGGCAGGCTGTCCACCGTGAACATGGCCCGCTGGCCCACCTTCACCTCATCGATGTCGGATTCGCCGATGTTCACCTGGACCTTCATCTTCGACAGGTCCTGGGCGATCTGGAACAGGTTGGGCGTGCTGAAGCTGGCCGCCACGGTCTGGCCCACGTCGGCCAGGCGGGCGATGACCACGCCGTCCACCGGGGCGGTGATGTTGCAGTAGTCCAGGTTGGCCTTGGCGCGATCCATGGATGCCTTCGCGTTCTCCATGTTGGCGACCGCCGTCTGGTAGACCACCTGCTTGGCTTCCAGATCCTGGTCTGCCAGCAGCTTCTCGGCGGCGAGGCGCTTGGCCCGCTCATACTGGCGCCGCGCGTCATCCATGTTGGTCTTGGCCCGCTCCAGGCCAGCCCTTGCATCCGCCAGCTGAGTCTCCCAGATGGTGGGGTCGATCTGGGCGATGAGCTGGCCCTTCTTGACGATGCTGTTGTAGTCCACATAGAGGGCCGAGATGACGCCCGACACCTGGGTGCCCACGGCCACCTGCACCACCGGGCTCACTGCCCCCGTGGCGTTGATGCGCTGGGTGATGTTGCCCCGCTCCACCTTGCCCGACCGCCACTTGACCTCATCCTTGGGCCGGGTCAGGACATAGGCGGCACCTCCTGCCACCAATGCGATGCCGATGCCAAGGCCGATCCAGGTATTCCGTTTCATGACGCCGCACTCCGCATATCAAGGGGCCGGGACAAGCCCATCTTCAACCTTCGCATAACGATGCATGGACCACCAGCCCAGGTTCCAGGTTGAAGCCGAATGGCCTCAGCCGGGGGCCGAGCGGGGCGATCCGGGGATCGATCTGCAGGGATCAGCGAAGGAGGCCGAGGCCATCCACCAGGGCGCGGCGGGCGAAGCCGTCCGCCAGGAAGGTCTGCAGGAAGCCGCCGGCCAGGACGATGACAGCACAGACCAGCACCGTGGCGCCGGCCAGGGGCGCGTGCACGGCGGGCCGGTCCGAGGCCAGCCGCTCGGCCTCGGCGCTGGGTGCCTGGAGGAAGAGGGCCACCAGAAGGCGCAGGTAGTAGTAAGCCGACACCAGGCTGGCCAGCACGCCGAGGATGGCCATGCCCACGTGGCCGGTGCCCACCAGCTCACGGAAGATCATGTACTTGCCGTAGAAGCCACCCATGGGCGGGATGCCGGCCAGGCTGAGCATGAAGATGGCGCCGGCGACACCCATGGCCGGGCGCTTCCAGCCCAGGCCGCGCAGGTCGTCAAAGGTGGTCTTCTCGCCCACCAGACCGAAGGCGGTCAGCAGGCCGAAGGCGCCCATGTTCATGGCCAGGTAGATCACGAGGTAGAACAGCATGCCGTGGTAGGCGGCGGGCGTGCCGGCCACGAGGCCCAACAGCAGATAGCCGGCGTGGCTGATGCTTGAGTAGGCCAGCATGCGCTTCACATTGGACTGCACCAGGGCGGTGAGGTTGCCCAGCACCAGGGTCACCATGGCCAGCACCGCCACCACGGCCTGCATCTTGACGCCCACCGCGCCCAGGGGACCAAAGCTGCCAGGGAAGACGCGAAGCAGGGCGATGAGGGCCACGCCCTTGGTGGCCACGGACATGAAACCTGCAACGGGGTGGGGCGAGGCCTCGTAGGCGTCCGGCGTCCACTGATGGAAGGGCGCAGCCGACACCTTGAAGAGGAAGCCCACGAGCAGGAGGGCGGCGCCGACCAGCACCAGGGGATCCAGGGCCAGTCCCTGGGCCTTGATCGTGAAGGCCGCGGCTGACAGGTCCAGCGAGCCGCTCATGCCATAGATCAGCACGCCGCCCATGAGGAAGCAGCTGGAGGCCACGGCGCCCGTGAGGAAGTACTTCATGCCGCCCTCGGAGCTTTCGGTGCGCGCGCGGACCGTACCCACCATGGCGTAGAGGGGGATGCTGAAGAGCTCAAGGCCCAGGAACAGGGCCACGAAGTGGGTGGTGGAGGCGAACAGGATCATGCCCGTCACCGAGAACAGCAGCAGAGAGAGCGTCTCCCCCTTCACCCAGCCCTCCTGATGGAAGTGGTCCCAGCTCTGGAGGATGGCCAGGGCCGCGGCCACCAGCACGAAGATGCCGGTGAACTGGGCCAGGCGGTCCATCCGCAGCTGGAAGAAGCTGGGCTGGCCTCCGGTGTTCCAGAGGTTGGTCAGGTACCAGAAGCTGGCGCCCACGGCGAGCAGGGCGGTACCGTACATGGCCGCCCGGATCCACTTGGCCGTGGCCTGGTCCTTGTCGAGGGCCATCAGGGGAATCAGGCAGGCGCCCAGGGCCGGGATGATCAGCGGCAACAGGGCCGCCCACTGGCTGGGGGTGAGGTTCATCGGTGCACCTCGTGGGCGGCGGGTTCGGCATGCCCTTCTGGGGCTGGCTGGGCATGGGCAGGTGCCTCATGGACCGCCGGCCTGAGCACGAAGGTGCGGGGTGCGGGGGCCTTGGCATCCTGCAGGAGGGCCGTGACAGGCGCCTCGCTGGCGGCCACGAAGGTCTTGGGGTGCACGCCCATCCAGACAATGAGGACCACCAGGGGCAGCAGCACCGCGATCTCACGGGCATTCAGGTCGCTGTGCAGGTGGTGGGTGCCGCTGTCTTCGTCCTTGTTCTCGGGGCCCCAGAAGACCCGCTTGAACATCCAGAGCATGTAGACCGCGCCCAGCAGCACGCCGGAGGTGGCCAGGCAGGCGTAGAGGCGGCCCCAATGGAAGCCCGAGAGGAAGGTGCCGTTCAAGATCCAGAACTCGCCCACGAACCCGTTGGTCAGCGGCAGGCCGATGGAGCTGAGGGTGACGATGAGGAAGAAGGTGGTGAACACGGGCATCTTCGTCACCACGCCACCGAAGTCCGCGATCATGCGCGTGTGGGCCCGGTCGTAGATCATGCCAACGAGAAGGAACAGGGCGCCGGTGCTGACGCCGTGGTTGAGCATCTGCAGCATGGCACCCTGGGTGCCGATCACGGTGAACGAGGCCAGCCCCAGCATCACGAAGCCCATGTGGCTCACGGAAGAGTAGGCCACCAGCTTCTTGATGTCGCGTTGCACCATGGCCACCAGAGCGCCGTACACAATGGCAATGACGCTGAGCAGGGCCAGGGGCTTGGCATAGTGCATGGCCGCCTGGGGGAACATGGGGATGGCGAAGCGGATGAAGCCGTATCCACCCAGTTTCAGCAGCACACCCGCCAGGATGACCGAACCGGCCGTGGGCGCCTGCACGTGGGCGTCCGGCAGCCAGGTGTGCAGGGGGAACAGCGGCACCTTGATGGCGAAAGCCACCGCGAAGGCGATGAAGAGCCAGCACTGGACGCCAAAGGGCAGCGCGGAGGCGGCCTGGCCCATGAGGGTCGGATTGAAACCGCCGGCTTTGTTCGCCAGGTAGAGCAGGGCCACGAGCCAGAGCAGCGAGCCGCCCAGGGTGTAGAGGAAGAACTTGTTGGCGGCGTAGCGCCGCTCATCGCCACCCCAAACCCCGATCATGAAATACATCGGGATGAGCATGGCTTCCCAGAACAGGTAGAAGAAGAACAGGTCCTGGGCCATGAGGGCGCCCAGCATGCCGGTCTCCAGCATGAGGAACAGGGCCGCGAAGGTGCCGATGCGGTCCTTCAGGCTGTTCCAGGTGCCCAGCATGGTGAGGGGGACCAGGAAGGTGGTGAGAAGCACCAGCCAGAGGTTCAGGCCGTCCACGGTGAGGGCGTAGTCCACGGGCAGGCCCACCAGGGTGAACCAGGCGGCGCGTTCGGTCACCACCGCGCCACCATGGCCCAGGAGCCAGGCCAGGCTGAGGGCGAAGAAGGCCAGGGCGCCCATGAAGCCCAGCATGCGGGAGAGGCGGCCCAGGGCATGGGGAAGCGCCAGGATCACAAAGCCAAGCAACGCCGGCGCGAAGACCAGGAAGGAGAGGGGATGGGAGGTCAGCCAGGTCATCGCCCCACCTACTTCAGGAAGACATAGAGGAGGACCGCGGTCCCCAGCGCCATGCTGAGCGCGTAGTTGCGCACCCGGCCGGTCTGCAGGAGGGCGGTGAAATCACCGAAGACCCGCGTCAGCGCGCCGGGCAGGTTCACGCCCACGCCATCGATGAGGATCACGTCGAAGAGCTTCCAGAGCAGGTTGCCGAACCAGCGGGTGGGCCGCAGCAGGTAGAGCTCCACTCCCTCGTCCACGTAGTACTTGTTCAGCAGCAGGTTGTGCAGGAAGGGGAACTTCGCCGCGAAGGCCAGCTCGGAGGCCGGGCCGTTCTTGAAGGTCTTCCAGCCCAGGAAGCCGAAGCCCAGGCCCAGGGTGGTGGAGATGACAGCCAGCAGCACAGCCGGCCCCTCGTGGTGGCCGTGGGCCGCATGGGTCTGGCCGTAGGTCAGGGCCGGCTTCAGCCACTCGCCCACGGCGAAGTGGCCGCCGAAGGCCTCGGGCACACCCCAGAATCCCCAGAACAGGGAACCCAGGGCCAGCACCATCAGGGGCAGGGTCATGGTTAGCGGACTCTCGTGGGCATGGTCGTAGGCGTGGTGGTCCCGGGGTTCACCCCAGAAGGTGAGGGCCATGAGGCGCCACATGTAGAAGCTGGTGCAGCAGGCGCCGATGACGCCGATGACCCAGAGGGCCGGGGATTTCAGGAAGGCCAGGTAGAGAATCTCGTCCTTGCTGAAGAAGCCCGAGGTGCCCGGGAAGCCCATGATGGCGATGGTTCCGGCGAACATGGTGATGAAGGTGATCTTCGTCTTGGTCTTCAGGCCGCCCATCTTGAACAGGTCCTGCTCGTGGTGCATGGCGTGGATCACGCTGCCGGCGCCAAGGAAGAGGAGGGCCTTGAACCAGGCGTGAGTGAAGACATGGAAGAAGCCCGCCGCGAACCCCGAGGCGCCCAGGCCCAGGAACATGTAGCCCAGCTGGGAGACCGTGGAATAGGCCAGCACCTTCTTGATGTCGCGCTGCACCAGACCGATGGTGGCCGCAAACAGCGCGGTGGCCCCGCCCACCCAGGCCACCACCTCCATGGTGATGGGGGCCAGCGTGAACACCGGCGCCAGGCGGCAGATCATGTAGATGCCGCTGGTGACCATGGTGGCCGCATGGATGAGGGCGCTGACGGGGGTGGGGCCCGCCATGGCGTCCGGCAGCCAGAGGTAGAGGGGCAGCTGGGCGCTCTTGCCCGTGGCACCGAAGAACAGCATGAGGGTGGCGAAGGTGAGGACGCCGAAGCCCACCTCGGGGGCCATGTGGCCCGCCTGGGTGAGAACGTCGGATACCGTCAGGGTGCCGAAGGCCGCGAAGAGCACCATCATGCCGATGGCCACGCCCAGGTCCCCCACGCGGTTGGTGAGGAAGGCCTTGAGGCCGGCATCCGGCGCGAAGTCCGTCTCGTAGAAGTAGCCGATGAGCAGGTAGGAGCAGAGGCCCACGCCCTCCCAGCCCACGAACATCAACACCAGGCTGGAGCCCAGCACCAGGGTGAGCATGAAGAACACGAAGAGGTTCAGGTAGCAGAAGAACCGGTAGTAGCCTTCGTCCTCGTGCATGTAGCCCACAGAGTAGAGGTGGATGAGGAAGCCGATACCCGTGATGACCAACATCATGGTCCCGCTGAGGGGATCGATGGCCAGGCCGAAGGGCACGCTGAGGGACCCCGTGGCCATCCACTCGCCGTAGTTCAGCACCAGGCGGTGGTCGGGCATGCCCTTCATGGCGAAGAAAGCCGAGGTGGCCAGAAGCAGGGAGCCGAGGATCACGCCAAGGCCCACGACGGTGACGGCGCCCTTGCCGGCGCGCTTGCCCAGCAGGCCGTTGAAGGCCGAGCCCAGCAGGGGGAGGATCGGAATGAGCCAGTAGTACTTGTTCATCGCATCCTCACTGCTTCAGGCTGGCAGCCCGGTCCGAGTCGGTGGTGTCCCGGTGACGGAAGAGGCCGATGACCAGCGCCAGGCCGACGGCCGCCTCGCAGGCGGCCACGGCGATGATGAAGAGGTAGAACACCATGGCCTGGCTGTCCCCCCCGCGGAAACGGGCGAAGGCGAGCAGCGCCACGTTGGCCGCATTGAGCATCAACTCCACGCCCATGAACTGCATGAGCAGGGTGCGGCGCAGCAGCACCGCCGCAAGGCCGATGGCGAACAGGAGGAGGGCGACGACCAGGTACCCCTGGAGGCCGCCGCTGAGGATCTGGGGGACCGCGTCCATGCCGCTCATCACAGGTTCCTCTTGGTCAGGGCCACGGCGCCGATCATGGCCGCCAGCAGCAGCAGGCCTGCCACTTCGAAGCCCAGCAGGTGGTCGGCGAAGAGGGTCACGCCCACCTTCTGCAAGGTCATGGCTTCGGGCGTGGCTGCACCGCTCTGGGCCAGCGCCTTCAGGCCGGGGGAGGCCAGCACCAGCTTCACCGCGCCGAAGGCCAGGGCCGCCACCAGGGCCACGGAGACCCACCGCTGCACGGGGCGGGAGGACTGGGCCTTCTCCTCCTCGTGGCTGTTCAGCATCATGATCACGAAGAGCACCAGCACCATGATGGCTCCCGTGTAGACGATGATCTGGAGGGCGGCGGCCACGGGGTTCGCCAGCAGCACGAAGAGGCCGGCCACGCCGAAGAAGGCGGCCACCATGAACAGGCCCGCCACGATGACATTCTTCTGGAGCAGCATCCCGAGGGCGCCGAGAAGCGTGATGAGGGCGAAGGTGATGAACATGGCCGCTCCTACATCACGATCGTGCGGCGGGGCACGGAGGGGGTGGGGTCCTGGCTGATGCGGTCCTTGCCGTCGGCCTCGGCGTAGGTGTTCATCAGGTCCCACTTGCCGAACTGCATGGAGAGGCGGTCGTAGGCGGCCAGCTCGTAGTCTTTGCGCAGCCAGATGGCGTCCTTGGGGCAGGCCTCCTCGCACATGCCGCAGTAGATGCAGCGCAGCATGTCGATCTTGAACTGGGCCGGCCGCTTCTCCTCGAAGCCCTGGGTGATGTTCAGGTCGCTGAACTCCTCGGCCTCGATGCTGATGCACCGGGCCGGGCATGCCTCCTGGCACATGAAGCAGGCCACGCACTTGATGGCGCCGTCCTCGAACCGCTTGAGTTCATGGAGACCCCGGTAGCCGTCGGGCATCTCCTTCTTCATCTCGGGGTACTGGATGGTGTAGCGCTTCGAGGTCGGGGTGAAGAGCTGCTTGATGAAGTGATCGAAGGTGATGGCCATGCCCTTCAGCACCGGCCAGACATAGGTGCGGTCCAGCCAGCTCAGTTCGGCTTTCTTGACGACGACGCCCATCGCCCCCCCCTCAGTGGCCCTGGCTCATGCGCCAGGCGTGGAAGACCAGGTTGACCATGGACAGCGGCAGCATCCGCTTCCAGCCGAGCTTCATGAGCTGGTCATAGCGGAACCGGGGCACCGTCCAGCGGATCCAGACGAAGACCCAGGCGAAGAAGACCAGCTTCACCACGAAGCAGGCCACGGACAGCAGGACGGAGGGGTCCTTCACGAAGGGCACCTGCCAGCCGCCGAAGTAGAGCGTGGCGATGAGGGCCGAGGCCGTCATCATGTGCGAATACTCGGCCAGGGCCATGAGGCTGTATTTCATGCTGCCGAACTCGGTGTTGAATCCCGCCACGATCTCGCTCTCGCCCTCGGCGAAGTCGAAGGGCAGCCGGTTGGTCTCGGCGAACATGCAGGTGAAGAACACGATGAAGCCCAGGGGCTGGCGCACGATGTTCCAGGTCCAGGGCTGGTGGCCCTGGGCCTTGATGATTTCCGCCGGATCGTAGCCGCCGGCGGTCATGAAGATGCTGACCACGGCCAGGCTCATGCCGATCTCGTAGCTGACCATGGCGGCCGAGGACCGCATGCCGCCGAGGATGGACCACTTGTTGTTGCTGGACCAGGCCGCCACCAGGACGCCGTAGACCGCCATGCCGCCAATGGCCAGGGGATAGAGCATGCCCATGCCGTTGCCCGGATCCAGGACCGAGAGGTGGTAGGTGGTGCCGCCGCTCACGAAGCTCTTGCCGAAGGGGATGACCGCGAAGCCGAGCAGCGCGGGCACGAAGGCCAGGAAGGGCGCCAGGAAGAACAGCCCACGGTTGGCGGCCGCGGGGATCAGGTCCTCCTTGAAGAACATCTTGATGCCGTCGGCCAGGATCTGGGCCAGGCCGATGATGCGGATCTTCCCGAACAGCGCCGCCCGGTTGGGGCCGATGCGGTCCTGGATCATGGCCGAACCCCGGCGCTCGACCCAGGTGAAGATCGCCGCCAGCGACATGACGCCGGCGAAGACGATGACGACCTTCAGAACCATCCAGGCGATGGCAGGCGTCGTGTGCAGCAGGCTCGCAAGCTTGTCCATGGGCGGCTTCCCGGCAGGGCCACCCGCGGGGAGGCCCAACCCATCGAGACTAGCAGAGCCGCGGGCTTGCGGACACGCGGGGAAACAACCCCTGGTGCGCCGATGCGACCTGGGTCACAGGGGGCGGGTTGGCAGGCGATCCGCCTTCAGCCTCGATTTGGCGCCTCCCGGCCACCGGGAGGGGGAAGCACGTCACTGCTTGGCTTCGATCTTCGACCAGCTGTCCTTCAGCCCCACGGTCCGGTTGAAGACCGGGTGCCCGGGCCGGGAATCCCCGTCCACGGTGAAATACCCCGTGCGCTCGAACTGGAAGCGCTCCCCGGGGAGGGCGCCGGCCAGGCTGGGCTCAAGGCGCGCTTCGGTGAGGATCTCCAGGCTGGCCGGGTTCAGGAGCGCCTTCCAGTCCTGGCCCTCGGGCACGTCCATGGGGTCCTCCTGGGTGAAGAGGGGCTCGTAGAGCCGCACCTCAGCCGGCACGGCATGGGCCGCGCTCACCCAGTGGAGGGTGCCCTTCACCTTGCGCCCATCGGGGGCGTTGCCGCCTTTGCTGGCGGGATCCCACTCGCAGCGCAGTTCCACCACGCACCCTGCGGCATCCTTGACCACTTCCCGGCAGGTCACCAGGCAGGCGCCCCGCAGGCGCACCTCCGCGCCAGGCGCCAGGCGGAACCACTTCTTGGGGGCCTCTTCGCGGAAGTCGTCCTGGTCGATGAAGAGCTCCCGGGTGAAGGGCAGCCTGCGGGTGCCCATCGATTGATCCTCGGGATGGTTGGCCACCTCCACCTCGAAGGCCTCGGCCTCCGTCATGTTGGTGATGACCACCTTGAGGGGGCGCAGCACGGCCATCCGGCGGGGGGCCCGCTGCTCCAGGTCCTCGCGGATGCAGAACTCCAGCAGGCCGACATCGGCCACCATGTCGCGCTTGGCCACGCCCACCCGCTCGGCGAAGGCCCGCACGGCCTCGGGCGTGTAGCCCCGGCGCCGCAGGCCGCAGATGGTGGGCATGCGGGGATCGTCCCAGCCGCTCACGATGCCGTCCTGCACCAGCTGCAGCAGGCGGCGCTTGCTCATCACCGTGTAGGTGAGGTTCAGGCGGGCGAACTCGTACTGCCGGGGCAGGGGCCGCTGGAAGAACTTGCCATCCACATCCTGCTCCAGGAACCAGTCGTAGAGCGGCCGGTGGTCCGAGAACTCCAGGGTGCAGATGGAATGCGTGATGGTTTCGATGGCATCCGACACGCCGTGGGCGTAGTCGTACATGGGGTAGATGCACCAGGCGTCGCCCGTGCGGTGGTGGTGGGCCCGGCGGATGCGGTACATGAGCGGATCCCGCAGGTTCATGTTGCCGGCCTGCATGTCGATCTTGGCCCGCAGCACCCTGGAGCCATCCGGGAACTCGCCTGCCTTCATGCGGCGGAAAAGGTCCAGGTTCTCCTCCGGACTGCGGTCGCGGGTGGGGCTCGCCTTGCCGGGCACGTGGAAGTTGCCCCGGTACTCGCGGATGTCGGCCTCGGAGAGGTCACAGACGTAGGCCTTGCCCTGCTGGATCAGGTATTCGGCGTAGTCGTACATGAACGGGAAGTAGTCCGAGGCGTAGAACTCTCCCTTCCACTGGAAGCCCAGCCACAGGACGTCCTCGCGGATGGAGTCCACGTACTCCACATCCTCCTTCACGGGGTTGGTGTCGTCGAAGCGCAGGTTCGTGGCGCCACCATAGGTCTTCGCCAGGCCGAAGTTCAGGCAGATGCTCTTGGCGTGGCCGATGTGCAGGTAGCCGTTGGGCTCCGGCGGAAACCGCGTGAGCAGGCGACCCCCATGCTTGCCCGAGGCGCGGTCCGCCTCCACGATCTCCTCGATGAAGTGGAGGCTCTTGGGTTCAGAGGCGGGCTGTTCAGCGGACATCGGGGCTCACAGGATGCAAACCTCCAAGATACCCGGTGGCTCGCGTTCCCCCACAGGGCAATTGGGCGCCAGGCTCGGCGACGGGCCCCCGGTCGAGCCCGCTGGATTGAATCTCAGCCGTGGATAGAGGATTATTGCATCCTCATTCCATCTCTGCCGTGCCGTCTCGATGCACCGGCGATTACCGAGGATGGCGCATGCGGCCGATTTCTTGCCTGGCGATTCTGATGACCCTCCTCCTGGGGGGCTGCGGAGGCGGGGGTGGCAGCGCCAGCCCCACCTCCGCAGCCCCGACCCGGCTCGTCGTCACAGAATCAGGCCGGGACCAGATCACCCTCAACTGGGTGGCGCCCACCACTCCGTTCGACGGGTACGAGCTGGAGGGCCGGCTGGGCACAGAACCCTTCGAGAAGGTCCACACCGGCCTGATCCCGAACACCTATCAGGGCATCATTCTGTCCTTCCAAGCCACGGCCCCTGACAACACGACCTACGCCTTCCGGCTCCGGGTGGCGCGGGGGTCCAGCTTTAGCACCTATTCGAACGAGGCCTCGTACGCCCGCGGGCCCAACACACCGGGCCAGCCAACCGGCACCTATGACTGGGGCCAGAACGGCGTGAGCCTGACGTGGACCCGGAACACCATCAGTTCCGACGGCCTGCAGGTGGAGCGGGCCGAATGCACCGTCCTCAGCACCCAGACCGGGCCATGGGTGTCCCTGCCGGTGCCAGACCCGCTGGCATCCACCTACCTGGACCAGAGCGCTGACGCGAACCACTACTACCTCTACCGCCTGACGAACCTGTACGGGACCAAGGCGGGCCAACCCAGCACGGTCTCTTCCGCCATCTCCACTTGGCTGGAAGCACCGTACTCGCTCAACGCCTTCTACGACAACGGCTATGGGGGCATCCTGCTCAGCTGGGCGTCGGCCTCGGCCCAGGTGGACGGCCGGCTCGTGGAGCGGAGCGACTGCGCACTCGACAGCAGCCCGCTGGGGAACTGGTCCCAGGTGGCCCTGCTGCCGGGGACGGCGGTCTCCTTCCTGGATTCGGCCATCGGGGATGGGCGCTACTACGCCTACCGGATCACCAACCGGCATGGGCCGGTGGCCAGCGCCCCGACCCAGCCGCCCTCCCTCGCCTGGGTGCCCCTGTTCGCGCCCGTCAACCTCCAGGTGGTGCCCAGCACAGGCGGACTGCAGCTCACCTGGCAGAACCGGACCACTGGGGCCACCCAGGTGATCGTCCGGCGCTCTCCCGGAGTCGGCGGTCCCACCGAACTGGCCGTCCTGCCTCCCGGCACCACCAGCTACCTGGACGTGGGACCCGAGCTGGGCTACTACCTCTACTGGGTGACCGCCAAGAACCTCCAGACCGAATCCGCCAGCGAATCGGTCTTCATAGGGACGCCAAATCCGCCGGGCGCCCTCGCGCTCACGGCCACACCGCTGAATCTGCCGGGTGCCGCGAGCGCGGCCCTCCGGCCCCTCGGATCCTGGGTCCTCGCCGGGGATGTTCCCTTCGGGATCCAGTCCTACAACGATCCCTGGCCCGCCATCACCCCCGCGGGGGCCATCCGACCGACCAGGCCCATCGTCCAGGTGGACCGGCTGGGCTGGCCCCACGCCGTCTACGCATCACCCCTCGCTGGCACGACCGATCATTTCGCACTCACCCACCTCTGGTTCGACGGCACTGGCTGGCAGTCTGAGCCCACCGTCACCGCCAAGCTGCCCTCCGGCGGCGCCACCTCGGCCTGGACCTTCCAATTGGACGCCCTGGGCACACCCCACCTGCTGGTGGACCACGCGTCGGCCGCCTACCCCACCGGCGGTGCCACTGAAGGCCTCTCCTACGTCCACAAGGAGGGTGGCACCTGGGTCGAGGAACCCCTGGCCGGGCGCGTGCCGGCCATCCCCAGCCTGGGCTCTTTCCACCTGCGCCTGGATGGCGCAGATGTCCCACACCTCTTGCTGGGCGCCGGCACCAGCGTGCTCGACTGCGTCCGGACCGGGCCCGGGACCTGGGCCTCGGCCACCGTGCCGACGGGCCCTGTCACCGCCGGCTGGTACGACTTTCTGGACGGGACCTGGATCGACGGGGCCAACGGCTGGATCTTCCATGAGAGCCTCCTGAACGGGGACACCGCCGTCCGCGGCCTCTGGGCCACCGAGCTGCGGGGGGGCGCCTGGCAGGCCCCCGTGCTCCTGGGCTCCCAGGTCAACGTCTGGCCCGGGACCAGGGCCAAGGTGGCCATCTCCCCGGACCGGACGCGCCTGGCGGTGCTCCACGGGGCCACCCTGGGCATCCGGGTCTACCACCTGGCCGCCGACGGGTGGCACCCCACGCTGCTCCCGTCCGATGCCGGCAGCTGGCCGCTGTTCGAGGTCGCCTTCGACGGCGCCCAGAAGGTCCACGTCCTGCTGTCACATCCCTACGGCTATACCGACTTCCACGAATAGCCGGGGCCAGCTCACCCCAGCCCCGCCGCCACCTGGGTGGCGCGTTCGATGCCCCGAGCCACGACGGAGCGGATGCGGCCGTCCTCCAGGACCATCAGCCCGGCGATGGTGCACCCGGCGGGGGTCGTCACCTCGTCCTTGAGGGCAGCGGGGTGGCGGCCGGTCTCCAGCACCATGGAAGCCGCCCCCAGCGTCATCTGCGCCGCCAGTTCCACGGCCACGGCCCGGGGCAGACCGCACTGGACGCCGCCTTCGGCCAGGGATTCCAGGATGACGAACATGAAGGCGGGGCCGCTGGCACTGAGTCCGGTGACGGCATCCATGTGCTTCTCGTCCAGGTCCATGACCCGGCCCAGGGGCTCGAAGAGGGCCCGGGCCGCGGCCAGCTGGGCCTCGGTCACCCCCTTCCCCGGGGCCAGCACCGTCATGCCCTTCCGGATGGCGCAGGGCGTGTTGGGCATGGCCCGCACCAGCGGCGTACCCCCGGGCGTGTGGTCCTGGAGGAAGGCCAGCGTGGTGCCGGCGGCGATGGACACAACCAGGGGCCGGTGGTCCAGAGCCCCGGCCGCCGTCAGGCCATCCAGCAGGTCCTTCAGCTCCTTGGGTTTCACGCAGAGCAGCACGACCTCGGCCTCCCGGGCGGCCGCCTCCACCTCGTGGGAAAGGCGGATGCCCAGGGCCGCGGCCCGCGCCTTCGCCGCAGCCGGATGGATGTCGACCGCATGCATGAGGCCGGCCGGGTAGCCCGAGGCCTCCACCAGGCCAGCGCTGATGGCCTGGCCCATGGTGCCGAAGCCGAGGATGGCAAGCTTGGGGTGCTGGCTCATGGTGCTCCCTGAAATGAAAAACCCGCCGGATGCGGCGGGGGGGATGTCGGAACCTGGGTCCAGGTCAGCGCGGCGTGCGGTTCCCCCCCGCACTCAAGGTGCTAGGGCGCGGGTGGACCAGCGTGGACAGGATCATGCGGATAGCATAGCGGGCCCGGGCCGGGCGTGGGTGAAAAGCGCTACTGGTCCCGGCCCTGCCCCAGGGTCCACCAGGCACAGTCCTCCAGGCCGGACACCACGAAGCCCTGCTGCATCTCGGAAATGCGCTGGACCTGGGTACGGACGGCCGTGTGGAAGCCCGTGGTGACTTCGCCAGGGCCCGATTTCACGCCGAAGTAGAAGTCGGACTGCTCCAGCCCCAGACGCTGCACCGTCTCCTGGAGGGCCTTCCGGTGGTCCAGCCCTTCGGGAATGCCCTGGATCACCTGCAGGGTGTCATCGGCGATGATGGTGGGCGCATAGGCCGCGGCGCCCTGATCCTCCAGCACCGCCAGCGTGATGTGGGTGAATTCGTCCAGATCCATCAGAGCCAGCGTTCGAGGCGGGCCACGACTTCTTCACGACCGAGGAGCATGAGCGTGTCGAAGATGCCGGGGCTGACGGGCCTGCCGCAGAGGGCCACCCGGAGGGCCTGGGCCAGGTCCTTGGTCTTGAGGCCATGCCGCTCGAGGATGGCGTTGAAGCCTGCCTCCAGGCCCTCGTGGCTGTAATCCGGGAGGGCCACCACCTCGGCCAGGGCCGGCTTCACGGCGGGCGTCATGAACTTCTCCACAGCCTTCTCCTCGAAGGCGGCGGGCCGCTCGAAGGTGAAGCGCAGGGCCTCGGCCATGTCGGTGAGCGACTTGCCCTTCTGGGTGCACTGGATGGCCTGGGCCTTCCAGGCATCCGGCTTGCCCTGCCAGGCTTCGGGCATGAAGGGGCGCAGGTGCGGCTCCAGTTCCTGCCAGGGGGCGCGCTGGATCAGCTTCTGATTCAGCCACTGGAGCTTGTCCATGTCGAAGCGGGCGGCGCTCTTCTGGCAGTCCGCCAGGTCAAAGAGCTGGATCATCTGCTCGTCCGTGAGCAGTTCCTCCTCAGCGCTCTCCACGGCCTTGCCATCGATCTTCGGCGTCCACGAAAGCCGCGCCAGGGCCAGGCGCACCGCGGAGGGCAGCAGGCCCATGGCCTGGTACTCGGTGATGCTGGTGGCGCCGTGGCGCTTGCTGAGCTTGGCGCCATCGGCGCCAAGGATCATGGGCACGTGGGCGAAGGCCGGCAGCTCGGTGCCGAAGGCGGCGAAGAGGGGGATCTGCTTAGGCGTGTTGTTCAGGTGGTCGTCGCCGCGGATCACGTGGGTCACTTCCATGTGGGTGTCGTCCACCACCACGCAGAAGTTGTAGGTGGGCACGCCGATCTCGCCAGGGCCCTCGCCGGTGCGGGCGATGATCCAGTCGTCCAGGCTGTCGGCCGGGAAGCGGGTGTCACCCTTGATGAGATCGGGCACCACGATGTCGCCCTCTTCGGGCATGCGGAAGCGGATGGCGGCCGGCTCGCTGGCATCGTGCTTGGCGGCGGCGCAGCCCTTGCCGCGGTCCAGGCCCCGGTTGTACTGGAACACCTTGCCGGCGGCCTCCACGGTCTTGCGGCGTTCCTCGATGGCCTCGCGGGAGCAGCGGCAGCGGTAGGCCAGGTTCCGATCAAGCAGTTCCTGGATCTTGGCGCGGTAGAGATCCATGCGCTGCATCTGGCGGTAGGGGCCGTGGGGGCCCTTCCACTGGCTGGGATCGCCCACCACCGGGCCCTCGTCCCAGCCCAGGCCGCACCAGGCCATGCCCTCCTCGATGATGCGGATGTTGTCGTCCGTGCTGCGGGAGAGGTCCGTGTCCTCGATGCGCAGGATGAAGCGCCCTCCGTGCCGGCGGGCGAACAGCCAGCAGAACAGCGCCGTGCGCACCCCGCCGATGTGGAGCATGCCCGTGGGCGAAGGGGCGAAGCGGGTGACGATCTGGCGGGACATGGCAGGGCCTCGGGTCAATCCTACAGTTTGCCCCAAAGCGCCCGGACTCCGTCTGCGCGGAAACGAAAAACGCGGCCCAAGGCCGCGTTTTCACACGGAACCTCAAGGTTCACTTGATGTACAGCTTCAACCGGATCTCCACCGGGGAGTCGCCGCTGAAGAGGCTGCGGTCGAGCACCACGGGAACCTCGACCACGCTGCTGTGGGGCATGTGGCCCGGCGCCGGAACGTGGGGGTGGGCCGGCGGGCCCGATTCCACCGGGATCTCGTCGATCTCCTCCAGGAGTTCCCCTGCGGAGAGCTCCTCCACCTCCAGGGGTTTGGTGGATTCGACCGCGGGAGGTGGGGGCGGGGGAGGCGGCCCGCCCAGGAAGACCGGGGGCTCTTCCACCACACCGCCACCGTACTTCTCGGCAAGGCTCTTCAGCACCAGCTTGGCCACACCGGTGAGGGTCTCCTTGACGCCTTCCCCTCGCATGGCGCAGGCCTCGAAGGTGGGGGCGCCGAAGAGGTTGATTTCGCGGTCCAGGGTCTCCACCGGCAGGGCATTGGGGGTATCCCGCTTGTTCCACTGGATCACGTGGGGAATCTTCTCCAGTTCCCCGCCCTGATCCCTCAGGTTGGTGATGAGGTTCTGGAAGCTCTCCTTGTTGCTTTCCAGGGCCGGGGCCTGGGAGTCGGCCACGAACACCACGGCGTCGGCGCCGCGCAGCACCAGCTTGCGGGTGGCGTCATAGAAGACCTGGCCCGGGACTGTGTACAGCTGGATCCGGGTTTTCATGCCGCGGATGGTGCCGAGCTCGATGGGCAGGAAATCGAAGAAGAGGGTGCGGTCCGTCTGGGTGGCCAGGGAGAGCATCTTCCCGCGGCCATCGCCGGGCAGCGTGTCGTAGACGTGCTGGAGGTTGGTCGTTTTCCCACACAGGCCGGGGCCGTAGTAGACGATCTTGGCCGTCAACTCCTTGGTGGCCGCGTTGAAAAGCACCATACCTGCACCTTGTCTCGTGGGGGAAGATTGGCGGGTCCGCCTCGACCCGTCAAGAAAGAAGCGTGATTCCAGCGCCCTCCCCAACCTATCCCCACGCGCCTATCCCCGCGCGGTCGGGATGCGGTACACTTCGGCCCATCCCACCTTCCCGAGGGTCCCCATGGCCAAACTGCTGGTGCACGAAAGCGCGGGCATCCGCGAATTCGAAATCATCGACAACGAAGTCCACATGGGCCGGGAGCTGGACAACACCCTCCGCCTGCCCGATCCCAGCATCAGCCGCCATCACTGCGTGATCCGAAAGGTGGGCGGCGGCTTCGAGATCCAGGATCTGCAGAGCAGCAACGGCGTGCTGGTGAACGGCAACCGGGTGCAGGCCTCCCCTCTGCGGGATGGCGACCGCGTCACCCTGGGCCAGGTGCAGCTCACCTTCCAGGACCCCCGCCCTGAGGTCGCCGCCACCGTGGCCATCAGCGCCATGGACGCCCCCCCGCCCAGCGGCACCGTGCGCATGTCCGCCGATCAGCTGGCCGCCATCCACGCCGGCAAGCCCCCGGAGGAGGCGGATCCGAAGATCCAAATCCAGGATCAGGTCGCCACGGGCCCCGTGCCCACCCCCAAGCCCATCCCCCCGGTGGCGCCGGCGGCGCCCAGATCCGAACCTGTGGCCCGGTCCTCCAGCGGTCCCCTGCCCTCCTTCATCGCCGCATACCTGCCGCCCGTTCCGGACGATGCCGTGCCGACCGGCGAGCGAGGCGATTTCGGGACGCGATTCCTGGCCTTCCTCATTGATTACGCCGTCCTCCTCGTGGCCTACATCGCGGGCGTCATCCTCGCCTTCATTCCCTTCATCGGTTGCCTGATGTTCCCGATCATCGGGCTGATGGGCCTTGCCTACATGTTCCTGTTCATCCCTTACTGCGAAAGCCACTTCGGGGGCTCCATCGGCAAGAAGATCATGAAACTGCGCATCGTCCCCGAGGACGATCCCAACGGCCGCATCGATTTCGGCACCGCCATCCTGCGGCGCGTGGGCCACATCCTGAACTTCACCATCGGCTACCTCCTGGTGCTCGGCGGCGAGCGCAAGCACGTGGGCGACATGATCAGCAAGTCGGTCTGCATCAAGGTCGACCGCTGATGAACGATTGAACCCGGAGCCGGCGCCCGCATCCGCGGGCGCCTTCCTTTTGGCGCAGGAGGTCCCGTGATCCTCACCGGCAGGCAGATCCTCGAGGCGAAGGCGAAGGGGCAGATCCGCATCGATCCCTGGCAGGATGCCCAGCTCAATCCGAACAGCTACAACCTGCGGCTGGGCGAGGACCTCGCGGTCTACACCGACCATGAGCTGGACATGGCGAAGCCTAACGGCATCGAGTTCCTGAAGATCCCTGCTGAGGGCCTGCTGCTGCAGCCCGGCAAGCTGTACCTGGGCCGCACCCTGGAATACACCGAGACCAGGGGCATGGTGCCCATGCTGGAAGGCCGCAGCAGCGTGGGGCGCCTGGGCCTCTTCGTCCACGTCACGGCCGGCTTCGGCGACATCGGCTTCTGCGGCTACTGGACCCTGGAGATCAGCTGCATCCAGCCCGTGCGCATCTACGCCGGCGTGGCCATCTGCCAGATCTTCTACCACACCGTCAGCGGGGACTTCGACAGCTACGACTCTGGCAAGTACCAGCGCAATTCCGGCATCCAGCCATCGATGCTGTGGAAGGACTTCGTGAAGGACTCTGATCAGCCCTGAGTCCGCAGCACCCAGGCCCAGTTGCCCAGCAGGGCCATCAGCCCGGTCGCCAGCGCGACCTTCTGTTCCAGGGACGACAGCTCCACGCGGAGCATCCGCCCCGTGGCCAGCCGCAGGGCAAGCCCGGCGGCGCCCAGCAGGAGACCGAGCGCCACCAGGGGATTGAACTGGAAGGCCGCCCGCCAGGCCCCCTGCCCCAGCCCCTGCACCACCCGCGTGCTGCCACAGGTGGGGCAGGGATGGCCGGTGAGACGATGGAGCAGGCAGGTCTCCAAGACCGGACCGCCCCGCTGTTCCAGCAGGACTCCCAGCAGCACCAGGAGCAGCCAGGTGCCAAGCGCCACCGCGGCCCAGAGCGGCAGCCGCGGCACCCGGGTGGCCCGCTCCAGGTGGAGCTTCACGGGATCAGTGGCCGCGCATGGCTCCCAGAGCCGCCAAGCCGCCGAAGAAAATGACCCAGAGGATGGAGAGTATGGCGAAGGCGCAGCCGATGATCCCCAGGATCTTCCCGGCCTTGGTCAGCCCCTCGCCGCTGGGATCCATCCGGCCCTCGGCCATGGCCTTGAGGTCGCTGTGGCCCATGACCCAGGCGAGGATGCCGAAGATGACGCAGCACAGGATGCCGAGGATGCCGAAGATCAGCAGCATCACGCCGCGGTGCGCCTTGACGGGGGCGGGGTTCTGGAAGTCATTCATGGGCGGCTCCTGCGACCGGGCTCAACCGGGATGGGTGGGTGACCTGGCCAGTGTAGGGGGCCGCCCGAACCAGGGATAGTGGGCAAGCTTGTCTACTTCCGTTCATGCACCGCCGTCGGCGAGTCGTGGTCCCAGCGCACCTCGAAGGGTCGGATCTCCTGCTCAATGCCCTTCAGAGAGAAAGCGCCCAGCTGGCGCAGCCCCTCCTGCCCCAGGAGTTCGGCCGTGCGGGGCCCCACCACGATCTGGCCTGGACGGGCCACGGAGCTCTCCAGGCGCGAGGCCAGGTTCACGGTGCTGCCCATGACGGTGTAGTCCATGCGCTTTTCACAGCCGATGTCACCGGCGAAGGCCTCGCCGCTGTTGATGCCGATGCGCATCTTCAGTTCGGGATAGCCCTCGGGCCGCATCGCGTTGAGCGCGAACAGGGCTTCCTGCATGGCCACGGCAGCTTCGGTGGCATGGCGCGCATGATCGGCATCGGGATTGGGTGCCCCGAAGAAGGCCATGATGGCGTCGCCGATGTACTTGTCGAGGGTGCCGCCCCGGCTGAAGATCTGGTCGGTCATGGCCTCGAAGGTGCGATTGAGGATGCCCGCCAGCACCAGGGGCTCCATGCCCTCGCTCATGCGCGTGAAGCCGGAGATGTCGGCGAAGAGGACGCTGATCTGGCAGCGCTGGGCCTGCAGGGCCGGGGCCTCCTTGGTCTGGCTGGACTTCAGGATCTGGTCCACCACCGCCGGGCTGTGGTAGCGCTCCAGGCGCTGGCGGAACTTGGCCTCCCGCTCACGCTGGATGCCCACGGCGGCGAAGTTCGCCATGGCGGAGAGCAGGTGCTCATCCTCGCGCTTGAAGCCGCCCTTGTTGAGGCTGGTCTCCAGGTAGATCACCCCGAAGGCCTTCTCCTCCACGATGAGCGGCGCGCAGAGCGCAGAGGTGATGCCGTGGATCTTGATGCTCTCGCCCGCGCTGAAGCGGGGATCCATGCGGGCATCCGTGGTGAGGATGGCCACGCGGTTGTCCATGGCGGTGCGGGCGATGGTGCGGCTGATGGGGTTGGCGTGGGCCCCCGGCTGCTCCTCCCAGATCAGCTCGGGCACCAGCTCGCCCGCGGCGTCGGCCAGCAGGATGAACCCGCGCTGACAGGGGATCTGGGCCGTCACCAGGCCCATCACCGATTCCAGCAGTTCCGCCAGGCCCGCGGCGCGCAGCAGGGTCCCGGCCATGCTGGCCAGGCGCTGGAACAGCGTGACCGCCTCACCCGCCGGGTGCTGGCCGCTGGCTTGGGCCAGCATGGCCTCCAGGCTGGCGTGGGGCACGAGGATGGAGCCAGAGGCGTCAAACGCGCGGTCCTCCAGGGAGATCCGGGAGGCCACGGCCTTGGGCGCCAGGTTGAGGTTCAGGCCTGAGGCCGGCGCAGCCGCACCTCCCTCGGGCACCCACATCACCATGGCTTCGCCCAGGAGCACGGTGTCGCCCGGGTGGAGGGGCGCCGGTTCCGTCAGCGTGGCGCCGTTCAGAGACGTGCCGTTGAGCGACTTCATGTCCATGACGTGAGGCTGGCCATCCTTGAGGAAGATCCGCGCATGGACCCGGCTCACCGCGTTCGCCTGGATCTTGATGGTGGCCTGGTCGCCCCGGCCGATGGTCACGCCCTCCTCTGTGAGGGTCACGGGATGCAGGGCACCGTCAACCTGGAGGGTGAGCTTCATGGGATGTCCGGAAGGGCGTTGAGTTTAACACGCGATGCAGACCTTATCGGCCCTCTGCGGTAACCTATGAGGTTCCCCGCACGGGGTCTGGAGCGCCGTTGACCAAAGTCGGATTCATGTCCCTGGGCTGCCCCAAGAACCTCGTGGATTCCGAGGTCATGCTGGGCCACCTGCGCCTCAAGGGCTACCAGATCACCCCCGTGCTGGAGGAGGCCCAGGTCCTGGTGGTGAACACCTGCGGCTTCATCGATGCCGCCAAGCAGGAGAGCGTCGAGGCCATCCTCCAGGCCGCCTCCATGAAGCAGGAAGGCGCCTGCGAGAAGCTCATCGTGGCGGGTTGCCTGGTCGAGCGCTACCGGGACGAGCTCATGGCGGAAATGCCCGAGATCGACGCCTGCCTGGGCACCCGGGACATCGAGCAGATCGCCGAGGTCATCGGCGCCGGCGCCAGCTTCGAGCTGGATCCGAACCCCGACTACCTCTACACCGAGGCCAGCCCCCGGATGCTGACCACGCCCAAGGCATCGGCCTACCTCAAGATCAGCGAGGGCTGCGACCATGCCTGCGCCTTCTGCGTGATCCCCCAACTGCGGGGGGGCCAGCGGAGCCGCACCATCGAGAGCGTGGTGGCCGAAGCCCGCAACCTCGTGGCCCAGGGCGTGCTGGAGATCAGCCTCGTGGGCCAGGACACCACGGACTACGGCCGCGATTTCGGCGATCCCGACGCGTTGGAGAAGCTGGTGCGGGCTCTGGGATCCGTCGAGGGCCTGCGCTGGTTCCGCATCCACTACGCCTACCCCAACCGCCTCACCGACGGCCTGCTCCGCGCCATGGCGGAAACGCCCAACTGCGCCCGCTACCTGGACATGCCCCTCCAGCATGCCGATGCCCGCATCCTCAAGGCCATGGCCCGGGGCGGCAGCCGCGCCTCCTTCCTGAAGCTCATCCAGAAGGTGCGCCGCCTGGTGCCGGGCATCGCCATCCGCTCGAACTTCATCGTGGGCTTCCCCGGCGAGGATGAAGCCGCCTTTGAAGAACTGAAGGCCTTCGTGAAGGAGGCCCGCTTCGACCATGTGGGCGTCTTCACCTACAGCCCCGAGGAGGGCACCTCCGCCTACGCGCTCGGAGATCCCATTCCCAAGCGCACCAAGGAGGCCCGCAAGCGGCGCATTCTGGAACTGCAGCAGAAGATCGCCCGGGAGCTGAACCAGGAGAAGGTGGGCCAGGTCATCGAGGTGCTGGTGGAGGGCGCCCACGAGGAGACTGACCTCATCATCAAGGGCCGCCATGCCGGCCAGGCCCCGGACATCGACGGCAATGTGCTGCTGGTGGATGGCGCCCCCCAGGTGAATGCCATCCAGCGGGTCCGCATCGTGAAAGCCCACGCCTACGACCTCATCGGCGAAGTGGAAGAGGGCGGCCTGGAGGCGAGCACCGCGGCCTACGAGGCGGCCTTCCGGAAAAGGCGCTAAACCGGCCTGCGAAGGTTCTCGTAGGCGAGGGGTTCGACCCACCAGGGGATCCTTCATGCGCCTTTCTGCCTTGGCTTTGGCCTGCCTGCCCATCCTGGCCTCCCAGGCGCCCAACCCGCCTCGCCTGGCCTTCCCGAAGCTGGCGCAGGCCCCCTCCATGGCCCAGGACGCGGACCTGTCCTCCTGGGCAGGCGCCCTCACGATCACCGAGTTCGGCATGATCATGCCCGACGACAAGGGCCAGAACCGCTGGCCCACCACCGTCCATGCAGGCTGGGGCCCCGACGCGCTCTACATCGCCATCGAGGCCACGGATCCTGAGCCTGGAAAGATCCACGCCGCCCGCCACATGCGGGACAACAACACCGGCGACTTCGACTTCGTGGGGGTGGACCTGGACCCCTCCGGCAAGGGCCAGAGCATCATCCGCTTCTTCGTGACGCCCCTGGGGGGTCAGATCGACGAGATCGCCACGGACAGCACCGGGGAGAACGCCTCCTACGACTGCCTGTGGGACTCCACCGGCGTGCTGACGCCGACTGGCTACGTGGTGAAGATGCGCATCCCCTACAGCAGCCTGCGCCGCATGCCCGGCGACTGGGGCCTGCGCATCCTCCGCATCATCCCGCGGGAACGGCGCTACGGCATCTCCTGGCCGCGCATGAGCAAGGATGTGCAGTGCGACATCTGCCAGCTGGCCCGGGTCTCCGGCGCACCTGTGGACAAGCCGGGCTCACCCTTTCTCGTCATCCCCTTTGCCACCTTCAACCGCACCCAGAGCCTGGCGGACAACCCGGGCGCCCCTGCCGAATCGAAATCCCGCCTGGGCATGGACCTGCGCTATGCCACCACGGCCCTCACCCTGGAGGGCACCTACCGGCCGGATTTCGCCACGGCGGACGCCGACGTGGATCCGCTGCAGATCAACAGCCGCTTCAAGGTGTTCTATCCTGAACGGCGGCCCTTCTTCCTGGAGGGCATGGACCTGCTGGGCGTCCAGGGAGCCCAACGCCAGTTCTTCAGCCGCTCCATCCAGAATCCCCTCTACGGCGTGAAGGCCTCGGGACAGGCGGACGTTGCCACCTGGACCGTGCTCCACGCCCGGGACGAGGACGGCGGCCTCCTGCTGGGCGCCAACGGGGCCTCCGGCGTGGATGGCCTCGCCACCCGGGACACGGCCGCTTCCGTGAAGTTCCTCACCGACAGCCGCGGCTCGGGCATCTCCCTGCTCGGCACCGACAAGACCCTGCTGGGCGGGCCCGGCGGCACGGGCGGCCAGAGCGGTGGCCTCTACGTGGACCAGTACCTGGGCTCCGAGTTCCACTTCATCGGTAGCGCCATGACCGCCGTCTCCCACCTGCCCCAGGCCGATGGTTCCCTGTCCTCCAAGCGGGGCACCGCCACCTCCGCCGAGCTGGACTGGAACACGCGGAACTGGTCCGGCTGGCTCCTCACCCAGGCCACCAGCCCCGACCTTGAGCTGCTCTCCGGCTTCACCGACCTCCAGGGCTACCGCCGCGACAACGCAGGCTTCGGCTGGCGGAACAACTGGAACCAGGGGCTGCTGTCCTCCGCCAATGCCTTCCTCCGGTGGCGGAAGCTCACCTGGTGGAACGGCGATCCCATGGACCGGGCCCTGGGCCTGGATGCCTGGATGGAGACCGCCGGCCGCCTGAGCTTCTTCCTCAACTGGGACATCGCCGGCCGCACCTGGGCCGAGGATCGCGCACAGTCCGTGGCGGCCCGCTCCCTCACCCTCGGCGGCAACTGGCGGCTCTACTCCGCGGTCCGCTTCGGCTGGAATGCTACCGAGGCGCGCACCCTCGATCTGGGTTCCGGCGACCCCGCCCGCTTCCGCTCCGCGCAGCTCTTCCTCTATGGCACCCTGGGCTCGCTCTCGTACAACCTCACGGGACTGCAGGGCGCCCTGGACCGGGAGGCCGACAATAGGCACCTGATCCGGGCGCGGGAGCTCACCGCCACGGGCAGCTGGCAGTTCCCCCGCTCTCTCTACCTGAAGGCCCAGGCCTTCGTGGTGCGCTACGACGGCACCGAGGCCGAGGGCGTGGACAAGTTCCTGAAGGCCTTCCTGGGCTGGCAGCCCAATGCCTTCACCAATGCCTATCTGGGCTGGTCCGGCCAGCGCCGCCGGGATCCCCTGGCCCTGGTCCCCTCCGAGCGCATGGTCGAGCGCGGCCTGTTCGCCAAGCTCGCCTACGCCATGCAGTTCTAGCGTCCCTCCATGACCTGGCGGATCTTCATCCGGATGGCCTCGCGGGTGAAGGGCTTCTGGAGGAAGTCCGTGCCCGCCTCCAGCACACCTTTGCGGGCGATGATGTCAGCCGTGTAGCCCGACATGTAAAGCACCGGCAAGCCGGGCCTGAGGACCAGGGCCCGGTCGCGCAGCTCTTTGCCGCTCATGCCCGGCATGATCACATCCGTGAGCAGAAGATCCAGCTCAAGAGAGGGGTCCCCCAGAAGCGCCAGGGCCTGCTCCGGGCAATCCACCGTCTGGGTCTCGTAGCCTAGGCGCGAGACCACGTCCTGGATGCAGGCTCTCAACAGCTCATTGTCTTCCACGACGAGAATCCGACCCGAGGCTGGTGGGGCCTCCTCAGACAGAGGCGCCACCGCCGCCGGGCGCTCGCCCTCCGCCGCTGGGAGGTAGACCTTGAAGGTGCTCCCCACCCCCGGTTCGCTGTAGACGGTGAGGAAACCACCCGCCTGTTTTACGATGCCGTAGACCGTGGAAAGCCCCAGGCCGGTGCCCTTGCCCAGGGGCTTGGTGGTGTAGAAGGGCTCGAAGATGCGGGCCATCTGGTCCGTCGTCATCCCCTCACCCTGATCCCCCACGGAAAGGCACACGTGTGGACCAGGCGTCGCCTCCGGGTGGGCGGCCGCGAAGGCGTCATCCAGGTCGAGATTGCAGGTGTCCAGGGCGATCTCCCCACCCCGGGGCATGGCGTCGCGGGCATTCAGGACAAGGTTCATCACCACCTGGTCCCACTGGGCCGGATCGACCTTCACCCGCCAGAGGGCCGGATCGAGCCGGGGCTTCAGGACCTGGTCCTCGCCAAGCAGGGGGGCCAGGGTTCGACGCAGGCCTTCCAAGTGGGCGTTCAGGTCGAGGATCTTCGGCTCGGTGACTTGCTGGCGGGCAAAGGTCAGCAGGCTGCGGACGATCTCGGCGGAGCGCAGGGCGGCCTCCTCCATGTCCTTGAGCCGCTTCTGCACGGAAGGCGTGTCCGGTACCTGGCCCGAGAGCAGGTCGATGTGCGCCAACATGATGCTCAGCATGTTGTTGATGTCGTGGGCCACGCCGCCCGCCAGCTGGCCCACGGCCTCGATGCGCTGGTTTACCTGGGATTGGCGATCCAGATTCCGGCGTTCCAGCTCCATCTCCCGGACCGCGGTGATGTCCTCCTTCACAGCCACGTAGTGGGTGATCTGGCCAGAGTCGTCATAGATCGGAGAGATGCGACCCCGTTCCCAGTAGTGGGATCCATCCTTCCGTCGGTTGCAGAACTCGCCTTCCCAGGTGCCGCCGCTGGTGAGGGTGCGCCACAGCCTCTGGTAGGTGGCCGGCAGCGTTTCCCCGGACTTCAGGAAGCGCGGATTCCGCCCGAGCACCTCGTCCGGCTGGTAGCCGGTGGCCGTGGTGAAGGCGGGATTGACGTATTCCAGGTCGCCCTTCAGATCCGTGATCATGACCACCAGGGGACTTTGCTCCATGACCCGGGAGGCCTTCCGGAGGGAGAGTTCCCGTTCCTTCCGGACGGTGATGTCTCGGAGGATCGTGACCTGGAGTTCCCTCCCCTCGAGGTGCAACACGCGGGCCGAAATCATTCCCGTGAAAGTGCGCCCGTCCTTCCGCCGGAAGGTGGCCTCCAGCCCTGTGCATTCGCCTTGTTGCCCAATGGTCTCCTGCAGGCGGCGGGCCTCCTGCTCGTCGGCCCAGAGCACCAGATCCCTGGACTGCCGGCCCAAGGCTTCGGACGCGCTCCAGCCTGTGATGCGGGTGAAGCCTTCACTCACGTGCACGAAGGTGTCGTCCACCACCCGCGTGAGGCTGACCGCGTCGGGGATGGCGCGGAAAGCTGAGCTGAACAGGGCCTCACTGGCCTTCAGGCGGTCACCGATGCTTTGGGTGCGCTCCACCAGGAGCTGCACCATCCCCAGCGCCAGCAGCAGGGTGGAGCCGGCATTGAAGAGGGCCCAGGACAACTCCTGCCCATGAGATACGGGGAAGAGGATCCGGACCCCCCAGGCCTGGTTGGCCAGGAAGTTGCCGCCCGCCAGGACGAATCGTGCCTCGATTCCGACCATGAGCGCAAAGGCGCTCCCACAGAGGGCCGTCGCAAGGGTGCGTTCCATCCGCCAGGCGCGCCACATGGCATGGGCGCAGAAGGCGTAGGCCCCGGCCATGGCCAGCTGGCGCGGCAACGTGCGGATCTGGTAGGACACGTCGGGACTGCCGGACAGGCTCTTGGACACCAGGTACACCGTGAGACCCAAAAGGCACCAGATGGCCACAACCATGACCTTCGCCCGTGTGAATCGGCCGGTCTCCGGCTGGATGAACGCGCGGACACCCAGGATCAGGAGGGGGAGTTGGAGGAAGGCCATGAAGATGGCGGCCAACTGCAGCCCGGACCGAGCCAGCCCCCCCGGCATCACCAAGGTTGCAGCAAGGCCAAGGACCAGAAAGCCCGCATGGGCGGACCAGGCCAAGCTCCACCACAGGAAGTAGCGCTGCTCCCGGTTGGGCCGGTACATGGACCAGAACAGGACGCACAGGAAGCCCCCCAGCAGCGATCGGAGGGCGAGGATCATGACCAGGGTGCCGTCTGTCAGCATGAATCCTTTACACGCAGATACAGGGAAGAGGCTGGTTGCCAGGTGGGGTGTTCCCCTTCTTCGGGCGGTCCTCCCTTCGAGCCAAATCTTGGCCCTGCCTCCTGCCGCCCAGACCCCGAGCCCGTCCGTACCGCCCGGAGGCTCATGGGCGGGAGCCCAGCTCCGGATCCGCCTTCTCCAGGCAGGAGGGGCAGATGCCGTGCGTGGCGGAGGCGCCGGTCCGCTGCTGGATGAACACCTCCATCGGGTGCCACTCCCCCTGGTCATCCCGGATGTTGTGGCACCAGGCGCACACCGGGAGGAGCCCCTTCAGCTCCCGGACCTCGGCCATGGACTCCTGCAGCTTCTGGTTGAGGGCCTGCTGGACCAGGACCTCGCGGCGCAGGGCTCCGACGGCCCAGGCGGCCAGCAGGTAGGAGAGCTGCAGGTTCACCGCATCCCAGAGCCGGTACCACTCGGAACTGGCGTACCGCCCGCTCAGGAGCGCGTGGAGATACCACCCGGTCCCCGCGAGCAAGGCGATGCCGAATCCCTCGCGGGTCCCCCGGCACCAGGCCAGCCAGATCACGGGCGCCAGGTAGAACGCGGAGTAATCCACCTCGGGGGGCGAGAGGACATCGATCAGCAGGATCCCCCCGAACAGCGCCAGAGCCACCAGCCAGGCGAACAGAGGCCGGGCGCTGCGGATGGGCCCTTCGCCTGCGCCCCACCTCCTCGGCTTCGTGTGCCCCCGCACGGGCTGGACTGGATTCATGGGCGCCATCTTCCCACAACGCGGCAGCCGCCGTTCAGCCTATTGGCCCCAGGGCCTGCGTGGCTCCGGGCTACACTGACAGCATGCTTCAACTGGACCGCATCACCCGGGCCTACGAACTCGGCGGAGAGCGCGCCGGCGTGTTCGGCGTGTCCCTGACCGTGCCCAGGGGCTGCCTGGCGGTGCTGGCGGGCCCCAGCGGCAGCGGGAAGACCACCCTGCTCCAACTGGCGGGGCTGCTGGACGCGCCGGATGAAGGCGAGGTGCGCCTTGAGGGCGAGGCCGTGTCCGCCCTGTCCGAAAAGGCCCGGTGCGACCTGCGGCTCCGGCGGCTGGGCTTCGTGTTCCAGGCCTTCAACCTGGTGCCCGTGCTGTCCGCCCTGGAAAACGTCATGCTGCCCCTGCAGCTCCGGGGCATGCCGGAGGCCGAGGCCAGGCTCCGGTCCGAGGCCGCGCTGGAGCGGGTGGGCCTCTCGGACCGCGCCCACCATCGGCCAGGCCAGCTCAGCGGCGGCCAGCAGCAGCGTGCCGCCATCGCCCGCGCCCTGGCGCCGGACCCGCTCCTGGTCCTCGCGGATGAGCCCACCGCCAGCCTCGACCACGCCCACGGCGGCCCCCTCATGGACCTCATGGCCGAGCTGGCCGCCGAGCGCGGCGTCACCTTCCTCGTCGCCAGCCACGACCCCTCCGTCATCGCCCGGGCCCATGTCGTCTTCCGGCTCATGGACGGTCGGCTCATCGGCGAGGAGCGGTCATGATCCTCGCCCGCCTGGCCCTCCGGAACCTGCTGCGCCAGCGGCGGCGCACGGCGCTGACACTCATGGTCGTGATCGCCGGATTCGTGGCCCTGAGTCTGGCCGGGGGCTTCATGGCCCAGACCTTCCAGGGGCTTTCCGACTCGGCCATCCGAGGCGGCCTCGGCCACCTCCAGGTGATGCCGCCCGGCGCCATGGAGGGCGACGAGGCCCAGAGCCTGGAGCAATCCCTGCCGGATGGCGAGGCCCTGGCCGCGCGGCTCCGCCAGGATCCGGCCGTGGCCGAGGTGCTGCCGCGCACCCAGTTCATGGGCCTGCTCTCCAGCGGGGCGAAGAGCGTGGCCTTCCTGGGCACCGCCATCGACCCCCTGCTCGAACCCCGGCACATGGCCTGCCTCGAGGCCCTGAACAACGCCGCGAAGACGCCCGCCGGCGCCGGCTCCCGATGGTTCTCCGCCGACCCTGCGGCCCGGGAGGTGATCCTCGGCGTGGGCCTGGCCCGCACCCTGGGCGCCACCGTGGGGAGTTCCCTCACCCTGATGTCCACCACCCGGGACGGCGCGCTGAACGCCGTGGACGTGGAGGTGGCCGGACTTCAGGACCTCGGCCTCCGCGAGCTGAACGACCGCTTCCTCACCGTGAGCCTCGCCACCGCCAGCCAGCTGCTGGATGCCGGCCCGGCGCGATCCCGGCTCTCCGTCATCCTGAAGCGCCCCCAGGACACGGCCCGCGAGCAGGGGCGGATCCAGGCCCTGCTGCCCGGCACCATGGTGAAGCCCTGGTTCGAGCTGGCCTCCTTCTACCGGCAGGTCAAGCTGCTCTATTTCGCCATCTTCGGCTTCATGGGCCTGGTGCTGTTCCTGGTAGTGCTGCTGGCCACGGCGAACACCCTGCTCATGTCGGTCATGGAGCGGGTGCGTGAATTCGGGGTGCTGCGGGCCATGGGCCTCCAGCCCGGCCAGCTGCTGGTCCTGCTCCAGTGGGAGGGCGCCTTCCTCGGCCTCATGGGCAGCGCCCTCGGCCTGGCGGCCACCCTGCTGCTGCGGGCCGGGCTGAACGCCCTGCACATCGAGATGCCCGCCCCCCCCGGCACCAGCCACGGCTACGAGCTGGACATCCACTTCGTGCCGGCGGTCTACACCATCGTGGCCCTCGGCCTGCAGGCGACGATCCAGGTGAGCGCCCTCTTCCCGGGGCTGAAGGCGGCGCGGCTGCGGATCGTGGAGGCGCTGAGGCATGTTTAAGGCTCCGCGTTTCGCTTGGTGGCTCGCCACGGGCTGCGGCAGCGGCTACCTGAAGCCCGCGCCGGGCACCTGGGGCAGCCTGGCGGGACTGTCGGCCTGGCTCCTCTTGCTGGCCCTCCTCCGCCAGATCCGGGGCGGGGCCTTCCTCTGGATCCTGCTGATCGCCCCCCTCGCCATGACCCTGGCCGCCGTGTGGGCCGCGGATCGCGTTGTCAGGGATACCGGCGTGAAGGACCCCTCCTTCGTCGTGGCCGACGAGTGGGCCGGCATCTGGTTCGCCCTCACGCCCCTGCTCTTCACGGCCACCGTGCAGCCCCAGCCCTGGTTGCTCTGGGCGGCCCGGCTGGTGGCGCCCTTCATGCTCTTCCGCCTCTTCGACATCTGGAAGCCGGGCGTGGTGGACCGCGCCCAGCGCCTGCCGGGCGGCTGGGGGGTGGTGGTGGATGACGTGCTGGCCGGCCTGCTGGCCGCGCTCCTGGCCTGGCCCCTGGACCGCTGGCTGGGCGCCCAGTCCCTGCTGCATCCGGAGCTTTGGCGCTAGCGCGTGGTTTCCTCCAGCAGCTGCTTCCACACCGTGGGCTCGCTGAGCTGGCGGTGCTCGTCGAAGCGGCGGCTCTCGATGAGGTAGCGGTAGCCCTGCTCCGTGAGGAAGAGCTGGCGGTTGCGGGCGAACTCCTGTTCGGTGGTCTCGCTGCTGATGAGCGAGTAGAAGTAGCTCACGTTGCGCTCGCCCTTGGGGCGCAGGATGCGGCCCAGGCGCTGGGCCTCCTCCTGGCGTGAGCCGAAGGTGCCGCTCACCTGGATGGCCACGGAGGCATCCGGCAGGTCGATGGCGAAGTTGGCCACCTTGCTGACGATGAGCACCCGCAGCTGGCCCTCGCGGAACTGCCGGAAGAGCGATTCGCGCTCCTTCTCCGGCGTCTGGCCCGTGAGCACCGGGGCATTGAGCCGCTCGCCGATGATGCGGAGCTGCTCGAGGTACTGGCCGATGATGAGGATGTTGTCGGTGGGGTGTCCCGCCAGCAGTTCGTCCATCACCACCATCTTCAGGCTGTTCTCGGAGGCGATGCGGAATCGCTGCCGCTGGTCGGCCACGGCGTATTCCATGCGCTCGTCCGTGGGCAGGGGGACGCGGATCTCCAGGCAGTGGGCCGTGGCGATGAAGCCGTCCTTCTCCAGCATCTTCCATGGCACGTCCACCCGCTTGGGCCCGATGAGGCTGAAGACGTCCTCCTCTTTGCCGTCCTCGCGGACCAGCGTGGCCGTCAGACCCAGGCGGCGCTTGGCCTGCAGCTCGGCCACGGCCCGGAAGACCGGCGCCGGCAGCATGTGCACCTCGTCGTAGATCACCAGGCCCCAGTTGGCGGCCTCGAAGAGCTTGAAGTGTTCGAAGGGGCCGGTCTTGCTGCGACGGTAGGTGAGGATCTGGTACGTGGCGATGGTGACGGGCTTGATCTCCTTGGTGTCGCCCGTGTAGAGCCCCACCTGGTCTTCCGTCAGGGTGGTCTTGTCCAGCAGCTCCTGCTTCCACTGCTTCACGGCGGTGCCGTTGGTGGTGAGCACCAGGGTGTGGGTCTGCAGGCTGCCCATGCAGCCGATGCCGATGACGGTCTTGCCCGCGCCGCAGGGCAGCACCAGCACGCCCGCGCCGCCGTCGGGTCCGCCGCCCGCGTGGAACACATCCACCGCCGCCTGCTGGTAGTGACGCAGGCCGAAGGGCTTGCCGTTCTGCTTGGTGGTGGGCGACAGCTCGAAGGGAAGCGGATCGCCGGGCTTGTAGCCGGCCATGTCCTGCACGGGGTGGCCCAGGCGGATGAGCTGCAGCTTCACCTCGCCGCGCATCCCCGTGTTGAGGAAGATGCCCTTCTCATCCGGGTAGGGTTCCGCCAGCAGGCCCTGCAGCGACTTCTGGTTCTCCAGTTCCCAGAAGAGACCGCGGTCGTCCATCTCCAGGGCGAGCCGGTCGCCCTTGGCCACCAGGCGCAGCTTGCCGTAGCGGGTACCGTGGTCCTCGATCTCCTGCAGCAGGTTCTGCGGCACCGGGTACTTCGACCAGGCGTTGAGGGTCTCGATCATGTCCGTGCAGTGCACGCCGGAGGCCGAGGCGTTCCAGAGGCTGAGCGGCGTGATGCGGTAGGTGTGGATGTGCTCGGGGCTCTTCACCAGCTCTGCGAAGCGCGCCAGCTCATCCCGCACCTGTTCGAAGGCGGGGTGCGCCACCTCGAGCAGCAGCGTGCGATCGCTCTGGACGATCAGGGGATTGTCGGGGCGGAGGGCGATCACGGTGGCAGGAGACCCAAACCTTTGAGCGTAGATGGCCGGGCCCTGGCGGGTCAACGAAAGGTGGTCAGACCATGGATCCGGCGCGGGCTTCCGGACGGGTCCGGAGGCCCTGCCTGCCTGACTTAATGGAACCCTCCAGGTCGGTTAAGAAAAGGTCAGGCATCTGGATCGAGGAAGGGGATTATAGTCTTCCATCCCTTGAGACCCGTCCCATTCCAACCTCTCCTCAAGGGATCACGCATGGAGCCGACATGGCCTCGCCGCTGACCAAAGTGTTCTCTGTTGTTGCCTTGATCGCCTTCCTGGGTTGCGGAGGCGGGGGTGGCTCCACTCCGCCTCCCCCTCCCGCCACGCCATCGGTCAGCAGCGTGAGCCCCACCCACGCCAGCCCGGGGACCTCCGTCACCCTCACCGGCACCAACTTCACCAACGTCAGTGCTGTCTCCTTCGGTGGCCACGCAGCCTTCTCCTACACCGTGGCGAGCGCCACCCAGATCAATGCCGTGGTGCCCGGCGATGCCACCACCGGCGCCATCCAGGTGACCACCCTCAACGGCCTGGCCAGCTCGCCCACCTTCACCGTGGACGCCGCCCAGACCCCGGCCATCACCAGCTACACACCGTCCACCCTCTCCATCGGCACCGTCGTCACCCTCACGGGCACGCACTTCGTGGGCACCACCGCCGTCCAGTTCAATGGTGTGAATGCCACCACCTTCACCGTGGACAGCGACACCCAGATCCGCGCCACGGCCCCGGCGGGCCTGACCGCCGGCACCATCACCGTGAACAGCGGCGGTGGCGTGGCCACCAGCACGGCCTACACGGTGAATGCCTCGATCCAGGCCCAGGTCATGATGAACACGGGCTTCGAAGCGGTCGCCCCGAACCCAATCATCTGGCAGGGCAGTACCGACATCATCTCCACCGCCAGTGGCGCCAATATGGTGCCCCACTCCGGAACACACTACGCCTGGGTGGGCGGCTATGGCTCCGTGAACTCCGACCAGATCACCCAGGACTTCTGGGTTCCCGCGACCGCCACCGTGGCCGATGTCACCTTCTATGTGAAAATCCTCACCGCCGAGCCTGGCGCCGTCGCCACGGATACCTTCACGGTCCAGGCCCTCAGCACCACCAACACGGTGCTTGGAACCCTGCTCACCAAGTCGAACCTGAATGCGGCGGACTACACCGCCTACACCGTGAGCCTCCTGCCCTACAAGGGCCAGGTCGTGCGCCTCTCCTTCAAGAGCCAGGAAGACGCTCAGAACGCCACCAGCTTCCTGCTGGACGATGTGACGGCCACCATCGCCGTGCCGAACGCCGCCGACCTCAAGCCGGTCATCACCAGCTTCACGCCCACCTCTGGCGTGGCCGGCGTGGATACCGTCACCATCTCGGGCCGCAACTTCTTCGGCCTCACCAGCGTCACCATTGGCGGCGCCAACTGCGCCTACACCCTCACCGACGGCACGAGCCTCTCCACCCTGATCCCCGCCGGCGCAACCAATGGGGCCGCCCCCATCAGCATCGCCAACGCCCAGGGCACCGGCACCTCGGCCACCAACTTCACCGTGGCCTACGGCGCCCCCACCATCACCTCGGTCAACCCGACCCAGGCCCCCGTGGGCGCTACCGTGGTGATCGACGGCACCTACCTCGGCTACACCGGCACCACCATCACGCTGAATGGCGCCCCCATCACCATCGCCACCCAGAGCACCACCCGACTCACCTTCGTCGTCCCCGCGGGCGCCACCTCCGGCAACCTGGTGGTCACCACGCCCGGCGGCACCCAGAGCCGCAGCTTCACCGTCAATTCCGCCACCGCCACCCTGGATCTGCATGTCGACAAGCTGCAGCTCACCCAGAGCACCCAGACCCTGGCCAACACCGTGCCCATCGTGGCCGGGAAGAACGGCCTGATCCGGGTCTTCGTGCTGGCCAACCAGGCCAACACGGCCACGCCTTCGGTCCGGATCACGCTGAAGAACAACGGCGTGGACGTGGCCGGCTATCCCAAGACCGTCACTGCCCCCGGCGCCAGCGTTCCCCAGACCTTGAATGAATCCAGCCTGACCGCCAGCTGGAACCTGACGGTGCCCGGCACGGACCTGACCACGCCCACGGGCAGCGGCTACAGCATCCTGGCCGAGGTGGATCCCACCAATGCCGTGGCGGAAGCCGACGAAGGCAACAACCAGGCGACGGCCACCTTCACCAGCACCACGGTTCCCACCTTCAGGACCACCATCTTCCCCGTGGTGCTCTCCACCGGAAACGGCAACATCTCCGCGGCCAACAAGGATGCCTGGGCCGCCCGACTGGCCAAGATGTATCCCGTGGCCAGCGTGGATGTCGCTGTCGGCACCACCTTCACCGGCTCCGTCAACACCCTCGCCTCGGATGGCACAGGCTGGGATACGCTCCTGAACGACCTCACGGCCAAGCACCTGGCCGACGGCGCCAGCGACCGCTACTACTACGGCGCCCTCAACGTAAGCTACCCCTCGGGCGTGGCGGGCCTGGGCTGGGTCCCGAATGTCTCGAGCGCTTCCTTCAAGTACCGCACCGCCATCGGCTGGGACAAGACCTCCGGCTACAACGACGGCGGCCTCTTCCCCGAGGTCTTCGCCCACGAGACCGGCCACAACATGGGCCGGAACCACAGCCCCTGCGGCGGCGCCGGCAATCCGGATGCGGCCTACCCCTACGCCAACGCCTTCATCGGCGTCTGGGGCTACGACACGGTGCTGAACACCCTGCACTCCCCCACCGTGGACCACGACATCATGGCCTACTGCACCCCCAACTGGGTGAGCGACTACGTCTACAAGAAGATCCTCGACTTCCGGGGCGGCACGGGCGGCTTCCTCATGGTGGGCGCGGAGGACGCCCCCCTGCCCAAGGCCCAGGCCACGGCCCGGGAGTGCCTCATCGTCCGTGGCGTCGTCCATGAGGACGGCACCGTCCAGATGCTGCCCTCCTTCCGCACCAAGGCCCTGCCCTCCGAGCTGCCCGCCAAGGGTGAATTCACCCTGGACCTCCACGATGCCAAGGGCGCCACGCTCTTCTCCACGGCCCTGGAGCTGATGGAAGTCGGCTGCGGTCCGAAGGAGCACATCCGCCACTTCGTCATGGCCCTGCCCCTGGAAGCCGCCGTGCTGGACGCCCTGGCCGGGCTCCAGGTCACCAAGGCCGGCCAGACCCTGACCAGCCTGCGCTCCGTGAGCGCGGAAGCCCGGATCGTGGCCGCCGCCCCCGAGGCCCTGCGCCTGTCCGCCGACCGGCTGCAGCTCACCTGGGACGCCACGGTCCACCCGGCCGCCATGGTGCGGGACGCGGATACCGGGGAGGTCATCGCCATCCTCTCCGGCGGCCGCCAGACCATCACGGCCACCGGCAAGCGCTTTGACCTCGTGCTCAGCGACGGCGTGGCCAGCCGCACCCACCGCCTGGAAACCCTCAACTAGCCTGATGGTTTTCTCCACCCGAGCGCCCGGCATGCCGGGCGCTTTTTGCGCGTGAGCGGATTCCACTAATGTGGGATACTGAAAGATCCTCTGTACCCGGGACCTCATGCCGCAGACGCACTTCCAGCTTCTCTCGAACTGCTCGGATGAGCAGCTTCGGACCATCTGCGAGCGGCGGCGTCTGCCCATCCCCATCCGCTGGGAAGACTGCGGCGAGGGGCGCATGCGCCTGCTCAAGACCATGGTCTTCCACCTGGAGGACCACAAGCGGCTCTCGGACACCCTCGCCGACCTGGACAGCCATTCCCTGGTCGCACTGAAGCACTTCGTCTGCGACGGGACCGCGCCGGCACCCGAGGTGGTCGAGGTCCTGCGGGACCTGGGCCTGATCCTGCCCACTGGAGCCGGCTGGGCCGTGGCGGAACGGGTGGCCGATGCCCTGGAGGATTTCGACGAGGGCGCGCTGAGCTTCCAGACCCCCGCCGAGGTGAAGCTCCGGGCGGCCGAACCCTTCCGCTTCTCCCTGGCCCTCACCAGCGTGCTGCTGCGCTGCGTCGCCGGGCTGCGCGTGCTCAAAGGCGGCCTGCCCGCCAAGAAGGAGCTGGGCCAGCTCATGCAGCGCAACGCCATGCTCCAGGAGGAGCAGGACGCGACCCTGCTCTTCACCCTGCTGCATCGCCTGGGCCTGCTCTGGAACCGCGACGGCCGCGTGGAGACGCTGCTGCCCGCCGTGATCAGCCACCCGCCCCGCTGGGTGGCCGAGCGGGCCTTCGCGAGCCTGCTGGAGCACGACCTCAAGGCCTGGGGCATGCCCCCGGCGGAGGACCGCCACTTCCTCATGCAGCATCTGCTGGAGCGCCGCGGCCAGTCCCTGGCGGTGCAGCCCTTCCTGGCCTTCCTCAAGACCCTGCATCCCCTGGACGAGGAGCGCACCCGCACGGTGTTCCTGCCGTTCCTGGGCCGCATGGGCATCATCCAGGCCGATGAGGGCTTCGCGCACCTCCGGCTCACCGAGCATGGCGAGGCCCTGGCCCACGAGTACCTGCTCCGGGATTTGAAGGGCACGGCGGCCCACTGGCAGCAGCTGGAGCTGGACCAGCCCATGATCATGCAGCCCACCCTGGAGCTGCTGACGCCCCTGCTGCAGAACCCCCACCGGTTGCTGCAGCTGGCCCAGCTGGCCGATGTGGAATCCCTGGATGCCATGGGCAGCTTCCGCGTGAGCCACGCCACCCTGGTGCGCGCCCTGGATGCGGGTGTGCCCCTGGAGGAGCTGGGCCTCCGCCTGGGCGCCACCACCCAGACCCTGCCCCAGCCTCTGCTTCAGTTGCTGGAGGACCTATCGCGGCGCGTGGGCGAGGTGGAGGTCCACCAGGGCGTGCGCCTGGTGCGGGCTCGGACGGCCCACCTGGCCGAGGAACTGAAGCTGCGCCCCGAGCTGGCCCCCCTGAAGCTGGGCTCCCTGTCGGAGACGGTGCTGGAGGTGCGCGGGGACGGCAATGCCCACGCGCTGCTCAAGCAGGCGGGCTTCATGCCCAAGCCCGGCCGCTTCCTGGCCCTCAGCGTGGATTCGGACGAGAAGCTCTACCTCTGGGCCCTGGCGGCCCTGGCCTTCGTGGATGAGAAGGGCATGAACCACCACCTGGAGCCGGTCCAGCAGATGGTGCGCACGGCCCTCCAGAAACTCCACGATGAGGACCCCGCCCTCTACCAGGAGGTGCAGCGGCGCATCCCGATGCTGCATCTGGGCGGAGAGGACCAGCTGGCCGAGGAGGTGCAGCGCATCCTCGAATACGCCGCGGGCCACACCCTCATGGTGGAGCTCACCTACCTGCCCCCGGCCGCCCACCGGACGCAGCTGCGGCGCGTGTCACCCCGCACCATCCAGGAAGACCACCTGCTGGCGTTCTGCCACCTCCACCAGGAGGAGATGGCCTTCCGCCTCACCCGCATCCAGGGCGTGAAGCTGCTGAACGAGCGCGGCTGGACCCCGGCGAACCACAGCCAGGCGGGATGATGCTGGCCGGGGGTTCCCCCCGCCATGCATGCGTGGCCGGGATCTAGGGTCGCGCTGCGCACACCCACGGTGCGCCGCGACAAAGCCCGGCCAAGCCGGGCTTTGTGGTCCTGTTCCGTGATCGACGACTAGACCAACTCTTTCAGCCGCTTGTCGAGCACTTCGGCGAGCTTCTCGACCACCTCGCGGCTTTCGGCGCGGGAGACCTGGACTTCCTTCTCCAGCTTCCGCTCGGTCTGGAGGACAGACTTCTGGATCTGCGAGAGCATCCCCTTGATGTCATCCAGGTCGTTGAGCAGCGAATTCAGCCGGGGATCGGGGGGACGGCTGTTGCCGAACACGCCGATCCCGGCCAACACCGTGGCGAGGGCGGTAAGCAGGAGGATCAGGAGAAGCAGGGGATTGCTGGCCATGGGCACACCTTGCCTTTGGCGTTGCCAGGACCGTGCCGACTACTGGGGCTTCTGCTTCACCCTCTGATAGTCGTCACCCATGGTCTTGAGGGGCTTTTCCACGGGAATGACCAGGTAGGGTTCCGCCTTGCGGCTTCCCTTCCGTGAAGCCAACTGCAATTCCTGCTGAATTTGTTCCTTGGCCTGGCGTTCCTTGGCCACCTCGGAAGCATGAAGCGCGGCGAGCCGCGTCAGCTCCTGGTCCTGCCGCTGGGTCTGGGCGGCAAGGTCATCGGCCCGGTGCTTCTGCTGGAAGCCCCAGGTTCCCAGCCCGGCCAAGGCCGCCAACAGGGGCAAGGCCGCGGCGGCCAGGAGGCCCCAGGTGGGCCGCTTGCGCTCCGTGCGGCTGCGGCGCTGGGCCTCCCGCCGCAGATCATCAGCCAGGGCATTGAGTTCCGCCGTCGGTTCCGAGGGCCGGAGAGCCGCCACGGGCCCCAGGCCCAGCAGGTCGCGGAGCTCCGCTCGGAGCTGGACATCCTCGGCGGGTTCGAAGCGCCGGGCGGGATCAGACCAGGGCATGCAGGCCTCCTGAAGGATTGAGCTGATCTTTGAGCTGGGCCTTGGCCCGGTGGATGCGGGTCTTCACGGTGGCCTCGGGAATGGCGAGGATGTCCGCGATCTCCCGGATGGAGAGCCCTTCCACCACGAAGAGCCAGAGCGCCTCGCGGAAGGTTGGCGAAAGCGATCGCATGCGCTCCCGCACCTCCTGGTTGAGCACCATGTCGTCGGCCCCCCCGCCGAGGCCGGGCTCGGTGACGGCTTCCAGGCTGAGGTTCTGGTTCTTCATGGGGCGTCGCTCGGTGAGGGACAGGGTTCGCACGGTGCCGTACAGGAAGGCGGTGGGATGTTCCACCCGCTCCTCACGCTGCATGAGGATGACGAACGCCTCCTGGGCGATGTCTTCCGGGAAAGTGGCCCCGTAGCGCCGTGAATAGCTCACGAGCCTTGGGTAGAGCTCGGCGAAGGCGGCATGAAAGGCCTCCTGCGTGCCGAACGGGGTTTCCATGGGGGACTGCGACATGCATGAGCTCCGACGCCTTAGGATGCCCGATGCAGAGGAGAAGTTCCGGGATAGCCTGGAAGGGTATGGATCATCCGCTTCAAGCCTGGCGCGACACCCTCGAGGAGTTGGGGGTGATGGGCTTGGTGCGCGAGCCCGCCACGGCCGTTCCCGCGGCCCCGGCCGCCGCCATGGAACCGCCCCCAGCTCGCCCCTCGGCCGCCCGTCCAGCCCCAGTCGCCTCCCCTCGGGCTGTGGCGGCCTACACGCCGCCCACCGATCCAGTGGGCTGTCCAACCTCCGAGGCCGTGGCCGGCGCCACCAGCCTCCAGGAGCTGCAGCTTGCCATCCAGGGCTGCCTGGCCTGCCCATTGGGACCGGGCCGCCTGAAGTTCGTCTTCGGCGAAGGGGATGCCCAGGCCCCGCTCATGTTCGTGGGCGAGGGACCCGGCCGGGACGAGGACCTTCACGGCCGACCCTTCGTGGGCAAGGCTGGAGAGCTGCTGGACAAGATGATCGGCGCCATCGGGCTGAGGCGCGACCAGACCTACATCGCCAACGTGGTGAAGTGCCGCCCCCCCGACAACCGCACCCCGACCCCCGAGGAGGCCCGCGCCTGCCTTGGCTACCTGCGCCGCCAGATCGAGCTGATCCGGCCCGCCGTGATCGTCACCCTGGGCGCCACGCCACTGCGCGAGCTGGTGGGCGTCAGCGAGGGCATCACGCGGGTGCGCGGCCAGTGGAAGCGGGTGGTGGTGGGGAATCGCGAGATCCCCGTCATGCCCACCTTCCATCCGGCCTACGTGCTGCGCCAGTACACGCAGGACGTGCGCCGCGCCGTGTGGGAGGACCTCAAGGCGGCGAAGGAGTGGGCGGACAAGGATGAAGGGGCGTGATGGCCTGCATGCTCCGCGCCTCCGAGGGAGAGGTCTGAGCCCACAGGGCGAAGAAGGCGGCGAAGGAGTGGGCGGACAAGGCCCAGGAAGGCTGACCGCCGACCTGTGTCATGCTAGGCGCAGGTTTTCGAGGGCCGCCCATGCGTCTGGTCAATGTGTTCTTCATCGTGCTGCTGCTGCTGGTCCTGATGGTGCTGGGCAACCTGTACCTCACGAACCACGACCTGCTGGTGCGCGAGGTGGTCGTCTTCGGCGAAAGCATCAAGCTGCAGAGCGTCATCCTCATCACCTTCCTGCTCGGCTTCCTGCTCAACGTCCTCTACACCGGCATCATGGAAGTGATCCGCCTGGTGCGCGGCCTCAACGACTCCGCCGACACCCGCCTGGTGAAGCGCATTTCCGAGCGCATGCAGGATGCCCGCGACCTGGTGGCCCACGGGCTTCCCCGCGAAGCGAAGGAGATCCTCGAGACCATCCTCGATCAGCGCAAGGAGCACATCCCCGCGCGGATCCTGCTGGGCGAGATCCTCATCAAGACCGGCGGCGCGGACGAGGCCGTGAAGCTCTTCCAGGCCCTCTGCGATGAAGTTCCAGACCAGGTCGAGGGCCGCTACCAGCTGGCCGAGGCCCTCATGGCGGTCCGGAATCCCGAGGCTTCCGTGGCCGTGCTCAAGAAGCTGGCCGCCGACCACCCCAAGAAGGCGCTCCGCGCCTGGCGGCGCCTGCGGGCCATCCACATGGAGGCCCAGCGCTGGGAGGAGGCCGCCGAAGCCCACAAGAAGCTGCTGACCCACTTCGCTGCCGAACTGACCCAGGGCGAGAAGGCCCAGGGCTCCGCCCTGGCCTACCAGATCGGCATGGCCAAGGTGGATGCGGACCAGTTCAAGGACGCCGCCCAGATCTTCCAGCAGGTCATCAAGGACGAGCCCGACTTCGTGCCCGCCTACCTCAGCCTGGGTCGCTGCATGATCCTCCAGGACCAGGAGGCTCAGGGCCTGGAGATCCTCATCGAGGGCTTCCGCAAGACCGGCGAGGGAACCTTCCTGCAGGAGCTTGAGGACTACTTCATCCAGCTGGGACGCCCCGAGGATGGCCTCGCCCTCATGCGCCGCCTGGCGGCCACCTCCAAGCACGCCACCACCGCCAAGTTCTTCCTGGGCAAGATGCTCTACCGCCTGGAGATCCTGGACGAGGCCCTGGATCTGTTCCAGGAGGTCCGCAGCCAGGTGGTCTACAGCCCCATCCTCTTCTTCTTCATGGCCAAGATCCACAGCCGCCGTGCCCGGCTGGATGCCGCCCTGAACGAGTACCGCCAGCTGCTCCGCAACCTGGGGATCCTCAAGCTGCGCTACGAGTGCGCCGTGTGCGGCCAGCGCACCCAGGATTTCGCCGACCGCTGCGAGAACTGCGGCAGCTGGAACAGCAACCACTTCATGTTCAAGGAAAGCGACCTGCCCGAAGGCCCCATCCGGAACGAGTCGGGGTCGTGGATGGCGATGCTTTGAAGGGTGACCACCAACCTGGAACTTCAAAAAGGGCGCCATCGGCGCCCTTTTTGAAGTTATGGCTCAACTAAGCAACGATTAAAATACCTACGCAATGGCCTGTCGAATATCGAACAGGAGGCGCTTGAGTTCCAGTTCGGACAGCTGGAGGGGCACCTGCTGCTTGACCTCGTCCTTGCGGTAGAAGGCGATGCGCTTCACCACGATCTTGTTCTTGCCGATGCTGATCTCGTTGAACTGGATCTGGGTGTCGTCCTTGTAGGGGGGCAGGCTGCGGAGCTGGATGTACATCCCCCGGCGGTCGTGGTCCACGATCTCCAGACGCTCCTTGAGGTAGTCCACCTGCTCGGAGAGCTTCTCAGCCTTGGTCTTCAGCTTGGCGAAGCTGAGCTTCTTGGGCACATGGCGCTCAAGCACCATCTCGCCCAGCTGCACCCCTCCCTCGGCCCGGCGGAGGAAGCCGTCCAAAGTCCCTTCCAGCTCGGCATCCGTCTGATGGAAGGTCTCGAAACCCTGGAACTCCCCGGGGAGAACCGAGTCGTCGTAGCGCTTGGCTTTGCGGGAGAGCTTCATGGACCACCTCAGGAAGGACTGAACCTCCCAAGAGCCAGAGCCGTGCCAGGAATTTTCTACCCTGGCCAAAAAGGCACAGCTCTTGAAGTGCCAGCACTTCCCCCCTGGGTTTGCCCAGCGGGTCCTGCCCAGAGGTCCCAGTCATCTGGTCCTTTTCTGTCCAGTACTGGTCGGGCAGGTTCGCACCTGTTCGGATTCGAACAGGCCTCAGGCTTGGCCGATTCCAGGCCACCGGTTGCGGTAGACCATGCGCTCCAGGGCCCGGCTGTACGGGCTCCAGGAACCGCCGCCAGCCTCATCCTGCACCGCGCGGAACATGGCCTCCAGTTTCCCATCCAGGTCGTCCAGGTGGTGGACCAGGAGGGCCTCGGGCGTCTTCGGCAGCACCGGCGAGCCGAATTCCAGGCGCCCGTGGTGGCTCAGGACGATGTGCAGGATCTGCATCCGCAGCTCCTCGGGGAATCCGGGGATCTTGCCCACCGCGCGGCTGATCCAGTCGGCCTCCAGGGCGATGTGGCCCAGCAGGTTGCCGGCATCGGTGTACCCGAAGCTGCGCTGGTAGCTCAGCTCGGCCGTCTTCCCCACGTCATGGAGGAAGACGCCGGCCACCACCAGATCCCGATTCAGGGCCCGGTAGTGGGCGCAGGCCCGCTCTGCCATGCCCAGGATCGACAGGGTGTGTTCCAGCAGGCCTCCCAGGAAGGCGTGGTGCATGGACTTGGCCGCGGGGGCCAGGGCGAAGGCGGCGCGGAGGTCACCATCCTCCACGAAGAGCGCCTTCAGGAGCTGGCCGATCCAGGGATCGCGGACCGAGGCGATGATGCGGTCCAGCTCATCCAACATCTCGGGCACCGGCCGGGCGCTCACGGGGAAGAAAGCCGACAGATCGCCCACTTCGGTGTCGGCGGCAAACCGGGCCTTGTCCAGCTTCATCTGGAGGCGCCCGTTGTAGCTGGTGACCGCGCCCTTCACCCGCAGGAAGACGTCGGCCCGGATGGCCTCCAAATCCCCCTCGATGGCCCGGACATCCCAGAGGAAGGCCTTCAGGTCGCCGGAGGCGTCGGCCAGCTTCAGTTCCAGGTACTCGCTGCCCTTGGTGCTGATCTTGTAGGCGGCCTCCTGGGCCAGGAGGAATCCCTGGAACAGATCGCCCTCCTTCAGGGTCCGGATGGGGGGCTGGTCAGGCATGGGGACTCCGGGTCTGGCATCAGGATCGCGCCCCGGATGCGACGGTGGCTGTCTAGTGGTTGCGGGGCGCCTTGGGGGGCGGGGCGAAGGGATCCTCGTCGCCGAAGCCCAAGTCCAGGGGAATCCGCTTGTCCTCCAGCACCTCGAAGAGGGACCACTGATCCGCCTTCTTCACGTTGCCTTCGGGCAGGGAGAGCACACGGACCTTCAGCACCCGGTTGTAGAGTGGAAACTCAAGCTCGTCTTCGGCCTTCACATCCTGGCTGGCCTTCCGGGGCACCCCGTTCACCCGCACCATTCCCTCGTCGCAAAGCTGATTGGCCAGCTCGCGCCGCTTGATGAGCAGGCTCTTCTTCAGGAAGGCGTCGAGACGCACGGCATCACCCCTTCAGGATCTGATCCTTGGGCACCAGATAGCGGATGTTGGCGCGCATGCGGAGGTTGGCCAGGTACTGCTCCATGGCGTTCTGGGCCTTGGGCTCCTGGAGCTTCTCCAGGATCTTGGCCTTCACCTCCGCGAAAGACTTCACCGGCGCATCCTCCAGGGCGATGAGCTGGACCAGATAGAGATCCTTGTCCGTTTCGATGGGCGCAGAGACCTGCTCGGGCTTGAGCTTCACGGCCGCCTCCTCGATGCTGGCGCGCAGGAAGCCCTTGTTCATCCAGCCCAGGTCGCCGCCCGTGGCCTTGCTGGGGCTGGTGGAGTGCAGGCGGGCCAGCTCCTCGAAGGACTTCCCGCCCTTCAGCTCGGCCTGGATGGCCTCCAGCTTCTTGCGGGCCTCGGTCTGCTCCTCGACGGTGGCGCCCTTGGCGAGCACCAGCTCGCGGAGGCGGAACCGGCTGGGCATGCGGTACTCGTCCTTGTGATCCTCGTAGTAGGCCCGCAGCTCGTTATCCTCCACGGCGACCTTGGAGAACACCTCGCGCTGCAGCACGAACTGCTGGGTGGCCTGCTGCTTCTGCCGCTTCATGAACTCCGGCAGGCCGATGCCGAGGCTGCCCTTGAGGGCCCGCTCCAGATCGGCGTCCGTGGCGAAGTTGTTCTCCTTCTTGATGCCGTCGATGCTGGCCCGGACATATTCATCGGAAACCGGGGAACCCAGCTCGGCCCCCTTGTCCTCCAGCAGGAAGGCGTCGATGAGCCCCTGCAGGGTCTTCTCGCGGGCATCGGCCAGCTTCTCATCCAGCTCCTTGCCCGAGAACTGGCGGTAAAGCGCGGCGTGCTGCTGCTCCACGGCCTGGGTTAGGCCACGGCGCGTGATGATGTGCCTGTTCACGACCACGAGGATCTCCTCACGGACGTCCGCCTTGGCCTCGGGCTTGGTCTCGGGCTTCGCCTCGGCGGGCTTGGTCTGCGCCACCAGCTGCGGAGCGGCCAGGAGGACCGTCAGGATGGAGGCAGCCGCCTTCACTGGGCACCCGCCTTGCCTGCCTCGACGGCCTTCGGCGCCTCAGGCGACTTGGGCGCGGCCGGCTTGACCAGTTCGAAGGGGATCTCCTTGCGGAGGCTGTCCATCAGTTCGTTCCAGATCGTGGCCTGGCGCTCCTGCTGGGCCATCTTCTCCGCGGGCTGCTTGGCCTCCTCGAAAGGGACCTGACGGGCGGGCTTGCGCGCCTCCACCTTGATCAGGTGGTAGCCGAACTGGGTCTTCACCGGGGCCCCCACCTTGCCCAGGGGCTGCGTGCGCGCCGCGGCGCCGAACTCAGGCACCCAGGCGGAGGGATCCTGGTCCGCATAGAGCCCGCCGCTCTCCTTGCTTCCGGGATCGTCCGTGTACTTCTTGGCCAGGTCCTCGAACTTGGCGCCCTTCTTGAGCTCGGCCTGGATCTTCGCGATGCGCTTCTTGGCATCCGCGTCGCTCAGGCCCTGGGGATTCTCGCCCTGCTTCACCGACACCAGGATGTGGCGCACCGAGACCAGGTCCGGCTGCTTGAACCGCTCAGGGTGCTTGTCGTAGTAGGCCTTCACATCGGCCTCGGTCACCACCAACTTCTTCTGCAGGGCCTCGCCCTCCTTGGCCAGGAACTCGCGGGCCAGCAGGTCATCCTTGGTGCGGTCCAGGGCCCGCTGGTAGCTGGGCGTCTTGTCCAGCTCCAGGCGCTTGGCCTTCACGGAGAGCAGCTTGCTCTCGGCCATGCGCTTGACGAATTCCTCCTTGCCCCCCTGGATCATCAGGATCTGCATCTGTTCCTGCTGGCCCAGCAGGCGGAAGGCCGCCTGGAAGTCCGCCTCGGTGATGACCTCGCCACCCACCTTAGCGAGCGCGACCTCCTCGGGCTTGGGGGCGGGCGCGGGAGCCGCGGCGGGGGCAGGTGCGGGAGCCGGCGCCTGGGCGGGTTCCTGGGCAACGACACCGAGGGCGATCAGGGAGATCAGGGAAGCACGGAGCATGGTTTTTCCTTGGATGCCTGGGCGCCTAGCGGCGCCGTCCGCCGAGAAGGTTCATCAGCGAGATGAAGATGTTGTAGAGGCTCACGAAGAGGGAGAGGGCGAAGCCGGCGGGATCGCCGAAATCCTGGGTGCGCAGCATGGCCGAGGTGTCCCAGAGCAGCTTCGCCGAGAACGCGATGACGGCCACGCCGGAGATGACGAGGCTTAGGGTCTCCAGGTGGAAGATGGCGGCGGCCAGACTCCCGAAGACAGCCACGACGACGCCGACGATCACGAAGTTCCGCAGGAAGCTGAAGTCCCGCTTCGACACGAAGGCCGTCACCGTCAGGGTCAGGAAGACCACCCCTGTGAGGCTGAAGGCCGTGAGTACCGGCATGAAACCCGCGCCCTGGGCCACGATGAGGGCGACGATGCCCGCGATGGCACCCGAGATGTAGGTGAAGAGGCCGAAGGCAATGCGGTTGAGGGGGCGCCTGCGGCTGACGGCCGAAGCGAACATCAGGGAGCCGAACTGCACCCCGAACAGGATCCAGTGCCAGAAACCGCCGGCCACGGCGATCAGCGCCCTTCCGATCATGGGAGCGCTGAGGGCCCCCAGGGCCGCCACGGCGAATCCGCCCATGAGCCACAAATAGACACTGCGGACAAAATCGACCCGGGACTTGGTCCCTTCGGAAGCTCCCTGCCACGACTGCTGGAATTCCATGCCACGCTCCAAGGGAGATCCGGACGCGGATCCCCCTCAGATCCTAACATTCCCCCCACCCTATCCCTGCCGTCAGCCCTCCCGAGGTTCCGTGATCCCTCCATCCTGGCGAGCCCGCCTGCAGCAGTCAGCCGAGGCCCGGCGGGCCCTGGGCCGGGACCGGGCCATCCACCCGCCCTCGGGGGTGGATGTCTGCTCCAACGACTACCTGGGGCTGCGGCGCGATCCCCGCCTGGCCGAGGCCGCCGCCCAGGCCTCCCGGAAGCATGGGGCAGGCGCCGGGGCGGCCCGGCTCCTGCGAGGCACCTGCGGCCTCCACGAGGAACTCGAAGCGACCCTGGCCCAGTGGAAGGGGACGGAGGCCTGCCTGCTCTTCAACACCGGCTACCAGGCCAACGCCACCCTCATCCCCGCCCTGGCGGGCCGGGGGGATGCCGTGTTTTCCGACGCCCTCAACCACGCCTCCCTGGTGGATGGCTGCCGCATGGCTCGGGGGAACGGGGCCCAGGTCGGCATCTACCGCCACCTCGACCTGGATGACCTGGCCGGGCAGCTGGCGGCCTGGCGTGCCGGAGCCTCGGCCGGTGCTCTGGCCCTGGTGGCCACGGACGCCGTGTTCAGCATGGACGGCGACACGGCCCATCTTCCCGCCCTGCTCGACCTCTGCGAGGAGCACGGGGCCCTGCTGCTCATCGATGAGGCCCACGCCACAGGTCTGCTGGGATCCGATGGTGCCGGTCTGGCCCAGTTGCAGGGCGTCCACGGGCGGGTGCCCCTGGTAATGGGGACCCTCGGCAAGGCCCTCGGGAGCTTCGGCGCCTTCGTCTGCTGCGATGGCCTGCTCCGGGACCACCTGCTGAACCGGGCCCGGGGCTTCATCTTCTCCACCGCCCTCCCGCCTCCGGTGCTGGGCGCAGCCCTGGAGGGAATCCGCCTGGCCCGCGCGGAACCATGGCGCCGGGAGCGGGCCCTGGCCCTGGCGGACCGTCTGCGCGAGGCCCTGGGGGACCCGCATCGACCCTCGGCCATCGTTCCCGTTCCCGTGGGCCCTGATGCCGAAGCGGTCCGCATCGCCCAGACGCTGCAGGGGCGGGGCTTTGATGTGCGAGCCATCCGGCCCCCGACCGTTCCGGAGGGCTCGGCCCGGCTCCGGATCACCACTGGAGCGCACCTATCCGACGCGGACATGGCGGCCCTGGCCGCAAGTCTCCTTGAGGCCCTGCATAAGGCCTAGGATTCCAGGGCCCGCCGCAACGCCTTCAGGAGGTCGTCCCGAAGGAAGGGTTTCTGCACGAAGGCCGCCAGGCCCTTGCCCAGGAAATCCTGGATGGCCTCCTGCTCGTTGTAGCCGCTGGTGAGCACCACCCGGCAGGCGGGGTCCAGGCGGCGCAGCTCGCGGAAGGTCTCCAGACCATCCATGTGGGGCATGGTCAGGTCCATGAGCACGGCGCAGATGGGCACCGGGCACTCGCGGAAACGCGTCAGGGCCTGGACTCCATCTTCGGCCACCACCACCTCGAACCCCATGGAGCGGATCATGTCCGCGGCCACGAGGCGCACGGCCTCCTCGTCGTCCACCACGAGGACGGTCCCCCGTCCTGTCCAGGCCTCCATCTCTGCATCGCCTTCAGCCTCGGGGATGAAGCCTGTGCCAGCCGGGAAGATCACCTTGAAGGTGGTGCCCTTGCCCACCTCGCTGTAGACGCGGATCCCGCCCTTGTGACCGCGCACGATGCCCTGCATGGCGGAGAGGCCAAGCCCGCGGCCGGTGAACTTGGTGGTGAAGAAGGGCTCGAAGATCCTCGCCTGGACTTCCGCAGACATGCCCTGCCCCGTGTCCGAGACCTCGAGGGTGAGGAAGGCGCCGGGCTCCATGGGCTGGCCGGGGAAGTCCCGCTCCAGGTCCGGGGCCCCATAGGTCTGCAGACCGGTCCGGATGGACACGATGCCCTCCACGTCCCCAATGGCCTCCGCCGCATTGGTGACCAGGTTCATTACCACCTGCTGGATCTGGGAGGCCTCTCCGACGATCGTGGGCAGACCCTCCGCCAGCTGGAAGCGGATCGCCACCTTCTTGGAGGTGGATACGCTCAGCAGGTGTGAGAGCTCCTGCACCGCCTGGTTCAGGTCCAGGGGGCCCACGACGAAGCGTCCCTTGCCGGAATAGGCCAGCATCTGCCGGGTGAGGTTGGTGGCCCGCTGCACGGCCCGCTCCATGTTCTCAAGGTAGGGCCAGGCCGGCGCGACCTTCGGCATGCAGAGCTGGGCCAGGCTGATGTTCCCCAGGATCGCCGTGAGCAGGTTGTTGAAGTCGTGGGCGATGCCACCGGCCAGAATGCCCAGGCTCTCCAGCTTCTGGCTCTGCAACTGGGCCTGCTCCTGACGACGCCGCTCGGTGATGTCAGTGACCACGCCGAGCACGCTCACCAGCTGGCCATCCTCGTCCACCACGGGCGACCCCGTCACGATGGTCCAGAGTTCGCCTCCGTCCTTGCGGCGGAATCGAAGGTCCTGCTGGGTGCCATGCCCATCCCGGCGCTCCGCGAGGCTGCGCTTCACCTGGGCCGCATCCCCATCCGTCATGAAGTCAAACAGGGACCGGCCCGCCATGTCCGCGGGGGCGTAGCCCAGCATCTCGGCCATCCGCCGATTCACGAAGGTGGTCAGCCCCTGAGCATCCATCACCCACAGGCCCTCGCCCATGACCTCGATGAGGTGCCGGAACCGCGCCTCGCTCTCCCGCAGAGCCTGGGCGTCGAGCCGATGGCTCTCCGTCTCCAGGGCCAGCTCCTGGGTCCGCGCTTCCACCTGGGTCCGGATGGCGGCCTCACTGGCCAGCAGGGTCCTCACATAGCCCGCCAGCAGGGTCGAGAAGGCCAGGCCGGCCATCAGGACGGTCCAGGCGCGCCAGGAGGTGCCCAGGCCGAAGTGGCCTCCCGCCGGAGCCACGACCACGAGCCACTGCCGACCGGCCAGCGGGAAGGTCCGGGAGAGCCGGAGCCCATCTTCCCGGGCGGGTCCGACCGGTGGCAGCGGAGAGGGCTCCTCATGCAGGAGGGACTCCGGGGCCGGGGCGCTGGCATCGAACAGCTTCAGGGTGACCCCCCGGGGTTCGAGGAAGGTCATGGATTTCTGGACCAGATCCCCCATGCGGAAGACGCCCTGGACCACCCCCACGGGCTGACCATCCTTGCCCCGCACCGGGACCATCACCAGGACCCCCGACTGATCGCCCGTCTCCTGGAGGAGCCGGATCCGACCGCTGGCGGCCAGGGTGTCCGCGCGGAGGGCCCGGGCCAGTGCCTCCTGCCGGGTCGGCAGGTTCTGGGCCGAATAGCCGAGGGTGACCTCGTTGCCCCGGAAGGGAGCCACGTAGTGGATGCCGTAGAACGAATCCTCCGGCGGCAGCTCAAGGATGGTGCCGGCCGCATCCCGCTGGAAGAACCGGAACCCGGGATGGGCCCGGCGGGCTTCCCTCTCCAGAGCGGCCCGGTTCTGCGGAGTCACCTTCGGCAGCCACTGGAAGGCCTGGATGTAGGGATGCCGGGCCAGCAGGGGGGCCAGGAAGTCGTCGAAGTCCTGGCGCGACACCTCATCGCTGGCCTGGAAGAAGCTGCGGAGGACGGTCACATCCTCGAAGCCATGCTGCAGGCCCTGGATCACGCTTTCGGCCCGGTCCCGGGCCGCGGCCTGGAACTCCGCCTCCACCTGCCGGCGATTCGCCTCGCGGGCAGAGTAGAAGCCCAGGGCGGAGAGGGCGATCCCGACCAGGAACACCCCCAGGATGCTCAGGCGGCCCCGCAGCGGGTGGTGGGGTGAGGGTGCGGTCACGAGATGCCTCGGGAGGGCCAGCCTAGGGTGCGCGGGGCGCCATGCCAACCGTGGAATTCCCAGAGGGAAGCACGGGCTCCCATTTCATCGACACGGCAGCCATCCTTCCTTACCTGTGGGAGAATTCCAGTGGACCGCAGGGTCATCAGGAGGTGCCGTTTGAACCGCAACATCATGTTCGCCCTGGCTGGGGGACTGGCCGCCGGGTTCCTCGCCGGCTACTTCGTCTTCGGCGGAGAATCGCATGAGGCCCGCCCGGTCGTGGCGGCCCCGACCGGCCCCATCATGCCCGCACCCTCGCTGGGCGGCGCCATGCCCGGCGCCGCGCCGGGGGCCATGCCCGCCGGTCCCGCCCTTCCCAGCGCGGAGGCCCAGGCCCGGATCACGCGCCTCGAGGCCACGGTCCTGGCCGAGCCCAAGAACTTCGCCGCCTGGTTCTCCCTCGGCAACGAGTACTTCGATACCCACCAGCACCAGAAGGCCGTGGATGCCTACGGCAAGGGGCTTGCCATCAAGCCCGACGAGCCGAACGTCCTCACCGATCAAGGCGTGATGTACCGTGACCTGGGCCAGTTCGACAAGGCACTGGCGAACTTCCAGAAGGCGAACAAGCTGGACCCGAACCACGTCCAGAGCCTCTTCAACATGGGCGTGGTGTACTCCAGCGACCTCCACAAGCCGGATGAAGCCGCCAAGGCCTGGAACAAGGTCATCGCCCTGGCCCCGGGCAGCGAGCAGGCCGCCCAGGCCCGCCAGATGCTCAGCCAGCTGAAGAAGTAGCGGGACGGCGAAACGCTGGCCCCGCCATGCTGAGCCCGGACATCCTTCCCCATCCCCTGTGGGTGCTCGGCACCGGCACAGGGGTGGGGAAGACCCATGTCTGCGCGCGGCTGGCCCGGGCCTGGGCGGAACTCGGCCCCGTGGCTTACCGCAAGCCCTTCCAGACCGGCGTCGACCGACCCGACCACCCGGAGGCCGATGCCTCCGCCGTGGCCGGGCCCGGGATCATCTCGGAAAGCCACGTCCTGCTGCAGGCCCCCCTGGCGCCCCTGGCCGCGGCCCAGTTGGAAGGCCGCACCCTCGACCTCGAGGCCGCGACCCGGTGGTGCCAGCGGCCCTTCCATGGCCGCGTGCTGCTGGAGGGCGTGGGCGGCCTCATGGTGCCGCTGGCACCGTCCACCCACTTCCTGGCCTGGGCCACGGAACAGAAGGTTCCCTGCGTGCTGGTGGCCCTGGGCGGTCTCGGCACCCTCAATCACACCCTGCTCTCGGCCGAAGCCCTCATGCTGAGGGGCTGGCGCATCGAGGCCGTGCTGCTCAACCCAGGGGCCGACGGCACGGCGCCCGAGGTGGCCGAAGCCAACGCCAAGCTGCTGCGGGGGTTCCTGCCCCTGCCGGTGCTGGTCCTAGACTGAGGGCATGCCAAGTCCCCTGCCCCCCGACTGGACCGACCGCCTGGCCCTGGACCGCGCCCACCTCTGGCACCCCTTCACCCAGATGAAGGTCCATGAAGCCGATCCACCGGTTCCCGTGGTGGGCGGCGAGGGCTGCGACCTGCTGCTGGCCAACGGGGAGCGGGTGCTGGACGGCATCTCCAGCTGGTGGACCTGCCTGCACGGGCACGGCCATCCCCGGCTGGTGAGTGCGCTGGAGCGGCAGGCCGCGCGGCTCGACCATGCGATGTTCGCAGGCTTCACCCACGAACCCGCCCTGGAGCTGGTGGCCCGGTTCCGCCCCAAGCTGCCCCCCAGCCTCACCCGCGCCTTCTTCTCGGATGACGGCAGCACCGCGGTGGAGGTGGCCCTGAAGATGGCCTTCCAGGCCCAGCTGCAGCGGGGCGAGCGGGGCCGCGTCCGCTTCGGCGCCCTGCGCGGCGGCTACCACGGTGACACCCTGGGCGCGGTGGGCGTGGGCGAGCTGGAGAACTTCATGACGGGCCTCTTCAGCCCCCTGCTGCTGGCCTGCGACCGGCTGGAGGTGCCAGAGGACCCCCGACGGGAGATCCATCCCGACCTCACGGGCTGGCCCGCGCGCCTGGAGGCCGCGCGCGAGGACATGCGCGCCTTCTTCAAGGTCCACGGCGGACAGTTCGCCGCCTTCATCGCAGAGCCCCTCATCCAGTGCGCAGGGGGCATGCGCATGTGGCCGCCCGAGCTGCTGCAAGAGCTGCGCGCCCAGTGTGATGCCCAGGGCGTCTACCTCATCCTCGACGAAGTCGCCACGGGCTTCGGCCGCACGGGCACTTTCCTGGCTTGCGAACAGGCCGGGGTGGCGCCGGATCTCCTCTGCCTCTCCAAAGGCCTCACAGGCGGCACGCTGCCGCTTTCCATGACCTGGGCCACCGAGGCCATCTACCAGCAGTTCTGGGGCGAGCCCGCCTCGGGCCGCGCCTTCCTCCACGGCCACAGCTACACCGCCAATCCCACCGCCTGCGCCGTGGCCTGCGCCAGCCTCGCCCTCTTCGACGAGGAACCCGTGCTGGCCCAGGCCGCGGCCCTCCACACCGCCATGGTGGACGCCTTCACGGCTCTGGCCGCCCACCGGGCCGTGCGCCAGGCGCGGGTGCTGGGCACCATCGGAGCCTGCCGCCTGGTGGATCCCTCCACTGGCCGGCCCCACGAGCCCGAATCCCGCTTCGGCTGGCGCCTGCACCGCCGGGCCCTGGACCACGGCCTGCTGGTGCGGCCCATCGGTGACTGCCTGTACCTGCTGCCGCCCCTGAACACGCCGGCGAGCCGCCTCGCCGAAACCGCCGAAACCCTGCTCCAGCTGCTGGAATGACGACTCAGGAGTGATGTTCCGTCGCCGCTACACTGGCTTTTTGCCGGAGCGCGCGATGAAACTGGTGACCTTCCTGCATGGCGGAACGGAGAAGATCGGTGCCGTGGTGGCGGAGGGCCGCATCCTTGATTTTGGCGCCGCCGAGCCCCGCCTGGCCGTGGACATGCTCACCCTCATCCGGCGGCAGGATGAACTCATGCCGCTGGCGCGACGGCTGACCGCGGCCCCACCGGCCAAAGCGCTGTTGGAAGCCGCCTCCACCCACCTGCTGGCGCCCATCCCCCGCCCCGTCTCCATGCGGGATGGCTACGCCTTCCGCCAGCACGTGGCCACGGCCCGCCGCAACCGCGGACTGGACATGATTCCTGAGTTCGACCTCTTTCCCGTCACCTACTTCACCAACCACCTGGCCGTCACAGGTCCGGGCGAGGTGCTGGTGCAGGCCCACCACCTCGTGCGCCTCGATTTCGAGTTGGAGGTGGCCATCGTCACGGGAAAGCCCCTGAAGAACGCCACGCTGGAAGAGGCCGACGAGGCCATCTTCGGCTACATGGTGATGAATGACTGGAGCGCCCGCATGCTCCAGATGGAGGAGATGAAGCTTTCGCTGGGTCCCTGCAAGGGCAAGGACTTCGCCACCAGCCTGGGCCCGTGGCTGGTCACGAAGGACGAGCTGAAGCTGGAGCGGACGCCGCAGGGCGAGGTCCTCCACGCCGCCATGACCTGCGAGGTGAATGGGCACCGGTTGTCCAATGGCAACGCCGACAGCATGAACTGGACCTTCGCCCAGATTCTCCAACGCACCAGCTACGGCATCCAGATGCACCCCGGCGAGGTCATCGGCAGCGGCACCGTGGGGACGGGCTGCCTGCTGGAGCTGAACGGTTCGAAGGTCACGGACAACCTCTGGCTCAAGGCCGGAGACGAGGTCGTCATGGAGATCGAAGGCCTGGGCCGCCTCGTGAACACGATCACCCACGTTCCCGAGCGGCTGGAGGGCATGCCGCCGCACCTGGTGGGCGGCGTGCTCCCGGATCTCTACGCCGGCACTCCCGCCGGCGAGGCCGGAGACTGACCCGGCGTTGCCCTCGGGCCCTGGCGCGACCATCATGGCCGCATGCTCCGGTTCCCCGCCCTCCGTCTCCTGTCCGGCTTCCTCCTGGGCCTCGCCCTGTGGGCCCAGCCGCCCTCCCTCATCCGCGCCGGCCGCCTGCTGGATGTGCGCACCGGCCAGGTGCTCGCGGATCAGGGTCTGCTGGTGCAGGAGGGCCGCATCGCCGCCGTCGGGCCCTGGGGCCAGGTGTCGGCCCGGGCGAAAAAAGGGATGGCTGTCCTGGACCTCTCGGACCAGCTGGTCCTGCCCGGCCTGATCGAGGCCCACACCCACGTCTTCCTGCAGGGCAACCGCTTCAAGCAGGACTATGCCGACCAGATCCTGAAGGAGAGCATCCCCTATCGCACCCTGCGCGCCGCCACCGCAGCGAAGGCCGCCCTCGACTGGGGCTTCACCGCCCTGCGGGACCTGGGCACTGAGGGCGCGGGCTACGCCGACGTGGACCTGAAGCGCGCCATCGAGGCGGGCGTGGTGCCGGGGCCACGGCTCTTCGTCGCCGGGAAGGCCTTCAGCGCCACGGGCACCTACCCGCTGCAGGACTACGCCTGGGAACTGGATCTGCCCTCGGGCGTGCGGGTGGTGGATGGCGTGGAGGCCATCCGCGTGGCCGTGCGCGATGAAGTCCGTCGCGGCGCGGACTGGGTGAAGGTCTACGTGGACCGTGCCATCACCCAGGGCCCCGATGGCCGCCTGCGCTCCCGGACCAACTACCGGCCCGAGGAGCTGAAGGCCTTCGTCGAGGAGGCCCACCGGCTGGGCAAGCGCACCTCGGCCCACGTGAAGGGCTGGGATGGCATCGACGCGGCGCTCACCGCCGGCTTCGACACGCTGGAACACGCCGATGGCTTCACGGAGGACCTGCTCGACCGGGCCGTGAAGCAAGGCACCTTCTGGTGTCCTACGATCTACGCGGGGATCTGGGTGGCCGAGGGTCGCGGTCCGCTCGGAACGAAATACCCGGAGATCCTCGCCGCCGCCTTCCGCCGCGGCCTCGCCAAGGGCGTGAAGATCGCCCTGGGCAGCGACGCCGGGGCCTTCCCCTGGACGGAGAACCCCGCCAAGGAGCTGGCCCTGATGGTGGAGCGCGGCATGACGCCCCTCCAGGCCCTCCAGTCGGCCACGGTGGTGGCCGCCGACCTGCTGGGCGCCAAGGACCTTGGCACCTTGGAACCCGGCGCCTGGGCCGATCTCGTGGCCCTGCCCGAGGACCCGCTGAAGGACATCAGCGTCTTGCAGCGCCTCCGCGTGGTGGTCAAGGGCGGCGAGGTCGTGCGGCGCTGACATCCAGGCCCTTGCGAAACGGCCACGGGTCTTGTCAGACTTCCCCACCCTTCCCCGAGGCCCCCATGCGCCGATTCCTGCTCCCGATCCTCGCCGCCGCCCTGGCCCTGCCCGCCGCGGCCCAGAAGGCCGCCCCCACGCTTCGTAGCTACTTCGCGGACACCTCCAAGGTCCGCGAAGGCGGCATCAAGCTGATCCCCATTAAAACCCCCAAGGGCACGTTCAAGGTCTGGACCAAGCGCTTCGGGAGCAACCCACGCATCAAGGTACTGCTGCTCCACGGCGGCCCAGGTGCCACCCACGAGGGCTTCGAATCCTTCGAGGGGTTCCTGCCCGCGGAGGGCATCGAGTTCATCTACTACGACCAGCTGGGCTCGGCCGCCTCGGACCAGCCAAAGGACCGGGACCTGTGGACGGTGGACCGCTTCGTGGAGGAGGTGGAGCAGGTGCGCCTGGCCCTCGGTCTGACCAAGGACAACTTCTACCTGCTGGGCCACTCCTGGGGCGGCATCCTGGCCACGGAGTACGCCCTGAAGTACGGCGCCAACCTGAAGGGCCTGGTCATCAGCAACATGATGATGAGCATCCCTGACTACAACCGCTACGCGGAGACGGTGCTGGCCAGGCAGATGCCGCCGGAGGTGGTGAAGGAGGTCAAAGACCTCGAGGCCAAAGGCCAGTACGAGAGCCCCCGCTACATGGAGCTGCTCACCCCGCACTTCTACGCCAAGCACCTCTGTCGACTGCCCGAGTGGCCCGACGCCATCAACCGCACCTTCGGCAAGATCAACCGGGACATCTACGTGCTCATGCAGGGCCCCAGCGAATTCGGGGCCTCCGGCCGCCTGGAGCGCTGGGACCGCAAGGCCGACCTGCCCAAGCTGGCCATGCCCACCCTCGTCATCGGCGCGGACCACGACACCATGGATCCCGCCCACATGAAGTGGGTGTCCACCCAGGTGCAGCACGGCAGCTTCCTGCTCTGCCCGGATGGCAGCCACTGCGCCATGTGGGACGATCAGCCCCACTACTTCCCCGGCCTGATCCGCTGGCTCAAGGCCACCGACCGGGGCGCGAAGGCGGTGAAGCTCTGAGCCGGCGAACGATCCTCCCCGGGGACCTGGATCCCGTTCAGACCAATGCCCTGCTCTGCGGCGGTGTGGCGCCCCGCCCCATCGCCCTGGCCAGCACCGTCTCGGTGGATGGCATCCGGAACCTCTCGCCTTTCAGCTTCTTCAACGCCTTCGGTTCCAACCCGCCCACCGTGGCTTTCGCGCCCAACCGCCGGGGCCGCGACGGCACCGTGAAGCACACCTACCTGAACGCCGTGGCCACGGGCGAGTTCGTCATCGCCGCCGTGAGCCACGCCATGCTGCACCCCATGAACGTGGCCAGCGCCGAGTGGCCCGAGGGCGTGGACGAGTTCCCCAAGAGCGGACTGACGCCGGAGCCCGCGCAGTTGGTAAAGCCGGCCCTCGTGGCCGAGAGCCCCTTCCAGATGGAGTGCCGACTGCAGCAGGTGGTGGAGCTCGGCAGCGGGCCCGGATCAGGCCTCATGCTCATCGGCCAAGTGCTGGCCTTCCACGTGCGGGAGGACTGCTTCATCGACGGCATCCTCCATCCCGATGCCCTGGATCTGGTGGGCCGCAATGGGGGCGCTTTCTATACCCGGGCCAGCGGCGCCGCGGTGTTCGCCGTGCCCAAGCCCGCCAGCCGACCCATCGGCTACGACGCCCTCCCCGCCTCGCTGAAGGCGAGCCGAATCCTCACCGGCAACGACCTGGGGCAGCTGGCGAACAGCCCAACCCTGCCCGACCTTTCGATCCCGAAGCGGGAACCCGGCGATCCCATCGCCCCCGCGGATCTCGACCACGCCATCCATCGGGCCCTCGACATCGGCGACCTGGCCGAGGCCTGGCGCCTTGTGGGCCTGCGGTTGCAGGCCTGACCAACTGGCTCTTGCGGATCCCTGATAGCTTGGCCCTCACGATCACAGGAGGATGCATGTCCCCTCGCAGGCGATTCGCGGTCGTGGCGGTGGCCATCTCGATCCGGCTGGGCGCCCAGACCGCGCCACCGCCCTCGGCCGAGGTCCGCCAGTTCCTCAAAGTCGACGCACCGGTGGTGGCCCTGGTGCACGCCCGGGTGGTGGATGGCACGGGCGCACCCGCCCAGGAGGACCAGACGCTGATTCTGCGGAACGGCCGCATCGAGGCCGTGGGCCCAGCCGCCACCCTGGCCCCTCCCAAGGACGCCCAGGCCATCGACCTCAGCGGCCACACCGTCGTGCCGGGCCTGGTGGGCATGCACAACCACCTCTTCTACACCCACTCCATCCACAGCGACGAGAAGGGCGCGGCGGTGCCCCCGGGGCGGCTCTTCGCCGAGATCGCCCACTCGGCCCCGCGCCTCTACCTGGCCTGCGGCGTCACCACCATCCGCACGACCGGCAGCCTGGAGCCCTACACCGACTTCAACATCAAGCGCCAGATCGACGCGGGCCTGCTGCCCGGGCCGAAGATGGATGTGACCGGCCCCTACCTCGAGGGCCTCGAGCCCATGACGCCGCAGATGCATGCCCTGCGCGGCCCCGAGGATGCCCGCCGGTTCGTCGATTTCTGGGCCGAGGCCGGCGTGACCTCCTTCAAGGCCTACATGAACATCCGCCGGACCGACCTCGGGGCGGCCATCCAGGCCGCCCACGCCCGGGGTCTCAAAGTGACCGGACACCTGGGCTCCGTCACCTGGCCCGAGGCCCTGGCCCTGGGCATCGACAACTTCGAGCACGGACCTGTCTACACGGACACGGAGTTCGCGCCCGGCAAGAAGCCGGACGTGGCCCCGGCGGTGGCCGCGTCCTGGGGTGCCTGGCTCAAGGTGGACCTGGAGGGAGCCGAGGTCCAGAAGCTCATCCGAGACCTGGTGGCGAAGCAGGTGGCCATTACCTCCACCCTGCCGGTGTTTGAAATGATGGTGCCCGGCCGGCCCCCCCTCCAGCCCCGCGTGCTGGCGGCCATGTCCGCCGAGTCCAAGACCAGCTACCTGGCGGCCCGGGCCCGGGTGAAGGTGGTGCCCAACAGCACCCCCGAGCAACTGCTCAAGAAAGAGATGGACTTCGAGCGGGCCTTCGTGAAGGCGGGCGGCCTGTTGCTGGCGGGTCCTGATCCCACGGGCATGGGTGGCGTGCTGCCCGGCTTTGGGGACCACCGGGAGCTGGAGCTGCTCGTGGAGGCCGGGTTCACGCCCGTGGAGGCCATCCGCATCTACACGGCGAATGGCGCGGCCTTCCTGGGCCGCCTGGATCGCATCGGCACCCTGGCACCGGGCAAGCAGGCGGACCTGGTGGTGGTGAAGGGCGATCCCTCCCGAAGGATCGAGGACATCGAGAACGTGGTGACGGTGTTCAAGGACGGCCTCGGCTACGACTCCGCCCGGCTCATCGAGTCCGTGCGGGGCCACGTGGGCATCCGCTAGGCGTAGAGGTCGATGAGCCCCCCGGGGCCCTTGCCGGCCTGCTTCTGTGCAGGCTTGGAGGCCCCGTCGCTGGCGGCCCGCGGGGCCTGGACCTGGTGCGCACGGTTGTAGGCGAGGACCTCATTCATCGTCACCTTGCCATCCCGGTTCAGGTCGCGGGGGTCCACCACCATCCTGGTGCTCGTCGCGCTGCTGATGCCCTGGATGGCCATGAGTTCCCCGACTCGGTCGCCTCAGCTACCAGGTTAGGCCTGTTGCCCCCGTGTGCACGGAATTTGGCGCTGGAGCGCCTGCGGACACCGCTCCAAACCAGGCAGGGCGCGGCGCCCCCCCGCCCGCGTTCAGTCCTCGCCGCCGCCCTCGCCCCGATGGTGAACCACGCGCTGGGGATAGGGGATCTCGATGCCGGCTTCGCGGAAGGCCAGCAGGATGCGCCGGCGCAACTCACGGGCCACGTCCCACTGCGCGCCCGGCGCAGTCTTGGTGAGGGTGCGGATGATGAAGCCGCTGGGACTCAGGGATTCCACCCCCTTCACCTCCAGGGCCTCCAGCACCTTCTCCGGCAATTCCCTGTGAAGCCGCTGCCCGAGCTGGCCCAGCACGGCGAAGGCCTGGTCGGGATCCGTGCCGTAGCCCACTTCGACGTCCACCTGGGCCCGGGCAAAGTCCTTGGAGAGGACCACCACCCGGAGGATGGAGCCGTTGGGCACGAAGTGGGCACGGCCTTCCGCGTCGCGCAGCTGGGTGATGCGCAGCGTCATGCGCTCCACGGTGCCGGTGTGCTTCTCGTCGACGCTGATGATGTCGCCCACACCGAACTGGTTCTCCATGAGCAGGAAGAAGCCGCTGATGACGTCCTTCACCAGGCTCTGGGCGCCGAAGCCCAGGGCCACGCCCGCCACGCCGGCGCCGGCCACGAGGGGTCCGATGTTCACGCCGAACTCCTGCAGGGTCATCAGCAGGAAGAAGGCCACCACCAGCACGCGGGCCGCGTTGGTGAGCACGGCGCCGAGGGTCTCCGCCCGGCGCTCGGAATCCGAGGTGACATCATCGTTGCCATCGTCCACCGCCCGGCGCACGGCCCGGGTGACGAGCTTCACAGCCAGGAGGAGCCCCACGCAGGCCGCCGCCACCAGGAGCAGATGGCCCAGGCGCGACCAGCCGGTGCGCCCCATCCACTCCAGGAGCCCCCGCACCCACTCCGGGCCTGTGAGCATCGCCGCCATTGCCGTGAGCCGTTCCATGCCGAATCCCTCTGGTCCAGCCTAGCAAAGCGTCCAGTTCGACGGGGTGGAAGGCGGATTCTTAGGTGATCGATAGATCTATAATTTACATTTTTTGCCGGTTTCCTACGTATTCGCTTGCGCGGTTCAGCCGGATGGTGGAAATTTTCATCAATCCTCCACTTGGGTGCCCCATGCGAGAAAGAAACCTGTTGGACCGTCGCCAGCATCACGGCCCCTTGCGGTTCCTGTACATGCCCCTGAAGCGGATCGTGGAGCGGCTCCTGGGCGGGCGCTAACCCGCCCAGAATCCATCCGGCTACTTCCAGGACGCCCAGTAGTTGGAATTCTCCACCAACTCCGCCGCCGGTGTGGCCTTGAGCGGACGAAAGGTGTCCACCATGACCGCCACCTCGTCCGTGCGCTCCTTGGTGCGGCTGAGGGGGATGGCCTTGGGGTGGGGCCCATGGTGGATGCCCTGGGGGTGCCAGGTCACCATGCCCGCGCCGATGCCGTCGCGGCTGAAGAAGTGGCCCGCCGAATAGAACAGCACCTCGTCGTAGTCGATATTCGAGTGGTAGAAGGGCACGCGCATGGCGCCCTCCTCCTCCTCGAAGGGCCGGGGCAGGAAGGAGCAGATGACGAAGTTGTTGGCGATGAAGGTGGAGTGGGCGCTGGGCGGCAGGTGGTAGCGGGCGCTGAGCACGGGCCGGATGTCCTTCACGTTGATGCGCCAGACCGTGAGATCGCCCTTCCAACCCACCACATCCAATGGGTTGAAGGGGTAGAACACCCGTGTGATCTCGTTCTCCCGCTTGATGTGGACGGCCCACTCCCTCGGCGTGGCATCGTAGGGCTCCAGCTCCGGGGTGTCGATCACCGCCGGATCAAAGATGGCGTTGGGCCCCAGCTGGTTGCGGTCGGGAATGGTGACCTCGCTGAAGCTCTCGATGAGCAGGTAGCGCTGGTCCGTTGAATCCGGCAGGAAGCGGTAGGTGGTGCCCCGGGGGATCACGAGGTAGTCGCCGGTGGCGTAGGTGAGCGCCCCAAAGGTGGTCTCGAGCTTCCCGGCCCCTGCGTGGATGTAGTAGACATCATCGCCGTCCGCGTTGCGGTAGAAGAAGTCCATGGCCGCGGGCGCCACCCAGTGCAGGGCCACGTCGGCGTTGTGCAGGAGGCAGATGGGCGCGAAGGCGGCTTCCGTGGAACCGAACATCGAGGCCCGCACCGCTTCCCCGGAGGAAGGCTTCAGATGGTTCAAATCGTAGCTGTGGGGCCGAAGGGGGCCCTCGATGCGCGTCCAGTCCGTGACGGGATGCAGGCGGTAGAGATGGGTGGTGCGCCCGAAGAACCCCTGTCTCGCATGCTCTTCCTCGAAGGTGCCTTCGGGCAGGTCCACATGCGCCTGCCGTGTGTGCCGGCCTTTTCGAAGGGGGAACAGCGGTGTTTCTTTCTTGGACATCGTAACCTCGGAGCAGTCCCCCATTATCGCGGGAATCTGTGCGCACAGGCGTCGTCAAAGTGGCGGAGGGGCAGTCGATGGTTGCAGTCGCCCGGTGGGCAAACGGCTTGCACCGGCCGCCTCCCATTCCGAATTTCTTTCATGACCATTTCTTACCGATACATCCAGTGGGACAACTGGGTCATATTCCAGTCAGGCCGCTGAGGCCTGTGCGCGGATTCCCGCCCCTGGGGTGGAGGCATCATGGATCGGAACTTCTGCCAGGAACTGCTCGGCGCCATCGAGCGGGCTGACCGTGCCGGCGCTGCGTCCGTGGTGGATGACTGGGCCGTGGGCCGCGCCTTCACCCAGGTGGTTCCCGAGCTGCTGTCCCCCACCTTGGAGTCCTTCGGAACCCTCTGGTCCCAGGGACACAATGGGGTTTCGCTTGCCACCGGCTATGTGGCCGCCAAGGTCGCGGAAGATGTCCTCTCCCGCCTGCTCCGGGAATCCAGCCAGGATGGTGGCCCGATCCTCCCTGCCAAGGGTCCAGTGCTGCTGGGCAATGTCGAGGATGATTTCCATCCCCTCGGCCGGAACATGGTCGCGGCCTTCCTCCGGGCCGCCGGCTGGGATGTGCGCGATCTGGGCGTGGATGTCCCGCCCACCCAGTTCGTGGATCAGGCCGAGGCGACCGGGGCCCGGGTGATCGGGGCCTCAGCCATGATGCACACCACCGCCAAGAACGTGGCACGGATCCGGGAGGAGATCGACCGACGCGGCCTGACCGGCAAGGTCCAGCTCGCCGTGGGGGGCGCCGTCTTCAAGCTGCGGCCGGAGCTCGTGGCGGAACTGGGCGGCGATGGCACCGCTGCCAGCGCCCTGGACGCCTCCGCCCTGTTCGAGCGGCTCTGGCAGCGGTCCCTGAACCTGGATCCCACCCCCCTGCGTGCCCTGCCATGAACAGCCTCGAAAGGCTGATGGCCGCCCTCCAGAACCAGCCCGCCGACCGCCCGCTTCTGTTCCTCAACGCCGGCCTCTACGGGGCGAAACTCACCGGCGCCTCGCTCAAGGTCCACTACCGGGATCCCGTGGTCTACGCCGAGGGCCAGGTCGCCATCCTCGAAACCTTCAGTCCCGACTTCCTCATCAGCCCCTTCGCCCTGGCTGGCCTCGGCGAGGCCTTCGGCAGCCGGGTGGCCTCCAGCCTCCGGCAGCCGCCCAACGTGGCCGCCTTCGCGGCGGAATCCGCCGAAGCGGCGCTCCGGCTGCCTCTGCCCGACGTGGACAGCCACCCGGGCATCCTCTACCTGCGGGAGAGCATCCGCCTGCTGGCCGGGAGGTACGCAGGCAGGGTCCCCGTCATCGGGCTCCTGGTCAGTCCCCTGGATCTGCCACCCCTCATCATCGGCCTGGAGGCCTGGCTGGACGCCCTCCTGTTCCAGCCGGAGATCGCCCGGGCCCTTCTCGACCGCCTGACCCCGTTCTTCGGCGCCCTCGGCAAGGCCATGCTGAGCGACGGCGCCACCGGGCTGGCCCTCACCGCCAACCTCGCCAACCGCTTCATCGTTCCCGAGCGGGTGGTGGAGACCCTGGGGCGGCCCGCGCTCAAGGAGGCCCTGGCCGAGATCCCCGGCCCCGTGATCCTGCACCATGGGGGGTGCCCCCTGCTTCCCCACCTCGGCGATTTCATGGGCCACCCCAATGTCGTGGGCTATGTCCTCGATGCCGGCGAGGATCTTGGCGAGGCGCGGCGGGTGCTGGGAGCCGGTCCGCTCCTCCTGGGGAACCTCGGGGGCCCCGATCTGGCGGGCCTCCGACCAGACGAGGTGCGAGTCCTGTCCGATCAGGCCCTGGCGCAGCGAGGCGCGGATCAGCAGTTCGCCCTGGCAACCTGCTGCGCGGACATCCCCCTGGACACGCCCCCCGACTGCATTGACATGCTCACCGACGCCGTTTGCCGGACCGGGAGGGCCCCCGCGTGACTCACGATTCGGGCCGTACCAGGTGCATCTCCTGTTCGATCTTCCGGAAGGAGATCGAGGCTTTGCAGGCTTCGGGCCAGCTCGACCTGCCCGTGGAGTACCTGAACTCCATGCTCCACATGGTTCCCGTGAAGCTGGAGGCGCGCCTTCAGGAGGCCATCGAGGCCGCCCGCCGGCAGGACCCGGACCGGGATGTGGTCATCGCCTACGGCGACTGCTGCGGGCACATGGAGGACTTCGAGGCGGAGCCAGGGACCAGTCGGACCGAAGGCATCAACTGCTGCGAGATCATCCTGGGCCGCGAGACCTACCGGAAACTGCGCCGGGAGGGCGCCTTCTTCCTCATGCCGGAGTGGGCGCGGTCCTGGCGGCAGGTCTTCGTGGGACAGCTGGGCCTCCTGGGCCCCTGCGCGAAGACCTTCATGCAGGAGCTGCACACCCGGCTGATCTACCTCGATACCGGCATCCTGCCCGTGCCTCATGAGGAACTGGCGGGGGCCAGCGAGTTCCTGGGCCTCCCCGTGGAGATCCTTCCCGTCTCCCTCGATCCCCTGCTTGCCAACCTGCGACAGGCCATCCAGACTGCGGACCACCATGACTGATCGCAACCAGGGGACCGACGCCGCCGCCGTCCAGTTCATGATCGTGGACCTGCTCGCCGAGATCCTGCGGTTCTCGGCGAGTCCCGCGGAGATGGGCCCGTTTCTGACGCGCAAGCTCCGGGAAGTGCTCGGTGTCCGGGCCGTGGCCATGATTCAGCACGGCTCCGAGCTTCAACGCGAACCCATCCGGATCGTGGCGCTCGAACCCGAGCGGGCGCGGCACAGCCACCTGCTCGAAGGTCTGACCGAGGTGATCCAGGTCGACCCAGACCGCCTGAACCCGGTCCTCTACTTCCAGCCCCTGGTGCCCAAGGCCGTCGGAGCGGCCCTGGCCAGCCTGGAGGTGAAATCCCTCAGCCTGACGCCGCTTCGCGTGGGCGGCTTGCGGGTCGGCACCCTCATCGCCCTCGACCACCTGGACCTTCAGCGCACGGATGACGTCATCCACATGCTGGACGTGCTGTCGCCGGTGTTCGCCCTGATCCTGCGCAACGCCCTCCACTTCGAGTCCCAGGAGGAGAAGGTCATCGCCCAGGCCGAGGAGTACCGGGCCCTGCTCCGGACGAACCTGGATGGCTTCGTCCTGGTCAACGGACGCGGCGACATCCTCGACGCCAACGATGCCTATGGCCGGATGACCGGCTATTCCACCGAGGAACTTCGGACCCTCCACGTATCCGCCCTGGAGGCCAGCGAGACCCGCACCGAGACCGACCAGCACACCGAGAAGATGAAGGCCGAGGGCATGGACCGCTTCCTGTCCCGGCACAAGCGGAAGGACGGCTCCACCTTCCCCGTGGAAGTCTCCACCACCTACATCCCCAGCCGGGACATGATCATCGGCTTCATCCGGGACCTCACCGAGAAGGTGGCGGCCGAAAGCTCCCTGCGGGAGAGCGAGGCCCACCACCGGGAGCTCATCGAGATCCTCGGGGAGGGGGTGGCCGCCACGGACCTGGACGAGACGATCATCATGGCCAACCCCGAAGCAGCCCGGATCTTCGGGGTGGCTCCCGAGCCCCTGATCGGCCAGAACCTCCGCGCCTTCATGGACGACGTGGACTGGCAGCAGGTGAGGGGGCAGACCACACGCCGGGTGGATGGGCAGACGGACTCCTACCAGACCCACATCCGCCGCGCCGATGGCGTGCTGCGCACCCTGCAGTTGACCGCCACGCCCCGCCGGGACGCCGCCGGGCGGGTTGTGGGCGGCCTGGCCGTGTTCCGCGACATCACCGATGAGATCCGGACCCAGGAGGCCCTCCGCCTCTCCCAGAAAATGGAGAGCCTGGGCAACCTCGCAGGCGGCCTGGCCCACGACATGAACAATGTGCTGGGGGCGATCCTCGGCCTCGCCACCACCAACCTGGACCTGCAACCGGAGGGCAGCCGGCTCCACAGCACCTTCCAGACCATCACGAAGGCCTGCCTGCGGGGCCGGAACATGGTGAAGAGCCTGCTGGACTTCGCCCGGAAGGACATGACCGGCGAGCGCTCCGTCTCCCTCAACCACCTGGTCCAGGAGGAAGCCCGCCTCCTGGAGCGCACCATCCCCGCGAACGTCGCCATCCAGCTGGACCTCGCCCCGGAGGTCGGGACCATCCTCGGCGATCCGGACGCCCTCAGCCTCGTGCTGATGAACCTCTGTGTGAACGCCGTGGACGCCATGCCGGAGGGGGGCAACCTCACGCTGGGCACCCGGAACCAGCCCGATGGCCGGGTCCTCCTCACCGTGGCGGACACCGGCAGTGGCATGTCTCCGGAAACCCTCGAGCACGCCGTCGAGCCCTTCTATACCACCAAGCCCCAGGGGAAGGGCACGGGCCTCGGGCTCTCCCTGGCCTACAGCACCGTGAAGGCCCACCACGGCGACCTGACCATCCAGAGCCGGCTGGGCCAGGGAACCACCGTGGAGATGCGCTTCCAGCCGGTGCTCGCCCAGGCGGAACCGGCCATCAGGGAAGACGGCGAGGCCACCCAGGCCGGCGCCTCCTGTCGCATCCTCCTGGTGGACGATGACGAGCTCATCCAGAGCTCGGTCTCGGCACAGCTCGAGGTCATGGGCCACGAAGCCACCGTCACCTCCAGCGGCGAGCAGGCCATGGAGCTGGTCAACCGGGGCTTCCGGCCGGACGTGGTCATCCTCGACATGAACATGCCCGGCTGGGGCGGGGCCCGCACCCTGCCGCGGCTCCGAGCCTCCCTGCCGGACGTGCCCATCCTGCTGTCGACGGGGCGGGCCGACCAGCGCGCCCTGGACCTGGCCCGCGCCATCCAGGGCGTGACCATCCTCGCCAAGCCTTTCAGCTTCCGGGAACTCCAGGCCACCTTCGCGGCCATCCTCCCGAAGCGGTGACTAGGCGGCCTGCCTCTGCAGCCATCGGTTGTAGATCCACAAGCTGAAGGCACTGCCGAGGCCGAAGAGGGTGAGGATGATCCAGCCCGTGGCGGCGGCCCTGGGATCCAGCTTCAGCAGGCCGTCCGCCTGCTTCACGGCGCCGGCGCACATGACCTGGTTGAAGAGCCAGGCGCCGGCCGGGCCGCCCACCAGACTGCCGATGGCCATGGGCAGGTTGGCGTAGCCCAGGAACAACCCCTCCTGGCCCTTGGGAGCCAGGGAACCGATGTACTCGTAGAGGCGGCTGGAGGCGAACAGCTCACCAAAGGCGATGAGGGCCACCGTCATCACCACGAAGAGGCTGCCCAGGGGAAGCCACATCTTCATGGTCACGCCGCCCGCCATGTAGAGGGGCGCCACATTGATGAGCATGGAGAGGCCGATGATCACCGTGCCCACGATGATGGACTTGATGGGCGGCAGCTTGCCGAAGGCCTTGGTGATGAGCAGCTGGAACAGCACGATGGTGATGGGATTGGCCATGGTGTAGAGGTCCATGGCCGGGGTCAGCTCCACGGTCTTCTTCACGTAGAGCGGCAGCACGTTGTAGACCTGGTTGTAGATGAAGTAGAAGCCGCTACTGACCACCATGAACATGGTGAAACGGCCGCTGCGCAGGACCTTGAAGATGCCGAAGATGACTTCCAGGACGCTGCGCTTCGGCTTGTCGGGATCCACCGCCGTCTCGGGATCGCGGTAGAGCAGCAGCACCACCAGGAAGGCCAGCACTGCCGCGATCATCGAGACGATGAAGATGGTGTCGAGCTTGCCGAGCTTGGTGCGCACGAAGAAGGCCGTGAGGCGGCCGAACACGCTGCCGACGTTGATGACCATGTAGAAGATGGCGAAGGCCAGCGTGGCCTTGCCCAGGTGGGTGCGCTGGACCGTGCCCGCGATGCAGGGCTTCACGAAGGAGCCGCCGATTCCAATCAGCACGATGGCCGCCGCCACGGGGGCCATGACCCCCATCCCCGCCGTGACATCCTTGCCCGCCTGAAGGGCCAGGGTTTGCCCCCCGAACCAAACGGGGTAACCCATGAGGAAGTAGCCGCCCACCAGCAGCACGCAGGCCATGAGCAGGCTCTTCCGGAAGCCGATCTGATCCGCGATGGTGCCGCTGAGGATGGGCAGGAAGTAGACCAGGAACCACAGCACGCCATTCAGCGTGCTCGGCCAGTAGTCGCCCAAACCAAGACGCCCCAGGTAGATGACGATGAAGCTCGCCATGGAGTAGTAGGCGGCCCGCTCGAACAGCTCGGTGAGGTTGGCGTTCCAGAAGCTGGCCGGGAAGGCGTACTTCTCACGGAAGGTGGGCTCTGAACTCATGGATACCTCGGGGTCCGCTTAGTGTGCCATGGCCCCAAGGAACCTCGGGCACAGTTGACAATGCCGGGGCCGGAACAACACTCAGGAGTCCAGGCGGCCTCCTGGGGAGGAACCATGCGCGCACGGGACCTGATCAGCGGGACGGCCCTGATCCTGGCCCTCACCTTGGCCTGCGGAGACGGCTCCTCCGCCTCACCCCCCCAGCCGGTCGGCGTCACCATCTCGCCCGCGGGGGCCAGCGTCTGGACCGGGGGCACCCAGGCCTTCCAGGCCACCGTGAGCGGCAGCACGAACCAGGGCGTGGCCTGGAGCGTGGTGGAGCCTTCCGGCGGCACCATCAGCGCGGCGGGGCTCTACCGGGCACCGGGCACGGCCGGCAGCTACCATGTGAAGGCCATCAGCGCGGCAGACGCCACCAAGTCCACCCAGGTCCCCGTGACCGTGTCCGTCCAGCCGCCACCGGGCGCCTGCAACGGTGCGGCCCTGGGCAATGGCGCCGACCTGCTGGGCTTCAGGCCCTTCCCGGCCGACAACGCCTGGAACCGCGACGTGTCCGGTGATCCGGTGGAACCCAACAGCGCGGCCATCATCGCCTTCATCGGCGCAGGCACCGGGCTGCACCCGGATTTCGGCGCCGGCCTCTACGCGGGCAGCCCCATCGGCATCCCCTACACCGTGGTGGCCTCTGGCGTGCAGCCCAAGGTGGCCATCCCCATCGCGGCGACCGGCTACGCCGATGAGAGCGATCCCGGGCCCATGCCCATCCCCGTCACCGCCCCCGTCGAGGGCGGCAGCGGGTCCACCGGGGATCGCCATGTCCTGGTGATGGACCGAGATGCCTGCGTGCTCTATGAGCTGTACCGGGCCTTCCTCCAAGGCGACGGCAGCTGGACCGCCGACGCGACGGCCGTGTGGGACCTGAAGGCCAACACGCTGCGGCCCCAGGGCTGGACCAGTGCCGACGCCGCGGGCCTGCCCATCTTCCCCGGCCTGGCCCGCTACGACGAGGTGGCGGCCGGAGCCATCACCCATGCTCTGCGCTTCACCGTGCCCGTGTCCCGGCGCGCCTATGTGCTCCCGGCCACCCACTGGGCCTCGAACACCACCAGCGCCAATGCTCCACCCATGGGCCTGCGGGTGCGCCTGAAGGCCGGCGTGGACATCAGCGCCTACCCCACCCAGGCCCGGGTCGTGCTCACCGCCCTCAAGCGCTACGGCATGATCCTGGCCGATAACGGCAGCGCCTGGTACCTCAGCGGCGCCCCGGACGACCGCTGGAGCAACGACCAGCTCGCCACCCTCTCGGGCATCAAGGGCTCGGACCTGGAGGTGGTGCAGATGGGCACCGTGTACACCGCGGTGCCCGGCGGCGGCGCCCCGGCCATCGCGACCTTCGGCGCGAACCCCGCCAGCGTCGCCAGCGGCGCCAGCAGCCAGCTCAGCTGGACCGCCACGAACACCACCCGAACCTTCATCACTCCGGATGTCGGCTGGGTCACGGGCACCAGCGTGGCCGTGCGTCCCACGAAGACAACCACCTACACCCTGGAAGCCCAGGGGCCCTACGGCAGCACCACCCGCACCGTGCAGGTGGTCGTGGCGCCTTGACCGGCGATGGGCCCGCCCATCCGCGGCAACTCTGGTAGAACGGTGCCATGCCTCCCACCACCGCCTGCCGACTGTTCCTCGCCCTGATCATCAGCTTCGGACCCGCCCTCCTGGCAGGGTCCAAACCCAAGCCGAGGCCCTATTCTTCCAGTGCGCAGGCCCTCATCGACCGTGCCTTCGCCGATCTCGATCCGGGCAAGCCCGTGGTCGATGTCCATGTCCACGCCATCGGCCTGGGCCAGGATGGCGACGGCACCTTCGTGAACCCCGAGAAGCTCAGCCTCAGGCATCCCCTCAAGCGCCTCGAGACGAACCTCTACCTCAAGGCCACCGGCGTGGAGGGGCTTGCCCACTTCGACCGCGACTACCTGGAAGTGCTGGCGGCCAGGGCCCGGGCCTTCCCCAGGCCGGTGCGCCTCCACCTGCTGGCCATGGACCGGGCCTACCGGCCCGATGGCACGCCCGATGAGGCCCGTACCGAGTTCCATGTGCCCAACGCCTACGTGTTCGCCGCCGCGGCGCGACACCCTGATCTCTTCGTGCCGGTGATGTCCATCCACCCCGCGCGCAAGGATGCCATCCAGGAGCTGGAGGCCTGCGCCGCCAAAGGGGGGCGCCTGCTCAAGTGGCTGCCCAATGCCCAGGCCATCGATCCCGCGGATCCGCGCTTCGACCCCTTCTACTGCCGCATGAAGGACCTGGGCGTGGCCCTGCTGACCCATGCCGGCGAGGAGCGGGCCGTGGCCGTGAAGGATGCCCAGGCCCTGGGCAACCCCCTGAAGCTGCGACGGCCGCTGGATCTGGGCGTCACGGTGATCGTGGCCCATTGCGCCAGCCTGGGCAGGAACGCGGACCTGGATCATCCCGGCAAGGCGGCCCGCAACTTCGACCTCTTCCTGCGCCTGATGGAGGATCCGAAGTACCGCGGGCGGCTCTTCGGCGACCTCTCCGCCATCACCCAGATCAACCGCCTGCCGGCGCCCCTGCAGACCCTGCTCGCGCGGCCGGACCTCGACGGCCGACTGCTCAACGGCAGCGACTACCCTCTGCCCGGTGTGGACCTCATCATCTGGACGCGCCGCCTCGTGGCCCTGAGGCTGATCACCGCCGCCGAGCGGAAGGCCCTCAACGAGATCTGGAAGCAGAATCCTCCACTCTTCGACTTCGTCCTCAAGCGCACCCTCAAGGATCCCAAGTCGGAACGGCGGTGGTCCGCGGACCTCTTCCAGCGCAGCCCGGAGAGCCTTCCAGCTCAGTGATCCTCGGGCTCCTCCGTGAGGTGCAGACGCACGGTGCCGCCCGGCTCCACGCAGGCCACGCCCTTGGGGATCACGGCCAGGGCATTGGCGCTGAGCATGGAGGACAGGATGGCCGAGCCCTGGGGACCGGTGGTGCGGGCGGAAAAGCCGTCGGCCTCCCGCCGCGCCACGACGCGCAGGAAGGTCGTGCGCTGGTCGGTGCGGCCGGTCCAGCCATCCTCCAGGCGGGCCTCGGCCACGGGGCGGTGGAGCTTCGTGAAGCCCATCAGCTTCCGCAGCGCGGGCCGGACATACTCCTCGACCATGAGCATGGCGGCCACGGGATTGCCGGGGATGCCGAAGATGGCCCGGCCGCCGAGCATCCAGAAGCCCAGCGGCCCCCCGGGTTTCTGCGCCACCTTCCAGAAGATCCGCTCGGCGCCCAGCTCTTCGAGCATGGCCTTCATGAAGTCATAGTCGCCCACGGAGATGCCGCCCGTGGTGAGGACCACGTCGGCCTCCAGGGCCCGGCGCAGCACGCCCATCAGCGTGGCCCGGTCATCGGGCACCCGCGGAAAGGGCACGGGCGTGGCCCCGCAGGCCGACACCTGGGCGCACACGGCGTGGATGTTGGCGTCGCGGATGCGGCCGGGACCGGGCTCCTCGGAGACATCCACCAGCTCGTCGCCCGTGGTGAGCACGGCCACGCGGGCGCGCGGATGGACGGCCACCGTGGGGATCCCTGCCGCCGCCAGCACCCCCAGATCGCCGGGCCGAAGCGCCTGCCCCGCCGGCACGAGCCGTTGCCCCTCGCGCAGGTCCTCGCCCGCCAGGCGGATGTGGATGCCCGTGCGCAGGGGCGCCGTGATCTCCACCCAGTCCTCGCCGCGGCTCGTGTCCTCCACGGGCACCACCGAATCGGCGCCTTCAGGCATGGGTGCGCCGGTCATGATGCGCAGCGCCTGGCCCGGCCCCACGGCACCGAGGGGCACACCTCCCGCGGCGAGATCGCCCAGCACGCGCAGCCGGACGGGATGCTCCTGTGAAGCGCCCGCCAAATCCGCGGCCCGCACCGCGTAGCCGTCCATGGCGGAGTTGGTGAAGGGCGGCACCGTGGCTGTGGAGGTCAGGGGCTCCGCGGCAGCCATGCCGAGAACGGCCTCCAGCGGCAGCCGCCGGGCCGGCAGCGGCGCCAGACGGTCCAGGATGAGGGCGAGGGCTTCGGCGGGCGTGGGCATCAGTCGGGGTACCTCATGACCTTCCAGTGAAGGAGGGAGAAATGCCGCCAGGAGCCGGGCATGTGCGATCCCACGGAGGCCACCAGGGTGGCGGCCAGGTACCAGGGCAGCCGCTCCGCGGGCTGCAGGGCCCCCAGGCCCAGCATGACCAGCTTCAGCAACACGGCCACGCCGCTGCCCTGGCCGAGGATGGCCAGGTCCCGGGCGAGGTCGATGGCGAAGAGCAGCACACCGCTGGCCAGCGTGAGGAGGATGGGCAGCCGCAGCGCCTCGAAGGAGGCCCCGAAGGGGATGGCCCCCACCACCATGGCCATGGCGGCGATGTGGAGGCTGCGCAGGACCAGCTGGGCCGGCCGGGCCCAGGGGAAGCGCCGGGGTGCCTCCGGAAAGAGCAGGGTCCGGAGCTTGCTCCGCGCCAAGCGCTCCTCGTGCAGGGGATCCATGCCTTTGTTCTAGCAGAGTTGGCCGCCTGTGCTGAAATGGTCGGACTCAAGGAATCCGTCATGACCAAGCCCGCCCCCTCGGCCGTCACCCTCCGCATCCGCATCGCGGTCGGGGAGAATATCGCCATCGGGCAGGGCAAGGCCGATCTTCTGGAAGCCATCGGCCGCACCGGCTCCATCTCCGCAGCGGCGCGGGAGCTGGACATGAGCTACCGCAAGGCCTGGATGCTGGTGGACGAGATGAACCAGTGCTTTCCGAGCCCCGTGGTGACCGCTGCCAAGGGCGGCTTGCGGGGAGGGGGCGCGGTGGTGACAGAGCTGGGCCGGGAGGCCCTCACCCGCTTCCGCCGGATTCAGGCCAAGGCGTTCAAGGCCATCGAGGAGGATGTCCGGGATTTCCGGAAGCACCTGCTCGGCTGAGGTGACGATCCGCAAAACAGGTGCAGGTCCGGCTGTCGCGATCGTTATATCCCTGCAAAACTACCGAACTGGAGGCCGACATGAACCGATCCACGATCCTGCGATGGGGGCTGACGCTGGCCACGGCGCTGTCCTCCACCCTCCTGCCAGCCGCGCCGCCCGCGCAGAAGGTCCTCATCCTCGCCACCACCACCAGCACCCAGGACTCCGGCCTGCTCGATGAGCTCATCCCGCGCTTCGAGAAGCAGACGGGCTACGCCGTGAAAACCATCGCCGTGGGCTCGGGCCAGGCCATCGCCATGGGCAAGCGCGGCGAGGCCGACGTGCTGCTGGTCCACTCCCCCGAGGCCGAAAAGGCCCTCGTGGCCGAGGGATCCGGCGTGAACCGGCGCATCATCATGCACAACGACTTCATCCTGCTGGGCCCCCCGGCCGACCCCGCCGGCATCCTGAAGCGCACGGCCCAGGAGAGCCTCCAGCGCATCGCCGCGGCCAAGGCGACGTTCCTCTCCCGCGGCGACAATTCCGGCACCCACGCCATGGAGGTGAAGCTGTGGAAGGCCGCGGGTATCCCCTTCGAAGGCCAGGCCTGGTACCAGCAGACCGGCCAGGGCATGGGCCAGACCCTGGCCATCGCCGCCGAAAAGAAGGCTTACACATTGTCAGACCGGGGCACGTACCTCGCCCTGCAGAAAAAACTGGGCCTCGCCATCCTCCACGAAGGCGATCCATCTCTCCGGAATGTCTACCATGTCATCGAGGTAAACCCCGCGCGGTTCCCCAAGGTGAATACAGCTGGAGCCCGCGCCTTTGCTGACTTTATGGTGTCGAAAGATGTCCAGGCACGCATCAAAGAATTCGGAATCGCAACCTTTGGCTCACCGCTATTCTTCCCTGATGCCGGAACCCCGGAATAGGGTCCCGGCCGGAGACCGAAACCCATGTCGAACGCCATCTTCAGCCTTCCCGACTCCCACAGTGAGCCCATCCTCCCCTACGCCCCCGGATCCAGGGAACGCGCCCTGCTGAAGGCCGAGCTGGACCGCCAGTTCAACCAGCAGCTCGACATCCCGCTCATCATCGGCGGCCGGGAAGTGCGCACGGGGAAGACCCAGAAGGCCGTGTGTCCCCACGACCACCAGCACGTGCTGGCCACCTATCACGAAGCCGGCGAGGCCGAGGTGCGCCAGGCCATCGACGCGGCCCTGGCCGCCAAGAGGGACTGGGAGGCCACGCCCTGGGAGGACCGCGCCGCCATCTTCCACAAGATGGGCAGCCTCATCTCCTCGAAATACCGCTACATCCTCAACGCCGCGACCATGCTGAACCAGTCGAAGAGCGCCTACCAGGCGGAGATCGACAGCACCTGCGAGACGGCGGACTTCTTCCGCTTCAATGCGAAGTTCATGGAGCAGATCTACCAGCAGCAGCCCATCTCGGATCCCCACGTGTGGAACCGGGTCCACTACCGCGCCCTGGAGGGCTTCGTCCTCGCGGTGACCCCTTTCAACTTCACCGCCATCGGCGCGAACCTGGCCACGGCCCCGGCCATCATGGGCAACACGGTGGTCTGGAAACCGGCCTCCACCTCCATCCTGTCGAACTACTACCTCATGCAGCTCTTCAAGGAGGCAGGCCTGCCAGACGGCGTCATCAACTTCATCCCCGGCCGCGGGTCCATGATCGGCCGGGTCGCGTTGGAACACCGCGACTTCGCCGGCCTCCATTTCACGGGCTCCACCGGGGTCTTCAACAGCATGTGGAAGACCATCTCCGAGAACCTCGACCGCTACAAAAGCTACCCCCGGCTGGTTGGCGAGACCGGCGGCAAGGACTACATCTTCATGCATGCCTCCGCCGATGCGGTGGAGACTGCCGCTGCCATCGTCCGCGCCGGCTTCGAATACCAGGGCCAGAAGTGCTCGGCCTGCTCCCGCGTCTACATCCCAGCCTCCCGCTGGGCGGAGATGCAGGGCCTCATCCTGGGCCTGCTGGCCGAAGTGAAGATGGGCGATGTGCGCGACTTCCGGAACTTCTTCAACGCCGTCATCGACGAGGCCGCCTTCGACAGCACCATGAAGTACATCGAACTGGCCCGGAACGCCAAGGACGCCAAGATCATCGCCGGCGGCAAGGGCGACAAGTCCAAGGGCTACTTCATCGAACCCACGGTCATACTCACCACCGATCCCAAGTTCGTGACCATGGAGGAGGAGATCTTCGCGCCCGTGGTCACCATCTACGTCTACGACGATGCCAAGCTCGAGGAGACGCTGAAGGTGCTGGATGAAACCTCGCCCTACGCCCTCACCGGCGCCATCTTCGCCCGGGACCGCTACGTCATCAACCAGCTGACAGCGGCCCTGGCCAACACCGCGGGCAACTTCTACATCAACGACAAGTGCACCGGCGCCGTGGTGGGCCACCAGCCCTTCGGCGGCGCCCGCGCCTCGGGCACCAACGACAAGGCCGGCAGCTTCCTGAACCTGATCCGCTGGACCTCGCCCCGCACCATCAAGGAGAGCTTCACGCCCCCCCGGGACATCAAGTTCCCCTTCATGGAAGCCGAGTAGGGATGGACCTGATCTGGGAGGGCCTCCGGAAGGCGCTGGAGCTGCTGCTTGCGCTGGATCCCGAGGTCCTCCGGATCACCTGGCTGTCCCTGCAGGTCTCCGGAGTCGCCACCCTGATCAGCCTGGCCCTCGGCCTGTCCGTAGCCGTGGCCTTGGCCTTGAACGAGTTCCCGGGCAAGCGCCTGATCATCGCGCTGCTGAACACCGGGATGGGCCTGCCGCCCGTGGTGGTGGGCCTCTTCGTGACCGTGCTGCTCTGGCGCAACGGGCCCCTGGGCTCCCTCGGCATCCTGTACACGCCCTCGGCCATGATCCTGGCCCAGGCCATCATCGCCTCGCCCATCATCGCAGGCATCAGCCTCGCCGCCCTGCAGCACCTGCCCCCGGGGCTGCGCCTGCAGATCCTGGCCCTGGGCGCCTCCCGCCCACAGATGGTGTGGCTGCTGATCAAGGAGGCGCGGCTGCCCCTCCTGGCCGCGGTCATGGCCGGCTTCGGCGGCGTGATCTCGGAGGTGGGCGCCTCGATCATGGTGGGCGGCAACATCAAGGGGCAGACCCGGGTGCTGACCACCGCCACGGTGATGGAGACCGGCAAGGGCAACTTCGACGTGGCCATCGCCCTCAGCCTCATCCTGCTGGTGCTGGCCTTCTCCGTGAACGCCCTGCTCACCCACCTCCAGCAGCGCGGGCGGCGGCCATGACCCGGGAGCGGATCCTCGAGGCACGGGACCTCACGGTCCACCGCGGTGCGGTGCCGGTGCTGGACATTCCGGAACTGGACCTCCGCGTGGGCGAAGTGCTGGCCCTCATGGGACCCAACGGCGCGGGGAAGACCACCCTGATGCTCACCCTGGCGGGCCTCCTGGCTCCCTCGTCCGGATCGGTGTCCTTCCGTGGCTCGGTCCTCCAGGCGAAGGCCGGTCGGGAGGCCTTCCGCCGCCGCACGACCATGGTCTTCCAGGATCCGCTCCTCTTCGACGCCACCGTGGCCCAGAACATCGCCTCGGGACTGAAGCTGCGAGGCCTCTCCGCCACGGAACGGAAACCCAAGGTGGAGGCCTGGGCCCAGCGGCTGGGCCTGGGTGCCCTGCTGGACCGGCCGGCCCATCAGCTCTCGGGAGGCGAGGCCCAGCGCACCGCCCTGGCCCGGGCCTTCGTCCTGGATCCGGAGATCCTCTTCCTGGATGAGCCCTTCTCGGCGCTGGATCCCCAGGCCCGGGAGGAGCTCACCGGGGACCTGGGCCACCTGCTGGCCGAGACCGGCACCACCGCCGTGATCGCCACCCACGACCAGGGCGAGGCCGCCCGCCTGGCGCACCGGCTGGCGGTCATGAAGGAGGGCCGGATCATTCAGCGGGGGGGGCTCCGGAAAGTCACGAACCACCCGGAGGATCCCTTCGTCGCGGCCTTCGTGGGGATGGAGACCCTGCTCAAGGGGCAGGTGGTCGACTGCGGGGAGGGCCTATTCACGATGCGGGTGCGAAAGGGGACCGGCAGCGGCGAGGTCATGGCCCCGGGGGAGGTCCGGCCCGGCCAGACCGTGCTGGTGGGGGTCCGCCCGGAGCACGTGGCCCTGTCTTTACACTCCGACAAAGGCAGCAGTGCCCGGAACGCCTTCCCTGGGGCTGTGACCAAGGTCATACCCCGGGGTCCCTTCTTCAAAATCGAGCTGGATTGCGGCTTCTTCCTCACGGCCTTCGTCACAGCCCAATCCCTGTCGGAACTGGAGCTTCGGCCGGGCCGCCCCGTGGTGGCCTCCTTCAAGGCCACCTCCGTGCACCTCATCCGCAGGGAGGGGCTCGGCCCGGAAGTGTGACCGGTATCCATTGCCCGGATAACGGCCCAGGACTAGCCTCGACGAGGGGATGGCGATGCCGTCCCTACCTTGGTTTTTGTCCCCCGAACCGTCCGGAGACGCGAGCGCCATGAAACAGCTGGTCATCGATTTCCAGAAGTGTGATGCAGGCCGCAACTGCAATCACGAGTGCGAGATGGAGTGCGCAATCAAGGTCTTCAAGGTGGACGACCCCGCCCAGGCCGCCCTCCAGATCAAGGCCTACGAGGACGGCGGCGGCCACGCCATCCTCTGCGACCAGTGCGGCGACTGCGTGGTGGTCTGCCCCACCGAGGCCCTCAAGCGGAACAAGCTCGGCGTCGTCATGATCGACAAGAAGGTCTGCGTGGGCTGCTACATGTGCATCGGCTTCTGCGAGAAGGAGGCCTTCATGCGGAACTCCGACTGGATCACCCCGCACAAGTGCACCTCCTGCGGCGTCTGCGTGAAGGTCTGCCCCCACGGCGCCCTCTCCATCGTGGACGTGCCCGAGCCGCCGGTCCGGATCATCTGAGAAAAGGGAACCCATGAGCCAGCTCGTTTTCGATCCCAGCAAGGTCATGAACATCGATTACACCAAGCGCACCGAGTACCTCGATGGGCTCGAGGCCATCAAGGCCGCGCACAAGGTGCTGAAGGAGATCACCTACACGCCCAGCCTGCCGGACAAGGGCTATACCAACCGCACGCTGTACGTGAACGTGGACACCCTGGAGATCCAGGAGAAGCCCGTCACTCAGGCGATGAAGGACTTCTTCATCGGCGGCCGCGGCTTCGGCCTCTACCACCTGTGGAACGCGGTGAAGCCCACCACCCGGTGGAACGATCCCGAAAATGAAATCATCATCAGCCCCGGGCCCGTGTCGGGCATGACCCAGTACGCGGGCACCGGCAAGTCGCTGGTGGTGAGCCTCTCGCCCCAGACGGACATCCCCATCGATTCCAACGTGGGCGGCTTCTACGGCCCCCTGCTGAAGTTCTCGGGCTTCGATGCGCTGGAGCTGCAGGGCAAGTCCGACAAGGATGTGATCCTCTTCATCGACGGCCAGAAGGGCATCATCCGCATCGAGGAGGCCCCCACGGACCCCGTGGACAGCCACGTGCTGGCCGAGATCCTCACCCACATGTACGCCGAGAACGAAGCGGACCTGCCCAACATTTCCGTGGTGTCCACGGGCGCCGCCGCCGAGCACAGCCTCATCGGCATGTTGAACTTCTCCTTCTACGACCGCCGCCGCAAGTGCGTTCGATTCAAGCAGGCCGGCCGGGGCGGCATCGGCACCGTGTTCCGGAACAAGCGCATCCGCGCCCTGGTGGTGCGCGGCCCCAAGGTCGCCGGCGACATGAACCACCCCGTGGATCCCGAGACCATCGCCAAGACCGGCGTGAAGTACCACAAGGAGATCCGCGAGAACGACGGCACCCAGTGCATGATGCGCCGAAACGGCACCGCGCACATCGTGGAGATCATGGATGCCTACGACCTGTTGCCGGTCCACAACTTCCAGTACGGCTCGCATCCCGACACGCACAAGATCGACTCCAGCTACTGGCAGCAGCGCTGCACCCAGCACACCGTCGACGGCTGCTGGTACGGCTGCTCCATGGCCTGCGCCAAGGGCGCCGATGGCCTGGTGCTCAAGACCGGCCCCTACGCAGGCGACATGGTCACCGTGGACGGCCCCGAATATGAAAATGCGGCGGGCCTCGGTTCCAACTGCGGCGTCTTCGACCCCGACTACCTGCTTGAGCTGAACTTCTACTGCGACACCTACGGCATCTGCACCATCACCTACGGAACCCTCACGGCCTTTGTCATGGAGTGCTACCAGCGCGGCATCCTGAACAAGGAGCGCACCGGCGGTCTGGAGCTCACCTGGGGCAATGCCGAGGCCGACCTCGAGATGATGCACCAGATGGCCCGGGGCGAAGGTTTCGGCAAGATCGCCGGCATGGGCGTGAAGAAGATGAAGGAGCACTTCATCGCCAATGGCTGGGGCGACCCCCAGCTCATCAACGACATCGGCATGGAGAACAAGGGCCTCGAATACTCCCAGTACATGTCGAAGGAATCGCTGGCCCAGCAGGGCGGCTACGCGCTCACGAACAAGGGCCCGCAGCACGATGAGGCCTGGCTGATCTTCATGGACATGGTGAACAAGCAGCTCCCCACCTTCGAGGACAAGGCCGAGGCGCTGTATTACTTCCCCCTATTCCGCACCTGGTTCGGCCTGAACGGCTTCTGCAAGCTGCCCTGGAATGACGTGGTGCCCGCCAACAACTCCGAACAGCCCGAGGCCCACAAGGTGCCGGAGCACGTGCAGAACTACGTGGACCTCTTCAGCGCCACCACGGGCATCAAGATCACCAAGGAAGACCTCATCGTCCAGTCCGCCAAGGTCTACAACTTCCAGCGCGTGTTCAACATCCGCATGGGCAAGGGCCTGCGCCTCCACGACGCCGCGCCCTACCGCTCGCTGGGACCGGTCACGAAGGAGGAATACGAGTCCCGCGCCGAGCGCTACGACCAGCAGATCGTTTCGGAGATGGGGCTGGATCCCAAGGGGAAGACCACCGAGGAAAAGATGGCTCTCCACCGTGAGTGGCGCACGGGCCGTTTCTCCAAGCTCATGGACAGCGTCTACACCCGTCGCGGCTGGACCCTGGACGGCGTGCCCACCCTGGAGCGCCTGAGGGAACTGGGCCTCGACGCCTTCCCCGAAGTCGTTGAAGTCGTGAAGCAGCACCTCTAGTGGATCGGCCGCGCAAGCGGCCGATCTGCTGTTGGCATCCCCCCTGAGGCATCCATGATCCTGGTGAACGAGGAACCGCTGGATTGGCATGAGGGCATGACCATCCGCGACATCCTGAAGGCGCGCAACTACTGCTTCCCCATGCTGGTCATCCACATCGGCGACACGCTGGTGCCGAAGAAGGACTACGACACGACCACCGTCCCGGACGGGGCGGTGGTCAAGGTCATCCACCTCATCAGCGGCGGCTGAGGTCCGCCATCAGCGGCAGCAGGATGCGGAACCGCGTGCCAAGGCCGGGTTCGCTTTCCACGCCCAGGCGGCCGCCACCCTCCTCCACCATGGCCTTGAGGGAGGAGAGCCCCAGGCCGGTGCCCTTGCCCGGTTCCTTGGTGGTGTAGAAGGGATCGAAGATCCGGGCCAGGACCTCCGCCGACATGCCGGTCCCGGAATCGATCACCTCGATCATGGCCAGGCCCTGGCCGGTCCGGTCCCGCGTGACCTGGATGCCCAGATGCCCCCCCGCGGGCATGGCATCCCGGGCGTTGGAAACCAGGTTCACCATCATCTGCTCCAACCGGAGGGTGGAACTCTTCACCACCAGGCTGTCCTCCAGGGGGACATCGATGACCAGGTTCACGGAGCGGGGGAGAAGCAAGCGGAGGGTCACCTCCATGCTGCGCAGCTCCCGGCCCAGATCCACGGGCTGGAGCGCCTCCTCCTCCCGCCGGGCGAACTCCATGAGCCGCCGGGTGAGCAGGGCCGCGCGATCCGCGGCCATGGCGATGCGGTTGAGCTCCGAAGGGCCGGGCTGCACGCCCTGCTCCAGGTTCATGACCGCCAGATCGGCCGAGCTCTTCACCGCGCCCAGAAGGTTGTTGAGATCGTGGGCGAGCCCAGCCCCCATCATGGCGAGAGCATTCATGCGCTCCGTTCGGATGAGCGTGTGCTGGGCCTGTTCCAGGACCTGCGTCCGCTCCTGGACCCGGTCCTCCAGGGTCCGCCGGGCCGCCTCCAGGTCCTCGACCGCCTGCACCTGCCGGAGCAGGAGGAGGACCACCATGACGAGGAAGATGCCTGAAGCGCCACGAATCAGTGAGAGCGGCGCATGGAAGATGAGCACGGCCATGACCGCCAGCGCCCCGATCACGGGGAAGTACGGGATCAGTCGCGTGATCATTCCGGTCTTTCTCCGGGCGGTGGAGACCTCTTTCGGAGTGGGGGACCAGGCGGCAAGTCCCTGGAACAGGGGGATGCAGCCCACCAGGGGCCACCACCACTGGGTTTGGGGGTCCAGGGGTAGACCCGCCACGGCCCAGCCGGAGAGCACCACCAGCCAGGCCAGGGCCGAGGCACCAAGCCAGCCGAGCGGGCCTCGGAAGCGGTGGGGCCGGCTAGAGGTCATGTAGACCAGGCCTCCCCCCATCAGGGCCGCATTCAGGTAGGCCACCAGTACGCGCAGGCTCAGATCGGGATTGGCCGTGTGGAGGGCCGCATGGGCCCCCACCACCCAGAGGAGGAAGAGAATCGATGCGGCGAAGAGCAGGCCATCCAACATCCGGCGGCGCTCCCCGCCCCCTCGGACGCTTCCCCTCGGGAAGCTCAGGACGGCGGCCAGCACCAGGATGCCCGTCCCCAGGCTCAGGACCTTGAGCAGACTGGGCGCCCAGGGCAGGGAATGGCCGAAGGCCGGTGGAATCCACAACGCGATATTGATGACATCCAGGAGGGTCGAAGCGAAGAGCAGCCGCCATGCAAGCCGCTCCTGGCGTTCGCATCGCCAGGCCCGCCAGGCCAGGCTCAGGCAGGCCAGCCCTTCAATGAGCAGGTAGCCGAGGTTCCAGGCGAAGCTCCGCTGCTCAGGGGTGGAGGCCAGGTGGAGCATCACCACGCCCAGCCAGGCTGCCAGCAGGACCGAGCGGGCCCACCAGACCCAAGCGACCGACACACCCCTCCCTTCGGGCATGGCGTCCGTGGCGGGAACTGGACTCGGTGATTGGGGCGGCCCAGTCACGAAGGGCCTCATCAAGAAGGTGGCATTGAGCTTAGCGGCACGACCGCCGAGTCTCCTTAAAATCAGGAAGGGGAGGCCAGGGCCCCCCCTTCCCCACCCGACTGTCACCGGCCTCAGAGCTCCAGGGTGATGCCCTGGGCCAGCTCGACCTGACCGCTGAAGTTGATGGCGTTGGTCTGGCGGCGCATGTAGACCTTCCAGGCATCCGATCCGCTCTCGCGACCGCCGCCCGTCTCCTTCTCACCGCCGAAGGCACCGCCGATCTCGGCGCCACTGGTGCCCGTGTTCACGTTGGCGATGCCGCAGTCACTGCCCGCCGTCGAGAGGAACAGCTCACTCTCGCGCTGGTCGTTGGTGATGACGGCGCTGGAAAGCCCCTGGGGCACGCCGTTCTGGAGGGCGATGGCCTCCTCGAAGGTCTTGTACTTCATGAGGTAGAGCACAGGCGCAAAGGTTTCCTCCTTCACCATGGGGATGTTGCCGGGCACCTCCACGAGGCAGGGCGTGATGTAGCAGCCGCCGGCATGGGGCAGGCGCTCGCCGCCCAGCAGCACCTTGCCGCCCTCGGCCTTCACCTTGCCGATGGCCTCCAGCATGGTGTCCACGGCCGGCGCATCCACCAGGGGGCCCATGAGGTTTTCGTTGAGGCGGGGATCGCCGATGCGCGTCTGGCGGTAGAGAGCCTGGAGCCGCTCCGTGAAGGCCGGGTAGATGGATTCGTGGACGATGACGCGGCGGGTGGAGGTGCAGCGCTGGCCCGAGGTGCCGATGGCGCCGAAGTAGATGGCGCGCAGGGCGATCTCCAGGTCCCCCTTCTCGCTGACAATGACGGCATTGTTGCCGCCCAGCTCGAGGATGTGCTTGCCGAAGCGCTCCTGCACCAGCTTGCCCACGTGCCGGCCGCCGGGGACCGAGCCGGTGTAGGAAACCAGCGCCACCCGCGGGTCGGTGTTGATGAGATCGCCGATGTCGCTGCCCCGGCCGATGGCCAGACTGCAGATGGCGGGATCGAAGCCGAAATCGCGGAGCACCTTCTCGGCGATCTTCGTGCAGGCGATGGCCGTAAGCGGCGTCTTGGAAGAGGGCTTCCACAGCACCGTGTCGCCGCAGACCAGGGCGATGGCGGTATTCCAGCTCCACACGGCCACGGGGAAGTTGAAGGCGGTGATGACGCCCACCACGCCGAGGGGGTGCCATTGCTCCTGCAGGCGGTGGCCGCGCCGTTCACTGGGCATGGTGAGCCCATAGAGCTGGCGGGAGAGGCCCACGGCGAAATCGCAGATGTCGATCATCTCCTGGACCTCACCCAGGCCCTCCCGCAGGGTCTTGCCCATCTCGAGGGTGACCAGCTCGGCCAAGGCCGCCTTGTTCCGGCGCAGCTCATCTCCGATGGCCTTCACCACCTCGCCGCGCTTCGGCGCCGGCACCAGCTTCCAGTTCTGGAAGGCCGCGTGGCTCTTGGCCAGAATGGCATCGAACTCGGAAGGGGTGACGTTGGCAACCGTGGCCAGGGTCTCGCCGTTGATGGGGGAGACCACGGTCTGGGTCTTGCCGCCACCCACCCACTCGCCGGCGAACCCGCCGGGGTTCATGTCCGAAATGCCCAGGGATTTCAGGATCTTCTGCATGGTCATCCTCCGGGTTCCATTTGTATCTATTTTTGTTTCAATTAAGAAATTCATTCGATTCACAATTAACATGAATATGATTCATGATCATGGAAGCCCTGCTCGACCTGCCCCAGCTACGCACCTTCTACACCCTGGCCCAGACGGGCGGCTTCACAGCCTGTGCCCGGAAGCTCCACCGGACCCAGTCCGCCGTCAGCCACGCCATGGCCAAGCTGGAAGACCTGGCCGGCGTCCCGCTCCTGGTCCGCCGGGGTCGGGAGCTGGGCCTGACCGAAGAGGGCCGCCGGCTCTACCTGGCCTGCGAGCAGGTCTTCGCCACCCTGGACGCAGCGGCCGATGACCTGCGCCGGCACCAGTCCCTCGGCATGGGGCGGCTCCGCGTGGGCGCCACGGTGGAGTTCGGCAGCAGCATCCTCATGAAGCACATGCAACCCTTCCTCGCGGCGAATCCTGGCCTGGAGATCGATTTCACCCTGAGCCATGACCTTCTGGGGCCACTGCTGCGGGATGACCTCGATCTGATCATCGACTGCTTGGAGCACCCCCTGCCTGCGCTGAAGAAATCCCCCTTGTTCCGCGAGACCTACGTGGTGGCCTGCTCGAAGTCCTTCCGCAAGGCCCATCGACTGCGGGTACCGGTGGATCTCTCCCGGGGGCCCGTCCTCTCTCTGGACAAGGCCGGCGCCTGGTGGAACCGCTTCCTCATGGCTGTGCCAGACCAGGAGCAGCCACAGCTGGACCGCATCATCGCCGTGGACCACATCCGCGCCATGATCCACGCCGCCGTGGAAGGCATGGGAGCCCTGCTGGTGCCCCGCTACAGCGTGCTGGGCGAACTCCAGCGGGGTGACCTGGTAGCCCTCTTCCCCGCCATCCGCCCTGCTGAGGACCGCTTCTCCATCTACCAGAAGAAGGTCAAGGCCGGACACGAGAAGCAGAAGCTGCTCACCCGGTACCTGCAGTCCCTCAGCCCGGCGGAGTTCGGCTCCTGATCGACCTCACCGGATTGCCGCCGCCAGCTCATGCTGCAGGCATTCAAGGGAAGCTGGCTTCAGCAGGCCATGGTCATCGTCCAGGACACGCAGCAACGCCTCCGGGTTCCGATCCCGGTAGGCATGGCTCTCGGCCAAGGGCACGGATTCATCGTGCCGGCCATGGAGGATCACGGCAGGCACCTTGATGCGCCAGGTACCGTCGTCCACCCAATGGGACAGGTCCCGCAGCAGCTCCGGCCCCAGGCGAAGCGGCCTGCCCAGACCATGATGGAAGACCTCCATTTCCCCTGCGTCTCGATACGCGGCCCAGGCGGGGTGGGTCATGCGTCGGCGGGCAAAGTGGATGGCGGGGGCCAGCAAGATCATGGACCGCATGGCCGCGCCACGATGCGCCACCGCCGTGGCGACGAAACCGCCGAGGGAACTGCCGATGACCACGGGGGGTTCCAGCAGTGTTCGAAGCAGGGCCTCCACGGCTTCCACCTGCGCGGTCAGGGTGAGGGTCTCGAAGGTGGGCAGGTTCAGGTCGGGTGCATGGAAGGCGAGGCCGTGGGCCTCCGCCCAGCGTCGGGTGAAACGTCCCTTGTTTCCCTCTGGAGAGGAGGAGAAACCGTGCAGGTAGACGAGGGCGGTCATGGGGCTCCGAGGTGGGTGACCAGGCCGATGGATGGCCCCCTCACCTTACCAAGCGCACCTGCAGCCTCAGGACGCCGATTCCACGCGCGCCCGGAGGATCCGGCAGGAGAGCCCCAAGATCACCCCGAAGAAAAGCGGGGCCATGCAGGCGGTGAGCTTGAAGCCGAGGTAGCGCAGATCTGGTCCCTGAACTGAGCAGGTAACCATCAGCCCCATCAGGCAGGCGATGGCGGCCGCGAAGTACAGACCGGACTCCGCCAGGCGCCACACTTTAATGGATGTGGTGTTGGAAGCGCCCTCAGCCGGGCTCATGGCATCCCTCAGGGCCTGCCGGAGGACCGGCCACCGATACACCGAGAGGACGGCCAGGAGGGCCAGCAGGGGTACGGCCATGAACACCCAGGGGGCCGGATGGAGCCAGTGGATGAGGCGACCGCCGATCATGACGATGTTCAGGACGACCAGGATGACGATCAGGATCTGACCGACCAGGAATCGGGTCATGGCAATCCTCCAGGGACTTGGTTCGTTTCGGAACCTGACCCGCCGGACATGAACCCCCGGCTGCAGCCACTCAAGCCCCGAGGTCATCTTCAGATCGGAGCACTTCCAGAATGCAGAAGGCCGCCCTTCGGCGGCCTTCGGTGCCCTGCTCTGGCAATCCTTACATCTGGTCCTTGAGGCCCTTCGCGGTCTTGAAGACGACCTTGCGGCCAGCGGGGATCTTGATGCTCTCGCCGGTCTTGGGGTTGCGGCCCATCTTCTCCTTGGTGGCGCGCACTTCAAAGGTGCCGAGGCCGAAGAGGTTGACGCGGTTGCCGGAGAGGAGGGTCTCGACGATGTGGTCGCGAACGCCGTCCAGGATGGACTTGGCGCGGGCCTTGGACAGGTCCTGGGCCTCGGCGAGGTTGGCGGCGAGTTCAGCGATGCCGAGGGTATCGGGCTTGGAGGTGCTCTTGGCCATGGATGGACTCCTTGGAATGGGTGGGCAGGCTTCCCGGCGACGCGGAAAGGCCAGATTGACCGGCATCCCCGCAGGGGCCGGCCACCGATTGGATGGGGTGGACGGTGGGCTACTCAGCAGCCGCGGCGGCGCTGACCTCGAGGTTGACCTTGGCGTGGACGCCGCTGTAGAGGCGGACATCGACCACGTAGGTGCCCGCATCCTTGATGTGGGGCACGGTGATGTCGCGGCGGTCGAGCGTGAAGCCCTTGGCCTTGAAGAGCTCGGCCACGTCGGCGTTGGTGACGGAACCGAAGAGGTGGCCATTCTCGCCGGCCTTCTTGGCCACGGCGAGGCTGATGGCCTCGAGCTTCTCGGCCAGGCTCTTGGCATCGGCCAGTTCCTTGGCCCGGAGCCTCTCGGCGCGGACCTTCTCGAGCTCGATCTGGCGCTTGTTGCCGGCCGTGACGGGCAGGGCCATCTTGCGGGGCAGGAGGAAATTACGGGCGTAGCCGTCCTTGACGTTCACGACATCGCCGCGGACACCAAGGTGGGGGACGTTTTCGATCAGAAGGATTTCCATGGGGGCTCCCAGGAGGAAGGTGGGGTTGGGCACGGCCAGCGCATAAGGCTCGCGTTGTCCCCGCGTGGGTGAGACGGCGTCCTGCGCCGTCAGGGCCGGATTCTTGGGAACCCGCCCTGTCCCCCGATGGGTTCAGGCCGATCAGAAAATCCAGTTTATCCTGGGATCAGACGATACCCAAGCAACGATTTCCCGTTTCCCGGAGCCTGGATGAGCACCTACGCCGATCGACGCGACACGCGACGCATCATCGTCGGCCCGGAGTTCAGCATCGCCTTTCTCCTGAAAGGGCACGTCTACCAGGACGTACGCATCACCAACCTGAGTCCTGGGGGCTGTTTCGCCTTGGTCGGCGCCCGGGATGCCCGGCTCTTCGAGCGGGGGGCAGTCCTGGAGAACCTGGTCCTGAGCCACCCCGAGCTGCCCAAGGCCCCCATCATCGCTGCCGTGTCCTACGTGCTGGGCGGTCGTCCCGGGGCTGATCCCATGGAGATGGTCGGCATCGGGATCCAGTTCCTGGGCGTGGACGATGGTGCCCAGGAGGCTCTGAACGTCTGGGTGGACGCCGCCACGATCTCCCAGCAGGGGTAGGACTGTCCAACGCCTGGTGAGAAGGCCAGGCCCCAGGCGCCAAACAATCAGGCCGGGCTTGGCCCGGCCTGATCATCGAACCCAGTGGGCAATGCCCTATTTGCGGCCGAAGAAGCCGAGGATGGCGGTGGCCACCTCTTCCCGCATGGCTTCGGTCATCTCGGGGTAGACCGGCAGACTGAGCACTTCCTTGGCGGCCCGCTCGGACTCGGGCAGCTGGCCCAGCTGGTAGCCCAGGTCCTTGAAGCAAGGCTGCTCATGGAGGCAGATGGGGTAGTAGATGGCGCTGCCGATGCCCCGCTCCTTGAGGTGGGCCTGCAGGGCATCCCGCTTGCTGCCCTTCACGCGGATGGTGAACTGGTTGTAGATGTGGCGGCCGTCGGGGACGATCTCCAGGGGCAGCACCACCTCGTCGGCGGCCAGGCCCTTCATGCGCTCCAGATACCACTTGGCGTGGGTGCGTCGGCCCTCGTGCCAGGCGTCCAGCATGGGCAGCTTGGCCCGGAGCACCAAAGCCTGGAACTCATCCATGCGCCCGTTCATGCCCACCTCGTGGTGGACGTAGACGGGCTCCATGCCGTGCACGCGCATGCGGCGCACGCGGGCGGCCAGCGCCGCGTCGTCGCGGATCGCGGTCATGCCGGCATCGCCGAAGGCGCCCAGGTTCTTGGTGGGGTAGAAGCTGTAGGCGGTCAGGTCGCCGAACTGGCCGGCGGACTTGCCCCAGCCCTTGGCGCCCAGGCTCTGGCAGGCGTCCTCCACCACGGGGATGCCGTGCTTCTTCGCCACGGCCATGATGCCAGGCATGTCCGCCAGCTGGCCGAAGAGGTGCACGGGCATGATGGCCTTGGTGCGGGGCGTGATGGCGGCTTCCACCAGGGCGCCGGTGGCGTTGAAGGTGGCGGGTTCGAGGTCGATGAAGACGGGCTTCGCGCCCAGGCGGGAGACGACGCCCGCGGTGGCGAAGAAGGTGAAGCTGGGGACGATGACCTCGTCACCATGCCCGATGCCCAGGGCCATGAGGGCCACCAGCTGTGCGTCCGTGCCGCTGGACATGGCCACGGCGTGGGCGGCCCCGGCGTAAGCGGAGATCTCCGCCTCGAGCCCCTTCACGTTCTCGCCCAGGATGAAGGCGGATCGATCGATCAGGCCCGAGAGGCCCTCCAGCACCTTGGCCTTGACGGCGGCATTCTGCGGCGCGAGCTCAAGCATCGGGACGGGCATGGGGCCTCCAGTTTTCAACGCGTTCGAGTATGGCAGGGCATCAAGCCAGATTCCGTCACATCGGGCGGCTATTCAGGCTCCCCGGTCTCCTGGGGCTTCATCGGCCGCATGAGGGGGAAGAGGATGACATCGCGGATGCTGGCGCTGTTGGTGAGCAGCATGACCAGCCGGTCGATGCCGATGCCCTCGCCCCCGGTGGGCGGGAAGCCGTGCTCCAGGCTGGTGACAAAGTCCTGGTCCAGGAGCATGGCCTCGTCGTTGCCCGACTCCCGCTCATCCATCTGGGCCTGGAAGCGGCCCATCTGGTCGATGGGGTCGTTCAGCTCGGAGTAGGCGTTGGCCAACTCCATGCCGCCGATGAACAGCTCGAAGCGGTCCACAAAGCGGTCGTCGCCCTCCAGCGTCTTGGTGAGGGGCGATAGCTCGATGGGGTAGTCGGTGATGAAGGTGGGCTGGACGAGCTGCTTTTCCGCATGGTGCTCAAAGAGGTCGCCCAGCAGGGTCCCGACGGTCTTCTTGTCCACATCCTCGATGTGGACGCTCTTGGCCAGCGTGCGAATGCTGTCGCCATCCTCCAGGAGGTTCCGCTCGATGGCCCCGTACTGGGCGATGGCATCCTTCATGGTGAGGCGGCGGAAGGGCGCCGCATACGAGATGGCCTGGTCCCCCCAGGGCAAGGTCTCGGAGCCCACCACATCCTTGGCCACCGTGGAGATGAGGCCCTCCGTGAGGGCCATCATGTCGCGCAGGTCCTGGCCCGCGGCGTAGAACTCCATCATGGTGAACTCGGGGTTGTGGCGGACGCTGAGCCCCTCGTTGCGGAAGTTGCGGTTGATCTCGAAGACCTTCTCGAAGCCCCCCACGATGAGGCGCTTCAGGTAGAGCTCCGGCGCGATGCGGAGGTAGAGGTCCATGTCCAGGGCGTTGTGGTGGGTGATGAAGGGCCGGGCCGTGGCGCCGCCGGGGATGGGCTGCATCATGGGCGTCTCGACCTCCAGGTAGCCCTCCCCCTCCATGTAGCGCCGCACGGCGCTCACGATGCGGGAGCGGGTCTGCATGGTCTTGAGCACGTCGGCGTTGGAGATGAGGTCCAGGTACCGCTGGCGGTAGCGCTGCTCCTTGTCCTGCAGGCCGTGCCACTTCTCCGGCAGGGGCAGCAGGGCTTTGCTGAGGAACTGGATCTCCTTCACCCGCACGCTCAGTTCCCCGGTCTTGGTGCGCATGAGGGGGCCGGTGATGCTGATGAAGTCGCCCATGTCCAGGAGCTTGAGAAGCTCCCAGGTGGACTCGGACAGGTCGTTCATGCGGAAGAAGCCCTGGATCTTCTCGCCATTCTCCGTGAGATGGGCGAAGACGCTCTTGCCCATCTCGCGGATGGTGAGGAGGCGGCCCATGACCGAGATCTCGAGCCCCAGGCCCTCCAGCCTCTCGTTGGGCCAGGCCTCGGCATCGGCGTAGGCCGCGGCCAGGTCGGCGATGCCATGGGTGCGCTTGGCCTTCCGCGGCCAGGGCTCCACGCCGAGGGCCTTCAGCTTCTCCAGCTTCTCAAGGCGGACATCGCGGTACTGGTTGGGCTGCATGGAAGCTCCGGCACGAACCATGTAGTTTAACGGACGATCAGCGCTCGCCGAAGCGGTAGGCCACGAAGCCCGACAGATCCGGGGCCGTGAAGGTGCCCGCCTCCTCGCTGAAGCCGAAGCGCCAGCGGGGCAGCCGCGCATGCCGGAGGGTCCAGTGCTGCTGCCAGCCGGCGCGATCGAGGCGCGCCAGGCCCGTGCGATAGGGGCTCCCGGCATAGCCGAGGCTGACTTCGATCCCCAGCCCTGAGATCAGGCCCGGCCCGTCGCCGATCCAGCCCAGGGTGCCCCAAGCCCGGCTGAAGGAGGTCCGGTCCATGACGTCGCGCAGGGGGCTGTGTTCGGGAAGGCCCAGCCACACCCGCTCCACCTGTCCGGAGACACGCCAATGGCCGAAGCGGCGCCACAGGGCAGCCCCCACCAGGCCATCGGTGCCACCGCTGCCGGAGAAGTCGGACTGCCTGCCCGTGGGCAGCTGGACCGAGGCCCCGACCCTGCCGCCGGCTTCGGCCGTGCCAAAGGGGCGGACCCAGGCCACGTCCAGGTCCATGAGCGCCCAGCCGGCGCGGGTGAGGTCTCCGATGACGCGGCCATCCCGCTCCAGGTGGTAGACGAGCCGGTTCTTCGGCGCATCCTCCCGGCCACCCTGGGGCATGTTGAAGAGCTGGTGCCAGTTCCAGATGGCCTGATCGGCGATGCCGCCGGAGCGGTAGGCCATCCGGGCCCGGATGTTGATCCGGGAGGAGCCGGCCTTCAGGGCCCAGTCTCCAGTCAGCTGCCAGGCCTCGCCATCCAACCGGGCGAAGGTGCGGCCATCGGCGCTCCGTTCCAAGTCCGGGCGCAACATCTGGCTGGTGGACTCAAGGGCCAGCTCGTGGACGCCCTCGGGCAAGGGCTCAGGAAAACCCTCGAACCAGGCCAGGCGGTTGGGGCGGGGGGTCTCCTGGGCGCCGAGGGCGATGGTTGCCAATCCCAAGATCATACTGGCCAGGGGACCTGCGCCCCCTTTAAGGACCCGCAAGGATAGATTGACCAAGGTCACGGAACATCCTTTGCTCAAAGGTAATACTCTGCCCTGACGATTCCCCGGAACGGCCAACTCGATTTTTGAACGCTCATAAATGATTGATACATCATCAAAAGAGCGCTTCCTGTCACTCAGTCTCTCCCGCCGCACCTAATCCTTCACATCCCTTTTTTACAGGAGCCGCCCCATGACCCGCCTCAAAACCCGTCTGAAGGAAAAGATCGAGGAGCATCGGCCCCGTACCACCCGGCTCCTGAAGGAGTTCGGCAAGGTCGTCATCGACGAGGTCACCATCGACCAGTGCATCGGCGGCGCGCGGGACATCAAGTGTCTGGTGACCGATCTCTCCTACCTCGACTCCCAGGAGGGCATCCGATTCCGCGGCAAGAACATCCCCGAGACCTTCGCGGCTCTGCCCAAGCTTGCGGGCGCCGAGTACCCGACGGTGGAGTCCTTCTGGTATTTCATGCTCACCGGCGAGATCCCCACGGCCGCCGAGGCCGAAGAAGTCCATCAGGATTTCAAGTCCCGCGCCAAGGTGCCCGCCTACGTCTTCGACGTGCTGCGCGCCCTGCCCAAGGACAGCCACCCCATGGTGATGCTCTCCTCGGCGGTGCTCGCCATGCAGAAGGAGAGCAAGTTCAACAAGCTCTACCACAGCCTCAAGAAGAACGACTACTGGGACTCGATGTACGAGGATGCCTGCGACCTGCTGGCCAAGCTGCCCGAGATCGCCGCCTTCATCTACCGCTACAAGTACAAGAACGGGGACATCATCCCCGGCAACTACGACCTCGACTTCGGCGCCAACTTCGCCCACATGATGGGCATCGCCAAGCCCTATGACGATGTGTCCCGGATGTACTTCATCCTCCACAGCGACCACGAGAGCGGCAACGTCAGCGCCCACACCACCCACCTGGTGGCCTCCGCGCTGTCCGATGCCTACTACTCCTTCAGCGCCGGCCTCAACGGCCTCGCGGGCCCCCTCCACGGCCTGGCCAACCAGGAAGTGTTGGACTGGATCAAGGACTTCCAGAAGAAGCTCAATGGCGCCGAGCCCACGGAGGAGAACGTCAAGCAGGCCCTCTGGGACACGCTGAACTCCGGCCATGTGATTCCCGGTTACGGCCACGCCGTGCTGCGCAAGACCGATCCCCGCTACACCGCGCAGATGGAGTTCTGCCAGAAGCACCTGCCCAATGACCCCCTCTTCAAGCTGGTCAACATGATCTACCGCGTGGCCCCGGGCGTGCTCACCGAGCAGGGCAAGACCAAGAACCCCTGGCCCAACGTCGATGCCCAGAGCGGCGTCATCCAGTGGTATTACGGCCTCACCGACTACGACTTCTACACCGTGCTCTTCGGTGTGGGCCGCGCCATCGGCGTGCTGGCCAACATCACCTGGGACCGCGCCCTGGGCTACGCCCTGGAGCGCCCCAAGTCCGTGACCACGGCCATGCTCGAAGAGTGGGCCATGAAGGGCGGCCGGTAGCAGCCCCATCGAATGCGGACAGGAAAAGGCCCGGCATTGCCGGGCCTTTTCCTGGGGCCGGGGACGGGCTTCTCCCGGAGTAGCAGCACTAAAGCACGTAGGTCAGGTCCCGCTCCGGCGTGCGGCAATCCATGTCCAGGCCGCGATCCCGGTGGTCGGCGATCTCCGCGGTGGCACCAATGGTGCGGCCGAACAGGAAGAGCGTGAATGCCAGCTCCTGGATCTGGCGGAGGGTGATCAGGCCAGCTTTGTAGTCCGTCCACACCAGCTTCAAGGTGATCACCGCCAGGACGGCATCCACGTTCACGCAGAAGACGTTCTTGGTCACGCCTTCCGCATAGAGCTCCTTCACCAGCAGGCGATAGAACTCCCAGAAGGCGTTGTAGACCCCCTTCTCGGCGAGCATGCCCGACACGAACTGTTCCCGTGGATCCACGTTGATTTTGTTGCCTCGGAAGACCGGGTGGTTGATGCAGGGGATGCGCTTCACGGCGACATCCTCCACTTCCTGGGCCTGCTTCTTGTAGGTGCCGTAGGCTCGGGCGGCCCGGTTGGCCATCCCCTTCAGATCCAATCCGTGGGCCGGGTCGCCGGGGTCCGCCAGAGCCACGTCCTCGAACTGCTCCAGCAGGAACTCGATGGCCTCATAGCCGTTGCCACCGTGGGCCCGGCCGGTGTTCGCCAGGAAGCCCACGAAGGCCATGGAGATGTCGTTGCGGGCGCTGACGCTCTCCTTCGCCCCTTTCGAGGAGAGGGTCCCGGGCCCATTGGTGAGGGTGAGCCCCAGCACCGTCTGGAATTCCAGCAGTTCGAGGGGTGTCGGAACATGCCCGAAGAGAACCTTGAAGGCATTCTCCGTGAAGCTGTGGTTGAGGTTGGACAGCTTCTGGTCCACCAGCTTCTTCCAGTGGGGATTGTGCTCCCGGTTGACCACGGAATAGGCCACCACACGGGACATGAGGTAGAAGTAGGTGACGGCATCCTCCACGAGCTGGCGGCTGATGCGCTTTTCCAGCATGGGGTTCCAGAGGATGCACACGGCGATGGTGGCCAGCAGGAACTCGTAGGTGTCCCGGATCTCAAGGCCCCGCTTCTCCGCGAGATCGATGATGTGCTGGCAAACCTTCAGGGCGACGCAGGACTTCTTGGACTTCTTGACCTCCTTGAAGAGCAACTCGGACACGTCGGTTTTCCGGGAGGGCTCCAGCCGCAGGAGGTGCTTCTCCACATAGGCATCCAACTCGGGCGGGAAGGTCTTCGTATGCTCATCCAGACCAAACTCGCGGATGAGGTCGATGATGAACCGGGAGTGGTCCCGGGATTTCGCCAGCAGGTCTTTGTCGCCGACCAGCGCGATCTGAGAAGCCAGGCAGGCGTTCGGAAGGCATCCATTGGCGCGGCCCACGTCGATGAGTTCCATGCGCCGCTCATCGATCTTCATGAACAGATTCAGGATGAGGTTCAGGGTGGGGACGTCCGCCTTCTCCGGCAGCACCTTGGCCAGCGAGAAGAAGAGGTTCTCCTCCAGGGTGTTCAGGGACAGATCCAAGACGGTCTTCCCGTGCAGCTCCGCCACCTGGGTCTCCGGACTCATCCTCGAGGCGCCGGACTTGTCCGCCATGTTCTGCCGCAGGTAGTGGGCGCCGACCTGCTTGTTCACCTCGACGATCTGATGGTCATAGGGCGCAGGCGCCTGGCTGATGGGGAGGTCCAGCGCCGGCGGCAGCTTGACCAGGGCATCGCCCAGCCAGAGTTTCAGGGACAGGTCGCCCGTGGTCGGGAAATCGGGCTTTTCATCGATCTTCTCGTAGACCGCCCGCACGGCATCCGGGATGTACTGGATGCTGGAGACGCGCACGCCGCGCTTGCTGACCTGGCAGGTCTTCGGATCGAAGACATCCACGCCAAAGTACTCATCGAACCAGCGCTCCTTGCTCTCGGCGTCGTCACCGCTGCCCGACAGGGCCCCGGCATGGCCGCATGCGCGGGTGATGTTCTTCTTCCAGCGGCCGGTGACGCAGGCGATGATCGGCTTGGTGAAGCCGAAGGTGCGATCCTTGATCCAGTCCAGGGCCATCTTCTCGTAGTAGCCGCCCGGCTCCACGTAGATCACCACGGCCTTGGTGCGCGGATCGTTCTGTGCCGCGTACAGGAACTCAGGCAGGGCGAAATGGATGTAGACATCCTTGCCACTGGACACGGCCGTGCTGATGCCGAAGCCCGCGGTGCGGAGGTACTCGGCCATGGTGGTGGTGAAGTTGCCTGAGTTCGAATGAATGGCGATGGACCCCTTGGCCAGGGTCTCCTCCGGGTGGTCGCCCCCCAGGCTGCCGCCGATGCGGACCCGGTCCCAGGCATTGGCCATGCCGAGGCAGTTGGCGCCGATGACATCCACGCCGGCCTCCTGGCACAGGGCCCGGATGTTGCGGGAGTCGCGGGCCGGCACCTTCTCCGTGACGATCACGATGCGCTTGAGGGCCTCGTTGTGGGTCACCAGTTCCGACACGGCCTTGCACACGCCCTGGGGCGGGATGTAGACCACGCCCATGTCGAAGGCGATGCCCTTGTCCATGACCTCGCGGATGCTGCGGTAGACGGGAATGGGCCCCAGCTTCGTCTCCAGGCTGCCCCGCCGGCCATACTGCACGCCGGCCACGATGTTGCCCCCGCTGTACTCGTGGGACACGGGCGTCACCTTGCGGCTTTCGCTGCCCAGAATATTCATGACGCAGACGCGATGGTCCCGGGTGACCAGTTCTTCCAGGGAGTGCAGGCCCACGTAGTAGGGGAAGGGCTTTGTCTTCAGTCGTCGCATGGCTGTCTCCTAGGCCCGGACCTGGGTTTCAATCTGCTTGCGGTAGGCTTCAGCGCCCTCGGCCCGCCACCACTCGTCCACCTTCTTCGCGTATTCGAGCGTGAGGATCATCGAGGTGTCGTGGCCGAACACTTTGTAGGGAAGGCGCAGGCGATCCAGGATGTCCTTCGCATAGAACATGCCCTTCACGACGTTGGGCCCACCCCGCCCGATCACCACGTACAACGGTTTCCAGCCAGCCTTGGACACGTGGTCTCGCAGGGCGTCGAACACGCCCTTGAAGGTCACATAGATGTCCGTGTTGTTGGCCTTGCCACCGATGAGCAGCAGCATGCTGGCCTTGTCGTACCAGTGCTCGAAGGCGATGCGGCTGATCTCGTAGATCTTTTCGTAGGGCGGATTGCCTCCAAAGTCGGAGGAGAAGATGGCCGCCTCGCCCAGGGTCTCGGTACCGGCGCTGTTGGCACCGCCGCCGAACATGAAGGGGATGATGCTGCCGTTGGGATTCATCTCCAGCACATCGCTCTGGCCCTGGTAGGTGCGCAGCTCATTGATGTCGGCCTCAAAGGCCGTGGTCTCCGTCTGGAAGAGGGCGTCCGGGAGGCCGATGCGCTTCCAGGCGGGGTTGTCCTGATCGAAGCTGGCCTTCACGTCACAGGCCACGGGCAGCACCTGGTTGCCCTTGCGCTGCACGCGGATGGGGTTGAGTTCGATGGTGGTCAGGCCGTAGCCGTCGTAGAGTTCCCAGAGCTTGGGCAGGTGCTGGACCAGGGCCGAGATGAAGGCCTCGGGGCAGCCCGTGTCCGTGAGGGCGTTGGTGATCTCGAAGGCGTTGATCCCGATGAAGGGGTCGATCTCCACCACGGCCTTCTTCTCCGCCGGCAGGTCCTCGATGTCCACGCCACCCCAGGGGGTGATGGTGAACACCGGGCCGCGGTGCACGCTGGAGCTGGAGATGCTGAAGTAGACCTCCAGATCAGAGGGGACAAAGGCCTCCATGGTCACGCCGTTGGCGGTGACCGTCTTGTTTCCATAAATGTGCTGGGCGAAGAACAGGTCCCGCTTGGCCTGGAGGGCCTCCTGGAGGGTGCTCACCACCCGCACCAGCCCCGCCTTGCCCTTTTTCCCCACGCCGCCATAGAAGGCCGGCTTCACCACCAGCTTCCGGTGCTTTTCGAGGAACTGCTGGATCTCCTGGTTCGTGGCGGAGCCATCGATGAACTCCGCCGCAGGGAACTCGACCAGCTGCAGAAGCCTGGAGCCGTACCGCAAGCCCGAAAGTTGCATGATCCTTCCTCCCTCGGCAATGGCAATGACCTGGAGCGCTGGTCCATCTGGAAAGCCCGCGTCCAAATAAATGATATTTAGATCATTTTTGAAGACAAGAACAAAGATGACTCTTAAGTCGCATTACGATGCCTCTTTGATTACCTTTGAATAACCTTCCCAGCAATCTCATTGGATCACCGTCAACCTTTCAGATCGCTTGCAACCACCGTCGTGACAGGAGGTAGCCTCCTGTCACGACATCAGGCCCGGGCGCTGGTTCAGCCTCGGGAATCGGTGCTGGCCTTCACAAAGGCCGTGAAGAGGGGATGGGGGCTCAGCGGCCGGCTCTTGAACTCAGGGTGGAACTGGCAGGCCAGGAAGTAGGGGTGGTCCTTCAGCTCGACGATCTCCACGAAGACCCCATCCGGGCTCATGCCGGTAAACGAGAGCCCCTTCTCCTCCAGGGCCCTTCGGTACTCATGGTTGAACTCGTAGCGGTGCCGATGCCGTTCGCTGATTTCGGTGGTGCCGTAGGCTTTGGCGCCCTGGCTGCCGGCGGTGAGGCGGCAGGGATAGGCGCCCAGGCGCATGGTCCCGCCCAGTTCCTCCACATCCACGAGCTCGCGCAGCTTGAAGATGACGCGGTGCTTGGGGGCGTCATCGAACTCGGTGGAATCGGCTCCCTCGAGGCCGACCACGTTCCGGGCGAACTCCACCGAGGCCATCTGCATGCCGAGGCAGATGCCGAAGAAGGGGATGCGCTGCTCGCGGGCGTACTGGATGGATTTGATCATGCCGCGGGTGCCACGCACGCCGAAGCCGCCGGGCACCAGGATGCCGTGGCAGTCCTGCAGGAAGCCCGCCGGGTCCTGGTCCTCCAGTTCCTCCGCCTCGATCCACTTGAGGTCGACCTGCGTCTCCAGCCCATAGCCGGCGTGGTGCAGCGCCTCAATGAGGCTCTTGTAACTCTCCTTGAACTCCACGTACTTACCCACCACGGCGATGCGCACACTGCCCTTGGGGTTGCGGATGCGGTACAGCAGGTTCTGCCAGGCACTGAGATCCGGTTCCTTGTCCCCCAGCCCCAGCAGCGAGGCCACCTTCTTGTCCAGCCCCTCGGCATGCAGGTTCAGGGGCACTTCGTAGATGGAGTGGGCGTCGCGGCCGCTGAAGACCGCATCGGGCGTCACGGAGCAGAACAGCGCGATCTTGTCCTTCAGGTCTCGCGGGATGTCCACATCGGCGCGGCAGAGCAGCACGTCCGGCTGGATGCCCAGGGCCCGCAGCTCCTTGACGCTGTGCTGGGTGGGCTTCGACTTCAGCTCGCCCGCCGTCTTGATGTAGGGCACGTAGGTAAGGTGCATGTTGATGGCGTTGGCCTTCATCTGGCCGTCCAGGCCCGCCTCCAGCTTGAACTGGCGGATGGCCTCCAGAAACGGCTGGCTCTCGATGTCACCCACGGTGCCGCCGATCTCCACGATCACCACGTCCATGTCCTTGGCGACCTTCTTCATCACGCCCTTGATCTCGTCCGTGATGTGCGGGATCACCTGCACGGTCTTGCCCAGGTAGTCGCCGCGGCGCTCCTTCTGGATCACGGTGTTGTATATGCGGCCCGTGGTGATGGTGTGGTTCTGGGTGGTGGGCACGGAGGTGAATCGCTCGTAGTGGCCCAGGTCGAGATCAGTCTCGGCCCCATCATCCGTGACGAAGACCTCCCCGTGCTGGAAGGGCGACATGGTCCCCGGATCCACATTGAGGTAGGGGTCCATCTTCATGAGCGTGACCTTGAGCCCACGGGCCTCCAGCAGCGCGCCCAGGCTCGCGGCCGCAATGCCCTTGCCCAGGCTCGAGAGCACGCCACCGGTCACGAACACATACTTGGTCATGGAATCTCCTACATCTCTTCGGGGGCCTGGATGCCCATGAGGAACAGGCCCTGGCGGAGGGCGCGGGCCGTGGCCACGCACAGGGCGAGGCGGGCGTCGCGGACTTCCGGGGCATTCTCGGGGGCCAGGATGGGGCAGTTCGTGTAATAGCCACTGAAGGAACGGGCCAGGGCCACCAGCTGGCGCGCCAGCGGCGTGGCCATGCAGCCGTCGGCCACGGCGGCGACCGCCTGGGGCAGGCCGGCCAGTTCGAAGAGCAGGGCCTGGGCTTCCTGGGCATCCAGGCCCGAGAGGTCAGCAGGCAGCGCCATCATCTCGAAGGGCAGCACCGGCCCCAGCGGGGCGCCGGCTTGGGCTTTGGCCGCCCAATCGCCACCGGCCTTGCGGAGCACACTCATGATGCGAGCGTGGGCGTACTGCACGTAGGGGCCCGTGTCGCCATCCAGGGCGATGACCCGGTCCCAGGTGAAGGTGATGGGCTTCACGCGGTCGTTCATGGCATCGAAGAAGACCACGGCCCCCATGCCGAGCATCTCGGCCACCTCGGCCTTGCCCGCCAGATCGGGGTTCTTCTCGTTAATGATGGCGGCCACCCGCTCCCGGGCCTCGTCCAGCACATCCTCCAGGAAGATGACATTGCCTTTGCGTGTGCTCATCTTCCCTTCGGGCAGCTTCACCATGCCGAAGGGCGTGTGCAGCATGCGGCCCTTGAACCAGGGATCCAGCTTGTCGAGCACGGCGAAAATCTGCTGGAAGTGCAGCACCTGATCGGTGCCCACCACGTACAGGCAGCGGTCGAAGGCGTAGGCCTCCTTGCGGTACAGGGCCGCCGCCAGGTCTCGGGTGGCGTAGATGCTGGTGCCATCTGCCTTCTGGACGAGGCAGGGAGTGGCGATGCCCACATCCTCTAGGTCGATGATGCGGGCGCCCTTGTCGCCCTCCACCAGAAGGCCGGCTTGCTCCAGCCGGTTCATGGTGGGGACGAGTTGGTCCTCGTAGAAGGCTTCCCCCTGCTCCAGGGTGTCGAAGCTCACGCCCAGACGGTCGTAGATGCGCTGGAATTCCCGCAGGGAGATCTTCCGGAACCAGCTCCACAGGCGCCGTGCCTCGGCGTCGCCGGCCTCCAGGCGTTTGAACCAGTTCCGCGCCTCATCGCGCATGGCCGGGTCGTTCTCCTCCTCGGCGTGGAAGCGCACGTACAGCTGGAAGAGACGGAACAGTGGCGTGCGGCGCTTGTCGGGCGCGGGTTCGGCCCAGTCGAAGTCCTGCTCCAGGTCCGCGTTCCCATCCTGGGCCCAGCGGGTATAGGCCGCCAGGAGGGTGCCGAACTGGGTGCCCCAGTCGCCCAGGTGGTTGAGGCGCGTCACCTCGTAGCCCAGGAACTGGTGGGTCTGCGCCAGGGCGTGGCCGATCATGGTGGAGCGCAGGTGGCCGATGGTGAAGAGCTTGGCGATGTTCGGCGAGCTGTACTCGACGATCACCTTCTTGCCATTGCTCCGCCGAGAGCCGTAGGGCCGGTCGGCCGCGGCCCCCAGAATGGCGCTCAACACGGCCTTGGCGCGGGCCTCCGGGGCCAGCTTCAGGTTGAGGTAGGGACCGGCGGCCACAAAATTGCCGCCTTCGATGGACAGGGAGGCGGCCAGCTCCTGCGACAGCTGCACGGGGTTCTTACCCAACTGCTTGGCAGCGCGGAAGCAGGGGAAGGCCAGGTCACCCAGGTCGCCGGACTTGGGCCGTTCCAGCAGGATCTCCACGCCGGGAAGGGCCGCCGCCAGCTGCTGTTCGAAGGTGTGCCGCAGGGTTTCCATTCAATCCTCAGTCGGCCAGTTCAGCCAGGGCCTTCTCGTACTCTTCAGGCTTGGGCGCCACGCCATGCCAGCCGGCGTTGTTCTCCATGAAGCTCACGCCCTTGCCCTTCAGGGTGCGGGCGCAGATCATCGCGGGCTGGCCCTGGATGGTGCGGGCCCAGGTCAGAGCCTCCAGGATCTGAGTGAAGTCGTGGCCGTCGATCTCCTTCACGGCCCACCCGAAGGCGCGCCATTTGTCAGGGACCGGGTTGATGTTCATGACCTTCTTCACATCGCCGTCGATCTGCAGACCGTTGAGGTCATGGAAGACGCAGAGGTTGTCGAGCTTGTGGTGGGGCGCCGCCATGGCCGCCTCCCAGATCACGCCCTCCTGGCTCTCGCCGTCGCCCACCACGCAGTAGACGCGGCTGGCGGATTTCTGCACTTTCAGGCCGAGGGCGATCCCCACCGCCTGGGGCAGGCCCTGGCCGAGGCTGCCCGTGGTCACTTCCACACCCGGCGTGTAGTGGTTCTCAGCGTGGCCCTGGAGCTTGGTGGGGTACTGGCGGAAGGTCTCCAGCCAGGCCTTCGGGAAGAAACCCTGGTCGGCGAGGATGGCGTACTGGGCCGGGCAGGCATGCCCCTTGGAGAGCACGAAGCGGTCCCGGGCCGGATTGGCCGGGTCCTCCGGGAACACGGTCATCTCGTGGTAGTAGAGGGCCACGCCAATATCGGTCCAGCTGAGGCTCCCGCCGGGATGGCCGCTCTGTGCCTTGTAGACCTGCAAAAGGACATCTCTGCGAACGGCTTTCGCCTTCGCCGCCATCTGTGCGACGGACTCCAGTTTCTGCTGCGGCATGAACCCACCCTTCCCGGGAGGCCATTCGCCTCCGATCAGCATGCCCCATGGAGGCCCCCGCCGGAAGGGGGCGAATGACCCCTGGGAGCCGCCTTTTGCCCTTGACCCATGGGCCGTTTGCGATAGGATGGTCTTTCGCGCTTCCCCAAGCCCCTGTACGGGGGACTGCCCCGGAAGCTGGAGATCTGAACATGGCCAATCACAAGTCTGCTGCCAAGAAGGCCCGTCGCGATGCCGAGGCCCGCCTCCGCAACCGCAGCAATCGCTCGACCTTGAAGACCGCCGTCAAGAGCTTCCTGGCCCTGATCGCCGGTGGCAAGAAGGACGAGGCCGTCAAGGCACTGCCCCTGACCCAGGGCTTGGTCGACAAGGCCTGCCGCAAGGGCGTGATGCACAAGAACGCTGCCGACCGCACCAAGTCCCGCCTGGCGGCCAAGGTCAATAAGCTGGCCTAACGGACCGGCCAACCATCTCAAAGGACCCGGAATGCCGGGTCCTTTTTGTGTTCGGAATGATTCATGGGCGGGGCTCCCATTCATCTCGTCCGCCCTGCCCTGCCATGCTTGAGGCATGATCCCGGTTCTCCTCCTTACGGCCCCTGCCGCGATCCCCGAAGCCCAGAAGATCGAGGCCCTGATCCAGGCCGTGGCCGGCCTCCAGGGCGCCGTGTTCATCCGCAATGGAAGCGAACACGCGCCGAAGGAGGCTGCCGAGCACCTCCGCCTGAAGTGGAAGAACGCCGGCCGCCGGGTGAAGACGGCCCCGGAATTCATCCAGCACTGCGGCAGCGGCAGCAGCCTGAGCGGCAAGCCCTATGAGATCCGCCTCCAGGACGGCCGCACGGTACCGGCCCGGGACTGGCTGTGGAGCGAACTGAAGCGGATGGAGACCTCCCGCTAGGTCCAGGCTTCGGGCACCCGGACCTCGGCTTTCGGAACCCCGGCCCAATCAAAACGGTTGATCAGGGCTTCCGCCGTGCATGGCTCAGGGTGGTTGAGGCATCCCAGGCTCCAGCCCAGCCAGCCCAGGGCCTCCGCCGCAGAAATGCACCTGGCAGCCAACGCCTCCAGGCCCAGGGCCCCGGCCCGCTTGCCGAGGCGGCTGCCATCGGGGGCCACCACCATGCCCAGGTGGGCGTAGGCCGGGCGTGGCAAGACCAGGGCCTCCTGCAGGCGGATCTGGGTGGCGGTGACGGGGCGGAGGTCGGCGCCGCGCACCACCTCGGTCACGCCCTGGGCAGCGTCATCCACCACCACGGCCAAGTGGTAGGCGAAGCAGGCGTCCCGGCGGAACAGCAGGGGATCGCCGGTGAGCGCGGCGGGATCATCCACCTGGGGCCCCAGCAGGCGATCGCTCCAGGTGGCCGTCCCAGCGGGAAGGCGGAACCGGAGCGCCCGGTCGTAGCCCTCCCAGACCCGGTCCCGGCAGCGGCCCGGGTAGGGGCGCAGGCCATCCTCCACGTGGGGTGCCGAGGCCAGCGACTGCAGGTCCTTGCGCGTGCAGAGACAGGGGTAGAGGCGGTCCGTCTGATGCAGGGCGGCCAGGGCCGCGCGGTACGCCTCGCCACGGTCGGACTGCCAGAGCACGGGCCCATCAGATTCCAGGCCCAGGGTCGCCAGATCCCGCAGCTGGGCCTCGCCCAGGTCCCGCCGACAGCGCGGGCCGTCCACGTCCTCCATGCGGACGATCCAGCGCCCGCCCGCGGCCCGGGCCGAGAGCCAGGAAGCCAGCGCCGTGCGCAGGTTCCCGAGGTGCAGAACGCCGGTGGGCGAAGGCGCGAAGCGACCGAGGATGTTCATTCCCACTAGCATAGGGGCATGTCCCTGCTCCGCCGTCTGCCGCCCGTGCTCCGCGCCCTGCTGGCCCAGGCCCTGGCCTTTGCCGGGCTGGTGGCCCTGGTCCGCCTGGGCCTGCGCTTCCCGCCCCTGCTCTGGGTCCTGCTGCAGGCAGTGCTGGCGGTGTTCCTGTCGAGATGGCTGGGGCTGGGTCCCCGATGGGTGTTCATGCAGGCGACCCTGCCCTTCCTGGTGCGAGTCCTCTGGGGCGCGCCCATTCCCGCCTGGGTCTACCTCCTGCTGTTCCTGGGGCTGGCCCTGTTTTTCGGAGGCGGGCTGCTCACCCGCGTGCCGCTCTACCATGCCAGCGAGGATGCCTGGGAGAAGCTGGAGGATCTGGTCCCGGACCGACCCGGCCTGCGCTTCGTGGACCTGGGCTGCGGCTTCGGCGGCCCCGTGGCCCACCTGGCCCGCCGGCGCCCGGAAGGGGTGTTCGTGGGCGTGGAGGCCTCCCCCTTCACCTGGCTGGTGGCCTGGCTCCGCTGCCTGTCCCTGGGGAATGCGAGGATCCGGCTGGGCAGCCTCTGGCGGGTGGATCTGGCCGGATTTGACGTGGCCTACGCTTTTCTCTCCCCCGTGCCCATGCCCCAGCTCTGGGCCAAGGCACGCCGGGAGATGAAGTCCGGCAGCCGCTTCATCAGCCACAGCTTCGAGATCCCCAACGAAACGCCCCACCGCGTGATCCCTGTGAAGGGGCGCGATGGGGCGCGGCTGCTCATCTTCGAGGTTTAACCAGATCCGGCGGGGACCGCCTGCTCGCTACCCTCGCGGTGTCCCCCCGGAACCCCCACTTGCGGATCGGGCGAAGCCCGACCCGCAAGTCTGGCTACCAGCCCAGCAGGTAGGCGAAGATCAGCGGCGCGACGATGGTGGCGTCGCTTTCCACGATGAACTTCGGGGTGTCCACGCCCAGCTTGCCCCAGGTGATCTTCTCGTTGGGCACGGCGCCCGAGTACGAGCCATAGCTGGTGGTGCTGTCGCTGATCTGGCAGAAGTAGCCCCAGAGCGGCACTTCCGTCAGTTCCAGATCCTGATGGAGCATGGGCACCACGCAGATGGGGAAGTCGCCGGCGATGCCGCCGCCGATCTGGAACATGCCGAGGGTCGAGGTCTTGGTGACCTCCTGGTAGTGCTTGGCCAGCCAGGTCATGTATTCGATGCCGGTGCGCACGGTGTGGACATTCTTCACATCGCCGCGGATGACGGCGGCGGCGTACATGTTGCCCAGGGTGCTGTCCTCCCAGCCGGGCACCACGATGGGCACGTTCTTCTCAAGGGCGGCCAGCATCCAGCTGTGCTTGGGATCAATCTGGTAGTGCTCCTTGTACTTCCCGCTCTTCAGGACCTTCTGGAAGAACTCGTGGGGGAAGTAGCGCTCGCCCTTGGCGTCGGCGTCCATCCACACCTCGAGCATGGCCTTCTCCATGCGGCGCATGGCCTCCATTTCAGGGATGCAGGTGTCCGTCACGCGGTTCATGTGGCGGCTGAGCAGGCCGGCTTCGTCTTCGGGCGTGAGGTCGCGGTAGTGGGGGACGCGCTCATAGAAGTCGTGGGCCACCAGGTTGAAGATGTCCTCCTCCAGGTTGGCGCCGGTGCAGACGATGAGGTGCACCTTGTCCTGGCGGATCATCTCGGCGAAGGACAACCCCAACTCGGCGGTGCTCATGGCCCCCGCCAGGGTGACCATCATCTTCCCCCCCTGTGCCAGGTAGGCCCGGTAGCCCTCGGCGGCGTCCACCAGGGCCGCGGCATTGAAGTGCCGGAAATGGTGCTTCACGTAGCTTCCAACGGGCCCCAGGGCCGGTGCGGCGGTCATAAATCCTCCCAATCCTTTCATTGTGCCAGTGGATCGGGACCATTTCCCGTCCAGAATTCAGGCCTGGATCCTGCTGACCGATGAAAACGGCAGGAGTTGCAGCATGTTCTTCATCATCGGCTTGGTGGTGGTCTTCGGCGCGGTCATCGGGGGTTACCTGATGGAGGGCGGTAGCATACCCACCCTGCTGCACCCCCTGCCCGCGGAAGGCCTCATCATCTTCGGCGCGGGCGCCGGAGCTTTCCTGGCCGCCAACCCCCTGAACGTCATCAAGCGGGTGGCCGCGGACATCATGAAGCCCCTCAAGGGCAGCCCCTACACCAAGGCCGTGTACATGGAAGTCCTCATGATGCAGTACGAGGTCTACGTGAACATCAAGAAGGGTGGTCTGCTGGCCTTGGAGCAGGATGTCAACGATCCGCACAATTCGGCCATCTTCAAAAAATACGAGACCTTCACCCACAACCACCACGCCCTGGACTTCTTCTGCGATTCCATGAAGCTGCTCATCAACGGCAGCGCCAAGATGGATGAGATCGACATGGTCATGGACGCCGAGCTGGACGTTCACCACGCGGAGAATGCCGCCCCCGGCGCCGCCATGGGGAACCTGGCCGACGCCTTCCCCGCCTTCGGCATCGTGGCCTGCGTCATGGGCGTGGTCATCACCATGGGCTTCCTGGACCAGCCGCCCAACATCATCGGCGGCAAGGTCGGTGCCGCCCTGGTGGGCACCTTCCTGGGCATCCTGCTGGCCTACGGCGTGTTCCAGCCCCTGGCCAAGAACATCGATGCCGTGAACGCAGTCGAGGCCTACTACTTCAACTGCATCCGGTCCGGCCTCACCAGCTTCGGAAACGGCGCCGCCCCCATCACCGCCGTGGAATTCGCCCGGCGCAACATCCCCTCCACCGAGCGGCCCGGCTCGGGCGAGTTGGAAGAGGTGGTCCGGCAGATCAAGCCGAGGTGATGACCGATGGCTGATCAACAGCAACCCGAGGTCAAAATCAAGTTCGTCAAGAAGAAGGGCGGCCACGCGGCTGCCCATGGCGGGGCCTGGAAGGTGGCCTACGCCGATCTGGTGACGGCAATGATGGCCTTCTTCCTGCTGATGTGGTTGCTGAACAGCGCGGACAAGAACACCAAGGCCGGCATCGCGGGCATGTTCCAGGATGCCAACTTCTTCAACAGTGAGCGGGGCAAGGAGATCCTGGCCAACCACGGCAAGGGCATCCTGCCCGGGGGCCGGGGCATGGCACCCGGACCGGATGGCGATGGCGGCACCGACACAGCCTCGGAAGCACCCGGCGCCGCCGAAGAGGAAAAGAAGGCCATGGAGGCCACGGCCGAAGCCATCGAGAAGGCCTTCCAGCAGGACGAGCTGCTCCAGGCTTTCCAGGACCAAATCACGATGGATTTCACGGACGAGGGCCTGCGCATCCAGATTCAAGACAAGGCTGCGCAGGTGCTCTTCGATTCCGGCAGCGCCACCCTCAAGAGCTACACCCTGTCCATCCTCAAGGAGATCGCCAAGGAGCTGGGCAAGCTGCCCAACCGCGTGGTGATCGGCGGCCATACGGACAGCCAGCAGTACTCCAGTAGGGACCGCACCAACTGGGAGCTGAGCGCCGAGCGTGCCAACGCCGCCCGGCGGGTGATGGAAGGCGCCGCCGGGGGGCTCCGCCCGGGCCAGGTCCGCCGCGTCACCGGCTATGCCGACACCATTCCCGTCGAGGGCAAGGATCCCAAGGATCCCCAGAACCGCCGCATCTCCATCATCGTGGTCTCCGCCGCCAACGAGGCCGTCGAGAACAAGCACCACAAGGCCCAGGCCAGGGTTGCGGAACCGAAAGCCGCCGCCAACCCCAAGCCGGAGCCGGCCAAGCATTGACCAGCCGAGCGGGAAGAAGGCCGAGCCCTCCGCCTCACGGACAGCCCTGAAACAAAGAAGCGCCCGGAGGTGCGGGCGCTTCGAGAGGGTAGGTTTGGCAGGGTTTCGAGTGGTGGGGTGGTTGAGCGGGAGTCCCGCAGACGGGACTGGTGTCAAGAGGTGGGATGATTGGTGGCGGGAAGCCCTTGCGGGCACCTCGCTGGCGAGTCTATCACCGATCCGGGTCCGGCAGCTCGAAGGCGGCTGCCTCCACGCCGCCCTTCCCCCAAGGCCCGAACAGGAGTTCCGCCCGGGCTCCGGAAGGCTCCTCGATCACCATCTTCGAGAGGACCGCCTGTCCGTGACTCTGCACGGGCGCTCCGAACAGCGCGGTCCGCTGAACCTTGCCAGAGGCCATGCGGAACTCGGCCTTCAGGGGCAGGGTCCCCTCTTTCGCCACCCAGAGCAGTACCTTGCGGGCACTCAGCGCCGGACGCTTGGCCGTCAGCTCCAACCGCCAGCAATCCCGCCCATCCAGGCTCTCCTCGGCCATGGCCTCCACGGCATAGTCCTCGCGAAAGCGCGTGCGGGCCACATCCCCGCCCGCAGCCGGGCCCATCAGACGCTGCTGGGGCGTGACCTTCACAGGGCGCTTCGTCCCCGACAGCAGCAGCCACATCTGATCGCCCTTGAGCAGCACGGCCCGGCCCTGCTCCTTCTTGGAGAGACCATCCAGCCGAGCATCGCCATTCTCCCGGGCCGAAACCTTCCACTGCTGAGACACTCCGGGAGCCTTCAGGGTGAGTTCCACCGTGAAGACCGGCCAGGGATGACGCAGCCGGTCCACCCGGACCAGGATCTCCTCGCCGCTCTGGGCCAAGACCGGCAGGGCGGCGAACAGCAGGAGCGCCGGACGGGCGAAGGTGTGCATCAGCGACGCCCGTAGTCGTCCTGCAGCCGCTCGATGTCCGCCTCGTCGAAGACCCCCAGGCTGACCTCCAGCACCCGCACGGGGTGGGGGGTTCCGGAATCGCAGCGCAGCCGGTGGGTGCTTCCCAAGGGCAGCCAGATCTCCTCACTCACCGCCGGGCGCAGCTCCTCGCCATCCCGGTCCACCACCACACCCGGATCCAGGGCCACCCAGAGTTCGCCACGATGGCTATGCCGCTGGAGGCTCAGCTTCTGTCCCGGGTTGCAGGTGAGGATCTTCACCGTGCAGGGCGTGTTGAGGGCGTACTGGTCGAAGGAGCCCCAGGGCTTCTCGACGTGAAGGGTCTCGGGTTTCTGCATGGTGTGTCCTCAAGTCTTCGGTCTTCAGGTTAGAGCAGATCTTCCCGCCCTTCGGCCTTGAGCCGCTCGACGATCTGCTTCACGGACTGGGCGTGGTCCCGGCGGCAGATGAGGAGGGCGTCCTCCGCATCCACGACGATGAGATCGTCCACGCCGCTGGCGGCGATGAGGCGGGTCCCGCCAAAGAACGCGCTGTTCCGGGTGTCCAGCAGCAGGGTCTCGCCCACGCTGACGTTGCCTTCGGCGTCGGTGTCCTGGAACTCGATGGCCGCAGGCCAGGAGCCCACATCGGACCAGCGAAACCGGGTGGGGACCACGGCGACTGCCCCGGCCTTCTCCATGAGGGCCACATCAATGGCCAGCTTGGGGAGCTGGCGGTAGGCGGCGGCCAGGGCGGCGGGATCGGCCCCGGCCTTCATCCAGGCATCGAGGGGCGCCAGCACCTCCGGCGCGTGGTGCTGCAGGCCTTGGCGGAAATCCGCCAGGGTCCAGACGAACATGCCGGCGTTCCAGTAGTGGCGGCCGGATTCGAGGTACTGCACCGCCACTTCCACAGGCGGCTTCTCACGGAAGGCCCTCACCTTCAGCACGGGGCCGTGGCCTTCGGATTCGATGTAGCCGTAGCCGGTCTCCGGATAGGTGGGCTTGATGCCGAAGGTGACCAGCTCCCGCTCCCAGGCCGCATGCTTCACGGCGAGGTCCAGATCCTCCAGGAAGATCTCCCGGTCCCCGATCCAGTGGTCGGCGGAAAGCACGGCCATGACGCCATCGGGGAACTTCCTCTCGATTTCCACCAGGGCCAGGGCGAGGCAGGGCGCGGTGTTGCGGCCCTCGGGCTCGACGAGGACGTTTTCCGGAGGCAGCTCCGGCAGCATGCGCCGGGTTTCCTCGGCCAGGTCCTCCGTGGTGACCACAAAGATGCGATCCGGGCTGACATGGCCATCCAGGCGCCGCACGGTCTGGTGCAGCAGGGTCTCCGTCCCCACGATGGCCAGAAACTGCTTGGGACGGGCATTGCGGCTGCGGGGCCAGAACCGGGTGCCGCGTCCACCGGCCATGACGACCGCAACCAAGGACTGATGACCATTCGTGCTCGACATTAATGCTCCTTCTGATTCCCCTGGGTGGATCCCCGCAACCTACCGCGCGAGGGTCGTGACCAGCCGGCCGAGATCGCCCGGCGGCACCGGCTGCGGTTCGAGGACCATGGCGATGGGCTGGGCCACGAGGGCGCCTCCCACTTCCCCGAGGTAGAAGCCACTCTCCCCGCGATCCAGGCGGCGCACGGCCTCGGCGCCCCAGCGGCTGCCCCAGATGCGATCCATGGCCGTGGGGCTTCCCCCACGTTGCACGTGGCCCAGCACCACGACCCGGAGATCAAGGGGGTGGTCCCGCTTCAGACGTTCGCCCACGGCCATGGCCCGGCCGACGGTATCCCCCTCGGCCACCACCACGATGGAACTCCGCTTGCCCCGCAGCCAGCTGGCCTCCAGTTGGGACACCAACACCTCATAGCTGTCATCGGGAGACTCGGGGTAGAGCACTGCCTCCGCTCCACAGGCCAGGGCCGTGTGGACCGCCAGCATGCCCGAACTGCGGCCCATGACTTCCACCAGGAAGAGGCGGCCATGGCTGGAGGCCGTGTCCCGGATGCGATCGATGGCCTCCACGGCTGTGTTGAGGGCCGTGTCGAAGCCCAGGGTCCGCTCCGTCCCAGCCAGATCATTGTCGATGGTGCCCGGGATCCCTGCGCAGGCCACACCATGCTCCCGCTGCAGAGCCTCCGCGGCCCGGAAGCTGCCATCGCCTCCGATGACCACGAGCGCCTCGATGCCCACCGCCTTCAGCTTCTCGGCGGCCTTGGCACGGGTGGCAGGTTCGTGGAATTCCAGGCAGCGGGCCGTCTGCAGCATGGTGCCGCCCCGCTGCAGGATGTTGGCGCAAGCCCGGCTGGGCAACGGGGCCATGTCCCCCTCCAGCAACCCCTGGTAGCCCCGATAGATGCCCCAGGCCTCGTGGCCCAGCGCATCGGCCTGGCGCACCGCAGCGCGGATGGCCGCATTCATGCCGGGGGCGTCCCCCCCGGAGGTCAGCACGCCGATCTTCATTGGCCCTTCCCCTTCGCTGCAGGCTTGGCGCTGGAGGCAGCCCCCTTGCCCTTCTTGACACCCGTCTTCCCCTTCTTGGCCTTGCCTTTTGCCTTCTTCCCCTTGCGGCTGTCCTTCACATGGGCTTCCGGCGGCGGCAGCGGAGGAGGTTCCACGATGCCCCGGGGCACCGGGGGCAGGTCCCCCTCTGAGATCCCCTGGGCCGAGGCCCGCTGGGCACGGGCCCGGAGGACCGGATCCTCCTGCGGCTTGGCGGCAGCCACCAGGCTCAGGGCCAGGCTGCTGATGAACAGGACACGACGCGGCATGATCCCTCCAGGGACCAGATTATCCCGCATCTGGCTGGATCAGCCCTCGGCCTTCTTGGCGGCGGCCTTCTCCTTGAGGGCCTTGGCGAAGAATTCCGCCACCACGGAATCCGCATCCACCTTGGTGACGTCGGCCATCTGGGGCTCGCGCTGCAGGATGTCCCGCCCGGAGGGGGCCATCTTGGGCAGGTGGTCCTCGGAGGGCTGCAACCGGCCGAGCACGTACTGGGCCACTTCGATGAGGCTGCGCCCCACCCGCTCCAGCTTCTGCCGGACCACATCCTGGTACTGGTAGAGGTCGAAGGCGCCCTGGATGTTGTAGGCTCCGTTATCCGCATGGAAGCCGATCTGCTCGAGCTTGGCGGTCAGCGTCTCCAGTTCGTCGGAGGGGGGGACCAGATTCCGCAGGATCTCCTGGCACTCCTTGGAGAGGTTCTGGATCTCCTCGAAGCTGTTCTGGACCACTTCAATCTGATCGAGCACGCGCTCGGCGCCCCCCTCCTGCTCTCGCGCGATCTGCATGAGCTGATCAGGGATGGCCTGGCTGTCTTGGGGCTTATCCTGCATGGGAGGGCTCCATGCCCCCCGTATCGGCCACCCGCCAATAATCTTTGAATTCGTCGCGTCCGCTCCCTCGCGATAAACTTGTTAATTCGGGATCAATCCTGGCCCGATTTTCCCAAGTCCGGAGTTTTCATGACCATGCAGTCGAATTCCTCTCCGGTGCCCATGGATGGAACGGCCCTGGCGGCCTGCCTGATCCCCTTCCCGGCCTCCACGAAGCTCCACGTGGCCGGGTCCCGGCCCGGCGTGCAGGTCCCCTTCCGCCAGATCCAGCTGCACCCCACCCGCGATTTCAAGGATCAGCTCACCGAGAACGAGCCGGTGGTGCTCTACGACACCTCGGGCCCCTACACGGATCCCAACGTCACCATCGACGTCGCCAAGGGGCTGAAGCCCCTTCGGCAAGACTGGATCCTGGGCCGCGGGGACGTGGAGGAGCTGCCGGGCGCCACCAGCCTCTACCGCAAGCTCCGCGAGCGGGACAAGGATCTCGACGCCATCCGCTTCCACGCCGACCGCAAGCCCCTGCGGGCCAAGCCCGGGCGCAACGTCTCCCAGATGCACTACGCCAAGCAGGGCATCGTCACCCCCGAGATGGAGTTCATCGCCATCCGCGAGAACCTGGGTCGCGACGCCGCCGGGCTGAAGAGCCGCATCACGCCTGAGTTCGTCCGTGACGAAGTGGCCCGGGGCCGCGCCATCATCCCCGCCAACATCAACCACCCGGAAACCGAGCCCATGATCATCGGGCGCAACTTCCTGGTGAAGATCAACGCCAACATCGGCAACTCCGCCGTGGCCTCCAGCATCGAGGAAGAGGTCGAGAAGATGGCCTGGTCCATCCGCTGGGGCGCCGACACGGTCATGGACCTCAGCACCGGCAAGAACATCCACGAGACCCGCGAGTGGATCCTGCGCAACAGCCCCGTGCCCATCGGCACCGTGCCCATCTACCAGGCGCTGGAGAAGGTCAACGGCAAGGCGGAGGACCTGACCTGGGAGATCTTCCGGGACACCCTCATCGAGCAGGCCGAGCAGGGCGTGGACTACTTCACCATTCATGCCGGCGTCCGGCTGCGCTACATCCCGCTGACCGCCAAGCGCGTCACGGGCATCGTCAGCCGGGGCGGCTCCATCCTCGCCAAGTGGTGCCTGGCGCACCATCAGGAGAACTTCCTCTACACGCACTTCGAGGACATCTGCGAGATCATGAAGGTCTATGACGTGGCCTTCTCCCTAGGCGATGGCCTGCGCCCCGGCAGCACCGCCGACGCCAACGACGAAGCCCAGTTCGGCGAGCTGGAGACCCTGGGCGAGCTCACCAAGATCGCCTGGAAGCACGACGTGCAGGTGATGATCGAGGGGCCGGGCCATGTGCCCATGCACTTGATCCAGGAGAACATGACCAAGCAGCTGGAAGTCTGCGACGAGGCGCCCTTCTATACCCTGGGCCCCCTGACCACGGACATCGCGCCTGGTTACGACCACATCACCAGCGCCATCGGCGCCGCCATGATCGGCTGGTACGGCTGCGCCATGCTCTGCTATGTGACACCCAAGGAACACCTTGGCCTGCCCAACAAGAAGGACGTGAAGGACGGCGTCATTGCCTACAAGATCGCGGCCCATGCTGCCGACCTGGCCAAGGGACACCCCGGCGCCCGAATCTGGGATGACGCCATGAGCAAGGCCCGCTTCGAATTCCGCTGGGAAGACCAGTTCAACCTGGCCCTCGATCCGGACACGGCTCGGGAATTCCACGACGAGACCCTGCCCGCCGAGGGCGCCAAGTCCGCCCACTTCTGCTCCATGTGCGGGCCCCACTTCTGCTCCATGAAGATCACCGAGGACGTGCGCCAATACGCCGAGAGCCATGGCTACAGCGAGACGGAAGTCCTCGAGAAGGGCATGGAAGAGATGGCGGAGACCTTCGTGCAGAAGGGCGCCGAAGTCTACCTGCAGGCCTGACCCCGCCCCCGCCATGTCGAACGCCCTCCGCTTCTCCAAGTTCCATGTGCTCGGGAACGACTACATCCTGGTCGACCCCACCCGCGGCGCCTTCGACCCGGCGCCCCGGGCGGTGCAGATGCTCTGCGACCGCCGGCTGGGCATCGGCTCCGACGGCCTCCTCCTGGGCCCCCTGGAGGTCCCGGAACATCCCGGCGCTTTCGGTCTGCGCATCTTCAACCCGGACGGGAGCGAGGCGGAGACCAGCGGCGACGGCCTGCGCATCTTCGCCCGCCACCTCTTCGAGGCCGGCCATGCTCATGGCACAGAGTGCAAGATCCACACCCTGGCCGGGCTCTTCGAGGCCCGGACCCACGACGGGAACCACATCCAGGTGGACATGGGCGTGCCCAGCTTCCGGGCCGGGGACATCCCCTTCACCGGGATCTCGTCCCAGCTGGAGGTGCTGGAGACCCCCCTCTTCCTGCCCTCCGGCCCCGTCACCATCACGGCCCTGACCCTCGGCAACCCCCACTGCGTGGTCTTCCCCGGCGAGGTCTCCCAGGCCAATGCCTGCCGCCTCGGGCCCAAGATCGAGCGCCACCCGGAGTTCCCGGAGCGGGTCAACGTGCTGCTGGTCGAGGTGATGGACCGGCGGCGCATCCGCATCGAGATCTGGGAGCGGGGTGCGGGCTACACGCCAGCCTCTGGCAGCAGCGGCGCCGCAGCCGCAGCCTGCCGCCGCCTGAACCTGGTGGAGGACCGCGTCACCGTCCAGATGCCGGGCGGGTCCCTCGACATCGAGTTCGCACCCGAGGGCCACATCCTCATGTCCGGGCCGGTGCAGGCGGTCTTCGAGGGGCAGATCCACGGGGACTGGAAGCCCTGAGCATGTGCCAGCTGCATTGAATCTTCTTGGCAAACCAATGAAAGCGGCGGACACTGTCTCCACAGGATCTTTGTCAGTTTCATCACGTGATATCCAGAAAGGTGGAGGGACGGGCCCTGTGAAACCTTGGCAACCTGCGAAAGCAAGGTGCCAATTCCTGCCGCGAGACTTCGCGGAGAGATGCTGACGTGTCGGAAGCTGACATGCGAAGGGGCCCGAGCAATCGGGCCCCTTCGTTTTTTGGATCGCGATGAAACGATGAGGGTCCTCCTTTCCAGGAGGCTCTTGTGAGCGAGCAGTTCCTCGACACCAACGTCCCGGGCAACCCCGCCTACCACTTCACCATCCAGCCCCCCGTGCGCGAGGGCAACGCCGGTTGGACCCACCGCCCCGGCCTCGTGTCTGACGCGGGCGTGGCCACCCAGTGCGTCCATGGCGGCGTGCAGCCCGATCCCGCCTATGGCGCGGTGATGCCCCCGCTCTACCTCTCGTCCACCTTCGCCTTCAAAGACATCTGCACCAACGCGGGCTACGACTACACCCGCAGCGGCAACCCCACCCGCGCGGCGCTGGAGGAGGCCATCGCCCTGCTGGAGGGCGGCCACGGCGCCACCTGCACCAGCACGGGCATGAGCGCCATCCTGGTGGCCCTGAACCTGCTGGAGCACGGAAGCCACCTCATCGCCACCGTGGATTGCTACGGGGGCACCTTCCGCCTGCTGGAGCACGCCAAGAGGTTCTACGGGCTGGAGGTCACCTACCTGAACCTGGCAGACCTCGAGGCGGTGCAGGCCGCCATCCGGCCCAACACCCGCATGATCTGGATCGAAACGCCTTCGAACCCGCTGCTGCGCCTCACGGACATTGCCGCCGTGGCGGAGATCGGCCATCGCCAACCCCAGTGTCTGGTGGCCGTGGACAACACCTTCCTCTCGCCCTACCTGCAGCGCCCCTTCGACCTGGGCGCCGACCTCGTCATCCATTCCACGACGAAGTATCTCAACGGCCACAGTGACGTGGTGGGGGGCATCGTCGTCTCAGCCCCGGGACGCCTCGCCCTCACCCAGCAGATCCAGAGCGTGAACAACCTGCTGGGCACCTCCCAGGCGCCCCACGACTGCTTCCTGGCCCTGCGCGGCCTCAAGACCCTGCCCCTGCGCATGCGTCAGCACGAGGCCACGGCCCAGGTGCTGGCGGAGTACCTGGCCGCCCACCCAGCCGTGGGCAAGGTCCACTACCCCGGCCTGCCCTGCCATCCGCAGCACGCGCTGGCCCAGCGCCAGCAGCGCGGCTTCGGCGCCATGCTGAGCTTCGAACTGAAGGAGGGTGGGAACGAGCGCCTGAACCATGTCCTGCGGCGCTTCCGCTGGTTCACCCTGGCCGAGAGCCTGGGCGGCGTGGAGTCTCTGGTAGCCCACCCGGCCTCCATGACCCATGCCTCCATGACCCCCGAGGCCCGCAAGAATGCCGGCATCACCGATGACCTCATCCGCCTCTCCGTTGGGCTGGAGGACGTCCGGGACCTGCAGGCCGACCTAGCGTACGCGCTGACCTTCCCCTGAGGGCTACTGGACGTTGACCAGTTCCACATCGAAGATCAGGTCGGCATTGGGGGGGATGTCCCCGCCGGCGCCCCGCGGGCCATAGCCCAGGTAGGACGGAATGTAGAGGGTGCGCTTGCCGCCCACCTTCATGCTGATGACGCCCTCATCCCAGCCCTTGATGACCCGCCCCACGCCGATGGGGATGGCCAGCGGCTGGCCGCGGTCCACGGAGCTGTCGAACTTCTTGCCGCGCCCGTTCCGGCCGTCATTGAGCCAGCCGGTGTAGTGGACCAGGCACTGCTGGCCGCGGATCGGCGAGGCGCCCGTGCCCACCACGGTATCGACGTACTTCAGGCCGGAATCGGTGGTGATCATGGCAGGTCCTTTCGGTTGGACGGGCGAGGCCGCCTTCGCCGGGCCCGACTGGGCGGGAGCCATGCGCTTCGCGGTGTCCGCGCCGGCCAGGGGGAGGGCGAGGGCCAGAACCGCTGTGCAAAGAAGAGGTGATCTCATCGGGTCGCTCCTCTGAAATGAGCCGCCCCGCTGACGCGGGGCGATCGTGCTGGCTCCGGAGGAGGGATTTGAACCCCCGACCTAGTGATTAACAGTCACCCGCTCTGACCCCTGAGCTACTCCGGAAAAAGGTCGAAAGATCATTCTACCGGATGGGGCCCGGGATTCAAGCGTGGGGCGCGGGGACCTGTGATCCGGGTCGCGGCTAGGCGCGCTGCAGCTCCATGAGCACCTGGCGGGCGGCGGCCTTGAGGGTCTCGATGACGCCCGTGCCCTTGTTGGCCACGGCCTCGATCATGGGCTCGTTCCGGAACCGGAGGAGGCGTTCCATCTCGGCCACCTGGGCCGCCGAGGGCATGTCCCGCTTGTTGAGCTGCAACACGTAGGGGATGGAGCGGATGTCGAACCCATTCTCCTTCAGGTTCGTGGCCAGGTTCGCGATGGACTCGATGTTGGCCTCCATGCGGGCCTTCTGGCTGTCGGCCACGAAGATGATGCCATCGCAGCCGCGGAGGATCAGCTTGCGGCTGGCATCGTAGAAAACCTGGCCCGGCACGGTATAGAGGTGGAAGCGGACCTTGAAGCCCTTGACGGTGCCCATGTCGAGAGGCAGGAAGTCGAAGAACAGGGTGCGGTCCGTTTCGGTGGCCAGACTGACCAACTTGCCCCGCTTGTCGGGATTGGCCTGCTCAAAGATCCACTGGATGTTCGTGGTCTTGCCGCAGAGCCCCGGCCCGTAATACACGATCTTGCAGTTGATCTCGCGCGACGCGTAGTTGATGAAGGTCATGGATCGCCCTAGCTCAGTCGCCGAAGAGGCGGTCGATGTCTTCGTCGGTGATCTCCGAGAAGGGACTCTCGAAGCGGCTGCCGCTGTCAGATTCCTTCTGGGCCCGTTGTTCGACCTGATCGAAGATCTCCTGAAGCTCCTTGCTGGCCTTCTTCACCCGCAGCCGCACCAGGGCCAGGCTGGAGTTCTGGTCGAAGATCACCACCAGGATGCCCCGCTTGCCCACGATGGAGATGTGGAGGTTGTCCTTCTCTCCCTCGTGAAAGAGCAGGCTGAATTCCTTTTCCCCGATGAGCTTGGCCAGGCCGTCCGTGGCCGCCACGTTGCCCGCCGTGAGGGAGGCCAGGCTGGTGGCGTCGATGCTCTTCACGTCGCCGGCGGCAGCGATCTGCTGGCCGTTCTTGTCCACCAGGAAGACCACCTTGGCGGAGGCGTCCTTCTCCAGGCGGCCGATGATCTCTTGGAGGAGCTTGTACTCCTCCTCGTACAACATGAGATCAAGCTTCGCCACGACCGCCTCCGGTAGGACTGATGCCTGGAGGATACCGCACTTTTCAGTAGGCCCCGGCCCCCGTGCCGCCCCGGACCACGGCCACGGAGGCCGAGAGACCCAGCCGGGTGGCACCCGCGCGGACCATCTGGAGCGCGACCGGGTAGGTCCGGATGCCGCCCGAGGCCTTCACGCCCAGGCCGAGCCCCACGGTCCGGCGCATGAGCGCCACGTCCGCTTCAGTGGCGCCGCCCGTGGAAAAGCCGGTGGACGTCTTCACGAAATCGAGGCCTGCTTCCGCGGCCAGTTCGCAGGCGCGCCCCTTCTCGGCGTCATCCAGCAGGCAGGTCTCGAGGATCACCTTGAGGACGGCCGGAGCGGGGACGGCGGAGCGCAGGGCCTCCAGGTCCCGGCGGACCGAATCCCAGTCGCCGGCCTTCGCAGCCCCAATGGCCAGCACCATGTCCACCTCCTGGGCCCCATCCGCCAGGGCCACTTCGGCTTCGAAGGCCTTGGCCCGAGTGACGGAGGCTCCCAGGGGAAAGCCCACCACGGTGCAGGTGCGCACGGGACTGCCCTTGAGCAGCGAGGCCGCCAGGGGCACCCAGAGGGGATTCACGCAAACGGAGGCGAAGCCGTGGGCCAGGGCTTCGGCACAGAGGGTCTCGACCTGGGCGCCGGTGGCCTCGGCCTTGAGGAGCGTGTGATCGATCAACGGGGACAGGTCCCAAGGCCCCTCGGTGGGGGTGATCTGAGCGAAAGACCGGTGATGGAGTCCCCTGGTGTCCCGGAACAGGCCAAATCCCTCCGCGCAGCCCAGCAGTTGCGTCACATCACGCTGGGGCAGGGCCGGAACCCGGGCCCGGATTTCGGCGGTGAGGTCGAGGAGGGGATCGATCATGGCTCCATCATGGCCTGCCGACCGATCTCGGGAAAGGCATCCACGAAAAAGCGGGCCGAAGCCCGCTTTTCCATGCATCCGTGAGGATGATTACTTCTTGGCTTCAGCCTTCTTCTCTTCCTTCTTGGGCTCGGCCTTCTTCTCGCCCTTCTTCTCTTCCTTCTTGGGCTCGGCCTTCTTCTCCTCGGCGGTCAGGGCCTTCTTGGCCTCGGCCTTCTTCTCGCCCTTCTTGCAGCAATCCTTCTTGCAGTCCTTGGGGCAGTCAGCCTTCTTCTCGGCCTTCTTCTCCTCGGCGGTCAGGGCCTTCTTGGCCTCTTCCTTCTTGGGCTCGGCCTTGGCAGCCTTCTTCGCCTTCTTGGCCTTCTTCTCGGCCTTGGGGGCGGCTTCAGCCTTCTTCTCTTCGGCGGTCAGGGCCTTCTTGGCCTCGGCAGCGGGAGCGGCTTCCTTCTTGGCCTTCTTCGCCTTCTTGGCCTTCTTCTCGGCCTTGGGGGCGGCTTCAGCCTTCT
>JAJTBS010000006.1 GCA_021286765.1 Holophagaceae bacterium | reverse complement strand
TGATGCCTGCGAGGCGTTTGCCCTACTTGGGGTGAACATTCTGGGTGAGCCTAACTAGGGATTCTGCGACAAGGACGTTTGTGTAATTGTCATATAACGCCGGAAGACAAACACCGTTTCAATTGGCATTAGGGCTCTTCCTCCCCGGGATTCTAATTACACAAACGTAATGGTTGTCGGTTTCGAGGCCATTCAGCGGAAATTTACCGCCCTTAGGTTTGCCTCCAATTCTTTCATGACTTTACGGCCTCCATCAGCACAACCAAGGAACAGCCTTCGCAGCAGTCGATGACTAGCCGTGTTCCCGGTTCGAAGTCACCGGATGATCCCATCCCTTGACATTCGCCAAATATTCACCATCCTTGGCTCCCTAACTCAGCGTATCCGGGGTCCTGGACCTACTGAACCCCCGGAGAAGCATTCCCAAGATTGAGGCATGTCATGGACTCAGGTCCCCTCCCCACACCCCGGCTTCTCGACCAAGTTCATGCTGCCATTCGCGTACGCCACCTAAGCCCGGCTACCGATGCAATCTATACCAAGTGGATTCGCAGCTTCATTCTCTTTCATGGGAAGAGACACCCTCGGGATATGGGCGTCCTAGAGGTGGAAGCGTTCCTATCTCACCTGGCCACCCGAGGGAAGGTAGCGCCTTCCACCCAGAACCAAGCCAAGGCTGCCCTCCTTTTCCTCTACAAGGTGGTTCTGGAACTGGAGCTCCCCTGGCTTAACAACGTGGTACAGGCCAAGGCAACACCTCGCCTACCCGTCGTACTTTCCAACACCGAGGTCGCCAGGCTCCTGGACCAGTTGGCCGGGACGATGGGCCTCTTTGCTCGCCTGCTCTACGGGACGGGTATGCGGTTGCGGGAAGGGCTGCGTCTCCGTGTGAAGGACATTGATTTCGAGCGCCGCGAAGTCATCGTCCGGGAGGGCAAGGGTGGCAAGGATCGGGTAACCATGCTTCCTGAGGCCCTGGTTGGTCCCCTTCAGGACCACCTGGTGAAAGTGCGTGCCCTCCACAATCAGGATCTGAAGGAGGGGTTTGGGGAAGTTTGGCTTCCCGACGCCCTTGGCGCCAAATACAAAGGACTTGGCAAGAAGTGGCACTGGCAGTGGGTCTTTCCCTCCCGTCTGCGCTCCACCGACCCGGATTCTGGGGTTATTCGGCGTCACTTCATCTACCCCGAGAGTGTCCAGCGGGCCATCCGAGAGGCCGCAATGAGGGCGGACATCACGAAGCCTGTCTCGCCCCATGTGCTCAGACACTCGTTCGCCACCCACCTATTGGCCAGCGGCTATGACATCCGCACCATTCAGGAGTTACTCGGCCACAAGGACGTGGAGACCACGATGATCTATACCCACGTTCTGAACAGAGGTGGCCATGGGGTGGCTAGCCCGCTCGACCGGATCGGGTTCGGGCCCATCAGGAACTGACGTTGCGTTTGGTACCACCGGAGAGGTCTCATTGCCAACAAAAGCCTCTGGCAGGCCCCTCGACGAAAACCACAAGTTGGAGTGCGCCCCATTTGAAGTTTATAAAAGCCTTATGACAACCATGCACGACCGGACAGCTTATGCTTCCAGCTTTGCACGATCGCACAAAATATCGTTCCAGCACCGGGTCTGTTTGGTCGATTTTGATTCTCGAAAGCGGGTGAAATCGGGTCAATGCGGACAGATTTTGCTTCCCGAACAGGACATCTTTTCGTTCACGGCACACCACGCCAAGAGGCACTTTCGCGACCTGGGGCCCGAGGAGGTGGAAGCCTTCCCTTCCTCTCCCCCTGGCCATCCGTGGATAGTTGGCTCCCTCCACGGCTCGGCATTCACCTTGAGATTCAACCGGTGGCGCTCATCCGGTGGGTTCCGTTCCGGGGAGAATGACCTCCACTGCGTCGGGCTGGTATCCGGCTCAGCATGTATCGGGTCGGTAAGCGAAGGTCATCGCCATAGCCCCGTCGCAATCACGAGCGGCGTGGGCTTTGTTCGGCCGCGCAGAATTGATCAAATCTTAGAACAGTTATAGTGCAAAAATTGCCATTAAGACATTTCATGATTATGTCTAAAATAAATAATAATTTGATTAAACAAATAAAAATGATTTGGTCGCCCATTAAAACTGATCTAGACAGCTAAACCGTTTACGAAGAATTTCGTTGACGACTACGAAACTTGTCGTATCTTTTCGGCATTCCCCTGTTGGAGCGTCCCCCCATGCAGCCTGCCACCCGTCCCACCGACGCCGAGCTCGCCATCCTGCGGGTGCTCTGGGAGCGGGGCCCCAGCACGGTGCGGCAGGTCTTCGAGGTGCTCGCGGCGGAGCGGGACCTGGGCTACACCACCGTCCTGAAGATGCTCCAGATCATGAACGAGAAGGGCCTGGTGCAGCGGGACATCACCGACCGCGTGCACACCTTCTCCACCACCCAGACCCAGACGCAGACCCAGCAGACCCTGCTGGACGACCTGCTGGACAAGGCCTTCGGCGGCTCCTCCACCAGCCTGGTCATGCAGGCCCTGGCCACCCGCAAGGCCAGCCAGGAGGAACTCGCCGAAATCCGGAAGATGCTCGACCTGGCGGAAGGAGGAAAGCGATGACCACGCTCCTGTCGCTCGTGGGCCAGCCCTGGGCCCAGATTCTGGGTTGGACCCTGATCCACTTCCTCTGGCAGGGCCTGGCCCTGGGCCTCGCGGCCTGGCTGGGCCTCGTGCTGCTGCGCGGTGCCAGCGCCCGGGCCCGCTACGGCCTGGCCTGCGCCTGCCTGCTGCTCATGGTGGCCGCCCCTGCGGCCACCGCCTTCCTGCTCCAGCATCAGGCATCATCCGCGCCCCTCGCCCCGCTGAGCGTGGCGGTGGAAGCCGCCGCGCCAGCCAACGCCGCGGCGATGGCCCCCCTCACCCAGCGGGTGAAGGCCGCGCTGGATCCCGCCCTTCCGTGGCTGCTCGCGGGCTGGGCCATGGGCGTGCTCCTGCTGTCCACCCGCTTCCTGGGTAGCTGGATCCGCGTGCAGCGCCTGCGCCGCCGCAGCGCGAGCCCGGTGCCCTCTGAGTGGCACCTGGTGCTCTCCAGGCTCTGCCGGGAGCTGAAGCTCTCCCGCACCGTGCGCCTGCTGCAGTCCGCGGCGGTGGAGGTGCCCACGGCCCTGGGCTGGCTGCGCCCCGTGATCCTGCTGCCCGCCTGCGCCCTCGCGGGCCTGTCGCCCCTGCAGCTCGAGGCCATCCTGGCCCACGAACTGGCCCACATCCGCCGCGGGGACTTCCTGGTGAACCTGCTCCAGTCCCTCGTGGAAGTGCTGCTCTTCTACCATCCCGCCGTCTGGTGGCTCTCTGCCCGGATCCGGACCGAGCGCGAGCACTGCTGTGACGACGTGGCTGCCGACCTGGTCGGCGATCCCCTGCTCCTGGCCCGCGCCCTCACCGATCTGGAGGCCCTGCGCGCCGTGGAGCCCGCCCCGACACCCAAGCTGGCCCTCGCGGCCACCGGAGGTTCCCTCATGCACCGCATCCGCCACCTGCTCTACCCCGCCCTGCCGGTCACCACGGGCGCCCGCGCCACGGCGCTGGCCGTCCTCGCCGCCTCCCTGCTGGGAGCGGCCGGCGTCGCCCTCCAGGACAAGGCCCCCATGCCCCCGGCCGCACCCAAGCCCCCCCGCGCCGAATCGAAGACCCTGCGCTTCAAGACCGTGGAGGACGATCGCCAGGTGTCCATCAGCCTCCAGGGCGAGGTGAAGGCCACGCCCGGCGCGAAGGAGCCCTTCGCCGTGGGCGCGGGCGGCAGCCTCAGCGTCGAGGAGAAAAAGGCCGGGAGGACCCGGAGCTACCGCCAGGACACCACCAGCCGCGCCTACAGCGTGGATGGCCAGGTGAAGCCCCTGGATGCCGAGGGCGAAGCCTGGCTGCAGGAGGTGGCCAAGTCGGTGGAGAAGGGCCGGAAGCACCAGAAGGTGCGCGTGGTGACCGTGCGCTCCAAGGATGGCGAGCACACGGAAGAGTCCAAAATCGTGGCGCTGCGTGGCGCCCACGGCGGTGACCTGGAAACCCATCTCGCGGAGCTGGATGGCCACTTGAAGGGCCTGGACGGCCACCTCAAGCACATGGACATCCAGGTGAAAGATCTCGACCTGAACCTCAAGGACCTGGACATCCAGCTCAAGGACCTCCCCAAGGAGGAGCAGGCCCGCGTGAAGGCCGAGCTGGAGCGCGCCCGCGAGGACATGAAGCAGGCCTCCAAGGACATGTCCGAGGCCCGCGCCAAGATGGTCATCCTGAAGAAGGAACAAGGCGAGGCCCAGGGCCGGCGGCAGATTCACATCGAGAAGCGCCTGAAGGAGGCCAAGGCCGGCGAGGGCGTGAACGTGGAGGTCACCACCGAGGAAACCGAGCCCGGCATGATCACCATCCGCAAAAAGGTCAACGGCCAGGAGACGGTGGAGAAGCACCGGATCCCCAAGGTCGAGCAGGATGGCGATGAGATCGTCATCGTGACACCCGAGCAGGACGGCACCAAGGTCGAGAAGCGGGTGAAGGTCTTCAAGCGCCAGGGGGGCGAAGGCGACCACGGCTTCACCTGGAACTTCACGGGCGAGGGGGAAGGCCGGGCCCAGGGCCGCGAGGCCGAGATCAAGGCCCTGCAGCAGGCCATGAAACAGATGCAGCGCCGCCTCGACGCGTTGCAGAAAGAACCGGGCGGCACCCCGAAGGCCGCTCCGGGGGCCACCCCGGCGCCCAAGGCCCCGGGGGCCATCGCCACGCCGCGGTCCAGCAGCCACGTGCTTCCGGCTCCTCCCCCGCCGCCTCCGCCGCCCCCACCTCCGGCTCCCGAGCCGCCACCGGCGCCTCCGACGCCCCCCGCACCGCCCAGCCACTGATCCCGGTTCACCGTAGGGCCCGCATCGCGGGCCCTACACCTGTCAGAGCGCCCGCAGGAAAGCCTCCACCCGCTCCCAGTCCCGCGTCACGGGAAAGGGCGGCAGGGCGGCGCGCACCTGGGCGGCGTAGCGCTTTCCCAGGCGGTCCTCGCTGGGCAGCATGAGGCGCGGATCCAGCACCGCCACCACGCCACGGTCGCCGCGGGTGCGGATGAGGCGGCCGATGCCCTGCTTGAGCTTCAGCGTCATCTGCGGCACCTGGATGCCGATGAAGCCCAGGCCCTCGCGCTGGGCGTCCGCCTCGCGGATGCGGGCCTGCAGCACCGGATCGTCTGGCGGCGCGAAGGGGAGGGCCGAGACGATGACGAGGCTGAGCGCATCACCCGGCAGGTCCACGCCCTGCCAGAAGCTGGCCAGGCCCAGGAGGGCCGCCGAGGGGGTGGCCCGGAAGCGATCCAGCAGCTGGGTGCGCGAGAGGCCATCGCCCTGCACGAAGAAGGTGAGCTCCGGTAGCGCGGATTCCAGACGGGGACGGAAGGCCGCGAGCATCTTGCGGCTGGTGAAGAGCACCAGGGCCCGGCCGCGGCTGGCCCGCAGCATGCGCTCCATGGCCTCCAGCGAGGCTTCCACCCAGGCGGGGTCGCCCACGCCACCACCCGCGCCGGGTCGACGCTCCGGCAGGTCCGGTGGCACGAAGAGCAGGCCCTGGGCCTCGAAATCGAAGGGGCTCTCCACGTTCTCGGCCACCTCCACTTCGGGCTTCGTGAGCCCCAGGCGCAGGCCCAGGCCATTGAAGCCGCGACCGTCCCGCAGGGTGGCGCTGGTGAGGATGACGCTCTCGAACCCGCGCCGCACGTGCTGGTGGAAGAAGGGCCGAACGTCCACGGGGTTGGACTTGAAGTGGACGAGGTGCGCGCCCTCGCGGCTCACCGTGGACACCCAGCCCTCGGGCTGGGCGAAGATCTGCTCCATGCGGGAGAAGGCCGTACCCACCCGCTCGGCCAGCCGCATCCACAGGGGGTTCTCAGGATCGGCCGCAGCCAGGCGGCGCGACTCCACCCACAGGGGATGGCCCGCCTCCACCCAGGCGCCCACGGCATCGGCCAAGGCCCGCATCTCCGGGCCGGGTGACAGCAGCGGCAGCACCCCGCCTTCGAGAGGCACCCAGGAGAGGAGGTCCGTCCAGGCCCGCTCCCAGGGCTCCAGCAGCCCCAGCAGCGCCGCCCCCTGATCCCTGCTGGCGTCCCGCAGGTCGGTGAACAGCAGGTTCATGGCCCGGGAGGACCAGGCCTCGGCGCAGCTCTCCGTGAGCTGCTCCTCCAGGTCGTGGGCCTCGTCCAGGATCAGCACCGGAGCGTCCGGCAGCACCTGGCCGAAGGCGGATTCCCGCAGCACGCGGTCCGCCAGCAGGAGGGCGTGGTTCACGATGATGAGGTCGGCCTCGGCCACTTCCGCGCGCAGCTTCGTGAGGTAGCAGTCCTCGTAGCGCGGGCACTGGCGGCCCGTGCAGCGCTCCGCCCGGGCGTTGACCTTGTCCCACAGCGGCGACTCGCCTTCGCCGAAGCGGCCCAGGCCCTCGCGGTCCCCGTCCTGTGTCTCCAGGGTCCAGCGCTGCAGCGCCAGCCAGAGCTGCTGGTCGGCCCGGGTGAACTCCAGGTGGGGATCGTGGCTCACCGCCTCCCAGGCGGTGCGGCAGAGGTAGTTGGCGCGGCCTTTGGCCAGGACGGCCTTGATGGGCTGGCCCAGGATGCCCGCGGCCCTGGGCACGTCCTCCTCCAGCAGCTGGCGCTGCAGCTGCTTGGTGCGCGTGGCCACCAGGATGGGGTGGCGACCCGCGGCCAAGGCCGGCACCAGGTAGCCCAGGCTCTTGCCCGTGCCCGTGCCGGCCTCCACGGCCTGGATCACGGCCTCGGGCTTGGATTCGGGTTCTGCACCCCGCTGGCGCCACTGATCGAAGCGGGCCCCGCCCTCCACCACCGTGTTGTGCACCAGCTCCGCCATGCGCCGCTGCCCGGGCCGGTCCTCCGCCCCCGGGAAACAGGCGAAGATCCGTCCCCCCTCCGGGGCGAAGTAGCGGTCCATGGGGTGCGCCATCCGACCAGTGTGGAGCAAAGGCGGAAAAAGGGCGAACAGCCTGTCCGGTCTGGATCGGGCGCGGGGTCCAAGGGGGACGCAGAGGCGGCGCCGCCGCCGGGCGGTCCCCCTTGATTATTTGTGGTACTCCTTGCCCCGGAAGATGGTGAAGGCCCGGTACAGCTGCTCCAGGAACATCACCCGGCTCAGCTCGTGGGGGAAGGTCATGGGCGACAGGCTCAGCTGCTCCGGAACCTCCTTTTTCAGGGCCGGATCAAAGCCGTGGCTGCTCCCCAGGACGAAGGCCAGGCTCTCACCGCGGTTCATGCGCTCCACCAGCCACCTCGCCAGGCTCTCGCTGCTGCGCGAGGCTCCCTCCGGCGTCAGCAGGACCGGGCACCTCACGGCCGCCAGCCTGGGCCGCAGGCGCTCGGCCTCCTCCTTGAGCTGCCGGGCCGGATCCCCCTTGCCCTCGGCCAGCTCCACCACCTCCATCCGGGCATAGGTCCTGAGCATGCCCAGGTAATGCTCCTGGAGCTTCTGGCAGGGTTCGAGGCGGAGGCGGCCGAAGGCGATGACGGATATGGGATACATGATCCTATTGTGATGAATTTCCCTTGGCAGCGCAGCGGGAAGGCTCCAACATCCTTACATCCAGACCCTTCCGGAGGTTTCCCCATGCGCCGATCCCTGATGCTCTCCCTCGCCAGCCTGCTCCTCGTGCCCGCCTTCATCAGCTGCGGCGGCGACGAGATCCCCACCACGGCGCCCGAGGCCGCCAAGGAACCCGCGGACATCCTCTACCACCTGCAGTACGTGGCCGTGCGCAAGGACTACAAGCACGTGGCCCTCATCGCCCCCATCACCCCCGACGTGGTGTTCCCCTCGGCCCGCCAGCTGCATGTGGACGCCAAGGCGCTGGGCCTCACGCTGACGCCCGAAGAGCTCAAGGGCCTCGGCATCGAGCACCTCGCCGCCAAGCTCGACGCCCTGCCGGGCAGCCAGGTGGACGACTACGCCGTGAAGGATGCGCGCCTGGCCTTCAACGCCGGCATCTACCGCCTCACCAAGGGCCTCACCGCCAAGTCCTGGGGCAAGATGCGCCACATGGGCATCACCGACAACACGGCCGCCCGCCAGTTCGGCTCCCAGACCGTCGTGAAGGACATGGCGCTGGGCTTCGACGGCAAGAAGATCCTGACCGTCAGCTGCCTCAAGAAGCCCGATGGCACGTTCGGTGTCACCCTCATGCGCTACGAGGTCAACCCCAAGGGCCTGAAGCAGGACTGACGCCACGGAGCGCAGCGCTCCGCGTGGAAAAGGGCCCGCGATGCGGGCCCTTTTCATGAAATGCTTTCCCTCCCGCGGCCGAATGCGGCCCCCGCCCAGCCGGATGCCCCATGCACATCACCGTCCAGTATTCCCTGACCCCCGATGAGGCCCTGCGGGGCACCCGCGCCTTCAAGCGCCTCTGGTACGGCCTCTCCGTGGGCTCGGGCGCCCTCATGGTGCTCATGGGCTACACCACCCTCCAGGCTTCGCCGGACGGACGCGGCCTGCCCCTGGTCATGCTCATCAATGGCCTGCTCTTCCTCGTGCTGCCCGAGGCGGTCCTGCGCTGGGCCCGCCTGCGCCGGGGCGCCCAGGCCTACCCGCCCATGGCGGTGACCCTGGACGACGAGGGCCTGACCCTGCGCACCGAGAGCAGCGAGGGCGGGCTGCCCTGGACGGCCTTCGCGGAAATCCAGCGCCACAGCGGCTTCTGGATCTTCCGCATCAGCCGCTCCCAGGCCGTGCTGGTGCCCGAGCGGGCTTTCGAGGGAACGGCCGCCTCGGAGCTGGCGGCCTTCCTCCGGGAGCGGAAGCTGTTCCGGGGATGAAGCTCCAGGAGCCCGTTCCATCCGTGGCCCGCGCCCTCCTGGGCCAGCTGCTGGTGCGGGAGGAGGTCACCCTGCGCATCACGGAAGTGGAGGCCTATGGCGGATCCGGGGACAGCGCCAGCCACGCCCGCCACGGCCGCACGGCCCGCAATGCCCCCATGTGGGGTCCCGGGGGGCGCGCCTACCTCTACTTCTGCTATGGCATGCACTGGATGCTGAATGTGGTGACGGGACCCGAGGGGGATGCCTCCGCCGTGCTCATCCGCGGCGCCGAAGTGGTCGCAGGCATGGACAAGGTTCTGATCCGCCGGAACACCGCCAAGGCCACGCCCCTGCTCTGCGCAGGTCCGGGCAAGGTGGCCCAGGCCCTGGGCCTCGACAAGTCCTTCGACGGCCATGACCTTCTGAGCCCAGGGGGCCTGGAGCTGCGCCCGGGGCAGGCCCCGGGTTTGATCCTCGCAGGTCCGCGCCTGGGCATCGGCTTCGCCACCCAGGAAGACCAGGCCCGCCCCTGGCGCTTCGCCGATGGCGGCAGTTCGGCCGTCCTGAAGAAGCGGGACCTGGCACCCTGGGAGGCCTGAGGCCCGGAGGTTCCATGCCCTTCGTCAACATCAAGATCACCCGCGACGGCGCGACCGCCGAGCAGAAGGCGCAGCTCATCCAGGGCGCCACCCAGCTGCTGGTGGATGTCCTGAACAAGACCCCCCAGACCACGGTGGTCGTCATCGAGGAAGTGGACACCGACAACTGGGGCATTGGCGGCGAGACCGTCACCGCGCGGCGCCAGCAGGGGAAATAGCAGCCCGGCTTGTGCATCCACAGCAGGCCCCGCATACTCAACCTCCGCTTCCAGCGAAACCTCGCGGGGCTTCGAGAGGCGACACCACACCCTGGGGGTGACCGGTTTCGACAGGTCGTGATCCGGGTGCACGGTGCAGGCGGGGGTTGGTCGGATGGCCCCCTTATCAATCCGCCCACATCAAACTGCCAACGATAACTTCGAACTGGCTCTCGCTGCCTAGGGCAACCTAGGTTCCGAGCGAGTCCCCGGGATCTCTGGGTACCGGGCTCGTTAAACCTCTGAAAGGGTGGCTTCGGCCTGCCGGACAGAGGCACCAGATAGGTCGCCGCGACGTCCCCTGACGGCGATCGAGATCAGGGGACACACGTCCTGAGCGGCTCGTCCGTTCCCCGCCAGGAGGTTTCAAGAGCGGACCAAGCCTGTGGAAGAGCCGCCATCCGGCATGTCTTGGACGTGGGTTCGACTCCCACCACCTCCACCAGTAGCACGCGTAAGCCACTGACAAATCAGTGGCTTATTTTTTTAATCATATAAATTCCATACCTCCATCCATACAGAAATGGGTCATCAATTCCCGCCCCCACGCATCGCATATTCGTCTAATTTTCGTTATCATCAATCCCCGCAGGAACTCCATGGACCAGCCCCAAGCCACCCACCCAGGCCTCCGCCACGAGCTGCGGGGCTACCTGGTGCGCTACCGCCACCTCCAACCGCTGGTCACAGCCACGGTGGCCCTGGATGAACTGGAAACGGCCCTGGATCTCCTCCAGCAGGTGTCGATCCATCTTCCAGTGGACGGTGACGAGGCGCAGCGCCTGCAGGCCTTCTTGGCCCCGCGCATCACTGGCGAGGACGGACCTCGGTGAGCGACCAAGGCGGGTCCGGCGCTCCCCGGCGCATCGCGCACCTGGACATGGATGCCTTCTTCGCCTCCGTGGAGCTATTGGAGCATCCCGACCTGAAGGGGCTTCCGGTCGTCGTGGGCGGCCGGCGCCCGGTTGCCGCCATCGCTGGCCAGCCCTACCCGCGACTGAAGGACTACGTGGGTCGCGGCGTGGCCACCACGGCCACCTACGAAGCCCGTGCCTTCGGCGTACACAGCGGGATGGGCCTCATGAAAGCCGCGGCGCTGGCCCCCGAGGCGATCCTGCTGCCTGCGCACTTCGAGGCGTACACCCGGGTCTCCCGAGCCTTCAAGGCCGCCGTGGCGGAAGTGACGCCGCTCATCGAGGACCGCGGCATCGATGAGATCTACCTCGACATCACCGAGGTTCCGGGTGAGTCAAGGGCGCTGGCCCTGCACCTCAAGGAGGTAGTGCGCCGAGCCACCGGACTGACCTGTTCCATTGGCATCACGCCCAACAAGCTGCTCTCCAAGATGGCCTCTGAACTGGAGAAGCCTGACGGCGTGACGATCCTCGGCCTGGACGAGATTCCGACCCGCATCTGGCCTCTGCCATGCCGCGCCGTCAACGGCATCGGTCCGAAGGCGACGGCGAAGCTAGTGGGCTTCCACATTCGCACCATCGGAGAGCTGGCCAAGGCTAATCCGGCCTGGCTGGTTGAACACTTCGGGCGGAGCTACGGCACCTGGCTGCATGAGGCCGCCCATGGCCGCGATGACCGGCCCCTGACGCTGTCGCGGGAGCCCAAGTCCATCAGCCGGGAGACCACCTTTGAGCGGGACCTTCACGTGAAGTTGGATCGCGCAGCGCTGTCCCAGATTCTCCTCAACCTCTGCGAACGGCTGGCGGAAGACTTGGCCCGCAAGGGCTACCTGGCCCAGTGCGTAGGCATCAAGCTGCGTTTCGAGGACTTCACCACCATCACGCGCGACCAGACCTTGACATGGCCCATTGCTGATACTGCTTCCCTCCGCGAGGCGGCCCGCACCTGCCTCAAGCGCGTCACCCTCGATCGAAGGTTGCGGCTCATGGGGATTCGGGCGGGCGGACTTGTCAAGGAGGGTGCCCATCTACTGCAGGCATCTGAGCCCACCGCGGTGGCGGAGTACGGGCTATTCAACCCTTCCTGCCAATGCCCATCAGAAGATCAGTTTTCGTCTTGCCGGTCTTCTGCGAGAAGTAATACCAGGGCCCATGAAGGTCATCAGCCATCAGATGAATCATGTTCTGACGCTGCGGCGGGCTGGGCCGAATAGATCGGACCCAACCCGCTATTTTTCAAGATGAGCCCAGACCTGAGGTGGGTCACCGTCTGTAGATTCGCCGGCCTAACCAGATGGCGTAGATCCGGGCGGCATTGACTGAACCAGGATGTCCAGGAGGGCTTGGTCAACCAGCACGGACATCTCTTCCGAGATGTTCCGAAGCCTCTCCACCTCTTCCATGGCAGAAATGGTGTCAGCCACGCTAGGGCCCCACGGAGGTATCACCACCGGGGGGCGCCCGAATGGGACGTCATCCCAATCGACCGAGTCCCACTGCTGGGGGGGGCCCTGCGGAGGCTCATTTCCGCCCGCTGATCCCAGCTTCGGTGGGGTGACTGGAGGGCCTTCATATTCGTCGCCGGAGTATTCGAAGGGGAAATCGTCTGGAAGCATTTCAAGAACCTCCTGCTGGGGAAAGGATGGTCATTCTTGGCATGGCCATGGAGGCCGTCCGATTGCTAGGTCTCTTACGTGTCATTTCCGCCCCCGCCGCTGCGCCAGTGTGTGCGTCTGGGGCTTCTGAATGCTTGGCCCAATCCTAGGTCCAGCCTGCCGTGGTGGAGCCGACCTTGAAGGGCCGGGGTGAGCCCCGAAGTAGTGCATCGGTGACATCCCCCCGTTGCGCTGGAACCGGTCATTCACCGGTCCCACCCGGTGGGTCAGAGCAGCGGGACCCAGAACCGTGCTTTGCGGTCGAGCTGGTAGGGCTTGGCCATGGCGTTGAGCAGGTTGGACCAGACCTCCTGGAACGGCGTGTTGGACACCTGGCGGTGGTGCGCCGCCATCCGCTCTCGGGTGGGCACCCCCCCCAGGACCTCCAGAGGCACCGTTCCGCGGTGGATCAGCTTCGTGGCCACGATTCTCTTCTGCTGGAACGGCCTTGGGATGAGGCACTCCGAACCGTCCGGATTGTCCAGACAGATCACCTCCTGCAGGACCACCTTCCCGGGAGCCCTCGCCAGCAGTTCGTCGAACTGCTGCTCGGTGTGGAGCACGAGGAAGGGCCAGGGGTCCCAGATCATCTTCCCGGCGACCTGCTCCATCGACTGCATGGTCACGTTCTTCTCGGTGTGGGTCACCTCCTCCTTCACCACCTCGTACTGCCGGCCATGGAGCCCATCCCGGGCCTCGAGGGCCTTTCTCGGGACGGCGACCCTGCGCAGGCCAGTCCGATGGACCAGGCCCGTGATCGAGGCTGGGCGCTCCCCCCGTGACCCGATCGGCTGGATCGTCACTGGCAGGGGCTCGAAGCTGGTCACCAGGGAGTACTCCGCCTGGGCCTGGGCCCACTGCAGCACCTCGGCCCCCAGGTAGCCGACGGCGACCAGATCCTTGGCCGTTTTGATCAGGATCGAGTCCGCCGTCTCCCCGCAGGCCACCTGGCTCGCCAGGGCTCCGAGGCACGTCGCCCCGACGCAGCCTTCCGCTGCCTTCTGGGCCTCCTCCATCGTGGTGATCCGGCCCATGTCCGGAAGCTTCGAATCCCAGTCGGGGACCAGCTCCGAGATGGCCTCCCGCAGGGGGCGCATCGGGTCTTCCTGCAACACCTGGCAGGAGCTCTGGCGCCACAGCCCCGCTTCCTCGTACCACTCCAGCCGCGAGCAGAAGAAGTCCGAGGGCACGACTGGGATCGTCGGCCCCCAACACTTGGCGTCCGCGATCCGTGAGCCTGTGCCTTTGCCGGGAAGGTTTTCGCTGGCTACCGGTGACTTGGTCAGCTTGGTCATTGGGGTCTCTCCTGATGAGTTGGTGATGGGTGAGGATGCGAAGGTCGGTGCGGCTTGGTGGCTTGGTCTTGGGTGGTGCTGAATTGATGTCGTGGAGCTCCCTGGTCAGTTGCGAAATCTGAAGGTTCCAGGCAAGGTCGTCGTGTTCATCCTGTGGAATCTCGGGACAGATGGCGGTGAGGCGATCACGGAGGCGCCGGATGTCATCAGCCACCAGGTCACTGCGGGGGCGTGGGTAGCGGAGCTGGGTCACGACTTCCGCCAGGGCGAAGGCCTGGTCAATTTCCAACGAGGTATCCCTGCCAATTCCGGCAAAGGACACCACATGACGCAACTCAGTTTCCTTGGTGACGCTACGCAGGATCCGCCGGATCTTCTCGACCTCGGTCCAGGTGGATTCCCGACCCCGAAACTGAGCCAGAATTTCCCGCCAGGCGCCCACCTCGATGGTCCTTTGGTTGAGGTGGCTGCCTGCCTCGATCACGGACCCGTCTGGGCAGATGATCGATGCGTCTGCCTCATCCTCATCCAGGTCTCTGGCCAACCCGGGTTTCCAGACGAGCGTGTACCCAAAACGGGCGAGGTGGCGTGCGGTGATGAGGGTGATTTCGTCGCGGCCGACCTTCTGAAGCCAGCTAGCATGGGGCCCGACTTCCAGGGCGCGCCATTCCTGATCAAGGCAATAGACCGGAATGAACGCGAAGGGATGCCCATGAAGATGCGGTTCGCCCAGCTTATTGAGCCCATGCGACACCCAGCCCATGAGGATCTTCCCGGGTTCGATCCGGATCCGGTCCTTGTGCTTGACCTCCCGCCCCCCGGAGGAGCGGCGGGTGGCCATGGACGCTAGGCTGTCGTACCAACACTGGGCAATGGCGGCCTGCAGCTCTTGGACATGAAGTTCCTCCCCGCGCTCGGCGAGCAGGTGCGAGACCGCGGGGTAGTGGGTCCAAAGCCCGTGGACCATCCGATGGAAGCCGCCCCGGACTTCGCGAACCAGCCGCTTGCCGCGGCAGTCACATCCCCGGAGCAGATTTCGGATGGTTTCCGGGTTCAGTCGCCCTTGTTGAAGCTCTTCCTCGGACAGCCCGAGCGCACGCCAGTGGTCCTCATCTAGGAATTCAAAGCGTGGCTTGTGTTCGTCGTTCAAATAGTTTTTCACGAACTGCAGGACACCCGCCTCCTGCATGGAGGCGAAGTGTTCGTTCAGCAGCTTGACGGTGGCGCCCACGGAGGTAGGCGACTCGCCTACCTCCGTTCCGCCGTAACGCGCGACGGCCTTCACGGCCCCTACCTGACCGAAGACGCGGCCTTGGCCACGGAATCAGGTTTCTTGGCCAGGGAATCGAGTTCCTTGGCCAGGGCCACGTACGCCAGGTGAAGCAGCAGAGTGACGACATCGTCTGCGCTGAGGCCCTTGGAGGCCGCCTTGTCGACCAGGTCGGCCCACTGCTCAGCGGCCCGGCCGGAAATCTGGGCCGAGACCTTGCGCTGCTGGCGACCAGCCAGCATATTGGTGAGCGCTGCGGCGGCCCGCGTGGTTTTGCTCTTTTTCGTTGCGGTCATGAATCACCTCGAAGTCGGTCCCATCGGGGACACTTCCAGGTTGGTCCTTTCCACGAACCTGTGGGCTGCTGCTGAGCCGCACCAGCACTGCGTCTTGGATGGTGCGTTCTAAGCCGTTTCGGACCTTTCCCCGCGACCCGTTCTCAATGCCTGTCTTAGATGTTTCTTCCCGATTCAGCCCGGCACCCCGCCCCCGGATCGACATCACCTGGGCCTTCGCCCCTGGTTCGCCGCCCGGGTTCACGGCACCTGGCAGTCCCCGGATCAGGCGTGTCGGTCCCGGTCGCAGTCTACGCCTGCGCCCCTGACCGCCCCGCCGGCCCGGAAGGTCGCGGGTAGGCCCCGCGCCCTGGTTGCGTCTTAGATGGCATGTTGCGTAAGCACTGTTCGCAAACGGGCTGGGCCCGTTCGCTTTCTGCCGTGAACGCGCGGGGGCCAGGGCCCCCACGGGACAAGCAGCCGAGCCCTTGGCGACAGCCTTTACTTCAGTGCCAAGCGGAGAACGCTGGCTTCCTTCGTGGTCACGAAACGGTAGGATTGCGGGGCACGGAACCCATCGAATTTCACGAAGGGATCGATGGGTCGCCGCAGCGGTTTGACCCTGCCAAGGCGCAACCCAAAGCCCTCTTGTAGGCCACTGAAATAGGTGAATAGTTCCGCCCTGGTGACCCCGCCGCCATGTTGCCGGGCGAGGTTCCAAAGGGCTGTCGGACTGCCCTGAACGGTCTCCTCGATGGGCACCACAGCCACGATTTGCTTCGTCGGGACGGTGGCATAGATGACGAGGTGACTAACGGCTCGGGCGGTCCATCTCCGGCGGAATTCGATGGTCTTTTCCCCTGCGAGAATGGCCTCGACATGACGGGGGTGGATGGAGATCAATACGAGTTCAGACACAGGCAAGTTCCCGGAGTTTTTCGTAAGCGGTATGGGGGATCTGGACGATGGTCCGGGGCGCCCCCTTCAGGATTCCCTGCCGGGTCAGGTCACGCAGGGTAGGTGGGGTCGGAAGGTGGCGAATGGCCCGGAACAGCATTACCTTCACCGGGCGATCCGACATGGCTTCGATCTCCGCCATGGAATACACCGTTCGCCGTCGAACCAGACGGGCGATGGCATCCGGATCCGTGCATATCTCGGCGACTTCCACCACGCCAAGGGTGGTGATCCGATGCTGGTCCCGGGACCTGTAGAACAGGACAAGATCGCCGGGGAGCGGACCCTTGATCTTGGCGTGGCACAGATAGGCCAGCTTGATGGCATTCCCCGCTGGATTATCCGGGGTCACCTCCAGGCCCGGCAGCGGGTCGTGGGTGCCCCGGAGCCTAAAATCAGGGAAGAGGATCTGGTGATACTGGTCCCTGATGGGAACGACGAATTTGCCGATCCCCGGCCCATCCTTGACGTGGGGGAAGAACCGCCGGGCATACTCCACCGGGGGCAGGTCCATGCCGGGAGCCGCCACCGGATGGGCCTTCACAAGGACGTCGTCACCCCTCAGCGCGCCCGCTTGTTGGAACCCGAAATCCGCCAGCATCTCGACCAGCCGGGGGTGTTCCCCTTGGCGGGCTGTGATGAAGATGTTCGGGAGGCGGTTCGCGGTGGCATAGCCAAAGGCCGCCTTCAAAAACAGCTCGCCAATCTTCCGCCCCCGATGGGCTTCCGCCACCTTGAATGTGCATAACTTCAGGGCCTTCCCCTCCAGTCGCTGCCCATCGTCGGTGATGGTTTCGCCCACCTGCTCGGCATAGATGCACAGACCCCCCAATGCACCGGTGTCATCCCGATGAATCCAGGCGTGGCGGCCCTCCTTGGCCTTCGTTCTGAACCAGGTGTCGAAGTCGTAACTGGCCCGAAGGCTGTCGAAGAAGGGCGTGCCCAGAGCTGGGACCAGGCTGTAGAGCGGCACCTCTTCGATGTTCGGGAGCTTGACCGAGCGCCGGTCATGCAACTGCCGAAGGAACTGGGCCGCCTCCTGGATGGCCATGACGCGGGCCTTGAGGTCCCGGCGTTGGGCGATCCGGAGCATCGGCCTGTCCTCGGTCACCACATAGTCCGCAGCATCCAGGGACATGGCGAAGAGGATCTCGTTGTCCACCGCATCATTGGGTGTGGTGCCGGCGTCATTCCAAGGGCAGGCTGGGAATTGGGTGAGACATCTGAACTGCCGGATGCGGTCCAGGTTCCGCTGCCGACGGTCCGGCTGGAGGTCCCGATCGAAGTCGCGGTGCGATGCCTCGTGGTAGGTCAGCTCGTGGCCATTGCCCTGCGCCAGACGCACGAAATCAGCCAGGTCCGTTGAGAAGGCCTGGCTGGAATCCTCAAGGGTGATGAGGACGTTCGTGTCCAGGAGAAAGCGCATCAGCCACCGGCCTTCCTGGGGCGCCCGCGGCGCTTGGCGGGCGCTATTTCGGTGGGGGGTATTTTCAGCTTAGCCAGCAGCGTTTCGGCGGGTTCATCATTGGGGTCCTGCGGCACCAGCTCGCCGCGGAAGGCCTTGGCGAGGATGGAATGGGTGAAGCGATCCACTTGGATTTTTGCCTTGGTGTATCGGGCTTCGATCTGGTCGGCAATTGCGAAGAGATGTGAAACTCGACGGACAATTTCATGCTGTTCTTCAAGAGGTGGGAATGGCACCGCCCAGTTCTTTAATAAGGGCGTTTCGATACGTCGTGTGCCATGAGTCGCCTCCTTCACTTCGAAGAGAATGGCTCGAGCCACATGCTTTGATGCTAGAAACAGGTATTCGCTAGTTTCCGGTATTTCGGGAATTAGTGCCTTCATGTCCTGATTGATCGTGACGACATCATCGGTGACCGCCACAGGTAAAGTGTGATTCAGGATCATGCCTCGGATGACAAACAGAATGGATCCCTTGGGGATTCGATTCACTGTTGAGCGCTCTATGGCCAGTGGAGTGATGTGGTCTTCGGAGTCTCGGATCCGATCCCTTTTCATGTCCTTGGGACTCACCCATGGGATTGTCCCAGCCCAGAACGCTTCATTGTCTTTGGACGGAGTTCCACCCCCAGCCGTACGTCCCAAACGCCCTAGTTGAATCCACGCCCATGAATCAGGCAATCCAGTGGCTGAAGTGTCTTCAAATGTGTTGAGGAAGGGTTCGGGTACCGGTGTTTTCAGACGGCGTAGAACGGTTGTTGCTGCCGGCATCTCGTGGTTCTCAATGCGCCAATCCTCTGTCAGCCGACCCTCGCAGGCTGCGGCCAGAACTGCTTGACGAAAATGTTTGAGGATAGTGGGTATCCGGTTTAATCGCTGGCGGCTAGTGTCCACTTTGGCCAGCAGGGCTTTGAGCCTGGCGACGATACGGCGCTGTTCAGGAAGCGGAGGCAACGGAAGGGGCAGTCCACCCAGCTTGGACAGGCTGATGGAGGCGAGGTTCACCGTCTGCTTGCCCTCCTCCTCGAAGTATTCCTTCGCGGCCTGGCTGTTGCCCCAGTAGGAGAGGAAAAAGGGGTCGATGATGTCCTTCTTGGGACGCGCCCGGAAGACATGATTCTGATGAACGCACTCTGGGATCTGGCCTTCCCAGACCCACCCCCGGCCCAGCTTGTCTCGATCGCCACCTTCATTGAATAGAACATCCCCCGATTTCAGGAGGATCTTGGCGATCTCACTCTCTGTTGCCTCAATGGAGTGAATTTCATCCAGCTTCAAGAAACCTGCTTGAACGTTGGCCACCCGCAAAAATGGGACCAACCGCACGGGTTCCGCCTTTGCCCGCTTCTTGCCCTTGGCAATCCCGCCTTTCAGATCGGCCACGTTCGACAGAATAGTCATCTGCCACCGCTCTGGGATCTTACCCGTCATGCCTCCACACCCTCTTCCTGCTCCAGCAGGGCCACGATGTCCTTGAGGTCGTCCACAATGGCTTCCAGCTCGGTGATGGCCTCGGCGGCGAGGTCCTGGGGCTCGGGCAACTCATCGGGATCATCCAGGCTTTCATCCTTCAGCCAGGTGAGGTCCAGCTTGTAATCCCGAGCCTGGATCTCGCTGATGTGAAAGCGCCTCCATCTACCCGCTTCGCCCTGGTCCTTCCGCTTGCCGCGGCCATTGGGATCGGCGCCATAGCAGGCTTCGAATTCCTCGAAGTGCTTGGGGCTGAGGGGCCGTTCCTTCTTGGTGACGCCCGGCACGTTGCTGCGGCCATCGAAAATCCACACGTGCTCGGTGGGGATGCCTTTCTGGAAGAACACCACGTTGGCCTTCACACCCTGGCTATAGGGGGTGAAGGTGCCCCGTGGCAGGCGCAGGATGGTGTGGACGTTGCACTGCTCCATGAGGTCCTTGAAGACCTCGCCGGCCTTATTCTCGAAGAGGCAGTTGTCTGGCAGCACCATGGCTGCCCGGCCGCCCTTCTTCAGCACCGTGTGGACATGCTGGACGAAGTTGAGCTGCTTGTTGCTCGTCTCGATGGTGAAGTCCTCGCGCTCGGGGGCCGAGTTCGCGCCTTTGGTCCCGAAGGGTGGATTCGTGAGGATCACGTCATAGCGCTCACCCCGCTCCGCCTCATAGAGCGTATCACCCAGATAGATGGTGGGTGACAGCCCGTGCAGGTAGAGGTTCATCAGGGCCAGGCGCCGGGGCCGGGCCACCAGCTCCTGGCCGAAGTAGGTGCTGGTCTTGAGGCGCTTGATCACATCGCGTTCGATGCCCTTGGTCTTGCTGCCCTGCTTGGGATCCACCAGCCATTCGTAGGCCTTCATGAGGAAGCCGCCGGTGCCGCAGGCGGGATCCATGATCTTGAAGGCATCGAAGCCCCGGGGGTCGGGCTTCATAACGTGGACGATGCTCTCGATGAGGTAGCGCGGGGTAAAGTACTGCCCGGCCCCCTTCTTGCCTTCGCTGGCCGCCTTCTCCAGGAGCCCCTCGAAGGCCGCACCCTTCACATCCAGGCCCAGGCTACTCCATTCCTCTTCATCGATCAGGGCGATGAGTTTCTTCAGGTTCACGGGGTTGTTGAAGCGGCTTTCGGCCCCCGCGAAGATGTCGCCCAGCAGGCCCTTCTCGCCGCGGAGGGTGCGCAGGGCATCGGTGTAGGTATCCAGCAGTTTCTGGCCGCTGAGAGGTTTCAAGGTGTCCCAGTCGCACTTCTTCGGGACCCGTGCCGCCTTCTCATCGGCCATCTTGAGGAAGAGGAGGTAGGTGAGCTGCTCGATGTAGTCGCCGTAGTCCACGCCATCGTGACGCAGGGTCTGGCAGAAGCCCCAGAGCTTGTTGACGATGTCGGCCATGCTTCCTTTCAAGCCGCGCAGGCGGCGTTCAGATCCCGTATGAGCGTAGCAAGCTCATCGCCGAAGACCTTCTTGGCCCGGCTGAGACCCCCGTGATTTTCCAGCACGGGCACCAGGTCGAAGTCTTCGGGGTCGAGGCTGAGGTTCGTCACCATGTGTTCGCGGATGTACCCCAGCCAGGCCAACTTCTCGTCCGAGAAGGTCTTCCCAGCCGTCAAGTTCGCCAGGGCACGATCCACCCGTTCAGCGGCGGTGAGCAGGGGCTCCTCGTCCCGCACGGCGTGCTTCACCATGGACAGGATGTCCGCCAGATCCTTGTGGTGGACATGGGCATGGGCCTTCTGGAGATGCTCCTCGTCGAACTGGCCGGTGGTGAGGGCCTGCTTCAGCTCCTTCAGGGCTTTCGGCGACCAGTCCTGGGGACGCTTGAGCAGGATACGCATGGCCTCGATTTCATCCTTGCGGGATTCGGCCCAGGCCGTAAAGGCATAGAGGTAATCCACCGGCTTGAGAAAGTCCTGTCCGCGCCGGAACTTCAGCTCGGAGACCACGGTGTCTTCCACCAGGGGGGCGATGATGAAATCCTCCCGGGCGCGCTCGTAGTTCTCCAGCAGTTCCTGGAAGGTCTTGTCCCGCAGTTGGGTCATGATCCCGAGGAAGTCATCCTGCAGCTTCTGGGGCAGGGTCTGGGCGAAGGCCTTCAGGTTGCCGCCGGGAACGAAGGCCGCGAAGTCCTCCCGGGCCTTGCCGCTCATTGCCCGGTCAATGCCTTCCAGGCGCTGACCGAGCTTTTTGACTAGGTCGGCCTGCTGCCAGCCCGTGGTGCTCCAAATGGCCTCAATGAGTTCCTTATTCGGCAGGGTCCGGGCCTTGGTCTTCATCTCCCCGAAATCCTTCAGGTCCTTGAAGCGGGCCACCAGGGAGCCGTTGAAGCAGTCGAAGACGAGGAAGCGGTTCTTCAGGAAGTTCGGCGAGCGGCGGGTGCCCCGGCCGATCATCTGGGTCCAGAGGATGGGCGACTGCACCGGGCGCAGGAAGACAATGAACTCCAGGTCGGGGATGTCCACGCCGGTGCTGAGCAGATCCACCGTCACCGCCACCATGGGCCTGGGGCGGTTGCGGAATTCCCGGATGCGCTGGAGGGGGCGGTCCACGGTCTTGCTGCCAGTGATTTTCTGGACGAACTCGTCCCCCCGTCCGAAGACTTCCCGACAGGCCCTGACGAGCTGATCGGCGTGGCTGACATGGGGGAGATCGTTAACCGCGAAGAAGAGGATCTTGGGGAAGCGGCCATGCTCCTGCTCGTGGGCCAGGGCATGCTTGGCCACTTCCTCCACGATCTTGCGGTTGGAGTCTGGCGCCGTGATGACCCGCTCCGTGTCGGCGCTGCCGAACTGTTTGGCGGCAGCGGCCTCGTCCACCACCTGCTCCCCGGTCTCCTTGTCCACGGTGACGATCTGTTCGCCTTCCTTCAGCGGCACGCCCAACAAGCGAACCTGGGAATCAACATCCACCTGGTCAAAATCCACCAGCCACCCTTCGTCGATGGCCTGCTGCATGCCGTAGGTGAAGACCGGGTGCCCGAAGATGGCCGTGGTGTGCTTCGCCGGCGTCGCCGTGAGTCCCAGTTTCACGGCATCGAAGTGATCGAGGGTCTCCCTCCACACCTGCTCATCCTGCAGCGTGTAGCCCCGGTGGCATTCATCCGCGATGATCAGGTCGAAGGCGTGAATGGGGATGTCGAGGGTCTTGGCTTCCGTTTCCTCCTCGGTGTCCTCGCCTACTCCGAACCCCTGGCCGAACAAGTTCATGGCCATACGCTGGATGGTGCTGACATAGACGAAGGTCTGGGCACCATCGGGCTTGGTCAGGTAGGTCTCGGGCAGCACCTTCGGGTCGAAGGCTTCCTCATCCCCAAAATCCTCTCGCCTGAACCGCTGGCTGTAGACTTCGTAATCCGCGTTGAACTTGCGATTGTTGGGCGTCTGGAAGCTGGCCAGTTCCCGCACGGCCTGGGCGGCAAGGGCCTTGCGGTCCACCAGGAAGAGGATCCGCTTGGCGTAACCGGAGGCCAGAAGGCGATACAGCAGGGCCGCGATGGTGAAGGTCTTTCCCGTGCCAGTGGCCATGGCGAGCATCAGATCGCGACGGTGTTTCTCCAGAGCGGCCTCGACCGATTCAATGGCCTTCACCTGGTAGGGCCGCAGGCGGGTGATCTCCTCGATGGGGTGGGCCTGGAACCACGCAAAGGCCTCCGCTGGATCGGCGGAGAACAGATCCTCCAATGCTTCGGGGGCATGCAATCCACCCGGAAGCTGTCGGGAGACGTAGCCATCTCGCCGCACGTCGGCGAACCAGTGCTGCTGGCCGTTGCTCGAATACAGGAACGGAATCCGGTAACCGTTCCAGAGTCCGGCTCCCGCCTCGATGTCACGTGAATACCGCTTCGCCTGATCCAAGACGCCTTCAGAGCCGACATTCAACCGCTTGGCCTCCAGCGCCCCAAGAGGCTTGCCCTTCACGAAAAGCACGTAATCCGAAGGCCCACTGCTGGTGGGATGCTCGGTTACTGCATGCCGCAGAAGTTTGGCTCGATCCAGCCCTGCCTCGAACAGCACGATTTCCCAGCCAAGTTGTTTCAGCAGGGGATCGATGCGCTTGCGGCGGGTCTGGGCTTCCGATTCGGGAGTCATGAGGCTCTAAACAGAAGATTCGCCTTCAGCTTACCGAAAGACCGCTGGGATATCCGTGGTTTCACTTACGCCTCGAAATGGCCAAATGCTAGAGTCTTTACAATTCAAACCATTTGAAGGGAGTTCGAGTATGACCATCAAGGCACATATTGATTTACCTGAAGACATAGAGTCTAAAATATCAATTATACAAGCGGTTTCAATTGTGCATAAAATTTATAACAATTTATCTCAAGAACATCAAATAAGACCAATTGCTTGTTTTATTGACCCTGCAAATCAGGTTCCACAACACGATGATCCTGATTTTTTGCTAATTCCAACCAAACCATTTCAGCCTGAACAATTCAACCCAAATCGAATTCCATTCGATCTATGGTTTATTCCATGGCCATCATTAAATACCATTTTTGAGTACAGTGATTCCAAGATCAGTGCCGTTATGACAGAACATCAAATTGGTAGCGAAAATGATAAATTAACATATAAATCCATTTTTCAATTACTTTCTTCGCTTAATCGAGTGAACCCACTTTTGATTCCAAAAAGTGGATTGAAGGTATTTGGTCAATTAACCATATTGAATTTCGATTTGGACCAGAATTTGAATGCGACATATCCATACTTACAATCCATACAAATTATGTTTAGTGAAATGCCAAATTCAGCCGCCAATACATTAATGGTAAATATGACCGCAGTAAAGGTTGATGCCGCAAGTTCGTCACCCTCATCCAAGAACCTGAAGAAAGGCCGATCACCAAGAAAGCGCCGCAAAAAGTAGCCTTCGGCAAACTCCATGTGTCTGGTGTCTCATAAGGTCCTCTTGTCCATTGCGGCACTGCCTGCGCTCCTGACGCGCCCTCCCACCTACCTTCGGAGTCGCCGGGTCCCTTTAGCCACTCCTTTCCATCAGGTTTAGGTTCACCCGGGATGACACCCAGGAGCAGCATAGGATCACAAACCACGAGTGGAGAGCCTGCCATGGCGCCAAATCCAACCCCGGTTGTCCACGTCAAGAAGCCGAATGCCACCAACCCCGTTCGCTGGCGCGTGGTGGTCGAGAGCTACACGGAATATTCAACGGTTGTCGAGGCCAGTTCCAAAGAGGAGGCCGCGGCCCTCGCCGTGGATGCCTTCTCCAAGGAAGACGACTACCACGGGGAGGCCTGGAACTCACTGGGCACCCTCTACAAGGTCAAAGCCCTGGGACGCGCCAGGAACCGCAGCCAGGAGCCCCCGGAGGCCGAGTTTTACGGGCCCGACGAGGAGGGCTGGGCGGTCCCAGCACCCCCATTGGCTCCGGCTCCCGCGCCTCCCCGACGAGGCCGCCCACGCCACTGACGCAGGCTCTCCGATTATGTGCTGGCGCTAGAGCGTCCAGCCTTCCCGGCGCATGAGTCCCAGAAAGCTGATGCAGGGAAGCCCCAGCTCACGACACACGTCCGGGATGAAATGCGTCCGTTTGGGATTCCGTTTTTCAGCCGCGGAGGTCTCTTGCGTGACGACCACACCGCCCTTCAACTTCGCGTAGGCGATCACGTAGGCGTCCGCTTCTTCATAGGTGGCCTTGGGATCCAGCAGGCCTGGAAATCGGGACTGGATGGAGATGGCCTCAGCCAGCATGTCTTCCAGGGGCACGAAGAGCGCCGGCCGTGAATCCGCCCAAGTCTTCAATTCAGTGGTTCCAACAGCGCCCAATTCCTCTTCCACAAGCTGCGGGGAGGCACAGCGCTTCTGTGCGATCAGGTCGTCCACACGGCTCAGCAAAGACGTGAAAACATCCGTCGGATAGTAGCGGGCCTGCCAGTCCATGAAGACATTCGTATCCATGACATAGAGCGTTCCGGGCGGGGGCTCAGGCATGGCTGGTCCCCTCCAGGAGGCCCGTCAGGATCTTCTCCTGGAGCTTCCCGAAATGTTCATATTTCAGTTCAAGGTACCGTGAGGCCTCCACCGCAGTAATCCGGTTACTGTGCAGGGCCTCCAGCACCACCTGAGTGAAGGGCCGACCATTACGGGTCACGGCCATGTCCACGGGGGCCGCGAAGCCTCCGGCTCGGGGAGGAAGGGCTGCGACGAACTCGTCCCAGGCAGCCTTCCAGCTCCGGTACTGTGGCCAGGTCATGTAGCCTGAGGCACGGAGGCGGGTTGCCATCGCCAGAGGGGACAGGCGAAAACGCCTGGCAAGACGGCGAACCTCTGGGATCCCCCAGGCCTGAGCGTCGAAGCCTTCGCCGGTGATCAGGGACCTAAGGGCATCCTCCGGGACCAACGCGTGGCTGGCGACACTTTCGGCGAACTGCTCCACCGAGGTCCACTGCTCCGCGGTACGCGTCTCCCGAAGCGCGGAGACCTCTTCCTTGCCCACGGCGAGCATCAGGTGAGCGACCTCATGAATCAAGGTGAAGAGCCTCGGTTCGGGTAGTTCCTTGCCATTGACCGCTACCACCGGGAGCGGGAAGCGCAGCAGGGTGAGACCCCGGGCTTCCTCCAGCTCCACCTTGCTGAACTGGAAAACCAGGATGCCCAGGTGTTCCACGGCATTCCGCCAAGCGTTCAGGGCCTGCCATTCATCGCGCCAGCGAAGCTGAACGAGCACGGGAATGCCCAATGCCTCCCGAAGGCGGTGCGCCACGGCCTCGGGCTGCTCAGCCAGGTGGGCGGCCAGCTTGAATTCCACGGGCTCCTCTCCAAGTTCACCCAGGAGGTTGAGCATGTGGTCCCGCCGGAGGAGCATCTGTCGGATTGCCAGGCGCATTGCGGGCGACTCGTGGCCCGTGACCACTCCAGGCAGCCTTCGGTAATCCGCCGCCAGAGGAGCCACTTTTGGGGGTTTGGGCTGGAAGAACAGGCCCAGGGGGCGCCGAAAAAAGGCCGCCAGCAGTTGAACTTGATGCAAGGTCGGGTGGGCGTCGCCCCGCTCCCAGGCCAGGACCCGCTCCTCCTTGGTGCCCAGGCGATGGGCCACACGGTCCACATCATAGCCGCTCTCCATCCGCGCCCAGGTGAGCACGTCGGGATTAATGGGGAGGGTCGTGGCAGAGGGCATCAGTGGGTCTCAGGGTGGGGGGAATGAACTCCCACCCATCATAAGCCCTTCAACCCCTCACCCGAGGGACACCTCGCATCAGCCTCGGTGGCGGGTATATCGGGGCACCAAGCATTTCAGGATTCCCGGCCTGGAGAACCGCCACGAGCAACCCGTCGGCTTCGATTGGGACAAGTCATATCCTTGTGCCTGAACTAGAGCGAGCCAAACCGTTAGGACCCCGTCTTCGCCAATTCGCCCTTGACCTGCCGTTTCCCCATCTTTCTGAATGCTGCAATGGCAGCCAACTGCGACTGTCTTGGCCTGGATTTCTCAGCCTCCCAGTTGTAGACCGTCTGGGCGGACACCCCAAGAATGACTCCTGCCTCAGCGGCCGATAGCCCAAGTCGCTGCCGATGCGTGGCCAGGCCTTTCGCGCGGAACCTGATATTGGTGGATGACTCATCAGTGGTCTTAGCTGTTGTGGTTCCTGGGGCCTTCTTCGTCACCCGTGATACCTGTTTCTCAAGTTCCGTAACTCGGCGCTTCAAGCCTGCAATATCAGAACGGTACTGTGCGGAAGCCTTCCGAAGGCCTTCAAGTTCTTTGCGCATTTCCTTTCGAGCCAATCGGACAATTTCATCTTTCAAGATGGACGCAATGTTTGGCATATTTATTCTCCTTGGTGATGCCCGTCCATATTTGGAATCTCGATAGTATCGCATACTGGATTCCCGCGGCCGCCCCTCCGGAATCGCGCCAGGAAGGCCACCTGGCACGCTTCCGGATGGCGGGGCGCCGTGCAAGGTGCTGACCAATCCCGTCATCACTGCTTCCAGAAACCAGCGTATCGCTTGCGCCCGGTCATGAGCCCCTCGATTCGCGGGGGGCTCATGACCGGGACACACGGCAGGAATGATGAATTGAAAAGAGGCGACCTCTTTTCGATACCAGCCAAGAAGGAGGGTCTTCTCCCGAACCCTGGCAGATGGTCGAGGGGAACACACGATTTCACAATCAAGGAATGTCTCTGGCCTCAGGCCGTGGGGGCCCAACAGCATTGCAGCTATGCCGTCGATGCCAGAGGTCAGCAGTGTGATGTGGCTTCGATTCTAATACGCTGGCTTCGCCGAGCAGTGTTGGCCCACGTGATAAGCCCTGCGGCGTCCTTAACTCCAATGGTGGAGATCCCCTCACCAAGACATGGCTCTTATCAGGATCTACTTGCACCTCGTGAGAACTGGGTGGGGCGGGTTGTCTTGCTACTCCTCCAGCGGCACCAGCGCAGCACCGTTCCGTTTTTGCCGGCACTGCGCTGGCACCCCCGGAGGAGTATATGAGCCAGACAACCCCGCATATCCCCACCTGCGTCGCGCTCGACGAGGTGGCCGACCCCCAGGATCTCTGGGACCTGGTCCTGGAGGGAGAGTCCATGCCTGAAGACGAGCCTTCCCAGGAGGCCTAGGAGCATGACTTCCATACAGCATCCTTCCGCCCTCAAGGGCCTGGCCACACGGGGCCCTCCGGTCTGAACCACTGGACGATCCCCTTAGGTTCGTCCAATCAAGTTGCCGAAATTCGCCGGACGCGCGATCTGGATATTTGCCCATAGATCACAAGAGCGTGCTTGGAATCGATGTTCTCGGAACTCATTTTTCTGGATTGCCATTCTGATTTTTTTGCATTACGTTTCTCTCACCGACAACAACATCTGGGGTCTCTCCGTGAGATGCCTGGTAATCCAACGGGGACTAGCAAACCGCGCCCAACGGATGGCTTTCCGGTAATACCGTCGGTGACTCAAACAATTCGGGTGGCCCCGGCACCCCCCTTTCCCCTCAGCGAAGTCGAACGTTCTCCCTAGTCCACATCGCACGGACTGCGGAACTGACCTGTGAGCCCAGGCCAGCATGAACCTTTGCTTCACTGGCGGGATCAGGACACATCATGTCCGACGAACTCATGGCTCAGGCCAGCCATCGGCGCCAGGGCTCTGCGCCGCCAAACGCCCCACAGTCCAATGGGGATCCCCTCACCGATCGCTGGGTGCAGACAGCCATGTCCTTGGCACTGGCCCTAGATGGCACCTATGTCGCCTCTGACGAGCTGGCTGTCGCGCTCGAATGGGCGGAGCTGCTGGAGCCCCTCGGCCGGCAAACCCCTGTGGATCCCCCCGACTGGTACGACTCCATGCTCACCACCTGTGCGCTGGAAGACATCCAACTCGACGGTCGCCCCGCACAGGCCCTGCCCTTTGACTACAACCTCCCGAGTGAGGTGGTGGTCATGCTCAATCGGCGCCGGCCCCTTAAGGATTGCTTTCAGACGTTCCTCGACACGAGGGAAGAAGTCTTCCTGCGCCTCTATGGTTCGCCAGAGTCCGCCCTGAGCCACGATCCGAGGCTGGCCCTCAAGGCCGCCCATGACTGCGCGCTGGCCGTCGAAACGGAACTCCGGCAGAGCCTATTCGGCCAGTCCGAAGCCGTGGCTGCCCTCAAACGTCTCGCCTTCCAGCGTGAGCTTCGGCGTGGGGTCGGTCCCTCGCCGGCCACAGCACTATTCCTGGGGCCGCCTGGGTCAGGCAAATCCCTTGCGGCCCGACTGTTCGCGGAAGCGCTTGGCCTCTCCTCCCTCGCCAAACACAGGTCACACCGACTCGCGGTCCTGGATGTTGAAATGACCCAGCACGTGCAGTGGAACAGTGGCGTCGACCTGTTCGGTGACGGCACTCGCCAGGGCTCCATCACCAAGTTCGTCGAGCAGAACCCCCAGTCCCTGGTCATCTGCAATGAATTCGAGAAGGCCCACCGAAAGGTGTTGGAGGCCATCCTGCCCGTCCTCGACCAGGGCTTCCTGCCCTCATCGACGGGCAGGGTGGACTTCCGAGACACGGTGTTCATCTTCACCACCAATCTGGGATCGGAGCTGTGGAACCGTCCGGCCGCTCCTGAGGAGGGCACGCTCGACGTGGACCTCGTGGACCTGCTGAGTCTGGCTGAGAAGGTCGAGGAGAAATCCGACTGGCATAAGACGCCCGTACCCAAGGAACTGCTCAGCAGGCTGAACAAAGGGGCCATGGTGCTGTTCCGCCGGCACCAGGGCCACCACATGCTGCAGAAGGCCCAACAGAGCTGCGTTACGACGAAGAAGGTGCCCTGATGGAAGCAGCATCCTTCATCCACTCAGGCTTCACCTTCCAGGTGGAAGGTGCCGTGCTTCCGGCCCTCGCTTTGTCCCACCTTGTCGGGAAGGACCTCCGCACGGCCGAACGGCTTCTGGACCGGATCTTCCTGGACCTGTTGATGGCGGCCCAGGACACCCTCGGCCCCACGATCCAGGGAGGCCCGGAGCCGCCGGTATTCCTTGTGCAGGCCGACGAGACCCTGTCGACACGTCTGCAGGAGGCCTTCCGCGAGATGACCTGCTCGATCCATCTGGTCAGCAGCAACCCCGCAGTCGAGTCCTTGGTGCGGCGCCTACTGTCCTCCCGGCAGGTGACCTTTCAGGTGGTGGAAACCCTTGAGGGCCTTCACCGACTGCCTCCTGGTGGGTTGGTCCTGATTGATGCGCTCAACCACGACGTGAATGGCCCCATGCCCTTCCTTCAAGGCCTGGATCACCTGGTGGTGCGGAGCCTCGTCGAAGCCAAGCATCCTCAGATGGCGGATACCTGCCTTCAGGAGCAGGTCATCCCAGTCCAAGTGCATCCCAGGAATGGCTTCACCAGGCGCCAGGCTGCCGCCAGGAGGCTTCTTGAACATGCTCTGGAGACGGCGCTGTTCTCCCGCTACTTCGACCGCTGCCAGGCATCCCACCTCCGGTGGCGCACGCACTTGCAAATCGACTTCCGCCCCGGGGATCCGCATGTGACGGCGACCCTCTGTTTCGATGGGGAGGAGCGCGTGCTCCGCGCCCAGGACCTCAAACGGGACATCCCGTGGGGTGCTATCCCCTCCATCCGGTTCCAGGATGTCCTGGGCCAGGAATCCACCAAGGCCAGGCTGCAGGGCTACCTGGACTGGCTGAAGGACCCACACGGCGAACCGGGCCTTCGTGCCTGTGTCCTGTCCGGCCCGCCTGGGACGGGTAAGACGCATGCCTGCGAGGCCACAGCAGGGGAGGCCGGCGTCCCGTGCATCATGATGGGCGGATCCGAATTCCTCAGCCAGTGGTACGGGGAGTCTGAACGCATCATCCGGGAAACGTTTGCGTCCTTGCAGCAATATGACGCTGCGGTGCTGGTGGTCGACGAGTTCGACGCCATCGCCTGGGCCCGTGGGCAGAGCAACGAGTGGTCCGCCGCTCACCAGTCCTCCATCGTCGGCACCATGCTGCGCAGCATCGACCTCCTGCGTAAAGGGCCCGGGCGCGTGCTGCTCCTGGCCACGACCAACCAGTACGAGCGCCTCGATCCGGCCCTCGTCCGCAGCATGCGCCTGGGCCAGCACATCCACGTGGGCCTACCGACCGCCAAAGACCGGTTGGCCATCCTCCAGGGCCTGCTCAAGGGATTGGCCGATGACGCAACGCTCAAAGAGGCGGTCGCCATGACGACCGGCCTGAGCCCGGCTGACTTGGTCCAGTTGGTCGATCGCCTCAAGCAGGCGGCCGCAGGCTCTGCCGAAGGCATCTCCTCAACGCAACTCACGGCAGCCCTGTTCGACCTTCGGCGGGGAGAGGTGGACTCCAGTCGTCAACTTAATCCCGTCGCCAAGCGCCGCGTGGCCTACCACGAAGCCGGTCATGCCTTGCTGGCCTACCACCTGCTGGGCCCTGGCAGCGTGGAGCACCTGACCGTGATCCCTGCCGCCTCTGGCGGCCTGGGTGCGGCCTACATGCATCAGTCAGAATCCATCGACCTCCCGGACGCGGATTTCATCAAGAAACGCCTGGCCGTGCTCATGGGTGGCCGAGTTGCGGAAGCCTTGTCCAACCCCGGTGGCGGCCCTTCCTGTGGCGCCGAGAACGACATCGAGGAAGCCACCTCCATGGCCCAGCATGCCGTAGGAACCTGGGGCCTCGATCCCGACTTCCCCATGGTGTCCCTTGAGGCCCTAACACACAGCCTGCAACAGGCTCTTGCGCCCAGGCTCCTGGAGCGCATTCAGGTGTGGCTGAAAGCTGCCGAAAACCTCGCCCAGGAGGAGCTCACCCGTCACCAGTCCAGCCTTGAAATCCTTGTTCAACACCTGATCACAGCCGAGACTCTGCATCGGTCTGACATCCTGGCGATCCTGACGAAAGCTGATCCTTTTTCTGCTGGGTCAAAGATTGAGAGCTCATTGCCCTGTAGCTGAGGAGCCTTGATCGCAGCATGACGTTACCTGCATCGTCCATCTTCCAGCGTGCTTCTTGATCGGGATGAACTCCTAGGAGTTCCAGTGGATGTTCACTGCATCAGGCCGGGACGCGTCTTTGCAAATTTTTTTGCCCCTGCCCGCTACTCGGTTCGAGACAAATAAATTCCGGTAGAAGCTTTGGCCATTCTGCCTTTCGTGACCATCCACCGGTCCTCCAGAAAGGTTCAACCATGACCCAACCCAACGCACAGCATCCCTGGACCGAACAAGAGCCGGACAACCTGCTCCTGGCCACGGTCATGCGTGGCACGGAACACCTCTCCGACGCCCAACTGCTCTCCACGCTGCTCCGGGAGCCTGATCTGCGCCGCGCAGAAGCCATCTTGTGCACCGCCAACCTCAACACGTTGGTCCATGGCGGCCCTCTGGAACTGACGGCCCATGGGCTTCACGAAGATGAGATCCTGCGCCTCATGACGCACCTTGAATTCACCAGCCGGGTGATCGCCCAACGTCGCAGCAACTGCCTCGCCTCCCTCGAGGACACCGTGCGGGAAATCCGGATCCGTGGCGAGCAGCGTCAGCGCTCCTGCGTGGGCATGTTTGCCATGGATTGCCGTGATCGCATCCTGGTCGACAAGGTGCTCTTCGAAGGTGGCGTCGAAACCTGTTCGGTGGACGTAGCGGAAATTCTCAGGGAAACCCTCAGGGTGGGCGCGAACGCCCTGGTGGTCTATCGATGGACAGCTATCCCCAACGCAGAACCCGGGCCCAGCGACAAATGGCTGGCGAATATGCTCCGCGTGGCTTCCACAGTGCTAGGAATCACGATCCTCGATGTCCTGGTCGTGGCCGAGCGTAGCTACTGGTCGGGACGCATTAACGACAACTGGCAAGATGCCGAACCCAAGGAGGTCAAATGACCAAGAAGATCTATCCCAACTCCGTCCAGATCGACTCCGTGGTCGACCCTGAATCCTATCGGGCCTTAGCCATGGAGGGGTTTTCGATTCCTGCCGACGATTCCAATTCCGAGGCGGACAACATCCCCTCCGAGGAGTGATCCTCAACATATTCCTGTATGGAATTGAGGCGGAGTCATCCGCCTCGATTCATGTTTTCTGGAACCTCCATTTCGGTATGGGTACCAGATAGATGGAGAGACCGTGGCAAAATAGCAGAACTACGCAGGTTATTTCGGCACGGCTCCTGACATCCAAGGGCAGACCCAACAACACATCTCTCGAAAGGGTTATGATCAGCGGGATTGTTCATCGAACGCTTTACACCATCGGACACTCGACACGTCCGGTGGATGAGTTAATCGATATTCTGCGCGCATTCAAAGTGACACGCCTCGTCGATATCAGAAGCATCCCGCGGTCGAGGACCAATCCGCAGTTCAACCTCGACGTGTTACCAAAAACGTTAGGCGGTGCGGAAATAAGTTATGTCCATCTTCTCGAGCTCGGTGGGCGTCGTGGGAAAAGTGTGTGCATCGAGGAAGACGTCAACGCCGCTTGGGAACGTCAACCGTTTCATAATTATGCCGACTATGCGCAGACGGCACCTTTCCGCGCGGGCTTGAGCAAACTGCTCAGGGTGGCGTCGGAAGAGACATGCGTGATCATGTGCGCCGAGGCAGTCTGGTGGCGCTGCCACCGGCGCATCGTCACGGATCACGTACTTGTTCATGGCGTCTCCGTGATTCATCTCTTCACAACAACCAAAAGCGAGCTGGCCTCGCTGACTCCCTTCGCTGTGGTCGATGCCCACGACCGCATTTCTTATCCAGCATTAGTGCACTCTCAGCAATGACCTTGGCCTGGCCTATGGGTATCAGTGATTTGGAATATTGGCGCAGGGTGACTGGCCAAGCCATCACCTACATGCGGAAGCATTGGAAGGAACTGACGCTGTTCCTGAGAGAACCCATCTCGAGGCGGTGCCCCTGCGGCTCAGCCTGAGCGAGTTGGCGACTTTGGACCAGCGGTTGCGCCGAGATCAGGCGGTGTCTCCCTGCTCACGGCTGAAGACCAGTCGCAGGGTCGCGTAGGCGATGGGGACGGCGCCGAGCAGGAGGAAGATCATATCCGCGACGATGCGTACCCACTCCAGGGTGTGGAAAGTACCGCCCATGAGGAAGGAGAGGCGCCGGGCATGCCAGTACCCGTTGGAGAGGACATCCCAGAGTTGGATGACACCTCCGGGAAAGAGATCCAACACGACCATCAGGCCGAGCCCGATGTTGAGGCCCCAGAAACCGATGCGAATAAATTTCTCCACCTTGCTCCAGGCTGCATCGCCTTTGATCTCCCGTAGGCAGAAGACCAGTACGGCCAAAGCCAGCATCCCAAAGACACCAAACATGGCCGCATGCCCGTGGTTGGCCGTCAGGGTTGTCCCAACCTCGAAGTAGGAAACGATGGGCAGGTTGATGAGGAACCCGAAGACACCCGCCCCCACGAAGTTCCAGACCCCCACGGCAATGAGGAATTTGATGGCCCAGTGCTGCTTGGCGGCCAAGGGGCGATCGCATTCCTCACAATTTTTATCTTGAAGGCGAATAAAGTCCCAGGCATCCAGGGTCAAGAGGGTGAGCGGGATGACCTCCATGGCGGAGAAGCTGGCGGCGAGGCCCATGTTCAGGGTGCCCTGGCCGGTGAAGTACCAGTGGTGCCCGATGCCCACGATTCCCCCGCCCAAGTAGAGGATCGCGTCGAGATAGACGAGTCGTGTCGCCGACTTGGAAGTGACTAGGCCCAGTTGGTAGAACATCACCGCCACCAGCACCGTGGCGAAGAGTTCGAAGAATCCCTCCACCCAGAGGTGGATGATCCAGAAGCGCCAGTTGTCGATGACGGCGAAATTGGTGCGAGGCCCGTAGAACAGAGCCGGGACATAGAAGAGCGGGATGGCGATGGCCGCGTAGAAGAACAGCGAGGGCAGTTCTCCCTGCTCCGTGCCCTTCATGGCCGGGCGGAGAGCCCGGAACATGAGGAAGAGCCAGAACACCAGCCCTGCGGCCAGGAGGATCTGCCAGAACCGGCCCAGGTCGAGGTATTCGCTCCCCTGGTGCCCCAGCCAGAACCACAGACTGCCCAGCTTGTTGTTGATCCCGGCCATCTCTCCAAACAGGCTGCCGAAGACCACGATGGCCAAGGCGCCCAGAAGAACGAGCACACCGACCTTCTGACCCTTGGGCTCCCCACCACCCACGAGGGGGGCCAGAAAGAGCCCTCCCCCCACCCAGGCCGTGGCGATCCAGAAGATCGCCAGCTGCAGATGCCAGGTCCGCGCCAGATTGTAGGGCAGGAACCGGGCCAGATCGAAACCGTAGAAGCCACCTGGCTCGACCCGGTAGTGCGCCAGGACGCCGCCCAGGGCGGCCTGCCCCAGGAAGAGGAGGGCCACCACGGCAAAGAAGAGGCCCACGGCCTTCTGGCTGGGTGTGAGGGTCCAGGCTTGGAGCCGGCCTTCTTGCGCGTGCTTCCAGCCAGCCGCGCCGCCCCATCCCAGGTAGTTGAACTTTCCGAAGATGAAAAGGATCAGACCCAGTCCACCCAGCAGGGTGATTAGACTCATCGCACTCCACAGATAGGTCGAGGCCGTGGGTCCATTGCCCACCAGGGGCTCGTAGGGCCAGTTGTTGGTGTAGGAGTAGTCCTTCCCCGGGCGTGGCGCCACCGTGGCCCAGGTGGCCCAGGCGAAGTAGGCCGTGAGGTGTTTCAGCTCGCGCTCGTCCTGGATGAACTTGGTGGGCAGTCCCACCGCGGCCTTCTCGCCCGAAAAGTAAGTCGTCCACTCCCCGGTCTGGATGCGGTAGGAGTCGGCCTCGACATCTGTGAATCGGAGGGTATTCGCGCCCGCGTCGTAGCGATTCTGCTTGATCAGGGTTTTCAGCCGAGCCCCGATCTCCAGAGCCTGGCCCTCTCCCAGTTCTTTGAACGCCTTGCCGTAGTGGGCCTGAGCCAGGGAGTCCCGTCCAATCTCGGCAAGGCGGTGCAGATACTCAGCGGTGTAGTCGGGCCCGAGGTAGGCGCCATGGCCCCACAGGGTTCCGTGTTCCATGAGGCCGTACTTCAGGAAGACCTCCTGGCCATCCTTGACCTCCTCCCCCGTGAAGAGCACCTGGCCCGCGCTCCCGATGACTCTGGCCGGGATGGGAGGTGCACCCGTGTAGGTCTTTGCGGTGATCCAGATCAGCAGGCTGAAGCCGAAGATCATCACGAGGATGACGGCCTGGCGCCAACGAGGAGACAGAGGGGCTGAATCGGATATTGCGGTGCTCATGGCAGATTCCTTTGGGGAAGCGATTCTGGCCTCGAGAACGGGTCGGGGGGATCAGCATACGCCTTCCCACCAGACGGCTGAAGGAATCGGAGGGGTTCCGATTCGGGAGGAGATAGAGGTCATTTATCCTTCCGTGCCAGACGGACGATCTGGCAATCCCCCTTGTTTGGGGCCGGTGATCAGCCGTGCCCCGCGTTCGTAGCGGAGGTAGGTCCAGGCCCATTCCGTCAGGACGAGGAAACGATTGCGAAAGCCGATGAGCCACGCGATGTGGACCAGGAGCCAGAACAGCCAGGCCGCGAATCCAGTGAATCTCAGGCGGGCTACTTCTCCCACCGCAGCCGCCCGCCCGATGGTGGCGAGCATCCCCCGGGAGTGGTAGGTGAAGGGAAGGCCTGGCAGTCCTAGGAGCGCTCGCAGGATGTTCCTGGCGGCATGACGGCCTTCCTGCACCGCCACCGGAGCCAGGGCAGGCAGGGGCTGGCCGTCCTGTTGCAAGGAGGCCAGGTCGCCGATGACAAAAAGACCTGACGCACCGGCCAGGCCGAGGTCGGGCTGGACGGGAACGCGCCCTCCGGAAACCAAAGGGACCCCCAATGAATGGGCCAGGGACGAGCCCTCCACTCCGGCTGCCCAAAGGATGGTGCGAGCTTCAATCTTCTCGCCATGCACCGAGGCGCCATTCTTATCCAGGGCCGTCACGGGATACCCGGTGAAAACCTCCACTCCCAGCCGAGAGATCGCCTCGGTGGCCCACTGGGAGAGTTCCGGAGCGAACCCCGGAAGAATGCGTGGCCCGGCTTCGATAAGCAGCACCCGGGCCCTGCCGGGATCGATGCGGCGGAAGTCCCGGGTCATGACGTGCCTGGCGATCTCGGCGATGGCCCCCGCCAGTTCTACCCCAGTGGGTCCACCCCCCACGACGATGAAAGTCAGCCAGGCTTCCTGGCGGGTGGGCTCGGGTTCCCATTCGGCAGATTCAAAGGCCAGGAGGATTCGTTTTCGGATCTCGAGGGCGTCCTCGATGGTCTTGAGCCCCGGGGCGTCCACGGCCCATTCCGGGTGGCCGAAATAGGAATGGGTGACGCCCGTGGCAAGGATGAGGAAGTCGTAGGGAACCGCCCCCTCGGAAATGACCCCATCGGAGAGAAGGACCCGCTTCCCGATAGGATCCACCGCCACGGCCTCTGCAAGCAGGACCGAGGCGTTCCGCTGCCTGCGGAGGATCTGGCGAATGGGCACCGCGATATCGCTGGGGTTGAGGGCGGCGGTGGCTACCTGATAGAGCAGGGGCTGGAAGAGGTGGTGGTTCCGCTGGTCGATCAGGGTGACATCGACCGGAGCCCTACGAAGGGCCTTGGCTGCGGCCAGACCCCCGAAGCCACCCCCCAAGATGACGACATGGGGTCGACCTCTCAGTGGCATGGCAACAGCGGCTGGAAGAGTGTCACTGGGCATGGAAGGCTCCGGCCCATCGCTTGAAAAGGTTGCAGACTAGTGGCCTTCGTGACCTGAATGCCCCTCGTGGCCTTCTCCATGTTCGGAAGCGGCACCGGCCCCGTAGACGGCCTCGACGTAGTGGATGAATCCGACGTAGGAGGACACGTATTCTCGGCCGGCCTTGAGGTCGCCAGGCTTGTAGGCTTTGGCCTTCACCGCCGCCTCGAAGCGCTGGTGCAGGGTGGTGTGGATGTTGTCGTTCACGAGTTTCCAGAGGGGTTTCAGATCGCCGCTTTCCAGTGCCTTGTCACCGGCGGGAATGGCTGGACCGAAGTCCTCCCCCGCTGGTTTCAAGCCCGTGAAGGGAGCGCCTTCGCCAGCCCGGTGCACGCGGACTAGCGTTTCAAAGAAGTACTGATCCGCCAGCTTCTGTGCTTCGGGGCCGAGCTTCCGGACCTCCTGAGCGCGGCGGAAAGCCCCACGGATCTCGCCCTCGTCCTTGGGGTGAACCCAGACCAGCACATGGTTCACGTCCCCAGTCGTGAAGGCGGCCCTTGCAGCCTTGATCACAGGGCCATCCAGGCTGTCGCAGTGTGCCATGGCCGGGAAGGGAGCAAGGAGAAGGGCGAGGCCGAAGGATCGTAGGGTGGAATGTAATCGCATGGGGTCTCCTTGGGGGAAAGAGGGTTAATTGGAGGCCTTGGACTTGGAACCCAGTCCCCGCAGATGGGAGACCAGGAAGTACGAGGGCTCGCTGGCCCGGACGGAATGAAGCAGCTCCTCCGCGATGGGCACCAATTCGCCGGGGCCGACCTGCTGCCAGGTCTCGCCCAGCATCACTTCGATGGCGCCGGAAAGGAGAAGGACCGAGGCCGGATAGGGTGCCGCATGGACGGGAATCTGGACACCACTCGGCAGGGCCACCAGCACGAGCTTGGTTTCGTTCTTGAGATCAAGAAGCGGGAGAGAGGCCCGTTGGCCCTCGGGCATGGGGAGCGTTTCGCTCAGGTTAGTGATGGGATTCATGGGTTTCTCCTTGAGGGAACGAAGGTGGATTAATCGGCTTGCTTGTCCGGAAAGGACAAGAGCGTCAGCAGGGTTTTCAGCGCCCGTTTGGGATCAGGCCGTCGCAGGGGTGGACCATCGGCTGGCAGGGAAGCAAGGAAGGCCAGGTGCTGGAGGGTGCCAACGACGGGGATCAGGAGATCCTCAGGGGTGAGGTCCTTGCGGATCTGCCCTGCCTTCGAGGCCTCCTTGAGGATGTCCACCAGGTAGGTGCGGGTTTGGCGAACGAGGCCTCGAATCGTGGCAGCAGCCTTTTCCGGCAAGGCCTTGGCGAACTGGTCGGAGAAGATGAGACGGCCACACCCCGCGTTTTGCCCCAGCACCTCCGTTCTTGCCAGGAAGAGTCGGGACAGCCGTTCCAGGGGCGGCAACGCTGGATCCGGGAACGCGGCTCCGATCAAGTCCACCACCCGTTGGGCCACCTCCTCCAGGATCTCATCCCGGGAGGCGAAATGCCGAAATGGGGCCCCTGGACTCAGGCCTAGTTCCGTTGCAAGGGTGGCCATGGTCAGGGCCGTGATGCCCTGTTCGCCGATGATCCGTAGCGCCGCATCCGCGATTTCTGTGCGCTTGGCGGTGGTCTGTCGAGTCGAGACGATCATGCGGATTCACCTGGGAGGACTGGGTTCGGTTCAAGGAGAGGGCCAGACGAATCGGCCGCTAGAATCAATGTAAGTAAATAAATACTTACGTCAAATGATACGATAACAAATTTTGTAACGTATCTATTAACTAGTCTTATAGATTGATTTTTGTGGTTTGAATCAAGTGAGGCAGTTATTCATTTTCTTGACATGAGTAACTACTTACTTACAATCGAATCATGCGCCACCCCCTCCTACCCCTCACCCCCAAACAGACTGAAATTGCCGACGCGGCCCTGAAGATCATCGGGGAGCGGGGCATCGTCGCCCTCACCACGGCCTCCCTGGCCCAGGAACTGGGGGTCAGTTCTGGCGCGCCTTTCCGGCACTTCGAGTCCAGGGATGAGATCCTCGAAGCCGCCACCCAGCGCGTGGCGGACATGGTGGCCGACACCTACCCCAAGACCCTCCTGCCCCCTCTGGAGCGCCTTCAGGCCCTCTTCCTGGCGCGGGTCCAGACGGTGGGGCAACAGGTCGGGGTGGCGCGTTTCATCTTCTCCGAGCAGTTCGCACTGGCCCTGCCTCCCGCGGCCGCGGAACGGATGCTCGATCTGGTGAGGGGCACGCGGGCCTTTGTGCTCAAGGCCTTGGAAGAGGGGATTGAACGTGGGGAGATCCGGAAGGACCTGCCACCAAAGGCACTGCTGCCCATCGTGCTGGGCAGCCTCCAGCATCTGGTGTTCCTGAACGCCCTGCCGTCAGAGCTCGGCAAGGTGCCCAAGGCCACCGAGGTCTTCGCAAGCCTGGCCTGCCTCCTCGCCCCCGAACGGAGTCATTGATATGAACCTGCCTGAATTCACCCAAAACCCCCTGTTCCGTCGCCTGGCCATGGTGCCGCCCGGTCTCCTCCTGCTGGTCCTGGGGGCGCGCTTCCTCGTACCCGTGGACGCCTTGGGTGCCACCGTGAACTGGGGCCCGGTCTCGATGGATGTCCGAGGCACCGGCACCCTCGAAAGCGTGCAGGAGGTGCCTCTGGCCTTCAAGGTCGGGGGGCGCATCCTGGAACTTCCCCTGGACGAGGGGAGCCCCATCACAAAGGGCCAAGTGCTGGGCCGCTTGGATCCCAATGATCTGAGAGAGCAACTGGCTGTGGCCCAGGCTGCCCGGGGATCCGCACAGGCTGGCATAGGGAAGGCCACCGCGGATCTTGAACAGGCCCTAGCCACTCAAGCGCGCACCCGCTCGGATTTCAAGCGGGTGCAGCGCCTCCAGACGGAGGGCATCCTGAGCCGCGCAGATTTGGACGCTGCCCAGGAACGACTGAAGGTGGCCGAGGCGGTGGTCCAGGCCGTGGGCGCGGCGGGCACCCAGGCCCGGAGTGGCGAATCCCAGGCGAAGGGCACGGAGGCCCTCCAGCGGCTGGCCTTCGAAGAAGGCCGCCTACTCAGCCCCGTGGACGGCCTGCTGACCCGTCGCCTCCGGGAGCCAGGCAACATCGTTCCCGCAGGAACCCCCGTCCTCACAGTGATCAGCACCCGCAAACTATGGGTGAGAGCCTGGGTGGATGAAACCTCCCTGGGGGATCTGCGCCTGGGACAACCCGCTCAAGTGGCGTTGCGCTCCCATCCGGGGCAGGTGTTCCCAGGCCGGGTCGACCGGATTGGACGGCAGGCCGATCGGCAAACCCATGAGCTGCTGGTGGACGTGGAATTGCTCAAATTGCCCGAAGGATTCGCCGTGGGCCAGCGGGCAGACGTGCGCATCAGTGTGGCCGGCAAGGCGAATACCTTGCGTGTACCAGCTTCCTTCCTGGATCAGAAAACCCGCACCTGCTCTGTGCAAAAGGGGGGCCGCATCCACCGGGTGGCAGTGAAGGTGGGCTTCACCGGAAGTGACTTCGTGGAAATCCAAGACGGTCTCCAGGCCGGGGATCAGGTGCTTCGATCACCTGAGGAGGGGAAGGCGCTGCCCTCCCTTCGCCGCGTGCAGGTGAAGGCAGACATATGAACCTTGCGATGAAAGATCTCCGGCGCCAAAAGGTCAGCTTCTCGGCCACGGCCCTGGGCCTCGGCCTGCTCTTCGCCATCGTTCTGGCCATGGGCGGTATTTATCGCGGCTTGGTGGAGGATGCCACCCTGCTGGTGGATCACCTCGGTGCCGATATCTGGGTGGTTCAACGCGACACCCGTGGGCCCTTCGCAGAGCGATCCACCGTGCCGCCGGCCCTGGAAGATCGGTTGCGGGCCCAGGCAGGGGTGGCCTCAGCCCGAAGTTTCAGCACGGCCACCATCCAGCGAATTGTTGGGGTACGCAGCCTACGTATGACAGTCGTTGGCCTCAGTTGGCCCGAGGATAAGGGCCAGGCTCTCCCTCTGGTATCCGGACGGCACCTGCGGGATCCGCATCGAGAAGTCATTGCCGATCGAAGCCTGGGGCTGGCCTTGGGGGAGATCCTTCCACTCGGTGATGAAACCTTCCGGGTTGTGGGGCTCACCCAGGGCATGCTGTCCTCCGGTGGGGATGGTCTGGTCTTCAGCACGGAACTGGATGCGCGGGCGATCCTCAACTGGCAGGCTCCCGAAGCCAAGCGGGTCGAGCGGGAGGGCCGTTTGGCTCGCTTGGCTGTTACCGAACTGGACACGCTTTCGAATCAGGATCGGCTTCGGGATGAGCGCTTCAACCCGCCCACCCTGGCGCCGTTCCCTGCGAATGCCATCCTGGTGAACCTGCGGCCAGGCGCATCCATAGAAGAAGTCCAGCGTGGCTTGGAGGCATGGCCCGATGTGACGGCCTACACAGCCCAAGAGCAGCGGGACCTCCTGCTCAAGGGTGTGGTGGAGAAGTCCCGGAAGCAGATCGGTCTCTTTCGGGCTTTGCTGGCCATCGTTTCGGGCATCGTGGTCACCCTGATTCTGTACAACATGACCGTGGCGAAAACCCACGATATTGCGCTCCTCAAACTCTTGGGAGCCCGAAGTTCCGTGGTCGTAAAGTTGGTTCTGAATCAAGGCCTTTTGCTTGGAGCCCTTGGCTACGGCTTCGCCATTCTCATCGCCAAGTTTCTATTTCCCCTGTTCCCAAGGCGGGTGTTGCTGGGGCCCGGAGAATACCTTGGGGTCGGCATGCTGGTCTTGATCCTGGTGACACTGGCAAGTGCGGCAGGGATCGTGCGGGCCCTGCGAATCCCGCCCACCCTCATTCTGGCGGGGTGATCCATGGAAGCCGTTCGCGCTGAAAACCTATTTAAGACCTACGGGCACGGGGCCACAGAAGTGAAGGCCCTGCTCGGAGTCTCCATGGTTGCCCACTCCGGGGAAGTGGTGGCCCTGTTGGGCCCAAGTGGCTCTGGCAAATCCACCCTGCTTACAGGCCTGGGCCTGCTCAATCCACCCGAGAAGGGCACGATCGACCTCATGGGGGAGCGAGTCTTGGAGGATGGTAAGGCCTTTGGTGACCTGGCGGCCCTGCGCCGCTCCCGCATCGGATTCGTGTTTCAGAAATCAAACCTGATCCCCTTTTTGTCGGCCCACGAGAATGTCCGCCTGATCCTGGCCCTTAACGACCAGATGGGCCCGGAGACCTACACCCGATCGCAGGAACTGCTCGAATATCTGGGCGTCGGAAACCGGAGCCGCCATTTTCCGGAAGAGCTCTCCGGCGGTGAACAACAGCGGGTTGCCATCGCCCGGGCCCTTGCGCCTGCGCCACCACTCATCCTTGCCGACGAACCCACCGCGGCCCTGGACAGTCAGCGGGGTCGGGCCGTCATGGAACTCTTTCGAAAGGTGGCCCGCGAGCAGGGCACGGCTGTGGTGGTGGTCACCCACGACCATCGGACACTGGATGTCTTCGACACCATCTACGAGATGGAGGATGGCGTACTGAGCCGGGCAGAAAAGACCGCTTGAAGCCTTCTTCCGCCTCCAACTCCAGTTTGATTCCCGGGGCCTGCAGTCCGGCCACAATTTGAAAGGGCGCCCGCATGTTCAAGACCAGCAGGATCAGTTACGGGGGAAGCGCCGCCATCGCCACAAGCATGGCCCTGGTCAGTGGTCTGGGTGCGGCGGGGGCCACGAAGCCGGTGGTGGCCAGCGCCCTTCTCATCGCTGCACTCGCCGACAACCTTACAGACTCACTGAGCATCCACATATTCCAGGAATCCGAACAACTCGACCAGAAGGAGGCCTTCGCCGGCACGGTGTCAAACTTCGTCACACGACTGCTGGTCTGCCTCAGTTTCATCCTCCTGGTCTGGCTCTTGCCGGTTTCGGTGGCCCTCGGGCTGATCATCGCCTGGGGCATGTTGCTACTTGCCGCACTGACCTTCCTGGTGGCCCGCGAACGAAAAGTGGGAGCCTTTCTCGAAGTCGTCAAACATCTACTGGTGGCTGCCTCAGTCGTGGTCGTAAGTAAGGCTATCGGGTCTTGGATCAGCACCGCCCTCAAGTAGTCATGTGGGATGGGTTCATGCCAGCCCTTTAGTGGTTTCTTCCCTTTTTGCCTAAAATCAGCGAGGAGGCATGAATGAAGGTGCTGGGCATCGTCGGCTGGAGTGGAAGCGGCAAGACGAGCCTGCTGGTTGAGGTTCTACCGATCCTCAAGGAGCATGGCCTCAAGGTCTCGACCATGAAGCATGCCCATCACCGTTTTGATGTAGACAAGCCTGGCAAGGACTCCTTCCGCCATAGAGAGGCCGGGGCCTCGGAGGTCCTGGTCGTCACCTCATCCCGGTGGGTGCTGATGCACGAATCCCGTGAGGAGCCCGAGCCCAGCATCGAATCCCTGATCGAACGCATGACCCCTGTAGACCTGCTTCTCATCGAGGGCTTCAAGACCCACCACCACCCCAAGCTTGAAATCCATCGTGACTCCGAGGGCAAGCCACTGCTCTGTCCCGAGGATCCTGAGATCGTGGCGGTCGCCAGCGATATACCTCTGCCGGGCTTGAAGATCCCTCGGCTGGACCTGAACGATCCAGTCGCTATTGCCGATTTCATTCTTGCCTATACGGGTCTGAAACAGCATTAGCCAAGTCGAGGTGCGAAGCGGAAGTCGTCCTCCTGGATGTTTCGTCACGTAATTGGCCCGATAGACTCAAACCCCTTACTCAACAGGCACCCTGCCAGTATTGCCTTTCGGTCTCTCTCAACCTTCCGCTTCCTCGGCTCATCCCTGCACCGCCCTGCAGGTAGGGCTTGGTCGGCTTCCCTTGTCGAGCCGCTGAAAGGATGTGTATCGATATGACCCCATTCGCACGCGAACTCTTTGTGCTTCTTCACCTCTTGGGGGCAATCACATGGTTTGGTGGGATGTGGTTCGCATACTTCTGCCTCCGCCCCGCTGCGGCCAAGTCACTCAATCCACCCGAACGCCTGCCTCTTTGGACGGCCACCTTCGAATACTTCCTCCGCTACATCGCCATTGCGGTGGTTGTCATTGTCATCAGTGGTTTCGCTCTGCTCCTCCAAGTAGGCATCCGGGTGGCCCCTGTCGGGTGGCTCGTTATGGCCGCGCTCGGGATGGTCATGACAATGGTCTTCGGCTACGTCTACATAAGCCTCTTCCCAAGACTCCGAGCGCACTGCCTTGCTTCAGCTTGGCCAGGTGCTGCAATCGTCATGAACGAAATTCGTAGGCTAGTCGCTGTCAATCTCATCCTCGCCTTGTGCACAGTCGTTGCAGCCGTTTTTTCTCGATACTGATTGAAGGCGATTCCCCATCGGCAGGGTGGTTCAAGACGTTCGTATGACCCTCATCACGCGGGTTAGGCTGTTGCAATCCAGGCACTGGTCCTATAATTCAGAGTGAGGACTCCAAAATGCTGTTCAACACCGCCACTGGATATGCTCTCCGCGCCCTCGCAGCCATGCCCGAGGACGGGAGCCACTGTTTTTCAAAGGATCTGGCTTCGCGTCTCGACCTGCCTGCTCCCTACCTGGCCAAGATCCTTCAGTCCCTTGTTCAGGCCACCATCCTTGAATCCGTGCGGGGCCCCAAGGGTGGCTTTCGGATCACGAGACCCACTCATCGCATCACTGTGGGTGAAGTGGTCACAGCCATCGAAGGCCCCAACTATATGGATGGCTGTGTCATGGGTTTCCCGGTCTGTAGCGGTGACCACCCCTGTCCACTTCACGATGCCTGGAGCGCCGTGAAGTCCCAGGTGGCCTCCTCGATGACCGAAGCCACGATTCGGGATCTCCAACTGATGGACCTGCGCAACTTGAAGGGGCCCACCAAAAAACACTCACGAACAGGACTTGCTTGTCGTCCTTGATACCGTCACCTTTTGATTCCGGTTTCTGAAATTAAGACTGGGTCTCCTGGAGCCTTGCCATGTCCTTGTCGGACCGCCTTGATCTTGAACCACGCCCCCTGATTCGGGCTGCTCTCGCCACGTTGGTGGTCTGCGGCGCCGTGGCCCTGGGCAGCCGATGGGGACGTTGGCTCGATCCCGCCCTTCTGGGCTACCTTCTGGCCACCCTGTTTGCCTGCTTCGGCGTGGCCTACCGCTATTTCACCTGGATCGAGCGGCCGGCCACTCGGATGTATTTCCAGCACACGGTCGGAACACTGCTCTCCCCCAAGGCCTTCAAGGCGCTCCCCCGCATGGCCGTCTTGGCCCTGGACCAAATGTTCCTGCAGCGCTTCATCGAGAAGCGATCGCTTCGCCGCTGGGGAGCCCACGCCCTCATCGCCTGGGGCTGCATGCTGGGTTTTGCCGTAACCATTCCGCTGGTGTTCGGGTGGATCCGCTTCACCAGCGAAGGTCTGAACTCCGCCCGGTACCAGGCCTGGTTGTTCGGCTTCCCGGCGGGGTCCTTCCCGCTCGACAGCTTCATGGCCTTCTGCAGCTTCCATGTTCTGGATCTGGCGGCCTTCATGGTGATCGCCGGGTGTGTGCTCAGCCTCATCCGCCGCAAGCAGGATGAAGGCGACACCGCCACACAGCGTTTCGATCTGGACCTCCTGCCCCTGGTCCTGCTCATCGCCGTGAGCATGACGGGACTGATGCTCACCGCTTCCGAGAAGTGGCTACAGGGCCGCAACTTCGCCACCCTTTCCTTCCTGCACGAACTGACGGTGATTCTCATGCTGCTCGGGCTGCCCTTCGGCAAGCTCTTCCACGTCATCCAGCGGCCCGCCCAGCTCGGTGTCACCCTCTACAAGGCCGAGGGCGAAGCCGAGGGACGACTGGCCTGCAAGGGCTGCGGGACGCCCTTCATCCGGGCCAACCAGCGCCGCGATCTCGGCGCCCTCTGGAAGGAGCTGGACCTGGACGGCGCACAACATGGTGGGGGGGTTCATCACCTGGACCTTTGCCCCCGCTGCAAACGACGGCTCGTCGCTAAAGCTCAGGGGGAACGTCTGCAGGGGGCCTTCGATCCCTTTGCCACGATCCCTGTGCATGCCGAGCCCATCCTTGATTCCACCAGCATGAAGTCCTGAGGTTTTCATGAGCACGCTCCCCCTTTCCCAGGACCAACTCCGCGCCCAGTTCGGCCCCCACCTGAACCTCGCCCCTCCCGGCGGTTGGCTCTCCGACCCCACACCGGACAAGGTAGTGGAGACACACTGCTGCTTCTGCGGCCAGCAGTGCGGCATCAAGCTCAAGGTGAAGGAGAACCAAGTCATCGGCTTCGAGCCCTGGGAGGAATTCCCCTTCAACCAGGGCAAGCTCTGCCCCAAGGGGGTGAAGCGCTACCTCCAGGGCAACCACCCCGACCGGCTCACCAAGGCCATGAAGCGCACGGAGAATGGCTTCGAGCCCATGCGCTGGGATGAAGCCATGGAACGCACCGTGGTTGAGATCCAGAGGATCCAACAGGCACATGGCAAGGACGCCTTCGCCGTTCTGTCCGGCGTGTCCCTCACCAACGAAAAGAGCTACCTGGCCGGCAAGTTCGCCCGTCTGGGCCTGCAGACCAAGAACCTCGACTACAACGGACGCCTCTGTATGGTGAGCGCCGGAGCCGGCAACAAGAAGGCCTTCGGCGTGGACAGGGCCGCCAACTCCTGGGCGGACATTGAACTGGCGGATGTCATCTGGGTGGCCGGCTCCAACGTGGCCGAATGCTCGCCCATCACCACCGACTACATCTGGCGCGCCCGTGACCGTGGCGCCCTCCTCATCGTGGTCGATCCCCGTATCACGCCGCTGGCCCGCACCGCAGACCTGGTGCTGCCCCTAAAGCCCGGCACGGACTCAGCTCTGACCAACGGCATCCTGCATTTGCTGCACAAGTGGAAGCTCATCGACTGGGACTTCGTCAACGAGCACACCAACGGCTTCGAAGCGACCCTCGAAGCCGTGAAGGACTGCACGCCCGAATGGACCAGTCAGATCACGGGGCTGCCCGTGGATGCCATCGAAAAGGCCGCCCGCATCTGGGGGGAGGCCAGGACCAGCTTCCTCCTCCACGCTCGGGGCATCGAGCACCAGAGCAAGGGCGTGGACAACGTCCTCGGCTGCATCAACATGGTGCTGGCCACCGGTCGCATTGGTAAGCCCGGCTGCGGCTACGCCACCATCACGGGCCAGGGCAACGGCCAGGGTGGGCGAGAGCACGGCCACAAGTGCGACCAATTGCCGGGCAATCGCGACATCAGCAATCCAGAGCACCGGAAGTACATATGCTCCGTATGGGGCTGCACTGATGAAGAGCTACCCGGCCTGGGCCAGAGTGCCCAGGAGATCATGAACGCCATCCACGCGGGCGAGATCAAGGGCCTGCTGCTGCTTTGCTTCAATCCGCTGGTGTCGCTGCCGGACACGGAATTCACCCGCGCGGCCCTCAGCAAGTTGGAGTTCTTCGTCTGCCTGGATTTCTTCCTTAGCGAGAGTGCCCAGCACGCAGACATCGTGTTCCCCTCGGCCCTGCATGAAGAAGATGAGGGCACCTCCACCAGTGCCGAAGGCCGCGTCATCAAGATCAACAAGGCCGTGGACTGCCCCGGAGACGCCCGTCCCGACTGGCAGATCATGGTGGAGATCGCCCATCGCCTGGGTCAGGGCAAGTACTTCGATCACTTCAAGAAACCCGAGGACATTTTCAACGAGCTGCGGGTGGCCTCCAAGGGCGGCACCGCCGACTACGCGGGTATCACTTACGAGAAGATCGAAAAGAACATGGGCATTTTCTGGCCCTGCCCCACGGAGGATCATCCGGGCACGCCGCGGCTCTTCGAAGGCGGGAAGTTCTTCCACCCCGACGGCAAGGCGAAGTTCAATCCCACACCCTACCGACCACCCATGGAAGTTGTGAACGACGACTACCCAATTTGGCTCACCACGGGCCGTGTGGTTTTCCACTACCTGAGCGGCACCCAGACCCGCCGCATTGGCTTCCTCGTCGAGCAGTGCCCGCATCCCTACCTGGAGATCCACCCCCGCCTGGCGGAGCGATATGGGCTCCAGGAAGGGGATGCCGTAGAGATTACTTCCCGGCGCGGTTCCATGGTACTGCCTGCCAAGGTGGTCAAGACCATCCGACCTGACACCGTGTTCATTCCCTACCACTGGCCAGGGGCCCTGTCGGCCAATCGACTCACAGCCCGGCACCTCGATCCCGTATCTAAAATCCCGGAGTTTAAGATCAGCGCCGTCCGGCTCAAGAAGACCACCAAGGACCAGTTTTCTCCCGAGTTGGCCGAATTGCAACGCATGGGGTTCGAGGCCCGCAGCAACCAGACCGATATGCCAGAGCGGGTGTTCTGATGGTGCCCCAGGACTACGGCTTTTTCATCGATCCCCAGCGCTGCATCGGCTGTCGCTCCTGCGTGGGTGCCTGCGCCGAGTGCGGCACCCACCGGGGCCGGTCCATGATCCACCTCGACGAGATGGACCGCTTCAACAGCACCCAGACCGTGCCCACCGTCTGCATGCACTGCGAAGATCCTATCTGCGCCCAGGTCTGCCCCTCGGATGCCATCAAACGCAGCGAGGATGGCGTGGTCCACTCCGCCCAGAAACCCCGCTGCATTGGCTGCCAGAACTGCGAGCTGAGCTGCCCCTTCGGCATCCCCATCGTGTTCTCGGGCCTCGAACAGATGCTCAAGTGTGACCTCTGCTATGACCGTACCTCCGTGGGCCACAAGCCCATGTGCGCCACGGTCTGTCCCAGCCAGGCCCTGCTCTTTGTGCGCAAAGATGAAGTGGCGAATCTGCGCAAGAACAAACCCTTACGCGACTTCCTCATCGGAGCCGTGCACGTGAAGACGAAGAATGCCCTTATGGTGCCTGATCCGGAAACGCCACTGCATCTGGACGCCGCACTGCTCATCGATGGAGGCTTCTGATGGCCTGGTGGCGTCGCGCCTTTCCCCTCGAACTGGCCGAGGAGGGACATTTCTCCCGTCGAGAATTCGCCCGTTTCCTCGCTCTCGTCAGCGCCGGCTTTACGGGGGGTATTGGGTACCTGTGGCTGAGGAAGAAGCCCCTTGAGGGCGCCTCCGATCCAGGGTCAGGACCTTCCGACCATCCTGTAGCCTTGGGCATGGCCTCTGATCTGAAGAGCGGTGAGAGCAAACTGTTCAAGTTCAGGGATGCTCACGACGCCTGCATCCTGCTGCGGACTTCCAAGGGTGAGTTGAAGGCCTACCGCCAGACCTGCACGCATCTGGGGTGTGCCGTCCGCTTTTCCGGTGGACGCCTGGAATGCCCCTGCCACCTGGGCTTCTTCGAAACGGACCGGGGCTTCCCAGTCCAGGGGCCGCCCAGCCGACCTCTCTCAGCCATCGCCATCGAGGAGCGAGCCGATGGAAGTCTTTGGGCCGTCGGTGAGCTTCCCAAACCTACGCTCGAAAACCTTGACCGCGTGGCGGATTGTCCCCGCGAACAGACGGAGATGCAGGCATGAATCCCACTCCCAGCGTCCGCATTTCCCCAGCAGCCCTGGGTGTGATCCTCGTGCTGCTGGTCATCCAGCTCTACCTGTTTGAAACGGTGCTGGGTGCGGTCCTCGATGGCCAGCGCAGTGTCCTGCCTGGCGCCTTCGGCGTCTCGTTGGCCCTCACGACCGTCGCTTTGTTCCTGGCCTTTCGAAGCACCCTTCAACACGGTCCCAAGAAGTAAATACCCCCCAGCTCTACCGAGGGACATTCTATTGATGAAATTCAAGCAGTTGAACCTCTTAGACGATCAACTATTGGGAAGTTGCGGATGGGGAGATCTATGGCTGCTCCACTTGGGTCTACTGGTGGCAAATGGTTGCGGGCGCTAACCATCCGTAGAAAACTTGCACTGCTCCTCCTTCCGGTCCTGATGCTTGTCCTGGCTTTGGGGATCTGGCTTACGGGTATGCTTTGGAACCGCTATCGGGCCGCGCGAGAGACGCAGGCGGTGGCACTACAAAGCGTTATTTCAGGCCAAGTGGTACATACCCTCCAAGCAGAGAGGGGCCTTAGCTCCGGGGTCCTTTCTGGAGCAAAAAATTCAGAGGCTTTGCTGGCCCAGCGGAAAAAAGTGGACCACGCCTTGGCGACCGCACGTGAGGATCCTCAGGGAAAGGCTCTGGAGCGAATGAATGCCCTCCCCGGTCGACTCGAAGACCTGCGAAAACAGATAGACGCTCGTTCCATCTCGGCGTCCGAAGCCGTAGCGACCTTCAACCGGGAGATCGCTACTCTGCTTGAGGGATTGGACTTGACCCAAGCAGGGTCTGAAGCACTGGCTCTCCAGAGGTTGCAGTGGGCCAAGGAAGCTGCTGGACAGGAGCGTGCCACAGGTATGGTTGTGGTCACCGTAGGGTCCCTCAGCCTTGCCGCTCATGGGCACCACGCGAGCCTGTCTGCATTGCAAGAAGAGCGCCTCCGCCAAGCCGAGAACCTGTTGAAAGGGTCAGGTGCGCCAACTCTGGAGGCATTGGTTGCTCCCGCCAGCTATGGATCCCTCCTGGAGATGCGCCAGGGCCTTTTGGACCGGCCCGGGGGCCCATGGGGGTTTTCTTCTGAGGCATGGTTTAAAGCGGCCACTGAGCGAGTGGATCGTCTTCATGCAGCAGAGGATGCCCTGGCGAACCATCTGGCACAGAAGGTGAAATCAGATGCCGAGGCGGCTCAACTGGTCCTACTGGCCTTCCTGCTGCTGCTGGCAGTCGCATTGACTATCACGGGGTTCCTAATTCGTTCAGTGTCGATAGGCCTGACTTGGCCTTTACGTGGGCTGGTAGCCACTCTGAAGAAAAAGGATCTAAACCTGCGCATGGACACCACGGGTAAGGATGAAATCAGTGAACTGGCCATGACCTTTAATGATTTTCAAGGACATCTCGCAGGAATTGTTGTTTCGATTCAAAGGGCATCTGCACAGGTAGCGTCTCTGGCTGGCCAACTGGTCACAGGAACAGAGGAAACCCAACATGCAACAGATCTGGTGGCCCGAGGCAGCGAACAGCAACGCAGGGCGACGGACCAGGCTTCTGCTGCGATTCATCAACTATCCGCCTCGATCGAGCAAGTCGCCAGAACCGTAGAGACTGCCCTGAATCGAGCCGCCTCAGCCCAGGCTGAGGCCACCACGGGCGCGGGCTTCGGTCGAGAAACGGCCCAGGCCATGCAAGGCATCCAGACGGCCACAGAACGTATGGTCTCTGCCGTCCAGGTCATTCAAGACATCGCACGCCAGACGAACCTCCTGAGCCTCAACGCAGCCATCGAGGCTGCGAAGGCAGGCAGCCTGGGTAAAGGTTTCGCTGTCGTAGCCGAAGAAGTACGGAAATTGGCTGAACGAAGTGCCACTGCCGCGCATGAGATCGAGTCCCTGATCGCTCAGACTCGTGAAATTGTTGGTACCGGGGCGAGCATGGTGACAGGAACGTCTTCATCCCTAGAGCGAATCCTAGTGGAAGTGTCTACCTTGGCCCGCCAAATGGAGGAAATAGACTTAGCATCCAGGGAGCAGGCCAAGGCAAGCAGCGACATTACGGAGCAGACCGAAGGGGTACGGGCCACGAGCGAACAGAATGCAGCGGGAGCGGCGGAACTTGCTGCCACTGTGCAGGAAACCGTCCGCCACCTGGACACCTTGGCCCAGGTTTCGGATAAATTGGCCCAGGAAGCGTCTGCCTTCCAATTGGATGGATCAAATGAAAACTTGGATGTCATCAGCGCAGTCTCAGCACACCAAGCCTGGAGCGGTCGCCTCAAGAATGTTCTGGATGGGCAAAGTCAGGAAACGTTGGATCCTTCCCTGGTTGGCCGAGATGATCGTTGTGTCCTTGGGAAGTGGATCCATGGACCTGGACAACAGTGCTGTGGACACTTACCGGAATTCCCGACTCTGAAAGACAAGCACGCCTTCTTCCACCGCCTCGCCGCAGAAGTACTTACGGCGCATGCAGGAGGACAAAGAGAAAGGGCCATGGCGATTCTGAATAAGGACTTCAAAACAGTTTCACATGACGTTGTAGGAATTTTAAATCACATGGATTTTAGCCAAAAGCGATGAGATTTCAGGTGATCACTCACCCATAGGGCCATGTAGAACCAAAGGCATGAATAGACGCTTCCCGGCGGGCACGTAAATGTGATACGGGTTTTGACAGGTGAACGTACAACACCAGCATCTAAACTTGCCCCGGGTGAAAATCACCCGGCCTGAGGCAGTTCCTGCTCAGGATTCACATCCTTCATGAAGATTGGCCAGCAGGCCATGTGCCCCAGGCCGAATTGAAGGAGGATCCCGCCCGCTTCTGAAAACCCGAAGCTGGGGGAGGCGCCATTCAAGACGGGTGGCAACACCATCAGATAGAGATCCAGCCAATGTCCGGCCAACACAGTGAAACAAGCCACCATCAGGACCCGCTCATTCGTCTTCGCTTTGCGCTGGAGCAGCATCACAAAGGGAAGGCCGAAATTGAGCACCAGGTTCAGGTAGAAGAACGGCGTCCACTTGCTGTTGAGCATCAGGCGAATGGGCGCGGTTTCCTCAGGGATGTTCGCGTACCACACCAGCAGGAACTGGCTGAGCCAGATGTAGGCCCAGAAGCAACTGAATGCGAAGAGCAGTTTGCCCAGGTCATGGTTCTGGGCCTTGGAGATCTCAGGCAACAGGCCCACCCGGCGCAGGACGATGGCGCTGATGGTAACGATGGCGATGCCCTGGAGAAACATCCCAGAGAAGCCATAGATGGCGAAGATGGTGCTATTCCAGGCGGGTTCAAGGGTCATGATCCAGTCGAAATTCGCCAGGACGAAGGTGACCCCGAACACCAGGATGAAGACCGCAGATCCCTTACCCCGCTGAACAATCCGGCGCCCCAGCAATATCCAGAGACCGAAAAAGAGCAGGATACGGCCAAAGAAGAAGGGCCGGTTCAGCCAGACCAGACGCCCTTTGAGCAGGTGGTCCCCATGGGCTTCGGGGCGAGCCCACGGGTAGAGGGTGTCAGCCCCAAACCAGAGCGCCAACATCATGAGCCCTGCGATAGGGAGCAACGCAGGCATGGCCCGATGGGCCTTGAGAATGGGATCACTCCAGCGCGCCCCCGTGGTGGATTGGATGGCCAATAGGAACAGGCCCCCGAGCCCCACGCAGGTCAGGTTGAAGGCGGTCATCAGCACATTGGCCCAGGCATGCAGGGGACTGGTGGCGAGACCGATGCCCAACATCAATAGCCCCAGGCCTGAAAGGGTCCAGGCCCCGAGACGGAATTTCTCCCCGATCTCCGCGAGGGTGGGAAACTGGGGTCTGGTGAGATCCCGCGAAGGAACGGAGAACACCTGGTTGGGTTTCATGATGTCGCTCCGGTGCTCGGGGACAGCGCAGGCGCAGGTAAGGGCTTCGGCGCGGCGGCTCTCTGCAGTTCCCGGATGTAGAGAACCACTTTCCAGCGGTCGTCGCGACTGATGAGGTCGCCCAGCCCCTTCATCTTTTGGGGACCCCCGAAGGTCGCCACATGGAAGAGACGCCCATCAGGCATGTTCCTCACGACCGGTGCCACCAGGATCGCTGGAGCCAACAGGCCCCTCGCCACGATCACACTGCTGTTGTTGTCACCGTCCAGGCCATGGCAGGCGGCGCAGCTCCGATCGTAGACCAGTTTCCCGCGGCTGAAATTCTCCTGGGATGGCTGAAAGGGGTTCTTCAATTCGAGGCCCGCACGCTCGGCCTCCACCTTTCCGGGTCCAAAGGGCAGTGGCACCAGCCCCTTGCGCGACACGGTGCCTGCGGGAGGTGTCTGGAGCACCTGCCCGCCCGGCAATGATGGGTGCGGATCGAAGGACTGGTAGGCCACAGGGGCCATCATGCCCCCGTCCCAAGCAAGATTCCGCTTCAAGTAATTTCGGTTCAGCAGAGGCAAAGCGGCCAGCACCAACACCGCGGGAATGGCAGCCAGAAGGAAGGCAAGGGGTTTCGCCTCGCGATCCAGCAGGGAGTGATCCGTTTGACTCTTGTCCTCCACCAGTAGTTCGGTTTCTAGGGCACCAAGGCTCGCCATCAAGGATTGGACCACCGTAAAGTTGGCGCCGGCCTGGATCTCACCGGCTACCACAAAGCGATCGTCATTCACGCCCGGATGAAGATCAGGCACCTTAAACTTCGGCCTCATGCCTGAAGCCACGAACAGGCTGGCCACCACACCCAGCCCCGCGAACAGGACCGTGAGTTCAAAGGACACAGGGATGAAAGCGGGAAGGGACACCAGGGGCTTGCCACCCACGATCAGGGGGTAGTCATAGGCCGAGGTCCAGATCTGCACGCCCAGCGCGGTAGCCAGACCGAGCAGTCCAAAGGCCAAGCAGGCACGGGGTAGGCGGGAGGGTTTCAGGCCGATGGCCTCATCCATCCCGTGCACGGGGAAGGGCGAGTAGGTGTCGATGATCGGATAGCCCTCCTGCTTAAGGCGCTTCACGGCTTCAAGCAGGAGGTGGGGATCCGCGAAGCTGGCGCGGAACCGGGTCAGGGTGATGGCGTCAGTGCTCCTCATGCTTCAGCACTCCTTTCACTTCGCTGGCCGCAATCATGGGCAGCAACCGGGTGAAGATCAGGAAGCAGGTGAAGAAGAGCCCGAAGCTGCCCAGGAAGATGGCCACTTCCACGAAGGTGGGTGTGTACATGGCCCAAGAGGAAGGGAGGTAGTCGCGGTGGAGGCTCGTCACGATGATGACGAAGCGCTCGAACCACATGCCAATGTTCACGAAGATGGACAGGATGAAAATCATCCAGGGCGTCGTGCGCACCTTCCGGATCCAGAAGAGCTGGGGAATGATCACATTGCAGCTCACCATGGACCAGTAGGCCCATTTGAAAGGGCCAAGGGCACGGTTGATGAATACGTAGCGCTCGAAGTTGTTGCCGCTGTACCAGGCCATGAAGAACTCGGTGCCATAGGCCATGCCCACGATCATCCCAGTGGCGATGATCACTTTGGTCATGGCTTCCAGGTGCCGCACCGTTATGTACTCCTCCAGGTCCATCACCTTCCGGGCGATGATCATGAGCGTGAGCACCATGGCGAAGCCGCTGAAGACGGCCCCAGCCACGAAGTAGGGCGGGAAGATCGTCGCATGCCAGCCGGGAATCACGGAGGTAGCAAAGTCCATGGACACGATGGTGTGCACCGAGATTACAAGCGGCGTGCTGAGACCCGCCAGCAACATGTAGACCGTCTCGTAGCGGCTCCAGGTCCGGTTGGATCCATTCCAACCCAGGGAGAAGATACTGAAAATGGCTTTGCGGACCTTGGTCTTGGCCCGGTCCCGCATGGTGGCCAGGTCAGGGACCATACCCAGATACCAAAAAGTGAGTGAGATGATGAAGTAAGTGCTGATGGCAAAGACATCCCACAGCAACGGACTCTTGAAGTTCACCCAAAGCGGGCCCCGGGTATTCGGATAGGGCGTGGCCCAGAAAGCCAGCCAGGGTCGGCCCATGTGGATGATCGGGAAAGTGCCGGCACACATGACCGCAAAGATGGTCATGGCTTCCGCTGCTCGGTTGATGCTGGTGCGCCACCTTTGCCGGAACAAGAAGAGGATGGCGGAGATCAACGTCCCGGCGTGCCCGATGCCCACCCAGAAGACGAAATTGGTGATGTCGAAGGCCCAGCCCACAGTGCGGTTGAGGCCCCAGGTGCCGATGCCCCGGGTCACGGTCTGGGTCACGGCCCAGGCCCCCAGCAGAAGCAGTGACAAGGACACCGAGAGAGCCAGCCACCACTTGAGGGGGGGCATGCGCTCCGTGGTGCTGAAGACTTCCTCAGTGACTTGGGAATAGGTCTTGTTCCCGTCGATGAGGGGCAGGACATGACCGTAGCCACGCTCCTGTTCATCCTCGATCAGGAGAGTGGCGGGCAAGGCGGAGGTGTGGTCTTCAGGCGCCATGGTGGCCTCCCTTGGCTTCGGTCGAGTCCGCGTTGCGTATTTTTGTGAGGTAGCTCACAGCGGGTCCGATACCCAGTTCCCCGAGCACGAGGAACCGTTTTGGGTCGCGCATGGCATGGCTGATCTGGCTATCCGGATCCTGTACGTCGCCGAAGACGATGGCCTGGGCCGGGCAGCTCTGCATGCAGGCCGGCTGGGCTTCCCCGTCCTTCAGTTCACGGCCTTCATTCTTGGCCTGGATCTTGGCTGTCATGAGGCGCTGCACGCAGAAACTGCACTTCTCCATGACGCCCCGGCTGCGTACCGTCACATCGGGATTGAGCGCCAGCCGCTCCACCTCGCTGTTGTGGGGATACTCCCACCAGTTGAAGCGGCGGACCTTGTAGGGGCAGTTGTTAGCGCAGTAGCGTGTGCCCACGCAGCGGTTGTAGACCTGCTGATTCAGGCCTTCTTCGCTGTGGACCGTGGCCAGCACGGGGCAGACGTTCTCGCAGGGCGCGTTGTCGCACTGCTGACACATCATGGGTTGGTGGAACACCTTGGGTTCAGCCTCGCTGCCTTCGTAGTACCGGTCGATGCGCAGCCAGTGCATCTCCCGCTTCTTCGCGACCTCTTCCTTGCCCACGATGGGAATGTTGTTTTCAACCTGGCAGCCAATGACGCAGCCGGAACAACCGGTGCATTTGTTCAGGTCGATGACCATGGCCCAGCGATGCTTGCCGTGAGGATGCTCCCCATAGACGGAAGGTCCCGGTTGTTCATGGGGCCGCGCCGAGGCCGGATCCCGCAGATAGGGCGCCAGGGCCATCTCGCGCACCAGCTCACGCCCTTCAAGGCTGTGGTGATCCTGGGTGGCAGCCAGTTCGGCCCGGCCACCGACCCTTCGGACCTGCAGGCCAGTTAAGGACGCAGCCAGGAACCCAGTGGCCAGACTGCGCCAGGGATAGACATTCGTGCCCACAGTCTTCCAGTCTTTAGGACCGCCATCCTTTCTTCCATAGCCCAGAGCCACGGCGAGGGTGCGGTCATCCTGGCCGGGCTGCACCACCACGGGAAGCGTCAACTCAGATAGACCTTGGGGCCGCAGAGCAGCCAGGTCCCCCTGCTCCAGGCCCAGCCCTTTGGCTGTGGCTGGTGACACGGACACATAGTTGTCCCAGGTCATTTTGGTGATGGGATCAGGCAACTCCTGGAGCCATGGGTTGAACGCATGTCGGCCATCCCCCATGCCCACCTTGGCCATCAGCAGCAACTCGTAGGTTCCTGGTTTCGCCTCGTTCCTCGCTCGGAGGGAGGCATTCAGGTCCTCGCGATAAGCCGGTGGGGTCGGGCTCCCTTCAAGCTGGACCGCTCCCTTCTGCAGCACTCCATCCCAAAAGGTGCCGAAATCCCCCACGACCTTCTGACGGGAGAAGACTTCCTTTCGCCAGTGCTCTCGGAGATGCTCCAGGGCCGATGAAGATTGGCCACCCCAGGTCAGGAAACTTTCCAGGGCCGCGCGGGTTTGAAATAGGGGATTCGTGAGGGGCTGAACCAGGCTCATGGTCCCAACCACCGGTTCCGCGTCACTCCAGGTTTCCAGCCAGTGATGATCGGGTGCGAGATGGGTGCAGGTCACCGCCGTTTCATCCGCCGTCAGACAGAGACTCATTCGGATAGGCACCTTGGCGAAGGCACTGGAGAACTCCTCGGGGAGGTCATAGGACGGGTTGGCACCCACCACGATCACCGCATCGATCTGTCCCTCGCCCATCTCCTTGATGAGCCCCGCAAGAGCCGGGTCATCACCCTGCTTCTGGAGGCTTGGATGAGACAGATCCACCGTGTGGCCCTCGTTGCCCAGCAGGTGGTTGATGCGAGCCGTGAGCAGTTGCGCGTACAGGTCATTGGCGCCGCAAAGCACCAATGATGAACCCCTGTGCTCGCCCAGCTCGTGAGCCAAAGCATTGGCCTTGGTACGGAGCTCTTTCCGCAAGTCTCCGCCGGACTTCCCAGAACCCAGGGCCGAGGCCAGGGCTTCAAGGAACGGAACAACCTCGGAAGGCGCGAGACGGAGGCGTTCATCAGCGTTGCTGCCCGTCAGGGACATGCAGGCTTCGGCTTGCACATGCTTGGACATGGGCCGTGAATTGTCAGGGCCGCGCCGACTGGCGTAGGCCCGGGTGAAGCCTGCAGGGTTGATCCAAGTCCCCAGGAAATCCGCCTCGATGCCGAGAATGAACTCAGCTTCCTCGAGACGGTAGTGCGGCAGTACCTTCAGCCCATGCGTCTGCTCATAGGCGGCAGAGATGGCGGCGCAGCTCAGGGCATCGTAGCTGATCAGCTTGCCGTCCTTGAATCCGCCGAGAAAGCCATGGATGGTGGCTTTCAACGTGGGGCTGAGTAGGGTTCCAGTCAGGATCCGGAGCTTCCCGCCCTTCCCCTTGATCTCCGCAAACCGCTTGGCCAGATCAGCATCGAATGCCTGCCAGGCGCAGTCCTGCCCCTGCAAGCGAGGTTGCTTGAGACGCGAAGGATCGTACAGTCCGCGCGTCTGGGCCTGGCCGATGGCGCATAGGCCGCCGCGATTCAGGGGATGGTCGGGATTCCCTTCCAGTTTCACGGGGCGACCGTCGCGGCTGCGGGCCAGGACGCCGCAGCCCGCCGAACAGCCCTGGCAAGTGGTGGCGTACCACTGTGCCACGCCAGGCGTGAGGCCTTCCTGGGCGTTCAGGTAGGGCATCGCCTTTTCGACCACCTTGCTCTTGCATCCGATGGCCAGACCCGCCGCAAAACCAAGTCCGGAGAACCGAAAGAAGTCGCGTCGGGTGATCTGGCGCACGCTCTCGCCCACGGGAAGTTCGTCGCTGAACTCCGCTTTGGTTTTCTTGATGAGTCCCCGCCGTTCGCCGAGGCTCTTCCATACGTGCATGGCTTCTCCTCAGTGATGACAGGCGCTGCAGTCGGTGGGCGCCATAGGCGCTTTGCCGTTCAGTTGCAGCTTCTGGTTCTCGGTTCGGTGGCAGGTTAGGCACTCGCCCATAGTTAAGGCCAGGGCCTGCTCGACGCGCTCCATGCCCTGGATCTCGCCATGGCAGTTCTGGCATGCCACACCACCGTTGACGTGCCGGCTGTGCGGGAAATCCACGTGGGAGGGCAACCGGTGGATGCGCACCCATTCGATCGGGCGTCCTTCCTTCACAGCCCTGGCCAGCTTGGCAATCTCAGGACTCGGATCCGATACGCCAGGCTTGGTGCCCGCCTTGTTCAGGATGGTTTCATGGCACTTCATGCAGGTACTCGCCGGGGGGATTCCCGCATGCCGGCTTTGCTCGGCGCCCGTGTGGCAGAACAGACAGTCCAGCTTCAGCTCGCCCGCATGCAGGGCATGGGAATAGGCGATGGGTTGGACCGGCTTGTAGCCGGAGTTGTCCCCCAGCAGCTTTGTGTCCACGCTGACGGCAAGGATCATCAGGGAGGCCCCGAAGGCCACAGCGCCCCCTAGGGCGACCGTCCTGACTCTCATCTGAGCCCCTTTCGGTTCCAGATCACCACCTGGGGCTTACGCCAGTAATAGAAAATGGGCACCACCAGGAAGTGCACGAGCCGCGTGAATGGGATCAACAGGATCACCGAAAAGCCGCTGAGGATGTGGATCTTGGGCAACCAAGGCAAAGGAACGATGAGCTCGGGCCTGGGGCTCAGGCTCAGGAGGCTCCAGAGGTAGGGCGCGGCATTGGAGGCATACCAGGAACTGCCCCAGCGGTAGCGCAGGGCGGTGTCGATGCCCGTGGTCACTTGGAGGAGCAGAAAACCGAGCAAGATCCAATCCATGGCGGTGGTGACGACCTTCACGCGCGAGCTGGTGTGGCGGCGAACCATCAGGGCCACGATCCCCACGAGGGCCAGCAAGGCGGCGGTTAGCCCCGTGAATTCGAGGAGGTAGAGCCGGAAGGGTGCGGAGTTCCAGGCGAGGATCTGCCCAGGGATCAGAAAGGCCACGAGATGCCCAGTCAACACCCAGACGATGCCCCAATGCCAGAGCCCCGACCCCCAGAAGAGCTGCTTGTTCTCCAGGAACTGACTGGAGAGGCTCGAATAGCTGAAGGGCTTCCACACGAACCGGAGGATGCTCACCACGATGGCGAGAACCAACGCCACATAGGGAAAGCCAACCCAGAGGAACTTATCAAGCATGGCTCACCTCGGCGGGCATCCGGTGGGCGGTGAAGATGAGAAACAGCGCCTGGAGCAGATGGGCATAGGCGCCATCTTTCATTGCCGACTGGATCTTTTCCATGGCGGGCAGGATGCAGTCATCCACCAGGTCGATGGCATCCTGGGTTTCGAGCTTCATCGTCAGATCCAGTAGGGCCGGCAGGTAGTCGGGCAGATCCTGGCCCACCTCGATCTCGTTCTCGCGCAGGTGGTGGCGCATCATGGCCAGGAACTGACCCCGCTTGTAGGATTCCCCGAAGAGATGCCAGCCGATCTCCAGCACACATTCCGGATTCAGATCAAAGCTGCGGGTATAGAGCTCGGCCATGTCCTCCTGGCTCGTGGTACTGGCCACCAGCGCGAAGGCTTCCAGAAACTCCTGGCAGGGATGTCCGGTCTTCATCGCCTCGTCGGCCAGGGCCCCGGCCAGTTTGGGAGTATCGGCATCGGGGTAGCGCAGCAAGACCGCGATGCCGGGGATGAGCTGGGTGGGAACGCGCATGGATGGCATCAGAACCCCCTCTGGGGCTGCTCGCGGAAACCGAAGCCCGCTGCACCCTTCTTTTCAAGCGGATTGGTGAGCACTTCCACCGCCTGTTCGCGGTGACTGGGTGGGATCACAAAGCGGTCTTCGTAGTTGCAGAGGCTCGTCAAGCGGTAGATGGCCTCGGCCTGCTCAGTGGTGCAATCAGCCTCGCGGAGACCGTCCAGGGCGACCTGCATCTCTACGTCCCCCACCGTCACCGCGCGCTTCCAAGTGCGAATGGCCATCATCTTCTTCATGGCATAGCGCACAGGCGCCTCCTGCCCGGCCCCGAACAAGCTGGCCAAGTAGCTCATGGGCAGCCGCGCCTGATCCAGCGGGGCGAAGATCTCGTCCGTTGAGGTGGGGTTCAGGGCGATGCCGTTCTCCACCGAATACGTGACCGGTCCGAGGGCGGGCACGTAGAACAGGCTGGGGAAGGTGCGGAATTCCGGGTGGGGCGCCAGGGCCAGTCCCCACTCCTTGACGAACTTGTAGACGGGACTCTTCTGCGCGGCCTTGAGGATCTGCTCGGTGACGCCATTCTTCCGGGCGGACTCGATCACGGCAGGATCGAAGGGGTCCGCCAGCATGTCGCGGTGGGCGTCCACCAACTCGGCATCGGGCCTTACCCCCGCTTCCTGGATCTTGTCCGCGTCGTAGAGCAGCACCCCCATGTAACGGATGCGACCCACGCAGGAATGGAAGCAGGCCGGGGCCTGGCCGGTCTCCACGCGGGGATAGCAGAGCAGGCACTTCTCAGATTTTCCCGTGCTCCAGTTGTAGAAGACCTTCTTGTAGGGGCACGCGGATACGCAGTAGCGCCAGCCGCGGCAGACGTTCTGGTTCACGAGGACGATGCCATCTTCGCCCCGCTTGTAGATGGCGCCGCTGGGACAGGCGGCCACGCAGGCGGGATTCGCGCAGTGGTTGCAGATGCGCGGCAGGTAGAACATCACCAGCGTCTCGATGCTGAGGAGCTGCAGGCGCTGTTCCTCGGTCATGGCCGCCAGATTGGGATCATTGCGGGCATAGAGCGCGGAGCCGCCGAGATCGTCGTCCCAGTTGGGGCCGGACTCGACATCGATGTACTCGCCGGTGACCTTGCTGATGGGTATGGCCGTGGGCTGGTCATCCAGCTCGGGGCCGTTGAAGAGATCCTCATAGCGGTAGGTCCATGGCTCGTAGTACTCGTCCATGGTGGGCAGATCCGGCTGGTAGAAGATCTTCTGGAGGAACTTGCCCTTGCCGGTGAGGCGCAGTTCGAGCTTGCCATCCTTGACGATCCAGCCGCCCTTGTACTCGCCCTGGTCTTCCCACTTGGTGGGATAGCCGGTGCCGGGCTTGGTCTCGACGTTGTTCCACCACATGTAGTCGGCGCCCTTGCGGTCGGTCCACACGTTCTTGCAGGCGATGGAGCAGGTGTGGCACCCGATGCACTTGTCCAGGTGGAACACCATGGCGACTTGAGAGCGGATATCCATGAGGGTTCCTCCTACCAGACCAGTTGGCCGAGCTTGCGGACGTAGACCACCGTTTCGCGGTTCACACCGGTGGGGCCCCAGTAGTTGAAGTGGTAGCTGAACTGTCCGTAGCCGCCGACCATGAGGTTGGGCTTGAGGCGGATGCGGGTGAGGCTGTTGTTCATGCCCGCGCGCTTCATGCCCCGGATGGGACTCTTGGGTACGCCATAGGTGCGCTCCGTCGCGTGGTACTGGATGCAGGCGCCCTTGGGGATGCGGGCGCTGACACAGGCCCGCGTGACCACCACGCCGTTGTCGTTGTGGACCTCCACCCAATCGTTGTCCTTCAATCCCACGGAAGCGGCATCCTCCTCGCTGAGCCAGAGGGGATCGCAACCCCGCGAGAGCGTGGTCATGCGTTCCGTATCCCCGTACGTCGAGTGAATGTGCCACTTGCCATGGGGGGTCAGGTAGTTCAGCGCCAGCGTCTTGCCTTCGCGCTTGGAGCAGCGCAAATCCCCGAGCACCTGGGCCGGAGGCGTCGGCTTGTAGGTGGGCAGGTGTTCGCCAAAAGCGAGATAGCCTTCATGGTCCAGGTAGCAGGACTGGCGACCCGTCAGCGTCCGCCAGGGCACCATGCGCTCCACGTTGTAGGTGAAGGCCGAGTAGGGCCTCTTCTCATCCACAAGGCCAGACCAGCAGGGGCTGTTCAGCACGCGACGGGGCTGGGATAGCAGATCCTTGAAGGTGTACTTGATGCCCCGATAAGGCTCGGCGAGATCCTTCAAGGGCAGGCCCGTGCGACCTTCCATGAACTCGTAGGCCCGGTAGGCCAGCTCACCATTGGTCTCGGGCGAGAGATGCAGCAGCACGTTGGCTGCCTCCATGTCCTCTTCAAGGCTGGGGCGTTTCTGACCCTCGATCATCACCGTGGGGTGGGTTTCGAGCATGCGGTCGTAGATGTCCTTGATGGGGTACTTCACCCCATGAGCGCCCAGGCCCTGTTCGCGGACATTCGGCCCCAGGGAGATGAATTGATCGTAAAGCTTGGTGTAATCGCGGGTGATGACGGCCAGACTCGGCATGGACTTGCCCGGAATGGCCTCGCATTCGCCGGCCATCCAGTCCCGGATATGGGGCTGGGCGATCTCGCCAATGCTGTCGTGGGCCAGGGGGCTCGAGACGATGTCCTCGATGGGGTTGGGCAGGTGCTTGGCCGACAGTTCGCTGACGGTCTTCGCCATCCCCTTGAAGATGTCCCAATCGCTCTTGGATTCCCAGCAGGGCGGAACTGCCGCCGACAGGGGATTGATGAAGCTATGCATGTCCGTGGAATTGAGATCCGTCTTCTCGTACCAGGTGGCCGTGGGCAGCACGATGTCACTGTAAAGGGCCGAGGTGTCCATGCGGAAGTTGATGTCCACCACCAGGTCCATCTTTCCCGTGACCGTGGGCCGCCACACGACGTCCTTCAGCGTGCCTTCGGCCACCTCGTCGGCGATGGCATTGGTGTGGGTCCCGAGGTAGTGCTTGAGGAAGAATTCGTGGCCCTTGGCCGAGGTGCCGATGGCATTGCCGCGCCAGATGTACCAGACCCGTGGCCAGTTTTCGGCGGCATCCGGATCCTCGATGGAGAACCGCAGATCCTTCTTCTTCAGGCGATCCACGGTGCTGGCGATGATGGCTGCGTTGTCCTTGGCGCCCGCCTTGCGGGCATCGGCCACGACTTGCATGGGGTTCTCGTTGTATTGGGGGAAGTAGGGCAGCCAGCCACTGCGCACGGCGCGGGTCTGCATGTTCATGCAGTGGCCCTCCACCAGCTCACTGCCATCCGGGACCCTGTTGTATTCCTTGAATTCCTTCTCGTAGCGCCACTGGTCGCTGTTCACGTAGTGCCAGCTCGGGGCATTCTGGAGCCGGTTCACGGAGACCCAGTCCTTGGCCAGAGCGATGGCGCTCCAGGAGGCCACCGGTGCCAGTTTTTCCTGGCCGACGTAATGGGCCAGGCCACCGCCGTTGGTGCCGATACAGCCGCAGAACACGAGGGCGTGCTGGGCGGCCCGGTAGATCAGGTTGTTGTGGTACCAGTGGTTGATGCCGGCGCCGATGATGACCGTGCACTTGCCCTTGGTCAGCTCGGCGGTGTGGGCCCATTCCCGGGCAAAGCGCAGCACGTTCTCGCGGGAAAGGCCGGTGTGCTTCTCTTGCCAGGCTGGCGTGTAGACTGCCGAGGCGTCGTCGTAGTCCTTGGGATAGGCCCCAGGCAGATCCCGATCAACGCCAAACTGAGCCATAAGGAGGTCGTACACCGTGGTCACGGGTACTGAACTCCCATCCGCCAGACGGATGTGCCGGACGGGGACACCCCGGAACAGCGTTTTCCCATCGGCGAAGTCGTCGAACTGGACCTGCTCCGTTTCACGACCCAGCAGAGTAAGCGATGGATCGATGGAGCTGTCGTCCTTGCCGTCCTGAAGCAGCAGGTTCCATTCCCCCTGCTTGGTGCTCCAGCGCTGGCCCATGGCCCCCTTGGGCATCTTGGGCGCACCCGTAGGTTGATCCCACATGAGGAACTTCCACTCACCGTGCTCTTCGTCGGAGTACTTGTCGAGCCGCCCCGCCCGCAAGAGCTGGCCAGGACGGAAGCCGCCATCGATGGGCGTCAACTCCACAAGGAATGGCCCGTCGGTGTATTTCTTCTGATAGTCGAGGAAGAAGGGCACCTGCTTCTGGTGGTGGAATTCCGTGAGGATCACGTGGTTCACGGCCATCCAGAAGGCACCATCCTGGCCCTGATGCACTGGCATCCACTCGTCGGCGTACTTGGCCACCTGGTTGAAGTCAGGGCTGAAGACCACCATCTTGGTGCCGTTGTGCCGGGATTCGGCGGCGAAGTGGCAGTCAGGTGTGCGCGTCATATTCAGGTTGCTGCCCATGACCGCAAGGAACTTGGCGTTGTACCAGTCCGCACTCTCCTGGACGTCGGTCTGCTCGCCCCACATCTCCGGGCTGCTGGGCGGCAGGTCACAGTACCAATCGTAGAAGCTGAGGTTCGTGCCGCCCATGAGCTGGATGAAGCGCGATCCCGCGGCATAACTCAGCATGGACATGGCGGGGATGGGACTGAAGCCTGCAATGCGATCGGGGCCATGGGTCTTGATGGTGTGGATATTGGCCGCAGCCATGAGCTCGTTCACCTGCTCCCACGAGGCGCGGCGGAAGCCGCCCTTCCCCCGGGCTTGCTGGTAGCGCGCGCGCTTGACTGGATCGTTCTGGATGCTGGCCCAGGCCGCGACGGGATCCTGGTCCTTGCCCTTGGCCTCGTTCCAAAGGTCCATCAGCGCCCCGCGCATGTAGGGGAACTTCACCCGGAGGGGGCTGTAGAGGTACCAGGAGAAGCTGATGCCGCGTTGGCAACCTCGTGGTTCATAGGGCGGGACGGTCTCATCCAGAAGCGGGTAATCCACCACCTGCATTTCCCAGGTGACGATGCCCTCCTTGACGTAGATGTTCCAGCCGCAACTTCCGGTGCAATTCACACCGTGGGTGCTGCGCACCACCTTGTCGTGGGCCCAGCGGTTCCGGTAGAACTCCTCCCAGGTGCGGGTTTCCGGGTCCACGATGTCTGTGATCCAGTGGCTTTGCTTACGCTCGGTCATGGTGATTCCGTCTCCTCAGGTCTGGATCAGGCTCTTGGCTTCAAGTTCTTGCGCACGCCCTTCAAGCGCTTTCTCCCCAGGTGGCCACCCAGCAGCATTCCCCCCACCAGGCCAACAACGCCGAGAACTGGGAAGATCACATCGCGTTGATCCGGCGGCTGGGAGCCCACGCTCTTCAGGAAGCTGGCCACCTGGAAGGCTTCTTCCGGGCTAGCTGGGGTCTTAGCGAACACGCCTTGCATGGTCGGGAAGGACGGGTTCTCAATGACCCCTGCCAATCCGGCCCCGTACTTGGCGGTCGCACCGGTCAGGTCCGGTCCCAGCCACCCGCCGCCCCAGCCGCCCACACCCTGAGCGCGGTGGCAGGACATGCAGGAAGGGGCTCCGGATTTAAAGCGCAGATCGCCCGTGAAGTAGAGCCTGCCGCGACGGATGTCCTCGGGCGTGGCGGGCCGCGAGATCGCAGCAGTCCCAAGGGTCTTGCCCTGAGCGCTGAAGTCATCGATCAGTTTCAGGAGGGCCTGGGCCTCAGGAACCGTAACGCCCAATTCAGGCATCCTCACACCGTTGAACTCCCGCAGCAACGCCGTGGCGGTGGGATCCCCCCCATCGATCATTGCCGCCGCCCCGGTGATGAATTTGGCTGACCAGTCATGGGGCCGGCGCTTGCCCAGATCCTTCAGGTCCGGGCCCACCTTCTTGCCCGCGCCTATGGTGTGGCAGCTCATGCAGCTCTTGCGGAACTGGGCTTCGGCATCCTGGGCGGCCAGAGGCTCCGTCAGAGGAAGCAGCAGGGCTGATAGCAAAATCAGTCGTGGCGCGGTTCTGGGGAACACGACACCTCCTCGACGGAGCGGCCCGCGACTGGCACAGGCATATTTAGGATAGTAGAATCGGAAATAGTGCCCAAGTATGTGCCGCGTATGTTGAACTGCGCAAGGGGGTAGTCCATGAAAAGATGTGAATTGTGACTATTTTTTAACCACTGATATACTTCAAATTATTTATATTTGTCCAGTAGATCCACTGTGTTGTCCCCCGAAACTCGGGATTCAGTCCGGCGCCGCCTGAATTCGTCGCCCAGGGTGGGGTTCTCTCCAGACGGGTTGAAAAATAAGCAAAATGGCCCTGGATCACCGTAATGGTCGTGACTATATTCGGATGACTTAATCCTCTTAATGTCCATCTGGATGGTCCATGCAGCATTCCGAGCTTGGCTTTGCCCCTTCGCGCAGCATCTTCCACACGCCGACCCGGTATGCGCTCCAGGTTCTCGTCCGACTTCCTAGTGATGGCACCTATCGCCTGGCCCGCTGTCTGGCTGCTGACCTGGAGCTTCCCGGCCCGTACCTGGCCAAGATCCTTCAGATCCTCGGCCACTGTGGAATTCTGGAATCACACAGGGGACCCTCCGGCGGATTCCGCCTGAACCGGGCACCGGAAGAGATCACCCTGAAAGAGGTGGTCGTAGCCATGGAGGGTCCCGAACCCTTCGGGGATTGCCTCTTGGGTCACCACGGAGGGAAGGATGGGTGCCATTGCCCCATCCGCCCGGCCTGGGATGTCCTTCAGAATCAGCTTACGGCCTTTATGGCCGAAACCACCTTGCAGGATCTAAAGGTATCTCACGACTTCTCTAGTATTTCCGATGAACCAGACCGTCCAGATGCGGTGCCCGTTTAATTATTTATGAACGCGTGATCCGAATCACTTCCAGTGGCCGCGGGTCTGTTTTGTTTTAGGATTGATCTATCCGATTTTTCAACCTTCGGAGCCACCATGTCGGAACGATCCCAAGCTTACACAGCCCTGGCCATGAGCACCTTGGCCTTCACTCTGTGTTTCGCCGTCTGGACGCTCAACGGCGTCCTCGTCACCTTCCTGGTGGAGAACGGTCTTTTCCGTTGGGACACGGCCCAGATCGGCTGGCTCATTGGGATCCCCGTGCTCACGGGCTCCGTCATGCGGTTGCCCGTGGGCCTGCTCACCGATCGCTTTGGCGGGCGCAAGGTCTACACGATCCTCCTGCTCTTGGCCGCCCTGCCCACCTGGTTGCTAGGCAGTGTCCATGACTACCAGGGCTTCCTGTTCGCCTCCCTGGGCTTCGGTCTGTCCGGCGCGGCCTTCGCGGTGGGCATCGCCTATTCCAGTGTCTGGTTCAGCAAAGCCCGTCAGGGCACGGCCCTGGGCATCTTCGGCGCAGGCAATGCCGGTTCCGCTATCACCAGCATGGGCGCACCGCTCCTTCTGAAAAAACTCACCGCTGGCGGGACGAACCTGGAAGCCTGGCGGATGCTGCCAAAGATCTACGCCATCGTGCTGCTCGTCATGGCTGTGGCCTTCTTTCTCTTCACCCAGGAGAAGAAGGCCGAAGGCGCGAAGGACCGGTCCTTCGCCCAGATGTTGACCCCGTTGCGGAACGTTCGTGTCTGGCGTTTTGGGCTCTACTATTTCCTGGTCTTCGGCTGTTTCGTGGCCTTGGCCCAGTGGCTGATCCCTTACTACGTGGGCGTCTACGGCATGAGCCTGGTCATGGCAGGGCTCCTGGCCTCCTTGTTCAGCCTGCCCTCCGGCCTCATCCGCGCCGCTGGCGGCTGGATGTCGGACCGATTCGGGGCCCGAACGGTCATGTACTGGACCTTTGGCCTAAGCATCTTCGCCTGTGCGGCGCTCATGGTCCCGCGCATGTCCATCGAGAGTCCCGGTCCATCCGTACTGGCTCAGATCGGCGGCGTGGTGACCGCGGTCAGCTCCGAACACATCACGGTAGGCGATACGACCTATCCCCTGCGGACCAAGGACGTGGAACCGGACACTCGGAACGACCAGATGCTGGTGTTCCCTCAGAGCCGGTTCTGGCAGGCCCCCGTGGTAAAAGTCGGCGACCGGGTCAAGAAGAAGCAACTGTTGGCCTCAGGTACCACCCATGTGTTCTTCCAGGCCAACGTGTGGATCTTCACCTTCCTGGTGTTCATGGTGGGCATTGTCTGGGGCATCGGAAAGGCTGCGGTCTACCGCTACATCCCTGACTACTTCCCCGATGAGGTGGGCGTGGTCGGCGGCATCGTGGGTGTGATCGGTGGGCTGGGTGGATTCGCGGGTCCCATCCTCTTCGGCTACCTGCTCAAGGCCACAGGACTCTGGACGACCATGTGGATGTTCCTCATGGTCCTTTCTGTCATCTGCCTGGTTTGGCTCCATGCGGTGGTTCGCCGTATCACCCGGGAGCAGAATGAGACCCTCTACACCCGCTTCGAGCACCATGCACCTGCCCTTGCTCCTGATGAAGCCGTCGAACCCGCCTGAACCTGTCACTGGAGACCCTCATGGCCAAGCTCACCGACTGGAAACCTGAAGACCCTCAGGCTTGGGCCGCAGGCGGCAGCCGCACAGCCTGGCGGAACCTCGCAGTCTCTGTACCGGCCCTGCTCTCCGCCTTCTGTATCTGGATGTTCTGGAGCGTTCTGACGGTCCGGATGAAGGAGGCCGGATTTCCCTTCACCGCCGCCCAACTCTTCACCCTCATCAGCATTGCCGGACTGAGTGGAGCCACGCTGCGCATCCCCAGCGCCTTCCTCGTGGGCCTGGCAGGGGGCCGTAACACCATCGCCCTCACCACCGCACTCCTCGTGGCACCCGCCCTAGGCGCGGGTATCGCCCTCCAGGATAAGACCACTCCCTTCGCCACCTTCGCGATTCTGGCGGCCCTCAGCGGCATCGGCGGGGGCAACTTCGCCTCATCCATGGCCAACATCAACGGCTTCTTCCCCAAGCGGCTGGCCGGCCTTGCCCTCGGCCTGAACGCCGGTGTTGGCAATCTGGGTGTCAGCATTATGCAGATCCTGGTGCCGGCGGTCATGGGCACGTCATTGTTCGGAGCGCTCGCTGGGGCGCCGCACCTCAATGCTGCCGGACGCCAGCTCTGGGTTCAGAACGGTGCACTGGTGTGGGTGCCCTTCCTGGCCGTGGTCGCCCTTCTCGCTTGGTTCCTCATGGACAACCGGGAGGGACAGGATTGCGAGCCCACCAGTCTCGCCCTGCTGAAGATCCTGGGGCTCCATCTCATCGGGTTTGCCGCCACGGCCATGGGCGTCCTGCTGCTCCTGCGCTTCAAACTCGGCCTCCTGCCCCAGATGGGCGTGCTGGTGCTCACAATCCTGGTCTGCCTCGGCCTGATGAAGCTCCTGCCCGGCAAGATCAAGACCGGCCTGGACGCCCAATTTGCCATCTTCCCCAAGAAGCATACCTGGATCATGACCGTGCTCTACCTCATGACCTTCGGCAGCTTCATTGGCTTCAGCTCCGCGCTTCCCCTGCTCATCAAAGTGGTGTTCGGACGTTACCCGGTAGGTGTCCTAAACCCACACAGTCCGAATCCCCTGGCCTACGCCTTCTTGGGGCCCCTGGTGGGTTCAATCGTGCGACCCATCGGCGGCATGCTCTCTGACAAGTTCCGCGGATCGCGCGTGACCCAGTGGGCTACGGTCCTGATGATCCTAGGCGCCCTGGGCGTGGCCCACTTCGTCAAGCTGGCCCAGTCCGCGCCAGACCCCGCCGTCCACTTCATGCCCTTCCTCATCCTCTTCCTACTGCTCTTCGTAGCCTCAGGACTGGGCAATGGGTCCACCTTCCAAATGGTGCCCTTCATTTTCGAGCCGAAGCTCGCCGGCCCGGTCCTCGGTTGGACCTCTGCGGCTGCTGCCTACGGCGCCTTCATCATCCCGGCCATTTTCAAGATCCAGGTGGATGCCGGCAAGGTGGAGGTTGCCCTCTACGGCTTCGCGTTCTTCTACCTGCTCTGCCTCGTCCTGAATTGGTACTACTACGCAAGAACCAACGCAGAAGTGAAGTGCTAGTAATTTTCCCAGAGACCAACCAACACCTATAAGGGAGCAAACATGACGAGCCTCAACGCGCAGACCCGCCTCGGCGATCTGATCAAGACCCAGCCTGAAGCCATGAGGTATTTCGAGAGCGTCGGCATTGACTACTGCTGTGGCGGCCACCGGCCTCTTGGTGAGGCCTGTGCCGCGGTCGGCCTTGATTGTGATTCAGTCCTGAAGAATTTGGGATCCCTGCCGAAGGCAGCAGAGGGAAGCCCGTCACCCGCAGACTGGGAGAAGGCGACACTGACCGATCTCATTGCGCACATCGTCCCCACGCATCACGATTTCTTGCGTACCGAGCTGCCAAGGCTGGACAAGCTGGTGACCAAGGTGCTTGAGGTCCATGGCGAGCGCCATCCTGAGATGGAGCGGATCTACGACCTTTTCCAGGCACTGACAGCCGACCTCATGCCCCACCTCATGAAGGAAGAGCAGATCCTCTACCCCTTCATCCGCAGCATGGAGAGTGGGCAACAAGGTGGTGCCTGTTTCGGCACCGTCCAAAGCCCCATCCGGGTGATGGAGATGGAGCATGAGGCTGTCGGCGCCATCCTCGCGGAACTCCGGAAGCTGACAAACAGCTATACCGCCCCCGCAGATGGCTGCGCCACCTTCCAGGCCCTCTACCAAGGCCTTGCTGCCCTGGAAGCGGACATCCACCTGCATATCTACCTCGAAAACCAAATCCTCCACCCCCGTGCCATTGCAATGGAGAGTAGCCTCCAGGGATAAGGCAGCAGGCCACCAAGGCTTCTCAAAGCCACTCCTATTCTCGGTACGCGACATGGTGCGCCGCAACAGCTTGATCCACCATCCTCATCCCAGCGGACTCCCCCCCCGAGGGAACGATGTGCATCGTCATCCTGAGCACTTAACATATATGTAACTTGCCCAATGGCCCCGATCACTGGGTGGAAGAATACGGATGAGAGACTGGTTTACCAAGAACCTCGGCGATGCATCGATGGCTGATGAAGCCGTGGAACGCATCAAGGCGCTATTCCTTCTGGAATATGAAAGATCAAAGCAACCTCCAGGAATGGCCGTATTCATTCGACATGAATCGAATGGCTATCTCCATTGTGAAGTCCGCCTCTACTTCTCACCTGCCTCAGCGCCTGTGGCACAAGCCGTGGATGCAGATTCATGCCAGAGGCCATCACCGACTGATCTAGGCCTTCTAGCTGGACCGCAAGATTCTTGGGTGGTACTTTTTCCCGTGGTCTGAATCCTCTTCTTTCCTAGTCAATGATTGAAGCCTCGATTCGTCTAGAGGTTCAATCGCCGTTGCTGACCGGCTACGAAGACTGTTCATCGAAAACCTCCACGAGAACAGTTTTGGGATTCGGAACTGAGTAGTCCCTTACCCGTCGGAACTTCCGTTCCGCTGCATTCCCAAGTCCTTTCGTGGCACAAAACTCAGCCCATGCATCCATCAGGGGCCGCCTCTTTTTGATCATGGCGCCCCTCGAATAGGCGGCTTCAGTCTTGTCCGGCAAACCATGGGCAAGAGCGAACTCGATGACCTGACGATCGAATTCGGTGAAGTCCTGCCCCCACGTTTTGAACGTCGCACGGAACCCATGGGGGACGATGCGCTTCCCCTTTGGGTCGCGCCATCCCGTTTGTTCCTTTTCTTCGCGATGCGCATCCATGCGCTTGATCAACGCGGCCATGGCCGCGTCAGACAGGCAAGTCTCAGGCTTTCCGCCAGGGAACACGAACTGCCCGGTCTTGAGCTTGCCCATGCTCCGAATGATCTCAACCGCGCGAGGTGACAGCGGAATCACATGTTCCTTCCCGGCCTTCATGCGCACCGCTGGCACTGTCCACAGGGCCTTTTCGAGATCGAATTCTTCGCCCATCGCGCCACGGACCTCACATGGGCGAGAGGCATTCAGGATCAAGAACTCCAGGGCCCGTGCTGCGGTGCCTTTCTCCTGCCGAAGCACATCTGTGAATGCTCCGATTTGGGAAAAAGGAAGCGATGGGTGATTTATCAGTTTTTTGAGCCTGGGTGATTCGATGAGCAGAGCGTCAAGATTCCCGTCCCATGCAGCGGGGTTGTCCTCGCTGTACCACTCCTTACCCTTGGCGAAATTGAACACCTTCTCGATGCGGCTTCTGACTCGGCTGGCCGTCTCCGCTTTCTCGTGCCAGACCGGTTTAAGCACACCCTCGACGTGCGTGGTTCGAATGGATCGAATCTCCATGGACCCCAGCATGGGATACACGTGGGTTTTCAAAGAGTTCAGCCAATCCTCCGCGTAACCGGGCGTCCACCTTGGCTTGTGGGATTCCCAGCAGGCCTGCGCCGCCTCTTCGAACGTCTTCATGCTGTCGACCAAGTCCCGGAGATCCTGTTTCCGCTTCTTGCGAACGAGTATGGGATCTTCGAATTTGCGACGGATCTTCCGCTGCTCGGTCGCGATTTCACGGGCCTCCTCCAGGGTGTAGTCAGTGAAGGGTCCGATTCCGAACTCTTTCAGCTTGCGTCCGCCATCCCTGGATTTCCGCCAGTATCGAAAGGTCCAGTACTTCGTCACTTTGGCGACGCGCTTACCCTGCTTCGTGGTCTCCCACTGCTTGACGCCGTTCACGCAGACCTGGCGTACCTGGAGATAGAGTCCGCCGCCCTCGTGATCGCAGAACGTTCCCGGCTCGTGCCACGCGGCGAGCGTAGCCACTTCGAAAACTGGGCCCTTCCCGCTGCGTGTCACCTTGGCCATAGCACTCCTCAACCGACTTCTGGAGTCCATACCTCCATCCATACAATGAACCAAAACCCAACCAAGTTCAAGATAAATAAAATGAATATATATAAACTATTAAAACAATTATTCCCAAATATTTCTACATTTTGAACGAAATATTCCAAATACATATACATCAATATAATGATTGTTCGACTCCCACCACCTCCACCAACATGTAGGGCCCCTGCGGGGGCCCTATGTGTGCCGTTTACCATGGGAAGAGACCCTGGATGCTCCGACACCCGTCCGCCGAACCCGTCCCATTCCATCCCATGCCCGCTCTGGATCCCATCCGCGCGGTCGCGGCCAGGCTGGACGCGACACCCGTGGCGGGGGATCGATGGCTCCGCGGCTACGGGAAGAGCAAGGTGCGCACGGACCAGCTCTACCCAGCAGCCCTGCCCCTGATCCCGCCGGGCGAGACGGTGCTGGACCTGGGCTGCGGAATCGGCCTGCTGGGACTGCTGCTGGAAGCCCGGGGGCTCCACAACGACACGCTGGGCATCGAGTGGGACCCAGCCAAGGCCCGGTTCGGCCAGCGGCTGGCCGAGGGGTGGGCCCGGACGCGAATCCTGTGCGGGGACCTGTTCCAGGTGCCGTGGCCCCCCTGCACGGTGGTGGCCATCCTGGACGTGCTCCACTACCTGACCGCCGAGCGCCAGCGCGACCTGCTGTGCCGGATCGGTGCGCACCTCCCAGAGGGCGGCCGGCTCCTGCTCCGGGCCATGGACTCCCGCACGCGGGGGATGGCCATCCTGACCCGCTTCGCCGAGTGGGTGGCCGTGGGGTGCCGGTGGAACCTGGCGCCCGGAGTCCACTGGCGGCCCCTGGCCGACCTCCGGGCCGACCTGGCGGCGGCGGGCTTCCGCCTGCTGGCCTCCCCCGAGCCGGTGGGGACCCTGGCCGGAAACCAGCTCCTCCTCTGTGAAAAGACGGCGCCCACCGGGCTTGGCCCGGCTTCCTCGACCTGAGGGGGGGCTCCATGCGCCGCGCCCACACCACCCCCGGAGGCCGCCCTGAGCGGCCCCAGGCTCCGGCAGGGGGCCCGCGTGTCTGGTGAGGCCCGGCGCATCGCGCACCTGGACATGGATGCGTTCTTCGCCTCGGTGGAGCTGCTGGAGCACCCCGAGCTGAGGGGGCTGCCGGTGGTCGTGGGCGGACGACGGGCTGGGGCGCCCGGACCAGGGCAGCCCTACCCGAAGCTGAAGGACTACGTGGGCCGGGGCGTGGCCACCACGGCCACCTACGAGGCCCGCGCCCTGGGCGTGCACAGCGGCATGGGGCTCATGAAGGCCGCCGTCCTGGCGCCGGAGGCCATCCTGCTGCCCGCCCACTTCGAGGCCTATGCGCGGGTCTCGCGGGCCTTCAAGGCCGCCGTGGCCGAGGTGGCGCCGCTCATCGAGGATCGTGGCATCGACGAGATCTACCTGGACCTGACCGAGGTTCCAGGGGGCTCGCGGGAGTTGGCCCTGCGCCTGAAAGAAGCGGTCCGCCAGGCCACGGCGCTCACCTGCTCCATTGGCATCACGCCCAACAAGCTGCTCTCCAAGGTGGCCTCGGAGCTCGACAAGCCCGATGGCATCACCATCCTGGGCTTCGGCGATCTGCCCGCCCGCATCTGGCCCCTGCCCTGCCGCGCCCTCAACGGCATCGGGCCCAAGGCCGCCGCGAAGCTGGAGGGCTTCCACCTGCGCACCATCGGGGAGCTGGCCCAGGCCGATCCGGCCTGGCTGGTGGAGCACTTCGGGCGGAGCTACGGCGCCTGGCTGCACGAGGCCGCCCATGGCCGGGACGAGCGGCCCCTGACCCTGTCGCGGGAGCCCAAGTCCATCAGCCGCGAGACCACCTTCGAGCGGGACCTGCATGTGAAGGCGGATCGCGCCGCGCTGTCGAAGATCCTCCTGGACCTCTGTGAGCGGCTGGCCCAGGACCTGGCGCGCAAGGGCCTGATGGCCGGCAGCCTCGGCATCAAGCTGCGCTTCGAGGACTTCCAGACCGTCACCCGCGACCAGACCCTCCCCGCCCCCATCGCCCGTGCCGATCAGCTGCGAGAGGCCGCCCGCGCCTGTCTCAAGCGCGTCGACCTTGAACGCAGGCTGAGGCTGATGGGGGTTCGGGCTGGAGCGTTGGTTCCGGCCGATCAGGCAGCTTCCGGCGCCGCCCGGCTCGCGGAGGCCCCACCACCGGGCCTCTTCGACCCCAGCGACCTCGCCTAGCCCCTCCGGGGATTTGTCGGGAGGTGGTCGTGCCTAGGGCGCCGGGGCGGCCAAGGCCCCAGGTCGCGACAGCCCACGCCACAGCCACAGGACCGCAACCAGGACCGAGGCGATCACCAGCAGCGAGCTTTCCGGACCGAACGGGCCCCCCGTCAGCCAGTCGGGCCCTGCGTATCGGCTGCTGAGCGGCGCCAACGCACGCCAATCCTCGCTGCCGGAAAGCGGCACACCGCTGAGCAGGATGGTGAGGTTCCAGGCCGCGTGGTTCGCAGCCACAACCCACAGGTTGCGGGTCCATGCGAACAGGGCGCCCCACAGCAGGCCCAGCAGGCTCACCGACAAGAGCATGGCCACCACATCGCGGATCCCACCATGCTTCAGGTTCTCCAGGTGCGGCAGCGCGAACAGCACCGCCTGCGCGGCCAGGGCCGTCCTGATTCCCCACGCACCCTCCAGCACCCGGAACAGCAGGCAGCGATGGACCAGTTCTTCCAGGGTGGCCGCGATGAGGATCAGGACCGTCGTTCCCAGGAGTGCCGGCGAGAAACCGCGGAACAGCTCGAGTCGGTACGCCCCCATGGCAAACAGCGCGGCAATGGGAAACGCCACCAGAAGGGCGCCAGCGGCGCCGCCCACGAGGAGCCGCCCCGGCTGCAGACGCAGCTCGGTCGCCTGCCGCTTTTCATGCCAGTGCACAAAGGCCCAATAGCCGGCCATGGCCGCCAGGAAGATGCCCACCCGCCGGACCCCGCTGAGCCCCACCGGCCCGGGGTGGAATGCCGCCTCGATCAGCGGCAGCAGGCCCTGACGGAACGTGACCACCGAGCCCAGGATCGCCGCCCCGCCAAGCAGGCATGAGACCAGAACCCGGGCCGCGAGGCGCGCTTGGCGCCGGATCAGCTCTCTCGCATGTCGCTGCATGGCTCTCCCCTCCTCCTCAACATGGGCCGGATCTCCTTGCATCCGAAACGGGAATCGGCCGGGCGTCAGACCCGACCGGCAGGTTGAGAATCCTCACCGGTGAAACGCAGCGCCCGGGCCACGCGGAGCTCCGCCTGCCTCCCCCGCGTCCGCTGGTGTTGACCGCGGTCCACTTGGAGACCTTTCCTTGTGGCCCCCTTCTCCTCAGGTCAAAATGGATGTTTGGCTTGAATCGCGGTTCAGACAGCTGATTGCCAACCAGGAGAGCGCCCATCATGAACACCTCCAAGCAGGACAGCTACCTCAAGGACTGGCAGTCCCAGGAAGCCACGGCCGAGCGCATGCTGCCCATCCTCGGCAGCCTCTACCGGGACAGGAACATCGTGGTCACGGTGTACGGCCGCTCCCTGGTCAACAGCACGGCCATCGACATCCTCAAGGCGCACCGCTTCGCCCGGCAGATCCTCGACAACGAGCTGTCGGTGGTGGACTCCTTCCCACTGCTCAAGGCGATCTGCAAGCTGGATCTGGCCCCCGCGCGCATCGACCTGGGCCGGCTGACCTTCCACTACGGCACCGAGGGCGGCGGCCTGTCGGCGGAAGACTACGTGCGCCGCGAGCTGGCCAGTGTTCTCACGGGCAGCAGCCCCATCCTGGACGAGCCCCAGGACATCGTGCTCTACGGCTTCGGCCGCATCGGCCGCCTGCTGGCCCGCATCCTCATCGAGAAGGCTGGCAGCGGCGAGAAGTTCCGCCTCAAGGCCGCCGTGGTGCGCAAGGGCGCGGCCGACGACCTGCTCAAGCGGGCCAGCCTGCTGCGCCGTGACTCGGTGCATGGCCCCTTCAACGGCATCATCACCATCGATGAGGAAGAGAACGCCATCATCGCCAACGGGAACATGATCCGCATCATCTACGCGGAAAGCCCGGAGGGCGTGGACTACACCCAGTACGGCATCCGCAACGCCATCCTCATCGACAACACGGGCAAGTGGCGCGACCGCGCCGGGCTGGCCCGCCACCTGCAGGCGCCGGGCATCGCCAAGGTCATCCTCACGGCCCCGGGCAAGGGGGACATCCCCAACGTGGTGGCCGGCGTGAACCACGAGCTGATCACCGCCGAGGAAACGATCTTCTCCGCGGCCAGCTGCACCACCAACGCCATCGTGCCCGTGCTGAAGGCCCTCCAGGACCGCTACGGCATCCGGCACGGCCACATCGAGACCTGCCACTCCTACACCAACGACCAGAACCTCATCGACAACTACCACAAGGCCTCGCGCCGGGGCCGCAGCGCGCCGCTGAACATGGTCATCACCGAGACCGGCGCCGCCAAGGCCGTGGCCAAGGTCATCCCCGAGCTGGGCGGCAAGCTCACCGGCAACGCCATCCGCGTGCCCACCCCCAACGTGTCCCTGGCCATCCTCAACCTGGAACTGGGCCAGGCGACCACCGTGGCGGACATCAACGGCTACCTGCGGGGCATGTCCCTGGAATCGCCCCTCCAGAACCAGATCGACTACACCAACTCGCCGGAGGTGGTCTCCAGCGACTTCGTGGGCTCGCGCCACGCGGGCGTGGTGGATTCCTTGGCCACCATCGTCGACGGCAGCCGCTGCGTGCTCTATGTCTGGTACGACAACGAATTCGGCTACAGCTGCCAGGTGGTCCGCATGGTGCAGAAGATGGCCGGCATCGAGCTGCCCTCGCTGCCCTGACATCGAGCTCTCGCAAAGGCGGTACCCAGTCCCCTCTGTGATCCGTGGGTGGAGAGGCCCTGCTCGGCCTCAATCCAGCCCGAGGAAGACTTCCAGGGCCCTGATGTCCCCTGAGCGCTCAAAGATCGAGGCGCTGGTGGGAGGGTCCAGTTCGAGTCCGGGGATCTCCTGAACCGTGCCATCTCGCCGGGTGATGAGGATGCCGGGGCGGCCGCCCCGGTGGGCCACCACCGGCACCTGGCAGAACGTGGAGGCCAGGCTCCCCGCCGCCAGGGGAAGGCTGCCGGCCTCGCCGTGGACATCCAGGAACCGGAAGGTGGCCGGTTCCTGAAGGAACTCGGCGTCGGCCACGTGCTGCGGCCTGAAGGCAAGGCGACCGCCCAGGACCTGGATTCCCATCTCGCTGAGCCGGGTCAGGCAATCCTCCTTCACCTGCCCTGTCAATCCTGGTTGCTGGGCCCCGGCAAATCCGGGCGTGTGGGAATAAGGATCGGTGGGGATGGCCCCGTAGTTGGCGGGCGGCTTGTGGACGCCAATGCCTTCCCGGATGGCCTGGTAGTGGAGATTCAGGCGGGTGAGGGTGACGGGATCGTCCGCCGGGGCGTTCGCCCGGACCTCGTCGACGGCCAGGAGCAGCTTGGAGACCATGTGCCAGTAGATGCAGCCCAGGCCTTCGTATTTGTAGAAGCTTCCGGAGCGGCCGGTGAAGGACTGGTGGTCGAAGACCTGTTCGTAGATGCCGAGGACGAGGTCGAGCTCCCGCGCCGCCAGGTCCCGGTACTCGTCCTCCTGCAGCGCCTGCATGGCCGCCTTCAGCAGCTCGGCGTTCCGGAAACCCGCATGGAAGTGGACCATCCCGTCAATGTCCCGCTCCACGATCCGGCGGTCTCCGGCGCTGAGAAGGGCCAGCAGCAGGGCCGAGCTGGACACGGCGGCTTCGGGAATGTTGTTCTTCTTCAGGAAGGCCGGCAGGATGCGATCCGGATAGAGCAGGTAGCTGGCCTGATCCGGACGGTAGAGCTGGCTGGCTCGCAGGGCATCCAGCAAGGTCAGGGCCTGGCCGACGGAAAGGGCCCCTGAGCTGAGGACGCCGACCTGTCCTTCCAGCATCAGGTCGAGGTGGCGGATCTCGATTCCCTCCCCCGCCACCTGCATGAGGTTGTACGAGTGGTACAGGCCGTCGCTCCGGCGGTTCGCGTGGATGGCCTGGTCGAGGTGCCGCAGGGCATGGTCGCAGAAGCCCTGGATTTGCCCCGGGTGGACGTCCGCCAGCTCGCCGGAAAACCCATGGGTGTAGATCCTGGCGCGGTAGTCGGAGCCGGCCTCTCCCAGGGCATTCACGATGGCTTTGCGATCCACGGCCGACACGGAGGGGGTCTCGGCCCCCCCCCAGGTCTGCAGCACGCCGTCAACGGCCCAGAGCAACTGGGCCACCTCCACTGCCACCGCGCTGGGCCCTGGTCCGGCGCTCTGGAAGAGCTCACGGCAGAAGGCCAGGTAGCGACGGAGGTAGCAGAGGGTCACCATGGAGATGCCGAATCCCACGAGGGCGTTGTTGGCATCGTTCCATTCCGGCCGCTGGGTGTTCATCCAGATGCCGGCTTCGGGGATAAAGTTGGTGAGCTTGGTGAGCGCCACCAGGAGCAGCTTCTCCGCGAGTGTCGACCGGCAGGGGCCCTCGGGGTCCATCAGGAGCTTCCCTTCCCAGCCCAGATCTGCCGCCCGCGCCAGGGCCTCCCGGTGGGCGGCCTGGTCGAAGTGGATGGTGCTGCGGGGATTGGCGATGAGCTCGGGATAGGGCTTGATGCGGTACGGAACATCGGCATAGCTGAAGATCCGCTGGCCCAGCAGACCGGCCAGCTGCCCCGGGTGGAAGCGCCTGGAGGCCTCCAGCAGCTTCAGGAGGTAGATGACCTGGTGATCTCCCCAATAGCCAATGAAGGACCAGGCATCATGGGGGTCGATGGTCTCCCAGTCAAAGCCGTCCCGCATGATGCGATAGGGGTTGTAGCCATCGGCCGTGGAGCAGTCGAGGAACTTCGTGATCATGCTTTCGAGAAATCCCGGGTAGGTGTGCCCGAGGGCCTCCCAGTTCTGGAAGATGTCCCGCCAGTTTCCCTGGTAGTCCAGCCGCTTCCGCCCGCCTTCATCCTGCACCCGGATGGAGAAGATGTTCCAGGGCCGGCTGGGATCGCCATGCCGCCGACTGAAGGTCAGGGGCAGGTATTCACTGGTCAGCCGCACCAGGTCCGGATCTCCCGAACGGAGGGCCATGGCCTTGCAATCCCCGAGGGTCAGGGTCTCGGGCAGGGCGGCGAGATGGGCTTCGTGCCGCTGCGCCACCACCCGGTTGGCCCGGCCCAGGAAGGCCCGGAGGTCATCCCGGGTGATGTGGTAGCCGTCCGCGGGAAGGCCGCCTCGCATGACATTGAAGAGCGTGTTGGAGAAGTGCCGCCGGCAGCTGGCTTCGTCGCCCGTGAGCTGGAGCCCGTCGGCACTGGCCACGATGCGGATCAGGTTCTGGGTGCCTTCGGCGACGTCGGCGAGAACCGCGTCACCCAGCCCGGCCGACTCCCGGATGCGGCGATCCAGGGCCCGCACCTTCGAGGCGTTCTGCTCCACCTCGGCGACGATGAGCCATTCGCGGTCACCCCCCGGTGGCAGGTCGAGGGTCGCGTTGAGCATGTAGGCTCCGCGCAGGCCGCGCACATCCGTTTCCTCCTGCAGGGGCAGGCCCCGCCGGAAGGCCTCGAACTGGCGGGAGGAGAGCAGCCGCCTGGCCTGGTCAAGGCCGGTCGACCAGGCCAGGTTGGCGCACAGGGCCTCGCTGGGCTCCGCCTTGTCCACGGGGATGGAACTGAGGCAGAACAGGGCCAGACCCGAAGGCCGCACCAGCTCCGTCCGCTTGTAGCCATCGGCCAGGGTGCTGTACTCGAGCTGGAACCGCCGATCCAGGCCACAGGGAAGCACGTTCTGGATCCCGTCGAGCAGATCCACCCGGATGCCTTCCGGGCCATGATTGAGGAGCCTGGCGCGGCGCACGAACCCCCACTGCTCGCTGTTCATCCACTCGTACCGGAAGGTGAGCCCCAGCTCGTGGTTGATCTCCTCAAACAGGATCTTGTTGCCGTACACGCTCTTGTAGAGGTTGCGGGTCAGTCCGTAGAGCCCCTGATAGCGCTGCGAGAACGGCTCCCAGAGCGAGGTCTTGCCGCCGCGGTTCACCCGCAGGATGGTCTTGCTGCCGGTCTGGTGCTGACTGTCATGGATCCGGTCATCGGTGTAGTAGGGGAAGAGGGCGTGATCGGGATCCCTCCGGCCCGCCGTCAGGGCGCCATTGCTGGAGATGAACAGCCAGTGGTCGGAGGCGCTGACCAGGGTGAGGAAGAAGGGCGGCATGGCGTCGTAGTTCCGCACCCGGTAGTAGCGCTCGCCCCCCAGGTCCACGAATCCACCGTCCACCTCGGTGATGGCGCTCCTCAACGAGCTCTCGGAAACGAAGGTGCTGTCCATGCTCACTGTCCTGGGGCCTTCCGGATGCCGCCCGGACGCGGCTCATGGCTGGGCGAAGTGGGACGGCTCGGCTTCAGGTCCGGGAAGAGATCGAGCACGGCCGGCTTGGCCTTGCGGTCCACCGAAAAGACCCCCCAATGCCCCTCCGTACCCGTCCCCTTCCAGGGCTCGTCGAAGGCTTCGAAGAAGAAGGTGGTCACCCCGTGGCGCTTGGCCCAGGCATTGACCTCCTGGAAGTAGCGCTTCTGCTTGGCCTCATCCCCGGCCCCGGTTACATGCTGGGCGTGGGGCTCGGTGTAGGAGGCCCAGCCGACCTCGCCGAAGACGATGGCCTTTCCGGGGTAGGCGCGGCGGATCTGATCGAATTTATCGATGGTTGAGGAGAGACCCTCGTCAATGTCCTGGTGACCCCAGATGGGATAGCTGTGCAAGGTGATGAAATCCAGGTACTGAGGGAGCTGGTTTCCCGGCTGCGCCCAGTAGAGGAAGTCGTCTGCCACGGTGACGGGGCAGGTCACGGCCGCCTTGACCTGACGGACCAGGTCGATGAGGTCCCTCTCGGCCATGCGGTGATCCGACCAGGAGACCAGCGCCTCGTTGCCCACGCTCACCGCGGCCACGATCTCCGGGAACTCCCGGGCCAGCTGGATGCCATTCGCAACCTGACCGGGGTTTTCAGCCACCTTCTCCGGTTTCCCGCTGAGCCAGATGCCCAGCATCACGCGAAGCTTCAGACGGTGCTTGCGGATTGTGGCCAGCACGTCGCGGCTGTGCTGATCGGAGCCGTACAGGCGGATGAGGCGCCAGTGCCGCTCAAGGATCCGGAGGTCCTCCAGCACCTGGGCCCTGGTCGGGAAGATGCGCTGGTCGGGATGCTGTCCCCGACGGTAGCCGGAATAGCAGATGGCATTCCCGTTCCACTGCTGCCTGGTGAGGTCGGGCGGCGGCGTGGCCTGCCCCAGGACGCCGGCCTGGACGAGCAGGATCAGGCCGGCCCGCTTCGCCAGGAGCCAGGCCCGCCCCAGCCGGGACTGCCCGCGGGCGGGCGCCGCCTGAGCCAAGCCGGCAGGCCTCGGGCCAGTCACTTCGCCCCCGCCTGTTTGCGGGCCTTGAGTTCGGATTCGATCCTCAGCATGAGCTGATCATCGAGTGGGTAGGCCTTCATGAGAAGGGCGGCCAGGACCAGCAGGGCGGCCGGGAACACACTCATGGAGAGGCGGATGCCCAGGAGCGAAAAGGCGGTCTGCTCCACGTTGGCCACGTAGCCGAACCAGGTCAGCAGCAGGCCGGTCACCCAGGCCCCGATGGCCAGGCCGACCTTGGTGCCGAAGATCGCCGAGGCGAAGACCAGGCCCGTGTTGCGACGGCCCAGCCGCCACTCGGCGTCATCGGCGGTGTCCGCGAACATGGCCCAGAGCAGGGGGGAGTTGAAGCCGATGATGAAGCTCGAGAGGATCTGCAGCCCGAACATGAGCGCGACATCGGCCGGAGCGGCGAACCAGAACCCCGCGATGATGAGGCCGCCGATGCCGATGGAGCCCATGAAAAGCACCTTCTTGTCGAAGCGCTTCGCGATGGGCGGGGCGAGGATCACCGCCGCCAGGAAGGCCAGGGCGTTCGAGACGAGGAAGGGGCCCAGCAGGTCATTGCGGTGCACGTAGTACTTGAAGTAGTAGGCGGAGACGGAGCCCTTGAGGACGAAGGAGCTGATCATGATGATGGCGACGCCCAGCATGACCAGGAAGGCCCGGCTGGTGAACATGTCGCGCATGTCCTGTTTCAGGTCGGGGTTCTGGTTTTCCGGCGGGGCGACCCGCTCCCGGGTGGTGGCGAAGCAGAGCGCGAAGAGCGCGACGGCCAGGACGCCGTAGAGCACCATGGTGAGCTGCCAGCCCTTGGCCAGGTTCGAGGGCAGCAGCAAGAACTCCTTGGACAGGAACCACTGGATCCAGGCCACCGGGTGCGCCAGGAAGGAGTGTCCGGCGCGCTGCGCCGCATCCATGCCGAACCACTGGGCCAGGCTCGGGGTGCAGTACTGCACGAGGACGGCCACCGAGAAGGCCCCCACGAAGCGGAAGGAGGCCAGGGAGGTGCGCTCCTTCGAATTGGGGGTCATGACGCCCAGCAGCGCGCTGTAGGGGATGTTCACGGCCGTGTAGAGCAGCATCAGGAGGCAGTAGGTCACGTAGGCGTAGACCAGCTTGCCCCCGCCCCCCAGGTTCGGCGTGGTGAAGGTCAGCACCCCAGCCAAGGCCAGCGGAATGGAGAACCAGATGAGGTAGGGGCGGAAGTGCCCCCACCGGGTCCGGGTGCGGTCGGCGATGCTGCCCATGATCGGATCGGCCACCGCGTCCATGATCCGGGTGACGAGCATCATCGTCCCCACGGCACCAGCCGAAATGCCGAAGACATCCGTGTAGAAGAAGATGATGAAGAACTCGAAGGTCTTCCAGTAGAAGTTGGAGGCGGCATCCCCGAGGGAGTACCCGGCCTTCTCCCCAAAGGAGAGCCTGCCCTCCACGAGATCTGGAGCCTGCCCGCTTTCCAGGTTCTGTCCTGCCATTGCGTCATCCTTGTGGGAATGGGGCTTGATCTGCCTTCGGCGGCCCGGGGACCGGCGGGAGCGCCTAGAACCGGTACCGGGCGCCGAACTCCAGCCAGGCGGGGTTGATGCCGCCCTGGCGGATCAACGGATCGTACCGCTGCCGCCCGGCCAGCTCGGTGGCCTGAAGCAGGGCCTGGCCACTCCATCGCTTGCTGAAGGAATACTCCAGCCCCAGGCGGACACCCCCCTTCAACCCCTTGGCATCGCGGAAGGGAAAGTGATGATCCGCATCGAAGACTGCCGGACTTTCGTAGCCTGAAAACTTGGCGGAATAGCTGTTGACGGAGAGGCCGACGACGCCGCGAAGCCCCTGGACCTCCGTCTCGATCAGGATGTCTCCGGCGAGTTGGAAGAGGGTCAGGGAGGTCTTCAGGCCATTCCGCTCCTTTCCAGGCATGAGGCTCGCACCGAAGGTGACCCTGGCCGGGATGCCCGACTTGTAGACCGAGGTGTCATACCCCAGGTTGAGGGTCAGGCCGGTGGTGTTGTTCACCGCCTTCTTGTAGCTGTCCAGCCCGTAGATGAGGGCGGCACCTCCGCTGAAATGGGTGGATTGGGCGGCCATGGGCAGGGCCAGCAGGCCAAGCAGGCAGGTACGCGCAGGATTCATGGATGGCTCCTTCTCAAAAGCTGCTTAGAACTTGAACCCGAAGCTGAAATCGCCGACCCGGCGGCCGCCGTTCCCGAAGTTGTAGTCGCCGTACTTGGCGCCGGGATCGCCAGGGGTCTGGCCGTAGTAGCGGTTGCTGTAGAAGAGAGCCATGGCACTGCCAGGGGCCACATTGTTGTTCTGGTTGGGGGAGTCCCCCGTGAAGTAGCCGTACACGTTGGTCAGGATCATGTGGTTGAAGAGGTTGTCCAACGACACGAAGCCGATCAAGCGCACCTTGCCCACCCCGATCGGGATATCCCACTGCAGCTTCGCCCCGATCTGGTAGTAGTCCACACCCGTCTTGAAGGCGCCCATGTCGCCGTAGTAGGTGGGGAAGAAGGTCTGCCAGTTGCCCGTGCGCTGGTCCACGTCGATGACGCGCTCTCCGCCGATGGTGGTCGGCAGCTGCAGGTTCGAGAACCCGGGCAGCGTGCGGTAGTCCGTCCAGCCCTGGGCCTGGATGACGCCACCCTGCCAGGTATCGGCCTTGAAGGAGAAGGAGATGTTGCCCCTTCCCACGGGCAGCGTGTAGGTCAGGAAGAGGTGGGCGATCTGGTTGCGGCTGAGCACGCCGTGCCCCACGGCCGCCTGCTGCTGCGCCGGCGTCAGGAGCTTCTCGCGGAGCGTCTTGTAGTTGTAGTAGTCCAGGTCGTTGGTGCCGGTCGACTGGTCCCAGGTGTAGGAACCCATCATGCTCCAGCGGGCGGAGAGCTGCTTCTGGAAGGCCATCTCCAGGCCCGTGTAGATGCGGTCGAATTCCGAATTGCGCCAGATGGTGGCCTGCTTCCAGAGCCGCAGCGGGTCATTGGGGGCCGGGCTCACCATGTGCACCATGGAGGCCATCCCGTAGTCGTGGATGGGGCCGACGATGTTGTCCTTGTAGGTGCGACGGGTGCCGTTGATGCGGAAATACCCGGAATCGTAGTTGCGCTGGTAGCCCAGGCTGAGCTCGATCGCGTAGGGGGCCTTCAGGCCAGGGGAGAGGTAGGTTTGCCGGGCATCCAGCATGTCGTAGGCCGGGCCGTAGTTGGCCGGGTCCGTCAGCGTGGCGTAGTCCACCCAGCGGACCCCATGCATGTTCTGACCCGTGTAGGTGTAGCCGTTGTAGGTGCCCACGGGGGCATCCGACACAGCCCCTGCCGTGTCGAAGCCGGGCTGCGAGATGGCGGAGTTCAGACCCGCGCCGCTCCAGAGGTGGACCGTCCGGACTTCCCAGGCATTTCCGCGGAAGTTGTTCGCGACGGCATCCGAATAGGCCGAAGCCAGCTTGGCCGCCGAGAAGGAATACACTTCCTGGTTCTTGCCGTCCGGGTTGAACTTGACCATGAAGCGGGGCTCGAAGATGTTCATGTCGTGCAGACGGTTGCCGCCCTGGTCCTCCATGACCAGCTTGTTCATGCGGGCGCCCAGCATGACGTTCCACTGGGGATTCACCGTCCAGTTGTCGTTCACCCAGATCGAGGTGGTGCTGTTCTTGGAGTCGCCAGCGTCATCGAAGAACCGCTCCATGTGAGCACTGGGTCCACGGATGGCTTCCCAGTGCAGGAACGGGGACTGGGTGCCCAGGCCGTTGGGCATGGAGTCCCAGGCCGTCCAGCCATTCGCCGAAGGGTTCTCCCCAGGGCCGATCTGCAGGATCTCCGAGGGGTCGGTGCCCTGGGCCCCACGGCGGAACACGGGATAGAGGTACTGGCCGGTCGTGCTGTTCCGCTCCCAGCCGCCAGTGAACACGCCGCGATTGCCAAACTTGGTGCGGCCGAAGTTGTAGAGGGTCGCCACCCGCTCGGCGCCCAGATCGATGTCATGGTTGCCGTGGAAATCCTGGATGGTCTTGACGTTCACCGTGGCGGTCTGGTTGCCGCGCTTCTCCGGGTTGATGTAGGTGCTCATGTTGGTGAGCAGCGGGCCGTAGTTGTAGCCCTCATCGGCCAGCCAGGAGTGGGGTCCGCTCTCACCGCGCAGCCGCAGCGTCGGGTCGCCCGTGGAGAAATAGCCGGCCACCGCCACCCCGGGGTTCGGGTTGGGGACATCATTCGCGGAGATGGCGGCGTAGGTGGTGCGGGCCTCGATGGTCCAATTGGGCGCCAGGACGCCGTTCCAGGACAGCGTGTAGGCCTTGGTTTCGGTCTTCATCTCACCGATGCCCCGCAGGATGTTGCCCTCCCAGGGGTCGGTGTTTTTCTGGCCCTGGACACCCCCCTGCGTGGTCTTCTCGGTGAGGTAGGTGAGGCTCAGCGAATGGTTCGCCGACAGCATCCCCGTCAGCTTCCCCTCCAGCTTCTGGAAGCGAATGGAGGAGCTGAGCTGGGTGCCGGCTTGTTCCGTGTCGATGGCGTAGCCGGTGCCGGCTCCGGCGTTGACCACGGCATCCACGCCTGGATTCAGGCCGTAGGTGGACATGGGATGCAGCATGGTGCGGACGGTGCTCCAGGGAATCGGGGCGGACTGCCCCTCCCGGATGCCCAGCACGGTGTAGCCCAGGAGGCCCGTGGTGGCCTGAGACGGGGTGATGCGGGTGCCCAGGGTGAACCAGAGCCGGTCCTTGACGATGGGGCCGCTCAGGAGGATGTCCGTCGTGTGGGTGAGATCTTCCCGCAGCAGGTTGCTGTTGTTCGCGGCATTTGTGAGGTAGTAGTCGGCCCCCAGGGAGGCGCGCGACATGTTGGCCCGAACGGTCCCCTCGAAGGTGTTGGAGCCGCTCTTCGTCACCATGTTCACCTGGCCACCGCTGACCAGGCCGTTGCGGGCGTTCAACCCGGAGGCGACCACCTGCACGTCCTCGATGGAATCCGGCAGGGGCTGGTAGAGCGAAGCCGCCTTCCCGGAGTCATCCTTCACGTTGATGCCATCCACGCTGTACAGGATCTGGTTCGTGTCCGATCCCCGCACCCGGGCCCCGGTCCCGTAACCCGCCACGCCAGGGGCGATGTTGGTGATGGCGTCGAAGCCCTGCATGGAGACCGGCATCTTCAGCAGCTGATCCGCGGAGTAGTTGACGGAGATCTTGTCGCTGGTCTTGGCCTCGGCCGCCGTGTTGCTGACCACCTCGACAGTGGCGGCGGCGGCCTGGGCGGATTTCAGAACGAAGGCGAGGGCCAGGTTGGAGCCGACGCCCACGCGGACATCCGTGGCGGTCTTCCCCAGTTTGCCTTCGGCGCTGACCTTGAGCGTGTAGTTGCCCACGGGGAGGAGGAGGGCGCGGTAGGAGCCATCCGCCTCCGTCTTGACGACCCGGGTCTGGAAGAGGGCCGGGCTCTCCAGCGAGATGCGGGCGCCCGCGACGGGCTTGCCGGATTCATCCGTCACCTGGCCCCGCAGGGCCCCGGTCGTCGTCTGCGCCACCAGGCTCACACCACCTGCCAGCATCACCGCGAGGGTGGAAAGTTGGAGAGTGTTGCGCATGTTCATGGTCTTTCTCCGCGATTCAGGGGTTGGGGCCTAGAAATGGAACACATAGGCGATTTCAAGGTGCGGGACCATGCGGCTCTTCTTTTCCAGCGAGTCCTTGGGGAAGGCCGTGGCGGTGGTGGAGTAGGGGCCCGAGGCGCCGGTGGTGTAGACCGTGCCCGTGCCCGCGTAGTGGTGGTACTCGATCGCCTGGTAGTTCAGGAGCACCAGGTTCAGCTCGACGCTGGAGTCCTTGTCAGCCCGCCAGATCACGCCGCCGAAGGGAGTCGGATTGAGCCCGCCCTTGGTGGGTGTGCCGAGGTAGAAGTCCCGCCAACCGGCCGAACCCGTGCCGGCATCCCAGGGCGTGCTCTGCGTGTCGCCCACATACTGGTGCTTGAACGTTCCCCCGAACTGGATCCCGCCCTGCCAGCGCCAGCGCTCCGCCAGCTGCCGGCTGAAGGAGGTGCGGACCGAGAACCCGGCCAGCTGGTTGCGCTTGTCCTCCACGGACTTGGCCGGATTCATGGGCAGCTGCGAGGCGGTGAGGGCCGAATCATCCGGCTGGGTGAAGTAGTTGTCGCCGGTCTTGTAGAAGTACCCCAACTCCAGCCCGAGCCGGCCGACCCCGATGCCATAGCCCAGGTTGAGGCCGAATCCCGTATAGGGGGCCCGCAGATGATCCTTGGGGTTCTGCGTATACCCCAGGCGGAATTTGAACTCCTTGGAGAAGCCCGCCTCCTGCGCCTGCAACTGGGACAGTGGTCCGCAAAGGCATGCCACCAGTCCCCACCGAAGCGCCTTCGTTGCCTTGCTCATGACTTCCTCCCATGGGTACCCAGAGTCGATGGACGCTGGACAAACCGTTGAAAACAGATCTGGAATCCTGGTGTGGAGCCCTTCATCCCGTGCGGTCCGGAACCCTGAGGCATCTGGGATCGGAGCCAAGCCCGGCCTTGCAGTGGAACCCTTCAAGCCCAGGAGGGGGCCGGTGGACCCGGCCCCCTCCCGCAGCCCTCACTTGTGGTAGTAGACGTTGGTGAGGAACACCGTGCCGTTCGCGTACGGCTCGCCGACGATGACTATCTGGGCCTGATTCTTGAAGTTCATTCCCGTGAAGGAGCTCAGCGGCAAGTCAATGCTCTGCCACTGCTTCAGGGCCGTCACGGGCACCGAGAGTTCGACCGCCGTGTCGTCGCCGCCGCCGTAGGCGCCATCGGCCCCGAAGTCGACGAGCTTGACGTGGAAGGCCGTCATGTCCGGCGTCCAGATGTCGATGTGGAAGTAGCCCATCTGGGTCGCGTCCACCTGGTGGCTCACGAATTCGATGCCTGCGTAGCCGAGGTTGACGTACTTCTTCATGTTCTGCCCGCCGATGACCGCTTCGGAGAACCCGCCGACGACCCCCCACCCGGCGTTCCAGGTATCCACGGGACGGTCCGTGTAGGCCTTCGACAGCAGGGAGATCACATTGGCGGCCGGCAGGACCGGCGCCGGAGGCGCGGTGGTCGGGCTGGCGGGCGCCACGGTGACCGTGCCCACGCCCGCGGAGAGCGCACCGAGCTTGGCCGTGAGGTGGGCGCTGCCAAAGGCCAGGCCCTTCACCGTGCCGTCGCTGTTCGGAAGCGCGATGGACGGCGCATCCGAGGTGATGTCGAAGTAACCGATGCCGAGGTTGACCAGGTTCACCGCCGGAAGGTCATAGGTGACGGTGTTCCCGCTGCCATTGCCGCTGGGCAGGGAAGCGCTCTTGCCAAGATCGATGTTGATGGGGCGCCAACCCACGGCCGCGGAGCTGGGCGCGCCGAGCACGGAGCCCGGGAGCAGCTCGTACTGGATGTCGTCGAACCAGATGGCGTAGGGAGTTCCGGAGCTGCCCTGGGCGAAGTGGAAGAGGGCCAGGTTTTCACTGAGCTTGCTGGGCACGGGGATGGGCACGATGAACTTGGCCCACTCCGTGGTAAGCGCCAGCGGTTCTGTTTCCGCCTTGAATCGGACGTCCCCGGCGGCGGTATCGCCGAACCCGGCCACCGCCAGGGAGACCGCCTTGCTGGCCTTCGCCCAGAAGGTCACGGCGTTGTAGAGCGACATGTTCTGAGGCGCGGCGGCCTTCAGGGTGCCCCCGGTGTAACCCGCGGCCGGCACGGCCACCCGCAGGGAGGCGGACCAGGAGTGACGCTCCAGGGGATCTGCCGCCAGGTCGTTGGTGGATCCCCCGAAGGGGGCGAAGGTGACGCCGGCGGCGTAGCTGTCGGTGAAGACGGGCCCCGGGAACAGGGGCGTCACCTTCACCACGGCATCTGCGCTCTTGTCGCCCAGGGTGGCCGTCACGGTGCCGGTGCCCACGCTCACACCGGTCATCAGGCCGCCCGGGTTGACGCTGGCGACGGCATTGGCCGAGGCGGCGAACGTCACGCCGGAGCTCACCACCGCCGTGGAGCCATCCGGCTTGTGGAGGGTGACCACCAGCTGCTCCGACTGGCCCGGGTAGAGGGTGCGGGCCACGGGCGCGATCGAGATGAAGGATGACGAGGTGTCCGGGGTGGTCTTGCCGCCACACCCGCTCAACAAGGCCATGGTCACGCCGACCAGCAGGGTCAGCACGCCTCGGAATCGATGGGTCGTCATGGTGCACTCCTATGAATGGAATGGTCGTACCGGAGCGGGATCACGTAGGACTGCGGAAGGGATCTTGTTGCCTGGGGCTCCGCTTCCGCGGATCTGTCCGCGGAACCTCACCTGGCCCAGGGCATGAACGCCTGGACCGGTTCGGCTTGGCTTCGCAGGGGACCGATCGGTCGTGGGACCTCAAGGCGCCCCCGGGCAACTTGGTTCAAAGAAGACTGGGCAAGCCTGATTTCTAAAATAGGGCTTGTATATGATCTTTTTTCATTTTTGCGGGTGATTTTTAGGAGGCCCGAGTCCCCGTGTGGATGCCCCCATTTGACAGCTTCCCCACCCGAGAGGGCCCCCTTTCCCGGAGGCCTCCAGGTCCCATGGTGCCTGAGCCCAGGTCGCCACGGCCCCCGCCCTTCCGTGACTGTGACCTCCTCACCCCGGTCCCCGCGGGTCCCTGCACACCGCGGGGTTTCTGCGCCGAATTCCCTGGGCCCGCGAAATAGGTGAGGCGTAAGATCCTTTTTGCCATGCCATCCATCCGCCACATTGCGCTCCTGGTCCCGGCCGCCGGCGGCTACAGCCGGGGCATTTGCCGCGGGGTGGCCACCTATGCCCTGGAACGCGAGGATGTGCTGATCTTCCCCTACGAGCGGGCCGAGTTCATGAAGCTCCCCTCTTGGCTCAAGAAGGGGCACATCGACGGGATCATCGGATTCATCACCAACCCGGACCTCGGACGCCAGATCAAATCCCTGGGCGTCCCGATCGTGGACGTCCAGGGCGAAGGCAATTGCCCCGACTCTCCCGTGATCGACACAGACCCCGCGATTGTGGCCCAGCTGGCCGCCGACTTCTTCACCCAGGCCGGGTTCATCAACTTCGCCTTCTGCGGCTACCCCGGCATTTTCTTCTCCGACCGCCGGTCCGAAGCCTTCCGGCGCATCTTCGCCGCCCGGGGTCAGGAGATCAGCGTCTACCAGCCATCCCCCAAGGTCTCCGCCTCCATCAACCTCCAGTTCCGGGAGATGCGGGGCCTGGAGTACGAGCAGGCCCTGGCGCTCTGGCTGGCCGAGCTGCCCAAGCCCATGGCGATCCTGGCCTGCAACGACACCCGGGGCCAGCAGATCATCACCGCCTGCCGGGATCTGGGCATCTCCATGCCGACCGAAATCTCAGTGATTGGCGTGGACAATGACGACATCCTCTGCCGCCTCTGCCGTCCCACCCTGACCAGCATCGCCCCGGACACGGAGGGGATCGGGCAGCTCGCTTCGGAGATGCTGATGCGCATCCTGGATGGCGGCCATGTGGAGCCGAGGCTCTACCACCACCCCCCCCTGCGCGTCGTCGAGCGCCAGTCCACGGACATCACCACCGCCGAGGACCCCACGGTCGTTTCAGCCTCCCGCATCATCCGGGACCGGGCCTGCCACGGGATATCGGTGGAGCAGGTCTGCGAGCAGGCCGGGTGCTCGCGATCGACCCTGGACAACCTGTTCAAGAAGCACCTCGGGCGCTCCGTGGCCGGGGAGGTGCTTAGGGTCCGGCTCAACCGGGGCATGAGGCTGCTCGAGAACACCAGCCTGTCCGTGGAGGAGGTTGGACGGGAGTGCGGGTTCAACTCGGCCACTTACTTCTGCCGGTTCTTCAAGCGGGAGACCGGGAGAACCCCGGCCCTCTACCGCGCGGGGCTGTCGAGACGCTGAGCGCCGGCGCCCGGATCCCAAGGAAATCCGGCGACTGTTTGGGAAAAATGACTATTCCCAGGCCTCTTTTGGGGAGGGCATCCTGGGGGCCTCCCCTGCCGAAGGAAGCATCCGCCATGAGAACCCTGCCCTGCCTCCTCGCACTCGCCTTCAGCCTGGGCATGGGCTGTGGAGGATCCTCCACGCCCCAGACGGCGGGCCCCGGCAACCCCTCTGGCTCCTGGGTGCTGAGTTGGAGCGATGAATTCAGCGGCGCCAACGGGAGCGCCCCGGACCCCGCCAAGTGGACCTATGACCTTGGAGGCGGCGGCTGGGGGAACGGCGAACTGCAGACCTACACCAACCGGACCCAGAATGTCGTGGTCCAGAACGGCAACCTGGTCATCACGGCCGCCAAGGAGACCTTCACCGGCACCGACGGCATCAGCCGCGACTACACCTCCGCCCGGCTCAAGACCCAGGGGCTCTTCTCCCAGTCCAGTGGACGCTTCGAGGCCCGCATCAAGATCCCCGCTGGCCAGGGGCTCTGGCCGGCCTTTTGGATGCTCGGAAACGACGTCAGCACCAACGGCTGGCCCACCTGCGGGGAGATCGACATCATGGAGAATGTCGGCTACGAACCCGCCATCGTGCACGGCACCATCCATGGGCCGGGCTACAGCGGTGGTACCAGCATCGGCGCCGGCAAAACCCTGGCCGCCGGGAAATATGCCGATGATTTCCATGTGTACGCCGTGGAGTGGGAAGGCAACCAGATCCGCTTCTACGTGGACGGCATCCTCTATGCCACCCGCACCCCGGCGGATCTCCCCAACAACGGATCGGTGTGGGTCTTCGACCACCCCTTCTTCCTGATCCTGAACGTGGCCGTGGGCGGGAACTGGCCCGGCGCACCCGACGGATCCACCACCTTCCCCCAGCAGATGCTGGTGGACTACGTCCGCGTCTACCGCCGCTCCTAGCCTCTCATCCACCCCGCAAGGAACCGGATCGAACGATCCCGGAGGGTCCCCTGTGCGCAAGCGATTGATCCACTGCCTGCTGTCCCTGGCGGCCCTTTCCAGCACCGCCCCAGGGGCCCTCGCCTCACCACCGACCCGGTCCGGGGCCGCCGTCGTCCTGAAGGACGGCTGGTACTACCTCAAGGGCCGCAAATGCTTGATCAACGCCATCGGGTACGAGTCCGGCGCCCGCCCCGGCGAAGTCCCCTACGAGACGCCGGGCCGGAACCTCGCCCAGGTCCGGCGCGACTTACGGATCATCAAGGCGGCCGGGTTCAATGGCATCCGGACCTGGTCCCAGATGTCCGAGGCCGAGCTCAAAGTGGTCCAGGCCTCGGGGCTGAAGGTCATCTTCGGGATCTGGCTGAAGCCGGATGAGGACTTCTCGGATGCGCAGGTGGTGGAGAAGAACCTGGCTCTGATCCGGCAGGTGCTGGGCTACTCCCACAAGTACGACTGCGTGATCACCTACCTGATCATGAATGAGCCCATGCCCGAGCACCTCCGCAAGGTCGGGGCCCTGGCGACGCGGGACCTGTGGGCCCGCGCCACCGGGCTCATCCACGAGCTGCACCCGGGCATTCCCGTGACGATCTCCGGGAACACCGCCATCACCGAGTGGCTCGACATGAACCTGTTCGATGTCTATGCCCGGAATGCCTACGACTACCGGGACGGGGCCAACTTCACCCACGGGTTCGCCCAATCCCAGCGCGCCATCACCGAGTCTCTCGGCCAGGGCAAGCCCGTCCTGCTGACCGAATTCGGCCGTTCGGTCTCCCGGCAGGGAAGCGGCCTGTACGGCGGGAACACGCTGGAGCAGCAGGCGGAGGCCATGGTCCGCTACTACCGGGACATTCTGGATTCCGGCGCCACCGGGCTCTGCCCCTTCTACTACGCCGACGGCTGGTGGAAATCGGGAGCGCCCGCGATCCACAACGATGAGGCGGAGGAGTGGTTCGGCCTCCTCGGTTTCCGCAACCTCAAGGACACGGTCGGCTACCCCCGCCCTGCCTGGCATGCCCTGAAGCGCTACAACCAGGCCCTGATCACCTCCCCCAAGAACCAGGCGTTCTACCGGAACGAGGTCCCCGTCGAGGCCTTCTGCCAAGCGGGCGTCAAGCGGCTGCGGGTCGTCCACCTGGACGCGCTCATCGCAGAGCTGACCCCCGATGCCCATGGATATGTGTCGGGAACCCTGCTGTTCCCTGGGGAGGGGCTCCGTGACCGCGAACTGGTCATCGAAGCCCTCGACGCCACAGGCCGGCTGCTCAAGCACGAGACCCTCATCGTGCTGACCGGGAAGGATCCCGTCTCGTGGCCCCGCCTGGAGATCCGCACCCCCGTCACCGACCTGGACGGTCTCCGGGAGGTGCCGGTCGAGGTGGAGCTGTGGAACGACACACCCTTCAACCTCGGGGAGGAGGTCCGGTACGCCTTCTCTCACCACAAGGGCTGGGACCGCGCGGAGGCCCGGGTGAAGGCGGTGGATCCGAAGCAGAAGCACCTGGCCTTCGCGGATGCCTATGCCCCCCCGCAGCAATCCCCGATGCTGGCGATCTATGCGGGCATCGACGTGCGGTTCGGCAAGTTCTCCAGGACCATCCGCGCCCATCGATACCTCTATCCAGGCACTTGGGCGGACCCGATCCGCGTCAAGGAGTGAACCCGGTCAGGTGAAGGGCCCCGGCCGGGGCGGACAGGACATCCGCTTCCGGGAACCAGCCCGGCAGGTTCCAAAAAACGCGCCTCGAATTCCAAAAAAAGATCATTGATCCACCATTTTTTTGAGACCAGCCTTGGGATGCTCACTCGACATCCTTTGATCCCCATGCCTGTTTCAGCACCTGCGCTGTGAACCACCTGACCGATGTCCGGTCTTCCGTCCGGACCTGCGCCGAACCCACAGAAGGAGAGCACATGACGACCGATCGAATCCGGAGGATGCTCCTGGCGGCGGGGCTCCTCACGACAGTCCTGCCCCTGCTGCAGGTGGGCTGCGGCGGGAAGTCCTCGAAGCCGGCCGCCCCGGCCGCCACTCCCGACACCACCTCGCCCACGGTGGCCCTCAGCGGAACGACCGCAAGCCCGATCACAGCCCCCATCACGGTGACCTTCACGTTCAGCGAGGATGTGGGCTCCAGCTTCACCCTCGGCGACATCGCCATCACGAACGGCACACCGGCTCCGACCCTGATCAAGGTGGACCCGACCCACTACACCCTGATCGTGAGCCCGCCGGCCGACACCACGGGTTCCATGCAGATCACCATCGCGGCGGGCTCCTTCAGCGATCTCGCGGGCAACCTGAACCTGGCCGCCAGCCACGTCTCGCAGGCCTTCAACACGGTGGTCGGTCCGGTCTCCTATGCGGCCCTGGATTTCAGCACCCCCGGGCTGACCTACAAAACGACGGATTTCGGAGGGACCGTCTCCACCCTTCCGGCCGTGGGCGCGCCGGCCGGTGGGCCCGCCACGCCGGTCGTGCAGGTCGTCAAGACCGGTGGCGCCCAGTTCTGGGCGGGGACGACCTTCTCCGTGGGCTACCTGGACTCCATCGGCACCATCCCCTTCTCGTCGCTGCACACCAAGCTGACTGCCGTGGTCTACTCGCCGGTTGCCGGAGCCAGCTTCAAGCTGAAGGTCGAGGACGCGAATGATGGTGGCCACGCCGTGGAAACCGATGCCATCGCCACCACCGGCTGGCAGACCCTGACCTTCGACATGGCCACCCCGAGCGCGGGCACTCCTGCCCTGAACCCCGCGTTCACCTACAACAAGCTCTCCCTGTTCCCGAACTTCGGCAACGTTCCCGGGGCCGATCAGGTCTACTACGTGGGCCCCATCAGCTTCCTTGGCACCTCCATGCCCTCGGCGCCACCACTCGTTTCGCCGATCGTGACCGCCCCGACCACCCTGCCCGACGCCCCGTCCCTGTCTGCCACCAAGGTCATCTCCCTGCTGAACAGCAGCGACACTTACACCAACATCCCGGTGGGCGACTGGAATCCCAACTGGGGCCAGGGGGGCTCCATCGCCGATGTCGTGGTGGCCGCCAAAACCATCAAGCTCATGAACCTGGTGAACTACCAGGGCGTCAACGTCTCTCCCACGGGAGGGCCCGCGGGCGCCATCGACATCACAGGCAAGGCCACCCTCCACATCAGCTACTGGACCGCCGACGGCAGCAACCTGCAGGTCTTCCCCATCAATGCCGCCGGCGAATACGCCATCGATGCCGGACCCCTCACCCAGGGTGCCTGGGCAGAGTTGGAGATCCCCATCGACCAGGCGGGCTTCGATCTGACCACCATCCGGCAGCTCAAGTTCGTGACCAGCGCCCCCGGCCACTTCTACCTGGACAACATCTACTTCCACAGCCCCACCGCGCCCACCACCCTCCCGGCCGCGCCAGGCCTGCCTGCCGCCAGCGTCATCTCCCTGCTGAACAGCAGCGGAACCTACACCGACCTGCTCGTGGGCGACTGGAACCCCAATTGGGGCCAGGGAGGCTCCATCGCCGATGTCGTGGTGGCCGCCAAGACCATCAAGCTCATGAACCTGGTGAACTACCAGGGCATCAACGTCTCTCCCACAGGAGGTGCCGCCGGCTCCCTCAACATCACCGGGAAGACCACCCTTCACATCAGCTACTGGACGCCCGATGGGACCAACCTCAAGGTCTATCCCATCAATGCGTCCGGGGAGTATGGAATCGATGCGGGCCCCCTCACCCAGGGCGTCTGGACCGACTTGGAGATTCCCATCACCCAGGGCGGGTTTGACCTGACCACCATCCGGCAGCTCAAGTTCGACACCACCTCCGCCGGGCATTTCTACCTGGACAACATCTACTTCCACTGAAGGAATCCGATTCCGTGATCCCTCCCGCAGGCCGCCCCGGAACCAGCCCCCGGGGCGGCCTGCGGATTTCTCCCCTTCTGGCGGCGGACGTCCCCTGGCCCGGAGGCGGGTGGGCCGTGGGCGGCCCCGGCCAGCCCCCCTCAGATCGGCTGGCGACATGACCTCCCCCCGGCTCGTCTCCTTGCTGCTTTCGGGAGCCGCCACGGCCTGCCTGGCCGCGCCGGAGCCGCCCCGCCCAGGCGGGAGCACTGCCGCGCCCCTGGGGCCGAAGCTGGCCGGCTTCGTCCAGACCAGCGAGAACGGGGACCGCTTCCGGCGGATGCCCAGCCTGACCTTCACCAGGGGCGTTCCCCGTGGGGGGGTTACGGTCACCGTGGATCCATCCGTCCGACGCCAGGCCCTGGAGGGCATCGGCGGCGCCCTGACCGAGGCTTCTGCCTACGTCCTGGCCCACCTGCCAGAGCCAGCGAGAAGGGGGATTCTCGATCGCTTCTTCGGCCCCGGCGGCGCCCGCTTCAGCATGGCGCGAACCCCCATCGGCGCCTGTGATTTCTGCGTGACGGGGCGCTATTCCTACGCCGATGTGCCCGAGGACCGGGCCCTGGAACACTTCAGCATCGCCCCGGACAAGCGGGGCTTCCGGGAGGCCCGGGATCCGAGCTATGCCCTGCTCCCCCTCATCCAGGATGCCCTGGCCCGGAATCCCCGCCTGAAGCTGGTGGCGAGCCCCTGGACCGCCCCTGCCTGGATGAAGGACAACCACGACTGGTACGGGCAGGGGCGGGGCGGAACCCTGCTGCCCGAGCACCACGACACCTTTGCCCGGTACATGGTGAAGTACCTGCAGGCCTACCAGGCCGAGGGCGTGCCCATCTGGGGGATCACGCCAGTAAACGAGCCCGTGGGCAATGGCGGTCAATGGGAGAGCATGGAGTTCAGCGCCGAGAGCCTGCGAGATTACATCAAGCTCCACCTTGGCCCCCAGCTCGCGAAGCACGGCCTCTCGGGTGTGAAGGTCATCCAATTCGACCACAACCGCGATGCCAACGCCCTCCGATTCAGCGAGGCGGTGCTGGGGGATCCTGCCGCCGCCGCCTTCGTCTGGGGCACCGGCCTCCACTGGTACAGCGCCACCAACAGCGTCCAGACCCCTCTCCTGGATCAACTCCGCACCAGCTATCCCACCAAGGCCCTGCTCCACACCGAGGGCTGCATCGACGGCATCGGTACCGAAGACAGCTCGCCACGGGGCGCCTTCCTGGGCTGGAAGAACGAGGCCTGGTGGTGGACAGCGTCCGCCACCGACTGGGGGTACTACTGGGCACCTCCGGAGGAGAAGCCGGCGCACCCGAGGTACTCGCCCGTGCATCGCTACGCCATGGATCTGATCGAAGGGCTCAATCACGGATTTGCGGGCTGGATCGACTGGAACATCGTGCTCGACCGCCGGGGCGGGCCGAACCATGTGAAGAATTTCTGCGCGGCGCCGATCATGGTGGACACGGCCACCGGCGAGACGCACATCACCCCGCTCTACTACGTGCTGGCCCATTTCAGCCGCTACCTCCAGCCCGGAGACCGGATCCTTCAGGTCACCACCTCCCCCCAGGGGTCCACGCCGGATGGCCTCCGCGCCATGGCCGCCCTGCGCCAGGATGGGCGGCACCTGATCGTCATCGCCTACAACGCCGCACCGGGCGCAGTCACCTACGCCCTCCGGGTGGGCGGCTTCCAGGCCTCGGTGGTGATCCCGGGCCGGGCCCTGCAGTCCTTCTGCCTCCCCATGGACCGGTTCCGCTGACGCCACCCCCTCCAGACCAGGGACCGGATTTCAGGATGGAGCCCCCTCTTCCAGGCATCCCCCATCGATTCATCATCGACGGCTCCCGGAGGGAGGGCAGAGAATGGTTGCCATCCGGATCAGTGGAGGAGCAGGCCATGGCGAAAGCACCCTTTGTCGCACAGTGGGTCCAGGCCGGCGCCGACATCTTCCAGTGGGGCCGCAAGGCCGCCTACTGGAAGGGCAAGAAGGGCTGGTGGGCCTCACGGCAGGATGTGGAGGGCATCCAGGGCCCCTTCCGCACACCCGGCGCCGCCCAGAAGTGGGCCGAGGAACCCTTCCGGGCCCAGCACCGGCAGGCCCAGCAGAAGCTCCGGGACGAGGCCCAGCAGGCGCTGGAGGGCAAGAAGGCCAAGCGGGCCGCCCAGCAGGCGCGGGAAGCGGAGCTGGCGCAGGAGCGCGAAGCCCGTGACCTCATCACCTGGAAGGGACTCCCCGCCGAGGCCCGCAAGGTCCAGCCGGGCCAGATCTGGGTCATGCGGGACCCCCGCTTTGAACAGCACCAGGTCCTCGTGGTCGAGGTGAAGAAGACCATCGCCGTGGTCCTGGCCCGGGATGCCAAGGCCACGCCCTGGAAAGGGCTGCCCCGGGAACCCCGGACCCTCGCCCACCTGCCCCGCCTCTATCGGCTGGCGGGCACGGCGAAGGTCCCCGGGCTGCCCAAGACCTAACGTTCTCCTAGAACTTCCCGAACCTCCCCGCGAAGGAGGCATCCCGGACCAAGTCGGGAAACAGGGGCTGCAGCGGCCGGGCGCCGGCGTTGTCCAGCGTGGCGGCGGTGACCGCGAACACCTTCACACGCGGATCCTTCGGCAGCGTCAGGCTCGTCGCACCGCTGGGAATGTCCACGGCCACCTGGAAGAGATAGCTGTAGGCGTAGACATCATCCTGGCCCTTGGCGTGGCGATGCGAGGCCCACCAGGCGGGCCGCCCAGCGTTCAGGAAGGCGGGGGCGAGGCGCTCCAGATCGTTGTTGATCGAGTAGGACTTCTCGTCCACCTCGCCCTTGAAGACGCGGTTGTCCCAGGAGCCCACGAAGCCCGTCCAGCGCGGGATCTCCAGCGTGGTGGTCTTCCCGCCGGCGAGGAAGTCGGCCTTCACGGCCCCGGTGGTGGCGGCCACCAGCAGGTGGACCCGCCGGGTGCCCTCGGGCAGGGCCAGGGTCTGCCCGGCGCAGGTGAGGGCGTTCTTCTGCCCATCGCCTCGGGGCCCCAGGTTGAAGCGCAGGCCGCCGGCATCCACCGTGGCCCCGATCATCTCCGCGGGATAGCTGGCGTAGGGCTCCATGGCCCCGCCATCCATGCGGTCGGCATTCGTGCTGAAGACCGCTGCGTCGTAGGGGAGGGCCAGGGGCTGGGCGGCGGGCGCCGCCAGGCGGGCCGGGGCCTCCAGGTCGAGGCCGAGGGTCCTCAGCTGGTAGGGCGTGAAGTCCAGGGCCAGCCGCCCCTTCTGGGGCTGGAGGTCCGCCAGGGGCCGCTCGAAGCCATCCAGCGCCTTGGCCCCGCGGATGGCCCCGGCGCCCTGGAGGTCGATGCGGGTGGCAGCGCCGTGCAGCTCCTGGAGGCGCACCACGATGGCACGGCCGTCCTCCGAGCGCTTGACGGCCTGGATGGCCACGTCCGGCGAGGAGGTGCGCAGCAGGCTGAAGCTGCGGCCGAGAGGGCCTTCATGCTTGGGCACGGCGAAGGCCACGAGGGGCTGGTCCTGGCGCAGGGCCAGCCAGGGCGCGCCCTGCCAGCCGGCGGCGTGACCCGCCAGGCCGTAGGTGAAGCTGTGGCGGCCCCAGTCCTGCCAGCGCTGCTCGCGGTAGTCCTTGCCGACGCCGGGCGTGTAGAGCAGCGTGAGCCGCAGCGTGTGGTCATCGGGCTTGTCGCTGCCGTACTTGGCGCCGGTGAGCAGGGTCACGCCGAATCCAGCCTGGGCATCCGTGAGGTCCAGCCAGCCGTGGGTGGGGACTTCGTACTTCTTTGGGTCGTTGTTGCCCCGCTCGATGGTGCCCAGGTCCAGGTTGTAGGTGGCCTTCGCATGGGCGGCGGCCAGGGGGAAGGTGGCCTTCAGGCTGGCCTCGGAGGTCTTCCAGTCCACGAGGTTCGCGATCTCCACGCGATCCCCCGCGGCTCCGGCGGCGAGCCGGATGGTCTGGACGAAGCGCGAGCCCTCGCTTTCGCGGGTCACCTCGAGGGCCACGCGGACTGGGCCGTCCTCGCTGATGCGGATGGCGGCGGGGCCAGAGACGAAGGCGCGGGGCGCCTTCTGGCGGTCGTTCCAGTCCATGTTCCAGGCGGGCCAGTAGTGCGGCTTCTCGTACTGGAAGGCCAGGCGGGCGGGCGCGGACAGGATCTCACGCTTGAGCTGCTTGTCGAACACGCTGTCGATGTCGCCGGCTTCGTTGAGCTTCACGCGGTAGCGGGCGTTCTCCGCCGTGCGGCCCTGCACCTTCAGCTCGCCGGCTGCGGGCGCTTTGCCGGGCCGCAGGCCAAAAACCGCGAAGCCCAGACTGGGCACATTGGCCTGGAACAGCACCCGGCGGCGGCCGTCGGGCCCCGTGGTCATCTGGGTGGGAAGGGACGCGCCGCTGGCGTCCACGGCCGTGACCTGGGCCTCGCCCGCCAGCTCGGCGGGCAGAAGGGCCTCCACCAGGTCCTTCCGGGCGATGCCCAGGGCGTTGTAGACCACGATGGGCACGCCGTCCACGCGGGTATCCAGGCCCCGGGCCACGGCACCCACGGCATCTCCCAGCGTGCCTTCGAAGGCCTTGGCGGCGAGGAGGCCATCGTTCCAGGCGTACTCGTAGGCCTTGGGCAGGCTGGTGCCGGGAAGGATGTCGTGGAACTGGTTGCGCAGCATGAGGCCCCAGGCCTTCTCGAGGGTCGCAGCCGGATAGGGACTGGCCTGCAGCAGATCCGCGGCCACGGAGGCTTTTTCCGCCGCATCCGCCAGCAGTTCATCCTGCCGGTTTAGCTGCTTCATGAAGGCGGCCGAGGTGAGGGAACCCGCGGAGTGCTGGGTGAGCAGGAGATCGCCCTTGTAGCCCGGCAGCATGGCCTTCTGCGGCTCGGTGATGGCCTCGAACATCAGGTCGGCCCGCCCGGCGATGACCTTCACCGGGCCCTTGGCCGCGAGGCCCTGCCACAGGGTTCGCAACGAGTCGTCGAAGGGCGCGCTCCCCTCGTCCCCGTTACCGTTGTAGAGGTAGTCCACCTTCAGGCCGCTGGCCAGGCCGTTGGCATCGAGCCGCTTCACCCAGTCCTCCCCCGTGAGGGGCTTGGTGAGGTGCGCGTCGTAGCTCCCGGGGTTCAGGGCTGCGATGATCGAGCGGCCATCGGGGCCCTCCCAGCGGCCCACGTTGAAGGGCACGCCATTGGCGGAACCCCAGGTGAGCTTCTGCGTGGAGAAGCCCTTCAGCCCGCAGTGGGCCAGGATCGAGGGCAGCGAGGCGGGGAAGCCGAAGCAGTCGGGCAGCATGTACTCGGAGCTTTCGGTGCCGAACTCCCGCTTGAAGAAGGTGTGCCCCAGCAGCAGCTGGCGGATGAGGGATTCCGAGGACGGCACGTTCACGTCCGATTCCTCCCAGGCCGACCCCGCGGGGAACCACTGGCCCTTGGCCACGTAGCCCTTCAGCCGCGCGTACTCCCCGGGGTAGTACTCCTGGAACATCTGGTAGCGGCCCGCGCCGCTCCAGTTGAAGACGTATTCCGGATGCTGCTCCATGAGTGCGAAGTTGTCGTACAGCGTGTTCCGCAGCATCTCCCGGACCACCAGGGGGTAGGTCCAGCGCCACTGGGTATCCAGGTGGGAGTAGTTCATCACGTAGAGGGTCCGCTCCTTCGTCAGGTCCGGAGTCGGGGCTTCAGTCGGAGGCGCAGCCGCGAGGGCGAGGCCAAGGGCAGAGAGGGCGGTGGTGCGGAGAAGGCGCATGCAGGCTCCTGAGGCAGCGTGGCGTGGAGGTCCTAGTCGGCGAGAACCGGGTGGAGCAGATCGAGCAGGGCTTCGGCATGGGGGGCCTCAAGAAGCCCCTGGCGGAACCCCGCATCCATGAGTCGGCGCGCCAGGCGGGCGAAGACGCGGAGGTGCTCGTCGGTGCCCTCGGGCCGCGAAATGAAGAGGAGGACCAGGCTGGCCTCGGCGTCCTCGCTCCAGGCCACGGGCGTGGCCAGCCGCAGGACGGCGATGGCGTTGGCGGCCACGGCCGAGCTCCTGCAGTGGGGCACCGCGAAGCCGAAGCCCAGCCCTGTGGCGTAGGCGGCCTCCCGGGCCCAGATGGCCTCTTCCAGCCCCAGGGCATCCCGGGTACGCCCGGCGCTGGCGAGCCGCTCCACCAGGAGCTTGATGGCTTCCTCCTTCGTGGCGCAGTCCACCCCGAGCACCACCAGGTCCGGGTCCAGCAGGGGCGGCACGGCGCCAGAAACCGGAGCCGCCTCCAGCAGTTCCTGGACCTCCTGGGCAGTGGCCGCCCGCAGCGCCCTCCGGGTGAGGTCCAGGCAGGCATTCAGGTCCAGGGAGGAGAGGGCGGCCCGGAGGCCCCTCACCGCGGAGGGCGCCACGCTGAAGTCCTCGAAGCCGAGGCCCAGCAGGAGCGGTAGCAGCCTCGGGCGGCTGGCCATCTCCCCGCAGAGGCTCAGGGGCTTTCCGGTGGCCTTCGCGCCCTGGGCGATGTGGGCCAGAAGGCGCAGGGTGGCGGGATGCCACTCGTGGCTGGCCTTGGCCAGGCCCGGGTCACCGCGGTCCGCGGCGAACAGGTACTGCACCAGGTCGTTGGTGCCCACGCAGAGGAAGTCCGCCTCGCGCGCCAGCGCCTCGAGGTTCAGCGCGGCCGCAGGCACCTCGACCATGATACCCAGGGGCACCTCGGGCGGGGTGACGCCCTCGGCGGCGAGATCCGCCCGAACTTCCCGCACCAGGCCCCGCACCCACCGCAGCTCCTCCGCCTCGGCGACCATGGGGATCATCAGGCGCAGGTGGCCGTGGACCGCGGCCAGCAGCGCGGCGCGGACCTGGATGCGGACGAGATCCACCTGATCCGGGTACCACCGGACACCCCGGCGCCCCAGGAAGGGGTTCGCTTCCGGCAGCAGGGGCAGGTAGGCCAGGGGCTTGTCGCCGCCCACATCCAGCAGCCTCAGGGTCACGGGCCGCCCGGCGGCTTCCCGGAGAGCCCGGGCATAGGCCTGGAACTGCTCATCCTCACCGGGCGGGGTCGGCCGGTGGAGGAAGAGCATCTCGGTGCGGAAGAGCCCGATGCCCCCAGCCCCCGCCTCCAGGGCACGAGCGGCCTCCTCGGCGGCCGAGATGTTGGCGAGCACCCGCACCGGATGCCCATCCTGCGTCCGGCCCTCGGGCAGGGTGGCCGTGGGGGCCGTCCACCGCCGCAGCCCCTCGCTCTCCAGGCGGTAGTACGCCTCGACTTCGGGGGTGGGCTCCGCAATGACCAGGCCCCTGAGCCCGTCCACCAGCAGGCGCTTCCCTTCAACGGCCTCGGGCACCAACCCCGTCACGCAGGGAATCCCGAAGGAGCGGGCCAGGATGGCCGTGTGGGAGGTCCCCCCGCCCTCGGCCAGCACGAGGCCCCGGAGGAGCCTGGGGTCCAGGGCGAGAAGGGCCGAGGGAGCCAGGCGCTCGGCCACCAGCACCGAGGGCTGAACCAGGCATGGCCGGGAAGCCTCGGCCGCCTCGCCGCAGAGTTCGCGGATCAGCCGGTCTGCCACGTCCTGGAGGTCCAGGGCACGCTCGCGGATGGCGGCATGCTCTGAACGGCCCAGCGCCGCCCCCGCCGACTGTGTGGCGGCCGCCACGGCGGCCGCGGCACCCAGCCGACCCTCGTGGATGGCGGTCTCGATGGCACCGCGCCAGCCTGGATCCTCCAGCAGGGCGCAGTGCACCTCCAGCACGCTGCGGGGAGCCGAATGGGAGGCCAGACGCAGCTCCTCCCGCAGGCGTGCCCGCAGGACTCCGATGGCCCCCTGGAGGGCCTTCAGTTCGGCCTCAGGCTCAAGTCCACTCTGCGGACCCCGGGGCGGCGGCGGCTCGGTGGCGGCAAACCGCACCCCCAGCCCGGTGCCCACGCCTTCGGAAACGCCGGCTCCCGCCCACCAGCGTCCGCCGGAGCGCTCCACCAGGCGCGGCACCACGGTGGAGGCCCGCGTCCCAGGCGCCAGGCTGCGGTCACAGTCCAGGAAGGGTCCCTGCAGAAAGGCGACGAGGTCGCGATGGGCCTCGATCTCGTCACCGGCTTCCACGCGGATCCGGCAGGGATCGCCCTTCCGGGTGTCCGTGGCCAGCAGACCCAGCACACTCTCCATGGGCGCGGTCCGGCCCGTGCGCTCGTTCAGGAATTCGACGCGGGCCGAGTGGGCCGCGCTCCGCTCGCGGAGGGCGGCGGCGGGCCAGGCGTGCAGGCCCCCTGCCAGGGGGAAGTCGAAGGCGTAGTCCATGGAGGGCCTAGAGGCGCGCGAAGATCTCGGCCGGGTTCTTGATGGCCAGCTGCACGGGAACCTCCAGGACCCTGGCGATGCCGGCAAAACGCTCCCGGTCCCGGACGGCCACGTCCGAGGCCAGGATCAGGGCGTCGGCCCCCTGCACATCAGTTTCCGTCAGGCGGTTCTCGATGCCCATGGCGCCCTGCGTTTCCACCTTGACGCTGTGGCCCAGCTGCTTGCCGGTGCGCTCCAGCTGCTCTGCAGCCATGTAGGTGTGGGCGATGCCGGTGGGGCAGGCCGTGATGGCGAGGATCTTCATGGGGCCTCCGTGGCGGGTGGGGCGGGCCGGACGGGGGCGCGCAGGAGGTTGATGCCGAGGGCCACGGTGAGGGCGCCGATGGCGATGGCGGAGAGATACCACCAGCGGTGGTCCACCACCGGCAGGACGATGAGGCCGCCGTGGGGCGCGTGGTCGCCCACCTGGCCAAGCATGGCGATGACGGCGCCCAGGGCCGAGCCCCCCATGATGGTGGGGATCACCCGGAGGGGATCGGCGGCAGCGAAGGGGATGGCCCCTTCCGTGATGCCGATGGCACCCATGGCCAGGGCCGCCAGGCCCGATTCGCGCTCACTGTCCGACCAGCGCCCGGGCGCCAGCAACGTCGCCAGGCCCAGGCCTAGGGGCGGGATGCAGATGGCGGCGGCGCAGGCGCCCATGACGCCCACGTGGCCCTCCTTGATCATGGCCACGCCGAAGAAGAAGGCCGCCTTGTTCACCGGGCCGCCCATGTCGAAGGCGATCATCGCGCCCAGCACCAGCCCCAGGAGGATCTGGTTGCCGCTGCCCAGGTGCTGGAGCGTCTGGGCCAGCCAGCCCATGAGCCCCTTGATGGGCGCTCCCAGCAGGCCGTACATGGCCAGGCCCACCACCAGGGAGGAGAGCACGGGGATCACCAGGATGGGCATGATGGGTCGCAGCATGCGGTGCACGGGCAGCCGCTTCAGCAGCAGGACCGCGCCGCCCGCCAGGAGGCCCGCCACCAGCCCGCCCAGGAAGCCGGCCCCCACCGCGTTGGAGATGAAGCCCCCCACGAAGCCCGGCACCAAGCCCGGGCGATCTGCCATGCCGAAGGCGATGTAGCCCGCGAGCACCGGCACCACCAGGGAGAAGGCCGCCACGCCGATGTCCATGATCACCTTCAGGGCCGGGGCCTGGCTGAAATCCGGACCCGTGCCCGGTCGCATGGGGGCGAAGGCGATGGCCACGGCGATGAGGATGCCACCGCAGGCCACGAAGGGGATCACGTGGGAGACGCCGCAGAGGAGGTAGGTCTTCAGACGCTGAAGGCTCGCGTGCATGTCGGCTCCTGAGGACTCGCTGACAGCGTAGTCGGCGCGATGGGTCCCTCAATAGAGGGAGTTCTGTCCCTTCATTTGCACTTTTTGGCACCATCATCAAAGAGTCCGGAGCCCCCCCATGCCCGAATCCCAAGCCACCCTCTGGCGAATCCCCTCCACCCCCCTGGATGAGGCCTGGGGGCTCTACGTGAGCGCCATCGCCTCGGGGGAGGAACAGCCCGGGCTCCCCCTGGGGCGCTGGCGCCTGACCTGCGTGGTGCGCGGCGCCGGCACCTTGACGGCCCCTGGGCGCCGCCGCCAGCGGGTGGAGGCTGGCGACGTAATCCTGGCCTCGGCCGCCAGCGGGGGCGCCCTGCTGCCCGATCTGGGCCGGCCCTGCCGCAGCCATCAGGTGGATTTCGGTGGTGCCTGGATGGAGCGGTGGGAGGAGGCAGGCTTCTTCGGTCCCCTGCCGCGGGTGGTCCGGGCAGGCTTTGACGAGGGCCTGCTGGGACTCATGGTGAAGCTGGTGGAGCTGGCCAAGGACCCGGTGCCGGATTCCGGCCGCCTCATGGCCGGGGCTTTGGGCCACCTGCTGGCGCGGCTCGAGTGCACCGCGCGGACAGGCAGCGGCGTGGGCCGTCAGCGCGGACTCGTCCAGGACGCCTGCCGCCTCCTGGGGGACCCCGACCGGAGCCGCTTGGGGCTGGAAGCCGTCTCGGAGGACTTGGGCGTCAGCTACTCCTGGTTCCGGCGCAGCTTCCGCACCCACACGGGCCTGACCCCCCAGCGCTACCGCCTGCTTCAGCAGGTGGAACGGGCCTGCCAGCTGCTGGGCGACACCAGCCTGCCCGTGGGCGCCATCGCCGAGCGGCTGGGCTTCAGCTCCCAGGCCTACTTCGCCCGCAGGTTCCGCAAGGAGACGGGGTTTTCGCCCACGGTCTGGCGGCGCCAACTGGTGGGCGGCCCTGGGTAGAAGACCCGGAAATCCGCCTGCAAGCGGGAACAATCCCTGGGGCTCCATTCGCCAAAAGCGTATAAGTGAACTTTGGTGATCAATGGCTGGCTCTCGGGGGAGTAAGGGCGACCTTCTGGACCTTCTGGTCCCGCCATCGGCTCGCGACGATCAGCGGCGTCGGCTTCGCCACCGGGGGATCGCCAAGTCCCTCCTATCCATTTCCGGCGTGGTCACCATCCTCTTCCTGGCCTACCTGCTGGTGCGGCAGGACCTCACCCGGCATGAGGGGCTGCTGTTCACCATGGCGATCCTCTCCCCGACCCTGGGCGCCGTGTTCGTGCGCCTCACCGGCCGCCTGGAACTGGGGCTGTTCCTCACCAACATGGCCGGCATCGGCATTGTCGCGTTCTGGTGCGCCATCACGGGGGGCATCACCTCCGTGGCCCTGCCCTGGTTCCTTCCAAACCTGTTCCTGCTGAGCACCTTCGGCAGCCGGCGGATGCTGGTCTTGACGGCCGGCGTGCTCCTGGGGGTGCTGGTCCTGCTGTTTGCCGCAACCCTGCGGGGCTGGCTTCCCGCGAATCAGGCGCCGGTTTCACTGATTCCTGAATTCACCTTTCTATCCATCCTTTCCAGCGTGGCGGTGGTGGTGGTGGCGGCCATCACCGTGACCGCCGAGCGCGAGAAGTCCAAACGCCTCCTGTATGAAGCCAAGAGCGCGGCGGAGGCGGCCAACCACGCCAAGTCCGTCTTTCTGGCCTCCATGAGCCATGAGCTGAGAACACCCTTGAACGCGGTGCTGCTTTCCGCGGACCTGCTCAAAGAAGATCAGAACCCGCCCCTGAGCCCACGGCAGTCCCACCTGGTGGAGCAGCTCTACCAGGGTGGCGAGCTGCTTCTGGGGCTCGTCAACCAAGTCCTGCAGCTCAGCAGCATCGAGGCGGGGAAGGTGACCATTTCGATCGAGGAGATCCCCCTCTCCGAACCCTTCTCCAGCGCCCTCGGCGTGGTCCTGCCCTTGGCCAACCTCCGCCGGATCCAGATCCACTTCGACCTTGAGCAGCTTTCGAACCTGCACGTGCTGGCGGACCCCGTGCAATTGAGGTCGGCGCTGATCAACCTCCTGTCCAATGCCGTGAAGTACAACGCGCCCGAGGGCCAGGTCTTCATCCATGCCCGGCGGGTGCAGCCGGGCATGATCCGCATCGAGATCCGCGATACGGGGCAGGGGATTCCCGAGCACCTGAAGGAGGGGCTGTTCCAACCCTTCAACCGCCTGGGCGCCGAGGGCACCAAGGTCGAGGGGACCGGGTTGGGCCTCTCGATCACCGCGCGCCTCATCCGGATGATGTCGGGCAACCTGGGATTCGACAGCCTCCAGGGACAGGGCAGCACCTTCTGGGTGGAACTCGTCGATGCCCGGACGGGCTCACACGAGGCCCCGCCCACCCCTCCCGCGACCTCAGGGGCTCCTGGGGATCCACCTTCCCCCAACCCGGCCAAGATCCCGCCCCTGGCGATCCTGATCGTGGAGGATCACCCGATCAATCAACAGCTGCTCTGCCAGACCCTGGAGAGATGGGGACATCGTGTCCGGGTGGTCTCGAACGGCGAGGAGGCGCTGGCGGCCCTGGGCGATTTGACGATGAGGCCCCCCGATTTCGACGTCATCCTCATGGACCTGCTGATGCCCGTCATGGATGGCCTGGAAGCCACCCGGCGGATCCGCCAGATGGAAGCCGGCAGCGGCCGCCGCGTTCCGATCGTGGCCGTGACCGCCTGCGTCATGGATGAGGATCGACATGCCTGCCTGGAGGCCGGCATGGACGGCTACCTCTCCAAGCCCGTCAAACTCCGGGAGCTCCTGGCGGAGCTGGAGCGCATCCCGCCAGGCGAGCGGGCCCCGCGCCCCCAGACCCCAGAAGCCTGAGACGAGGCCCGGCCCAGGTTCCGCTGGCACCCCCATCTCGCTCGGCGGGTGGCCCGCAGGGCACTGGAACGGCGGACTCCCGGACTTGACCCTCTTTGACGATTCGTCAATCACCTACGGGGGAATCCTCAAAAACATGCCCTATTTAGTGCTTCTCATCACCTCTTCATCCCCCGGCCCTCCCGGCATCTGGTTCCTCCGGCTAGAGTCATGTCGTCCCGTTTCCGGCCTTGAAACACGCCATCGCAGCCCTGGGACACGCGCCGCGGTGCACCCCTTCTGATCAACACCCCGGGCATGTGCCCTTCTTTCTCAACACCTTCCTTCCTGGAGGAACCATGAGCCAGTACGTCAACGAAGTCCTTGAGGGCCTCAAGAAGAAGGCTCCCTGGGAGAGCCTGTTCATCCAGGCCGCCACCGAGATCCTGCACTCCCTGGCTCCGGTCCTCGAGAAGGAGCCGAAGTACAAGAAGAACGCCATCCTCGAGCGCATCGTCGAGCCCGAGCGGGCCATCGGCTTCCGCGTGCCCTGGGTGGACGACAAGGGCATCATCCGCGTCAATCCGGGCTGGCGCGTGCAGTTCAGCAGTGCCATCGGGCCCTACAAGGGCGGCATCCGCTTCCACCCCAATGTCACCCTCGACACCCTGAAGTTCCTGGGCTTCGAGCAGATCTTCAAGAACAGCCTCACCGGCCTGCCCATGGGCGGCGGCAAGGGCGGCTCCAACTTCGATCCCAACGGCAAGAGCGACGCCGAGATCATGCGCTTCTGCCAGTCCTTCATGATGGAGCTGTTCCGCCACATCGGCCCCGACACCGACGTGCCGGCTGGTGACATCGGCGTGGGCGGCCGCGAGGTCGGCTACATGTTCGGCATGTACAAGAAGCTCGCCAACGAGTTCACGGGCGTGCTGACCGGCAAGGGCCAGTACTGGGGCGGCAGCCTCATCCGTCCCGAGGCCACGGGCTATGGCGTGGTCTACTTCGCCGAAGAGGCGCTGAAGACCAAGGGCCAGAGCATCCAGGGCAAGAAGGTCGCCGTCTCCGGCTTCGGCAACGTCGCCTGGGGCGCTGTCACCAAGGCCACCCAGCTGGGCGCCAAGGTCGTCACCATCTCCGGCCCCGATGGCTACATCTATGACGCCGACGGCATCAGCGGCGAGAAGATCGCCTACATGGAGGAGATGCTCCGCATCGACCGCATGTCCGTGGCCCCCTACGCCCAGAAGTTCAAGACCGCCCAGTTCCACGCCGGCAAGCGCCCCTGGGAGCAGAAGGTCGACGTGGCCCTGCCCTGCGCCATCCAGAACGAGCTGAACCTGGACGAGGCCAAGGGCCTGCTCGCCAACGGCTGCCTGGCCGTGGTCGAAGGCGCCAACATGCCCAGCACCCTGGACGCCGTGGAGTTCTTCCAGGCCAACACGGACAAGATCATCTTCTCCCCCGGCAAGGCCTCCAACGCCGGTGGCGTGGCCACCTCCGGCCTCGAGATGAGCCAGAACTCCATGCGCCTGGGCTGGACCGCCGAGGAAGTGGATGCCCGCCTGCACCAGATCATGATCAACATCCACAAGTCCTGCGTGGACGCCGCCGCCCGCTTCGGCACCCCCGGCAACTACGTGAACGGCGCGAACATCGCCGGCTTCCTCAAGGTGGCCGATTCGATGATCGACCAGGGTCTCGTGTAACCACCACCCTTCCGCAGTCGCAGAAAAGGGGGCCGCATGCGGCCCCCTTTTCTGTCCACACCGGTACACTTCCTGGAACCTGGGGCACCGATGATCAGCAGCGAATTCAACGAGATCTTCCGCAAGTACGCCTCTGATAAGGAGATTTTCCACGATCTGATGCCGCTCCGGGCGCGGGAGATCCTGCTGGTGGCCCCGGCCTTCGATGCCTTCACCCTGGAGCAGGATGGCCTGCTCACGGAAATCCTTTTCGACGGCTACTACCAGCTCAACATGAGCAATCCGCCCCGGGTCACCAATGTCTCCACCGTGGAGGAGGCCCTGGAGAAGTGCGCCAACCGCCACTTCGACATGATCATCGTCATGAGCCGCCTGGGCCAGGGCGGCCACGTGGAGCTGTCCAAGGCCCTGAAGAAGGCCTCGCCCCGCACCCCCATCTACCTGCTGCTCAACGACAACGTGGAGGTGGGCGCCCTCGACCGCCGCCGCCAGGAGCTGCAGCGGAGCTACGACCAGATCTTCGTGTGGAACGGGAATCCCGAGGTCTTCATGGCCATGGTGAAGTTCATGGAGGACCGCGCCAACGTCGAGAACGACACCTCCGTGGGCCTCACCCGCGTGATCCTCCTGGTGGAGGACAGCATCCGCTACTACTCCCGCTACCTGCCCATCCTCTACAGCGAGCTGCTCAAGCAGACCACGCGGCTGGCCAAGGATCACAGCGCGGACGGCATGAGCCGCACCCTCGCCATGCGGGTCCGCCCCAAGGTGCTCCTGGCCACCACCTACGAAGAGGCCATCGCCTTCGCCGAGCGCTACCGGGACTACCTGCTCTGCGTCATCACGGACCGGAAGTACCCCAAGGACGGAGCCCTGGACCGGGAAGCCGGCATCAAGCTCATCAAGGCCGTGAAAGATCGGAACCCGTACCTGCCCACCCTGCTGCAGTCATCGGACCCCTTCAAGGAATCCTGGGCCACGGCCATCCAGAGCGGCTTCCTCAACAAGAATTCCTACACCCTCGGGGCCGAGCTCTCGGCCTTCTTCCACGAGAGCCTGGGCTTCGGCGACTTCATCTTCCGCAACGAGCATGGCCAGGAACTGACCCGGGCCGCCAACATGGAGGACCTCCAGGCCAAGCTGCGCACAGTGCCCGTGGAATCCCTGGTGTACCACGCCTCCCGGAACCACTTCTCCGCCTGGATCATGGCCCGGGGCGAAGTCCAGGTGGCCAAGGTGCTGGGGAAGTTTCGCATCTCCGACTACCGCGACCCCGAGGAGATGCGCACCTTCCTCATCAACGTGGGCGACTACGTGCAGCGCATGAAGACCCTCGGCAAAGTGGTCCCGCTCACGGAATCCACGCCGAAGGACGAGCCCAACATCCTGCGCCTGGCGCCGGGGTCCATGGGCGGCAAGGGGCGCGGCGTGGCCTTCATCCATTCCCTGCTGGCCCGCATGGATCTGGACAGCCTGGTGCCCGAGGCCAACATCCGCATCCCCCGCTCGGCCATCATCGGCACCGAGGAGTTCACCTCCTTCATCGCCCGCCATGGCCTGCGCCAGATGCTCCAGAACGACGTGGACGACGACGTCATCAAGCGGCGCTTCCTCACCGGCGCCCTGTCCCAGGAGCTGTCGGCGAAGCTGCGCCTCTTCCTGGCGAACCACGCCCGGGGGCCCCTGGCCGTACGTTCCTCGGGCCTGCTGGAGGACAGCCTCTCGCACCCCTTCGCCGGGCTCTACAACACCTTCTTCCTGCCCAACAACGATCCCGATCCGGCCGTGCGGGAGGCCCAGCTGGCGGAGGCCATCAAGCTGGTCTACGCCTCGGTCTACACCAAGGCGGCCCGCTCCTACTTCCAGGCCATCGACTACAAGATCGAAGAGGAGCAGATGGCCATCCTCATCCAGGAAGTCTCCGGACGCCGCTTCGGGGACCGCTTCTACCCCCACATCTCGGGCGTGGCCCAGTCCTTCAACTACTACCCCGTGGCCTACACCCAACCCCAGGACGGCATCGCCAACCTGGCCGTGGGCCTGGGGAAGTACGTGGTGGAGGGCGACAAGGCCTACCGCTTCTCGCCGCCCTATCCCGAAATGGACATGCTGTCCCCCAAGGAGCAGTTCCGCACCACCCAGAAGCACTTCTACGCCCTGGACATGAGCCGCACCGCCATCGACCTCTACGGCGGGGAGGACGCAACCCTGCTCAGCCTGGACATCGCCGAGGCCGAGAAGGACGGGGCGCTCCAGCATTGCGCCTCGGTCTGGGACTGGAACGACGACCGGCTCCGGGACGGGCTGGACCACCCCGGGCCCCGCGTCGTGAATTTCAGGAACATCCTCAAGTACGACCAGTTCCCCCTGCCCAGGATCCTCCAGCATCTGCTGGAGCTGATCCGGGATGCCATGGAGACACCCGTCGAGATCGAGTTCGCCGTCAACCTCGACAAGGATCCGGCCAACGGCAAGCCCACCTTCACCCTCCTGCAGATCAAGCACCAGCTCATGGACTCGGCCGAAGTGAACCTGGACCCGGAGGCGCTGGACCGCGAAAGCCTCTTCCTGTTCTCCGAGAAGTGTGTGGGCAACGGTGTGGTCGAGGGCCTGCGCGACATCGTCTGGGTGGATCCCGAGGGCTTCGACAAGTTCGAAACGCCCGCCCTGGCGGCGGAGATCGAGCGCCTCAACGACCGCTTCCGCGCCGCCGGGGGGAAGTACGTGCTGCTGGGGCCGGGGCGCTGGGGCAGCAACGACCAGCACCTGGGCATCCCCATCCAATGGGCCATGATCTCCTGCGCCCAGGTGATCGTGGAGTACGCCATGGAGAACTTCCAGGCGGACGCCTCGCTCGGCTCCCACTTCTTCCACAACGTGACGTCGCTGAACATCGGGTACTTCACCGTGCCCTATCCCCGGGGCACGAACGTGCTGAACTGGGAGTGGCTGCGCCAGCAGCCGGAGACCTGGCGCTCGGGCTGCCTGGTCCACACCACCCTCGAGACGCCGGTCCACATCGTCATGGACGGGCGGCGCAGCGCCTCGGCGATCTTCAAGCAGGTGCCACCACCCCCGGCCCAGGAACCGGAGACCGACGAGTTCCTCTGAGGGCTACTTGGCCCGGGTGTACTCCATGTCCATGACCTTCTTGAAGGTGCCGTCCTTCGCCTTCACGAACATCACCATGGTGCGGTGGTCCCGGTCCACTTGGACGTGGACCTCCTTGTGCGTGGTGGGCTTGCCGGTCTCGTCATAGCCCTCGAAGAGGAGCGTCTGCTCCTTGCAATCCTTCGAGCAGGTCCCCTTGGTCACGGCCATCCAGGTGTCCGAGCTGTCCACCCAGCTCCCCACGTGGGCGTTCTGGCGGGCATCGTAGCCGAAGAGGCCGTGGCCCTCGAACACCTGGCCCATCATCTCGGCCTTCAGCTCGGTCTTGAGCCAGAGGCCGCCCGCCACCAGGGTGTTCACCTCGGTCCCCTTGGATACCATGGGGGGCTTGCCGGGCTCCATGTACATCCGGGCCACAGCGGTCCAGGTGCCGGCCATATCCTTCATGGCCAGGTGGTGCGCCATGGGTTTGGGAAACGGACTTTCCTGGGCGGAAAGGGCCAGAACACTGCTGATGACGAGGATCAGGGCGCGCATGGGACCTCCAGAATCCCCCATGCTAGGCCCCGGAAGGGCCGGCGCCAGGGGCCCTTCCGGTAAAGTGGAGCCTGGAGGAGCCCTTGATTCAGCACCCAGGTAACGTGTTCGTGGTCTCCGCGCCGTCGGGCGCGGGCAAGTCCACCCTTGCCCAGCGACTGGTGGCCTCCGTGCCGGACCTCGTCTTCTCCATCTCCTTCACCACGCGAAAGCCCCGCCCCGGCGAGGTGGACGGTCGCGACTACTTCTTCATCGACGAGGCGCGCTTCGACGCCATGGTCGCCGAGGGTGGCTTCGTAGAGTGGGTACAGGTCTACGGCCATCGCTACGGCACGGGCCGGGACTGGCTTCAGCAGACCCTGGCCACGGGCCGGGACGTGCTGCTGGACATCGAGACCACCGGCGCCCGGAACCTGCGGGAGGCCATTCCAGATGCGCGGATGATCTTCATCCTGCCCCCCTCGGCCGCCAGCCTGGAGCAGCGCCTGCGCAGCCGCGGCAAGGACTCGGACGAGCAGATCGCCATCCGGCTGAAGCACGCCCGCCACGAGTTGGAACAATACCCGGCCTACGACTATCTGGTGCTGAATGACGACCTCGAACTCAGCTACCGGCACTTCGAGAGCATCATCCTGGCTGCCCGGGCCCGGCGGGAGCGCATGACCCCCGTGGCGGAAGGGGTCCTCCAGGGCTTCTGAACAAACCGTCATTCGCCCCCGGAACGGCCCGGGCGTATCCTGGAGGTCGATTCCCCGGGAGCCTCATGGCCCGTTTCATCAAGCGCAACTGGATGTGGCTGGTTCTGACCGCCACCATCGCCGTGGCAGGGCCCCTCCTGGCCCGCTCCAGCGGCGAGACTGCCCGCCAGCGCAGCCTGGACACCCTGACCGAGATCATGGATCTGGTGCAGAAGCAGAGCCCTGAGCCCCCGGCGCCCCGCCAGCTGACCCACGCCACCATCCAGGGCATGCTCCACACCCTCGATCCCCACTCGAACTACATGGACGAGAGCGAGTTCCGCCTGCTCCGCGAGGAACAGAAGGGCTCCTTCTTCGGCATCGGCGCCATCATCCAGCAGCACGATCAGGGCATCGCCATCATCAGCCCCATGAAGGGCGGCCCGGCCGAGCGCCTGGGCGTGCGCTCGGGCGACATCATCAAGGAGATCGATGGCACCAGCACCGACGGCATGACCTCCAATGCCGCCCTCCAGAAGCTGCGGGGCGAGAAGAACACCATCGTGGAACTGGCCGTGCAGCGGGCGGGCATCGCCGAATACCTGCGCTTCTCCATCCCCCGGGCCGAGGTGCCCACCAACAGCGTCTACTACAGCTTCATGCTGAACCCCACCACGGGCTTCATCCTCATCAAGGACTTCGGCGAGACCACGGCCGACGAGTTCGAGCGGGCCGTGGCCACCCTGAAGAAGCAGGGCATGAAGCAGCTCATCCTGGACCTGCGCAGCAACGGCGGCGGCGTGCTGGACGCGGCCATCGGCATCTGCCGGCAGCTGCTGGGGCCCGACCAGCTCATCGTCAGCCAGAAGGGCCGGGACGGCCGCGAGGAGAACCAGACCCGCACCAGCAAGGGCGCCCAGCTGGATCCCTTCCCCCTCGTCATCCTCATCAACCGCGGCTCGGCCAGCGCCAGCGAGATCGTCACCGGCGCCGTGCAGGACCACGACCGCGGCCTGGTCGTGGGACAGACCAGCTGGGGCAAGGGGCTGGTCCAGAGCGTGCTGACCATCAGCCGCTCCCGCGGCCTGGCCCTCACCACGGCCCGCTACTACACGCCCTCGGGGCGGAGCATCCAGCGGGACTACACCCACGGACTGGATGACTACTACAACCCCGAGGATGAGAAGGACGCCAAGCCCCAGGGCCCGGCCTTCAAGACGGACCTCGGCCGCACGGTCTACGGCGGCGGCGGCATCAACCCCGACTACCCCATGCCCACCCTCCGCTTCAACGAGTTCATGGTGGACCTGCGCTTCCGCCACCAGGCCTTCTTCCGCTTCGCGGTCCACGAGAAGGAGCGCTTCGGCATCAAGCCCGGCCAGCACGCCGACGAGGTGGTCATGGCGCGGTTCCGCGCCTGGGCCTTGGAGCAGAAGCTGACCTTGAGCGACAAGGACTGGGACGCCAATCTGACCGCCATGCAGGAGCAGATCTCCATCGAGATGCAGAATGTGGCCTTCGGCATCGAAGCAGGCTTCAAGATCCAGTGCGAGAAGGATCCCGTCATCCTCAAGGCCCTGGAGGTGCTGCCCGAGGCCGAGGCGCTGCTGCAGAAGAAGCTGCTGCTCCAGCGCAGAGCCCCTGCCACGGTCGCCACTCTCCGCTGATCCGAGGTCCCCATGGACGTCACGCTGCCTGAGCACGTCGAGGCCCTGCGCCAGGAGGTGCGGAAGTTCGCGGAGCGCGAGATCCGACCCCATGTCATGGCCTGGGACGAGGCCAAGTCCTTCCCCATGGCCGTGGTCAAGCAGCTGGGCGAGATGGGCATGATGGGCGTCATCGTCCCCGAGGCATACGGTGGCGCGGGCATGGGCTACCTGGAATACGCCGTGGTGGTGGAGGAGCTCTCCCGAGTGGATGGCTCCGTGGGCATCACCGTGGCCGCCCACAACAGCCTCTGCAGCAACCACATCTACGCCATGGGCGATGAGCGGCAGAAGCAGGCCTTCCTCCGGCCCCTGGCCAGCGGCCAGGCCATTGGCGCCTGGGGGCTCACGGAGCCGGGTTCGGGCAGCGACGCGGGTTCGCTGCGCACCATGGCCAAGAAGGAGGGCTCCCACTACGTCCTGAACGGCACCAAGACCTTCATCACCCACGGCACCGTGGGCGACATCTTCGTGGTCATGGCCCGCACGCGACCGCCCCAGCCCGGCCACAGCAGCGCCGATGGCATCAGTGCCTTTGTGCTGGAGAAGGGCATGAACGGTTTCCGGGCCGGCAAACAGGAGAACAAGCTGGGGCTCCGCGCCAGCGACACCTCCGAATTGATCATGGAAGACGTGAAGGTGCCCGAGGCCAACCTGCTGGGCGAAGATGGCGTGGGCTTCAAGCAGGCCATGCGCACCCTGGATGGGGGCCGCATCAGCATCGGGGCCCTGGGCCTGGGCATGGCGCAGGGCGCCTTCGAGGAGGCCGTGCGCTACAGCAAGATCCGCCACACCTTCGGCCGGCCCCTGGCCGACCACCAGGGCATCCAGTTCAAGCTGGCGGACATGGGCACCGAGATCGAGGCCGCGCGCCTGCTCATCTACCGCGCCGCCGGGCTCAAGGACGCGGGCCTGCCCTACGCCAAGGCCGCCAGCATGGCCAAGCTCTACAGCTCCGAGGTGGCCTGCCGCGTGGCCGACCAGGCCGTGCAGATCCTCGGCGGCTACGGCTACATCAAGGACTACCCGGTGGAGAAGTACTACCGGGACGTGAAGCTCTGCACCATCGGCGAGGGCACCAGCGAGATCCAGCGAACGGTCATCGCGCGGTACCTGCAGTCCGAATACTGATCACTGGAGATCCCATGCGCACCATCCTGCTTCTCGCGGCCTCCATGGCCCTGTCCGCCTCGCGCCCGCTGCAGGTGGACGACCTCTTCAAGGTCAAGAAGATCGCCGATCCCCAGCTCAGCAGCGTCGGCGCCCTGGCCTACCAGGTGGGCACCGTGGACTTCGCCGCCAACAAGACTGTGAACCGGATCTGGGTCCGGCCCGCGGGCGGCGAGGCGAAGGAGCTCGACCTCGGCGGCGGCAGCCAGAGCCGCCCCCGCTTCAGCCCTGACGGGAAGAAGCTGGCCTACCAGTCCGGTGGCCAGGTCTGGATCGTGGACCTGGGAACCAAGGAGAAACATCAGCTCACCAAGCTGAGCGGCGGCGCCGAGGGCCAGACCTGGAGCCCCGACGGCAAGTGGGTCGCCTTCCTCAGCACCACGGTGCCCAGCGGCAACGAAGCCGAGAACGCCGCCTACCTGAAGGCCAAGGAGGCCTCCAAGGTCACCGGCCGCCTCTACACCACCCTGAGCTACCGCCACTGGAACGAGTGGAAGGACGCCAGGCAGGTGAGCCACCTCTTCGTGGTGCCCAGTGACGGCAGCGCCACGCCGCGTGACCTCACGGCCGGCTTCACCACGGACGTGCCCAACTACGCCGGCGTGTCCGCCGGTGACGGCTACGCCTGGGCGCCGGACAGCAAGGCCCTGGCCTTCGAATCCGCCCCCGACCAGGCCAAGGCCACCACCACCAACGGCGAGATCTACGAAGTGGCCCTCAGCGGCGGCCCCGCGAAGAAGCTCACCGACAACCCGGCCATGGACAACAGTCCGCGCTATTCGCCCGACGGGAAGCACCTGGCCTGGCGGGCGCAGCGCCGGCAGGGCTTCGAGGCCGACAAGTGGGAGCTGTGGGTGATGGATCGCAGCACCGGCACGGTCGTGCGCACCACCCAGGCCTTCGACCAGAGCTTCGGCGACTACCAGTGGCAGGGCACGGACCTGGTGGGCACCAGCGAGCGCGCCGGCCACACTGACCTCTTCCGCTGGGACGGCCAGGCCGTCCAGCCCCTCAGCCGCGACCTGCACATTGAGGGCTTCGCGCTGGGCAAGGACCAGGCCGTGGTGGTGTCTACCAGCCTCACCACGCCCCCGGACCTCTACACCGTGGACCTCAAGGGCGGCCAGGTCGCCCGTGCCACGCGCCATAACGAGGCCCTGGCCCAGGAGCTGGGCCTGAACCCGGGCGAGAACCTCTGGGTGGACACTGTGCCCGTGGAGGGCAAGGCCACCAAGACCCACGCCTTCATCGTGAAGCCCGTGGGCTACGACCCCAAGAAGACCTACCCCGTGGCCTTCGTCATCCATGGCGGTCCCCAGGGCGCCTGGGCCAACGCCTGGCACCCCCGCTGGAACGCGCAGGCCTGGGCCAGCCGAGGCTTCATCACGGTGCTGCCCAACCCCCGCGGGTCCACGGGCTTCGGCCAGGCCTACTGCGATGCCATCAGCGGCGACTGGAACGGCGCCGTCATGACCGACCTCATGAACACCCTGGACGCGGTGCTCAAGCATTACCCCAACGCCGATCCCAAGCGCGTCGTGGCCTGCGGCGGCAGCTACGGCGGCTACGCCGTGAACTGGATCGCCGGCCACTACCCCGAGCGCTTCGCCGGCTTCGTGACCCACGCCAGCATCTTCAATACCGAGTCCATGCAGCTGGGCACGGAGGAGCTGTGGTTCCCCCACTGGGAGTTCAAGGGGTGGCCCTGGGAGAGCGCCGAGACCAAGGCCCGCTGGCAGGCCCAGAGCCCCAGCAGCGCCATCGCCAACATGACCAAGCCCATGCTCGTTATCCACGGCGAGTTGGACTACCGCGTGCCCGTCACCGAGGCCTTCCAGCTCTACAACACCCTGCAGGTGCGCGGCGTACCCAGCCAGCTGCTCTACTTCCCCGACGAGGCCCACTTCGTCGCCAAGCCCCAGAACAGCAAGCTCTGGTACGAGACCGTGCTGGGCTGGTGCGAGAAGTGGACGAAGTAGCGCCACCACCAGCACTGGAAGGGCCCCCGGTCGCGGGGGCCTTTTCATGCTCAGGCTTTGGGAATGACGCCCCTGCATTCGCCTGGATTGGAAAGCGCCCGCCAGGGCTCCAGCACGAAGGGGCGGCTGAAGGCGCGGGGGTGGGGCAGCTCCAGGCTCAGGATGGGGCCCAGGGCCCGCAGATCCTCCGGTGAATCCCAGGTCCAGCCGCCGGGCGGGCCGTCCGTGGTGATGAGGTCCAGGTCCAGCGTGCGCGGCGCATTCCTCCCGGCGCTGCGATCCCGGCCCGCCGCAAGCTCCAACCGCAGCAGGGCCTCCAGCAGGCGCCGGGGATCGGCCTCCTCCGTCACGACGAGGGCCACGGTGTTGAGGTAGGCGGGCCCGCGCCCCGATTCGTCGGGCGTCTCCATGACCAGGGGCGAGGGCACCACGGTGCCCAGCGTGCGCAACGCCGCGAGCCCGGCTTCCAGGTGCGCCTGGCGATTGCCGAGGTTCGAGCCAAGGGCGACGACAGCCTTCATGCTGAGCCCACCGGGTTCAGAGAATCCGACTTCCCGTCCGGCCGGCCGAGCCAGGCTCCGAACCCCCAATCGGCCAACAGGAGGATGGCCAGCATGATCAAGCCGAAGGCGAACCGGTAATCCCAGTTGCCAGGGAAGTGGCGCTGGAGCAGCCAGAGCCGTTCGTGGGCCAAGTTCACATTGAACCGGGCGGGAGTGAGGTAGTGGCTGATGGGCACCAGCGCGACAAAGAGGGCGAAGGCCAGCCAGGGTGAGGGCCTTGGCAGACCGGTGCGGCGTAGCGAGAGGAAGGCAGCCACGGTCGGCAGGCTGTGCACCAGCACCGAAATCCAGGTGGTGTGGCCCGTCTGGATCACGCCGAACAGGTAGCCGGGCTCCCCGACACTGACATGCCAGAGGAACCCCGTGCCCACCAGCACGGGATGATCAAGGAAGAGGCCCGCGATGATGACAAAGCTGGCCACGTTGCAGCCCCAGAGCAGCTCAGGAAGTGTGCCCCAGCGCCACTTCAGGTAGGTATGGATCGTCATGGCACACAGCACAACCAAGGCCAGCCACCTGTCGTGCGGCTGGCGTCTCTGACCCGAACCCGTGCCGTGGGCGGCTTTCATGTTTCAATGCTTCTTCCCGTGTTCGGCCACCACCAGCGTGCGGATGCCGCCACGGATGAGGAAGTCGCCTTCGATCCGCATCCACTGGGGCTGGGTGGCCTTCACCAGGTCATCCAGGATCTGGTTGGTGACGGCCTCGTGGAAAGCCCCCTGATCGCGGAAGCTCCAGAGGTAGAGCTTCAGCGACTTGGATTCCACGCAGAGCTGGTCGGGCTGGTAGTGGATCTTCAGCTTGGCGAAGTCCGGCTGGCCCGTCAGCGGGCAGAGGCAGGTGAACTCCTCGGTCTCGAAGGTGATGGTGAAGGGTCGGCCCGGGCGGGGACTCACGAAGGTATCGAGCTGGCCCGTGGGACGTGTCACCACGAACGTCGGCAGGGGGCTGGGCAGGGAAGCTTTGGGGGTCTTCTTGGCGGGCATGGGCATCCTGGAAGAGGTCGAGACAGTGACGCTCCTCCAGGTTACCGCCTCAGCGCCCCAGAGGCAGCGGGGTGAGCCCCACAGGCTGCCGAGGATGCCGCTCGAAGGCGGCCGTGGTCGTCTTGGCCCGGGTGGCGAAGTAGCGCTTGGCGGCCAGGGTCTGCGGCAGGTGGCGCAGCAGGTGCCAGAGGCTCCAGCGGTGTTCCCAGATCCGGCGGCCGAAGCGCCGGCGGTAGGCCTGGCTGCCGTAGAACCGCTCGATGTGCGCGTTGTAGAGGGCATCCATCTGTTCGCGCGATTCGAAGCCCCGGGGCAGGTACACCGAGTTGAGGCAGTTGAGCAGGCGCCAGTCCTCGTTGAACTCGCCCTCCTCGCCGGCCACGCACTCGGCCCAGAGGGGTGCACCGTGCAGGGGGCTGAACTTCGTGACGTTCATGTCGTCCAGATCCAGCGAGAGGATGTAGTCGCTGGTGCGCTGGAAGGTCTCCGGGGTCTCGCCAGGGAGGCCAAAGATGAACAGGCCCTTGGCCCGGAGGCCCGCCGCATGGATCCGCTCCACGGTCTCGCGCACGGCCTCCAGGCTGACCCCGGCCTTGTGCCGGGCCATCATGCCGGGATCGGCGCTCTCCACGCCGAGGCTCACCATGAGGCAGCCCGCCCGCTTCAGGAGACGCAGCAGCGCTTCCGAGGTGTGTCCGGCCCGGATGATGCAGTTGAAGTCCATGCCCAGGGGCTCGTCGATGAGGCGCTGGCACAGCTCGGTGATGCGGCCCTGGTGGGCGGTGAAGAGGTCGTCGTAGAAGTTGATGTGCCGCACGCCGAAGCGGTCCCGCAGGTGCTTCATGTGGGCGTGGATGTAGGCGGGGCTGTTGAAGCGGTACTGGTGCTCGAAGACGGTGCGGTCGCAGAAGGAACAGGTGTAGGGGCAGCCCCGTGAGGTGATCATCGTGGCGCCATGGCGATGGACATGGCTGAACAGGGGCAGGTGGTAGCCCTGGGGGAAGCCCGCCAGCTTCTCGTAAGCCGGAAAGGGCAGGTCGTCCAGGTGCAGGATGCGCGGCCGCCGGGGATTGGTGACAATGCGCCTGCCGTCGCGCCAGATCAGGTTGGGAATCTCCGCGGGCGCCTTGCCCTCAGCCAGATCCAGCAGAGGGCCCTCACCCTCCCCCAGGCACAGGGCGTCCAACTCGGGGAAATGCTCCAGCAGCGGGGCGCCCAGGCTGGAGGCATGGGCGTTGCCCACCACCACCCGGAGTTCGGGCCGCGCCGCCTTGAGCAGGACCGCCAGGTCCATGGCATCCATGAAGCCCGAGGTGGTGGCGGAAAAGCCCACCAGCTCCGGCTCCGTGGCCAGGATCTCCGCTGCCTGGGCCTCCAGTGAAGGGGGGGAGAGTGGTCCCAGGCAGTCGTAGACGGCGGTGGGATGGCCATGCTGCTCCAGCCAGGCCGCCAGGGAGAGGATGCCCACGGGCGCGAGCCGGTTGGCCAGCACGGAGAAATCGGGCTGCCCCGGGATGAAGTTGAAGCCGGATGGGTGGACGAGGGTGATGCGCATGGGATCGCTTCGGGAACCGCCTCCCGCGCCGGGATTGGCACGGATGCCGGTGTGCCACCTTACCATCAGGGCTTGCGCACCACCGTGTTGAGCAGGGTCTCCTCCCGCTCCGTGGGCACCTTCATCCCGAACCACTCCAGGGCCCCGAGATCCCAGCGGCTCCACCAGAGGTACGGCGTGTGGACGCGGTCGGATCGCACCTCGAAGCCCGCCGCCCGGAGCATGTCCAAATATTGGGGCGCCGTGCGCTGCACATGCATGGGATGGCGGAAGAAGAGACGGATGATCCAGCTGTGGATGTAGCGCCGCGTGGACTCTGCCAGCAGCAGGTGGCCGCCGGGCTTGAGAACCCGGAACATCTCCGCCAGGGCCCGCTCCTGACCCACGATGTGGTGCAGGGACTGGTGGCAGAAGACCAGGTCCACGGAGGTGTCCGGCAGATCCATGGCCTCGGCGTGCGTGCGGTGCACAGTCACAGGAACGGAACAGGCAGCCAAGCTGGCCGAGGCCTTGGCGGGAAATTCGGGATCGGGATCCAGCGCATGGATGCGCTCCGGCTGAAACCTCGCCGCCAGGGCGCCCAGGGAGTGGCCCAGGCCCGTGCCGATGTCGAGGATCACGCCCCCGGTCGGCAGGTCAGGCGCCAGGGCCTGCAGGCTGTCCAGGGCCACGCCCAGCACGTGGACCCGCCACACCTCCGTGGCCAGGAACCACACGCCGAAGCGCGTTTCCGGCACGAAGGCCAGGGGCTTGGTGAAAGCGGATTCGGCGGAGGGCATGGGCAGCTCGATCATGGGGGACCATGCCACGCTAACGCGGGGCGAGGCCGGGCGGAAGGTAGGCGTAGGGAATGGGATCGGCGAAGCCCGCCTCCTTGAAGCCGCGGAGCCGCAGGTGGCAGGAGTCGCAGTGGCCGCAGGCCTTGGACTCCCCCTGGTAGCAGGACCAGCTGAGGTGCAGCGGCGCCCCCAGTTCCCGGCCCTTCCGAACGATCTCGGACTTGCGCAGGTGGATCAAGGGCGCGTGGAAGGCCAGCTGGGTCTCGGGCTTCGTGCCCAGGTTGGCGGTCTGCTCGAAGCTCTTCAGGAACGACTCGCGGCAGTCGGGGTAGCCGCTGCTGTCCTCCTCCACGAAGCCCACGAAGATGGCGCGGGCCCCCAGCACCTCGGCCCAGCTCACGCAGGTGGCCAACAGATGCGCATTGCGGAAGGGCACGTAGCTTACCGGCACGCCCGCCCGCTCGGGATCGCCCTCGGGCAACGCAATGCTGGCATCCGTGAGGGCCGAGCCGCCGATGGCCTTCAGGGTGTCGAAGCCGATGATGAGGCGGCGGGGCTCCGGCACGCCGTAGAAGTCGGCGATGTCCCGGTAGGCCTGCTTCTCCCGAGCCTGCGTGCGCTGGCCATAGTCCGCGTGGAGCAGCGCCAGCTCGTAGCCTTCCGCCTTGGCGATGGCGGCGGTCACGCAGGAGTCCATGCCGCCGGAGAGGGAGACCACAGCGAGCTCAGGCATGGAGGACTCCTTGGGCCCAGGATTCCAGTACGTCCATCTCCCGCTGTAGGCGCAGCCCTTCGGCGTGATCATCCGCCTTGGGTTCGACCCGGAACGGCGTGCCGTAGCGGATCACACACGTGGCGAAGGGAAAGGGGATGACCATGCGGTCCCAGGTCTTCAGCTCGAAGCATCGGTCATAGGCCAGCGTCACGGGGATGATCCAGGCGCCGGTCTTGCGGGCCAGGGCGATGGTGCCGGGCTTCAGCTCCATGAGGGGGCCACGGGGGCCGTCAGGCGTGATGCCGAAGTCCCAGCCCTGCTTTACGGCCTGGATCATGCGCACCAGGGCCTTGGCGCCGTCGTCGCTGGCGGTGCCGCGCACGGCGTGGATGCCGAACCAGCGCCAGGTGGCCGCGCTGCGCTCGCCGTCCTTGCTGTCGCTGGACAGGATGGCCACACCCCGCCCCTTCCGCTGGAAGGGGTAGGCCAGCGGCATCATGAAGAGGCGCCGGTGCCAGAAGCTGAGAATGAAGCGCTCGTCCCGGGCCAGGAGGTCCTCCACGGCATCAAACCTCTCGCGCCGCACCCGCAGGGTGTACGACCAGAGCTTGGTGAGCCCGGCCACGAGAAAGGGCACCGCGCGGAAGTTCAACCACACCGAAAAGGGCGAGCCCAGGGGCCGGCCCCGGTCCGCGATGACCAGCCGGGCGGCCATCAGGCCTGCCCCGGCAGCAGGTCCCCGCGGGTGACGGGGTAGAGCTTGCCGCAGTAGTCGCAGCGGACCTCCAGAGGGTCGCCTTCCTTGAAGAGATCGGCCTTCTGGGCTTCGGGAAACCCCCGCAGGGTCTCCAGCAGGGCTTCGCGGGTGCAGCGGCAGCGGTAGAAGAGGTCCATGGCGGCCAGTTCCTCGGTGCCTTCGCCCTGGGAGATCCAGGAGGCCAGGAATTCCGGCGTGCGCTCCCAGTGGGGCACCACCTCCAGGCCTTCGATGGCCTGCACCAGCCGGGCGACGCGGGCCGGAGGACAGTCCGGCAGCAGCTCCACCAGCAGCCCGCCGGCCTCCCCCGTGCCGGGATCGCACCAGAGGGTGAGGCTCGCCTGGATCTGCTCGGAGTTCTGCAGGTAGTGCTCCACCTGCACCTGGATGCCGCCCTCCACCAGCTCCAGGTTGCCGATGTAGGGCGAACCGGCCGGATTGGAACGCATCACCTGCAGCACACCTGGAGCCTGGATCCAATGCCCGGCAGCTGCATCGCCCAGATCGAGCACGCCGCGGATGGTGCCGTCGGGCCAGCAGTCCGCCACCACGGCCTTGGCGCGGCCCGAGCCCTTGACCAGCAGCTGCAGGCGCTCCTCGAAGACCGTGCGGCCCTGGAGCAGGGCCGTGGCCGACAGCAGCTCGGTGAGGCAGGCGCAGGCCTCGGGGTCCAGGTGCGGATGTCCCCGCCGCACGCCGTCCCACAACGGGCTGGCGTCCAGCGAGGACAGGCGGATGTGCCGGTCCTTCGTGAGGGCCTTGATGACCCGGGCCTGGTGGATCCGATCCTCCATGCTCAGTCCCAGCCGATCTGGCGGCCCTTGTTCTGCTGCTCCAGCCAGGCCATCAGAGGTTTGAAGTAGTCCATCATGGCCCGCGTGGAGAGGTCCTCGCCCGTGGCGTCCTTCAGCACCTTGCGCCAGTCCTCCGTGGCCCCTTTGGCGAGGATGGTCTTGAGGAAGGCGCCCACCTCCTTGTGGCCGGCATAGTTGGTGGCGCGGGGATCCTGGTGGAGGATCTTGCGGGCGATGTGGTCGTGCAGCTGGAACTTGAAGACGGTGGCCCACCCGTAGCTGTAGTAGTAGGCGGGATTGTCGTTGATGTGGGTCTTCGTGGCCGCGTCGCAGAACTGCTCACCGCGCGGGCTGGGGGGCTCCACGCCCTGCAGCTCGCGGACCCGCTTCCACCACCGGGCGTTCATCTGATCGGCGGGCATGCCCTTGGCGTAGAACTCCGCCTCCCACTCGGGCATGGTGCCGCAGGCCCAGAACATGAAGGGGATGGCGGTCTCCAGGGCGTCGTTCAGCAGCACCTGCATCTCGTCCACCTTGTAGTCGGCAGGCAGGACGCCCGTCGCCTTCAGGTAGGGGATCTGGCGGGTGGCCAGGCCGACCAGCTCGCCCACGCCCTCGTGGAAGCTGGGGTTGGCGCCGTCCCGCAGGAGGGGCGGCACGTTCGGGTTGGTGTAGCTCATGAAGTAGTAGCCGTGGCCCAGCTCGTGGTGGGCGGTCTCGAACCACTGGCTGTTGGCTTCCACGCTCATGAGGCTGCGGATGTCGTTCTCCAGGTCCAGGTGGTTGCAGAAGGCATGGCTGTTCTTCTTCCGCGTCTCGCCGGGCTTCACGGGATAGAGGTCGGACTTCACCCAGAAGGAGGCGGGCAGCGGGTCGAAGCCCAGCCCCGTGTAGAAGGCCTCGGCCGTCTTCACGATCCGCTCGGGCTGCCAGCCCTTGAAGTAGGGATCGAAGTCCACGGCCGTCACGAACCCGGTCCAGTTCTGGCTCCAGCGGTTGTTGATCCAGTGGGCGGGGATGGCCTTGGGCACCGGCTGGCCGTACTTCTTGGCCATCTCGTACTTCACCCAGGTGTGCAGTTGCAGGTAGAGAGGCTTCAGCTCGGCCAGGAACTTGCGGTTGAAGGCCATCATCTCGTCGGTGCTGAGGTCGTACTTGGCCACCTGGAGGGTGAAGTAGTCGGGATAGCCCAGGGCCTGGGCGCAGCCGTTGCGGAGGTCGCGCAGCTTCAGCAGGCCCTCCTTCAGGGCCGGGCCGTTCTCCTTGGAGACTTCCCACACCTTCCGGCGCTCTGCCAGGTTGTCGCTCTTGGCCAGGAGGCCGTCGATCTGGTTCGCCGAGATGGGCTTGCCATCCAGCTTCCAGACGAAGCCGTTCAGGGTGCTGGTCTGCGCTGTTTCTGCGGCCACCCGCGCCGCCACCAGATCTGGCTTGGTCATGGGCCCTTCAGCGGCGTTGAGCAGGACACGCTCTAGCTGGCGAACCGTGACTTCCTTCAGTTCCTTCCGATGCTGGAGCAGCTCCCGGGCCTCGGTGATCAGCGCGGGGTTGCCATTGAAGGCCGCATAGGCCTTCCCCGCCCACTCCGCCGCGGCATCGTTCTCGGGTTTCACGTTGGAGGCCGCATTCCAGCCGGCCTGCTGAGCCACGTAGGTGAGCGACTGGTAGCCCGCGTTCACCAGCTTCAGGAAGCGGTCGGCCCGGTCCTGCAGGGGGGCGGTCATCTGGGCCATCAGGGGAACACCGAGGATCAGGGCTGGAAGCAGGCGCATGGAGGCTCCTAGGAACCCTTCATTCTGGAGCCGCCGAGGGCGTCCGTGGAGGGGAATTCCAGGCGGGCCCTAGCAGGGCAGCAGGATCGTGAAGTTGCTGCCGAAGCCCAGCTGGCTCTGGGCGCGGATCTGCCCATGGTGGGCGGCCACCAGGCGCTGCACGATCGCGAGCCCCAGGCCGAAGCCGCGGTGGGCGTCCCCCGGTTCCGATTGCCGGAAGGGGTCGAAGACGAAGGGCAGCTGCTCGGCGGGAATGCCGCGGCCCGTGTCGATGACGGCGATCCGCAGGAAGCGGAGCCCGGCCTCCACCCCCGCCCCGAACTCCAGCGCTGCCTCCAGTTTCACGGCCCCCCCGCGAGGGGTGAACTTGATGGCATTGCTGAGCAGGTTGTGGAGCACGCGGTCGAGCTTGCTCCGGTCGCCCTTGATGGGGGCCAGGGCCTCCGGCCAGTAGGTTTGGAAGAGGATGCCTTCGGCCTGGGCCCGCACCGAAAACTGGTCGGCAAAGCCCTGCAGCCAGGCCACCGGATCGATGGTGTCGCTGCGCAGGGGCATCTGGCCATGTTCGCTGCGATGCAGGTCCAGCATCTCGTCCAGGAGGCCCTGCACGCGCTGGAAGCTGTCCACGGCCTGGTCGATCATGCCCGGCTTCGGGGCCTGCCCGGACTGGAGCAGCTCCAGGGTGAGGCCCACGCTGGTCAGGGGCGAACGGAGGTCGTGGACCAGCATGGCGGTGAAGTTCGCCTTGAGGACATGGATCTCCTTCAGCTTGAGGTTCGCGTCCAGCAGCGACTGGTTCTGCTGCTCCATGTGCTTCTGCAGGCGTCCCAGGTTCACGTGGTGCTCGACCCGGGCCAGGACCTCCTCGGCGGCGAAGGGCTTCGTGACGTAGTCCCGGCCGCCGCTCTCGAAGGCCTTCACCTTGTCCAGGGGCCCGTCCATGGCGCTGATGAACAGCACGGGGATGCTCGCCAGCTTGGGGTCGTCCCGGATGAGGGCGCAGGTCTGGTAGCCGTCCATGTCCGGCATGGCCACGTCCAGCAGGACCACTTCAGGGGGCTGGCGCCGCATGGCTTCCAGGGCCAGGGCCCCGCTGGTGACGGTCCGGACCCGGTGGTTCTGGGACCGCAGCACCCGCGCAAGCACATCAAGGTTGGTGGGGTTGTCATCCACCAGGAGGACATCGGCGGGCGGGACGAGCATGTCGACCTCAGCGGAGTTGTTTCAGGATGTCTTCCAAATTATAGGCCCGGAGGGCGGCCCGGGTGGCTTCGGCGAGACCGGAATCCGTCAGTTCCCTCAACAGGGATTCGGCGGCCTCCAGGTCGCCGCTGGCCACCTGGTCGAGGAATCGGGCCTGCCAATCCGGGTGCTGGTGGGCGAGGGCATCCAGGGGGGCAGGCCCGGCCTCCCCGGCCAGGGTGCTGCGCTCGAAGCGGACGCCGAGGAGGTCTTCCAGGCTGGCGAACAGCTGCTCCTCGTCGATGGGCTTGGTGAGGAAGGCGTCGAAGCCGCGGCGGATCAGGTCCTCCGTGCTGACGTCGTAGACGCTGGCGCTGATCGCCAGCACCGGCGTCCGCGCACGTCCCAGCTCCCCTTCCAGGCGGCGCAGCTGCTCCACGGCCCCGAAACCATCCAGGACCGGCATCCGGAGATCCATGAGGATCAGGTCCGGGTGGCCTTCGCGCCACTGCTCCAGTCCCGCCGCCCCGTGCTCGGCCAGGCTGCAGTGGAAGCCCACGAGGCGGAGCAGGCGATCCAGCATGTCCCGGTTCTCGACGCGATCATCCACGATCAGCAGCTTCCGGGGCGCCTCTCCCGCAGCCAGGCGCACCACCCGCCCCCGCGAAGGCAGAATCACAGGGCCCTCCGGTTCGGGCAGCGGGATCTCGAAATCGAAGCGGGAGCCCCGACCGGGCAGGCTGTCGATGCGGACCTGGCCTCCCATCAGGGCGACCAGGGCCTGGCTGATGTGGAGCCCGAGCCCGGTGCCGCCGCTGGTGTGCCCCAGGGCGGTCTGGTGGAAGGCGGCGAAGATCTGGACCTGCTCCTCCACCGGAATCCCCGGGCCCGTATCCTCCACCCGGAAGGCGCCGATGCCACCGCGCCAGGAGACGGTGAGCCTCACCGTGCCGTGGGCGGTGAACTTCAGGGCGTTGCCCAGCAGGTTCACCAGCACCTGCCGCAGCTTGGGCTGGTCCCCCTCGACCAGGTCGGGCAGCCCCCGGGCTTCGATCTCGAAGGCCAGTCCCTTGCTCTGGGCTGAGAGCCGGAACAGGGCTTCCAGCTCGCGCACCAGCCCGACCGGAGCGAAGGCGGCAGGCCGCAACTCCATCCTCCCCGCCTCGATCTTCGAGAGGGAGAGCACATCGTTGATGAGGGAGAGCAGGTGCTCTCCGGCCCGAAGCACGTGCTCCAGCTGGACGCGGTCCTCCTCGCTGCGGCCCAGGTCCCGGGCCATGAGCCGGGAGTAGCCGAGGATGGCCGAGAGGGGCGTGCGCAGCTCGTGGCTCATGCTGGCCAGGAAGGCGCTCTTGGCCCGGGAGGCCTCCAGGGCTCGGGCCTCACTCAGGCGCAGCGCCTCCGCGGACTGCTTGAGGCGGGTGATGTCTTCCGTCACGCCATCCCAAAGGATGCTGCCGTCGGGCTGCAGCGTGGGGCTCCGGCGGACCCGGACCCACTTCAGCTCGCCAGGCCGCTCCGTGAAGGTCCTCCCCTCCCAGGTCAGGGGTCCCATGCGGGTGGTGGCCTCCTCCAGGCAGGCGAGGAACCCGGGCCGGTCCTCGGGATGAAGCTTATTGAGGGAGTAGTCCGGGTCCCGCTCCAGCGCGGCCGGCTCCACGCCATAAAAGGAGTGGAACTGGGGGCTGATAAAGGGCCAGGCCCGCCGGCCGTCAGGCCAGATCTGCGACTGGTAGACCACGTCCGGCAGCCGTTCCGCCAGCAGGCGGTAGCGGTCCTCGCTGGCGCGCAGCTCCTTCCGGAGGCGATCCAGATCCCTCAGGTCCAGGGCCACGCCCATGGTGCCGAGCAGGGCGCCCTCGGGGCCGCGCACCTGGGAGATGGTCAGCAGCACGGGGATGAGGGAGCCATCCTTGGCCTTGAAGTGGCACTCGGTGGCGAAGCCCGGAATGGTCGCGGCCACCTGCAGCGTCTCGGGGCCCGGGGCCAGGTTTCGCCCCACCCGCTCGCCGATCTCCACGGCCAACGCGGCCAGCTCTTCCGGGAGCCGCCAGAGCTCGGGGGTGGCCCGCCCGATGACCTCGTCGGCCCGGTAGCCCAGGAGCTGCTCTGCGGCATGATTCCAGCGGCTGACCCGCCCTTCGAGGTCCAGGCCGATGATCATGGCGCGGGCCCCGTCCAGGATGGCCCGCTCCAGGGCCTTCTGCGCCTGGTTCTCCGTGATCAGCTGCCGCAGGTGGGCCACCGTGCGGTTCAGGGCCCGCTCCGCGCTCGCCAGTTCGCTGCCCCCGGGCGCCACCGGAGCTGGCTCGAGGTTCCCATCCGCCACGCTCCTCAGGCGCGCCACCAGCGAATTCACACCCTTCCGCAGGTGGGCGGCGAAGCCCTGCCCCAAGCCGAGGGCCAGCACCAGCGAGGCCAGCATCAGGGCCAGGCCCCCCAGGGTGGTCCGCCAGGAGCTGAGCTCCAGCGCCTGAATCGTGCTCTCAGCCCGGCGATCCTCCTCGGCCCGCAGATGTGCGAGGATGCGCGAGCAGTTCAGCACCTCCGGCAGCCATTGGTGATCTCCGAAGATCCCCAACTCTTTGCTCATCATGCCGCCCGGAAGCATGACCGCCAGCTGCTCGCCGACCTTCTCCAGCCGGGCGAGCTCCTCCTCCGTCTCCAGAATCGCCGGCGTCGCCGCCCGCTTCGACCGGAAGGCGGCCCAGTTCCGCCTGGCCTTGGCCTCCCCTTCCCTGAGCCGGCGCAATCCCTCTTCTGGGGCCATGCGCCCGGCGCGCACCATCCGGAAGGAGATGGTGATGTCCACCGAGTAGGCCTCGGAGACATCCATGAGCCAGATCATCGGCTGCAGGTGATCCCGGTACACATCGCTCGCCTGCCGGGCCGCCCTCCGGGCCAGCACCAGCATCCCCAGGGAGGCCAGCAGCATCAGGAGTGCGAGCAGGCCCAGCGCCACGCGGACCTGCGCCGCAATGGACCGCTGGTTGAGGAAGGGCACGGGAGCTCCTTCGGGGGACTGCCTTCGATTAGAACCGAGCGGGTCGCCGGGCGCACCTGCAATCCGGGTGGAGGGCCCCGCGCCGCAAGCCCGGGCTGGAGCGGGCCCGCCCCAAGGGGCATGATGGGAGGGCTGCCGAAGCGAACCTCCAAGGACCGCGACATGCCCCACCTCAGGATCCTGCTGCTCTGCCTGATGGCCCTGGTTGGCCGTTCGGAATCGCCGCAGCTGGCCATCGCTGCCGCGGCCGACCTTCAGTTCGCGCTTGTTGAAGTGAAGGCTGCCTTCGTGAACACCCATCCCGGCCTGGATGTGGCCATCACCTACGGTTCCTCGGGGAACTTCCACGCCCAGCTGATGAGCAAGGCCCCCTTCGACCTCTTCCTCTCAGCGGACCTGAGCTATCCGAAGAAGCTGGTGGAGGCGGGGGTGGCAGATGGGAGCACGGAGTTCCTCTACAGTCGGGGCCACCTGGTGCTGTGGGTGCCGAAGGGCTCCCCCATCCCCGTGGAGCAGCTGGGCATGAAGGCCCTGCTGTATCCCGCCGCGAAGAAGGTAGCCATCGCCAACCCGCGGGTGGCTCCCTACGGCCGGGCCGCCGAGGCGGCGCTGATCAAGCTCGGCCTGCTGGATGCCGTGCAGCCGCGCCTGGTCTTCGGCGAGAACATCGGCCAGGCCGCCCAGTTCGTTCAGACCGGCGCCGCCGACATCGGCATCCTGGCGCTCTCTCTGGCCAAGGCCCCTGTCATGGCGGCCACTGGCCGCTACTGGGAACTGCCGGAGGACGCCCACCCCCCCCTGGATCAAGGCGGCGTGATCCTGAACCACGCCCGGAACCGCGCGGGCGCCCTGGCCTTCCGGGCCTTCATGCAATCGCCGCCCGCGGTGGAGATCCTCCGCCGGTTCGGCTTCGTGGTGGCGGCCCGCTGATGGACTGGCAGGCGATCCGCCTGAGCCTCTGGCTCGCGACCCTGACCACGGTCTCACTGCTCGTCCTCGGCCTCCCCCTGGCCTACTGGCTGGCCACCTCCCGGCGGCGCTGGAAGTTCCTCGTGGAGGCCGTGGTGGCCATGCCCCTGGTGCTGCCCCCCACCGTGCTGGGCTTCTACCTGCTTATGGCCATGGGGCCCCGCAGCCCCTTCGGCCGCGCCTGGGAGAGCCTCTTCGGCCGCACCCTGCCCTTCTCCTTCGAGGGCCTGCTCCTGGCCTCGGTGCTCTACAGCCTGCCCTTCATGATCCAGCCCCTAGCCGCCGCCTTCGCCGCCGTGGACCGCGGGCTCGTCGAAGCCTCCTGGTGCCTGGGCGAATCGCGGCTCCGCACCTTCCTGCGCGTCATCGCCCCGCTCAGCTGGGCGGGCATCCTCACGGGCGTGGTGCTCAGCTTCGCCCACACCCTCGGTGAGTTCGGCGTGGTGCTCATGGTGGGTGGCAACCTGCCGGGCCGCACCCGCACCGTGAGCATCGCCATCTACGACCAGGTGCAGGCCATGGACTATGCCCCCGCCGCCCGCACCGCCGCCCTGCTGCTGGGCGTGTCCTTCCTGGTGCTGACCTTCACCTACGCGCTGCGCCGCCGCCAGAGGAAGCCGTGGACGCTCATCTGACCCCCAGCCCCCAGCTGCTGGCGGACGCCGAACGCCGCTATCGGGGTGGCCCCACCGTGGAGGCCCGCTTCGACATCCCAGAACCGGGGTTCTCCGTGACGGTGCTGTTCGGCCCCTCGGGCTCGGGCAAGACCACGGCCCTGCGCCTCCTGGCCGGACTGGAGCGGGCGGATCGCGGCAGCATCCGCTTCGGCGGCGCCACCTGGTCCGACGCCGCCAGGGGCCTGCACTGCCCGCCCCAGGCCCGCAACCTGGGCTTTCTGCCGCAGGCCTACAGCCTCTTCCCCCACCTCAGCGTGTCCGCGAACCTCGGCTACGGGCTGGCCTCCCTGAGTGCCCGCGAGCGGCGCGCCCGGGTGGACGAGCTCCTGGCCCTGCTGGACCTCCGGGACCTGGAAGCCCGCCACCCCGGCGAGCTCTCCGGCGGCCAGCAGCAGCGGGTGGCCCTGGGCCGGGCCCTGGCCCGGAAGCCAGCCCTGCTCCTCCTTGATGAGCCCCTGTCGGCGCTGGACCGGCCTTCCCAGGTGCGGCTGCGCAAGGAACTGCGTAGCCTGCTCCGCACCCTCGACATTCCCACCGTGCTGGTGACCCATGACCGCGCCGAGGCGCTCCAGCTGGGCGACCGCCTGGTGGTGATGGATCAGGGCCGCGTCTGCCAGTGCGGCGACATCCAGCAGGTCTTCGACCGACCCACGGATCCTGCCGTCGCCACGATCCTGGGCGTGGAGACCGTGGTGCGCGGCCGGATCGAATCCATCGTGGGGGGCATGGCCACCCTCTCGGTGGGCTCGGCTCGGATCTTCGCGGCCGATCCGGGCGGCCTCGGCTGGGAAGTCTTCATCTGCATCCGCGGCGAGGACGTGGCGGTGGAGCGCGGCAGCACACCCGGCTCCGGATCCACGGCCCGCAACCGCCTGCCCGCCCGCATCACCGCGCTGAATCCGGAAGGTTCCCTGGTCCGCCTCAGCCTCGACTGCGGCTTTCCGCTGGAGAGCCTTGTCACCCGCCAGGCCTGCGCGGACCTGGGGCTTTCAGAAGGCGATGGAGTCTGCGCCGTCCTCAAGGCCGCCGCCGTTCACCTTATTCCACATGACTGATTCCGGCTCCGTTGCAGGCGGAGGCCGACAAAAATCGCGGGCCAGATGGCCCGCGATTTTTGGATCGGGAAGGGACTAGGCCCGGGTCCAGCGCAGCACGGGCTTGCGGGCGGCGGTGGTCTCGTCCAGGCGGCGCAGGGGCGCGAGCATGGGCGCCTGGTGCAGGGCGTCGGGGTTCTCCTCCGCCTCTTTGGCGATGGCGAGCATGGTGTCGCAGAAGGCGTCCAGCTCGTCCTTGCCCTCGCTTTCGGTGGGTTCGATCATCAGCGCCCCGGGCACGATCAGCGGGAAGTAGATCGTGGGCGGGTGGTAGCCGTGGTCGATGAGGCGCTTGGCGATGTCCAGGGTATGGACGTCATGCTGGGCCTGCAGCGTGTCGCTGAAGACCACTTCATGCAGGCTGGGGGAGTCGATGTGCAGGGCGTAGGCGTCCTTCAGGCGGGCGCGGATGTAGTTGGCGTTGACGATGGCGCGGAGCGTGGCTTCCTTCAGGCCGTCGGAGCCGTGGCTCAGGCAGTAGGTGAGCGCCCGCACGAGGATCCCGAAGTTGCCGTAGAAAGTGTGGACCTTGCCGATGCTCTGGGGCCGGTTCCAGTCCATGCGGTAGCTGTGCCGGGGCACCTCGCCTTCGCCCACCTTCACGGTGTCGCGCACCACCACCGGCACCGGCAGGAAGGGCATGAGGTTGGCGCCGCAGCAGACGGGTCCGGCGCCCGGACCACCACCGCCGTGGGGCGTGGACATGGTCTTGTGCAGGTTCAGGTGCATGACGTCTACGCCGAAGTCGCCGGGGCGCGCCACGCCGACCAGCGCATTCATATTGGCGCCGTCCATGTAGACCAGGGCGTCCACGCTGTGCAGCAGGTCGCTGATCTCCTTGAAGCGGTACTCGAAGACGCCCACGGTGTTCGGGTTGGTGATCATGGCGCCGGCAATCTCGGTACCGAGTTCGCTGACAAGCGTCTGCAGGCCCTTGCGGACCTTGCCGTTCACGGGATCGGTCACGTCCTCGAAGCTGATGGTGCCATCGGGTCGCGAAGGCAGCTCCACCACTTCGTAGCCCGCCATGGCGGCGGTGGCGGGGTTGGTGCCGTGACCGCTGTCGGGGATGAGGATGACCCGGCGCTTGCGGCCATGGCTCAGGTGGTAGGCGCGGATGAGCATGACGCCCGTGAGCTCGCCCGCGGCGCCGGCGCTGGGCTGCAGGGTGACGCCCGGCAGGCCCGTGATCTCCTTGAGCCACTCCTGCAGGGTGTAGAGCATCTCCAGGTTGCCCTGGACGAGGGCATCCGGTGCCATGGGATGGCTGTCCGTGAACCCGGGCAGGCCGGCGACCTTCTCGTTGAGCCGGGGGTTGTGCTTCATGGTGCAGGAGCCCAGCGGATACATGCCGTCGTCCACGCCGTAGTTCCACTTGGAGAGGCGGGTGAAGTGGCGGATGACCTCCACTTCGGTCAGCTCAGGCAGGGCGTCGAAGCCGCTGCGCTTGAGGTGGGCGGGGCGGGTGTCCTTGGCTTCGGGCACGTCGAGTTTGGGCAGGTCCATGCCCCGCTTGCCGGGGACGGAGCGTTCGAAGGAGAGGGGTTCGCGCTGACGAAGGAACATGTCGCTCTCCTTACACGGTGGCGGGGACGCGGGCCAGGATCTCGACGAGGCTCTCGATCATCTGGCGGGTGTGGAGTTCCGTGGCGCACCAGAGGATGCAGCCCGCGTACTCGGGATAGAAGCGGCCCAGATCCAGGCCCGGCAGCAGGCTCTCCTTCAGACAGGCCTCCTGCAGCGCCGCGTAGTCGCCGGTGTAGCGCAGCACGAACTCATTGAGGAAGGGCTGGTCGCCCACGGCCTCCATGTCCGGCAGCTCCAGCAGGCGCTGGCGCAGGTACTGGGCCTTGGCGGCATTCTGCTCGGCGAGGCCGCGCAGGCCCCCGGGGCCCGCCAGCTGCATGAAAATGTTGGCGCGCAGGGCGACGAGGCCCTGGTTCGAGCAGATGTTGCTGGTGGCCTTGTCGCGGCGGATGTGCTGCTCGCGAGCGGTGAGGGTCAGCACGTAGCCGGTCTCGCCGTTGAGATCCTTGGTCTGGCCCACCACGCGACCGGGGATTTCCCGCTTGTGGGCGTCCTTCACGGCCAGGAAGCCCAGGAAAGGGCCACCGAAGTTGGGCTTGTTGCCCAGGCTCATAGCCTCGCCGCAGGCCATGTCCGCGCCCACCTTGCCGGGGGCCTCGAACCAGCCGAAGGCGAAGGCCTCCTGCGTGACGCTGATGAGCAGGGCGCCGGCCGCGTGGACGGGCTCGGCCAGGGCCGTGAGGTCCTCCGCCACGCCCAGGAAGTTCGGGTAGCCCACCATCACGGCAGCCACATCGCCGTTGAGCTTGGCCTGCAGGTCCGCCAGGTCGGTCACGCCGTCCTTCAGGCCGACCTCCACCAGGTGCAGGTCCTCATGCGGATCGAAGTTGGTCTTGAGCACATCGCGGTACATGGGGTGCAGGCCGCGGCTGATGAGCACCGTGTTGCGCTTCTTGGCCACGCGGACAGCCATCAGGGCCGCTTCGACGCAGGCCGTGCCGCCATCGTAGAGGCTGGCGTTGGTCACTTCCAGGCCGGTCAGGTCGCAGATGAGGGTCTGGTACTCGAAGATGTGTTGGAGCGTGCCTTGGCTGATCTCGGGCTGATAGGGCGTATAGGCCGTGAACCACTCCTGGCGGCTGATCATCGCGTCGATGGCCGAGGGCACGAAGTGGTCGTAGGCCCCGGCCCCCAGGAACTGGGCGCAGAACCGCATGTTCTTGTTGGCCAGGCCCATCATCTGCCAGGCCACCTCCTGCTCCGAACCCTGGGTGGGCAGGTCCAGTTCCCGCGCCAGCCGCAGCGGCTTGGGGATGCCCACCAGGAGCGCCTCCGCGTTCGGAACGCCGATGGTGTCCAGGAGGGCTCGATCCTCGACAGGGGAAGAGGGCAGGTAGCGCATGGCGGCCTCGCAAAGAGCGTTGAAATGCCAACGCTCCAGGGTATCAGGCGGCCCCGGGCCAGGCCCGTGTGGATCGGGTCACAGACCCTACCACCACAGACCGCTCATCGCCCGGAGGCGCAGGCCGCGGGGAATGGAACCGACCGGGTCGAGGCGCGGGGGGCTCCGGGGGGTGTCCGCGCAGCGGGGAACCCCCCGGACAGCATCAATGCCGCTTCCAGAGGTCGAAGGGCTGGGTGCCGATCAGCACATTGAAGCTGCCCACGGCGCGGCCGCCGTCCTGGGGGCTGCGCACCTTCAGGAAGCCATAGGACAGCTCCACGTAAAAGTTGGACAAGGTCGTGCGCAGCATCAGCCCCGTGCCCTGGGCCCGGAAGTCCCCCTCGGACCTGAGCAGGTCGGGGGCCTCCTGGGCCACCCAGGCCAGGTCGTAGCGGGGTGTCAGCTCCACCGTGAGGCCCAGGCCCATGTAGAGCCGCAGGGGCACGCCGAAGCGCACCGCCGCGAAGTTGGGCGCCATGAAACCCAGGGAGCGCGAGCCAATGACAAAGGAGGGGCCCCCCAGCACCCACCAGCGATCCAGAGGCAGGCGCCGCCCCTGGCCCCACTCGGTGTCGAGGTCGAGGCCGAGGTGCTCATCGAGGGAGGTGAGGCCCCGGGCCCGGAAGTAGCTCTGCTGGAAGGTCGCCCCGGTCAGCTGGCCTGCGCGGGCATGCCCCAGGCCGAACCGCGCCCGCAGCAGGAGGCCCTCCCGCGGCATGGTGTGGCGGTCGAAGTTGTCCCACTCCGCGGAGAGGAAAGCCGCGTCCTGGCTCTGGGTGCGGCGCAGGCCATCCTCCCGGAACGCGGCGTTCCGGCGCCCGAGGTCGAGGCTCACCTTGCCCGTGCCCAGGTTGCTGAAGCGGAAGAAGGTCCGCAGCATCAGGTCGGAGGCGCTGATGCGGGCATCCAGGCCATCGCCGGGCAGCTCGGGCGCCACCCACATCAGGGGAATCGCCAGCCGCTGCTGCCAGTAGTCCGCCACCAGCTCGACACCCGTGCCGGGCGAGAATCCGAAGGGGCTCCCGACCGTGAGGGTCGCCCGCTCCTGCAGCCGGTTCCGCGCAGCGCCCAGCTGCAGCTCCGTGCCCCGGAAGCCGAGGTCCACGGCCCGGTAGGCTAGGCCCACCTGGCCCCCCAGGGTGGTCTCGTACCCCAGGGAGAGATCGAGGCGCTCACGCTGCTGGGGCACGGGAATGAGGGTGATGGCCGTGCCCCCCTCGCCATCCGGCCGCAGCTGGTAGCGCAGCTCGGCCAAGTGGAGCCTGTGCTCCGCCAGCGCCACGCGCTTCTGCAGGTCTCCAGGCCGGAAGGGCCGTCCCTTCAGCTCGCCCAGCAGCCGCAGGAGGTGGGGCTCCGTGACTGGGATGCCGGCGGCCGAGCGGGCCTCGACCCTGGTGATGAAGGGCTCGTCGACGCTGATGAGGAGGTGCCCCGTCTGGGGCTCGAACATCGACCCCCGCGCATCCACCAGGGGCCCGCCCTCCATGAGGAAGCGGTAGACCAGGTGCCCCATCATCCGGCCGAACACCTGGGGATTGAAGGGCTCCCCCACCTTGATCGTGGCCGCCACGGCGCCCTGGATGGCGGCCCGCCAGCCCTCGGGGGCCTGCACCTCCACCGAGCGGATCGCCGGAAAGGGCCGCAGGTGGATGGTGAGGACTCGGCCCGGGTCCACCGTGGCCCAGGCTTCCCTCGCCAGCCCGTGGACGAGGACCTGCTGGAGCAGGATCTGGGCATCCTGCAGCAGGATGCCGTCGGCCCCCGGCCTTAGGGTGGTGGCCAGAAGCCCGGCCAAGGCGGGGCTGAGCCCACCGGGGCACTCGAAGGTCACGTCCGTCACGTCGAGGCGCTCCTGGCTCAGGCGGCTGCGCATCAGCTCCCGCAGGGCTTCCCGCCGGGCATCGAAGCCCTCGCGGCCCTGGCGCACCAGCTTGGCCCCGTCGGTGCCGTACTCCAGGAAGTTCACGCCCTGGATGTCGGGCCGGATCACGAAATCTGCGGCGGCGCGGCTTTCCCACTGGCGCCGCTCCACGACCAGGTCCAGGCTGCGGGCCGCCACGGAGAGGATGCTCGTGGCGGGGCGGTGCTCCAGGGGGGAGCTGGTGTCCACGGCGATGACCAGGTCGGGATGGAAGGCCTCCTTGGCCGTGCTGACGGGGATGTTCTCCACCAGGGCGCCATCCACGTACTGCTGCCCTTCGATGACCACGGGACGGAAGCCGCCGGGGATGGACATGGAAGCCCGCACGGCCTCCACCAGGTCGCCCCGCCCGAAGACCCGTCCCTGCCCCGTCTCCAGATTGGTGGCCAGGACGCGGAGGGGACGCTGGAGCCGGTCGAAGTCGCCCCCGGAGAAGTAGGCTCCCCGGGCCAGCAGGGCCTGGAGCGTGTGCTGGACCTCGACGCCGCTGCGCAGGCCCTGGGCCAGGGAGAGCCGCCCGTGGTTCCGCTCGATGGAGAGAAAGGTGTCGCTCCGCTCCTCCTGCTCTCCCAGGGTCTCGCCGGGGTTGCGCCAGAGCGGCTCCAGAAAGGCGCGGGTCAAGTCCAGCCGGTTGAAGAGGTCCTCGATCTCCTTGGCCGAGAAGCCGCTGGCGTAGAGGGAGCCCACCAGGGCGCCGGCGCTGGTGCCGGTGACGCTGTCCAGGGGGAAGCCGACCTCCTCGAAGCGCTGGAGGACGCCGATATGGGCCAGCCCCCGGGCCCCGCCGCCGCTGAGGGCGACCGCCACGCGGGGCATGCCGGGAATGGTCACCCGGGGGGTGAAACGGAACACCATGTCCGCAGGCTGGACCTCCACCTCGATGCGGCGGGGCGCCCCTGACGGGGGAAGGCCGGGCGGCGCCTGGGTCTGGCCCGCCAGCAGGGCGGAAAACCCGAGTGCCAGCAGGATGGGCTTCATCCGAGGGCCGCCTCCTGGGCATCCATGAGCGCCGCGCAACCGGCCAAGCCCAGATCGAGCAATCCGGCTGCTTCGGCCCGGCTGAAGGCCCGGCCCTCGCCGGTGCCCTGGAACTCCACCAGCTCAAGCTCCCCGCCCAGGGTGGGGCGGGCCGCCACCAGGTTGCAGTCCACGGCGGCCTGGTGGTCCTCCGCGTACTCCAGGTCAAGCACCAGGCCCCGGCGCCCCTCCCCGGATTCCACGATGCCCACACTCACGGCGGCGACCTGGCGGACCAGGGCTGACCCGAGCCCCTGAGCGCGCAGCGCCAGCGCCACGGCCACCCAGGCGCCGGTGATGGCCGCGCAGCGGGTGCCGCCATCCGCATTGAGCACATCGCAATCCACTGTCAGCGTGCGTTCGCCCAGGGCGGACAGATCCACGGCCTGCCGCAGGCTCCGGCCGATGAGCCGCTGGATTTCCACCGTGCGGCCCTGCTGCTTGCCGCGGGCGGCCTCGCGGTCGGAGCGGGTGTTCGTGGCGGCAGGCAGCATGCCGTATTCAGCCGTGAGCCAGCCCGTGCCCTTGCCCTTCATCCAGCCTGGGACCCGTTCCTCCAGGCTGGCGGCGCACAGCACATGGGTGCGGCCGAGCTTCACCAGACAGGAGCCGGCGGCGTGAAGCTGCACGCCTTTCTCCAGGCCAAGAACGCGCAGTTCCTCGGTTTGGCGCATCAGCAGCAGCCCTTCCACTCGATCTTGTCCACCCGCCCCTGGTGACGGCCCCCCTCAAAAGGTGTTTCCAAGAAGGTTTTGAGGTAGGATTCTGCCTTGAGCGGATCCGTCAGCCGCTGGCCGAAAGCGATGGCGTTTGCGTCATTGTGCTGTCGAGCCAGTGCTGCGTGCTCGGGGGAGGTCACCAGCGCGCAGCGGATGCCGGCATGGCGGTTGGCCGCAATGCTAATGCCGATGCCAGATCCGCAGACCAGCACCAGGCGCTCCCACTGATCCCTGCCCTCCGCCGCCCGGTGCGCGAAATCCGGGTAATCCACCGAGGCCATCCCATCCGTGCCGAAATCCACCACCTCGTGCCCCTGCCCCATGGCCCAGGCCTTGAGGCGCTCCTTCAGGTCGAACCCCGCATGATCGCTTGCGAATCCGAGCTTCATCGTCCATCCCCCCGCCTTGCATCCTACCGCCAAGGGGCGGCCGGCTTCCCATGCTGAATCCCTTCCTCCAGTACCGGCCCCAGGATCGGGGCTTCCTGCTCTGCATGCCCGAGGCCGTGGACGCGGCGGAGTGGGTGCGCGCCCTGCGCACCCTGCCCGGCGAGCTGCAGGGGCGTGAGCGGCTGACCCCCGCCAAGGCCCAGATCTTCCTTCCAGACGGCTCCCTGGTGGAGATGCACGCCGTGCCCCTCCGCTGGCAGCGGGCCTATCCCTGGCTCTCCTCCCTGGCCCTGCGTCCCGGCAACGCGGGGCCCACCCTGCGCTACTGGGCCATGGCCCTGCGCCTGCTGCAATCCCTCGTGGTGCGCGGCGCCATGCTGCCCCAGCTCGACACCCGCGGGAACCCCTGGAAGGCCCGCTGGGGCATCAGCCTCACCAGCCCCTCGGACCGGGCCGCCCTGCGCCAACTGGCCGAGGCCATGCCCCCCGCTGCCGTGGCCTTCCCCGAGAACGACATCTGGGCCTTCACCAAGACCGTGGCCCTGGGCGAGCTGGATGCCTTCGACATCGAGGACGACCTGGCCATGCCCCCCGCGGCGGAAGCCGTGCTGACGGCCTTCCTGGAAGATGGCGCCGACTTCATCATGCGCTTCGTGTCCGCCGGTCTGCGGGCCGGGGATGATCCCCGCCTGGGCCTCATCCACCGGCTGCGGGGCCACAAGCGGGACCGCCTGCCCTGGGACGAGCGCATCATGGTCGCCCTCTCCCACCAGCTGCCCGAGTTCCCCACCACGGGCATCACGGAGCGCACCCTGGGCGAACAGCTGGCCCAGTGGAGCGAGGGCGCGCGACCGCAATGGCTGCGACCCAGCCTCCGCCTGGAGGCCCCGGAGGTGCCCACCGCCCTTCAGGCCGTGCAGGATGCGGACCGGATGGCCGAAGAGGGCTGGATCCTCAGGGTGGGCCTGGAGACCGAGGCCGGCGCCGACATCGGCGTGGCCAAGCTCTGGGAGCCCTCCACCGAGCCCGAGGTGCTGCAGGCCCGCCAGGTGCTGCTGCGCGGCCTGGCCCGCGCCGTGCCCTTCTTCCCGGCCCTGGAGCGGGCCCTGTCGGGCCAGAAGCCCGAGGACCTGGTGTTGCGCCCCACGGAGGCCTGGGGCTTCCTCACGCGCGGCGCCGCGCAGCTCAAGGAGGCGGGTTTCCTCGTCCACATCCCCGAGGGCCTCGCCGACTTCGGCGGCGCCAAGCGGCTGCGCGCCAAGGTGCGCCTGGGCGCCCGCAACGTGCTGGACTCCGCACCTCTCGCCCAGGCGGGCCTGGAAGGCAGCGTGAGTGCCGACTGGTCCCTCATGCTGGGCGACGACGCCCTGAGCGTGGAGGACTTCGCGCAGATCGCCAGCCTCAAGCACCCCCTGGTGGCCTGGAAGGGCAAATGGGTGGCGCTGGATCCGGAGACACTCAAGCAGATCTCCACCGTCATCCAGGCCAGCCGTGGCGCCGGCTTCGAGAGCATGACCAAGGGCGAGGCCCTGGCCGCGGCCCTCACGGGCACCGCGCGCATCCCCGGTGTGACCGAAGCCATCGAAGTGGAAGTCGCCGGCGATTTCGGGGCAGCCCTGGAGGATCTGAAGATCCTGCCCGACAAACCCATCGTCCAGCCCGCCAGCTTTCAGGGCCAGCTGCGGCCCTACCAGCTGCGCGGCCTCGCCTGGCTGGAGGGCCTCTCCCGCCTGGGTCTGGGCGGCATCCTGGCGGATGACATGGGCCTGGGCAAGACCATCCAGGTGTTGGCCCTGCTGCTCCACCGCCAGACCGAACGCCCCGAGTTCGGCCCCGCCACGCTGCTGGTGTGCCCCACCTCGCTGCTGGGCAACTGGGAGCGGGAGCTGGCCAAGTTCGCGCCCAGCCTGCCGGTCTTCGTGCACCACGGCAACAACCGCGATCGCCTGCCCAGCACCTTCAAGCCCCACACCCTCGTGCTCACCACGTACGGCGTGGTGCGCCGCGAGGAGGACACCTTCGCCAACCGCCCCTGGGGCATGGTGGTGGTGGACGAAGCCCAGGCCATCAAGAACGCCAGCTCCGCGCAGGCCAAGGCCATCCGCAAACTGCGGGGCGCTTTCCGGCTGGCCCTGACGGGCACGCCCATCGAGAACCGCCTCACCGAGCTCTGGGCCATCATGAGCGCGGGCCTGCCGGGTTATCTGGGCAGTGAGTCCCACTTCAAGGAGCGCTTCGCCACGCCCATCGAGAAATACCGCGATCCCGACGCCGCCAACGAGCTGCGCCAGCGCATCGGGCCCTTCATTCTGCGCCGCCTCAAGAGCGACAAGGCCATCATCCAGGATCTGCCCGAGAAGCACGAGATGAAGGTCTTCACGACCCTGAGCCGCGAGCAGGCGGAACTCTACCAGTACCGCGTGGAGAAGATGGACGAGGAGCTGGACGCTGCCTCTTCCGGCATCGAGCGCCGTGGCCGCATCCTGGCCCTGCTCACGCACCTCAAGCAGATCTGCAACCACCCCAGCCAGTTCCTCAAGGCCCAAGGTCCCTACCGCGGCCGCAGCGGCAAGCTGGATCGCCTCACGGAGATGCTGGAGGAAGTGGTCGAAGCCGGAGAGCGCGCGCTGGTCTTCACCCAGTTCAAGGAGATGGGCGACCGGCTGCAGGTCCACCTGCAGGAGGCTCTGGGCTTCGAGCCGCCCTTCCTCCACGGCGGCACCACCCGCGAAGGCCGCGACGAGCTCGTGCGCAACTTCCAGGAAGACCCCCAGTCCTCGCCCGTCCTGCTGTTGAGCCTCAAGGCGGGCGGCGTGGGCCTCAACCTCACGGCCGCCACCCACGTGTTCCACTTCGACCGCTGGTGGAACCCGGCCGTGGAGGACCAGGCCACGGACCGCACCTACCGCATCGGCCAGACCAAGAACGTGCAGGTCCACAAGCTCGTCACCATCGGCACGCTGGAGGAGAAGATCGACGCCCTGCTGGAATCCAAGCGGGATCTCGCGGATCGCGTGGTGGGCACGGGCGAGGGCTGGCTCACGGAACTGGATGATGACGCCCTGCGGCGCCTCGTCGCCCTGGATCCCGATGCCGAGCTGATGGACGCCGACGAAGGCGCCGTCGAGGAGGCGGCCACGCCCAAGCCCGTCAAACGCAAGGCGAAGGAGGTGGCGCCATGATCAGCCACGCCGACCGCTTCGGCGCCACCTGGTGGGGTCGCCTTTGGATCAACGGCCTCGAGAAGCTGGGGGACGACTACGAGAACCGCCTGCCCCGCGGCAAGAAGTACGCGGAGGATGGCCACGTGTCGCACTTCGGCGTTCAGCCCGGCGAGATCCAGGCCCGCGTCCATGGCCGCAAGACCTACAACGTGACCCTGGGCCTGCCCGCGCTCACCTCCGCGCAGTGGGAGAAGGCGCTGGACCGCATCGCCCTGGAGAGCCGCTTCGTGGCGTCCCTGCTCGCGGGCGAGATGCCGCAAGGCCTTGACGAGACCTTCCGGGAGGCGGGCGCCAGCCTCTATCCACGCGTCCCCAAGGAACTGCAGACCCACTGCGACTGCCCCGATTGGGCCAACCCCTGCAAGCACGTGGCCGCCGTCTGCTACGTCATGGCCGAGGCCTTGGACCGTGACCCCTGGCTGCTCTTCGACCTGCGCGGCAAGAGCCGCGACGAGGTGCTGCAGGCCCTGCAGTCGGCCCTGGACGCCGCCGCCGTGGCCGCGCCCAAAAAGCGGGGACGCCCTCCTAAGAAGAAGCAGACGGTGGCCGACCTCCTGCGCCAGGAGCAGGCCGAACCCCAGCCCTGGCGGCGCCTCCCGGAGGAGGCCTACGATGCCATTCCCATGCCCCTGCCGGAGATCGCCATTCCCCGCGTGATCCCGCCCGATCCCTCGGTGTTCACACAGCTCGGTCCCCTGCCCCACGCCCGCATCGAGACCAGCCTCTGCCTCGCAGCCCTCATGCACCGCACCGCCCAGTGGGTGCAGCAACAGATCGAGGACGGGCCGCACCGCCTGGAAGATGGCGAAGGCGAAGGCGACCTGGAACAGCCCGCCTCGCCCTTCGATGCCCCCCTGCAACCCGCCCCCAAGGCCAGCCGTAACTGGCGCCACAAGAAACGCCGCTGGGGCAAAAAAGGCTGACAATCATTTCGTCCTGAACCTGATCCGGAGCCTCCATGCGCACCATCGCCACCTCGAACGCCCCCGCCGCCATCGGCCCCTACAGTCAGGCCCAGATCTCGGGCAACCACCTTTACACGTCGGGCCAGATTCCTCTGGTCCCCGAGACCATGGAGATGGTCACCGGCCCCATCGAGGCCCAGGCTGAGCAGGTGCTGAAGAACCTCTCGGCCGTGCTGGCCGCCGCCAACACCGGCTGGGACCGGGTGGTGAAGACCACCGTCTTCCTCACGGACATGGCCGATTTCGCCGCCTTCAACGCCATCTATGAAAAAGCCCTGGGCGCCGCCAAGCCCGCCCGCAGCACCGTCCAGGTGGCCGCCTTGCCGCGCGGCGCCAAGGTCGAGATCGAGCTGATCGCGGAAGTCTAGCTCAACTCAACCCCAGCCTGGCCTTGAGAGCAGGCGCGGCGCCGCGGCTCACCTCCACTTCGGCGCCGCCGCTGAGCCGCACGCGCAGCCGGCCCGAGTCCCCCGCGCGCACGCCGACGATGGCCTCGGGGCGGAGGAGCAGGTGGCGGTGACCGCGGACCACACGGCTCCCGAGAACAGCTTCTGCCTCGGCCAGGGTCTTCCAGGTGGTGCGCAGGCGCTCGCCGGCAAAGGCCCACACGGCATCTTCCTCAAAGACGAAGTGGGTGGTCCGGGCCAGATCCACCAGCACCACGCCCTCGCCGGCCTTCACGGGGAAGCGGAAGGGACCGGCCGGTCGTGCGCTGGGATCTCGGCTTGTCCCCACCTCCGCCCGGGCCCGCAGACGCTGGAGGGTTGTGGCCAGGCGCTCGGCCGTCGCCGGTTTCAGCAGGTAGTCCGTGGCAGCCTGCTCGAAGGCCCGCACTGCGTGCTCGGCGTAGGCCGTCACGAAGACCACGGGGAAGGGGCGCGGCAGGTCCGCCACCACATCCAGGCCCGTGAGGCCAGGCATCTGGATGTCCAGGAACAGGGCGTCCACGGCCTCGCCGCGGGCCAGCCAGTCCAGCACGGCGGGGCCGTCCTCCAGCTCGGCCACCACCTCGCAGCCCGCCTCCCGCAGCAGCCGCGTCAGGCGCTTCCGGTTGAAGGGCTCATCCTCGGCCACGAGCACGCGCAGGCTCACGGCTTCACCACAAGGCGCAGCTCTGCCACGGTCCAGTCTCCATCCCGCCAGAGGCTGAGCGCGTCGGCGGTGGCACCCAGCAGGCTCAGGCGCTCCCGGAGATTGCGCAGGCCCAGGCCCCGGCCTTCGCCCTCCGCTGGAGCCGGGCCCGTGTTCGCCACGCAGATGAAGAGTTGATCCCCCTCGCGACGCACTTGAACCTTCAGATCTCCGCCACCCACCGCCAAGGCCACGCCGTGCTTCAAGGCGTTCTCCACCAGGGGCTGGACCATGAGGGGCGGCACTTCCAGCGCATCCAGGGCCTCGGGCCAGTCCCAGGTTTCGCGCAGGCGGTGGCCCAGGCGCAGGCGCTCCAGGCCCAGGTGCAGCTCGACCAGGCGCCGCTCGTCGCGGAGGGGGGCCCGCAGGCGGGAGCCCTGCTCCAGCAGCGCCCGCAGCAGGTCGGAGAGGTTCACCAGGGCGGCCTCGGCGCCCACGGGGTCCTCCCGCACCAGCTCGGTCAGTCCGCTGATGGCGTTGAACAGCACATGCGGATTCATCTGGCCCTGGAGCACGCGGGCCTGGGCCTCATCGGCGGCCCGACGCGCGGCGGTCTCCTGCAGCTCGGCCCGCTCACGGTCCGCGAGGATCCACCCCAGCAGGAGTCCGAAGGAGAGGTGCGCCACGCCCAGAATCCAGAAGCGCGGATGGAGGTGCATCCGCCTCGGCACCTCGGGGCGATCCAGGCTCCGGCGGGAACCACGCTCCAGGGGGCCTGGGCCCGGACCGCGGCCCGGTGGCGGCCCCCCGGCGGCGCCCAGGAGCAGCAGCACGCCCAGGGTGAGCGCCGCCATCCAAGGCAGGGCCTGGGCCGCGCCGCGGGGGGCGCTGGCCAGGGGGGCCTCGTCGCCGGTCCACTGCCAGGGCAGCGGGGAGAGCACCAGGAAAAGCGCCACCCAGAGCGAGGGCGTGAGCGCCTCCAGGAGCCCGGGCCCGGGAAGCCCCATGAGGAGGCGGGTGCCATTCCACACCAGCCCGAACAGGAGCGCGGCGCCCCAGGTCCGGGGGCGCCGCGTCCGCTGCCAGGTGGCCTGGAGTACCGCAGAAGCGCGCATGGCTTGTCAGGATAGCGGGTTCACTGGGGCGCGTCGGGGGCCGGGCGGCCAGCACCGAAGCCAGGGCCGCGCCCGCGTCCACGGCCGCCGTGGGGGCCCATGCCCATGGGGGCCTTCTCGAACTTGGCCTTCTGCTCGGCCGTGAGCAGGGGCAGGATCTCCAGCCGCGCGGCACGGTGCTCGAGCAGCAGGTCGAACTGGGCGGCGGAGGCCTTGTCGTGGAGGCCTTTCAGGGTGGCGGCATCCGTGGCCGTGTTCTGCATGGCCTCAAACAGAGCCTTATGCGCAGCCTGGGCCGTCTCGCCCTTGGCCTTGAATGCGGTCTGATGCTTCTCGTGGATGGCCTTCACCTGGGCCTGCTGGGTCTCGCTGAGGTTCAGGCCGCGCAGCCCGCGGCCTTCACCCATGGGGCCGTGGCCGGGGCCGAAGCCGGGGCCCTGGGCGGAGAGCGCGGTGCCGATGGCGAGCAGGGCCATGGCGAGGGCGGCAAATCGAAGGGGGTGGAGCGTCATGGGTGTCTCCTGGCGATTGGGGCGGATCATCCGTCCACACCAGGAGATGCGATCCAGACCCCATGGGTGGAGCCCCTTCCCCGGGTGGCAGATCGCGGGCCTTGAATGACAGGGACCGGGGGTCGAACGGACCGGGCTACTCGCCCTCCTCCGTTTCCCCGATGTCCTCCGCCATGGCCTCCCAGCGGTTCCGGGCCTGGTAAGCGGGCTCCTTCAGGCGCGCGAGGAAATCCACCATTCGCGGGCCCCAGGAAGAGGTGGCCACGCACCCTTCGGAGACATGGGGCAGCAGGTCCGCCGGGGCCTCCTCCAGGCAGAGCTGGGTGAGGGTCAGGGCCTGGCGGTAGCTTTCGCCCACGGGCGTCAGGTTGGCGGACAGGGTGTCCAGGAGCTCGGCCAGCGGGGAATCCCCGGCGAGGGCTTCGGCTTCGGCCTCCAGCAGCTCGACGGTCTTCAGCCGGGCCGCGATCAGCTTGAGGTGCAGGCGCTCCAGGTCCCGGCGGGCCGCGCCCCGGGCCAGGGCGTGGGCGGCGTCCTCCAGATGGGGGTGCAGCTTGCGGAACAGCAGGGAGAGGGCGGTCTCCGCCGGGGTCATGGCATCCAGGTCGTCCATGCCTCCAGCCTACCGCCATCCCCCTTGGACGAACGGGGCCACCTGCCTCAGCATGGGGTCAGGGAGTTCTCCATGAGCGCGGCAGACCTGCTGGACATGACCACCATCCAGAACCTGGTGGAGCTGGATGACGGCGGCCACGGCCTGCTCTCCGAGATGATCGAGATCTTCCGGGAGGACACGCCTCGGCGCATCCAGGACATCCTCGCGGCCATCGCCGGGGGGAAAGCCGAGGAGCTGTCCCGCACGGCCCATGCCCTCAAGGGCGGCGCCGGGGCTCTGGGTGCCAACGCCGTGCGCGCCATGGCGGCCGACCTGGAAGCGCTGGGCCGGGGAGGTTCCACCCGTGTGGACCCCGACCTGCCTGGGCAGCTGGAAGGGACCTTCCAGGCCTCCCTGGCGGCCCTGGAGGCCTACGTCGAGGGCCTTAAGCACTAGGCTCAGGGCGCCCCGAAGGGCTTCACGCCTGGGGTGCCCTTGGGCGGGGGCTGGTCGCTGATCTGGATGCGGCCGTTGGCGTCGGTCCACTGGTAGATGCGGGTGGAGGCTCGCTGCTGCGGCGTGGGCTCGGGCACGGTCTTCTCCTCCTCGACCTTGAAGCCGCCCCGCCCCTTCTGCAGCAGGGTCATGCTGCCCGCCAGCTTGGGATCAGGCTGCACGGCCTTGCGGTGGTAGAGGTCCAGCACCTTGGGCACGTAGGCGCGGGTTTCCCGGAAGGGCGGGATGCCCTTGTGCTTGTTCACCGCACCCTCACCGGCGTTGTAGGCCGCCACCACGCGGGTGAGGTCGCCGGAATAGTAGTCATGGAGCCACTTCAGGTACTTCACGCCGCCGCTGATGTTCTGCCGGGGGTCGAAGGGATCCAGCACGCCGAAGCGCTCCGCCGTGGAGGGCATCAGCTGCATGAGGCCCAGGGCCCCGACCCGGGAGCGGGCCTTGTAGTTGAAGGCGCTCTCGGCCTGGATGATGGCCCTGGCCAGGTGCGTGTCCACACCCTCACGCTGGGCGATCTCGTCCACCAGGGCGATGAGCTCGGGGCTCCTCAGGGCCTTGGCCATCTCCGCCGGCGAGACGGCGAGGCGCACCTTGCCCACACCCACGTGCTTCAGCACCAGCCCCTGGCCCTTCATGTAGGCCGGCGGCAGGTTGTTGATCACCAGACGGCCCTGAGAATCGTAGTAGGTGTAGAGGTAGGTGACGCCGGGCTTGGGCACCCGCGGCGTCCCGGCGGCGAGGGCCAGGGCGGCGAGGGAGAGGATCAGGCCAGGACGAAGCATGGAGCTTCCATGATAAGGCCTCGGGACCCGTCACCCCAGGAAGGCGGCCAGGGCTTCCTCGCAGAAGGGGCCTTCATCGTGGCGCGACAGCACCTCGCCCTCGCCCGACACTCGCAGCAGCTTGGCAAAAACATCGGCCTGCCAGCCGAAGGTCTGCTTCAGGGCCTCGCCGCCCCGGTGGACCTGGACGACCTGGTCCCAGGCACCCCCTGGAACATGCGCCCGCATGGCCTCACCCACACTGGCCATCGATTCGGGTGTCGTGTCCCGCTCAGCCGTGGGAAGGCTGAGGAAGCCGATGCCCCGCGCCGTGAGGGCGGCCTTCCAGGCGCCCACATCATGCCGGGCGCCGTGGGTATAGCCGATCACCAAGACGAGGCCCGCCCCGGGCAAATCCTCGGGAAAGCGGAAGCTCCGACCCGAGAGGGTGGTGCCTTCGAGGAGCGGGAGGCGATCAGGCAAGCGTCACCTTACATGTTTCTCCGGTACTGCCCGCCGACCTCATAGAGCGCCTGGCTGATCTGGCCCAGACTGCAGACCTTGGCCGTATCCAGCAGGGCCTCGAAGAGATTGCCCCCGCCGCGGGCCACGTCCTTGAGGGCCGCCAGGGCCGCGGGGGCGCGGTCCGCGTTGCGGCGGTGGAAGGCCTCGAGGTTGCGGATCTGCTGGGTCTTCTCCTCCTCACTGCTGCGGATGAGCTCGATGGCGCCCAGTTCCTTCGGCTGGGGGTTCAGGAAGGTGTTCACGCCCACGATGGGCAGCTCCCCACTGTGCTTGAGGTGCTCGTAGTGCATGGACTCTTCCTGGATCTTGCCGCGCTGGTACATGGTCTCCATGGCGCCCAGCACGCCGCCACGGTCGGCGATGCGCCGGAACTCTGCGAGGACGGCCTCCTCCACCAGCTCCGTGAGCTGCTCGATGACGAAGGCGCCCTGGAGGGGGTTCTCGTTCTTCGCGCCTCCCAGCTCGCGGTTGATGATGAGCTGGATGGCGATGGCGCGGCGCACGCTCTCCTCCGTGGGCGTGGTGATGGCCTCATCGTAGGCGTTGGTGTGCAGGCTGTTGCAGTTGTCGTAGATGGCGTAGAGGGCCTGCAGGGTGGTGCGGATGTCGTTGAAGTCGATCTCCTGGGCGTGCAGGGAGCGGCCCGAGGTCTGGATGTGGTATTTCAGCTTCTGGGAGCGGTCGTTGGCGCCGTACTTCTCCCGCATGGCCAGGGACCAGATGCGCCGCGCCACGCGGCCGATGACGCTGTACTCGGCGTCCAGGCCATTGCTGAAGAAAAAGCTGAGGTTCGGGGCGAAGTCGTCGATGTCCATGCCCCGGGAGAGGTAGTACTCCACGAAGGTGAAACCGTTGGCCAGGGTGAAAGCCAGCTGGCTGATGGGGTTCGCGCCGGCCTCGGCGATGTGGTACCCGCTGATGCTCACCGAATAGAAGTTGCGGACCTTCTCCTCGATGAAGCGCTCCTGGATGTCGCCCATCACCTTCAGGCTGAACTCCGCGCTGAAGATGCAGGTGTTCTGGGCCTGGTCTTCCTTGAGAATATCGGCCTGCACCGTGCCCCGCACGGACTGCAGGGCCTCGGCCCGCAGCTTGGCGTAGACCTCCGGCGGCAACAGCTCGTCCGAGGTCACGCCCAGCAGGGCCAGCCCCAGGCCGTCATTGCCTTCGGGCAGGGCGCCTTCGTAGCGGGGGCGCGCCAGGCCTTTGGCGGCGTAGAGGGCATCGATCTTCGCCTGGGCCTCGTCGAGCTGTCCGTGTGCCTTCAGCCACTGCTCGGCGCGCTGGTCGATGGCGGCGTTCAGGAAGAAGGCCAGCATGGTGGGAGCCGGGCCATTGATGGTCATGCTCACGCTGGTGGTGGGGCAGAGCAGGTCGAAGCCCGAGTAGAGCTTCTTCGCATCGTCCACCGTGCAGATCGAGACGCCGCTGTTGCCCACCTTGCCGTAGATGTCGGGGCGGATGTGGGGATCCTCACCATAGAGGGTCACGCTGTCGAAGGCGGTGCTCAACCTCACGGCGGGCTGACCCTTGCTCACGTAGTGGAAGCGCTTGTTGGTGCGCTCCGGCGTGCCCTCGCCGGCGAACATGCGCGTGGGATCCTCGCCGGTGCGCTTGTATTCGAAGGAGCCGGCCGTGAAGGGGAAACGGCCGGGCAGGTTCTCCAACAGCTGCCAGCGCAGGATGTCACCCCAGCCGGTGTAGGTGGGCAGGGCCACCTTGGGCACCTGGGTGCCGCTGAGGGACTGGGTGTAGTTGGGGGTCCGGATCTCCTTGCCCCGCACCACGTACACGTTCTCGGGATCGGTGTAGCTCTTCTGCAGGCCGGCCCAGTCGTGGAGCAGGCGGCGGCTTTCGCCGTGCAGTTCACCCAGGTGCTCCTGGTAGCGCTGACGGAGCAGGAGGATGGCTGCGCCCTGCTCACCTTCGACAGCCTCCACGAGGTGGGCCGCGTCGTAGAAGGTGGCGGCGGGCGGCACGCGGTCGCCCAGGGTCCGCAGACTCACCCAGAGGGAGTGGGTCACCTCGGCGGTCTCCGCCTGCCGGCGGGCCCAGGCCTTGTAGGCCTGCACCGTGTCGGCGATCTCTGCCAGGTAGCGCACCCGCTCGGGCGGGATGATGGCGGCCCGCCGGGGGCTGCCGGGCTCGGCCTGCAGCCGGGGTTCCCAACCCACCCCGGTCTTGAGGGCGAGGGACCGGACCAGGTTCACATAGAGCCAGTTGGTGGCGGGATCGTTGAACTGGGAAGCGCAGGTGGCGAAGACCGGCATGTCCTCGGAGGCCTCGGTGAAGCGCTTGTGGGCCCGCTGGTACTGCTTGCGGACATCCCGCAAGGCATCCTCGGCGCCCCGCTTGTCGGCCTTGTTCAGCACCACGATGTCGGCGAAATCCAGCATGTCGATCTTCTCAAGCTGGCTGGCGGCGCCGTACTCGGGGGTCATCACGTACATGGACAGGTCCACCAGGTCCGCGATCTCGCTGTCGCTCTGGCCGATGCCCGCGGTCTCCACGATCACCAGGTCGAAGTCGTCGGCCTTGGCGGCGGCGATGCTGGCCAGCAGGGCCTCGCTGGTGGCCCGGTGGGCGGCGCTGCGGGTGGCCAGGCTGCGCATGAAGACGCGGTCCCGCAGCTCCGGGTGGTAGAGGGCGTTCATGCGGATGCGGTCGCCCAGGAGCGCGCCACCCGTCTTCCGCTTGGTGGGGTCCACGCTGAGAACCGCCACGCGGCTCTCGGAGAAATCGACGAGGAAACGACGGAGCAGCTCATCGACGAGGGAGGACTTGCCTGCGCCGCCGGTGCCGGTGATGCCGAGAACAGGGATCTTCTTCGCGGGCTTTGCCGAAGGGCTCGCGGCGCCAAGCTCGATCTCGGTGATCCTTCGGGCCAGGGGCAGCGCCACAGGCTTCTCGCGCGGATCGAAATCGCAGCGCCCGACCATGTCGTCGATCATGCCCTGCAGGCCCATGTGGCGGCCATCTTCGGGACTGTAGATCCGGGCCACGCCATAGGCCTCCAGCGCGCGGATCTCCTCCGGGACGATCACCCCTCCCCCGCCCCCGAAGACCTGGATGTGGCCGGCGCCGCGCTCCCGCAGCAGTTCCACCATGTATCTGAAGAACTCGACGTGGCCCCCCTGGTAGCTGGAGACGGCGATGCCCTGCGCGTCCTCCTGGATGGCGGTATCCACGATGTCCTGCACGGAGCGGTTGTGGCCCAGGTGGATCACCTCGCAGCCCGTGGCCTGCAGGATCCGCCGCATGATGTTGATGCTGGCGTCGTGACCATCGAAAAGGCTGGCAGCGGTGATGAAACGGACCTTGTGCTGAGGCACGTAGGCCTCCGGGAGGGCGGCCGTGGCGCTGGGCGCGGTGCTTGTGGTCATGGGACCCCCTGTTCGGGCGAAAAACCCAGTCTACCGGCCCTGCCCCTCCACCCGAAGCCCGGGCTTACCCAGGCTCAGTTCTCCTCTAGGAGGCCGATGGGGAACCGCTCGTCCATGAGCGCCTGCCGCTCCTGGAGGTGCTGCATGAGCGCCTTCCATTTCGGCAGGCCGCGGAGGGGCTCCAGCATGGGGCTCCGTTCGTACCAGACGGTGCAGCCGAAGCCCCGGGCGAAGGCCCGACTGGCCATCTCCATGGCGCTCGCCCGGTCGCCCATGAGGGCGTAGGCCTCAGCCAACCGGATGGTGAACTCCCCGTCCGGCTCCCGCATGCCGATGCGCTCCTGGTCATACTCCCGGAGCTTCTGCCACGCCTCGTCCTTCCGCCCTTCGAGGATCATGCTGTAGATCTCACTCAGGCGCATGATGTTCGGATAGCCGTTGGCCAGTTCCGCAGCTGTCTGGAATTCCCGCCGGGCCAGGGCATGGTCGCCCCGGGTCAGGGCCAGGTAGCCCCGATAGAAGGGCAGCACACCCGAGGTGCTGCGCAGATGGCCGGGCTGTTCCTGGAGGCTGGCTTCGAAGCGGGGCATCTCCCCGGTGTAGAGACAGGTGATGTCCACAGCCTGGGGTTGTACCTGGACGAACGTCAGCTCATCCCGCAGGTCCATGGCCCTCCGCGCCAGGGGCAGCAGGCCGGCACCGCGGGCGGCGTAGGTGATTCCAGTCAGGAGGGTCGGGTTATGCGGCTGCTTTCGCCGCGCGCGAAGCAGCAGGTCCAGGGCCTCCTGCTGGTTGCCGCTGTCTGCCTTCAGCAGGGAGAGCAGGAAGGTCCCCCGGGGATGGTCGGGCGCCAGGGCCAGGCCCCGCTGCAGATAAGCCTCCGTATCGGCCTGTTCCTGGCGATAGGCTGCGGGGCTGTTGAGCAGCGCGCGGTAGCGCAGGTTGCCGAGGAGGATCCACGCGCTGGCGCAGGTGGGCTCCCGGCGGGTGGCCTGTTCAGCCAGCCCCATCGCCTCGTCCAAGTGCTGGTTCTGGAGCCGCCAGGCCCCGGCCTTCATGAGGTCCCAGAACACCGACGGCGCCTTGGGAATGAGGTCGCCAGCGGAGGGATGGACCTTCCTTGGAAAGGTCCTCAGGAACGCATCAAAAGCCTGGGCCGGCGGCTGCGGCTCGGCCTGATGGGCCGTCCAAGGCACCGCCTGGTCCCGGACCAGCTTGGTGCCCCAGGCATAACGGTAGGACAGGTTCAAGTCGCCCCCCACGCGTCGCGGTTCCAGCTGGACCAGCAGGGTCTGGGATTGCCCGCAGAAGGGGCCGAGATCCGCCGGCACTTCCGTCACGCTGGTGATCGCGAAGCGGCCATGATGCTCCAGCTCGTCCTGGACCAGCGCCGCCACGGCCCGATTCTGCGCGCCCTCCAGGCCGGATGCCTCGGCGGCCGTGGATGTGATGAGGACAATCTTCAGAGGCGAGCGCACCCCCTGCAAGGCCAGCAGCCAGGCCAGCCCGCTTCCGGCCAGCAGGAGCACGGCGAAGGCGACGCCCAGCCATAGGTTGCCGCGAGGGGATCGGGAGGTCGGGATTGCCATGTTCTTCAGCTTAGAGTGCCTAGATTCCGAACTGGGCAGGAGAGAAGTGCGCGTGCAGGAGTCGCTGCCGTTCTTCCAGGTGTTGGATCAGCGCATTCCACCGGGCCGTGCCCCGGATGGGGGCCAGGAAGGGGCTCTCTTGGTACCAGCGCGTGCAACCGAAGCCCTGGCTGAACGCCCGGTCGGCATGTCCCATGGCCGCCTGCAGGTCACCGGCCAGGGCGCAGGCCTCGGCCATCTTGAAGGTGAATTCGCCATCTGGCACCCGGAGCCCCACCCGCGCCTCCTCAAGACGGCGCAACCGCTCCGTGGCCAGGCTCCCCCGCCCTTCTGCCACGGCCTCGAAGATCCCGGCTAGCTGATGGAACTGGGCGAAACCGTCCGGCAGGGTCTGCGCCTGGGCGAACCAGTAGCGGGCCAGGGCTCGGTCCCCCCGCAAGAGGGCGACGTACCCCCGGTAGAAGCGGACCACGGCGTTGCGCGGATCCCCGGGGTGCTCGTTGAGTCCGCCCTCGAAGCGCGCCAGGTCGCCGCTGTAGAGATAGGCGTTCTCGGTGGCGTTCGGTTCGAGATCCGAGAAGACCAGCTGATCCCGCCGGGCCAGGGCCTTCTCGGCCAGCTCCAGCAGGCCGGCGCAGCGCGCAGCATAGGCAAGTCCGGTGTAGAGCGTGGGATCCAGGGGGTGCGCCCGGAGGCTCTGCTGGAGCACATAGAGGGCCTCGCGCTGATCCCCCGCGTCGATCTTCAGCTGGGCGAGCAGGTACCCGCAGTGGGGGTGGTTGGGCATGAGGTCGAGGGCCGTGCGGAAGTAGCGCTCAGCCTCCGCCTGCCCCTGCGGATGACCCTTCGGGTCGATCAGCAGCAGCCGGTACAGCAGGTCCCCGCGGGTCATCCAGGCCGTGGCGCAGTGGGGATCCGAATCCGTGACCTGCTTCGCCAGATCCATGGCCGGCCCAAGCCGGGCGTTCTGCCGGTGCCAGGCCATGGCCTGAAGGAGGGACCAGAAGGCCCCCGGCTCCGCAGGGATCAGGGACTCGGCACCACTCACCTGCGGCACCCGGAAGGGGAGCCCCTCCCGCAGCGCTGCGAAAGCCTCCCTGGGCGGTCGGGCGGAGAGTTCCAGCACCTGCCAAGCTGAACCCTCGCGCGATCGGAGCGCTTCCACCCGGGCCGCCCGGAGGGTCAGGGCCAGCCCGGATCCTTCGCGCCGGGGCCTCAGCTCCAGCACCACTGCTGCATCAGGAAGGCGCTTCAGGTGCTCTGGACTGGGCGCGCTGGACAGATGCGTGAGGGACACCGGCGCCAACGTCTCCAGGTCGTACTCCACCAGGTCCCGAATGGCCGAACGGAGGTCGGGGTCCAGGCCGTCCTTGTCGGATCCCCCGGGACGGATGAGCAGCACCTGGACCGACTGGCCGAACCCCTTGCGGTGCAGCAACCAGGCGGTTCCCGTCCCTGACAGAACCAGGAGGGTCAGCAGGAGGACAGCGGCCAAGGAAGGGCGGCGCGGCGGGGGCGGATCGGGAGGGCCGGCCATGGAGGATTCCGGGAAGGGGTTCTCCAAGGTACCTCAGATCCCGCATGGCGTGGAGGGCGCGGCCCGCCCCGAGGCCGCATAATCGTCCCGGGAGCCCCCATGATCCGCCTCGCCCTGCCCGCCCTGCTGCTTCCGATCCTAGCGGCCCAGACCCCCTCCAAAACCGTTCCCCCGACGGAAGACGCGACCATCCAGCGATTCAGGGCCCACGCCAAACCCAGGGCCGTGGCTCCTCCTGCGCCCCTCAGCCCTGAGGAGCGCAACACCATCCGGCGCTTCAAGGAGGCCAAGTCCAGCGTCGTGTTCGTGTCCGCCATCCTGAAGGGCCAGGATCCCAAGACGCAGGATGTCCAGAAGATCGCCACCGGAAGCGGCACGGGTTTCGTCTGGGACGAGTGGGGCCACATCGTCACCAACCACCACGTCATCAGCGCCGAGATCGGCGGCAAGCTCGTGAAGGATGTGGAGGAGGTGGAAATCACCCTCTCCGACGGCAAAACCTACAAGGGGCGGGTGATTGGAACCAGCTTCGCCTACGACATCGCCGTGATCCAGGTCTTCGCCCCCCTGGAATCCATGCGCCCCATCCCGATCGGTCGCAGCTCCAACCTCCAGGTGGGCCAGTCCGTCCTGGCCATCGGCAACCCCTTCGGCCTGGACCACTCCCTGACCCGGGGCATCATCTCGGCTCTGGGGCGCGAGATCGCCACGGGCTACGGCACCTGGATCGTCAACTCGATCCAGACCGATGCGGCCATCAATCCCGGCAACTCGGGCGGGCCCCTGCTCGACAACGGTGGCCGCCTCATCGGCATGAACACGGCCATCGCCGCCACCCGAGGAGAGGGATCTGTGGGCGTGGGCTTCGCCCTGCCGGTGGATACCCTGAACCAGGTGGTGCCCAGGCTCATCGCCAAGGAACGCTTGGTGCCCCCCAGCATGGGGTTCACCACCATGGGCCCCTACGAGGCCCAGCAGGCCTTTGGCATCAACCGGGGCCTGGTGGTCACCGTGGTCGATCCCGACACCCCGGCGGCCAGGGCGGGCCTGAAGCCCCTTGAAGTCGACGAGGCGGGCCGCCTCAAGGCCATGGGTGACATCATCCTCGGCTACCAGGGCGCCAAGACGGAGAGCGCAGGCCAGTTCCTGGCCCTCTTGGAGTGGATGCCGCCCCAAGGTCAGGTTGTCTTGGATGTCCTCAGGAACGGCCAGATCATCCAGGTCGTGCTGGACATGTCGAAGACCAAGGGCGAGGAGAAAACCAAGGCCCAGCCGACCAGCATCTGACTACTTTCTGGCCGGCACCTGGATCATGGGGGTCGCGCCGCCCATGGGGGTGATGATCAGGTTGCCCTTGGCGCCGATGTCGCGAAGGGCCTGGATGCGTTGGTACTCGATGATCTGGGGCGTCAGGCTCTGGCTCACGATCTGCTGGGCGCGGGCCTGGCCCTCGGCCTCGATGCGCTTGCGCTCAGCCTCCTGTTTCTCCTTCTGCAGCACGAAGGCCATCTTCTGCGCATCCTGGTCGGCCGCGATTTTGTCATTGATGGCCTTGGTGATCTGGTCCGGCAGGATGACGTTGCGGAGCAGCATCTGCTCCAGCGTGATGCCCCGCTTCTCGAAGGCCGCCTTGAGGGCCTTGCTCACCTGATCGATGAAGGCTTGCCGCCTGGAGGTATAGAGCTCGGTGGCGGTGAGGGCCGCGGCGGCGTCCCGGAGGCTGGCGCGGATCTCGCTGCGGACGATGCGCTCTTCCACATCAGGGCCGATGGTTCGGTAGATCTCCGGCAGGCGACCCTGCTGCAGGGAGTAGAAGATGGTGGCATCCAGTTTCACCGTAAGGCCGTCACTGCTGATGACGGCGATGGAATCATCACCCCGCTTCTGGCCCTCTTCGGCCACGTTGGTCATGGTGTAGTTCCTGGTCCGCACCTCCATCTCCACCACCTGGGCGAAGGGGTTGATGAAGTGCAGGCCCGAGGGCAGCGCCTCGTTGTTCACCTTGCCGAACAGGATCTGGATCCCCGCCTGGCCGGGTGGCACCACCACGGCCATGGCGGCCAGGAAGACCAGGGCGCCCAGACCCAGTCCCAGCCACTGCACGATGACCAGCCGGGCCGACAGGGGGAAGCCGACCTTCGTCTTCCAGCGCCAGGCCAGCACACCAATCACGATGAGCAGTACGGCAACGAGGACCATTCGACACCTCCAGGGGCGCGTCAGCTTAACAGGCCCCCGGAACCCCGTTGTGACGGCCTAGTGATGGTGGTGCCCGTGTTCTTCGGGGGGCGGCGCCGGGCGGCTGCCCTTGGGAGGCCGCGCCTTCGGATCGAGGAAACGCAGGGGTACCCGGAGCGGTTCTTCCTGGTTGGAGCACTCAAGCACCAGCATCGCCTCGGGCGTCGTGCCCGTGCGGCGGACACGGATCATGTGCCGGCCAGCTTCCGCCACGGGCCGGTCGAGCAGCTCGAAGCCCCGGCCCTGAATCTCCGCCTTGCGGATGCGGAACGGACGGCCGTCCCGGGCCGTGAGCTCAAGGCCCAGAAGGGTGGTCTTCAGGTCGCTGAACACCAGCCGGGAGGGCTGGGCGATCACCGGAACCGCGAGGCGCCAGTCGAGGTACAGGGTGAACAGAGGCTGCTTCGGCCCGTTGGTGGCAACCTTGATCACCTCCAGACCGGCCATGGTGCCGGGCCTGAGGCGGCCGGGGCGGAAGGTGATCCGCAGGTCTGCGGCTTGGCCTTCATGAACCAGCTCAGCCTCCAGATGAGGGGGCATCTCGCTGGCCAAGACCAGCTTGAGGGGATCGCCACCCTCCCGTGTGAAGCGGAACCGCAGCTCCGGGCTTTCGTGGGGCGCCACCTCCCCCAGGCTCTTGCGCTCGGCGTCCACGGCCACCTCGGGCCGCACCGTCATGTCGTAGCGGAGGATGTAGTTGGGCTGGGCGGGATCATCCGTACCCAAGCGCACGGCCCCCCGGACGAAGCCCTCCATGCCCGCCGCATCCACCCGCACCTTCACCATGCGGACTTCGCCGGGCTGCAGGGGCGTGGTGAACTGGCCCTCGTCGAGGCTCAGCCCCAGGGCCAGATCCAGCAGCCGGAACCGGAACGGGCGGTCATGGATGCTCTTGATGCCGAAGAGCGCCTCCCGGACCTCCCGAGGCCCGACGCTGCCCAGGTGCACCGGGAAGGGTGTGGTCATCTCGATGCGAGCCGGGGGAACGGCATCCTGCTGGGCGGCCGGCGGCGGCGCGGGCGCCTGGAACATGGCGAGGGCGGGAAGAAGGAACATGACACATCCTGGTGGGGTTCCATTGTGGCCCGAGAGGCCCCTCCGTCTTGAACTGTTAATTGATGTTAAGGCGCGGGCCTCCGCTATCCTTCGCCTCGGAGCCTAAGCATGATCACCCGCGACCTCACCTCGCTTCCCAAGCGCGACGTCTACCGCATCCTCTCCAGCCTGGTCATTCCCCGGCCCATCGCCTGGATCACCACCGTGGACGCGGCGGGACGTGTGAACCTCGCCCCTTTCAGCAGCTTCATGGGCATCTTCGGGCCACCCATGCTGGCCGTCACCCTGGGCCGCCGCCGGGACGGCTCCCTGAAGGACACCCACCGCAACCTGAGGGAGCGGGGTGAGGCCGTGGTGCATCTCGCAGACCTGCCCCTGCTGGAGGCCCTCCATGCCAGCGCCGCGGAGGTGGAACCCGAGGTAAGCGAGGTGGCACGACTCGGATTGGCGACGGAGGCTTCCCGCCTCGTGGCGCCTCCCCGGCTGAATGATGCTCCCGTGGCCTTGGAGTGCGGCCTGAACCGCGAGCTGGAGCTGAGCCCCGCCAGCACCCTCGTCCTTCTGGATGTCCTCGCCACCCATGCCGCCGAGCGCATCTGGAATGCCGAGCATGACTGCGCCGAGGCCAGCCGCTGGACACCGGTCTCTCGCCTGGCCTCAGTGGCCGGTCCCAACTACGGCGCTCTCGGACAGATCTTCCGCCTGAGGGCTTCCGAGTTGCCCTGATCAGTCCAGATCAGGCTCCACGAAGAGGTGCTGGATCTGCGGGAAGCGCTCGTGGAGCCTGCGCTCCAGGGCGTTGATGGCCTCCACCAGCGCCGTGCCGCTGGGCTGCTCCCGGAACTTCACCTGGAGGGCCACCATCAGGCGGTCGCTGCCCACGATCACCGCCACCAGGTTCAGCGTGTGCTCCACGGCGGGGTCCTCATCCACCACGCCCCGGATGGCGGCCCTCAAGGCCAGGGGCGGGGCCTCGTTCATCAGCAGGCTCGTCACCTCCATCCCCACAAAGGCCGCCACGGCGATAAGCAGCAGGCCGATGGCCACGCTGCCGACACCGTCCCAGACGGGGTTGCCCGTCAGCAGCGTGAGCAGCAGGGCGACCAGCGCGAACACGAGGCCCAGCAGCGCGGCAAGGTCTTCGGCCAGCACCACCACCAGCTCGGTGCTGCTGGACCGCTGCAGGTAGCGCAGGAGGGAGCGGCCTCGGCGTTCGGGTTCCGCCGCCCGCAGGGCGCCGCGCAGCGACCAGCCCTCCAGTCCGATCGCCAGGAGCAGGAGGCCGACGGCCCAGCCCAGGTGGTGGGGCTGCTCGGGGTGCCTGATCTTGTGGAACCCCTCCACCAGGGAGTAGAGGCCACCCACGGTGAAGAGGAGCAGCGCCACCAGGAAGCTGGCCACGAAAGCCGCCTGGCCGTGGCCCAGGGGGTGCTTCGAACTCGCAGGCCGGGCGCCCTGTTTCATGCCGATGAAGAGCAGCACCTGGTTGGCACAGTCCGCGGTGGAGTGGATGGCCTCGGTGAGCAGGCTGGAACTGCCGGTGAGGGCAAACACCGCGAACTTCGACAGGGCGATGCCGCCGTTGGCGGCCAAGGCGAGGGCGACGGCGCGGGCTGAACCGGTAGACATGACCCCAGGTTACCGTGTCACTCCCAGTGGCGGATCCAAGCCGGATCGTACTTCCCTTCGGTGGTCCGGGGTTCTGTTTCGAGCCTGACCTGCGCCACGCCCAGGGATCGAAGGGCCGCCTGGAGGGTCTCGGCCCGGCGCTTCTGCAGGGTCGCGGGCAGGGCCTTGGCCGAGGGCACCTGCACGGCCCACCTCCCCGTGACACCCCAGTCGCGGACCCAGGCCTCGAGTTTCTTCAGTCCCGCCGGACTCAGCTCTGCCTGCTGGGGCAGGAAGAAGAGCACGCCCTCCCGCGGCGGCGCCTCGGGGGTTGCGGCGGGATGAAGCGCCTTGGGCAATGGATCGGCATTCAAAGGTCCGGCCTCGGGCAGCCACTTCAACTCTTCGCGGAGGACCAGATCCCCCTTCATGGGGTAGGTGGATCCACTCGGCTCGAAGTGGGTCTCGCACTGATCCCCGCGCACCCCGATCACCCGGAGGTGACCGATGGCCCGGGGCCCGCCGCCACGCTTGACGAGCAGGCGATCGCCCTCGCGCAGCCCGCGGTCCTGCCCCCCATCCAGCCGGTAGATCCGGTCGGTGACCTCATAGGGCGGAAGCCCCTTCCGCTCCACGGCCACGATGTGGAAGGGGACCTGGGCGCCGAGGACACCCGCGAATCCGAGGCTGAGGAACAGACGCCGCATGAGGTGCTCATCGGCTTGAGGCCGGGTGAAGCCTTAGAACGGCTGAATGTCCAGCTCCCGGAGCAGATCGCCCAGAAGATAGAGCGAGCCTGTCACCAGGCGGGGCGTCTCTGCCATGGCCCGCAGGTGGATCGCGGCTTCTCGCACCGTCAGCAACGGGGCTTCGAGGCCCCAGGCCTCTCCGAGGTCGGCGTGGGTGGCGTAGCGCGGCGCGTCCCCCTGCACGAAGGTCACCGAGAGGGGCCGCATCCGCTTGAGTTCACGGGCCACGCCCGCCAGATCCTTGTCGCCCATGGCACCGACATAGAGGTGGGGACGCACGCCGCAGGCCAGGGCGTGATCGGCAAGGGCGCGGGCGCCATCGGGGTTGTGGGCGCCGTCCATCCAGACGGCTTCCAGGCCGGGGACCTTCCAGAGCCGGGCCGGCCAGCGAGTCTCGGCCACACCGGTCCAGAGCGGCTCGTCCGGAACGGGGAAGCCCAGACCCTGGAGCTGACGGATGGCCTCAAAGGCCGTGGCCAGGTTGTCCAGCTGGTGCAGGCCGGCCAGCCCCACGCGCCTGCCCGCGATCCGGGAGTGGTCCCAGCGGATGTCCGCGGGGCCCAGCCGTGGCGCAGGGTGCAAGGTCGGGGCGCAGGGCAGCAGCGGGCGGATCCACTCGGGGTCCAGACCCGGTCCCAGCACGAGCGGTCGCCCTTCGCGGGCCGTGCAGAGCTTTTCCCGGGCGATGGCTTCGCGGGTGTCGCCGAGGTACTGCTGATGGTCCAGCCCCACGGTGGTCAGCACCGTCAGGATGGGCTCGGTGGCGTTGGTGGCATCCCAGCGCCCGCCCATGCCCACCTCCACCAGGGCCACCTCCACCCCGGTCATGCGGAACGCCGAGAGCGCAGCGGTGATCATCAGCTCGAAGTAGGTGGCCTGGAGCCCCGCCTGGGCCTCGGCCTCGAAAGCCTCACCCAGCAGGAGGTCCAGGGCTCCCTCCCCGATGGGCTCGCCATCCACCCAGATGCGCTCGGTGACATCCCTCAGATGGGGTGAGGTGGTCCAGCCCACCACGAAGCCCGCGGCCCGGAGCATGTGGGCCAGGAAGGCGCCCGTGCTGCCCTTGCCGTTGGTGCCCGCGATGAGCACCACGGGAAAGTTCGCATCGGGCCGGCCCAGCCCATCGAGCAGGGCCTGAATGTTCTCAAGCCCGCACTTGATGCCGAGATGGCCGCGCTCCTGGAGGCGCGGGAGGTTGACGGGTTCGAAGCCGCCGTCCATCAGTCCCTGGGCGTCGGCATCATCCACGCCAGGCAGGCGGCGATGAAGTCCTTGAGGTGGTCGCGGTTGACGACCTTGTCCACCATGCCGTGGGCCTGCAGGAATTCCGAACGCTGGAAGCCTTCGGGCAGGCTCTGCTTGATGGTCTGCTCGATGACGCGGGGCCCGGCGAAGCCGATGAGGGCCTTGGGCTCGGCGATGTTCAGGTCGCCCAGCATGGCGTAGCTGGCGCTGACGCCGCCGGTGGTGGGATCGGTGAGGATGCTCAGGTAGGGGAGGCCCGCCTTGTCCAGCTTGGCGAGAGCCGCGCTGACCTTGGCCATCTGCATGAGGGAGAGGGTGCCCTCCTGCATGCGGGCTCCGCCGCTGCAGCTGACGATGAGGTAGGCGCACTGTTTCTCCAGGGCGCGTTCGGCCCCCAGGCGCAGCTTCTCGCCCACCACGCTGCCCATGCTGGCGGCGAGGAAGTCGAAGTTCATGATGGCGGTGACCACCGGATGACCCGAGAGGGTGCCCTCGACCACCACCACGGCGTCCTCGGCCTGGCCGGCCTCATCCAGCTTCTTCAGCTGGTCCTTGTAGCTCTTCATGGCCACGAAGCCCAGGGGATCGGCGCTTCGAAGGTCGCCGAACAGGGGCGTCCATCCATCATCCATCAGGTTCTCAAGCCGCTCGTCCACGCCGATGCGGAAGTGGTAGCCGCACTTAGGACAGACGTTGTGGGTGTTGACGAGCTCCTTCCGGTAGATGAGCTCCTTGCAGGCCTCGCACTTGATCCAGAGGCCTTCGGGGACCCGGACGGTCTTCTCTTCGACGGCGGTCTTCTGTTGACGCTTCTTGACGAACCAGGACGACATGGGAACTCCTACCTTGTCTAGCGGCGCTTCGCAGGGCCGTGCTTGAGGGCCTCGAACAGGCGGTCCAGTTCACCTTCGCTGCCATAGTGCATGACCAGGGTGCCGGTCTTGCCCTTGGCCTTGATCTCGATACGGGTGCCCCAGGACTGGGTCAGCTCCTCAGCGGCGGCCTTGATGAAGAGCTCCTGGGGATGCTTCTTCCGGCCCTTGGCCTTGGTCTGCTTCTGGAGCTGCTGGATGCGGGCCTCCAGAGCGCGCACGCTGAGCTGGGAGTGCACCACCTCGTGGGCCAGCTGCTCCTGCAGCCGGGGGTCAGGCACACCCAGCAGCACCTTGGCATGGCCGGTGCTCAGGCGCCCTTCAGCCACTTCGGCCTTGAGTTCGGCGGGCAGCCGCAGCAACCGAAGGGTGTTGGCCACCTGGGGCCGGGATTTGCCGACCCGGTCCGCCACCTGCTCCTGCGTCAGCCGAAGGTGCTCGCCCAACTGCCAGTAGGCTGTGGCCTCTTCGATGGGGTTCAGCTCCTGGCGCTGGATGTTCTCGACCAGGGCGATCTCCAGCAGGCGGTCGTCCGGCACCTCCTTGATGACGACCGGCACCATGGCGAGCCCGGCCTTACGGGCCGCGCGCCAGCGGCGCTCACCGGCGATGATCTCGAACTGCTCGCCCACCTTCCGCACCACGATGGGCTGCACCATGCCGTGCTGCTTCAGGCTCTCGGCCAGCTCGGCCAGGGCCGTCTCGTCGAAGTGGGTGCGGGGCTGGGCCCGGTTGGGCACCAGGCTGCCCAGGGGCAGCTCCCGCTGGCTGGCATCCTCCGGAGCCATCTGGCTCATGAGGGAGGTGAGTCCACGGCCCAGGGCCGGTCGCTTCAACAGGGTCATCAGGCTTCCCTCCTCGCAAGGATCTCCAGGCCCAGCCATTCCTTCGCGAGGCTGAGGTAGGCCTGGGCGCCCTTGGAGCGCAGATCATAGAAGGCCACGGGCTTGCCATGGCTGGGCGCCTCGGCGAGCCGGATGTTCCGGGGGATCATGGTCTGGAAGACCTTCCCGGGGAAGGCGTGACGCACCTCGTTGGCCACGGCCGCGCCGAGGTTGGTGCGCTCCTCGGCCATGGTGAGCAGGATGCCGCCGAGCTGGAGGCGCGGGTTCGGACCGGACTGGATGCGCCGAAGCGTCTCGGTCAGTTCCGCGAGGCCATCCAGCGCGAAGAACTCGCAGGGCATGGGCACGATGACCTCGTCGGCGGCGGTAAGCGCGTTCAGGGTGATCATGCCGAGGCTGGGCGGCGGATCGATGAGGATGTAGTCGAACTTGTCCATCAGGGGCGCGAGCCCCTGCTTGAGCACCTGAAGCTGGGGCAGCTCGAAGAGTTCGAACTCCAGCTGCGCGAGATCCTTGCCTGCGGGAATCACCTGCATCATGGGCACTTCGGTACTGAGCAGCAGGGCTTCCGCCGGGGCGCCCTTCATCAGGGCGTACGAACCCGCGCGGTGGTCGGGCTTGGGGAAGCCGAGGCCGGTCGTGCTGTGACCCTGGGGATCGAAGTCCACCAGGAGCACCATCTTCTCCATCATCGCCAGCGAGGCGGCGAGGTTGATGGCCGAGGTGGTCTTCCCCACGCCGCCCTTCTGGTTCGCCAAGACCACCACCCGGGCGCGCATCAGGCGAACCCCATCGTCATGCAGGCGCTGATCAAACCACGCATCTCGGCATCCCCTCGGGTGTGGAACACGCCAGTCTAGCAGGTCGGGTTCCACGGCGAAGTGCTGCATTGTTCAGTGTCGCAAGCGCAGCAGCAACGAGGGATCCGGATGCACGACACCGAGGCGGTGCACAGGGCCTGAGAGCCACAATTCGCGCCACGAGCCATCCGTACCCGGATCGAGCTTCACCACCACCGGCTCGCCGCTGGCGGTGTGGAGTCGCCACGCTGAGCCGCCCACCGTGCTCGCGAGCCAGGCCGCGGCGACGGCGCTGCCCGTACCGCAGCAGAGCGTCTCGCCCTCCACGCCCCGCTCCCAGGATCGGATTCTCGCTTCGCCAGGCGCGAGGACCTCCACCACGTTCACGTTGGTGCCGCCGGGGATCGCCGCATGGTGGCGCAGCGGCGGCGCGAACGTCTTCAGGTCCACCGAAGCGACCGAGGGCACGCGCAGCACAAGCTGCGGATTGCCGATCCATCCGAATCCTGCGGGCAGCTCTGTCGGCAGCGGAAGTGCGCGCAACCCGAAGCCTTCTCCCTCCGGCATGCGGATGCCGACCAGATCGTCCGTGCGGCGGAGCAGAATCCGCTCGCCGCTCGAGATGACCTCGACCTGGGCCCCCGGGGGCGCCCCATCAACCGCTAGCGACGCCCTGCTTCCATTGGAACAAAAGGACTTGGATCCATCTGGATCCCAGTGTTCCAGCTCCCAGGGTCCGCCTTCCAGCCTTTGCATCAAAAAAAGGCCATCTAAACCGAAGCCGTGTCCCCTGGGGCAAAGGAGTTTTGCATAATCCCCACCAGAACAATCTTTAGCCTCGTCTGCCCAGAGGTAGCCGAAGACATTGCCCGAGGCGGAAGCGAGGTGGAGTTCCAAGCTACCGTTCCCGGTTCCGGAAGGTGTAGACGGTCTCGCCTTTGCGCGCATAGCCCTGACGACGGGCCAGGGCCTCCATGAGCTCAGGGTCCTTGGCCGCGAGCCGCTGGACCTCTTCCAGCAGCTCGCGGTTTCGGTGGTTCAGTTCCACCAGCCGGGCTTTGGCGGCCTGCAGCTCGGCCTCACGGCGGCGCAACTCGGGAAGCCCCCCCTGGGAGAAGAGCATGGCCATCAGGGACAGGAACCCCGAGGCCCCCAGCACGCTCCACAGGGTGGAGGACTTCAAGAGCCAGTTGGCGTTCATGCCAGAGGACCTCCTAGTTCAGGCGGGAACCAAAGGCCTCCCGGCCGGCATAGCGGGCCGAAGCTCCCAGTTCCCATTCGATCTGGAGCAGGCGGTTGTACTTGGCCACCCGGTCCGTACGGCAGGGAGCACCGGTCTTGATCTGGCCCGCCCCGGTGGCCACCGCCAGGTCGGCGATGAAGGTGTCTTCCGTCTCGCCGCTGCGGTGGCTGATGATGGCCCGGAAGCCCGCCTTGTGGGCCATGTCCACGGCCCGGAGCGTCTCGGTGACAGTGCCGATCTGGTTGAGCTTGATCAGGATGGCGTTGGAGACACCCTCCTTGATACCCCGGGCCAGGATGGCGGGGTTGGTCACGAAGAGGTCGTCGCCCACCAGCTGGGTCTTGGCGCCCATGGCATCCGTCTGGGCCTTCCAGCCCTTCCAGTCGCCCTCGGCAAACCCGTCCTCGATGGAGATGATGGGGTGCCGGGACACCAGGCCCTGGTAGTACTCCACGAGCTGCGCGGGGGTCTTGTGGGCGCCGTCCAGGGCGTAGGTCTTGCCCGTGTGGAACTCGCTGGCGGCGCAGTCCAGTCCCAGAAAGACCTCCTTGCCCAGCTTGAATCCGGCCTTCTTGACGGCCTCCCCGATCAACTCAAGGGCCTCCTCGTTGGAACCCAGGTTCGGGGCGAACCCGCCCTCGTCCCCGACGCCCGTTGCCAGCTTCCGGGCCTTCAGAACGCCCTTCAAGGCGTGGTAGACCTCGGCACCCCATCGGATGGCCTCCCGGAAGCTCGGAGCCCCCACGGGCAGCACCATGAACTCCTGGATGTCCACGTTGTTATCCGCGTGGGCTCCGCCGTTCATGATGTTCATCATGGGCACGGGGAGGAGGCGGGCGGTGGCGCCCCCCAAGTAGCGGTAGAGCGGCAGGCGGGAGGCCCGGGCCGCAGCGTCCGCCAGGGCCATGGAAGCCCCCAGGATGGCATTGGCGCCCAGACGGCCCTTGTTCTCGGTCCCATCCAGATCGCACATCAGCTCGTCGAGCTCGGCCTGCTGGAAGGGGTCCATCCCCTGCAGTGCCTGGGCCAGCTCCACATTGATGGCGTCCACGGCGCCGAGCACGCCCTTGCCGAGGTAGCGCTTCTTGTCCCCATCGCGACGCTCAAGCGCCTCACGGCTTCCCGTCGAAGCCCCAGAGGGGACAATGGCCTGACCGGTCGTCCCATCGGAAAGTTGCACCCGGGCCAGCACGGTGGGATTCCCACGGCTGTCGAGCACTTCGAGGGCTGAAACACGGTCAATGGTAAGCATGTGGACACCCGGCTCAGAGAGGCGCGCCATCGCGCCCCTCTGATCTTAGCCAGGTTAGGTGTGCCGTTTGGGCCTACTTCTTGGCGGCCTTCTTCGGCGCGGCCTTCTTCACGACCTTCTTGGCGGCCGGCTTCTTGGCGGCGGCCTTCTTCGGCGCGGCCTTCTT
>JAJTBS010000002.1 GCA_021286765.1 Holophagaceae bacterium | reverse complement strand
GGGGCATGGGGCCGTCGAAGGCGTCCACCACCAGCAGCACGGAGTCCACCATGCTCAGCACGCGCTCCACCTCGCCGCCGAAGTCGGCGTGCCCCGGCGTGTCCACGATGTTGAAGCGGTAGCCGCCCCAGTGCAGGGAGGTCGTCTTGGCCAGGATGGTGATGCCGCGCTCCCGCTCCTGGTCGTTGCTGTCCATGGCCCGTTCCTGGACCCGCTGGTTGTCCCGGAACATGTGGGCCCCCTTGAACAGGGCGTCCACCAGGGTGGTCTTGCCATGATCGACGTGGGCGATGATGGCAAGGTTGCGGATCTTTTCGAGAGGCGTCATCAGACTTCCTAGTTGGCCCAGGCATAGGGCGGGCAGAACCCTCGATTTTACCAGAGACGGCGATCATTTCCGAGCCCGAATCGCAACCTCTTCCATTGTCCCGGCAGGGGTCTAAGATAAGCGGACCCTCCCCGGGAGAACTCCATGCACATCAACGAACTGCTCACCGTGGTCTGCGAGCAGGGTGCCAGCGACCTTCACCTCAAGGTCGGCAACCATCCCATCGCGCGCATCCGGGGCAAGTTGACGCCCATGACGCAGTTCAAGCGGATGGTGCAGGAGGACACCATCGCCATGGCCTACGCGATCATGGCCAGCGACAAGCAGAAGGGGAAGTTCAAGGAGAACTTCGACATCGACATCGCCTACTCGGTGCCGAGCCTGGGCCGCTTCCGCTGCAACATCTTCAACCAGCGCGGCACGGTGGGCCTGGTGCTCCGCGTCATCCCGCGGAAGATCTACACCATCGACGACCTGATGCTCCCCAAGGTGCTGAAGACCATCTGCCAGGAGCAGCGAGGGCTGGTGCTGGTGACGGGCACCACGGGCTCGGGCAAGTCCACCACCCTGGCGGCCATGATCGACCTCATCAACGCCACCCGCACCGAGCACATCCTCACCATCGAGGACCCCATTGAGTACCTGCACCGGGACAACCTCAGCATCGTCAATCAGCGCGAGGTCGAGGCCGACTGCAAGACCTTCTCCTCGGCCCTCCGCGCCGCCCTCCGTCAGGATCCCGACGTGATCCTCGTGGGCGAGATGCGCGACCTGGAGACCATCGAGACGGCCCTCCACGCCGCCGAGACCGGCCACCTGGTCTTCAGCACCCTGCACACCCTGGACGCCACCGAGACCATCAACCGCATCATCTCGGTGTTCCCGCCCCACCACCAGAAGCAGATCCGCCTGCAGCTGGCCGCCGTGCTGAAGGGCGTCATCTCCCAGCGCCTGGTGCCCCGGGCCGACGGCCAGGGCCGCGTGCCGGCCGTGGAGGTCATGGTGGCCACCGAATCCGTCCGCACCTGCATCGAGGACAAGGACAAGACCAAGATGCTGAAGGACGTCATCTCCTCCGGCACCGCCCAGTACGGCATGCAGACCTTCGACCAGAGCCTCTACTTCCTGCTCAAGCAGGGGCTCATCACCGAGGAGGAGGCACTCCTCCGTGCCACCAACGTGGGCGAGTTCAAGCTCCGCCTGGAGGGCGTCATGGCCACTTCGGACCTGGCCAAGGCCAACATGGAGCGCGGCATGTCCATCGCCCAGGGCGGCGGCCGGGAGTCCGGCGGCGCCCCGACGCCGCCGATCCAGGCCCAGGTCCCGGGAATGCCCATGGCCATGCCGCCGACCACGGATGTGAAAATCACCCTGGCACGCTGATCCTCCTTCCCCTATTCTGGCTCTCCCACCCCACCCGGCCCGAGGTCGCAGATGATCAAGATCGACATCGCCAATTCGTTGATGAAGGTTCATCCCTGCTCCCGCGCCACCGCCCTCCAGGTGGTGGACCTGCTCACCGAGCGCCTGAAGGACGCCCTCCTCAACGGGCACCGCATCGAGATCCGCGGTTTCGGCGTCTTCGAGCCCCGACCCCGCAAGCGCGGCATGGGCCGGAATATCAAGACCGGAGCCAGCGTCCAGATCCCCAAGGGCAAGAGCATCCGCTTCAAGCCGGGCAAGGACCTGCGCGAGATCGAGGTCGCCTAGCCCACGCCCTGCGTTGAGCGCAGGTCGAAAGACTGGGAAGATGGCCGGATGGATGAAGCCTGCCGCCGCCCCGAGATCGCCTACCCCGCCCGCGTGCCCATGAAGATCATCGGGAGGCAGGAGGAGCTGCGCCCCGACATGGTCATGGAACTCATCGTCGCCCACCTGGGGCCCCAGCCCGAAGGCGACGAGCGGCACTCCGCCAATTGCAAGGGCGCTTTCATCAGCTACACCTTCTGGGTCACCCTGCCCCACGACCAGGCGGAAACGCCCCTGCGCGAGGCGATCCAGAAACTGCCTGGCGTGGTGATGCAGCTCTAGGACCCTTATCCCGTCATTTGAGCCATTCGGCATCGGCCTTGGTGGTTGGACCTCCGATGGCCTTCGGGATGAACAGCACGGGTGCCGGGTGGCTCGGATCCTGGTGCAAGAGGGCGTAGAGCTCACGCTGGGACTGCTTGTCCATGGTGCGGAAGTTCAGGCGGGTGTGCTCGGCAACCTGAATGGCGAGCAGCTTCAGAACGGCCTCATCCTCGTACCCGATCACTTCCACCGTGGCCCCCGCCTGGGCCCGGCTCGTCCTCTCCTGCGTCACCATGGCCCGCAGCATCGCTTGGGGTGAAAGCGGAGCCGCCCGGAGTCTGTGCTTCGGTGCCGGGCCTGTCGCCATCGGTATCGATTCAGGGTTCCCCTCCTGCCCCACCAGCAGGACAGTCAGCAAGAGGGCTGGGCAGGCTCGCATGCAGAACCAATGCATGCACGGGAATGGAAGTTCCTCCAACCGTCCCCCCTCCTGCGGCGAGCCTCGCGCTTGAAGACTGAACTCCGCGGCCAAAGCGATCCCATCGTCCGCGGATACGGGCTGGTCTCGCGCCGGTTCGAGTCGAGCCAGGGCGGATGCGTCTCTGGGCTCCAGGGCCCAGGCGTCCCCATGACGCAGCCCCTCCTGGGCGGCCCGCTTTGGGTCATGCCTTCGGCATGGTGGGCCTCCGCTCCTGCTTCGGCCTCATGCAGATCAGGGCCTCAGCGTCCCCATCATGCGGGGGTAGGGGATGGTCTCGCGGACGTGCGGGAGCTTGCAGATCCAGGCCACGGCGCGCTCCAGGCCCATACCGAAGCCGGCGTGGGGAACGCTGCCGTATTTGCGGACGTCCAGGTACCACTCGTAGTCGGCGCGGTTGAGCTGGTGGTGCTCGATCTGGTCCAGCAGGTACTGGAGGCTGGAGGCGCGCTCGCCACCGCCGATGACCTCGCCGTAGCCTTCGGGGGCCAGCAGATCGGCGCCCAGGGCCAGGCGGCTGTCCAGGGGATCCGGCTCCATGTAGAAGGCCTTGAACACCTTGGGGAAGCGGTGCACCCACAGGGGCCGGTCCGTGGCGTTCATGAGGATGGTCTCGTCGTCGTTGCCGAAATCCTCCCCCCACTGGATGTCGCTGCCCAGGGTCTTGAGCTTCTCCACCGCCTCGGTGTAGGTCATGCGGTCAAAGGTCGTGTTCAGGGTGGTTTCCAGGGGCGCCGTGTCGCGCTCGAGGATTTTCAGCTCCTCCTGCCGGCCTTCCAGCACGCGCTGGATGAGGAACTTGGTCATGCGCTCGCCCAGCACCATCACATCGTCCAGGTGGGCGAAGGCCACCTCGGGCTCCACCATCCAGAATTCGGTCAGATGGCGGCGGGTCTTGCTCTTCTCCGCGCGGAACGTGGGGCCGAAGCAGTAGGTCTTGCCAAAGGCGGCAATGCCCGGCTCCTGGTAGAGCTGGCCCGACTGGCTGAGGAAGGCCATGCCCTCGTGGAAATACTCGGTGCCGAACAGCGTGCTGGTGCCCTCACAGGCGCTGGGCGTGAGGATGGGGGCGTCCAGCAGGGTGAAGCCATCGCTGTCGAAGAAGTCGCGGATTCCCTTCACCAGGGTGTGGCGGATGCGCAGAATGGCCCACTGGCGCCGGCTGCGCAGCCACAAGTGGCGGTTCTCCATGAGGAACTCGGTGCCGTGCTCCTTGGGCGTGATGGGAAAGTCCTGGCTGCCGCCAATGAGTTCCAGGGACTTCAGCAGCAGCTCGGGCTGGCCGGTCTTGGGGTGCTGCTGCACCAGGCCCGTCACGGTGATGGCAGCCTCCTGCGTGAGCTTGCCCGCCAGCTCGTAGCTCTCGGGATCCGCCTCGGCGGCGCCCACCACGCACTGGACGAAGCCGGAGCCGTCGCGAAGCTCAATGAAGCGGGTCTTGCTGGTGCGGGCATTGCGGACCCAGCCCCGCAGCCGGACAGTCTCGCCGACCTGGCCGGCGAGGAATCGGACTTCGGTGAAGGGCTGGCTGCTCACGGGGGCTCCTGGGCCTAAACCCCCATTGTGCCCGGGGAAGGGCCGGCGCTCCAGCGTGGGGATGAGCCGTGGTTCTGCCTGGAACAGCCTGGAAGCGCGAATCGATGCGCATCACGGACCAAGGGAGGGGGATGTCCCTACGGGTTCCGCCCCTGCTCCTTCATCCGCGCATCCAGAGGGCGATTCGCGTCATTCGCCGCCCTTTTTGTCGGGGATGGGCCTTGGGTCAGGCGTCCCTTTTCGCGCCCCGGAACTTCCCGGAGATGGCCACCTGCATGCCCTTGAGGTGGGCCAGGACCCGTTCCAGCTTCTGCCGGGCGATGTCCTGGAACTGCATCTGCTGGATGAGCGCGAAGACCATGTCCTGCATGTCCTGGTTCAGCCGCTCCAGCTCAGCGATGTCCCGCTCGTGGCCCTTGAGCTTTCCCAGCCCCGCCTCCTGCTTCAGGTAACCGAGGCCCTGGAAGACGCGGTCGGTGCTGGAGAGCATCGCCTCCACCCGCTCGAGCACCTTGGCCATCTCCTGCTCTGTGTAGGAAATCGAGGACTCGATCTGGGGCATGACCCGGTGCTCGCCCTGCTCCTTGGGCGGCGCCATCTCGATGAGGCGCCTCAGACCATCGTCAAGTCGCTCCTCCAAGCTGAGGGCGGCCAGGGCATCCTTGCCCTGGGCCCTCCCCACGCCGTGGTTGGCGATCAGGGCGGCATCGAGCAGCGTCACCACCCGCTCCCCTTGGACGATGAAGCCCTCGACCCAGGCACCTTCCAGCCCCGCCAGGAGGGGGCTGGCCGGGACCAGATCCGAGTCGGGAATGCTCACCACGGCATCGACCGCATCCACCAGCAAGCCCGTGGCGGTTCCAGCCAGATCGAGGACCAGGATGGTTCCGGTCTTCGAGGGGTCCAGGGGCGGCAGGGACATGCGCGCCCGCAGGTTCACCACGGGAACCACCCGGCCCCGGAGATCCAGGATGCCCTCCACGGAGCGAGGCATGTGGGGCAGCTTGTTCAGCTCACGGAACGGAGTGATCTCGGCCACGTGTTCGAGGGGAAGGCCGTAGGCCCGGTCATTGAGGAAGAACGTCATGAACCGGTGCTGAAGGCCTTCCCGGCCCTGGGCGCGGGCCTGGGGTGCGGGGGCGGAACCGAGGTTCACACAGTCTCCTGGACGGCGAGCTGCAGCAGCTCGGCGGGATCCAGGATCAGCACCACGCCGCCGTCGCCCATGATGGACGCGCCGCTGATGCCCGGCAGGCTGGCGAGGTACGGCGCCAGGGGCTTGATGACCACTTCCTGGCGGCGGACGAAGGTGTCCACGATGATGCCCATGCGCCGCCCGGCCGCGGAGACCACCACCACCGAGAGGCCATCCGACTCGTCAGAGCTGTCCGGCGCGTCGGACTTCAGCAGGTGCTTCAGCCGACAGACGCCGAGCACCTCCCCGCGCAGGTTGATGGCCTGGCGGCTGGTGAGGTGGGACACGCTCTCCGGCGGCACGATGAGGGTCTCCTCCACGGCGGTGCCGGGGAGGGCGAAGACCTGGTTACCGCTCTTCACCAGCAGGGCGTCGATGATCGCCAAGGTCAGCGGGAGCTTGATGGTGAAGACCGAACCCTTGCCCACGGTGGAGCGCACGCCGACACGGCCATTGAGCTTGCGGACATTGGATCGCACCACGTCCATGCCCACGCCGCGCCCCGAGATGTCGGTCACCTTGGCCGCGGTGCTGAAGCCGGGCGCGAAGATCAGCTCGATGACCTCCTCATCGGGCATGGCCTCGGCGCGGTCCTGGGTCATCAGGCCCTTTTCCACGGCCTTGGCCCGGATCACCTTCGGATCGATGCCCTTGCCGTCATCCTCGATCTCCACCACCACGCTGTCGCCCTCGTGGCGGGCTCGCAGGATCACCGTGCCCGTCTCGGACTTGCCGGATTTGACCCGGGCCTCCGGCGCCTCGATGCCGTGGTCGGCGCTGTTCCGGATGAGGTGGATCATCGGGTCGCCCAGCTCCTCGATGATGCTCTTGTCGATCTCGGTATCCTCGCCCACCATCTGGAGGTCGATCTTCTTGCCGCTGGCCTTGGCGAGATCCCGCAGCATGCGGGGGAACTTCGAGAAGATGGTCTTCACGGGGACCATGCGGATACCCAGCACCGACGCCTGGATCTCCTTGCTGACGTGGTCGAGGTAGACCGAGGCGTGGGCCAGCTCCTTGGCCACGCCCGAGGCGGGGTGCCCGTTGACCTGCGGCACGAGCCGTTCAACCAGGTGGCTGATCATGGTCTTGCTGATGATCAGCTCGGCCACGATGTTCATGAACTGCTCAAGCTTGGCCTGGCTCACCCGAATGGTGTCGGAGGCGCCCTTGTCGTCAGAGTTGCGGCGGCCGGATTTCCGGCGGTCCTCCGCCACGGGAAGGCCATCTTCGGCGGTGGTCTCGGTTTCGGGGCCCTCCCCGAGGCTCAGCGGGTGGTACGTGATCGTGGCGTTCGTCACTGCCCCGAACACCTTGCGGACCTCCTCGATGGGCTCGGTGGCTTCCACGAGCAGCACCATGTCCAGGTGGAAGGCGCGGGCATCGAAGCTGTCCAGGTCCACCAGGGGGCTCCGGGGCACCATCTGGCGGTGCAGCAGCCGTCCCACCAGCTCCACCATCTGGAACATGGAGAAGGGGTTGAAGGCGGTACCGTAGATCGAGCCAGCCAACTCCACATGGATCCCGAGGACGGTCTTCCCCTCGGCGAGGGCCGCGGCCGCCGCCGCCTTGCCCGCCGGATCCACGCCGGCCAGGCTCGGGGGAAGGTGGAGATCCCCCTTGGGTACGGCGACCTTGGCAGCAGCCACAGAGGCGCCGCCGGTCTTCAGGGACTCGAGCCTGCGGATCAGGTCCGTGGGATCGGGGTCCTCAGCCTCGCCCTGCTTCCTCACCTGGACGCGCACATCCTCGACCAGCACCTTGAGCATGTCCACGGTCTCGAAGAGCAGTTCCATGACCAGGTCGCTGAGCTCCATCCGCGACTTCCGGAGGTCGTCCAGCACGTTCTCACCGATGTGGGCCACGGCTTGGACCTTCTGGAGGCCCAGGAAGCCCGCTGCGCCCTTGATGGTGTGCACGCTGCGGAAGATGGCGTTCAGCAGGTCTAGGTCGCCCGGCGCCTCTTCGAGGGCCAGGAAGTTGGTCTCGATCTGTTCGAAGTGCTCCTGGGCTTCGATGAGGAAATCCTCGTAGAAGCTGGGATCGTCGAGTGCGAAATCACTCATGGCTCACCCGTCCTGTTGCGGCGCCCCTGGAGGCCCTGAAGCTGCTCGGTCTCCGCGTCGGTCAATAGCTGCTGGAGCTCGAGCAGGAAGATCATTCCGTTGTCCAGGCGCGCCACCTTCTCGATGTAGCGGTTGGCGCCCACGGCCGTGACGGCGGGCGGGGGCCCGAAGCGGTGCAGGTCCACCGGCCGGACTTCATCCACCGCGTCCACCACGAGGCCTGTGTAGACGCCCCCGATGCTGGTGATGAGGATGCGGGAGATGGTCGTGGCCTCCACTCGGTCCAGGCCGAAGCGGGTGCGCAGGTCCACCACGGGCATCACCTCACCGCGGAGGTTCAGCACGCCATCCACGAACTGGGGGGCCCGGGGCACGGGGGTGATCTGCCCGACCATGATGATCTCGCGGACCTCGTGGAGGCGGAGGCCATAGCTTTCCGGGCCGAGCCGGAAGACCACGAGTTCGAGGTTGGGTTCGGTCTCCTGCACGCGCGTATCAGAGAGGCCGAGCCCCTGGCCCATGGCCGCGATCTTCTCCTGGTCATCGCCCGTGATGATCTTCAGCACGTTGATGAGGCTCACCATCCGGCCGGGCAGGAGGAGGATGCCCTCCAGGTGCTCGCGCTCGGCCTCGGACAGGGTCTGGGGCGGCGGCAGGACCTGTTCATCCTGCACGCGCAGGATCTCCTGGATCTCATCGACCACCACGCCGATCTTGGCGGTGCCGAAGGAGAGCAGCACCACCATGTCCCGCTTGCGCTCCATGGCGCCTTGCTGGATGGAGAGGATCTCGGACAGGTCCACGAGGGGCATGACCTGGTCCCGGAGGCAGATGACGCCCAGCACGTAGTCCGGCGCATCCGGAACCTTGGTGACAGATGGCAGTTCGACAATCTCCTCGACCTCGTGGAGGGCGATGCCGAAGGACTCCGACCCGAGGCGGAAGGTGACGAAGGGACGGCCGTCCTCCTCGAGGGTCTCCCCGGCCTCGTCCCCGGCGCCAGTGAAGGTGCCGGCCATGCCGAGGTCATCGAAGTCCGCCCGCCGGGTGAGCTCCGTGCTCTCCAGAAGCTTCTCAAGATGGATCAGCGTGATCAGGCGGGTGCCGACCGTGACCATGCCCGCCAGGTATTCGGCCCGGATGCCCGCCACCAGAGGGGGCGTTTCCCGGATGGCGTGATCCTCCAGCCGGACCACTTCCGCGACGGAATCGACCTGCAGGCCGGTGGGCCCACTGGCCAGGCGGAGCACGATGATGCGGGTCTTCGAGGTGGGCTCCTGAGGGGCGAGATGGAACCGGTTCCGGCTGTCGATGACGGGGATGATGAGGCCGCGCAGGTTGATGACGCCGAGGATGAAGCTGGGGCTGCCAGGCACCGGCGTGATGTCTGCGCGGTGGGTGATCTCCTGCACCCGGTCGATGTCCAGCCCGAACTCCACCCCATCCAGGGTGAAGGTCACCAGCTGGCCGGATGGCACCAGCTCCGTGGCGAGGAGGGCCTGGGAGGACTGGGCGGCCATGGCTTACCCCTTCTTCTGAGACTTGAAGGCCTCGATCACCGCGTCCGCGTGGGCCTTGTTTTCGTCAGGTGTGGTGCCGGTCTGGGCGATGGTGTGGCTGATGGAAGGCCGCTCCGCATCGCTCTTCAGCCCCGTCCCGAGCAGGTCCACGATGTAGTCGTGGATCTGGCGCAGGTGGTGGACGATGCGCTCCAGCTTCTGGCGGGTGATGTCCTGGAACTGCATCAGGTCCATGGCCTCGAAGACCTTGTCCTGGATCTCCTTGCTCGCGCTCATGACCTCATGGATGGCCTTCTGGACGCCCTGGGACTGGGCCCCCTCGTGGCGCATCATTTCGGTGACGAGCTGCTGCTGCCGGGCCACCAGCTGGCTGATCTGGTCCAGCTGGTCCATGACCTTGTTGGATTCGCGCTCGGTGACCGAGGTGACCGTATCCAGCTCGGAGATCACATGACCGCTGCCGTCCTTGTGGGGCTCGGCTTGCACCGGAGCGGCGGGCGGCGCGGGGACAGGATCCGCGACAGGGGCCTTGGCGGCCGCCTTGGGCTTCTTGGGGGTTTTGCCGCCTCCGGCGAGGAGGGCGTCAATTTCAGACTGGTCCATGGCTGGCTCCCTACCCGAGGAGGGACTCGATCTTTTCCTTGAGGGTCTCCGGGGTGAACGGCTTCACCACGTAGTTGTTCACGCCGGCCTGCAGAGCCTCGACGATGTCCTCCTTGGCGGCGTTGGTCGTCACCATGAGGATGGGGATGCCAGCGTTCTGGCCACGCACCGTCTTCACGAATTCGAGGCCATCCATCTCCGGCATGTTCCAGTCGGTGATGATCATTTCCACCCCGCCCTGGCCGAGCTTCTCCAGCCCGCTCTTGCCGTTTTCACCCTCGACCACGTCGGTGTAGCCGATGCGGGAGAGGGTGTTGATGATGATGCGCCGCATCGTCGAGGAATCGTCCACGATGAGGATCTTCACGGGGGCCTCCTGGAAATGAGTGGTGAGTCTGGGGTCAGAGGGAGGGGGGAGGCGCGGCGGCCTCCAGGAACTTCACGAGGGCTTCAAGGTCATCGGGGTAGACGTTCTGGAACTTGACGCCCAGCTCGTAGCCGCCCGAGTCCATCTGCTCGACGCGGACAACCATGCCGAGGGCGACCAGGGGGCGGACATCGGCATCCTGGACCGGGCCGAAGTGGTTCTGGTACCGGCCCCAGCCTGGAACGCGGAGTTCCAGCTTGAGCAGGGTGCCCAGGGGATAGGCCCGGGGCGAATCCACCAGAAGCCCGCCGCCCGACACGTCCTTATAGCTGCTCGTGGCCGGGGCGTCCCCCTTGTGGAAGCTCAGCTCCTGGAAGCTCAGGGTGGCTTCCAGGGGAATCCGTTGGTACTGTCGGCGTTCCTTGCTCATGGGCGTCCTCACATGGGGCATCGGAGGGGGGGGATCCCGACTTGAATCCTGCAAAAGCTGCCCCGAGGGCCCCCGGGGGCAGTCCGGCCTGGGATAGACTTGAAACCGTGCGCGCGCCCCGAGGGGGCGCACCCCGGAGGTTCCATGCCCGCTGCCCCAGGCCCCTGCCCCATGGACCCCGGCCAGATGGAGGCCGCGCTTGGGCGCCTGGCGGCGGACCTGCTGGCCCGGGTGGGCCCCGGCGAAGAGGTCGTCCTCCTGGGCATCCGGTCCCGGGGCCTCCCCCTGGCCGAGCGGCTGGCCACCCTTCTGCGCGCCAGCACCGGGGCGGCCATTCCCGTGGGCTCCCTGGACATCACCCTCTACCGGGACGACCTGACCGAGATGGTGGGCAGCCCCATCGTCCGCCCCACGGAGATCCCCTTCACCCTCAAGGAACGCACGGTCGTCCTGGTGGACGATGTCCTCTATACCGGCCGGACCGTCCGGGCCGCCCTGGACGCCCTGCTTGATCACGGGAGGCCCCGTCGGGTCATGCTCCTGGTCATGGCGGACCGGAGCGGCCGGGAGCTGCCCATCCAGGCCGACCTGGCCTGCCTGCGGGTGGAGGTGCCCCCCGGACACCGCGTCGCGGTTCGGGTGAAGGAGATTGACGGCGTGGATGGCGTCTCTGTGGAGGCCTGCTGATGACCTCGGAGCGCTACGTCTTCCCCCACAAGCACCTGCTGGGCATCGAACCTCTCAGCCCCCAGGACATCACCGCCCTGCTGGACCAGGCCCAGGCTTTCGAGGAGGTCTGCGAGCGCCCCGCCATCAAGATCGTCCCCGCCCTGCGCAAAAAGCTGGTGGTGAACCTCTTCTTCGAGAACAGCACCCGCACCCGGAACAGCTTCGAGATCGCCGAGAAACGGCTGTCGGCCGAGATCATCAACTTCGATGCCGACACGAGCAGCTTGAACAAGGGCGAGACCCTGGTCGACACGGCCATGAACCTGGAGGCCATGCACCCGGACCTCATCGTCATGCGCCACAGCGCCCCCGGGGCCCACGCCCTGCTGGCCCGGCACATGAAGGCCAGCATCGTGAACGCCGGCGATGGGGCCCACGAGCATCCCACCCAGGCCCTGCTGGACGCCTACACCCTCCGCAAGCACTTCGGCAGGTTGGAGGGCCTGCGGGTGGCCATCGTGGGCGACATCCGCAATAGCCGCGTGGTGCGCTCCAACCTCTGGCTGCTCACCCGCATGGGGGCCAAGGTCACCCTGGTGGGCCCCCCGACGCTGGTTCCCCAGGAGATGAAGGCCACCTGGCCCTCCATCGACATCAGCCATGATTTCGACGCCATCATCCCGAAGCAGGACGCCATCATGATGCTCCGCGCCCAATTCGAGCGGGGCACCGGCGCCTACATCCCGGGCCAGGGCGAGTACAGCCGCTACTTCCAGCTGAACCCCGCCCGGATGAAGCAGGCCAAGAGGGATGTGGTGGTGCTCCATCCCGGCCCCATCAACCGCGGCCTGGAGATCACCAGCGATGTGGCCGATGGCCCCAACAACCTGATCCTGGACCAGGTGACCAACGGCGTCCCGGTGCGCATGGCGGTGCTCTACCTGCTGTCCCATCCGCACGGGGAACAGGTGCCATGAGCGCCCCCGTCGAGGTCCTGTCCCGCCTGCTCTGGCTCCGCGACACCGCCGCCCTGCCGGACCAAGCCCTGGCCGACCAGCTGGGTCTGGATGCCAAGGCCCTTCCGGCCCTGGTGCGGGCCCATCCGGAGCGCTTCCACGAGTCCCTGGTCTTCGCCCTCACGGCCGAGGAGCGCCAGAAGATCCCGAATGCGCCGGTCCTGGCCTTCACGGAGGCCGGCGCCGCCCTGCTGACCGGGTTGCTGCCCGGCAAGGAACCCGCCCTCCTGGCCCTCCTACCGGCTTTTGCAGACGCCCGGCACGTGCTCACATCCCAGGCCGAGCTGTCCGCGCGGGTCTCTGCCCTGGAACAGAAGCTCGACCTCGTCCTCAAGTCCCTCCAGGGTGAGGAAGAGGCCCACGTCGAGCGCCCCATCGGCTTCGTCCCGGAAGACCTTCCCAAGGGCCTGAAGGCCAAACAGCGCAGCGCGAGAAAGCGATGAGCCTGCCCATGATTCAAGGCCCTGTCACCCTGCTCATCCTCGACGGCTTCGGCGACGGCCCCAGGAACGCGTTCGATGCGACCTTCATGGCCTCCATGCCGCGCTTCAACGCCCTGCGGCAAACCTACGCCACCACCCAGCTGCAGACCAGTGGTGAGGCCGTGGGCCTCCCCGAAGGCCAGTTTGGCAACTCCGAGGTGGGCCACATGAACCTGGGGGCGGGCCGCGTGGTCTGGCAGGAGCTCACCCGCATCGACGCGGCCATCCGCCGGGGCACCTTCCGGGAGAACACGGCCATCGGCGTCCTGCTGGCGGACCTGAAGGCCACCGGGAAGCGCCTACACCTGCTGGGCCTGGTAAGTGACGGCGGCGTCCACAGCCACCAGAACCATCTGGTGGCCCTGGCCCAGTGGGCCCAGGCCGAGGGCGTGCCCACCACCATCCACGCCATCACCGACGGCCGGGACACGGGCCAGAAGAGCGCCGATGGCTACCTTCAGTGGCTGACGTTCCAGATCCGGAACCTGCCCCTGGTCAGCCTCGGTTCCGTCTGCGGCCGCTACACGGCCATGGATCGGGACAAGCGCTGGGAGCGCACCGAGCAGGCCTGGAAGCTGTACGTGGATGGCGAGGCGGCCCAGTCCGCCCCGGACGCCCTGGCAGCCATCAACGCCGCCTATGGCCGCGGGGAGACGGACGAGTTCGTGGCCCCCACCAGGCTTGAAGCCTTCCAACCCCTCGGGGATGGCGACGGTGTTCTCTTTTTCAACTTCCGTGCCGACCGCGCGCGCCAGCTGTGCCATGCCCTGGTGCATCCTGCGTTCAGCGGCTTCACCGCCAGGCACCGACCCGCGGTGAAGCTGCTCACCTTCACGGCCTACGATGTGGAATTGGATCCCTTCGTGACGGTGGCCTACCCCCCCCAGAGCCTGGACTTGATCCTCGGTGAACTTGTCGCCTCCCAGGGCTGGAAGCAGTTCCGCACGGCCGAGACCGAGAAGTACGCCCACGTCACCTACTTCTTCAACGGCGGGCGGGAGGAACCCTTCGAGGGCGAGGACCGGCGTCTGGTCCCCTCGCCCAAGGTGGCCACCTACGACCTGCAGCCCGAGATGAGCCTGGCGGAGGTGAGCCAAGGCCTGGAGGCAGCCATCCGCGGCGGCGAGTACCGCCTGCTGGTGTGCAACCTGGCCAACCCCGACATGATCGGCCACACGGGCGACCTCGCCGCCGCCATCACCGCCTGCGAGGCCGTGGATGCCGCCGTGGGCCGCATTGCCGAGGCCACCCTGGCCATGGGCGGTGCCCTCTTCATCACCGCCGACCACGGCAACTGCGAGTGCATGCGTGCCGAAGATGGCAACCCCCACACGGCCCACACCCTGAATCCCGTGCCGGCGGTGCTGATCGCCCGGGGCTTCGAGGCCCGCCAGCTGCGGAGCGGCGGCGCCCTCAGCGACGTGGCGCCCACAATTCTGAAGCTCTTCGGACTGGCGCAGCCCGACGCCATGGATGGCCGCAGCCTGCTCTGAGCCTCAGGATTCACCCGCCACCGGGACCTGGCCGATGCTTACCCAGACCCACGCCAGGATGGAACCCGGATGACCAACATGTCCCCCCAGATCAAGGGAGCCTCGCGATCCCAGCTGCGCTCGCTGGTCTTCGCCGTGCTCCTCTTCGACCTGCTGGTCATCGGCCTGGCGGGCTGGACCCTGGCCAACAGCCGGCGCCAATACGTGATTCACGCGGAGCAGACCACGGACAACTTGGCCCAGGTGCTTGAGCAGTATCTGATGGCCTCCATCCGCCAGATCGACCTTGTGCTGATGTCCGTGAAGGACGAGGCGGAACGGTCCGACCACCCGCCTGGCGTGGCCGGCATCGAAGCCCACCTGAAATCCCAGTTCGCGCGGGTGGCCCTGCTGGATTCCCTGCGCACCACGGATGCCAAGGGGAGGCTGGAACGGCTCGACCTGCCCGGCGGCCACCCGCAGGAGGATCTCTCCCACAAGCCCTTCTTCCAGCATCTCAGCCGGACCCCCCAGGCCGGCCTGTTCATCTCCCATCCCACCCGGGACGGGGCGGGCGGGGCCTGGGTCATCACCCTGGCCCGCCGCATGGAACGCCCCGCCGGCGTGTTCCGGGGCGTAGTCTTCGCCACGGTCACCCTGGAGCAGCTGACCCGGGAGCTGGCCCAGGTGGACATCGGCAAGCACGGATCCATCTCCCTCCGGGGAGGAGAGCTCGACCTGCTGGCCAGGTATCCCGCCACCCCGGACCAGGACAAGATCATCGGCGACCCCCGCATCTCCGGGGACTACCTGGCGGCCGTCCAGTCAGGGCGGCAGATCAGCCACTTCAGCACCCACTCGGTGCTGGATGGTCAGGTCCGCACCTACACCTTCCGTAAGATGTCGAACCCGGCCTTCTACATTCTGGTGGGCCTCGCGGAGTCGGAATACCTCCAGACTTGGTACCGGGAGGCATTGCTCTCCGGTTCGGCCGTGCTGGGGCTTGTGACCCTCTCCCTGGTCCTGGCCTGGATGGCCCGCACCACCTGGCTGAAGCAGATGGACTCCCAGGCTGAGCGCGACCACCTGATCCAGGACCTGACCCATGCCCTGGCCGAGGTCAAGAACCTCAAGGGCATGCTGCCCATCTGCGGTCACTGCAAGAAGATCCGGGATGACCAGGGCTACTGGAACCAGATGGAGACCTACATCTCCGAACACACCGAGGCGACCTTCAGCCATGGCGTCTGCCCGGACTGCGCCAAGGAACTCCGCCAGGAGATGCAGGCCCGCCGCGCCGAGCAGAACAAGGCCTGATCGGCAGACAAGGGTGACCAAGGGCACACCCGCGCTCCGAGCCATCCTGGATACTGGACGCATGACGATCCAGAACCCCATGAGCCCGCAGCAGGAGCGAAGGCCCACCGTGCGTGGCATGGCCCCGCAGGGGCGAGGCAAAGGAGGCGCCCGAGTGAGGCCGGAGCAGGAGCGGAGGCCCACCGTGCGTAGCATGGCCCCGCAGGGGCGAGGCACAGGAGGCGCCCGAGTGAGGCCGGAGCAGGAGCGAAGGCCCACCGTGCGTAGCATGGCCCCGCAGGGGCGAGGCACAGGAGGTGCCGAGTGAAGATCGCCTTCATCGGCACCCACGGCGTCGGGAAGACCACGCTCTGCTACGAGCTGGCCGCGGCCCTCAAGCGGGAGGGCATCCACGTGGACATCGTGAAGGAGGTGGCCCGCCTGTCGCCGCTGCCCATCAACCAGAAGACCTCGCTGGAAGCCCAGACCTGGATCTTCCTCACCCAGATGGCCGAGGAGATCCGCTCCGGCAGCCAGCATGACGTCCTCGTCTGCGACCGCAGTGTGCTGGACAACTACGCCTACATGATGCTGGCCTTCGGCCGCCAGCTGCCGATCGAGCGGTACATGCACCACTGGATGAAGAGCTACGACCTGCTCTTCAAGGTGCCCTTCAGCGGCCAGCTCGCCGCGGACGGCGTGCGAGACACCGATGCGTTCTTCGCCCAGGCGGTGGACCAACTGGTGGACAAGCTGCTGGATGAGCGCAGCCTGCCCCACGAACGGCTCGAACCCGGAGCCCGACCCACCTGGATCGAGCGGGTCAGGCAGGTGGTGCTGAACCATCCCAAGGGCCAGAAGCGGCTTATCTGACGCCTCGGTCCTCATTTGTGATCCAGTTCTCGGCAATAGGGCTGGAGGGCCCCTGACTCCGGGTAGATCATGGTGGGATTGGAGGTTCCCATGGCCCAGGAAGAGAGTCAGCTGGTACGCGGCGGCAGTTTCATGTTCCACCCCGCGGGCACCCTGCCCCAGGCCACCCCCGAGGAGAACAGCGAAGAGGCCCTGGCCATCGCCGAGGCCGCCCGTGACTTCGTGAACGGGGAGATCCTGCCCCGGGATGAGGAGATCGACCACCTGGACCTGGAGCTCACCCGGGACCTGCTGGCCAAGGCCGGCGATCTGGGCATCCTCGGCATGGAGATTCCCGAGGCGTATGGCGGCCTGGACCTGGACAAGAAGACGGCCCTGCTGGTGCTGGAGCAGATGGCCAAGCAGGCCAGCTTCTCCACCAGCTACACCGCGCACACCAGCATCGGCACCATGCCCATCGTCTACTTCGGAAGCCCCGAGCAGAAGGCCAAGTACCTGCCCAAGCTGGCCACGGGCGAATGGTGCGCGGCCTACGCCCTGACCGAGGCCGGCAGCGGCTCCGACGCCCTGGGGGCCAAGGCCACCGCCGTCCTGCAGGACGGCCACTGGGTGCTGAACGGCACCAAGGCCTGGATCACCAACGCCGGCTTCGCCGATGTGTTCGTGATCTTCGCCAAGATCAACGGCAGCCACCTCAGCGCCTTCATCGTCGAGAAGACGGACCCCGGCATCAGCACCGGGGCCGAGGAAAAGAAGATGGGCATCAAGGGCAGCTCCACCCGCACCGTCATCCTGGAGAACTGCACCATCCCCGAGGATCGGCTGCTGGGCGGCAAGGGCAAGGGCGCCCGCATCGCCCTGGGGATCCTCAACGTGGGCCGCTTCAAGCTGGGCGCCAGCTCCGTGGGCGCGGGCAAGCGCGTGCTGGAGTACACGCTGAGATACGCGCAGGAACGCACCCAGTTCGGCAAGCCCCTCAACGCCTTCGGCCTGATCCAGCAGAAGCTGGCCAACATGGCCATGCGCATCTTCGTGGGCGAGGCCATGAGCTTCCGCACCATCGGCTACCTGGACGAGGCCCTGGCCCGGACCAGCTGGGAGAGAGAGACCGGCGGCGCCGACAAGATGAAGGCCATCGACGAATACGCGATGGAAGCCTCCATGTCCAAGGTCTGGGGCAGCGAGGCCCTCTTCGCCACCGCGGACGACGCCGTGCAGTCCTTCGGCGGCGCGGGTTTCAGTGCCGAGTACCCCCCCGAGAAGATCTACCGGGACTGCCGCATCAACCGCATCTTCGAAGGCACCAACGAGATCAACCGCCTGCTCATCGCCCAGACCTTCCTCAAGCGCTGCAGCGGCGTGGACGGCCTCCCCCTGGCTGCCGCGGCCTCGGAGCCCCTCGACCTGCCCAAGGATGACCTGCTCCGGACCGTGGCCCTGTCCAAGGCCCGGGCCCTCAAGGTGATCGCCCTGGCCCAGGGCCTGCACGGGCCGAAGATCCTCGACAACCAGGAGGCCGCGGCCCGCATTGCCAACATGCTGCTGGAGATCTACGCCATGGAAGCCGCCGTGGTCCGCGCCCAGAAGATGGCCGCTGCTGGCCACCGCTGGTCCGCCCTGGCCCTGGATCTGGCCACGGCCTACGCCCAGGAGGCCTGGAACCGCGTTCAGGCCGAGGCCCGCATGCTGGCCGCGGAACTGGCCTCGGACACGGTCCTGGATGCGCTGGTGGCCGATCTCCTCGCCATGCAGGCCCCGGCCCCCGTGGCCCTGTCCGCCGTTCGCCAGCGCATCGCCCAGGCGCTGGTGGAGCAGGGCCGCTACCCCATCTCCGCGGTCTAGGAAGCCCAAAACTAAGGCAGGAACGGACCTCCGCCCGATACCAGTCGGGTGGAGATCCCCCCATGAGCGCCAGGCCCCAACCCACCCAGCATGAGAAGGTCCTGGGCGAGGACGACTTCATCGTCTCCAAGACGGACCTGAAGGGCGTCATCACCTACGGAAACCGCATCTTCATCGAGATCTCGGGCTATTCCGAACGGGAGCTCCTGGGCTCGCCGCACAGCATCCTGAGGCATCCCGACATGCCCCGGGCCGTGTTCAAGCTGCTCTGGGACACCATCCAGTCCAAGCAGGAGATCTCCGCCTATGTGAAGAACCTGGCCAAGGACGGGAGCTTCTACTGGGTCTTCGCCAACGTGACGCCCTCCTTCGATCCCCATGGGAACCTCATCGGATACTACTCCGTGCGTCGGAAGCCCCGGACTGAGGCCATCCAGGTCGTCGAGGGCCTCTACCGCACCATGCTCGAAGCCGAGCGCCGGGCCGGGGACGGCCAGGCCGGCATGAAGGCCTCCACGGCCATCCTCCATCAGCTTCTTGAACAGAAGGGCGTGAGCTATGAAGAATTTATCTTTGGGCTCTAGGCTCCACTACCTCCTCGCCATCGCCCTGGGCCTGTTCCTCGTCTTCGGGCACCTGGCCTCAGGGGCCGGGCGCCTGACGGCCTGGGCCTGGGTCGATTTCGCCGCCACGACGCTCATCCTGGGCCTCTCCCTCTACACGATCCACCGCATCCGCAAGGCCATCGAGAACCTCACCGCCGCCCTCCAGGAGGCCGCCCGCGGCAACCTCGACCAGCGGATCACCGGCATCAAGCGCGGCGCCGCCACGGGCGAGCTGGCCTGGGCCGTGAACGACCTGCTGGACCAGCAGGAGGCCTACTTCCGCGAGGTCCTCTCGGCCTTCGAGCATGCCACCCGCGGCCAGACCTTCCGCCTGGCCATGGACCAGGGCCTGCACGGCGCCTTCAAGGACGCCATGGTGCGGGTGAACGTGTCCGTCGAGAGTCTGGGCCAGGTGCAGCAGATGGCCCTCAAGGAGAAGCTGGTCTCCCGCATCACCGACCTCAACTCCGGCAACCTCATCGCGAACCTGAAGTCCATCCAGGAATACCTGATGGACATGACCCAGGAGTTGAGCATCGTGGGCCAGATCTCGAAGGAGACCGCCCAGGATGCCGAAGGCAGCCGCGCCACCATCGAGAACCTGGTGGCGAACCTCAACCAGGTCACCGAGATGATCGAGCGCACCAATGCCCAGACAACCCTGCTCCACGAGAAGGGCGAGGAGATCAACCAGATCGTCCAGGTCATCACTGACGTGGCCGACCGTACCAACCTGCTGGCCCTGAACGCCGCCATCGAAGCGGCCCACGCCGGCGAGATCGGCAAGGGCTTCGCCGTGGTCGCCGAGGAAGTGCGCACCCTCTCAGAGAACACCAAGGATGCCGCCGCTTCCATTGCCGCCACCATCGAATCCTTCGGGGAAGCCACCAGCCGGATGATCAAGGATTCGGAGCAGGTGAAGGACATCGCCGAAGGCAGCCGGAACGCGGTCACAGACTTCCGTGCCCAGGTGCTGAAGTTCGCTGATTCCGCGAAGACCTCCCTCACCCAGATCAACAAGGCGCAGGACTTCAGCTTCGCCTCCCTGGTCAAGGTGGACCACTTCCTCTTCAAGCAGAACGGGTACCGCGTGATCCACCAGGGGGCCCACTCAGCCGAGTCCCATGCCGTCCAGACCGATCACCGGGGCTGCCGCCTGGGCACCTGGTATTACGAAGGCCAGGGGGCCGAGATGTTCGCCCACGTCCCCTCCTTCAACCGCCTCGAGGCGCCCCACGCCCGCGTCCACCAGCACATCCAGGAGGCGGTCGGCCTGCTGGCCACAGGCTGGGAGAGGAACCCGGAGGTCCAGAACCAGATCTACGGCCACTACGAGACGGCCGAGCGGGCCAGCGAAGAGGTGGTGCAGGTGCTCGACCGGATGGTGGAGGAACGGCACCGCAGCCTCTGAGCTATTTCAGCCCGGTGTGCAGGGCCACGATGCCTCCCGTGAGGTTCGTCCACCGGACTTCACGGAACCCGGCGCCTTCCAGCTCTGCGGCCAGGGCCCGCTGATCCGGGAAGGTCCGGATGCTCTCCGGCAGGTAGGTGTAGGCCGACGCATCGCCGCTGACCCAGCTGCCGATGCGCGGCAGCACCCGCAGGCTGTACCAGTCGTAGAAGGCCTTGAGGCCGGGCACGACCGGCGTGTTGAACTCCAGGATGGTGAGCTGCCCGCCGGGCCGCAGCACGCGCAGGAATTCAGCATAGGCCCGGGCGCGGTGCTCCACGTTCCGGATGCCATAGCAGATGGTGATCCCATCGAAGCTGGCCTCCCGGAAGGGCAGGCGCTGGGCATCGGCATCACTTGAGGCCCAGATGAGCTGGGCGAACCCCTTGCGCCTGAATTTCGCCGGTCCCAGGCGCAGCATGGCATGCGTGAAGTCCGTGCTGACGACTTCGGCGCCGCGCCGCGCGAGGGCCAGGCTGGAATCCCCGGTGCCCGCGGCCACGTCCAGGAAACGCTTCCCCGGGCCAGCGCCGCTGGCCCGCGCCATGCGCCACCACCACCAGAAGTCCGCGCCGCCGGAAAGCACGTGGTTCAAGAGGTCGTACTTCCCGGCGATGGCCGAAAACATCTGCTGCACTTGCCTGCCTTCCGGCATCCAACCTCCGCGGGAGCTTCCATTGAACCAGAGGAGGCCGCCTACCCGAAGTATCCACCCCATTGACCAGAGGTAGAGGCTAGCCAACGGCCGCCGGGCCTTGCATCGTGAACCAACCCAATCCGGAGGACTGAGATGAGCAACGCTGCTGCAGAGCAGGTCAAGGGAGGCAGTTTCCTGCTGACCCCCATCGGGGCCATGCCCCAGTTCACGCCGGAGGAATTCGGCGACGACGCCAAGGAGTTCGCCCGGGCCGCCAAGGACTTCATCCAGGGCGAAGTGCTGCCCCGGGATGAGGAGATCGACAAGCTCAACCTGCCCCTGAGCGTCGAGCTCATGAAGAAGGCGGGCGAGCTGGGCCTGCTGGGGCTGGAGATCCCCGAGGCCTTCGAGGGCATGGACGTGGACAAGCGCACCGCCATGCTCGTCCTCGAGGAGATGAGCAAGCAGGGCAGCTTCGCGGTCACCTACAGCGCCAACACCGGCATCGGCACCCTGCCCATCGTTTACTTCGGCACCGAGGCCCAGAAGCAGGCCTACCTGCCCAAGCTGGCCACGGGCGAGTGGCTCGCCGCCTACGCCCTCACAGAGGCCGGCAGCGGCTCCGATGCCCTGGCGGCCAAGACCACCGCCGTGCTCGACGGCGACCACTGGGTGCTCAACGGCACCAAGATGTGGATCACCAACGCGGGCTTCGCCGATGTGTTCGTGATCTTCGCGAAGATCGACGGTCAGCACTTCAGCGCCTTCATCGTCGAGAAGACCGATCCTGGCATCAGCACCGGCGCCGAGGAGAAGAAGCTCGGCATCAAGGGCAGCTCCACCCGCACGGTCATCCTCGAGAACTGCCGCATCCCCAAGGACCGACTGCTCGGCGAGGTGGGCAAGGGCCACAAGATCGCCTTCGGCATCCTCAACATCGGCCGGTTCAAGCTGGGCCTGGGCAGCCAGGGCGGCATGAAGCGGATCCTGGAATACGCCATCCGCTACACCACCGAACGCCAGCAGTTCGGCAAGTCCATCAATGCCTTCGGCATGATCCAGCAGAAGCTCGCGGACATGGCCACCAAGATCTTCGTGCTCGAGGCCCTGAACTTCCGCACCATCGGCTACATCGACGAGGCCCTGCACAGCACCAGCTGGGACAGCCCCACCGCCGGCGCCGACAAGATGGCCGCCATCGACGAGTACGCCATCGAGTGCAGCATCTCCAAGGTCTGGGGCAGCGAGGCCCTCTTCTTCGTGGCGGACGAGGCGGTGCAGGCCTATGGCGGCTACGGCTTCAGCGCCGAGTATCCGCCCGAGAAGGCCCTGCGGGACTGCCGCATCAACCGCATCTTCGAAGGCACCAACGAGATCAACCGCCTCCTCATCGCGGGCACCCTGCTCAAGCGGGCCATGAAGGGCGAGCTGCCCCTCATGCAGTTCGGCCAGCAGGTGGCCAAGGAGATCTCCAATCCACCCAAGGCCGAGGCCTTCACCGGCCCCCTCGCCCGGCTCAAGCACGGCGTGGAGCTGAGCAAGCGCCAGTGCATGCTGGCCGCGGGCCTCGCGGTCCAGGTGCTGGGCCAGAAGCTCATCGACAACCAGGAGGTCATGGCCCGCATGAGCGACATGCTCATGGAGATCTACGCCATGGAGAGCGCCGTGGTCCGCGCCGAACGCATGGTCGAGTCCGGCCACCGCTGGGCCCAGATCGCCCGCGACATGACGGAGCTCTTCGTCAATGAGAGCTGGCACAAGGTCCACGGCAACGCCCGGATGCTCTGCGCCGACGTGGTGGAAGGCGAGGCCCTGCGCCATGCCCTGGCCGGCGTGAAGGCCTTCACCGAGTTCCACCCCACCAGCAGCGCCCGCCTGCGGGGCCGCATCGCCAGCGAGCTCATCCAGAAGGGGATCTACCCCATCGAAGTGGCCTGAGCGCCCCCGAGAATAAGGAAGAAGGGCCCCGAACGGGGCCCTTCTTCATGGGTGCCTCGGGTCAGCGGCGGAACTCCCGCGGGCCCTCACTCTTCTTCTCCTCCCGGGGCTTCTCGGGCTTCGGGGCCGGCCGGCTCTCCCGCTGGGCGGGCTCGGGGCGCCGCTCCTCACGGGGGCGCACCTCGGCGGGGCGCTCACGCTGGGCGGGTTCAGGGCGCCGCTCCTCGGTGAACCGGGGGCGCTCCTCGCGATCGAAGCGGGGACGAACCTCGGTGGGACGCTCACGCTGAGCGGGTTCTGCCGACTTTTCGGGCAGCGTGCGGGACTCAGGGCGGCGTTCCTCGGGGCGGGTCCGCGGCTCGAAGGGACGCTCTCTCGGCGCGGGATCAGGACGCCGGTCCTCCGCCCGCTGCCTGGGTTCGACCGGACGCTCCCGCGGCACCTCCGCTTGGGGGCGGGGCTCCATGGGCCGTTCCCGGGGCGCCTGGACGGGGCGCTTCTCCTCCATGCGGGGCCTTGGTTCCACCGGCCGTTCGCGGGGCAGGGTCGCGCGATCCCCGGCGCCAGCGCGGCCGCGATCCTCGAAGGGCGTGCGGGCAGGCACCGGAGCAGGCGAGCCGGGACGGACCTCCACTGGGCCTGCGGGTCGGAGGTCACGGCGGAACACTTCGCGCCCCGTGGTCTCGCGGGCGTGGCGCTCATAGGTCACAAGCCGTTCCCGGTGGACCTCCGGCCGGAAGGCCGTCTGGATCTGCCCGGGATTCCGGAACTCCGTGTGCGACACGATCAGGGGCGAGCGCTGCCAGGGGGGCCGCACATCGCGGCCGCCGCCGGTCCAGGCGGTTCCGCCGCTGCCTTCGTTGAAGCGGCGCAGCACGGTGACATCGTTGTGAAGGTGGCGGTGGACATGGCCCAGGTTGATGTCGACCACGGCCACCACGTTCCAGGCGAAGCCGCCGCGCCAGGACCCGTAACCCCAATGGCAGGGCGTGTTGTAGTAGCCCAGGGGCGCCCACCCGTAGTACCCGGGCGTGTGGTTCCAGGCCACCCAGGCCGGGCTGTAGTAGACCCCGGGAATCCAGAACCAGCCCACGCCCAGGCTCCAGTGCCAGCGCCCATGGTGGTAGGCCACGTAGGCCCAGGGCTCATCGGACACCCAGGTCATGCCGCCGGCGTAGGGGGCCCAGCGGCCCTGGTAGTAGGGGCGCCAGTCCTCGGCCACGCCGTTGGGCTGCCAGACCCAGCCGAATTCATCGGAGTGGACCCAGCGGCCGTTGCTGTCCAGCTCATCGGCGTAGTAGCGGATCTCAGAAGGCACCCGGTCCCAGCTCTCGCCACGCTGGACGATGACCGCCCGGTCGCTCCAGCGGTCGAACTCGTCGCCCTCGTAGGTGTTGAAGCTGCGGACGCGGTCCAGGCCATCCTGGGGGCTGTACACGGTCAGCCGCTCGCCGGCGGTGACGCGGGCCTCATCGCGTTCATTGGCGAACGTCACCCGGCCGCTGTGGACCTTCAGGCGAACCACCTTGTCCCGTTCCGCTTCCAGGGTGAAGCCGCCCTTGTCAAAACAGGTGGCCGTGCCCGACGGTGTGTCCACGCGGAAGCGGGCATCGGACTGCCCGCCCAGCAGCACGCGGATGCGGCCGTAGTCCAAGCGGAGCAGCACCTGCTTTTCGCCCTTCCGGTTGGTGAAGAGGGCCGCCACGGTGAACCGGGTCGCACCACCGAAGGCCACGCGGGTGCCGTCGCCCAGTTGCAGAACGCCACGACCGCGGCTTTCCACGACATCCCCCTCGGCGATGGGCGTGCCCCGGCTGAGGGTCTCGTCCAGGTCGCCCTTGCGGATGTGCACCTCGCCTTCGAGGGCCCGCACCATGGCGTAGCGTTCGGGAGCTTCGCCTTGATACGTCTCGTCTTCATCGGGGGCGGGGGCCTGCGGGCCGGCCATGAGGATCGCTGCAGGCAGCAGCAGTGCGGCGAATCGGGAGTATGAGAAGGTCGAGCGCATGTTCCCTCCGCGGGATGGATGCCGATTCCCAATGGGTCGGTTCCCGGCAGCGAGACTGCCAGGGTCGTGCCAAGTGGCCCACCGGCCTCCGGACTCAGTCCTTGGGGAAGGGAGCCAGGGCTGAACCGGCCTTGGCCGGGCCAGCCTGCGGCCCCAGGGCCGCCAGCCGGGGAAGCAGCCCGATCCAAGGGATGGACCAGCGCCGCGGGGACCCCTTGTCCACCTCGCCCGCGCCCACTTCCAGCCGGTCCGGGAGGAAGTTCAGATGGAGGTCCCTTCCGAGCGGCAAGGGCAGGTGGATGACCCGGGCCGTGGCCGGGTGGGCGACGGTGAGGACGGTCTCCCCGTCTTCGATGACCCAGAGCAAGCCCCGCAGGAAGGGCCGGAAGTCCGCAGCCCCCCAGAGCAGCCCGCCCAGCCCCTGGCTCAGGGGCGAGTCGGTGGGGAAGGGCCAAGCGCCGGAGGGGGCCGGCAGGGGGAGGCCACCATCCCGCCAGGCCTTGAGGGGGCGCCCGGGAAGGCCGGTCTGCAGCCGGATGATGCCCCGGGCATCCTTGACACTGAGGGTCCCATCCACCGTGAGCCTGGCTTCCACGGGCCCTGAGGAGGGCGTCGCTTCATAGGACGCTGGGGCCGCCACGCCGGGGCCCGCCTGCCAGTCCAGGGGCTGGAGGCCCTCCCAGGGGAGCGGCTGGCGGCCCTGGGCCGCCAGCTCCGGCGCGACCAGGGCCGCGAAAGTCAGGAAGAGGGCGCCCAGCCGCACAGGGCCTCCAGGTTCCGGGTGGTCAGCTCGGCGAGTTGGACGGAGGGAATGCCCCGCAGATCCGCCACGGCCTCGGCGGTGAAGCGGACGAAGCCCGGTTCGTTGGGCTTTCCGCGGTAGGGCACGGGGGCCAGGAAGGGCGCGTCGGTCTCCACGAGGATGCGGTCGGCGGGGGCCCAGGCCGCCACGTCCCGCACGGCCTCGGCCTTCTTGAAGGTCGCGATGCCCGAGAAGCTCAGGTAGAAGCCCAGGTCCAGGGCCCGCGCCGCGAAGGCGCGATCCTCGCTGAAGCAGTGGATGATGCCGCGCACGGCGTCGGCGGCCTCCTCCTCCAGGATGCGCAGGGTGGCCTCGGGGGCCGAGCGGGTGTGGATCATCAGCGGCTTCCGGAGGGCCCTCGCCAGGCGGATCTGGGCGCGGAAGGCCGCTTCCTGCTCGTCCCTCGGGCTCAGGTCGTAGTGCCAGTCGAGCCCCGTCTCCCCGACAAAGCGCACGGCTGGGTCGAGCAGCAGTTTATGGAGTTCCGCTTCCACTTCCGGCGACCAGCCCTTCGCCTCGTGGGGATGGACGCCGAGGCTGGCCTGGACCTCCGGGAGGCGCGCCGTGAGGGCCAGCACCACCCTGGAATCTTCCAGATCCGTGCCCACGGCGATGAAGCCCGTCACACCCTGCGACTGGGCCCGCGACAGCGTGGCCTCCACCTGGTCTTCGGCCAGGTAGGAACCGGTCAGATGGCAGTGCGCGTCCACGAGCATGGCCCCATGGTCCCACGAACGGGGGCGGAGGCAGCGCGGGGTCACATTCCCGCCACCCTGCCGCCTGTGACCTTCGGCACGATCCCAGGCCGGAGCCCGGCGATGCCTGCATCCTGTAGGTGCTTGGAGCCCCCGTGTCCCCCCTCTTTGCCACCCCGCCAGAGAATCACCTGCCGCGCATGCTCCGCGTGAGGGATGGCCTGAAGGACGGGCTGGGCCGCGCCATCACCTACCTGCGGGTCTCCGTCACCGAGCAGTGCAACCTCGCCTGCGTCTATTGCAAGCCCCGCACCGGCGTCGCCGAGCGGGCGCAGGCACCGGCCATGAGCCGCAACGAGGTGGTCCAGCTGGTGAAGGTGTTCACCAGCCTGGGCATCCGGAAGGTCCGCCTCACCGGCGGCGAACCCCTCCTGCGGCGCGACCTCGAGACGATCATTGCGGGCATAAGCCCCGAGGTGGAAGGGCGCGTCCACCTCACCACCAACGGCCTCCATCTGGCCCGCAAGGCCCGGGCCTTGCGCGATGCGGGACTCGCCGGGGTCAACGTCAGCCTCGATGCGGCGGACGCGGCCTCCTTTGCCCACCTCACCGGGAAGAATCAGCTCGGCAAGGTCCTCGCGGGCCTGGAAGCCGCCCGGTCCGTGGGGCTGAAAACCAAGCTGAACGCCGTGGTGCTCCGCGGATGGAACGAAGACCAGATCCTGCCCCTCACGCGCCTCGCCCAGACGGGCGGCTTCCAGGTGCGCTTCATCGAGTTCATGCCCTACCAGGGCAACGGCTGGGGACAGGATCAGTTCATGCCCGCGGCGGAGATCCTCCGCACGATCCAGGAGGGCCTCGGCACTGACTTGGAAGAGGAGCCCGTGCTGGGCCTGGAGGAGGGTCCAGCCCGGCTCTTCGGGATTCCCGGCAGCACCGGGAAGGTCGGCGTCATCTCCACTCTCAGCGCCGATTTCTGCGACCGCTGCAACCGGGTCCGCCTCACGAGCCAGGGTGCCCTGAAGGCCTGCCTCTTTGGCAACCAGCCGGTGGATCTCCTCGAGCCGCTGCGCAACCACGCCACGCACGATGACCTCGTCCGGCTCATCCGGCAGGCCCTCACCCAAAAGCTGGACTGCCACCCCATGCGTACCGGTGGGCAACCCACGTTCGCGCAGGGCATGTGGCAGGTTGGGGGATGAAGGCCGGGCTGCTGCTCCTGAGCGGCGGAAGCGGAACCCGCATGGGCGCTCCGAAGCACGCGCTGGATCATCCCCAGGGCGGCTCCTGGGGAGGACACCTGGTGCGGGTCTTCGCCAGCGTGTTCCTCACCGGGCCCGTGCAGGTGCTCGGTGATCCCCTGCCGGACCATCTGGATCTGCCGCGGCTCGAAGATCCCCGCGAGGGGCCCGCCGTGGCGCTGCGCACCTGGGCGGGGCAGGAGGCCCCGGCCGTGGACCGCTGGTGGATCGTCGCCTGCGACCAGGTGCGCTGGACCCCGCAGCGGCTCAAGGAATGGGCGACAGTCAGTGAAGCCGCAGATCCCGCGGCCGCCCATTGGGTGATGGCCCTGCACGGCGGTCATCTGCAGCCGCTGGGAGGGTGGCTGCCCGATGCTCTCCGCGCCCGGCTTGCCGCCAGTGCCGAGCGATCCCTGTACGCCCTCGCGACCCGCCTGCCCCACCTGGCCCTGCCCAGCGATGGTGCCGAGTGGCTGGACGTGGACACACCGGAGGACCGGCGGGCCTGGGAACGCGAGCGGCCTTAACCCAGGCGCTTCCGCACCAGGCGCTCCACAGGCACCCCGCCCTTCAGGTGGCTTTCGATAATCTCGGGCACGTCCGCCGGCGTGACATGGGCGTACCAGATGCCATCGGGGTACACCAGCACCGCCGGGCCGATGGCGCAAAAGCCCACGGACCCGCACTGGATGCACTGAATCTCGCCCTCCCGGTTGTGCTTGTAGAAGAGCAGCTGTTCTTCGATGAGCTGGGCCTTGAAGGCCTCCAGCACCGCCTCCGAACCGTTTGCCGCGCAGCTCTTGGAGGTGCAGACGAGGATCTGCCGCTTCAGCGAGGGACCCATCACCGGCGTGACGACGGCATCCTGCTCGGGCGTGGGGAGAGGGGCTTCGCGGTCCATGACGGCATCCTTGGAACCCCACCATAGCAGCCGTCTGCAGGCCCGGAGGGCCCGTCTCCAGATCTGTGCCAATCGGGAGCGGGAGAATCAAATTACTTTGTGGTTATTTAATTAATAGTGATCATAGTCACGAACGACTTGACCGTCCTATTCACCTCTTCATCATCAATGTCGAGAACCACCCGCGCGGCTTTCTCGCTGGCCCTCCGCGGATTGAACGAACCCAGCGCCCACCCCGGCCCGGGATGGCGTCGCCCTGCCTCCCATTCCCTTCAAGAAAGGACGTGCTCCATGCGGAACACCCTCAGGCTCCTCGCCCTCATCGCCGCCCTCGTGGCGCCCCTGGCTGCCGAAGGCGGCAGCGACACCAAGGGCAAGTTCTTCTTCAAGAAGACCTGCAAGACCTGCCACGCCCCGGGCAGCGCCGCCAAGGAGATCACCCCGCTCTCCAAGACCCAGGCCCAGTGGAAGGCCTATTTCGCCGCCGGCAAGCACAAGAAGGGCGCCGAGAAGCTCGACACCGTCCTGAAGCCTGAGCAGGTCAAGGACGTCCAGACCTTCCTGGTGAACCACGCCTCCGACTCCCCGCAGCCCGAAACCTGCGGCGGCTGAGCCTCCGCGCACGAAGCCCCCCCTTCCCTGAATCCCGAACCCGGAGAACATCCCATGAACGCCCGAATCATGCTCGCCTTGGTCGCCCTGGCGGCGCCTGCGGTGCTGAGCGCCCAGTCCAACGAGGATCTGAAGAAGCAGATCGAACAGCTGAAGGTCCAGCTCAAGGCCGTCGAGGAGAAGGCCAACGCCGCGCAGGAGCTCGACACGCGCCTCGTCAAGGTCGAGACCAAGGTCGCCGGCGACAATATCCAGTGGGGCGGTGACCTCCGCACCCGCTTCGAGAGCAGCACCTGGACCTTCAAGCCCTACCAGCAGTTCATGGGCTTCGCCCAGAACCCCGGCATTCCCGGCAACCCCTATCCCTTCATGGCGCTCACCCAGCAGGTGCCCGGCCAGGACTACACCAACTCCGTGCAGTGGTCCACACGCCTGCGCCTCAAGATGGGCATCACCATCAATGAGCACGCCAAGATCATGGGTCGCCTGACCATGTACAAGGTCCATGGCGGCGCCGATGTGCCGACCTTCAACGGCTCGCCCAATACCGTCCAGAACTCCTTCAACGATGCGAAGGTCCCCGGCACCGATGTGCTCCGGGTGGAGCGCGCAAGCCTGGTCTACGACTTCCCCATGGCCATCCTGTCCATCGGCCGCCAGAACACCTCGGATGGGCCGCCCTTCGAAGTGAAGGAAGGCACCGAGCGCCAGGCCACGCCCCAGGCCCTGGCCGTGAATGCCCAGGTGGACGGCATCGGCCTGAAATTCCCCCTGGAGAAGCTGGGCCTGCCGGAAGGCACCCTGCTGGGCCTCTGTTACGGCGTGGGCTACGAGTCCGGCTTCGGCGGTGGTGGCAACGTCAAGGCGAGCGCCGCCCCCGTGGGCTTCAACTTCACCAACGTCGACTGGGCGAACCCCACCACGCCCAACGCGCAAAACGCCACCCTGCAGGTCAACAGCATCGGCCCCCTCAAGGACACCACCGTCCTGGGCGCCATGTTCGACATGCCCCTGCTCTTCCAGTTGGGCGAGAGCGTCCAGAGCGCCAACTTCTATCTGGGCTTCAACCGCTTCGGCAACATGACGGACATCCCCTTCGGAAGCACCAACAACTTCCCCGTGCCCGCCATGCCCGGCATGGGCGGCATGCCCGCCATCCAGTACGTGACCGCCACCAACAACCTGGGTGACATGGACCAGTGGACCGCCACCTGGAAGCACAAGGTGGGCGACACCTTCACCTACTTCGCCAGCTACGGGCACATCAAGAGCAACCCCAACGGCAAGACGAGCCAGTACGGCGCCTACTGGACCTTCCCCGCCAACATGGGCGGCACGCAGCAGCTCGCGGGCTTCGGCGGCCTTCTCGGCGACGCCACGCACAGCCAGACCGCCAGTGCCTACTACGTGGGCATGCGCTGGGATCCCGTCCAGACCTTTGGCGTCGGCCTGGAGTTCAACCACGGCTCGCCCCGCTGGTTCACCTACAGCCCGGCCACCGGCGAGGCCTCGGAGAAGCTCGGCACCCGCGGCGACGTGTGGGAGGGCTACATCCACTGGCAGTTCGCCAAGAACGCCGCCTTCCGCCTCGGCTACCTGGACTACAAGTACAGCCACGCCTTCAGCGGCTGGCACATCTCCCCCGGGCCCTCCATGCCCGGCCAGAGCTGGGAGGATGCCTACGATCTGGGCAAGAACCCGATGCTGCAGTACGGCTTCCCCGCCGCGGTGAAGACCATGTACGCCTCGATCGAGGTGAAGTTCTAGCACCTGTAGCCTCCGGGCCGGAAGGGCGACCTTCCGGCCCGGCCTCCCCTTTCCCGCCTTTTCAGGGAGACCCCGATGGGAACCAAGCTCATGGATCGCCGCCTCTTCCTGAAGGCCGCGGGCGCCACTGCCGGGGCCGCCACCACCCTCCAGGTGGGCTGCCTCAGCTACTTCAAGAAGGGCCGGAGCGGCCAGGCCGACAACCGCGAGGTGCCGACCACCTGCGAGCTGTGCCCCAACAAGTGCTCTGCCATCGCCGTGGTGGAGAAGGGGGTCGTCAAGAAGCTGAACCCCAACCCCGAGAACCCGAAGTCCCGGGACATGCTCTGCGCCCGCGGCAACGCGGCCATCAAGCAGGTCTACGATCCCGACCGCCTCAAGCAGCCCATGATCCGCGTGGGCGCCCGGGGCGAGGGAAAGTGGAGGGCCGTGAGCTGGGACGAAGCCTTCGATTTCGCGGCGAAGAAGCTCTCCGAAGTGAAGGCCAAGCACGGCCCCGAGGGCACGCTGTGGTCCTCCACCGAGGGCTTCCAGGAGGTGTTTTTCAAGAACCTCGGCCTGGCCTTCGGCTCACCCAACCTCGTGCGCCATCCCACGCTGTGCCTGGCTTCGGTGAACCTGGCCTACAGCGCCACCTTCGGTACCGTGCCCAGCTTCGACCTGCTCAACAGCAAGTTCGTCATCATGTCCGGCGCGAACCGCTTCGAGAGCATCATCACGCCCGACACCATGGACCTCATCGGCGGCGTGATGGAACGCAAGGCCAAGCTGGTCTACCTCGATCCCCGCTTCACCGTCACGGCCGCCAAGGCGGACGAGTGGTACCCCATCAAGCCCGGCACCGACCTGGCGTTCATCCTCGCGATGATCCACGTGATCATCAAGGAGAACCGCCACAGCAAGGACTTTGTCGCGGCCTATACCACCGGCTTCGATCAGCTGGCCGAGCACGTGAAGCAGTACACCCCGGAGTGGGCCGAGAAGGAAACGGAGATCCCGGCGAAGGACATCGTCCGCATCGCCCGGGAGTTCTCCGATGCCGCACCCCGGGCCCTCTACTACGCCGGGCGGCGCTCCTCGTGGTACCAGAACGACTTCCAGATGCGCCGCGCCCAGGCCATCCTCAACGCCATCGTGGGCAACTGGGACCAGGTGGGCGGCATGGTGCCCAACGCCAAGCTGCCCAAGGGTGAATTCCTCTTCATGCCCTGGGATGAGCCCAAGGCGCCGCGCGTCGACGAGATCGACAAGCACTTCCCCCTGGCCGCCAAGGGCGACGGCGTCTACCTGAAGCTGCGCGAGAACGTGCTCAGCGGGAAGCCCTACCCCGTGAAGGCCTGGATGGTCTACAAGCAGGATCCGATGAACGCCATGCCCGACCAGGCCAAGACCCTGAGAATGATCGAGCAGATGGACTTCATCGGCGTCATCGACGTGGCCATGAGCGACATGGCCTGGTATGCCGACGTGGTCTTCCCCGAGAGCGCCTACCTGGAGCGCACGGACCCTGTGGAAGTCATGCCCGGCATCTGGCCCGCCGTGGTCTACCGCCAGCAGGTGGTGAAGCCCATCCACGACACGAAACCCAACCTGGAGATCGTGCAGGGCCTCGCCAAGCGCCTGGGCCTCTCCGACTACTTCGACTACACCATCGAGCAGTGGGTCGAGGCCGAGTTCAAGGAACTGCCCATCCCCATGGCGGCCGAGCACATGAAGAAGCACGGGGTGTGGGCCGCCACCGGCCAGCCCAGCTACGGCAAGACGCTGACGCCGGACCACCGCTTCGTCACCAAGACCGGCAAGATCGAACTGTTCTCCGAGCGGCTGCAGGAGGCAGGTCATGACCCCCTGCCGGTCTACAGCGCGCCGGTGCCGCCGCCCAGCGACCGCTTCCGCCTGATCCTGGGTCGGGTCGGCTATTTCACCCACGCCAACCAGACCAACAACGTCTGGCTGAACGAGCACATGAAGGAGAACGACCTCTGGATCAATCCGAAGCCGGCCGAGCGTCTGGGCATCCGCACCGGTTCCACGGTCCAGGTCACCAGCAGCGTGGGCACCGTGAAGCTCAAGGCGCGCGTCACCGAGGAGATCCGGCCCGACTGCGTGTTCATGCTCCACGGTTTCGGCAAGAAGTCGAAGATGCAGAGCCTCGTCTACAACGTGGGCGCCAGCGACGCCGTGCTGCTGGAGACGGCCTGGGACAAGGTCTCGGGCAATGCCGCCTTCCACGAAACCTTCGTCAAAGTCGCGAACGCATAGGGGAGGCGCCATGGCCATGAAGAAACGCCGCTACGCCCTGGTCATCGACTCCAGGAAATGCATCAACTGCAAGGCCTGCGCCGTGGCCTGCAAGGCCGAGAACGAGGTCCCGGTGGGCAACTTCCGGAACTGGATCAACGAGTCGCACCAGGGCGAGTACCCCAAGCTGCGCATCGATTTCGAGCCCGAGCAGTGCCACCACTGCGAGCACCCCTCCTGCGTGCGGGTCTGCCCCACGGGGGCCTCCTGGCAGCGCAAGGACGGTGTGGTGCTGGTGGCCGAGGACGACTGCATCGGCTGCCGCTACTGCATGATCGCCTGCCCCTACGATGCGCGGTATTTCCACGAGGAGAGTGGCACGGTCCACAAGTGCACCCTCTGCATCCATCGCATCGATGGCGGCGTCCTGCCCGCCTGCGTGGAGACCTGCCCCAGCAAGGTGCGGGTCTTCGGCGACCTGGAGGATCCCACCAGCCGGATCCACGAGCTGCTCTCCACCCGGCGCTACCAGGTCAAGGAACCTCAGACGGGCAATGGCCCCCAGCTCTACTACCTGGTCTAGGAGACGGCGATGCACGAATTCAACTGGGGTCTCCTCATCGTGGTCTACCTGTTCCTGGGTGGCCTGTCCGCCGGGCTCTTCTTCGCGGCGGGCCTCGCCAACTACCTGGAGGTGGATGGTCAACCGGCCCACCCCCGCATTGCCCGCATGGGGGCCCTGCTGGCGCCCTGGCCCGTGGCCATCGGCTCAGGCCTGCTCATCCTCGACCTGGGCCACTGGTACCGCTTCTACAAGCTGTTCACCCACTTCCGGTGGGAGAGTCCCATGTCCATCGGGTCGTACCTGCTGACGATCTTCACCCTCATCGCCTTCGTCTACGCCTTCGCGTGGCTGCCCGAGGACTGGCGGCAGAGGCTCTTCGCCAAGGTGCCCGCCACCTGGAAGCAGGTGCATCGCCTCAATGTGGACCTCAGCGCCCACCGCAAGACCATCGCCATGGCGGGCTTCCCCTTCTCCATCGGCGTGGGCATCTACACGGGCGTTCTGCTGGGCGCCGTGTCGGCCCGTCCCTTCTGGAACACCAACCTGGTGGCCCAGATGTTCCTGTTCTCGGCCCTCTCCAGCGGCACCGCGGCCCTGCTGCTGGCCCTGGTGCTGGACAAGCGGAACCCCGTGGAGCAGCGCGACCTGAAGTTCCTGGTCTGGCTGGACGTGATCTTCATCTCCCTGGAGCTCTTCATCATCCTGCCCTACCTGATCCACGGCCAGCTCTCAGTCCTGGCCGTGAAGCAGGCCCTCTGGTTGATCCTGGGCGGGCCCTACACCTTCGTCTTCTGGGTCTGTTTCCTGGGCTTCGGGCTCCTGGTCCCCCTGGGGATCGAGGTCTATGAGCTGGCTCCCAGCCTGCTCAAGGGGCGGCCGTTCCACGGAAGCCGGAACCTCGCCCTGACGGCCGCCGGATTGGTGCTCTTCGGCGGGTTTCTCCTCCGCTACATCTTCGTCTACGCTGGTCAGCTGAGCAGCTTCCACAAGATGGGGATGCTGCGCTGAGGGCCCGGACATGACGCTTGCCCTGCTGGCAGACCTCGCCCAGATCCTCGCCGAGGCTTTCCTGGAGCCCGAGGGGGACTTGAAGGAGGCCCTTGAGGACCTGCTGAACCAAGGCCCCCCTTCGGCCCTCGCCGAGCCTCTGCGCCAGATGGCTGAATGCGCCCTTCCCGGGGAAGACCAGGCCGTGGAGTACACCCGGCTGTTCCTCCAGTCCAGGGGCACCGACGTCGTGCACCTCTTCGAATCGGTCCAGGCCCGGGGCCACCAGATGGCCCCCGAGGTGCTCGGGCCCCTCCGGGCCATCTACGACGAGGCCGACATCAGCGTCCAGGAGGATCTGGCCGTGCCCCCCGATCACCTGGGCCTGGAGCTGGCCTGCCTGAGCTTTCTGCTGGGCCAGGTCATCGAGGGCGATCCTGGCGAGCGTCGGCGCTGCGCTGAACTGGCCCAGCGCCTGGTGCGGGAGCACCTTGCGCCCTTCGTGAAGGTGGTGGCTGAGCAGCTGCCGCAGGTGTCCGCCCACGCCTACTACCGCGCGGCCTCGGATCTGGCCACCGCCCTGCTGCCCGAAACAGGGAAGGCGCTCGCAGAAAGCTAGCCAACCCCCTGCTGGACAAAGGCTTGTCCCGCGTCCAGCATGGATCCATGCGCGCCCCCACGACCATTCTCCTGGTGGATGACGAGCCGGGCATCCGGCGGTCCCTGGGCGAAGCCCTGAAGGACGAGGGCTACCACGTGGTGAAGGCCGAGCGGGGCGAGCAGGCCATCGACCTCCTCCACAACCCCGATGGCGAGAGCCTCCAACTCATGCTGCTGGATGTCTGGCTGCCGGGCCAGGACGGCCTGGAGACCCTGAAGCAGGCCAAGCAGGTCCGCCCCGACCTGCCCGTGGTCATGATCTCGGGCCACGCCAGCATCGACACCGCCATGCAGGCCACCAAGTTTGGCGCCTTCGACTTCCTGGAGAAGCCCATCGACCTGGACCGCCTCCTGCTGGTGGTGGGCAATGCCCTGCGGCAGTCGAAGCTGGAGCAGGAGAACCAGCGGCTCCTCGCGGAAGTCGAGGGCGGCCGCTTCTTCCTGGCGGACAGCCCCGCCATGAAGCGCCTCATGGCCGACGTGGCCCTGGTGGCCCCCACCGAAGGACGCGTGCTGCTCACCGGCGAGAACGGCAGCGGCAAAGAGGAGGTGGCCCGCCTCATCCACCTGCAGAGCCCCCGCAAGGATGCCCCTTTCATCGAGGTGAACTGCGCGGCCATCCCCGAGGAGCTCATCGAGAGCGAGCTGTTCGGGCACCAGAAGGGCGCCTTCACGGGCGCGGTGCGCGACCAGAAGGGCAAGTTCCGCGAGGCGGACGGCGGCACGCTGTTCCTCGACGAGGTGGGCGACATGTCGCTGAAGACCCAGGCCAAGGTGCTGCGGGCCCTCCAGGAAGGCCGGGTGGAGCCCGTGGGCGGAGGCGGCGCCGTGGGCGTGGACGTGCGGGTCATCGCCGCCACCAACAAGGACCTGGCGGGCGAGATCACCCGCGGCCGCTTCCGCGAGGACCTCTACTTCCGCCTGGCCGTGGTGCCCCTGCGCATCCCCGCCCTGCGCGAGCGCCCCGAGGACATCCTGCCCTTGGCCGAGGCCTTCATCAGCCGCATCGGCCGCCAGTACGGCCGCCCGCCCCGGCACCTGGGTCCCGAAGCCAAGGACACCCTGCTGCGCCACGACTGGCCGGGGAATGTGCGCGAGCTGAAGAACCTCATGGAGCGGGCCGTGATCCTGGGCCGCGGCAGCGAGATCGGTCCCCGTGACCTGGGCCCCCTGGCGACCCGCCACCTGGCCGAGCCCGATCCCTTCTCCTTCCCCGAGTTCACCAGCCTCAAGGAGGCCAAGGACTGGTTCGAGAGCCAGTACCTCCAGCGGGAGATGCGCCTCCAGAACGGCAACATGACCCGCGTGGCCGAACGCGTGGGCATGGACCGCTCCAACCTCTACAAGCGCCTCAAGGCCCTGGGCATCGAGCCCAGGGAGAGCTGAGCGGTGCGGCCGTGAGCGACAAGAAGTGGTTCAAGATCGGAGAGGCGGCCCAGCTCGTCGGCGTCGGCCCCAAGGACCTGCGCTACTGGGAAGACGTCATCCCCGACATCAAGCCCCGGCGCAGCAAGGGCAACCTCCGCTACTACCATGTGGACGAGCTGCCCCGCCTCAAGCGCATCAAGGGCTGGCTGGGCGAAGGCCTCACCGTGGCCGACTGCGCCGAGCTGCTGGCCCACGGCCACCTCGTCCAGCGCCTCGACCTGGGCCTGGAAGCCGACGAGCTGCCCGCGGCCCCCGTGCAGAAACCCAAGGCCGCCTTCCCGCGGCTCCTCCGCACCAGCACCGACCTCCAGCCCGTCATCAAGTCGGTGCGGGCCCTCTTCGAAAGGCTCTCCGCGCCACCCAAACCTTGACCTGAGCCCCCACCCGGTCTAGAGTCAATGGTTCACGGCGCGTGGCGCAGCCTGGTAGCGCACTACCTTGGGGTGGTAGGGGTCGGAGGTTCGAATCCTCTCGCGCCGACCAAAACACCTGGAAGGCCCTCTTCGGAGGGCCTTTTGTTTGGCCCATTGAAGCCGGGATTCGAACCTCCGAGTGGGATCGCGGAGGCCGTCCAGTGGACGGCCGGGAGCGAGACCTGGGATGGCGCAGCCAGACCTGGGCGAATCCTCTCGCGCCGACCAAAACACCCGGAAGGCCCTCTTCGGAGGGCCTTCTGTTTGGCCCATTGAAGCCGGTATTTGAGCCTTCCCCTCTGGCCTCCGGCCGAGAGGGACTGTGGAGATGCGGCTCCATGTCCGACGCTCGCTGTCCCGCGGGTGCTCCCACCCGCCCCTCGGGCTCACGGAGTCGGAGCCTCTGTCACGTCGGAGGAAGGCCCGCGGCTGGCGCCGCCAGACGCGTTCAAGCCCCATCCGGAGGGTCCGCCGCCGCCCCACCTGATAAAAAATTAACGGAATCTTCCACCCCCTGTGGCGCCGGTACGGGCGCAATCCTCGTATCATCACGGTTTCAATTTCCATCCTGTCCGACGTCTCCCTGGAGGTTCCCATGGGCCCTTCGCGCCACCTCTGCTCGCTCCTGATCGCCCTCCTGGTCGCCGTGCCGGTCACCTCGCAGGTGCCGCCCCAGGTCATCCAGGCCCTCAAGCCGGTGGCCACTCAGCTGGTGGACAAGATCCTCAAGCCGAAGATGCAGGTGGAGAGCTTCACGCTCGGCGGCTTCAAGGCCACTCGCGTGGAACCCGATGGCGACGCCACGCCCGAGAAGTTCAGCGGCAGCGCCTACTTCGAGCTGCCCCAGCCCCTCGGCCCGCGGAAGCTTGAGTTCAAGAACCTCGTTCTCAAGGGCGCCGTGGCCGAAGGCACCGTGGAGGAGGCCCTCAAGGACGCCAAGGCCGATCACCAGGGCTGGGCCTACCAGCTCACCAAGGCCGTGCTCTCCGACAAGGGCAGCCACCTGGAGGGCTCAGCCACCCTCGCGGGCATCCGCCTGGACATCGCGCCCCTGGCCTTTGGCGCCCAGGGGCTCAGCGGCACCCTGACCCCCGGCGACCTGGCCCTGGCGGAGGGCGCCTTCTCGGCCCACCTCATCGCCAGCGAAGTCACCTTCTCCCCCGCCGGGGTGAAGCTCAAGGGGAACCTGGAGGTCGACATCGCCGCTCCCGTTCGCCACGGCGCGACGGGGCTTGCGCCCCACTTCGAGGTCCCCGGCCTGGCCTTCGACAGCGCCCTCCTCAGCGGCACCGGCGTGGTGGCCCCCAGCCTCGCCACCGACCTGCCCCTGCTCCACAAGGGCCAGACCTGGCGGATGCAGGGCCTCGCCTTCGGTTTCGAGCGGGGAACGCCCCTGCTCAGCGGCCCGGCCCAGCTCCAGTTCCCCCTGAACATCCTCTGCCGCGTGGGCGCCACGGGCCAGCCCTACGTCTCGGATCCGCTGTCCGGGCGCATCCCCGGCCACGCCCCCGCCCCGGCTGCTCCCGCCCCCTCGGGTTCCCGCACCCTCGCCGCGCGCCGGAACGCGCCCGCCCTCACCGCCGCGGGGCGGGTGGAGGTGGCCTGGGAGGGCTTCTCCGGCACCGCCAACCTGCCGGCGGCCGCGCTCCACCCCTCGGGCCTCACCTCGTACCGCCTCGACCTGAGCAAAGGCACCGCCAGCGTGGTGAAGGGGCTCATCAGCCCCAAGGGCACCCGCATCTCCGGCACCCTTGCCTGGGGGCCCGGCTTCACGCTCCAGGCCACCTTCGCCGACAGCCCCGCCGAGCTGGCCGACGGCCTCTACGCCGCCGGGGACCCCGGTCCGAAGCCCGTCGAGGTGGGCGCGTACCGCGTTCTGCCCACGTCCACCACCGTGGTGTGCGACTTCTCCACGGCCCACTCCCCCGAGGCCCTGCCCGAGGCCTGGATGGGCGTCTTCCTGCCGGACTTCCACGCCACCCTGCCCATCGAGCTCTACACCTTCGGCCCCGGGAACACCCGCGTGCCCGTCTCCGTGCCGGGCAAGGCCGGGCGCTTCGAGGGCAATGGCGCCTTCAGCGGGGCCCTGGGCGTGAAGCTGGACAGCCTGGTCAACCTGCACATCGCGCCCGTGAAGCTGGAGCCCTTCGACCTGCGCTTCGTCGAGGGGGCCCTGCTCAACGGACCGGTGGTGAAGGGCCAGCTGGACCTCACGGCCAAGCCCCTGCTGGTGGACTTCCGCCCTCCCATCACCTTCCGCCTCACCCAGAACGGCGCCGAGCAGGTGGAGCTCATCACCCAGACGCCCCAGGGCCCCATGGCCCTCCACACCAAGCTCATCGGCATCAGCATGGTGCTGGATTCGGCGCGGCTCTACCCCACGAACCTCGACCTGGCGGGCCGCTTTGACTTCGCCATCGCCGGCGCCGCCGTGCCCTCCATCCCCTTCGACCACTTGGTGCTGGAGGCCAGCGGCGGCGGCATCGACGGCAGCACCGAGGAGCTGTCCCTGGACTTCAAGGGCTCCCGCTGGGGCGGCGTGCAGGATCGGCCCTCCCTCAACATCTGGGGCTTCCCCCTGGCCCTGGCCGAGAGCGGCTACGGCGTCCTGGCCGATGGCCGCTTCTACGTGGGCCTGGGCGGCGACATGGAGATCAGCCCCCTGCTGCCCTTCTTCCCCAACCGCCTGCTCTTCACCACGGAGAAGCATGACGAGGGCACGGGTGTCATGGAGCTCGAGCACCCCTACACCGTCAGCCAGAGCGTGGCCTCCCTGGGCTCCCTGGACGCCAAGCTGGGCTTCCAGGTGGAGAGCGCCGACGACCAGGTGAGCGACGCCTACTTCGAAGGCGACGGCACCATCAAGGCCAACGTGGGCGATACGCCCTTCACCCTCACCGCGGGCCTGCGCTTCGGCCGCCACTACCAGCCGGCCGGTGGCTACTACCCCTACTTCTTCGGGCTGGGCCACCTCGAGTTCCCCACCGGCGGCATCCCCGTGGCGCCGAACCTGGAGATCTACGGCTTCACCGGCGGCCTCGCCCAGAACTTCCTGCCGGACGAGATCCGCAACCTCACGGACATCAAGGGCAAGACCGACCCGAGCCTGGGCCTCGCCCTCATGGCCGGCGTGGATGCGGGCACCAGCGACAACTTCACCTTCCATGGCGGCCTGGACCTCTACATCAGCCAAAACCTCACCACCATGCTGCAGGGCAAGGGCTGGCTCTTCTGCGGGCGCGACAAGCAGCCCGCGGACAACGTGGTCACGGCCGATGTCCGCTTCACCCGCAAGCCCGACACCTTCCACGCCACCCTGACCGCGGACCTGAACCTCTACAACGGCCTTCTGCGGCCCATGGGCACGGTGGAGCTCCACTTCGGCCCCGACCGGCAGTTCGTCCACATCGGCACCCGCGAGACGCCCATCACCTGCCGATTCCTGAATGCGTTCGACGGCTCGGGCTACATGACCGCGGACTTCCAGGGCGGCGTGTCCACCTTCGGCGCCGGGGCCGCGCTCAGCTACAGCAAGTCGGGGGACTTCGGCATCGTCTACGGCAGCGCCTGGCTGAATGCCCGGGGCGACATGATCATTGAAATCGACGCCGACAAGAATCCGCGCTTCCTGGGCACCTTCGCCGCGGACGGCGGGGCCTCCTTCGGCATGAGCTTCGAGACCTTCTGGAAGACCTACCACATCACCCTCTTCAGTGGCAGCTTCGCCACGAACATGGCCCTCCAGGTGCCGGGCAGCCCCACGTTCTCGGGCAATGTGACCATCCACTACAGCGTGCTGGGCGGCGCCTTCAAGGGTTCCGTCAGCGCCCACCTGGACATTTGAGGAGGCCGCCATGACGAACCGGACCGCCATCACGCCCCTGTTCTTCCTGCTGGCCTCGGGGCTCCAGCCCCAGGGCAAGTCCACCCTCCCGCCGCAGGTGACCTCCGCCACGCCTCCGCTCATGGGCCCCAGGGCCGTGGTGAGCCCCCGCATGGAACTTCCCGCAAACTTGCTGCCCGCGGGCAAGACCCAGGGCACCTTCCACCTCACCGGGCTGGTCCGCAAGGACCGCACCGTCGTCCTGCGCTGGGCCAACGACCAGGGCGAGATGCCCACCGAGGGCCTGCACGTCTTCCGCCAGAAGGTCGGCGAAGCCACCTGGAAGGATGTCACGGGCAAAAAGCCCATCGGCTTCCTCCAGGGGCGTGCCGCGGAGAAGCGCCTGGACGCCATGCCCCCCGAGGAGCGCGATCGCATCCTGGCCTACCCCTTCGGCAATGTGCAGCACGACACCACCTCCAAGCTCCGCCAGCTGGAGGTGCCCCGCAGCGCCCTCACGCGGGCCAAGGACCTGAGCCCCGAGAAATCCCTGAAGCAGTTCCGCGAGCTCCGCGCCGCGGGCAAGTTGAACCGCGGCGACCTGCAGATGATGCACATGCGCGCCGACCTGGACACGGGCCTCGCCGAAGTGCTGGGGCTCACGGCCACGGACGATCCCGGCAAGGGCCAGTTCAAGTACAAGATCGTCATCGCCCTGCCCGAAGGGGGCCAGGCGGAGGTGGTCTGCCCCAAGACCTTCGACACCACCCAGCCCACGCCCATCCCCCAGCCCACCAGCCTCACCGCGGCCAGTGGCAACGGCGAGGTGCTGCTGAACTGGGATGAGACGCCCACGGACGCGGTGACGGGCTACCAGGTCTACCGGTCGGAGTCCCCCAGTGGCCCCTGGCAGCGCATCACCACCGATCCCGTGAAGCGCGTGGAACTGGAGCTGGAGGATCCCGAGACCTCCCTCCGCCGCGCCATGGGCATCCAGGGCAGCATGGAGCGCAGCCTCAAGCCCCTGCCCGAGGCGGCCCGCACCCCCCAGAAGGTCGCCGAGGCCCACCGCCAGGCCCTGGACCGCGTGAGCCAGCCCGGCGGCCTGCCCGCCCTGAGCCCCAAGGCCTCCGCGGCCCTGCAGGCCAGCCTCGCCGCGGGCCGGGTGCACCCGGGCGGGCGCCAGGCACCCCGGGCCCTCTTCACGGACAGCATCAAGGGCGGCAGCGCCATCCAGAACGAGAAGACCTACCACTACAAGGTCACGGCCGTGGACCTGGGTGGCCAGGAGCAGTCCCTGGACACCGCCCCCGTGGTGGCCGGCATCCCCAAGGACCTGGAGCCGCCCCAAGTGCCGGGCCGCCCCATGCTCAAGGCGGAGGCCTCGGCCCGGGACAACCTGCGCACGGTGCAGGCGGCCCGCTTGAAAGATCCCCGCGTGGCGGCCCTGGACCAGCGCGCGGCCCTGAACGCCCCCGCTGCCTCCACAGCCCTCACGCCCTTCCAGGTGAAGCCCGCGGCGCCCGCCGCCCCCCTCGCCTCCACCCCGAGCCTGGGCGCGTCCGCCAGCGGTTCCCTGTCGGCCCCGAGCCTGTCCGCCAGCGAGGCCAAGCGTCAGCAGCGGGCCCTGGGCGTGGCGACCATGCCTGTGGGCGCGCTCAAGGCCCTGGGCGAGGCGGGCATCCTCCGCAGCAACGCCGACGGCTCCGTGGCCCCGGCTGCCCTGGTCTGGAGCCCCTCGCCCGACGCGGACCTCCAGGGCTACGAGGTCTACCGCGCCACGGGCGACGGCCCCCTCCAGAAGATGGCCGACACCGCCGTCGCCGAGTGGACGGACAGCACCCTCCAGGCCGGCCAGGCGTACCGCTACGCCATTACCTCCGTGGACAAGCGCGGCAACGTCAGCGGCCGCTCCCCCGAAGGGAAGCTGGAAGTGAGCGACAGCAGCCTGCCCGGCCGGCTGGCCGTGGGCACGCTGTCCGGCAAGGTCACCCAGGAGGCGCCTCCGTCCGGGCCCTCCCGGCGCCTGCTGCGTCCCGCCAGCCTGGCCATGGCCAGCGGCAGCCTGCGGGCCGCGCGGTCCGCCATCCTGGCCCCGAAGGCCGCGGTGTCCGGCACCTTCACCGCTCCCAAGGCCTCTGTGGCGCCCAAGGCCAAACTGGCCCTGGCCACCAAACCCAGCGGCAGCCCCAGCAGCAGCGCCAGCGCCAAGAGCCCTTCGATCAAAGAGGCGGCCGTGCTGCCCGCCGCCACCCTGGCCCCCGGCCGCGCCGCCCTCCTAGCCAAGCCCGTGGCCTTCCGGGCCGTGCGCAGTCCCAACCTCATGCTCGCCCTCGCCCAGCCCAAGGAGATCCACGTGCTGCTGGAATGGGCCAAGCCCCTGCCCGGCGCGAACCTGGACTACGTGCTCCAGCAGGCCCCCCAGAAGGTGGAGCTGATCTCCGCCCCGAGGCCCTCCGTCTCCCTGCAGTCCGGGCTCCGCGCCTTTGAGGTGCTGGCGCCCCGGACGACCGCCACCGCCGCTTCGCCCGCCCTCCACCCGGTCGCCCTGAGCGGAGCCGGGGCTGCCGCGGCGAAGCCGGTTCCGGGCCAGGTTGCCATGAACCCGGCCCTCCACAGCCTCGCCTTGCGCGGCGTGGTGGCCTCCCAGGGCGCGGGACTCCGGCTGGCCGAGGGCCGGAAGGAGCACCTGGCCAAGATCGCCGTGAAGGGCGGCCCGGGCACCTTCACCCGCGTGAACGACGCCCCGGTTGGCACCGAGCGCTACATCGTCACCTTCCCGGCGGACGTGGCCCAGTACGGCGGCGCCACGTTCTACTTCCGGGTGCAGGCCCTCACCAAGGAGTTTGGCCGCACCGTGGAAGGGCCGCTCAGCGAGCCCATCGAGGTGCGCCTGCCCGACATTGTGGCGCCCCCCAGCCCCTCGCCCGGCTCCGTGGACCTGCAGGAGACCCCCCAGGGCCGGCTGGACGTGGCCCTCTCCTGGACCCAGACCAAGGCCCCGGACCTGGCCGGCACCTTCGTGGAACGGCAGGCCCTGAGCTACACGCTGGTGGATGGCGAGGCCAAGGCCGGCGCGCCCCTGGGCGCGGTGGAACGCCTAACACCCTCGGCCATCGGGGGCACCGCCTTCACGGACAAGCAGGCCACCCCGGGCTACATCCGCTACACCCTGCGCTCGGTGGATGCCACGGGCAACGTCAGCGACCCCCAGGGCTCCCTGGACGTCTTCGTGCCCGGCGAGCCCGTGCCCGGCGCGCCCACCCAGCTGGCCCTGGCCGGAAGCGCCCTGACCTGGAAGGCCGCTCCGGACGCCGCCGGCTACACCATCTGGCGCTCCTTCACGGGCGAGGACGACGACTATGAGTGCATCAGCAGCATCCTGGGCGCCACGGAGACCAGCTTCGTCCTGCCCGCCCAGGGCACCCTCCACCTCCGGGTGGTGGCCCGCAGCAGCAGCGGCATGAACACCACGCCCAGCCAGCCCCTGGTGCGCACGCCCTAAGCAAACCAGCGCCTCCGCTACGGGATGGGTGTATACCATCCGTGTATTTCCCACCCAGCGGAGGCTCCCATGCGGACCCGCCCCCTTCTCCTGCTCCTCTCGCTGGGAGCGGCCACGCTTTGGTCTGGGGAGACCCGCCTCGGGGTCGGCGTGTTCACCTTCGCCAACCAGGGCCTGGACCTGCAGGCCAGCTTCCGTCCCGCGGGCAGCGCCTGGACCTTCGGCTTCCGCCACGTCCAGTGGATGGACACCTTCCACGATCCCTTCACGGGCCGCGCCCTGTCGGAAACCACCGAAACCCGGACCGGCCCGGTGGTGACCTACCGCTTCCGCCCCGAGGCCCGGGGGACCTGGTACCTGGGCGGCGCGGTCTACCGCTGGGCCAAGGCCGAGAAGTCCCTCACCTACGGCGACACGAGCCGCGTCAGCACCACGGCGCCCCTGGTGGGCGGCGGCTACACCCGCGCCTTCGGCTCCCACTTCTTCTGGAACACAGGCCTCTTCCTCGGTCCGGGGAAGACGCTGAAGACGCAGACCAGCACCGGCTCCGAGGAGGACAGCGGCGTCTTCGACATCCAGGTGCAGGTGGGCCTAAGGTTCTGACGGCTTCCGCCCCGGCACCATCGGCACGAAGCGCACCGGCAGCACGGCCTTCTTTTCCAGGCCCGCGTCCGTCTTCCGCAGGATCACCATCTCCTGGGCCCCCCACTGGGAGCCCACGGGAAGGATCATCCGGCCGCCCGTCTTGAGCTGAGTCACCAGGGCCGGGGGCACCTCCTCCGGGGCGCAGGTGACGATGATCGCGTCGAAGGGCGCCGCCTCGGGCCAGCCGAGGAAGCCGTCCCCCCAGCGGACCTTCACGTTGGCGAAGCCGAGCCGCCCAAGGTCCGCTTCGGCGCGCCGGGCCAGAGGCTCGAGGCGCTCGATGCTCCACACCTCGGCCACCAGCCCCGAGAGCACCGCCGCCTGGTAGCCCGAGCCCGTGCCCACCTCCAGCACGCGGTCCGTGGGCTTCGGATCGAGGGCCTCCGTCATGAAGGCCACGAGGTAGGGCTGGGAGATGGTCTGCCCGTGGCCGATGGGCAGGGGCCCGTCCTCGTAGGCCCGGTCACGCTCGCCGGCGGGCACGAACGCGTGGCGGGGCACCTGGGCCATGGCCTCCAGCACCCGGGGGTTCACGATGCCCCGGGCCACGAGCTGCTCCCGCACCATCCGGGCCCGAGCCTCCGAGAGTTCCGCATCTCCGGTCGGTTCCCGGGGCTGGAGCCCACCCTGGTTCCATCCCCCGAAGGCCAGCACGAAGGCCACTCCTGGATGCCATCGCATGGCTACGAAGGTAGGCCGGTCCCGGCCGCACGCCAGCGCGCCTCCCCGGGGGGAGGCGCGTCGGGGGGGGGGGCGTCGCGGGCCTCAGCCCAGCGTCAGCTCCAGGCTGCCCGTCAGGCCGCCGGTCCAGCTCCGCAGGCGCCAGAGGGCGATGAGCGCCTTGGCCTTCGCCACGCCCGGGAAGGCGCGGCTGAAGGTGGCCGACAGGACCTGGCCGGAGGCCTCCACCTTCAGCTCAAGGGTGGTTCCCGCGGGCATCCCCGCCAGGGCCGCGGCCAGGGCGGGATCCAGCAGGCGGGCCTCCACCTCGCGGCGCAGGGCGGCGGGGTCCGACGTGCCGGTGATGCCGGAGAAGCCGCGGATGCGGAGGACGGGGGCCTCCTTGGCCTTCTCCTGCCGGGCCGCCCGGTCCTGGGCCACGACTTCGACCACGGCAGCCCGCTTCGCCATCGACGGGGGCGCGTAGGGCATGGCGCTGGCGGCCACGCCACCTACCACACCGCTTCGGAGGTAGCCCACGGCGGCATCGGACACGCCCTCGGGCAGGGGCAGCGGCTGGGTGACCGTGGTGCTCTGACCGCCGGCGTTGCGCACCAGCGTGTCCACAGCCACGAAGGAGGTGTGGGCCGTCAGCAGGCTGTAGGCGAGCCCCAGCCGGGTGACCTCGGCCTTGCGGGCCTCGTCCTGGCCGAACTGGTCGTAGTCCGAGAGCATCTGGATGCGCTGGCGGGCCCAGAGCTGGCGCAGGGCGCCGTGGCTGCGGCCCTTCACCTGGCCCACCTCGAAGGTCTGGCTCCAGGGGCCGGCGCCGCTGATACCCGAGAGCGTCACGGTGCCCCTGGCCTCGCCCTTCCACTTGCCGAGGCAGATCACGGGCCGGTCCGCCAGCACGTCTGGCAGCTGGATGGGTTCGAGATCCTGGATCTGGAAGCCGTGGCTGGTGAGCCTGAGGTTGGTGAGCACCGGCGACGACACATAGGCGCGGAAGCGCTCGGCCTCGGCGGCGGCCTGCTTGGGCTTGGTGATGACGAAGGCCTCGCCCTGCCCCGCGTGGGCCATGCCCTCGATGAGGTGGCGATTCACCGAACTGCCGATGCCGAAGGTGAAGAGGTTGGCCGAGCCCAGGTTCTTCCGGATGATGTCGAAGACCTGCCCATCGGCGCTGATGTAGCCGTCCGTGGACACCACGAAGGTGCGTGAGATGCCGGGCACGCGGGGCAGGCCCAGGGCCCGCCGCATGGCGCTGCCCAGCTCCGTGCCCCCGCCGCCGTTCTGCGACCGCACGAAGGCCAGGGCCTGGGCGGCGTTCTCCGGCGAGGCGTGCTGCGAGGTGGGCGACCAGAGCGCCGAGCTGCCCTCGAACACCATGACATTGAAGAGGTCCTGGGGCCGCAGTCCCTGGATCATCTCCTTCATGAGCACCTTGGAGACTTCGATCGGGAAGCCCATCTGGCTGCCGGAGATGTCCATGATGAAGACGAATTCGCGGGGTGGCAGATCCTTGGGCGTCACGCGCTTGGGTGGCTGGGCCAAGAGCAGGAACGTGTTCTCGTCCTTCCCCTGGTCCAGCAGCAGGCCCGACTGCACCGCCCCGCCCGCCAGCTGGTACTTCACGATGAGGTCGCGGTTGCCCCCATGGGCTTCGGAAGGATCGAGCTTCAGGGTGGCCTCGGCCTTTCCGTCGTAGGCGATGGAGGTCTTGTGGGTGGCGCAAGCCATGTGCTGGATGGGGAGCCCTGCGGAAAGCTTCACTTCGAGGTCGAAGGTGGTGGCGGGCTTCTCGCCAGCATGGGTGTACGGGTTGGCCACCCAGCTCTCGCCCGTGCTGGACCCGGTGCCCGCCCGGCCGGCGTAGCGCGGGCCCACCACCGTGGGGTAGACGAAGGCATAGGTGCCATCCGTGGGCACCAGCAGCTCGGTGTACGACAGCTCCACACGGATCTCATCGCCGGGCAGGATGTGGGCCACGTTCATCTGGAACACGTTGGGGCGGTGCTGTTCCAGCAGGGAAGCGCTTCGACCCTGCTGCTTCGCCTGCTCGTAGTCGGCCCGGGCCTGGCCGCGCTCCTTGATCTGGGCCTTCAGCACCCGCTCGCCGAGGGTCATGGTCATGCCGTAGACCGCCGAGCGCGTGGAGCCCGGGAACACGTACATGGCCTCCAGGGGCTTGGTGCCGGTGTTCTTGTAGACCTGGGTCACCTTCACGTCGGCGATGACACCTGCGATGGCCACCCTGGCCGAGGTGGCCTTCAGGGGCAGCTGGTCCAGGTCGGCATCGCCGCCCTTCACGAAGAAGTAGGGCGACAGCGTGGCGTCAGGATCCTCGCCCTTCGATCCGCGCTCCATGCCGGCGGGCGTGGGGCGGATGCGGGCCTGGGCATCGCCCTGGAAGGAGACGGCGAGCCCCGCGCAGGCGAGCAGGGTGGTGGTGGAGCGGCGCAGCGACATGGGTTCCTCCCGGTGGGGCCGCGCCGGCATGGCGCGGTTCAGGAGGGAATGGCGCGGGCGAGGAAATCCTTTCAGGCGATTCAAAAGAAAAAGGAGTTTGGTAAGCGTCCGCTGGCCTAATTCCTTGATGCCGGGTAGATGCGGGCCCTGAATCCATCCACAGGCCCAACCTCCGGCAAGCGCTCAGGCTCGGCCGTGGGGCTGTTCAGCAGGTAGAGGTCGAGGACCTCCCCTCCGGCGAGGCGCACCTGCCCGCGCCAGTGGTCCATGCCGCGGCGGGTTTCCACCCGCTCCAGCTGCACCACCGCCACGCCTGCGGCCCCGCGCTTCAGCAGCACGGCTGTTGCGCCCTCAGGCCCCTTCACCTGGAGGCGGGTGAGGCCCTCGGCCCCGGGTTCCAGGGTCCAGGCGGGTTTGTACTCGGCCGCGACCTTCCACTCCACGCGGCGCGGAGACGCCGGCGCCACGCCGCCCACGACGCCGGACACCACACCGGGCGACAGCTCCGCGAAGCCCTGGGCCGGACGATCCCGTTTGGCTGGTTGGGCGGCGGGCGGCGGAGCCACCGAGGCCAGCACCTCCACCACCGCCGCGGCGGGCTTCGGCGCCTCGGCCTTCTTCGCCAGCTGGTCCTGGGCCTCGGCCCGGCGGAACTCGGTTGCCTTCTCCCGGGAGGCCTCCGCCGCCACAGCCACGGGCGCAGCGGCCGCCGGGCTGGCCCCCCGCAGGGGCACGGGTTTTGACGGCGGGAGCGCCGCCGGGGCTTCAGCCTGGGTGGGTGCCGGCGCCTCCTTGGCCTTCTCGGAGGCCACCCGGTTGCGCGCGGCTGGCGGGACCACCTGCGTGGCAGGAGCTGCTTCGGCCACCTTGGCGGCCGGGGCCGGCTCCGTCTCCCGCCGCAGTGCTGGCGCCGCCTTGTCGGGGCTGCGGAGGTAGGCGAGGCCTGCCAGGGAGGCCACCAGCAGGCTTGCCCCGGCGCCCAGCACGCCCGTGCGGCGCCAGAGGGGCACCACCATGGGCGCGGCCACCGGGGCGAGGGCGGCCAGAAGCTGGGCCTTGGCCGCAGGATCCGCCAGCAGCTCCCGCAGGGCCTCCTCATCCATCAGGGCGTCGAAGACCTCCTGGTGGTCCAGGGCCGCGGCAAACAGGGCCGCGCGTTCGACCTCCGTGAGGGTGCCGGTGGCATGGCCGCCCAGGAGCTTCTCGGCGTCGATCCGCGTCATGGCGCCCCTCCTCCGGCGGCCTGCCAGCTGCCGCCCAGGGTCTCCAGCAGCTGCTTCCGGCAGCGGTGGTCCCAGGTGTAAACCGTGTTCAGGCTGGCAGCGCCCATGAGCCCCTGGATCTCGGCAAAGCTGCGGCCCTGCAGCTTGAGGCGGAACAGCTCGCGGCAGCGCTCGCCCATGCGGGCGATGCCGCCCATGAGCCTCGCCAGCAGCTCCTTGCGCTCCAGCACCGTGGCCGGATCTGGCGCGTCGGAGGGGGGCGGGAAGGCCTCCACCTCCACGGCGTCGTACTCGCCGCGCCGGGCCGCCGTGCGGCGCAGGGCCGAGAGCTTGAAGCGGAGGATCTGGAAGGCCAGGGGCACCAGGTCCTCCGCCGTCTCCAGATGGCCGTACTTCGTGTGGAGCAGCACCAGCACCTCCTGCGCCAGGTCCTCCGCGTGGGCGCCTGCACCCCGGGATGCCGCGAAAGCCACGATCCTTTCACGGAGCCGGGGGAGGATCGCCGCGCGGCCGGGGGCGGCCGCCTCCCCGAGGGGGATGGGCAGGGTGGAAGGCAGGGGGAGGTCGGCGTCCATGGAACCTGGAGGTGAATTCCATCCTGACAGCGAAGGCGGTCCCCACCCACCGGGTACACTGGGTCCATGTCCGAACGCCTGATCCTGCTCACCAACGACGATGGCCTCTGGGCCCCCGGCATCGCGGCCCTGGCCCGGGCTGCCGCGCCCTTCGGCAAGGTCGTCACCGTGGCCCCCGACCGCAACCGCTCGGCCATCTCCTCGGCCCTGAGTCTGCACAACATCCTGCGCCTGAACGAGGTCGCCCCGGACCGCTTCGCCTGCGACGGCACCCCTGTGGACTGCGTGCTGCTGGGCGTCTGCGAGGTGCTGGGCCGCAAGCCCGACTGGGTGCTCTCGGGCATCAACCACGGCTTCAACCTGGGCGAGGATGTCTTCTACTCCGGCACCGTGGGCGCGGCCTTCGAGGGCCGCCTGCAGGGCGCCCGGGCCGCGGCCTTCTCCATCCACCCCGGGGGGTCGCTCGAGGGGGCCGAACCCTGGATCGCCCGCTTCCTGGCGCGCTGGGAGGCCATGGAGCTGCCCGCCAACCGCATCTGGAATGTGAACCTCCCCAAGGGGGAGCCCAAGGGCTTCCACCTCACGGGCCAGGACAGCCGCGCCTACCACGACCTGGTAGAGCGCCGGGTGGATCCCCGCAGCACGCCCTACTTCTGGATCGGCGGCGACGCGGGCCCCACCTACGCCAAGGCCCCCGGCACCGATGCGGAGGCGGTCTTCCACGGCTTCGCCAGCGTGACGCCCCTGCGCCTCGACATGGGCTGTCCAGAGACGCTGGCGCGGCAGGCCGACTTCGACGCGGCCTTCAACCCGTAGCGCCATGGCCGCCGCCTTCCGCGTCCATGGGCAGGTCCAGGGGGTGGGCTACCGGCGCTTCGCCCAGCGCGAGGCCCAGGCCCTCGGCCTGGCAGGCTGGGTGCGCAACGAGCCCGATGGCACGGTGAGTGGCGAGGCCGAGGGAGCAGAGCCCGCGCTGGCGGCCCTCCGGCTCCGGCTGGCCCAGGGCCCCGCCTTCGGGCGGGTCTCCCGGCTGGACTGGGAGGCCCTGGACATGCGATCCTCCCTACCCTTTCCTTTCGAGATCCGCAGGTAGCCATGCCCACCACCACGCCCCTCAGCTCCTTCGTCCGCGACGTCCCGGACTTCCCGAAAGCGGGGATCCTCTTCCGCGACATCACGCCCCTGCTGGCCAGCGCCGAGGCCTTCGGCGAGGCCGTGGCCGCCATGGCCCAGCCCGTGCTCGCCCTCCAGCCCACCCATGTGCTGGGGCTGGAGTCCCGCGGCTTCATCTTCGGCAGCGCCCTGGCCCAGAAGCTGGGCGTCGGCTTCGTGCCGGCCCGCAAGCCCGGCAAGCTGCCCATGGCCACCTTCAAGGAATCCTACGGTCTGGAGTACGGCTCGGACGCCCTGGAGATCCACCAGGACGCCTTCAAGGCCGGGGACCGCGTGCTCATCGTGGACGACGTCATGGCCACCGGCGGCACCGCCGCCGCCGCCCAGCGCCTGATCCAGCGCACCGGGGCCCAGCCCCTGGCGCTGACTGTCTTCATCGAGCTGACCTCCCTGCCCGGCCGCGAGAAGGTCGAGGGGCTGCCCGTCTTCAGCGTGCTGCGCTACTAGGATCCCCAGCCCATCTCCTCCAGGCTGGCGCGGATGCCGTCGTCGGGATCGCCATAGGTCGGTGCCCAGCCCAGCTCCTGCGCGCGGCGGCTCGTGACGCGGCGGGACTCCCGCAGGAAGGCCAGAAGGCCGGGGCTCAGCAGGGTCTGCGCCTCAGCCCAGGAGACCCGGCGCGGCGTGGGCAGGCCCGCCAAGGCCGCCACGCGGGCCGTGAAGGCTGCCATGCTCTCCGGCACCCCATCGGTCAGGTTGAACGCGCCGGACACGGGCCGCTCCAGGGCCGCGAGACAGGCCGCCACCAGGTCGTCCACATGGATGCGGTTGCCGGGCCCCGAATCCTCCGCTCGCAGCACGGGCTCGCCCCGCTGGAGCCGGTCCAGGGGCAGGCGGTGGGGGCCGTAGATGGCAGGCACCCGGAACACCACCCATCGGAGGTTCCGTTCCTCGCACCAGGCGGCGACCCGCCGTTCCGCATCCCGGCGCTGCTTCGACCGGTCCTCCTGCGGCGCCAGGGGGCTGGCCTCGTCCACGGGGGCTCCCTGCGTGTCCCCGTACACGCCCGTGGTGCTCAGGTACACTAACACTTGCGGGTGGGCCGGGCCCAGGGCCCGGAGGAACCGGGCGAGCCGGAGGTCTTCCGTTCCCCCGCCTCCGGGCGGGGCCAGGTAGATCACGGCGCGCAGATCCGGCGGCAGTGCCAAAGAGGGGCCCTCCGCATCGAAGTCCATGGCGATGGCCGGAATGCCCAGGCCGAGGAGGGCCGCCGCCGAGGCCGGCCCCCGCACCAGGGCCAGGACAGGGCCTCCCTCCAGCCAGCGCCGCGCCAGCCGGGTGCCGGTGTAACCGCAGCCCGCGATGAGGCAGGCGCCCTTCCCTTCCGTGCGGCTCTCCATGGGGTCAGCATACGCCCCGCCATGAGAGGCTGGTGGAGGGCGCCGGCCCCGCCTCGGAGCGCCCGTGTCCCCCCTCTTCAAGCTTGTGCTGCTGGCCTGGCTGGTGCTCGGGCCGCTGGGGCTCTGGCTGCGGAGGCGCCGCCGGGCCTGATCAGCCCTTGCCCGCCTTGGGCAGCTCCAGGCTGAAGCGGCTGCCCCGCTCGAGGGCCTCGTAGCGGGCGTCGCCACCGTGGTCCTGCGCGATCCGGCGCACGATGGCCAGGCCCAGGCCCGTGCCTTTGCGCTTGGTGGAGAAGTAGGGCTCGAAGAGCCGCTCGCGGTCGGCCTCCGGCACCCCGGCGCCATCATCGGCCACCTCGAAGCGCAGGGAGGCCCCCGCCACCGCCAGGGACAGGCTCACCACGCCCTTGCCCTCCACCGCGGCCACGGCGTTGTCCACGAAGTTGATGAGGGCCCGCTTCACCATGTCGCCATCCCACAGGGCCGAGACGGGTTCCTCGGGCAGGGACAGCTCCAGGCGGATGTCCGGGTGGGTGGGCCCGTAGAGGGCAGCCACCTGCCGCAGCAGCTCCGCCGGATCGCAGGGGGCGAACTGGGGCACGGGCAGGCGGGCGAAGCGGCTGAAGCTGTCCACCAGGCGCGAGAGGCTGGCCACCTCCGCCAGGATCGTCTCGGCCCCTTCCTGCACGGCGGCGGCATCCAGCCGGCCCTCCCGGTTCTTGCGGAGCAGCCGCTGGGCCGTCAGCTGGATGGGCGTGAGCGGGTTCTTCACCTCGTGGGCCATGCGCCGGGCCACCTCCTGCCAGGCGGCGCGTTTCTCCGCCTGGGCCAGCAGGGAGAGGTCCTCCAGCACCGCCAGCACGCCGCCGCCCTGCAGGGGTTCCAGGATGGCGCGGACCGGGCGGCCCTCGCCCTCGCCGCCCAGGCGGAACTCCTCCTGCACGCCGCGGTTCGAGCCCCGCACCGCCGCCAGCAGCTCAGGCAGGCGGCCCAGGCGCGGCAGGGTCTCCAGGGTCTCCCAACGGGCCTCGGTGGGATCGAAGGCCTCCAGACCCAGCCAGGCGCGGGCGGCGGCGTTGAAGGTGCGCAGCTCGCCGTCGGCCCGCCAGCTCATGACGCCCACGGGCAGCGCCGCCAGCAGCTGATCCAGGTAGGCCCGCTGCTGTTCCAGGCGGCTGGCCTGGGCCTCGATGGCCGCCTGGTTGGTCTTGAGGTCGCGGGTCATGGCGTTGAAGGTGCGGGCCAGGAAGGCCAGCTCGTCTTCGCCCAGCTCCGGCAGCTGCACCTCCAGATCGCCGCTGCCCACGCGCTGGGCGGCCTTGGCCAGGGCGCGGATGGGCTCGCTGAGCGATTTCGCCAGGGCCAGGCCCGACCACACGGCGAAGAAGAGGGTGAGCAGCGTCAGGAAGAGGAAGGTGCTCTGGGGCAGGGTCTGGAGGGTGTCGCGGTTGGCGCGGATCTGCTGGCTCTCCCGGTACCGCTGCTCCAAGGCCAGCACCCGGTCCAGGGTCTCCCGGGGCAGGAAGATGCCCACCACCCAGGGGCCGTCGCCCCTCGGCACCAGGCGCAGCATCCACAGGCCTTCATGCGACTCTTGGGTGCTGTCCCCGGCTGCGGGGTCCTGAAGGCCCGGCGGCGGCAGGCCGGGCCCCAGGTCCAGGCCTCGGATGCCCCCCTCGCCCCGGCCGTTGAGGGCGGCCACCAGGTCCAGGCCCGAGGCGGCGCGGATGGCCTGGGGCTCGGCGGAAGCCGAGACCAGCAGTCGGCCCGCGCCGAAGTCCAGGCGGGCCTTCGCGGCGGCGCGCAGGTCCTCCGCCATCTTCTGGCCGTCGCGGATGGCCACCTCGGTCTCGGGGCTGAACCAGCGCTCCACGTTCTTGTTGATGAAGTTCCGCCCCACCACGAAGAGGATGAGGCTGGGCACGATGCCCACGATGAACAGCGTCAGCACCATGCGGGTGCGCAGCCGCGAGCCCAGGATGCCGCTCTTGCGTTCGAAGTAGAGCTTCGCCAGGCTGCGGGCCACGATGAACAGCAGCGTGCCGATGGCCAGCGCGTTCAGCACGCCCACGGCCACCAGGGCCCAGCGGGAGGGCGCGTCCAGCCCGCCCTCCGCCACGCGGTTCCCCACCGCCTTGTAGGCCAGGATGATCATGAGGATCACGGCCACCAGGCCCACGGCCACATAGAGGCGCGTCAGCTCGGGATGGCGTTTGGGCGCGGGGGAAGGCATCCCCAGCAGGCTATCCTGGTTGGTTGCGGAAAGGCAGGCGGAAGCGGATGGAGACGGGGGACTTGGAGGCGGCGCAGCGGGGCTTCCTGGCGGGCTTCGCCCCCGATCCGTCCGTGCCCGGGGAAGCCTGGGACACCGTGGAGGCCGCAGGATCCAGCTACCCGCGCCTCTCTCTGGAGCTCTGGACCGCCAAGCAGCGCCAGGCCGCGAACCTGCATGAGATCTCGTACCGGGCCTGCTACAAGCCCCAGCTGCCCCGCCACTTCATCGAGCGCCTCACCCAGCCCGGCGAGCGCGTCTACGACCCCTTCAGCGGCCGGGGCACCACGGCCCTGGAGGCCGCCCTGCTGGGCCGCCGCGTGGCCGCCAATGACGTGAACCCCCTCTCGCGCATGCTGGCCGAACCGAGGCTCACGCCGCCGGAGCCCGCCGAAGTCGCCCAGCGGCTGGAGGCCATCCCGCGGACCGGCTCCGGGGACGGCCTCGACCTCGGCATGTTCTTCCACCCCGGCACCGAAGCCGAGATCCGCGGCCTCCGCGACTGGTGCCTCGCCCGGGCCGCCAGCGGCGAGCTGGATGAGCTGGACACCTGGATCCGCATGGTGGCCACCAACCGCCTCACGGGCCACAGCCCGGGCTTCTTCTCGGTGTACACCCTGCCCCCCAACCAGGCCCTCACGGCGGGAAAGCAGCGCCAGATCAACGCGCAGCGCGGCCAGGTGCCCGCCTACCGTGACACCCATGCCCTCATCCTCAAGAAGACGAAACAGCTGCTGGCGGGCCTGGAGGCGGGCCAGCGGCAGCACCTGGCCCTGGCGGCCCAGGACGCCCGCTTTCTCACGGCCGATGCGCGGGAGACCGGCACGCTGATGGATGGCTGCATCGCCCTCACGGTCACCTCGCCGCCCTTCCTCGATGTGGTGGACTACGCCGGCGACAACTGGCTGCGCTGCTGGTTCACGGGCCTGGATGCCGAGGCCATCGGCCGGGGCATCAGCACGCCCCGCACCCTCGAGGGCTGGTCGGAGACCATGGCCGCGGTCTTCGCAGAGCTGCACCGGCTCACGAAGCGCGGCGGCTTTGTCGCCTTCGAGGTGGGCGAGATCCGGCGCGGCAAGCTGCGCCTCGACGAGGTGGTGCTGCCCCTGGGCCTGCGCGCCGGCTTCAGGGCCCACGGCGTCCTCGTGAACCGCCAGGCCTTCACCAAGACCGCCCACATCTGGGGCGTGGGCAACAACGACAAGGGCACGAACAGCAACCGGATCGTCCTGTTCGAGCGTTGATCCGGGGGGAGGCTCCGACTCTGCGAGCTTGCGAGCAGGAGCCCGCCAGCGCGCATCAGGCGGAGGCGCGCTGCGCGCACACCCCGGACCCCCGCGTCACGACCCGGCAAAGCCGGGCCGTGATTTGTCCTACCTGCTCCAGGAGTCCCACAGCGAGGAACTCCCGGGGGACCTCAGAACCGGTAGCCCACGCCCACGCCGTAGAGCATGGGATCCACCTTCACGGTGGTCACCTTGGCGCCGGTGGCCTTGTCCTTCACGTCGCTCTTGATCTGCACGTACTTCACGTCCAGGTTCAGGTGCCAGCTCGGGGCCAGCTTGATGTCGGCGCCCACCTGGGCGGCGAGGCCCACGCTGGTCTTGTCCAGGTCCAGCGCGCCGCCGGCCAGCTTCACGTCGGAGATCAGCGTGAGGTTCAGGCCCGCGCCCACGTAGGGGTTGAACGTCTGGCCGGGGAGGAAGCGCCACTGCGCCGTGAGGGTGGGCGGCAGGTGTTTGAAGGTGCCGATCTTCGTGCCATTCAGCGTGACGTCGTGCTCCTGAGGCACGGTGAGCACCAGCTCGGTGGAGAAGTTCGGGGTGAAGAAGTAGCTGATGTCCACATCGGGGATGGTCTTCTTGCTGACGTGGATGGCGTCGGCCTGAACAGTGCTGAAGGCGTCGGACTTGTCGGCGGGCTGCAGGGCCACGGCGCGGAGGCGGACCATCCAGGGGCCTTCCTCGGCGCGGAGGGACGGGGCCGCGAGGGCGGCGGCGAGCAGGGTGAGGGGGACGAGCTTGGTCATGGGAAGCATCCAGAAAAGGCCCCCGGGACCTCCCGGGGGCGGGTGGGAAGGCAGAGCGACCCCCACCGGCTCGGCCGGGTTGCGTGGGGGCTGGAAAGCGCCGGGCGGGGCCGGCTTCGGTGGTGCGGTGTAAAGGCAGAGGAACTCCCACCGGCGCGGGACCGGGTGGCCGGAGGGCTTGGGGGGAGCTCAGGTGGAGCGGTGGAAAGGCAGGGGAACCCTCGCCGGCTCAGGGCCGGAAGGCGGAGGGATCTGGCGGGAACTCAGGGCCGGCGGGGCCGGCTCAGGAAAGGGGAATGCTGCGGCGGACGGGCTTCTGGGCCTGGGCGGCCCGCTGGGAATGCGCGGCCTGGTGATCCGGGGACGCCCCCACCAGGGTGTCGAAGGTCACGGTCGCCAGATGGCGCCGCAGCAGGTCGGTGGCGTCGCCCCAGGCCCGCTGCACGAGGCAGCCCTGCCCGAAGACGCAGGGCTTGCCGCCCTCCAGGCAGGCATTCAGCACCACCCCGCCCTCCACCGCCTCGAGGATGTCGAGCAGGGAGATCTCCGTGGCCGGGCGCGCGAGGCGGATACCGCCCCCGGTGCCGCGGAGCGTGTTCAGGATGCCCGCCTTCACCAGATCGCCCACGATGCGGCGGGTGAAGGGCGCGGGCAGCAGGCGCGTCTTCGAGATCTCGGGGATGGAGACCCGGGTGCCGGGCTCCAGACAGGCCAGGTGCAGCACCAGACGCGCTGCGTAGTCGGACTGCCGGGAGATGCCGATCATGGGGCTCCAGGGGTGATCTGGGTTTCAACATTACCCATTTCGTAACCTTGGTCAATACCCAAGGGTCATGAATTTAAACGACCCGTTGGACATGAAAGTCCCGAAGCTCCGTTCCTAGGCCAGGGCGCCCTTGGGGGCCGCGCCCCGCACCCGGCCGATCTCCTGCACCCGCAGGTGGGCGGGCTGGTGGATGTCGCCGCGCTTGGCCAGCGCGTCGAAGCGCACCGAAGCCAGGTAGTCCTCCAGCACGCGGGTGGCGTCCACCCACACGGACTGCACCGGGCAGGCCGAGGCCAGTGGGCAGACCCGGCGGTCGCTCACGCAGTGGTTGAGGGCCACACCGCCTTCCATGGCCAGCACCACCTCGCCCAGGGAGATATCCTCCGCCGGCCGGGCCAGGCTCACCCCGCCGCCCGAGCCCCGGGAGGTGGCCAGGACGCCCGCCTTCACCAGGTCGCCCACGATGCGCCGCACGAAGTCCAGGGGCAGCATGCGGTGCTTGGCGATGTCGGCGATGGGCACCTTGGCGCCGGGGGCCAGGCAGGCCAGGTGCAGCACCACGCGGGCCGCGTAATCCGTCTGTCGCGAGATGCCGAGCATGGGTCACCGCCAGGGAGGTTTCAAATATGAGCGGTCTGGTCCCATTGGTCAAGATGCGTAGGTCAACTATGGGTCCGGCGGAACAGCACCGCGTCTTCCCCGTCGGGATAGTAGCCGCCGCGCCGGCCGCAGGGCTCCCAGCCGCAGGCCCGGTAGAGCTGGATGGCCCCCTGGTTCGAGGCCCGCACCTCCAGGTGGAGGTCCGTCATGCCCTCCGCCGCCAGGGCCTCCTGGCAGGCCTCCAGCAGCCGTCGCCCCAGCCCCCCGCCCCGGTGGGCCGGGTCCACGGCGATGCGCAGCAGCTCCGCCTCGCCCGCCGCGGGAATGCAGGCCCAGCGGGCGAAGGCCAGGCCGGGGAGAAGCCACAGTGCCTCGTGGGCCGCGGGAGCCTTCCAGGCCGCGCCGAAGGCCGTGCGATCCAGGCGTGCCACCCACTCCGGCAGGGCCTCGCCCGAGGCGTGCCGCTGGACCTCCAGCCCGCCGCTCACCGCGCCACGCCCTTGCGCAGGGCCTCCGGCAGATGGGCGGCGGCGTGGGGGAAGTTCACCTCGGCATCGGTCTCCCGCAGGTAGAAGGGCACCAGGGGCGCTTCCGGCGGCCCCAGGGCCACGCGCCGGGCCAGGGCCACCAGGCCCGCCAGGGTGGCGGCGCCCTCGTCGGCCGGGGCGATGCGGCCCTCGGGCAGCAGGGCCTCTACTTTGGGCGCGAAGGCCTCGGGGGCCCACCAGGGCTCGGCGCCCACCAGCTCCGGCAGGGTGGCCAGGGCGTGTTTGGCGGCGGGTGAGCTGGGGCCCTCCGCCCAGCGCTGGTGGAAGGCCTCGCCCCGCTGCCCGTCCAACAGGATCCACACCGGCCCCGCCAGCCCCGATTGCCGCAGGGCTTCCGCCCGCAGGGCGAAGGCCGAGAAGCCCCAGGTGGGCAGGCCCGTGAGGCCGAAGCCCTCCGCCGTGGCCACACCGATGCGCAGGCTCGTGAAGCCGCCGGGGCCCAGGCAGGCGGCCACGCCCGTCAGGTCTGCGGGAAGGGCGCCGGCCTCGGCCATGAGCTCGTCCAGGGTGGGCAGCAGCCGCTCGCTGTGGCCCCGCCCCACGCCCGACAGCACCCGCCGGGTCCAGGCCTGTCCGTCCCGGATGAGGGCCAGGTGCAGGATCTCCGTGGTGGTGTCGAGGGCGAGCAGCATGGGGCCAGTGTATCGGGGGCTGATGGCGCCCGACCCGGGGCAAGAGAACTCTGTCGAGATCCAATTCTTAACCATCGATTCTCGGCGGTGAAATATGGACACAGCTGGTGAAAAAACTCAATTCCATGAAATCTTGTGTCGATCAAAAAGTGTCACGAAAGCTATCGGAGGATTGCATGTTCGGCCGGCTCTCCATCTCCAGGAAGATCCAGCTTCTGGGCCTTGCCCCGCTGACCCTCTTTCTCCTCCTCTTCTTCGCCTACCTGCTGCCCGTCTTCGGTGCCCGCTACCTCGATTCACGGAAGGAGGGGGCGCGCAGTGTGGTGGATATGGGCTACCACCTCCTGGCCGATCTCGAGGCCAGGGTTCAGAAGGGGGAACTGGACCGCAACCAGGCCCAACAGCAGGGCCGCGCCGCCCTCATGGCCATGCGGTACGAGGGCAGCAACTACCTGTGGATCGCCTCGCCCGGCGCCCGCATCATCGATCACCCGATCATGAAGGACCTGGCCGGCAAGGACATGAGTGGCGGCAAGGACACGAAAGGAAAGCTGCACTGGCTGGCCATGGACCAGGAGGCCCAGAAGCCGGAAGGCGGATTCGTGGACTACAGCCACCTGCCTCCGGACGGCAAGGTGCGCGCGAAGATCGCCTACATCCGCCGCTTCCACCCCTGGAACTGGGATGTGGCCACGGGGCTCTACGTGGATGACGTGGACGCGCAGATCCGGTCCCTCGCCCTGACCACCGGCCTTCCCATCCTTCTCATGGCGGTGGTGGTGGTCCTGGTGAGCCTCTCCATCGCCCGGGGCATCTCCCGGCCCATCGTGGCGCTGGCCCAGGGCCTCCGCGCCTCGGACCTCACCCTGCGGCTGCCCGTGCTCACCCAGGATGAAGTGGGCGAGGTGGCCCAGGCCTTCAACGCCTACAACGCCCACCTCCACGGCACCGTGAAGGAGTTCGCCGCCTACAGCGAGCGCGTCGCCGCGGGCTCCACCGAGCTGGCGGCCTCCTCCGAGGAGATGTCGCGGGCCGTGGCCCAGATCGCCCAGGTGAGCGAGAACCTGCGGGCCTCCGGCGAGCAGGTGACCGGTGCCATGGGCCACCTCACCAGCCGCTCCACCGATGTCTCGACCCACCTGGAGGCCTCCTCCAAGGAGACCGAGGGGGCCGTGGCGGCCACGGAGCACAGCAGCCAGGCGGGTCAGGCCGCCGTCACCGGCATCTCCGACATCCGCGCCGCCACCGGCCAGATGGTGAAGGCCGTGACCGTCATCCAGGAGATCGCCCGGCAGACCAACCTGCTCAGCCTCAACGCCGCCATCGAAGCGGCCAAGGCGGGCAGCATGGGCAAGGGCTTCGCCGTGGTGGCCGAGGAGGTCCGCAAGCTGGCCGACCGCTCCCGCAGCGCCGCCGGCGAAATCGAGCAGCTCATCCAGCGCACCCAGGAGGCCGTGGAGGCCGGCGTGCTCGGCGTGGACACCACCCTCCAGAGCCTGGAGGACATCCGCGCGAGGATCGGGGACGTGGCGGGCCGCTTCCAGCAGATCGGCGCGGCGGCCCGGGCCCAGAGCGAGACCAGCCGCGAGGTGAACGTGCTGGTGGACGAGAACCATGCCCAGCTGGCCCAGAACGCCTCGGCGACCCAGGAGCTCTCCGCCACGGTGCAGGAGATCACCCGCACCGCCTCGGACCTGGCCCAGGTGGCCGAAGGCCTCCGCTCCGCCGTGGAGGGCTTCAAGCTCTAGCTCTAGGCGCGGCCGCTCAGGAGGCCAGGCCCCGGCCGCGCAGGTACCAGCCGAATTCCCGGTCCAGGCCCTGGATGTGCTCCACCAGCCAGGCTTCGAGGAAGGTCAGCAGGGCCTCCGTGAGCTGGGCCTTGCCCGCCCGGTAGTCCGCCACCAGGTCGCTGAGCTGCATGACCAGGTCCGCGTGGGCCGTGAGGTGGGCGGAGGTACCCGGATAGCCGTGCTGGAGCATCAGCCCCTCTTCGGTGGCGAAGTGGGAGACGGTGTAGTCCCGCAGGAACAGGAGCACCGCCTGGATCTCCTCCCGGCCCTGGTCCTGCCGCACGGCCTGGCGCAGGCGGTTCAGGGTCTCCAGCAGGGAGCGGTGGTCCGCGTCGATCCCGGCGTGGCCCAGCTCCAGGGCGGGACCCCACTGCATGTCGACCGTCCTCTCCATTCCCATGGGCCCTGCCCTTCCTCAGCGAACCCTCCACGCCGAGGGTGATTCCACCTCAAGAATACGGTCAGACCACCAGACCGTGAACTGACTTTTTTGACAGGCAGGCCTGAACCGGGGGCCGGGTTTCAGCGGCCGGTCTCCCCGGGCAGCTCCAGCACGAAGCGGCTGCCCTTCGGCACGTTGTCCTCCACCCAGATGCGCCCCTGGTGCATGGCCATCACCTGCCGGCAGAAGGCCAGGCCCAGGCCACGCCCGGAGCGGGTCTCCTGGGGGCTCTTCAGGCGCACGAAGCGGTCGAAGATCGCGCTGCGCAGCTCGGGCGGCACGCCGATGCCCTGGTCGCAGACCTGGATCCGGGGGCCCTGCGCCCCCGCTCCCGCCTGGACCTCCACCTCGATGGCGGTGCCTTCGGGGGCATAGCGGATGGCGTTCTCCAGCAGGTTCGACACGACCCGGCGGAGGAGGTGAGGATCGGCCTCCAGCACCAGCCCGGGCGGGAAGGCCAACCGGAACGAGCAGCGCCGCCGGGCCGCCAGGGATTCGAACTCCTGGATCACCTTCTCCAGCCAGGGCCCGATCTCGAGGGCGTTCAGGTCCGCCACCAGGTCCACCTGGTCGCCGATGGAGATGTCCAGCAGGTCCTTGACCATGGCCAGCATGGCCCGCAGCGAGTCGCCCAGGCGGTCCTGGTAGCGGGTGCACTGGGCGGGGCCGCAGCCCTCCTTCATCAGCTCCAGCGTCGCCTGGGTGGCCCCCAGCAGGTTCTTCATGTCGTGGGCCACGTACTGCAGCAGGCTCTCCTTCTGGGCGTGCAGGTCCAGGATGGACTCGCGGTCCGTGCGCAGCTCCCGCCGCAGGTAGCGCAGGCGCAGGAGGCTGCGGGCCCGGGTGCTGAGTTCCACGGGCAGGATGGGCTTGCGCAGGAAGTCGTCCACCCCGGCCCGCACGGCCTGGGCGTGGCCCTCCTGCCCATCCTCGATGGTCACCACCAGCACAGGGATGTCCTCGCCCCCCAGCAGCTGCCGGAGGTGCTTGCACACGGCCAGGCCGTAGCTGTCAGGCAGGTACAGGTCCAGGATCACCAGGTCCGGCAGCTCCCGGTCCAGGGCCGCCATGGCCTCCCGGGCCGTACCCACCGTGGTCAGCCGGTAGTCGTTGCAGGCCAGCACGCCGCAGAGGAACTTGAGGGAGACGGGATCGTCCTCCACCACGAGCACATGGGCCCCGCGGTCCAGGCGGCTGTGCGTGTACTGGCTCAGAGCGGGCGCTTCCATGGGCCACCTCGGCGGGCCAGGCGGCGGCCAGGCTTGCCCCGCTTTCGGCGGCGCAAGGCCCGGACCTTACTCCCAGCGCGGGTTCGGCGCTGAATTGTGACGCCGGACCGGGACACGCGAAAAGGCGGCCCCAGGGGCCGCCTTCCGGAACACGCAGAAACCTAGCAGGCCTTGAGGATCTTGCCGGCCTGGATGCAGGAGGTGCAGACGCGCATCCGCTTGGGGGCGCCGCCCACCAGGGCGCGCACCCGCTGGATGTTCGGGTTCCAGCGGCGCTTGGTGATGTTGTTGGAGTGGGACACGTTGTTGCCGAACTGGGGCTTCTTGCCGCAAATTTCGCACTGACGGGACATGGGAACCTCGCGAACCAAAGGTGAAAACAGCCAAGAGAATCAGTGTAGCGGCCGGAGGGCCAAACGCAAGGGGAAAGCCCTTGCGCTGCGCCATTTGTCCCATCCAGGATAGCTCCATTCCCCCTCCCTCCCCCAGGAACCGCCGTGGACCTCCGCCTCTGGGCCCTCGCCTTCACCGTGCTGGACTGGCCCGAGCGCCAGAAGGCCGAGGCCTGGGCGGCCCTCCAGGTCGGCGCGGCCCCCGCCCTGGCCCCGGAGCAGGCCGAGGCCCTGGCCCGCCTGGCGGCCGACCTGCCCCGCCGCCACCAGGAGGCCGCCGAGCGCGGCGCCCGCCTGCTGCTGCCGGGCGATGACGGCGTGGACGCCCTGCTGGCCCCCCTGCCCTACCCCGTGGCCCTGTGGGTGCGGGGGACGCTGCCGCCGCCGGGGCCCCGCCTCGCCCTCGTGGGCAGCCGCGAGGCCAGCACCCGCGGCAAGGCCCGCACCCGGGCCTGGGCCAAGGCCCTCACCCAAGCGGGCGTGGCGGTGCTCTCGGGCCTGGCCCGGGGCATCGACGGCGCGGCCCACGCCGGCGCCCTGGAAGCCGGCGCCACCTGGGGCGTCATGGGCTCGGGCCTCGACCAGCCCTACCCGCCGGAGCACCGGCCCCTCATGGACCGCATGGTGGCGGCCGGGGGCGGCGTCCTCACGCCATTTCCCCCCGAGGCCCCGCCCCGCAAGTGGCACTTCCCCCGGCGCAACTGGCTGCTGGCGGCCTGGACCGAGGGCGTGGTGGTGGTGGAGGCCCGCCTCAAGTCCGGCTCCCTGGTCACCGCCCGCCTCGCCCTGGACCTGGGCAAGGAGCTCTGGGTCTGCCCCGGCGCCCCGGAAGATCCTTCCGCCGAGGGCCCCAATTCACTGTTAAGGGAAGGCGCCGCACGGATTTGCCTATCCCCTGACAACCTCCTGGAAGACCTGTCCGCCCTGCGGGTCACTTGACAAAGGGCCCGGCCTAGGTTCCATCCTTAGCCCCCAAGGGAGATGTCCGTGACCAAACTCGTGATCGTCGAAAGCCCCTCCAAGGCGAAGACCATCACCAAGTACCTCGGCAAGGGGTACAAGGTCATGGCGTCCGTGGGCCACATCCGGGACCTGCCGAAGAAGCTGGGCGTCGACATCGCGAACGGCTTCCAGGAGGAATACGAGATCAGCCCGGCCAAGGAGAAGGTGGTCAAGGAGCTGAAGGCCGCCGCCAAGACCGCCGCCGAGCTGGTGCTCGCCACCGACCCCGACCGCGAGGGGGAGGCCATCAGCTGGCACCTGCTGGAGGCCATCAAGCCGCCGAAATCCCTGCCCGTGAGCCGCGTCCTCTTCAACGAGATCACCCCCGCGGGCATCCAGAAGGCCATGGCCGCGCCCACCGTCATTAATAAGAAGCTGGTGGACGCCCAGCGGGCCCGCCGCGTGCTCGACCGCCTGGTGGGCTACAAGGTGAGCCAGGTGCTCTGGGACAAGGTGCGCCGCGGCCTCAGCGCCGGGCGCGTGCAGAGCGTGGCCGTGCGCATCATCGTGGACCGCGAGAAGGAGATCCAGGCCTTCAACCCCGTGGAGTACTGGGTGCTGAAGGCCAAGTTCGCCGCCAAGCTGCCCCCCGCATTCTGGATGAAGCTGGTGAAGCTGGGCGGCCAGCCCTTGCAGCTCGGCAACAAGGAGACCAAGCGCCGCGTGGGGGATGTCGACCAGGCCAAGGACTTGAAGGCGAAGCTGGAGAAGGCCGAGTACACCGTCACTGGCCTGGAAACCAAGGAGAAGAAGCGCAACCCCGCCGCCCCCTTCACCACCGCCAAGCTGCAGCAGGAAGCGGCCCAGAAGCTGAAGATGAGCGTGAGCCGCACCATGTCCAACGCCCAGCGGCTGTATGAGGGCGTGGACTTCGGCGAGGGCCCCGTGGGCCTCATCACCTACATGCGCACCGATTCGCCCCGCATGGCCCCCGAGGCCGTGGAGGCCACCCGCGAATTCATCGCCGGGAAGTACGGCAAGGACTTCCTGCCCGCCAAGGCCCGCGTGTATGCGGGCAAGAGCGGGGCGCAGGATGCCCACGAGGCCATCCGCCCCACGGACATCACCCGCACGCCGGAATCCCTGCGCGGGCACCTCGAACCCGATCAGTTCCGCCTCTACGCCCTCATCTGGCGGCGCACCATGGCCTCGCAGATGGAGGCCGCGCGCTTCGACGAGACCGTGGTGCAGACCGAAACCGAAGTGGGCAAGGACACGGCCACCTTCGAGGCCAAGGGCGAGATCGAGCGCTTCGCGGGCTGGCTGGCGGTGTACCGCGCCGACAAGACCGAAGTCGAAGCCGAGGCCATCAGCGATGCCACCAAGGGCCCCGACGAAGAGGACGAGGACGACGCGCAGCTGCCGGCCCTCAAGCTGGGCGAGCCGCTGAAGCTGCAGCAGCTGGACACGGACCAGCAGTTCACCAAGCCCCCCGCCCGCTTCAACGAGGCCACCCTGGTGAAGGAGCTGGAAGAGGATGGCATCGGCCGCCCCTCCACCTACGCCAGCATCATCGCCACCATCCAGGACCGCGACTACGTCAAGAAGCACGAGGGCCGCTTCAAGCCCACCGACCTGGGCATGACCGTCACCGAGCTGCTGCTGCAGGGCTTCCACGACCTGCTGGATCCCAAGTACACCTCGGGCATGGAGGGCAACCTCGACCGCATCGAGGAGGGCAAGCTCACCTTCAAGAAGGCCATGACGGACTTCTACGGGCCCTTCGAGCAGGCGCTCGCGGCCGCCGGCAAGGACATGCAGAACCTCAAGGCCGGCGTGCCCACGGGGGAGAAGTGCCCCAAGTGCGGCGACCGCAAGAAGCACCCCGGCACCCTGCTCAAGCGCATCGGCCGCAACGGCCTCTTCGTGGGCTGCACCAACTACAGCGCCGAGGCCGAGAAGGACAAGTGCGACTACACGGCGGACCTGGAAAAGATGGAGGAGCCCGAGGACGCGCCGGAATGCCCCCTCTGCGGCACCACGCCCATGTCCCTGCGCAAGGGCCAGTGGGGCCCCTTCTGGGCCTGCCCCACCTACCCCAAGTGCAAGGGCATCGTGAAGGCCGATCCCAAGGGCATCCCCGTGCCCCCCGACGAGCCGACCGGCGAGACGTGCCCCAACTGCGGCAAGGGCTTCGTGAAGCGCCACGGCCGCTACGGCGAGTTCGTCTGCTGCGTGGACTACCCCACCTGCAAGACCGTGAAGAAGGAAATACTCGCCGTGCCCTGCCCCAAGTGCGGCGGCGGCCTCAGCCCCCGCAAGACCCGCTTCGGCAAGGTGTTCTACGGCTGCACCAACTACCCCAAGTGCGACTTCACCGCCTGGGACAAGCCCGTCCCCGTCACCTGCCCCGCGTGCAAGAACCCCACCATGGGCGAGAAGACCAAGAAGCCCCGGGGGAAGGATCCGATTCAGGTGCTGCTCTGTCCGAAGTGCGGGCATGAGGAGCCGATGGGGTGACTTGCTGAATCGTAATCAGCAGGTCGCAGGTTCGAATCCTGTACTTGGTTCCAACGTAAACCCCCGTCACCACTAGGTTTCGGGGGGTTTTGCTATCTGAAGCCGAGGGGAAAACATGGCGAAACTTGCACAAACTTTAACCAGTTTTCACACCTGAGACGTTACAAACGGCTCACAAGGCCGGGAGAGGCGGCGCCCGGATCGTCAACCCCGGGGGAGGTAGCTCACGCGAAGGCCCCCGTCTACCGACGAGGACTTATGCAGGAGGCAACGTGTCCCAGCTCATGGAGGTAATGGCCCCGGATCTGGCCCCCATCGAGCGCGTCCATATCCTGAGGGAGCTAGCGGGGGTCCTTGAGGGGTCCCAGGTGAAGTTCGAACGCCCGTTTGGGAACTACCGTTCTGCGTTACTGCTTGAGATTAAAAACTTCATCGAGCAGGAGCTGGAGGAGTGCGCCGACCCAGGACAGGCCGCCGAGCCCCCTCACGTTGACCGCTGATCACCCGAGGGCCTCCAGGGTGACCCCGAGGGCCCGGCTGACAAGCTAGACTTCCCCGACCCCTTCCAGAGGCGCCCGCAGGGCTTGGAGGGGGTATGGCGACGAAGCGGAAGGTCCCACGCGGCGGCTACGTCTCACCGCTCCAACGGCTGATCATCGAGGCGGTGTCGCGGGTGACCGAGGAGGGCCCGTTCCGAACCCCGGCGGGGCCCTGGCTGGCCGCCGCCGAGCACTACCTCCGGTGTCAGGTGAACTTCCGCCTACTCTCCGCCCAGGAGACCCCCGAGTGGGCCGTCACGTTCCAAGCAGGGGGCCGGGGGCTGATCGTGCACTTCGAGGGCGAGGACCTAGTGGTCGTCGCGGATGACCAAGTGATCCGGCCCCCTAAACCAGTATCCCAGGTTGCTGTAGCTGTGCCCCTCCTAGCCGATATATAGGCATCCGGCGAGGCTCTGCCTATGCAAACCTTTGTTTTACATGCAATACGGGCACTTACGCGTCAAAATGACCGAATGGTAAAATGGGTATATTTGAGGGCTATATTAATGAATGACGTTAAATTTAGGATTTTTAACGAGCTTGAGTCTAGCGAGAGGATTTACCTCAGTTATGACGAACTCTTTCCGGGTTTCCCTGGGGGTATCCCAGACAGAACCCGCCCAGTTGACCCCGTGGACCTCGCTGGTGTTAGAAAATTCGCCGCTAAGCACGGTATTAAACTTGAGATGGACTCAGACCGCCCGCTGGGCCTGTGGTTCCTGAGGGGGTAGCCCCGTTCACCCAGCCCCTACTGGGCCTTCGCCTTATCCAGCGCCCGCTGGCGTAGCTGCTGGTATTCGGCCTCGGTGATCAGTCCGCCCTCTTTCATCTTCTGGAGCTTCTCCAACTCGGACTTGAGGTCGAACGGGGCGGCCCCCTGAGCAGCCGGTGTCCCCGGGGTGACCTTGGTGTCGATCTGCTGCTTGACGTTGAAGTCCACCGTTGTGTTCTTCGTGGTGTTGAAGTCGCCCTTGCGACCGAAGGCGTCGGCCTTCCCGTTCACGATCCGGACGAACAGCCAGCGGTAGTTCCTCTTCCCGATGTTGTCCCAGCCGGAGTTGTCGTATGCCTCGTATTCCAGATACTCGACCCCTCCCTGGACGGCCACCCGCGTGGGCTTCCCGAGGGCCCGGATGACATCCTCTTTCGGCATCCCGACGGAGATCCTGGTGAGGTCCACCTCGGGCTTGTCACGCCAGCACCCGACGAGGGCGACCGTGGAGGCTACGATGGCGAAGGGGATGAGCGAGGACCTCATGAGTGTCTCCCGGTGGAAGGCGACTAAGGCTTTTCACCACAGGCTACATCCAGAAGTCCAGTAACCCCTATGGGGGAACCGAGAACCCCTGAAATACTCCATCCATGCACCAGGACACCCCCTCCTTCCTCGCCTACTGGCGCAACGCCCGGGCCCGCACGGCGCGGGTGGTGGAGGCGCTGCAGCCCGAGGACCTGGAATGGGCGCCAGCGGCCGGGGCCTTCAGCTTCGGGGACCTGTTCCGCCACCTGGCGGGCCTGGAGCGGTGGATGTATGCGGAGACCGTGCAGGGCCGCCCCAGCCGCTACGCGGGGCACGGGGTGGAGCACACCAAGGGCCTGGCCTCGGGGCTGGAGGGCGTGCGGGCCTACCTGGACCAGTGCCACGCCGAGTCCCTGGCCATCTTCGGCACGCTGAGCGAGGCCGACCTGCTGGCGCCCTGCACGAATCCCTCGGGCGCCTCCATGGCGACTTGGAAATGGTTAAGGGCCATGACCGAGCACGAAGCCCACCACCGCGGCCAGCTCTACCTGATGGCCAGCCTGCGGGGCCGCACGGTGGCGCCCCTCTTCGGCCTCACGGAGCAGGAGCTGGCGGCCAAGGGCCTCCGCGCCGACTGAGCCCAATTCCGGTTAGAGCCGGTCAGCCCAGGTCCAATCCGCTGGGCGCCAGGGGCCGGATCAGCTCCGGGCCATCGTTGCGGATGTTGCCCACGGCCGTGCCCACGGGGTAGGCATCCATGAGGCTGGCCGGGTAGGGCGCCAGGAGGCTCCGCAGCTCCCGGGGCTGGGCGGCGGCATCCAGCCAGAGGTCCCAGGCCACCGGGGGCAGGATCACCGGCATGCGGTCGTGGAGGCCCGCCATCAGCTCGTTGGGCGTGGTGGTGAGGATGCAGGCGCTGACCATGACCTCGCCATCGGGGCCGTGCCAGTCCTCCATCAGGCCCGCGAACGCGAAGGGGCTGCCATCCCGGGCGTGGATGTAGAAGGGCTGCTTGGCCTTGCCTTCGGCCTTCCACTCGAAGAAGCCCGTGGCGGGGATGAGGCAGCGCTTGCGCTTGAAGGCGCCGCGGAAGCTGGGCTTCTCCTCCACGGTCTCGGCCCGGGCGTTGATGGGCTTCGAGAAGGTGTTCGGATCCTTCACCCAGCCGGGGATGAGGCCCCAGAAGGCCATGTCGGCCACGCGCTGGCCGCGCTCGGGCCGCACGATGACGATGTACTGCCCCGGGCCGAGGTTGTGGCCGCTCTTGATGGTGAAGCCCGGCGGCACCATGCCGAAGGCCTCCGCCAGCGAGCTGGCGTCGAAGATGAAGGTGTACCGGCCGCACATGCCGCCCATGCTACACCGGCGGGAACGGGCACCGGGATTGGCCGGAACCTCAGTCCCGGTCCTGGATCCCCTCCTTGGCCTCGGCGAGCCGAACGAGGCATCGCTGGGCCTCGCTGATCTCGTCCCAGTGCTCGCGCCACTCGTCGAAGGTGGGGAAGGGCAGAATGGCGAGCATGGGCCGGTCGGTGAACCCGTGGGGGCCTGGGCACTGGCAGTCCTGGAGGGCGGCATACAGCTCGGTGTCGCCCTCCTGGAAGGTGCCGGTCCAGCCGCAGACCGGACAGGTGAGGCGGCGGGTCTGCCAGTCGCCGAAGTAGTCGAGGATGATCGCGGCCATGGGGCCTCCTTGAGCTCGGGCCAGCGGCACGCCCAGGTCGGACGGGGGTCCGCGGGGGCTGGCCTTCGGGTTTTGGTTGGGGGATGCCTCCACCCTAGCGCCCCGGATGCGTCAAAAGGTGTCCAAGCCTGGTCCGGGCTTCGCCGGGAGCGCCCGGGCCTGGGATACTCGCCCATGGCCGCCCCCCGCCCCCTCCTCGTGCTCCTGCCCGGCATGGACGGCACGGGGCGCATGTTCGAGCCCTTCGTGCAGGCGCTGGGGGACTGGGAGGCCCAGGTGGTGCGCTACCCGCCGGAGCTGACCGCCTATGCGGACTGCACGGCCTTCGCCCGCCAGCAGCTGCCCTCGGGGCGGCCCTTCCTGCTGCTGGGGGAATCCTTCTCGGGCCCGGTGGCCCTGGCCCTGGCGGCGGAGCGGCCCGAAGGACTGGCGGGGGTGATCCTCGTCAGCAGCTTCGCCCGGAACCCGCGCCCCGAGTGGCTCTGGCTGCGGCCCCTGCTGCGCCTGCTGCCGCCCCTGCAGCTGCCCCGGCCCCTGCTGCGCCGCCTGCTGCTGGGCAAGGGCGCGCCCCCGGCCCTGGTGCAACTCACCACGGCCATGCTGCCCCACTTCCCCACGGCCGCCATGAAGGGCCGCACCCTGGCGGTGGCCGCGGTGGACGCCACGGACCTGCTGGGCCGTATCGCGGTGCCCCTGCTGGCGCTGCGCGCGGACCGCGACCGCCTGGTTCCCTGGGCCGCCACGGCCTGTATCCGCGCCCACCGCGCCCAGCTGGACATCGCGACGGTGCGGGGGCCGCACTGGATCCTGCAGACCCGCCCCGAGGCCTGCCTGAAGGCCATCCGCACCTTCGTGGACCTGCTGCCCCCGACCGCGCCCGGTGCGCCCGGCCCCACGTGAGCTATGCTCTAGCCCCGTGTCCACTCCCGCCGAACCCCACCCTGAACCCAAGCCCGGCTCCCGCCCCCGGGTCGCCCTGGCGGGCACCAGCGGCTTCATCGGGGCGGCGCTCTGCGAGGCGCTGGGCGACCGCTTCGACCTGCGCATCCTCACGCGCTCGCTGACGCGCAAGGCGCCGCGCCCGCAGGACGAGGTGCGCAGCTGCGACCACTTCTCCCGGTTGGAGCTGGCCCGCGCCCTGGAGGGCGTGGACTACGCGGTGTACCTGGTGCACAACCGCGACCCCTCGGCCCGCCTGGACCAGGCCCAGTCCCGGGACATGGACCTGCTGGTCGCCGACAACTTCGCCTGGGCCGCGGCCCGCACCGGCGTGAAGCAGATCCTCTGCCGGGCCCCCCTGCTGGCCGCCGCCGAACGGCCCACGGGGCGGGACGCCCAGGAGCGGGAGGCGGTGCTGGCCTCCCGCGGCGTGCCCCTCACGGTGCTGCGCACGGGCCTGGTGGTGGGGCCGGGCGGGGAGCTGGCGCGGCTGCTGGTGCAGATGGTGGAGACCCTGCCGCGCATCCCCCTGCCCCGCCTGGGCACCAACGAGATCCGCCCCCTCTCCCTGGCGGCCCTGCTGCGGGCCTTCCAGCACTGCGTGGGTCGCGCGGACACCTTCGACGGCAGTTTCGATGTCTTCGGCCCCGAGCCCACCAGCCTGCGCCAGATGCTCCAGGACACGGCGGACCTGCTGGACCACCCGGTGCACTTCGCGCCCTGGGGGGACCTGCCCCAGGGCGCCTTCGCGGCCCTGCTGAGGCGGCTGAACCCCTCGCTGCATCCGGACTTCATCACCTACCTGCTGGACCTGTTCTCCGCGGAATCCCACGGTGAGGCGAACCCCGTGCAGCAGGCCGTGGTGCGCGACTGGACGCCCCTCAAGGAGACCCTGGCGCAGTCCCTGCAGCAGCCCGCCCCGGTGGAGGCCACCGGCGCCCAGCGGACCCTGGATGACGAGACCCTGCGCCAGCTGGGCCGGGTGCGCTCCATCCAGCGCCTGCGCCTGCCGCAGGGGCGCAACGCCGAATGGGTGGCGGAGCGCTACTTCCCCTGGCTGGGCGCGCTCATGAAGCTCTTCGTGGCCACGGAGCGCGATGCGGACGGTTCCTGGACTGTGCGGCTGCGGCTCACGCGGCTGCGGCTGCTGCGCCTCGACTTCAAGCCCACGCACAGCACACCGGACCGTCGCATGTACTTCATCACCGGCGGCGCCCTGGCGCGGATGCTGGGCGGCCGCACGGCCCGCCTGGAGTTCCGCGACCTGCTGGGCGGCCGCTTCACCCTGGTGGCCATCCACGACTTCAACCCGGCCCTGCCCTGGTTCTTCTACCGCTATACCCAGGCGGCCATGCACGGCCTGGTGATGAAGGGCTTCCAGGGGCACATGGAGCAGGCCGCCGAGGGCGGGCCGATGCTCTAGGGCCTGGCCCCGGCGTCCTCACAAACCACCGGGGCCAGCGCGGGGGACCCGCCTACTTCGCGCCCTTGGGGGGCTTCACCGTCCAGAACCCCGGATCGCTCGCCACCATGTCCGGCCCCGGGAAGCTGAGCTTGGGGCTGAAGGCGAAGAGCTGGTTCTCGACGATATTCACGGTGTCCGCGAAGACCTTCTGCATGGCCATCCGGCCCTCCTCGCCCAGGGCCTCCTGGAAGGCCTTGTCGGCGGCGGCCATGCCGTCCAGCTCCGCCAGGGACTTGAGGGGGCGCAGGATCAGGTAGGTGGGCGAGCCCGTGCCCGCGGCGATCTCGTAGCAGGCGAAGGAGGCGGTGTACCCGCTCTTGGTGTAGCCGCCCAGGGCCAGCTTCACGCCCTCCTCGAAGGCCTTGCCCTGCCCCTGCTTCACGCGGAAGGTGCGGATGCGGAAGTAGCGCATCTTCCCGATCTCCACGGGCGGACCGTAGCTCAGATCCTTGCGCAGCGCCCCCAGCAGGGTGCGGGTGCCGCTGAGGTGCTCCCCGTCCTGGGCCGAGATCTTGTCGATCTCCGCCTTCAGGGCCGGGTTCTTGTCGAACTCGTTCTGCTTGGCCTCCCAGTCCGCGTAGCTGGCGTAGCCCATGATGAACCAGGCCTCGGAGGGCCCCGTGAGGGCGCTCATGCCGATGTAGTGGTCCTTGGACTGGCCCTTGGCGAGGGCGCGGGTCCACGCGGATTCCGTGGCCGCGTGGCCCGCCCCGTGGCCGGGCTTGACCTCCTCGCGCACGAACAGCATGAGCGGGGGCGGCGGCATGGGACCGCTTTGGGCGAGCAGAGCCGGCGCCAGGACGAACGCGAGCTTGGGGAACAGGGACTTGAAGGTTGCATGGGACATGGCGGCCCACCTCCAGAGGGGCGGTCCCGATGCTAGTCGTCCGGCGCCCCGGAAGATAGGAATATTCCTGTTGTAACAAGGCTGCCTGATCGTATTAATACCATTTTTTGCTTCAATGGCCAGGCCGCGTGGGGCCTGCCTCAGCGCGTGCGCTCTGAATTCCGGAAGCTCCGGTAGAGCAGCAGGTCGTAGAGGATCTTGAGGCCCCCCGCGAGGAGGAAGGGCAGCCCCGCGAGGGCGGGGACGGCGAGCAGGGGGCCGGCCAGGACCGGCGAGAGGGCCGCGCCGGTGGTGCGCGCGATGCCCGTGACGCCGGCGGCGGCGGAGCGCTCGTCGGGCGCCACCACGGCCATGGTGTAGGCCTGGCGCGTGGGCACGTCCATCTGCGAAATGCTGAAGCGCAGCAGCAGCATGGCCACGGCCAGCGACAGGTTCGGCATCAGCGGCACCAGGATCAGCAGCACGTTCGAGGGGATGTGGGTGACGACCATGGTGCGGATGAGGCCGATGCGCGCGGCCAGCTTCACGGCGTAGAGGCTGGAGAGGCCCGCCAGCACGTTGGCCACGAAGAAGATGGAGCCCAGCGTCCCCGGCGCCACGCCGAACCGCTGGTGGAACCAGTAGGCCACGAGGCTCTGGATGACGAAGCCCCCGGCGAAGGCGTCCAGGGAGAACAGGGCTGACAGCTTCAGCACCACGCCCTTCGAGGCGTGCAGGCCCCAGCGCCCGGCCGTGGCGGCGGCGGGCGGCGCTTCCACGGCCCCGCTGAGCTTGGCGAAGAGGGCCACCAGCAGCAGGCCCACGGCGGCGTAGGCGAAGACCAGCACCCGGTAGCTGGCCACGGGCGCCAGGCCGGCCCCCTGGAGGACCTGGGCCAGCCAGCCCCCGGCCAGGGCGCCCAGGGCGGTGGCGAAGGAGCCGGTGAGGTTGTACCAGGCGAAGACGCCGGTGCGGCGATCCTCGGGCAGCACCTGGGAGAGGGCCGCCTGCTCGATGGCCAGGAAGGGCCCCACCTCGTTCCCCGAGGGGCTGATGACGCCGAAGGTGGCCGCCAGCACCAGCACCGTGAAGTCGCCGCTGAGGGCGAAGGGGATGCCGGCCAGCAGCATGAGGGCCGCGCCCAGCACCAGCATGGGTTTGCGGCCCACGCGGTCGGCGTGGAGGGTGATCCACAGCGAGATGAGCGTGTCCCCCACCAGGGTGAGGGTCAGCAGCAGGCCGATGCGCCCCTCGCTGAAGCCGAGCCCGGCCAGGTACAGCACCAGCACCACGGAGAGGAAGCCGTACGAAAACATCCGCGCCGCCCGCGTCACGAAGAGCAGCCGGCCGTCGGGGCCGAGGAGGGGATGCGCTGCGGCGGGGGAGGTCATAGGCCTCCCATCCTAAGCGCATCCGGTGGCGCTCAGACCCGCACGAAGGGGGCCAGGTGCGCCTGGAGTTCCTTGATGCCGAAGGGCTTGGAGAGCAGGGTGACGTGGGGGTGGGCCTTGATCAGGTCCTGGGCCGTCTGGTCCGCCCGCCCCGTGGTCAGGAGCACCGGCACCGCGGGCAGCAGGGCCCGCAGCCGCGGCAGGGTTCCGGCCCCGCCGATGCCCGGCATGTTCATGTCGAGGATGACCACGTCGGGCCGGAGGCCCGCCTCCACCCGGGCCAGGGCCTCCTCGCCGCTGGTGGCCAGGCAGGCCAGGTGGCCGAGGAGCTCCAGCATGCCCAGCATGGAGTTCTGGATGAGCTCGTCATCGTCCACCAGCAGGACCTCCAGCGCGCCGTCGAAGGGGAGGATGCCGTAGGCTCCCGAAGGCTCGGAGGGCTGGGCCAGGCCGGCGCCGGCGGGAAAGCGCAGGACGACGCAGGTGCCCTGCCCCGGCTCGCTCCGGAGCTCCATCTCGCCCTGGTGGGTCTTGACCGTGCTGTAGACGATGGACAGGCCCAGCCCCGTGCCCTTGCCCACCTCCTTGGTGGTGAAGAAGGGATCCAGGGCCCGGTCCAGGACCTCCTTCGGCATGCCGGTGCCCGTGTCCTGGACCTGCACCTCGACCCAGCGGCCGGGGAGGTTCCGGGTCCGCAGGGTGAGGGTGCCGGTCTCCGGCATGGCGTCCACGGCATTCACGCAGAGGTTCATGAGGGCGTGGGTCAGGGCCCCGGGCTCGCCCTGGATCAGCTGCAGGTCGGGATCCAGGTCCATGGTGAGCCGGACCTTCGACAGGGTGGTGCGCTCCAGCAGCCGCACCTCCTCCCGGATGATGGCGTTGAGGTCCAGGTCCTGCTGCTCGGCCGAGTTCTGCCGCGCAAAGCTGAGCAGGCCCTTCAGCATGTTGCCGCCCCGCTCGGCGGCCTTGACGATGGTGCTGAAGGCCCGCTGGGCGGGACTGCCCGCCGGCTGGGATTCGACATGGGCGGAAGCCAGCCCGAGGATCGCCCCCAGGACGTTGTTCATGTCATGGGCGACCCCACCGGCGAGGCTGCCGAGGCTCTCCAGTTTCTGGGCCTGGTGCAGCTGGGCCTGCAGGACCTGCTGCTGTTCCTCCGCCTCCCGGCGCTTGGTGACATCGGTGATGATGCCGACGAGGGTGTGCAGGCTGCCATCGGTGTTCTCCAGGCGCCGCCCGGACAGGTGCCCCCAGAAGGTGCTGCCATCCTCCCGCTGGAACAGCCGTTCCACGGAGACCCGGTCGATCTCGCCGTTGATGATCATCCGCATCCGCGCATCGCCGACCTGCTTCTCGGAGGGGTGCAGGTGGTCGGGATAGCCGGTGCCGATCAGCTGCTCCATGGGCATCCCGAACATCTCCGCCATGCGCCGGTTCGCGAAGGAGATCTCGCCCTGGTTCGACACCAGGATGATGCCCGCTTCCGAGGCCTCGAAGATGGTCCGGAGCTTGGCCTCGTTCTCCCGCAGCTGGGCCTCGGCCTGCTTGCGCTCGGTGATGTCGTGGATGATGGAGTACAGCACCCGCCGCTGGCCCGCCAGGACGCGGCTCGTGGAGACCTCCACCTCGCGGAGGGAGCCATCGGCCATGCGGTGCTGGAACTCGAAGCGGGCGCCCTCATCGTCGCGGATGGCCGCGGCGAAACGGCGGAGGTCCGCTTCCGGCAGGGGGTTGATGTCGGTGATGCGCAGCTCCAGCATCCGCTCCGGGGTGTACCCGTAGAAGGCCGCGGCCGCGCGGTTGGCGTCGAGGATGCGGCCGTCCTCGGGATCGATCATCAGCATCACCGACGAGTTGTCCGTGAACTGGTGGCGATGGGCGGCCTCGCTCTCCCGCAGGGCCTCCTCCGCCTGCCGGCGCTCCAGCTCGCCGGCGGCGCGGTCCGCCACCAGCTTCAGCAGGGACTCGACCAGCTCCGGCTCCTTCAGGGGACGCCGGCTGATCAGCGCGATGAGGCCGATGGGCTTCCCGGTGTGACTCCGGAGTGTGACCCCCACGTAGCTCTCCGCCAGGAGGTCCCGGAGCACGTCATCCTTGGGGAAGGCGTCCACCACCCCGGACGGGAAACAGCACACCGTCCGCTCCGCGAGGACGCCGCAGGGGGTGTCCTTCAGGGCGTAGGACACGTTGTCCTCGAACTGGCCATCGCACCACACCGCCAGCGTCCTCGCCGTCAGGCCGTCGCCTTCGAGGACATCGATGCAGACGAAGTCCACCGCGAACTGCCTGGCCAGGAACCGCGCCAGGGACTGGAAGAAGTCCTCATCCAGCCCGGAGGCGCCGCTGGCCAGGAAGGCCAGCACCTCCTCGGTGCGGTGGTGCCGGGTCAGGTCGATGAAGGTGATCACCGGGTGATCACCCAGCCGCGCGCAGGCAGCCCGGACGAACCGCCAGGTGCCGTCCTGCTGCCGCATGGGGACATCCATGGGCGCCATGGTCTGGCTCCCGCCGCTGGGGGGCCGCACCGCTTCGGCCCAGGCCGCCTGCAGGGCCTGGCGGTGGGCATCATCCGGCAGGCACGACTCCCACCAGGCCCCGGCCTCCCGTAGGTCGCCGTTCCCGTAGCCGAACAGCTCGGTGAAGGCCCGGTTGGGGCAGAGGACCGCCTCCACGGGATTCCAGGCCAGCATGGCCAAGGGCAGGCCATCCACCCACTGGCAGGCGGGGGGGACCTCAGGCGGCAGGGGTGGCGAGGTCATGTGGGCGGGCCCCGGGGGATGATTCCATCTAATCGGTCTGATCATCCCAGCGCAGTAGATCGGTGCCGTCAACCAAGCGGTCTGGGGTTCCCGGCCTGGAGGATGTCCGGTTCCGCCCGCTTCAGGGATACTCGAGGCATGTCCCTCCTCGCCCGACCCGCCTTCCGCTGGCCCGCCCTCATCGGCCTCTGGGCCCTGGCCGGGGCGGTGGCGTGGATCACCACCGTGCAGGTCTTCCTCCTGGTCATGAACCCCTTCTGCCACTTGCAGCGGCCGGGGTTCTCGCGGCTGGAGGTGGTGAGCGTGGACCGCAACGCGGACAGCCAGATCACGGATTTCGTGACGGCTAAGCGCGGCGAGGAGACGCGCGTGCTGACGCTGAGCAAGGCGGAGGCCGCGGAGCTGCATGAGCACGACGAGGTGTGGATCCTGGACGCCTGGTACGCAGACAGCCTGCGCCCCACCCAGTTCCTGCTGACGCCCCAGCGCATCCTGCTGGAGTATCCCATCCTGCTGCTGCTGCCCGTGGCCCTGGGCCTCTGGCGGATCCGCAAGGCGCGTCAGGAGGCTGCGGCCGAGCCGCCCCCGCCGGTGCGCCGAACGTTCACCGACGACTTCCACCTGCGCGCCCAGCGCTTCGCCAAGCCGGAGGCCGCGCCAGGCCCGCAGCCCCGCCCCGGGGAGGACCCGGGGGCCTCCACCTAGGGCCCGAGCCGCCCGGGATCGTTGTCCACCGTTTCGCGCCGGCGTCAACCGCAGCCACACTGAGGCCAGGCACACGCGAGGCACCCATGGACATCAAGCTCTCCCCCGACACCGAAAAGCGCCTGAGCGGCCCCATCCAGCGCTTCGTAGCCGAGGAATACGGCGAAAGCATCGGCGACCTCGGGGCGGGCACCTTCCTGCGCTTCTGCCTGAAGGAGATCGGCCCCGCCATCTACAACCAGGCCATCAGCGACGCCCAGAGCTGCCTGCAGGAGCGGGTGACGGACCTGGAGAACATCTGTTTCGCCGAGGAGACCAGCTTCTGGGGGACCGGGTCGAAGAAAGGGATCCAGCGCAAGCCCGACCATCGGCGGTAGCATCCCGTACCCCCTCCCCTCCCGGATCAGGTTCCCCATGCCCCACTGCATTCTTGAAGCCTCGGACAACCTCCTCGACCAGCCCGACTGGGCGGGCCTGCTGCGGGAGATCAACGGCACCCTGGTGGCCACGGGGCTCTTCAAGGCCCAGGACATCAAGAGCCGCTTCCTGAGCCACGGGACCTTCGCCATCGGCGACGGCGCCCCGGACCAGGCCTTCGTCACGCTGAACGTGCAGATCCTCGGCGGCCGCACGGACGAGGTGAAGGCCCAGCTCAGCGAGGCCCTCCTCCCTGTGCTGGCCAGCGCCTTCCCCCAGACGTTCGCGAAGATGACCTGCAGCCTCACCGTGCAGATCACGGACATCCACCGGGCCAGCTACCGGCGCCAGATCACCTACTGAGCCGATTCGAGGAGCCTCCGTGGCCGAACCCATCACCGCCCGCCAGCTCACCCTCCTCCAGGTGGTGGCCAAGCACCCGGACGTGGCGCGGGAGCACCTGGTGAAGGCCGGGGCCTCGGACCCGGACCTGGCCTACCTGGAGCGCCACGACCTCATCCGCGAGCGGGCCATCGGCCACTACCGCGTCACCCACCTGGGCCAGGCCGTGCTGAAGCGGAGCCTCTGAGCCATCTCCCTCCGAAGGAGTCCCGGATGTACCGAAAGACCTTCTTCGCGGGCTGGGGGGACATGGACTTCAACGCCCACATGCGCAACACCGCCTACCTGGACAAGTCCGGCGACCTCCGCATGTTCTTCTTCCAGGAGCATGGCTTCCCCACCTCCGAGTTCTCGCGGCTGCGCATCGGGCCCGTGGTGCGCACGGACGAGGTCGAGTACTTCCGCGAGATCAGCCTCCTGGAATCCTTCGAGGTCACCCTGGCCCTGGCCGGGCAGTCGGAGGATGGCAGCCGCTTTCTGCTGCGCAACGAGTTCATCAAGGCCGACGGCCGCACCGCGGCCCGCGTCACCAGTTCAGGGGGGTGGCTGGACCTGGCCACCCGCAAGCTCGCCGCCCCCCCGCCCGCGCTGCTGGAGGCCATGCGCGGCCTGCCCCGCACCGAGGATTTCCAGGACCTGACCGTCCGGTCCTGATCGAGGAGTGCCCATGCCCCTGCTCACCCGCGCCGAAGCCACCCGATATGAAGAAACGAGCCGCCACGCGGACGTGATGGCCTTCATCGCCGGCCTGGAGGCCAAGGGCGACCGGCGCCTGCACGTCACCGGCTTCGGCCGCAGCCCCCAGGGCCGGGCGCTGCCCCTGCTGGTGCTCTCCGCCCACCGGGTGACGACCCACGAGGAAGCCCGTGCCCTGGGCCGCCCCGTGGTGCTGATCATCAGCGGCATCCACGCCGGGGAGGTGGAGGGCAAGGAAGGCTGCCTGATGCTGGTGCGCGACCTGCTGGAGGGCAAGGCCGGACTGGACGCGGACCAGATCCTCGCGGAGCTCACCCTGGTGGTGGTGCCCCTCTTCAACCCCGATGGCAATGACGCCATCGACCCCGGCAACCGCAGGCTGCACCTGCCCAAGCTCGAAGGCCAGCTGGGCCCCGACAGCGGGGTGGGCACCCGCGTGAACGCCGCCAAGATCAACCTGAACCGCGACTACCTGCGCATGCAGGGGGAGGAGATGCGCCTGCTGCAGACCCGCGTCTGCCAGCCCTGGGCGCCGGACCTCACCATCGACAACCACGCCACCAATGGCTCGGTGCACCGCTTCTCCATGACCTACGACATCCCCCACACGGTGGAGAGCGGGCGCGGCGAGCCCATCGAGTACATGCGCCAGCGCCTGCTGCCGCCGGTCACCGCGGCCCTGAAGCGGAACCACGGCCTGGACGCGGGCTGGTACGGCAACTTCGTGGAGGACGAGCGGGCGCTGGATGCGGGCGCGGAGGCGCAGCCCGGCGCCCCGGTGAGCGAGGGCTGGATGACCTACCCGCACCACCCCCGCTTCGGCAGCAACTACCGGGGCCTCACCAGCCGCATGGACCTGCTGCTGGAGTGCTACTCGTACATCAGCTTCGCCGAGCGCGTGCGCACCGCCTACGCGTTCATGCTGGAGACGCTGAAGCACGTGGCCGCCCACCGGGACGAGGTGGTGCAGACCGTGGCGGCGAGCCGCAGCCCCCGCGACCGCATCGCCATCCGCTACGGCCTGGAGCGCTTCGCGGACCCCGTCGAGATCCTCACCCGCGAGCCCCGCACCCTGGAGGGCGCGCCCACCCGCGTGAGCCTGCCCTACCTGGGCCGTTTCGTGGGCAGCACCGTGGTGGAGCGTCCCGAGGCCTACCTGGTGCCCGCCCCCATGGCCGCCCACCTGCGCCTGCACGGCCTCAGCCTCCAGGAGGCCGTGGGCACCTTCGCGGTGGAGGTGCCCATCGTCGAGGGCCTGGGCTCCGAGGGGGGCCGCGCCATCCTCGAGGCTGCCGCCGTGGGCGAGATCTCCGTCTCCTGGCACCGGAGCCCCCGGACCGTGCCGCCGGGCTGGGCCCTGGTGCCCACCGAACAGCCCCTCGGCGCCATCGCTGTCTACCTCTGCGAACCCGAGAGCGATGACGGCGCCGTGGAGAACGGCCTGCTGCCGGTTCCCGCCCTGGGCGAGGAACTGGCCCTCTGGCGGGTGCCGGCCCTGGGCTGAGCCCAGGTTCGCCGACCGGGGCCCGCCGTTCACCGGTTCCCGCGGCCGCAGCGGGTGGCCGCTCCGTAGCCTGGGACATCGCCGGAGGTTCCATGTCCCTGCTGCCCGCATCCCACCCAGGCTTCTTCGAGGCCCTGGCCCAGCGCCGGACCTACACCACCCTGCTCTACCTGCTGCTGTCCATGGCCACGGGCATCCTGGCCTTCACCTACACGGTGACCGGCCTCTCCCTGAGCCTGGGCCTGGCCATCCTCATCATCGGCGTACCTGTGGCCCTGACCTTCCTGGCGGGCGCCCGCCTGCTATCCGTGGCCGAGGTGTACCTGCTGAAAGCGCTGGTGGGCGGCGAGGGCTCCGCCGGTCCGGCCCTGCTGCCCGGCGGGGAAGGCTTCCTGGGCCGGCTGAGGGGCCTCCTGAAGGACCGCCGCACCTGGACCAGCCTCCTCTACCTGCTGCTCCTGATGCCCCTGGGCCTCGCCTACTTCACCCTCCTCGTCAGCCTGCTCGCCACGGGCCTGTCCCTGGTGGCTGTGCCCTTCGCCCAGTTCCTCCACCTCGGCGGCACCCTCAGCCTCGACGTCGGCGGGTCCTGGCTCCTCGCCCACCCGAACCTGGCGGCGGCCCTCTGCGGCCTGGCGGGGCTGGCCCTGCTCCCCCTCACCTTCCACCTGGCGCTGCTGCTGGGCCGCTTCCAGGTCTGGCTGGCCGGACACCTGCTGGTGAACGCCTAATCCCCCACCCTTCAGAAAGGACACCCCATGACCACGGACACCACCCAGGACCGCACCCGCACCGAGGAGTTCCGCCTGGACGGCGGGCAGGTGCTGGACTTCGTCAAGGACCTAATCCACCAGGGCAACATCCGGCGCATCACGCTCAAGAACGAGGCCGGGAAGACGCTCATCGAGATTCCGCTCACCCTCGGTCTGGTGGGCGCCGCGCTGCTGCCGGTGCTGGCCGCCGTGGGCGCCCTCGCCGCCGTGGCCACGCGGATGGTGATCGCGGTGGAGCGGACGGATCAGGCCTGACCACCCGACCATTGATGACTTCAGAATCGTCTTGACAGGCCGAAGCCATGAATGAAAGCATGGCTCGCCAATCGTTGGCACATCTGGAGTGCGTTATGAAAAAAGCCACCATCGTCCTGGCCGTCCTGCTGGGCACTCCCCTGGCGGCACAGTCCTTCGAGGCGGGCCTCTTCCTGGGCCAGCAGCAGTATCCCTCCCCCCACATGGAAGTCTCCCCTGGCGTGACTGGCCAGCTCAACCTCGACAACAAGACGGTCTACGCGGCGCGGTTCGGCTACTCCATCGTGGACATCGGCCCCGCCCTCTTCCAGGTCACGGCGGGCTACCAGCCGGAGTCCAAGTCGACCCTGAAGGCGACCTTGGGCGGCGCGCCCTCGGGCGCCCCCACCGAACTGAAGCAGAGTCACTGGTCCGTGGGTGCCATGTTCAACTTCAAGGCCGTGGTGGCCGTGGGCGCCGGGCTGGAGTACCGCGCCGAAAAGCTTGAGGTGGAGGGCGAGAACACCACCTACAACCGGCCCTGGCTCCGCGCCAACGTGGGCTACGCCATCCCCTCGCCCCTCGTGAAGCCCTTCATCGGCCTCGAGGTGGCCTTCCCCCTCACCAGCACCAGCAACAAGTTCGACTCCATTGAGAACACCCTGAAGTCCATGGCCCCCAAGAACCAGATCGGCGTGTACGCCGGCATCCGCTTCTGAGGCGGTTCTGATCAACCTACGGGTGGGTGCGACATCCCGTCGCACCCACCCGTGATCCATGTCGCTTGCGGGTTCCGCGGCCCCCGCGGGACCATGGGCGATGCTCGAATCATGGCTGAACCACCCCCACGCCGCGCCCTGGCTGGTGGTGATGTGGATCGCGGGCCTGCTGGGCTCCCTGGGCCACTGCGCGGGCATGTGCGGCCCCATCGTGGCCGCCTTCGGCCTCAGCCAGGCGAAGCAGGGCGGAAGGCTGTGGACGCGGCACCTGCGCTTCCAGTTGGGCCGCATCACCACCTACGCGCTCCTGGGCGGCCTCATTGGATTCCTCGGCGGCTTCGCGCGCCTGCAGACCGTGCAGGACATGCATGCCTGCTGCAAACCCGAAGGCGCGGCCCTCATCGCGGCCCAGGCCTGGCCCTGGCAGATCTGGGTGAAGCTGGCCGTGGGCGTGCTCATGCTTCTCATGGGCCTGGTGATGGCCCTGGGCGGCCGGGCGGACTCGCTCATGGAGTTCAGGCTGCCGGCGCCGCTGCAGAAGCTCATGGGCAGGGGGCTCGCCCTTGGCAGCCTGCCCTACGCCCTTGGGATGCTCTGGGGCCTCATCCCCTGCGGCCTGGTCTACATGATGCTGCTGCGCACCCTGGATGGCGGGGATTGGAAGATGGGCGCCGCGGGCATGGCGGCCTTCGGCCTGGGCAACGCGCCCCTGCTCCTGGGCCTGGGCCTGGCCAGCACGCGCCTCAGTCAGGCCTGGAAGGCGCGCCTGCTGCGCCTGGGTGGCCTGCTGGTGGCCGGCATGGGCGGGTACATCCTCTGGCAGGCCGTGATGCTGTTGCGGCTGCAGGGCTGAAGGCGCTGGACAGGCCAGCAGGCTGCGGCTCTCATGGATCCAAGGCCAGACTTGGGTGGGTCCAACCATGATCGTGCTGCCGCCATGAGTGATCTCACCCTGCCTCCCCCCGCGTGGGAAGGATCGGGATTCCAGCCCGCCGGAAGGGCCCGCTGGCTGTGGATCCCCCTCTACGCGATCGCCGTCCTTCTTCTGCTGGCGTGGAAGATCGAGGCCCTGTCCCTGCCCCCACGCCCGCCGGTGATCCGGGTGGCCCTGGCCATGGAGCCCCCGGAGTATCGGCCTCCCATCGGCCCGCGGCCCGGCCCCCCCGGAGGCAGCCACCGGCAGGGCAATGTCATGATCGATGTGCGCCTTCTGTCCGTGCCGGCCCTGGAGGTGGTGACCGCTCCGCCCCAGCGGGTGCTCCCGGTGGTGGATACGGAGCTGCGCGCGTTGGAGCCGCCGATGGTCCTCGACCGGAGTCTTCCGGTAGGGGCCCATGGGAACGGGGTTCCCAGGGGAGATGGCCATGGATTCGGACGGGGGCATGGCGATGGCGTAGGCAACGGAACCGGGATGGGCGGCCAAGGGCTCCTGAAGCTGGTGAAGTCCGTGATGCCGGACTACGACCGCGCCGCGGAACTGGCCCCCATCGACGGCCAGAGCGTGAAGGTGCGGCTTCGCGTGGGGGCCGATGGCGTGCCTCAGGAGGCCACCTTGGTCTCCGGTCATGGGCGGCGGGAGTCGTTCCCCGCGATCCTCAAGGCGGCGCTGCGCTGGCGCTTCATGGTGCCCGCTGGGTTCGCCGACCAGGCTCCCTTTGAAGTGGTCGTGGACTTCACCTACCACAAGGCCGCCGTCCGGAGTGGAAGGGCCGCGCAGATGGCCGAAGTCACCGAGCTCAAGCCGGTGGAACTCCGATGAACCATCCGCTCAGCCCCGGTCCCGCCCCAGCCGCATGGAATTGCCGATGACGGACAGGCTGGAGAGCACCATGGCGCCGGCGGCGAGGATGGGATTCAGCACGCCGGTCATGGCGAGCGAAATGCCCGCGGTGTTGTAGAAGAAGGCCCAGAAGAGGTTCTGCTTCAGCACGCGCAGGGTGAGCGTGGCCAGGCGGAAGACGCGGGTGATGCACGTGAGCGAGTCCCGCATGAGCACCACGGGCGCCGCGTGCATCGCCAGGTCCGCGCCCGACCCCATGGCGATCCCCAGGTCCGCCGCCGCCAGGGCCGGCGCGTCATTGATGCCGTCGCCCGCCATGGCCACCACCTTGCCCTGGGCCTGGAAGCGCCGCACGGCCTCGGCCTTTTCCGCAGGTGACACCTCGCCCAGGAAGTCGTCCACCCCCACGGCCCTGGCGATGCGCTCCGTGGTGGCCACCGCGTCGCCGGACAGCAGCACCGTGCGCACGCCGCGGGACCGCAGTTCGGCGATGACGGCGGCGGCCTCGGCCCGGGGGCGATCCCCGAAGGCCAGGGCGCCGGCACAGAGGCCATCCACCGCCGCGAAGGCCACGGTGAGGCCTTCCGCTTCCCAGGCGCCCGCCTGGACCTCGACCTCGGACGGGAGCGGAATGCCGTCCTCCATCAGCAGCCTGCGGTTGCCCACCACCACTCGATGGCCCGCCACCGTGCCCGCCAGGCCACGGCCTGCCCTGACCTCGATGCCCGAGGCATCGTGCCGATCAACCCCTTGCGCTTCGCCGTACCGCTTCACCGCATGGGCCAGGGGATGCTCGGAATAGGACTCCAGGGCCGCCACCAGGTCGAGGTGATCCAGCGCGGCGTGGCGCACCCGGAAGTCGCCCTCGGTCACGGTGCCGGTCTTGTCGAGGACGAGGAGATCCACCTTGCGGAAGGTCTCCAGCACCCGCACGTCGCGGATGATGATGCCCTGGCGCGAGGCCGCGCCGATGGCGGCGGTGGTGGCCAAGGGGGTGGCGATGCCCAGGGCGCAGGGGCAGGCGATGACCAGCACGGCGATGCCCCGCAGCATGGCCTCGGTGCCCACGAGCCCCCGGCCAAGGCACACCAGCACCGTGAGCGCGGCCAGGACCAATACCACGGGAATGAAGATCCGGGAGACGCGATCCACCATGCGCTCCAGAGGGCTCTTGCCCGCCAGGGCCGCCTGCACGGATTTCACGATCTGGGCCAGGGTCGAATCCTCGCCACAGCGGGTGACGCGCAGCTCCAGCACGCCGGCGGTGTTCAGGCTGCCGCAGATCACCGCGTCCCCCACGGCCTTGGCCCGAGGATCCGACTCGCCGGTGACCACGGACTCATCCACCGTGGACTGGCCCTCCACCACCACGCCGTCCGCGGGAATGCGCTCGCCGGGCTTCACCAGGATCAGGGTGCCGGCCTCCAGGGCCTCGATGGCCACGAAGCGTTCCTGTCCGTCGATGCGGAGGCGGGCCTTCTTGGGCAGCAGGCGGTGGAGCATGGCGATGGCGCGGGCGCTGCGGTCCTTGGCATTGCGCTCCAGGGCCTTGCCGGTGAGCACCAGGGTGACGATGGCGCAGGCCGTGTCGAAGTAGAAGTGCCTCCCGCCCAGGATCGCCTGGGCGGAGCTGTAGGTGAAGGCTGCCAGCACCCCCGTGGAGATGAGGGCCTCCATGCGGAGGTGGCCGGTCTTCATGCCGAACCAGGCGATGCGGTGGATGGGCCAGGCCGAGTAGAGCACCACGGGCAGGGTGAGGACCATGAGGATGAAGGGCACGGCCCGCTGGGCCCAGCCCGCGATGCCCTCGAAGTAGCTGGCGTAGATGACGAGGCTGAACAGCATCACGTTCATCCACAGGCCCCCGGCGATGCCCAGGCGCAGCAGCATGTCCTGCCACTCGCGGCGGTCGCCCTCCTGCTCGGTGCCGAACTCCGCGGCACGGTAGCCCAGGGACTTCACGCGGTCGGGCACGGTGCCCGGCGGGAGCATCTGGGGGCAGTAGGTGACCTTGAGCAGGTCGGAGGTGAACAGCACCTCGGCGGAAACGATGCCGCGCTCCCGGCGCAGGGCGTGCTCCACCACCCAGCCGCACGCGGCGCACCACATCCCCGAGAGCTGGTAGAGGGCCTCTCGGGTCTCGGCCCCTTCAGGCACGGCGGAGGGCAGGTCCTCCCCGCCCTGGCCCAGCAGGCCCAAGCGCAGGCTCTCCTGGTAGAGGTCGGTGCTGCGGAGATCCACACCCGCATCCATGGCGCCGCTTTCCAGGAGGATGGCATAGACGTTGAGGCAGCCGGTGCAGCAGAAGCGCTGCTCCTGATTGCGGAAGACCTGGATCTGGGGATGCTTGGTGGCGGCCGCGCCGCAGAGATCGCAGGTGGCGGCCTGGCTCATGAACGGTGGGTCGGCTGAGGCCGTCCCTGCTCGTCGAGCATGACGGGATTGGCCTTCTTGGCAATCTGGTAGGTCGCGATGAGAATGCCCACGAAGAGGAGGCCGATCAGGCCGAACAGCGTGAGGTAGAAGCCGCCGCCCCGTTTGTGGTCCGTCATAAATCACTTCCTCTTGAGCGGCGTGATGAAGGTCAGCTCCTCGGCGTCGGCCTTTCGGGCGGCGTCGGCCTGGGCCAGGATGCGGATGTGGTGGACATCCTGCCCATCCTGCACGAAAGGCGCCCGCAGTTCCACCGTGCGCTCAAAGGTCTCGCCAGGCTGCAGCGCCACCGGGTTGGACGGCAGGGCCAGCTCGGCTCCGGCCAGCCCCTCCACCCAGAGACGCACCTGGGTGGCCTTGCCGGTGCGGTTGGCCAGCTTGAGGCGGATCAGGTTCGCGATGCGGCCATCCTCCAGCACCTTGAACATGGTGGACCGGTCCGGGTTGATCTCCACCAGCACGGGGCGGCGCAGGGACAGGGCCACGGCGAGTCCCGTCAGATAGAAGGTCATGATGAGGAGGATCACCACCCGCTTGGCGTCACGGAAGCCCCAGCGCCTGTACCAGGGTTCCTGGAGGACGGCAGCCTTGGGGGTCTCGCCCCAGGCGTAGTGGATGAGTCCCGGTTTGCCGAGCTTGCGCAGCACATCCTCGCAGGCGTCGATGCAGTCGCCGCAGTGGACGCACTCGATCTGGTAGGGCGATTCGCGGATGTCGATGCCCATCTCGCAGACCCGGACGCACTTCTTGCACTCGATGCAGTCCTTGGCCTCGCCCTCGTGGGGGCCGTCCTGGTAGCTCACCAGCAGCGTGTGCTTGTCCTGGAGCATTCCCTGGATGTAGCCGTAGGGGCAGACCGTGGTGCAGAATTTCTGGCGCACCAGGGTGAAGTCCAGGAAGGTGATCAGGGTGGTGACGGCGCCGGTGATGCCGCCCACGGTGACGAGGTCGAAGCGCAGGAGGCGCCCCAGCAGGTCCCGGGGCTCCACAAAGTAGGACGTGAACACGAAGGCCAGGAAGACCGAGGCCACCAGCAGCACCGCGTAGAAGAGGCCCCGCGCGGCGAGCTTCTTCGCCTTGGGGCTGGCGGCCTTGAGCTTCTGGGCCAGGCGACCGGCCCAGCGCTCCACGGACTGGCTCCACTCGCTGAAGATCATCTGGGGGCAGGCGTAGCTGCAGTAGATCCGGCCGTGGATGATGGCCGAGGCGGCGATGACGAACATCAGGAACATCATCGCGAAGAAGATGATGGCGAACTCGCTGATCCACAGCTCGAAACCGGCGAAGTAGAACCGTTGCCGGGGGATGTCGAAGCGCATCAGGTTGGTGAAGGGCGCCGCCACGAAAGCCAGGAAGAAGGCCAGGTGGATGCGCTTCCGGATGGGCCGGTAGACGGTCTCCTGGGGCGGCAGGGGCGGCAGCCGCTCGGGTTTTGGCTTGGAGGAAGCCTCGGTCTGTATGCTCATTCAGTTATTATACAGGATCTTCGGATTGGGCGACGGAATCGACACGCATTCGGTGCTGTGGTCGAACCGCTTCATGAGAATGGCGTGGGTGGGGCACCGGGAGGCGCACATGGCGCAACGGATGCAGGTGCTCTCGTCCTTGAGCATGACGCCACCCAGTTCATCCTTGTCCTGGGGGCTCATGGCCTGGTACTCGGCAAGGCTGATCTCAGCGCCTGCGGCCACCAAGCGCTCATGGGCGTCGTAGTCGGACAGGGTGCTGATGCCCACCAGCTTGATGAGGTTCTCGGGGCACACGTCCACGCAGCCATTGCAGGCGATGCAGTGGTCCGTCTCGAAAACCGTGTTGATGTTGCAGCGCAGGCAGCGGGAGCCCTGCCGGCGGGCCATCTCCTCGGGGAAGCTCAGCTCCACGATCTCCACGGAAGTGGCGCGGACCTCGCTCTCCAGGACTGGCGCGTTGCACCGTTCCTCGCGGTGCCAGCCCTCGGCCATGGTGTAGGCGGCGGGCAGCCAGCGCTTGCGGACCACCACGTCGGTGCGGGTGCCCCGCAGGAAGTCGTGCATGGACCGGGCCGCCGTGTGGGCGGAGGCGATGGCGTCGATGAAGAGGCGGGCGCCATGCGCCACATCGCCGCAGGCGAAGATGTCCGGGGCCGTGGTCTGGTAGGTGACGGGGTCCACCTTCACCAGGCCGCGGTTGGTCTCCACGCCGTCCTCGGGCTTGAGGAAGCTGAGGTCCGAGGTCTGGCCGATGGCGAAGACCACGGAATCCGCGTGGATGTCGCTGAGGTCGGCTTCGTCGAACTTGGGGTTGAAGCGGCGCTCCTCATCGAACACGGAGAGGCACTTCACCACCCGCAGGCCCTTGCACTTGCCGTTCTCGACGATGATCTCCTTGGGGCCCACGCGGTTGTGGAGGCGGATGCCCTCCTCCTCGCCCTCGTGGATCTCCACCTTGTCTGCGGGCATCTCCTCCAGGGACTCGAGGCAGACCACGTGGATCTCCTTGTCGCCGCTCATGCGCAGGGCGGAGCGGGCCACGTCGTAGGCCACCTTTTCGCCATGGCCCATCTCCTGGAGGGCGTCCTCCTGGTTGAGGGCCTCGAAGGGGCGCAGCGCCGAGCGGGCCACGTCGTAAGCCACGTTGCCGCCGCCAACCACCACCACGCGCCGGCCCAGGGGCAGCGGCTTGCCTTCGTTGAAGGCCTTGAGGAACTCCATGCCATCGTAGACGCCCTCGGCCTCTCCGCCGGGCAGTGAGAGCTTGCGGCCGTTGGGCAGGCCCACCCCCAGGAAGATGGCCTTGTAGCCCTGGGCCCGCAAGTCCGCGATGCTGAAATCGCGGCCCAGCTTCATGTTGCATTTCAGGTCGACGCCAAGGGACACGATGGCGTTGATCTCGTGGCGCACCAGCTCGCGGGGGAGGCGGAAGACCGGCACGCCCGCGGTGAGCATGCCGCCTGGTTCCGCATTGGCCTCGAAGACCGTGACCTTGTAGCCGATCTGGACCAGGTCGTGGGCCACGGTCATGCCTGCCACGCCGCCGCCGATGACCGCCACCTTCTCGTAGTCGCCCCGGTTGGGGGGAAGCATCTTCTGATTGGCGCCTTCCCGGTAGGCGGCGTAGTCGCCGGTCTCGGGTCCGAACTTGTCCGTGACGAAGCGCTTGAGGGCGCGGATCGCCACGGGCTCGTCCAGGGAGCCCCGGCGGCAGTTGGCTTCACAGGGCGCGCCGCAGACCCGTCCGCAGATGGAGGCGAAGGGGTTGGTGGCGCGGGCGATCGCGTAGGCCTGCTCGTACCGCCCTTCGGCGATGGCCGTCACGTAGCCGCACGCATCCGTGTGCACCGGACAGGCGTGCTGGCACTTGACCATCTCGACCCAGTACTGCGAGTCGTCGGGAACCCTGAACTGCCAGCTGGCGTTATCCACAGCTTTAATCCTCGTGGGGCTTGCGGAAGGCGAAGATCGCGACGACGGCCACGTAGATCAGGGCCATGGCTGCGATGCCATACATCAGGACCGGGTTCGTCTTGGTGGCCGTGTTGAACTGCTGGACCAGGGGGCCCCGCGTGGCATGGTTCACGTCACCGTACATCTGGGCCACCAGGTAGGCGGTGCACCCGAGGCCGATGATCGGGATCACCAGCTTGAGGAAGCCCGGCGCATCGGTACCCTTGCGCTCGGTCATCCAGCCGTCGGCGTATTCCTTGAGTTCTTCGTGGCCCTTCTTCTCGTCTGTCATGGCGTGCTCCTGGGAGTCTCATCCTCGTCGAACATCTGGTACTTGGCTTCCTCGCCCTTCTCGCCCCAGTACCCGTCCCGCCGCGACTTGAAGAAGAAATAGACGGCCAGGAAGAACATCAGGGCGAAGAACAGATAGGCGAAATACACGCTCGGGTAGGTGTAGTCCGTGGGGGCCATGACCTACTTCTCGTAGTCGTTGGCCGGCCGCCAGTCCTTGCCACGGCCTAGGCTCTGGAGGTAGGCCACCATGGCCTTGAACTCCTCGGGGTTGTTCACGATCCAGGGGTAGGGCGGCATGATGGAGCCCTTCACGAGGTCCCGGGGATTGCGGAAGTGCGTGCGGTGCCACTGCTCGTCGTACTTGCCGCCAACGCGGGCGAGGTCCGGGCCGGTGCGCTTGGTTCCGAACATGTGGGGATCGTCATAGACGAATTCGTCGGGGGTGGAGATGGGGGCGTCCACGCCGCGCCAGCCATAGCGCTTGGTGTCCGCCAGGAGGGTGCGCACCTGCTGGGTGTGGCAGTACCAGCAGCCTTCCCGGACGTAGATGGCGCGACCCTTCTTCTGCAGGTCGGTGAGGGGCACCACCTTGCCGGTAACGCCCTTGGCGGGGTCGTGGTTCTCGAACGGCTTGGCCCAGGTGGTGTCGACCAGAGGCGGCACCACGGTGGTGAGGATGCCGCCAATGAAGAACAGCGCGAGGGAGATTCCGATGGCCCAAAGGGCGTTGTTGTCAGCTTTCTTGAACATGGTCGCTCTCCTTTCCGCGGCCTAAACGGCCGCCTCCTGCTGGTCGCCCAGGGCGGTGGCCAAGATGTTGTAGGCGAACATCACGATGCCGATGAACATCAGGATTCCCGACACGAACCGGACGATCCAGATGGGCCTGAGGGCGATGACCGTGTCGATGAAGGGGATGCTCCAGTTGTTCCACTGCCATCCCTGCCAGAAGCCGCCAAGCCAGAGGGTGGTGAAGAAGCCCAGGCCGCCGATCATCAGCATCCAGTAGCTCCAGTTGGCCAGGGACTGCGAGTGCAGGGGCTTGCCCCAGAGCTTGGGCACGGTGAAGTAGGTGCCGGCGATCGCGAAGAAGCTGAAGCAGCCCAGCACGGCCATGTGGGCGTGGCCCGGGATCCAGTCGGTCTTGGACACGATGGCGTTCACCGTGCGCAGGCTGTGCATGGGGCCCTGGAAGCAGGTCAGCAGGTAGAACACCACCCCCGACATGAGGAACTTGAGGGGCACGCTTTCGCGGAGCTGGTGCCACTGGCCCTTCATGGTGGCGAAGAGGTTGTAGACCACGGCCCACACGGGGATGAGCAGCATCAGCGAGAAGGCGATGGCGATGGTCTGCAGCCACTGAGAGATGGGCCCGTGCAGCATATGGTGGGCGCCAGTCCAGACGTAGACGAAGGCCAGGGACCAGAAGCCCACCATGGACAGCTTGTGGCTGTGCAGGGGGGTGTTGGAGGCGCGGGGGATGAAGTAGTAGGCGATGGCCAGGCCGATGGGGGTGAAGATCAGGCCCACGGCGTTGTGGACATACATCCAGTTCAGGTTGGCCTGGTTGGTGCCGGTAGTGACCAGGGTGGCGAAGTTGCCCGTCAGGTAGACGAAGGCCGTCCAGAGGATGCAGCCCATGGTGTACCAGATCGTCACGTACATGGCCTGGTGCTTGCGGCTGGCCACGGTCATGAGGACGTTCAGCCCGAACATGATCCAGGCCGCCACCACGAGGACATCCAGGTACCAGGGTAGCTCGGCGTACTCCCAGCCCTGGTTCTGGCCGGCCAGCAGCGTGACCACGGCCCCCAGGATGATGACGTTCCAGAGAATGGCCGTGGCGAGGCCCAGCTTCTCGCTCCAGAGCTTCACGCCGCAGAGTCGGGGGATCACGTAGTAGGCCAGGCCCATGTCGGCGGCCAGCAGCCAGCCGAAGAGCATGCCGTTCACATGCAGGGGCCGGAGACGCCCGTAGGTGAGCCACGACATGGTGCCCATGAGGTCAGGCCACACGAACTTGGCGGCGATGATGACGGCGATGATGCCCACGATGAAGAAGTAGGCCACCGAGCTCACCAGGAACCACTTGGCGGTGGAGTCGTCGTGGACCAAGGCCCCTTCGGGGGTCGTCGCCACTTCGGCCTTACTGAACTGGGGCTGCATGCTGGCCTCCCTTCTGCTGTTTCTGGTTGATGCTGCGGATGAAGTTGACGAGGTCGCCCACGTCATTGTTCGTCAGGCCGTAATCGATCCAGGGGGGCATGGCCGTGCCCTGGACGCCGTACTGGATGGACTCGAAGAGACGCCGGTCGTCGACGCTGTCGACGAAGAAGGTGTTTCGGAGGTTGCGGGGCTTGGGCAGGATGTCCAGGGAGTTGGGTCCCTTGCCATCGCCCTTCTTGCCATGGCAGCCGGCGCAGCGCTCCACGAAGATGCCCTCGCCGCGGGCCACGGATTCCTTGCTCATGGCCACGGGGTTCTTTTCCGGAATGGGCCGGACTTTGAGCTCACGCCGGGCCTCCTTCGTGAAGGTGGTCTGGATGTGGCTCAGCACCGCCTTGGCCTGCTCCTCGCTGAGGAGTTTGCCCCAGGCCGGCATGGAGGTACCCGCCACGCCATTGCGGATGGAGGCCACCAGCCGGGCTTCGGGTTTCGAGTTCATGAAGCCGGCCTTGGTGAGGTCGCGGGGGTAGGGATCCAGGTGCTCGGCGATGGGGCCGCGGCCGTCCCCCTTCTCGCCGTGACAGCGCAGGCAGAGGGCCTTGTAGATGGCCTCCCCATTGCCGGCGGGGCTCGTGCCCTTGAGGGTGAGCAGGTAGGCGGTCATGGCCTTGAACTCGTCATCCGTGAAGCGGAAGGCCGGCATGATCGAATCGGGCATGGTGGACTTGGGGTTCTTGAAGTGATCGTAAATCCAGGGGCCGTCCTTCAGCAGGCCCTCAAAACTGAGGTCGGGGGCGATGCCGCCATCCCGGTCGCCCAGCTTGTGGCAGGCGGTGCAGGCCCGGTCGAGCACCAGCTTCTCGCCCTGCTTGACCATCTCGGCCGGGTTGATGTGCACGGGCTTGATGGTGGCCTGGACCAGCTCGGCGCCGCCCGTGAGCTTCACCTTGAAGCGCTGGATCTCGGTCTCGGCGAAGTTGCGGCCCTTCCGGCTCTTGAGGAAGACCACCAGGGCCTTGATGTCCTCTTCCTTGAGGTTGAACTTCGGCATGATCGAGGTGGCCAGGATGCTCTTGGGATCGGCGATGCGGCCCCAGAGGTAGTCCAGCTTCCACTTCTTGCCCACGTCCGAGAGGTCGGGGCCGATGGTGCCGTCCGAGAGCCCCTCGATGCGGTGGCAGCCGTAGCAGTTGGAACTGAAGAACAGCTCGCGGCCCTTGGTCACCAGCGGGGTGCCCGGGAAGGCGATCTCCGTGTGGCACTGGGCGCAGTTGGCCTGCATGTATTCCTTGCCCTTGAGCTTGGGGGCGAAGTCCTTGCGCCAGTTCTCCTGCGTGGTGTAGCCCAGCAGGGGCTCCGGCCAGTATTCATCCTTGCCGTGGCTGTACTCGGGATCGAGGCCCCGGCCCTGGCCGTCATGGCAGACCGTGCAGCCGAACTCGGAGAACTTGTGGCGGCGCTCCCACTTCCCGTTCTTCTGGGCATCACCCAGGGTCGTGGAGTAGGGGTGGGCCTTCAGGGGCTCGGCGTAGGTGGCGAAGCGGGGATCGTCCGAGGCGATGTGGCAGGTCGTGCAGCGGTCCACCCGGGTCTCGCCGAAGTTGCTGACCACGATCTGCTCGATGCGCGGCTTGCGGGAGGCCAGGGTGCTGCGCTCCACGTCGGTCTTGGCCAGCACGCGGGCCTGGTCGAAGTAGGCGTGCTGGTTCCGCTCCCACTGGTGGAAGAACTGGTTGTAGAACACCACCCCGTGGATCACGAGGATGAAGAAGGTTCCGATGGCGAGTGCCAGTCTCATGTCGCGCTCCTCACCAGGGGGTCACGAAGGCCCAGTTGGCCCCGCGGAAGAAGGTGCCGATGATCACGAAGATGACGTTCGCCACCACGAAGGTGATGAAGATCGTGTTCGCCAGCAGGCGGTCCCGTGAGAACCACTTGCCCACGCCCTTGGGACCGCGGTCGAGGTAGGGCGTTCCCAGCAGCAGCAGCACGAAGATGCCCGGCACGCCGATGCCGCCCCAGAAGGCCGAGTAGCTGACCATCTCCTGGAGGCCCAGGAAGTACCAGGGCGCCTTGGCAGGATTGGGCGGATGCAGGGCGTTGACCGGCTCCTCCAGCGGCGCATTGAAGAGCAGCGAGAGGACCAGGATCGCCGACAGGGTGACGACGAAGGTGAACAGCTCGGCCAGGAAGAGGTTGGGCCAGGAGAAGACGGTGTTGTCGGGAACCTGGCCGACCTTGGTGAGGGGTCCTCGCACCAGGCCCTGGAAGCCATAGAGCTTCTTCGGCTCCGGCACGGAGGCCTTGGTTGCAGCGACCTCCATGGGCTCGATGGCGATCTTGGGATCCGCGTCCTCGGGCCTGGAAAGGCCGCCGTCCTTGCGGATGCGCCAGAAGTGGATGGCGATCATGAGCGTGAGGATGGCGGGCAGCACGGCCACGTGGAGCACGTAGAAGCGAAGCAGCGCCTCCTGGCCCACGCTGGTGCCGCCCATGAGCAGGAACTGGATGTCCTTGCCGATGACGGGGGCGTAGCCGGCGATGGCGGTGCCGACGGTGATGGCCCAGAAGGCCAGCTGGTCCCAGGGCAGCAGGTAGCCCGTGAAGCTCATGAAGAGCGTCAGCAGGAAGAGGATGACGCCCACCACCCAGTTGAACTCGCGGGGCTTCTTGTACGAACCCGTGAGGAAGACGCGGCAGAGGTGCAGGAACACCACGGCGACCATGCCGTGGGCGGACCAGCGGTGCATGTTGCGCAGGAGGGTACCGAAGGCCACGGAACCCCGCAGGTCCAGCATGCGGTCGTAGGCCTGGGTGGTCGAGGGCACGTAATAGAACATCAGGAGGATGCCCGTCACGATCAGGATCACGAACAGGAAGAACGAGATCAGCCCCAGGCCGAAGGTGTAGGCGGGCCGCAGCGAGTTCTTGTGCACCTTCACCGGGTGGATGTGCAGGAAGAAGTTCGTGAAGCTGGTGGCCGAGCGCTCCAGGTCATTGGACGGGAGCGGGTTGCGGAAGATGGAACTCCAGACGTTCTTCGGGAGGTCCAGCAGCGTGGCGAGGAGGGAGGATTTGGGCGGAGTGGGGCGGCTCATAGGGTCAGGTAGCTCCCAGGTGCGATTTCAATGTCCTTGTCCACTTCGATCTCGCCGTTGGGGGCGAGGGTGATCTGGAACCAGGGCAGCGGACGCGGGGCCGGACCGCCGGTCACGTTGCCGTCCTGGTCGAAGCGGGAGCCGTGGCAGGGGCAGGCGAAGCCGGTATCCGCGGCGCCCACCGTGCAGCCCAGGTGGGTGCAGGTGGTGGAGATGGCCGCGAGCTTCGATCCCTCCCGGATGATGCAGATGCCTCGCGAGGCCAGGATCGCGCGCGTGCCCGAGGGGTAGTCCTCAGGCTTGCCCACGCTGAAGCGCTGGGGCTGCCCGTAGGTGGCGCGGGGCTTGATGAAGACGAAGTTGGACACGGCACTGAGCCCCGCGGAGCCGAAGAGGCCTGCGCCGGTCAGCCACCCGAGCATCTTCCGCCGGGAGGTCTTTCCTCCATCGGAATCCTCCCCGCTACTTCGCTTTAGATTGACTGCCATCAGCCTTCTCCTGAGAGGGGTTCATGCGTTCGTTGTCCTGCCGATCCGACCAGAAAACCTGGTACTTCGCGTCCTCGATGTTCTTCATCCAGTCCCGCTTGACCGCGTAGATGAAGAGGAACGCCGCCCCCGAGCCCATCGCCAGGCTGGCTGCGATCGAGATCCACGTCAGTTCCACGGAGTTGCCTTTCGAGTTCGATGCGGGCGCCGTGAGGCGCGAAGGGTTCACTTGGTGCCAGAAATGAGATCTTGAGGATCTTGTGGTCGCGTTTCAATGATCCCGATTTACCAGCAGGATCCATGTGACAAGGAGCACAAATTATAAATAATTGATAATAAATATATTTATAAAAAATAACAAAACCTGCGATGGTGATTTTTGAGACTTTGTATCTCATACAAATAATACATAAAATTAATTATTCAAAACTTTAAATACACTCATTTCATACTGTTTTATATCGTCAAATCAACAACGACGTAAAATTAACATTTTGTTTTAGATTGTTTGAACATTTTTTTTAATTATTAATTTAATTTTGTTTAATTAATTAAATAATAATTAGAGACGGCCCGATCCCCGATGCATCCGCGTCCTGGCTCCGGGTAGGCCGGGCTCGGTCCTACACTGGCCGGATCCCCCGGAGCCCCTGTGTCCTACCCCCACCTGCTGGCCCCCCTCGACCTCGGCTTTACCCGCCTCTCCAACCGGGTGCTCATGGGCTCCATGCACACGAACCTTGAAGAGGCCAAGGGGGGCTTTGCCAAGCTGGCAGCCTTCTACGCCGAGCGGGCCCGGGGCGGGGTCGGACTCATCGTGACCGGGGGCATCGCGCCCAACCTGCGGGGCCGCCTGACCCCCTTCGGCTCCCAACTCTCTTGGCCATGGCAGGTCGGCAAGCACCGGAAGGTGACCGAGGCCGTGCATGCCGCCGGAGGCAAGATCGCCCTGCAGATCCTCCACGGCGGCCGCTACAGCTACCACCCGCTCAGCGTGGCACCCTCCGCCGTCAAGAGCCCCATCACGCCCTTCAAGCCCCGGGAACTGAGCGCCCGCGCCATCCGCGCCACCATCCGCGACTACGCCCGCTGCGCGGCCCTGGCCCAGCGGGCCGGCTACGACGGTGTGGAGATCATGGGCAGCGAAGGCTACCTCATCAATCAGTTCATCGCCGCCCGCACCAACCGCCGCACCGACGCCTGGGGCGGCAGCTATGAAAACCGCATGCGCTTCCCCGTGGAGATCGTGAAGGCCGTGCGGGAGGCCGTCGGAAAGGAGTTCATCATCATCTTCCGCCTCTCCATGCTGGACCTGGTGCCGGAGGGCAGTACCTGGGAGGAGGTGGTGGCCCTGGCCAAGGCCCTGGAGGCCGCTGGGGCGACCATCCTGAACACGGGCATCGGCTGGCACGAGGCCCGGGTGCCCACCATCGGCGCCATGGTGCCCCGGGGCGCCTATGCCTGGGTGACGAAGAAGCTGAAGGGCGAAGTGGCCATCCCCCTCATCACCACCAACCGCATCAACTCGCCGGAAGTGGCCGAAGAACTCCTCGCCGATGGCTGCGCGGACATGGTGAGCATGGCGCGCCCCCTGCTGGCGGACCCTGAGTTCGTCCGGAAGGCCGCTGAAGGCCGTGCCCTGGACATCAACACCTGCATCGCCTGCAACCAGGCCTGCCTCGACCATGTCTTCCAGCAGAAACGCGCCACCTGCCTCGTCAACCCAAGGGCCTGCTTCGAGACCGAACTGGTCTTCGAGCCGGTCATCGCCCCCAAGCGCCTCGCGGTGGTGGGAGGCGGCGCCGCGGGGTTGAGCTTCGCCTGCCATGCCGCCGAGCGCGGCCACCTGGTCAGCCTCTTCGAAGCCGCGCCCGAGCTGGGGGGCCAGCTCAACCTCGCCAAGCGGGTGCCCGGGAAGGAGGAGTTCTACGAGACCCTGCGCTACTTCGGGCGGCGCCTGGCCGCGGCCGGCGTGACGCTGCGCCTGGACGAGCGGGCCACCCCCGAATCGCTGGCCCCCTTCGACGAGGTCATCCTCGCCACGGGGGTCCAGGCCCGCACCCCCGACATTCCGGGTGTGAACCATCCCAAGGTCATCAGCTACCCGGACCTGCTCTCGGGGCGGAAGGTCGCCGGCCGCACCGTGGCCATTATTGGCGCAGGGGGCATCGGCTTCGACGTGGCCGAGTTCCTCGTGCATCCGGACCCCTCACCTCAGGTGGACCGGTACCTGCGGGAGTGGGGCGTCGATGCGGCCCATGCCCACCGCGGCGGGCTCCTACCGGGGCCCCAGGGCCCCGAGCCGGCCCGCAAGGTCCACCTGCTGCAGCGCAAGACCGACCGCATGGGTGCGGACCTGGGCAAGACCACCGGCTGGATCCACCGGGCCACGCTGAAGGCCATGAAGGTGAAGATGCAGGGCGGCATCCACTACGAGCGCATCGACGACGAGGGTCTCTGGATCCGAGATGGCAAGGATGCCGGGTCCAAGTGCCTGGCCGTGGACAGCATCATCCTCTGCGCAGGGCAGGTCTCGGAGCGCAGCCTCGTGGCTCCCCTGCAGGCGGCCGGCAAGCCGATCCACCTCATCGGCGGCGCCGACCTGGCCGCGGAACTCGACGCCCAGCGGGCCATCCGACAAGGAGCCGAACTGGCGGCGAAGGTTTGAATTTTCGCCATAGATGAGCAGGGGTGCGCGTGGATGCGGCATCATCGGGGTTCATCCGAGCTGATCCGTGTCCCACGCCCTCCCCTTAATCCCATGCACCGCCGCCCGGCACCTCTTCCTCGGTGCCCAGGGCCTCCTCGACGCCCCCGGGAAGCGGGTCACCACGACCTCCCTGCAGGCCTTCATCGAGCGGCTCGGTTTCGTGCAGGTGGACACGATCAATGTCCTGGCCCGGGCCCATGACCTCACCCTCTTCAGCCGCCTGGACGGGTACCGGCCCAGGCACCTCAAGCACCTGCTGGAGGGCAAGCGGAGCCTCTTTGAAGGCTTCACCCACGATGCGTCGGCCATTCCCACGGCCTTCTTCCACCACTGGAAGCCCCGCTTCGCCCGGGACCGGGAGCGCATTCACGCCCACGCCTGGTGGCAGCACCACTTCCGCGGCACCGATGGCGCGAAGGTGGTGAGGGATGTGAAGGCCCGCATCGAGCGGGAGGGCCCACTGAAGTCCTCGGACTTCGAGCACCCGGAGAAGCGCGGTCCCTGGTGGGGCTGGAAGCCGCAGAAGGCCGCCCTGGATTTCCTCTGGCGCAGCGGCGAGCTGATGATCCCCCGCCGGGAGGGCTTCCAGAAGGTCTACGACCTTACGGAACGCGTGCTGCCGGAGCACCACGCCCTGCCCTGCCCCGGGTCCGCCGAGCACCTGGCCTGGGCCTGCGACACCGCCGCCGAGCGGCTGTGGGTGTTCACGCCAAAGGAGCTCGCCGAGTTCTGGAACAGCATCGAATCGGTAGAGGCCAAGGCCTGGTGCGCGGCCGCCGAAAGGGCTGGCCGAATCGTCTCCGTGCACGTGGAGTCCGCCGATGGCGAAATCCGCCCCGCCTTCGCCCTGGCGGACTGGGATGCGCGGCTGGCCCGGCTGGCCGACGCCCCGGAACGCACCCGCCTGCTCTGCCCCTTCGACCCCATCCTCCGGGACCGCACCCGCGCCCTGCGCCGCTTCGGCTTCGACTACCGGTTCGAGGCCTTCGTGCCCGAGCCCAAGCGGCAGTATGGCTACTTCGTCCTGCCCATCCTGGAGGGCGATCGCCTCGTGGGGCGCCTCGATCCCAAGCTCCACCGCGACCGGGGCCTGCTGGAGATCAAGGGCCTCTGGTGGGAGGCCGGAATCCGCGCCACCAAGGCCCGCCTGCGTGGGCTGGACGAGGCCCTGGCGCGCATGGCGGCCTTTGTCGGGGCCGAGGACATTCAGCTCCCTTGATGACCGCGCTATCCTGCATCCCATGTCCGCGACGAAGAACCCCCTGCTGAACCGCCTGCACAGTGCGCAGGGGCTGTCACCCAGCCAGCGGCAGATCGCCGATTGCCTGATCGCCAACATGAACGAGGCCCCCCTCTGGGGCGTCGAGGAGCTGGCCCAGAAGTCCCAGACCTGCGTGGCCACCGTGGTGCGCTTCGCCAAGAAGCTGGAGTACTCCGGGTACCTGGAGATGCGCAAGGCCCTGGTCACCGCCGCCAAGAAGCACTACGGGCGCGGCGAGCAGCTGCTGCAGGCGCCGGTGCGGGCTTCGGCCACGCTGCTCGAGGTGGCCCGCCGGGACATCCGGAACCTTGAAGCCCTGGTGCAGGCCGTGAACGAGGATCTCCTGAAGAAGGTCGTCCACCAGATCAAGTCCAGCCGCCTGCGGCTGGCCATCGGAGATGGCGTGTCGGCCCTCATGGCCCGCCAGCTGGCCTACCTGCTCATCAACACGGGCCTGCCGGTCCTCGAGGGCAACCCGGCTGACTTCGCCACCCAGGTGGGCATGCTGGAAAGCAAGGACCTGCTCATCGCCATCAGCATCATGCCCTACACCCAGGAGACGCTGGACGCCGCCGCCTATGCCCGCAAGCGGGGCGTGCCCGTGCTGGCCTTCACGGACAACTTGAACGGCCCCCTGGCCAAGTCCGCCAGCTTGGCGCTGCCCATTCCCGGGGAAAACCTGCTCTTCTCCCACAGCGTGACCACCTTCGGCGTGCTGGCCCACGCCATTGCCACCTCCATCGCCAGCCAGGACCCCCACCTGGCCCTTAAGAAGCTGCGCGAAGTGGAGCGGGTGGCCCTGCCGAAGTTCGCCAAATCCTGAGAAGGCTTCTCAGGAAGAAGCAGGGCCGGAGCCTTCGCGTCGGCCGGTAAAGGCGAACCTTTCGCATCGATGAAAAAAAACTTGACTCACCTTTGAGCAAAGCTTTACTTTTTGCTCACCAATCCAACATCTTTCAACCTTCGGAGGCGTGATGCCCAGAAACTCTGGCTCTTCCAGATTCAGTGCGCTCGTGCTGGCGCTCGTGGCGTGTCCAGTGGCTGTGATGGCCCAGACCGCCACCACCTCTGCGCTGGCCGGAATCGTCCGTGATGCCGCGGGCAATCCAGTGGCGGGCGCCAAGATCCGCATCAGTTCCGAAGCCATGATCGGCGGAGAGAAAGCCGCCATGAGCTCGGCCAACGGGGCCTATCGGTTCTCGGCCCTGCCTCCGGGCCGCTACAAGATCGTGGTGACCGCTGCGGGTCAGCAGACCCTGAGCCAGACCCACCTGCTTGAGCTTGGCCAGACCGCCAACGTCAACTGGAAGTTCCCGGCCAGCGCTGGTGCGACCGTGGAGGTCGTGACGGCGGCCACCAACGCGGAGACCGCGACGGTGGCCCTCACCCAGAACTACGACACGGCCGCACTGGCCACCATCCCGGTCGAGCGGTCCATCGCCGGGATCATGGATCTCACCCCGGGCGTGAACGGCAACCGGGCCTGGGGCGGCTACTCGGGCGAGAACGCCTACATGATGGATGGCGTGAACATCAGCGATCCGTCTGGTGGCACGGTCTGGATCTACCCGAACATCGACTGGTTCTCCGAAGTCCAGGTGGCGGGTCTGGGCGCCAACGCCGAGTTCGGCGGTTTCATGGGCGGCTTCGTCAACGGCCTCATCAAGCGCGGTGGCAACACGGTCGAAGGCAGCGTCACCGGCTACTACTCCGATTCCAAGTGGCAGGCCAAGATCAACGCGAACCACCCGAATCTGCTGAACGAGGACAAGAACATCCTTCCTTCCAAGAACTGGGATCTGGCCATCAGCGTCGGCGGCCCCATCATCAAGGACAAGCTCTGGTACTTTGTTTCGGCGGAGCGCACCGAGGAGGACAACACGCCTCCAGGGGCGGAGCTGCCGCAGCGCAATCAGAAGGTCATGACCCTGGCGAAGATCACCTGGGCGCCCACGACCTCCGCCACGCTGGAGTTCCTGGCCGAATACGACTACGTCGGGCGGGACCGCCGCTACATCGACAAATACACGATGCCCGTCGCGACCCAGAAGGAGATCGCCCCCAACCGGTCCTACAGCGTCACCTGGACCCAGCTCCTGGGCCAGGACAAGGTCCTCACCTTGAAGGCATTCGGCTATTCCGGCCGCTATGACATGCCCGGCTACGGCGGCAACGCACCCTCCCTGGACACCGCGGACCTCTACCAGTACGACCCCAACAAGCCCATGAGGGAGTACTTCAACAACTCCACCTATGAGGACTTCAACTACCGCGGCCGCGCCACCATCCAGGCGCGCTTCGACTGGTTCAAGACGGGCCTGTTCAGCGCCAATGACAGCCACGCCTTCAGCATCGGCATCGAGCGGGAGCAGGCATCCGATGAGGAACTGGAGCGGTTCCCCGGCAACCTGAACCTCAACGCGACCTTCGACACCCCCGATGGGCCGCTCTACGGCGACTACATCATCGAGGGCGGGGGCTGGAATGTCCGCCAGCGCGTCGACCGCCTGGCGGCCTTCGTCCAGGACACCTGGCACGTGAACGACCGGCTCACCCTCATGCCCGGTGTCCGGTTCGAGCAGTTCAAGGCCCGGTTCTATGGCGCGGAGAATCTCTGGAACAAGAGCACCTACGCACCCCGCTTCGGCCTGAGCTATGCCCTCACCGAAGACAAGGGCACCATGCTCAAGGCCCACTGGGGCAAGTACTACGCTGGCTACTCCACCTACTTCATTGACCGCGCCATCCAGAGCGCGATCCCCATCAAGACCTACTACAGCTGGGGCGACTACCCCGTCATCCCGAACGTCCTCGATCCCTCCACCTGGCCCGACTACACGCCCGGCACCGTGGACAACTACGCCTACCGGCAGGTCAACGACATCACGGCCGTGGATCCCAATGCCCGGCAGCCCTACACCGTGGAGACCACCTTCTCGCTCGACCACAAGTTCAACGCCAACTGGTCCGGCGGGGTGTCCTATGTTCTGCGCGATTTCAAGGACAGCCTCGTTCGGACGGACACCGCAGATGATCCCCGCGGCGCCTGGTCGGACTACTACGATCCGCTCCACCAGAGGACTATCAGCATCTACGAGCCGGGCTACTACGATCAGGACGGCCTGGATTACTACGTCGCCCATCACAACTACGTGACCACCAACGCCCCGGATGCCAAGCGCAAGTACACGGCCTGGTCCGCGAGCCTCGACCGGAAGCTGGCCAACAACTGGAGCGTGAGTTTCAGCTACACCCACGCAACCCTCAAGGGCAACATCCAGCGCGCGGACAGCTACGACAAGGTCTACTACAACAAGAACCTGATGATCAATTCCTACGGCAACCTGCCCGGTGTGAACGATCATGAGTTCAAGGCCCGCGGGCTCTACGAATTCCCTTGGCACATGCGCATCTCGGGGACCTTCACCTACCTGAGTGGAACACATTGGACCCCCACCTACCGGACGCCCAGCGGATGGGGCAACAGTGATTGGGGCAACTTCAATGGCACCCGGTACCTCGTCAACACAGAGCCCCTCGGCAGCCAGACCTACCCCAGCCGGGCCCTGCTCGATGTGCGGGTGACCCAGATGATCAACGCGACCAAGCGGGCCCGGCTGGAAGTCTTCGCCGAAGTCCTCAACGTCCTGAACCGGCAGGCTGTCACCAGCTACCAGACCCGCGTGAACAGCAGCAACAGCAACAGCGCCACCGTCTATTCCGACTACAAGTTCCCGCTCGCGCTGGACGCGGGGCGCCGCATCCAGCTTGGACTTCGGCTGAATTTCTAGTCATCTCACCAGCCATCGGGACATCCGGGCTTTCGGGCCCGGATGTCATCGTTGAGCCCCGAGAGGAGCACCATGTTTCGATTGGCTGTCGCCCTTTTTTGCACCTGCGTTCTGTCCGCCGCGCCCCCCAAAGGCACCTTGGTCATCGTGGGCGGGGGTGGGATGCCCCAGCCCATCCTGGATGCGTTCCTGGCGGCGTCGGGCGGCAAGGGGGGGGTGGTGGGCATCGTTCCCACCTCCACGAGCGATCCGGATGGCGCCCTCAAGGAGTGGAAGGAAGATCTCGAAAAGGCAGGGCTGACCTTCGTGGCCCTGGACGTGCGGACCCGGGAGCAGGCCTCGCGGCCTGACCTGCTGGAGCGGGCGAATCGTTGCACGGGGTTCTGGTTCTCGGGGGGCGACCAGAACCGTGTCGGCGATTGCATCGTCGGCACCCCGCTTCAGCAGGTGGTTCTCGATCGATATGCCGCCGGCGCCGCCATCGGCGGCACCAGCGCCGGGGCCGCCATCATGTCCAAGGTCATGCTCACGGGCGATGACCGGCACGGAAAGAACGAGTGGGCCGAGTTCGGCCCTGGCGCCTACCGCACCCGGGAAGGCATGGGCTTCCTGCCCGCGGGCGTCGTGGTGGACCAGCACTTCCTGCGGCGGGGCCGGGAGAACCGCCTCTTCAGCCTGATCATGGAGCGCCCCGACCATCTGGGCCTGGGCATCGACGAGGCCACCGCCCTGGTGGTGAAGGATGGGAAGGCCACGGTGGTGGGCGACCGCTCCGTGATGGTGTTCGATCCCGCGGGCATGACCGTGAACGGCGCCACCTTCCGCGACTTGCGGGTCCACGTGCTCCGCGCTGGGCAGGCCATCGACCTGGCCACGCGCAAGGTCTCCCAGTGAGCCGCGGCGACCGCCTGCTCCGCGCTGCCGGGCTGTTCCTGGCCCTCGGGATGGCGGGCCTCGCCGCTCCACCCCAGGCACCCTTCCCCGCGGATCACCGCGCCATGCGGCGGACCGTGTCCTACGACGCCATGCTGGCCTTCCTGGATGGCGTGGCCAAGCCCGGCTTCATCACCGTCACCGAGGAGGCCCGCAGCGCCCAGGGGCGCAAGGTCCTGCTCGTGCGCCTCAACCGGGGCGGAGCCAAGGCCCGCTTCCGGGTGCTCTACTACGCCCAGCAGCACGGGGATGAAGTGGCGGGCAAGGACGCCCTGCTCACCCTCATCCGCGACATCGCCGCGAAGCCGGAGCTGCTGCCCGGGGATGTGGACCTCTACCTCATGCCCATGCTCAACCCGGATGGCGCCGAGGCCCACCGCCGCTTCAACGGCGCCGGCGCCGACCTGAACCGCGACCACCTCCTGCTGGCCCAGCCCGAGACCCGGGCCCTGCACCGTGTGGCCCGCCGCGTCCGTCCGCATCTGGCCGTGGACAGCCACGAGTTCGGCCGGGACAGCGAAGACTACGCCAAACACGGCTGGGAGGCCTGGCCCGTCATCACCATGGACGGCTGCAACCACCCGCTCATCCCCGGCTACCTGAAGGTCGCGGCCCTGGAAGCCGTGACCGCCGCGGCACCCCTCCAGCAGAAGGCGGGGCATGCCTACCGCCGCTACCTGGTGGGCGGGCCACCACCCGACGACGAGCTGCGCCCCTCCACCCCAGAGGTCGATGACGGACGCAACGGCATGGGCACCCTGGGCGCCCTCTCCTTCATCATCGAGGCCGGCGTGCGCCACCGCTCGGCCGATCCCTCGGCGGACCTGGGCGAGCGGGTGGATGGCTACCGCATCCTCTATCGCCACCTCCTGGGCGACCGGGCCTGGCGCGACCGCATCCTGAAGCTGGCGGAGCGCGCCCGGCGCGAGCCCCTGCCCCCCTTCATCGCCACCAACACCTTCTGGGCCAACCTGGATGGCAAGGTCAGCGCCGTGAAGGTGCGCGAGCTGGGCACCGGCCGCACCCTGGAGGTGCCCACCGCCATGGCCATGAGCGATCTGGTGGTGAAGGGCGCCGTGCCCACGCCCCGGGCCTACGCCATCGAACCCTCCGCCGCCGCGCGGTTCCTCCCCGTGCTGGAGGCCCAGGGCCTGCGCTTCGAAACGCTGGCAGCGCCCCGCCGCGCCAAGGTCGAGCGCGTCAAGCTCCTCCGCATCGAGGAACCCTATGACGATCTGTACCAGCGCTACAAGGACCGGCAGATCGTGGAACGCCAGCCCCGGACGGACCTGGATCTGCCCGCGGGGACGCTCATCGTCCCCCTGGATCAAGACCTGGCCCGGCGCGCCATCCAGGTGCTGGAGCCCTGCCTGCTCTATGGCCTTTATGGCTACCCGGGCTTCCGAGAACTGGCCAAGCCCGGCGCAGACCTGCCCGTCTCCCGCCTCTTCTGAACCCGCTCCGGGCCCAGAGTCCGGAAGGAGTCCCCATGCTGATGCTGATCAAGAATGCCGATGTCTACGCCCCGGAACCCGGGGGACGCTGCGACCTGCTGCTCGGCGGGGGCAGGATCCTGCGCATGGAACCAGACATCCGCATCCCCCGCAAATATTGTGAGGTGATCGATGCCCGGAACCTCAAGGCAGTGCCGGGCTTCATCGATGGCCACGTGCACATCATGGGCGGCGGCGGCGAGGGCGGCTTCGCCACGCGCACGCCGGACCTGCCGCTGACGGACGCCATCCAGGGCGGCGTCACCACCGTGGTGGGCTGCCTGGGCACGGACGGCTTCACGCGCACCATGGCGGGCCTGCTGGCCAAGGCCAAGGGGCTGGATGAGGAGGGCATCAGCACCTTCGTCTACTCCGGCTCCTACGGCATCCCCCTGCGCACCCTCATGCCCACCCTGGAGGAGGACCTGCTCTTCATCGAGAAGGTGATCGGCGCCGGCGAGGTGGCGCTCTCGGACCACCGCTCCAGCCAGCCCACCTTCGAGGCCTTCGCCCAGGTGGTGGCCACGGCGCGGCGGGGCGGCATGCTCTCGGGCAAGGCCGGCATCGTGAACGTGCACCTGGGCGATGGCGCTCGGGGCCTCGACTTCCTGCGGCGCATCGTGGCCGAGACCGAGCTGTCCGCCACCCAGATGTGGCCCACCCACATCAACCGCAACCCGCACCTCTTCGAGGAGGGCATCGCCTACGCCAAGGCCGGCGGCTTCGTGGACTTCACCACCTCGACCCTGCCCTCTTACCTGGCGGAGGGCGAGATCCCCTGCGCCAAGGCCCTGCGCCGCATGCTGGAGGCCGGCGTGGACCCGGGCCACATCACCTTTACCTCCGATGGCCAGGGCAGCCTGCCGGATTGGGACCACCAAGGCAAGCTGCAGGAGATCTCCGTGGGCCGGGTCACCTCGCTCTTCCCGGCCGTGCGTCAGGCGGTGCTGGAAGAGGGCATCGCCCTGGAGACCGCCCTGCGGGTCATCACCGCCAACCCCGCCCGCATCCTCAAGCTGCGGGGCAAGGGCCGGCTGGCGCCGGGCCTGGACGCGGACCTGGTCCTGCTGGATCCGCAGAACCTAGAAGTCCGCACCGTCATCGCCAAGGGGCGGCTGCTGATGAAGTCGGGCAAGCTGTTGGCCAAGGGGATGTTCCAGTGACCGAACCAGCACCGAACACGGCCTCGAAGCCGGCTGCACCCTCTGCCGGCATGAAGATGCCCCACACCCTCGTCATCGTGGGAGCCCTCATCCTGCTGGTCCTGGTCCTCTCCTGGCTGGTACCCTCGGGCGAATTCCAGCGCATCGAGAAGCTGCTGCCCGACGGCAGCCGCCTCAAGGTCCCCGTGGACGGCACCTACCACCAGCTGCCCAAGACCCACCTGGGCCTCCAGACGCTTTTCCTGGCGCCCATCAAGGGCTTCCTGGATGGCGCCGGGCTCATCTCCTTCCTCCTCATCATCGGCGGCAGCTTCGGCATCTTCCAGGAGACCGGCGCCGTGGAGCAGGGCATCAAGCGCCTCACGGTCCACGTGCGGCAGCGGCCCTTCCTGGAGCTGCTCTTCATCCCCGTGCTGATGACGGTGTTCTCCCTGGCTGGCGCGGTGTTCGGCATGGCGGAGGAGCTGATCCCCCTCGTCATGATCTTCATCGCCCTGTCCCGGGCCCTGGGTTATGACTCCCTCGTGGGCACGGCCATCCCCTTCCTGGGCGCCGCGGCGGGCTTCGCCTGCGCCTTCTTCAACCCCTTCACCGTCGGCGTGGCCCAGGGCATCGCGGGCGTGCCCATCTACTCGGGCCTGGGCTATCGGGTCTGCGCCTGGGTGGTGGCCACCAGCGTCGTGATCGCCTATGTGATGGTCTACGCCGCCAAGATCAAGAAGAACCCGGAGCTGAGCCCCGTGCGGGATCTGGATCTGGCCCGCGAATCCCAGGCCACGGCCAGTTCGGGCGAGGCCTGGAACGCCTCCCACATCCTCGCGCTGCTCACCTTCCTGGCCGCCCTCGTCCTGCTGGTCTGGGGCGTGCTGAAGCACCACTGGTACCTCGAACCCATCGCAGCCCTCTTCCTGGGCATGGGCATCCTCATCGGCGCGATCTCCCGCATGGGACCCAGCACCATCGCCAAGCACTTCGTCACTGGAGCCAAGGACATGGTGGGCGTGGTGTTCATCGTGGCCTGCGCCCGGGCCCTGCTGGTCATTGCCAACGATGCCAAAATCATGGACACCCTCCTGCTCTACGGCTCCACCGCCATCCGCGTGCTGCCCCATGCCATGACCGCCCAGGTGATGTTCCTGGTGCAGTGCGTCATCAACTTCTTCATCCACTCAGGCACCTCCCAGGCCGCCCTCACAATGCCGGTGATGGCGCCCCTCTCCGACCTGGTGGGCATCACGCGCCAGACCTGCGTCTACAGCTTCGCCCTCTCCGAGCTGATCAATCCCATCCTGCCCACCAGCGCCGTCACCATGGGCATCCTGGGCGCGGCGAAGATCCCCTGGGAACGGTGGGCGAAGTGGTTCCTGCCCCTCATGCTCATCCTCGTGGTGCTGGCCTTCCTGCTGCTGGTGCCGCCGACGCTCTTCTTCCACTGGGGCCCGGTGTGAGGCGGGCGGGCACCCTCGTCCTGCCCTGCCTGCTGGCCGGCAGCCTCCTGGCCCAGAGTCCCGAGGGCGATTTCATCCGGGCCAAGGAACCCCAGGCCAAGGCCGGGCCCATGGGCCACGCCCTGGAGCGCCTGGAAACCTCCCCCATCGCCCGGCACATGGCCTGGCTCGTGGATCCCCGGCGCGAGGGGCGGGGCCTCGGCACCCGTGGCCTGAACGCCACGGTCCACTACCTCCGCGAACAGCTGAAGGCCATGGGCATCACGTCCCTGGGCGCCTCCCCGCTCCAGGCGGTGCCCCTGCGCGAGATCCGGCCCGGCAAAGGCACGATCCGCCTTCGTACCCCCTCCCACCTGTTCACCCTCCATGCCGGGCAGGACGCGGTCCTCCCCGCCATCGAGCCCGGCGTGCTGTCCGGACCGTTGGTCTTCGCGGGGCACGGCATCCAGGAGCCTTCGCTGGGCCACGATGACTTCCGCGGCCTCGACGTGCGCGGCCACATCGTGGCCTTCCTGGACGGCCTGCCCCCAGGGGAAGCCTGGAAGAAGCCAGAGCTGGTCGAGCGCTACGCCTCGCCCCGCCCCGCGGACCGCTACGATCACCGCCTGGCCCTGCTGGAGAAGCTGGGCGCCAAGGGGGCCATTGCCCTGGAAGGGGGCCTCGACCAGCGCATCAGGGAAGGCAAGGAGCCCGTCCTGCCCACCTTCCTCGCGGCCCGGGGTCTCCCTGTTGCCGGAGAGCCACCCCTGGCCCGCGTGGCCCTGACGGCAGCGCTGCGGCAGGCCCTCGAAACAGGCCAGGGCGAGACGGCCACCCTCACCATCCGTGGCCGGGAGCAGGCCCTGCTGGGCTACAACGTGCTCGGCCGGCTGGAGGGCTCGGACCCCACGCTGCGCCAGGAGGCCATCCTCATCGGCGCCCACATGGATCACCTGGGCAAACCGAACGGCGTGCTGCACCCGGGGGCCGACGACAACGCCTCCGGCGTGGCGGCCCTGCTGGAGATCGCCCGGGTCTTCGCCAGCAGCCCAGCCCGCCCCCGGCGCACGATCCTCTTCGCCTTCTGGACCGGGGAGGAGGAGGGCAAGTTCGGTTCAGGCCATTACACCCGCCATCCCCGCTGGCCCCTGGCCACGACCCGGGCCTACCTGAACCTGGACATGATCGGCCACCCCTGGACGCCCGCCGACCTCCAGGCCCTGGCCGCCGAGGCCAAGGCGCCGGAGGGCTTCCTGAAGGACCTGGACCCCGCCCGGTTCGCCGAGCCGGGCCTCTCCTCGGCGCACCGCGACCTGGGCCCCGTCCTCCGGCAGGCGGGCCTGGCCTCAGGCATGTCCCTGCACCTGGACTGGACCGACGGTAAGAACGGCGGCAGCGACTACCGGGATTTCGCGCGGCTCGGCCTGCCCTTCGTGCGCTTCTTCGGCAGCTACTTCCCCGAGTACCACAAGCCCGGCGACACCCTGGACAACCTGGACCCCGCGCAGGTGAAGCGCATGGCGGGGCTCGTGCTGACCACCGCCTGGCTGCTGGCGGACCGCTGAATCAGGGGAGCACCACCTCCGCGTACCAGCCCTTGCGGACGATCTTGGTGCCGTAGGGCTCGGACAGCCGCTGCATGAGCGCGATGATCTCAGCGCCGCGCTTCGTTCCCGCCAGCTTCGGCACGCCGTAGAGGGGGCCCTCGTCATCGATGGTGATGGGCAGCAGCTGGATGCGCTTGAGCTTGCCCTGGTTCATGACCATGCGGACCATCACGGTCTCCAGCACCTCGCGGGATTCGCGGCGGTCCCACACCGACACATTGAGGGGTCGGGGCATCTCGATGTCGCGCTGGTGCAGGATGTCGGCGGGGATCCGGTCCGGGGTCCGGTACTGGTAGATGAAGTCGCCCAGGCTGTAGAAGATGGGCTTCCCCTTGTAGATCTCGATGCCCCGCAGCACATGGGGGCCGGTGCCCAGCACCATGTCCGCCCCGGCCTCGATGGCGCGGCGGAACATGATCTCCTCGTTGGGCGGCGTCTTGTCCTGGATGCCGTAGGCGCGATGGTGGGTCACATCGTGGTTGTGCAGGGACACGAGCAGCAGGTCGGTCTTCCGGCGGGCCATGAGGATGTCCTCCTCCATGACGGCCACATCCGACTCCAGCGGCCCCTCCACCTTCTCCACCTTGCCGTCCTTCGCCACCAGGATGACGGCAGGGTCGATGGTGGAGAGCGAAGGCGCGCTCGCATCCCTGCTGCGGTACTTGGCGGTCCAGTAGCGCATGTAGGCCAGCAGGCCCACGGTGGTCTTGTGGCCAGCCAGTTCGGTCTTCCCCAGGGCGTGGGCCTCCGCCAGGGTGGTGCCCGCGCCCGCATGGGTGATGTTGGCGTGATCCAGGGCCTGGAGGCACTCCTTCAGGCCCTCGGGACCGAAATCCATGGCGTGGTTGTTGGCCTGGCTCACCAGGTTGATGCCCGTGCGGGCCAGCTCCCAGCGGAAGTCCTTCGGCGCGCGGAAATTGTAGAAGGGGCGCTGGAGCTCGGGTCGGTCGTTGAGGGAGAACTCCATGTTCCCGTAGGCCACGTCCGCTTCCTGCATGAGGCGAAAGAGGCCAGCCCTGTCGGGATCTGGGAGCTGGGTGATGGGCTGGTTGAAGATCATGTCGCCCACGGCGGTAAGGCTCAGGTCGCCCGGCTCTTCCTTCAGCAGCTCCGTGATGCGCCCGGCCCAGTCGATGCGCTCGGCGGGCTCGGGAGGATGGACCCGCCTCAGGTGGACGGCGCGGGCATCGTCCTTCCCTGGCCCGGCGGCGGTCTGGGCCTGGGCGGGCGCCGCCAGGAGGGCCAGCAGGACCGTGCCCAGCGGTAGGCTTCGAAGGCTTCGTTCCATCCTGCTCATGGGCTGCTCCAAATCGCTGGGTCGGGTTTGCACAATTTTGTTTCATTTTTCCATCGCGCGCAAAGTTATTCGCGCAAATGCACGATCCGGACGCGGCGTACTATCCTGGAGCGATGACGACTCAGCCCGACTACTGGAACCAGCTCTACCGGGACGAGGGCCGACCCGGCTGGGACATGGACCGCGCCACGCCCCTGGTCACCGAGCTGCTGGAGCTGGCCCTGCCCCTGGGCCTGCGTCCCAGATGCGAGGTGGTGGTGCCCGGCTGCGGCTACGGCCATGATGCAGCGGAGCTGGCGGCGCAGGGCTTCGCCGCCACGGGCCTGGACTTCGCGCCCCTGGCCATCCAGGGGGCCCTCGAACGGTACGGGACCCGCGCAGCCTGGTTCCAGGCGGACTGGTTCACGACCCAGCTCGGCCCCTGGGATGCCATCTTCGACCACACCTGCTTCGTGGCCATGGATCCGGACCGGCGGCCCGCCTATCTGGATGCCTGTGCCCGGCACCTGCGCCCCGGTGGCCTCTGGCTGGGGGCCTTCTTCCACGATGTAAATGGGCGGCCCGGGCCGCCCCATGCCATCCCCATGACGGAGCTGCGCCAGCTGGTGGAGCCCCGCTTCGAGGTCCTGCACCTGGCTGCGGCGACGGCCAGCCACCCGCGCCGCGCCGGCCGGGAGTTCCTGCTGGTGGGCCGGAAGCGCGACTGACCGGGGCTGCGGCCTGGGGTGCTGGACTTCGGCCCAATCCTGGGCCGGTCGCATCCTGGTTCGTTCTACAATCGAGAAAACCCCGGAGCGACCATGCACGCGAAAGCCCTCCTCGCCTGGCTCTGCCTTTCCTCCCTGGCCCTGCAGGCCCAGGACCTGGTGCGACTGGGCAACCTGAAGTTCGCCCACTATGGCGCCGTCTCCTACATGAAGGAGTTGGCACCCAAGTACAAGCTGAAAATCGAAGAGCGCATGTTCGCCAAGGGCATCGACATCAGCCCGGCCATCGTGGCCGGCGAGATCGACGCCAGCGCCTCGGCCCTGGATGCCGCCGCGGCGGGCCGGGCCGCTGGCGTGCCCATCGTCGTCGTGGCCGGCTTCGCCAAGGGCGGCGCCCGCATCGTGGTGGGTTCGGGCTCGGGCATCAAGTCCCTGAAGGAGCTGAAGGGCAAGAAGGTGGGCGTGGCCCGGGGCGGCGCCCAGGAGCTGCTGCTGCTGGCGGAGCTGGCCCAGGCGGGCCTCACCTGGTCCGACAAGCCGGGCAAGGACGTGCTGGTGCTCTACCTTCCCTTCGCCGACCTCAACCAGGCCCTCATGGCCAAGAACATCGACGCCATGTGCCAGAGTGAGCCCTACAGTTCGCAGGCCCTCAACAAGGGCTTCGGTGTGGAGCTGATGAAGCCCTACGACACCCCGCTGGGCGAACCCATCCGGGCCCTGGTGATCACGGAGAAGCTCTACAAGGAGCGCCGCGACGTGGCGCAGCGCTTCCTGCTCTGCTTCGTGGAGGCCACCAAGAAGTTCATCGACGAGCCGGCCTTCGCGGAGAAGTACGTCCGCGAGTCCATGTTCAAGAACCAGATCACCGCCGACGATTACCAGGACGCCATCGGCAACTCCCCCTTCAGCTACGACATGAGCCTGGAGCATGCCCAGATCACGGTGGATCTCATGGCCAAGTACGGCGTGGGCAAGATGGCCAACCCGCCCAAGGCCGCCGACTGGGTGAAGCTCGACCTCCTCACCGAGGCCAAGCGCCAGTTGAAGATCGACCAGCCGAAGCCGGCGCCGAAGGCTCCCGCCAAGAAGGCGAAGAAGGGATGAAGAACCTGAAGCACGCCGCCTCCGGCATCCTCGTCCCCCTGGCGGCGCTGGGCCTCTGGCAGGCGCTCTCCTCCATGGGCTGGGTGAACGCCACCATCCTGCCCTCGCCCATGCAGGTGCTCACCAAGTGGTGGGCCTACCTGCGGCCCCTGGAGGCCTTCGACCCCGCCCAGGGCTCTTACCTGGCGTGGTGTTTCTCGGGCGAGCTGATCCACGACGCCCTGGGAAGCCTCTACCGGGTATTGCTGGGCTTCCTGCTCGGCGGCGGCTTGGCCCTGCCCCTGGGCCTGGCCATGGGCTACAGCAAGCTGACCTATGGCCTCTTCAACCCGCTCATCCAGGTGCTACGGCCCATCCCCCCCATCGCCTACATCCCGCTCTCCATCCTCTGGTTCGGCCTGGGCAATCCGCCCGCCGTCTTCCTCATCAGCATCGGCGCCTTCTTCCCCGTGCTCATGAACACCGTGGCCGGCGTGCAGAACGTGGACAGCATCTACCTCCGCGTGGGCCGCAACCTGGGCGCCTCGCGGCTCACCCAGTTCACCCGCATCATCCTGCCGGCGGCCACGCCCTATATCTTCACCGGGGCCCGCATCGGCATGGGCACGGCCTTCATCGTGGTGATCGTCTCCGAGATGATCGCGGTCAACAACGGCCTGGGCTACCGCATCCTGGAGGCCCGCGAGTACCTCTGGTCGGACAAGATCATCGCCGGCATGTTCACCATCGGCCTGCTGGGCCTGGGCATCGACACCCTCATGAGCCGCCTCAGTTCGCACCTGCTGAAGTGGCACCGCGGCCTGGAGCAGTCATGAGCGCGGCCACCCACATCAGCGTCAGGGGCGTCCACAAGGTCTTTCAGAGCGGAGGCCAGGAAGTCCATGCCCTCAAGGCCATCGATCTGGAGATCCCCCGGGGTGAATTCGTCTGCCTGCTGGGTCCCTCGGGCTGCGGCAAGTCCACCCTGCTGAACGCCGTGGCGGGCTTCAGCCTGCCCAGCTCTGGCACCATCGCGGTAGAGGGGGCCCCCATCACGGAGCCTGGCCCGGAACGCGGGATGGTGTTCCAGGAATACGCGCTGTTCCCCTGGATGACCGTGGCGCAGAACATCGCCTTCGGCCTCCAGATCAAGGGCCTGGCCAAGCCCGCCATCCAGGAGAAGGTGGAGGGCCTGCTGGCCCTGCTCCACCTGCAGGACTTCCGGAACCGCTACCCCAAGGACCTCAGCGGGGGCATGCGGCAGCGCGTGGCCATCGCCCGGGTGCTCGCCATCGACTCGCCCATCATGCTCATGGACGAGCCCTTCGGCGCCCTGGACGCCCTCACCCGCCGCAACCTGCAGGACGAGCTGCTGCGCCTCTGGATGGAGCTGAAGAAGACCATCCTCTTCGTCACCCACAGCATCGAGGAAGCGCTGTACCTGGCTGACCGCACCGTGGTGATGACCTACCGGCCCGGCACCATCAAGCGCGACCTCGCCATCGACCTGCCCCGCCCCCGCGACGTGGCCAGCCCCGCCTTCAATGCCTTGAAGAAGGAGCTGAGCCAGCTCCTGATGGAAGAACAGAGCCGGCACAATCAGGATGAGTTCAAGGGCGCGGCGGTGGATTAGACCCGGGCTTCGGGCTTCAGGTCGCCACGTTGGGGGGAAGTGGCACCTCCGGGCCGCCCCGCCCCCGCGTGGCCAGCGCCACGGCCAGAGTCCAGAGGGGCGCCAGATTGAGGTAGGGCACGGCCTCGGTCACGAAGGAGGGCAGAAAGGCCCAGTGGAATCCGAGCATGGCCCACAGGATGGCCATGGTGACCAGGTCCAACCCCGCGCCCAGCAGCCAGCCCACCGGGCCGGTGCCCTCCACAGGGAACTGGATCGCGTCCACGGCCAGGGCGATGGCCCAGGCCACTCGGATGCGGGTCCTGGAGAGCGGAGGCCTGGGCACGGGCGCGGAAACCATGGCCGAAGTCTACAGGACTGGAATGGCGCCCCGGAGGCGCCGATGAACCGGGGGAAGGCCCCCCAGAAGGACGATCCATGGCGCACATCCAATGGAAAGATCGCTACAACATCAACTTCCGTGAGATCGACGCCCAGCACCAGGGGCTGCTGGACCTGCTCAATGAGCTTGGTGACAACCTCGACGGCCGCAAGCACCCCGATACCGTGGTGCACATCTTCGAAGCCCTGGGCGACTATGCCCAGACCCACTTCAGCAGTGAGGAGCGCTACATGCGCGCCGCGGGCTATCCGAAGCTATCCCAGCACTGCCAGGAACACGTGATCTTCGTGAACCGGGTCAAGGAGCTGAGCCGGAGCTACGATCCCACCGACCCCCGCCTGGTTGATGAGACCGCGACGTTCCTCCGCGACTGGTACATGAACCACATCATCAAGGTGGACCAGGAGTACGCCCCCTTCCTGAAACGGGCCCTGCCCACGGCCTCCATCGAAGGCATCCTCCTGGGGCTGGAGGGCGTGGTCTGCACCCTGGATCCCGCGCCGCTCATCCAGGCCATGGCGGAGGGTAGTGGCAAGCCGGAAGCCGAGGTCCGGACGGCCCTTTTCCAGGAGCCGGCCTTTCTCTCGAAGCTCGAATCCGGTGAGTGGGACCTGGATCGCTTCGGGGTGGAATGGACCGGATGGGCGGGGCCGAGCGCGGTCCCGGAGGGACTGGATGCAGCCTACGGTGCTTCGTACCAGCCGATCCCGGCCATGGTCCAGCTGGCCGGCCGCCTGAAGCAGCACCAGCCCGTGGCCCTGGTGGGCAACGCCGCGCCCTGGATGCGCCACCAAGTCCTCGGCCGGCTGGGACTGGCGGCATCCTTCACCGCCAATGCCCTCTCCTGCGAAACGGGGGCGCGATTGCCGGACAGGGCCCTGCTGCTGGCAGGGGCCTCGAGCCTGGGGCTGGCGCCCGAGGCCTGCATCCTCATCCACCGGGATCCCGCCTGCATCGAGGCCGCCCAGGGCGTTCGCATGCAGACTCTCGAGTACACCAACCCGGTGATGCTCATGGCGGAGCTCCGGCGCATGGGAATCGGCTTTTGAGCTAGGCGCGGGCTTTGCCGGTGGCCCGAAGGATGCGGATGCGCAGCACCGCAGTGCGGAACAGGTCCTTGTCCACCTCGTGCGCCACCATCTCCGGGTGCCCCGCCGCGAAGCGCAGACCCAGGGCCTGGAGAAGCCGGTGCTTGTCGCCAGGGTCGGTCACCACTTCCGCCTCACCGAAGAGGATGACGCTGGCATAGCGGGTGGCCAGTTCCAGGGGCAGCGTCTCGGCCAGGGTGACGGCGCAGTAGGAAACCCGCGGGCTGAAGGCCAGGTTGTCCAGCTTGTGGCCCGCCGTGGCGCAGTGGATGACCAGGTCCCCGTCCACCACCGCGTGGTTCACGGGCACGGCATAGGGCCAGCCCCCGGCATCCACGGTGGCGAGCACGCCCCACTCCGCCTCCCGCAGAAGCTCCAGGGCCTCCGCCTCGTTCAGTTCGCGGTCGCGCCGCCGCATGGGGTGGTGGGGCAGGCTCACCGTCGCCTCGATGCGATCCAGTTCAGGGCTTCGATGGGCGTCATGCGGTTCAGGTCCAGGGCCTCCAGTTCGGCGCGCAGCGGATCTGGTTCCGTTTCGAACAGCGGCAGGGCCGGCTGGCTGGGCATGGGCGCCCGGGGCGGAGCTTCGGGCGCCTGGGCCAGCAGGCGCTGGGCCTTCTGGATGACCGATTTGGGCAGGCCCGCCAGCCGCGCCACCTGGATGCCGTAGCTGCGGTCCGCGGGGCCCTGGGCCACCCGGTGCAGGAAGTGCAGCTGCTCTTCCCACTCCTGCACCTCCACATGGAGGTTCTGGATGCGGCTGTCGTCGGCCAGCTTGGTCATCTCGAAATAGTGCGTGGCGAAGAGCGTGCGTGGGGCGCCGCCCTTCAGGTCGCGCAGGAACAGGGCGATGGCCTCCGCCAGGGCGAGCCCGTCCCGGGTGGAGGTGCCGCGGCCGATCTCATCCAGGATCACCAGGCTGGCCGCCGTGGTCTGGTTGAGGATGCGGGCCGTCTCCGTCATTTCCACCATGAACGTGGACTGGCCCTTCGCCAGCTGGTCAGATGCGCCGATGCGGGTGAAGATGCGGTCCACCAGGCCGAACCGCATGAGTTCCGCGGGCACGAAGGAACCCGCTTGCGCCAGCACCACCAGCAGGGCCGCCGTGCGCAGGAAGGTGGACTTGCCGCCCATGTTGGGGCCGGTCACCACGGCCATGGGCTGCGCGGCCGAGAACTGCAGGTCGTTGGGGATGCACTCCCGGCCCAGGCGCGCCTCCAGCATGGGGTGGCGGGCAGCGGCCAGCACCAGCTCGCGCTCCTCGCCCAGCTCGGGCCGCGTCCAGGCCGAGAGCCGCGCCCGCTCCGCCAGGGCGGCCAGCCCATCCAAGGCCGCCACGGCCCGGGCCAAGGCGTTCAGCTCCGCCCGGTGTTCCAACACCAGGGCCAGCAGACGCTGGAACTGGAGGGACTCCAGCCGGGTCTGGTCGCTCTCGGCGCTCAGCAGGCGCTGCTCGAAGGCCACCAGCCGCTCCGTGGTGAATCGCTCGGCGTTGGCCAGGGTCTGCTTGCGCAGGAAGTGGGCCGGCACCGCACCCAGGTTGGCTTTCGTGATCTCGAAGTAGTAGCCGAACACCCGGTTGTATTTGATCTTCAGGCTGTTGATGCCCGAGGCGGCCCGCTCCTCCTCTTCCAGCTCCAGCATGACCTGCTTGGCGTCCCGGGCCAGGCGCCGCACGGCGTCGAGCTCTGCGTCCACGCCTTCACGGATGACGCCGCCCTTCTCCAGATCCAGGGGCGGAGCTTCGGAGAGGCACCGCTGAAGCTCGGTGAGGAGGGTGCCGCAGAGTGGCGTCTCCCCAGGCCAGAGGCCCAGGTCCGCCACTTCGGAGGCCCACCCCTCATCCTGGATGCGGGCGGGCAGCTTCTGGAGCACGGCCAGACCCTCGCGCAGCTGCGCCAGTTCCGGGGGCAGGGCAAGGCCCAGGGCCACGCGGCCCAGCAGGCGGTCCAGGTCCGGCACCTGGGCCAGCAGGGTCTGGATGGGACCGCGGCGGCGGTCCTCCGTGAGCCAGGCCACCTGGGACCAGCGGCGCTCCAGTGGCGCCCGGTCGCGCAGGGGCTGCTCCAGCCAGGCCTTCAGCAGGCGGGAGCCCAGGCGGGTGCGGCACTGGTCCAGCAGGGCCAGCAGGGAGCCAGTCCGCCCGCCATCCATGCCGTTGGCGAGGATTTCGAGGTGCCGGGCGCTGGTGGCATCCACCAGGGGCCCGGAAGCGCCCAACTCCAGCGCCACGCCCTGCAGGTGGGCAGGGCGGCCCTTCTGCGTGGCCTCCACATGATCGAGCAGGGCCGCCAGGGCGCCCAGGGCCGCCGGGTAGGGGTCGAGGCCCACACCCTCCAGGTGCTGCCAGCCGAAGAAGGCCAGGACCTGCTGCTTCGCGCGGGAGGCCTCGAACCGCCAGACGGGCAGCCGCGTGCGGGCGGCTTCGAGATCCGCAAAATCCTCCGCGCCTTCCGCCAGGATCAGCTCCTGGGGCTCCAGGCGCTCCAAGGTGGCCTGCAGGGCCTCCTGGCCCTCGCCCGGGAGCACGCGCAGGGCGCCGGAGGCCAGCTGCAGCAGGGCCAGGCCCCAGGTCGTGCCGGTGCGATGGAGGGCACAGAGCCAGCGGGCATCGTCATCCAGCCAGGTGCCGGGGGTGATGATGCGCTTGATGGCGCGGGGCAGCAGGCCCTTGACCTCCTCCGGCTTGGCCGTGGGCTCGGCGATGGCCGCCGAAAACCCCGCTGCCAGCAGCTTGGGCAGGTAGGACTCCAGCGCGAAGTGCGGCACGCCGCACATGGGCGTTTCCGCTTCCGTGCCCTTGCCCCGCATCGTGAGCGCGATCTCCAGCACCGGGGCCGCCCGCACCGCGTCCTCGCCGAGAATCTCGTAGAAGTCGCCCATGCGCGTGAGCAGCACGGCCTCGCCCGCCTCGCGCTTGAGGCCCGCGATCTGCTGCAGCATGGGGGTGGACATGGGACCTGTCGGGGACTGGAAGGGGGAAGGCGAAGGGGCGAACCTCCGATCTTCCCACACTCAGCCCCATCCCCCATCAGGCCCGTGGCACCGACAGTTCGATGAGGTTCTCGTCCGGGTCATAGCAGTAGAGCGACTGGATCGGCCCGGTGGCACCCGTGCGGGGGACCGGGCCCGTGATCAGGGGAACGCCATGGCTTTCCAGCCGTTCGACCCAGGCTTCCAGGGGCCCCTCGACCAGGAAGCAGAGGTCCGCGCTGCCGGGACTGGCATGGCGGACATTGGCATCCACGGGCCGGTCCAGCAGGTGGAGGTTCAGCTTCTGCGCTCCGAAACGCAGGGCATGGCGCCCCTCGCCGAAGGGTTCGTAGGCCATGCCGAGCACGGATTCATAGAAGGCCCGGGTGCGATCGAGGTCGCGGATGGTGAGGACCAGGTGGTCGAGGGAACGGACGCGCATGGGGGAAGGATAGAATGGATGCCATGGAGCGCGTGGACTGCATCATCATCGGCGCGGGCGTGGTGGGCCTGGCCATCGCCCGGAAGCTGGCCGTGCAGGGCCGGGAAGTGGTACTTCTGGAGGCGGAGGACCGCATCGGCACGGGCATCAGCTCCCGCAACAGCGAGGTCATCCACGCGGGGATCTACTACCCCCAGGGTTCCCTCAAGGCGCGGCTCTGCGTGGCGGGCAACCGGGCCCTCTACGCCTACTGCGCCGACCATCAGGTGGACCACCGCCGCTGCGGCAAGCTCATCGTGGCCACGGACGCCAGCCAGGTGGAGGCCCTGCGCCACCTCCAGGCCCGGGCCTCGGCCAATGGCGTGGACCTCCAGTGGCTCGGCGCCGAGGAGGCCCTGCGCCTGGAGCCGCAACTGCACTGCACAGCGGCCCTGCACTCCCCCAGCACCGGCATCATCGACAGCCACGGCCTCATGCGCGCCCTGTGCCTGGAGGCGGAAACCGCGGGCGCCTCGGTGGTGCTGAAGAGCCCCGTGCTGGGCGGCCGGTCGACCTCGCAGGGCCTGGAGGTTCGGGTCGGCGGCAGCGAGCCCATGACCTTGCTGGCCCGGCACGTATTCAATGCCGCTGGGCTGGGCGCCCTGGGCGTGGCCCATGCCATCGAAGGCGCCCGCCCCTCGAGCCTGCCGCCCCTGCCCCGCCGCTTCGCCAAGGGCAACTATTTCAGCCTGACGGGTGCCGCGCCCTTCTCGCGGCTGGTCTATCCCATCCCGCCCCTCGGCGCCCTGGGCGTCCACCTCACCCTGGACCTGGCGGGCCAGGCCCGCTTCGGCCCGGATGTGGAGTGGATCGACCGCGAGGAGTACGGCGTCGATCCCCATCGCGCCGACAGCTTCTACGCCGAGGTGCGCAAGTACTGGCCCGGGCTCCCGGATGGTTCGCTGCAGCCCGCCTACGCGGGCATCCGGCCCAAGCTCCACGGCCCTGGTGAGCCGATGCCGGACTTCCTCATCCAGCGCGAAGCCGACCACGGCGTGCCGGGTCTCGTGAACCTGCTGGGCATCGAGTCTCCAGGCCTCACAGCCTGCCTGGCCCTGGCCGAGGAAGTGGCGGGCTAGCTCGGCGGGGCCGTCGCGCCCTCCCGCAGCCGGGCCCTCAGATCCGCCTGCGGGGTGGCGACCTCGAGTTCGTCGTAGTACTCCGCCCGGTCCACGAGGTCGCCCAGGATCGCCAGAGCCGCCGCCATCAGCGGGTGCGTCAAACTCAGCCCCAGGGGGCCCAGGAAGCCGATGCCCAGCCGCAGGGCGGAGACTCCGGGCCGGACTGGCCTGCCCAGCTCCGCGAAGTGCCCCTTCCGGTGCAGGTAGAGCAGCGCCTTGACCAGGCCCAGCACCAGGGCCAGAGGCCGGATTCCCGCCAGCAGGCCCAGCAGGAAGAGGCCATTGAACAGCGCATGGGCGCTGTGGAGGTTCCAGGGCCCCGTGCGCAGGGCCACCCGGTAGAGGCGGTCGATGGCGAAGAGGGCCCCAAACCCCGCCAGGGCTGCGGGGAGGCCCAGGGCGGGCTGGACGAAGGTCGCCAGAATGCCCAGCCCCAGGAAGAGCGACACGGCCGCCACCTCCCGGGAGAGCCAGCTGGTGCGCAGGTGCAGCAGGACTCGCCAGGCGCGCTCCGGCCGCCCCAGGTGGGCCGTGCTCAGGGCCAGCACCAGGGCGCCCAGGACCAGGAAGGTCCAGCGGTGGACGGGCGGGCCGCCCAGCAGCGAAGCGCCCAGCCAGGCGGCGAGCCCGCTGATCACCGTGGTGAAGAGCAGCAGGGTCCACTCGCCCCGGAGCGTGATCTTCGGATGCGCCACCCGCAGCAGCGCCTCGAGGTAGGGCCCCATGGAGGCCTCCGGTGGCCGGTGCCCAAGGCTGGGCGGCTCAGGGTGGCGCAGGGCCGCGATGGCGATGGCGGGCGCCGTGGCCGAGGGGGGCAGGCCCGGCACGCCGACGAGGATCCGCCCGGCATCGAGGGCGGACACGCCCAGGGCCTCCATGGGGCAGCGGGCCACGCAGGCGGGTTCGAGCCCCTGCGACAACCGCCCGGGACACAGCGTGCACTTCTCGATGGTGCCAAGGGCTTCGTTGAACTTCGGCGCGTCATGGGGACAGGCCCAGGTGCAGTAGCGGCAGCCCATGCAGCGGTCCGCGTGGATGGTGACGGCGCCGGTGGCCGCATCCTTCGTGTAGGCATCGGCCGGGCAGTGCTCCAGGCAGGCGGGCGCCTCGCAGTGGTGGCAGGCGAAGGAGAGGTGGAAGACCGGCAGGTCCGGATGGCCACAGGCATTGAAGGTGTGGACCGCGCGCCAGGGCTGGGACTGGACCGCGCGGTTCTCCATCCAGCAGGCGACCACGCAGGCCTGGCAGCCGGTGCAGCGGTTGGGGTCGAAGGTGAACTGGGTGGCCATCAGACCCGCTCCACGTCGACCAGGTTGTCGTGGAAGCCGGCCCCGAAGCCCAGGTCCGTCTCGCGCCCCAGGGAGAGCAGGTTCACCGAGCCGCCATCCTCCGCCCCGAAGCCGTTGAAGGCCGCGACGACGCCCGGCCGCAGGCCGAAGTGGATGCGAAGCGGCAGCTCCAGGCTGCCGCGGCCGTTGAAGACGCGCACCAGGTCGCCTTCTTTCAGACCGCGCAGGTGGGCGTCCTCAGGACTCATCTCCAGGCTGGGACCGGGCATGAGCTGGCGGATCACCTGCAGGGGCAGGAACTGGCTGTGGATCGAGTTCTTGGTGTTAGGTGTGAGCAGTTGCAGCGGGTACTGCCCACCCCCGGCGGCCTGGCTCTCCAGCGGCGGCGTGAAGGTCGGAAGCGTGTCCACACCCCAGCGATCGGCGGCCTCCTCGCTGAGCAGCTCCACCTTGCCCGAGGGCGTGGAGAAGCGCAGATCCGCAAAGGCGATCTCTTCGGCCCCGGGCGCCAGCACCGGGCCTTCACGCAGCTGATCGAGGCTGAGGCCGTGCGGTGCCAGGCGGGCCTCCAGCCAGGCCTCCACACCCGCCGCGCCGGGCTCGGGCAGGCACTGGGCCAGCTGGTCCGACGAGAAGCCCAGCCGCTCGCCCAGGGCGCGGTAGATCTCGGTTTCGGGCCGCACCTCGCCGGGGGGCTCCACCACCTTCGGGCGGATCTGCAGGTAGGCGTGCCAGTAGGCGCCAATGACATCCGTCTGCTCGAAGAGGCTCTTGCTGGGCAGCACCAGGTGGGCCTCCCGCGCCGTGTCCGTAAGCCGCTCGTCCACCACCACCAGGAAGTCCAGGGCCCGCAGGGCCGCCCGCACCGTGGGCGTCTCGGGGTTCTGGGCGGCGGGGTTGCCCCGCTCCACCCAGCCCACCTTCAAGGGAGGGTCCTGCTGGGCCAGCATGTCCGCGCCCAGGCGCGCGGTGCTCACGGAGACGCGAACCACCCCGTCGGGCTGCTCGGGCGGATAGAAATCGAGGGGATCCTTCAGGTGGCCGAAGATCTGGGTGGCGAGGTTGGCGTAGATCCAACCCGCGCCGGGCTTGCCGAGGTTGCCGGTGAGGGGCAGCAGGGCCTGGATGGCCCGCATGGTCTGGCCGCCGTTGGTGTAGCGCTGCATGCCGAAGCCCGCGCAGATGCTCATGGGAGTGACTTCGCCCATGAGGTCCGCCAGCTCCAGGATCTGGCTCTCGGGAAGGCCGCAGACCTGCGCGGTGCGGACCGGCGTCCAGGCCTTCACCAGCGCGGCGAAGGCCTCATAGCCCAGGACGTGCTCTCGGATAAAGGCCTCGTCCACCTGGCCATCCTCGATGAGCAGGTGCGCCAGCCCCAGGGCCAGGGCGCCGTCCGTGCCGGGACGGGGCTGCAGCAGCAGGTGGGCGCGGTCGGCGGTGGGGGTGCGGCGGGGATCGATCACCACCAGCTTCGCGCCGCACTCCAGTGCCTGGTGCACGAAGCGCATCTGGTGGAGGTTCGTCTCCGAGGCGTTCTTGCCCCACATGATGATGAGCCGGGCCCGGGCGATGTCCCAGGGGGCGCTCTGGCGGTTGTCGCCGAAGGTGAGGCGCGTGGCCTCCAGCCCCGCGGGCCAGCACAGGTCGCCGTACGTGGTGGTGCAGCCGCCGAATTGGCGCCAGAAGGCCAGGCCGCAGGCATTGAGCAGGCCCTTGGTGCCGCTCCCGGTGTAGTAGAAGAGGGACTGGGGTCCGTGCTCGCGCCGGGCCGCGTCGACGTGGCGGGCGATGAGGTCGAGCGCCTCGTCCCAACCCACCCGCTCGAAGGTTCCGGAGGGCGTCCGCCGCAGGGGATGGAGGATCCGCTCGGGACTGGTCTGTCGCTCCAGGTAGCTCAGGCCCTTGAGGCAGGGACCTTCGGCCGTGGCCAGGTTGCCTTCGTGGGGATCGATGGCGGTGATCCGGCCGCCTTCCACCGTCACCCGCATGGCGCAGGTGCTGTAGCAGTTCCGGGGGCAGGCCGTGGTGTGGACGCTCATGCCCTTCCAGGATAGGGAGGGCCCCTGGCGCCGGTCCGCCCTTCCCCGGCGCTTGTGATCAAGGTCCGCGCCATCCGCCGGGGCCGCTACCCTGGGGCATGCCCACCACCGAAACCCCCGCCCCGCCCGCCGCGACACCGCCCGAGATCGCGCTCTGCCTGGAGCTGGGCCGGGCCTTCCAGGCCTTCGGCATCCCCGCCCACCGCTTCGAGGACGCCCTGGCGCGGATCTCGGGACGGCTGGGCCTGGAGGGCCAGTTCTTCGCCCTGCCCACGGCCTTCTTCGCCTCGCTGGGCCAGGGGGGCCAGCACTGGACCTTCATCCAGCGCAGTCCTTCGGGCGATGTGAATCTGGAGAAGCTCTGCGACCTGCAGGAGACCACGGACGCCCTCATCGCCGGGGACCTGGACGCCGCGGGCGCCCACGACCGCGTGCAAGCGATCCTCGCGGCGCCGGACCGCTGGGGCGCCCTGCTCACCGTGCTCTGCTTCGGGCTGGGTTCCGCCCCGGCCGCCATGTTCTTCGGCGGGGGATGGCGCGAGATGCTGCTCACGGCGGTGCTGGGCGCCCTGGTGGGCCTCATGGCCATCCTGCTAGGGCGCAAGGCCGGCCTCGCGCGGCTGGTCCACCCCGTGGCCGGCACCCTGGTGGGCTTCCTGGCCGTGGCCGCCGCCTACCGGTTTTCCCAGGTCTCGCCCCAGGTGCTCACGGTGGCAGGCCTCATCGTGCTCGTGCCGGGTCTGCGCCTGGTGGTGTCCATGAACGAGCTGGCCACGGGCAACCTCGTCGCCGGCACCGCCCGCCTGGTCGACACGGCCATGACCTTCCTGTCGCTTGGGTTCGGCGTGGCCCTGGGCCAGCGCCTCGCCGTGTCCATGCTCGACCGCGCCCTGCAGGGGGCGCCCCTGCCCCTGCCGGGCTGGACCATCCTGCCCACCCTGCTGCTAGCGGCCGCGGCCTTTGTGGTGATCTTCAAGGCGCGCCTCCGCGACCTCCCCTGGATCTTCGCGGCCTGCGTGCTGGCCTTCTTCGGCACGCGCCAGGGGGCCGTGCTGCTGGGGCCCCAGTTCGGCGTGGGCCTCGGTGCCTTCGCCCTGGGCCTGGGCAGCAACCTCTACACCCGGCTCACCCGGCGTCCTTCGGTGGTGACGCTGCTGCCGGGACTCATGGTGCTGGTGCCCGGGGGCCTCGGCTTCAAGGGCCTGGAGTTCATCATCCAGAAGCAGCTCGTGGTGGGCCTCGACACGGCCTTCCAAGCCCTCTTCGTGGCCATCGCCCTGCTCACGGGGCTGCTTCTGGCCCACGCGGCCGTGCAGCCGAGGACCGCGCTGTAGCCTCAGAATGGACACGCGTCCTACGCCGACCCCGGCCGTTTGCGCTTCAGGATGCGGTCCAAGATCCCTTGTCTTTTGATCGGGCTGAGCGGAGCACCCAGGATCGCGGTGGATCCAGTGGGATAGGCCTGAATGCCATGGCTCTCACTGGGCCTATCCAGGTCCCGCAACCCTGTCCGAAGAAGGGCTCGGCACACCTTCCGGGCGCAGGATTCCAAATGATCCAGCGAAAAAGTCGCGTCTGTCAGAGCGTGGTCGGCGATACCCCGGACACTGTGCACACTCAGCCGAACGACTCGCGGCAGTTCGGCCACAGCGAACCGCTGCCTCAGAGGCTGACTTAAGACCTGCAGAAGAGCTGCCTCCAGTTCCTCGAAGTGGCTGGCAAGGCAAAGGAGGTTATGGCCCCTCAGGTACCCATGAACGGCGATCTGCAAGGATTGGGTAGTTCTCAGAAATCCAAATACCGATCTTGCGAGGCATGCACTTATTTGAGCAATTATTGCCGCATCACTGGCTGCAGCGTCCCATTCGATTGACTGACTGCGCCCATTGAAATCTTCGACCAGGGTTCTCTGATACCGGTCAAAGAGCATGATGGCGATGTCATCTCGTCCGTTTGGGAAGTAATTGTAAAGAGTCTGGTTACTGACACCAGAAATCGCCAGGATGTCTCGGAGCGTGATGTCTTCGGCCGGGAATTGGCTGAACAAGCCAGCGGCAGCCTCGAGGATAGCGAGGTAGGAGGTGCGCCCGGAATTGACGGGTTCCAGCTTTCGTAAAGCCCTGATCCGTTCATGCATCCGAAAGCGCTCCGCCTACCCACTACCATAAAGCAGCTACTGGGGTCCTTTTTGGAACAGATGCTCGAAAATAATAATTAAATTGTTTTATTTTTAACAACTTAAACAACATCCAGGCCTAGAATCGACATTTCTTTCCAGTAGGTGAAAGATGAGCTTTGCCACTGCAATCATCTGCCCTTTCAGGCTCGAGTCACTCAATGTTCGTCTTCGATGCCATTGAACTCCCATGGGACCACATGTCCATTAAAGTGCGATTTCAGACATTCCAAAGCATGACCAAGATCATGCCAGTTCAATGACGGCTTCACCTCAGCCAGAACCTGACGGCCGGGAGGGTGCTGGCAGAGCCTCGGTACTTCTGGTGGATGATGATGACCAGTTGCGCGAGACCGTAGGGCGGATCATCTCCCATCTGGGCTATATGCCCGTACTCGCCGCGACGGGGGAGGAGGCCCTGGACAGGCTGGCCGACCCTCCTGAGCCAATCCTCGTCATCCTCGACCTTGATATGCCCGGCATGGGCGGAGCATGGGCCCTGGCCAAGATCCGCTGCCTGCACCCGCACCTTCCGGTGGTGATCGCTTCCGGGCAACACTCCCGAGTGACTTCCGATCTCGCCGACCTTTTCTCCCGGGTCTCCCTGATGCCGAAGCCCTATGGACTGGATGAGATCAGGAAGCTACTCGCCTAGTCGCAGGTGCCTAGGGACTCAGCTTCATCGTCCAGGAACTGTTGGCGGCGGGCTTCGACACCGCGCGATGACATTGGTATCGGGGCGATTTGGACCCGGGGCGGGTCCGCCGGAGGAACCCGTCTGGGATCAGCGCTTGCCCACCCACCTCGGCAGCACGCTGGGTCATTGTCCCTCTTCAGGGGAGTTGGGCCTGTTTTTTCTATGTTGTTTCAACGTATTGATTAGCTTTTAGGGCATCCATTTGGCCTTCTCGTTGCAGAGGGCATGAAGCAGATCGCCACGGCTTCAGGTGAGTACCCAGGCTTCGGCCTGGTTCTCCCCTGTCTGGTCGTGGCGCCGTCCCGGAGATCGCCCCTTGTCCAACTCTGGCGCCCCGTTCCTTCCTGCCAGCCCGTTCGCCATCGGAGCCACCTGCTCCGCGTCGCGGCCATGAAGCCGCTGCGCGACGACGCATGCGGCTGCGCCATGGGCGCGGTGTTCATGGTGATCGGCCTGGCGGTGTCCTCCGTCCATGTCGGCTGGCAATGCCGGACGGCTGGCATGGGCGCAGGGGCAGCGGCGCTGAGGGTGTTCCTCACCACCTTCCTGGCCGCGGGGACCGGGAAGTTCTTTGGCATCCTGCGCCACCGCCTGGGCCGGAACCGACTCCCCGCCCGTCCCCAAACCCCCGCCCTTGGCCCGCATCTCACAGGAGACTGACATGGCTGGAACCTGGAAGCCGCTCCCCTCCAACTGCACCCGCAACCTGGGGCTCACCTTCGTGCGCTGCGCCCAGCTGGGCCGGACCATCCGGACCGCCTGCGTGGACTGGGCCACCCAGGTGGAGCAGTCCTGCACGCAGTGGGCGGACCAGGGTCACTCCGAGTGCGCCGCCTGGTCGGATCACGGACACAACGAATGCTGCGACTGGTGGCCCTGCTCCTGGTTCTGCGACGCCTTCTACTGGGTCGCCAACGTGCTCTGCGATGCCTTCTACTGGGTCGCCAACTGGGTGTGCGTGGTCTTCACCACCATCGTGAAGGTGGTCTGCGTGGCGGTATCGATCATCGTGGAATTCTTCTGCGCCCTCTGGAGCATCATCACGATCTTCTTCTGCCTCTCCAGGGCCAACGGAGGCACCGCCCTGCTGCTCACGGACGGGACCGTGCTCATGCAGGAGTGCCTGTCCGGCTACGGCACGCGCCGGTGGTGGAAGCTGCTACCCGACAACACCGGCAGCTACTTCAACGGCACCTGGCGCCGGGTCCGCGATGCCAACGTGGGCCGCAAGTACTTCTCCTCGGCCGTCCTCGCCGATGGGCGGGTGCTGGTCTGCGGGGGCGAGTACACCGATGCCAGCGGCAAGAACGCCGCGGACGAGTCGAACACCTGTGAGATCTACGACCCGGTGGCGGACACCTGGACCGTCATTGATCCACCCAAGGACCGCGCCGGCGTCTTCTGGACCGAGATCGGTGACGGGGCCTGCTCGGTGCTGGCCGATGGCACCTTCCTTCTGGGCAACGCCAACGACAGCCTGACGGCCACCTTCGATCCCGCCACCAACGCCTGGAGCCCCTCCGGCACCAAGGTCATGCGGACCTCGGAGGAGAGCTGGACCCTGCTGCCGGATGGAACCGTGATCACGCCCAACTGCACGGGCCACCCCGCCAGCGAGAAGTACCTGCCCGCCACGCGCACCTGGATGGCGGACAACCCGATCCCCGCGGCCTCGGACCTGGTGGAGAATGCCTCCGCCGAGATGGGCCCCACCGTGCTGATGCCCGATGGACGCGTCTTCTGCGTGGGGGCCACCGGCGCCACGGCGCTGTACACCCCCGCCGCCACCACCACCCAGAAGGGCAGCTGGACAGCCGGCCCGGCCCTACCCATGGCCGGCTCCCAGCAGCAGGGCGCCAAGGACGGGCCCGGCTGCCTGCTGGTCACCGGCAGCGTGCTCTTCGGCATCGCACCCGTGGACGGCTCCCGGGACAACTACCTCTCACCCACGACCTTCTATGAGTTCGACGGGACCAACGCCATCCGCGTGAGCGACCCGCCGGACAGCAACCACGCCACCTATGTGGGGCGCATGCTCCTGCTGCCCACCGGCGACGTCATGTTCATGCGCGAGGATGACTCGGGCTTCTACGCCTACACGGATTACGGGAAGCCCCAGGACATCTGGCGGCCCGTCATCCAGGCCTGTCCGGCCGCCCTGGTGCCGGGCCACACCATCCAGGTCTCCGGCCTGCGCTTCAACGGCTGGTCCCAGGCCGTGGGCTACGGCGACGACTCCACCGCCGCCACCAACTACCCGCTGGTGCGCATCCGGAACCGCAAGACTGGGCACGTGGCCTATGGCCGCACCTTCGATCACACCACCACGGACGCCCACGGGAACACGGTCACCTCGATGGGCGTGGCCACCGGGGCCGCCTTGATCACGACCCATGTGGCCCTGCCGGCCACCCTGGAACTGGGCGATTCCGACCTCTTCGTGGTGGCCAACGGCATCGAGTCCCTGCCCTTCCGTGTGGAGGTCGTGCGCCGCGGGAAGGATTGAGCCGGCCCACCTGGACACCTTGGGTCACGGCAGCCGCCCGATCGGCGGTCGATTCCTGTTGACATGGACAACAACCCAGAAAAAACCTGCGCATACATCAAGCTCCCCGGGAATCCGCCGATACCGCCATTAACGACGCCCCGGGGAAGTGTTCTTTGACGGCTCTGGGCTGCGTCAGTAGTCGCGTACCCGCGACGGGGGGGGTTCGATGGACTCAAGAACCTTGCGATTCGAGGAGGCCCTGCTGTCCATGGACCGGCTCCTCTGCCGATCGCTGCTCCACGAAGCCATGGCCGACGACGGAGGTCTGGCCGGAATCGAGAAGGTGGTCGGTCCGTCCCTGGCCCACATCGGGGATCGCTGGGAGGCCGGGGAACTGGCCCTGACCCAGGTCTACATGGGCGGACGGATCTGTGAGGACCTGCTCGGGGAGTTCTGCCCACCGGAGGGCCCCCAATCGGCAGGGGGACCACGAATCGGCGTGGCGGTCCTGCTGGACCACCATCAGCTCGGCAAGCGGATCGTCACCTCGGCCTTGAGGGCTGGCGGATTCCGCGTGCTGGATTTCGGCCAGGGGCTCGACCCCGGTGAACTGGCCCGGCGCGTGCGCAGGGAGCCCGTGGCGATCCTCATGGTCTCGGTCCTGATGTTCAACTCGGCCCTGCACATCCGGGAACTCCGGGAGGCGCTGGGAGAGGGGCCTGACCGCCCCCGGCTGGTGGTCGGTGGTGCGCCGTTCCGATTCAACCCGGCGCTCTGGCAGGAGGTGGGCGCCGATGCTGTGGGCCATACCGGTGTCGACGCCGTCCACATCGCGCAGCGCATCCTGGAGGAAACATGTGCGCAATGACTTCGGCCCAGCGCGTGTTCACCACCCTTTCCCACCAGGAACCAGACCGTGTGCCTCTGGCGCTGAACCTCGTCCTCCGCGGGGCGCGGGAATTGGGCCTGGGCATGCGCGAGTACTTCAGCGATCCCGCCCATGTGGTGGAAGCCCAGCTCCGGTTGCAGAGGAAGTTCAGCTCTGACGTGCTGTTCGGGTTCTTTCACGCCGCCCTCGAGTACGAGGCCTGGGGCGGCGAGGTGGTCTTCACGGAGGACGGACCGCCCAACAGCGGCGAACCCGTGCTGGGCCCCGATCAACCTCTCTCCACCCTGCAGGTGCCGGACCTGGCTGGCTCGCCTGGCTTGCTCAAGGTCCTGCGAGCCATCGAAAGCATGAAGGCACAGGTGGGAGATGAGGTGCCCATCCTGGGCGTGGCCCTATCCCCCTTCTCCCTGCCCGTCATGCAGCTCGGCTTCGACCGCTACATGGACCTGCTGCTGACTGACCGTGAGGCATTCTGGTCGCTCATGGCCAAGAACATGGCCTTCTGTCAGGCCTGGGGCAACGCGCAGCTCGCCGCCGGAGCCTCGGCCATCGTCTACTTCGACCCCCTGGCTTCCCCCACCATGACCCCGAGGCCGCTCTACCTGGACACCGGCTTCCAGGTGGCCAAGGAGACGTTCGCAGGTCTGAAGGGCCCCACCGTCACCCTGCTGGCCTCGGGTCGCACCCTCGGCGCCCTGGAGGACCTCGCCGCCACCGGGACCCTCGGGGTCGGGGTGAGCTGCCACGAGGACCTGGCCCAGGTCAAAGCCGCGTGCAAGGGCCGCCTGACCATCATCGGAAACCTCAACGGACTGGACATGCTCCGGTGGAGCCAAGCCCAGGCCGAGGAGGTCGTGCAGGATGCGGTGGCCAAGGCCGCCTCGGGAGGTGGATTCATCCTGTGCGACACGCATGGGGAGATCCCGTGGGATGTGCCCGATGACACGCTCCTGGCGGTCTCCGAAGCGGTCCAGGCGTGGGGCCGATACCCCCTGCAGCCGGCGCGGGTCCATGCCTGACAGCGTCTGCACTCTGGTCTGCCGGCACTATGCTGCCGAGGCGGACCGCGTGTGCCAGCGCAGCGAACTCCAGCGGATCCGCGTGGGGTGTTTTTCCACGAGGTGCGGCCGTCCTCCGCTGGGCTGGGAGGACCTGGAGGCGCTGCGCCAGCGGCCGGACGAGCCCCTGGTGGTATTCGGAGGGCCCTGCCTGGCCAACTTGGATGCCACGGAGGCCCGGGCCAGGGGCCTGTTCCTCCACCGCTTCCAGACCTGCCAGGAGATGCTGCTCAATGGGCAGCTGCTCCAGGCCTACCTGGACCAGCGTGCCTATGTGATGACCCCCGGCTGGCTCGAGCACTGGCGGAGCCACCTGGAGGCGGATGGACAGGATCAGGAACTTGTCCGCAGCCTCTGGCGCGAAGCGGTGACCAAGCTGCTCCTCCTGGACACGGGAGTGGCCGATTCGATTCCCGCCCTCCAGGCCATTTCCAAGCATCTCGACCTCCCCGGGGAGGTCCTCCCCGTCGGGCTGGACCACCTGCAACTGCTCATGGAGAGGGGCATCCTGGAAGCACGCCTCCAGATCCAGAACCACCGGGCCGAGGGCAGCTTGAACTTGGCCCAGCGCCAGGCCGCCGACCGCGCCACCGCCATCGAGTTCCTGGGCGCCTTGAGCCAGAGCCTGAAGGAGGAGGATGTCATCCAGGGCATCGTGGACCTGTTCACGCTGCTCTGCCACGCCGAGCGGGTCCAGTTCCTGCCCACGGATGGTCAAGAGGCTCCGGCCCTGCCGGTGGACTGCCCCTATGAGCAGACCGAGCACGGGTTCACCCTGCCCATCGCGACCTCCATGGGCCTGGCGGGTCATCTCAAGGTCGAGGGGCTCGCCTTCCCGAAGTTCAAGGCCCACTACCTGAACCTGGCCATCTCCATGGCCGGGGTCTGTGCGCTGGCCATCCAGAATGCCCGGGCCTACCGCGCGGCCGAGGAATCCAGGGCCTACCAGCGCCTGATCCTCAACATTCTCGATGTCTTCTACCAACCCCAGGGGTCATTGGACGACCTTGAGTCTGTGCTCGAAGAGATCCAGTCCTTCGCCGGGGTTGAGGCCTTGGCCCTGCGCCTCCGGGAGCAGGGCCGGTTCAACTACAGTCATGCGCGCGGCTATCCCCCGGAGTTCGTGGCGGCCTCCTGCGAGAAGTGCCTGCACGCCATGCTGGGAGATCGGAGCCAAGCCCCGACCGGCTTCACCCGGACCACCCGGGGCAGCCTCTGGATCAATGACCTCCAAGCCAGTGGATCGGCCTGCCCCTGTCAAACCCAGGGCTTCCGCTCCGTGGCGCTCATCCAGCTCACCCTCCACGGGGGTGTCGTGGGAGCCATCCAGCTCCACCACCGGGAGCCCGGCCTGTTCACTCCCGTCCTGATCGAGCGCCTGGAGGGCGTGGCACGCAGCATCGGCATCGGGCTGGAGCGGAGATGGGCCGAGGAGGATCTCCGCAGGGTGAATCGGGAATTGGAATCCAGGGTCCAGCAGCGGACGGCGGAACTGGCCCACATCAACCAGGAGCTCCGCCAGGAGATCCAAGAGCGAACCCGGGCGGAGGCCCACCTGGAATCCAGGTCCCTGGAACTCCAGATGCGCCTGAAGGAACTGCACTGCCTGTACGAGCTATCCAACCTGTTCGAACAGCACGATGGAACCGTGGAGGCTCTCTGCCACCAGGCCATCCAACTCATCCCGGGAGGGTGGAACCGGCCCGATTCGACCTGGGCCCGGCTGCAGCTCGACGAGCGGGAATTCTGCTCGCCCGGTTTCCACGAGACGCCATTCAGCCTCCAGGAGCCCATCACCATCAACGGCGTGCCCAGGGGCTCGCTCGAAGTCCACGTGAGGCCGCAGCCTGGCAGCCCCGCCTTCCTGGAGGAGGAACAGGGCCTGCTCAAGACCATCGCCGACCTGATCCAGGGCCTCGTGGACCACGTCGAAGTGGAGACCGAGAAGCGGAAGGTGGAGCAGCAGCTGGTCCAGAGCCAGAAGCTCGAGGCACTGGGAACCCTAGCCGGCGGCATCGCCCATGATTTCAACAACGCCCTCACCCCCATCATCTCCCTGGCCGACCTGAGCCTGATGAAGCTCCCGGAGGACAGCCCGCTCCGCCGGCACATCGAGATCATCAAGAAGTCCGGCGACCGGGCCAAGGACCTGGTGAACCAGATCCTGCTCTTCAGCCGCAAGAAAGCCCCAGACCTCAAGTGCCTGGACCTCGCCAACCTCCTGCAGGAGATCATGAAGCTGATCAGGGCCACCCTGCCCAGCACCATCGAGATCCGACAGGATCTCGAATGGGCGGAAGCGAAGGTTCTCGGAGATCCCACCCACCTTCATCAGATCGTCATGAACCTCTGCACCAACGCCTACCATGCCATGCAGGAGACGGGCGGCATTCTCACGGTCCGGCTGAAGCGGGCGAGCGTGTGCAAGGGAGATGCGTTCGATGCCATGGGGTTGGACCCAGGAAACTACGCAGAACTGGAAGTCTCCGACACCGGCATCGGCATGAACCGGGAGTTGCAGGCCAGGATCTTTGAGCCCTTCTTCACCACCAAGGGCCCGGGCAAGGGCACGGGCATGGGGCTCGCCGTCATCCATGGGATCGTGTCGTCCTACCAGGGCCGCATCTCGGTGTACAGCGAACCCGGGCAGGGCACCACCTTCCGGATCCTCCTGCCCCTCGTCGAGGCCGAGATCGAGAGCTCCGCCGGCCCCGTGTCGCCGCCGGACATCCCCCGTGGCAGCGAATGCATCCTGGTGGTGGATGATGAGGAATCCATTCGGATGTCCCTCAGCGCCCTCCTGGGCAACCTGGGCTACGCGATCATCACGGCGGCGGATGGTCCGGAGGCCCTCCAGCGGCTGCAGGAAAACCCCGAGGCCATTGACCTCATCCTGACCGACATGACGATGCCGAAGATGACCGGCATCGAGCTGGCCCACCGCGCCCATGAGATCAAACCAGCCACGCGGATTGTCCTGTGCAGCGGCTTCTCGGACCGGCTGAAGCCCGAGTCCCTCCAGGCCGAGGGGATCCGCGAGTTCGTGCAGAAGCCCTTCCAGATCTCCCAAGTGGCCCAGTCGCTCCGAAGGGAGCTGGACCGCCCCTCCTGAAGCCGATTCAGAGCCCCGTTCGGCCGGCCTTGGCCCGGCCCAAGGTTTATTTTGTTAATTTTATTATTTTCAGATTTTAAATAATTATTAATAATTTTGAAGAAAATTTTAGTGTGTTTTAGTCATATTTCGATTCCATACTTGAAGGCGAGGTGTCCCATGTCCCTCCTCCCCTTCACCCAGAAAGCCAACGAAACCCTGGTTGCCGCCCGGGAGCGGGCCCTCCGGGACCAGCACCCCGAGCTGGTGCCCCAGCACCTGTTCCAAGCCCTCCTGGTCCCCGAGACTGGCCTGCATCCCCTGCTGGAGCGGGCCGGGCAAATGCCCGAGGCCATCCAGGGCCTCGCCCAGGCCGCCGAGGACCTGGTGGCCAAGCTGCCCAGGGCGGTGGGCGGCGCGGAGCCCCAGATCGGCGCGGGCTTCCGGCACTTCCTGGAGGTGGCCAGCGACACGGGCCGCGGCCTGGGCGACCGCTTCCTGGCCACGGATGCCCTCCTGCTGGCCCTGGCCAACGCGCACACGGATGCCAAGAAGGTTCTGGAGCGCTTCGGCCTGGACCGGAAGACACTGGAGGCGGCCATTCGCGAGACCCGCAAGGGCTCGAAGGTGGAAGACGAGAAGGCCGAGGAGAAGTTCGCCAGCCTGGAGAAATACGCCAAGGACTACACGGCTCTGGCCGCCGAGGGCAAGCTGGACCCCGTCATCGGCCGCGACGAGGAGATCCGCCGGGTGCTGCAGGTGCTCTCCCGGCGCACCAAGAACAACCCCGTGCTCATCGGCGAGCCGGGCGTGGGCAAGACCGCCATCGTGGAGGGCCTGGCCCAGCGCATCCACAAGCGCGACGTGCCCGAGAGCCTCAAGGGCCTGCGGGTCATGGGGCTGGACATGGGGTCGCTCGTGGCCGGCACCCAGTACCGCGGCCAGTTCGAGGAGCGCCTCAAGGGCGTCATCCAGGAAGTGGAGAAGGCCGAGGGCGACGTGGTGCTCTTCATTGATGAGCTGCACCTGCTGGTGGGCGCCGGGGCGGTCTCCGGCGGCATGGACGCGGCCAACCTGCTGAAACCGGCCCTCGCCCGGGGCGAACTGCGCTGCATCGGCGCCACCACGCTCGACGAGTACCGCAAGCACATCGAGAAGGACGCGGCCCTGGAGCGCCGCTTCCAGCCGGTCTTCGTGGAGGAGCCCGGCGTGGAGGATGCCATCTCCATCCTGCGGGGCCTGAAGGAACGCTATGAGCTGCACCACGGCGTGCGCATCCAGGACGCCGCACTGGTGGCCGCGGCCCAGCTGAGCCACCGCTACATCGCCGACCGCTTCCTGCCGGACAAGGCCGTGGATCTCATGGACGAGGCCGCCAGCGCCGTGCGCATGCAGATCGACAGCCGCCCCACGGAAATCGACATCCGGGAACGCCGGGAGGTTCAGCTGCAGCTGGAGCGGCACTCCCTCACCAAGGAGAAGGATGCGGCGAGCCGCGCGCGGCTCGCCGACATTGAAAAGGAGCTGGCTGAGCTCAATGAGGAACTGAGCAAGCTCCGGGCGCAGTGGGAGAACGAGAAGAAGGCCATCGAAGGGGCCCGCGGGCTCCAGAAGAGGCTGGACGACCTGCGCATCGAACTGGAGCAGGCCAAGTCGAAGGGCGAGTACGAGCGGGCCTCGCGTCTGGAGTACGGCGAGATCCCGGCTCTGGAAAAGCAGCTGGCGGCGAGCGCGCCGAACGCCAGCGCCATGCTCCGCCTGGAGGTTGGGGAGGCGGATGTGGCCGCCATCGTGAGCCGCTGGACGGGCATTCCCGTGAGCCGGATCCTGGAAGGCGAAGTGGAGAAGCTCCTGAAAATGGAGACCCGTCTCACGGAGCGGGTCGTGGGTCAGGACCCGGCCCTGGTGGCCATCGCCGACGCCCTGCGCCGCAACCGCGCAGGCCTGGGCGATCCCAAGCGGCCCATCGGCAGCTTCCTCTTCCTGGGCCCCACCGGTGTGGGCAAGACCGAGGTGGCGCGCGCCCTGGCGGCGTTCCTCTTCGACGACGAGAACGCCCTGGTGCGCATCGACATGAGCGAGTTCACCCACGAGGCCGACGCCACCCGCCTCATCGGCGCCGCACCCGGCTACGTGGGCTACGAGGAGGGCGGCCGACTCACGGAAGCCATCCGTCGCCGGCCCTACGCCGTCATCCTCCTGGATGAGATGGAGAAGGCCCACCCGCGCACCTTCGATCTCTTCCTCCAGGTGCTGGAGGACGGCCGCCTCACGGATGGCCAGGGCCGCACGGTGGACTTCCGCAACACCGTGGTGCTCATGACCACCAACCTGGGCAGCCAGGCCATCTTCGACGCGGGGGGCGACGCCTCCCGGGCCGAGTCGGCTGTCCAGGAGGCCCTGCATGCCCACTTCCGCCCGGAGTTTCTGAACCGCTTGGATGAGGTGGTGATTTTCCGGTCCCTGGACCGCGACGACATGAAATCCGTGGCCCGCATCCAGCTGCAGCGGGTGAAGGAGCTGCTGGAGGCCCAGCGGCTGGAACTGGAGGTCCCCGAGGCCGCCCTGAGCTGGCTGGCCGCGGCGGGCTTCGATCCCGTCTACGGGGCCCGGCCCCTCAAGCGCCTCATCCAGCAGGTGGTCGTGAACCCCCTCTCCCGCCTGGTCCTCCAGGGCCGGCTCCAGCCCGGCGGCCTGGCCCGCCTAGCGGTCCAGGATGGGGGGATCGCCGTGGAAGTCGAGGCCGTCCAATAACCGAAGGGCGCGGGCCCCGAAACTTGCCCCGCTGCCCCCCCCATCCGATGAGGCGAGGGTACCCGGAGTTTGCGTGCCCCTCCCCTCCCCCATTCCCATCCTCATCGTGGACGACGAGGCGGACCTTCGAAACCTGCTGGTGGAGGCCCTGGAGGACCAGGGCTATGCAGCCGTGGGGGCGGACGGCGGGGCCCAGGCCCTGGCCCGGGTGGGAGAGCGCCATTTCCCGGTGATCTTCACGGACCTCAACATGCCCGGGGGGCTGTCAGGGCTGGAGCTGCTCCGGGCCATCCACGACCAGGATCCCAGGGCCATGGGCATCCTCATGACCGGCTACGCCACCACGGAAGCGGCCATCCAGGCGCTCAAGCGCGGCGCCTACGACTTCATCCAGAAGCCCTTCAAGCTCGCGGAGATCGAAGCCGCCCTGGAGCGGGCCCTGGAGCACTACCGTCTGCGGCGGGAGAACGAGGAGTACCAGCAGAACCTCGAGCGCATGGTGGAGGCCCGCACCCAGGAGATCCTGGGCCTGAAGAACGACATCGAGCGGCTCTTCGAGGGCTTCGTGAACGCCTCCGTGACGGCCATCGAGGCTCGCGATCCCAGCACTTCCGGCCACTCCAGCCGGGTGGCCGACCTGACGGTGAGCCTCGCGGAGGCCGTGAACCTGACGCCCAGCGGCCCCTATGGAGGCCTCCACTTCAACCCGCTCCAGATCCGTGAGATCCGCTATGCCAGCCTGCTGCACGACTTCGGCAAGGTGGGTGTGAAGGAGCAGGTGCTGGTGAAGGCCAAGAAGATCGAGGGCGAGCACCTGGAGAGCATCTACCAGCGCCTGCACCAGCGCACCCTGGAGTCCATGCGGGACCGCATGCTGGACGCCTGGAGCAAGGGCAACCCCTTCGACCATGACGCCCTCGGCCAGCTCCTGGGCCAGCAGGAGGAGGAGACCCGCCGCCTGATGGACCTGGTCCGGCGCAGCAATGAGCCCACGGTCCTGCCCGAGAAGGTGGCCCTAGAACTGGACCAGCTGGAGGAGCTCACCTACCAGCACTGGTCGGGCGACCGCCGGACCCTCATCGAGCGCCAGGACATCGACCTGCTGAAGATCACCAAGGGCAGCCTCTCCGACCAGGAGCGGGAGGAGATCCAGAACCACGTCACCTACACCTACCGCTTCCTCAGCCAGATCCCCTGGACCACCGAGCTCGCGGGCGTTCCTGAGATCGCCTGGGCCCATCACGAGCGCCTCAACGGGAAGGGCTACCCGAGGCAGCTCAAAGAGCCGGACATCCCCGTGCAGAGCAAGCTCATGGCCGTGGCGGATGTCTACGACGCCCTCACCGCCGCAGACCGCCCCTACAAGGCCGCCGTGAGCGTGGAGCGCAGCCTCCAGATCCTGGAGCAGGAGGCCAAGGTCAACCTCCTGGACGCCGAGGTGCTGCGGATCTTCCTGGAGGCCCGAATCTACGAGCGCACCATCCCCATGGCGCGGATCCCATGATTCAGCAGCCCATCCTCATCGTCGACGACGAACTGGAAGTCCGCGAGACGCTGCTGGAGGCCCTCGGAGAGCAGGGGTACAACGCCGAAGCGGTGGCCAGCGGCGAGGCCGCCTTGGCCCGCATGGCCGAGCGGCCCTTCCCCGTGGTCCTCACGGACCTGCACATGCCCGGCGGACAGACGGGGCTCGACCTCATCGGCGCGATCCGGCACCAGTTCCCGGACACGCTCTGCGTGCTCATCACGGCCTACGCCACGCTCGACACCAGCATCGAGGCCCTGAAGCGCGGGGCATACGACCTGATCCAGAAACCCTTCCGCCTGGCGGAAATGGAGGTGGTCCTCAACCGTGCCCTGGACCACGCCAGCCTGCTGGAAAAGGTCCGCGGCTACCAGGAAGAGCTGGAAGGCCGGATCCTGAGCCGGACGCGCGATCTGCAGGAAGCCCATGCAGAGGCTCTGGCCCTCTGCGACCTGGAACTGCAGGCCCTCGATGCGCCCTCCTTCAAGGCCGCCCTCGATCCCCTGCTGGATCGCCTGGCGGCCCGCTGTTCTCCGGAAGGCCTGGGCGTCTACCGGCGGGGCAAAGATGGCAACCTGCATTGCGTGGCGGCCCGCGGGCGCCTCGCCCTCCCCCCGCGCATCGGACGGCCCCAGCCCGGCCCCCTGGTGGCGCCCGGGCTGGGCTACTTCGAAGACCACCTGCTGCCCCTGGGTCACGCCGGCTGGCTCTACCTCGGCTTCGACAGCCGCTCGGCCTTTGTGGAGACCGATCCGGCCTTCCTGCTGCTGGCCCGCCACCTGGAACTGGTCCTCCGGGTAAGGTGAGGGGATGAACAGCCCTCACCAGCTTCTCTGGACCGGCTTCCGCGGTCTCGATCCGACGGAGGTGGACCTGCCCTTCCAGCCCGGCGGCATCATCCTGTTCGCCCGGAACCTGGATCCGGATCCCGGACTGGGGCCGGCCCGCTGCCGCGCCCTCATCGACGGTCTCCAATCCCGCTTCGGCGCGGATCTGCCCTTGGCCGTGGCCCTGGATCAGGAGGGCGGCCCCGTGAGCCGCCTCCGGCCCTGGACGGGCCCCACCCCGCCCCTGCGCCAACTCTGGACCTGGGGCGGTCCGTCCGCCTGCTCCGCCTGGGGCCGTCTCTGGGGTGAGGGCCTCCGGCTGCTGGGCTTCAATGTGGACTTCGCCCCCGTGCTGGATCTCTGGGATGGCCACCCCGAGGCCGGCATCGGCGATCGTGCCGCCAGCGCCCTGCCCGCCGAAGCCGCGACCGCCGCCGGCGCCTTCCTCCACGGCCTGGAATCCACGGGCGTGCGGGGTTGTCTCAAGCACTTCCCCGGCCTGGGCGGCACCACCCTGGACAGCCACCAGGGTCTGCCGGCCCTGGCCGAGGCCGCTCAGGTGGACCGCAACGCGGCGGCCTTCGTCCCCCTGGCCCATCCAGACCGCCTTGTCATGGTGGCGCACCTCCGGACCCCGGCCAGCGACCCCCTGCCCGCGAGCCTTCACCGGGCCTCCGTGGTGGACAACCCCTGGGGCGTCCAAGGGCGGTTCCTCCCCGATGACCTGGAGATGGGAGGCTGCGCGGACTGGAGCTGGGACGACCGGGTGCGCCTGTCCCTGGAGGCTGGCCATCAGTGGCTGCTCGTCTGCCAGACGCCGGCGGGCTGGACCGCCTGTGCCGAGGCCGCCGGGCGGCTGCCGGCGGCCCTCTGCGCACCGGCCCTGGCCTCCACGCAGGCCATGCGGAGGCACCTGCCACCGCCGGTATTCTTCGACCCACAGGCTTGGAACGATTGGATTGCGCGCCTTCAGACGGCGGCAGGGAGGGTCTCATGACAGGGCGCATCCTCATCGTCGATGACAACGCCATGATCCGCAGCGAGATCAAGGCCGTCCTCATGAAGGACGGCGGCTTCACGCACTTCATGGAGGCCTCGGACGGCCTCACCGCCTTCAAGACCATCATGGAGCAGCCGCCGGACCTGGTGCTCTGCGACCTGGTCATGCCCGGGTTCGATGGGCTGAAGTTCCTGGGCCTCAAGGCCAGCCGCAAGGAGCTGGAGCAGATCCCGGTCATCATCCTCACCGCCGAGGACGACTTGGACCGCAAGGCCGAGATCCTGGAGCGCGGCGCCTCCGACTACGTCACCAAGCCCTTCCACGAGAAGGAGCTGCTGGCCCGGGTGCGCATCCACACCAAGCTCAAGCTCCTTCAGGACGAACTCCGTGAGAAGAACCTCCAGCTCGAAACGCTCTCCGTCACGGACCCGCTGACCGGCCTGGCCAACCGTCGGCGCCTCATCGCACGCCTGGAAGAGGAAGTCCAGCGGGCCCGCCGCTACAAGACGCCGCTCTCCGTGGTGATGATCGACATCGACCACTTCAAGCAGGTGAACGACACGCATGGCCATGCCATGGGCGACGAGGTGCTGCGGAACATCGGCACCCTCCTCCGGGCCAACGTGCGCACCACCGACCTGGCCGCGCGCTACGGCGGGGAGGAGCTGACCCTGGTCCTGACCCACACGGACCTGGACTCGGCCCGGCAGGTGGCCGAGAACCTCCGCCAGAAATTCGCCGAGCTTGAGCATCAGCTGGATGGCGTCACGCTGAAGAAGACAGCCAGCATGGGCGTCGCCTCCCGCGATGGCCAGGGCGAGGTCCCCCATGCTGAAGAGCTCCTCAAGTACGCCGACGAGGCCCTCTACCGGGCCAAGCAGGGCGGGAGGAACCGGGTGGAAGTGTCAGGATAGGCCCCGGGTGAACCAAGCCTCGGCCCCGCAGGGCCGCACTTGGCTTGAGACCGGGTGCTGATGACTTGGAGCCCCTCTTGGCTGTCTGACGCAGCGCCTCGACCTTGGCTCGGGCCTCCGGTCCTCGGGGTTTCACCCCGCCGCAGGCTTCGCCCGCGCGGCCCTATCTTTCCTGCGCTCCGCTTCGGTCGGATGGTGTCCGTCTAGATTGGAGCGAGGCTCAGCGGGCCGCGGCCCGCAGTGCCTCGACCTTGTCCGTCTTCTCCCAGCTGAATTCGGGTCGGCCGAAGTGGCCATAGGCCGCCGTGGCGCGATAGACGGGCTTGCGCAGGTCCAGAGCCTCGATCATGGCCTTGGGGGTGCAGCTGAAGATCTCGCGGACGGCACGGACGATGGCCTCGTCGGAGACCTGGCCGGTGCCAAAGGTGTCCACGGCGATGGACACCGGCTCGGCCACGCCGATGGCGTAGGCCAGCTGGATCTCACAGCGGGCGGCCAGGCCGGCGGCCACGATGTTCTTGGCGATGTAGCGGCCCATGTAGGCGGCGCTGCGGTCCACCTTGCTGGGATCCTTGCCGGAGAAGGCGCCGCCACCGTGATGGCCGCTGCCGCCGTAGGTATCCACGATGATCTTGCGACCCGTGAGGCCCGTGTCGCCCATGGGCCCGCCCACCACGAAGCGGCCGGTGGGATTCACGTGGTAGATGGTCTGCGCGTCCAACAGATCCCCGGGCAGGGCGGCCTTGATGACGTCGGCGAGGATGCTGTCGCGGATGGTGTTCTGCGTGACATGCTCGTCGTGCTGGGTGGAGATGACCACGGTGTGGATGCGCTTGACCTTGTCCCCGTCGAATTCCACGGTGACCTGGGACTTGCCATCGGGCCGCAGCCAGGGCAGCTGGCCGTTCTTGCGGACCTCCGAGAGCCTGCGGGTCAGCAGGTGGCTGAAGTGGATGGGCGCGGGCATGAGCTCCAGCGTGTCGCTGCAGGCATAGCCGAACATCAGGCCCTGGTCGCCGGCGCCGCCGGTGTCCACGCCCATGGCGATGTCGGGGCTCTGCTGGTCGATGGTCACCATCACGGCGCAGGTGGCGTAGTCGAAGCCCTTGGTGTGGTGGTCGTAGCCGATGTCCTTGACCACGTCGCGCACCAGGGACGCCACGGGGATATAGGTCTCGGTGGTGATCTCGCCCGCCACCAGCACCAGGCCGGTGGTCAGCAGGGTCTCGCAGGCCACGCGGCTTCGGGGATCATCCTTCAGCGCTGCATCAAGCACCGCGTCGGAGATTTGATCCGCCATCTTGTCAGGATGGCCCTCGGTGACGCTCTCGGACGTGAACAGGTGTCGCCCCTGGGTGGCCATGCCGGACTCCTCGGAACACCCCCAAACAGCCGCTCGGGGGAATCAATGACTATATCGCAGCGTAGACGGTTCTTACACCTTTCGGATGACGCGCGAATCCTTGCCTTGCCATAGCCTTGGGGACTAAGGTGGGGAGTTCCCCGTCTTCGCAGCGCCCCCATTTTCGTCCCCCCGTGGAGGAACCCATGAACCCCTTCCGACGTCCGACGCTGGCCCTGGCCCTCATGGCCGCCTCCGTCCTGATGGTCTCCACTGCCTGCAAGCGTGAGGACCCCCAGATTCGGGAGCTGACCCAGAAGGCTGCCGAGGCCGACAAGGCCAACCAGCAGCTCAACCAGGCCGGCAGCGAGCAGCAGAAGAAGTTGGCCCAGGCGGGCGTCAACGACATCAAGCCCAACGCCGAGACCCTCCAGCTCACGGATGAGCAGAAGAAGGCCCTTGAAGAGCGCATCAAGAACGAGAAGAACAGCTCCTACCAGGCCCTGCTCCAGGAAGTGCTGGACAAGGACAAGGAGATCAAGGACCTCAACGGCAAGCTGGCCAAGCTCAAGGCCGACCTCCCGAAGCCTGACGTGGCCAAGCCCAACGACAACCACTACAGCATGGCCCTCAAGTTCCTCAAGAAGAAGGGCGTGCCCGAAGCCGAGGCCAAGAAGCTGGTGAGCCGGGTGGCCATTCTGGACAAGCTGGCGCCGGGTTTCGAGGTCTACCATTTCTATGCCAACGGAACCTATGGCACCTGGGTGTCCCAGGGCAAGGCGAAGATCACCCCCAACGACCTGATGCGCCAGGAGCGCGAGAAGATCGAGGGTGAGCGCGACGAGGCCGTGGCCCAGAACGAGAAGCTGCAGGAGGAGGTCACCGACCTCGAAGGCCAGAAGAAGAAGATTGAAGAGGAGATCGCCGGCCTGCGCAGCGAGCGCACCAACCTCATCGAGGAGCGGGCCAAGCTGCAGTCCGACAACGCCGCCCAGGTGGCCAAGCTGAACTCGCTGCACTACGTCATCGGCACCCGCGACAAGCTGAAGGCCGAGGGTGTCATTGAGATCCCCGTCTTCGCCAAGGACCGCGCGGGCAAGAACTGGCGCGACGAGGTCTTCACCCAGAGCCTCGACCTGCGCTCCACCAAGACCATCACCATCAAGGCCGCTGACCTGGGCTTGAAGAAGATCGGCAAGGTCAACGTGGTGCCCGGCTCTTACCTGAAGGACGAGCACTACAAGCTGACCATCAGCGAGGACAAGTCGACCGCCACCGTCGAGCTCATCACGGTGAGCCGCTTTAAGAATGACAAGGTCGTCTTTGCCGTGACGGACTAGCGGTTCCAGCCGCCTGGAGGGGCCCCATCCGGGGCTCCTCCTTTTTTGTGGAATTTCGTCTCCGGGCCGCCTATCGTCTGGAGACCCATCCTGGATTTCCTCTAACCACACCCACGAGGTGAAGCAATGCGCGTAAACCTGTACCAAGCGCTCCTGGGCACGTCCCTGCTGGGCCTACTCGCGTGCAATGGCGGCGGCGATTCCAAGGCGCCCTCCATCGTCACCGGTCCCGAGAGCAGCCCGAGCGCCACGGCGCCAGTCTTCGATCCGGCCAACGCGAAGATTCCCCTCCCGAACATCCTTGCCACGGCCACCGCCGCTGACCCCTTGACCGGACGCGCGGCGAACACCCCCATGACGCCGCCCGAGGCCCTGGCCTATGTGAACCTCCACGAGGTGGGCGGCACGAACGCCGTGGCCGGGCTGAACGCCCCGGTCTACATCCAGTTCACCGCAGCGGTGGATGCCACGACCGTGACGGCGGCCAACATCAAGGTGTTCCAGTTGACCCCTGACGCGGCCGGCACCGAAGAGGCCGCCCTGGGCTTCACCGACATCTCGGCCACCTTCAGCTACGAATACACGGCTGGTGGGACGGACCTGCTCATGTTCCCCCAGTTTCCGCTCCTACCCGGCACGCGCTACCTCTACGTGGTTACCAACCGGGTGAAGGACACCGCGGGCAAGTCCATTTCCGCCTCTCCCTACTTCGAAGCCCTGAAGTCCACGACGCCGCTGACCGCTTCCTTCGCAGCACTGGAGGCGGTCCGTGCGAATGTCCTGGTGAATCCCGCCGCGGCGCATGACAGCACGACCAATCCCGTCAAGCTGTCCGGCTACGCCAAGGTAATGAACGACCTCATCACGGCCACCGCAACCACCACAGTCACCAAGCGCGCAGACATTGCCCTGATGGGCAGGTTCATCACGACAGGCGCGGGCTTCATCGTACCTGACCCGGCCGTGTCCGCCACCACCCGTGTCCCCGTCGAAGCAGAATTGCGGGCCTTTGCCGCCGGACTCACCCTCGGTGGCCTGACCGGCAAGACCTGGTCCAACGCGGCCACCATCCCCGCGAACACCCTGCCCAGTGGCCCCTTCTCGACCTTCGTGAAGGGCAGCCCCGTGAGCCCCGACGCCTACTGGACGGGCGTGATGGGCACCGCCACCGCGGCCCCCGCCAGCGTGGGCCTCGTGGCCCTGGGCACCTTCGCCAGCGGTGACCTCCCCATCGATCCTGTGGTGAAGGGCGCTAACGCCGCCACCATGAACCTCACCGGCGTTACCGGCGCCTGGAACCCAGCCGCTGGCGTCACCCAGGCCTTCCGGGATGGCACTGGGAAGGTGACAGGCTTCTACCACACGGACCGGACTCTCAACTTCGTCTACATCGCCCCCGATCCCGCGACCGTGACCCGTCCGGCCAATGGCTATCCCGTGGTGATCTACCAGCACGGCATCACCTCCCAGAAGGAGACGGTCATTGCGCTGGCCGGAACCCTGACGGCCCAGGGCTACGCCCTGATTGCCATCGACCTGCCCCTGCATGGCCAGAACGCCGTTCCCGGCCACACCACCGGATCAGCCTGGGGCCAGGATTTCATGGCCATTGGCGCCCCCCTCGCCACCCGCACCAGCCTGCAGCAGGGTGTGGTGAACCTCTCCCGCCTGGAGTTCGTCCTCAAGACCGGAGGCCTCAGCACGGCCCTCGCTGGCGCCGGCCTCGCCACCAGCACGCCCGATATCACCACCGCCCCCAGCAACATCAAGTTCGTGGGTGTGAGCCTCGGTGCCATCGTAGGCTCCTACTACCTCGCTTCCAACACCACCCTGAGTCCCACCGGCGCGCCCTACACCCAGGCCACGCTGGACAATGACATGAAGGGCTTCCTGAACAACCCAGGTGGCCGCACGGGCTACCTGATCCAGCACAGCCCTGCCTTCGGCCCCACCGTGGATGCCGGACTCGCGGCCGTGGGCATCGTGAAGAACAGCCCCACCTACCACCAGTTCTTCCAGGTCACCCAGTCTGTGGTGGATCCCGCCGATCCCGTCACCATGACAAATCCTCTGGCCTCGGGCCTGCCCAGCCGCCTCTCCGGCCGGGTGGTCATCCAGGAAGCCACCTCCTCTGCCTTCAACCAGTACGGCTACACCACCAGTACGGACGGCGATCAGGTCATTAGCAATGCCTTCACCCGCTACCTGGCCAATGCCCTGGGTGGCCGGGCCGTCCTGGGCACGGCTGCTGCCGCTGCCATCGGTCCTAACTTCTCCCAATTGGCCTACACGGCTGGTGGCACCTATCTGGTGGGAGGTGCCCTGCCCACCGCCCATGCCGCCGGCGTGGTCGGGACGCCCTTCATGTTCACCCTGAGCCCCGGCCCCACGCCCAAGGTCGCGAATGCCGCCACCTCCGTGCTGGACGCCGCTCCCAAGGAAGGCTACTTCCAGTTCAACCAGACTGGCGTCGGCCATGCATTCATCCTGAACCCGGCCAACCCGGTGAGCATCACGCTGGGACAGCGCCAGCTGGTCTACTGGCTGGGTACGGGCCTCGTGGTGGATCCCACCCAGCAGGGCGCGACCCTCCCCATGATTGCCGCCCCGGCCCTACCTGAAACCATGCTTTTCGAGGCCCCCAAGAGCATTACGATCCTCGGCCACTGATCACCACTGAAATGCTGAAGGCGGGGCTTTGGCCCCGCCTTTTCATATCAACAGCCCAGTTCCGGAAACACCGACCGCAGTTGCTGTCGGGCTTCCAGCAGCTCGGGCACGGCGGGATCCCGACGCCGGAGGAAGCCGCGGATGGCCTGGAGATCCTCCGCAGCCCGCTCCAGGATGGGCAGGCCCAGTCCCAGGAGCAGGAGTGCCATGGGAGGGAGCAGGGCCACCCGCCATCCCCAGACACACCCGGCGAGGGTTGTCAGCAGGGTCGTCCACACCGGGAAGAGCAGCGCCCCACCCAGCAGCTTCAGAGTGGCGACCTGGTCCCCCTCGTCCGTGAACCGTCCCGCCAGCCACCCGGCCAGGCGGTAGGGAGGCCAGAAGAGCAGGCCCGGCGGCAACAGAAGAACCGCACTCGCCAGGCGGAGGGCCGCCCCGGGTAGCCAGCGGCGGATCTCCGCGGCCGGATAGGGATGACCCACCTGATCAGGACGCAGTCCTTTGGCCCGCAACCAGGCCTGGACCTCATGGACGCGGGCCTCCAGGGCCGCGAAGGCCTCGGTGGAGAGGGCCCCCAGGCGCGGCACCAGGGCCCGCACTCGCAGCCGCAGGGCTTCCAGGTCCACCCGTGCGCCCGGGGCCTCGGCCAGGAGCCAGGCCACCTCCTGGGCCAAGGCCAGGCAACGCGCATCAGGCTCATGCAGGGTGAGTGGCTGGAGCGCAGCGCGGATCCGGATGGTCAGTTCCTCCACGGTCCCATGGGTCACCCCCTGCCCGGCCAGGTCCGCGAAGGGGATCGGCGGTCCCAAGCGAAGCAGGGCGCCGTGGCGGAAAGTGCCCCGGTCTCCGTAGACCAGGCCCGCAGGCACCAGGGACAGGGGCACGGGACTGGACAATGCGATCCGGGCTGCGCCGGTCTTGAGGGGCGCCAGATCGGGCTGTGTGTGGCTCACCCCTTCCGGGAACATGGCCACGGAGCCCCCCCGGGCCAGCACCTCGTGGACCTTCTGAAAGCTGGCCAGGATGGATTCCCGGGTGGCCCCGCCATCCTTGGGCCGGGTGACGGGAATGGCCCGGAAGGCCGCGAGGAACGGCCGCAGAGGAAGGATCTTCCAGAGCGTGGCCTTGGCCAGCCAGCCGACCCGGCGATCCAGCAGAGCCGCGGCAGCGAGGGGGTCCAGCAGGCCATTGGGGTGGTTCAGCAGGATCAGGCAGGGTCCCGATGGAAGGGATGGCCCCTCGCAGCGCAGGGCGCGGAACCAGATGCGGCCCAGGAACCGGGCCGTGCCGCTGCCCGCCATGTCAGGCGAGCGCCCGGCGCCGGCGGGCCCAGAGGAGGGCCACCGCCGAGGCCGCGATGGCGGGAATCACCAGCAGCATGGCTCGGCCCAGGGCCGCCCCCCCAGCCCCGCCCGCTTCGGAAACCCGCCCCACCAGGGCCGGGCTGAGGGCATCCCCCAGCAGGTGGATGAGGAGCACGTTGATGCCTGTGCCCGTGGCCCGCACCGAGGCCGGCAGGCAGCTCACGGTCAGGGCATTCACGGGGCTGGTGTTGACGAACAGCATGAGCATGGCGGCGAAGAAGGCGACATAGGTGGCCTGCAGGTGGCCCGAGGACAGGGCCCAGAACACCGCCGGGATCGAGAGCAACAGGGAGGCGGCGCTCAGGTCCACGCCGATGTCGGGCCAGCGGTGCTGGAGCCGCTTGGTGAGCAGGCCTCCGGCGAAGGTGCCGAGGATCCCCGTGACCACCAGGAAGATGCCGAACACCTCCCCGGCGGCGCCCACGCTCACGCCATGGCGGCGCTGGAGGAAGGCGCTGCCCCAGAAGCTCAGGGCCCCCATGGCGAAGGTGTAGGCCACGTAGCTGCCCGTGCAGGCCACCCAGACCCGGTTGGTGAGGATGGCGCGCAGTTTCTTCCCGTAGGAGAGGTCTGCCGCCGTATCAGCACCATGGTCCTGGCCGCCCCGGGGTGGATCGGCCAGGGTGGCCATGCGCGCGGCGAAGAAGAGGCCCGGCAGGCCGGCCACCAGGAAGGCCTGCCGCCAGCCCCAGTGCTGGGCCACGATACCGCCCAGGGCGTAACCCAGCGCTGAGCCCACGGGAATGGCCAGGTAGAACCAGGTGAACTTGGCGGCCCGCTCATCCTCCGGAAACAGGTCGGCCAGCAGGGCGGGCCCCAGGCTCGCGTAGGCCGCCTCCCCCACACCCACCAGGGAGCGGGTGAAAAGCAGCCCCCAGAAGCCGTGGACCAGGCAGGCCCCGGCCGTGGCCAGGCTCCAGAGGCCCACGCCCACGGCCACCAGGCGCGGCCGGTGGAATCGGTCCGCCAGAAATCCGAACAGCGGGGCGCCCACCATGTAGGCCAGCAGGAACACCCCGTTCACCCAGCCCCGCTGGGTATCAGTGAGCCCGAGATCCCGGCCCAGCGGCTCGATGACCGCCGCGACGACATAGCGATCCAGGTAGTTCACCAGGTTGATCCCGGTGAGCAGCAGGAGCAGCCGTCGCGCGGCGGTCATCTGGGCGGGCCGTCGAGGGCCGGACTTACTTCTTGGGCGCGGCGGCCTTCGGAGCAGCCGCCTTGGGGGCGGCGGACTTCGGCGCAGGCGCGGCGGCCGGGGCGGAATCCGTGGCGTCCAGGCGCTTGGAGACTTCGGACGTGAAGGCCTTCATCCAGTCCGCGTCGCCCCAGGAGAGGATGCCGATGGCCTGATCCGAGAGGACCAGCTGGAGCTTCTGCTCCTTGGCGAGCTGCTCGACAATGGGGGCCGCGATCTTGGTGATGGCCTCGCCCACCTTCCGCTCCACGCGCTGGTACTCCTGCTGGCTGTCCTCCTGCATCTTCTTGGCCTCGAACTCGACGTCGCGGTACTTCTTGGCCAGAGGCTCCTTTTTCTCGGGATCGAGGCTGGGGGAGTTCAGCTGCTGCTGCAGGGTCTGCAGTTCCTGGCCCTTGGCTCCCAGCTTCTCTTCCAGGTTCTTCTTGGTGATCTCCAGCTCAGAGAAGATGGCGCCGGCCTTCTTGGAGGTGCGCACCAGCTGATTGATGCTGAAGAAGGCGAACCGGGGGGCCTCCTGCGAGACGGCGGGGGTGGCGAGGGCCGCGGACAGGCAGAGGGCGGCCAGGGACGGGGCGATGAGGCGCATGGGGATCTCCAGGGCGAAAGAGCCATTGTAGCCGGGAACGGCGGGGCCTCCCGCCTGGAATCAGAAGGTGGTCCCGATGGAGAACTGGAAGTCGGTCCTGGACTCCGTATCGAAGGGATAGGGATTCAGCTTCTTGGCCCAGATCAGGCGCAGCGGCGCCGGGCTGATGGGCAGGAAGAACCGGAACTCGATACCCGCCGACCGCACCAGGGTGGGGTTGGTGTAGGAATACTTGGTCCCGGTCAGGGGGTCTGTGTAGCCGACCACATCGCGGCTGAAGATCTTGGTGCCGCTGCCCCAGGCATTGCCGGCATCGTAGAAGAACACCAGCCGGAACTGGTCCGCGATCTTGAACTGGTACTCGGCATTGGCGATGAACTGTTTGTTGCCCCCCACCACGCCCGGGTGGTCCAGGTTGTCCACCTGGATCGATCCGACCTGACCGTATCGGTAGCCGCGGATGCTGTTTTCGCCGCCGGGGCGATACATATCATAGACAGGCAGTGGCTCGCGCCCCATGTTCTGCAGGTACCCGTAGCTCGTGTTGAAGGCGAAGATGTGGCGCTCGGCCACATTGGCGAACTTGGCGAACTCCCAGGTGGCTCGGAGGAACGGTTTGTCACCCCCGAACTGCCAGCCCCCGTACTCCAGGCCGAAGGAGATCCGGGTGCCGCTCGTCGGCTTGAACTGGTGGTTCACCGTGCTGTAGGCCAGGCTCTGGCTGAAGGTGGAGGTGAGCTGGTCCGGAGTGTCCCGGAAGAAGTAGTTCTGCCCGCCCTCGATGCGAATCAGACGGAAACTGTAGCCCGTGGAGTAGGTGGTGAAGAAGGCCCAGGGCTGGTTGGGGATCCAGTTGCTGAGGCGCGCGCCCACAGAGACGCCGAGGCTTCGGGTGAACTGCTTGTAGGCGTTCTGGATGCCCACGCGCGAGGCGTCGTAGTCGGCGGAGCCGTTGGAAACGGAGGCCGAGAAGGAATAGGGCAGGTCGAACACGAAGGGCTCGGTGAACCCCACCGAGATGTTCTTCGAGAACTTGCCGCCGTTGTAGCTGAAGGACAGCGTCTCGCCACCGCCCCCGAGGTTCCGGGTGGAGAAGCTCACGCCCAGCGAGAAGCCGAACAGGGATCCATAGCCGCCCTGGAAGAGCACCTCGTTGACGCCGGACTCCTCGCCACGGACCACGATGTCCACCTGGGGCTTGTCCGGCACCAGGTCCACCTTGGGTTCCGAGTTCTTCACGTCGAAGAAGCTCAGCTGGCTGATGCTGAGGAGGGAGTCCTTGAAACGGTCCGTCTGGAAGGGGTCGCCCTCGCGCATGAGCATGCTGCGCCGGAGAACCTTGTCCTTGGTGGTGAGGTTGCCCTCGAACTCGATCTTCCGGACCGTGTAGGGCTCGCCCTCGTCCAGCTTCAGGGTCGTGTCCACCTTCTTGACACCGTCCTCTTCCCGCACCTCGTATTTCTTCTCGGCCCGGAACAGGACGTAGGCCTGGTTCGAATAGGCCTCCTTGATCTTGTCCACCGTCTGGTTGACCGCGTCGAGATCGAAGGGCACCGGCTTGGCGCCGGGCTTGGGTGCCTCCAGCGAGGGCCGGATGTTGAAGAACTTCTTCACCATGGACTTGTTGTCCCGCTTCACTTCAGCGAACTTGCCCTGGAAGAAGCGCTCGTGGAACAGCTTGCCGCCTTCGGTCTTGAAGGTGCCTTCGAAGAACTGGTCGCCTTCCATGATCGGGAAGGTCAGGGTGGCCCGCAGGTCGTACTTCGGGGACTTCGCCTCCTTGGCCCGCTTCTCGTTTTTCTTCTTCTGCTTGGCGGTGGTGCGGTCTTCGACCTCGATGATGGGCTTGCCGATGAAGACGTCCTTGTAGCCCAGCTTCCAGTAGGCCTTCTTCAGGTTCTCCAGATCCTCTTCGAGGTTCTTGTCCACCAGCAGGTCGTGGGTGGTGAGCCAGCTGAACATCCAGTGCCGGCGGGTCTTCTTCATGACGCTGCGAAGCTGGGCGCTGGTGAAGACCTTGTTGCCCCGGAAGGCCACCGCATAGATCTTGGCCTTGCCGCCCTCCTTGATGTCGAAGACCAGGCGGGCCACGCCGCCGGCCATGGGCTCAAGGGAGATGTCCACCACGGGACTGCGGAAGCCCTTCTCACCGGCCTGTTCGACGATCAGGTCCTTGATCTTGCGGGCGGCCTCCGGGTCGTAGATGGTCTCCGGATTGATGGCGAGCTTCTTCTCCTTGACCTTGTCCTTGATGTTCGTGAGGCCCACCTCGGTGCCACCGCGGTAGTCGATCTCTTTGATCAGGGGGCGTTCCTTGATGCGGATGACCAGCTTCTTGCCGCCGGGCGCGTCCTCCAGCTCGAGCTTGATGTCGTCGAAGGAGCCATTGGCCCACAGCTTTTCCATCACCGCCGAGAAGTCCAGGCTCCGCAGATCGTCGCCCACCTTCACGCCCGACTTGAAGATCACGGTCTCTGCCGTCTGCTTCTGGGCACCGACCACTTCGATGGCCACGATGGGTTCAATGTCCTGCGCCGTCAGGGTGAAGGTGAATCCCGCCACCAGGGCCATGGGCAGCGCCCAACGAAGGCCCGGCCGCAGCACGCCCTTCCACCACCGGGGCTGGACCCGGTTCCAGACCATGTTCTGCTGCGTCATTCAGGGGCTCCGACCAGATGGGTTTCCTGGCCAGAGGCCACGTCTCCGGTATCAGACAGGGTGGGGACGAGCTTCTCGTCCACCAGATCGAAGTTCACCAGGCCCGAAGGCACCGTGTCCTGGCCAACCATCAGCTCGGCGAGGGGGTCCTCCACCTGCTTCTGGATGGCCCGCCGCAGGGGCCGGGCACCATAGGCGCGGTCCCGCAGGGTCGTCTTCACCAGCCAGTCGCAGGCGGCATCCGTCAGGGCGACGCTCAGCTTGTGCTTCTGGAGGGTGAGGTTGAGGTCCTCCACCAGCAGGCGGACGATCTTGCGCAGTTCGTCGTCGCCCAGCCGGTTGAACACCACGATCTCGTCGATGCGGTTCAGGAACTCCGGGGGGAAGGTCCGCTTCAGGACCTTCATGGCGTCGCCGGCCTTGGCGTCGGGACGGCCGTCCTGCTCGACGAAGCCGAGGTTCTTCTCCGACAGCAGCTCCCGGCTGCCCACATTGGACGTCATGATGATGATGGTGTTCTTGAAGTCCACCAGGTTCCCGAACGCGTCCGAAGCCTGACCGTCGTCAAAGATCGACAGCAGGATGTTGATCAGGTCCGGATGGGCCTTTTCGATTTCATCGAAGAGCAGGACGCAGTAGGGGTTCCGCCGGATGCGGTCCGTCAGCATGCCGCCTTCCTCATAGCCGACATAGCCCGGAGGGGCCCCGAGCAGCTTGGAGACCTCGTGCTTCTCCATGTACTCCGACATGTCGAAGCGGATCATCTTCTTGGCGTCGCCGAAGAGGAAGGCCGCCAGGGTCTTGGCCAGCTCGGTCTTGCCCACGCCCGTGGGGCCCAGGAAGAGGAACGAGCCCATGGGCCGGTTGGGGTTCTTGAGGCCAGTACGGGCGCGGCGCACGGCCCGCACCACGGCGCTCACCGCCTCGGGCTGGCCGATGACGCGCTCATTGAGCTTCGGTTCCATGTTCACCAGGTTGGCCTTCTCGTCGCCCTTCAGGGCCTTCACGGGAATGCCGGTCCAGCTGGCCACCACGTCTTCGATGTCCTGCTCCGTGACCTCGGGGAAGCGCGCGTAGTCCTCGTCCGTGAGCTCCGAGCGGTTCTTCTGGATCTCATCGCGCAGCTGCAGCTCCTTCTGGCGCAGCAGCACCGCCTTCTCGAAATCCCGGCTGAGCACGGCCTCGTTCATCTCGTTGATGACGCGATGCAGCTCGTCTTCGGAGGTCTGTCCCTCCGACGAGGCCCCGCCGGGCCCCACCCGCAGCTTCACCCGGGCGCCGGCCTCGTCCAGCAGGTCGATGGCCTTGTCGGGCAGGAAGCGGTCCGTGATGTAGCGGTTGGACAGGTAGACCGAGGCCTCCATGGTCTTGGGCGTGTAGCGCACCCGGTGGAACAGCTCGTACCGGGCCCGGATGCCCTCGATGATGCGCAGGCTCTCGACCTCATCCGGGGGGTTCACGGTGACCGGCTGGAAGCGGCGGACCAGGCTGCGGTCCTTGTCGATGTACTTGGCGTATTCCTTGTGCGTGGTGGCGCCGATGCACTGGATCTCGCCCCGGCTGAGGGCCGGCTTCAGGATGTTCGCCGCGTCCAGGCTGCCTTCGGCGGCGCCGGTGCCAATGAGCGAGTGGATCTCGTCGATGAACAGCACCACGCTGGGATCCTTGCTGGCCTCCGCGATGATGGACTTCAGGCGCTCCTCGAACTGGCCGCGGTACTTGGTGCCCGCCACCACCAGGCTGAGGTCCAGGGCGTAGATGCGCTTGTCCGCCAGGCTGGGGGGCACGATGCCCTCATGGATCTTCTGGGCCAGGCCCTCCACGATGGCGGTCTTGCCCACGCCCGCTTCGCCCAGCAGGATCGGGTTGTTCTTGCGGCGGCGGCTGAGGATCTGGATGATGCGCTCGACCTCGGCGTCCCGGCCGATGAGGTTGTCGAAGATCCCCCGCTCGGCCATCTCGGAGAGGTTGCGCGCGAACTCGGACAGAAGCGGGTGCTCCTTCTTCTTCTTGGCGATCTTCTCTTCCTTGCTGCTCTCCAGCAGGATCTCCTTGGCGGCGATGAGATCCGCGCCAGCCTCCTTCAGCAGGCGGCCCGCCAGGCAGCCCTCCTCCCGCAGCATGCCCAGCAGCAGGTGCTCGGCGCCCACATGCTTGTGGTTGAGCTTGGCGCTCTCGGCCGTGGCGTGCTGAAGGATGTGCTTGACCTCCTCCTCCATGGGGATGTCGATGCTGGTGCTGCTGGGGGTGATCTTCCGATCTTTCGGGGTGAGCGCCGCCACCAGGCGCTCGCGCAGGCTGCTCACCTGCACGCCCATGCGCTCCAGGAGCTGGGTGCTGGTCTTCTCCGATTCCCGGAGGAGGCCCAGCAGGAGGTGGCCGCTCTGGATGCTTTCCGCACCGAACTGGCTCGCCTCATAGCGGGCGAAGAACATCACGCGACGGGCTTTTTCGGTGAATTTTTCGAACACGGGACACCCTTCCGGGTCAGGGATGGCGCCGGGGCCAGGATGGTTCCGGAGCGGTCTACCAGGGTAGCGCCTTCCGGCACCCTTGTCCCCTTTCGGCTGGGAAGGATGGGCTTGCGCCGGTATCCTGGAAGGCTGGGAGGGCGACATGAGCCTGGCTAGGACCAATCTGGCGATCCTTGGCCTCCAGTGGGGCGACGAGGGCAAGGGCAAGGTCGTGGACCTGCTCAGCCCGAAGTTCAAGCAGGTGGTCCGCTTCCAGGGCGGCAACAACGCCGGCCACACCGTGGTGGTGGATGGCGTGAGCATCGCCCTGCACCAGGTGCCCAGCGGCGCCCTGCACCCCGGTTGCTTCCTGGTGGTGGGCAGCGGCGTGGTCCTCAACCTCGAGGTGTTCCAGCAGGAGCTGGACCGCCTGAAGGCCAGGGGCTTCGACCTCACCGGCCGCCTGCTGCTGTCCGAGAAGGCCCATGTGATACTGCCCCACCACATCGCCCTGGACCAATGGCGGGAGATCCGGGCCGACAAGGTGGGCGCCAAGATCGGCACCACCGGCCGGGGCATCGGCCCCGCCTACGAGATGAAGGCCGCCCGCATGGGCATCCGCCTGGGTGACCTGCGCCACCCGGAAACCCTGGCCGACCGCATCCGCCCCGGCTATGACGAGGTCCAGATCCGCTTGGGCCAGGCCCCCCCCCTGCCCTCCCTCCAGGCCATCGTCGACGGCCTGCTGAAGACCGCGGAGCCCTTCCTCCCCTTCATTGGCGACGCCCAGGGTCACCTGATGGCCGCCTGGGAGCGGGGCGACAGCATCCTCTTCGAGGGTGCCCAGGCCACCCTGCTCGACATCGACCACGGCACCTACCCCTTCGTCACCTCCAGCAACTGCAGCCTGGGCGGCCTCTTCACCGGCACCGGCCTGCCCCCCAAGGCCGTCGACAAGATCCTCGGCATCGCCAAGGCCTACACCACCCGCGTGGGGGCCGGCCCCTTCCCCGCTGAGCTGCTGGACGCCACCGGCGACCGCATTCGCGAGGTGGGCCGCGAGTTCGGCACCACCACGGGCCGCCCCCGCCGCTGCGGCTGGTTCGACGCCCCCATCACGGCCCACGCCTGCCGCACCAACGGCGTGGATGGCCTGGCCATCATGAAACTGGACGTGCTCGATGGCATGGACGAGGTGGGCCTCATCGTGGGCTACCGCACCGGCGAAGGCACCCTCACCACCCAGCTGCCCAGCTGCGCCGCCGACTGGGCCGACCTGCGGCCCGAGGTGAAGCGGTTCAAGGGCTGGACCAGCACCCGCGGCATCACCGATCCGAAGCAGCTGCCCGCCCAGGCCCAGGCCTACCTCGAGTCCCTGGCCGAGAGCGTGGCTGTGCCCATCAGCTACCTCAGCACCGGACCCGACCGTCACGAAGGCTGCCTCTACCCCGGAACCTTCCTCCAGCCGCTGCTGGGTTGACTCCAGGCTAGTTCACAGGCACACTGATCCTCCTGCCCAACCAGGGATTGCACGCTTGCGTGCACCGCGCGCTCGAGGGTTCGCGGACCTGGCTCCACCGGCAAGGGCCCTTAGCTCAGCGGTAGAGCAGCGGCCTTTTAAGCCGTTGGCCGCGGGTTCAAATCCCGCAGGGCCCACCAAGTTCCACCCCATGGGGCTATCGTCTAGGGGTCAGGACACCGCCCTTTCACGGCGGTAACACGGGTTCAAATCCCGTTAGCCCTACCAGAAAAGAGCCTAGAGAAATCTAGGCTCTAATTGTATAAACACGGCTCAATGGACCCGCAAGGGGAATGAACGCTCCAAAAAACGCTCCAATCAGAGGGCAAAACCGGGGGTGTTTTCCGCCTTCTGGGAGGGCTCAGGCAACCTCCCCAGGAGAGAGCGTCACGAAGGGCGGATCGCAAAACCCGATCCCCTCTCGGAGGCTGGTCACCCTGCCCTTTCGATCGCCACCCCAAGGGGTGATCCACCTGTGCTGATCAGAAGTAGTAGGGAGTCTTCGCGGCCCAGGGTGTCTTCCCATACTTCCTGTGAAGGATCTGGAAGCAAGCCTTCGACAGGTCCGTGGCCCCGCCGATCCGCGTGGCCCGCACCGCGTAGTGGAGGGCCTCTGGAATGCGTGGATCCTCAGGGTGGGCCTTGGTCCAGGCGAGCACACGCTTGCAAAGCCACGTCGGGCCGTCCTCGAGTTCCTCCAACTGCCCGGCCTCGCGATCCAACCGGGAGCGTTCAGCATCATTCAGAAACTCCGGGACACCCACGCGCTGTTCACCGAAGACCCTACGAAGCGCATGTTCATACCCGAAGGGCGAGTTCGTGCCGAACCAGAACCCGGACCATCTCGACCACTCCCTCCCCTGTAGGTCTTCAAGGCGGGGCCAGAAGCTGTCCCTGAAGGGATGGCGATCCTTTAGGCGGTAGCCATGCGCCCAGTCGTAGTCTCCCGGCTTCCGGGCTGGTTTGTAGGTGCGTGAGTTTAGACTCTGGCTGACGTACCAACGCAGGCCCGGATGGTGGACGAGAATCCATGCTGCCGAATTGGCGCGATCGGCCTCGGCAGCCGAAAGGAAGGCCTCCAGCGGGGCTTTCAGCTCCGGCTCCACGCTGATGACCTCCGGGGTAAGACGAACGGCCGAATCCAGATCATCGAGGACCACAAACCGGACCCAGGCACATCGCATCCACTCCCGGCGCAAATAGGCAGGAGTCTTCGGGGATCTCGCCAACTCGACCAGGAAGGGGGTGGGGACGCCGAGGTTCAGCAGGCTTGCGCCATCGGCCTGGAGAAGAGATGGCCTCGGGCCGTAGGCCTTGAAGAAGGCCTGACCCTCAACATGGTCCACAGAGACCGCCCACTGGGCGACCAGGCTCAGGTCGGATCCCCCGGCCCACAACTCGTCCGTGCTCTCCCCGTTTGGATTTTCGATGCCGACGACCTGGCGCAACAAATCCTCCACCAGCTCCTCTCGCGAGCGTGCGAGGGGAAGCCGGAGGGCTCGTGCCAGGTTCATGGCAGAGGGGCTGATTCTCTCGGCACCCAGGGCGATCAGGTGGTCGAGCAACGGCCTGGCTTCCTCCTGGCGATGAAGGGAGAGCAGGAGCCGAGCCCGATGAAACGCCGCCATGGGGAACCCGGGGTGGGTTTCAGGGAGTTCGCCACAGGCCGTGAGAAGCGCCGGGAGCCCCTCGCTCGAAGGCCCAGCGCTGGCGAGCGCGAGCAGCAGCCACGGGAGTGACTTCCGCTCCATCCATCGCTTGTGGGCATAGCCGTAGGCTCCCGCGCTTGTGTCACGGGCGTGATAGACCCAGTCCGTCATGTCGTCCTGAAGAAGTGCCGGGTCGATGGTTCTGGGCTTATCCGGGGCGGGCCCGAACTCGCGATGGAGGAACCAATCCCACCGGTCCTCGTTCACGATGTACCGATCCAGGAGGATCGTGTAGTCCCCAAGGTCCACACCGAAGTCCTGGGTTCCGGATGGCTGATTGAGAATCGCGGCCAGCTCTCTTGTGCGCTCGAGGGGGCGCTCTCTGGCCGCCGCGGCCTTTGCCAGAAACCGGGCCGCGTCATCGAATTCGTCAGGCTTCTCCGCCCTGCCCCGGGCTTCGGCCTGCTTGGTTTCCCAGCGGAGGGTCATGGCGAGCACATGTGCTGAGGGGTGATCCGGGACCTTCTCCGCCTCGGCGATGGCCCGGCGGTAGGCTTGAAGGGCTTCCTGGTGGTACTCGCGGCCCAGGGACTCCATGGCCTCGCCTTTTCGGAACCAGCAGCGTGCAGTCATGTAGAAAGCAACCTTGCTCCAGGGCGATTGGGTGTCCCGGGCAATGGCAACGAAATCCTGGATGGCGTCGTCGTAGTGTTGGGCATAGAACTTGGCCGAGGCGATCTGATAGACCCGGTCGTTGTTGAGCAGGGGATCTGCATCTCTGCCAAGAGGGGCCGGAATGTTGGGGCGCTCCCTGGTGGAGGAGAACACCTGGTCCTGGGCCCGTATCCAGGACTTCACGCGTGGGTCCTTGGCACCCCATTGCTTGACACGCGCCTGAAGGGTCCGGATCGAGGTGCGGAAGGCCCCTCCCTGGATGTTCTGGAACCACCGAAGCCGATCCCATCGCTTATCCTCCCGGCGAAGCTCCGGAGGTGGGCCCGCCATGAACTCGGACCTGGCCTTGAACCAGATCTGATCCGGTGAATCATCATCGGCTTCGTCACCCGGGCGGGGGGTGTCCAGGAAGTTCACGCTCGGTACATGAACCGACTCCTCCCGGTCGAACATGACGCCAGCCCCCCCGTTGAGGCGGCGATCCCAGAGGTCCACCGCCTCATCCTGCTCCTGGGCGTTCAGGGGCCGGTCCATGAGGTAGCGGTAGGCCACGACCAGGTAGGAGCGTGCATAGAACGGCTGCAACACGCCGAGCCTCCCTGCGGCGAATTGCCTAAGGGGCAGATCGGGGTTCCGCTCCCAGGTGAAGACGAGGGAGGTATCCGGGCCAAAACAGGCCTTCACCCAGATGGCGCCCCCGCCAAGCAGGAACACCAGTGGGAGAGCCCAGATCAGGCGTTTCCATTTGCGGGTCATTGGCCGAGCCTCGCTTTCAGTGCGTGGAAATCCCGCTCCGTCCAGGGGCGGGGATTGAAGACATAGACACGGCGACCGCTGGGTACCGGGAGGAAGGGCTCGTCGAGGCTATATCCGACAGATGACCGGGCCAGCGAGACCGTGAAATCCCCCCGTCGGGCCAACGCTTCTCTAACGGCTGTGGACTCTGGCCCCATCTGGAAGAGCATGGGAACCGCTTCGTCCACGGGGAGGCCCCGGATCCAAGGGTCACCCAGACACCACGAGCCCAAGGCGGTGATGGTCAAGGTCATGCAAGGAGGTCTTGTCTTCTGGAGTCGGTGGAGGAGGTCCCGGTAGAAGGCCCGCTGGGATCGTGTGGCATCGAAATCGATCTGGAGCCCCAGGACGCCTGGCAGGTCCCAGAGGTCCCGGATGGCCTTCACGATTTCCCCGCCTTGTTCGTTCGAGGGGCCCGGTTGATGAAGCTCCAACCGCACCACGGCCACGAGAGGCGTGCCAGGCGGAACATGGAGTGGGTTGCGTCGGGACCGAACTTTTTGACCTTTACGATCCACCTCGACGGTCCGCGCCAGGAAGGCCACACCGGCCTCCCCCGGTTTGAGAAAACGTAGGTCCTCTGTCCGCTCCCAGGCCCAGAGCACCACGGAAGGAAGACCCGTCTTCTCTTTCTGAGGCGTCGCCATCGCGGGAGCCAAGGCAAACCCCATCCATGCGACAAACCAAGCTCGCCGAACCACCTTCACCCCGCAAAATGCGAGGAAAGCCTAGCAGGAAATCCCCTGGCGAGAAGATCTGCGTGGAAGGCGAGATGGGGTGACCAGGGGATGGCCCTCACTAGGCACCCCTGGATTTAGCTTCAAATCGTACCGGGGCCGAAGAACCAATTCCCTCTCCTCCTTGGGCTATGAGTTCCTTCTCATTTTTATTCCAAATTCTAGGTTTTAAACCACCGACCGGTCTGCTTTACTTTTCGGTGAGTTCGAAGGTTTGGTCCGAACAAAACCAGGAACCGTCGCCAAGGAATTTTCTATGACCGCATACAACCCATATTCACCACCTAATTCCGAACTTTTGCGTGAGGATGCTGCGGCATCCGATCACATCGAACTTGCAGAGAGGGGAACGCGGCTCGGGGCCAGCATTCTGGACGGGCTTATCCTCGCCATTCCAGTTGCCCTAATGCTATGGGCCTTCTACGCGGCATTCCAGGAGCGATTTTGGGATAAGGTGCCGGGCGTGAAAGGGATTCTCCTCTCGATTTGCGCTGTAGCCATCGGCGGGCTCATTGACCTTGCCATCAATGGCGTCTTCCTGCGAAGAAATGGCCAGACCGTCGGAAAAAAAATCTGCGGCATCAAGATCATCAAGCCGACCGGTGAGGTTCCTTCTCTGTTTGATTCCTTCATCAAGCGTCGATTGGTGTTTTCGTTTGCCCAGCAGATCCCAATTCTCGGTGGAATCGTATCGCTGGTTGATGTCTTGCTCATTTTCCGAGATAGCCGCCGCTGCCTGCATGATCAATTGGCAAACACCATAGTTGTAAAAGCCTGAGACTAGCGACTGATTCTCGGGACTCGTTTTCAATCCGCTGCTCACACTAGTGGGCATCTTACGTCCATCATTGCTGAACCAATGGACCACCCAATGGATTCACCCTATGCCCCTCCAAGCACCATTCTCGAAGAGCCTGGTGCAGAATTGGTCCAATCGAAGTGGGCCTGGTTCTTCGGGGCAATCTTCTCCCTGCCCTTCGCTGCGATAGGCGCCTACGGTCTGTACGAAGAGGTGTCCTCGTTCACCACCAAACCGAAGGACGACGTGTTACTGGGAATCGCATTGGGATGTGCCTTTATCACATCAACATTGCTCATAAATGCCTTTGCCCTCCACGCCAACCGATTCATGTTCCAGAAAACGCCTCGAATTCTGCTAAGCGTCCTAGCCTGCTCTGGGCTCGGAGCCTTCCCTTACGCCCTTACAGCCTTCGTTCTAAAACAGGGACAAGACTCCCTACTCATGGGGTTCCTGATCTGTGGTGTATTTCTCGTCATCATCGCTTGTTTACTGTTTCCATATTTATTGGCACTTGGATACTTGGTAAAGTGGCGTTTAAAGAAGGCAGCGATGGCTGCCTAGCCACTTAACAAATAGTCCCTGACCTTCCTATGGAAGCATTTCTACCTTCCGTCTATCCGAAGGTCGTCCGACAGGCAGCCTAGTCGATGAACAATTGTCGACGAGATCGACGATGCCATTTCGTCAGTTAATGTCTTCAGCTCTCAGGCCAGTCATTTGACGATAGGCGCTTGTCCATTGGTTGCAGGTTAGAAAACGCCGCTCGCCTTGAGTTCCAGGTACCGATTGACAACCGCCGTGGCGAGTCTGGTTGGGGCCACATCCAGGACACTAACGCCACAATGGGCGAGGTTTTGGAAGATTTCGACCCGCCGGGCCATGTAATCGTGCGCTGCCGCATGATCGAGGGCCGCCTCGAAGGTGGATACGGGCGAGGCGAGTATTTCGTCGATGACGCCTTCGCGAAGGTTGGCGAGCATGACCAAGTGTCGGCCGCGGAGAAGCTTTATTGCAGGTAGCAGAGTCGTGTCCTCTTCATCACGAAGATTGGTGAGGAGAACCACGAGGCATCGCTTTCGGAACTGTTTCATGAATAGCTCAGCGGCCATCAGATAGTCCGAGGCGTGCGTGGTTGGCTGGACATCAAATAGTGTTTGAAAGAGCCGTTCGAGGGTGGCGAGACCCTTGTGAGGCGCCACGGTGCGGGGTCGATCTTCGGCAAAAGTCGAAACACCCACGGCATCACCTTGTTTCAATGCCACGAACCCAAGCAAGAACATGGCATTGAGAGCCTGGTCGAAATGTCCTAGCTCTGCACCATCCAGGTCGTCCACGGGTTTCATTCGGCGGCCGCAATCCAGCAAAAAGACCACCTGTTGATCACGCTCATCCTGGTACTCCCGACTGATGAGCTTCCGGTTTCGTGCACTAGCCTTCCAGTCCACTTGCCTGAGAGTATCTCCTTGCCGATATTCTCTCAGTTGGTGGAAGTCCAAGCCCTCTCCCCGTCGTGGGCGTTTGAGAATCCCAAGCAACGAGAGTCGTTGGTCGGTTGCGAAGAGCGCGTATCTCGCGACAGCGGCAAAATTCGGGAACACCTTGACTGGGCAGGTCGCAGGAATCTTAAGTGAACGCGTCCAGAACCCAAGCCCAGAGGTCATTCGAAGCTGGATGGGGCCGAATGAATGATTGCCACGGGCCGTAGGGCGGACCTGGTAAATCTGATCGAGCATTGTCCTGGCCGGCAAGTCGTGAGAGGAGGGCAGGCCCCGGCTCACGAAATCGGTTGGGTGGTGGTCATACACTTCAACCTTCAGTCCAAACTTGGATTGGTTGTGCAAACGGACGTGCACATCTCTCCACTCACCGAGGGCAAAACTTGTGGGGACTTCCCTCTCCCCTGCGATTTCTTTGGGCCACAGGGCTAACAAAAGATCGACAGCCAAGGAGCAGATCACCACCCAAGCTGCGGCCTTCCACCACGGAATGATGTGCGTCCAGACTGAGGCGGCGAGACCACCTATGGTCAAGGCACTCAGCATGCGGAGCAAACGAAGGGTTGGGATCATGCGCGGGGGGCCGGCACCTTGGCCAGGATCGCCTGCAGCAGATCATCAGGGCCGAGGCCTTCGATCTCGGTTTCCGGACTCCGCTGGAGGCGATGGCGAAGCACTGGAAGGGCCATGGATTTCACATCATCGGGCGTGGCATAGTCACGCCCATCCAACAGTGCCTGGGCGCGAACGACCCGTACGAGGGCAATCGCTCCCCGAGGTCCGGCTCCAATGGTGATGCCGGGCCACTGGCGAGTGGCGCGAACAACTCGAACGGCATAGTCAAGAACCGCGTCATCCACTCGCACGCTGGCCGAGAGACGCTGCAGTTCCAGCACCTCCAAGGCTCCCATCAATGGCCGAACACCATCGACACGAAGGGCATCACCAACGGTTCCAGCGGTGACCTGTCGGACCATGGCGATCTCTTCGGAGGCATCGGGATAGCCCATGTGCACTTTGAGAAGGAAGCGATCCAATTGGGCTTCAGGGAGGGGGTAGGTACCCTCCTGTTCGATCGGATTCTGGGTTGCAAGCACCATGAATGGCGCCTCCACGGTCATCGTTCGGCCTTCCAAACTCACCTGCTGCTCTTGCATGACCTCCAGCAGGGCGGCCTGTGTCTTTGCCGGGGCTCGGTTCACCTCATCTGCCAGGAGCAGATTCGTAAAGACCGGCCCTTTTCGAAGGTGGAACTGCTCACTTTTCATGTCCCACATGGCATGCCCCATGACATCACTAGGCATGAGGTCGGGAGTAAATTGGATTCGCGCAAAATTTCCCCGGAAAGTGGTCGCAAGGGCACGCACCAGGAGCGTCTTTCCCAGTCCCGGGACGCCTTCGAGCAGTACGTGCCCCCCGGCCAGGAAGGCAGCCAGAACCTGGCCAACCACTTCTTGTTGGCCGACGAGAGCCCGATGGACTTCAGTCCGCAGTGCTTCAGCCTGCTCGGCGGCCCACTGAATGCGGGCAGGTTCGGGAGGGGGGAGCATGTTGGTCATATTGGATCCTGGAGGTTGGAATGGATTCGCACCATCAAAGGCGGTGACGCAGGCGTTCAAGGGTGATCAGATCTTGGGCGAGCTGATGAAAGGGTCGTCCCGGACGATCGTCGAGGGCGGATGCAATGGCATCGGCGCTCCCACCTACGGTGTGAGCCAACCAGTCGGCTTTTCCGCCGAGGTCCAGAGATCCAAAGGCCGGGTTAATGCGAAGTGCCCGCCGCTCTAAGGCTCCTCGAGTCTTGGAGACTAGATGGGCTCCTGCGCCACTCCGCCAAATCAACCAGGCACTAGCGGTCAGGTGTTCCATCAGGGACCGCCGACGGAGGGATGGCTCCATGACCAGGGGGCCAAATCGCGGCCACCCCCTCCACAGCCAAGCTCCGACAAGTCCGAGGAGGGGCAGGACAAACAACTTGGCGTGTGCCCAGAGCCATGAAAACAGCGAGAGATCGACGGGAAGGGACCAGACCACCACCGTTCCTCTACCTGGCTGAAGCGCCAAGAGCCGCTGAACATAGGCAGCATGATCGAGATGCGCGAGGGAGGTTCGGTAGACGAAATTCAGGTCGGGCGTGAGGGTAATGCGGCCCTTTCCCTCCTTTCGGGTCAATAACACCTCCGTATCCTTGTACCCCATGGTGTAGTCCCAGGAATTCTTGGAGTCAGGAACCAGGCGCCAACGTGAGGTGCGCCGGATACGGTAGGGCACCTCCCCATCATGGAACGTATCCGTACCTTCCAAGTGTTTCTGAGGTTGAAATTCGAATTCCTCTGGTTGGACGTTCTTGACAGTCACCCCTAGGGCCTTGTGCAACGCCATCAAGCCACGGTCATCGTTGAATGGTGCCGCAGTGCCATCCGTCAGCAGGTGACCCCCACGTCGTACCCAATCCAGGATCGTATCCACTTCCTTTGATGAGATTGGCTGATCCAGATGAACAAGGATGAGAACACCATCCTCTGGCAGGTCCCTGGTGGTCAGTTCACCACCTTTCCGGAGCACTTTCCGACCATCGCTTTCAAGCCACTTCTGTAGCAGCAGGGTGTGGTTCTCCAGTGCCTCACCCCGGAATCCTACCTCCACGGACTTTGGCAGTCGGCGGAACGAGTGGCGGCTCATCCATACGAGCATCACCCCTCCAGTGATCACGACGGTCAGGAGGCCAAGGATGAGCAGGCGGACCCTCCTCATGAGCGTCCACCGAAAGCCACAGGCCACGCCTCGCACAATGTCTCGAAGCCCTCCCGCGAGGGGACCTCATCCTTGTACGCCAGCCTCTGCCAAGTTCTGGTCAAGGCCTGAAAGGTGCTGGCAGGGCCCGCCTCCAGGTGCTCACCGGCCGCCCGCAGGCAATCACCTTCCGTGGCACTGATTGGAATCTCCATTCCCTTCCGATGGACCAGCTCGGCCAGGGCTGCTCGGTAGAGCAAAGCCAAGGCCGACCGGGCCTCCCCCTGGACGAAGAGGATGCGAGCTGCGGCAGGAACATCTGGTGGAAGACTCTCCAGGCGGATGTCCAGACCTGCGACCGCAGGAGGCGCCTCCCAGGACGCCTCCACGGCCATGGGTAGACCAAGTCGGTGCCGGAATCGGTAGACCAGCCAAAGTACGAAGGCCAGGATGCCACCCACCAACAGGATCTTCCCGATTAGGGCGATGATGTCCCAGAACACCTTTAAGAAGTCCGAGCTCTTCGTTTCAGACGGCTGGATTGGCTCCTTTTTCGCGAAGAGGGCGTCCAGTAGACGACGAAGCCACTTCGGTTCCCGGCCTGAAGGTTCATAGGTGAGCACCCGGACTTCTTCAGTGTGTTTGAATGAAGGGTCCTCTTTCAGGAGCCGCTGCGCACGCAACCCGGCCTCCTCAAGAGGTCGGAGAGGGCCTTCCGGCGGATATGTCGGGGCCTGCTCTTCCACCTCCACCTTCGCGGAGGGTTCATCGGCCGGAGCAGGCTGAGGCTGTTGGGCTCGAAGCGAAGGCATGCTCAACAGCAGAATCACAAACAGTACAAGGCGAGCAGCCAGTCTACGGAAGGCCAATTCAAGATCCCAGCCCTCGAGATGAGTTCGGCGGTTCAGGTAAAGGCCAAATCCACCCGCAACAAAGAGAGGTTCAGTGAGGGTGAGCGCAACAATTCCCGAAGCCAGAAGGAACCACTGATAACCGAGCGTCATGGACTGGAAACGGCCCCAAACTTGCACACGGCTGCCTGGCGGCATCATGCCCTGGACCAGCGCCAAGAAACCGATGAAGGTAAGGATGGTAAAGACCCAACCCGAGCACGTTAGAAGAAACGCGGCGCCTCCGCCCTGCCGGGTAAGAGTTCGGGCACGGGTGTGATACGCACCACCTCGGAGGCCTTCCAATTGGGCGACGGGCAGGACATAGCTGCGCATGGGTGAGAAACGCCGCCAGAGCAGTCCCGCCACCAGGCCCGTACGGTGTACCCCTCGCCAGTCCCCCAGGAAATCCCATAGGGATGCCGACTGCCCGAATACGACCCGGCTCAGGACAAATAGGACTCCACGGTCCAGCCAGGGCTTCAGCCACCAGATAATCAGCAGAGACCAGAGGGGGGCTCTGGCGAAAAACGGGAGAACCAACCCAAGGAGGACCAAGACCTGAAGTCCCCACACGCCTGCGACCTCCCGCCAGTGCACTTGGAGAAGGCTCAAGCCAAGGTCCACGGACTCCATGGCCGTCCTGGTCCGCGGGACGAAGCCCAGCATTCCCGGCTTCATCGATCCCTCCTTCCGGCCAGCAGCAGCCATAGGATCAGGAGCACCCAGAAGACTAGCCCCACGGCGACCTTCACCTTCCAATGCACAATTGCATTCCCTGACCAGAAGCCTTCGAAGCAGGCTGCGATGAAGGTGAGGACCGCGGCTCCGAAGAGCAGACTAGCGCCTTGCCTTGCTCCTTCCCGGAGGGATGTCAGCCTTGACCGGCGACCAGGATGCATCAGGGAAAGCCCCATTCGCAAGCCACCCGCGCCACTCAGGACGGCACCTATCAGCTCGAATGAACTGTGGCCGCTGATGAAACCGTAGAAGGTCGAGGTCAGGCCCTTGTTTGTGAGGTGAGCCATCACCGTGCCCCCGTGGAGGCCATTGAAGGGCAGGAAGAATAACGGTCCAACCCCGGCGAGCAAACCCGAGGCGAAGATTTGGAAGTCGATGCCAATGTTGTTGTAGATGTACCAGCCAAACATCATGACGTCGCGAGTGGCACCGGTGGCCCCGGCTACCGGTATTTTCGGGTCGTACATCTGCACGTACTTGGCTGCCGCCTCTGGGCTCAGCATCAGATGCACCAGGTTGGGGTGGGCACGCACCATTAGAAATGCAGCGATCCAGGTGCCGAAGAACAGCAGGCTGGACATCGCCACCAGGCGCCATTCACTTCGCACCTGCCTTGGCAATCCCTGCCACAGGAAGCGCAGTGCCGCGAGCAGTCCCTCCCCCTTCTCACCGTAGATCCTCTGGTGAAGGCGCAGCGCCAGCAGTTGGAGGCGCTCCACGAGAGCGGGGCTGTACTGCCGTTCCCGGGCCACGGCAAGGTGATGGCACAGCTGACGGTAGGCCGCGGGTACATCCTCGGCGTTCAAGGCGGTCCCCTGGTCCAGCCACCCGTCTAGGTCTCCCCATAGCTGATGGTTCTGAAGCTCGAACAACTGTTGCTTCATTGACCGCCCCAGAGATAGCGGGCCATCCCGAGCAACACTTTGAGCCCCTCGCTTCCCCGGGCGCCGGTCATGGGGCTCAGCACATCCGCGAGTTCTTCAGCCCGCGCCGAAGTCAATCGCGGACTACGTTCGGCGAAGGACAAAATCGCCGATTGTTCTTCTAGGGTGAGTGGTTGAGCCAAAGGCACTGGCTCTACTTCCGGGAGGACCGGCGCAAAGACACTTGATTGCTCGTGCACCACAAGCGTGCCGGCAGCCAGGTCGCCAATTCGCTGGAAATTGCGTGTCAACAGGAGGCTCACGAGGCCCACTGTGTAGGCCCCAGGAAGACCATCGACCACACGAAGCAGGTTGCGAATGAGGCTTGGTCCCCAACCGATGGGTCGCCCGTCGGCCATGATGACCCGCAGGCCTAGCCAGCGCTTGCCCAAGGTTCGGCCACCACCCATGACCTCGAAAAAGACAGGATAGAGCCATTGAGCGAGGAACATCAGGATGAACCAGAGCCCCAAGCCCAGGGGGCCCAGGAATGCCAGCCCAAACGCCGCGAACATCAGCACCATCCATACGATGACCTGGTCCACGAACAAGGCCCAGAGGCGAACCACTGGGCCAGCAGGGCGGAGGTTCAGCTCCACGCCTTCGGGGGTCTCGATCGTCCGGACCGTGTCGATCGCTTTCAAGGCTAGGCGTTGACCTTGACCACGATGGTGTCGGCCATCAGGTCATGAATGCAGCGCCGGTCGTCCCTGAAAATGAAGCAGACGTTCACTAGCGAGAATAGGGGGCCCAGGAGAGGAATGGACTCGATCACCCACATGAGGAGGATGCGAAGGCCCAGGAGGCGCCCCATGCCCACCGGCTCACCGTTGCTCCGGACAATGCGAATCTTGAGAATCCGCTTGGCCACGGTCTGGCCATAACGGCTCAACCAGACGAGGTTCCAGATAGCCATGCCGAGGATGAGGCATCCCGCCATCACAGCGAATATCACAAAAAAAACATCGGAGGAAACCGCCCCCCGCTGCCTGGATAGCATGGCGGGGATGAAGATCGCAGCGATGATTCCGATAATGGCGAAGCCACCACCGAAGATGACACCATCCAGGATCTTGGCACCAAGTCGGGTACCCCTGTCGGCAAGTTCCAAGAGGTCGGTACTGGCCGGATCCGCCACGAGGGAAGCGGGGGCCTCATATGGATTGAATTCGGTCATATCCTGGTCTCTCTATAGGAATGCTCAATGATATCGAGGTCCGATATGAGGATTGGCAGTCATTTTTCTCTTCACCGCGCTACCTCCTTCTGATCGAAGCGGAACTCCCCGATATCCACCATGCGCCCAGTCCCATCCAGGCGGAGCGTGATGGACTTGTTTTCCATCCGACCCGTGCCATAGCGCAGGTAGAGCTCTAGGATGACAGTCGTGGCTCCGATGGCCGTCTGCTGCCGGGTCCCGTAGAATTTGGCCTTCACCTTGTAGACACCGGGGAGGGCCCGATGAAGCAGGAACTCCTCAGGGCCATACCCGTCGGTGACATCCTGGCTGATGCGCCCGCCAATGGCCGTCTTGTTGTGGCTGTAGAAGCACTCCTCGCCCCTCGGATCCACGACATGGAGGTCCATGTCGCTATTGTCCGTGTCCCAGTTCAGGACCACGCGTACATCCACGGGTAGATTCGCCAGCAACCGGGCGTCGATCCCAGAGGCATCGAGCTTGGCCTTGGAGGTGGCCAGGAGAGCATTCAACTCACCCACCCCGATGAGGTTCACATCGCGGAACCGGCCATCCCATGGGGTCTTCACCAACTCCCAGAACAGATCGACTGCCTTCTGTGGTTTGCCTGCCTCGGATAAGGCGAGAGCAAGATCCCGACGGCTCTGAGGTTCCTCCTCGCGCATTCTCAAAACTTCTTCGAAGGTCCAGACCGCCAGATCGGGAAGCCCCAACTGACGCAGGCGGTAGCCCAAGACCCTCAGAAGGGGTGCGTCCTCCAGTTTCAGCTCGGCCAAGTTGGAGAGAATGCGAAGCGCCAAGTCCTTCTCGCCTTGGTCCCGGAAGTAATCGGATACATCCAGGAGGAACCCAGGCGTTTTTCCATGGACTTCCCGTTGCCGTAGGTAGAGGGGATATCGCTCGGACTTCGGAGCTCCTCTTAGCTCTTTGAGGTAAGGGGTGTCCGGAGACCATGCCTTGAGGTTGATCGAACCTGCAGACTCCTCGTCTTGGCGGGGGGCCGGCACACTTGCAAGCCCATCTACCGAGAAGTTCACCGCTGTCGCAGTGGTGGTTCGGTCGACCGATGGCGCATCTGCGACCACCTCAACGACCGCTTCAGCCTGTCGATGGTTTCTTTGAACACCTGGTGCATTGGGAGCCGGTGGTGGCGGTGGAGGTGGGGCAGGTGTTCGTGTTCTTGCGGTTCCACCCACCACACCGCCGACAACTCCTCCGACGACGCCGCCAATGACACCACCTGGGACACCGCCGGGAACTCCTCCGAGGCTGTGATCCCGGGCCGGCAGAGGAAGCGGCTTCTCCTTCGGTTTCTCCGGAGCCTTGAAGACGGTGTTCCACCAGGTCTTCCGCTCCTCGAACCGCTTCACAAGGGCCTCAAGGTGGTCCTTGTCCCGCTGCTTGGATTTGTCGAGTTCCATGGATACGCGGCGATCGTATTCGGCACGAAGGTCCTCTGGCGGCACAATCCGGTATCGGACGTAGTCGGCCACATCATCGAGCACGATGAGGCTGGTGCCTTCCGTGACGAGGCTGTGGGCCTGGCCGAGCGAAGTGATGGCCTTGGCGTTCCGGACCTTGTCCAATTCAAGGTCCGCGAGTTTGCGCTGAGCCCAGAGGCGGGCCACCGGGGCATCCACGGCTGCAAGGTTGGTGTCGATGTCGAAGGTCTTTGAGAAACGGACGGTGGTGCCGAAGCCGAAATGGAGCGTCACCTTGGCCCGGGGAGCCTTCAGGATGCCCGCAAGGCCGAAGGGGCCACGGATCACACGCCCCGCACCGGGATAGACGCTTTCCACCTCGTTGGCCCCGTAGGTGGCTCGGAGGAATACCAACGGGCGGGTCTTGAGGGCTAGAAGGGCTTCATCATTGCTTTGGGTCTGAAGGTTGAGGTACTCACCACCCCGCCCTTCGCTGAGGGCCCGGAGAAGCCCATGCTCGGCGACAAGGGCGCTGTTGATCGCCAGAAGCGGCGCGTCGGGGAACTGGGGCTCGCCTGGGCCGAAGGTGTTCATCCCATCGGAGAAGATCAGTGTCTCGTCTACCTGGACGCTCTTGAGTTCAAGGGCCCCCAGGTGGGTTGCGCCATCCAATGGGAGGCCCTGCAGGTGCTTCCTCAAGTCCTGGGTGTCCCCATCCTGGATTCGGAAGGTCTGCACAGGTTCGGCTACATTGCGGAACACGCAGAGACTCACCTGGCAGGATCCCAGACGCCGCAGATAGGCCTCCAACAGATCGAGCTCGCGCTTCAGGTTCCGGTTACGGGCGCTGGCCGAGGCATCCCAGGCCACCAGGAGGCGCCGGGGCATGGCCTTCGTCTCCCGTGGAAGGCGTGGATGGACCATCACGAAGAAGTAGGATGTTCCGTCCTTCTGCTCGACAAACACCTGGCTGCTGCCCTCGCCCCTGGGGATGGCCACGGTCAGAGGGCTGTCAGGCGCAAAATCCTTCCGGGTTTCCTCAGCAAGAAACCCGCGGCGAACGGACTTGAACATGAAGTTGGCCAGCGGGCTGGCTGTGGCCCTCGGTGCCTCCGGTTGATCCAGAACCTCGACACGCAACCCGAAGACAGCAATTTTCTCCGTGAATGCCAGAGGCAACCGGTAAAGCAGGTCCTTCTGACCTGCGTCCGAGAGTTCCTGCTCATAAGCGAGGACCACACGCTTATATCCCTTGGCCGGAATCGGATAGACCCGAGCCTTGAAGTTGTTGCCGGCGGTCTTTTCAAGCAGACCAGGGTCCACCCCCCTGCGGACGATCTCCTCAAAGGCCTTCCGACCTTTGGCCTTCTCCACCACCACCCCTTCCCGGAGTCTTCCATTCACGTCCATGGCGAAGCGGGAGATCGTCTGGCCCTCTCCCAGAGGGAAGAGGAGTTCTCCTTCGAGGACACGATCCTGAGGATTGAAAACCGTCATGTCCCAGGTTGTCGTGGCCACATGACCCACGACCTTCACGCTGATGTGAAGGTCATGGAGTTTGGCGGCCTGAGTCCGATCCTCCTGGGTGATCTGGATGACCGGCATTGCCAGCGGGACCTGGGCATAGACCGGGATAAGGGCCAGTAGTGCAATGGCAAGGCGACGCAGCATGGAGCACCTGAGGAGGGATAGAGGACACTCTACTGAAAAATCACTCCCCAACCCAGTCCCAGGTCATGCAGGGGCACGGATTGAGACGAACACCCTGCCCCTGTGTGATCTTCCGAACCTAAGCGTGTGCCAGTGCGTTTGGCCGATCCATCAGCAGGGCCCGCTGGGACCTGACCGAGGATCGGAGTTGCAAGCCAGCCTGCTCTGGGGTTCTTCCGCCCTTCTGTGCATGGGACTCCCGGCAGCATGCGACCAAGTTCGCCCAGGCGCTCGACCCGCCCTCACTCCGGGAGATGATAGGGTCCACTAATCACCTTGCTCCAACCCCCACACAAGCAGCGAGCCTTGAAGGATTCAGGGCGAATCGCAAGCGAGTTAAAGGGGTCTGCATGCTATCTTTACCCTCGGCATTGCCGAGGATGGAATGGTGCCGGCCTTCCAGGGCTTCCTTCATGAACTGCTCTCAGAACATGGTGTTCCCGAAGAAGTCATTCAGGACTATGAAATCGCCGACCCTTCCTTCATGAGTGTGTACGGCCTGGCCCGATACTGGAAGAAGAAGGGCGCGGGAGCCTGAGGCGTTTGATCCTCCCGGATTGGAATGGGAACAAGCCCATCACCTCACAGACAATCGCACGGGTACTCAGGAGCGAGCCTTTCCTTCATCCCCGCAGAGCCGTAGCCAAGAACACTGGATAGTTTTTGCTCTCCTTGGAAGTCACGGTTGCCGTTTCCAAGTGAATTTCCTGGAAGCCTGCTCCCGCCAGCCAGGCTTGAATCTGACCCCGGTCGAACCCCTGGTGGTAGACACCCGTCGTGTCCTCGTGGAAGGTTCCATCCTCCTTATCCAGATCAGCCAACGCCACATGCCCACCCTGAGCAAGGGCATGTTCGAACTGCCGGAACAAGGCGGGAACGTCGGCAACGTGGTGCAGGGTCATGCTGCTCACAATGAGATCGTAGGGACCGCCCAGGTCTGCACTCCCATCGACCTCCAACTGCCTTAGGTGGACGGGAAAGCCAGCGCTCTTGGCCTTTACAGCCAAGGTGTCCAGCATGCCCCTCGAGGTATCAGCCCCCGTGATCGAGCCAACCTGGGGACCCAGGGCCATCGTGACCAGCCCTGTGCCACAGCCAAAATCAAGTACGCTCAGTCCTTTGGAGAGAGGGATCCGGCCCGGGATGGCCGATGTGACACCACGGGCGATGAGAACTCTCCGATCCACGAGGTCCCAGGTTGACGCGGCCTTATCAAAGCGTTCTGTCGCAGACATCAAGGCTCCTTCCATTGGACCATTAAGGCCATTCTCGACGCGTCACCTGATCCAGGCGCGCCTTCAAGTGTTCATATGCCAAGGCGCTCTCCATGGAGGGCTTGGGCTCGCTTGTTCTCAGGGCTTGAATCGCCATCGTGAAGATGCCGCCGAATCTTTCACAGACATCACAGCCCTGAATGTGGGCCAGGACCTGATTTCGCCGCTCGATGGGCAGATCTCCATCCAGATAGTCGGAGAGTTCCGAAAGCACCTCACCGCATTGCATGCCGGCCACGTTCCTTTCAATTCCCATGGCGTCCTCCCCGAAGGTGGGCGATGAATCGCAAACGCGCCCGGTGCAGGCGGCTTTTCAAGGCAGGAATTCCAAGCCCCAGCAAGGCAGCGCATTCTTCAAGCGAATACCCCTCATTCTCCCGAAGCACCAGGATCTCCCGGTCCTCAAGCGAAAGACGACCCAAGGCCTTTCCAACTTCGTCCTGAATGACCAAGGCATCCATGGGGTCAGCTTCGGTACCCCAACCTGCCGCCTCTCCCAAGTCCGACAGCGACTCCAGATGATCGGGTTCCCCAACTCGCCCACGATACTGCCTGTAAACGGCATGCCTTGCGATGGTAAGCAGCCAACCGAGGGCCGATTGGTCCCCCTGAAATCCGGCAGCATCCCTCCATGCTGAAAGGAAGGTTTCCTGAAGCGCATCCTCCGCTGCAGCAGGGTTCCGAGTTAGAGAGCGAACAAAGCGCCAGACGGCCTCCCGATGCCGGATGACAAGGGCCTCGAAGGCCTCCGCGCTACCAGTGGCCGTCTGGCGCAGTAGCTCATGATCCGCAGTCAACGGGCCTTCGCAGGACAGGTACTCCATCCGAACAAGGTGTAGAGCGGGCAGGAACCAAGAAGGCCGGTCGCCAGGGGCACAATGCCAAGATAGCCCCAGGGAGTCTTGGGGCCGACAAAGGCCAGAGACAGAACGCCAAGGCCGAGGGCGGCGCGCAACACGCGCTCCACGGGGTGTTCGTTGGTCGGTAGCAGGCTTGCCATATAGTCTCCGGAAAGGGCGGAACCAGCCGCCTCATCCAGGAAGAGCCTGGGGAGTGCGAAAAGGATTCAGGTGGTCCTGCCTATTTTCAATAATCCAGGCGAATCGAGCGGCTAATGAATTGCTATGAGACCCGACCCGATGGCAGCCAGGCTGACAGCCCCCACCAGAATCCAAAGCACCAGCCCGTACATGAGTGGCCGGAGCCCCACACTCCGGAGCGCCTCCCGGCTGAGCCCCGAACCGATGAGGAAGAGGGTCAGCACCAAGACCCTCCGAGCTGCAACGGCAATGATATGGCCCGGCGCATGGAGGACAGGCACAAAGGTAACCAGCGCAGCCACGGCCAGGAACCCCCCGATGAACCATGGTTTCTTCACAGGTGGGGTGTCCAGCGAGGCCACACTTCGGCGGGCAACGGCCCAACCAATGCCCAACGTGATCGGCACGATCCAAAGGGCCCGTGCCAATTTGACGGTCGTGCCCACTTCCAGGGCACGCGGGCCGTAGGCGAGGCCAGCTCCCACCACCGAGCTCGTGTCGTGTATCGCCAAGGCCGACCAGAGGCCAAAGGCATCCTGGCTGAGCGCCGCAGCATGACCGATGGGGGGGAAGATCACCAAGGCAACTGCATTAAGAAGAAAGATGGTGGCCAGGGCCACTGAGATTTCGTCCTCCCTGGCACGGAGTACTGGAGCCACCGCAGCGATGGCGCTCCCCCCGCAGATGGCGGTCCCCACGGAGATCAGCAGGCCCGCATCGGACTCCACCTTCATGAGGCGCACCAACCACCATCCAACGGCCAACACCAAGGTGATGCCGATGGCCGTGTAGCCAAGACCATGGAATCCGGCCTTCGCCACTGCTCGCAGATTCATGTCTGCGCCCAGACCCACCACAGCGATAGGAAGCAGCCGATGCGTCCAAACCCGAACCAGATCTTGGAATGGGTTGCCTAGGCTCAACGCAAGGATCGCCCCACCCACCAAAGCTGCAGCGGCTGGTGTGAAGGGAACCAAAGACAGTCCCGCTCCCAGAAGGAGGAATACGGCCGAAGTTGTCCTCATAGGCCTCTGTAGGTTACAGGAAGTCGCACCTTCATGAACTCGCTGAAAAGCTCTCTGGCATCTGCACAGCCACCACTTCACCGCGAGCAGTGATTCGCCCTTGAGCAAACACAACGGCTTCGACCACCACACGCCTACCCTTGACCTCCTTCACCCGGCCCCGGATGACCAACTCGCTATCCAGAGGGGTGGGAGCCAGGTAATCGACCTTCAGTGACGCAGTGACGAATCGATAGGCGGGCAAGCTGTCCATGGATCGCCCCTCCTCTCGGTACATCGCTGCCGCAGCGGTGCCCGTTCCATGGCAATCCACAAGGGACGCAATGAGACCTCCATAGACAAATCCGGGGATGGCGGTGTGCTCAGGGCGGGGCTGGAATCGCGAGACTGACTCGTCACCTTCCCATTGCGTTCGAATCTGCAAGCCCAGATGGTTCAACCGCCCGCATCCATAGCAGTGGGATACGTTCTCTGGATAGTGATCCTGGAAGACCGGACTAGTCACTGAAGCTCCATCTGATCAAGCAAGCGGGCACTCAAGTCTCTTCACTTTCCTACAACCGAAATCGGGTTCCTTCTACTCGCCAGCGTCTTTTTCCATTGCTGCTTCACACGCCAACGGAACGATGTTCGTCCCCTTCCACATGGCATAGCGACGATAGCCCCCAGAGAGGTTGCGTACCTTGAAGCCATGCTGGGTCAGCAGTCGCGCCGCAATGTAGGCCCGAACCCCCACCTGACAGAAGACCAAATACTCCCTGTCCTTGGGAAGTTCTTCGAGCCGATCCCGCAGTTCGTCCACCGGACTGCAGATCGAGCCCGGGATGGTCCCGAGGGCATGCTCCAGGGGTGTGCGGACATCCAACAGGACCTGGTCCTCAGAGAGGGTCGCGATCTCCTCTGGTTCCCATAAGGCGACGTCACCACGGATCACATTCGAGGCAACGAATCCTGCCATGTTCACTGCGTCCTTGGCGCTTCCGTAGGGCGGGGCATAGCAAAGCTCCAGATCCTCCAGGTCGAACACCGTGAGCCCAGCCCTCTGGGCCACTGCAATCACATCGATCCGCTTGTCGACGCCAGCAACGCCGACGGCCTGGGCACCCAGGATCCGTCCGTCCTTCGGATCAAAAAGCAGCTTGAGGGTTATGGGATGAGCCCCAGGGTAGTAGGTTGCATGATCTGCGGGATGAACATAGATGCGCTGGAAAGGCATGCCCTTCCGCTGAAGCATGGTCTCCGACAGGCCCGTCATCGCGAAACTCAGATCAAAGACCTTACATATGGCGGTTCCCTGCGTGGCCTTGTAGCGGCTGTTTCTTCCCAGAATTACTTCCGCAGCGATTCGTCCCTGGCGATTGGCTGGGCCAGCCAGAGGGATCATGGCCGGCTCTCCGCTGACGAATTCCCGGACCTCGACCGCGTCCCCCACCGCGTAGATGTTGGGCTGGCTCGTCCGCATCTGGTCATCTACCTGGATGCCGCCTGTCGAGCCAATGGTCAACCCAGCCTCCCGGACCAGGCGAACTTCCGGCCTCACCCCGACACACAGCACGGCGAGGTCGCAGGCGATACGGTCGCCATCATCCAAAGTCGCCACCAGTCCTTCGCCGTCTGGCTCGAAGGCGGACACCGCCCGCCCCAGGCGCAGGTCAACTTCCTGGCGCCTTAGTTCTTCGTGTAAAGGGAAGGTCATTTCGGTGTCCGCCACGCCGAGGACATGGGGTAGACGTTCCACCAAGGCTACCTCCATGCCCCGGTGGCGGAACTGCTCGGCAAGCTCCAGCCCGATGTAACCAGCCCCTACGATCAGGGCCCTGCGGGCAATCTGCTTCGAGGCGACCTCCAGGATGGCATCCATATCGCTCATGTTCCGAAGGGTGAAAATGGCTGGATGGTTTACGCCTGGAATGGGGGGACGGATCGCCTCTGCTCCGGGGCTCAGGATCAGCGCGTCATATCGTTCCCTGGTTTCCTTGCCGGTTTTCAGGTTACGAGCCACCACGACCTGGGAGCCCGGATCGATGGAAACCACCTCGGTATTCACCCGCACATCCAGTTCGAACCGCGCCTCCAGACTGGCGGGCGTCTGGAGCAGAAGCCGTGAACGATCGGAGATCACCCCCCCAATGTGGTACGGCAACCCGCAATTCGCGAAGGAGACGTAAGGCCCCCGCTCGAACACGACGATGGTCGCGGATTCGGACAGCCGCCTGGCGCGGGCCGCCGCGCTGGCACCACCAGCGACACCACCGACGATCAAGATACGAGGAGAACCAGACATACGCTTCCTTTACGAGTGGTGCAATCGTCTTCAGAGCTGTTCCCAGCTAGCCCCTCACGAAGGGGCAGCTTCCACCGGAGCATGAGGGAGCAGGTTCATAGCTGGTGTGAGTGCCACCAGATGTAGTGACTGCCGTAATCGATAGCTGGCGGTGCATCCCTTCGGCCCCACCGCAGCTTGGACAGTCATGGGCGATAGGGGCGGAAAGACCCTCGAGCTGTTCTTCCCGACTCCCGCAGACTTGGCATTTGTATTCATAGATCGGCATATCAATCTCCCTATTTTCGGTCTTGGGCATCTTGGTGAGACCTAAGCAGTCGGGAGTATGGGCCTCCCCCTTGAGTCACTTCCGCTGCAGCCAACCCTTCAGGTCAACACCGGTCTGGAAGGCTCCGATCTTTCGCTTCAGCTCCCGGCCTTGAGAATCCAGAACCAGCATCGTGGGATATCCGTCCACCTTGAAGCGTTGAGCCACCTTCGCGTTGTCGGAAAGCAGTCGCCGATCCCTTGTCTCCGTCATGAGGGAAACCGGAACGTAGCCTGCCAGTGCCTGTTGCGCCTCCTGTGAGGGAAACACCACATTCTTGAGGTGCTGGCAGGGAGGGCACCACTCAGCCCAGATGTCGACGAACACAGGCTTGCCCTCCTTCTTGGCTCTCTTCTGAGCTGCGGCCAGGTCGTATTCCCACTTGAGCGGGCTTTGCGCAACAAGAGAGATGGAGGTGGCCAGGGTCGCGGCAAGGATCTTCATCAGGTTCTTCCTCGTGCCGGAATCGTGTCATCGCCGGCTCCAATGACGTTACTATATTACCAAATGGTTAAGCGATTGTTTTATTTTTCCCTCGCTGCTGCCATTGCATCCCGCCGTAGGCGAACATCTCTGGAACCCAATCAATAAATGATCAACTTGTCGTCTCTGATATAATTCCTTATTGGTTATCTTTGAATGTAACCACGGGTTCAGCCACAAACCACCCTGCATAGGAGCCTCCATGGACACTCGCAACAAGGGATTCAACACCAAGCTGGTGCATGCGGGAATCCGCGAGGACGCCCACGGGAGCGTGGTGACTCCCATATATCAGACCTCCACTTTCGCCTTTCGGAATGCCCAGCAGGGGGCCAACCGGTTCGCGGGGATCGAAGATGGCTACATCTACACTCGCATAGGCAATCCGACGACGTCGGCACTGGAAGAGAACGTAGCCCAGCTCGAAAACGGATTCGGGGCCACGGCCATGGCCAGTGGCATGGGCGCGGTGAGCACCGTGTATCTCGCCCTGCTCAGCGGCGGCGACCACATGGTGAGCACGGACTCCGTTTATGGACCGAGCCGGGGCCTCATGGAGAAGCACATGAGCCGGTTCGGGGTCGAGTCCACCTATGTCGACACCTCGGACCTGGAAAACCTCGCCAAGGCCATGAAGGTGAACACGAAGCTGGTCTACATCGAGTCCCCTTCCAACCCCGCCATGTCCGTCACGGATATCGCCGCGGCGGCCGAGATCGCCCATGCCGCCGGCGCCCTCCTGGTGGTGGATAACACCTTTGCCAGTCCCCACCTCCAGAAGCCCCTGGATCTCGGCGCGGATGTGGTGCTGCACTCGGTGACGAAGTTCATCAACGGCCATGCGGACATCGTCGGCGGCATCGTCGTGGCGAAGACAGAGGCCCTGCACAAGCAGATCCGCGCCATGCTCATCAACCTGGGTGCCAACATGGACCCCCACCAGTCCTACATGGTGAGCCGTGGCTTGAAGACCCTGGCCCTGCGGGTCGAGCGCGCTGAGGAGAACGCAAGTAGGATCGCCCCTTGGCTGGAGGCCCATCCGCAGGTGGCCTGGGTCCGCTACATCGGCCTGCCCAGCCATCCCCAGCACGAACTTGCCAGGCGTCAGATGACGGGCTTCGGCTCCATGATCTCCTTCGAGTTGAAGGGCGGCATGGACGCAGGACGCGTGGTCATGGACAACGTGCATCTTGCTGGCCTGGCGGTGTCGCTGGGCGGCGTGGAAACCCTCATCAGTCATCCGGCCTCCATGACCCATGCAGGCATGGCCCGCGAAAGCCGCCTCGCCGCCGGGATCACGGATGGGCTCGTCCGCCTTTCGGTCGGGATCGAGGATCTCGACGACATCCTTTCCGATCTGCATCAGGCCCTCGGACACATCGGCCAAGTCCAGCAGGTCGAGGACCCTCAGCTGGCTGGCCTTCCCTGAGTGGGGGTTCTCCCCTCATCCCCGATCAGGAACCAGGCCTTCCAAATTGCCCTTGAGATGCAACAAGCGGGACCAATGCAAAATGCAATAGTGGAGGCGAACATGAAGCGCTTCTCGAAAAAAGGCCAGGCTGGAGCAGCTTCAGACCAGCTCTCCAACGACCTACGGACCATCCTGGATTCCATCAATGACGGCGTCTTCACGGTCGATGACCAGTTCCACATCACGTCATTCAATCGGGCCGCGGCGGAGATCATCGGCATCACGCCAGAGGAGGCTCTGGGGAAACCGTGCTGGCAGGTGTTCAATGCGGACATCTGCGAAGGTGCCTGTGCCCTGAAAGAGACCATGTCCACGGGGTCGCCTCTTATCAACAAGCACGTGAACATCCACACCTCGGCCCACCGGAAGGTCTCCATCAACGTCAGCACGGCGCTCCTACGCAACCAAAATGGGGATGTGGTCGGGGGCGTGGAGTCTTTCAGGGACCTCACACTTGTGGAGGAACTCCGGAAGGCCGTCGAGGGCCGGGCGACCTTCCACCAGATGACTTCCGCCAACCATCGGATGTGGGAGATCTTCAAGCTCCTGCCCCTCCTGGCACAGAGCGACAGCACCGTATTGATCCATGGTGAGAGCGGTACGGGCAAAGAGCTCATGGCGAGGGCCATCCATGACCTGAGCGCCCGAGCCCGTAAGCCACTGGTCACCTTGAATTGTGGGGCCCTGCCCGACAACCTCTTGGAAGCCGAGCTGTTCGGGCATAAGGCAGGTGCCTTCACGGATGCCAGGCGGGACCGCAAGGGGCGCATTGCCGCCGCCGAGGGAGGAACGTTGTTCCTGGACGAGATCGGAGACATCTCCGCCCCGCTCCAGGTCCGACTGCTGCGGGTCCTCCAGGAACGGACCTACGAGCCTCTGGGATCGAATGATTCGGTGAAGGCGAATGTCCGATTCATCGCGGCTACCCACCGGGACCTCCGCACCGAGGTCAAAGCAGGCCGATTCCGGGAGGACCTCTTTTATCGGCTGAACGTCATGCAAATTGCAATCCCACCCCTCCGCGAGCGGAAGGAGGACATCCCGGCCTTGGCGAGGAGGTTCCTGGACCGCCAGGTAGCCCTCCACGGCAGACCCATCGGAGGTTTCGCGCCCGAGGTCATGAACCGATTCATGCGCCATTCGTGGCCTGGAAACATTCGCGAGCTGGAAAACGCCGTTGAGCACGCCTATGTGCTCTGTAGACGGGACCAGATCCACGTTTCAGACCTTCCCTCGACCTTCGAAGGGATGGGTTCGACTTCATTCCCGAAGGAGGCTTCACCTTCAAGCCAGGATCTCCGGAGCCAGGAAAGTGCCCTGATCCAGGCCGCGCTCGACCGCCACAACGGTAATCGGACCGCTGCCGCCAAGGAATTGGGCATCCACACCACTACGCTCTGGAGAAAGCTGCGGCGCGCGTGATCAGCACTGCAATCCGCAATGATCTACGTCTATACGGCCCATGCATTTTGCAATTATATTATTCTCATTCAATCTTTTAGGAATATTTTAAGACTGATTTAATTATTCTTACATACTTTGGCAAGCTTTTAGCTTTCACAACTCTTGCTGGATGTTCTCAAATAACTTTCCAGTGGTTCATGGACTGCAGCCAGTCAGACGTCCATTCAGCCTGAATCTCCCTCCCTCATGGAAGCGATCCCCAGATCGTCGGATCGGGTCTGCTCTCTGAGCCTTGCCAGCACCGGGGCCGTGCCCCGCCACCCCTATCCACTCCGGATTTGCCGCCACTTCAGGCGCGGACAGAAATCGTCTGCCTTAACGAACCCCACTCTCACCCAACAGGAGGTTGATATGAAACCCCGCAGACTGAACCACGCATGGCGCACATTCCTGGCCTTGCTGGCCATGGGCGGCTTCGTCTTCGGAGCCAACCAGCAGCAGAAGGAAGGGCGGGTTTCGGTCGCGGTCGCCGTGACTGACCTCGAGCCCATCGTCAAGGCCGTGGGCGGTGGGCAGGTCGAGACCGTCAACCTCTTCAGGGGCTGCATCCTGCGCAAGGATCTCCAGGTCGAATCAACCTCCAAGGCGCGCCTAGCCCAGTCAGAGGCAATCGTGTGGACAGGGTTCATGAACGAATCCGCCGCGATTTCCGATGTGTTTCGCACCGCGGGAGGTACGGCCAGGAAAGGTGGCGACCCCAAGTGGATCGATGTGTCCAAGGGAACTGTGCGGACAAACCAGCCGACTTCGACATGCTTCGGGTCTGTCGATCCCGCCTTTGCTTCCGGAGACCCCTTCTTCTGGCTCAATCCGGAAAACGGTGGCCTGATCGCCCGGAACATCGCCAAAGGATTGGGTGAGCTGAGACCTTCGAGCCGAGCGATGTTCATGGCCAACGCGGACGCCTTCCAGAAGGCCTTGGCGAAGGACATTCAGCGGTGGAAGATGGCCCTGAAACCTCTCCATGGGCTGAAAATCTTCACGTCACAGTGCGGCTGGCAGAATTTCTCCTCGATGGGCGGGCCTCAGTTCCTCGTCTGCAAGGGCACTCCCGGTGAACTGCCCAGCCCGCAGACCCTCCTGCTCCACATCAAGCAGATGAAGGCCGACTTCATCCTAGTCGATCCAAATACCACTGTTGAATATGCGGAGGCCTTCCGCGAGCACTCCAACCTGAAGGTCATCGAGGTTGCCTCCTCCATCGAGACCATTCGCGGCGCCACCTCCTACAGCGCCCTCTTCGAGAACCTCATCAAGACCCTCCAGGGTCAGGCGAAGCGCTGAAGCGTATTTCAGCAAAGCCGAGCGAAGCGACAAGGAAGGACCCATGAACCATCAACCAGCCTGGCCCCACCGCAGGCATCAGGAAGGGGTCGCGCCAGGCGCGCCCGAGCCAGGAGGTGCAAGGTGACTGGCCACGATCCGGAGAGAATTCCCGATCCATCGCGGCGACCAGGCGTGGCCTTCACGCTCCGCCCCATCGGCTTTGTCCAGCACACGCCGAAGAAGCGGATGCGCGTTCCGAAGTACTTCGTGCCAAGGAAGCGAACCACCCTCGAGTTCTTCCAGCCCTACCTGCCGGGACTGACCGGACTGTTCCCAGGTTTCGAGTTGTGGATCGTCACCTACCACGCACCGTCGGGTCGCATCCCCACGGATGCATGGCAGGGAGGGGACGGAGTCCCGGGAGTCTTTGCCACGAGCCTGGTGGAACGACCGAATCCCATCGAATTCCTCCGAGCCAGGATTGTGGACATCGAGCAGGAGAAGGGTCTGCTCCAGGTCGTTGGCCTGGATGTGGAGGAAGGTGCCGCCATTCTCGACATCCGCCCAGCCACCTCCCCTCACCACGGCCTCACAAAACCCGGCGAATGAAAGGATGCTCAGATGAAAGTAGCCGTTGCCATTGACAACCGTTCCGAGATCTCGGCCCACTTTGGAAGGAGCCCCGCCTTCCTCGTTTTCACCCTGAGAAATGGCCAGATTGAACAGCGTGAGATCCGCACCAACGACCAGGCCATCCCCAAGGTCTCACACACCCATCAGGGTGGGGAACTGCATGCCCATTCGCATGATCACAATCGATTCGTCCAGTTGTTGGGAGATTGCAGGGCGGTGATCGGCCTCGGCATGGGGCCCGGGGCACGCCTGGCCCTGGAGTCCGCCGGAATCATGGTGAGGATCATTTCCGAGCGCTGTGCGCCGGAGGAAGCCGCCGTCCGTTTCGAGTCGGGGCAACTGGCCCCCGATCTGCGCATGTCCTGTGGATGCCCCAGCCACGCGCAGCCCATTCGACAGTGACCGTGGCCGAATGAACTCAGACCCTCTCTGACCCCTTCCGCACCCTTCCATTTCGAAGGCCAGACTGGCGGGCCCTCCGCCTGTGCCCATGGCCTGGCTTTGGTCGAGCCACCGTGGCTCCCCTCACTCCGGTTCTTGCCTAGCATTCAGGAGAATTCATGCCTTACCGAGTCAGAAAACCATCGACGGCCTGGCAGCCGGGGATATGGCGAGCCTTGATCTGCCTCGTGGCTTTCCCGATCGCAGTGGGCCAGGCCCAGCAGCCGAATCCGCCTGCTCCCGCGGGCCATGGCTCCTACACGGCTGTCCACGCAGCCAAGGGGCGTCGCCTGACAGCCGATCACAGCAAGTTCAAGGTTCTCCAGGGCCCCTTCAAGGACAGTGACGGCCCAGCCGTAACCCGAGCCTGCCTCACGTGCCACACCAAGGCCGCGGAGCAGGTCATGGCGACCTCGCATTGGACCTGGAATGTGGCCAAGGAGGGGAAGGATGGCTACGGAAAGTCCACCCACCTGGTGAACAACTATTGCATCTCCATCATTGGCGGGAACACCGAATCCTGCGCCCGTTGCCACGCCGGCTATGGGTTCAAGGACAAGTCCTTCGATTTCTCGAAGCAGGAAAACGTGGACTGCCTGGTCTGCCATGACACGACTGGCGACTACGAGAAGGAGAAGGGAGGCTGGCCGAATCCTGGGGTTCCCCTGGCTGAAGTCGCCCAGAAGGTTGGAGCGCCCAGCAATCGCAATTGCGGCGTATGCCACTTCTTCGGGGGTGGTGGAGACGCCACCAAGCACGGCGACCTGGACGACACCATCCTGAAGGCGCCCCGCGCTGAAGATGTTCACATGTCCAAGCAAGGGGCCGGCATGGATTGCGTGGATTGCCACGCCTCCGACGCGCACAAGGTGGGTGGCCCCAATTACGTCCTACCCGCCGACCGCCGCGAGCATCCCAAGTACCCCGGCGAGACCGTGTCGCGCATGTCCTGTGCGGCCTGCCACACGGACTCACCCCACAAGTCCTACGTCCTGAACCGCCACTACCAGAAAGTCGCCTGCCAGACCTGCCACATTCCTGCCTTCGCCCGTGGAACACTACCCACCAACACCTACTGGGACTGGGCCACCGCTGGCCGTCTGAAGAACGGGAGGGGCTACAAGGAGGAGGATGCCAACGGCTACGAGGCCTACAACAGCATCCACGGAGAGATGATCTGGCAGCGGAACGTCAAGCCCACCTACGTCTGGTACAACGGCAATCTCAAGTTCACCCGACTGACGGACACCGTTACCATCCCGGCTGACGGGAAGATCGTGCTGAACCCCGCGGAAGGATCGTACTCCGATCCCAATGCGAAGATCTGGCCGTTCAAATTCCATGACGCGACCCAGCCCTACGATACGGCTCTGAACCGATTCGTGGCCCCCTATACGGCCGGGCCGAAGGGCTCCGGGGCTTACTGGGGTGATTGGAACTGGGATGTCGCCATCAAGATGGGCATGGAGACAGCCGGGCTTCCCTACAGCGGCAAGCACAGCTTCGTGAAGACCACCATGCTGTGGCCCATCACCCACATGGTGGCGCCCAAAGAGCAGGCCTTGTCCTGCGTGGAGTGCCATTCCCAGAATGGTCGACTAGCCAATGTCCCCGGGTTTTACCTCCTCGGCCGTGATCGTGGAACCGGTATCGACAAAATCGGAATTGGAATGGTCCTACTCACCCTCCTTGGGGTGGGGATCCATGGCTATATCCGCTACACCAACGTGCGCCACTAGGAGGCTTCATGCGAAGGGTTGTTCTCTATGAAATGTTTGAACGCCTCTGGCACTGGGCCCAGGCGATCATGATCATTCTGATGATGCTCACGGGCTTCGAGATTCGGGGTCTGGGCGTGCACCTCCTCGGGTTCCAGAGGGCCGTATCCCTCCACAACATCCTCGCCGTCGCCCTGGTCACCCTCATCATCTTTGCCATCTTCTGGCACGTGACCACCGGCGAATGGCGCCAGTACATCCCAACCCGGAAGTTCCTCCGTGAAATGGTTGCCTTCTACCTTACGGGGATCTTCAAAGGAGCCCCCCACCCTGTCAAGAAACACCGGATGGCCAAATTGAATCCACTTCAACGGGTGGCCTACCTCGGCTTCAAGGTGCTGATCATCCCCGTGCAGGTCACCACGGGTGCTCTCTACTACTTCTACCCCAACCTTCAGCACGCACTGGGTTGGTCACCCTCGTCGTTATGGGGTATCGCAATCATTCATGTTTTGGGGGCTTTCGGACTTGTAGCCTTCCTGATTGGTCACGTCTATCTGACCACCACTGGGCATACGCCTCTGACCAATATCAAGGCCATGATTACCGGGTGGGAAGACCTTCAGGACGATGCCTACTTTGAGGAGAGTTAAGGGTCTCAGGCTCTTCCGTAGATCATGATGAGGAGCCTCCTTTGAATGAGAGCAGCCTAGGTTGGTCCGGGCCGCTCTCCACATTCAGAGAATTAGTCCATAAATGGGTAGGGGGGAGTACAGAGTTCACGGTCCAACCAGACATGGTAGCGAAGAGCGATCTGGTCATGGCCCTCTGAAGGCTAGAGATGGATGCGAAAGTTTGGTGTCTTGTATCCCCTGGAGATCTAGTTGACCAGATTCGTGATCTGGTTCCCTTCTCCAGCCCTACAGTAGTTGGGATGGATACCTCTTCTCATTCGTGAAATCAGTGTGACTCAAAGATGAGCCTCGGCCCCGTCAATCCAAGGTTGCTGATAGAGCGAGACTTTTCCATCAAACAAAGTATGCAGCGTATCCCGGTCAGCATCCTGGTAGTTGAGAACAGACCCATTGGACCTGGCCCGATCCAGCAGCGCCAAGTCTAGATCGGCTACCACGCCCATTTCATTATTGGGCGTGGCTTCGGCTGCAAGGCCGTCCACAGGGAAGGAGAAATCAGAAGGTGTGTAAATACCGCTCTGGGCATACTGCGCAGTAAGGTCAGTAACGAGAGGCAGGCTACCCATCATGCCTGCGGTGGCCACGAAGATCTGATTTTCCACACATCGTGCCTGCGCACAGGCGGTGACGCGCCGGTGACCCCGCCGGTTGTCTGTGAGGTAGGGAACCAACAGGAGTTGCATGCCATGATCGACCTGGACTCGAGCGATTTCCGGGAACTGCACGTCGTAGCAAATGGAAATACCGAAGCGTCCAAAGTAGGTCTCAATCACCGCCAGATCATTACCCGCATCAAAGCACCACTCCTGGCGTTCGGTAGGCGTGAGATGTAATTTGGGTTGATGGACCGGTTCGTAATTGGGCATGAAAACTGACGCCACGTTGCAGAACTTTTCATTGAGCCAACGCGGGTGGGTCCCCGCCACGATGATTCGGTTGTATTCCAGCGCTAATCGAGTGAACAGGTCATCGTACCGATGCGTGTATTGATCACTTAACTGGCGCATCAGCTTGGCGTGATCCTCGACCTCGGGGCCATCGATGCAGGTAATGAGTTGTGCGGAAAGAAGCTCTGGAAAGAGGATGATATCGGCATCGTAGTCATCACCTACATCCACGAAGTTCTCTACCTGCTCTGCAAATGCCCGAAAATTCATCACAGGACGAAGGGCATATTGAATCGAGCAGACCCGGACCGGGCGGGACATAACAGGCGTTGGGGCTTTAAAGCGCATGGTCAGGCTCCACTTCGAGAACGATCAGGGCGGCGTGTCCAAGCGTCTCTGGGTCTGGCGCGTAGTTATGGAGAGCACCCATGACCCGGAAGCCGATTTTCAATTGCTTGCTAAGGGTGGCATCGAAGATTTCCCCCCTGGTCACGGCATTCACGTAGTCTTCCAGAGTCATCCGCTCGACCACCTTGTGAAAACCAGGAATGCGGGCCCCGGCCACAATCCGCTTACAACCCAATTGCCGAGCCAACCGGATCCGCGCGTCGTAGAGCAGCCTCGCATAGCCCTTGCTCTGGTACCCGGGATCCACGACGATATTCACACCGTAGAGCGCATCTCCCGCCGGATCGTGAGTGGTGAGTTGACCATAACCTGTGATCTCTGACCAAGTGTGCGGTTCCACGGCAATGTTAGAGGCAATCCGCAGGCTGCTGGCGCTTCCGACAATCGACCCATCTGGGGTCACGGCGATCAATTGTCCCTCTGGGAAAACCCTAAGGTGAGTCAGCAAGGTCGCTTCGGACCAAACCGCTTCCGGGCCGTGGGGGTGTGGGTAGGCTCTCGCCATCAAGGCTCGAATCGCCGGGACATCTTCCGGTAGTCGCACGCGGACAAAACCAGGGGGGCATTTCGTCTCAATGGATTGACCAGGTTTGGGCTTGGTTGTGGCCATGTCCCCTCCTTTCCTGGTTTAGTTCGTTTAGTGGCGGGAACGCTCCACCACCTCTACGGTGGAATCGAAGGCATTACTGGCTTAAGTAGATGCCCGTTCGACGATCACCATTCCACCCAAGTCGAGAGGCGCGGTCATGGTGCAGGTGATCAAAGGCTCCGCGAGAGGAACTCTCGCACATGGAAGGCGGCCCGACCTCCCCAGAACCTGCAACGCAATTGCGCAGCACCGCTTGGAGTTGGAACTAGCTATCAATCAGTTGACCACGACCCACAAGGGGCCTGCGATTCACTCCTCCGAGAAGAAAAAGGGCGCTTCCAACTTGTCTGCTTCCATGGTGTGCACCAGTAGGCCAAGGCTTTGGGACAGTGTCCCCAACTGATCTGAATTCAGGCTTTTCAGCCCCTTGATCAACTGGTCCTGGGCGGGGTTGGGAGCTTGTTTTGTCAGGGTCCTGCCTTGATCGGAAAGGCTCAAGCAGACCCTTCGGCGGTCCACCTGATCCGCTTCGCGCACCACCAACTCCTTGGCGATCAGGCGATCCACCACGCCGACGACCGTACTGGGGCTGAGGTGCATTCGCGCTGCCAGGTCCTTGAGCGCCAAGGGCGCACTGCGGTCCAGTTCCCACAGGGCCCACAACTGTGGGCCCGTGATGCCGAAGCGGGTTTCCACGGAGCGCGAGTAGGATTCCACCGCCTTGAAGATTCGCCGAAGGTTCTGCATGACGTCTTCGACCAAATCAATTTCAGGGGGGGCTTGTTTTTTTGTTCGCATGGATAATAATTTGTGTTGCGAATGATATTCTGTCAAGCCCTCTCATGGATTGGTGGCCCGCCATGGTTCAAACCTCCACGTCAATTTCACGGTCATCAATTAAACGAATTTCGATCAAGTTAATTAAATTAAATAATTTCCAAATATTTGAAGGACTGCTCGCCAAAGTATTCCGAAGCATTGCAGAGGTGCTATCCGCCTTCCAATCGTGGCCATTCACCCCGCACCGCGATCGGAACCTCATTCGAGTCAGGGCGCTAAGTCCACGCTCCTTGCCACGGAGTCGGGAATGAAGTCTCGCTCTAAGTCTCGAATGCATGTCGCCGTCGCGGCCTTTCTGTCCATGCTGCCGGTCGCGGCACATGGCCAGAGCAATCCCACCAACGATAACCAGATGAAGGCGATGAAGGTCCATATTCCCCCCACCAGATGGTCAGCGGATGACGCTACGGTCGCCCACCAATTCTGGCAAATCCTATCGAAGGATCTGTCTCTGGCTGGCCCCTTCGAGACGATTTCATCGGATGAAGGCAATTTCCCGGCGGTGGAGTCAGATCTGGTGCTCAGAACCAAGGTCCATCGGACCCTACTGAAGCCCTTCACGCTACAGGTGCAGGTCCTTGAGGGGCGGACCCACAAAATCCTCTACAGAAAGGTCTACGAGGGTTCCCCGGCCTGGATCCGGCGCATGGCGCATCGCGTGGCCGATGACTTCACCGAGAAGGCGACTGGGGTGCGAGGACTGGCAGAAAGCCGGATCGTCTTTGCACGGGAGACCCGCAAAGGCGTGAAGGAGATCTTTCAGATGGATCGGGATGGCGAGGGTCTTGTTCAACTCACTCACTACAAAAGCCTTACGATCTCTCCATCCATGGCTGCAGATGGTCGTTTGGCCTATGTGACTTACAAGGGAGGTCCTCCGGAAATATGGGGGCAGCGTGATGTTGGGGGATCTCATGTGCGTCTGTACCCTCTGGATCCGGGACGTTCCGAGATACTTCTTTCCCCGGCTTGGTCGCCAGATGGTCGACAACTTGCCTTCGCGCAGAGCGATAAACGGGGTCACTGCGATGTGATGGTGCTGGACCTCAACAGCCGACAAGTTCACCGCCTGACATCGGGAAGCGGCAACAACACCGAACCCGCCTGGAATGCCACCGGAACGCTCATCGCATTTACTTCAGATCGCTCAGGTTCACCGCAGATCTATCTCATGGGAAGCGATGGGTCGAATCCTCGTAGGGTGGTCACCGAAGGCCACTACAACAGCAACCCAGCCCTCAGCCCAGATGGAACCGCAGTGGCTTATAACTCTCGGATCGACGGGAAGTACGAAGTGCTGGTCCATGACTTCCGCGATAGCTCGAACACCCAGATCACCCATGGAGAAGGCAACTTCGAGGCACCCGCCTGGTCTCCTGATGGCCGCTGGATTACCTACACCCAATCCATCTCGGGAACCGCACACCTGATGGTGAGCGGATTCCTTGGGCGCATTGTTCAACCCCTAGGGGTCCTAGCTCAGGTTCAGTCACCGGACTGGACTCGGGCCCGCTAACCCCAAAATTCAAAGGAGATCCTATGACCCGACCCACAATCACCGCTTCCGCCATGTTGGCGGGAGCCATCCTTCTTGGAACAGGTCTGGCCTGCAAAAAGCCTGAACCGATGCAGGCTCCGGCTCCGGTCAAGCAGGGGCCGACGCAGGCTGAGCTTGATGCGAAGGCCGCAGCAGACCGTAAGGCCGCTGAAGAAGCCAAGCGACGCCAGGCCGAACTTGAGGCTGCCAAGAAGGCGGAAGAAGCCAAGCGCCTTGCTGCAGAGAATGCAGCCGCGCTGAAGCGCGCGGCTGCTGAGGCCCTGAAGGACATCCACTTCGATTACGACAAATCCGAAATCAAAGCAGAGGACCGCGCCCAGCTTCAGAAGATTTCTGATTTCCTCAAGGCCTATCCTGCAGTGAAGGTCGAGATCCAGGGCCACTGCGACGAACGCGGCACCAACGAATACAACCTTGCCCTCGGCAACCGCCGGGCCAGTGCGACCTTGCAATATCTGATGGCCCTTGGATCACCTGATCAGAAGTTCACCCTGATCAGTTTCGGCAAGGAAAAACCGCTCTGCACCGAAGGGAATGAGGCCTGCTGGAGAAAGAATCGCCGGGCGCATTTTGAATTGAAATAGTAGTCGGCTGATTTCTGAAATTGGGGGGACCACTGAGGAGGAGCCTCGAGTCTCTCAGTGTTCCCCTCAATTCAAAAGCAACCACGTGAACCCTTCATGGGGTAGACCATGAGGAAGGTGAACGGGAGCACCAGCCCCTTGAGGGGGCGCGGATCGGAGGCAAGTCCCGCTGCCAGCCCCGCGACCATATCCAATGGAATGGCCAGGATGAGGTTCTGATTCACGCGGGCGAGCAGAGTCCACACGGCGGCCTCATGGTGCCAGCCTGCAGGCGCAGGGCTAATTATATTTTTATGGCCATTCGGTTATTTTCAAGCCCGAATCCGCTCATTCCCCAGTAAAGCGCAGGAAGGCCGGTAGGTGCCGCTCCTGGCTGGCCCAGCGAAGGCGCTCGAACACGCAGCGGAGGTCCTCCTCCGACACAGCCTTCAAGTGGCGGTCGTACAGGGCCACGTTGTCCCGCTCGGCCTGGGCACCTGCGGCGCAGGCGCCTTCGAAGCTGGCCGGGACCGGAACAGTCGTCCCGTTCCAGGGATTGGGCGGAACGGGCAGGTCATGGGCTTCGAACAGCGCCTCCAAGGCCTGCTGGTGTCGGCGTTCCGCCTCGATGATCCGGGAGAAGGGCCGCACCTCGCCATGACGGGCGATCACTGCGGCGTAGAAGGCCTCGGCACGACGCTCGTCCTCCAGCAGCGCCCGCAGGGCCGCCTGGCTGGCCGCAGGGAGCGGAGGGGCCGACGCCACGAGCACGAGGGGGATGAAACATGCGGCTGCCAGTCGTGCGAACGCGGATGACATGAAGGCCTCCTATTTGAGCCCGTCGCGGATGAGGGCATAGAGTTCGTGGGGCCCGGTGCCATTGGCTTCCGCCAGGGCCCGGAAGGGTTGGTCCACCTTGACCTTCAGGTTGCGGGATTCGAGAAGGGCCCTGACGCGCGGCAGATCCAGGCGGTATTCCGTGCACAGCTCCTGCAGGGTCTTGCGACCCAAGCCAGGGGCCACCTCCTCTGGAAGTCCCGCTGACGGCGACTTCGGCTTCTCGGCGGCCTTCATGGCCAAATACACCTGCTGGGGCGTGCGTCCCGTTCGCTTGGCCAGGTCCACCAGGCGTTCCTCGGGGCCAGTGGCCGGGATCCCGGCCTTGGCCAGCAGCTCCAGTGCGGCTGGCAGGTCCAGTTGCGTTTTCTGCGCGAAGGAAGCCAGCGTGCTCAATTCTGCGTGACCGTAAGGCGGCTCGCCGTAGCTGCGGCTGGCTTGGTCCTTGGCATAGGAGTTCAGATCCATCACCCACCGGAAGGGAGGAAGCCCCAGAAGGGGCCCGGCGGTGAAGGCTGCGGTCAAACCAGCGGCTACCAGGAAGTCCGGCGTAGTGAGGCGGACGTGGCGGGAGCGGTCCTTCAGGTAGTGAACGATGGGCTTCCAGTTCAGGACGATGTGGATGACGCCCATGACCAGGAAGAGCAGGCTCAGCAAGATGTGCATGGCACCCCAGGCTTCCTTGGTGAGACCCCACAAGCGCCACTCGGACCAGTACGCGACCCGACCCTGGGGCGTGAGGAATAGCACCAGGCCTGAGACGGTGAGCACCGTGAAGGACAGCAGGGCGGTGAGGGAGGTGAGCTTGCGGAGGTTCATGGCGGCTCCATATCCACTCCATGAGGCCACGGCGCAGGCCGGCGGATTGCTGCTCCGCGCTGAACCGCAGGGTGCGGGGGCCGGGATGCAGAACCGGGGGGCCCTCCGTCAGAGGCCCAGGCGTGTTTTCAATCCAGGGGCCGACCCACGGCTGATCTCCAACTCCAGTCCGCCCTGTATCCGGACGACCAGTTTGCCAAACTCGCCGGCCCGCAGGCCCACCACCGCCTCGGGCCGGATCAGCAGGTTGCGATGCCCCTTCACCAGAACCCCTGGTGGGAAGCTGGCCTCGGCCTCCGGTAGGCTCTTCCAGGGCGTGCGGTGGCGTTCCCCGGCCACATGGGCCCAAACCACTTCATCCTCGACCACGAAATGGGTGGTGCGGACCAGGTCCACGAAGACGAGCCCCGCCCCGGCACGCACGGGATAGCGCAGGGCCGAGGGGGGCCTGACGGGCCCCTGTGGCGCCCGGCGCTCCTTCACCCGGGCCACGGCGATGGCCACGCGGTCGGATGTGGCCGGCTTCAGCAAGTAGTCCAGTGCGGCCGTCTCGAAGGCGCGCACCGCGAACTCGGCATGGGCCGTGACGAAGACTATCGGCAGGGATTTCGGTAGCTCGGCAGCCACGTCGAGTCCGGAGGCGCCCGGCATGTCGATGTCCAGAAAGGCTGCATCAGCCTGTCCCCCGGTGGCCAACCACTCCAGCACCTCAGGACCGTCACGCAGTTCGGCCACCACGCGGCAGCCCGCCTCGGCCAGTAGCCGAGCCAGCCGCTTGCGGTTGAACGGTTCGTCCTCCGCGACCAGCACTCGAAGCGCCTCAGTCATTGCGCCCCTCCAGCCGCACCTCGGCCACGGTCCTGTCCCCTTCCCTCCTCAAGTCTAAGGTCCCCTGCCATTGCTCCATGAGCGCCAACCGCTGGACCAGGTTGCTCAGGCCCGTGCCGCGGGCAGCGCTCGAATCCAGGGGCCGCCCTGTGTTCGCCACGCGCAGACTCAGGTTGCGGGCCGAGCCGGAGAGATGAATCTCCAGTCGCCCACCGGACCTTTCGGGCCCGATGCCGTGCTTGAGGGCGTTCTCCACCAGAGGCTGCAACAGCAAGGGCGGCACCGACTCACCTTCCAGGCCCTCATCCCAGATCCAGTCCACCGACAACCGGTCCCCCAGGCGGATGCGCTCCAGCGCCAGGAATCCCTCCACCAGCGACCGCTCGTCCTCCAGCGGCGCTGTGGCACGCGATGCGTGGGCCAACAGTGACCGTAGCAGCCCAGCCAGACGAAGGATGGCCTCCTCCGCCGCCCGGCCATCCTCCCGCGCCAACTCCGCTAGGCCGCCCAGTGTGTTGTAGAGGACATGGGGATTCATCTGCGCTTGCAGGGCCCGGGCCTGGGCCTCACGTGTGGCGCGGGCTCCGGCCTCCGCCCGGAGAGTTTCCCCGTCCAGATCCGCCAGGATCCAGCCCACCAGCAGGCTGAAGGTGCCGGTGGCCACCAGGATCACCACCATGCGGGGGGGAAATGCACTTAACCAACCCGCCCCCTGCCCACCACCACGGCCACCGCGGTAACCCGACCCGAGCAGCAGCCCGGAGAGCAGCGCCAGCCCGAGCGCAGTCCACGGCAGCGCCTGCAGCAGGCCGCGCAGGGTAGAGGCATTGGGCCGAGCATCACCCGTCCATTGCCAGGGCGCTGCAGCCAGTCCCAACGCAAAGGTGCCAAACGCGAAAGGGTAGAGCGCCTCTCCGGCACTGAGGTTTTGTGGGCCTGCCACCAGCCTCAGCCCATTCCAGAGCAGCCCGAACAGGCCCAGGGCACCCCAAGTCACAGGTTTCTTGAGCCGGGCGGTTCCGAGGGCAAGGATCTGTGGGGATTCCATGAGTTCAGTCTAGGTTGATGCCACTTGCGCTAGAAGGAGACCAGGGTCTGGACCGTGCCGCTCCAGACAGTGAACTGGCCCTCTCGGCGGCCCCAGGAGGCATCCAGGCGCAGGGCAAACCCAGGAGTGATGGGCAGGTGGTGGGTCATCCCCACAAGGGATTCTTTCACCGAGGGGTAGATCCATTGGGTCGTGGTCCCAGTCGTCGGCGTGGTCGTGTTGGGGGTCGTGGACCCGCCAGCCCCCCTGCGGCGCCCGCTGCCGCTGCCCCCATAGAATGTCGTGGAGACGGTCGAGAGGCTGCCGCTGGGCTGCAGGGCGTCCAGCACACCTTCGCCCCAACCGAGGCGGAGGCTGTGCCACCGCTTAAGGTTGTGGGCGCCCCAGCGCAGGTCGAACAGATATCCCGTTTCGGTGACGCTGTCTGGCGCATAACGAACCTGCTGGAGGCGTAGGCTCGCGCTCCAGACCTCTCCCTTCCATCCAGGGCCCGCCTGCAGCACGATGGTCGTGGAGTTGTCGCGGAATCGGTTGTAGAAGCCGCCCACCTCCAGCGACCACGAGGTATCCAGGCCGAGGCTCAGGTCCAGATTTCCCCGGAAGGTCGGCAGGAAGTCGGCACCGCTGCCGCCACCGGCGCTGACCCAGAGCCAGCTGAGATCGCCCACGGCCGTCTCCTTGCCCAGCATCGCCAAAGTGCCTCGCCCCTCCGGCCGCTGGGACCCCGCCACCGACAGGCTCCATGGCCCGCTGGCGTCGCGATACCACTCAGCATTGGCCAGCCAGCCCTTCCAGGTTCCAGTGGAATCGGAGAACTGGTCCGTAAAGGTGCCCAACCCCATCCGAATGGTTGGCGTCGCTGGCGATTCCTGTGCCATCAGCCCCAAGGCCGGCAGCAATGCCAAAGCTAGTGTTCGCATGGTCGCTCCAGAAGGACGCCGCGCCAACGGAGGCGAAGCCTCCATCGGCGCGGCGCATGGCGGTCAGCGGTTCTGGCCTCGGCGGGCGCCCTGGCCGTTGGCCCCCCGGCTGCCGGCCGGATTGGGGTTGCCGCAACTGCCGTCCCGCAGGCGCTGCTGGGTCCTGGTGGCAGTTGGCGTGCCGTTACCAGTGCCATCCTGCTTGCGAAGGCGCTGGGGGCCGGAGCCAGTGGTCTGGGCAGCCAGGGGCGCGGCGAGGATCAGTGCGGCGGTGAGAAGTGTAAGGGTCTTCATGGGAACCTCCCATCTGACTCCAGGGCCCCGTGCCCAGGAGGCGGGCTTGTCTGATCAGCCACGCATCCAGTTAGATCCGGCCTGCCGTGCCCGGTGCAGGGTTAGCCGCTAGAAAGCAGGTGGTGCCGGTGCTCCTGCAGATTCAGGGGGCGTTCCCGCAGCCTCGGAGTTAGGGAGCCATCAACCCAGTCAGTAGGCAGGACCTCGAAGGCCTTGAGGAGCTGCAACGAGTAGCCCGGTTGGTTTCACCGGGGCATCACACTCATTTGAGGTTCTCCCCAAAATGCCGTGCATGGACTCCGGGTAATGATTTGGTGACGCCGTCAGATCATCACGCTTGGGTAAACTCCACCGGCATGGAGTCTTCTGAAGGACTTGGTGGAATCATTCGTCGAACTGATGAGCAGGCCGGTTCGGTTGCCAGATTGTCAGCCCGGATCGGCGGGCCCCTTCAGACTGATTGAGCAGACGCCTTCCTACCTTGGCCCATTGATGCAATGGGATGGGAAGAAGCCCAATTCTGGTTTCCTCGTCTGCGATGTGCTGCTTGGGGTGAATGACTCAGCCGAAGAACTGCGTCCATTCATCATAAGTGCAAAACATTGAGAAGCCTGCCCAATATCGAACGGTGCCTACAGGTCTTTGTAGCAGATGTCTATAAGCGAGAGGCATTCTCGTTGGCTAATCCAGACACATGTCTTTCTCATGGCTCCTCCTCACTCGGATTGAGGTGGATCCCACAGAATAAGCGGATTAATTTTCGGGGAGAACGTCACTGGGGATCTTCCCTTGGTTGGGGTTCACCCATTCAGTCGATCGACCTCGACCGCTTGCCGGTCCATGGCCGCCACCCATTGAGGAAGCGGAAGAAACCCGCGGACATTTTCTGTCCAAACCGCTGTGGCAGGATGATCGGGAACCAAGTCCCTCCTTGAGATGCCTGCATGAGCTACGACCCCTTTGATGGTGTGCTGCTGGACGACCCCCGACCGCCCGTGTCGGGTGCGGTCAGCCTCATGCTGCACCTGCGGGTGGCGCGGAGGCTGGCCAAGGCCCAGGGTCGCACCCCAGGTCCCAGCCTGGAGGCACTGAAGGCCCGCGCCCAGGCCTGCCGGGAGCTGCTTGCTCAAGGCTTGCTTCCGGCCACCCTACGGCACTTGCAGGCACATGGGCTGGAGCTCGGCCAGCCTAAGGCCGCCCACAGCCTGTCCAGCGTGCTCACCCACATGGAGGCCTACCTCAAGGAGGTGGAAGCGGGCGGCTACTTGGAGCCGGACCTCGCCCTCTGGCGGGCCGTGGACCTGGAGCTCTCCGGGAAGCGGGGGCTCTGGATCGAGCGGACCGAGGCCGATGGACCGCTGGAGGCTGGCATCCGGGATCTGGTGCCCACCCGCCTGCGGGCTCTGGCCTGTGTGCCGGGGCTCGGGGGTGCCACATTCAGGCTGGCGGCCCAGAAGGGCGGCGAGGCCTCCGGCCTCTTTGGCAGCGCCCAGCCCCTGGTGGCGTGGTTCCTCGATGGTCTGGAGGCCCATGGCGACAGGCTCCCCAACAACCTCGGCCTCTCGGAACCGGAAGGGTGGGGATCAGCCCCCTGGTCGTCCGCGCTCGAGTCCTTGTTTGAGGGGGCCCTGTATTTGAAGGACCATGCAGACGCCTTCCAGCGGGGGCTCGTCGAGGGTCCCCTCGACCTGCTTCGTCATGCCATTGAACAGGTCTGTGTCTGGGTGGACGCCGGGATCCCTCCGTCTGAAATCACCCTCATCCATCCCGAGCCTCAGGCGGTTGCGGCCTTCCTCGAACCCCTACTGGCGGAAGAAGGCGTGGCGCTCCATGTGCGCGGCGGATTGCCTCCCCTCCTTGCCAGCGAAGCCTGGAGTCCACTCTGGACCCTGCTCGTGGGGGTGCAGCGGCTGGATCCCTGTGCCGTGTCCGCCGGACTTCGCGCGTCGAGGCGCGACGACCTGCGCCACTGGGCGGATGCCCTGGCCCTGGCCGATCAGAGCGGGGCGCTCGCGTTTGAAGGCAGCTTCATGCACCTGCGGGACCGCGTGAAGGAATATGCCCAGAGCATCTGGCAGGAATTGGCCGCGCTGCGGACCACCACTCAGAGCGCCCACCGCTGGGCCGAGCGCCTGGAGTCCCTGGCCACCACCCTCCGGCTGCCCATGGATCCCGACGATTTCTACTCGCCGCTGGGCCTGATCAAGGAGGCCTGGGGCCTTGAAACCTGGACCTTTCCCGACATGCTCCTGGCGCTGGAAGCCTTCCTGGACGCGGCGCGCAGCAGCGAGATCCCCCGGGCCGTCGAGGGCCTGCGCCTGGTGAGTCCCGGCACGATCCTCGACGACTGGAATGGCGCCCGCGCCACCCTGATCCTCGACCTCTCTGAGGGCGCCTGGCCCAGCCGGCCCGCCGAGAACCCCGACCTAGACGGCGACCGCAAGGCCGCCATCAACCGTGCCCTGCTCGCGTACAGCCAGGCGGAGCCATCGTCGACATTTCCCCCTGCCCTGCAGCGATTCTGGCTGCCCCGCAGCGAACACGGCGACCAGATTCCCCGCGCCTTCCAGCGGGAGGCCTACGCCTTCAACAAGGTGCTGGCCATGACCCGCGAGAGCCTGGTGGCGCTCAGTCCTGCCCAGGATGAGGATGGCCGCACGACGTCCCAGGGGCCCTTCTGGACGGCGCTGGAAGGCGCCGCCCCATGGCATCCGGCAGCCACGCTCCACAGCCGCCTGCGCTGGCGTTGGGAAGGCCACGATCAGTCACCTCTCCACCAGGCCCGGGCCACCGCCGCCCAAGCCCGCCCGGCCAGCGAGGCTCTGCGGGCGGAAGCGCCCGACTTTGATCGGGCGCCGGGGCTCCGCGCCGCCTGGCTCAAGGGGCAGGACAGCGCCAGCCCCACGGCGCTTGAGGGCCTTGCCAAGTGCCCCTTCCGTTCTTTCGCTGAGCGCGTCTGGGGCTTGCAGACCTTTGATGCGCGCACCCGGATGTCCATGGCCGTGGGCATCCTCGTCCATCACATCCTGGAAGAGGCCCTAGCACCGTTCGTGGGCGTGGAGGGTTGGCCTGCCGCCTTCCACACGGCCCTGGGGCTTGGTCCCGAGGCCGGGGCCGATGACCTTATCCCCCATCTGCAAACCCTCTGGCTGGATCACCAGGACCAGTGGTTGAAGGAACTGGATCGCCACATCCCGCAGGAGCAGTGGCCCCAGGCTGTGCTTCGCCTGGAATCCCTGCTGCCCAATCTGGCCGCTGGCCTGCTGCGGGATGTCCAGGCGGAGGCCCCCGACAAGGGGGAACTCGCGTTGCTGGACCCCGCACGTCAGGCCACACCGAAGCCCAAGAAAGCCGCGGCGCCTCCGCCCGAAAGCTGGCGCCGGACTCTCCTGGCCCTCGAGGGCAGCCTCGGTCCAGTCGACCTGGACCTGGGTGACGGTCACACACTCGCCGTCGGTGGCAAGGTGGATCGCATCGAGCGCTGGACCAGTGACAGCCTCTCCTTCCTGCGGGTGGTGGACTACAAGACCTCCAAGGAGACCACCCTCAAGGCCTACGCCGAGGATGACGCGCCTTTCGGGTCTCACCTCCAAACTCCGCTCTACATGCTCCTCGCGGAGCAGGTCTATCCAGGAGATCGTGCCACGGCCGTGCTTTTTCCTCTGAAGGAGGAGGAGCCAAAGCCCTTCACGAAGCACCTGGCCACGCTGGCCGAAGCTGGATCCGACGGAGCCTGGCGCGAGAAGCTGCTGACGAACCTCGCCCGCTTCAATGCCCGGCTTGAATCAGGGGATTTTCCCCCCACGCCGGGCGAGCACTGCGGCCAGTGTCAGCTGGCGGCCCTGTGCGGGCGCCCCGTGGACGTGACCGTCGAGACTGAAGGGGAGGGTGACTGACATGCGCACCCTCGACCTGAACGATTCCTGCCTCGTCGACCAGTCGCTGGTGGTGAGCGCCAGCGCGGGGTCGGGCAAGACCTTCACCCTCACGGTGCTGGTCACCGCCCGCCTGGGTCGTGGGGACATCCGCCCCTGGGAGATCCTGGCCACGACCTTCAGCGAAACGTCGGCGGCGGACCTGCGCGAGCGGCTGCTCCGCCCCCTGGACCTGCTGTCCACGCTGGACGAGCCCGCGTGGCAGGCGCTGCTGCCACATCTCCAGGCGCCCGTGGCCAAGGACCTCGAAGCCCTTCTGAAGGACCTGCCCATCATCCAGCACCTGAAGAAGTCTTCCGGGGAGGTGGCCCAGGCCGCCGCCCATTGGGAAAGTGCGCCCTGGACCGCCTCTCCTGGGAAGGCCCGCGCTTTCTGGCGCCGCGTGCGGCGCGAAGCAGAGCTGCTGCAGGTCTCCACCATCCACAGCCTGGCGATGCGCGTGCTGAGCCAATGCGAGGGCAACCACGACACCATTCTCGATGTGCGTCACCCCTCCCTGTTGCGGCTGCTGCGGCTGACGGTGCGCGAAGCCCTGACCTTGCCCACCAACCATGCCGATGAAGTGCCCGCCCGGTTGCTGCTGGCCTGGGCCGAGCAGAACTGGGAGGAATTGTCCCAGGGCTTCGACAACCACCTCGATGCCCTCGGGCACCTCAAGGGTGAAGACCCCAGCCGCCATCGCGAGGCACTGACCCATGCCCTGGCTGCGGCCCGGACCGCGCTGGCGCCCTTCGCCACGGATCCCGACCTGGCCAAGCACCCCAGCGGCAAGGGCCTCCAACATTTCAAGAAGGAGAACCTCCTCCCGGTCCCCGTCGACGGCGCCGATCTGCAGGCGAACCTCCGCTGGGCCCAGGCCCAGAGCGGCCGTGTGCCGAATCCGCCCCCCACCTACTATTCCGACGCCTTCCATGAAGCGATGGCGACCCTCAAGCCGGTGGCCACGGCGCTGGAAGCCTGGCTGCGCTGCCTGCTGGTGAACGCGCTGCAGCGCTTCGAGGCCGAGAAGCAGGCCCAAGGGCTGGCCACCTTCGGCGACCTGGTTCGCAAGGCCCTGGACAGCCTCAAAGCCCACGGGCTGGAGACACCCGCGCCCAAGCTGCTCCTGGTGGACGAGTACCAGGACACCTCCAAGGTGCAGGATGCCTTCCTGGAAGCCCTCGGCGCCGAGCGCATGGTGCGCGTGGGCGATGTGAAGCAGGCCATCTACGGCTTCCGGGGTGGCGACCCCGACCTGCTGCGGGACCGGCTGGGCGCAGCGGGCGAGGGGGCCTACCGCCTCGCTTCCAACTTCCGCTCCACGCCCGAGATCGTGGCCCTGGCCAACACCTATGTGGACCAGGTCTGGCCGTTGCTCGACCCATCGGTCGGCGACCTCGACGGTGCCCAGGTCCCCGTGGCCCCACCGGGACCTCCGGTGGGGTTGGTCCGCACGCCCGCGCCCTCGGCCTCGGGTGACCTTCCGGCCCTGTCTGATTGGATCTCGGGCCTCTCCAGGGAAGCCGGCTGGATCGAATCCCTCGGCGCTCCCCCCAAGCCCGGCAACCGCTCCCGGGCGCTCCTGCTCAAGCAGCGCACCCGCCTGCCAGGCCTCCTCCAGCGCCTCAAAGCTCAGGGCATCCAGCCCTACGTCGTGGCGAAGGAGGGTTTCTGGGACAGCCCTGGGGTGCGGCTCATCCTGGCGGCCCTGGAGGCCGTGGCCCATCCCGAGCGTCCCATTCCCTGTGCAGCCCTGCTGCGCCAGGTGGCGGGCCTGGCTGATGCGGAGCTGGCTGCCCTGGCCCAGGGCAAGGAAGGCCGTCCTGGATTGCCCGGCCTGGGTCAACTGGATCCCGAGCGGCTGCCGGTGGCACATCGGGATGCCGCCCGTTTCCTCCTGGACCTGCGGCAGGCCTCCACCCAGGCGATCGCGGGCCGCCTGCTCCGCCACGGGGCCCTGCTCCAGGCCCTCGCAGCCCTGGACGTGCACGGGGCGATCGAGCCCCTGCGGGCCCGCCGCAACCTGGCGGGACTGCTCGCCCGGCTTCAGGATCTGCCCGCCAGCCCCTCCGTGGCCTACGCCCTGCTGGATGACGAGCGGAATGGCCTGGCGCGGGGCGACCTGCCCGCCTCCGTGGACGACGCAGACCTCCTCATCCAGACGGCTCACGGGAGCAAGGGACTGGAATACGACGACGTCATCCTGCCCCTGCTCAACGTGAACCCACGCAGCTTCCGGAAGGGGGACCTCCGCACCCGGCCTGGAACCGGCGAGCTGCTGCTCGCCTGGAAGCTGGGGAGGTTCACCGGGCAGGCCTACGACGACCTCAAGCCCCTGGTGGAATCCAAGCAGAAGCGCGACGAGCTCAACCTGCTCTATGTGGCCCTCACCCGGGCCAAGGGGCGGCTCTGCGTGCTGCTCCAGGAGCCCAAGGATCCCAAGGAACCCAAGCCCCCGAGTGAGTTCAGGACCTGGGCGAAGTGGGGGCAGGTTCTGGCCAGCGCCCACCCGGACTGGAACACCCTGGTGGACGCGCCGACACCGGCGCCGTTGCCGACACGGGTCACTCACACGCCAAACCCACCGCCGGTGAGAACGGCTCTAGCCGACACCAACCTGCCTGGTGACGCCCATGACGACCTCCCCGGCGACACCTGCAGCAAGGCCCGTCAGGAGGGTGAAGCCATGCATGCCTTCCTCCGGGATCTCCTGGTGCGTTGGGAGGATCCCGAAGCCTTCCATGTCTGTCTCGACAACCCCCCGCCTGTGGCCCAGGCCCGGGAGAACGCCCTGCGCTTCCTGGAGCAGTTCGAGGCCAAGGGCTGGCGCCCCCTGCGGCGGCGGACCGAACTGGCCCTGGCGGGAGCGGCCGCCAGCGGCGGCCCCGGGCGGGCAGACCTGGTGGTGTGGGCCGGGGATGGCCTCCACCTCCTGGACTTCAAGCATTCCAGGGCCTTCAGCGACACCGAGCTTGCGGGTTACCGGTCTCAGCTGAGGCGGTACGCCGAGGCCCTGACCCGGCGCGAAGGCTTGCCCGTGACGGCCTGGCTGGTGGCCCTGCGCAGCGGGGAGTGGGTCCCCGTTCCCGTGGCCGGCTCTGCCTAGTCCTTCAGCCCCGCCCCAGGCCATGGGTGTGCATCCACCCTGCATGGCGGCGATCCGAGGCGCAGGTGTGGTCGATCATCCAGTTCCTCAAGCAGACCAGCAGCACCGAGGCGCTCAAGGTGCCGCCCTTGAACTGGCGATACAGATCCTGCACCTCGGCGATGGCATCGGAGTGCTGGTCGAAGTGGGCCTGGTACCCAGGGCAGCGTTGCTCCACGAGCACCGACTCCTCGTAGCTGAAGTGGTTCCGCACCGAGTGGATGAAGTGGTTGAAGATCTCGTTGGCGGCGCTGCGGTCGCGCTGGATGACCAGCACCGTATGGAAGCGGTTGATGAGGTTCACGAGGGCCCGGTGCTGGTCATCGATCTTCGGGACGCCCAACTGGTCCATGCTCCTCCACTCGAGAAACACGTTCGTCGAGGGCTCGGGCCTCGCCTGGGCCTCGGCCAGGCGAACCAGGGAGAGCACCGAACGAATGTTCCGCTCGGCGGAGGCCCGGAGTTTGAACAGCGCAGACGGCTCAGTCACAGAGGTGATTCCAGGGTGGGGAGGATTCCCCGGCAGGCTTCGCTTCCTCAGAGCTCCTTGACGGACCATGCGCCGCGAGTCATCCCCGATAGCCCTGGCCCCCTTGCCAATCTGGCGGGCGGGAGGCCCTCCTTCAATCCGCTGGATTGCCTAGACTCCGGGGCATCTCGCCGACCCGGGTCATGCGCAGCCGCAGGGCTCCCGAAGCGGGTCCCTCCTGGCGGCACCTGCGCGGTCGCGCCCCGGGCTGTTCTCCCGCATCCTGGTAGGTGGAGGCTTTCCGTTGGCGCAGCGCAGGGACCAGGACATCGTCATCCGGGGCGCGCAGGCGCACAACCTCGCAGGCTTCGACGTGCGAATCCCCCGGCGCAGCCTCACGGTGATCACGGGCGTGTCGGGCTCCGGCAAGTCGTCCCTGGCCTTCGACACGCTGTTTCGGGAAGGGCAGCGCCGCTTCCTGGAGACGCTGCCTTCCTTCGCGCGCCAGTTCGCGGGCGGCTTCGCGCAGCCCGCGGTGCGCAGCATCGAGGGCCTGGGACCCGCCGTGGCCGTGAGCCAGCGCAGCAGCTTCACGAACCCCCGCTCCACCGTGGGCACGCTCACGGAAGGCTGGGATCTCCTGCGGCTGCTCTTCGCACGGCTGGGCCATGCGCCCGAAGGCATCCAACCGACTCGGGGCCTCTTCTCCTTCAACGGCGAGGAAGGCGCCTGTCCCCAGTGCCAGGGCCTGGGCGTGGAGGACCGGCTGGACCTGGACCTCCTGGTGGCCGACGCCGCGAAGTCCTTGCGGGATGGCGCGCTGCGGGTGAGCACGCCCAACGGCTACCTCATGTACTCGCAGGTGACGCTGGCGGTGCTCGATGAGGTGCTGCGGGCCCACGGCGGCTCTGTGGACATCCCCTGGCACGACCTTTCCGACGAGGCCCGCCAGGTGGTGCTGTACGGCTCGGAGCGCCTGAAGGTGCCCTACGGCAAGCACCCGCTGGAGTCGCGCCTGAAGTGGACGGGCATCACCGCACGGCCCCGCCAGGAGGGCTTCTACCGCGGCCTGGTGCCCGTGATGGAGGAGATCCTCCGGGGCAAGCGCAACGACTCCATCCTCCGCTTCGTGCGCAGCGCCACCTGCACGGCGTGCCAGGGCACGCGCCTGCGGCCGGAGGCCCTTGCCGTCACCTGGCGGGAACGGCGCATCGTGGACCTCGCCGGCCTCACGGTCCGGGCGCTGCGCGGGTTCCTGACTTCCCTTCAACCGGCCCCCGGCGAGGCCGCGGTGCTGGAGCCCATCCGCAGGGATCTCCTCGCCCGCTGCGACCTGATGGCGGAGCTGGGCCTCGACTACCTGGCCCTCGACCGCCCGGCGCCGACCCTCTCGCGGGGCGAGGCGCAGCGCCTGCGGCTGCTGGGCCTGGCCTTGGGTGAGCTGCGCGGCCTGCTGCTGGTGCTGGATGAGCCCTCCGCGGGTCTCCACGCCCACGAAGTGGACCGCCTGATCCGGGTGCTGCAGCGCCTGCGCGACCAGGGCCAGACGGTGGTGGTGGTGGAACATGATGCGCGCATCGCCCGGGCCGCCGACTGGCTCATCGACCTGGGCCCCGGACCTGGCGCCCAGGGCGGCCAGCTGCTCTTCAGCGGCCCCCCCGGGAAGCTGCTGGAAGGGGACGCGGACGAGGCCCCCACGCCCACGCAGGGGTGGCTGGCGGGCGTTGGCGCGATCGGTTCCAGGAGCCCGCGCCCAGGCCGGGGCGGCCTGCGGCTGGAGGGTCTGAGCCGCCACAACCTCCAGCACCTCGACGTGACGCTGGAGGTGGGCCTCCTCCACGTGATCACGGGCGTCTCCGGGGCGGGAAAGACCTCCCTGCTCGACGAGGTGGTGGCGCGCTTCCAGGCGGGGGCGGTGCCCGGCGCGCCCTTCCACCGCATCGTCACCGTGGACGCGGATCCCATCGGGCGCACGCCCCGCTCCAACGCTGCCACCTACAGCGGGGCTTTCGACCTCATCCGGGACCTCTTCGCCAGCTCGGCAGAGGCCAAGGCCCGGGGCCTGGGCAAGGGGAGCTTCTCCTTCAACACCGCAGGCGGTCGCTGCGAAGCCTGCGAGGGCGCGGGCGTCCAGGAAATCGGCATGCGGTACCTGGGCAGCGTGGAGCTGGTCTGCGAGGCCTGTGGTGGGCGGCGCTTCCATCCCGAGGTGCTGGCCGTGAAGGTGCGCGGGCGGAGCATCGCGGACGTGCTGGAGGGCAGCATCGCCGAAGCCGCAACACACTTTGCGGACCACCCGCGGCTGCGGCGCATCCTCGACGCCCTGCTGGACGTGGGCTTGGGCTACCTGCCCCTGGGCCAGCCCGCCACGACGCTCTCCGGTGGCGAGGCTCAGCGCGTGAAGCTGGCCACGGAATTGGCCCGTGCGGGAAGCGGCCCCGCCCTCATCGCCCTGGACGAGCCCACCACAGGCCTGCACGCCGCCGATGTGGCCGTGCTGCTGCAGGCCTGGGATCGCCTGCTGGACGCAGGCCACACGCTGCTGGTGGTGGACCACGACCTGGCGGTGGTGCGTCACGCGGACCGCGTGCTGGACCTGGGGCCCGGCAGCGGCCCCGAAGGCGGACGGCTGGTGGTGAGCGGTTCAGCCGAGACCGTCGCCGCCTGCGTAGCCTCCCGGACCGGCGCGGCCCTGCGGGAGGTGGCCTCCCCCGTCGAGGCCCCCTCAGGGCCCAGGGAAGCGCCGCCCATGGAGCTGACGGGCGTGCGCACCCACAACCTGCAGGGTATCGACGTGACCCTGCCTGCCCAGGGCCTCACGGTGGTCACGGGGCCTTCAGGCTCGGGCAAGTCCTCGCTCGTCTTCGACACGCTGCTGGCCGAGGCCCAGAACCGCTTCGCGGACCTGGTCTCCCCCTGGGCGCGGCGCCTGCTGCCCCGCAAGGGTGGCGCCGAGTTCGACACGGCCCGCGGGCTTCAGGCCACCCTGGCCGTGCCTCAGCAGGCGGGCCGCCGGAACCCCCGGGCCACGGTGGGTACCGCCACCGAGCTGGATGAACGGCTGCGCCTGCTCTTCGCCCGGGCGGGCACCAGGAGCCCCGTGGAACTCTGGGCCGCGGATTTCTCGCCGCACTCGGAACGCGGCGCCTGCCCCCGCTGCAAGGGGCTCGGATTCCTCCAGCGCTGCGACCCCGAGCGCCTGGTGAGCTATCCCGACCTGGCGCTGGATCGCGGCGCCATGGACGGCACCCGCTTCGGCGCCTACCTGGGCGAGGCCGATGGCCAGTTCATGGCCACCCTGCGGCACGCGGCGGCCCAGGCGGGCCTGGACCTCTCCCGCGCCTGGCGGGAGCTGGGGCCGGCCGAGCGGCTGCTGGCCATGGAGGGCAGCGGCGCCACCCGGCACGAGGTGGCCTGGCACTACCGGCGCGGGCGGTCTGAAGGGGTGCACCGCCTGGAGACCACCTGGGACGGCCTCGCCACGCTCGTGGAGCGGGAGTACGAGCGCATCCACGCCGAGGCCAAGGGCGAGGAGCTGGAGGCGCTGCTGGCGGACGCACCCTGCCCAGCCTGTGGCGGAGAGCGCCTGCGGGACCTGCCCCGGAGCGTGCGCTTTGGCGGCCTCCGCCTGCCCGAGCTGCTGGCCCTGTCCGTGGACGAGGCCCTGGCGTGGCTCGAGGGGCCAGCCGTCCTGGGTCTTCCGCCCCGCACCCTCACGCTCACCGAGGCCCTCCGGCAGGATCTCCTGGCCCACCTGCGGGCCCTGGCGGACGCGGGTCTCGGCTACCTCGCCCTGCGCCGCGAGCTGGCCAGCCTCTCGGGCGGCGAGGCTCAGCGGGTGCGCCTGGCGGCGGCGCTGGGTGGAGGCCTGGTCGGCGTCACCTACGTGCTGGACGAACCCACGCAGGGGCTGCATCCCAAGGATGTCCAGCGCCTGGGCGGGGTGTTGCGCCGCCTCGCCGACGCGGGCAATGCGGTCATCGTGGTGGAGCATGACGCCGCCCTCATCGCCGCAGCGGATCAGGTCCTGGAGCTGGGCCCCGGCGCCGGTCCCGACGGCGGCCGCCTCCTCGCATGCGGGCCGCCCCGGGAGCTGGAGCGGCAGGCGGACTCCCGAACCGGCGCCCTGCTCCGCCGGACGCGGGCGGTTCCCCACGAAACCACCGCCGCTCTCACCCCGGGCCTCCGTGTCCGGGGCGCCCACTTGCACAACCTCCAGGGCATCGAGGTGACCATTCCCATCGGCGGCCTGGTCGTGGTGACGGGCGTCTCGGGCAGCGGCAAGTCCAGTCTCGTCCTGGAGGTGCTGGCGCCTTCGCTGCGGAACCACCTGGCGGGCCGGGGCCCGGTGGGCTGCGCGGGCTTGGACCTGCTGGCCGACCTCCGGGAGGTGATCACCGCCGAACAGGCGGCGCTGGGCGCGGCGTGGAGCAGCACGGTCCTCACCCTGACAGGTCTGGCGGAGCCGCTGCGGAAGCGGTTCGCGGCCACGCCCGAGGCCAAGGCCCGGAAGCTCTCCGCGAAGCACTTCTCCACCACCGGCTCCGGTGGCCGCTGCGAGACCTGCGAAGGGCGCGGGGTGGTCACCGTGGCCATGGACCTGCTGCCGGATGTCACCGTGGGCTGCGAGACCTGCGGTGGGCTGCGCTTCCGGCCCGAGGTGCTGGAATGCCGTCTGGAAGGCCACAGCATCGCCGAGGTGCTGGAGGCCACCGTGGCCGAACTGGCCGGGACATTCTCGAGAGACGCGCGCCTGGCCCCGCCTTTGAAAGCGCTGGAGGGGGTGGGCCTGGGCTACCTGAGGCTGGGCCAGGGGGGCGCCACCCTCTCCGCCGGGGAACGACAGCGCCTCCGATTGGCGGGCCTGCTGGCAGAGCCCCCGGGAACCCGGGCCGCGATCCTGCTGGACGAGCCCACCCGCGGCCTGGGCTTCGAGGATGTGGACCGCCTGGCCACGACGCTGCACCGTCTGGCCCAGGACGGCCACCTGGTCGTGGCGGTGACCCATGACCTGGACCTCATCACCGCCAGCGACTGGATCATCGACCTGGGTCCCGGAGGGGGCGCCCTGGGCGGCCAGGTCGTGGTGGAGGGCCCGCCCAGCCTCGTGCGCGCCTGCGAGAGCTCCCCCACGGGGCAGGCGCTGGCGCGCCGCTAGTCAGCCACAGGTGGCGGTGTACCGCCCAAGCTGGACCTGCACCTGGACGGCCGTCTCGTACAGGGCCGACAGGTTCGCGCTGGTGAGGACCTCGGCCTTCGGGCCGTCGCGGAACACACGGCCCGCCTTCAGCAGGATCACCCGCTCCACCTGGGGCAGGACCTCCTCGATGTGGTGCGTCACCAGCAGCAGGGTCTTGTGGCGCTCCGCCAGGCCCTGGAGCATGTCCAGGAAGGCCTGCCGGGCGGCAAGATCGAGTCCCGTGGTGGGCTCGTCCAGCAGCAGGGCCCGGGGGTCGTTGACCAGGGCCCGGGCGATGAGCACGCGCCGGGCCTCGCCCGTGGACATCGCCTCGGGGGGCTTGCCCGCGAGGTGTGCCGCGCCGACGCGTGCCAGAGCCGCCCCGGCCCGTTGGCGCATGGTGGCCGTCACCCGCTGATGGGAGAAGCGCCCATGGCTCGCGAAGAACCCCGAGAGGACCACGTCCAGGCCCTCCCGGGCGCCGCCGGCCTCGGCGCGGAGGAAGGCCTGGTGCAGGTCCGCCGAGACGATGCCCAGCTGGGTACGCAGCTCGAACAGGTCCCAGCGATCCTGGCCCAGAATGCGGATCGGCGGGGCTTCCGGATCAGGCAGCAGCGGGTGGTCCTGGCGCGTCACCAGGCGGATGAGCGAGGACTTGCCCGAGCCGTTGGGGCCCAGGATGGCCGTGTGCTCGCCTTCCCGGATCTCGAAGCTGAGGTCATGCAGGGCCGGCCTCCCGCCCCGGAGTACCGTCGCATGGCGGAGCGACAGCAGGGGCGGAGTCGGGTCCTCCAGGGAGTCCGCGCCGGCCAGGGGCATCGCCGCGCCCTACAGTCCCAGCGCCCGCGGCAGGCGCGGGCTGGAAATCAGGTCGACGAAGACCTCCCACCGCCGACCTGGGTCGGCCTCGGTGCCGCCCTGTCCCTCGACCCACCGCCGCACGAGCTGTTCGCCCAGGTTGTAGTTGATGACGTAGCTCCGGTAGGTGTCGATGAAGCGCAGGCGCTGGGCGGCCTGGTCCGCCGTGCGCAGGGAGTACTGCACCAGGAAGGCCTCGGCATGGGCGCGATCCAGCCGGCCATCCAGGTAACCGCGGGCGGCCTCATTGTCGGCGAAGGCCAGCACCTTCATCTCCGCCTGCACCCGGGCCCAGCGCTCGGCCTCGGCGGGATCGAGGCCCGCCAGGGGGAAGAGCACATCGCGCTCGAAGGCCAGGCGCTCGGCGCCGGGGAAGGCCACCTCGATGCCGAAGTTGGCGGTGCCCTCGGCGATGAGGGACTGGGGCGAGAACAGCGGGTAGACGGTGAACTCCACCCAGCCCTTCCCCGTGGGCGGGGGCTGGGCGAAGCGCTGCTCCAGCAGGGCGTTGTAGACGTGGTGGCCGGGGTAGCCCTCGTGGGCGGCCAGGTCCAGGGCGCGGTCGATGGCGATGGGCAGGTCCAGGTTCACCTGGATCACCGAATGCCCGCCGCCCTGGTACCAGTTGTAGGCGGACCAGGACTTGCCGGTGACATATTCCACGCGGAAGTGGTCCGAATCCGGCAGCACCGCATGCCGGCGCGTGCGGTCCCGCGCCTCGGCGATGGCCGCCTGGAAGACCGCATCCACCCGCAAGGTGGGCACGACGATGCGTTCCCGCAGGCGCTGGTAGCGGTCCTGCACGGAGCCGGGTCCGTCGAGCAGCTGGTCGAGCCGGGCCAGGGCGGCCTCCAGGGAGGCTTCGGGCGTCACTGGCGGTCGCACCTGGTAGAGGGCCTCGGCCTCCTCATCGAAGGAGTAGCTCTGGCCATCCAGGCGCGTCAGGTGCGCCGCCACGGCCCCCAGCTGGCCCAGCAGGTAGTCGCGGCGCAGGGCCTCGCCCTCCTCCAGGTCCGCGCTGGCCACCTCCTCCAGCAGCTGGCCCGCCTCGGCCCGCAGCTCGGCCAGGGGGCGGGGTTCCCCGGCTTCCGCCACCAGCTTCCAGGCCCTGGGCCCGTAGTAGGCATCGACGAAGTCCCCGTCGTGGCGGCCCACCGCCAGCACCAGGTTCACATAGTCCGAGGCCCAGCGGGAAAGCGACCGGTCCATGCATCCTCCTCGTCCCTGGCATGGTCCCACAACGATGGGAGGCGGGCCCACCCCGCGCCCCTGACGGCCGGCCACATTCCCCGGCATTGATGGTTCCGCGTGGCGCTATGCTGGCCCTCCAATCGGAGAGGCTCCATGTTCATCATTCCGCCCGCCAGCTGGACGTAGATCGATGCCACGGTTCGCCCACCTCGCCCCATTCGTTCTCGTCGCCACGGCGCTGCCCTGGCTCCAGGCCCAGGTGCCCGTGCGAGACGCCGCGGAGCTGCAGAAGCAGCTGGACCGGCTGCAGACCCTGGGCAGCGTGCTCTACATCGCCGCCCACCCCGATGATGAGAACACCGCCGTGCTGGCCACCCTGTCGAAGGGGCGGAACCTGCGCACGGCCTACCTCTCCATCACCCGGGGCGGCGGCGGGCAGAACCTCATCGGCCCGGAGCTGGGCGATGGCCTCGCCGCCATTCGCACCCAAGAGCTGCTGGCCGCACGCCGCCTGGATGGGGCCGAGCAGTTCTTCACCTCGGCCGTGGACTTCGGCTTCTCCAAGACGGCGGAGGAATCGCTGCGCCTCTGGCACCACGACACCGTGCTGGGCGACGTGGTGCGCACCATCCGCACCTTCCGGCCCGACGTGATCCTCACCCGCTTCCCCCCCGACACCCGGGCCGGCCACGGCCACCACACCGCCTCGGCCATGCTGGCCATCGAGGCCTTCGCCGCCGCCGCGGATCCGACCCGCTTCCCGGAGCAGCTGAAGGCCGGACTGCGCCCCTGGCAGGCCACCCGGCTGCTGTGGAATCACTTCCGCTTCACCGAGGACGCCCCCAAGCCCGCTCCCGGCAGCCTCACCCTGGATGTCGGTACCTTCGATCCCCTGTTGGGTCGCTCCCACGGCGAGCTCGCCGCCGAGAGCCGCAGCCAGCACCGCAGCCAGGGCTTCGGCGTGCTGGCCCAGCGCGGCGCCCGCGAGGAGAGTTTCGAGCTGCTGGCGGGGCAGCCGGCGAAGGCCGACCTGTTCGAGGGGATCCAGCTGGGCTGGTCCCGCTTCCCTGGCACCGGCGAGGTGGCCGCCCGCCTCCTGGAGGCGCGGCAGGGCTTCCGACCCGAGCGCCCCGCCGCCAGCCTGCCAGCCCTGCTCAAGGCCCGCAGCGCCCTTCTGGCCCTGCCTACAGCCCTGCGGGCCGAGCCCCTCGTCCAGGCCAAGGCCGCCGAGCTGGAGGATCTGCTCCGGGCCGCGGCGGGCCTCTGGGTGGAGGCCATCGCCGACCGGCAACGGCTGGCGCCCGGGGACCGCCTCGCGGTGAACGCCGCGGTGCTGGCCCGGGGTGGCAGCCCCCTGGTGCTTGAGTCCATGATCCTTGAGGCGGTGACTCCGGAGGGCCCGCGCACCCTGGAGGCCCGCCCGGACGGCAACCCCTTGCCCGATAACGCCCCCCGGAAGGAGTCCTTCGCCTTCACGGTGCCCGCGACCACGCCCCTGGCACAGCCGCACTGGCTGGGCGGCCCGGGCGCGGAGGCCTGGGCGGGCCTGCCGGAATCACCAGCCCCCTTCCGCCTGCGGGCGCGGGTGGCCCTCCCCGGGGGCAGCTTCGACGCCGTGGTGCCCGTGCAGTTCCGCTTCCGGGATCCGGTCCTGGGTGAGCGCTACCAGCCCCTCGCTGTGGTGCCAACGGCCTTCGTCCACCTGGAGGAGGGCGTCCAGGTCTTCGAGGGCCCAGGCGCGAAGGAGGTGCGGCTGAAAGTCATCGCCGGGGCTGCCCGCGCCGCAGGCCGGGTCCGCCTTCAGGTGCCTTCACCCTGGAAGGTGGAGCCTGCCGAGCGGGCCTTTGCCCTCAGCCGCGCCGGGGAGGAGCAGGAGATCTCCTTCCGCCTCACGCCGCCGGCCTCGACCGCCTCCGGTGACTTGAGGGTGGAGGTGGACACCGGAGCCGGGTTCGCGGTCGCCCGTGGCCTCGTGAAGCTGGATCACCCGCACATCCCCTTGCAGACCCTGCTGCCGGAGGCCCGGGCACGGGTGGAGCGCTTCGACCTGAAGCACAACGGGCACCGCATCGGCTACGTCATGGGCGCCGGCGACGACATCCCCCAGGCCCTGCGCCGCCTGGGCTACGAGGTGGACCTGCTCAGCGACGAGGCCCTGGCCCGGGAGGACCTCGGGCGCTTCGATGCCATCGTGCTGGGCATCCGCGCCTACAACACCCGCCCGGCCCTGCAGACGCTGAAGGAGCGCCTGCATGCCTACGTCGCCGGCGGCGGCACCGAGGTGGTGCTCTACACCGTGAACACGGGCTTCCCCGGCATCAACGCCGCCATGGTCACGGACGCCATCGGCCCCTACCCCTTCAAGGTGGGCCGGAAGCGCGTCACCGACGAGACCGTGCCGGTGCGCCTCCTGCAGCCCGGGCACCCGGTCTTCCACCTGCCCAACGAGCTCACGGCGAAGGATTTCGAGGGCTGGGTGCAGGAGCGGAGCCTCTACCACGCCGAGGGCTGGGACGCCCGCTACACCCCCCTGCTGGGCATGGCGGATCCCGGCGAGGCCGAGGATGCCGGCGCCCTGATCGTGGCGCAACATGGCAAGGGCCACTACGTGTACACGGGCCTGGCCTTCTTCCGCCAGCTGCCGGACGGCGTACCCGGCGCCACGCGCCTCTTTGCGAATCTCCTGTCCCTGGGTCATCCATGACGGAACCCGCTCCGCCGGTCCTGGGCTCCTGGAAGCGCCTCTATGCCCTGGTGCTGGGTGAGCTGCTGCTCTGCATCCTGCTCTTCCGCCTCTTCTCCTGGGCCTTCTCGTGAGCCGCCTCGACTGGCTGGTCCTGGGCGGCGCCCTGCTCTTCGTGGTCCTCTGGGGCCTGTACAAAGGGCGTGGTGCCACCACCGGGGAGGGCTACATCGGCGGGGGCCGCGACCATCGCTGGTGGCTCATCGGGCTCTCCATCATCGCCACCCAGACCAGCGCGATCACCTTCCTCTCCACACCGGGCCAGGCCTACGTGGATGGCATGCGCTTCGTGCAGTTCTACTTCGGCCTGCCCCTGGCCGCCGTGGTCCTGTCGGTCACGCTCATCCCCCTCTACCACCGGCTCAAGGTCTCCACCGCCTATGAGCTGCTGGAGGCGCGCTTCGACCTGAAGACCCGGCTGCTGGCCGCGGGGCTCTTCCTCATCCAGCGGGGCCTCGCCGTGGGCCTCACCATCTTCGCGCCGGCCCTGGTGCTCTCGGTGCTGCTGGGCTGGAGCCTCCACGCCAACATCCTCCTGGTGGGCACCCTGGTCATGCTCTACACCGTGACTGGCGGCACCAGGGCCGTGGCCTGGGCCCACAGCTCGCAGATGGTGATCATCGCCTGCGGCATGCTGCTCGCCGGCGTGATGACCGCGTACCGGCTGCCGACCGAGGTGAGCTTCAGCGACGCCCTCCACGTGGCGGGAGGCTTGGGGCGCCTCAACGTCATCGACACCCACTTCGATCCCAACAACCGCTACAACCTCTGGTCCGGCCTCCTGGGCGGCTTCTTCCTCATGCTGTCGTACTTCGGCACGGACCAGTCCCAGGTGCAGCGCTACCTGGCAGGCAGCGACCTCACGCAAAGCAGGCTGGGCCTGCTGATGAACGCCATGATCAAGGTGCCCATGCAGTTCCTCATCCTGCTGCTGGGCGCCCTGGTGTTCGTCTTCTACCAGTTCCACGCGCCGCCCCTCTTCTTCAACCCGGGCCCTGTGCAGCAGGTGCTGGCCGGTCCCGATGCCGGCGCGTACCGGGCCGCGGAGGCGGCCTTCGCCCAGGCCCGCGCCGACCAGTCCCAGCGGGCCGAAGCCTACATCCGCGCCCGGCATGCCGGAGACCCGGGTCTCATCGCCACCCGCAGGTCGGAGCTCCAGCAGGCCCACGCCCACAGCGAGGCCAAGCGGAAGGAGGGCGTGGCCCTCATCGAGAAGGCCAACCCCGGCACCCATCCCAGCGACACGAACTACATCTTCCTGGCCTATGTGCTGAGCGTCCTGCCCGTGGGGCTCGTGGGCCTGGTCATCGCCGCCGTGTTTTCGGGCTCCATGTCCTCCATGTCCGGCGAGATCAGCGCACTCGGGGCCACGACGGTCGTGGATCTGTGGCGGCGCCTCATCGGCGGCAGCCAAGGCCAGCGAGAGGTGTGGGTGGGCCGCGCCGCCACCTTCGCCTGGGGTTGCTTCGCCATGGCCTTCGCCGAGTACGCGGCCCGGTTGGGCTCGCTCATCGAGGCCGTGAACATCCTCGGTTCGCTCTTCTACGGCACCATCCTCGGCATCTTCATCACGGCCTTCTATGTGAAGCGCGTCCGCGGCGGCACGGCCTTCTGGGCCGCCCTCGTCGCCGAGGCTGGCGTGCTGGCCTGCTTCAAGTTCACCGCCATCTCCTTCCTCTGGTACAACCTCATCGGCTGCGCGGCAGTGGTGGCGCTGGCCTGGCTGTTCAGCCTCTTCCAGGCGCCATTGCCTCAACCGGAGAGCGAACCCGCCCCCTAGGTCGCCAGGAGGTCCATTCCCTCGACGCTGAGGCGCAGGCTCTCGATGAGCACGGCGCTGCCTTGGGCATCCAGGGGCGACCACTCCAGCCCCACGGGGAACGTGTTGCGCAGGCGCCAGGTCAGGGTGGGCTGGTGCTGCTCATTCAGCAGGCTCACAGTGAGGTCCCGCCGCTCGGCCTGCCCGAAGTGGACGGTGTTCATCCACTGGAAGAACTCGTGGTCCGCGGGGACCACACCGCGCTGCAGCAGGCAGTCGGTGAAGCGGAGCAGCCCCGGCAATTGGCGGACGGAGTCCACGGGATCCGAGCCCTCCCGGTACCGGATCACATCCCGCTCCAGGCGGGGCAGCTGCACGTGGGTGAACCCGATGCGGGAGAAGCCCGCCTCGACGCGGAAGTGGAAGGACTGGTGCGGATGGTGGGCGGTCATGCGGCCTCCGGTTGGTCAGGCGCGCTCGGCGCGTCAGAGGGTTTCGCGCAGCCGGATCCAGGCCGCTAGGTCATGGCGGATGGTCCGGCGGAAACGCTGGCCGTCCTCGCCATGCCACTCGAGGCGAACCTCGAACTGCATGGGCTGCCGACGCTGCTGGTAGCCGGCGAGGGTGTCGATCAGCAGGGGAATGCGGCGGCCGGCGGCCAGGAATTCCAGGCGGGTGAACAGGGGCTGCTCGTTCATCTGCTGGCCCGCCAGATCGCGGATCACGCGGCTGAAGCGCACCCGCACCCCGTGGGCATGGCCGCCCGCGCAAGCCAGCACGAAGTGGAGCCCACCACGCTCGACCAGGACATCAAGGATCACATCGGCTGCGGTCGCCAGGCACGGCATGGCCCCGCGGGTCGTCGCCTGGCTGCGCGGGGTGCCGGTCGGCATGCGTCCTCCGGAATGGCTGGCGTTACCGGCGGAACTTTAGCATGTTCCGACAGTCATCTCCTCATCGAGGCTGTGGGCGAGGGCTGGCGGGCGGGCCGGGTCAGCCGCCACCAGCCCCAGGCCAGGGCCGCCGCCAGCAGCAGCCAGCCGATGGGGGAGCGCGCCGCGATCTTCAGATCCTGCTTCGAGGGGATGGCCCCGAAGACCAGGTTCGCCAGGAGGAAGATCATCCCCGCCTCCGCCCAGCCAAAGCGCGGGCTGCCGCCCAGCCGCCAGAGGAGCAGTCCGTAGGCCAGGGGCAGCAGGAGCAGCGGCGCCAGCCCGATGAAGAAGGCATTGTGCCAGCGGAGGTTGCCCAGGCCCACGGAGCCCAGCACCCAGCCCCGGCCTTCGCGCTTCGGCAGGATCGTGAAGTGGGTGGGCCGCCCGCCCAGCAGGTGCCCGCAGATCCAGTGGCAGAGCTCGTGGCAGAAGGTCCCCGGGAGGACCAGCAGCGAAAACAGCCAGAAGGAGCGCCGCGCCTGATTCAGCAGCCAGAGCATGGCGGCGAAGCCTGCCAGGTAGGCCAACTGCAGACCGTGGATGCCCGATTCGCCCTGGGGAACGTGAAGCATCCAACCAAGGTAGCCCATCGGGAGAGGAAGCGAGACATAAGGGCCCTGATCGGCGCGGCCTCAGACCCGTCGCGCGACGACCACCAGGTCCGAGGAGGCGGGGCTCCAGGCCTCGCCGGTCATGGTGCCCAGCGTCTCGACCACGGTGAAGCCCGTCTCCCGGAGGAAGGCCTCCACCTCGGCGCGGCGCCAGCCCTGGAGGACCACGTCATGGGCTGCCACCAGCTCGAGCGGCGCGGCAGTGCCCGGCCGGTAGCGAAGGTGGGCCGGGGTGAACGTGAGACGGCCCTCGCCATGGTGGGTCATGAGACGCAGGAACACGGTGCTCTCCCCCTCCACGTCCCCGGGCCGCATCACCACCGGGAAGGTGCGCTCCTCGCGGGCGAGGATGCGGTCGTAGTTCAGCAGCTGCAGCAGGAAGGGCGCCCCGGGCGCGAGGCGGCCGGCCAGCCCCGAGAAGAAGGCCCGCACCTCGACCTCCCCGCAGAGGTGGGGCAGCGTGTTGCCCACGCAGATCGCGGCGCCCTGACCAGCTTCCAACCCCGTCAGTTCCGTGAGGCCCGCCTGGACATACTGGCCCTGGGGATCAGCCTCCCGGGCGGCCTCCAGTTGGGCGGTCGAGGCATCCACCCCCGTGACTTCAAAGCCGAGGGCCGCCAGGAACCGCGTGTGCTCCCCGCTGCCGCAGCCGAGGTCCAGCACCCGGCGCGAGGGGGCCTGCGCCAGAACCCGCTGGAGCAGGGGCGCTTCCCGCTGGAGGCGCTCGGGCCAGGCGATGAGGCCCCGGTAGGCGATGCGTCCGTAGGCGTCGGGCTCAGATCCACTCATGGATGGAGTGTAGACCCGGGATTCAGCGGGGCCACAGCCATCCGAAGGCGCCACCGCTGAGCAGGCCATAGATGAGGGCATCCGCCAGGTCCTTGGCCACGCTGCTCCAGGGCTTGCCCATCCAGATGGCCATCTGGATGCTGCCGAAGCCGTACGCCAGGAAGGACACGACACCCACGACGCGGAACACCTGCAGGTAGTGGGCGCCAGGGGCCAGGGTGCGGCCGGCCAGGTAGGCCGCCATGAAGGCCACCAGGATCGTGTAGACGAACCACTTGCCCAGGGCCGCGCCCATGGCGGGGGCGCCGTTGGGCATCACCACCAGCATGGCCACGGGGCCCTCCTGGTACTTCGCCAGCATCTCCGGCTTGCCCATGTCCTTCATGTCCGCGCAGTGGGGCATCACGTACTGGCCCGGGGCCGGGGCCTCCTTCCGGATCGCGGCGCGCACGTCATCCTCGTGGGCCAGGGCCTTGTAGTCCGAGGCATGCCACTTCAGCACCATGTGCACGAGGCTGCTGGCCACGAAGACACAGACGGCCGAGAGCAGGATGGGGATCCAGAGCTGGGCGAGCGAGACATGGGGCATGGCGGCTCCTGTTGTCAGAACATCGGTCTGGGGGCGTCCGTAGGGTGGACTCGCAGCCGGGGCCGGTCAAGCGTTTCGGCGGGGCTTCCGGGGCCCCGGCGCGGAATGGGTGCCGGTGGCGGCGTCCACGGCATCGATCCAGCCAGCCCGGGCCCCGGGGAAGGCATCCGCGTAGGGCACGTAGGGCTTCAGGTCCAGCACCGGCGTGCCATCCAGCAGGTCCACCCCCCGCAGGCGCAGGGTCCTCCCCTCGATGGCCACCAGCTCCACGGCGGAGAGGCCGATGGCGTTGGGCCGGTGGGGCGAGCGCGTGGCCAGCACGCCCCGTTTGCCCCTCGGGCCCCGGGGAGGCTGCACCAGGGGCGCCCAGCCCTCGCTGAGGTGGAAGGCGAAGATGAGCCAGATGCGCTCGAAGCCCGCCAGGTCGCGCAGCACCGTCTCGGGCAGCGCGGCATCAAGCTCCAGGGTGGCCTCGGCCGGCGCACCCGATTCGGTGCCCTCCACCACCGTGGGCTGGTGAGGCGCGTCGATGCGTTTCGCGTAGGGCGTGCGCACAAACCCGATGGGGTGGTAGGTGAAGTCGGGGGCGTCCATGGGTGAAGCGTAGCGCTCCCCGGGCCCCGGAACCCATTGAACCCATCCCCGCCCTTGACTTGGGCTGGACGCGGAGGGCCATGGATAGGAGCATCACCAAGGCGGCGGATGCACGCCGCCCGCCTCCCAACCGCTGTTCCTCCGGACTGCCTGCCCATGATCTATCGGATTGCCCACGCCGGATCCCGTCTCGTCGGCCGCCTCTGCTTCCGGCACCGGACGCTCCACCCGGAGCTGCTGCCCGAATCCGGCGGCGCCCTCATCGTGGCCAACCACGTGAGCTACCTGGATCCGGTGGTGGTGGGGATCGCCTTCCGGAAGCCCATCTACTACCTGGCCCGAAAATCCCTCTTCAAGGGCTTCCTGGGCTGGCTGCTGCCCCGCATCCAGGTGCTGCCCGTGGACCGGGGCAAGGGCGACCTCGCCAGCATGAAGCGCATCCTGAGCCTCCTCAAGGAGGGCCACCGGGTGCTCATCTTCCCGGAAGGCACCCGGTCCACCGACGGGGAGATCCAGCCGGCGGAGGCCGGCATCGGCTTCATCATCGCCAAGTGCGACGTGCCCGTGGTGCCCGTACGGATCTTCGGCGCCTTCGAGTGCTTCCCCCGGGGGTCCAGCTGGCCGCGGCCGGGCCGCATCACCATCGTCCCCGGACCGCCGGTGGATTTCTCGACCGTGCCCTCAGAGCTCACGGGCCGGGAGCGCTACCAGGCCTGCGCCGACCAGGTCATGAAGGCCCTGGCCGAACTCCGGCTGGAAGCCTGACGCCGACCATGGGCCCCGACGATACCCCCCGTCCCCGCCGGCCCCGCTACAAGGGCACGCACCCCCGACGTTTCGTGGAGAAGTACAAGGAGTTGTCCCCCGAGCAGCACGCGGCGGAACTGGAGAAGGTCATGGCGCGGGGCCATACGCCGGCCGGTACCCACCGCTCGATCATGGTGGGTGAGATTCTCGCGGTGCTGGATCCGCAGCCCGGCGAAGTGGCCCTGGACGCGACCCTGGGCTACGGTGGCCACACGCGGGAGTTGCTGCCGCGCCTGCTGCCGGGAGGGCGGCTCTTTGGCGTGGACGTGGATCCCCTGGAGCTGCCCCGCACCGAGGCCCGCTTGAGGGCCCTGGGCTTCGGAGAAGATGCGCTCACCGTGCGCCGCATGAACTTCGCCGGGCTGCCGCGCCTCCAGGCCGAGGCCGGCGGGTTCGACCTGGTGCTGGCGGACCTGGGCGTCTCCTCCATGCAAATCGACAACCCGGCCCGGGGCTTCACCTGGAAGGCGGAAGGCCCCCTGGACCTGCGCCTGAACCCCCAGCGGGGAAAGCCCGCGGCCGACCTGCTCGCCACTCTGGACGAGCAGGCCCTGGCGGACTTGCTCCTTGAGAATTCCGACGAGCCCCATGCGGCGGCCATCGCCCGCGCGGTCCATGGGCAAGCGATCCAGACCACCCGCGACCTCGCGGGGTGCGTGCGCTCGGCGCTGCGCACCGAGGGACTCGACGACGATGAGGTGAAACGGGCCCTGCAGCGCACCTTCCAGGCCCTGCGCATCGCCGTGAACGATGAGCTGACGGTACTGGACCAGTTCCTCGCGCTGCTGCCGGGGGTGCTGAACCCCGGGGGCCGCGTGGCCATCCTCACCTTCCACTCGGGGGAGGACCGGCGCGTGAAGAAGGCCTTCCAGCAGGGCCTTCGCGATGGCCTCTACGCCGAGGTGGCCGCCGAGCCCCAGCGGGCTTCGGCGGAGGAACGGCGGGCCAATCCCCGTTCCACCAGCGCGAAGCTCCGCTGGGCGCGTCTTCCAAGGTCGTGAGGCTTGCGATAGGGTGGTCGGATATGACCACTGCCCCAGCCTCCCCCCTCCGCACGACGGCCCTCTGGATTCTGGCCGTGCTGCTCATGGCCGCCACCGTGGTCTACCAGCGCCGCACGGGCCCCACGCACCCGCTGCGTGGCACCGTGACCGTCGCCGGGACGACCACCGCCTACCGGCTCATCCGCAGCGAGGAGACGGTGCGCGATGCCCGTGTGGCCCTGCCGGATCCGGGCGTGCCCGGCACCCTGGTGTGGCGGCGGTTCCCCTTGCAGGAGACCTGGACCCGCCAGCCCATGGTCCGCGAGCAGAAAGACGGCAAAGCCGAGCTGGCGGGCTACCTGCCGAAGCAGCCCGCTGCCGGCAAGCTGGAATACACCGTGGAACTGGGCGAAGGCTCCAGCGCGGTGCGCCTGCCGGAGGGTGGCCCCGTGGTGCTGCGCTACAAGGGCCCGGTGGCCCTGGCGGTGCTGCTGCCCCATGTCTCCATGATGTTCATCGCGGTGCTGATCGGCCTGCGGACGGGCCTGGGGGCGCTGTTCGGCGCCACCGCGCCCCGCCGCCTTCTGTGGCTCACGCTCGGCTGCATGACCCTGGGCGGCCTGGTGCTGGGGCCCTTCGTGCAGAAGGCCGCTTTCGGCCACTACTGGACCGGCTTCCCCTGGGGCTACGACCTGACGGACAACAAGACCCTGCTCATGTGGGGCGTGTGGGTGCTGGCGGCCATCGTCGCGGGGCCCCGGCCCCGCAGCCGGGAAGCCTGGAGCCGCGCCGCGGTGCTCGCGGCCACCGTGGCCATGGCCGTGGTCTACCTCATCCCCCACAGCATGCGGGGCAGCCAGCTGGACTACAACAAGGTTCAGTCGGGTGGAAACCCGACCGACGCTGTAACAACGGGTCGCTGAGCCAATGACTTTGACCAGCTGGATTGCACCATGACTCGAGCATCAAAGGTATTCGGAATCCTATTTTCAGCTCTGCTCCTCAACCTTGGATGCGGTAGCGGGGGCGGGAACTCCTCGCCTGTGCCCAAGCCCATCGATGCCACGCCCACCATACTTTCTGTCGAAATCATTCGGCAGAACGCGATGGATATTACGTTCACCACCCCAAACTCCACGGCCATCAACTACAACGTCCAGTTTCGAACCGGGGGCGGTCCATTCACCACACTGGCAACCATGCTTATCGATAGGGTGAGCCAATTCAAAACGCGAGTCACGCTGCCCAACCCTCTGGGCGAACTTGAGAGCGTGACGTTCAGGATTGGGGCAAGCCTGAACAGTGCACCTCCTGTTTACTCCAATGAAGCGAGTGTCTCCATCCCACTGGATCCAACCGTCATAGATTTAACGGCGCTGGAGTACGATCCCTCCATTGATGGCATCACGATCAACTGGGTGCAGTATTCGAAATTGGCCATCGAAACCGTCATCGAGGCCAAACAGGTCGACGCATCCGGAAATGCACTGGGCAACTGGACCCTCCTTGGCACTATGGCTCCCTCTACCACCAGCTTCCTGTTCAACAAGTCGAACGGAATACGCGAACTGACCTACTACCGATTCAGGGTCTACAACCGAGCTGGAGCAGTCACCAGTCAGTTGGCTGAGAGCCAGGCGAAATTCTTCAATCTGTTCCGCCCCAAGGACCTCCTTGGCACTCAGGTGAATGGGAACGTCCATTTGACTTGGCGCAACGAAAGCCAAGGTGCATCAGAACTCAGGGTGTACCACTCAGCAAACGTCAACGAGCAGCCCGACCCCCTCGGTATGGTGTATTGGGATATGGTCGCCGTCCTCCCTCCGGGGACCACGGAATTCAACCACGAAATTACCGGTCCAAGTTCTCTACGCGTCTACTGCATCGAAGCTCGAGCACCCGGGTCCCAATGGAATTTAAGCGATGTAGCCAGGGTCAACCTTCCCCTACCATCGGGCCCCTTCCAGTTCCAGGCGCAGGTGGCCTACATGCCCACGGCTTCCATGCCCCCAGTGATGGATATAGCAGAGCGCTGGTATACCGCCTGGAATGACAGTAGCTATGGGGTCGTCGGCATCCCCTCCGGCTCCTCCTGGGACGTCTATTCCATCTCGAACGGAGAGTGGGAACAGGGCATCGCACCTCCGGGCTGCATGGTGGAGCCGTCGGGTGCGGTTAACGTCATCTATTCTCACGTCAACCTCCAGTTCCCTGATCAGATCAGCATCTACCATTCGAGGTTTGTAGAGGGGGCATGGACCAACACATTGATCGCGACACAGGCGTACGTCCGGACCGGCACCATGGAACTCGCGGCCACCCTTGATGAGAGCCAGCACCTTCATGTGGCGTGGCGGAACGGCACTTTGTTTACCTATCTTTCAAACGCTGGAGGCACGTGGTCCAGCGAACCCATCCAGACCCCAGCGCCGTTTCATGGATCATGGATGAAACTGGGCCTCGCTGCAGGGACGGGCGGCGATTTGAGCATCGTGCGTTCCAGATACGACTCGGATTTCAATATCCCCTCGGGTTTCGATCTCATACAACGAAGCATCGCTGGTCAGTGGACCACCACAGCCCTTCCCTTCGAATCCAATGCACTCCTGGAAAATCAAGTCCGCATGCTCCGACGCGGCGATCGAACCGTCTTTGTCAGGTTTTTCCGGTTCCTGGAGTCCCAGTTAACCCCAGTGCAGGACCTTATCGAAACCCTTGAACTGACGTCGTCAGGTTGGGGGACCCCCTCAAGAGTTCCCATACCGGAGCGTTACGCCTACACCGGCTTCGATGTTGCCCTTTCGGAAGACGGCGTCCGTCTCGCCATACTCTACCGAGGCTCCATGGCCAACATCATTGCCGTGCGTGAGAACGGAAACTGGCAGGCCCACGCCCTCCATGCGTTGTACAGCAATGCCGAGTACCCCATGGCGGTCGCTTTCACACGCACACGAAAGCTCCGATTGGATCAGGGCACTGGCCGCATACAGGATGGAGTCTTCACCGCACACCTCCTCATCAACGAGTTATAAAACTGCCATCAACGCGAACCGGTAGTCGACGAGCCACCCGCCAATCGCCCCAGCTCCAGCGCGAAGTGCACCTGCTGCATGAGCCCGGCCAGATTCCAGGCGGGATCGTAGCGGTCCGTGGGCCGGTGGTAGTGGTTGAGGAAGTCCGCAGCCCTGGTCTGGGCCGCGGCCTTGTCGCCCAGGTAGTCCCAGCCGCCATCCAGCGAAAAGCCCGGGGACAGGGCCGGCACACCCGCCTTCATGAAGGGGAAATGGTCCGACCGGAAGCAGAGTCCGGCTGGATCGGCCTTGGCCGCCGTGATGACCAGGCCGGTCGAGGCGGCCGCCTGGGCGCACAGCGCCCGCAGCTTCGGATCGTTTGATCCCAGCAGGCCGATGTCCCGGGTGGGGCCGATCACGTTCAGGCTCTCCAGGTTGATGTCCAGCGCGGTGCGGGCCAGGGGCCAGAGCGGTGCGGCGACGTAGGCGGACGTGCCCAGCAGCCCCATCTCCTCGGCGCAGGGGAAGAGGAACATCACGCTGCGCTTCAGGGGCTGGTGCGCGAGGGCCTGGGCCAGGGCCAGCACGGCGGCACAGCCCGTGGCGTTGTCCACGGCACCGGCATAGATGGCGCCGTCGGCCCCCTTGCCGAAGTGGTCCCAGTGGGCCGAGTAGATGACCAGTTCCTGTTTCAGGGCAGGATCGGTGCCCGGCAGGACGCCCGCCACGTTCCACTGCTCCAGGCTCCGCACCGCGGACACCAGCCGCCCGCGGGCCTGAATGGGCAGGGCCACGGGACGGAACGTCAAGGCCTCCGCGCCAGCGGCCAGGGCCCGGTAGTCCTGACCCGCCACGGCGAAGAGACGGACGGCCATGGCCTCCGTGATCCAGCCCTGCATGGCACCCGCCAGTCCCGTGCCCTCCCGCTGGAAGCGCTCCTGGACCCAGCCGTTCCGTACCACGGCCCAGCCGTAGCCGGCCGAGGCATCCGTATGCACCAGCAGGGCGCCCGCGGCGCCGCGCCGCCGGGCCTCCTCGAACTTGTGGGTCCACCGGCCGTAGAGGTTCTCCGGTTCGCAGCAGAGGGGCATGGGCGCTCCGCCCTTGCGGTCGCCCACCAGCATCACGAGGATGCGGCCCCGGACATCCAGGCCCTTGAAATCGTCCCGGCTGCCGTCGGCGGCCGTGATGCCATGCCCCACAAAGACCAGGGGCGCATCCACGGCCAGAGTGGTCTCCGCGGCGGCTGCACCCATCACGAGGTCCGTGCCCAGGACCGGCGCCAGCCCCTCCTTCGGTCCTTCGAATCGGAGGCTGCTGGCCGCTGGATCCAGGCGCAGGCCGGAGAGCCGCACCGGCTGGCGGTAGCTGCTCCCGTTCGCGGGCTGGAGGCCCAGGACCTGCAGCTGGGTCTCGAGGTAGCGCACGGCCAGCTCGCCGCCCCGCTGCCCCGTGCCCCGGCCCTCCAGCACATCGTCGGCCAGGAAGGCGAGGTGGGCGCGAAGGGCCGCCTCGTCCACCTTCGGCCCCTGGGCCAGCAACGAGACACAGGCCAGAACAGCACAGAGCATGAGTCGCACGGCGGCCTCCCTGGCTTCCACCTTACCGGGGCTGGCGGGGTTCGGCGATCCAGGCGACGGCGACGGAGAGGGCGTAGAGGCCGAGGAGCACGACGCTGAAGAAGATGGTGGTGACGACCACGTCGCCCGGCGTGAAGAAGGCGCTGAAGATCAGGATGGCCATGGTGGCGTGGCGCCAGTACTTCAGCATGAGGCGGGCGGTCACGATGCGGAACTTGGCCAGGAAGAAGAACAGGACGGGCAGCTCGAACATCACGCCGGTGATGAGCGTGGTGGAGATGAAGAGGTCGAGGTAGTCCGAGGCGTGGAGGTTGGCCCGCAGGCCCGCGGAGGCGGCCTCCTGGAAGAGGATGTCGCCCAGGAACTTGAAGGCCTGCTTGTAGGCGAAGGCGGCGCCGGCCAGGAAGCAGCCCGAGGTCACCAGCACGAAGGGGATGACCAGTCGGCGTTCCTTCGGCAGCAGGCCGGGCCGGATGAAGGCCCAGAGCTGGTAGAAGAGGAACGGCGCGGAGAGGAAGGCGGCGGCCCAGAGGGAGAGCCGCATCATGCTGAAGAAGGGCTCGGTGAGGTCGGTGAAGGCGAAGGGATCGAGGCTGGCGATGGCCTTGCCGGTCTGGCGGGCCATGGCCTCCAGGAAGGGCTTCTGGGCCCAGGCCCAGAGCTTGAAGCGGTAGGCGTAGGTGAGGGCGAAGATCACGGCCACGGCGAGCAGGGAACGCACGATGCGCACCCGCAGTTCCTGCAGGTGCTCCCAGAAGCTCATCTTCTCGGGGGGCGTGACCGGAATGGACATGGGGCTCGATCAGGAAAAGAGCCCGGCCCCCAAGGGGAGGCCGGGCTGAATCGAAGGGCCGGGCCTACTTCTTGTCCTTGTCCACGACGACGTCTTCCTTCACGGAATCCGTGAGCTCGCGGCTGGCCTTCTTGAACTCCTGGATGCCCTTGCCCAGGCTCTTGCCCAGCTCCGGCAGGCGGGAGGGCCCGAAGAAGATCAGCAGCGCGATGCCGATCAGCAGGATTTCCATCATTCCCAGGTTGCCCATGGTGTGCTCCATTTACGGTGCTGCGGCTCTAAGTGTGAAGGCAGGCCCGAGGGGACCTCACGGAACCTTGAAGCCGAAGCGGGTGTGGCAGGGCAGGCAGAAATTCTCGGAGGCCCTATGCTCATGGTGGCAACGGGTGCAGTCCGTCTGGGTGCCGTAGTGCCGGTTCTGGTGGGGATTGGTCGGCTTGACCTGGGCGGTCCGCGCGGCCAGGGCCTCGGGATCGTGGCAGGTCTGGCACTGGCGCATGGGGACCGCCTCGCGCTTGCCCCCCTTCCCATGGCACTGGGCGCAGGCAATCCCCCGTCCGGCATGCTTGGAGGGCCCAGGGCCCTTCGCGGGAGCCGCAGTCAGGATCGTGGTGGCCAAGAGGCCAACAAGGCTTCGGCCGAGGGATCGTGGAATCGTGAAAGTGTTCATCTCATCTCCATGCAAGCTGGGTCCAGGGATCAGAGGCGCGCGACGTGGCGCCCGGTCAGGTAGCCGAAGGTGTAGCAGCGCCCCAGGGAGAGCCCGAACACGGTGAGCGGGTAGTCCACGCCACCGTAGAAACCGCCGCCCAGGTTGCCCACCAGGAACAGGCCCTTGATGGGCTTGCCGTCGGCGTCCAGGGCCTGATGGTGCTCGTCCACCAGCATGCCGGAGCAGATGGCCGACAGCCGCACGCGGCGGTGGATGCCGTAGAAGGGCGCCTTGGCCACCGGGGCCAGGAAGGTGGCGGGCTTGCCGAAGTCGCTGTCCTTGCCGGAGGCCACCACCTCGTTGTACCGCTTCACGGTGGCCACGAATGTGGCGGGATCCAGCTCAAGCTTACGGGCCAGCTCCTCCAGGGTATCCGCCCTGTGGGTGTTGACCTGGGATTCGAACACGCCCTTCTTGGGGCCGGGCTCGTCGGGCATGTAGTTCTTCAGGCCCTCGGGCGGCACCTGCTTGCCGGGCCATGTGGCGGCCTGGGTCATGTAGTCGGCGTCGAAGACCTGGGCGTAGTGCCCGGCGTTCTCCGGATCCTTCAGGTAGTTGTTGAGCAGGGACATCTCCACCGTCTCGTTGACGAAGCGGCGGCCCTTGCGGTCCACGGCCAGGAACGGCGTGTCGCACATGGAGGCCGGGCCCGCGTCGAAGTCGTGGAGCATCTTGGTGTGGCCGATGGGCTCGAACACGCCGCCCGCCCAGTAGGTCATGGCGTAGCCGTCGCCGGTCTTGTCCAGCTGCTTGCGCTCCAGGTGCTTCACGTCGGGGATGAAGTAGTCCGACATGGCCTTGTTGTTCTGGTAGTCCCCGGTGGCGAGGATGACGCCCTTCTTCGCCAGGAATTTGCGGTATTTCCCGTCCTGACCCCGGGCGATGACACCCTGGACTTCGCCGGAGCGGCCCTGAACCAGCTGCACGGCAGGCATCTGGAAGAAGAACTTCACGCCCGCCTTCTCCGCGGTCTTCGCCAGGGCGCGGATGCCGTCGCCCGTGGTGTAGGGCTTGGGCCCGAAGAAGGAGGTGACATAGCCCATGCCGTAGCCATTGACCTTCAGGATGGCCCGCTGGGCGGGGCTCCCCTGGTCCACCACCGTGGCCCCGCCCTGCTTCGCCCGGTCGATGACCCAGCGGACCGCCTCCCCGGAGTTGTAGGCCCACTGCCGGATGAGCTTCGGATTGCAGCGGTGGTTGCTGTCGGCGATCAAGCGGGCCACCAGGGCCTCGACACCGGCCTTCTCGCTGGTCGCCAGGTCGACGCCCGACCCCGTGTTGCCCTGGGACAGGGCGAAGGGCGCCTTCTGCACCACCGCCACCTTGGCGCCATGCTCCGCCGCCGACAACGCCGCGGGCACGCCCGAGGCCCCGGCACCCACCACCACGACGTCGAACGTCAGGGTTTCCGCGATCTCCCGGTCCCGGATGGGCTTCGGCTTCGGGAGGAAGGACAGGGTGGCGCCCCCATCCGCGCTGTGGGCGAAGGCGCCAGCCCCCTTCCCCTCGGAGGCCACGCCGGCCAGGGCCGGCATGGCGCCCAAGCCAAGGAATCCCGCGGCGGCAGCCCCCCCCGCGGCCCGCCCCAGGAAGCTCCGGCGGGAAAGGCCCTGCTCAAGCATCTGGCGAGTGTACGCGTCCGGCGCTGTGGCTTCGTCCCTGCGTTCGTCGCTCATGTGTCGTCTCTCCTTGTGTGGATGAATGGGTGGTGCGCCGGCATCGGCACCGCTACTTCGCGGCGTCCCCGGTGCCGGCCGTCAGTTCGCGTCCCGCCTTCTTGAACTCGTGAATGCTCCGGCCCAGTGACTTGCCCAGCTCGGGCAGGCGCGAGGGCCCGAAAAAGATCAGCAGAGCAGCGCCGATCAAAAGAATCTCAGTCATGCCCAGGTTGCCCATGGCGTCATCCCTCGGGTGGCAGAGGCCCTGCGACATACGGACGGGAGGGACCTGGCCTCAAAGCAGGTCCCTCCCGCCAAAGCGCCTCAGAAGGTGTAGAGCATGCCCAGGCCGAAGCCGGTGGTGGAGGCGCCAGGCGCCACGGTCCCCACGGGCGGGAACAGCGCGTAGCTGGCGGAGCGCTCGTTGGTCATGCCGTAGACCGAGGTGTAGAGGTCCGCGCTCTTGGAGAGGCTGTAGGTGTACCCGGCGCTCCACTGGGTACCGCCCAGGCCGTTCGTGGTGGCCGGGCCCCCGCCCACCACCGTGACACTCCCGGCGGCGGCCTTGCCGTAGGCGCCGAAGAGCTGGTGCTTGGCCCAGCGATGCTGGATCAGCAGGTACCAGGCATCCCGCTCGTAGTGGTTCACCTTGCCGGCCACGGTGTCGTCCGTGTCGTAGGCCAGACGCTCGACGATGGCCGAGACCTTGGTGCCCACGGGGAAGGCGTAGCTGGCCACCAGTTCGTGGGCCACGTCCTTGGAGGAGGCGTTGGTGAGCGTGGCCCCGGCGGATCCACCCAGCTGGGCCAAGCCGAAGTAGTCCTTGTGCTGCTCGAAGCCGTAGCTGATGGAGAAGGCGCCCTTCTTGTAGGAGAGCAGGAGCGAATAGAGCTCCGGGCTGATGGAGGGCGCGGTGGCCGTGGCCGTGGTCGTCCCTTCGTTCACGGAGTAGGCCACCCGGCCCGAGAACCCGTTCAGATCCGGGCTCCAGTACTGGATGCTGTTGCCCTGGCGGCGGTTGAAGGCGGCATCGGCCTTGCCGTTCACCCGGCCGTTCTGGGTGGTCGTGCCGGGCACGTTGAATCCAGGGTTGGCCGTGAGCGCATTGTCGAAGGGATTGAGCCCGCGCAGCGCGCCGACGAACAGGACGGGATACTTGTAGGGCGTGTCCCAGTTGCCATAGAACACGCGGCCCCAGCTGCCTTCCAGTCCCAGGCAGCTGTTGCGGCTCGTGAGCGAGTTGGGCGCGTCGCCATCGGGGCTCACGGCGCTCTCGATCTGCCAGATGATCTTCAGGTCGTCGGCGATCTTGTAGCTGCCGCGGAAGCCGAGGTTCGAGGTCCCGGAGGTCATGCGGTTCCGGGCGGGCAGGTTGCCGAGGTCCCCCGTGTAGGCGGAGGCCGCCACCTGGGTTGCGCCGCCGGTGGCGGGCGACAGGCCGGGGGCCGTGGCGCCGCTGGTCTTGACGTGGTCCACGAAGGGCAGGAAGGTGCCATAGATCTGGGTCTCGCTCGCCTGCGCGGCGAGGAGGGCGGGCCAGGCACAGGCCAGGGTTGCGGTCAGGGTTCGAAGCTTCAAGGCAGACCTCCTCTGTGTTGCTTAGCAGCAACATTTCAATGGTTATAAACTAAGTTGACCTTTGGGTTCTCAATACCCGAGGCAAGGCCAGCTTAGACCTTCGGCCCTGGTCATGCCTGGTACGGATCTGACAATTTCTGGTGAAAGTCGGTCTGGACCGTGAGGTCCCGGGAACCCTCAGGTCTGCGAAGGCAGCTGCCTTGATCGCCGGAACGCCGAGGGCGTCTCCCCGGTGGCCTTCCGAAAGGCCTTGGTGAAGTTGGACGGCTCCTCGCACCCGAGCAGCAGGGCGATCTGCTGGACGCTCATGTCGGAGTGGAGGAGGAGGCGCTTGGCCTCGAGCATGACCCGCTCGATGATGAGCGTCTGCGGGGTCTTTCCCAGGACACCTTTGCAAGCAGCGCCCAACCGGCGTGCCGTGCAACGCAGCTTGCGCGCATAGAACTCCACTTCATTCTCCTCCTGGAAGTGCTTGTCCAGCTGCTGGAGAAAGGATTGGAAGAGCTTGAAGTCCGAGGTTCCTGGATTCTTCGGATGGGAAGACCGCTCCCGGATCCTCGCCTGGAGGAGGTGGAGGAAGGCGGAAAGCAGGTGGCGGAGCGCGGGTTGGAGGGCTTCGGTCCGGACCTTCCCCAGGTCCCACAGCAGCCGGGCCAGCGCGGTCGCCTGCTGGACGATCTCCCCCTGGGGCAGCGGAAGGTTTGGCGAGGCCAGGAAGTCCGAAAAGACCCAGGAGGCGTCCGCATCCAGGAAGTCCTCGCCGAAGTCGAACATCCAGCCCTCATCCTGGGCGTCCGGGAGGTAGAGGTGCGTCTTCCCCTTGGCCACCAGCATGACCCAGGGCCCGTGAATGCGCGTCTCGACCCCATCCACCCAGTGGGAACCCGATCCCTTCGTGATGAAGAAGACCTGATGGAAGGGGTGGCTGTGGGGTCCGGGCTCCCCCAACCGCCAGTTGAGGTTGGAGCGCTCGTCGAGGGGCCAGACGGAAAAGATGGTTTTCATGGAGGGTGCCCAGGGGATAAATGCCCTTTAGATCATTTTTGACAAATTGGTTGCCTAATGCAAGCGTTCCCCGGCTCAACCATCCATGGAATCCGGCGTAAGCTGCCTGGACCCCTCTCGAGCCCGGAGCGTCGCATGCGCCTACTTCCCTTCGTCACCGCCGCCCTGGTCGCGGCCACCGCCTCCGCGCAGATCGATGCGCGCCTGATGCGCTACCCCGACGTATCCGCCACGCAGATCGCGTTCACCTACGCCAACGACCTCTGGATCGTGCCCAAGACCGGCGGCGCAGCGCAGCGGTTATCCACGCCCAAGGGCGAAGAGGCGTTCGCGCGGTTCTCCCCCGATGGCCGGCACCTGGCCTTCACCGCCAATTACGACGGGAACCCGGACGTCTACGTGCTGCCCGTGGCGGGCGGCGTCCCCACCCGGGTGACGCATCACCCCATGGCCGATCGGCTCGTGGACTGGACGCCCGATGGCAAGTCGCTGCTCTTCGCCTCGGGCATGGAATCGGGGAAGGACCGGTTCAACAAGCTGTTCCTCGTGCCGAAGGAAGGTGGTCTGCCCAAGGCGCTGCCCCTGCCCTACGCCGAATTCGGGGCCCTCTCCCCGGATGGGAAGATCCTCGCCTACCAGCCCATCAGCACGGACTTCCGCACCTGGAAGCGCTACCGCGGCGGCATGGCCTCGGAGATCTGGTTCTTCGACCTGGAGAAGAAGACCGCCAGCCGCCTGCCGAGCGCGGATGGCTCCAATGACTCCCAGCCCATGTGGCATGGCGCCAAGCTCTACTTCCTGTCGGACCGCGGCGAGGCGAAGCGCGCCAACATCTGGTCCTACGACGCGGTGACCAAGGCCTTCAAACAGATCACCTTCTTCAAGGACTACGACGCCCACTTCCCCGCCATCGGGCCTGAGGACATCGTGGTCGAGGCCGGCGGCCGCCTGCACCGCATCGAGCTGCCCTCGGAAAAGGTGGTCGAGGTGAAGGTGGACGTGGTGACCGACCGCGCCACCCTGAAGCCCAGGAACGAGAACGCCAGCCGCCTGCTCCGGAATCCGTCCCTCTCAGCCCAGGGCAAGCGGGCGCTCTTCGAGGCCCGAGGCGAGCTGTTCTCGGTGCCCGCGGAAAAGGGCTATGTCATCAACCTCACCCGCACGCCGGGGGCCGCGGAGCGCTTCCCCGCGCTGTCGCCCGATGGCAGGCAGGTGGCCTACTTCAGCGACCGCAGCGGCGAGTACGAGCTGTGCCTCCGTGCCGCCGACGGCTCTGGAGAGGAGCGCCAGGTCACGCACCTGGGCCCCGGCTTCCGCTACCACATCAGCTGGTCGCCGGATGGCAAGCGGGTGGTCTTCGCCGATCAGGCCATGGGCATCAACCTCTGCGACCTGGACACCGGCAAGGTGCAGCAGGTGGACAAGGGGCTGTTCATGTTCGAGGACCCCCTGGATGGCTTCCGGGCCAGCTGGTCGCCGGACAGCCGCTGGTTCGCCTACCCCCGTGACACCGCCAACCAGAACAATGTCGTGGTCCTCTACGACACGAAGACCGGCACCCGGAAGGATGTGACCTCCCCCTTCTACAATGCCGGCGACCCCGTCTTCGACCCGGAAGGCAAGTATCTCTTCCTCAGCACGGGCCAGCAGTTCAGCCCCACCTACAGCGACCTGGACAACACCTGGATCTACGCCGCCACCACGCGGCTCGCGGCCCTGCCGCTCCGCAAGGACGTGCCCTCCCCCATGGCTCCCCGCAACGATGCGGACAAGGACGAGAAGGGCAAGGACGAGAAGAAGGAGGGGGGCGACAAGAAGGAAGGGAACGACAAGAAGGAAGGTCCCAAGCCCGTGGAGATTGATCTCGAGGGCCTGGAAGCCCGCATGGTGCTGCTCCCGCCCACGGCCGGCTATTACATGGACGTCGCCGCCGCCAAGGGCAAGCTCCTCTACCGCCGCGCCGCCCAGCCCAGCCAGGATGGCCCGACCAAGGGCACGCTCTTCGTGTACGACCTGGAGGAACGTGAGGAAAAGGCCGTGCTGGCGGACCTGGACGGCGCCCTCCTCAGCGGGGACGGCTCCAAGGTGCTCGTGAACCGGAGGCTGGACTACGCGCTCATCGAGCCCAAGCCGGACCAGAAGTTCGAGAAGAAGCTGCCCACGGGCGAGCTGACGATGGCCGTGGACCCCGCGGCCGAGTGGCAGCAGATCTTCAACGATGCCTGGCGCTTCGAACGCGACATGTTCTATGACCCGGGCATGCACGGCGTGGACTGGAAGGCCATGCGCGCCCGCTACGGCAAGCTGCTCAAGGACTGTGTCACCCGCGAGGACGTGAATTTCGTCATCGGCGAGTTGATCTCCGAATTGAACGCCTCCCACACCTACCGCGGGGGCGGCGACCTCGAGCAACCCCTCCGCCTGGGCGCGGGCCTGCTGGGCGCCGACTTCAGCCTGGAGAATGGAGCCTACCGCATCAAGAAGATCCTCCGTGGTGCGGCCTGGGATGCCCAGGCCCGGGGCCCCCTGGCCCAGCCCGGCCTGAAGGTGAAGGAGGGGGACTACCTCCTCGCCGTGAACCGAATCCCCCTCGATGTCAGCAAGGATCCCTGGGCCGCCTTCCAGGGCCTGGCCGGCAAGACCGTGCTGCTCAGCGTCAACGACAAGCCCTCCCTCGAGGGCGCCCGGGAAGTCCTCGTCGACACGGTGGCCAATGACTACCAGGCCCGCTACTGGGACTGGATCGAAGGCAACCGGCGCTACGTGGAGAAGGCCTCCAACGGTCGCATCGGCTATGTCTACGTGCCGGACACCGGCATCGGCGGCCAGAACGATTTGGTGCGCCAGTTCCGCGGCCAGTGGGACAAGGCCGGCCTCATCATCGACGAGCGCTTCAACAGCGGCGGCCAGATCCCCGACCGCTTCGTGGAGATGCTGGGCCGCAAGACCCTCAACTACTACGGCGTGCGCGACGGCAAGGACTGGCAGTGGCCGGCCATCGCCCACGACGGCCCCATGGCCATGCTCATCAACGGCTGGAGCGGCTCCGGCGGCGACTGCTTCCCCTTCCTGTTCAAGAAGGCAGGCCTCGGCCCCCTCATCGGGCGGCGCACCTGGGGCGGGCTCATCGGCATCAGCGGCGCTCCGGCCCTCATCGACGGCGGCAATGTGACGGTGCCCACCTTCGGCATCTTCTCCAAGGAGGGGCAGTGGATCGTGGAAGGCTACGGCGTGGATCCCGACATTGAAGTGATCGACGATCCCGCCCTGCTCACCCAGGGCAAGGACCCTCAGCTGGACCGGGCCATCCAGGAAGTGGAGGCCTCCCTCAAACGGAACCCGCCAGTCCCCACCCGGAAGCCCGTCTACCCGGACCGCTCCCGCTAGGGCCACGACCTGCCACCAGCGCCCCGTTCCGGCGGGGCGCTGGCTTGTACGGTCAGAAGACCTCGCTCAACAGGTCCTTCATGTGCTGCCAGCTGCGGCGATGGGCGGCCTCGTTGTAGGCCGCCCCTTTGCTGTTGTCGCCGCCCGCCTCCTTCTGGGTGAAAGCATGCACGGCGCCTGCATAGGCCACGAAGACATAGTCGGCCTTGCCCTGCCGCATCTCCTCCTGGAAGGCGGCCACATCCTTCGCGGGCACCCAGGGATCGTCCGCGCCGTGGCAAACCAGCACCTTGGCACTGACGGGCCCGGGGGTGTAGCCCGTGGGCACATCGAGCCCGCCGTGGAAGGAGACCACCGCCTTGACTGGCAGGCCGCCCCGGGCTGCCTCGAGGGCCCCGGTGCCACCGAAGCAGAAGCCGATGACGGCGATGCGACTGCCATCCACGCCCTTCTGGGCCTTGAGGGCCTCGATGGCGGCAGCGATGCGGCTGCGGTACAGCGCGCGGTCGCCCTTGAACGAGCCCGCCAGCTTGCCCGCCTCGCCGGTGTTGGCCGGGCGCACTCCCTCCCCGTAGATGTCCGCTGCCAGGGCCGCGTAGCCCAAGCGGGCCAGGTCGTCTGAGACCTTGCGCTCATGGTCCGTGAGCCCCATCCACTGGTGGATCACCACCACGCCCGGCACCTTGCCCTTGGCATCGGCCGGGTGGGCCAGGTAACCCGCCAGCTTGGTGGCGCCGTCCGCATAGTTCAGCGGCTGACCGGCAAGGATGGGAAGGGCCGCAAGGGAGAGCGCGAGGGCGGCGGATCGCATGGAGCCTCCTGGGATGGGAGACCGATCGTATAGCTGTTTGAACGGCTATTCCAGGGAAACCCGTCAGCGTCCCGTGCTGCCGTAGCCGCCTTCGCCGCGCTCGGTGTCGCCCAGGGCCTCCACGCTGGGCTCGGAAACCCAGGTCCAGCTGGCCACCGGGGCGATCAGGAGCTGGGCGATGCGCTCGCCGCGCCGCAGCTCGAAGGGGGCCTCGCCGTGGTTCACCAGCAGCACCTGCACCTCGCCACGATAATCCGCATCGATGGTGCCCGGAGCATTGAGCACCGTGAGGCCGTGGCGCAGGGCCAGACCCGAGCGGGGCCGCACCTGCCCCTCGAACCCCGGGGGAATGGCCATCACCAGGCCCGTGGGCACGAGGCGGCGCTGACTCGGCGCGATGGCCCAGGTCTCGCCTTCCGGGATCGCCGCCCGCAGGTCCATGCCCGCCGCGTGGGGCGTGGCCGCAGCCGGAAGGTCAAGGCCGAGGCCGTGGGGGAGCTGGTGGACGGGGATGTGCATGGGCTCCAGCCTCCAGCCTCCGGCCTCCCGACTCAAGCCCTTTCCTTGATCAGCTGCCCGCAAGCCCCCTGCACATCCCGCCCCCGGCTGCGGCGCACGGTGACGAAGCAGCCACGGGCCTTGAGCCACCGGGCGAACTGCTGGACACGGTCCTCGCTGGGCTGGTGGAAGGCGCTGGCGGCATGCTCGTTCATGGGGATGAGGTTCAGGTTGTGGGCGCCCCGCAGTTCGCCCAGCCATTCCGCCAGCCGCTCCGCGTCGGCCTCGGTGTCATTCTCGCCTTCCAGGAGCACGTATTCGAAGCAGAACTTCTCGCCGCGCTTCAGGCCCCAGTCGTCCAGGGCCCGGCGCAGCCGAGCCAGGTTCCACACGCGGTTCACGGGCATGGTGCGGCCCCGGGCCTCGTCGGTGGTGGCGTTGAGGCTCAGCGCCAGCAGGGGCCGGGGCTCCAGCTTCGACAGCCTGTCGATGCCGCTCACCAGACCCGAGGTGCTCACCGTGATGCGGTTCTTCCCGAGGCCCAGACCCGCCGGATGGCACATCAGGCGGATGGCCCGATGCAAGTGCTCCAGGTTGTGCAGGGGCTCGCCCATGCCCATGAACACCAGGGTCAGCTCGTGGCCCCGGTCGGGGCCGAGTTCCACCATGAGGGCCAGCACCTGGCCCAGGATCTCGCCGGCCTGCAGGTTGCGCAGGATGCCCATGCTGCCGGTGGCGCAGAAGGTGCAACCCATGGCGCAGCCCACCTGGCTGGAGATGCAGTAGGTCACCCGGGGGTTCCGCACCTTGCGCGGCATGTGGACAGCCTCGATGCGCTTCCCATCCCCCAGTTCCAGGGCCAGCTTGGTGGAGCCATCATCCGAGGGCTGGCGCTCGACGAGGGCGGGCAGGCGCAGGTCCGCCACCCCCTGCAGCCAGGCGCGGATGCCCGAGCCCAGGTCTGGCGCCCCCCCTTTCCAGGTCCAGGGCCGGTGCAGGCGCTTGAAGGTCTCCAAGGCGCTGCCCGGACAGCCCAGGGCCTCCAGCTCCTCGGGGAAGAGCGACCAAGCCGAGGGCAGGCCGTCCCGCTCGGGGGCTGGGCGATCCCATGGCGTGGAAGAGGACGGAACCATCAGACCAGTGTATGCGCAGGCAATCGTGACCTAGGTCCGGCCGCCCACCGATAATCTTTGGCCGAGAAAGTTCAATTCGGATTCGACTCATTAGGACTTCGGAGCAGACCTTGAAAATGTCTCTGGCACGACCATTCCTCTCGGCTGTCTGCTGCCTCTCCCTGGCAATTCCAGGCCGGTCCACAGATGCGGCACCGCAGTCCTCGCTCCACCGGAATGTCGAGGCCTACTCGACCCTGCCCCGGCCCGGAGGCGCCATCACGGCCCATGACTGGGGCTTCTCGTCCGGCCGGTTGACCTTCCAGGGGCTAAACGGGGTGGTGACCCCCCTGCTCTCGGAGGGCAAGGTCCTCGGTTTCCACTTCCGTGGAAGCGGTCAGTTCAGCTTCAGCTCTACGAATCCGGGCGAATGGGCCACGTTCACATCAAACCACAAGCAAAACCTGGGCGGGTTCAGCAGCAGCGTGAAGCTGAAGGAGTTGAACGGCCAAATGGTGCTCACCGAGACGGTGAAAAGCTTCTTCTACTGGCAGGCCGGGGCCGCCCTGCCCATGCCGTCCGGAGAGTCCACCCCGGCCGACGCAGCGGCCATGGCCAAGGAGTGGGCCTACTTCAACCGGGATGGGCTTGGTGATCGGGGCCAGGATTTCGCCATGCATCTTGCAAACACGCCGGGCAAGACCCTGGCCCGCGCCGAGATCACGGGAACCAGCGCCCCGTTCATCCATGTCCTGGACGAGGGCGGCACTCAATTGGAGAGCCTGTGGTCGGTGTCGCCTCCTGCAAACCCGGTGGCCTATGACGGGCTGCGCCGGGTCCTCCAATCCCAGCAGCCGCTCGGTTGGACCTGGAAAGAGCCGCTTTCCCCCCTGGTCAACCTGACCCACGTCGATATCAACCTCCAGGCCAATCTGGGCTCAGCCAACTTGAAAGTGGAGGATACGCTCGTTGTCGCGGATCAGGGCCTTTCTGTCATCGCGCTTGACCTCTACACCTTGCGTTACCCCGAGGAAGGCCGCGGACAGTACAAAGTCTCCCGGGTCCTGGACGGCGCTGGCCGTCCCCTCCCCTTCCATCACCGGAACGACCGGATCCTCATCGAGTTCCCCGCCCCGCTCCAGGCCGGTGAGCCCTTCCGCCTGACTTTCGAATACTCGGGACAGATTCTCTTCCGACCCGGAGGCGACAGCTACTGGGAACTGGGGCTGGAGCCGTGGTTCCCGCAGCCTGAAATGGGAGGCCAGACCTACACGGTTCACGCGTTGATCCGGACCCATTCGAAGGACATCCCGATTTCGGGAGGCAAGACCCTGAGGCGGGAGAAGAGCGCGGACGGGAACCTCCTGGAGGTCAAGGTCGAGAAGCCTATCCAGTTCTTCACGGTCATGGCCGGAACTTACGAATTCATCGAAGACACCCAGAACGGCCTCACCATTCGCGTCGCGGCCTATGGCGGCGGAACGAACACCTCTCAGAAGCGCCTGGCGGATCTGGCCCGGCAGATCATCGGGTTCTACGAGCAGATCTTCGAAAAGTTCCCCTTCGAGGAGTACAACATCGTGCAAGTCAATGACGTGGGGTGGGGTCAGGCCCCCCCGGGCATGATGAAGATCACCAACGAGGCCTTCGACGGCAAGGTGGATGATTTCAGCGCACTCTTCACCCGCGGCATCAACCAGCGATTCGCCCACGAAATCGCCCACCAGTACTGGGGCCACCTCGTCAAAATGCCCGCTCTGGAAGAGCAGTGGCTTTCCGAGTCGTTCTCCAACTATGCCTCGGCCCTCGTACTGAGGAGCATGAAGGGCAAAGGCAATTCCTCCTACGACGGGCTGCTCAACCAATGGCGGAGCCAATCCACCCCCTATGCCCGGGAATCCACCATCCCCTTCGCGAACCGCCTTCACTGGATCAACAATCCGAGAGGTTCCTACATTGGCCGGGCCACCCTTCTGTATGAGAAAGGAGGCCTCATCCTCGCTGCCTTGCATCGCGAGATGGGCGACAATGCCTTCGCCGTGTTCATGAAGTCGCTCCTGGCCAACTTCCGCTGGAAATTCCTCACCACCCAATCCGTCGAGCAAGTCGCCAGCCTGGCCGCCAAGAAGAACTACAGCGCCCTGTTCAACGACTGCTATTGGGGCACCCAGATGCCCAAGTGATCACAGAAGCCGTCGGGCTCCGTACCCTCAGGCCACCAGGTCCTGAGCCCGGATGTCACAGCCCCGCCGGGTTCCCAGGGCGCTGACGCCCAGTTGGGTGGGATCCAGCAGATCCTGGGCGACGCGCAGAAGGTCGCCAGGCGTCACGGCCTCGATCTCGGCCATCTGCTGATCGAGGCTGCGGATCTCGCCCAGATGGATGGCCTGGTGGGCCAGGCTGAACATGCGGCTGCTGCTGCTCTCCTGGCTGAACACCAGCCCCGTGCGGGCCTGTAGCTTGGCCCGGATCAGCTCGTCCGAGTCCACACCCTTGGCCCGGACGCGGGCGCACTCGGCCATGGTCCGCTGCACCAGCTCCCGCAGCTGGGCTGGTGCGCAGCTGGCGCTGATCTGCAGCGCGCCCGTGTCGGCGTAGGGGCTCAGGTAGCTGCCCACCTGGTAGCAGAGACCCCGGCGCTCGCGCAGTTCCATGAACAGCCGGGAGGCCATGCCGCCACCCAGCACGTGGCTGAGCAGGTGCGCCGCGGCGCGATCCGACGAGTGATGGCCCGGGGCGGGAAAACCCATCACGAGGTTGGCCTGCTGGAGATCCTTCCGTGGCGTGTTCAGGAGGAAGGGGCGGGTGCGGACCTCCTGAGCGGAGGCCTGCGCGGCCCCTTTCGGGAGGCGCTCCAGCACCGGGGCCAGCAAGCGCTGGAAGGCCTCGGGATCGATGGCGCCGGCGGCGGCCACCACCAGGTTCGGCGCCCGGTAGGTGTGGTCGAAGAAGGCCCGGGCCTCGGCGGGGCCGTAGCTGGACACCTGATCCCGGCGCCCCAGGATGGGGTGGGCGAGGGGCGTGCCCTCCCAGAACCCCCCGTAGAACAGCTCGCTGACCCAGTCATCCGGCTGGTCCTCGCTCTGGGCGATCTCCTCCAGGATGACGCCGCGCTCACGGACAAGCTCCTCAGCCTCGAAGCGGGGTGAGGTCACCAGTTCACCTAGCAGATGCACCAGCTCCGGCAGCTGGTCGGCCAGCACCTTGCCGTAAAAACAGGCCACCTCCTTGCCGGTGAAGGCGTCCACGTGGCCACCCAGCCGATCCGTGGCCGCCGCCAGTTCATCGGGCGTGGGATAGGACTCGGTGCCCTTGAACACCGTGTGCTCCAGGAAGTGAGCCAGACCCTCCTCCTGCCCGCCCTCGTGCCGAGAGCCCCGGCGCACCCAGAGGCCCACCGAGCAGCTCCGCACATGAGGCAGCGGCTCGATCAGGATCTCGGTGCCCTCGGGCGTGACGGTGCGGTGCAGTGCATTCGACATTCCACCAGTCTACCGCCGGGGGTCGCCTACCCCTCCGCCTCGTTCCCGGCCAGGCCGTGGGCCGTGCGGTGGAGCTTCCAGCCTGCCAGGGCCCAGCAGAGCCCTCCGAAGGCCAGGAGGGCCAGGCAGGCGAACACGGGATGGGTCGTCACCTGTTCCTGGGCCAGCAACTGGTTGGTCTGGATCTCCGCCGCGCGGCTGCCGGCAAGGCTTTCGATGTGGTGGGTGAACGTGAGCCGCTGGAGGAAGGGCGGGAAGATCCGCACCCAGGGCTCCCACAGGAAGAAATACACGGCGCCCCAGAGGGTGCCGCGCTTGAAGAGCAGACCCACGAGGGTCATCAGGGCCAGCTCGCCCCACCAGGCGCTGACCAGGGCAGCCAGGCGGCCTGGCAGCAGCGATGGATCCCCGCCGATGACCTGCAGGCCCAGCGTGCCGATGATGAGCCAGGCGGCGCCCCAGGCGAACCAGGGCAGGCCCTTGCCCAGGGGCAGGGCCCAGACGGGCGCGGGGCGGACCAGCAGCAGGGGGAGGGTGCGCTGCTCCAGGTCCTCGCGAATGCCCGCCGGGGCGGCCACCAAGGCCATGATGGGCAGCATCATCTTCACCAGCACTTCATGGAAGATCTTGAGGGCCTCGCCGGGCCGGGGGCCGCCTTCCCCACCCTTGGTCTGCGCCACGGTGTAGATGAGGAGGCTGAGGGCCACGGGCACCATGACCAGAGAGGCCAGCACCCAGCCGCGGCCCTGGAACACTCGCGGCAGGTAGCCCCGCGCCGTGGCACGGATCGTCGCCAGGGGAGAAGGTGCGGCGCTCATGCGTGATCCTTCGTGAGGTATTGAAAGACCGCGTCGAGGTTGAGGTCCAGGGGATCCAGCGCCCGCAGCGGGAGGCCGCCTTCCGCCGCGGCCTTCTGCAGACGGGGGAGAATGTCCCGGGGGGAGCGGACGGAGAGCACCACGGCGTCCTCCTCCATGCGGAGGGCCGCCAGCTCCGGCTGCTCCACGGCCCAGCGGGCCAGCACCTGCGCCCCGCCCGTGAGGCGCAGCTCCACCGGATGGCGGTCCAGCAGCTGCCGGATTTCCGTGACCGTGCCTTCCGCCAGGAGGCGCCCCCGGAACAGCAGCAGAATGCGATCCGTGAGCTGGGCGATCTCGCCGAGGATGTGGCTGGAGACCAGGATGCGCGTGCCACCTTCCGCGAGGCTGCGCAGCAGCGCCATCAAGGTGAGCCGCGCTTCCGGATCCAGGCCATTGAACGGCTCGTCCAGGATGAGCAGCTCCGGCTCGTGCATGAGGGCCTGGGCCAGGCGGATGCGCTGGCGCATGCCTTTGGACATGCGCGCGAAGGTGAGGTGGGCGCGGTCCGCCATGCCCACGGTGGCAAGGGCCTTGGCCACCGCGGCATTCAGGCCTTCGCCTGACAGGCCGGACAGCTCGCCCATCATGCGCAGCCAGCGGTCGGCACGGAGGCCCGTGGGCAGGCGGTCCCCTTCGGGCACCAGCCCCAGGCGGGCAAGCACGGCGGGATTGCGGAAGGGGGCCTCGCCGAAGACGCGGACCTCGCCGCCGGAAGGCGGCAAGAGGCCCGAGAGCAGCTGGAGCAGGGAAGACTTGCCAGCGCCGTTGGGCCCCAGCAGGCCCGTGATGCCGCCGCCATCGGGCAGCTCAAAGGAGGTGGGGCTGAGGCCCAGGATGTGGCCGTAGCGGAGGGAGGCGCGATCGAGCTGGATCATCAGATCACCGCCTCGGAGGGTCGCGTCCGCCGGGCGGCCACGAAGGTCCAGAGGGCGAGGTGGAAGGCCGTGCCCAGGATCGCGGGCAGCCAGGCCACCATCGGGTGGGCCACGCCAACGAGGAGCTGGGGCCAGGCTTCGGCCAGCATGACGGGGTTCAGGGCGTCCACGGCCCTGATCCCGGTGAGCCCGTGGATCATGGAGGCCAGGGTACCGGCCCCCAGCACGAGCCCGAGCACCCAGCCGATGCCCGCCCGGGGCGTGGCCGCCAGGCTGGAGGCACCCACGGCCAGGGAGCCCATCAGCGCCGAGCTGATGGCCATGGCCGGCAGCAGGCGCAGGGGCGCCGTCGCCCACACGGGCCCCTGGAGGCCCGCCAGCAGCAGGGACATGGCCCAGGGCAGCAGGACGAAGGGCAGCAGGATGACGAAGGGCAGCGCCGAGGCAAAACCGAGCTTGGCCAGCAGGTAGTCCTTGGGGGCCACGGGATGCGCATACATGAGGGGCCGCACGCGGTAGAGGGTGTCCCGCGCCACGAGGCCGCCGCCCACCAGGGCCACCAGGAACCAGAGCAGGTACATCGTGGGATTCAGCAACCCGGCCTGGAATTCAGCACCCTGGGTGAAGAGCCCCTTCCCGAACTCGTTCAGGGGCTTGAAGGCCTGGTTGGTCTGCATCAGATACTTGGTGTAGATCCAGCCCACCTGGATGAGCAGGATCAGCAGGAAGATGAAGCTGAAGAAGCGGCCGATCTTCTGGCGCCAGAGCCGCGCCAGATCAAAGCGCATGAGCACCAGAGCGGGCGGATGGCCTTGGTCAAGGTTCGTTGCAGGAGGAAGCGTAGGGGCATATATCGGCATGTTTCAATTCCCTACCTGAGCGACGGGGTGCAAGGCCCTAAGCAGCACCTCATCCAGGCGATCATGCCGCTGCGTGAGTTGGATCAAAGTCAAACCACGAGCGTGGGCCCACTGAAAGGCACGAGTGGGATCACCCTCGGACATTTGCACATCATAGAGACCGTTCATATTTCCCATAACCTGACCCAATTCAGACAAAGCTGATTCTTGTTCTGGCTCTAATGGATCAAGAAATTTCAATTCCACACGCCCAGCCAAGGCCTTCTTGAGGTTTTCCATGGAACCCGCCGCCTTGATCTCACCCTGATCGAGGATCACCAGCTGGTCCGCCACCCGTTCCACGTCGCCCAGCAGGTGCGAGGCCAGGATGACCCCGGTGCCCAACTCGGCGTGGACCCGCAGCACCAGATCCAGCAAGCGGCGCCGGCCATCGGGATCGAGGCCGTTGGTGGGTTCGTCCAGGAAGATCAGCTCGGGGCTGTGGACCAGGGCCTGGGCCAGTTTCACCCGCTGTCGCATGCCGGTGGAGTAGCCGCTCACCGGCCGGTAGCGGGATTCATCCAGCCCTACGAAATAGAGCACCTCGTGGGCGCGGTCCCGCGAGGTCTCGGGCGCCAGGCCGCTCAGCTCGCCCCAGAAGGCCACCTGCTCGTAGGCCGACGCATCCTCGATGAGGGCGTCGTACTCGGGCATGTAGCCGATGCGGGAACGCAGCTTGGCCGCTTCCGGGGCACCCAGGGCCACGCCCAGCACCGAGCCCGTGCCGCCCGAAGGCCTGAGCAGGCCCAGCAGGGCCTTCAACAGGGTGGACTTGCCGGCACCATTGGGCCCCAGCAGCCCCACGATGCCGCGCTCGAGCGAGAGGCTTAGGCCCTTCAGGGCGGGCGCCGCGGTAGCGGCGTAGCGCACTTCCAGGTTTTCGAAGGCGATCAAGATGAGCTCCAGGTTGAAGGCGGCTACGAAGCGGGCTCCGAAATGGATTAGGCTGTACCCCTCCATCCTCCCACCGCCCGGACGCCTCTGCATGCAACTCCTGGACTGGCCCTTCCTCGACGCCCTCCAGGCGGGAGCCCTGTTCGCGCTCTTCATCAGCTTCGGGACCGATGCCTTCTCCCGCCGCGACCGCATGATGGGATGGCTCTCCCTCACCTGCCTGCTGGTGGGCCTGCGCCACATCGCCCTCGTGATCGGCACCCTGCCCAGCCTCAACCCGGACCTGGTGGACCGCGCCCAGAGCCTGCTGGTGACCTTCGGCTTCATCACCCTCTGCACCGCCCTGGCCCAGCTCTTCCCGCGCCATGTCCCCAGCCGGTTCCCCGTCTGGATCGCCCTGGGCATGACCCCCAGCTACATCCGGAACCTGCTGCTGCAACACCCCAGCCCCTGGGACACTGGGCTGCACCATGCCGCCAACCTGACCTACCTGGTGGGCTGTGGCCTCACCATCTACTGGACCCTGCGGGCCCGTCAGGATGGGGACCCCATGGGCCGTCGCCTCTTCCTCGGGTTCCTCGGCCTGACGCTCCCGGTGGTGGTGGAGATCGCTGCCCTCAGCCTCTTCGACATGAAGGTCCGCCTCTCGGGCTTCAGCCTCGTCTTCCTCTCCATGGGTGTCGGCACCTCGTGGCAGTGGCTGAAGGTCAGTGGCATGGAGACCCGGATCCAGCGCGCCGAGGCCGAAGTCGAGGTCTGGCGCAGCCTGGTTCCCGGCAACGCTTTCCGCACCGATCGCCCTTCCCCCCTGATGGAAAAGACCTTCGGGGCCTCCTGGGCAGAGCGCCTGAAGGCCACCCCCGAGGCTCCGTTGGTGGGACTGGACGGTGCCACCTACCGCGTCAGGAGCCGCATCCTCCACCATCAGGAGCGGATCGGCTGGTACGAACGCGACGAGGAGACCCAGCCCGGCCACCACGGCTTCCTGTCCGGCTGGGTGGTGGGCCTTGGCATGGAAGAGGGCGCCGAGCGGGATCGGATCCAGTCGATGCTGCGGGTGTGGGGCGCGGAGGTGCAGGCCTGGGGCACCGTCCCGCCGCGGGAAGGTCCCTATCCCAGCGTCCTGCTCTGGGCCCGGGAGCCCAGCATCCTGTCCGTCTGGCGGGAGGATGACCTGGCCCGGAGGCGGCCACGGTGGATCCAGATCGGCGGGCCCACCACCGAGGGCCCCCACGCGCGCCTGGAGCCACGGCCCCAGGAGGAGATCCTGCGGAGCACCCTCGAGCGCCTTCTGTCCCGGAGCTGAGACCGCACTGAACCTGGGGCACTTGCCCCAAGCCGCGGCATCCATCGGAGAATGGGCCCATGAGTTTCGCCCATCTCCACCTGCACACCGAGCACTCCCTCCTCGACGGCCTCACGCGCATTCCCGATCTCGTGAAGAAGTGCCGTGCCTCCGGCATGCCCGCCGTGGCCGTCACCGACCACGGAAACATGTTCGGCATGATGAAGCTCTTCGACGCCTGCGAAAAGACGAAGGACGCCGATGGCAACTGGGCCGTGAAGCCCATCCTGGGCTGCGAGGTCTACGTCGCGCCCAAGACCCGCTTCGACAAGAAGCTGGAGGCGAAGAACGCCACGGGAGAGGAGGGGCTCGAGGACTGCGTGGACCCCAGCGGCTCCCGCGATGCGGGCTACCACCTGGTGCTGCTGGCCAAGAATCCCGTGGGCTTCGCCAACCTCTCGAAGCTCGTATCGGCGGGCTTCACCGAGGGTTTCTACTACAAGCCGCGCATCGACAAGGACATCCTGCGGGAGCACAGCGAGGGCCTCATCGCGCTGTCCGCCTGCCTGGGCGGTGAAGTGCAGGCCCGCATCCTGCAGAACCGGCTGGATCAGGCCGAGCGCGTCGCCCGTGATTTCCGCGACCTCTTCGGCGAGGACTTCTACCTGGAGATCCAGGACCAGGGCTTCGACAAGGAGAAGGAGATCATCCCCTTCCAGATGGAGCTGGCCCAGAAGCTCGGCATCCCCCTGGTGGCGACCAACGACGCCCACTACCTCAACCACGCGGATGCCGACCTGCACGACACCCTGCTCTGCATCGGCACGAAGACCACCAAGGCCAAGGAGAAGCGCATGCGCTTCTCCACGGACCAGTTCTTCGTGAAGACGCCGGAGGAGATGAGGGCGGTGTTCCCCGACCATCCGGAATACCTGGAGCGCACGCTGGAGATCGCCGCGAAAGTGGACCTGTTCCCCATCACGCGCAAGCCCGTCACGCCCCGCTTTCCCGTGCCCGAGGGCTTCGACCTGGATTCCTACTTCGTGCACATCGCCCGGGAGACCTTCGAAGAACGCCTCGCCGGCTGCCGGCCCCTGTGGCAGGCGGGCGCCCTCAAGCACAGCGAGGAGAAATACCGCGAGCGCCTGGCCTTCGAGCTGGACATGATCCTGAAGATGGGCTTCCCGGGCTACTTCCTGCTGGTCTGGGATTTCATCCGCAAGGCAAGGGAGATGGGTGTTCCCGTGGGCCCCGGCCGCGGCTCGGCGGCGGGCAGCATCGTGGCTTGGTCCATGATGATCACCGACATCGATCCCATGCAGTACGACCTGCTCTTCGAGCGCTTCCTGAACCCCGAGCGCGTGTCCATGCCCGACGTGGACATCGACTTCTGCCGGGACGGCCGCCAGCGGGTCATCGACTACGTCACCGAGAAGTACGGCCAGGACAAGGTGAGCAACATCATCACCATCAACCAGCTCAAGACCAAGGCTGTCATCAAGGACGTGGCCCGGGTCTTCGAGAAGGACTTCGCCTTCGCCAACAACCTGACCAAGCTGGTGCCCCAGGAACCCGGCAAGCCCATGACCATCGGCGAAGCCCTGGAGAAGAGCGACAAGCTGCGCGAGCTGTACGAGTCCGATCCCGAGGTGAAGAACATCCTGGACATCTCGGCCCGGCTGGAGGGCCTGTCCCGCAACACCGGCGTCCACGCGGCCGGCGTCATCATCGCGCCGGACGAGCTCACCCAGTTCGCCCCGCTGAGCGTCGATAAGGACAAGAAGGTGATGGTGCAGTACACCATGGTGGAGGCCGAGCGCGCGGGCCTGCTGAAGATGGACTTCCTGGGCCTGGAGACCCTTACGCAGATCGCCAAGACCCAGGAGGTCATCGCCCGGCGCCACGGTCAGCCCAAGGACATGACCACCATCCGGACCTTCGATGACAAGAAGACCTTCGAGCTCTTCGCCGCCGGCGACACTGATGGCGTGTTCCAGTTCGAATCCGGCGGAATGAAGCAGCTGCTGCGCCAGCTCGGACCCGACCGCTTCGATGACCTCATCGCGCTCAACGCCCTCTTCCGCCCAGGCCCCCTGGGCGCTGGCATGGGCACCACCTATGTGGAGCGCCGCCACGGCCGCGAGCCCGTGACCTACATGTTCCCCGACCTGGAGCCCATCCTCTCCCCCACCTATGGCGTGATCCTCTACCAGGAGCAGGTCATGCAGATCGCCTCGCTCATCGCCGGGTACTCCCTGGGCGAAGCCGACATGCTGCGCCGGGCCATGGGCAAGAAGGACAAGGAGAAGATGGCCAAGGAGAAGACCAAGTTCATCGAGCGCGGCGCCGAGCGGAAATACGACAAGGCCAAGGTCGCCGAGCTCTTCGACCTCATCGAGTTCTTCGCGGGCTACGGCTTCAACAAGAGCCACAGCGCCGCCTACGCCATGGTCGCCTACGAGACCGCCTACCTGAAGGCCAACTACCCCGTGGAGTTCATGGCGGGCCTGCTCTCCACCAAGTCCGGCCGCACCGATGACGTGGCCAAATATGTGCAGAACTGCCGCGAACGGGGCATCGAGGTGCTGGGCCCTGACATCAACGAATCCACCCTGGACTTCACGGCCACGGGGGATCTGCAGATCCGCTTCGGCTTTGCGGCCGTGAAGGGATTGGGGGACGCGGCCTTGCAAGCGATCCTCGAAGCCCGCCAGGCCGAAGGTCGCTTCAAGGACCTCTTCCACGCGCTCAAGAGCTCCGATCTCTCCAAGGCCAACCGCAAGGTGTGGGAATCCCTCATCAAGGCCGGCGCCTTCGACAGCCTGGAGCCCAACCGCGCCGCCCTGTTGCAGGGCCTGCCCGATGCCATCTCGGCAGCCTCCCGCGGCAGCGAGGACTCCGGCATGATGAGCCTCTTCGACGATGCGGAGATGGCCACCCTCAGCGAAGACTGGCGTGTGCCCGAGAACATCGAGCCCTGGGACCGGAAGACCCGCCTCGCCGCCGAGCGCGAGGTGCTGGGGCTCTTCGTCAGCGGCCACCCCCTCGAGGAATTCGCCGACGCCATCCAGGTCCACACCCACGGCACCCTGGCGAAGATCCTGGAGGATGCCACGTCGGGCCGCCTGCGGGACCGCAATGAAGTCACCCTCGGCGCCATGGTCTCCACCGTGGCCTTCAAGACCAACCAGAAGGGCGAACCCTGGGCCATCCTCCAGGTGGAGGACACGACGGGGAAGATGGAAGTCCTGCTCATGGCCAGCAAGTGGGATCCCCTCACCAAGAAGTCCACCCTGCGCCCCTTCGAGCGCTACCGCCACTTCGCCGTGCCCGAGGCCATGCTGCGCATCACGGGCGAGCTGCGGGTCGAGACCATCCAGGGGAACGGGAATGGCGGCGGCGATGGCGAGGAGGACGAGGAGCAGACCGTGGTGAAGGTCTTCGCCACCCTGTTGGAGCCCCTGGAGGGCTTCCAGGGCCTGGGCTTCACCGGCGCCCTGGTGCGGCTGCCCCCGGGCGAGTGCCCGCCACGCCTGGCAACGATCTTCGGCGACCACAAGGGCGAGCTGCCCGTGACCTTCGAGTACCGATCGAAGGAGGGCTTGGTGGCCCGGGTCCGGGCTGGCCGCGACCTGCGCCTGAAGTACGACGAGGCCCTGAAGGAAAAGGTGGCCAAGGAGACGGGCTGCTCGCTGACCTGGACCTACTGAGTGTCCCGGAGAGTATCCTCATTCGCATGAAGAACCCTTCTGCCGCGCCCAAGCCCGACCTCCACGCCGTCATCGAAGCCCTGGCCGAAGCCTCCACAGCCCTGACCGAGATGCCCCTGGGCCGCCGGGAGTTCCCCTCCCGCACGGCCGTGGCGGCCCTGGTGGAGGATTTGCGGGCCCTGCTCTTCCCAGGCTATTTCGGCCCCTCCGAGCTCACGGCCGAGACCCTCCGCTACCACCTGGGGGCCCGCATGGACCGCGTGCTCCACGGTCTGTCGGACCAGATCCAGCGGGGCCTCATGGCCACCGATCCCGCCTGCACCGAGTGCCGGGCCCGCTCCGTGGAACTGGCCCAGGCCTTTCTCGCCCGGCTGCCCGAGGTGCGCCACCTGCTGGCCACGGACATCCAGGCGGGTTTCGAGGGCGACCCCGCGGCCACCAGCCCCGAGGAAGTGCTGTTCTCCTACCCCGGCCTGCTGGCGGTGGCCAGCCAGCGCCTGGCCCACGAACTGCTGAAGCTGGGCGTGCCCCTGCTGCCCCGCATGATCACCGAGCACGCCCACAGCCTCACGGGCATCGACATCCACCCCGGCGCCCAGATCGGCGAGCGCTTCTTCATCGACCACGGCACCGGCGTGGTCATCGGCGAGACCTGCGTCATCGGCCGCAATGTGCGCATCTACCAGGGCGTGACCCTGGGCGCCAAGAGCTTCCCCCTGGACGCGGAGGGTCACCCGGTGAAGGGCGTGCCCCGCCACCCGGTGGTGGAGGATGATGTCATCGTCTACTCCAATGCCACCGTGCTGGGCCGCATCACCCTGGGCCGGGGCTCAGCCATCGGCGGCAACGTGTGGCTCACCCACAGCGTGCCCCCCGGCAGCGTCATCACGCAGGCCAACGAGAAGGACGGGATGCCCTCATGAGCGTGCTCTTGCGCTTCGTCTTCTCGGCCATCGGCCTGCTGGTGGCCTGTTCCTTCGTCCCTGGCCTGGGCCACGGTTCCTTCCTGGATCTGCTCATCGTGGCGGTGATCCTGGCGGCCCTGAACACCACGGTGGGTAGCTTCCTGAAGCTCATCGCCCTGGTTCCCATGGCCTGCTCCTTCGGCTGTTTCAGCCTCGTCATCAATGGCCTGGTCTTCTGGCTGGCCGGAGCGTTGTCCGCCAAGCTGGGCCTGACCTTCACCGTGAGCGGCTTCTGGGCGGGCTTCTTCGGCGCCCTGGTGTCCAGCGTGGTCGCCTCGGTCCTCGGCGCCATCTTCATCCCCAAGGACCGGCAACGCCCCCAGGGGCCTGCGCCTTCGATCAAGGTCGTGAACTGACGGTGACCTGCTCCAGGAGCTCCCGCACGGCGGCCTCCGTGGCCTGAAGGAGCGCCTCGGGACTGGCGAAGTCCTCCGGCCGCAGCGCCTGGCCCATCGTGATCCGGTAGCCTCCGCCCCGCACGCGCCAGGTGCCCCGGGGCAGGATTGCCAGGCCGCCGTGGATGGCCAGCGGCACAATGGGCACCCCCGCGGCCAGCGCCAGGTGGAACGTCCCCTTCTTGAAGGGCAGGAGCCGTCCATCCTGGCTGCGGGTGCCTTCCGGGAAGGTCATGATGCTCTGCCCGGCCCGGATGCGCTCGGCCGCCACCTCCAGGCTGCGCCGGGCGGCCTGGGGATCGGTCCGGTCAATGAAGATGAACTCCGCCAGCCAGATCACCCAGCCCAGGAAGGGCACGCCAGCCAGCTCCCGCTTGGCGATGAAGACTGGCCTGCCGGGGAGGGTGGAGATCAGCAGGGGCGGGTCGAGCAGGGATGTGTGGTTGCCGACGAAGATGACCGGTTGCCCCCCCTCGCGGATGGCGGCCGGCAGACGATCCCAGCCCTCCAGCTCCCGGCGGATGCCGAAGGCCCGGGCCGTGGCGCGGATGTAGCGCGGGGCCACGGCCCAGAAGGCGGCCGCTCCGCCCAGGAAGGGCGCCAGAAGGAAGCAGAGGACCACGGCCAGCGCCAGGGCCAGGGAACCACCAGCCCAGACGAGGAGCGGCCGCAGAAGCGGACGGCCGGCCATGTCCTACTGGGGCGGCAGCAGGACCGCGTCCTTGAGATAGACCGGGAACTGCGGGATGTCGCCCATGCCCCGGCGCCACTCGGTGCGCACCTTGGCGATCTTGTCCACGGCCTCCATGCCCGAGACCACGCGGCCGAAGGCGCAGTAGCCGAAGCCCTCCTCGCTGAAGCCGTGGGGGTCCAAGCTGGGGTTGTCCACGAGGTTGATGTAGAACTGGGACGAGGCGCTGTGGGGGTTCGCCGTGCGGGCCATGGCGATGGTGCCCCGGGTGTTCTTCAGCCCGGCCTTGAAGGTGGAACCCACCTCGTTGAGGATCGGATCCCGGGTGGGCTTCTCCATGAGGGTGTCCAGCATGCCGCCGCCCTGGATCATGAAGCCGTCGATGACGCGGTGGAAGATGGTGCCCTTGTAGAAGCCGTCCTTCACGTACTGCAGGAAGTTCGCCACGGTCTTGGGCGCCAGTTCCGGTTCCAGCTCCACCACGATGGGCCCATAGCTGGTGACCAGCTGCACCCGGGGCTTGGCCACCGGAGCGGGTGCCGGCGTCGGGGCGGCCGGGGAGGCGGGGGCCTGGGCGGCCAGGGGCATGACGAGGGCCAGGGCGACGAGGGCGGATCGGATCACGGGGGCTCCTGCAGGGGACACTTCATTCTGCCGCGAAAGAGGCAGAAGCTCCCGGTATCGTGAAACATGCCCTTCATCGACCTCCCGCCCTGGATGCTCTCCCTGCTCTTGGCTCCCTTCGGCCTCGTGGTGGGCTCCTTCGGCAATGTGCTGATCCACCGCCTGCCCCAGGAGGAGCCCGCCGACCGGAACGTGGTCACCAAGGCCAGCCACTGTCCCGGCTGCAAGGCGCAGATCAAGCCTTGGCACAACGTGCCCCTGTTGGGCTGGCTCTGGCTGCGCGGCAAGTGCGCCGCCTGCGGCTGGAAGATCCCCGTGCGCTACCCGCTGGTGGAGCTGCTGACCGGCGCGTTGTTCGCCGCCTCACCCTGGCTCTTCCCCTTCGGAACCCTGATCTGGTTCAAGGGCCTGATCTGCGGCTTCGCGCTGATCGTCCTGTTCTTCACCGACTTCACCGAGATGATGCTGCCGGACGTGCTGCAGTTCCCCCTCATGGCCCTGGGCGTGCTCCTCACCCTGCCCCAGGCCCTGAGGCCCGAAGCCCTGGTGAAGATCTGGACGGACGGCGGAAACCTCATCCAGGCCCTCGCCCTCCACAACGGCCTGCAGCCGGCTCCCGCCTGGCATGGCTTTGAGCCGGCGGTCACCTGGCAGGCCAGCCTCATCGGCCTGGCCGTGGGCTACGGCGTGCCCGCCCTCCTGAACCAGCTCTACAAGTGGATCCGCAAGACCGACGGCCTGGGCATGGGCGACTTCAAGATGCTGGCCTGGCTGGGCGCCTTCTGGGGCTGGGGCCCCATGCTGGGCATCCTCTTCCTGGGCGCGGGCCTGGGCGCCGCCGTGGGCGTACCGCTCATGCTGATGCGCAAAGGCGATGGCCAGACCATGCTGCCCTTCGGGTGCTTCCTTGCCCTGGCCACGCCCATTGTGGTGTTCTTCGGGCGTGCGCTGTGGCTGGGGTATCTGGGCTGGGTGGGGTAGCGGGCTGAAGTCACTTCAAGGCGGCGTTCAGAATGTGAACCGCTACTCAAGAAGGATGGAAGCTGCCCTCCTGAACTGTTCATTTAGGATCAGGCCTCGCGATACATACAATTTTTTACGATAGACTGATCGTCAATGTTCTCGAGTGATTAATATGACCAATTTCTCAGCTGGATCCCCCATTTCAAGGGGGGGCGTTTTACTCGTCACGATGTTAGCCCTCACGCTCGCCCTGATCCATTGCGGGGGAGGTGGAACAGCTGCATCCCCTGGGCCCGGAACAACTGGAGGCACACCCCCGAACACCGGAGCCGAGGGGTTTTCGACTGCCGCCCGGCTGTCATCCAATCCTGTGGTCTATGCCTTTGCCGCCGCCGATCTCGACAATGATGGAGCAAAGGAAGCTTTGATATCTTCCAACTTTGGCCAAGTGCAGATTGAGGCGGGATCCAACCACGGGGCGCCCCCCACTGTGCTTGGCGTTCCTGGTGGCACGGTCACCTCCCTAGCTGTCGGCGACCTGGACGGCGACAGTAAGCCGGATCTGGTCGCTATTACAGGTTCGATCTATGTGTTCTATAACCGCACGACAACAGCCGGGCAGTTCAAGTTCAGCGCACCCGAAGTCCTGCCCACGAGCTTCTTTTCATCGCTCCATCTGGTGGACCTCAACCAGGATGGACGCCTGGACATCTGCGTCGGACTCGGACAAATCACCGTCTGGGTGAACCTAGTCGGTACCTCCGGTTCACCAACCTTCTCTTCGACCATCATCAACATTCCTGGGGCCTACGTGGATGGGCTATCAAACGGCGATGTAAATGGCGATGGAAGGCAGGATATTGTTCTCATTTCCAGAATCATGAAGAAGGTTTATCTGGGGGTGAACCAAACGCCGGTAGGTTCCAGTTCGGTTGTCATGACTCAATGGATTGAGTTGCTCGACACTAGCCCTTGGTCAGATAAACTTCCCCTTGACAGCACATTCCACACGTCGGTCTGCGCAACAATGACGCAAGATCTGGACGGAGACGGTCGGCCCGACCTCGTGGTGGCGCCAGCGGACGGCAACCATCTGATTCTCCTAAGGAACCTGACAACCTCAGGTGGTTCCATACACCTGGCTGCTCCCCTGGCGACCCGGGTCGGCTACCGGCCAATCCAGTTGCTCGCCGCCGACCTGGACGGCGACGGGAAGAGGGAGATCCTCGTTCTTCATCGAGAGGCTAGTTCCATCGGGGTGCTCAAAAACAACGGACTCGACACGAACGGAGATCTTGCGTTTGGAACTCCGATCTTTTATGGCACCGGCTATTCCTCGGCCTTCTTGGCATTGGAACCGGGCTTGACACCATCGGCTACAACCCTCCTGGTAGGAGGAGGAGAAGGTGTCTTCCGGAACCGGAACCGGTCCCTTCCCGGATTGCCCAGTCTGTCTGGTCCTAGAGTCTATCCGGTAGTCTTCGAAGGAACGGGGGTAGCGGCAGCGGACCTCAATGGGGACGGACTGGTGGACCTCGCCGTAGGTAGTGGTAGCGACCAGCAAGTAGCCCTTCTGGCGAATCGGGGCCTCGATGCCAGTGGTTTTCCCCGGTTTGATCAGTTCACCCAGGCCATGGGGCGACGGGTGGATGCGCTCGCACTAGCTGACCTGAATGGGGATGGTAAAGCAGATCTGCTTATTGCCGATGAAGGTTCACAGATCTTGCAGATCCGATACAACATTTCTGTAACTGGTTCGGCACCAAGCTTTGGATCCCCAAGTGAGATCCCCTGGCCTGTCCCGACCAATGTTGGTGGTGGTGGAGGCTACTGCATCAAGCTGATTGTGGCGGACCTGAATCAGGATGGGCTCCCAGACCTTGTGGTCACTTCCGTCTATGACTACTCAATCACCCTATTCCTGAATACCGGTACAAGGACTAATCCCGGCCCCTTTCTCCCCACTCGCATCGATGTCTCTGAGACGGCTCCTTATGGCGTCCTGCAGGACTGCCAAGCGTACTCTCGCCCTACGGACCCGAATCGCGTCCACCTTGTGACCAAGGGTTATGTTCTTTTAAACACGACTGCGGTCGGTTCATACACCCCCCAATTCCAAAAGGTGGCAGGTCCCGAATGGGTAGGCTCTGGATTCAGCATGGCTCCAGTCCGGTTCCCTGACCGTGACGAGGTGGATTTCGTCATCGGCAGAACCAACCCAATCATACAGATCAGCAGGACCCTTCAACTCTCCCCGACGGCGCCTACTTACGCGAACTTCCAGACGGTCCCACTGAATCCGGTAGCGAATAGGCTTTCAGCCATCGGCGACGCCGTCCAAGTGTTCCACTCCACGGATTCAAGCCACCAGGATGTAGCCCTTTTCACTGACCGCGGCCAACTACACATTCTTCGCAACCTAACCAATGGCGCATTCTCCACCGATGAAATCCAGGAAATCCCCATCGTCATTCCCGTAACTCAAGCGCGGAGCAGCCGGTTCTTGTGTCTACCCTTCTGCCAACCTGTGCGAGATGACGTGCTTGTGGTGGGTCGCGGCGGCATCTCCATGACCCATCGAGAGTGAATCAATAGATTCAGAACCACCTCAGTCGGACTTTGAAGGGTTAAGGCCAACTTTTCCCATGCTCTGCCCTAGGTACCACCTCATCGGCCAGACCATGCTGCCCTTCGGCTGCTTCCTGGCCCTGGCCACGCCCATCGTGGTGTTCTTCGGGCGGGCGCTGGGGCTGGGGTATCTGGGCTGGGTGGGCTGAAGCGGGTCAGTGCGCCCCGCCCTGGCTCAGCTCCATCAGCACGCCGCCAGTCTCCGCCGGGTGGATGAAGGCCACGCGGCAGCCATGGGCGCCGTTCCGGGGGGTCTGGTCGATCATGCGCACGCCCTTGGCCAGCAGCTGGACCACGGCGGCGTCGATGTCGTCCACCTCGAAGCACACGTGGTGGATGCCGGGGCCGCGCTTCGTCAGGAACTTCCCGATGGGACCCTCGGGGTCGGTACTCTCCAGGAACTCCAGGGTGCTCTCGCCTACGGGGAAGAAGGCCGTCTTCACCTTCTGCTCGGCCACTTCCTCGGTGTGCTCCGGGGCCATGTCGAAGAGGCGCACCATGCGCGCCATGGCCTCGTCCAGGCCCGGGGCCGCGATGCCCAGATGGTTGATGCGGAGCAGCTGCATGGGGCCTCCCTCCCGCCATTGTAGGCGGGGAGCACGCCTCAGTGCTGGCAGGCGGGCGCCATGCCCAGGCTCACCTGGCCGCCGGCCACCGACACCTTGCCCTTGCTACCCAGGAACGCGATGACCCCATCGAAGTCGAAGCTGTCGCCGTGGCAGTTGCAGTAGATCGCGGCCTTGCCGTGGGCCGCTTCAGAGGCGGCGCGGAGGTCGTCCAGCGCGCAGGAGCCGCCCTTCTCCACCAGCAGGCTCAGCAGATCGTGGCCGTAGAGGGGTTCGGACATGGGGCCTCCTGTTCAGGAGCCAACGCTCCTAAATCCATTCTAGCGCCAGGATCGGTGATGCCGGTCACGACACCAAGGCCAGGGCCACCTCCCGGAGCAGCGGCTCGGGACTGAGGTTCCGGGGCAGGTGGCGCAGGGCCTGGAGGGCCGCCTCCTGGGGCGCCTTCAGGTTCCGCTCGGGCGTTGCCAGGGCGCTCAGTTCCTCCCGCCAGGGCCCCAGGGCCGGGGTTTCACCGGCGCGGATCCGGGCCAGATCCGCCAGCAGGCGCAGCAGCAGTTCCAGGGGTTGCCGCAGCTGTTCGCCCTGGGCCAGGGTGGATTCCTTCTCGGGCAGCAGGGGGCCAGAAGCTTCCGCGAAGGCGCGGCCGGCCATCAGGGCAAGCCAGGCCTCCACCTGGGCCTCGGCGCGGCGGAAGGTCGCCTCGTCCAGGTGCCTCAGGCTGCCCTCCCCCAGGGCCAGCCAGCGGTCATGATCCGCCTCCTGCCAGCCATTCCGCTGCGCCACGGCCCAGGCCTCACGGGGGGCCAGGGGCGAGAAGGGGATGCGCTCGCAGCGGCTGCGGATGGTCTGCAGGAGAGCCTCGGGGCGGTGGGTGACCAGGATGAAGTGAGTGTCCGGCGGGGGCTCCTCCAGGGTCTTGAGCAGGACGTTGCCGCTGGACTCGTTGAGGCGGTGGGCCTCCTCGATGAGGATCCAGCGGTGGCAGCCCATGGCCGGGGCCAGGGCGGCCCACTCGATGACCCCGCGGCTGAACCGGGGCTGGTTATTCGAATCGAGGCCTTCGCGGATCTGGTCGATGCGGATCACGCCGGCCTTGCCCTCCGGCGCGATGCGCAGCAGGTTGGGCAGCTCGTAGGGCAGGTCCTCCCCCTGGAACATCCGGCAGCCCTCGCACTGGCCGCAGGCGCTGCGCCGTAGGCAGAGCTCCCGCTGGGCCAATTCCAGTGCCACGCGGCGCTTGCCGATGCCCTCGGGGCCCGTGAAGAGCAGTGAGCCGCGAATGCGCCCACCCTGCAGCCGCTGGAGCAGCCGCTCTCGGGTGGCCTGGTGGCCGGCGATGTCGGGCGAGAACATCAATCGACTCCGAACCCGGCGTTGCGCAGCAGGGGGGCCACCCGCAGCCAGATGGCGGCCTCCACCTGATCCACCGGATCCCGCGCCGGGATGAGGGCCACGCGGTTGGGGTGGTTCTGGGCAATGGCCAGGAAGCGGTTCCGCACCCGCCGGTGGAAGTCCAGCTCGGCCTCGTCAAAGCGCGTTTCCGCGAATTCGGCCCCCAGCGACAGATTGCGCACCTCGACCCGCTGCAGCGAGGTCTCGGGGTCCATGTCCAGCATGATGGTCAGGTGGGGTCGGAGCCCGCGCAGCACCAGTTCGCTCAGGCGGTCCAGGGAGGATTCGGCCACGCCGCTGGCGCCCTGGTAGGCGCGGGTGGAGTCCTCGAAGCGGTCCACCAATACGACCTTGCCTTCGGCCAGCGCGGGGCGGATCACGGTCTCCAGGTGCTGGGCCCGGTCTGCGTAGAACAGCAGCAGCTCGGCCTCTGCGCACCAGGTCTCCCCGCTGCCGTGGCGTTCCAGCAGCAGGCGCCGGATCTCCCGCCCCAGGGCTGTGCCGCCGGGCTCCTTCGTCACCACCAGGGGCAGGCCCAGGCGGCGCAGGCGCTCCGACAGGTGGAGCAGCTGGGTGGACTTGCCGGACCCCTCCACGCCCTCGATGGTGATGAACACGCCCTGCACGGTGCCTCCGTGGTTCGAGGATACCCGGCCCGGCTGGACGCCAAACCCCGGCTCGGTGCTATCCTGCTCGAAACGCCAGGAGTTCCCGGTGGCCGAAGCGATCCATTGCCCGAGCTGCACCACCCGCTACCGCCTTCGCCCCGAGCGGCTGAAGCCGGTCATCCGCCGGGCAAAATGTTTATCCTGCGGCGGCGTGTTCCCCGTGGGCGATGTGGTCCAGCGGCTGCTGGCTCCTCCCGCCGAGGCGCTTCCGGCCGAGACCATGCCCGAAGTCATCGAATCAGTTCACCTGGACGAGGCGCCGCCTGCCGAGGTCCTGCCCCCTTCCCTCACCCTGGGCGACCTGGATGTGGCGGACGAGGAGATCCTGGAGAAGACCCTGGTGGCAGTGCCCGATTCGCTGCCTGAAGCCAAGGCCGAACCCACCCCCGCCTCCTTCCCGCCTGAGATCACGGAGACCACCCTGTCGGGCTACACCTCGGCCCGGGATGCCATCGAGAAGCTCTTCGGCAATGCCCCGGCCGCCAGCGGCCTGAAGGGGGGCCAGGATCCCCATGCCATGGACATGGAAGCCGCCCTGTCCGCCCTGGACTCCACGCTCGGGCCCACGCCCGGCACGGAAACCCTTGGCGACAGCCCCACGGCCGCCGGATTGACGGAAGAGGATCTGGCCGGACCTTCCAGCTCCACCATGCGCCTGAGCCAGGAGGACATGCAGGCCATCATCGCCGCCGCCTCGGCGCCCGCGGAACCCACGGTGGCCCTGCGCGCCTCGGACCTGGCCACCGCCACAGAACCCCGCAAGGACACGGCCTCCACGGTTCCGGTCCCCCGTTCCTTCGCCCCCCTCCCCGAGGCCCCCGATGGCGGCGCCGAGCTGTTGCGCCTGAAGATCGGCGAGGACATTTATGGCGGCCTCACCATGCCCCAGTTGATGGCCTGGGTCGAGGAGGGCCGCATCCTCGAGAACCACCTCGTGGCGCGGCAGCACAGCGAGAACTGGCTGGAGGCCCACAAGGTGCCGGGCCTGCGGCCGGTCTTCGAGCGCCTCCGCCGCGAGCGGAGCAATGGCGCGCCCAGCCTGGATTCCGGCATCGGGGAGTCCTCCTCCAAGAAGAGCCTCTTCGGTGGCCTGTTCGGGAAGAACTGACATGCAGATGCTGCTCCTCCTCGCCGCCCTGGGCCTACCCCAGGAACCGCCGCTCCAGATTCCGCCCCCACCTGTGGAGGCACCGGCCCAGGCCCCCGCGCCGACGCCCGCGCCGCCTCCCGCCTCCGCTCCCGCCCAGGCACCCAAGGCTTCAACTCCGGCCGCACCCGCCGCCGCCGTCGCCACACCGCTGTCCTTCTATTCCGAGAGCTTCCCCTTCGCCTGGGATCGCATCATCCCCTTGACGATCGATCTGGACGGGCTGAAGGTCAGCAGCATCTTCTTCAACAAGCGTGTGGTGCAGCCCGGCTTCTTCAACCTCCTGAAAGGCGCCGAATTCGGCACGCGGGCCCAGGTGGAGGTCACGAACACCGGCAAGTATCCGAAGGTGCCGGGCTTCGCCGTGGCCGTGTTGGACAAGGAGGGACGCCTGATCGGCGTGGCCTCCGGCGGCACCAAGGTCGGTACCATCAAGCCGGGGGAAACCGAGACCTTCGACCTGAACTTCACCCAGGTGAAGGAGCGGCTGGCCACAGGCGATAAGTTCTTCCTGTCCATCGAACTCCGGAATTAGTCTGCCTCGGGGGTTCTCCTCGCGATGCATGCAAGTCGAGGAACAAGGGGCGCACTTTGCACGCACCCCCGTTTCCCGCACCTTCCCCACGAAGCCCTGGGGATTGCCCTGGCTGCGGAGAGGCCCTAATTCGCTTCCTGCTCGTGGTAGTGGGCCAGCAGTTCTGCGGGCGTAACCGTGGCCGTGCCCACCTTGGCGACCACCACGCCGGCGGCGGCGTTGGCCAGCATGGCGGCCTCGCGCCAATCGGCGCCTGCGGCGACGGCAGCGCTGAAGGCGGCGATGACCGTGTCCCCGGCGCCGCTCACGTCGAACACCTCGCGGGCTTCGGTGGGAATCATCCAGGGCGCGGCATGCTCCGCATCGGGCGCGAACAGGGCCATCCCCCGCTCACTGCGGGTTACCAGCAGGCCCTTCAGGTCCAGCTCAGCCAGGAGGGCCCGACCTGCGATGGTCACCTCCATGTCCGACCTGGCGTCGCGGGTGGTGAGCTCCGAGGTTTCCTTGGTGTTGGGCGTCATCAGGGTGGCGCCGCGGTAGAGGGCCTTGTGGGACGGTTTGGGATCCACGATCCAGGGGATGCCCCGCTCGGCGCACACTGCGCGGACCGTATCCATGACCGGCTCATTGATGGTGCCCTTGGCGTAGTCCGAAACGATCAGCGCCGAGGCCGAACCCAGGGCCCGCTCCAGCCGGTCCTTCAGCCCCAGGAGCACCGCAGCGTCGGGCAGGCCCGGGTCCTCGCGGTCGATGCGGAGCATCTGCTGCTGCTGACCGATGACGCGGGTCTTGATGATGGTTGGACGGGAGGTGTCCAGCACCAGTCCAGAGATGGAGACGCCGAGGCCCGTGAGCAGGCCCAGCACCCGGTCCCCCGCCGCATCCTTCTGCAGCGTCCCGACGAGCAGGGGTTCCGTGCCGAGGGCTTTGAGGTTGGCGGCCACATTGGCGGCACCGCCCAGCACCGCCCGCTCGCGCAGCACCCGGACGACAGGTACCGGTGCCTCGGGCGAGATTCGGCTCACCTCGCCGAACAGGTACTCGTCCAGCATCACGTCGCCCAGCACGGCGACCTTGCGGCCTTCCATGCGCTGGAGCAGCGACTCGGCCTGGGCGCGGTCCAGCCTCACTGGCCCACCTTCTTCGCCGCATCGACCAGCATGACGGGAATGCCGTCCTCGATGGGATAGAGCAATCCGCACGCCTGGCAGTGCAGTCCTTCAGCTTCCTCCGCCAGGTCGCCGTGGCAGTCCGGGCAGCAGAGGATCTCGAGGAGGCGGGGATCGACGGGCATGGAGGCTAGCTTATCGGAATCAGGCGCGGATGGCGTGCATACCCGGACACCTGTTACTGAAAGAACACCAGTGTCTCGATGAGGAAGATAGGGAGCAGCACAGCGGCAGACCACCCCATGTAGGCCAGGAAGGATGGCATCTCGAGTCCGCTATGCTCAGCGATGGCCTTTACCATGAAGTTCGGCCCGTTCCCGATGTAGGTATTGGCGCCCATGAACACCGAACCACAGGCTACAGCCTTCAAGAGGGTCGGGGAGTTCTGGGCCAGGGCCCCCAACGAGCCTCCGTGAATGCCTACCTTCGCCGCGGCGAGCGAGGCGATGGAAAGGTAGGTCGGTGCGTTGTCGAGGAAGCTGCTGAGCCCACCGCTCATCCAGAAGAACTGCCAGGGCCGGTCGAGGGAGAGGTGGCCGGCGTGTGCCTGCATGAGATCGAGGGCGGGAAGCATGGCCCCGAAGATGCCCAGGAAGAGACTGGCCACTTCGCCCAGCGGCTCAAAGGTGAAGTGGTTCCTCCGGAAGGGCACCCCACCGGCCGGGCCCGCCTTGAGCCAGAGCGCCATCCCGCTGATCAGGGCTAGGGCCGCCACCTGCCCAATCTTGGCGATGGAGGCAGCATGGGCGTCGCCGTGAGCCTTTGCGAGACCCGGGAGCAGGTGACCCGCGCCGAGGACCACCCCGAGGATGGCCATGAGGAGGAGCAGGTTCGGCCAGCCTTCGATGTGCAGGGGCCGCTCCGCGAGTCGCAGGTCCTCCGCGAGCGCGTGCTTGATCTCCAGTTCCTCCCGGTGGAAGACGATCTCGTCTACGAAGTGGAAGACGGTGAGCAGCAGGGCCTGGAGGAGGGCCCACTGCGGCAGGAGCCCCAGCGTCCAGCCGAATGGCACACCCTTGAGGAAACCGAGGTACAGCGGCGGGTCGCCCAGTGGAGTCAGCAGTCCACCAGTGTTCGACACCACAAAGATGAAGAAGACCACCACGTGCACCTTGTGCCGCCGCCGCCGGTTGGCGTGGAGCAGCGGCCGGATGAAGACCATGCTTGCGCCGGTCGTCCCCATGACGTTGGCCAGCAGGGCGCCCAGCGCCAGGAAGGCGGTGTTCAGCCAGGGCAGGCCTGAGAAGGCCCCGGAAATATGAATGCCACCGCTCACGATGTAGAGCGAGGCCAGCAGCGCGATGAAGGCTAGGTAGTCCAGCAGGGTCTCCAGCAGCCGCGCCAAATCGCCGGCCACCGCATAGTGGAAACCGATGCCAGCCGCTCCGCACAGCGCAGCCAGGAGCCACTTGTTCCAGGGGCGCCCCCACCAGCCCGCCGTACCCCGGTAGAGTGGCAGCAATGCGATGGCGGCGAGCAGGATCAAGAAGGGGGCAACACCCACGGCGGCCAGCCAGGACCCCAGTCCCTGGAAAGCGACCAGACCATGCCCCCCTGCCGGAGCGGAAACCGGGCCTAGGCTGAGCACACAGAGCTCAGAAGGTCTTGGCGATGGTGAACGTCACGCGGTCCTTGCCGATGTTCCGTCCGAGGGCATTCCGGTACCCTGCGTCCTTGGTGTCGGCATTCGTCCCGGCCAAAGTGAGCATGTAACCCTTGATCTCCTTGGTGATGCCCAGCTTGTAGTCCATATAGTCCAACAGATCGTTGATGGCCGCATCACTTGTCTTGAAGGTGGTCTTTCCGCCATGGGCGAGCACCGTCCAACCGCTCTCCCCCAGCGGAATCGCCACGCTGAGATCCACGTAAGTGGAGCCCTCGGCCTGGGCGATGCCGAAGTTGCCTCCGCTAACCACCCGGGAATACTTGAGGGAGGCCCAACTGTAGGCGAGACCCAGGTAGGCTTCCGTGGTGTTCGGGTTGTAGCCGGCAAGGCTCTTGTAGTCGCCGGGGTAGAGGTAGCGATAAGCCCCGATGTCCAGGGTCCAGTCCTTGGCGAAGCCCCACTTGTAGCCTCCAAACAGGTCCACTTCGATGCCGGCGGAGACCGGTCCGGCGATGAACTGGTCCGTGATCCAGGAGATGTTGCTGAAGGCCGCGCTGGCATAGAAGCCCGTGGGATGGACCAGGTCGAGCTCGGCCTGCACGGTGGGTTTCCCATCCGTCTGGGTGAGCCCACGGAAGATGTACTGGGAGCCCACGGTGGTGGATCCAGTCAGGGTGAAGCCCAGGATCGAAGGCGGCGCCGGTGGAGGCGGGGCAGCCGGCGGAGCGGGCGCCTGCGCCAACAACTGGTTGGCGAGAACCGAACAAAGGGAGAGGATGCGGAGCTGATGCATCTGAAGACTCCATGAATGAGGTCAAGGCGAAAGTGTGGACGGAAGCCCTCCAACTGGTCCGAGAGGCATGACCGTGGGGCACCTGGGCCGCCGATCAGGTGGCGCCAATGGGGTGGATTGAAGCCAGTCTCAATGTTGGCGCATGGGCTCGGGGGTCAGGGCCTCGTTGTCGAGTTCTCCAGTCCGAATGCGGATGACCTGCTCCAGGGGGCGCACGAAGATCTTGCCGTCGCCGACCTCCCCGGTTCTTGCGGCATCCAGGATGGCCTTGACGGTGACGGAGACAAACGGCTCCGACACGGCGATCTCCAGTTGGATCTTCTCGTGGAACTCGTAGACCATCGGTGCACCGCGGTAAGTCTCCAGGGCGATCTTTTCGCCGCCGTGACCCGCGACGCGGAGGATCGTCATGCCGGTTACCTCGGCAGCGAAAAGGGCGGTCTTCACATCCTCGAGTTTCTCCGGCCGGATGATGGCTGTGATGAGTCTCATGCCTTACCTCCAATCGGTGCAGTCGTTGTCAGGGGCTTGGGAAGGATCATCACCGGTGTGTTCACCGTGGAGCCGTCACCCGGATAGGCTGGCGCCGACACCTCGTGGAAGTCGAGCCCACCCATTTCCTGCTCGGGCGTGACCCGCATGCCGATCAGCTTGTCCAATACCTTGAAGAGCGTGAAGCTGGTCACCCCCACCCAGAGTAGGTTGGCGCCGATGCCGATGACCTGCGCGAGGAACTGCTTGGAGTCGCCATAGAAGAGGCCCGTCACACCACCAGCGGGCCCATTCAATCCCTGGCCGTAGGTGCCATCTGCGAACAACCCCAGGGCGATGAGACCCCAGGCCCCGTTCACGCCATGGACCGCAATAGCACCCACCGGATCATCGATCTTCAGCGTGTTCTCGATGAACAGGGCGGCGGCCACCACCAGGAAGCCCGCGATGGCTCCGATCAGCACTGAGATCGGGGCGTTGACGAAGGCGCAAGGCGCCGTGATGGCCACCATACCAGCCAGCATGCCGTTCACAGCCATGGACAAGTCGGGCGCGCCGAACTTCTTCCAGGTGTAGAAGTAGGCCAAGGCCGCTCCGGAAGCGGAGGCCAGCATGGTGTTGACGGCCACCACGGCGATGCGGAGGTCCGTCCCCGCGAGGGTAGAACCGGCGTTAAAGCCGAACCAGCCGAAGGCCAGGATGAAACAACCCAGTACACCCATGGGTAGATTGTGGCCCGGGATGGCTTGGGCCTTTCCCTTGATGTACTTCCCGATACGGGGTCCCAGTACGATGGCGCCAGTCAGGGCCATCACACCACCAGTGAGGTGCACCACACCGGAACCTGCGAAGTCCACATATCCATGGCCCATGCCGAGTTTGCCAAGAGAGGCCAACCAGCCGCCTCCCCAGGCCCAGCATCCGAAGACAGGATAGATGAAGGCGGAGGCGACAAAGCCGTAGATGATGAACGCCGACAGCTTCCAGCGTTCGGCCATGGAGCCCGTGGGAATCGTGAGCGCCGTATCCATGAACACCATCTGGAAGAGGAACATGGCGAAGGCCGAGACGTCATAGGCCACACCGGTCAGGAAGAATCCCTTACCTCCGAAGAGCCCCCAGACGTTGCCATTGATGGTGGGCCCGATGAGCTTCGACATGCCCTCGGGAGCGGAGAGGGCCGCGCCCATCGGCGCCCCGCTGCCGCCCATCTGCAGGGCGTAGCCCACGGCCCAGAAGCCGAGGATGCCGATGCCGTAGACCATGAAGTTCATCATCATGGTGTGGGCAGCATTCTTGGCGCGGGTGAAGCCGGTCTCAGCCAACGCGAAGCCGGCCTGCATGAACATCACGAGAAAGCCGGCGAGGAGAACCCATACAAAGTTGAGCGCCACCCGAGTCTGGCCCACGGCCGCACCCAGTTCCTGGATGGTCGGAGCGCCCGCAGTGGCAGCGGGGACATTCTGGATGCCGCCCGTAGCACCACCATTCGGATCGCCCGCAAAGAGCAAAGGCGTCATGGCCGCGAGGGCCACCGCCATTGCGACAAGCCTGTAGAGCTTCCGCCGGTCCATGAAAAGTCCTCCTTCACAGGTCAGTGGATCGGTGTGGCCTGAGCACGGTGGGAATCCGTTGTTCCAGCCCAGGCCACGGTCGTGTGTGCTCCGATCCAACCCTCCCAGTTCTCGGAGCCGACCATCGGCCCCTCTGCCTGATTCCATTGGCAGGGAGCGTGCCGATACCGGCATCGGCACCACGCTCTTTTTTAAATGCTTATATTGGGCTATTTAATAGCCGCGACAGTCAACAACTCTCCCCGATTGATTCGACAAAAATGTAATATCATCTAAAATATGATACAATTTCGTAATATTAGATATTCCGGAAGCGCTCGGGCTCCAGCCCGTATTTCTGCACCTTGTAGTTCAAGATGCGCTCGGTGGTCTGGAGCAGCCGGGCCGCGCGGGAGCGGTTCCCCCGGGCGGACTTCAGGGCGTCCTGCAGCAGGTCCCGCTCGAAGGCGGCCACGGCCTCGCCGAGTCCCGTACCCGGCAGGGTTCCCGAGACCTCCGCGGTCTGCAGGGAAGGCGGCAGGTGGTGGGCGTGGATGACCCCGCCCTCGCAGACGAGGACGGCCCGCTCGATGGCGTTCTCCAGCTCACGCACGTTGCCGGGCCAGTGATAGGCCGCCAGCATGTCAATGGCCGAGGTCGAGATGCGGCGCACGTCCTTGCCCTGGGCCGCCGCCACCTTCTCCACAAAGTGGTCGGCCAGCAGCAGGATGTCCGCCTGGCGCTCCCTGAGGGGTGGCATGAACACTTCGAAGACCTGCAGGCGGTAGTAGAGGTCCTCGCGGAAGGTCCCGGCCCGCACGGCGGCCTCCAGGTCGCGGTGAGTGGCGGCGAGGAGGCGCACGTCCACCTTCACGGGGCTCACTCCGCCCAGCCGCTCGAATTCCCGCTCCTGCAGCACCCGCAGCAGCTTCACCTGGGTGGCTGCGGACAGCTCGCCCACCTCATCGAGGAACAGCGTGCCGCCATGGGCCAGCTCGAAGCGGCCCTTCTTCTGGTGCCTTGCGTCCGTGAAGGCACCGGGCTCGTAGCCGAAGAGTTCGGACTCGATGAGGTTTTCCGGCAGGGCCCCGCAGCTGACCTTGATGAAGGGCTTCTCAGCCCGGGGCGAGTTGTAATGCAGGGCGTGGGCCACCAGCTCCTTGCCGGTGCCGGATTCGCCCCGGATGAGCACCGTGGTGCTGCTGGGCGCCGCCTGGGCCACAGCCTCGTAGACCCGCTGCATGGCATGGCTGTGCCCGATGAGGTGGCGCAGGTCGTACCGTTCGCGAAGTTCCAGGCGCAACTGCTGATTCTCCTCCACCAGCCGCTGCCGGTCCGCGGCGACGAGCCGGGCCACCTTCATGGCCAAGCCCACCATGGAGGCGGCGATCTGCAGCAGCTTGGTGTCCCGGTCGAAGTCGCGGTGTTTGTCGTAGGGCACCGTGAGGCAGAGGGTTCCGGCGGTCTTCTGGTCCAGGAAGATGGGCACGCAGAAGAAGGAGAGCTCCGTCTTCTTCCGTTTCTGCTCCCTGAGCACGCCGGTGCGGTCCAGGAAGAGGGGCTCCTGACTGGCCTGGGGCAGCACCACGGCCTTGCCGCTCACCAGGACCCGGCCGTTGATGCCCTCCCCTGCCTTGTAGTGGGCCCGCTCCGCCGCCTGCCTGGACAGGCCGCGCGCCGCCTCGATGCGCAGCCCGCGGCCCTCCTCGTCCGCCAGGAGGATGGCCCCGTTCAGAGCCCCGAAGGCCTCCGACAGGATCTCCAGGGCCCGGGGCAGCGCTGAGCGGATGTCCGAAGCCGCCAGGGCGTGGCTGAGTTCCAGCAGGGGCGAGAGCAGAAGGGCATCCTCCGAGGCGTTCATGGGGGCTCCGAGAGTGAATCTTACAAAATTGTATCAATTTAATATTGATTCAACAATTTTGTATGATGGTTGAAATCCACCTCGCCTTGCTTCAGGATGGGACACCCCCTGGAAGCCCCATGTCCCATTGGTTTACCTATCCCTATTGGAGCCCCCGCGCGGATCGCGCGTGGCGCGGCCAGGGTCCTTCCTAACCTCCGGAATCCCCCACCGACCACCCCGATCCTCCCCAGGGATCGGGGTTTTTCGTTTCCCAGGAAAGCCGCATCCATGACCCACCAGGCCCTCGAAAACCTCAACATCGATGCTTTCGACCGGATGCCCTCGCCCGGCGAGATCCACGCCGCCCTGCCTGTGCCGGATGCCGTGGCCGAGACCGTGGCCATGGGCCGCCGCAACCTCCAGCGCATCCTGGCCCGGGAGGACCCCCGCCTCATGGTGGTGGTGGGCCCCTGCAGCATCCACGATCCCATGGCGGGTCTGGACTATGCCCAGCGCCTCAAGGTCCTGGCCGACGAGGTGGCGGATACCCTCCTGCTGGTCATGCGGGTCTACTTCGAGAAGCCCCGCACCTCCACGGGATGGAAGGGCTTCGTGAACGATCCGCGCATGGACGACTCCTTCCACATCGAGGAGGGCGTCCGGAAGGCCCGGGAATTCCTGCTCCGCATCGGCGAGCTGGGCCTGCCCGCCGGCACCGAGGCCCTGGATCCCATCACGCCCCAGTATCTGGGCGACCTCATCGCCTGGACGGCCATCGGGGCCCGCACCTCCGAGTCCCAGACCCACCGGGAGATGTCCAGCGGCCTCTCGACGCCCGTGGGCTTCAAGAACGCCACGGACGGGGACCTGGGCGCGGCGGTGAACGGCATCCTCTCGGCCTCGCATCCCCACAGCTTCCTGGGCATCAACGACCAGGGCCAGGCCGCCATCGTGCGCACCCGCGGCAACGCCCTGGGCCACCTGGTGCTGCGGGGCGGCAGCGACCGCCCCAACTACGACACCGTGAGCGTCTCACTGGCCGAAGCGGCCCTGCGCAAGGCGGGCCTGGCCGAGAACATCGTGGTCGATTGCTCCCACGCCAACAGCCTCAAGAACCCGAAGCTCCAGCCTCTGGTGCTGCACGACTGCGCCCACCAGATCCTGCGCGGCAACCGCTCCATCGTGGGCGTGATGATCGAGAGCTTTCTCGAGGAGGGCCACCAGCCCATCCCCGCCGACCTCACCCAGCTGCGCTACGGCTGCTCCGTCACCGACGCCTGCCTCGGCTGGGAGGACACGGCGGCCATGCTCCGAGAGACCCGTTCCCTGCTGAAGGAAGTCCTGCCGAGGCGGTGACAGCGCCCCTGGGGCCTCAGGGCGTGCAGCCGCCCTCCGGGGGAGCCAGGGGGCGGCCCCTGAACAGCGTGCCCAGCGCCACGCCCCGCAGCGTGTTCACCAGAATGTAGAGCCAGAGCAGGACCAGCAGGACCGTCAGGGCCATGGCATAGCCCTGCGTGAGCGGAGAGGGGAAGCGCCCCGCGAGCTTCTGGCTGCCGATGGTGTAGGCCGCGAGCGGGAAGACGAAGGCCCACCAGCCCAGGCTGAAGGGGATGCCGCCCCGCCGCATCTGGTGGACGCAGATGATGGCGATGATGGCCAGGATCCACATGCCGAAGCCCCAGAGGGCGGCAGCCCCCACGGTGAAGAGGCCCGGCTCCGTCACCAGGCCCAGGGTCTTCGCATGGAGGCCCAGGTCCAGCAGGCAGTTCACCGCGAGACCCGCCGCGCTTAGGAAGATGCCGAAGGTCGGGGTGGTGTCCGCCGGCGGCAGGGGATGCTGGGCCAGCCGCACGAAGATGATGGCTCCGACAAAGAGGAACAAAAAGAAGCCGATGCCGAGCATGGCCGCGTTCATCACGAAGACCGTCATTCCCCACGCGGGGTGGCGCTGGAGGACCGAGCCGAGCACCTGGTTGCCCAGCAGCAGCAGGGCCATGTTGGCGATGGGCGCCATGATCCAGGAGAAGTTCATGGTGGCGGGGTCCGGTGCCGCGTCCGAGCGGATGAAACGGAAGGTGGTGAAGAGCGTGAACCCTGCCACGCCGAGAATGGCGATGATCCAGCAGGCCAGGGTCGCAGAGAAAACCAAGGCCGGTGCCAGATACGGGCTCCAGATTAGATGCAGGTTGGTGCCCAGGATGACCGTGGCCACCGGCATGGTAACGAAGAAGTTGGTGGCCACAGGATGCTCGAGGTCCCGCCGCACGTACTCGAAGTGGTGGATCCAGCGCAGCAGCCACGGGATCAGCACCACGAAGTAGCCGACATCGGCGAGGACCGCCACGGCGTAACTGGTGCGCCAGAGGCCGGGGAACTGGCGTTCCCAGAGGAACAGGATGTTCGCCAAGCCCCCCGTGCCCATGATGACGGCGAACCAGCCTGGGGCGAAATGCTTGATCGGGTGCTGCTCCTGCATCCTCTACCTCACACCGGAATCTACCAGCCGCTGGCCGTACGGACCAAGCGGGGCGCAGGGCGCCCCGCTTGGTGGTGGAAGACCTGATCAGGCCTTCAGCGACTTCGCCGCCAACTCAAGGACATCCGTCGTGGCCACGCCCTCGTGGTTGGTCTCACCCGCCGCGTTGCTCAGCATGACGTTGCAGAAGGGGCAGCCCACGGCGATGGTCGTGGCCTTGGTCTCGAGGGCCTGCTCGAAGCGTTCGTGGTTCACGCGCTTGCCCAGGTGCTCCTCCAGCCAGAAGCGGCCGCCGCCGGCGCCGCAGCACATGGTGGCCTCGCCGTGCTTCTCCATCTCCGTGAGCTTCACGCCGGGGATGGCATCAAGAATGGCGCGGGGCGCCTCCACCTGGCCGTTGATGCGGCTGAGGTAGCAGGGATCGTGGTAGGTGAGGTCCACGTCCACCGTCTGTTCCATCTTCAGCTTTCCATCAGCGATGAGCTTCGCCACCAGCTCGGTGCCGTGCACCACCTCGAAGTTGCCGCCGAAGGCCGGGTACTCGTTCTTCAGGGTGTTCAGGCAGTGGGGGCAGTTGGTGATGACCTTCTTCACCTCGTAGCCCTTGAGCACTTCGACATTGGCCTCCGTGGCGGTCTGGAAGAGGTACTCATTGCCCAGGCGCCGGGCGGACTCGCAGGTGCAGCTCTCTTCCTTGCCCAGGATGGCGAAGGAAACGCCGGCCGCCTTCAGCAGCTTCACCAGGGCCTGGCTCACCTTCTGCCCCGCGGCATCGTAGCTGCCAGCGCAGCCCACCCAGAAGAGGTACTCGGCCTCGGGGTTCTCGGCGAGGGTCGGCACCTCCAGACCCTCGGCCCACTTGGCGCGGTCGGCCTGGGGCAGGTTCCAGGGATTGCCCTGGCGCTCCATGCCCTTGAAGGCCACCTGCGCCTCATCGGGGAAGTTGCTCTCCTCCAGGGTGAGGTAGCGGCGCATGCCGATTAGCTTGTCCACGAAGGTGATCTGCAGGGGGCAGGCCCACTCGCAGTAGCCGCAGCTGGTGCAGGCCCAGATGGTGTCCTGGCTGATCCAGCCTTCCAGTTGCTCCTTGCTCCAGGGTGCGTGTTCCTCGTCGCGCTTCCACACGGAACCTTCCGGGACCGGCCCGCCAATGAGGGGACGGTCCTCGGGCGCGGCCTGATCCTGGCCCATCTGGGAGAGCGGCGTGGCCTTCAGGTAGTCGCGCAGGTCATTGCCGAAATCCTTGGGCCGCAGCGGCTTTCCGGTAAGCGTGGTGGGGCAGTTCTCCAGGCAGCGGCCGCACTCCACGCAGGTGTAGAAGTCGAGCATCTGCTTCCAGGTGAAGTCCTGGATCTTGTTGATGCCGAAGTGCTCGGCCTCCATGTCCATGGGCTTCAGGTTCTTTTGGGGCTCCAGGTCGCGGAAGTAGATGTTGAACAGCGACGTGAACACGTGGAAGTGCTTGGAGTAGGGCAGGAAGTTGGCGAAGAAGTAGAGGATCGCCAGGTGCAGCCACCACATGGTCTTGTAGAGCACCAGCAGGCCCGTGCCGCCCAGCGGCCGCAGCAGGTTGGCGACGAAGAGGCTCACGGGCGCCCAGCTCTTCCAGGCGGGGTTGTGCAGCCAGATGTAGGCGCCATCCGCCAGCAGGTCCGTGATCATGAGGGCGCCGATGAGGCTGAGGGTGGCCCAGGCGTCCCAGGAGTTCTCCAGGCGCCAGACCTTGCCCCGGATCCGGCGGGCCGCCGCCAAGCCCAGGCCCAGGAGCACCAGCGCTTCGAAGATGTCCTTGGTGAACTGGTAGCCGTAGCCGAAGCGGCCCAGGGCCTCGGTCATGTGGAAGGCCGGGAAGAGGCCCTCCAGCACCAGGCCGATGCTGCGCAACGAGAGGACGCAGAAGCCCCAGAAAATGAGGATGTGGTAGAAGCCCGCGTACTTGTCCCGCACCATGCGCTTCTGCAGCAGGGCCAGGGTGAACACGCCCTTGAGGCGCACCCAGGGCTGGTCGAAGCGGTTGTCCGGGAGGCCGGCCTTCAAGGTGGCCAGCCGCTGGCGCATGGTCCAGGCGAAGAAGCCGACTGCCCCCAGGGTCATGATCCAGAACAGGGCGATTTCCAGGGCCTTCATGGGGTCCCTCCTAACGATGAATGGTCAAGACGGGCCCAGCCGGAACCAGGTCCCTACCTATTGTCTCACCTAGCTATCAGGTATGGTCGAAGGCCCAGTGTACCGATGGCCATGCGAAACTGAAGGCCCGACCTCAGGTCAGGTCACGGAGCCCACGTTGAGCACCCCGTCCCCCCTCCATTTCGAAGCCGCCGTGACCCGCCCGCTGTCGGTGGTGTTCCGGGCTGGCGCCGCCTGGGAGGGGCATGACTACACGGTGGAGGTGGTGACCGGGCGCCAGGGCCTGGACGGCTTCGACGTGGTGGTGGACTTCCGCGATCTGGAGGCAGCCCTGGATCGGAGCCTGGCCCCCCTGCAGGGGCGGCTGCTCTCGGACCTGGGCCTGGACGGCCCCCTGGCCCTGGCCCGGCGCCTCCTGGTGGAGCTGACCCCCTTTGTGCCAGCCCCGGCCCGTCTTCAGGAGGTTGCGCTGACGGACGGGACGGGACGGCGGCTGGCGGTGAGGGCCTAGACCCCGTGCGCCCCTGGATCCCCCTCACGGCGGTGATCCTCGCCGCATCGCCCTTGGCCATCGTGCATCCGGTTCGCGTGGCGGGGCGCAGCATGGAACCCGCGCTGCGGGGGGGTGATCTGCGATGGGTCCTGAGGGCCTGGGCCAGCCATGCCCCAAGGCGTGGCGAGGTGTGGCTCATGGCGGGCCCCGGGGGGGCGTCCGTCAAGCGCGTCATCGGCCTACCCGGCGAAACGATCACCTGGCAGGGACCCGATGTCTGGGTCAATGGCCAGCGTCTCGACGAGCCCTGGGTCGTCCACCCCGAACGCTCCGGTGCCGGAACCCAGAGCTGTGGCGAAGGCTATCTGGTGCTTGGCGACAACCGGCCGGAAAGCCAGGACGGACGGACCTGGGGAGCGGTGACAGGGAAGGCCATGACCGGGCGGCTCCTCTAGCCTTCGGAATGAGAGGCTTCGCGGGCGCTCCCGGGGAGGAGCCCCTTCCAGCCCCCCATCATGACGGCGGCCAGGGCCGTGAAGGCCCAGGCCACCAGCCGGGCCCAGTTCGCCAGGTTGGCACTGCTGTCCCGGTCTCTTTCCGCCTCGATGGCGAGCTGCTCGTAGGCCTCCCGAAGCTGGGTCTCGGCGTGGTCCCACTGCTCCAGCAGGCGATCCAGGTGCTCGTGTTGGGCCTTGGGGTCGAAAGTCGCCAGGGCATGGGCCGCCTCTCCCGAGGCGTGGGCCTTGTCGGCGAGGCTCTTCCGGGTGGCGGCCTCCATCTCGATCTTCGGCAGCAGTTTTTCAAAGGATTTGACGCGGTGATCCAGGGCGCCTCCCTCCGCAGCGAAGGTCCCCGACAGCAGCCGCGCGGTTTCCTCCCGGACCTGCTGCTCGTCCAGCTCACCGGTGGTCTGGCGCTGGCGGAGCTCGATCCTGGCCAGTTGATGGTTCAGCTGCCGCAGGTCATCGCCCTGCTGCTCCTGCTGCTGCTGGGCGTTGGCTTCAATGAGCACCTGCTGCACCTCGCGAGAGCTCTCCTCCAGGGAAATCGCCAGCTGGTCCCGGAAAAACCAGGGCAGGGCGATCATGACCAAGGTGGCCATCTGCCACAGGCGGCTGCCGCGGTGAACCTGCATCATGGAGGCTCCTTCCAGGGATGATGGGGCGGATTTCGGGACGAGAATAATTGTTTAATCTTTTTACATCAATGCCTCTTTTTTCGTATTTGCATTTCCATGCCGGGCCCTGTCCAGCCAAACGTCGCCCCTCTCTCCTCCCCGAAGGGGGGGCCGTCCAGGCCTGACGCCAGCCTGGGACCATCCGCCCGGGCAGCCGTGCCCTGGCACTCGCCGGGATGGGCTACGCTGGAAGTCTGGAGTTTCGATGGACCGACTGGTAATCCAAGGTGGACATCCCCTGCGGGGGCGCATCCGCGTGTCTGGCGCGAAGAACGCGGCCCTGCCCTGCCTGGCGGCGGCACTGCTGACCGCGGATCCGGTGGTCCTCTCCAACCTGCCCGCGGTGGCGGACATCCGCACCATGGTGAAGGTGCTCCAGTCGCTCGGCACCGAGGCTTCCCTGGAGGCTCATCCCGATGGCTTCGAGCTCACCGCGAGGCTGGCCTGCGCCGGCTCGGAGGACCCCAAGGCCCCCTACGACCTGGTGAAGACTATGCGCGCCTCCATCCTGGTGCTGGGTCCCCTCCTCGCCCGATTCGGGAAAGCGACGGTGAGCCTGCCGGGCGGCTGCGCCATCGGCGCGCGGCCCGTGAACCTGCACCTGGAAGCCCTGGAGCGCATGGGCGCCCGCATCGAGATCAGCCATGGCTACATCCACGCCTCGGTGAAGGGCCGCCTGAAGGCCATCGATCACACCTTCGAGAAGGTGAGCGTGGGCGCCACGGAGAACATCCTCACGGCCGCGACCCTGGCCGAAGGCACCACGATCCTCCGCAACGCGGCCCTGGAGCCCGAGATCGGCGACTTGGCCCAGCTGCTGGTGGAGATGGGTGCCCAGATCGAGGGCATCGGCACGGGGACCCTCACCATCACAGGCGTCCAGCGGTTGCATGGCTGCGAGCACGCGGTGATCGCCGACCGCATCGAGGCCGGCACTTACCTCTGTGCCGTGGCCGCCGCCTGCGGCGACGTGGTGCTGGACCGTTGCGAGCCCGAGCACCTGCGCTCGCTGCTGGATCTGCTGGAGCGCTCGGGCTGCGTCATCACCGAACGCGAAGGCCAGGAGGGACGGCAGCTGCGCATCCAGCGGGAGCCCGGCCAGAAGCTGCGCTCGAAGGACGTCACCACCCTCCCCTTCCCCGGCTTCCCCACCGATCTGCAAGCCCAGGTGATGGCCGTCATGACCCAGGCCTGCGGCATCAGCGTCATCAACGAGGGCATTTTCGAGAACCGCTTCCAGCACGCCATGGAGCTGGAGCGCCTGGGCGCCAACCTGCGCACGGACGGCCACACGGCCATCGTCGCTGGCCCCGCGGACCTGACGGGCTGCACGGTCATGGCCACGGACCTACGCGCCAGCGCCGCGCTGGTGATCGCGGGCCTGGTGGCCGCAGGTGAGACCATCGTGGACCGCATCTACCACCTGGACCGCGGCTACTCTGGCCTGGAGAAAAAGCTCCAGGGCGTGGGCGCCCGCATCGAGCGGGTGGGCGGCGGCAAGGTCTGATTAGGGTTCCAGGCAGCGCAGGTGTTAAGGCCGGACTCAGCCTTAGATTCAAGCACAACCCACCACAAAGCGGCCGTCAGGTCCTCCCGACCTTGGAGTTGTATCGCTTCTTCTGCCTCAATAGTAATAGCTGCCTCTGACCAAGGAAACTCCGCCTTCTACCTGTCCCCACATGGCAAGCGCATGGCCCGAAGGTGCCATGCGCAGGTCCAGATCGGTACAGCCTCCCATGCCAGTGCTGAGGAGGCGGGTGGGAAAGAGCCCCAAGGTGCCGTGGTACAGTGCCGCCATAACTTGGCCACTCTGAATCCAGGCAAAGACCACGTTCCCGGATTCGCCCACTCCGGCGACAGGGTTCGAAACAACCGCACCCCCGCCCGATACGGCAATGGCACTCCCCCAGCCTGTGGCAAATCGGTACACTCGCCCCCACATCTGGCTGTTACCCGTGCCATAACTCACCCAGGCAAGTGAGAAAGAGCGGTCACCATCGCTTGAAATGTGAAACTCAGGAGCGACGGTTAAGCCCTGACCCAGAAGGACGGCGGGACCCCATCCAGTAGGCGGGGCGTAGACACTGCCCCACAGGTCAGCCAGCGCTGGACCGGCAAGCCAAACGGCCAATCGAAAACCCGCAGGGGTGTACACGATCTTTGGTCGTGCTGCTGGAACCGTGGCAGGTCCAAACCGGGTTGCAGGTGACCACCAACTTGAAAGAGAAAATTCGGCTGACCAGAGCTCCCAGCCAGCGGCTCCGAGTTGCTGCCATATGGCCTGGGCATTGACATCGTTATCACTGGCCAGGGCTAGCCCATCCACATCCACGCCAGGGGCGCTGAGCATCTGCTTCGGTCGGGGAGGCTGCGACCACTGATAACCATCAATATTGCTCCAAATTTCATGGTTGCTTCCATTAGTTGACTGTCTCCAGAGCACTAACGGGGCATCGTGATTCAATTTGGCTGACCCGCCAAGCGAGACCAGCTGTGGCTGATCTGCATCGGTACCAGCCGCGTTCAATCCCTTCCCTGGCAAGTAGAAGCTGCCCCCAGGGGCCCCAAGCCCCGAGCACATCTGCCAATTCTGTCCATCATTTGCCAGCCAGGCTCCGACCATCGCATGGCTGCTAGAACTTGCCGCGGCAAAGTTGGGACTGATCTGCGGTGAGCTTGAATTACCGGTGGGGAAGTCATCAAACGGACATGGATATTGAAGCCGGGTTAGGTTGATTCCGATCTGCGGAGGAGCGAGGGAGTCGGTTTGCACATTGCTTGGTCCTGGTAGATAAAAACCCCAGGGGGTCTGGAAGCGGCGCTCAGTCTGGTTGACCACCGCTCTGAATCCGCCATCCAGGTCCACCTGAAGACTGGGGCGGAAGCTCTGACCGAAGGGGGAGTTAGCAATGAGCTGGGGTGACCCCCAAATTCCCTGAGAATTTCTCTGATTCGACATGAATCCCGAATCCGGAATCCCTGATTGGCTCCCATACATACTGTGCTTCCAGACGGAAACAACCTGACCTTGGCTGTCCAGAACAACCTGCGGATTTGTGGAAACCACATATTCGAAGTTCGTTGCATCAATGCGCCTGGGAGCTTCCCAACCGCCCCCAGCTGCCTTAAATGAGCCCACTAGGTCAGGTAAGTACCCATCAACTGTTTTCCTACTGAAACCCTCCCACACTGCCGCACGATCTCCCCGGCTGTTGATGTCTACATTTGAGAAGGCATTGCCACCCGTCGTGCCTGGGCCTACCAGATCGAGCACAGGCCCGAATTGCATGTCGAAATCAAACTCCAACGCCTGTGCCCCCTTGAGGGACGTCCACCCCAGGATGGCTTGGCCTGCGGCATTCATTTTCAAGTGGAGCGCGTTCTGGCCGTAGTAATCCAGTTGAGACCCGATCAATAAGTCGTACCCCAAGCTGGGGGCCAGCGGCCCTGGGGTAAGCCACCCTGCAGATGGGGTATACAGAGATGCAACAAGCCCCAGGTGGTTAGAATCTGGCCCGCCCAGCCAGGCCAACAGGCGACGCCCTTGCCCGTCCCCAGCAGCCTGCATGGAACTGAGCTCGACGACCTGCCCAGAGACATGGAGCACTGCCTCACCCCAGCCAGTCGCCCAGTCGTATTCCCGAGTCCATACGGTCTGGTTGGCAGGGGCGGGGATCTTGTTCATGTACTCGCACCAAGTGGCCAGGACCCTACCATCTCCTGTGCTGGCAAGGCTTCCTGGACTTGCCCCCCCATACTCTGTCAGTCCCGAGTTAAGGGTTTCTGCCAGACCCCATCCAGAAAGTTTGGAATAGCGGGCTGTGAGCACTTTGACGCCGTCCGAATAAACACTCCACATCACCAACGAATCGCCCTTTTCGTTAATGGCTGCCCCAAGCCGTCCGAACAGGCCGGGACTGGCCGTTAGCACTCGAGGATCCGTCCACCCCTGCCCAGGGTCATAGTTCACGACCTCAACGCCACCCAGACCAGAATTGAAAATCACCACAGCCTGTCCTGCCGCGTTTACTGCAGCGGCAAAGGAATTGCTGCCGATCTGTGCTTTCCGATCCACCAACATCTGGGGGGCAGACCACCCCTGGGCCTGGGTACGGAAGCTAGCCCACAGCACACCGTCTCTGCCAAGAAGTCCTTGCCAAATGGCAAGAACTGGCCCGTCATCCACGCAATACAAACGGGGGACAACACTGTTATCACTTGGCGTACCGATGTTCAACTGAGTCGGTAGGAAGGGGGCATCCCAGGACCGGCCCTCCACACCGCGAATCGATACACCTCGGATGTACAGTGCTTGGTCGTTTTTGTACGCTTTGGTCCCCGCCTTCATCACCACGGAACCGACACCATTGGTGAGCCCCGGAGGAATAGTCACCTTGATCGTCGACCCACTTCCACTGGTGGAAACGAGGCTGAAAGATGCCACAACGCCCTGGACTTTCACTTCACTGACAGCCTCAAGACCGACACCTGTGAATGTAGTGTGCGCCCCCGGTTCAATGGCCCACGGGGTTCCGCCGCTCAACCACAGATAACTGGTCGGTGGAGGAGGGGGTGGTGGAGGGGCTGTTGCGGACGAGGCACCCCCTCCGCCACCACCACATGCGAGGAGCAGGACAATGAGAACAGGGATCACAAGAGCAGCCCAACCAAGTCGCATGGGTTTCCTTGTAAAGCTTTGATGGGTGCAAGGATGAGCGGTCGTGGTGGTGAAAATGGTCACATCGCATCACTTGAGATATCAAAGGAGATTCTGGTCAAACTAAAATTCGAAGAGGTCATCACCCACTGATCGCTGGGTTACACTGATTCCACGATCGGGGGATCCATGTTCGGCGAGATGAAGGTCTTTTCCGGGAGCAGCCACCCGGAGCTGGCGAGGGGCATCGCGACCCACATGGGCATGCCGCTGGGCCGCCTGAAGGTGACCCGGTTCTCGAACGAAAACATCAAGGTGAAGATCGAGGAGAACGTCCGTGAGGCGGATGTCTTCGTGATCCAGTCCTCCTGCCCCCCCGTCAGCGACAACCTGATGGAGATGCTCATCCTCATCGACGCGCTGAAGTTCGCGTCGGCCGCCCGCATCACCGCCGTCCTGCCCTACTTCCCCTATGCCCGCAGCGACAAGAAGGACGAGGCGCGCATTTCCATCACGGCCCGCCTGGTGGCCGACCTGCTGGAGACCGCCGGCGCCGACCGCGTGCTGACCATGACCCTGCACGCGCCGCAGATCCTGGGCTTCTTCCGCAAGCCCGCGGACCAGCTGCTGGCCACCCCCATCCTCACCAACTATTTCCTGACCAAGGACCTCAGCAACACCACGGTGGTGGCCACGGATGCCGGCGCCGCCAAGTTTGCCGGTCACTTCGCCAAGCGCCTGTCGGTGCCCATGGCCATCATCGACAAGCGCCGCTTTGATGACTCCGAGAAGGCGCAGAGCGTGGCCCTCATCGGCGACGTGCAGGGTCGCGACGCCATCATCTACGACGACGAGATCGCCACCGGGGGCTCCATCAAGGAGGCCGCCCGCATCCTCCGTGAGCTGGGCGCCAGGTCCGTGCGCGTGGGCGTCACGCACCCCGTGTTCTCGGGCAACGCGCTGGAGACCCTCAATTCCGCGAACCTGGACGAGCTGGTGGTCACGGACAGCATCCCGGTATCGCCCGCGCGCGCCAAGGCCATGCCCTACCTCAAGGTGCTCTCCACCGCGGCACTCTTTGGCGACGCCATCCTGCGCATCCACGGGGGACGCAGCATCAGCGAGATGATGGACTGATGGTCGATCCCCTCGGCCCCATCGAGGCTGTGCCCAGCCTCGACCTGCTGGGGCCTCGGGGGCCTGAGATCATCCGGGTCTTTACCCGCCCCTTCCTGGGGATGCACCGGGCCTCGGAGCTGTACACGGCCCGGATCTGCCTGTTGCTGCTCCTGGACCTGGGCTGGGAAGCACGGCTCCGCGCGGGAACCAGCCTGGACCAGCTCTGCCTCGGACTGCCCGGCCAGGTCCGGAAACCCCTGGCCTGGATGTTGCCCTTCCTGGCCCACGAGGGGCTGCTCGTCCAAACGGGCGACCTATACCGACTGGAGGGAACGCCCACCCTGGATCTGGACGGGATCCGCACGCTCATGGAGGCCGAGGCCCCGGGCCACAGTGTCAACTTCGACCTGCTGGACGGCGTGAGGGAACGGATCCGCCCCTACTTCACCGAAGGGAAGGCCGGAGAGGGCCTGCTCTTCGACCTGACGCTCTTCCCCCTCTGGCTCGCCTATTTCCGCAACGAGAACCTCTGCTACTACCCCAACAACCTCCTGGCCCTCCTGGCCCTGAGCGAGGACCTGCCGGACGGGGCCCGGGTGCTGGAACTGGGCGCCGGCGCCGGCTCCTTCGCCCAGCTGGTGGCCCGGAAAGGCGCAGAGGAAGGCTGGCTAACCCGCATCGACGACTACCGCTTCACGGACGTGGCCCCGACCTTCCTGCGCCGCGCCCAGCGGGAGTTGAAGGCGGCCGCCCCGGGCCTGCCCCTGAGCTTTCAGGCCCTGGACCTGAACCGGCCTCTGGGGGACCAGGGCATCGAACCCGCCAGCCTGGACGCCATCGTGGGCATCAACGTGCTGCATGTGGCCCAGGACCTCGAGGCCACCCTGAGCGGCCTGCGGAGCCGGCTGACACGCTCGGGCCGGTTGGTGATCGGCGAGTGTATGAAGCCCACCCTGGATCAGCCCCTCTACCTGGAGTTCTTCTTCAACTTCATCAAGAGCTTCACTGAGGTCACCCTGGATCCCCGGTGGCGCCCCCGCCACGGCTTCCTCACCCCCGAGGCCTGGACCGAGGCCCTGCGCCACGCAGGGTTCACCCAGATTACTCACACACCACCGCCTCGCCCCCTCATGGACCGGCATCCGAACTTCACCGTGGGGGCCATCACGGCCAGGGCATGACGACGAAGCGGCGCCAGAGCGCCGCTTCGAGTCTGCCTTGAATCGCTGGGCTCAGAACCCCGTGAAGATCACCACGGAATAGGCGGCATAGGTGCCATCGGGCTTGGGCACCACGGCCACGCGGGTCACGGCCGGGGCGACGAGCTTGGTGGCCCAGGCGCTCTCGGGAATGGCGGTCACGGTGATGACCCCGGACTGGTTCGCCACCTCGAGCACGGCAGGCTGCATGCCCACGGTGGTGTTCAGGCTCACCGGGATGGTCTGCGAGGCCGAAGCCGAATTGGTGAAGGTGAAGCTGAGCTGGCCCCCGTTGTAGGAGGTGCTGATGGTACCCTTGGGCAGCGCCACGGGCAGGAAGATGGCGCTGCTGGCATCCCAGGCGCTTGTGCCGCCGTTCCAGACCAGGTCGCTCACGCCCTGCACTCGGACATCACCCGAACCGGCGCAGGCCGCCGCGAAGGCGCCGCTGCTCGTGGAGGTCACGCCGGGGAAGCCCAGATACCACCAGGTGAAGGGATTCGCGTAGGCATGGACCCGATCGCCCGCCACAGGGTGCGTGTAGGTGAACTGGGTGGCGTCCGCGGCCTTGATGGCCCCCCCATCCACGGCCCGCTGGATGTTCACGGACTTGGCGTGCATGGGCACCTGCAACGGATCCTTCACGTCCACCTGGACCTTGAAGCCCATCCAGATGTCAGCCAAGGTCGCCTGGCCGGTGCCGATGGCCGTATCGGTGCGGAAGGTGAAGGTGGTGTCGGCGTCGATGGCGATGGCGCGTGGCACGCTGGCGTTGGTGCTGATCAGAAGCTTGTTGTTCGCGCGATCCACCCCCACGACGTGGCCTTCCGGCGTCCAACCCGGCAGGGCATTGGCCCCGTACCAGACGCGCACAGCCCAGAGGGTGCCGTCGGTCTGCATGCGCAGCGAGACCAAGGCGTTCTTGCCGGCGGCCAGGCCCGCGAAGCTGCCCACGGTCTTGGTATCGGCATCGAAGAACCAGGCTCCGGCATCCACGTGCACGGTGAGGTCGTTCCCGCTGTCCGTGTGCAGGACGAAGCTGGAGGCGCTCACGGAGGCGACGGTGCCGCGGCGGTGCCGGAACACCAACTGGCGCATGCCCATCATTCCGTTCGCGTTGGGGCGGTGCCGGACCTGCAGGTTCATCACCCAGCCGCCGTTGGGCAGCTGCACCAGGAAGAGGGGATGGCCCAGGTCGAAGTCGATCTGCACCGCATTGCTGCCCGTGGGGGTCACCACCAGGTCCGTGTCGAGTTTCACGAGGACGCTGGCGCCATTCACATGCACCTGGCTGGCGGGCACAGCCGTGCCGTCGGCCTTCACCAGATTCACGCTGGCGGGGTCGATGGTGACGCGCAGCGCGTCATAGGTGCCGACGGGAAGCTGGGCCGTGGCCAGCAGCTCGCCCACGCTATCGAGATCCACCAGGTTGATCTTGGCGGTGGCCCCCTCGAAGGCCACGACCTCCTTCGAATGGTCGGTCTTGTTCAGCAGGGTGATCTTGGTGACCACCACCTCGACGGCGGACCACTGATCCGAAGGCGCGTCGGTGAGGATGATGGAAGCCGAGCCAGTGGCCACCGGGGCGGGGGACGAGGAACCGCCGCTGCCGCCACAGGCCACGGTCAGGGCCAGGGTGGTGAGCGCGGGCAGGGCCAGCAGGGAGAAAGTCTTGAGCGAACGGCGCATGGGGATCTCCAGGGGTCGGAGCCTGAGCTCCAGATGGGTGGGTGAGGAATCGGACAACTCCACTGACCCGCCCGGGTGGGAAAGGGTTGACGGAAGAAAATCGGGATGGCCCTGGTCCTTGTCTTGCAATACTTCCAGCCATGGCCACCACCCTGCGGGACCTGCTCATCCAGCGCGCCGCCCGGCTCCAGGGCCGGCCCGCCCTGACCACTCCGGATTGGGGCACCTTGAGTTATGCCCAGCTCCGCAACCGCGTCGAGGGGGTGGCCATGGGACTCCTGGCCACCAATCCCCCGTCCGCCGTGTTCTGTGCCACGGGCACCCCCTGGGACTGGGCCGCCGAGCTGGCGGCGGCCGCCTCGGGCCTGGCCTGGGAGCCCACCGGGCTGATCATCCCCCCGGAGGTTCTGGGCGGCTCCCGCTTCAATGATGAGACGGGCCGCGGCCTCTATCACGCTCGTGAACAGCTGGTGGGGCCCGCCACGCCCTTCACCTCCGGCCTGGACCATGCCGGGCTCATGACCCGGCTCCGCCGCCTCAATGTCCAGCTGGGCTGGGACCACGACACGCGGGTGGAGCTGCCCCTGGAGCAGCTCGGGGATGCCCCCCTGCGGGCCGCCCTCTGGAGCGCCCTGTACGCCGGGGGGCATGCGGTCCTGGGACCTGCGCGCTGGGACCCGCAGGCTTTTGAAGAGATCTGGCGGGGCTAGGCGGGAATCCTTGCCATTGGACAGTCCCTGGCCAATCCTGGACGCGGAGGTCGCCATGGCCCGTGCCGCGTCCCGCAAGCCGCTCCAATCCCCCCGCCCCGACGGCGGCCACCTGGTGAAGCCCGAGCGGCTCCAGCTGGTGCTGGAGGCCATCCGCGACGCCGGGGAGCATGGCATCACCAAGGAAGCCCTCGCCCATCGGCTGGGGGGCGTGGCCTCGCGCACCGTGGATCGGGCGGTGCAACTGCTGGAGGAGCAAGGCGCGCGGTTCGGCAAGGCCCGGCAGGGGCTCCCGGCCGTCATCCACTTCACCCTGGAGAAAGCCCCGGACTGGGACAGCAAGATCACGCCCCATGCCCGCATGGCCCTGGAAGTCGCCCTCATGGCCCTGGAGGGCACGGCCACGGAGCTGTGGTTCGACCAGCTGGAGGGGCTGCGCACCCTGGCGGACAGCCACCTGAGCAGCCGCGACCGGGACCTGTTCCGCGCCCTGCAGGAGCATGTCTGCGTGCGCGGCGGCGCCGACGACCAGCAGGCCCTCGATACCAGGATGCTCACCCAGGTGCTGCTGGCGCTCGGTCACCCGGACGGACCCCGGGAGCTGGACCTCACCTACAAGGCCGCTTCCACCGGCCGCGTCAGCACCCGCACCGTGGTGCCCTTCACCCTCACCCACGACGTCTTCTCCGGCGGCGCTTTCCTGCTGGCCTGGGATCTGGCCAAGCAGGAGCCCAGGCACTTCCGCCTCGCCCGCATCGAGGAGGCGAAGGCCCTGGCCCGGCGAGGCCTTATCCCTGACAAGCAGCCGCTGGAGCAGGCTCGCGATCTGCAGATCGGCGGCTGGTACAGCCTCGCGGCGCCCTTCCGGATCCTGGTGCGGGTCTCCGGCACCAACTGGCCCCAGGCCCTGCTGGATGCCCCGCCGGCCCTGCCCGGCGTGGAGGTCCGGAAGGAGAAGGGCGGCACCGTGCTGCTCGCCTTCCAGGCCACCGAACTGTCCGGGCCCACCCGTTTCATCCTCCAGTTCGGAGCGGAGGCCGAGGTGCTGGAGCCCAGGTCCCTCCGGGACCACGTGGTGAAGACGCTGAAGGCCATGGCGGCGAGGTACCGATAGTCGCAGAGGACCGAGCCAGATCTGGTCCTGACCGCCCCAATTCCAGATATTATTATCATCTAAACTTTTGGCCGTTTATTTGAAGCCGGCGTCCTGCCCCGCCATGGAACCGCTTCTGTTGGAGGGGAGATGCTGCGCGCGCGCCCAGGTCAAGATCAATCGAAGCACCCTGCACCCCTCCTGCTGGGCCTGATCTTGGCCGTCAGTTCCACGGGGCCGGCCTTGCGGGCCGCCCAGCAGAAAAAAGTCGTCTCCGTCCGGAGGGACGCCGATGAATCCACCCATGCAAGGTTCATCCAGACGGTCCGCGGAGTCCGCGTCTGGGGTGGGGATGGCATCAGCCACGCCCGGCGCGACGGGAACGAGTTCCTGCTGACCCAGCCTGTGGGCGGCGACATCACCCTGAACACCAGCCCGACCTTGACCTCTTCGGAAGTGCTCTGGATCGTATCCGAGGCCCTCCAGCTTCGGGGCCCCTTTGACGTGGCCCCGAAGGTCGAGCTGGTCATCGTCCCGGAGCTGGAACGGGTCCACCGGGACACCGGGGCCCCGGTCAAACCCGGCCAGGCCCTGAATGCCATTGAAGTGATGGAGAAGCCTGTGGGCTTCCGCCTTGCCTACCACGTGCAGGCCGCCCATGGCCGCGAGCAGGGCGAGGCCGCCATCACCGGCTTCCTGGTGGATGCCCACGGCGGCGGCATCCTCCAGAGATGGTCCGCCCTGGAGACGACCGGAACCGGCCTCTCCCAGCACAGCGGCACCGTGACCCTCTCGACCGCACCGGGCGGCCTTGGCCATGAGCTGCGGGACCTTGGACGGGGCGGCAACGCCACGCTCGACATGAACCACAGCTGGGACATGGCCCTGAATGGCAGCCTCTACCAGGACGCGGATGACACCTGGGGAGATGGCCAGCAGTACCTCCCAGGTGGGTCCACCACGGCTCCCAATGGCCAGACGGCCGCGGTGGATGCCCACTTCGGGACCCAGGCGACCTGGGATTTCTTCGGTCAGGTGCTGGGCCGGAACGGGATCGACGGAGCGGGCACCCCCACCCGGACGCGGGTCCACTTCGGCGACAACTACGACAACGCCTTCTGGTGGGACGAATGCTTCTGCCTGACCTTCGGGGATGGCAGCAAGTTCAAGACCCTGACCTCCCTGGACGTGGTCGGACATGAGTTCAGCCACGGCGTCACCTTTGCCACGGCCGGCCTGATCTACAGCGGTGAATCCGGATCCCTCAACGAGGCCACCTCGGACATCCTCGGCACCATGGTCGAGTTCTACGCCAGGGGCGCCAACGGCAAGGGGGCCGTGGTGCCCGATACCGGCGGGAACTGGACCATCGGCGAGCAGCTGAGCACGCCGGCTTTCGACCACCCGCTGCGCTACATGTACAAGCCGAGCCTGGATGGTGGCAGTCCCGACGCCTGGTCCACCAGCCTGGCCTATCTTGACGTCCACTTCGGAAGTGGGCCCATGAACCGCTGCTTCTATTTCCTGGCCCAGGGCGCCTCCCCGAATGCGGCTTCGGCCTACGCCTCGTCCTATCTTCCCGGGGGCATGAGCGGCCTCGGCAACGACAAGGCCACCCGGATCTGGTACCGCGCCCTGACCACGTACCTCACCTCCGCCAGCACCTACCTTCATGCCCGCATGGCCGCCCTGCGGGCCGCCATCGACCTCTACGGCCAGGGGTCAGCGGAAGTGCAGGCCGTCCGGAATGCCTTCGCCGCCATCAATGTGGGGTACACCTCCGGTGACGGGGATGACCTGACCCCCCCGACCGTGTCAGCCACCGTGGTCGGCAACAGCGGGGTCATCGAGTTCAACGCCCAGGCCCAGGACAACAAGGGCGTGGCGCTCCTCGTCTACCTGGTGGATCAGCACAAGGTGGCAACCCACCCGGTCGGTGGACAGGCCAGCGCGATCGATTCCCTCACCTTCGACTCACGCAGCATTCCCAAGGGTTCCCATACCCTCACCGTCATCGCCACGGACCTGGTGGGCAATGTCACCTACTCCACACCCGTTCCCTTCCAGCTCTCGAATTCGTTCTACGAGCTGCTCCTGCAAGGGGACTTCGAATTCGGCAGCCTCTACGATGGCGGCGTCGACAAGCGGCACTCGGCCTGGGTTGATCCCATCGGTATCATCTCCCAAGGCTGGCCTTACCTGGGCTGGTGGAGCGGCGACTTTTGCGGCGTCGGCGACACCAACACGCAGTCGATCTACCAGACCGTGACGATCCCCTCCGAAGCCCGGAGTGCGATCCTGAGTTTCTGGCTCGAAGTCTTCTCCCAGGAACCCGATGACCGGGCCAGGGATACCTTCCAGGTCCAGATCCGCGCCACCACGGGTGAGATCCTGGAGACGCTGGCCACGTACTCCAACCTGGACCGCAGCCGGCTTCCGATCCCCATCCCGGCCAAGAAGGACTACCGCCAGCACTTTCTCGACCTGTCCGCCTACCGCGGAAAGACCGTGCAGCTCTGGTTCGAAGGCCGGGAGGACGCGGCGCATCCCGTCCCTGCGGTCCTCCCCAGGACGGTGCCCCAACCCCCTCCCGTGAGCCCTGTCCTGTTGTCATGGCCAGACCAGGACCGGCAGATCACCCGGTCGGAGGCGGTCTCGGGGGTCTCGGTCTACCCCGGTGGCGTTGGCCTCTCCGAGTTCCTCCTCGACAACGTATCTCTCAAGATCGGGGAAATCGCGGATACAGAGCCTCCAACGGTCTGGAGCAACGGCGTCCGCGGAGCCTTCGGGGTGGTCGACCTCACCGCCGATGGCCACGACAACCTGGCCATCACCCGGATCGATTACCTCGTGGATGGCGTGTTGGTGGGCAGCACGACCGCCGGCCCCCACACACTGTCCTTCGATTCGCGGAGCCTCACCAACGGCAACCACCTGCTCGTGCTGAACGCCTTCGATGCCGCCGGCAACAAGGGCATCTCGACGCCCATGGGCTTCAGCATCGACAACACCTTCAGTCAGCTGTTGAAGAACCCTGGATTCGAGGCCGCCTTCTCCGACTGGACCGCCACCAACTGGAACCTCGCCTGGATCGCCTCCATCTACACCCCCGAGGTGGAGACGATCGCGCTCAATGGTGGCGTGGTGGGAACCGCCCTCCCGGCCACCCTCTCCCAGCCCGTCTTCATACCGGCAGGCGCATCCACGGCTGCCCTGAAGTTCCCGTACGCCATGCAGTCCCTGTCCAATCCCCCGGACGACAGCCTCAAGGTGCAGGTCCGAGACCCAGATGGCTCAGTCCGGGCCACCCTCACAACCATCGCGCCTCCCAATACGGATGCCTACTACGGGCAGGCCGAGGTCAGCCTCATGGATTACCGGGGCCAGGACATCGTCGTGGCACTCGTCGTCAACACCCTCTCCATGCCCGCAGGCGGTGGCGCAATCAAGGGACTGACGGTCAACCTGGACAAGGTGGAGTTGGTGGTGCAGGCTTCCCAGTTCCCATCCATCCTTTCCCAGCCAGCCAGTTGTTCCGTGCCCAGCGGCACCCAGGTCACCTTCTCCGTGGTCGCCGCCGGCACTGGTCCCCTCTCCTACCAGTGGCGGAAGGATGGTGTCGACCTTCCCGGGGCCCAGGCCGCCAGCCTGGTCATCCCCAGCGCCGCATCCAGGGATGAGGGAAGCTACCAGGTGCTGGTCACCAACAGCCTGGGCAGCGTCCTGAGCACGGCGGCCACCTTGAGGGTGCTGACCATCGTCTATGACCTGAACGCCGATGGGGCTGTCAATGTGCTCGACCTGGCCTGGTTCCTGAAGCGCTACGCCCCGGGCGTCGCGGTGACCAACTCCCCAGCGGACCTGAACGCCGATGGGTTCGTTGATGATGCAGACCTGGCCTTGCTGATGGCCCGGCTATGAGAGAGGCGCCCATGCTCCGAGTCAAATCCACCCTGGGATGCCTCCTCCTGGCCCTGGCGGTCGCCTGCGGCGGCGGAGGCGGGGGTAACCCGCCGCCCCCACCCCCCACCACGGCAACGGCGCTGGCCTACACAGATCCCGTCAGCACCGGCTACCGCCTCCTGAGGAACGCCACCCTCTCGACCCCCTCCCGGCTCGTGCTCGATCTCGTGGGCCCCTCCGGGCTGAATGGCCAGGGCCTGGCCTTCATCCTCACGGCCGATCCCGCCAAGGTCTCCTGGGTCCAACCGCCGAGCGCCACGGGCCTAGTCCAGAACCTGGCCTTCGATCCTGGAGGCGCCTCCCAGGTGCTGACCGGCGCGGACAAGGGTGGTGGCGCCCTGCACGGCGCGGTCTTCCGGAAGGCGGGGGCCGTTCCGCTCGGCCAGCCCCTCGCCCGGATCAGCCTCACCCTCAAGGCCAATGCCGTTCCGGCCAACACCCCCGTCGGGATCACGCTGACGGAGGGGAACACCCTCTCCGACACCGGCACGGTCCTTCCCCTCACCCTCGCCACAGGCACCCTGGTCGCCAAGTAGCGACCGGGCGCCGGGCGATGGCCGGACCTGCCTGGCAGCCCGCTCAGTCCAGCGTGATCGCGCCGTTCACGGTCTCGATGTCAATGCCCTGCTCGCTTCCGGGAAAGACCGCGGTGACGCGGTGCTTCTTCACCTCCACCTGCTCGGCCCCCTTGGCGTTGAAGGAGATGCCACCGTTGACCGTGCTGGCCTTCAGGCGGCCCTTCATGCCGCCCACCTGGAGGTGGATGGAGCCGTTCACGGTTTCGGCCTTGATGCCCCGCCCCTGGCCGTCCAGGCCAGACCCCTTGATGGCCCCGTTGACGGTCTGGAGGTTCAGGCTGCCCTTCACCTGATCAAGGTTGATGCTGCCGTTCACCGTCTCGGCCTTCAGGTGCTCCTGCAGGTTGGCAGCGCGGATGCCGCCGTTCACGGTGCTGAGCACCGCCTTGCCCTGGGTGCCGCTGACACTGACCTCCCCGTTCACGGTCTCAAGGGTGGGCGTGATGCGGCGGGGCACCTTCAAGGTCATCTGGCACTGGGGCCCCTGGTACGAGCCCCAGCCTGTGTTCTTGGGATACTCGCCCCGGATCTCCAGGTTGCCGTTGCCGGCCTCCACCACCACCTTCACCTGCTCGTCCTTGCTGCTGGGTTTGAACTCGCCCGTGAACTGGACCTCCTCGCGGTCCCAGGCTTCCACGCGGATGAAGCCGTTGACGTTCTTCACCTTCAGGGTGGAGCCCGAGGCCAGCGGCAGGGTGCGGGTCTCGGTGGTCTTCTCCGCCTTGGCGGGGTGGATCACCTGGGACTGGGCCGCCAGAGAAGCGCAGAGGATGACGGCGGCGACGGCCGCGGCGAGAGATCGGGCGAGGGCCATGGGAGCCTCCTGGATGTCAGAGATCGTGCGTGGGCTACGAGACATCCCGGAGGGCGTTTAGGGGGCAGGAACCAGCCCTGCCCCCCATCCAAAAACCTAGAACTTCAACCCCGTGCTGAGATACATCCGCCGGGCCCGCCCATAGTTGGTCGGTCCCGCCGCGCCGAAGCCCGAGTTGGGGACAAAGGGCGAGGAGATGGGGTCGCCGGCGGCCAAGGCGGCGTAACCGGTGCCCTGGGTGACTTGCTGCTGGTGGTTGAAGACATTCTCCACCACGGCCTTCACATAGGCGCTGACCTTCCGGCCATTGCCGAAGCTCATGAGCCGGAAGTCCTGCTGGACGCTGAGGTCCAGGTAGTACTGGGCGTGGTAGGTCCCGTCGCCACGCTGGTTGTTCCGGTACTGATACAGGCGGAGTCCCGCGGCCTGGGGATCGATGGCCGGGTTGAGGCTGCTGGGATCGGTGATGACCCGGATGTGGCTGTAGGTCTGGGGGCCGTCGTAGCTGAACAGCAGGCCGGTGGTGAGCTCGCCCAGGGGATTGGCCCAGCGGGCGATGGTGTTGATGCGGGAGCGCAGGGGCACGTGACCCAGCAGGTAGCCGTAGGGGTTCGTCACGGCGGGATCGTACATCGAGACGCCGTTCTGCCTCGTGAACCAGTCGTAGCCCGCGCCAGACCCGGGCGCGCCCTTCACCTCGCCTTCGTAGTTGCCCTTCAGGCGGCTCACCACGAGGTTGCCGCTCACGGTGTAGCGGCCCTTGGCCAGGGCGCCTTCCAGCTCCAGGCTGTGGTAGTCACGCTTGGCGCCAGGCTCGTTGTGCCAGTAGGTGATGTAGAGGGGGCTGCCGCCGCCAGGATTGGCCACGGTTCCGTCGTTGCCGGCCCGGAGGTCGATGAGGTGGTTCCAGGTCTTGCTGATGAAGGTGGCCTTCAGGTAGCCCTCGCCCAGGGTCTTGTGCTTGAAATTATGCAGGGCGCTCAGCTGCACCTCATCCACGGTCTGGGCCTGCAGGTTGGGATCGACCTTGATGTTGACGGCGGCATCCGTATAGGACTGGGGCGCGGGGTCGTAGTTCGCGGGATTGGCCAGGGCCGAGAAGGGCTGGACACCCGCGGGCCCGTTGTAGTTGAAAGTGGCTGCGATGGGGTTGTTCACGTAGGTGGCCACGCTCAGCTGGATCTCCAGCGGCTTGCCGTTGTAGCGGCTGAAGGCCGCGCCCAGGATCCAGGCGCTGTCGCCCAGGATGTCGTAGTTCACACCCAGGCGGGGCGAGAGGGCGTTGTTGGAGGCCGTCGTCCGCTTCAGCGCCCGGTCCTCGGCGGTGTACTTGTCCCAGCGCAGCCCCAGGTTGGCATTCCAGTGCTTGTTCACGGACCACTTGTCGTTGACGTAGAGGGAGTGCTGCTCGGTTCCCGCCTCACCGGGCTGGGTCAGGTAGCTGAAGGTGGAGGCGCCGTCGGTGTTCACCGTGCCGTTGGTCAGATCGAGGCCGCTGGCATTCACGTAGGAGTTCCAGACCTTCCCGCCGATGAGCAGGTCGAAGGGCGTCTGGGCCCCGGAGGCCTTGGTGGTGCCGCGGTAGTAGTCCCAGCCCAGGTCGAGCTGGTGGCTGCTGTCGGCGTTGGAGGCGAAGTAGGAGAACTTCAGGTTGGCGGTCTGGTTGTTCCGCACATCGCCGGGATCCCGGGGATCGAAGTAGCCGGCCCGGTAGAAGTAGCCGTCATCGTTGTTGAAGATCGGCAGGGCCACGTTGTTGGAGCCCACGGCGATGGTCTGGTCCTTCTTCCCGATCTTGAGGGACATGGTGAGCACGTCGGTGAGGAGGCTGCGCAGCTGCAGGCCGTAGATCTCCTGGGTGAAGCGCCGCGTGCTGAAGTTGCCGTCGCCGCTGCCCACATAGTCGATGTTGCCGAACGTCTCGTTGTAGCCGTGGTAGGTCCCCACCAACGTATGCCGGTCCGTGATGGCCCAGGTGAGCTTCACCTGCCGGCGGATGTCCTTGATGTTCTCGGTGTAGGGCGCGCCCACCGGAGCGCCGAGGGCCGCCTGGTCCGTGGGCAGGCTCTGGGCGTTGTCGCGGGCCAGGCTGAAGTAGCTGGTGTAGAACCAGAGCTTCGACTTCACGATGGGACCGCCCACCTGGAACATCTTTTCCTGGTTGATCCGGTCGGAGAAGGAACTGGCATCCTCGCCGCGGCGGGCGGCCTTCCAGCGGTCGCTGCTGAGATCCCAACGCAGCTGGGCGGTGAACTCGTCGCCACCGGATTTCGTGATGGTGTTCACCACGCCGCCCTCCACGTCGCCGAACTCGGCGGGGATGGCCCCGGTGATCACCTGGGTTTCCTCGATGGCGTCCGTCACGAACTTGGCGCGGGGCCCATTGTAGACATTGTCCGCGTAGTTCTGGCCATCCAGCAGCCAGAGGTTGCCCGTGCCCTGGCTGCCGCGGATCTGCATGCCGCCGCGGTCCTGGTTCAGGTTCTCCACCACGCCCGGCGCCATGAGCGCCACATTCAGCGGATTGCGGTCCACCGGCAGGGCGTCGATGGACTCCTTCGAGAAATTGGTGGAGGTCTTAAACTCCGTCTTGTCCAGCTGAACCGAGGAGGCCACCACCTCAATGGTGGTGCCGGCCTCCTTGGAGAGCGTGAACCGGGTGTTGAGGTTCTGCTCAAGGCCCAGGCGCTCCTCGCGGGTGACCGTGGTGAACCCGGCCTTGGACAGGCTGATGCGGTAGAGGCCCGGTGGCAGCAGGCGCGCGGCGAAGCGGCCACCGGCATCGGTGACCACCACCCGGACGCCCTGCAGCGAGGGGCTGCTGAGGCGGACCTCGACGCCCGCCATGGGGGCATCTGCAACGTCCACCACCTGGCCCACGAGACTGGCCGTCTGGGTGCCTTGGGCGAGGACCTGGTGCCCGGCCACCAGGGCAAGGGCGGTGATGCCGAGACGAAGAACAGATAGGCGCATGCGGATGCTCCTTGAAGTGAGGGTTGAGAAGATCGGGGGAGTCACCCAATCTCCACCTCCCCTTGAATCCCGGCCACTTCCTAGGGGCGGTCCGCATGGATCCGGGGTGACCTGCCCCAATTCGGGGGTGGTTCCCCCGGGAAGCCGGGAACTTTCCGGGGCCAGACGGCCGGGCGGATCGCCAGCCCCATCGGCCGCTGGCAGCCGCGACAGCCGATGCGGTGGCTGGATCGTCACCGTCGGACCCGCTCTTGCCCACGGGGCCATCATCCATGGCCGGAACCAGCGCGTAGGGCGCGTGTGCGCCTAAAACCCCCCGGCCTTCGCCGTCAGGGTGGAGGGAACCGAAGCCCAGTCGGCGACCTCGGTGGACCAGTTCGCCAGGTCAATGCTCCGGTCCAGTTCCCGGAGTTCCATCGTCAAGGCGTTGATCTCGTTCCGGATGGCCTGGGGTGTCAGGCGGAGTTCCTGCACCTTCGCCCGGGCCGGCGGCCAGGGTTCGCGGCTGGCCTTGGCGACCAGCCGTCCGAGCAGGGCCTTGAGGTGCTCGATGCGCCGAGTGACGGTCTCCTTGTGGGCGATGGTCTCGATCAGGGTCCGCCCACTTGGAAGGAGGGTCCCGGCATTGGCCCGGTAGATCTCGATGACCAAGCTCTCGAGTTCCGCATGGTTGGCGCTGATCTGCTGAAGGAGTAGGCCGGGTTCTTCGCTGGGGCCGGCTTTCGGCCTTCCCATCAAGGCGGCGTCCAAGGCCTCTTGATCCATCTTGATTCGCTTGGCGAGGCTCTTTCGAAGGTGGAGGGCTTCAGCAAGTCGCATGGATTCCTCGATAGGGAACGGATGGGAAGGGCTCGATGCCCAGTCGGGCAAGGGCCACGCCGGGAGGCGGAAGGCCTCCCGGCGTGGCGGACAGCTGGTTCAGTCGCCCTTGAAGCGGTAGGTGAACCCCAGGCCAAACCAGGAAGGATTGAACACTCGGTTGAATTCCGTCTGCTCAAAGCTCACCTGGGCGGAGAATCCCTGGCCGATGAGGTACTCGGCCCCCACCCGGGCGCCGAGCTTGATGCCTGTGGCGCGGTTGAGACCTGTGAATTTCGGGTCGGTCGCATTCACGGACTGCTTCCACTGGGTCCCGGTGAGGCCCCCGAAGATCGACAGGTTCTGGTAGCTCTTCACGAGATCCAGGCCGAAGTGCATCTGGGGCCGCTTGCGATTCTCCAAGCCGCTTCCCTCAGCGCCGGCGAAGGACATGAACCCGAGGTGGACCCTCGTGCCCAGGCTGGGATAGAGCTCCGTGTGATACCCCAGGGCCGCAAGGTACCCGGCCGGGTTTGAGCCGGCGGACATCTTCTTGGTATCGGCCGTTGCGATCACCCCGGCGAGGCTGGCCTCGAAAGGACTGCGTTCGGCCGGGGCCTGGGCTCCCAGGGATAGCGCTGAGAGGGCCATAGCCAGCCAAGGGGAGGAAGAACGAATGATCATGATCAGTCTCCAGAAACGCATCGCGTTACCACTTGAATCCGGTGGAAAGGGTGACCACGCGGGCATTCAGGTAGTCCGCGTTGCCGTAGGTACCCCACCCTGTCCGATTGGCCAGGTTCGATCCCCAGGGAGCCGTGTAGTACCCGCTCTTGGGGCTGTTCGTGGCCTGGGCCGTTCCCGTCGTGGCGGTGGAGAAGGTCTGGAGCAGCTGGTGGTTGAACAGGTTGGTGATGGTCAGTTCCGTGAAGTAGCGGACCTTCCGGAAGAGTGGGATCTGGACGCCGAGCTTCAGGTCCACGCTGTAGACATCGTTGAACCGGCCGAGGCCCCGCCCCCAGTAGCGGGTGTAGGTGGTGGGATAGGCATTGACGTTGGGGCTCCCCGCCGCGGATGCGTCGGTCTGGGCCTCGAACAGGTTCGTGGCGGAGATGTCATAGACGCCACCCCCGGTGTAGTTGAGCAGCAGCGACGAACTGAACATCGCGCCCTTCGCGTCCTGGTTCACATAGTTCAGGTACAGCTTCCCGCGATGCTTGGTGTCCGAGGCGAGGTAGCCGTACGGCGCATAGTAGCTCTGGTCCCGCCCGCGGAGGGCATGGACGCTCTCATAGTTTCCGAGGGGATCACCGATGCTGGCCACCGAGCGGGACGCCGAGGAGTTGTCGCCGCCCTCGCCGTTCCCCTTGAGGCTCGAAGATGTGTAGTTGCCGCCGAAGGACCACCTGGGCGTCATCACCTGGAGGAACTCCAGCTCCACGCTGCTGTAGTCCCGGCGCTCATTGGGGTTGTTGTTCCAGCGCGTGACGGGATTGGAGAGCACGACCCCCGGGGTGACGAAGGAGTTCTGCTGGAGCTCATCGCCGATGTAGAGGAAATCGTCGAAGGGGTCCTTGTAGGTCCGCTTGTTGTAGCTGAGGTTCAGGAAGGAACCATCTTTGTAGTTCCTCCGGATGCCCACACTGATCTCATCCACGGACGGCGCCTTCAGGTTCGGGTTCACCAGGGTCCCCGTGGACCCGGTGGCGCCCAGGAACCCGTTGGGCGTCAGGTCCCAGTTGTTCAGATCGACCACCTGGGCATAGGTCGCGTTCAGGTTCGTGGTCCGGTAGCCGTAGAGCTCCGAAAGCGGGTTCCCCGCAAAGGTGAACTTCGAGGTGAGGCCGTCGTGCAGCTTCCCCACGTAGGTGGCATAGCTGGCGCGGGCCACCCAGGTCTGGTCGCCCCTGGGATCGTAAGTCAGCTGGAGCCTGGGACTCCACTTGCTCGAGCTGATGGTCTGGGCGCCAAAGGTGTCTGCGGCCTTGGAGGAATCGAACCGCGCCCCGAGCATCACCTGGAAATGGTCACTGAAGGTCGCCGTGTCGTTCAGGTAGAAGGACTGGGTGGTGGTCTTGGCGAATCCGGCGCTGGAAAGGTACAGCTGGATGGCCACCGCCTGATCCGGATCATCGGCGATGTTCTGGACTTCGTAGTTGCCATTGGCCAGGCGGCCCCCGACGAAAATGCGGGTGTTGGTCGGTGACTGGTCGTTGGCGGAGGAGAACTCGGAGATCACCCGCTCAAGCCCCGCCTCGATGACATGGGTGCCGAACGAGGTCTGGGGGGGGAACCAGCTCAGGTTCACGGTGTAGGTCGTGGCGTCGCGCTGGTCAGGTTTCAGCTTGCTGAAGGTGGCGTTGTTGAAGCGGTAGTAGACCCCGTTCCCGTAGAGGGCGTCGATCCGCTGCGGGAAGGTGCGATTGAGATCACCGCCGGCCACGATGGTGTCGGCCTTCTTGGCGTACCGGGCCTCGATCGTCATGTTCTGCGTGAGCAGCCCGCGGTACCCGATGGTCTTGTACTCGTTGATGTCCTGGCGGTCGTAGAGCGTGTCCGGATCGAAGGAGTTGCCCGTCAGCTGGTTGGTCCCTGTGGTGACGCTCCGGGTCTGCCCCACCTCGAGGGTGTGATCTGAGTTGATGGCCCAGGTGAGCTTCCCTTCGTAGAACTGCAGGCTCGACACCCGGGAATAGGACTGCCCCATGGTCGGAAGGGTGTAGGCCGGCAGGCCCGTGTAGTAGGTGGTGAGCGAGGAGGGATTGGCATAGGTGGCCGTCACCACGCTGGTGGGGTTCTGCTTGGTGGAGCCGGAGAACCAGAGGCGGTCCTTGATGATCGGCCCACCCAGCTGGACCGTGTAATTGCTGGTCATCGTGTCTTCCGTGGCGCCCGTCCCGCCATTCGCGGGGATCAGGCTGGGCCTGGTTCCCCTCGGCGCCTGGGCTTGCCAGCTGGTCTTGTTGAAATTCCCCCGGATGATGCCGGTGAACTCATTCCCTCCGGACTTGGTGATGGCGTTGATCACGCCACCGGTGAAGTTGCCGAAACGGGCGTTGACGGGACTCTGGATGACCTGGATTTCCTGGATGGAGTCATCCACGTAGTAGGAACGACCATTGGATTGGGCGAAGACATTGTCCGCGATGTCGGTTCCATTCAGCAGGAACCGGTTGCCCACGGCAGTCCCGCCTCGAATGATGATGTCCTTGTTCGCCTCGCCCTGGCCCGGCCCCCGCGTCGCGATGCCAGGCGCCAGGAGCGCGGCCGTATCGAGGCCCCGGGTGAACCTGGGCATGGTGTCCATGAACTCGGAGGTGATGTTGGTGGCGGCCTTGACTTCGGTCTTGTCCACATTGGAGGCCGAGGAGATCACCTCGACGGTGGTGCTGGCGGTTTCCTGCGGGGCCATGGTGAGGTCGAGCCTCACCACCTGGCCCAGGTTGAGGTCCAGGCGGCCGCCCTGGGACAGGAAACCGTCCTTCAACGCGACCAGAGAGTAGGATCCCGGCGGCAGCAGGGGTGCCCGGTAGGCCCCCTTGTCATCGGTGACCACCACCCGGGCGCCCTGGAGCGCAGGAGAGGTGAGCCGGACCTGAACGCCCGGCATGAGAGCGCCCGCCTTGGACCGGATGGTCCCGACGACCTGGCCTGTGGACTCCTGGGCTGCCAGCGGGGCCGCGGCCACCAGGCCGAGCGTGAGGAGCGACAAGGTTCTCGAACGGAATGGGAAGGTCATGAAGAGCTCCTGGGTTAGAACTGGAAGGCGAAGGCCAACTCACCGCCGACCCCGTTCTTCGAACCGGTGGAGGGCGTCTCGAGCTTGGTGGTGAACAGGTTCATCTCGACGGTGTAGCGGTTCAGGAACCGGTACCCCGCCCCCGCCACCAGGCCTGCGCCGAAGGCCTTCTTCTCCGCCTTCCCGGCGATGGTGTTGACCGCCAGGATGTTCGGGTTGCTGATCGATCCGGTGTTCGAGATGGCGTTTCCATTCGTGACCAGCTGAGTGCCCGTATCGGTCTCTGCCACCTTGGCGGAGGACAGGCGCAAGCCGCCCTGGAGGTAGAACACCTTCGGGAGGAGCTCGAACCGGTACAGGGCGGTGCCTTCGATGGCACTTGCCTCGGCGCGTCGATTCCGAGTCTCGTAGATCGTCGGATTGACCCCGGTGGCGGGGACGGCCACGGGGATGAAGCTGATCAGCTGGTTCCCCCCGGAATACTGGCGCAGGCCGAGGCTTCCCACGAGAGCGGCACGCTCCTGCAGGGGGAAGGCCACTTCGACCGTGAACGAAAAGGTTCCTCCGGAGAAGAGCGCCTTCTGCGCGTCGCCACCCAGCGACCCGACGCCGATCTTCATGGCGCCTAGGCTCGATGAATCCTGGGCCGCAAGCGCCCCCCCCGCCACGAGCGCAGCCATGAGGACCGCGGTGCGATGCATGCGTTTGAACATAGAGACTCCCAAGGGCGCGCACACGGGCGCGCCGAGACTGTTGAACTTCCATCGCCACCGGCGCCCGGGGGCGTCAGGGAGCTGTGTCAGCTGGGTTCAATGCGGCGAGGACGTTTGGATTCCTGATTCACCTTGTGGATGGACATTCCGGGAACGGAACCTGGAATGGAATCACTTTCAGGCTGGGGAGCATCGCTCACAATCGTTGTGGGACGAACCGCACGGATCTGGTGGGGAACCCGAAGGTGGATGGGGTGAGCCGACCCTGGATGCCACGCCAGCCGGAGGTCCTCGGCGCCCGCCAGAAACTCTCGGAGAATAGGAACTCGCGGGCCGGAGCCCGCGAGTGGGAAGGCGCCGGAATGACCCATGCGACGCGGTTTCGGTGACCTTCGGGCCTCCACATCAGGATCGGTCTCACCCTGGTGCCTTCCAGCACTGGCTTCCCGGCGGTACCTCGCGAGAGGCCAGCGGCGCCCTTCGGCTGAGCGGAGATGATGGGCGCGTGCCCACGATCATTCCCGAGGGTGGTCACGGCAAGGGGCGTGGGGCTACCTGCACGGGATCGAGGGTGAACGCACCCGGCTAGAGCCCGATCTGCTTCAGAGCAGTTCCTTGAACTGGTCCCGGTAGGTCCGGCTCATGGTCAGCCGGGTGCCGTCACGCATCACCATCACATGCTCCCCGCTGAACCAGGGATGGACCTCCTGGATGCAGTCCAGGTTCACGATGCTCGATCGATGGATCCTGCGGAACTGGCGGGGGTCCAATCTCTCCAGCAGGCTCGACATGGAAGTCCGGAGCAGATGGGAGGTCCCCTCCACATGCAGCCGGACATAGTTGTCCTCCGCTTCCACCCACTGGATGTCCTTCACTTTGAGGATGACGTGATGGTCTTCCTCCTTCACCAGGATGCGGTGGAGGTACTGTCCCTCATTCCGGACCATGGCAATCAGGTCCTCCAGCTGGGTTTGGTAGTCCTTCGCAAGGTTGGTCTGTCGCCAGGCCCAGGCCCTGTCCAGGGCCTTGGCCATGCGCTCCGGGTCGATGGGCTTGAGCAGATAGTCGAGCGCATTGACCTCAAAGGCATGGATGGCGTGCTCGTTGTAGGCGGTGGTGAAGACCGTGGCCGGCATGTGGTCCGCTCCCACCGCCTCCAACACTCCGAACCCGTTGAGCTCCGGCATCTCGATGTCGAGGAACACCAGGTCTGGGTGGTCGGCATTGATCCTGTCCACCGTTTCGAGCCCGTCCGCCGCCTCCCCGATGATGTCCAGGTGCGGCTCGGTCTGGAGAAGCTGCCGGATTCTCTGGCGGGCCGGGATTTCGTCGTCGGCGATCAGGACCCGCAGGGGCGTGGGCGTCGTCATCGGAAGTCCCCATTCGCGGCCAGGGCTGGCGGATTCATCTTCAAGGGAAGGTGGATGCGGAAGCGGATGCCCCCCGCCGGCGTGGTCCTGGCCGCAAAACCCTGCTCGGTCCCGTAGAGCAGCTCGAGACGGGCCGCCATGGGCAAGATCGCGTCATGGTCCAAGGGATCAGCCCCGGCGCAGGAGCCCCCGGACTCCACTTTAACCAGCAGACACCCACCCTCAGATCCGATTCGAAGGTCCACTCGACCGCCTCTGCTCCGAGGGGTCACGCAGCGGGAGACCATCTGTTCCACCAGCGGCTGGAGAAGGAAGGCCGGAACCTGGGCATTCCATAGCTCCCGCGGAGCGAGGACCTCCACCTGCAGACGGGCACCAAGCCGGAGGCGCTCGATGGCGAGGTAGGATTCGAGGTAATCCAATTCCTCCCGCAGGGAAGCCCATTGGTCATCGGACCGGTTCAGCCCCGTGCGGAGGAGGTTGCTCAGCTTGAGGAGGAGCTGGTCGGCGGCCCTGGGATCGCTGGGGATCAGGGCTGCCACGGTGTTCAGGGAATTGAACAGGAAGTGGGGACCGAGGTGGGTCTCCAGGCTGCGCAGCTGGGCTGAGGCCAGTTCGGACCGCAACCGAAGGGCCACCTCCCGCTTCTCGCGGAGGTGGCGGAAAAGCTGGATCCCTTCGTGGAGGCCCACGAGGCCCCAGTAGTAGATCACGTAGGCAAAGTGGAAATTCTGCTTGGTCACGGCCCACGTCCTCGGCAGGAAGGCCAAGCGTGGTGTGTAGAACAGGGGGATGACGGCCGCCATCATCCCCATGCCGAGCATGGTGATGCCCATGCTTCCGGAGAGGTGGGCCGCCCAGGTCCAGGCCGAGGCTCCCCGGTGGAGCGGAAAAGCGCGAAGCAGGAGCAAGGTCAGGAGCGACACCAGGGACCAGCCATAGTTCCGCACCAGGGTGAGCCCCGTGAAGCGCAGGAAGGGGTCTGAATAGATCGGCTCCCGCATGAGGAACAGCTGGACCGACAGGATGTAGATGCTCAGCAGGGTCCAGCTGCCGAGGTAGACCCCCATCGCCCGCACCTGTCCACGGGTGTGGCTGACGGATAGCTCACCCACAGGTGCCTCCCGATCCCTGGTGCGCCTCGACCAGGCTGGGGGGATCCACCTGGTACGGGAGCCGGATCCGGGCGAGAGCCCCGCCCTGCGGCAGGAAGTCGAGCTGGAAGGCCTGAGCGCCACCATAATGGCGCGCCAACCGGGCTTGGGTGATCTGCAGGCCCAGGCGGGTTCCAGGCGGGACCTCGCTGGCATGGGAGCCGCCGCCATTGTCCTGGACTTCGACCACCATCGAACCCTCGTCCTGGCGGGCCCGGATGCGGATCATGCCGCCGGTCCGGCGAGCGGCAAGACCATGCTTGAAGGCGTTTTCCAGCAAGGGTTGAAGGATGAAGGCGGGAACCAGTGCCTCGCGGCACGCCTCAGGGATCTGGCAAATCACCCGTAGGCCTTCATCGAAGCGCACCCGCTCCAGGTCGATGTAGTCCTCCATCACCTGGAGTTCCTGGTGGAGCGGGATGAGCCCTTCCCGGGGCTGGCTCAGGGATACCCGGAGAAAGTGGCTCAACTTGACCAGCATGCGATCTGCCCGCTCCGGGTGGCTGTGGAGCAGGGCCGACAGAGAATTCAGGGCGTTGAAGAGAAAATGCGGGTTGATCTGCAATTTCAGGGACTGGAGGCGGGCCTCGGCCAGGCGGGCTTCCAGGACGGAGACCTGCAGCTCCTCCGCGCGGTACTGGCGCAGGATCTGGAGGCCTTCGTGGAGGCCGACCACGCCCCAGTAGCAGACAAGGTACTCGAAGGAGATGTACCACAGCGCAAACCGGAGAGCCGCCTCCAACAGGGGGCCCTTCGGCGGCGTGTGCAGCAACGCCATGCCCGTGATCAGGGCCATGCCCACCGGCACGATGAGAAGGCTGGCCCCAAGGTGCGCCAGCCAGTTCCTCAGAGGGGGGCGGGCGTGCAGGGGAAACCACAGGCAGACCTGGACCGTGGCCAGCGATAGAACGCCCCAGGCGAGGTTCTGCCCCAGGTTCAGCAGAAGCAATGCCACCAGGACGGCCCAGGTGATCGGCTTGTCCCAGACGACCAGATCCTGGGTGGCCATGAACAAGCCGAGCAGGACCCAGGCCGCCCAGTACCACCCGCTCTTCATGTACACCCGGACCCTCATCCCCTGACCTTGGAAGGAATGGGAAGGTTAGGATCCGAAGGGGGCCAATCACCACGGCATTGGGGTGAACCCCATCCTGGAGGGGTGGACCGCAGGTTGGCGCACGCAGGTCATTGGGGGGCTTTCCCCCTGCGAAGGGTGGCATCAAGCCCCACCCAGGCCGCTATACTCAGCCCTTCCGGAGCGTCCATGTCCCAGTCCATCGACCGTCCCGAACTCAGCGCCGCCGAATGGAAGCTCATCCAGGATCTGCGCGCCCTGCCCGACGAGCCCCTGCGCAACCGCGTCCATGCCGCGCTGGGCGAACTCCTCTACTTCTTCCAGAACCCCAAGTGCCAGGGCGTCGGCGTGGATGGTTTCCCCTGTGGCACGCCGCGATCCTCCTGCGAGGACTGCCACCAGATCTGGGAGGCGCTGGACAAGGTGGCGGAGCGGTCGAAGAAGGGTTGACGGGCCATCAGGCCTTCGCCAGCCACCGATCTCCGAAATTCACCAGCACGGCGCCAAGCAGGAGCAGGGCCGCCCCGGCCACGCGGACCCAGGAGACGTCACGCACAGGCAGGCCCAGGAGGCCGAAGCGGTCGAAGAGCAGGGAGGAGACCACCTGCCCTGCCACGATGAGCGAGATCATGGCCGCCATGCCGATGCGTGGGGCCAGCAGGGTCGAGCCGAACACGAAGAAGGCGCCCAGCACACCGCCCAGCCACTCCCACCACGCGATGCGCGGCAGGCCCGTCAGGGTGTGGAAGGGTTGGCCTGTGGCCAGGCAAGCGAGGGCCAGGACCACGGTGCCCACCGCGAAGGAGACCAGGGCCGCCAGCGGGGAGCCGCTGCCCAGCGCCTGCCGCAGCGAGTTGTTCACGGCGGACTGCACGGGGATCACCAGCCCGATGACGAAGGCCATGAGCAGCAGAAGCAGAACCATCCAGGCACCTCGTCGGGAAGCGCCGATGGTACCCGCAAAAGCCTCCGGCTAGAGTGCCTCCCAGGAGGCCCGGGCCTGGCCTGCGGCATCGGCCGTGGCGGCCTTCAGGCGGGCCCGCAGCGCGTCGGGCAGGTGGCGGCCGGCCTCCAGGGCCTGGAGCCGGAAGGGCGGGGTCAGGCGCGGCCATCCAGCCAGCAGGGCCTGCACCCAGGCCTCATCACCCAGACCGGCCCGGGCCGGCCAGCGCCAAGGATTCCCCAGGCCAGGCTCCCGGAGGACGTTGAGGGCGACCTCCACCTGTCCCGTGCGGGAAGCGACCGTGGCGGCGGCCTCGGCGGCCTCCCGCTGGGCGAAGGGATCGGCCAGCAGGGCCAGCAGGGATTGCAGCGCCTCGATGCCACCCACCTTGCCCAAAGCCCTGGCCAAGGCGAAGCGGGCACCTTCGGGTGAGCGGGCCAGGGCGTCGATGAGCCATTGGCCATCTGCGTCGCGGGCGGCCGCCACCAGGCCATCGGCGGCGGCCCGCCGGGCACCCACGGGGCCCGTGGCCAGGGCATCCAAATAGGGCGCCAGCCGGACCTCGGGGCCCTCGTCCCGCCGCGGCCCCGCCACGGTGGCCAGCTCCCGGTCCCGGGCCGAGTAGCCCGGCAGGGGCTCCTCACCCCAGCCTGCGGCCTCGGCGCTCTCCAGCCACTCGGCCAGCTCTCGACCCAAGCTTGCCATGTCGGGCAGGCGCCTCGCGGGGTCGGGCTGCAAGGCACGCATCACGAGCCCCGCCATCCGGGGCGGGAAGCCGGGCCGCACGGCCGCCGGGGGCAGCTGCACCTGGGCATAGGCCTGCCCGGTCATGAACTCGAAGAGGATCGCCCCCAGGGCGTAGACATCACAGCGGCCGTCCACCCGGCGGGGATCGCCGTGCTGCTCCGGGGCCATGTAGCCCAGCGTGCCCACCACCATCTGGCTGCGGGTGGCGCGGGTGCGGCCCTCCTCGCCTTCCCAGTAGCACACGCCGAAGTCGGTGACCTTGAGCTGCCCGTCCGCCGCGAAGAGCATGTTGGAGGGCTTGAGGTCCCGGTGCACCACACCCGCCGCGTGGGCCACGCCCAGGGCGCCGCAGACGGGGATCAGGCGGCGCACGAGGGCGGCCGGGGCCTCGCCGCGGCAGGCCTTGAGGCTGCCGCCGGGGAGAAGCTCCATGATCAGGTAGGGCCAGGCGCCGCTGGTGCCAAAGGCGAAGATCTCGACCAGGCTGGGGTGCGACAGGCGCGTGAGCACTTCCCCCTCGCGCAAAAAGCGGCGGACCAGATCCTGGTCGCGGTGGACCTCGGGGCGCAGCAGCTTCACCGCACTGGGCACACCCGGGCGGAACCGGTCCTCGCCCCGGTACACCAGGGCCATGCCCCCTTCGCCCAGGGGCTCCAGGAGGCGCACGCTGCCGATCTGCGCCGGGGGCCGCAGGCCGCTCATGGTGCCGGATAGGCCCGGTCGCGTCCTCCGGCCTTGGCGCCGTAGAGGGCCGCATCGGCCCGGGCCAGCAGGGCGCCGCCGTCCGAATCCCCATCCTTGAGCTCAGCCACGCCTAGGCTGCAGGTGAGCCGCAGACCCTGGCCACCCTCCAGCTCCAGAGGATGTTCCGCGAGCGCGCGGCGCAGCCCCTCCGCGGCCTGGAGCGCCATCATCACCGAGGTCTCGGGCAGCACGATGAGGAACTCGTCCCCGCCCAGCCGGCCCACGGGATCCGAGCCCCGGAGGCGCAGGTGGAGCAGGGCCCCGAAGGATTCCAGGGCGCGATCGCCCGTGCGGTGGCCATGCGTGTCATTGACCTGCTTGAACCAGTCCAGGTCCGCGAGGATCACGGAAAGGGGCCGGCGGTGGCGGCGTGCCAGGTCGAAGTGCGACTCCAGCTGGTGCAGGACCGTGGCCCGGTTGCCCACGCCCGTCAGCGGGTCCAGGGTGGTGCGGGCCACCATGTCCTGGTGGTAGCGGCGCTCGAGCGCATCCATGTGCTTGAGCTTGAAGGCATGCCCTCCGACGCGCACCACGTCCTCGGCCTTCAGCTTCAGAGGACCAGGGTTGGCGTAGACCCGCTTGCCGTTGATGAAGACGCCATTGGTGGAGCCCAGGTCGCGCAGCTCCACGGCCTCCAGATCCGCCGCGATGCTCAACCGGGCATGGCGGCGGCTCACCTCGGGTTCGGGCAGGCAGAGCCCGTTCTCCGGCGCCCGGCCGATGCTCAGGCCTTCCAGCGGCAGGGGAATGAACTCGCCCATGGGCTGGCCCACATAGCGGATAAGCACCCACTCGCGCGTATCAAGCTCGCCCAGGAGTTCCGCGTACTCCTGCACGGTGGCTGGATCCCAGGGGGGAAGGTCGGGAGGCGTAGGTTCGAGGGGCATCTGGAAAAGTCTAGCTGAGAACGCCGACGCCTAGCCTTCGCAGACCTGGTTGCGGCCCCCGCCCTTGGCCCGGTAGAGGGCCGCGTCCGCCCGGGCCAGCAGCTGGCCGGCGTTGAGATCATCTCCGGTGCGCTCGGCGATGCCCAGACTGCAGGTGACGCTCAGCGCGCCCGAGGCCAGCGGGATCGGGGTGGCCGCGATGGCCTTCCGCAACCGCTCGGCAAAGGGATGGGCCCCCGCCAGGTCCGTCTCCGGCAGCACCATGAGGAACTCCTCCCCGCCGATGCGGCCGGCCAGGTCGGCCTCGCGCAAGGTGGCGATGAGGCGCTCGCCGAAGGTGTGCAGCACGAAATCGCCGGCGCCATGGCCATAGGTGTCGTTCACCTGCTTGAAGTGGTCCAGGTCGCAAACCACCACCGAGAGGGGGCGGCCGTAGCGCTGGCTCAGCCCGAAGCGGTTCTGCAACTCGGCCAGGGCGCTGCCCCGGTTGGCCAGCCCCGTGAGCGGATCCTTGGTGCTGAGGTCGAGAAGGGTTTCGTGGAAGGCCCGCTCCAGCGGATCGAGGAACACCAGCTTCAGGACGTGGCCGCCGATGGCGATGCGATCACCGGGACGCAGCTCTGCAAGCCCGCGCACCAGGTTCCCGTTCACCCGCGTGCCATTGGTGGAATCCAGGTCCTCGACCTGGACCCGCCCCTCGTCGATCTGGAACCGCGCATGCTGGCGGCTCACCTCGCCATCGAGGAGGGGCAAGCCCGAATCGGGTGACCGTCCCACGATCACCTGGCCGGCGGCCAACGGGAACACCCGGCCCAGGGCTGCGCCCGCATAGGCCACCAGGGCCCACTCGGCCGGGGCCGCCAGGGCATCCACCTCGCTCTTGGTGCGCACCACCGTTGGGACCTCGGGCAGCCCGGGAAGGGTCTCCATGCTCGGGGGCTGCTTCTTCGACGGGGCCTTGCGCGTCACGGGTCCTCCACGAAGCAGCTCACCAGGCTTCCATCGTCCTTTCGCCGGGCCAGGATGAATGGGGCGCGGGGCGCCCGAACCGCCGAGGCCTCCAGCCGCACGAGGATCCGCCCCTGCCCCGGGTCATGGCGCAGGTCCGCCACACCCTTGCTGGGGATGCGGAACAGGCCGAGCACCTCCAAGTTCCGGACGTTCTCGCCGGTGCCCCGCACCAGCTGCAGGCTGTAGCGCATCCAGAGGCCCTTGGGCAGGTTGTGGATGGCCTCAGCACGGATGGGCACCGCCAGGGACAACATGAGGTCCAGTCCAGCTTCGATCCCTCCTGCTTCCAGCGAGGGATCCAGCCGCCGGGCACCGGGCTGGACCAGCTGAGCCGACAGGCGGCGCGCGCCTGGACGGGCGACCGGTTCGAGGCGCCCCAGGACCTGGGCCCTGCGCGGCAGCGGGGGCACGCCCACCCGCGCGGCCTCCCCGCCCGCCAGGGGCGTCATGCGGATCACCTCGGCCTCGGTGCCCCAGCGGGCCCAGCCGGCTTCGGCGCAGAGCCTTGTCTGAAAGGGCTCCAGAGCCCTGGCTTCGGTGTCACCCCCGAACCGCTGCATCTCCCTGCAGGCCGTGACGGGGGGGTCCAGGCCGACCCGGGCCTCGGTCCCCAGGGGCGACGAGCCGTGGGCCTTCGGCAGGAAGGGCTCGGCCGCCACCTCGACGACGCGGAGGCCCGCAAAGGCCTGTCGCAGCGTCTCCGCCGCATCCGCCATCGCCTCCTTGACCCGGCCGAACATCAGGAATCCTTCACCACGAGGCTCTGCAGGGCCGCCGTGACGCGCTCCAGGGGCTCGGCCAGATCCATGTGGTAGCCCGCCTCAAGCAGCTTGCCCACGGCCTGCTCCTGGGCCGCCGGTTCCACCGCCGCGGCGAACATCACGCGCAGCGGGGCGGCGCCCTCGGCCAGCTGGATGAGGAGTTCCCGCGGTCCGGCCCGGAAGGTGTCGCCCACCTTGGCGAGCGGGGATTCCTGGCTCTTCTGCACCGCCAGGACGGGGTATTTCACATCCCCGGACCAGCCCCCCGCCAGCTCCGTCGCGCTGAGGATGAACAGATCGGGCGGGGTCTTGAGCTCCTTCAACAGCGTCTTCTGGATGACCTCCTCCTTGAGGTGCGGCTCCAGGGACTTGCCGTAGAGGATGCTCTGCAGGCGCGTCGGCGTGATGGGCTCGGTGTAGCGGAAGTCCAGCGGGATCCCGGAGGTGTCCGTGACCAGGAGGCCGCCGAGGTAGCTGGCGCCCTCCTTGACGGCCATGAAATACGCGAGCTTGATGGGATCTGCCATGAAGACACCTCTGCCGGGAAGGCTACATCCCCATCGGCGGAACCACCTCTTGCCTTTTGTCCCGCTCCTGGTACATTGGTTATTCCACTCGTTGGGGAGTGGTCTAATGGTAGGACAACGGTTTCTGGTACCGTCAGGTGAGGGTTCAAATCCTTCCTCCCCAACCATTCACAACTTGTTCAGTGGTCCCATCGTATAGCGGTTAGTACACCGCCCTCTCACGGCGGGAACAGGGGTTCGATTCCCCTTGGGACTACCAACAGCAACCCCCTGATTCGTCAGGGGGTTGTTTTTTTGGGGCTGAACGAGCCGTTCTGCTTTTGTTCGCTTTGCCTCACTCTTGCCTCACTTGGGGTGCTTTCGGGCGCTTTACGGTGTGACAGGGTAGGACGGGGTTTGGTGCGATTCTCTCCTCCAGCAGAGGAGGCTTCCCCATGGCGCGCATCGTAGTCGGAGCGGACCTGTGCGCGGGCTCCTGGGCGGTGATCCGCCTGGTCGATGGGCGCTTCGATGCGGGCACCGTGTTGCCAAGTCTGGCGGAGGTGGCCACCAGCTTCGGCTCGGACGCCAGCGTGATCACCGTGGACATCCCATTGTCCTACCCAGCCCCAGGCACCAAGGGGCGCGTCTGCGAGCGCGAGGGGCGCAAGCTCCTGGGTCCCCGCCGGAGCAGCATGTTTGATACCTACCCAGAGGCCGTGCTGGCCGCCGAGAATCACGCCGCCGCCAATGCGCTCGCGCAAGCCACGATTGGCTGTGGGATCTCGCAGCAGTCCTATGCCCTCGGGGCAGGGATCAAAGAAGCGATTGCGCTAAGCGAAAGAGACCCGCGTCTGCATGAGACCCACCCCGAGTTGGTATTCCTCCGCCTAGGCGGCGCCATGGCCTACAAGAAATCATGGACGGGATTCCGACAGCGGCTGAATGCCCTGGATGCAGCAGGCGTCAAGCTTCCGGTCGAGTTCCCTGAGATGGACAAGGCTGCCATGGACGATGTGCTCGATGCTGCCGCCGCTGCCCTCGCCGCCGACCAAATCGCCCTGGGCACGGGCAATCGCCTCCCGACCCAGGTGACCGAGCCAGCCATCTGGTACTAGTGCGGCAACGAGGTCGGTCTACTTGCCCTGGAGCCCGTCAATGAGCGCCTGAATCTCCCTGATCGGGATCAGAGCACGCTTGCCAAGCTTCACTACGGACAGTTGCTTCTCGTTGATCAGCTTGTAGACCGAACTCCGCGAGATACCCAGGACTTCCGCCGCTTCCCTGATCCCGTAGGCCACCTGCTGGACCGAGGGCGCGGGTGGCGGAAGTGGGTTGGTCGCTTCAGGGTCTGGCACGGTCTTACGGGGTCTCCCGGGCTTGCGCACGGTTACCTCCTCCACGTCGACCGTCATCGTGATCAGGTAGCGCATGGTTCCTCCTCTCGCTGGGGTTGCGCAAAGTTGCTCCAGATCCAGGCTGGACGCCATTTCGGAGCGACTCTTGCACCCAGTTTGCTCGCATCGCGCGAGGTCAAAATGGAAGCCCCATTCGCCCCAAGGCACACGGTTGATGCCCACTTCTTTTTGCAGTGGCACCCCTCCTGTGGCCATCTGTCATGGCACCCACGGAGCGAGCCACTAACCGAGGACGGCACTCCCAAACCCGGGGCTGACGCACCACGACGTCGGCTCCCAAAAGGGATGCCGCTCTGTCCATCCTGTCGCCAGGCTCAAGATCACCCAGAGCCTTCCCTGGCTCGCCTGGTGGGATCGGTGTCGCTCAAACGGATCGCGGCCATCGGGTTTCCTCGCGGCGTGAATGAGAGGCTAAAGGAACTTCGGTTCCAGTGGAGCCCTCGTGATGGGCTGTGGGTGTTCCAGCCCGCGACCAACAACATCGAGTCCCAGATTAGGTCCTTGGCAGCCGCCCTCGGGTGCAGCTTGGATCTCGCGGATACCCGCGTGGTGCCACCAATCCCTGGGGAGCTACCGAACCGACCTACGCCCCCATCTCCACCCCAAATCAAGAACAAGCACTGGGCGCTGATCTCATGCAGGCCGGATGGGAAGCCCCTGAACCTTGGCAAGCTCAGCCTGGAAACCTACACCCCCATCGGGACGATCCCCTGGCCGCCAAGCCCGAAGGACCTGATGAGCCTGCCCAGTCCCGTCTCATGCGGACTGCCCCCAGAGACTCCCATGAAGCTGTGCCTTCCCACCCTCCCTGAACTCCACGATCTTGGCTTCACCCGCGATGACTTCTGGCGGTTGGTGGAGGCTGCCGTTGACCTGGATCTGTCCGTCATGACCCAAGAAGGCGAAGGCTGTGGACCCAGCACCATGCGGATCATCAGCCGGCTTCCCCAGGCTCCTGCTCAACCACCCTCAAGCCCCTCAGACATCGAGCCCCCCCGAGGTGGACGACCTCCCTCCGCACGCGTGAAGACCCCAGATGTCCTGCGCCTCCACGCTGAAGGCCAGTCAGTTTCCACCATCGCCAACATCCTCGGCATCTCCCCCAGGTCTATCCGTCGGATCCTGGACCTGTCCAAGGACTCGGTTCCTCTCGCCACCTGACGCCTAACGCTCACCTCGGCGATACCCGGCTGCCCGATATTTTGCCCAATTCCTCCGGGGAGCACTGGACGCACACCCTTTTGCCGCTGGAATTGCCCCTGCGCAGGGGTCCCTTCCACTCCGCGGCAAAACCAAAGGGGCAAAACCTTGCTCGGTTTTGCCCCTTCATGCGGAGACAGATTGAGCCCGACTTGAGCCTATGGCAGCCGAGGGCGGAAGGAGGGTTGCTGGCCGGAAGGGTTGGCCGCCGAGGGTGCTTTGGGGTTGTTGGCCTGGTCCTGGTCCCAGCGCTGGGAAGGCGTCGGCTCCCATCCGGGCACTCCGCCCACTACACCGGCATTCAGGCCGCCTCTTCCCCGGAGCATCCTGCGCGCATCGTATTCGGCCAGCGGAGAGTCCAGCATGGCTGTCAGCCAGCTCGGCAGGGAGCCTATCCGGAGCTGCGGGCGCTCTAATACCGCTGCACGGATGTGGTAAGGGGAGCGTGAACCTGTGGTATCCAGTAGCTCCCGGCCCCCAGTTGTCGCTGCGTGGAGTCTCGTGCGGCGGCGATCTCCGCCTGGGCCTGAAGCTGAAACGAGGACGCTGGTTCGGCCAGGGGAAGCACTGGCAGGCTTTCCAGAGGAACGTGTGCTAGAACCGTGAGGAAGCCCTGTACCAGGGTGAGACAGGGGCCAGGCATGAGTTCGATGACCGCCTTGGAGTCCTTCTGGACGACCGTGCCAGGCTGGAGCACCAGCATCGAAGAGGCGAGCTGCTCCAGCATGGGCGTGATCTGGTGAGCAGCGACCAGGATCAGCATGTGGTCCGGGCCAGGCTTGGATTCTGCGGCCTTCTCCCCGAAGGTCACCGGCTGCCAGGCCACGGTGTAATCCGTGCGATAGCCAGCCTTCCACCGCTGGTCGTGCATCTGGGACTGGAGTGCCCACTCCCATTCCAAGCCAGCGGCCTGGAGCTCGAGCTGGTATTTCGTCACGCCAACCACCTTGGGGTCCAGGGTTGGAAGCGTCTGCTTTCTGGCGGCCAACTCCTCCGCCGTCCATTCCGTGAATTCGGGGACCTGAACCTCCTGCAAGCCGCGCACCCAGGCCTGAGCGCTCAGCAGCGACCAGCGATGGTCCGGCCATTGAAGTTCGCTGTAGCTTGGTTCGGCCTGCATCGGTGAGTTGGTAGCCATCTCTTTCTCCTGAGGGTTTCGGGCTGATGAATCCAGCGGTTCGGAGGTTGCGAAGCAGGACCCAGGAAGGGCGATCGGGGTCTTGGGGCGGAGATGGACCAGGACGACCCGCCCATGCCAGTGCGCTGAGGTAGTCCTCGTGCCAGGTGGTAATCGCTTCCGGCGATGGACCCCTTATGGGCAGGCCCAAGGCATCTAGCAGTTCGCTGCGGCGTTCCTGAATGACCTTCTGCGCCCCGACGAAGCTTCCGGGCAGGCTGGTGCACGCATCGAGGTGCACCTCAGCAATCTCCAGACGAGAAGCAACGGACGCCAGCGCTTGGCGCAGACCGTCATTTGGAAGCAAGCGGTCGCTCTCATCGACCAACCGGAGGGTGTGGAGCTTGGTGAGGAGGGGTTTGGATGGCCTGCTAGGAATTACCTCCAAAGGCTGCCCAGGGTGAGCCAAGAGCCACCGGAGTTCGGTCCTGGTGGGTGCCTGGACACCCAGGATGGCCTTGGCGTGTTGGGCAGCAACAATCTGGGCATGCCGCTCTGTCTTGGTTTCACCGGCAGCGATCACCAATCCTGGAACAGAGACCGTCGCGCCGTGGGGAACTCGCCCCTCCTGGGACGCGAACCGGTAGGACAGATTGACATTGATGACCCAGGCTCGGCAGGCCTCGACCAGGCGATCAGTCAGGGCCCGTCGCCCGCTTGCCTGCGTCGCCAGTTCCAAATCCAGATGGCGACCCTGAAGATCCCTTAAAAATGCTGCGCTGTCACGCGTGCGCCACTGTCCCGCCGGATCAAGTGCCGGCGCAAAAGTCCAGCCGTGAAGGTGCACTTCCGGTTCACCACGGTGATTTAAAAAATGCGGGTACCCGAGGGTCAAGCACTGTGCCTCCCGCCATTCCTGCTCACCGTGGCCAACCCGGACCCGGACAGCCTGATCATCGATGAGGCCCACGAGCTCCCGAAAGACCTCCGTCACGATTGCGTAGGCGATCTGCGGCGGTTGGCGATACAGCAACTCTGAGAGTTCAGACGGGAAGGGGATGATGATTTCCTTCCCAAGCTGGACTCCATGACCGCCTGGGCGGGGGTGCGACAACTGGTTTCCATGTAGGTCCTGGCCATGGAGAAGGCCTCGAACTAAAGAAGGCGGCAGGGGGCCGCTTCCATCCCACCCCACTCGGCTGAACAGATCAGGATGAGAGAGCAGGGGTTTCACCTGGAATGCTTGGTCTAGGTAGCCCTCGACCTCCATGAAGGGGCCGGCCTCGGCGGTATGTGCTAGATGCCCGAATATGTATTCCACCTGGGCTGGCAAGGAGGAGGGCTTCTGTTCATTGGTTTTGGCCAGAAGAAGCATGGCGCTCCCGTCTAGTTCGTGGGATCAGGCGCTGGATCTGACGTCACCTCACTTGGGGGTGGGCAGAGCTGCCACCTCGGAGTCCTCAGACTTCAACCCAGCACCGATAAGCCGGCGAGCCTGCTTCTGGGCCATGGCCTGCCTCGCAGCTTCCTTCTCGCGCGCTAGGTAAGCTCGGACATCCGCTGGCAGATAGCGAACGAGACCACTGTCATCGATGGTTGGTTCGAGCTTCTTCTCGCGTCTCAACCGCATCAGCGTGGTGTCACAGATTCCAAGCCATTCACAGACCTCACGGATGGTCATGAGTGGTTCGATTTCTGCGGTGGCATCGCCAGCAACAATGGCATAGGTTAAGTCGGTCATTGAACTCTCCACAGGGTGATATCACCGAGCATGGAGGATATGTCCGTCCTTATATTTGCGCCACATTGCATGTGGCAACTCAATTTTTTGATTTGCAATTTTGAAAAATGAATGTCTTGTTTGTTCATACGGGTTAATTCGGATTCACGGGGTTTCATCGCAATAACGGTAGGATCTTGTATCTTTAATTATTCATTTATTTAAAAATATTTTCATTTCTCAGAACATCACAACCATCGAGGATCCTCTCTTTCAAGACGTCGATTGCAACATTCCCAACTGGCACTTTCGCTTCGCGTCAACCTTGTAACCAAGGCGAGGCCTACCGGGCATCAAGGCACAGTGCCGTACCCATCAAGGAATGATTAGACAGATGTCATCCAGCACTGAGCACTCGCCCTCCAGGGTGGCCGAAACCGACGAGGCGGTTTGCACCATCGGATCACCAACATGACTTGGCCAGTGCATCCATTGGAACGCATCTTGGATCATCAAGACTGCTTGGCGATTCTGAAATTCGGAAGCTGAAGATCGCGATGATCGCCCTTCAAAAAGATCCTTGCGCGATTCAGTTGGTGAGCGCTGAAAGCATTGCTTTTCCGCACATTCAGCACACCTCCCACCCTGGTCAGCTCAGGAAGATTCATCCCAAGAGATTCGACCGCATACAGATCAAATTGAATGTGCTGTAGCCACGGCAGGTTCAGGTGAATCGCCTGAAAGGCGGAGACACATCCTGCAGAAATCAGCCTCGGCAAACATTCGCCGTTCGTTCCGCCTATCGAGAGGACACCATCAATAGTCTGGAGTGCCGGAAGATGAAGCCCGGAAGCGCGCGTGGCCGTGACATCACCACAGGCCTTCACTAGAGTTGGTAGGGAGATATTCTGCGACCCCACGAGATTCAGGAAATCACCTGGAACAACCTCAAGCGATGGCAAAATGAGCTCCGAGGAATAGGCCATATTCAGGAGTTCGACACGGAAAATGGGGATGGACATCGGGCCATGGATTCCGCTCAGATTTAGGTAGCCCGGAATCGTGATGCCGCTGGATGTCAGCTCGGCTCCTGCCCTCCTGAATCGCTTAGCCAGTTCCCAATCGAGGTCCGAAAGGCCCAACTGCCTCGCCTCTTTCTTACTCCGACAGACCATGTAGCCAGGGAGTTTGCCTTCAACGGATCGAAAATATTCGATCCCACATGCCCTTTCCGAAGTTACCGATGAGTCCAGTAATTTTCGTAGAACACGGCATGCCTGGTCGGGCTTGAACCCTGCCAGGAGATGAAAGGCCTTCATGGACAGTTCGATGGAAGAAATTTCGCTCGCACACATAACGGCTCCGTTGAAAGGAGTCGATAGCCGCGGATCCCCATCCTATGCAGGTTCCATTTTACGAATCTGTCGATTTCAAGCAAGTTCTTAATGAACAGTAATGAGAGTGCCTGCTGAAGGCCTGAACGACTGAAATGTTTCAGACGATCACATTTTTTATTTCGCGAAAATGATTGGAAAGGATTCGATCACCCGCTGGGTCCTGCGGTATACCCAAGGTGCCAGGAATCAAGAAGGGTCAACGAAAACAACCCAATCTTTAGATTCGCATGCTAAGGTTGGTATTAATTAGGCTTATTTTATTGCCTTGGTATCAGCAGCCCCCCCCCGAAACGAAAATAGGGGTCCAAATCCCCTTCGGGCACCGAGAGCGAACTTCCTCCAAAAGATGGGAGGAGATGCAACCAACGCCCTCCTCTGCGACGCCGGCCACAACCTGAGGAAGATCCTGGCCCGCCTCAGGGCGCTCCTGCGCCTTCTGGTGGGCGCGCCCAGGAAGATCGTCCTGGGCCTGTTGGTCCGACTCGAAGCCGGAAGAAGCCCTCAGCATGCCCCCACGGCAGCCTGATCCCCACGGCGGGGTTTGTCAGGGCCGACAAATTACTGGTCTACGAATCCGTAGGATTTCGGGGCGTCCCTGGCGGGACTGATTCGTGTCGAGCGCACGCGCCCAATCGAGGAATGCCCATTGCTTCTCAGAATCCAATGATCGCATTCCTAGATGGAGCGCCAGAGTTCTATGTTCAAGCGTTCAACTGATCGATGATGTCTCCAAAATGCTCTTTCCATTGCATATGACCCGGCACGAGATCAGTGCAGTCAAAATTAAGAATCTTGTGACTGGGATGAATGATGCAGTCGAATCCGATGGGATCGCTCATGAATCCATTGGCAGTTCGGTAAATGGTTCCAAGAACCGCATCGTTCTTGGAGAAACAGTTGTAGATCATGCCGCGAACAGGCTTTTCCGCTTTTGACCACCCCTTCTCGTCACTACGATCGACGGCTCCCCCAAGCAAGTAGATATCTCTGATCGGCTTTCTGCGTTGAGTTGAAAGAGCTTCAAGGGCGAAATAGATCACGCGAGCGCCAAGGGAGTGTCCAGCCAAAGTGAACGTCCACCCCGTTGTCCTTGAGATGGCCTCAGCCAACAGAATTCCGGTTTGCTGAGCCCGGAACATTGCCACATGCCATGGGTTGTCCACGAGGTCCGCAGCCAGGGTGAGTGCCGATGCAGGTGCGATTTTTTTCCCCGCAGTCTTGGCAGCACGCTTTGCGGCAGTATTTATCGCCACGCTGTTTTTCAACTTCCCAAATGAAGTGGTTGCCATGGATCCAAGGTCCCTGAGGCGCTTGGCTTCCCAATCCAGGTGGTACCAAGCATCGGGCAAGTGATACTGACTCAGAGTGCGCTCCCAGTCATCCGTATCATTGCCCTTCTCGGACAAGAATCCATTCACGACGATGACGCCATGTTTGGTTCCATGCCTTAGTCGTCGGATTGCGAACCCCTTGATGTCACCGAAGTAGGAATTTGCAATCAGCCCACCCTGGGTGGCCCCTAAAGCTGCTCCAACAGCGGTGATAACGGCGGTTCCAGCCGCCATCGTCCCACCTCCAACAGCGGCCAGAGAGGCGCTGGTAAGCGCTGCGCCTGAAAGTTCACAGATGGCGGTGCCAGTCCCCGCAGCACCGAGGAGGCCTGCTGAGCCGGCGGCTGCGGCCAAGGCTGGTGCAGCAAGGATTGCAACTGGGAGGGCTACCGCAGCCCCTCCGACCGCACAGGCCGCATATTTGCCAATGCGGACCATATTGACGGAATCCCGTTGAAAGATTTGCTCGAATTCGGAGATCTCTTTCAGCTTCATATTCAACTTGGCAAACGAGGCGATGGAGCCATCGTGCTCTGCACAGCATTCGTCATCCCACTTGTCACCGCCCAGAGCCATGCTGCTGCAATACCTGCACTGGAGGGTCCTCCGGTGACATCCTTGGCATTCATAGACATTCCGCGAGAATGTATTGCCCTCGACGCGGGCGTGTTCGGTCTTCTTGAAGCAGGCAGAACACCAAGCCAAAAGAGAGTTTGAGCCTTGCGCGTTGGTTGAGTTGGAAGGGCACATGGATTCCTCCGCTACAAGTTGCTGAGCGCCTCTATCTCGAAATCGGTTCAATCATGTCCGAAAGGTGTCGGCAACGAAATGCTGTGTGCGATTGAGGAAGTCTACGCGTCAACAATCCTAGAGAGTCCAGAAAGCCGACTCGATACTCAGACCGGCACGATCTCCCGCGTTGCGATCAGGGCTTCGAAGTGTGCCCTCAGTTGTTCCGGGACCGCACCACCCGTGAGTTTCACGCCGAGTTCCATGTTCTTCTCCATGGCGGCGTTGGTGAGGTTGGCACTGGTGATGAAGGCTGCCTTTCCGTCTGCCAGCAGGCATTTGGCGTGGACTGCGCCCTGTCCACCCGGCACCGCTTCCTTGGGTTCCCACTGATAGACCTTGGCCGCTGGCAAGGCCCCTCGGATGAGTCCAGGCGAGTCGATGGAGATGTGCCCTGCCTCCGGGGCCTCGAGGAGGAAGGAGACCTCTACGCCTCGCGCAAGGGCCTTCTTGAGGGCCATCAGGAGACTCTCCACGTTGTAGGCCACGAAGCTGACCAGGAAGAGGGTTCGCTCTGAGGTTTCGATCAGTTCCAGGAGAACCTGGTCCGTCCTGCGAACGGGGACGAGGCGCGTATCAGGACCACTCCAGACGAGATCCACACGCGATTGCGCACGAATGGCTCGAGCCGTGGAGCCCGCAGCTCGGAGGGCAGAGGCGATTTCCTTCCCAGTCGTTCCTGGGCACTCCAACCACGCCTTGCCGACCTGGGTGAGAACCAGAGCCCCAGCCCCCTGTGCCCAAGTTCGGAATCCCGCCGGATTGCGGGACTCCGCCGCTCGCGCTGCCGCCTCCATGCGATCCGGGTGCAACTCCTTGGCGGCGGCAGCGATGACATCCCACAGGGTCATGCTGGGTCCTCCTCTGCCCCGAAGAAGGCTGCATCCGTGGTCTCGAAGGTCTTCAACAACAGGGCGCGATCGAGGTAGCGATTCCCCTTTTCGCACGAAGTCTCGGCCACGAATCCGCAGGCGTGGCAGGCGGCGGCGTGGATCGAGCGGTCCTTGCCAGGATCGTGTTCCGAGCAGAGTGGATCCGAGGAGCAGATCCGCGCCCTTTGGAGTGCCTGCCGGATCAGCCTGCCGAGGTTCTCAGGCTTGCCAAGTTGGACGAGGCCTCCCAGTGTTCCATCGGAATCGGCAGCCGCCGTGTAGATCAGGATCCCGGCCATGGGATCTCCATCCTTCGATGCATAGATCCGCTCGCGGATGCTCGCGGCGTTGTATCCGCATTCCAAGGCGAGTTCGCGGATCAGAAGGTGGGAGAACGTGTGCAGGAGAGCGTATCGGATGCCGGGATAGCCTTCGTCAGGCGAGAGTTTCCGAGAACTCCTCCACCCCCGGTGGCCCTCTTGGAGTTTGGCGTCCCTTGCGAGGACTCCCGTCCAGCCTTCCCATGCAGCCAGTACATCCTCATGGAAGCGAATGAAGATCCCCTCTCCATGCACTTCGGTGGCCGGAATCCATGTCGGGCTGCCCTTCGTCAGCGCAGCCATGGGAGCCCTGTCTTCTGGGTTGCTCGACTCCTCTGGGGCTTCCACGCGGGTATAGCCGATCAGCGCGTTAACCTCGCGAAGACGCTCCAGTAACAGCACGGTTTGCAGCTTCGAGGAAAACTCTGGAGGAACAGGGACCGGAGAAGCCAGGAAGTGCGGGTAGTCCGTCCTGGGGTTAGGACCCGTGAGTACGATCCACTCGGGTCGCTTGAGATCGACTTCACTCATTCCAGTGGGGACAGTGGTGCCGGACCGTTTAGCCTCGATGGCGGACCAGATGTCCTCAGGTTCGAATTTCTCGATGCAAGGCAGAGATCCACTTCGTTTGAGCCATTTTAGGCCGTCCCTCAATTCGTCGAGGGACACTGTGTCCTTGAACGTGTCCCAATTTTCTCCCAAAAGGTCTTCCAGCGGATTGGATCCGGGGGGTATTGCCAGGGCCGACATGTTCACAGCGAACCAACTGTTGGTTGCCCCAAGCAGCACGGCTCGCGGGGACTGGTCGCAGCCCTCGTCGAAGGTGTCGAGATGCGGATGCCGTCCCCGGCATCCAGGAAGGAAGCCTGCGGCGCGGGCTCCAAAGGCTTGGGCCAAGGACCGGCTGGACCCGCAGTCGTCACAGCGCACGAACAGGTCCTGGGTCTGGAGCGAAGCGCTCTCTTCCAGGAATCGGAGCGTGCCCCGGCAATCCGAGGGCCCCCCGTGCGCGAACCAGTGCCAGGGGAAGTCGTCCAGGTGGCCGTTGCGGCACGCCAGCAGGAAGCGGGCTGGCACCGCGTCCTGATCACGCCCGTCCCCCTTCGGGCAATTGACGTGGAGGTATTGGGTCCGCTCTGGGCGGAACCTGTTCTCGACTACGCGGAACAGTCCGGAATCGACTTCTGCCAGTAGCTGGCACTTCACGCAGCGCAGCCAGCGAGGGAAGGGCTTCACCGGCACACCGACCAGAGCCTCGGGCGAGAAGGGATCGATCGAGTCGTCCTCGACCACGGGCGGCATCAGCAGCTTCTCGACTTGTGGGCCGAGCCTCCGCCTCACGGCATCGAGGAGCCGCACCTCTTCGACTCGGCGGCACCGGGCCGTATCCCACTGGTGGAGCCCCATGGTGACCACGGACAGGTTGGGCAGGTCCACCAGAGCGCCTGGCCCATAGGTCCAGAGCAACTGGCTGGGTCTCACTTCTCCGACGGGAATCGTACTCATTCCTCACCTCCGGTCTGATCGGTCGCAGGCTTGACCGGAGGCCGCCAAGGTGGTGCATCTGCGATGCCCCGGGTCTCCATCTGGAGCCGGACACCCGGCTCGACTTCACGCATGGACATCGGAACAGTGAATGTCCCCCAGGGTTCGAAGCCGGGTTTGCTCAGCAGGGGAGCAACGGTTCCGCCAGAACCGGGTCGCTCGTACCCCAACTGGCGATTGGGTCGCTGGGCCTCCTTGGCCCACTGGTCCAACCTCTCCCCGACCATGAGGTCCGCGAGATCCTTGATGCTGCTCTGATTCGTAGCCTTCCAGGCGCGGTCCAAGAAAACCTTCGCCGCCTGCTGCAACTCAGGGCGAGAGGGAGTGGTGGCCTCTTGGGCACCCAGGTTCGGCGTGAAGGGGGTTTCCCGCCCACGGAGCAGGCTGACCATGGCTCCGGTGAGGCCACGGTCCATGGCGCGGGGCGAGAATGGCGTCACCGACTGGGCTTCTACGTGCTTGTAGAAGGTCGCGTGATAGTGCTCGAAGGTCTCGTAGTGGGAGAGGTCGCGAGGTCTCGACCACACGAGGACCGTGAACACGATGCCGGGGAAGGCACGTCCCACACGGCTCGTGGCCTGGATGTACTCCGCCGTGCTCTTCGGCTGACCGTTCACGGCCATGAGGCCGAGGCGGTTCACGTCGACACCCACCGAAAGCATGTTGGTGGCGAGCACCACATCGATGGCTCGCGTCTCGCCCTTGGCCCACTGGGTCTTGAACTTCACTTCGAGCTGGTCGAGCTTCTTCGGGATGTCCTTGCTGGACACGCGGGACGTGAGTTCCTCGATCTGATTCACATTCCGCTGAGCCAATCCCGGTCGCCTCACGTCGCTGCGTTGGACACGGAAGGCTCGGGTCTGGACATCGTCCTCGGCGAGCCGCTTCATGCCGCCCAACTCCCGAAGGGAATTGAAGTACCCGACCACGGTCATGTAGGGGTCCGCCGCTGGCCCGAAACGGTCGAACAAGGCTTTGCCTGCGGTGAGCAGGGCCACGTAGAGGCGGATCAGGACGGCGGGTCTGGAACTCCCCGGCGCACAGACCCCCACGTATTGGCGGCCCGGCTTCCGATCCGTTCCACGCTGGACGGCGAAGAAGTTGTCCTCAACATCCAGTCCGTGGGGTGGGAAGACCGAGATCTCCCGCAGGAACACGTTCTTGACCTGTTCCTTGCCCTTCCGGACCGTAGCAGAGGAGGCCACGACCTTCGGACGTACGACCTTCTCGCCGATCTTCCAGGCGCAGAGTTCGTCCACCGCCGTTTCGTAGAGCCCGACCATGGTGCCCAGGGGGCCGCTGATGAGGTGGAACTCGTCCTGAATGATCAGATCGGGGGGTCTCAGCCCCGGAAGGTCCACGCCCGTCGTGGCCGGGAGGTCTTTCTTCTTCTTGTGCTCCCCGTTGCATTCGGCCCCTGGCCATATCAGTCCGTGGCGCGGGCATTCGCGGGTGGCACGCCCGAAGAGAGTCCGGGTGTCCCCCTTCCAGGCCATCATGGCGAACTTGTCCACCGTGGCGATCAGCATGCTCGGTGGCCGGTGGTAGATCTCTTCGTCCACGACAAGCACAGGAATACCGGGACTGCCGTCCACATTCCTTGAGAAGGGGCATTGACTCAGCTTGTCGCCACAGAAAATCCGGGTGATGCCGAGTTCGGTGTCGACCTCGATGTCCCGCTTCGGTTCGATCTCCTCGCCACACCATGGACAGGTGGTCAACTGCGCTGGAGTGGAGGACTCCGGACGTTTGTCGTTCCGGATCGCCAGTATGGCGCGGTGACTCTGTTCGGTCGTGTTGGGGGTGACCTTCTGCCCCACCCAGAGGCCGATCGTGAATCTGGTACCGCCCAGTTCCGGGTCGTCCTTCCGCAGCATCTCCAGGGCGCAGATGAGGGTCGTGGCACGCTGGAACTGTTGGAGCGTCAACAGGCGCAGGGTGTAACGCATGATGACGGCTAGGCCTCGTGTGCCGTCCAAGCCTCCCACGATCCCCTGGAGGCGGCGGATGACCATCGTGAACGCGGCCACCCCCAAGTAGGCTTCGGTCTTACCACCGCCCGTCGGGAACCAGAGCAAGTCGGCAATGGCCTCGATCGGATCGGTCCGGTCCCGATGGGTGGGGTCTGCGAGGGCAGGGATGGAGAGCAAGACGAAGGCTAGCTGGAAGGGTCGCCAGGATCGATTCTTGGGGATGTCGAAGTCCTTGGGGTCGATCTGTTTCGCGGGATCCCTTCGGTGCTCAAGCGCGTAGATGCTGCGGACACGCTGGTCCGCCATCGCGAGGTTGGCAAGCTTGAAGGCCTTCCATGCTCTGGCATCGCTACCCAATACATGGATGCCTTCGCGGAGGCGCTCCAAGACCTTGTCGCAACGCAGCAGCGCTTCGGTTGCAGCCGCATCGAACCCGACCACACTCGCGCCGATCCGGTTGCGCTGTTCGCCGATCCAGGTCTCGTAGTCATTGGCGAGGATGGCGAGGACGACGCCCAGTTCCTTCTGGTCGAGACCCGCCAGGATCCGCATGTCCAGGAACCCATCCCTCACCAGCTTCTGCATGGCGGGTCGGTCTTCGGGTTCAAGGCCGGGAGTCTCGGTGACTCCGACCTCGTATCCGGGCATGACGATGGTCCGAACTCCCGAAGCGCGATCGGGAGTTTCGATGGCCACTTCAGCGTGGATCGAGACCCCGTGGCCTACGGCGAACTCCACGCGGCGGCGATAGATCATTTCCAGGGCGGTCCGCTCCTCGTCCGGGTCCCCATCCCCGAGCACAGGTCTGCGCCTGAAGACCGGAGCCCCCTCGGGATGACGGGCGATGACCTCTGGTTGGAAGATCCACGCCTGGTCCGGGTTGCTCTTCGGCTGCGCCTGTGCGTTCACGAGGAAGAGGGTGATCAAGCGATCCCCGTTCCCGGCCTGACGGATCGAGCCCTGAATGACGATCTCCGGACAGTCCCCGTCCGGAGACATGGGGGCCACGGGGCCATTGACCAGCTTCAGCGTGAGTGTTCCACCACTCGGAATCCGCTTCCATACGGGTCTGGATTTCCCCGTCTTGGGGTCGGGCTCGGAACTTTCGGCGCGTTCGTACCGTCCCCATCGGGCTTCGATCATCAGGTCCCGGATCTCCTGGTCTACGCAGAAGGTGAACCCGAGGGAGGAGGGGACGAGCGACGTGTTCGTGGAGGCGTCGATTTCCTTGCCGCCATCCTCCGGTTCCACCTTCCCCGCACCACCGCCCAATTCCTCGATCTGCTCGCCATCGATCGCCGTTTCCCTCGGCGCGAGCTTCCCCACCACATAGCGGTCCCGCACGCTCATGCCGAGGATTTCTTCCCTCGGCCCACCTGCCGGGCCGAGGAGGTCGTCACGGACGGCGTCGTGGAGCAGCTCGCGGAAGTAGGCCTGTTCGGCGGGTGTGTTCCCACTGATGGGCGGCAAGGAGGCGAAGGCAGCCCCCGTGATGCCCTGGACGATGCCCTCGAAGGTGGGCCAGTCCAGGCGCGTGAGCACCCCGACCATGGCGGGCAGGGTCATGCCAAGCCCAGAAGGATCGATGGGCGGATCGAAGCGCTGGTGACTCTCGAAGTAGACCCGGGTCCGCCCCTCGAACCGTCGCATCCGAAACACACGGGCGAGCCCGACGATCTGTTTGGAGGCGTCGATGAGCAGGATTCCATCCAGATCCTCGATTCCATAGTCCTCAAGGCCATCAGCCTGGATATCCAACAGATGGATGCCGGGATCCATCCCCTCCTTTGCTTCAACGAGCCATGCATTGGGAGTTCTAGTGGGCTGTTCCTTCTTCTCGGTCTTTTGCTGATCCTTTGCCACGGCTTGCTCCAGAGGTCTTGGATACGTTTTTTAAATCATTTGCCTGAGAGCCCTTGGTGTCGATCAATCACACTGCTGTCTCATAACGGAAACTCATCGAGGAGTAGCCGCCGGACGAGGTCCGCCGTGGAATATCCATTTCGCAGGAGGATTTCAGCAATGTCCCTTCCTGCAATGAAGATGATTGGATGCCGATCCTCCCGTACCTCCTCGTAGGCCTGGCGAGCAATGACGGAGGTCGTCACGAGTACGCCGTATTGACGATGCCGGATCCTGGAAATAAGGCGTGATACCTCCTTCACACCGACGGTATTCGCCGAATGCCCATCGATCGGTGGTCGGTAACATTTTGCTTCCAATGAAAATTCCGCATATACGGGATCCTCATTCAGGCCCAACAAATGGCGACCAACAGCGTCCCTTCCGCCGTCCACGGATCCTCTGGTGATCTCATCGATGACCACCCGGTGGTCGAGCAATTGGTATATCCGAGCAGCAAAGACTTCGAAGGCCAGCGGAGTATTCCGAAAATATTCCCATACTGTCCTGAGGATCTCGACCTGGAGGGCTCCACTGGGGGCTTGCTGTTCGATGGATCGAATGGTGGTTGTGGGATCAGCCGTTAGGGCGTGATATCGCCCATTTCGCAACCAGGAGCGCCAAGCGTTTGGAGCGTGGACAGAGTCGTGAACTCCGTTCGCAAGATCGACAAGCCAGGCCCGCTGCACCACAGGGATATCCAAAACGGTGAAAACAGCGCGGTAATTCTGGAATCGTTCCCCGCTGGTCGCCTTCCACACTGCAATTAACTCCTCCAGGGCAGACATGCCTGGAAAACCAGGAGCAGCAACACCCAGGAAGCGAACCGACCTAGCACCATGTTGCGTCGGGTTTTTCTGGAAAATGAAAAAGGGCGGAATTCCTTGCCGTGGATTGCCTTGATCGTGAAGTCGCGCAAAAACCCTGCGGAGTATCGCATTCCCACCGCGGGCCGTGTCATGAAGTTCATGACCAGGCGATTTGTTGTCACCAAAGTAGACGAACTCGCCCGTGTTCAGATTCAGGACATCCGGCCAGTCGGGGTCTTCGCCGCTGGTGGTCAGGACGACCCAATTCTTCTCCTCACCGCGACCTGCGGCCCTGAACCCGCCTTGATTACCAGACCCTGGAAGGAGCTTGGCGATGGGTTCGCCAGCCATCTGGCCATCCCTGCTGCTTTCATAGATGGCGTCTACGATCAGATCGGAGGTGGCGAGTTCATCGAAAGGAACAACTTTCACGAGCGAACCTCTATTCCCCGATACCTTGCACCCCGTCGCTCGCCCTGGCGTTCCACGAGACCTCTCGCGATCAAGTCTGCGATGGCCACATTCCATTGCCCATCGCTGATGTTGTTTGCAGCGATGATCTCAGACTTCGACCACCAACCATTGTTGGCATGGAGAAAACTTAGAATAGTTGCCCCAGGAATCATTCCATGAGTGAGAGTTTCATTATTAATTTCTAAGCCAAGCGAAGGTTGGTTCGAAATCGGCTCCTTTGCCAATCTTGATCGGGTTGCACGTGTGGATGTAGTTGAATCAAGTTGAGAATGCATCCCTTCGCGCAACTCAGTTTTGAATATTTGTTGATTCAATTCTGCCAGTTTTGAAAAAATTAGTTTCTGCGTGCCGCCTTCAGGAAGATAGCGAATTCCAATTTTTGTATTTACAAAATTATGATTAAGATCAATATTTATTGAATATAAATTACACAATTCGTAGTCAATATCTGTTTGAATTTTGCGAATTTCCGAAATATCCGATCCATTTTCATTTTTATTGTGAAATATATTATAAAAATCAGTTAATCCAATCTTTTGTTCTTCCATAAATTTCGATCTAGCTTTGTAGTATTTTTCACCATGTGATGATAAACATGCAGTGCTAGATTCTGTTTTTTTATCCCCAATAATACAACTTGGGAATGGGAATGTTTCAAGCAAATCAGATGGAGCATATCGAATTCCGACACCCATCGTCGAACAAAGCTCTAGAACCCATATCATATGAAAAGAAGATTGAAGCACTGCAAAATGTTCAAACCCTTGAAGCGCAATAACAACATGTGGGGCAGAGTAAACCATACCGGTGCCAACAAAACCAAATGCCAAATGCTTACTTGTAAACGCATGAAACAATACTCTATTGAATTTTGATATTGATTTATAGCTTTCAAGCCTTTTGTCTGAAAATTTCCAAAAATCAGTTTCGTGAATCTGGCCTGTACGAGAATCAAAATATGGCTTTACTCGTTCTTTTAATATATTAATGCAAATTGGGAATTGCGATGCTTGTTCATATGTCCAATCTTTGAAATTTATTACCCATCTATCGGTAGTCATTTGTGGTGAGCTATTAAAATCTTGACCTCCGATAAATTTTTGGATCACTTCTGAATATCTATTATCATTTGCGATAATTTGCTCTGCCTCTTTGGATTCAAGCACGAAGCCCTTGCATCCAGTCGTAGACCCCTTGAACGCAATATCTTTATTCCTTACCAGTTTTTGCGGGATAAAAATCTCGTCACAACCTTCTGTTAAAAATTTGGTTATACCAACAACTTCTTTTTCATTTAAAATCCGAATACCATTCCAGCCATCATCCTTTCTTATAATAACTACTGACACAATAACATTTGCAGATCCACTCCATTTAATATCTGTTTTAACCCAATATGGTTTTGAATTGTTCAAAAATATTTGATCAAGACCCATCTCGCGAGTATCACCTTGAGAAATGGTATTAGTAGCAATCATTCCGACTACACCATGCGATTTTGTAACAGTCAAAGCCCTTAAAATGAAAAATGCACATAAATCAGCATAACTAGCCTTTTTCCCTTCTCCTACAAAATTACCAATATAACTACGATAGCAGGCACCGAAGGATTTTCCGATAGCTGTACCTTTTAGGAAGGGTGGATTTCCTACTATTGCATCAAAACCATTTGGGAAAATTTCTGGAAATTCTAACGGCCAATGGAAGGGGCGACGAGAAACTTTTCCATGCGGCAGGCCAAATGAAAGCGCTTCAATGGACCTTATTCTCAACGAAGCTAGAATCTCTCTGTCGCCATCAATTACCTGCTCGGCCTGGATAGCCAGCCATGCCATCGTTTTCTCTATTACTGCATTATTATCATTTGCTGCAACTATTTCTCCAATTAAAGCGTCAGCCATACATTCGGCCACTTCTAATCGACAACGTGCATCAATATCAAGACATCTCATTGCTTCTACATCATGGATGTCGCGGATCGGAATCTCCCGCAAGCGCGAACGGAGCTCGATTGCTGTCTGAATGGCTGGTCCGAGCCCCTGGCCAAAGAGGCGACCCTGGACCTCGCCAGTAGGATTCATGGAAAAGTTAGCTAATTGCTCTAGCCGATGGATGCCGAGCAGGCTGTCGCCGCATTTCAAGTTGTGGTCAAGGAACCCGAAGGGCCTTCCTTTGGCAAGGGTTACTAGCCAAATGGAGAGTTTGGCTAGTTCCACTGCCATGGGGTTGATGTCGACACCGTAGAGGCATCGCTCGGCCAAAAGCCGTCGGGCGAGGATGATCCGCTCCTCTGGATCAATGGGCATGGATTCGCTTGAGTCAAGGCGGTCAACCACCTCGCCATCGACCGTGATCGCTTTTCCGGAGACTTCTTCGAGTCCCCAGCTTTCCACCAGCCGGTCCCCGAGGTAGCGGCACACCTGCACAAGGAAGGCCCCCGATCCCATAGCTGGGTCACATACCTTGAGGTCTAGGAGTTCCTGAGGTTTCTTGAGAATCCATTCCTCTCGGGGCTTTCCATCCGAGGGCCCCGTATAGACCAAGGGTTCGAGTGTGGTCCGGACGATTTGTTCTGTGAGGGATTTTGGGGTGTAGTGGGTCCCCGTTTCTCGGCGGTCGCTGCCGAGGGTTACGGCGAAGGCTTCCCTTCGATAGACCAGTGGATGGTCCCAGATGTCCTTCCGGAGCAGGTTCGCCCATGGCTTCACTCGTCGGAGCAACTCGGTTTCGCTACCACAGGCTAGGAGCAACCGACTTTCGAAGGCCTCTTCCACCTCCCGGCCCATCGCACGGCGCAGAGCCGATTCCGATCGTGCGGTGACCTCGGTGAGCAGGGCCAGGACGGAGGCTTCGCCCTCCTGCTGGGCTCGTTCGAGATCCACCAAGGAGAGGTTCGGGTCCTTGGCGCTGGAAGCACCCTCTAGTCCGAGCGTGATCTCCGGGAGGCGCTGGACGGTGCATTCTAGGAGGCCTTCGTAGACATGGCCAATCTGTTCGACGTCGAGAGCCTTGTAAGAGAGCAACCTCGCTCCCCGGCGCTGTTCGAGCACCTGAAGAGAGGAGAGGAGGAGCAGCACCGTGCGGTTGTCGATGGGCAGCGGGGTGGCAATACTCTGACGCCAGGAACTCCCTTTGGGACGACCCTCCAGGAAGGGGAAGCGATCCGGATCGAAGAGGGATCCTCCGAGGGCGGGCATTCTCAGGGTCTCGTGCGTGACCCCTCCGAAGACGGCTCGGAAGGTCGCCAGGAGCCTGGACCAGGCGTCGTGGCGGCGTTCCAGGACCTGATCCCCATGGCGACTCTGCCACTCCCTCAGTTCGGACCGCAGGGTGGAAATGGCGTAGTTCTGGTCGTAGATTCCCTCGCCGAGGAGGAGCAGACCACGCTCTTCCGCGCACATTAGGAAGACGAACCGCATCATGACCGTCAGACCCGCCTCGTAGAGTTCGCGGGGTTCCACGTCCCTGAGGAGTTCACCGTGGCGGTCGTGATCCGCCCGGTCGAGGCTCTGGATCAGCACCTCCACCGCTCGCCGGACCTGCTGGCCGAGGGTGTCCGTGACCTCGTCCTGGTATTCCAGCGATGCCGCGAGGAGCGCCGGGAGCGTCTTGTCCTGGGGACCGAAACAGCGGCGGACACCAAGGAGGGTCTGGAAGGCCCGAAGGGTGACGGGCTCGGGTCTCCAGATCCGCCCGTACCAGGAGGCGTGACCCACGGTGCCACCTTCGGGGACGTGGACCACCAGCCAGCGTTCACCATTCGTCAGGAGGCCGATCGTGACCTTGGCTCCCCGGCAGAGGGCGATCATCCGGTCCAGGGCGCTCGTGTTCCATCCCTCGTAGGAGCGAATGGATTCGAGATCCGTGTCCGGTGGTAGCACATCGATCAGGAGTTGGGGCGAATCGCCCTTCATCACTGCCATTCCAGGACGGACAATCCCGCCGTGTTCCGCCACAGACAACGAGAGCGACTCGGGGACGGATTCACCCCGCCGCAGGGCTCGATCGTCGTATTCCAGGAACGCCTTGAGCACGAAATCGATCCAGGCTCGATGGAGTGCCTCGGCGTCGGCGTCGCAAGCATCCACGGCCTCGCGCCACTCGTCGTAGGCCGATAGGAGGTTCCGACGGTGCTCGGAATCCACGCCCTCCAGGCCCTGGGGTAGCGCGTCGTCCAGCACGCCGGGCTCAAGGAACGCGCCGGAGCGGTCGATCAGGTTCAGCCATTCGATGTGTTGGGACATGTTCAAACCCGACGAGCGAGGGATTCAGGAACGAAGAAGAAGACGGCCACGGGGAACTCGCGCGGCAGGAAGCCCCGGTAACGGGATTCGATGGCCTCCACCTCGGCCACCTTCTCTTCGGGGATGCGCTCCAGACGGGCGCGGAGGTAGTCCATGTCCTTCTCCACTTGGCCTAGCTCCTCCGCAGAGAAGAGTGGCTGTTGCTGGGCTCCTCCGATTTCCTTGCGGAGGGCCTTCTCCAGTTCGTCCAATACCGAAGTGACATCCTCGATCTCGGTGGCCTTGCGCCGATCCAGGGTGTTCCCCAGGAACTCGATGCGGTCCCTGGATCGCGCCCGGATCGCGTCCTCGATGCTGGCCCTAGAACGCTCGAAGCGCGATGCGAGGAGCGAGAACAGGGGCTTCGAGGGGTTCAGAGACGCAGCCTCCCGCACCCAGGCTTCGAGTTTGGTCACCTGCGGGATGCGGGCGAAGGATCCCTCCTTCAGAAACCCGCCTGCAAACGTCAGTTCCTCGTGGAGCCGATGGTGGTTGCCCCCCGTCACCACGAGGCGGGAACAGACGATGGCCACGGGATCCTGGATTTCGCCATCCGGCAGCGATCGGACGCTCACACGGTGCAACTGTTTCCGGTCCTCCAGCGCGAAGACCTCGGCCCTGAGGAGTCGGAGGCACATCTGGACGAGGCGATGGTTCAGGTGGGCGAGGACGATGCTGTCGCGACCTTTCGCGACCTCATGGTCGAAGGTGATGGGGCGTCGGACCTTCGTATGCGGGTGGGCGAGCCCAGCCGTTGCCTTCTCCCATGACCCCGGCAGGATCGGGACCTTGAAGGCTTTTCCATCAGGGACACCCGCTAAGTGGTCGGATTCGAGTTCGAGCCCGTGGGCGATCCTGAGGGCCACCCTGACGGCCCGTTCGATTCGCTCGGGGGACAGATGATTCTCGTCCCGCGCTTCGAGCAGCCGCTGGTGGAGGCGGGCGATCTTCTGCTTGAGGTCCCTCTCCACTCGGAGGTACTTCCGACTCTTCTCTGCCTTCTGCTCGGCGTCACGGGTGTCGAGGATGCTGCGCTTGCCTAGCATGGCCTCCTCGATCTGCCGGGCGATCACGGGGCCGACGCTGCCGAGGTCCTCCCGGATCCGGTCGATCTTCTTCACCGCCCGCATCAGGTATTCGCCGTCCCCCTGGATATGCCCGACCTTGACCTGGGCATCGTCGGGGAGGTCCCGGTAGCCGCGTCCGACGGGGTGCCAGATCTCGACGGCGGACGCCTTCTGTCCGTGTCGGTCGATACGACCGTTCCGCTGTTCCATTACGTTCGGGTTCCACGGGATCTCGACGTGGATCATGTAGCGGCAGTGGTTCTGGAGATCGATGCCTTCCGAGGCTGCGTCGGTGGCCAGGAGGATCCGGACCGGAGCCACGTCCGGAGAGGACTGGAAGGCTGCCTTCACCACTTCGCGTTCATCCCGGTCCATGCTGCCGTGCAGGCACATGAGGCGGTCGCCTCCGAACCCGTGGTTCGCCAGGATGGTTTGGAGCCAGCCATGGGTGGTGCGGTACTCCGTAAAGAGGATCACCCGCTCGTGGTTCCATTTCCCTCCGGGGCGGAGGTGGTCCTCCAGCCACTTGAGGATGGCCTCAGCCTTGGAGTCCTTCCGGTTCCGGGCTCGCTCCGCCCAGCCGGTCAGCCGGTCGAGGAGACCCCTCTCATCGGCGGTCAGGGCCGGAGCGTTCAGCGTCAGCTCCTCGGTCACCTCTTCGAGGACCTCCTCGTAGCGGCTGTCGTCGGCGTAGTCCTCCTGGCTCTGGAGGAGGGCTTTCCGCAGGATCCGCTCTTCGAAGGAACGCGGACTGGCGCTCCGCCTCCCTCTAGCGAGGCTCTCCCGGTGTTTGGCAAGTGTGGTCGCAAACGCCGCAGGCGAGGAGAAGAGCCGCTTCTTGAGGAGGATGTTGATGAACTCCCCCGCTGGTCCTCGTCCGCCCGCCTGTTGATTCCGACTCTTCGTGTATTCCTGGAGGAGCTGGTGGGCCTCCAGTTCTTCGGGGGTGTAGTCGACCTCCAGGGCCTGGAGATCGCGGACGGGATAGATCCGGTTCCCGTTCTCGTCCACCAGATCGGTCTTGAGCCGACGGACCATCACTCGCTGGAGTTGCTTCTCGTCGGGCATCAGGGTCCTTGCGAACCGCTGGTCGTCCAGGAGTTCCAGGAGCGAGGTGAAGGACTCCTGGTAGCCGTTGTGGGGCGTGGCCGTGAGGAAGAGGCGGTGCTCGAAATGGGGGGCGAGGATCCGGATCAACCGCGTGCGCTGGCTCTCCAGGGCATAGCTCCCCATTCCTGACGGGGCCACGTTGTGGGATTCGTCCACCACCAGGATGTCGAAGGTCCTGGGATAGGTGGGTCGGACCGGAAGGGCGCTCTTCATGAAACGGAGGGCTTCCCCATCCTTGATCCAGTCCATGGAGGTGATCAGGCGTGGGTAGGAAGTCCACGGATTCGCGTGGATCCCACGTTCTCGGCGCAGGGTCCTCAGATACTCCGAATCCACGATCCGGAACTCCAATCCGAACTTCTCCTGCATCTCCGTCTGCCACTTGATCTGGAGGGACGACGGACATACGACCAGCACAGTCCTGGCCCGATGGCGCAGGATCATCTCCTGGATCACGAGACCTGCTTCGATGGTCTTGCCCAGACCCACGTCATCGGCAATGAGGAGGCTCACCCTGGCCATGTCGATGGCACGCACCAGGGGATCCAATTGGTAGTCCTCGATGGAGACTCCGCTCCGAAAGGGAGCCTGGAGGTAGGAGCGGTCGGCATTGGTCGCCGCCCCCCACCTCACGGCATCCAGGAAGGCTTCGACCACTTCGGGATCGTCGTAGGAACCCATGGCGGGCAATCCGGCCCGCTCGATGACCTGGGCTCCGGGCTCGATCTCCCAGAGCACGGTGATCTCCTCTCCCGTAGAGTCCTCATCCATCGACGTAAGCGTTACGAGATGCTGCGGTTCCGAGGTAATGTCGTCGCGGAGTTCTGAACCCCGAACGTCACCGACGATCCAGTGCCTGCGCCGGACTTCGACGAGCTGCCCGGGTTCTGGGACGGCGCTCAGGCGTGTGATGGTGCCTTCCAATGCTGACGACGACATTTCAAGACCTCATGAGGGTGAACCGGGGCTGGGACCGAGGGGTCCACGATGCCGAGATTTGGACGATCGCGACCTGTGGGCGGCAAGGAGGCGCTCGACGGCTTGGTTCGTGTCTTCATGTTCCCATATTCGAAGCACTTGCCAGCCCGCCTGAGCGAGTCTTTCGTTGGTGTCCAGGTCCCGTCCTCGGTTGGCGTCGATCTTCCGGAGCCACCATCCCGTGTTGGATTTGGGGATGCTCCCGTGGGTCGGACAGCCATGCCAGAAACAGCCGTCCAAGAACACGGCAATTCGAGGCCCGAGGAACACGAGGTCTGCCAGGTGATTCGTCCCGGGAACCACTTGAGGAGGAAGTCGATCCTCCGAGCCCGCACCAAAACAAAGGCTTCCAAACGGAACTCTCATGCGCAGTGCCTCCCCACCTAACCCTCTTCATCCGCTTGCCGTCGCCTGGACGTGGCGCCGCCTCTGATGGCTAGAAGAGGTCTGGGGTCATTCGATTAATTCCTTCTCAATCGAATGACCCACTGACCTCGTCGCTGGATTCAGGCAGAATGAGCACATCGCCGAATGCAACAACGCATCCTGTTGTCCTAAAGAAGCGGCAACACCTCTTCTCCTTCTCCGCGGAGATCATGCCACGCTTAGAGACCCAATCGAAACGGAAGCATCTAACCGTAATTTTGACCGGAGGAATAAATGGCAAAGACCTCTAAGGCAGAATCGCAAATTTCAGACGAGCATAAGATTAGAGCGGAACAACAAATACGTGACTTACAGACCATTGTCGATTACGACACGAAGGAATATACAGTTGAATTGATTGTGCAAAAATATAAAACAGGTATTGACGATGATGAGAATGAATTATTCGTACCACAATACCAACGGGACTTTGTCTGGGATGAGAGAAGGCAGAGCAAATTTATTGAATCAGTAATGTTAGGCCTGCCGGTTCCTTACATTTTTACAGCAAGTCTCTCAAAGGAAGTAGGAGAGGATGAGGGTCGGATCGAAATTGTTGACGGGTCCCAACGAGTTCGGACTCTTGCAAATTTCACAGAGAACACTTTGTCTCTCACTGGCTTGGAAAAATTATCCTTATTGAATGGGTTCCGATTCTCCGATCTTGACCTTGGCCGACAGAGAAAGTTCAACAGAAGGCCAATTCGAGTAATCGAACTTTCAGACAAAGCAGATGAGTCTGTTCGAATTGACATATTTGAACGAATTAATACTGGAAGCGACGAATTAAAGGATATGGAAAAGAGAAAAGGAATTTATGTAGGGCCTTTTTATTCATTTGTACTTGAATGCTCTGAGTCAGATATTTTCAAAAAGCTTTGCCCAATTTCTCACCGCAAACAACGGCGTGAAGAAGCCCCAGAAATGGTGCTTAGGTATTTTGCTTATGCGAATGAATATAAAAATTTCAAAAAGAGTGTGAGATCCTTTCTTGATGAATATATAAAATCAAACCAAGTTGACTTCCCAAAGGTAGAACTTGGCCATGAGTTTTTTCAGATGTTAAATTTCGTCGAATTACATTTCCCAAATGGATTCAGGAAAAACTCAAAAAATACATCCGTGCCAAGAGTGAGATTCGAAGCTATCTCCGTTGGTGTAACCCTTGCGTTAAGGGCGAAGCCAGATCTTGTTCCAATCGTTCCGGTCGATTCATGGTTATATTCGGATGAATTCATCGAATTAACCGTCTCAGATGCTAGTAACTCGAAACCGAGGGTGGCTGCCAGAATTGAATATGTGAGAGATCGGTTATTGGACCTGTGATATGAAAAACACCTTTGCCGATTTTCAAGACAGATGCATAGAAATTGATAATTATCTTAAAATCGTTTATTCGGCAGAACAAGGGGAATTACGCATCCTAGACAAAAGCCATCCATCTGGACATCAACAGCTTACAACACAACAAATTACGACACTTAAAGCCAGCTGCTTTTTGATGATTTATAATTTGGTGGAATCGACCATAAAAAATGCAATACAAGAACTATACGATCACATGCATCACCAAAAAATTCCCTTCGATTCTTTAAATGAATCAATGAAAATTCAAATACTTAAAAACATTTCTCTCAGATCAGCGACAGACCTAGTCAAAAAGTTAAACTCAATATCTCTAGATTCAATTTTAATGCCATTTGAAAAAGACGAAATCTTTTCTGGTAATGTTGATGCGAGGTCTATTCGTGAAAAATTGAAAACATATGGCATTAAGCAAAAAAAATCAAAATGCGACGAATTGTTAACTGTAAAAAATAAAAGAAACAGCTTGGCCCATGGAAATATTACCTTCAGCCACTGCGGGAAGGATTACACATCTAAACAATTAGCCGACATGTTTAATATTATATCTAAATATATGAAGGGTGTGCTGGATGACGTCGAAGACCACATCAATCAAAAAAAATACCAATGACAAATAATTATTAGTGATTTGCCCAGTTCTGGCGATGTCCTTGTCTGTCTGAATCTGCATTCCTTCCCTGGACTTCAGGGGAGTTTCACAGCCATCAGAAATTGTGCACAAATTATGTTTCGCTTAAACAGCTTCGACCAGCCGTCATCCCATGAGTCAAGCACTCCCTTGGGATGTAAAGCTGAACCCTTGTTATCTGGCCAATTCTCCCCTATCGATCAATCTCGGCTCTCATTCGAGCGATTTGGGCCTCCAGATCTTCAAGGAATTCCGGTTCGAAGCGCAGGCCAGAATTATTTGCGCGGCCCAAGAATCCACTTGCTGCCCTCAAGGATAGCGAGGTGAACGGGTGGCGGAGAAAACCGCTGAGTGGTTTCATGGGCCGGCGAACGGGCCATGAGGAAACTGGGTACGCGAACTGGACCCCACGCTTACCCCAGGCCGCCTTTGGCCACCCCTTCTCGCGTTCGAATGAAATTTCCAACTGGGGATCATACTCGATTGGATTCGACAATCTCATCCCAATCCATTTAGCCACTGGGACACTCACTGCATTCCCGACCATTCGCCACCTGAGTCGGTCACGGAACGAGGCTCCGCTCGGCTTCGTCCAGCCAGCCGGGAACCCTTGGAGTCGTTCTGCGTCCTGAATGTCCGGAAGGACAATGCGATGTTGATCTGGGATCCATATTGCGGGAGGACTTGGAATTCCAACTCTAGACCCGCCCTTCAAGGGCGGAATAGCATTCACGGCCCAGCCGACCCCGCTGTTTCCCTCGGTCCAATAGAAGCCGCACCACCAATCGGCACGCCTTTGAGGGGCCGTTGGCCCTGCGTCTTCTGAAAGCAACACGCTCTTGGGGTCTCCTGATCGTGACGCCAGAATGATCATGCGCTTGCGCCGCTGGGGAAGTCCGAAGGCATGGGCGTCGATGATGCGGTACGCCCAGGAATAGCCGAGGTCCTCAAGCCCTTCAAGGACATGCTGCATGGCATGGCCTTTGTGCAGGAAGAGCATGAACGGGACGTTCTCCAGCAGGACCCATGCAGGCCGCGGTTTGGCCCTACGAATGAGATCGAACAGGTTGTCGATTAGGCCTGACTGCTCTCCACGGATTCCGCTGGTTTGACCGGCCTGGCTCAGGTCCTGGCAGGGGAAACCGGCAGCAATCATATCCACCGCAGGGAGTCGACGCATGGTGGTGATATCTGAATGAAGCGGTACACCAGGGAAATGATCTTCGAGCACGCAAGCAGCATGCGGGTCTAACTCACAAAGCATCTTGGTTTCGTGCCCGGCAAGATGTAGGCCCCGCTCGATGCCGCCAACCCCAGCGAAGAGGCCGGCGATTCTCATTCCATCTTTATTCTCAAATGCGGAGATCTGGTTCCTTTGTGACATGGCTGATCCAGTATCGATGAGGAGTCCCTCTAGCGCGAATTGATCCATTGGACCCGGAGTGCATGTCTCCCCGCCATACTTGACATTCTTGGAAAATATGGCGCCAATCTCCTAACCAGGTCTGTGCAGCACACTCAAAGCTACTCAGGGAGATCCGGCCCCTGGGGGCTCCATTGTCTGTAAAGTCGCGAATCCCTTATTCCTAAGACTCTGCCTCTTGGGCTACCCCGAAGCCGACTTCACTTAGAAGGTGGTGTCAGGTTTCCGGATGTCAGGAGAGATCCCGCCCAAGCCACCCCCTTGCGGCTTGGGCAAATTCTCCTGCCATTTTACGCCATGGCTTCGAGGGCAATCCCGGCCTCTTCAAGATCTTGAATGATCCCGGCGACATCTGCAGCCTTTCGAACCTCGAGAACCAGGTAACGCAGATCTCCATCGCTGATCAGGTCACGAAGAGCATTCAGACAAGCCTGCCTGGCATCCGTGCTCGCGAAGACCCCTTCAAGTCCACCCCCATGCGCCCCTCCCCCAGGCCCACGACCCCAGAGGTGAATGGTGTGGATCCGCTCTCGGATGGGCCAGAGACGCTCAATGAGGGACACACCTTCATGCCCGACAAGATGCTTGCTGCCGAAGTTAGCCGTAAACATCTGCGTGATGTCTAAGGCTATTCCCAGCTTGAGGGAGCTTTGCTGAAGCGCTTTCCCCATGGCGAGGATCGAATCTGAATCGGACATGATGAACGGGTTCGGGTGCTTGGTGCCGGCGCGGTTCTCAATCACGATTCCGCAGCCTGGGTACAGCGCATGGATAGTCTCTTCGAAGGCCTCGTACCGTGCCAGGAAGTCATCGATCGTCGTGGATGCCGAGAAGAACGGAGGATGGATCTCGATCTGGCAAGGCGGTGGATTTTCGCCGACCAGACGCGTCATCAGCACTGCGAATTCCTGGGCCCACTTCAAGCTAGTCCAGAGTTCTGGGACATCCCGCCGATGGCTTTCCTTGATGGCATCAAGGCCCTCCAGGAGCGGTGAGTTGAACTTCCGGGGTTTCGATGAGTATTCCGCGTGGAGACTGTAGTCACCTGACACATTGATGCGCTGGATGTCGAGATGAGCGGGGACCTCCGCCATCCTCGGAAGCACGCCATCTGGGAAGGTCTGATGCCCATACCGCAGGAGAACCATTCGCGACGGCCTCTGACCATCGGAACCTTGCAAGGGCAGGTTGTCCTCACTCTGGAACATCGGATCAGTCTGCTGGTGTTTGTTGGTGTTGGCCACTTGATCTACGAGTGTGTTCTGAATGGCCTTGTGGTTTTCAACCAGTCCCTTCTGCTGGTTACCCAATGGGTGGGATGGCGCTGCAACGGCAGGTGTGGTGATTGCGGTGTGATGGATGATGTCCATCAGTACTCCAGTGGTGGAAAGGGTGATGCTCTGTGGGTTGCTGGGGGAAACGGAAATCTGAATAGGCAGACCTAGTTAAATCGGCACACCCCGACATCCAGGAGGGCCCCTCTGGACAAATGGATTGAGTTCGCTCATGCCAGCTCCAACCGTCCTGGGGCTGGATTCAGGCCGCCTTGGCCGAACAGGCTCTCAAACCCACTCATAAACTGCTGAGTGGCTACCCTAAGCGCCTGGTCCGCGTCTTCAAAGATGGACCGCTGGACCATGAGGTGAACCTGGTGATCCAGAACCGCCCGGTACATCGGTTCTTCGTCGATGCCAAGTTCAATCAGGTGCTCCTTCGCGTACTGAAACCACCCCGGCAGGCCCGTCGCATGATCCAGATGGGAAAGCAGTTCAGGGATCCTTCCCCTTTTCCGTCGGGGACCTAGAGACCGAACACGCTGTCGCAAGGGGAACCCCTCGCGGATCAAGCCATAGCCATGCGCAGACGGATGCACCCACACCAGGCGCTCATCTTCGGAGAACACTGCTACTGGGTAGTGGCGAATGACGATGGCCCCGTTGAGCTCACGGCGATGGGAGACCGCCACCATCCTCACGGTGCTGCCAGCCTCAGCGAGCTCGATGAAGCGCGCAGATGATTCGTTCAACAGACGCATCCGGGCCCGCACCACCGGGTCACCGGCAGCAAGGCTCAGATAGAGCGTTTCAGCCGGACGATAGTGAAGCCGGCGAAGGTCATCCTCCATGTGCGGCAGCAGATTTGACGTGCGCCGCAATCGCACCACGACTGCAAACTGTCGATCTGTGCTCGGAAGGATCTCGCCACGGTCATCGAGTACCACCTGGTGTGCCAGTTGGTGGACGAAGTGGCGTGACACCCCCTCTTCTATGCAGGGCTGCAAGGTGGCTGTGAATTCTGTGCAGAGGCTGGAGATCTGCCACTGCTGGCGGAAGGCCTCGGATGGTTGAAACATCGGTGCTCCATGAATCTGGTGCTAAGAAGTGGATGATTGGCTTTCGGTTGATCACCTCGGTGAATTGATCAGGTCCACCGGTTCATCCGTGTGAGAGGAGCGATTGTTCCTTCCCGACACCGACGACTTCTCCAACTTACTGTCCAGTTGGAGAGGCTCGCGGAGCTTGAGCGCTAAGCGAATGCGCGATGGAATCGTGCTCTGATTGAATTTTCTATGCTCCAGTGAAGGAACGATTCATGCCCCTGATTTGACATTCCATGTCGTGTGGATTGACCTACGATAGGCCCGTTATGCCTGCCCTCGGATCCATCACCAGGAGTTCCTATGACCTTCTACACGCTTCTCCACAAGCAGCAGCAGCGCCTCATCACATACGGAGAATTGGTTCCAGCCATGCAGATGCAGTCAGGCGAGCCCTGTGGTCCTGTTTATGCTGAAGGGATTTCTGGCTACCAATACGCTGTTCGAATCGGCGACATGGATAGCCCTGTCCTATTTCACGACCGGGCAAGCGTTGCCAACGCCATCAACCACCTACGGAAGGACATGGTGGTTGACTCCGAAACCTTCGAGGTCCAATCACGTGATTGAAAATTCTTCGGCGTGGTACCTGACGTCCTGATGGAATGGACGCACTCAGTTATCTCCCAGTCGTACCGACTTGCTTCTGCCAGGGCCATAAGGTTCAGGAGCATGCATTCGGCTCCAGGGAGAACGAATTATGCTGAGGCCACTCGGCCGGATGCCGGCCCCACCTCCCGAGCGAAACCTTGAGGATCAACTGGCCTCGATGGAGCCTGGAACCTGCCACCGCCTGGGGCTTACCAACGAGACCTCGTAAGCCGTCATCCAACGATCCAGTGCCACCTCGATAAGCCAAGACTTTGAATTCAATCGATTTTGTAATTTTAAGCTTAGCTATGTTTGGGTAAGGTTAAGGTCAAGCTTAATAATTAGCTACCTACCCAACCACAACTAAGCTTAGCTAATGTTGGTGCAGATTGACGCATTCCCGGAACTCGGCTCGTCAGTGATCCTGCTGTTCCGGTGATTTTAAGCTTAGCTATGTTTGGGTAAGGCTAAGGTCAAGCTTAATTATTAGCTACCTACCCAACCACAACTAAGCTTAGCTAAATATGTTTACTCGCTGACCAAACCAGGCCCGCTATCTCGCCGTTTCATTTCTTCGTAAGGCTTGTAGCGCACGCCTCTGACCGCGATTCGACAAGGGCTGCCAACCGTTCAAGAGCCTTAGTGTGCAGCCCGGTACCAGCAAGGCCTTCAAGTGTCACCGTGGTCGCTTCTGTAAGCCCAGAGGCCAGTTCACTGACTCTGCGCCGCACCAGCGGAAGTCCCAATCCCGCCTTTTTTGCAAAGTCAGACCAGCTCTCCGCGTCCAGGTCCGCTAGGCGTGCCTGCTTCCCGATTTTCATGGCGAACCTGGGAGAAAGCTCCGGGTACATGACGGTCGACAACAGGTCGTAGAGGGGTGCCAGGCGGGCTCCAGTGTCCGCATAAAGGATCGAGAAGTTCTTGCCATGGGCATCCGCGTTCCCAACCACCACGTTGAAGATCACAGCATCCAGCAGCTTGATGACATCCGCCGCTGGCCGAGCAGAGACTCGTCGCAGCATGGCGAAGCCATCTTCCAGGGAAGGTCCGCCCTCACTCTGGTATTTGCGCTCGACTGGAATACTGAGGGCTTGGCAGAAGTCCTCCTGGTGGAGACGACGGACCATGCTTGTGGGGGCGACGGCCCGGTCGTAGCGTTCCACCAGCAAGAAGGTCCTGATCGCTCCACCCGGAGTCCGTAGAACGCGAGGTTCCACAGCCGCCACCTCAAGTCCAGCCGCAGCAGCCAGCCGCATGGCGAAGGCCTCGTTCTCGGTGGTGTCCTCGAAGCGCGGGATGGCTGGTTTCAGGATGTGGGTGGTGGGTTGTCCGGGCTGTGGCAGGGCCACCCGGTCTCCCACCAACACCACAGGCACCTTCGCCTGGGCACCAGCCAGGGACAGGCGCAACCCCTCCTCCCCGGCCAACAGGGGGCGCAGTGGCAAGGTATCGAGGATCCGCAGCAGCTCTTCATCATCCAAAGCCCGAGACCGCCAGGGGCCCATAGCGTCCTGGGGCTGCTCACCTGTGTGCAGAAATTGGAGCGCACCCGCCACATCGCCGCCTAGGCGATCCAGCAGGGCGAAGTCATTACCTGCCGAAATGCCCAGAGCCTGGGCAGCCGCTCGCCGCTGCGTCTCCTCCGGCAGGAGTCCTCCAAAGAACGGGCGGCACTCCCGACGAGAGAACGGCTCGGTGCGCTTGGGCAGGGAGACGGAGAGCGCTGGCGCATCGTCGGCCTCAAGCCAATCCGCTCCATAGGCAAACCCAAGTTCGCCCCCATCGTCTTGGGTCAGTGCCCCCACCACCCTGCCGTCCCACCACACCACCAACGAGCGGCTCACGGTTTGCCTCCTGGCTTCTGCTCAGCAGGTGCTGTGATGGTGAGACCGCAACCCAATGTCTCCAGGACCCTCAGGACCTTCCCCAGTTGGACGGTGGGCTTTCCCCCTTCCAACTCGACGATGAAACGTAGGCCGACGCCGGCCACGCCTGCCAGTTCATCCTGGCGCAGGCCCTGTGCCTTGCGGGCGGCTCTAACAAGGGCCCCCAGGTCAGATGGTGTGATGGTGGGTCTGATCATATTTCTTTCCCGTGCGGGTAAGTATTTACCCCTCGATCCTAGATTTCATTAAATATTTCCCGATCGGTAAATTTTGTTGCAAATTCGATTCTCGACACTCAAATATTCCCGATCGGGATATTTTTTGAGCCCATCCACTGAACGCGCCCCAACCAATCCTCCAGATTGGCGGCTTGGCAGACCAGATTCTGTCGGGGAGGTGGTGCCGCCCGAGAATCGAACCCCACCACCTTTAGGCACCTACCTGCCAGTTCGAGCAACCTCGCCGCGCCTTGCCATACCTTGTATTGGCCGGTCAGACACTGAAGTTTAGGTGAGGTCAAAGTGAGGCCAATTGCCCGATTTCCGACCGTCGTCAATTCATAAGATCATTATTCTCTATATCTTGAATTATTACCCTTATGCATTCGAACCCCTGTATAAAACCCCAAGAGGGCAGAGTTCACCTCCCCCTGGAAGCAGGGCTTTCGCTCAGCGAAGGCCGGTAGAGCTACCCCTGCCTCATCGCGATGACGGTCATGTCATCCGCGCAGCCGTTCTTCCCCGCCTCCTCTAGCAGCAGAGTCGGGAACTCCGAGAAATGGCGCGAGGCTGACCGCCCCCAGACCCTTTGGAGGACGGGAAGCCCCAAGGGGGTCCAGGCACCATCGCTCGCCAGGAGGAGCACCTCTCCGGCCTTGAGCGGGAGATGGATGGGGCAAGGCACCGCTTTGCCGCTGCCCAGTCGGAATTTCGAGGCTTCCTCGGTCACGATCTCGATGCCCCCTTCCGGGACCAGTCGGTAGAGGCGGGAATCGCCCACACAGGCTCCAAACGCCCGGTTTCCTAAGATTGCAACTGCCACGAAGGTGCTTTGTGGACCGCCCATGAGCGCGGAATCGAGCAGTTGGGTCCAATTGGACCAGGTCGCGAACTGGCCGACATCATCCTGGGTCGCCTCGGTCATCAACCGCTGGAAGATACCCAGGGCGCGCTTGGCCACGCCCTGGGCAGCCCCTGAGCCATCACAAAGGGCTGCGTAGGGCACTTCCCCCCGACCAAGGAGGTAGGCGTCCTCGTTGGTCGACCGTCCGTCTTGGCGTCTGGTGGCAGCGTAGATTTCCACGGGTTGGACCTTGCTGATCGATGACAGGGGATGAGAGATGGTGACGTGGTCGTTGCTCGGCTCCGAACAAGGCGCTCAGAGTGTCACGAGTGCCTGGATGCGCCGGACGACGTCATAGCGAGCATAGGTCCAGGCGAACTGAGAGGCGTGGGCCACGCGAACCACCAGGGCTTCTGAGGCCGTTCCACGAAGCGTCGTCCGGGCCGCCTCGAAGACGATCTGCCCCACCTTCGGGTCGCGCTCCTGGGCAACGACTGGTTCCATGACGGAGCCAAAGCTGTCAATGAAGGAAGCCACATCCAGGCTCGTCAGCAACACCAGCCTGGGTTGGACCCTCCCGATGATCTCGGAGAGAAACGGCGTTGCTTCCTGCTTGGCTCGCTCAAAGTCGATGCCGGTTTTCTTCTTGGAGCGCCTGAAGGCCAGGTTGGTCTTGACCACCTCAGTGCGGATCCGACTCTCGTCTCCAGCAAACAGCGGCACGAGGAGTTTCTTGAGCCCAGTGTTCTCCGGCCAATTGCAGTCAAGGAGGTCGCACTCATCGTGCTCGTAGAAGGCTGCTGAGGCTGCCGAATCTTGGCCGTCCTTCCGCTTCAGCGCTCCTTCAGCCACTTCGGATGGATCCCCGCCGGGATTGATTCCAAGCAGAAGGATCGGTGCGGGTCGCACTGGTCCGTAGAAGATCTTGTAGAACGCCCGATCCTGCAGGCCGCTGACTGCCTGGTAGCGCTGCTCCAGATCCTGCATGAAGGGAGACCAACGGTTGAGCATGTAGGTTAAGTGTAGGTGGATCCCCTCAGGCAATGGCACCTGAAGGGGTCCAATGCGGCTTGGCGATTCACGGTCAGAAGGGACATCAGGCTGACAGCGCAGTCACATCAGGCATGGACTGGGCTGCCTTCCTGCGAGCTGCCAGACACAGAGCCTTCTTGCGCTTCTGGTAAGCCTCCCCGCCCCTCTTGCTCCAATAACCGCGGCCTGGACACTTGATGCCCATCCTGACGGCCCACTTCAGGACCGTGGGTCCCGTGGTGTCAAACATCTTGGCCACGTCTGTGGCGGGCATCTTCCAGATCAGATCCTCAAGCACCTCTTTGCTGGGCTTGGGAGGACGAGGGGGCAAGCCCTTCGCCGCCAGTTTGGCGGCCTGGCGTTCTTCACAGCGGCGGCGGGTCCAGTAGCCCCGAGCAGGCACCTCAATGCCCTGCTTCTCGCACCACTTCTTAATCGTCACGCCAGAGACCTCATACTTCTCAGCGATATGGGAGACCGGAATCTCCCAGACCAGCGCCTGAAGTTCCTCTCGGGTTGGCTTAACCTTGGGTGGAGGTGCATCCACCAAACCTCCGTAGAGTTTTCCGATGTAGTTCCTGGGGTGCAACGACGCGAAGCTGAAATCGAGTTCCTTGGAGCATTCGAGTCGCTCCAGGCGGAGCTTCTCGAACTTCCTCGACACGAATTCGATCTCAGCGTTGGACGAACTGATGCGCGTCACCTTCTTGTTGAGCTTGTCTGCGAGAACCCCAATTCGCGGGTTCGTATAGTGCTCGTTAATCATCTTCGGAGTTGTTCCGACGGCTATCGCCACCACTTCTGCTTCGACACCGGCAATCATCCAGTTGGTGATGGCAGTGTGACGGAGGTTGTAGAACGAAATATCGATGTCAATAGACTTGGTACCTTCACCCATCGGGCGAAGCTGATGGTTGCGTCCCCAGGGCTTCCCATTCGCTTTGAGGAAGATGAAATCTTCCGGGTCGCGGTCCTCGGTGATGTAGTAGAAGACCGCCATGGCTTCATCTGTGAGAGGGGCGAGGCGGTCTCGCCGATGCCTTTTATCCCAGCCCACCCGCAAACAGTGATCAAGGGGTCGAAAGTCCTTTACCTTCCACCTGGTCATCGGGCCATAGCGGATGCCAGTCAGCAAGGCCGCAAAGGCCAGCGGGCGAAACTCAGGAGTGCAGGCATTTAAAAAATCACTCTGCTGCTTGGCATCCAGCACCTCTTCCCGCACCCCAGTGGCATCCGGAAAGGGCTCGATCGTGCTCCAGGCCTGATCCGAGTCAACCCAGCGGTTCCGGTAGGCGCGGTTCAAAGCAGCCTTCAGGTCGCTCAAACAACGGTTGGCTGTCGACTGGCGACGCCTTTTGTTGACGGGGTTGTTTGGATCCCAATCGGCAGCGTAGTTGGGCGCTGCCCCCTTCTTGGAACGACGGGCAGGCGGAGTAATCACCATGTTCGCAAGCCAGTCCGTGAGGTCCTGCATCACGAGTTTCTTGAGCTTGATGTGGCCGATCTCCCGCTTGATCTTGTTGATCCGTGACCGGGACGTCCCCACTGCTTCGATCTGCCTGGACTCAAGCACGTGGAGGGCTTGGTCCAGTGCATCACCGATCGTAGGATCCTCGGGGACGGTCGTGCTGCCCGCAGCCCGAACCAGGGGCGTTGCAGGAAGGGGGGGATTCAGGGTCGACTGACACCAAGCCTCCGCCACGATCATGGCTTGTGCACAGGTCAGCGTTGGGCACTTTGACCGGATGCGCTCCTCCTCAGGCACACCGATCACTTCCTGCCTCCTGGGAGTGGTCAACCGAGCCAGCCACACAGTCCCAGTCTCTCGCTTCTGGAGCCCCAGAGACTGTCCCTCCCCCAGTGGCATCCAGTAGGGTGCCTTCCGGATCGGGATCTTGGCACGGTCATCGGACGTGATGAACGAGATGGCGGCCTTCCGGCTCGCCTTTGCCGGCTTGGCTCGGGTCATGCCTCACCTCCGCTCTTGGAAGTCTTCGAGGGTGCCGTGGGCCACATGCCCCTGATCGCCAGAGCCCGCATCTGGTTCCACAGGGAGAAGCCGATTTTGGCGCGGACCTTGGGATCCAGCACCGCCAGCAGTGCCTGCACCTGTTCACGGTGCTTCACCTCACTGCGCTTCACCATCTCGCGATGCCACTCCCGGACCACCTGGACCAGGGCATGCAATGCGGCATCAGCACCAGCCCACCCCTGATGGTGGGCGTAGGCCAACGCTGCGCGGAGGACTGCCGCCCGCCGATGGATTCGGGCTCGACCCGACCGGTCGCTCGTGTTCCGGCCTTTGGCCCCGCCGTCCTCCTTCGTCATCTGGCCATGGAACCAGACCCGCAAGGTCTCAAGATCCAAGTCAGCCACGAGGCAGGAGCCAAGCGACCGAACAATCGGCTTGACCAAGGCCATCGTAGCCGGACGAAGGGCAGGGTTCCGGAGGCTGTTGACGGCCAGATAGCCACAGAGGGCATGCTCGACGGTCCACGTCCCGGGAGGCGTCAGCGAGTAGACCTGCTTGATCACGGTGGGGTGGATCCCTGCCGCCCGGGCAGCCTGGAGCATGGTAGGTTCCAGGAGGCCGGTCCGAACCGACATGACCTCTGCATTCTGACTGTGCCGCAAAGAATGCAGGTCCATGGCTGAAAGCAGAGGCCCGCCAGGACAGGTTCCAATGCCTTTGGCTGGCAGTTCATCCATCCAGTTAGTAGGCTTACGAATGTCGATGGTACAGCCATCAACACAACTTTTTTTCGCTTTATTGATATTCACCTTAGAGACTTCCTTACCCCCTTCCTTCTCTCCTTCCTTGCTTCCATCCTTACCCACCTGCTTACCCATTTCGGCCTCCAATCCAGGTTTTCGGACACACCATGGGCCCACCATTGAGCCAACGGCGAAGGGGGGAGAGCCATCTCCCGCGTCTCATTTTAGAAGGTAATTCTTGTTCGTCAATGCCACATCTTCCTTTTATCAAAAGGTATTTTTCACTACGGGCGAAATGTTTCAGTCGTATGTATTTTTGAAAATCTTAATCGACACTAATTTTTGCCTCACTTCGGCCTCACTTGGACCCCTTTCGAGCCCGAAAACAAGAAAACGGCCTGTTTGGGAATCAATCCAAACAAGCCGTGTCATGTCTTACCTTGTAGAACCGTGTTTCAGCCAGCCAGGCCGTACTTGGGAGTTATAAAGCCCGGACTCTCACGGCGGGAACAGGGGTTCGATTCCCCTTGGGACTACCAACAACGGCCCGGCGAGAGCCGGGCCCTTTTGCGTACCCGCCTTGGCGGATCAGGGTTCCCGCGATTCGCCCAGCCCGAGCCGGGCCTTGAGCCTCGGGGTGGCCCCCCGGCTCGCCTCCAACTCCAGACCACCATGCAGGCGGACCAGCAGCCGGGTCCCACCACCGGTGGACCGCAGCCCGAGCACTGCCTCGGGACGCAGGAGCAGGTGCCGGTGGATGCGCAGCAGGCCCGAGTCCGGGAAAGCCGCTTCCACCTCGCCCAGGCTCTTCCACTTGGTGCGGTATTTCTCGCCGGCATAGGCCCAGACCACCTGCTCTTCCACTTCAAAGTGTGTGGTCTTGGCCAGGGGGAGGAAGAGCACATCCTTGCCGGCCATCACGGGGTAGCGGCCAGCCTTGGCCTGTTTGGCATCCGGGGTGGAATCCTCCCGGCCTAGGGCACGGCGGACTCTCGCCAGGGCCTTCACCAGGCGCTCGGTGGTGGCGGGCTTCAGCAGGTAGTCCACCGCCTCCAGGTCGAAGGCCTCGACCGCGTGCTCCGCGAAGGCGGTCACGAAGACAACCGGCAGGGTGGACGGAAGGGAGGCCCGGAGGCTGAGCCCATCCAGGCCGGGCATCTGGATGTCGAGGAACAAGGCGTCAACCTGGGCGCCCTCTGCGACCCATTCCTCCAGCTCGAGCCCATTCCCGAAGGTGGCCACCACCTCGCAGCCGCAGTCCTGGAGGAGCCGCGCAAGACGCCTCAGGTTCATGGGCTCGTCCTCGGCGATGGCAACGCGCAACATGGGGATCATGTCCCCAAGGTAGCGCCGAGGCGCAGGTCCGCCACCGTCCAATCGCCTTCCTGCAGCAGGGACAGGCTGGATGGCGGCCCTGGCAGCAGCGCCAGCCGCTGCCGAAGGTTGCCCAGACCCGTGCCATCCCTGATGACCGCTCCGAGGGGTTGACCGGTGTTGGCCACCCTGAAGTGGAAACCCTCGGGCCCGAGGCTGCCCTGGATGCGGAGCCGCCCACCTTCCGGATGGGGGGAGATGCCGTGCTTGATGGCGTTCTCGACCAGGGGCTGGATCAGCAGGGGAGGCAGGTTCCGGCCGTCCAGGGCCGGATCCCAGGCCCACTCCACGGTAAGCCGGGGACCCAGCCGGATGGCCTCAATCTCAAGGTAACGCTCCACCAGCTTGCGCTCCTGCCCCAGGGGAAGAGCAAGTGCCGAGCCGTGCCTGAGCAGCATCCGCAACAGCTCGGTGAGCCCCACCAGGGCCTCCTCTGCCGCGTCGGGATCCTCGTGGACCAGCTCGGTGAGCCCGCCCAGCACATTGAAGAGGGCGTGGGGGTGGAGCTGGGACTGGAGGGCCGCGGCGCGGGCCTCCCGTTCGCGATTGCGCAAGTCGTCTTCGTCCCGCTCCACACGTTCCTTCTCCGCCAAGAACCAGCCAAGCACCACGGCGAAGGGGAAGTTCACAAAGAGCTGGATCCATTCCTGCCTGGGCCAGGGTCCCCGTTGGGGTTCCCGATCCCGAGGCCGCACATCCCCTTCCGTGCTTGCCGGCCCCCGGGCCCCCTCCCTGCGGGGCCGAGCCGGCTGAACCAGGTCCTGGGCAACCAGCAGGAGCAGCAGGACCCAGGCAAGGTTCCAGGGCACCGCCTGGAGGGCGCCCCGCCAGAGCGGCGGCTCCCGCCGTCCATCGCCACTCCACTGCCAGGGAAGGGGAGCGAGGGCCAGGTGTCCCAGCAGGAACAGCGCGGGAACGAAAAACTCCCAGGCCCCCATCCGCTCCCAGGGAACGCCCGCCAACAGGCGCGAGGGCACCCAGAGCACCTGGAATCCGAGCACCATGGCCCAGGCCGCGGGCCTCTGGAAGCGGCGCACGGTGGACTGGATCAGGTCGGCGGCGGTCATGGGGTCACCGGGGAGGCAGGGTGTAGGAGAAGGCGAGCTGTCCGTTCATCTTCCCGGGCCCTTCGTCCGCCGGCAGGTAGCAACGCACATAGGATACGGTCACACCACCTGGTGCCACGGTGACCCGCGTGTAGCCGGAATTGGGGAAGCGGTCGCCGCTGAGGTAGGCATCGGCATTATAGAGCGCATAGAAGGGGTCGGCCGGCTCGCTGAGGGTCTGGTAGGTCACGCCATCCAGGGCCTGGCGGACCCAGATGTGGTCGTGCCCCTGGAAGAAGGCCGTCACCTTGTTCGCCACCAAGAGCTGATGGATGGAGGCGGTCCAGGTGGGACGGTAGGCCGAGAGCCCCCAGACACCGTTGCCACTGTAGCCACCCCATTCGTACTGAGTGGCCAGTTCAACCCCACCCCGTTGGGTGCCCAGCACGTGGTGGGCGAAGACGAACTTGTAGGTGGCGCGGCTCTGCTCAAGGGTGGTCTTGAGCCACTGATACTGGGCGTCACCGTGGGTGACGTCCCACAGGTTCCCGTGCTTGGAACCGCCGTAGAACGGATTGTCCACGCAGACCGGCGAACTCCAGTACGGGTCGAGCACCACGAACAGGGCATCACCCCAGGTCCAGGCATAGTGGTTGCGCAGAAGGCCGATGAAGGGAACCTGCTCTGGATTGCCCGTGTAAAACCCGTCCGGCGCGGGCTGGGCGTAGTGGGCGTTTCGTGCGTTCTGGGCCCAGACGGCCACGTTGCCGGGGGTTCCGTCCAGCAAGTAGCGGGCGGCCTGCTCGTGGTTGCCGTTGACCAGGAATACCGGCGCCACCGACCCGATGATGCCCAGATAGGGCCGCTGCAAGGTGTAGCGTTGCACCACCTGAGCCTGGGTCACCGTGAGCGGATTCAGGGTATCCACGCTGAAGTCGTCGCCCAGGGCCAGGTAGAAGTCCGGCCGGTCTGCCGCAGCCGTGGCAAGGGTTCGCCGGTACAGTTCGGGGCTGAACTCCTTGCCCTCCCGCTCGGGATGGGAGTCGCCCTGAAGGCAGAAGGTGAAGCTGGCTCCGGGTGAACGGGCCGTGCGGAAACGCCCCTCCAAGGCCACACCCTCAGCCCCGCCGGCGGCCTGGAACATCAGCCGGTAGTTGCAGGCCGAGTCCGGAGGCAGGCCCTCCAGAATCAGGTCCAGGGGCGTGGCGGGCGAGAGGGGCACGGTCGCGGTCTGGCGGTCCAAGAGCCCGCCAGCGCCATAGGCAATCCGCACCGCCCCTGCCTGGTCGGGGGCATACACGACGGCATGGACGCTGCTGGTCGTGGGGCTACCCAGAACCACATTGCCGGTGAAGGCGGTGCCCACCCCCGGGGCCTCGACAGCCAGGGTGCGGCTGAGACTTGCGGTACCCCCGGCATTCGAGACGGTGAGGGTCACGCTGTACGTGCCGGGTTGGGCAAAGACATGATTCGGGTGCTGGCTGGGACTGCCGGAGCCGTCCCCAAAGCTCCATGACCACGTGGTGGGAGCGCCTGCGCTGGTGTCGGTGAACTGGACCGTGGCGCCCGCCACTGGCGAGGCCGGCGCCACGGTGAAGGCAGCCGCAGGCGCAACCGGGGCGCTCCCTCCACCGCCGCTCCGGTTGCAGGCCAGCGCCAGCAGGAGCCACCCCAGGGTGACGGCGAGCCTGGACCGCCTCATCGCTGCCTCCGGGCCGCCAGGGCGGGCACAGTCCAGACGTCATCCACCTGCCCGTTCTTGCGGGTGGCCGACTCCTGGCCGGGAAGCCAGGCGCGCACGTACTTCGCGGTCACCCCCGCAGGGGACACGGTGACACGAAGGTGGCCGGAGCTGCTGAGAATGGTGCCGCTGGTGTAGTGGTAGGCCGTGGCCAGGCTGGGACCGCTCTGGAAGTTCACCGCGCTGGGCTGGGGAACCTCCTGGTACACGATGCCGTCCAGCACCTGCTTCGCATAGAGGTGGTCATGCCCGTGGAACACGGCGGTGACGCCGTTCTGAACCAACAGCTCATGGATGGGCAGAGTCCACCCTGGGCGGTTGGCGGCGAAGCCGAGGCTGCCGTCAGGGTTCAGCCCACCCCACTCGAAGTAAGGGGCGGCCTCGATGCCGCCACGCATCTGGCCGTCCAGTCCGCCGACCAGGTTGTGGATGAAGACGAACTTGTACCGGGCACCGCTTCCCGCGAGGGTCTGCTGGAGCCAGGCGTACTGGGCATTCCCCAGCGTCAGGTTCCATCCGTTCTGGCTGGGCTGCCGGGTGCTGTGCCAGAAGGGATCCAGCACCACGAACAGCGCGTCGCCCCAGGTCCAGGCATAGTAGGACGCCCTCAGGCCCACGAAGGGGGTGGCGCTGGCGTCCCCGGTGTAGAACGCGTCCGGCACAGGGTTGGCATAGTAGGTCTTCCGGGCGTTGGCGGTCCAGACGGCCAGTGACTGCCCGGTCCCATTGGCCATCCAGCCGGCCTCACCCTCATGGTTGCCGTTCACCAGGAAGAGCGGCGCGGAGGGCGCCACCAGGCCGAAGTTCCCGCGCTCATAGGCATAGCGGGCCCGCACCGTGCCTTCGTCCCTGGCGGTCTCCAGCACCGCGGTCAGCGGCAAGGAGTGCTTCTCGCACATGAAGGTGTCGCCCAGATCGATGTGGAAGTCCGGCATGTCCGCTGCGACGTTTCCCAGGGTGCGCTGGTAGACGGCCAGGTCCGAGTTCTCGTCCAGGTGGGAATCGGCCTGCACGCAGAAGGAGAAGGTTGACCCCACCGGCCTCGCCGTATGGAAGCGCCCTTCCGGAGAGGCGGCGCTCCCCTGTGCGGTCTTCAGGGTGATCCGGTAGGTGTAGGCCGTGTCCGCCTGGAGACCGTCCAGGGTCAGGGTCACGGGGACCCCGGCCGTGATCGCGGTTTCAGCAGACTGGAACGGATAGCTTCCGCCCCCCGTGCCCGCCTGTGCCTGGACCGACCCGGATTGCCCGGGGCAATGCACATTCAGCAGGATGGTGGAGCCGGTGGGGGCTCCGAGGATGATCGACCCCTGGAAGGTCTGGGCCGGGGGTGGAACCGGAGGGGGTGACGAGGCCCCGCCGCCCCCTCCGCATGAGAACCATGCGGCGAGGGCGGCGGCGGGTGCCAGGAGGCGGATCAGGGAGGTCCGTCGGAGGGGCATGGCATCAGGGCTCGAAGAAGGAAGTTTCAGGGGGGAGCGCAGGACGGGTATGGAGAGGGTTCCTCCCGGTGGCGGGCTACTTGAACAGCGGGGCGGTCGCCAATGGATCGACATAGTTCGCGATATCAGCCGAGGTGACGATGTCTGAGTAGAGGTAGTAGGTCGTGCAGTTGGTGAAGTCGAAGGCCGTGCCGTCCGCGTAGGTGCCCTTCATGATCGAGCTCCGAAGGGACTGCAGAGCGGTCGTCTGGGTGGTGGAGAGCGACTTGCCGAAAGCCGCGAACACCTTGGCGTAGTTGTAGTTGTTCTCTCCATCCAGTTCACCGTAGGTCCCCGAGAGGGCAAGCACCTGGGACTTCACCGCACTGGCATCCGTGCCGGGGAGGAGCAGGCTCCGGAGGAGCGTGGCGATCTGGGTTCGGATGGAGACGATGTTGGTACTCCCCACCCAGAGGTTGCTCTTCTGGGTCGTGGCAAGACCCGCCATCAGGTCCGCCTGGGACTGGGTGATGAAATAGGGTGCCTTTCCGATGGCGCTCTTGTTGGAGGAATCCAGTCCGAGGAGCACGCCGCCCGCCTCTGCGGTGAGGGTCGTGCTGATGCTGTAGCCCTCGTGTCCGATGGCCGGGGCATCCTTCATGTAGAAGCCCCCGTAGTAGGTTCCGTGGCGCTCTGGGCAGAAATACACGTCTGCCTCCACCGAGCCTGCGTACCAGCTGTAGATGTCCCCCGCATAGGTCATCACCAGGACGTTCACATCCTTGGGCAGGGTGCTCATCTTGTTCCGGACGGTGTCCATGGTGACATCTGGCCAGTTCGCCCAGCCCCTACCCTTCATGGCGTCCAGGTAGTCCAGCTGCTGGGGGCTCATCCCCTTGATGATGCTGGCGTAGAGCAGGGCGCGGTCGTAGCTGATCTGGCCATCGATCTGGTAGAGGGCGTTGGAATAGGCCTTGATCGTGTCGACGTTGAGCCCCGTGGTGCCGGTGGGGAGGTCACCCTCCTGGAGCCGCCGGAAGGCCTTCATGAGCGTGTAGCGCTTGTAGCCGTAAAGCCGGAAGCCCGCTGCCTGACTGGTGGCCAGGGTGGCCAGCTGGTTGAGCTGGTCGGTGGTGAGGATGTTGATGACGTTGCAGGCCACGCGGGTCACAAAGCTGGTGTTGTGTCCCATTCCGCTTGGGTCGTTGTCACGCAGGTACTGGAAGCCCGTGTAGTCGGCCACCTTCCCCGGAGGGAAGAAGGTCTGGGCATTCAGGTTCCCGGTGAGGAGGGCGAACCCCGAGAAGGAGACCGTCTTGCTCTGCGCCTCGTCGGAGATGCCCTGGTAGAGGTTGAACTCCGGCTGGTGGACCACGACGGTCTGGGTCTTGGTGCTGGTGCCCAGGGCATTGCCGGCCGTGAGGCTCACCGTGAAGCTCTGGGTGTTGTCCGGTCCGGCCGCAGCGGGCACGGCGAAGATGTGGACCGGGTTCTGCTCCGTGCTGGTGGTGCCATCGCCAAAGGTCCAACTCCAGGAGGATGGCACCCCCACCGTCGTGTCCGTGAAGCGGATCGCATGGCCGCTCCGGAGCAGCGTGCTGCTACCGGAGGCAGAGAGGTAGGAGTACCCGGCCACTGGTGCTGAAGTGGCTTCGGGAGTCACAGTCCGGGTGCTCGGAGAGGAGGTTCCGAAGGCGTTGGTGGCCGTGAGAGAGACGGCGTAGTTCCCGGCTGTGGCATAGGTATGCACCGGGTTCGGGTCCGTACTGGTGGTGCCGTCGCCAAAGTTCCAGGACCAGCCGGTGGCGCTCAGACCGGAGGCGTTGGTGAAGGTCACGGTGAGGCCCTTGGTCGCTGCGGTGAAGGCGGCGGTGGGAGCCTGGCGGGCATAGGTTGCTTCCAGCTTGGCGGTGCCGAGCGTCATACCTGAGATGGCCTGGCTCAGGACCGCACCCGTCACCTGCGAAGGATCCGCGGGCAGGCTGGGATTGCCGGACAGGGCGTAGACGGTGAAGGTGTAGGTTTTGGTGCCGGGGCCCTCGGACTGCGGTGGCGCGTAGCCCGTGGCGGGGATCGTGAGGGTGTGCCCGCTCGCACCGGCGGTGGCTCCGCCACTGCTGTTCCTGGCCAAACCCGTGGCCTGGGCCGGAATGTTGTAGAGCACCCAGTTGTAGAGCGTCGTCCCGTCACCGGGCAGGGTGCTCAGCAAGAGGGCGAAGGCCTTCGTACCGGCCGGAGCGTTGCCCCAGGTCAGGTCGGGGGAGGCCCCGCTGCCATCCGTGGTGTAGTCGATCGGCAGAGCCCCGCCGTTGGCCACCGCACTGCTGGCGAGCGTGAAGGTGCCCGCGGGGGCCACGGTGACGCTCCTGGAGGCGGAGTGAGAGCCCCCGGCATTGGTGGCGGTGAGGCTCACCGCATAGGTGCCTGCTGCCGCGAAGGTGTGGCTCGGGTTCTGTACGCTGCTGGTGACCCCGTCGCCGAAGGACCAGGACCAGGTCGTGGGCGAGCCAGTGGTGGCATCGGTGAAAGTGACGTCCTGGCCCGCGATGGGGCTTCCTGGGGACACAGTGAATGCCGCCACAGGTGCGGCGGTTTTCGAGGCGCTCGCGCCTCCGCAGGCGAGAGCGGCCAGGAGGGCCAGCGAACCGAGGACGATGGACAGGAACGGGAGCGGACGCATGATCCCTCCAAAGGTGGACAGGTGGGTGGCTTCGGAACTCCGGAGCCGAGCTGCATCCACCATCGGCCCTGGGCTTCCTGGCCTCCACCACCTTGGGCGGCCGCCGGGATTCCGTGGCCGAACGGCAGAATCCCGCCCCGGAACCGCGGGACGGCGTCCCGCCGGCAGCGCGGCTGGCGGGCAGCGCCCCCACCGCCCAGGCTGCATCTTCGGGAAACGACCGTGGCGGGCCCCTCCCGAGGAGGGAGACCCGCCACCTTTGGTGCGATCCGACCTGGTCCGAGGTTACGGTGCGGCCTGGAAGAGGTCCCGAGTGTCCGGAAGCCGGTCGAGCCGCATGCGATCGCTATAGAGAAAGGCCTGGCCGCGCTCGTCGGGCACGGCGCCCCGCAGCTGCCGGAACTGGCGGAATTGCTCAGGAGTGGCGCTGCGCTGGACGGCCGCAAAGGCCCCCAGATGGGCGAGCGCCAGGTCAGCGTCCAGACGACCATACTTGCGTCCCAACTCCACCACGGCACTCTCGTCAGGGCTGGTCCCCTCCAGGCCGCGGCGCAGCGCCCGGGCCATCTGGCGCCGGACTTCCACGATTCCCTGGAGCGCTGGACGTTGACGCTCCAGCGCGGACTGGAAGGCCGCCCGCTGGGCAGGGGTGAGCAGAGACAGGAAAGCTTCGCCCTGATCGCCCGTGAGGGAGGTCGGGATGTCCATGTCCCGCTGCCCCATGATGGGCATGTCCTTGAGGTAGAAACCGCCGAAGTAGGTGCCGTGCCGCTCAGGACAAAAATAGGCGTCCTTCTCCGCGTCGCCTGTGACCCAGCTGTAATACTCGCTCGCCAGAGTCATGAAGGCCACGCTGGCGAGCTTGCCCGCCCCCCTTGGCCGCAAGTCGCGCAGGTCCTCGCGATCCACCGCAGGCCAGCCCAGCACCCGGCCATGGGGCAGCGCGGCGAGCGCTTGGCGCTGGCTCGCCGAGAGCGAGCGGTGGACGGTGGAGAACGTCCGCGCCCTATGCAGTGACAGGGCCGCATCCCGGGCGAACAGGTCGGCGGTATAGGACCGGACCGCCTCGGGCGCCAGGGCCCGATTCTCCGTCAGGCTCTGCCAGTAGGCAGCCACGAGCTTCAGGCGGGCCCGGGCGAGGTCTTCCATCATGGGCGCCTCGGCCTCCGCCGCGCGCTGGAACTGTCGACGCTGCTCCTCCGTGAGCAGCCGGAGGAGGTTCCCGGCGATCCGGTCCAGGAACATGGGGTTGTGCCCTTTTTCCCCCTCATCCAGATCTCGCAGATGCTGGAACCCGAAGAAGTCCGCCACCTTGCCTGGCGGGATGAAGCTGGCGCTCCCGAAGTCCCCGGTGAGGAAGGCCAGCCCATTGAAAGCGATGGTGGTGAGCTGCGCCCGGTCCGAGGTCGCCTGCTCCAGGGAGTAGCGAGGCCGGGAGCCCCGGCGCCCTCCAGGCTCGTCGCGGCTTTCCCTGGGTGGCCCAGGCCGTCGGGAAGGTTCCTGGGTGATCAGTGGGGTGGCCAGCGTGAGGGCGCAGAGTGCGGGCATCCAGGGGTTCATGGCCTCCTCCTTGCCGGAATGATCGCCCTCACAGGCCGAGCTGTCCCACCGGCAGCGCCGACGGCAGGCTGCAGCGTCCCAACGGCTGAATCCGGCCTGCCGGTGGCAGGCTTGTCTCAGGAGGCCAGCGCCACCAGCGCCTGGACCGTCTCCCAGCCCTTCGGCGTGAGCACGTAGGAGTGGCTGAGGTCCAGGCTCAGGAGGCCGCCCTCCTCCAGCTTCGGCAGCGATTCCCCGGCCGGCACGGCCTGGGTCTCGCCCTTGCCCAGCAGCGAGACCACGCCCTCTTCATCGAGGAAGAAGCCGAGCCGTCCTTCGGCATCCCGGGAGGCCAGGTGGAGCACGCAACGGTCGTGGGACGTCAACTGCATGGAAACCTCTGGAATCATCTGCTCAGCCAACCCATCGGTTCTCAAGTTAATTGATGTTAAGAAGCGGCTTGAGAAGGCCATAAGCGGGTCTTTTCTGCCCGCCCGCAGCTGCCGGGTTCGCTTCCGAACCCGGCCTATGGTTGGATGGGGCATGCACAAGCGTTGGCTCTGGATCCTTCCCCTGGCGGTGGCTGCGGCCATCGTCTGGCTGAGTTCCCAGTCGCACTATCCAGGCGGCCTCCAGCTGCCGCCGCCCCTGGACAAGGTGGCCCATGCCGCGATGTTCGGGATCCTCGCCTGGGCCCTGGACCTGGCGACCCGACACAACCGGCCGGACTTGCCCATGTACCGGAGGCACCTGCTGGTCTTCGGGCTGTTGGCCGCGTTCGGCGCCACGGACGAGTGGCACCAGAGCTTCGTGCCCGGCCGCGCCTGCGAGCTCGGCGATTGGGTGGCCGATGTCCTGGGTGGCGGCCTGGGTCTGCTGGCCAGCAGCCTCCACCTCCTGTTCACGCGCCACCTGGCCGCGCTGTCCTGGTGGCGCGGCGCAACGCGGCGCTCGGATGCCTCCCGGGATCTGATCCTTGTGGCCGACCCCCACTGGGCAGCGGAGCTCACGGGCCTCGAGGCGGCCACCACGCGCTTCCCGGAAGCCGACTGGCTCTTCCTGGGCGATGTGTTCGATGTGTGGGTCGGCATGCCCGGCATGGAGAGTGCCGCCCAGCGGGCCTTCCTGGACTGGGTCCGGGGCCGCAGGACCGCGGGTCGGTGGGTGGGGCTGTGGCTGGGCAACCGCGAGTACTTCCTCGACCGGCACGCCGATGGGTTCGACCTCCTGGGGGAAGGCATCGGCGGCGCGCTCGAAGGCGAGGCCCTGACCTGGGAGCACGGCGACCTCGTCAACACGGCGGACCGGCAGTACCGGCTATGGAATCTGGTCTCGCGCTCCGGCCTCCTCTGGCTGCTGTTCCGGCTGATGCCCGGCAGCACCGCCCGCCGGGTGTCCACCTGGATGGAGCAGAAGCTCCGCACCACCAACAGCGCCTACAAGCTGGCGTTCCCGCGGCAGGCCTTCCGGGCCGCCGCCGAAGCTCGCCCCGGCACCACCTTCCTCACGGGCCACTTCCACACCCACGAAGTCGAGGCCAATGGCATCGCCCTGCCCTGGGCCCACGAGGGGCGGTTCATGGTGTGGCGAGGCGGGAAAGTGGAGACTCTCTAGAGATCCAGCAAGTCCGCCACTTCCCGGCGCAGCTCGGGAATGCCGAGGCCCTTCGCGGCGCTCACCCAGGCGATGTCCGGGGCCTGCAGGTGGAGGTCGGCGGCCACGTCCTTGCGCTGTTTGAGGGCCTTGCTGGGCTTCACCTGGTCACTCTTGGTGGCCACGATGCGGTGGGGCAGGCCCTCGACCCGCAGCCACTCGATCATCTGGTGGTCCAGCTTGGTGGGCCCCACCTCGGCATCCACCAGCACGAAGACCATGCGCAGGGTGGGCCGGCTTGTGAGGTAGCCCTCCACCATGGCCTGCCAGGAGGCCCGCTCGGCGGCGGGACCGGTGGCAAAGCCGTAGCCGGGAAGATCCACGATCCAGCGATCAGGCCCGGTGAGGAACACGTTGATGAGCCGCGTGCGGCCGGGCGTCTTGGACACGCGGGCCAGCTGCTTCTGGTTGGCCAGGGCGTTCAGCAGAGAGGACTTCCCCACGTTGCTGCGGCCGACGAACGCCACTTCCGCGTGGCAGACACCCAGCTTCCGGGCATCGGCGGCGGAGGTGACGAAACGGGCATCGGTGAGGGGCTGGGCCATGGGAATCCAATCTGCTGGCTTCAGGCTACAACCAACGGCGCCTCACACGGTCACGAGGCTCGTCGGCGCCGGCTGATCGAAGGCGATGCGGCCGTGGTCCAAGCCGATGACGCGCTTGCGCATCCGCTGGATGAGGCTGCGGTCGTGGGTGGCCACCACGACGGTGGTGCCCTGGCCGTTGATGCGCTCGAAGAGCGCCATGATCTCGTGGGCCAAGTCGGGATCCAGGTTGCCCGTGGGCTCGTCCGCCAGCAGCACCAGGGGATCGTTCACCAGGGCCCGGGCGATGGCCACGCGCTGCTGCTCACCGCCGGACAGCTGCAGGGGATAGCTGCTGAGCTTGTGCTGGAGCCCCACCATCTTCAGGGCCCGGAAGGTGCGCTGCTTCTGTTCGGCGGCGCTGACACCCAGCACCTTCAGCACGAAGGACACGTTCTCGAAGATGGTGCGGCTACGGATGAGCTTGAAATCCTGGAAGACCACGCCCAGTTTGCGCCGCAGCAGGGGGATCTCCGTCTCGGCCATGGAGGCCAGCCGGTGCCCCGCCATCTGGATCTCGCCGCTGCTGGGGACCTGCTCGCGGAAGAGCAGCTTCAGCAGCGTGGACTTCCCCGCGCCGCTGGGCCCCGTGAGGAAGACGAACTCGCCGGCGTCGATGCTGAAGCTCACGTCCGCCAGGGCCGTATGGATGCGGTCGTACTGCTTGCCGACGTGGGTGAGCGTGATCATGGCTAGGAGTATTAAACCGCAGATGGTGCAGATGGCCCCAGTCTGGATTCAAGCCCGCGCCTTCGCTGAATCCCCTGGCACGCCCCTCCAGCCTCCCGGATTGTGGTTCCGGGTGGCCCAGGGTGAAATGGGTCATGTCCAACCCGACAGCCATCTTCCTCATTTCCTGCCCGGACCAGAAGGGCATCGTGGCCCGCCTGGCCGGCTTCATGTTTCAGCACGGCGGCAACATCGTGGATTCGGACCACCACTCGGACCTGCAGGCCGGCCGCTTCCTGGGCCGCATCGAGGTGGAGCTGGAAGGCCTGGACCTCGATCGGGACGGTCTCCGTTCGGGGCTCGCTGCCATCGCCGGCCCCATGGGCGGCCACTGGGAGCTGCACTTCTCAGAGGCGGTGCCCCGCATCGCGCTCTGGTGCAGCCGCCAGGAACACTGCCTGCTGGACCTGCTCTGGCGCCACCAGGCCGGTGAGCTGGGCGCCGAGATCGCCTTCGTGCTCAGCAACCACGCCAACCTGGGGCATCACGTGGCGCCCCTGGGCATCCCCTTCCACGTGGTGCCTGTCACCCGGGAGACCAAGGCCGAGGCTGAGGCAAGGGAGCTCTCCCTGCTCCGCTCCGAACGGGTGGACCTGGTGATCCTCGCGAAGTACATGCAGGTGCTCAGCCCTGAATTTCTGGCGGCCTTCCCATCGGTCATCAACATCCACCACAGCTTCCTGCCCGCCTTCGCTGGGGCCCAGCCCTACCACCAGGCCCATGCGCGGGGCGTGAAGCTCATCGGCGCCACGGCCCACTACGTCACGCCGGACCTGGATTCCGGACCGATCATCGACCAGGAGGTGGTCCGCGTCAGTCACCGCGACACCGTGGAGGATCTGGTGCGGAAGGGCAAGGACATGGAGCGCCTCGCCCTCTCCCGGGCCGTGCGGCTGCACCTCCAGCACCGGGTGCTGACCTATGGGAACAAGACCGTGGTGTTCGAGTAGGGCTACAGCCGCTCCACCAGCATGGCCACGCCCTGCCCGCCGCCCACGCAGAGGGCCGCGAGGCCGAGCTTCTTCTTCTCGTCCTGAAGCAGATGCAGGAGCGTCACCAGGATGCGGGTGCCGCTGGCACCAATGGGGTGGCCGATGGCGATGGCGCCGCCACGGACATTGACGCGGGCGGGATCGACCTCGGGAAGCTCCGCCAGCACGCCCAGGCTCTGGGCGGCGAAGGCCTCGTTCAACTCAAAGAGGTCGATGTCCTGCAGCCTTACCCCAGTTTTGGCCAGCAGCTTCTGAATGGCGGGCACGGGGCCGAGGCCCATGGTCGCGGGATCCACGCCGGCCTGGGCGAAGCCGAGGATGCGGGCGATGGGCTTGCGGGCCTTGGCGGCGGCCTCGGAGGCCAGCACCAGGGCCGCGGCGCCGTCATTGATGCCGCTGGCGTTCCCCGCGGTCACGGTGCCGTCCTTCTTGAAGGCCGGGCGCAGCTTGGCCAGCCCCTCGGCGCTGGCGTCGGTCTTGATGTACTCATCCCGGCGGAAGACCGTGTCGCCCTTCTTTCCGGCCAATGTCACGGCAAAGACTTCGCGGTCGAAGGCGCCCGCGGCCTGGGCGGCCGCGGCCTTCAACTGGCTGGCGAGGGCGAAGGAATCCTGGGCCTCGCGGGTGATCCCGTGCTTGGCGGCGATGTTCTCGGCGGTGATGCCCATGTGGGTGTCGCCGTGGCCGCACCAGAGGCCGTCCTGGATCATGCTGTCGATGAGCTTGGCGTCGCCCATGCGGGCACCCCAGCGGGCGGCGGGCAGCAAATAGGGGGCGTTGGACATGCTCTCGGTGCCGCCGGCCACCACCAGGTCGGCATCGCCCATGGCGATGGACTGGGCACCCAGCGAGATGGCCTTGAGGCCTGAACCACAGACCTGATTGGGCGTGTGGGCGGGCGTGGCATAGGACAGGCCCGCTTTCAGGGCCGCCAGGCGGGCCACATTCTGGCCGCTGCCGGCCTGGAGCACATTGCCCAGCACCACGTCGCCCACTTGCTCGGCGGCAACCTCTGCCCGGGTGAGGGCTTCCGTGATGGCCAGCGAGCCCAGCTGCACGGCACTCAGGGGCTTCAGGGCGCCGCCAAAGGTGCCGACGGCCGTGCGGGTGGCGGAGAGGATGTACGCGGACATGGGTCACTCCTAGGAACTTCCAGGGTATCGTGACTAAACCTTCCCACCCCGGGTTCGTGAACTGCACACCAGGCCCGCCCTGGATCTTTCTTCTCCCACGGGAGCCACCATGACCGCCCTTCGCCGCTGGATTCCCCTGTTCCTGGTCGGGAGCGCCCTGCTGGCCCAGGCGCCACCGCCGCCCCCTCCGCCGCCAGCCCCGCCAGAACCCCCGGCCCCGGTGATCGGCGTGGACATCCCGTCCGGCTCCCGCACCGAGCAGCGGAACGAGAAGCTGGCCATGGGCTCCAAGCTCTGGGTGAAGAACCGGAACGGCGGCATCCGGGTCACCGGCTGGGACAAGGATGAAGTCGCGCTCACAGCCCAGATCCGGGACAGCGCCAAGCGGAAGGTGGAGCTCGTGCTCCAGCGGAAGGGCACCGACCTCGACATCGAGGCCGTCTTCCAGCAGCCCTCCTGGAGCTTCGGCGTCTACATCAGCCCCCGCTGCGAAATGACCCTCATGGTCCCCCGCAAGCTGCAGGGCCACTTCCGGACCACCAACGGCACGGTGTCGGCCGAGAACCTGGACGGCTACGCCCGCTGCGAGGCCACCAACGGCAGCATCGTCGTCACGCACATCCGGGGCGAGGTCCACGTGGACACCACCAACGGCCCCATCGAGGCCCGTGGGCTGGCGGCCCGCCTCAAGGGCAGCACCACCAATGGACGGATCATCCTTGAGGACGTGGACGGCGGTGTCCGCCTGGAGACCACCAACGGCAGCATCCGGGCCCGCAACCTCGATGGCTGGGGCGAGGGCATCCACCTGGAATCCACCAACGGCAGCATCGAGGTGGAGCTCGGCAAGGCCACCGGCGACCTGCACGCCGAAAACAGCAACGGCTCGCTGGAGGTCAAGGTCAGCGGCGCCCAGGTGATCGAGCAGACCAAGCACAGCGCCCATGTGAAGGTGCCGGGCCGCACCCAGACGATCCGCCTCGAAACCACCAACGGCAGCATCCGGGTGAGGTAGTACCCTGGGAACCATGCGCCTGCTGGTTTCCGTCCTCGTCTCGTTCCTCACCCTGCACGCCCAGACGCCGCGCCTGGCCGACGTGCAGGAGCGGCGGCTGGCCAATGGCGTCCGCCTGCTTCTGGTGGAGCGACGCGGCCTCTCCGCCTTCCACGCCACCCTGGTCTTCCGTGGTGGCTGGGCTGAGGAACCCTCCGCCGCCGCGGGGGCCACGGAGCTGCTGGCCCGGACCCTCTACGGAGCCACCTGGCCCGAAGATGTGGAGCCTTCGAAGGCCCAACCCGGGCTGGAAGCCCTGCTCAAGCAGGAAGAGGGCTTGCTGGAGGGTCTCCGCCTCGAGCGCCTGCAACAGCGCCAGGATCTGGCGGGTCCCTCGTCCCTGCCCGCCCTGGAGAGCCACCTGGAGTCGGTCCAGGCTCGCCTGAGGGCGCTGTACTCACCTTCCCCCCTTGCGGATCTGTACGCCGCCCGGGGCGGGCGCCAGACGGCCGAGGCCACGGCCGATGCGCTGCTGACCCACACAGAGCTGCCCCAGGAGTCCTTCGAGTTCTGGTGCCATACCGAAGCCCAGCGCCTCCGCTCCATCCAGCTCAGCCGGTTCTCGCAGACCCGCCGGAATCTCATCACCGAACTCCGCGCCCAGGGCCCCCAGGGTGAGGCCCTGCTTCGCGGCGCGGCCCTGCCCGGCCATCCCTACGGCCGCGACCTGGCGGACCACATCCCCTCCTTGGAGGCCCTCCGCTGGACGGATCTGCGGGCCCTGGCCCGCCGCACCCTTCGGCCGGACCATCTGATGGTCATCGTGATCGGCGGACTGAGCCTGGACAGCGCCCTGCCCGCCCTGGAACGCCACCTTGGCACCCTGCCCACGCCTCCCGAGGGCGAAGAGGCCCTGCTGCCGGAGATCCCGGCTGACCTCGGGGACCGGCGCGTGCAGGCCGCACTGGGCGGATCGCCCAGCCTGCTCTGCGGCTGGCGTCTCCCGACCCGGCGGCATCCGCAGCATCTGGCCCTGCGCCTGGCAGCCCAGTTGCTGGGGGGCGGACGCACCGCCCGCCTCGAAAGCCGCCTGGTGCGCCAAAAGGGCCTCGCCCAGCACGTGGACCTGCGCATGGACCTGCCGGGTGGCCGGCTTCCGGGCCTGCTGACGGTGGGCCTGAAGCCAGCCGAAGGCCACAGCCTGGCCGAGGTGGAGGGCGCCCTGCACAGCGAGATCCTCCGCCTCCAACAGGACCTGATTCCCCAGGACGAGTGGCTGCGCGCCATCGCCCAGCTGGAAGCGGATCATGTCCGGATGCTGGATGAACCGGCCGCCCTGGCTCGCGCCCTCGGCCGGACCTGGGCGGAAGGGGGCGACTGGCGTCTGCTGGAAGCAGATGCCCAGAGGCTTCGCGCCCTGACCCCGGAAGCCGTCCAGGCCGCCGCCCGCGCATGGTTGAAACCGAGTCACCGAACCACCGTGCTGCTAGAGCCCCTCCCCGGCGGGCCCCTGAATCCCCACGAAGCCGAGATGAGCCGGGTTCTCCAGGCCCTGGCGGCCCTCCGCCTCCAGGACCCGGCCCAGCGGGAGCGCCTGGTGTCCGAAGGGCTCCGGCAGCTGCGCATGCTGACCCCCGAGGAGCGCCTGCGCACCCTGAAGCTGCTCGAGACCCAGCTCGCCCCGGAGAAGCGATGAGACGGACCCTACTGGTCGGCCTGGCCACCGCCTTTGCCCTCCAGGCCCAGCCCGTCCCCCAGCGCTTCACCCTGCCCAACGGGCTGCGGGTGATCCATCTGGAGGACCATGAGCATCCCGTGATCCGGGTCAGGCTCCACCTCGAACTCGGCCCCAGCGATACCCCCTCGAATCACCAGGGCCTGCCCCTGCTGGCCACGCGGATGTTCCTCCACTCGGATGCCGCTGATCTCAAAGCCGAAGGCTTCGACCGCCTGCTGGAGGACTCCGGCATCCAGCTCGGCTCCTGCATGAAACCCGGAGGCCTGGAATGGCGGCTGGCGGCCCGCAGCCGGGATCAGGACCGGGCCCTGGGCCTGCTGGCGGACCGGCTGCTCCGGACGGTCTTCGACCCCACGGTCCTGGAAACCCAGCGGCTGGCCTGCTGGCAGGAGGTGGAACGGCTGGACGCGCCCCCCTTCCAGCGGCTGGAGGCCGCCCTGCTCCAGGCCCCGGACGCGCGCCCCACCCTCGCCAGCCTGGGGGCCATCACCCTGGAGGACCTCCTGGCCTTCCGGGCCAAGGTGTTCCGGCCGGACCGTGCGTGGCTCCTGATCCATGGCGATGTCGGGCTGGAGCAGGCCAAGCGCCTCGTGCTGCTGAGCCTGGGATCCTGGACTGCCCAGGAACCTCCCCAGTCGATGGCCCCCACCGCCGCGAGGGTTCCCGCCTCGATTCCCCCCCGGGGGCCCGATCTGCTGCGCATTCCCGCGCCGGGAGGTGGGCTCCGCATCCAGGCCTGCCTGCCCCAACCGTCCGGCCTTGCCCCGGAAGCCGCCAGCCTGATCGCCATGCTCATTCCCGGCGAACCCACGATGTTCCCGGCCTCCATCGCCTGGCGGCCCGAGGGTCTGCTGGCCACGCTCGATACCGGGGCAGGCCTCACCTCGGCCGCAGCCCGATCCCTGCTTCTGGAACGCCTGGAGGCCCTTCGCCGGCGGGGCTTCACAGCCTCGGACCTGGAGCGGGCCCGGACCGCCTGGACGGCGGCCCGAAGCCTGGCCTCCCTGGATGCGGAGGCCCAGCTGGATGTCGCCCTGGACCAAGCAAAGGGCCGCGGCGCGGTGCCTGATCGCATGAAGGCCCTGAACCTGGACCAGCTGAACGCCACCCTTCGGGCCTGGCTGGATTCCGGGAAGGTCCGCTGGGGCGCCGCGGGCAGTGGCGAGCGGCTGGACGCCCTGGCTAGACCTTGACCCCGAACCGCGAGGCCAGATCCAGGTAGCGGGCCCGGACCCCTTCAATGACTTCCGCTGGAAGGTGGGGCGCCGGGGGCTGTTTGTTCCAGCCATCCAGGGTCTCCAGGTAGTCCCGGAGGAACTGCTTGTCGAGGCTGGGTGGGTTCTTGCCGGGCGCCCAGCTGTCAGCCAGCCAGTAGCGGCTGCTGTCGGGCGTCAGAGCCTCGTCAATGAGGATCAGCTCGCCAGCCTCGCTCAGACCGAACTCGAACTTCGTATCCGCGAGCAGGATGCCGCGCTGGGCGGCCAGCTCCGCCCCGCGGTTGTAGAGGGCCAGGCTCAGGTCGCGCAGCTTCTCTGCCAGCCCCTGCCCCACGATGTCGGCCATGCGCTCGAAGGAGATGTTCTCGTCATGGCCCTCCTCAGCCTTGGTGGCGGGCGTGAAGATGGGCTGGGGCAGCCGGTCCGCGAGCTTCAACCCAGCGGGAAGGGGCACACCGCAGACCATGCCATTGGCCTGGTACTCCTTCCAGCCGCTGCCCGCGAGGTAGCCGCGCACTACGCACTCGATGGGCAGGGGACGCGTCTTCTCCACCACGACCGCGCGGCCTGCCAGGGGCTCGCGGAAGGGGACCACGGCCTCGGGCCAGGTCTGGTTGCCGCGGAAGTGGTTGGGCACCAGGTCCTCGGTGGCCGCCATCCAATAGGAGGCCACGGCCGTGAGGATCCGTCCCTTGTCGGGGATGCCCTCGGGCATCACGCAGTCGAAGGCACTGATGCGATCGGAGGCCACGATGAGCAGCTGCTTCCCCAGGTCATAGACGTCCCGCACCTTGCCCCGGCGGAAGACCGGAAACGGGAGATCAGTGCTGAGCAGAACGGACATGGGGCCCCCGACATGGAAGAGGTCCATCATCGCAGATGAACCAGGCGGTACCTCCGGCGGGGAGCCTGGACAGAAGGAAGAAATCGGGGCCGATCAGAGGACCTAGGTGAGTTCCGGAAGCCTCCGCGGCGTGGGCGCCGACCAGTTCAGCCCGCCGGGCAGCAGCGCATACCGGTTCATGACGCCCACCCAGCGGGCCAGCTCGGATTCGCGCACAGAGCCGTCGGAGCCCGCCAGCGGCAGGCCAAGGAACTGGAGGTAGTCCTGCACCTCGGCGCCCGAGACCCCCAGAAGCGCGGGCAGTCCCTCCAGGTCATAGGTCCGGTCGCCAGCCGGCGCGGCCATGAGCCGGTAGTCGAAGGTCTCCCTCAGCACGGAGGCCGTGGCGCCTGGATCCAGCTCCTGGGCGGCATCCAGGTGGGGGAAGGGGTTCCCGCCCATGAGGGCCAGGGCCTGGGCCATGCCGAGGTGGGCCAGCAGGTGGACGGGATGGACCTTCAGCACGGCCTCAAAGGCGGCCCTGGCCTCCTGGACCCGGCCCAGGCGCAGCAGGGCCTCACCGTGGCGCAGCTTCGCCTCCACCCGGCCTGGTTCCGACTTCAGCCAGCGTTCGGCCACCGCCGCCATCTCCTCGACCATGCCCTGGGACCGGAAGAAGCCCGTGAGGTAGGCGAGGGCCGTCACGTCCCTGGGCGCCAGGAGGAGCAGGCGGTCCAGGATCTCCGCCGCCCTCAGGGTCTGCCCCTCCTGATCCAGGCGGTGGGACCAATCCCGCAGGATCTCCACCTGCCGAGGCACGGGGTGGTTGGGGGTGGATCGGGCCGGTTCGGCTGGGTGCAGCAGCTGGGTGCGGACCCACAGGTAGCGCAGGGCATTGCGCCCATCTGGGCCGCCCAGTTCCTCCTCGATGGCATGGATGATGGTCTTCAGGCCGTGCTCCCAGAGGGGGGGCAGGGGCATCTGGACATGGGTGCGCAGCTCCCGCAGGAGGGGATCCAGGGGGTTCCCTGCCCTTCCCAGGTGCAGCCTCAGCCTGAGCAGTTCCAGACCGGGTTCCGGTCCCGGCTGGAAGGCCACCCGCAGGGCGAGCTCCCCGGTGTCGGGGTCAAAATCATCCAGGATCAGGAAACGCAGGTGGGCCCGCATAAAGGTGAGATTAACAAAGATCTAGATCCAAAGGAGGTTGACCGTCCCCGGACCAGGGCTGATCATGCAGTATTCGGATGATCGGGGGCCGCCATGCGTAGGAGACTGGTGTTTGCGTCTTTGCTGGCCGTCCTGCCTGCCATGGCCGGGGAGGTGGGCCTGCTTGTCGACAAGCAGGCCGGCAAGGCCCAGGTCTTCAGCGCCCAGAAATACGACGCGGTCAGTCCCACGGGACTGGGCATCCGGGGGGCCTTCGACGTCCTGGACCTGAAGGTCGCCGCCCTCCAGGTGAACGCCACCTGGCACAACAAGACCACCGGCGACCTGAGCTACGGCGGCGCTAAGCAGGGCGAGTTGGACAACCAGTACTGGGCCGCCGGCGCCATGGTGAACTGGAAGCTCCTGGTCAACGTGGGCGCGGGTGTCGAGTACCGCTCCGAGAAGCTGACCTGGCGCTCGGCCACCCCCCTCGGCAATGGCGACACCACCCAGGGACGCACCTGGGCACGGGTGAACATCGGCTTCAGCATCCCCACTCCGGTGGTTAGCCCCTTCTTCGCCCTGGAGGTGGCTGCGCCCCTGTCCAAGAAGGACGCCACCACCACGCCCAAGGATTTCGCGGATGCCATGGCTCCCCAGGTGCAGGTCGGCATCTATGGCGGCATCCGCTTCTAAAGCTGGCCGATCCAATTGAAAGGGGCGCCGGAAGGCGCCCCTTTTCCGTATCATAAGGGCACTTTCACCGAGGGACGATGGAACTCCGGATCCTGGGCTGCAGCGGCGGAGAAGCGGATGGCGAGCGCCTGACCGGCCTGCTCGTGAACGGCTGCGTGGCCATCGATGCCGGCTCCATCACCGCCGCCCTGACCGTCGAGGAGCAGATCCGGATCCAGCACGTGTTCCTCAGCCACTCGCACCTGGACCACATCTGCACCCTGCCCTTCTTCACCAAGAACATCTTCGGCCGCACCCATGAGGCCGTGGAGATCCACGCCCTGCCCGAGACCCTGGACGTGCTGAGGCGCCACCTCTTCAATGACGAGCTCTGGCCCGACTTCAGCGTGATTCCGAGCCCCAACGACCCCACCATCCGCTACCTGGAGCTTGAGGCCGAACGGACCTACGATGTGTGCGGACTGCGCATCACGCCCATCCGGGTGAACCATCTGGTGCCTTGCGTGGGCTACAAGGTCGATGACGGGAAGGATGCCTTCATCTTCACCAGCGACACCGCGGAGACCGATCGCATCTGGGCGATCGCCAACGCCACGCCCAACCTGCGGTTCGTCATCACGGAAGCCAGCTTCCCCAACGAGCAGGCCGGCCTCGCCGAAGCCTCCAAGCACCTCACGCCCGCGAAGCTGGGCGCCGAACTCAAGAAGCTGCACCGCGACGTGCCGGTGCGCATCTACCACCTGACGCCCGGGGACAAGGCCACCATGCTGCCGCAGATCGAGGCTCTCGGGGATCCCAGGGTGAGCCTGCTTGGCCAGGACGAGCGCATCTCCTGGTAGGGATCAGCTCCCGGGAAAGGCCGAGTGCAAGGCGGCCAGGCCATCTTCGTAGGCTTTTGGCAGAGCCTCCACCAGGAGGGGCAGGTCATCCAGCTGACCCCGCCGCGCCTGCGCCTCGATGCGGGAGGCGGATTCCGCGAACCGCACCAGCCCCAGATTGCTCAGTGCCCCCTTCAGCTGATGGGCCTCCATCATGGTCTGCTGGGCATCCCGGGCGCAGAGTGCCCGCTGCAGCAGGGCCAGCCGCGCCGGCACATCCTCCTGGAAGAGGGCGATCAGTTCCTGAACCAGCGCCGGTGACGCCCCGAGATCAAGGAGGTCGCGCAAAGGCTGGGGGTCGAGGACCGGCAGGTCGTTCAACACGCGCTCCGGATCGGGCATTGGGCTTGGAGGGTGGCTCCCCGTCCGCGGGCGGGCCGGAGGGTGCGGTCAGCCAGGATCAGAATCCGTGGCCAGCGGGGTGTCCCGCGGCCTGGAGCCGGATCAGGCTGGCGTTCAGCTTCGCCTGGGCTGCCGCCATGTCATGCTCCGTCTGGGCATCCTTGAGGAGCTTGAGGGCCCGCTGGCGGGAGGCCTCGGCCCGCTCCAGATCCAGGGTGTCCATGGTCTCGCTCTCCCGGGCCAGGATGGTCACATGGTCCGGTCCGATCTCCGCGAAGCCGCCGAATACCGTGATCCAGTGCTTCTGGCCCTCCTGGATGTAGTAGAGCAGGCCGTCGCCCACCTCGGTCATGACGGGCGTGTGGCCCGGCAGGATGCCGTAGTAGCCGCGGGAGGCCGTGGGGAACTGCACCTCGGCCACCTCGGCCGAAAAGACCGGCCGCTCAGGTGTGACGACTTCCAGCTTGATGGATTGGGACATGGCGGGCTCTTTTCAAGGCTCGGAATCCGCTTTCGCGGATTCCGAGTTGGAGAAAGACAAACTAGACGGCAGCCAGCTTCTCAGCCTTCTCGACGGCTTCCTCGATGGTGCCGACGAGGTAGAAGGCCTGCTCGGGCAGGTGGTCCCACTTGCCGTCGCAGATCTCGCTGAAGCCCTTGATGCTGTCCTCCAGCTTCACGTACTTGCCCTGCATGCCCGTGAACTGCTCGGCCACGAAGAAGGGCTGGCTGAGGAAGCGCTGGATCTTGCGGGCACGCGCCACGATGAGCTTGTCGTCGTCGGACAGCTCGTCCATGCCCAGGATGGCGATGATGTCCTGGAGTTCCTTGTACTTCTGCAGGATGGCCTTCACGCGCATGGCGGTGTTGTAGTGCAGGTCGCCCAGGATGCGGGGGTCCAGCAGGCGGCTCGTCGACGCGAGCGGGTCCACGGCGGGGTAGATGCCCAGGGCCGCGATCTCACGGCTCAGGTTCGTGGTGGCGTCCAGGTGGGCGAAGGTGGTGGCGGGCGCGGGGTCCGTGTAGTCGTCGGCGGGCACGTAGACGGCCTGCACGGAGGTGATGGAGCCCTTCTTGGTGGAGGTGATGCGCTCCTGCAGCTCGCCCATCTCCGTGGCCAGGGTGGGCTGGTAACCCACGGCGGAGGGCATGCGGCCGAGCAGCGCGGACACCTCAGCGCCGGCCTGGGTGAAGCGGAAGATGTTGTCCACGAAGAGCAGCACGTCCTTGCCTTCCTGGTCGCGGAAGTACTCGGCGACGGTCAGGCCGGTCAGCGCGACGCGGGCACGGGCTCCGGGGGGCTCGGTCATCTGGCCGTAAATCAGCGCCACCTTGGACTTGCTGAGGTCGTCCTTGTTGATGACGCCGGAATCCATCATCTCGTGCCAGAGGTCGTTGCCCTCGCGGGTGCGCTCACCCACGCCGGCGAACACGGAATAGCCGCCGTGGCCCTTGGCGATGTTGTTGATGAGCTCCATGATCAGCACGGTCTTGCCCACGCCGGCACCACCGAAGAGGCCGGTCTTGCCGCCCTTCGCGTAGGGTTCCAGCAGGTCGATGACCTTGATGCCCGTCTCGAACATCTCCGACGAGGTGTTCAGTTCCTCGTACTTCGGAGCCTCGCGGTGGATGGGCAGGGTCATCTTGTGGCCGATGGGACCGCGCTCGTCCACGGGATCGCCCACCACGTTGATGATGCGGCCCAGGGTCTCGGGGCCCACAGGCACGTTGATGGCCTTGCCGGTGTCGGTGACGATCTGGCCGCGGATCATGCCCTCGGTGGGCTGCATGGCCACGCAGCGAACGCGGTTCTCGCCGAGGTGCTGCTGCACCTCCAGCGTCACCATGGCGCCGGCGATCTCGGTGTGCAGGGCGTTCATGATCTCGGGCAGGTGGGCGTCGAACTCGACGTCCACGGCGGGACCGACGATGGCGATCACGCGGCCTTGAAGGGTGTTGGACATGGGTTACCTCGACGAAGGAATAAACAGATGGGTCAGGCGTTGGCGCCGGAGACGATCTCGATGATCTGGTTGGTGATGCTGGCCTGGCGGATCTTGTTCATGGTGAGGGTCAGCTTGGCGATCATCTCGCCGGCGTTGTTGCTGGCCTTGTCCATGGCCGCCATGCGGGCGCCATGCTCGGAGGCGCTGCTCTCCAGGAGGTTGCGGAGCAGTTCCGTCTCCACGAAGCGCGGAAGGAGGGTCTCCAGCACCGCGTTGGGATCGGGTTCGAGCAGGTGGGACACCTCCACGGCATCCCGGCCTTCGGCGCGGCGGTCCAGATCCATGGGGAAGACCTTGAACACGGTGGGCGTCTGGGCCACGGCGCTGTTGAAGTAGTTGTAGATCACGTAGAGCGCGTCGATCTCGCCCGCGTGGTACTGCGCCGCGGCACCCTTCGAGATCTCGGTCACGACCTGCTGGAATCCCGTCAGCGGGATGTTGAGGTACTCCCCGGCGGGGACCAGCTTGCGCTTCTTGGCCCATTCCGCGGCCCGCTTGCCGACGACATCCACATGAACGATTTCGGCCTGGCACTCGGAGGCGAAGGCCGAGGCGGCCTTCAGCACGTTGGCATTGAACCCGCCGCAAAGCCCCTTGTCGGAGGCGACCACCACCAGGCGGATGCGCTTCTCCTCGCGGGGGCTCAGAAAGGCCTGGGCGGCGGGTCCCGGCTGGATCTCGGAATCACCCTTGATGCGACCCACGACGCGGCGGACGACTTCCATCATCTTGCCGGCGTAGGGGCGCAGGGCCACCAGGCGTTCCTGGGACTTCCGCAGCTTCACGGCGGAAATCATCTTCATGGCCTTGGTGACCTGCTGGGTGTTCTTGACCGAGCGGATCCGCCGTCGGATGTCCTGGAGACCGGCCATGGGACTAGGCTCCCGCGGTCTGGTTCAGGGAGGCCGTGAAGGTCTCCTTGAAGGCGGTGACCTGGGTCTTGAGCTGGGCCTTGGCGTCGTCGCTCAGGGTCTTGGTCTCGCGGATGCCACGGAGCACCTCGGGGGCGTTCACATCCAGGTAGGCCATGAGCTCGGCCTCGAAGCGGCGGACCTGGGCGACCGGCAGGTCGTCCACGTAGCCGTTGGTGGCGGCCCAGATGCTGACCACCTGCTTCTCCACGGCCATGGGCTGGTACTGGCCCTGCTTGAGGATTTCCACCAGGCGCTGGCCGCGGTTCAGCTGGGCCAGGGTGGCCTTGTCGAGGTCGGAGCCGAACTGGGCGAAGGCCGCCAGCTCACGGTACTGGGCCAGGTCGAGCTTGATGGTGCCGGCCACGGACTTCATGGCCTTCACCTGCGCGGAACCACCCACGCGGCTCACGGAGATGCCCACGTTCACGGCCGGGCGGACACCGGCGTTGAAGAGGTCGCTCTCGAGGAAGATCTGGCCGTCGGTGATGGAGATGACGTTGGTGGGAATGTACGCGGACACGTCACCGGCCTGCGTCTCGATGACCGGCAGGGCGGTCAGCGAGCCGGCGCCGCGGGCGTCGCTCAGCTTGCAGGCGCGTTCCAGAAGGCGGGAGTGGAGGTAGAAGACGTCGCCAGGGTAGGCCTCGCGTCCGGGAGGACGACGCACCAGCAGGGAGATCTCACGGTAGGCGGCGGCCTGCTTGGAGAGATCGTCATAGATGCAGAGCACGTGGCCGCCGGGGTTGTCCTTGCCGGCCGGCTGGCCGTCCTTGCCATGCCACATGAAGTACTCGCCCATGGCCGCACCGGTCATGGGGGCCAGGAAGAGCAGCGGGGCGGCTTCGGACGCGGAGGCGGCCACCACGATGGTGTGCTTCATGGCGTCGTACTCTTCCAGGGTCTTCACCACCTGGGCGATAGTGGAGCGCTTCTGGCCGATGGCGACGTAGATGCAGATAACGCCGGTATCGCGCTGATTGATGATGGTGTCGACGGCCACGGCGGTCTTGCCGGTCTGGCGGTCGCCGATGATCAGCTCGCGCTGGCCGCGGCCGATGGGGATCAGGCTGTCGATGGCCTTGAGGCCCGTCTGCATGGGCTCATGCACGCTCTTGCGGTCCACGATGCCGGGGGCGATCTGCTCGATGGGATTGAACTTGGCGGCCTGGATGGGGCCCTTGCCGTCGATGGGGTTGCCCAGGGCATCCACCACGCGCCCCACAAAGGCGGGACCCACAGGCACGGACATGATCTTCCCGGTGCGCTTGACGGTGTCGCCTTCCTTGATGGCGGCGGCATCGCCCAGCAGGATGATGCCGACGTTGTCCTCTTCCAGGTTGAAGGCGAGGCCCATGACGCCGTGGGGCAGTTCCAGCAACTCGCCGGCCATGGCCTTCTCAAGGCCGTAGGCGCGGGCGATGCCGTCACCGACGCTGATCACGGTGCCGACTTCGGCCACGTCGACCTGGGCATCGAAGCCTTCGATCTGGCTGCGGATGATGCGGGAGATCTCTTCCGCGCGAATGTCCATGAAGTCCTCCAAACCTGCGAGTTGAAAGCGAATGAATTAGGCGGTGAGAAGCTGCGTCTTGAGTTGGCGGAGCTGCCCCTGGAGCGAGGCGTCCAGGACCGTAGAGCCCACCTGGACCTTCACGCCGCCGAGGAGGGTGGTGTCCTGGTGCCAGCTGAGGCGAATGGTCTTGCCGGTGCGGCTGCCCAGTGAGGCGATGAGGGCCTTCGCCTGGGCGTCCGTGAGGGGCTGGGCGCTGGCGACCTTGGCCTCGACGATGCCGGCGCGCTCGTCCACGAGGTCGGCGAAGGTGCGGCGCAAGTCGGCCAGCAGGTTCAGGCGGCCGGCCTCGGCCACCACCCGGAAGAAGTTGCGGAGGGGCTCACTCACCTTGGCGGCGGCCAGGATGGTCTCGAAGACCTGGGCCTTCTTGGTGGGCAGCACCAGGGGCGAGGCCACGAGGCGGGCCAGGTCGGCGTTGGCGGCCACGGCGGAAGCCACGGTGTCCAGCTCCTGCTGGAGCTGGGCCACATTGCCCTGCTTGTCCCCGATCTGGAGGAGGGCCTTGGCATAGCGCCGGGCGGTCAGACGGTTGCTCACTGGGCGCCTCCGATCTGCTGAATGGCACGGTCCACGGCCTTGGCGGCTTCGGGCCCCTGCAGCTTGGCTTCCAGGCGCTTGGCAGCGCCTTCCACTGCCAGCTCGGCCACCAGGGCCCGGAGCTCCTGTTCAGCCTGGCGCTTCTGGTACCCGATCTCGGCCTGAGCCTGGGCGAGGATGACCGCGGCCTCGGCCTTGGCGGCTTCCAGCACCCGCTGTTTCTCGGTCTCGGCGTCGGCCTCGGCCTTGGACAGGATGCCCGCCAGCTCGCCCTCGAGCCCGGCCATCTTGGCTTCCATATCCTTCATCTGGGCCTCGCCCTCAGCCTTGTCCCGCTCAGCCTGGGCGAGCAGGGTCTCCAGCTCTTCCTTGCGGGACTTGAACATGGCGGACAGGGCGCCCTTCAGGATGAAGAAGAGCCCCGCGCCGTAGATGGCGAAGTTCAGCAACTGGACGAGGAAGGCGCCGCCATTGCCATATTCCTTGCCAAAGAGCTTCATGGCCGGGCCGTGGTGCGCGCCGCCGTGGGCTTCGGTGCCGTGGGCCTCCCCGGGGGCGGCGTGGGCCCCGCCCGGGTGGGCCTCGTGACCCGCAGACTGCGCCTCGTGGCCGGCCGCGGGGGATTCATGCTTTTCTGCAGCTGGAGCCGCATGCGCATCATGGGCCTGCGCCGCCAGCGCCAGGGGGCTGAGGGACAGCAGGGCCGCCAGGGAGAGTCGAATCAGCTTGTTCATGCTCAGGCCTGCTTCAGAAGGGTCTGGGCCATGGATTCGGCCAGGGCGTCCACCTGGGCCAGAAGGTTCTGCTTGGCCGTGGCCTGCTGGGCCTTCAGGGAGTCCACCGCGGCCTGCCGCTCGGCCAAGGCCTGGGTCCGGGCCTCGTCCAGGAGGCGCTGCTTCTCCTTGCCGGCCGCATCGGACAGGGCCTTGCACCGTTCAAAGGCCTGGGCACGGAGCTCCTTCAGGCGGGCCTGGTAGTCCTTCTGGCGGGCCTCCAGTGCGGCGGCGGCCTGGGCCTTGGCGTCGCCGCCGGCATTCAGGTCCCGATCGCGGTCCTCCATCACCTTGGTAATGGGCTGGAAAAACACCACGCGGAGGTAGAAGTAGAGCACCAAGAGCAGGACGACCACAAAGAGCAGGGCCGGCAGGTCCGGGCGCATGGGATCCGGCATCTGGGCCAGGATGCGCGCGACCGGGCCACCCTCTTGCGGTGATCGGAGCGTCAGATTCGCCAGTTCCAGCAGCGCCACAGGCCACCCTCCAGAAACATCCCAAGGCCACGGCCGACAGTTCAGCCAGGGTCACACCGACACCAGGTGATGGTCCACGGGAACCTCTGGCACGGGAGTCCTAAAACCCTACCAGATTGGTCTCATTCCCTCAATCCGGAGCTTTGTCCTTGACCCTTCCGGACCTCTGTGGGAGGATTTCGGTTCGGCGATTCGGGCGATTAGCTCAGTCGGTAGAGCAGCTGCCTTACACGCAGCATGTCGGCGGTTCGAGCCCGTCATCGCCCACCAGCTCACCTGGTGAAAGCAGTAAACGCAAGGGGTTGTAGCTCAGTCGGTTAGAGTGCCAGCCTGTCACGCTGGAAGTCGCGGGTTCGAGCCCCGTCAGCCCCGCCAAGAAAAGGCCCCCACCCGGGGGCCTTTTTGTTGGCGGAACCAAAGGCAGGGGCTCAAACCCGCGGGTGGGCTCGCCGAGGCGCCACGACATGTGGCGCCAAACGAGACCGGCAGACGCAAGCCCGGAGGGCGCCGCGGCTGCGGTTCGAGCCCTCGACCGCAAGGATCGCCGCGTGGGCGCCGGTCGGCCCCTACTCCCGAAGCCCCCACATCTTCACGATCTTCCCGGCCTTCACCTGGTAGATCACCAGGGCTTCGAGCGGGTCGCCCTTTCCAGCCCGACCCTTGATGACTTCTTTCTGGATCACGAAGGAGCCGGAGAGCATCTGGGCCTTGGCCGAGGCGTGCAGGTCGGGGTTTGCCTGGAACCGCGCAGCATAGAGCTCCCGCAGCCGGGCCTTCCCCGTGGGGGCCGCGGTGCTGGGGATCTCGGAGACTTCGACGTCATCCGCGAAAAGGGCCAGGAAGCCCTCCAGGTCGTGGGCGTTGAAGAGCTCGATCTGCCGCTCCACCGTGCCCGCGGGACTCAGGTTCTTGGGGGTGGGCGCGGCCACAAGCAGGGTGGACGCCAACAGGCAGGACAGCGGTCGGATCATGGGTGCTCCAAGGGGAGCCTCACTCTAGCTCCGTCCCTGGAATCCGCCCATGTCCTTTCGATCTAAACGCGATACACTGGAGGGCTTGGAAAAACCATGAAACTACCCCTCGTCGCCCTTTGCGGACGCCCCAATGTGGGCAAGTCCACCCTCTTCAACCGGCTCACCCGCAGCCGGGCGGCCCTGGTCCACGACCTGCCGGGCATGACCCGCGACCGCAGCTATGGCCGCGTCACCTGTCTGGGCGAGACGGGCGAGGCCGAGGAGATCTTCGAGCTGGTGGATACGGGCGGCCTCGATTTCGAAGGCGACGATGTCATCACCCAGGGCATCACCCGCATGGCCCAGGCGGCCCTCGAGGAGGCCCATGTGGCCATCCTGCTGGTAGATGGCCACGACGGCCTCACTGCGGGGGACGAGGAGATCGCCACCCGCCTGCGCCGCCAGGGCAAGCCCCTCCTCCTCGTCATCAACAAACTCGATGGCATGAAGGGCGGAGCCCCGGACGGAGGCTTCTACGGCCTGGGTTTCGACCAGGTGCTGGCCATCTCCGCGGCCCATGGCGCCGGCGTTCCCGAGCTGATCGAGGCGATCCGGTCCCGCCTCCCCTTCCACCGTACCCCTGAAGAGGCCGAGATCCACGCTCTGTCCGACGAGCTGCGCTTCGCCCTCATCGGCCGGCCCAACGTGGGCAAGTCGTCCCTCACCAACCGCCTGCTGGGCTACGAACGCAGCCTGGTGAGCGAGGTCGCCGGCACCACGCGCGACACCGTGGACACGGTCTTCACGGTGAAGGACAAGGTCTACCGGATGATCGACACCGCCGGCATCCGGAAAAAGGGCAAGACCCACGAAGGCGCCGAGAAGCTGAGCATCCTGAAGGCCAAGCAGGCCATGGCCCGCGCCGACGTCAGCCTGCTGCTGCTAGATGCCGTCGAAGGCGCCACCCACCAGGATGCCGTGATCGCCGGCTACGCCCAGGAAGCCGGTGCCGCCGTCATCCTCGTGGTGAACAAGTGGGACCTGGTGCAGAAGGACACCCACACCATCTATGGCGCCGAGGAGGACCTGCGCCGCAGCCTCGGCTTCCTCCACCACGCGCCCATGATCTTCCTGTCGGCCCTCACCGGACAGCGCGTCTCCAAGCTCTTCGGCATGATCGACGAGCTGGCCGCGGCCCACGGCCACCGGATCCCCACGAGCGAGCTGAACCGCTTCCTGCGCGAATCGGTCGCCGCCATGAGCCCCCACGCCATCGATGGCAAGCTGCCCAAGCTCTATTTCATGACCCAGGTGGGCGTGCGCCCTCCCAGCTTCGTCATCAAGACCAATACCGACCGCGGCCTGCACTTCAGTTATGTGCGCTACCTGGAGAACCGCCTGCGGGAGCAGTTCGGCCTGGCGGGCGTCCCCCTGCGCCTGAGCATCCAGAAAAAGCAGAAGGGCGAGGACGAGCCGATGGAGACCGCCGTGGTGCGCCGCATCCTGGATCCCGGCGAAGGCCTGAAGCCCTCCCGCAGCAACGAGGCGCTCCAGGCCCAGAAGGCCGACAAGATCAAGCCCCGTCCCCGGCCCAAGAAGAAGGAAGCCCCGAAACCCGCCGCCAAGCAGGCGCCGCGGAAGGGCCCCGGCGCACCCCCCAAGCGTACCCGCCAGAAATCCACCAAACGGCCCTAGCGGACAGCGGTGAAGTTGTCTGAACAAGGAATGGCGGGCATGGGCTAACCTGAGCCACCCCCCGGGAGTTCCCATGCCCCTCCGTTCCCTGTTCGCCTGCCTCCTGGCCCTGGGCCTCTCTGCCCAGGAGCGCCCCCTGGTCCTCAAGGCAGCGCGCCTGCTGAACGTGCGCACCGGAAAGATGGAGGCCCCAGGGCTGCTTTGGGTCCAGTCCGGTCGGATCCAGGCTGGCCCGGCCCCCGCCGGGGCCGAGACCCTCGATTTGGGCGATCGGACCCTCCTGCCCGGCCTCATCGACTGCCATACCCACTTGCTGTTCCCCGCCGGGCTCGGGGAGCTGGGCTATCTCAAGCGCAGCCACGGCACCCTGGTGCTGGACGGCGTGGTCAATGCCCGCAAAGTCCTGGAGGCCGGCTTCACCACGGTGCGGGACGTGGGCGCCTCGGCCGGCTTTGGCGATGTGGCCCTGCGGGATGCCATCGCCCGGGGCGACATTCCCGGGCCCCGCATGCGGGTGGCTGGGCCCGCGCTATCCATCACCGGCGGTCACGGCGATCTGAACGGGTTCCCTCCCCACGTGCACGTCGAGGACGACCACATCGTGGACAGCCCCGACGCGGGGCGGCGCACCGTGCGTGAGTGGCAGAAGCGGGGCGTGGATCTCATCAAGCTCCATGCGACCGGCGGGGTGCTTTCCAACCATGACGATCCCGGAGCGCCCAGCTTCAGCCCCCCCGAGTTCAAGGCCATCGTGGAGGAGGCTCGGCGCCGGGGGCTCGACGTGTGCGCCCATGCCCACGGTGACGCGGGCATCCTGGAGGCGACCCTGGCCGGCGTGCGCTCCATCGAACATGGCAGCCTGCTGAGTCCAGCCACGGCCAAGGAGATGAAGGCCCGCGGGACCTTCCTCGTGCCGACCCTCTACGCCCTGGAATCCATCCTGCTGCCCGGCAATCCGTACAAGATCACCGAAGGGTCCCTGGCCAAGGCCCGGGCCATCCTGCCCCTCCGGAAGGCGGGCTTCAAGGTCGCGCTGGAGGCCGGCGTTCCCATCGCCTACGGCACGGACATCGGCGTTTTCGAGCACGGCCAGGTGGCTGCGGACTTCCGCTACCTGGTGAGCTATGGCATGACCCCGCTCCAGGCCATCCAGAGCGCCACGCTCACCGCGGCCGAGTTGCTGCGCCTGGGGGGCGAGGCGGGCTCTCTCGAGCCGGGCCGGTGGGCCGACGTGATTGCCGTGGACGGAGATCCGCTCACCGACATCAGCACCCTGGAACGGGTCCGCTTCGTCATGAAGGGCGGGAAGACCGTCCAGAAGCAACCTTGATCATTTCCCGCAAAGCGGATCTTGAAATTGATTATTAATTATTAATAAATATAGATTTATTAAATCAAATATTAAATAGAATTGATTCTCAAGAAAATTAACAACCCTTAACTTGAGAGGAGGCAGGGTCTGCCCGGAAGCTGACTCCCACGCTCCCGTTCTTTCCCCACGTCACCCCAGGCCGCTGCGAATCCAATCCTCGCAGCTGCCGGGAGCCGCCCAGGCCGGAAGAACCTGTGCGGCTGTGAACTCCCCTTCCCCCCGTGAGGAGTTGCCCATGGCGACTACCAAAGGCCGCATGGCCCTGTCCTTCATCACCGCAGCCCTGGCTGCCGGTTCCCTCTTCGCCAATTCGCCGCAGGAGACCCTGCGCGTGAACGGCGCTGCCGACCGCCTCCATGCGAGCCGCACGCAGCTGGGTCTGGATGCCGACCACGCATTCAGCCTGCGCGCGTCGCACTCGGACGACCTCGGCCAGACCCACGCCCACTTCACCCAGTCCTACAAGGGCGTGCGGGTGTGGGGTGGCGACGCCATCACCCACACCGACCGCAATGGCGCCGACCTGCCGCTGACCAACGCCCTGCACAAGAACATCCTCCTGAACGTCACCCCCTCCCTGCTGGCCGGCGAGGCGCTGGCCGTGGCCCAGGCCGATCTGGCCGCCAAGGGTGCCTTCGCCTACGCCCCCACCACCGAGCTGGTGGTCTTCCCGCAGGAAGTCGACGTCGTCACCCGCCATGCCGGCCGCCAGGCTCTGGATCAGGAACCGAGCGCCACGGACATCACCCGGCAGGTGGTCCGCTTCGCCCTGGCCTACCACGTCCACACCGAACTCGAGAATGACCTCGACGGCATCCGGCACACCGACTACATCGTGGATGCCCACACCGGCGCCATCCTGAAGAAGTGGAACACCCTGCACACCGCGGCCGCCACCGGCACCGGCAACAGCCAGTACAACGGCGTGGTGACGGTCAACACCAACAGCGTCACGGGCGGCTACGAGATGCGGGACATGACCCGCGGCGCCGCCGGCAACTACGTAACCAACGCGAACCACGCCTCCACCACCTCCACCGCCGTGGGCACCATCTACACCGATGCCGACAACACCTGGGGCGATGGCGCCAACTATGTGGAAGGCAGCTCCACCACCGCCGCCAACGGCCAGACGGCCGCCGTGGACGCCATGTTCGGCATGGCCAAGTCCTGGGACTTCTACAAGCTGGTCTACGGCCGCAATGGCATCGATGGCGCCGGCAGCACCACCTACAGCCGCGTGCACATCGGCAACAGCTACGACAACGCCTTCTGGTCCGACAGCTGCTTCTGCATGACCTATGGCGACGGCACCAGCTTCACGACCCTCACCGCCCTCGACGTGGCCGGCCATGAGATGAGCCACGGCGTCTGCGCCCGCACCGCCAACCTGACCTACTCCGGTGAGTCGGGCGGCCTGAACGAGTCCAACTCGGACATCTTCGGCACCATGATCGAGTTCTACGCCCGCGGAGGCTCCGGCGCCACCATCGGCAACACCGGCGGCAACTGGACCATCGGCGAGCAGCTCGCCTCCACCCCCCTGCGCTACATGTACAAGCCCAGCCTGGACGGCGCCTCGAAGGATGTCTGGTCCAGCACCTTGGGCTCCCTGGATGTCCACTACTCCAGCGGCCCCATGAACCGCTGCTTCTACTTCCTGAGCGCGGGCGCCACCACCACGGGCAACACCAGCACCACGCTGCTGCCCGCGGGCATGACGGGCGTGGGCAATGACAAGGCCTCGGCCATCTGGTTCCGGGCCCTCACCACCTACCTCACCGCCAGCTCCAACTACGCCGCCGCCCGCACCGCCGCCATCAACGCCGCCAAGGATCTCTATGGCGCCGGCAGCGCCGAGGAGCAGGCCGTGTGGAACGCCTTCCACGGCATCAATGTGGGTGCCGCCTGGTCCTCCAGCACCGACACCACGGCCCCCACCGCCACCGCCTCCGAGTCCGGCACCACGGGCACCATCACCCTCTCCGCCACGGCCACCGACAATGTCGGCGTCACCAAGGTCGAGTTCTACATCGACGGCGCCCTGGTGGGCTCCGACACCACTTCGCCCTACAGCGTCACCTACAACTCCGCCAACCTGGCCAACGGCACCCACAGCCTCGTCGCCAAGGCCTATGACGCCGCCGGCAACATCGGCACCTCCACCGCCGTCAGCTTCTCCACCAGCAACACCTCCACCGGCACCACCTTCAACGAGGTCGAGAGCAACAACACCCGCGCCACCGCCAACGTTGTCGGCGACACCGTCAACAAGATCGTCGGCTACATGAGCGCCACCACCGACATCGACTACTTCAAGGTCAATGTCCAGCCCGGCAAGAGCATCACCATCAACATGACCGGCCCCACGGGCGTCGATTACGACCTCTACTTCCTCAACAGCAGCGGCACCACCCTCAAGAGCAGCCTCGGCACCACCGCCACCGAGAGCATCACCTACTCCAACACCTCGGCCACGGCCACCGTGTTCTACATCAAGGTGATCGCCTACAGCGGCTCCAGCACCACCACGCCCTACAACCTCGCCCTCACCCGCTGAGGCGCCATCACCCCCAGGACAGGGCCGCGCGAGCGGCCCTGTTTTTATTCCGGCGGACCCGAGAATTAACATCTCTTAACTTGTGCAGACACCCACCACGCTTGAGCCTTGAGTGGACCTCATCCCTCCGATCCGCCGTGATCCCGCCCCTGGCCAGGGAAAGGGAGACGCGGCATCCATCCACCGGCCTGCCCGGCCACTGTTCCCCTTCCAGGAGTTGCCCATGGCGTCTACCCCAGGCCGCTTGGCCCTGTCCTTCGTCACCGCTGCGCTGGCCGCAGGTTCCCTCTTCGCCGGCTCGCCGCAGGAGGCCCTGCGCGTGAACGGCGCCGCCGATCGCCTCCACGCGAGCCGCACACAGCTGGGTCTGGATGCCGACCATGCATTCAGCCTCCGCGCGTCGCATTCGGATGCCCTGGGGCAGACCCATGGCCACTTCACCCAGCTCTACAAGGGCGTGCGGGTGTGGGGTGGCGACGCCATCACCCACACAGACAGCACGGGATCTGACCTGCCCCTGACGAATGCCCTTCACAAGAACATCCGCCTCAACGTCACGCCTTCCCTCGCCGATGCGGAAGCACTGGCCATCGCCCACCGGGACCTCTCGCCCAAGGGCCCCTACACCCATCAGCCCTCGGTGGAACTCGTCGTCTTTCCCGTGGCGACGGAAGTCGTCCGCCATGCCGGACGCCAAGCCCTGGATCAGGAACCGAATGCCGCAGAAGTCGTCCGGGAAGTGGTGCGCTATGCGCTGGCCTACCATGTGCACGCGGAACTCATCAACGGCGCTGAGGAGACCCGCAGCCAGGATTACATGATCGATGCCCATACCGGCGCCATCCTCAAGACCTGGGACACGCTGCACCGGTCCGCCGCGGTCGGCACCGGGAAGTCCCAGTGGTACGGCACCGTGTCCATCAACACCAACAGCACGGCCACCGGCTACGAGATGCGGGACATGACCCGCGGCACGGGCGGCACCTTCGGGAACAACGTCACCACCAACCTGAACAACGGCACCAGCGGCAACGGCACGGTCTTCACCGATGCCGACAACGCCTGGGGCGACGGCCTCCAGTACAACGGCACCGCCGGCATGAGCGCCAACGCCCAGACGGCGGCCGTGGATGCCCACCGCGGGCTCCAGGCCACCTGGGACATGTACAAGAACGTGTTCGGCCGGAACGGCATCGACAACACCGGCAAGGCCACCTACAGCCGCATGCACTACAGCAGCCAGTACGACAACGCCTTCTGGCAGGACAGCTGCTTCTGCATGACCTATGGCGACGGTGCCACCGGCGGTTCCGTGGGTGAAGCGGACCTCGATACCGCCGGCCACGAGATGACCCACGGGGTGACGGCCACTTCGGCGAACCTGACCTACTCCGGAGAATCGGGCGGGCTGAACGAGTCCATCTCGGACATCTTCGGCACCTGCGTCGAGTTCTACATCCTCGGCGGAGGCGGAACCGGCACGGTGATCCCCGATGCGGTGGGCACGGGCAGCATCACCGCCAACTACACAATGTTCGAGAACAGCTGGGGGCACCCCGGCAGCGCGCTCCGCTGGATGTACAAGCCGAGCAAGGATGGCGCCTCGAAGGACGCCTGGTCCAGCACCCTGGGCTCTCTGGACGTGCACTACTCCTCCGGCCCCATGAACCGATGCTGGTACTTCCTGGCCCGCGGTTCCAGCAATGTGTCCACCAGCGACTACTACAGCTCCTACATGCCCGCGGGCATGGCGGGCATCGGCAACGACCACGCTGCCAAGATCGCCTACCGGGCCCTGACGGTCTACATGACGGCCAGCACCAACTACGCGGCCGCCCGCACCGCCTTCATCAACGCCGCCAAGGATCTCTATGGCGCCGGCGGCGCGGACGAGCAGGCGGTCTGGAATGCCTTCGCGGCCATCAATGTGGGCGCCGCCTGGTCCGGCGGCTCCACCGACACCACGGCCCCCACCGCCAGCGCCTCCGAGTCCGGCACCTCGGGCACCATCACCCTCTCCGCCACGGCCACCGACAATGTCGGCGTCACCAAGGTCGAGTTCTACATCGACGGCGCCCTGGTGGGCTCCGACACCACTTCGCCCTACAGCGTCACCTACAACTCCGCCAACCTGGCCAACGGCACCCACAGCCTCGTCGCCAAGGCCTATGACGCCGCCGGCAACATCGGCACCTCCACCGCCGTCAGCTTCTCCACCAGCAACACCTCCACCGGCACCACCTTCAACGAGGTCGAGAGCAACAACACCCGCGCCACCGCCAACGTTGTCGGCGACACCGTCAACAAGATCGTCGGCTACATGAGCGCCACCACCGACATCGACTACTTCAAGGTCAATGTCCAGCCCGGCAAGAGCATCACCATCAACATGACCGGCCCCACGGGCGTCGATTACGACCTCTACTTCCTCAACAGCAGCGGCACCACCCTCAAGAGCAGCCTCGGCACCACCGCCACCGAGAGCATCACCTACTCCAACACCTCGGCCACGGCCACCGTGTTCTACATCAAGGTGATCGCCTACAGCGGCTCCAGCACCACCACGCCCTACAACCTCGCCCTCACCCGCTGAGGCGCCATCACCCCCAGGACAGGGCCGCGCGAGCGGCCCTGTTTTTCGTTAGACTGCCCCCATGGTGGTCCTGATCGCAGAACCAGACGAGGTCGATGCCCGGCGGATGATCGAGGGCCTGGCCTTGGAGGGCTTTCTCTGTGAGTGGGCTAGAACAGGACACGAAGCCCTGGCCAGGGCCTCCGCCTGCGAAGCCCTGGTCACCGAGATCGCCCTGCCGGGCCTTTCGGGCATGGATCTGGTCGGGCGCTTGAGGGAAGCAGCCATCACCACCCCTCTGATCTTCGTGACGGCGCTCTGCACGCCTGAGCACCGGGTGCGGGGCCTGGAGGCAGGTGCCGATGATTACCTTTGCAAGCCCTTCACCCTGCCGGAGCTGGCGGCCCGGCTTCGGGCCCTCATCCGGCGGAGCCGGATGCCTTCCCGCCTCCGCCGGGTGGGCGTGGCCGACCTGCTCTGGGAACCGGATCTGCGCCGCGTGCACCGAGGCGACCATCGGCTCGACCTCACGCCGAAGGAATACACCCTGCTGACCCTCCTGCTGGAGCGGCCTGGCCAGGTGGTCAGCCGCGACGAGATGGCCCTGGCGCTCTGGGGTGGCGAGAAACATCGGCCCGACCTGCGCAGCCCCAATGCCCTGGATGCCCAAATCCGGCGGCTCCGGGCGAAGGTGGACGACCCTTTTGACCGCCCCTTGCTGCACACCCAGCGGGGACGCGGCCTGGTCATTGAGGCCAGGTAGGTACCACTCCAGACATCCCACGCCTCGCGGATCCGCCCGGACGCCATTCTCCGGACCATGCCGGGTTTCGTCCGTCAGCGTTCCAGCAGCACCTTGGCGTGCTCGATGGCTTCCGCGCGATCGGGCTGGCCAGATAGCAGCCGCGCCAGCTCCCGGGTGCGGACCTCCCCGGCCACCCAGCTGAGGGCACTGCGCGTGCGGCCGCCCTCGGTCTCCTTGCGCAAGCAGCCGTGCCGGTCTGCCCGGGCCGCCACTTGGGCCAGGTGGGTGACGGCCAGAACCTGGTGGGCGCGGCCCAGTTCGGCCACCGCCTGGCCCACGGCCAGGGCCGCCTCCCCCCCGAGTCCCGCGTCCACTTCGTCCAGCACCAGGGTGAGACCGCCGCGGACGCCCTCTCCCAGGACCAGCCCAGCCCCCACCAGGGCCAGCATGAGGCGGCTCAGCTCGCCCCCTGAGGCGATTTTGGCCAGCGGGCGGAAGCCCTCGCCGGGATTGGGCTCGATCCAGATGGCCAGGGCCGAGAAGCCCACGGCGGCCACCCTTACCGGCCGGCCGCTCTGCTCCACGGGACTGGCGGAATCCTCGGCCAGGGCCAGGCGCAGCTGGATTCGGGCCCCCTTCATCCCCAGGTGGCCCAGGCGCTTCTGGACCTCGGCCTCCAGCTTGGGCAGGGTCGCCATGCGTTGGCCATGCAGGGCCTCGGCCCCGCGGCGGTAGGTCTCCACCGCCCGGGCCAGGGTCGCCTCCAGCTCCTTGATGGGTGCATCTCCGGCCAGCAGGGAACGCTGCTCGGCCTTCAGGGCCAGCAGCCGGTCTGCGAGTTCCTCCGGTTCGCAGCGGTGGCGGCGGGCCAGGCGTTCGTACAGGGCCAGGCGGGCCTCCATGGCCTCGATGCGGTCTGCCCCCGCGCCAGCCCAGCGAAGGGCCTGATCCTGGGCCAGGGCCAGCAGATCCTCGAGTTCCAGCACCGCGGAGCGGAGACGGTCCTGCTCGGCCACGGCGTCCGGCCAGTGGGCCACGGCCCGCATCAGGGCCTTATGGGCCAGCTCGACCTTGGGGAGGCCCTCGTTCAGAGTCTCGGCCGCTTCCCGGAACGCGCTTTCCAGATGGACGGCATGGCGGAGGGGCTCGCGATCCGCCTTGAGCTGGGCCCACTCCCCTGGCTTCGGGGTCAGCTTGTCGAGGTCCGCGAGGGCCTCGGCCAGTTGCTCGAGGCGCTGCTCCCGGTCCGCCTGGCTCCGGCGGCGGGCCTTCAGGGCGCCCTCCGCCTCCCGGACGGCCGCGGCCTCGCCTTCCAGGCAGGGCTCCAGACCCAGCACCTCGTCGATCAGGGCGAGGTGCCGGTCCTCGCCCAGAAGCGACTGGTGATCATGCTGGCTCGTGAGCCGCATCCAGAGCCGGCCTGCCTCGCGCAAGTCCGCCAAAGCGCAGCTCGCCCCATTGATCCAGGCGCGGCTGCGGCCCGAACCGATCTCGCGGCGCAGCACCACGGGTTGTTCCTCGGGCAGGCCACGCTCGGCGAGGAAGGCCCGCCAGGCCTCGAAGCGGCCCTCCACCACGGCCTCGACCGTGGCCCGGTCGGCGCCATGGCGGATCAGCTCCGCATCGCCGCGGGCGCCCACCAGCAAAGAGAGCGCGTCCACCAGGAGGGACTTGCCTGCGCCCGTCTCGCCTGTGAGCACGGTGAAGCCCGGCCCCCAGTCCAGGGACAGATCTTCCACCAGGGCCAGGTTCTGGATGCGGAGCGAGGCGAGCATCCGATCAGTCTAGCGGGGCCGGCCATCCGGCCCGCACCTCCACGCGGTTGTCGTAGAACGTGCTGCCTCCGCCTCGGTCCGTGAGGCGCTGGGAGGTCAGGGCGTTCACCGTGCGGTCCCCCGGAGCATGGCGACGCCACCAGACTCCTTCGGCCACGGCCAGGCCCGACGGCACCCGCTCCGTGGTCTCCAGGGTGAAGGCCACCTCGCCGAGGCCGTTGAAGACGGTGACCTGATCACCACCGGCCAGGCCACGGGCCGTGGCCTCGGACGGGTGCAGACGCACAACCATGGACCCCATGCGCCGGCGCAGGTCCTCCCGCTCGTGGAAGGTGCTGTTGAGCCCCTGGACCGCGGGGGCCGTCACGAGCTGAAGGGGATGGGGATCGGCCACGCTGTGGGGCGGCAGGTAGCGCGGCAGGGGCTCCGCGTCCCGGGGGTTGAGGACTTCCACCTTCCCGCTGGGGGTGCGGAAGCCGGACCGGCCCTCACGGGCCGGGTCCAGCTCCACGGCGAGGCCCTGGCCCAGGCGGGTGGTGTCGAGGCCTTCCCGCCAGGGGTGGGGCTCCGCCAGGAGCGCGTCGATGAGCTCGTCCGCGGAGCGGGAGAAGACCGCCTCCGTGAAGCCCATGGCCTGGGCCAGGGCCTGGAACACCGCCAGGTTCGACCGGCTCTGGCCCACCGGTTCCACCACGGCTGCCGCCCGCTGGATGCAGTAGGTGCCGTACGAGCGGTAGAGGTCGCTGTGCTCCAGGGAGGAGGTGGCCGGCAGCACCAGGTCCGCATACAGGGCCGTGTCCGTCATGAACCGCTCGTGGACGACGGTGAAGAGGTCCTCCCGCCCCAGGCCGAGCAGCACGGCGTTCTGGTCCGGGGTCACGGCGGCAGGGTTGGCGTGGTAGACGTAGAGGGAAGCCACGGGAGGATCCGCCAGCTCGGTCAGGGCCCAGCCCAGGCGGTTCATGTTGAGGGTGCGGACGGGCCCCGGTAGCAGGTCCTCCCGGGTAACCAGGTGCATGGGGAAGGTGTGGCCCGTGCTGGTGGAGGCGAAGGCCCCGCCGCCGGGTTTGGCGTAGGCACCCACGAAGGCGGGGAGACAGGCGAGGATGCGGAGCGTCATGGCGCCATTGCCGTAACGGGAGAGTCCGTTCCCCGGCCGCAGGTGCGGATCCCGGGCGCGGCCGTAGGCTTCCGCCAGCTCGCGGATCGTGGCCTCGGGCACGCCAGTGAGGGCGGCCACGCGCTCGGGCGGGTAGTCCGGCAGGATGCGGCTCCGGAATTCTGCGGCACCTTGAACCTGTCCTGCGAGGAAGGCCTCGTCGCAGAGTCCCTGGCGATCCAGCAGGTGGAGCAGGCCCAGGGCCAGGGCCCCGTCCGTTCCAGGGCGCACCAGCACCACCCGGTCGCAGAGGGGCACCGTGGCATGGGCGTAGGTGTCGATGAGCCACACCTGGGCGCCCTGCCGCTTGGCCTCCCGCACGGCGTGGAGGCCATGGACGTTGGTGGCCGCTGGGTTCATGCCCCAGAGCAGGATAAGGTCGCTGGCCGCGCAGGCATCGGGATGCGGCGCGGGGGTGTCTCCCATCACCAGGGCCCAGCCGGCGCCCTTGGCCGGGGAGCAGATGGTGCGGTCCAGGCGTGAGGCACCCAGGCGATGGAAGAAGGCGTGGCCCGCATTGCGCTGGATGAGGCCCATGGTGCCGGCATAGGAGTAGGGCAGGATGGCCTCGGGGCCGTGGGTGCGGAGGATGTCCCCCCACCGGGCCGCGATGGTCCCGATGGCCTCCTCCCAGGAGATGGGCACGAAGTCACCGGCCCCTTTGGGGCCCACCCGCCGCAGGGGGACCGTCAGCCGCTCCGGGTGATGGACCGTGTCCTGGTAGAGGTTCATCTTCGGGCAGAGGCTCCCACGGGTGAAGGGATGTTCCGGATCTCCCGCCACGGCCACGGCCCGCCCCTCCTCGACGGTCACCATGAGTCCGCAGGCGTCCGGGCAGTCGTAGGGGCAGACGGATCGGTGGAGGCTGGCAGACATGGACACCCCGCAGAGAATTCCATCATCCCTCAGACCGGGATTCCGCGCCGCCCCCGGTCCAGGGTCCGCCGCCTCCGGCATACTGGCTGTTGGAGGAACCCATGCCCTACCGGAAGCCCTGCGGCAGCATCCTGGAGGCCATCGGCAACACGCCGCTGGTCCGGCTGCGCCGCGTCGTGTCGGACCTGCCGGTGGAGGCCTTCGCCAAGCTCGAGTTCATGAACCCCATGGGCAGCAGCAAGGACCGCATCTCGAAGTTCATGATCGAGGCCGCAGAGCGGGACGGCCGCCTGAAGCCGGGTGACCTCATCATCGAGAATTCCTCGGGCAACACGGCCATGGGCCTGGCCCTCATGGCCATCCAGAAGGGTTACCGCCTCAAGGTCGTGGTGCGCGACACCATCTCCCAGGAGAAGCTCAACCAGCTGCTGGCCCTGGGCGTCGAGGTGCGGAAGGCGGACACGAGCCTGCCTCCGGAGCATCCCGAGAGCTACAACAACCTGGCGCCCAGACTGGCCCGGGAGACGCCCGGCTGCTTCTTCCCTGACCAGCACGGCAACAAGGAGAACAACGCCGCGCACTACCACGGCACGGGGCCCGAGATCTGGGAGCAGATGGAGGGCCGCATCGACGTCCTGGTGGCTGGGGCGGGGACCGGTGGCACCATCGGCGGGGTGGGCCGCTACCTGAAGGAGAAGGATCCGAAGATCCAGGTGGTGGCCGTGGATCCCGTCGGATCCGTCTTCTCGCCCCACTTCCGCGGCGAGAAAGAGCTGAAGGCCGGCCCCTACAAGATCGAGGGCCTGGGCGACGAGTTCCTCATCCCCACCATGGAATTCGACGTCCTCGACGACATGCTGCAGGTGACCGATGCCCAGGCCTTCCATCACGCCCGGCGCCTGGTGCGGGAGGAGGGCGTGCTGGGGGGCGGCTCCAGCGGCGCGGCGCTCTGGGCCGTGCGCGAAGTGGCGAAGCGGCTGCCCCCCATGGACCGCCCCGCGCGCATCGTCACCGTCTTCCCGGACGGCGCCGGCCGCTACCTCAGCAGCATCTTCAACGATGCCTGGCTGGCGGAACGGGGACTGCTGGAGGCCGAGGCCGAATGACCGCCTTCTCCGGCACCTACGTCGAGGCGGTACGCCAGGCCCTGCATGACGCCATGGCGGCCGATCCCCGCGTCTGCTGCCTGGGCGAGGACATCGGCGTTTACGGCGGCGCCTTCCGTGCCACCGAAGGCTTGCTGGACCGCTTCGGCGCTGATCGCGTGATCGACACACCCATCTCCGAGCAGGCCATCGCGGGGTCGGCCATCGGCCTCGCGCTCATGGGCCAGCGCCCCGTGGCGGAATTCCAGTTCATGGACTTCGCCCTGCTGGCCTCGGACCTCATGGTGAACTTCGCCGCCAAGGCACACTGGCGCTGGGGCGCCAGTGTGCCAGCGGTCTTCCGGGGCCCCTCCGGCGGCGGCAACGGCGGCGGCCCCTTCCACAGCCAGAATCCGGAAGGGCACTTCCTGGGCAGCCCCGGCCTGAAAGTCGTCGCCCCGGGCACCGTGCGCGATGCCTACGCCCTGCTCCGGGCGGCCATCGAGGATCCTGATCCTGTGTTGGTCTTCGAGCACAAGCACCTCTACCGCCGGCTGAGGGATCAGTGGGAGGCACCCCCCACGGCCCGGCTCGGCGAGGCGGCCCTGCGCAAGGACGGCGCCGCGGCCTGCATCATCACCTACGGCGCGGCCCAGCACGTCGCCCTGGCGGCGGTGGCCGATCTGGACGTGGCCGTGCTGGACCTGCGCACCCTCTGGCCCCTGGATGACGAAGCCATGGCCACCCTGGCCCAGCGCACCCACCGGGTGCTGGTGCTCACCGAGGCCTCCCGCACCTACGGGCCCGGAGCGGAGCTGGCGGCCCGCATCGGCGAGACCTGCTTCCCGTGGCTCGACGCGCCGGTGCTGCGAGTGGGTGCGGCGGACACGCCAACGCCGGCCAGCCCGCCATTGGAAGCCGCGGCCCTGCCCAGCGTTGAGCGCGTACGCTCGGAGCTGGACCGTCTGCTGGCCTGGTGAGGGATGGCCCTGCGCGCCCTGCTTCTGTTCCTGGCCTGCACCTTCCTTCCGGCCGCGCCGAAGGCCATCTGGGTCTGGGAGGCGGAGACCCTGCGCCTCCTGGATGACCAAGCCTACGAGACCCGCGTCGTGGGTCTGCTCCGGACCCACGGTTTCCGCACGCTCTTCCTTTACGCCGACGACTACCGGGGTCGCAACCCCATCCTGAACGAGCGGGCGGCCTACCGCAGCCTCCTGGCTCGCCTCCATGCGGCGGGCTTCCAGGTCGAGGCGCTCCTGGGCTCGTACCCCATGAAGACCTGGGAGTACGTGCTGCCCGAGCGGGACCAGGCGGCCCGGGCCATGATGCAGCATGTCCTCGATTACAACGCCGCCGCCGCGGCGCCGGAGCGCTTCGACGGCGTCCACCTGGACATCGAGCCCCACGCCCTGGATTCTTGGAGCGACGAGACGCGCGTGGCCCTATCCCGGATGTTCCTCGCCCGATCCAGGGAGTGGGTGGCCATGGCCCGCCAGGCGGGAAAGGCCTTCCTCGTGGGCGCGGCGATCCCCTTCTGGTACGACGGATTCACCGTGGCGTGGGAGGGTGCGACCAAGCCCCTGAACGCCCACCTGCAGGACCTCTACGACTATGTGGCGGTCATGGACTACCGGAACCGCGCGGAAGGCCCGGACGGGATCATCGCCCATGCCCGCGAGGAGGTCGCCTACGGCGGGGCCCAGGGGAAAGTTGTGCTCCTGGGGCTCGAAACCGGCGAGGCCCAGCCCCCGAAAGTCACCTTCCGGAACCGGGGCGCCGCCGCGCTGACCCGCGAGATGGCCGCCACCGAGCAGGCCTTCGCCGGGAAGCGGGCCTTCGGGGGCTTCGCCATCCACCACCTGCGGACCTGGCTGGAGCTGATCGAAGCCTCCGCGCCAGGCGGGCATCGCTGACATGCCTCCCCACCTCCGGCGCTTCGTCGCCTCCCTCCTCGTGCTGGCCATCTGCGGATGGGTACTGAGCGAGGCGCCCGTACAGGAGGGCACCGCGCAAGAGGGCGGGCTCCAGGCCTCCCGGGAGCTCCAGGAGAAGAGCCGGGCCCTGGTGGCAGCCGGGCGCTATGCCGAAGCCCTGCCTTTGACCCGCGAGTTGCATGAAGCCTACCCGACCAGCCACATCTACCTCAGCCGTCTCGCCGACATCCATGAGCACCTGGGCCAGTGGCCGGAATGCGCCGCCGCCTGGGAGGCCTACCTGAAGGTCTCGCCCACGCCCTGGGAGGCCTTCCCCACCCTCGGGGACACCTACCGGAAGCTGGGCCAACTGAAGGCCTCCACCGATGCCTTCGCCCGGTGGCTGGAGCTGCAGCCGGACAACCCGGACGCGGCCTTCTTCCTGGGGCGGGCCCAGGAACGAGAGCACCTGTTCCAGAAGGCCCGGGCCACCTACCGGCAGGGCCTCAAGCAGCATCCCGACAGCACCGATCTCCGGGTGGGTCTGGCGCGCATGACCCTCTTCACGGGCAGCGCCATCGAGGCGAGGCGCATGGCCGAGGAGGCCGTGAAGCGGTCCCCCACCTCGGTGGATGCCCGGCTCGTCCTGGGCATGGCGCTGCGCTCCGAGGGCAACCTGGCCGAGGCCCGCCGCCAACTGGAGGTGGCCCGGACCCTGAGCCCCGACTACCTGGACGTCCTGCAGGTGCTGGGGGGCCTGGCGGAACAGCAGGACGACCTGCCCGCGGCCCGGGCCGCCTATGGCCGCATCCTGCAACTGGAGCCCGGCCATGCGGCGGCCCGGGCGCGGCTGGCGGGCCTTCCGAAGGGAGACCGGCGGTGATGCCCAACCTGCGCCCCTGGGCCCGCGGGGCCTTCCTGCTGGTGATGGTCGCCTCGGCCACCGCCTGCCTGCTGGTGGACATCCCCTTCACCTATCAGGCCGTGATCCGGGCCGGCCTCCTGCCCTGGCTGCCGACCGCCATGCGCCTCCAGCCCTGGGCCCTGCTGTTAGTCATCGTGGGCAATGCTCTGGTGGACCGCCAGCCACTGGGCTTCAGCCTCCCGCGCCGACGGGCCTGGTACTGGGGCGCCATGGCCCTTGGCGTCCTGGCTCTGTTCCCCTTCGCCGGCCTGAGCCTCCTGACCCCTGGATTCCCCGCCCGACTGGGCACCCTGGCCTTCCTGGCTGCGGCCGGAACGCTGCTGGCCCTGGACCTGATTGAGGCCCGGGGATCCTGGCCCCAGCGCGAGGCCGGATCGGACGACGCCCGGCGCCTCTTCGTGTCGGCGCTGCTCACGGCCGCCCTGGTCACCCTGGCCTTCTTCGCCATCGGCCTGGGCCGCGCCCTGGCTTCGGGAACCACCATCCCCCCCAAAGAGGCCGCCACCACGCTGGGGTGGAGCTTCCTGGCTCACGCGCTGGTGCTGTCCATGGCGGCGGTGGCGCTCCTCGGCCTGCAGGCCGCGGCAGGCTTCTTCCCGCGACTCCGCGCGGCGGAGTTCCTGCTCATGCTGTCGACCCTCACCGCCACCTTCGCCGGCATGCTCACCGTCGTCGTCTTCCCGGGCATCGCCTTCGCCGGCCCCTTCGCCTGGGCCGTGGCCCTGCTGCTGGGGTTCTGCGTGACGGCCCTGCTGGCCCAGCTGGGACTTGGAGCTCGCCCGGTGGGCAGCGCCCTGGAGGTTTTCCTCCGTCCCCTCCATCCAGCCCGGGTGAACCGCTGGAGCGTGGCGGCGGGTCTGCTTCTGGCTCTGGGCGTGGCCCTCCTGTTCGGATTGAAGGTCTCGCGCTTCGACTGGAACCAGCTGTTCCAGCAGCTGGGCGCGATCCTCGTGGCGATCCTGGTCTTCACGCCCATCTACCTGAGCCAGTCCGCGGCCCCCGGGCCCCACTCCTGGTCGCCCCGGCTCTTCGCCGCGCCGCTGATCCTGCTCGCCCTGTTCCGGCTCTGGGGCACTCCCTTGCCACAGCCGACGAAGGACTGGCTGCCGCGCCCGGTGGCGCGGGTGGTGGAGGCGCACACAGGCTTCGACGCCTCCGCCCACCTGGTGGCCAACCTGCTGCGCCCCCCGGCTGGAAGCGGCGAATCCATCTACCGGACCCTCCTGGCCAACAGCAACATCCCCCACGCGGTGAAGGTCGATGCGAAGGATCTGCGCTTCGTGGAGCCCCTCACCGCCGGAACGGCCGTGGACCGGCCCGACATCTACATCTTCGTGGTGGACAGCCTGCGCCAGGACTACCTGGGGGCCTACAACCCGCGGGTGACCTTCACGCCGAACCTCGACCGCTTCGCGGCCGAGAGCACCGTGATTCCCAAGGCCTTCACCCGCTACGGCGCCACGGGTCTCTCCGAGCCCTCCATCTGGGTGGGGGGGATGATCCTGCACAAGCAGTACATCGTCCCTTTCCATCCCCTGAATACCCTGCAGAAGCTGGTGGAGGCCCACGGCTACCGGCCCTACCTGTCCATGGACTCCATTCTTGATGTGGTGGTGAAACCCACGCCGGACCTCGTCAGGCTGGATGCGGGCATCGGCACCGGAGACCTGCGCCTGGGTGCCACCCTGAAAGACCTCCAGGGGAAGCTGGACCAGGCCCCCGCGGGTCGCCCGGTCTTCGTCTACAGCCAGGCCCAGGACCTCCACATCTCCTCCATCAGCCGCGAGGGCAAGGACGTGCCCGGCGGGGGGGACTACCCCGGCTTCTACGCCCCCTACGCCAGCCGCCTGCGCCGCCTGGACGCCGCGTTTGGGGCCTTCATCCAGTATCTGAAGGACCGGGGCCGCTACGACCGCAGCCTCATCATCTTCACCGCGGACCATGGAGATTCGCTGGGGGAGGAGGGGCGCTTCGGCCACGCCTACACCCTGTTCCCCGAGATCATGAAGGTGCCCCTCCTCCTCCACGTGCCCGAGAAACTCCGGGCGGGACTGGTCATGGATCCCAAGCAGCCGGCCTTCCTCACGGACATCACGCCGACGCTCTACTACCTCCTGGGGCACCGCCCCCTGGCCTCGGACGCCGTCCTGGGGCGCCCCCTCTGGACGCAGACCCAGGCCGAGCAGACTCGCGCCCGCCGTGACCACCACCTCATCGCCTCCAGCTACGGCGCCGTCTGGGGCATTCTCAGCGGCGACGGGAAAACCCTCTATGTCTCGGATGGCGTGAACTTCGCCGACCACTGCTTCGACCTCGGTTCCGATCCCAAGGGAACCCGGGTCACCGTCACCCCTGAGTTGAAGCATCGCTACGACCGGTTGATTCTCCAGGAGATCGACCACCTCAACGCCTTCTATGCATTCACGCCCGGAAAAGGATCCCCATGATGCCCTTCCCCAGGCTCCGTCGATCCGTGCCGCTGCTCATGGCGGGGCTCGCCCTGTGGGGCCAGGAGGGGGTGGACGAGCAATTCGCCAGGGCCCGCCGCCTCGCCTTCGACGGCAAGCGGGCGGAGGCCCTCGAGCTCTGCCGCACGGCCCTCCAGCGCAGCCCCGGCTACCACGACATCCGCATCCTCGTGGGTCGCATCCATGCCTGGGAGGGCCGCTACGATGAGGGCCGGGCCGAGCTCCAGCAGGTGCTGCGCGCGGAGCCGGGCCACCTGGACGGGCGCGTGGCCCTGGTGGACCTGGAGCTCTGGTCGGATCACCCGCAAACCGCCCTCAGCCTCTGCGACGAGGGCCTGGTCCTCCGCCCGGTCCAGCCGCTCCTGCTGCTCCGGAAGGCCCGGGCCCAGAAGGCCCTGGGCCGCTACGCAGAGGCGCTTGAAACCGCCAAGCAATCCCTGGTGGCTGATCCCGGGCTCTACGAGGCCCGCCAGCTCATCGAGAACCTCGCCGAGCTGAGCCAGCGCTCGAAGGTGACCCTGACACAGACCTACGATCGCTTCGACCGCACCTTCGATCCCTGGAGGATGACCTCCCTGGGCGTGGCCCACCGCTTCGACGCCGGTTCCCTCATCGGCCGTGTCAACCGCGCCTCCCGCTTCGGCGATACGGGCAGCCAGCTTGAAGTGGACGCCTACCCACGGTGGAAGGACGGCACCTACTTCTACCTGAACGCCGGGTTCTCCGAATCCAGCCTCTTCCCCCACCGCCGCTACGGCGGGGAGATCTTCCAGACCTTCCCCAAGGGGATCGAAGGCTCCCTCGGCTTCCGCCAGCTGCGGTTCAGCGCCTCGACCGTCACCATCTACACCGGCTCCCTGGGGAAGTACTGGGGCGACTACCTCTTCAGCCTCCGGGCCAATGCCACCCCCAGCTCCATCGGTTCGTCGGAGTCCGGCTCCATCGCCGTGCGGCGCTACTTCGGCGACGGCGAGAACCACCTGACCCTCAGCCTCGGTTCCGGGGTCTCGCCGGACCAGCCCAACCCCAGCGCCGAGATCCTCAACCTGCGCTCCCGCAAGGCCAGCCTCGCCGCCCAGGGGTGGGTCCACCGGCGGCTCATCCTGTCCGGCAGCCTCGCCTACGAAAAGCAGGAGCTCAGCCAGGGCACTGAGCGGGCGCAGACGACCTTCAGCGCCGGTCTGGAGTGGCGGTTCTGATCACATATGGGGCAAGGGAATCCGCTGAATCGCCCGCATGTTTGCTAATCTTTCCGCATGAGTCGGAAGTGGCCTGACCCCACACGGGTCCTAGTCGTGGAGGATGACCAGGCAACCGCCCGGCTCATCCAGGCGCGGCTGGAGATGGAGGGGCTGAAGGTCTACGTGGCCCCCCACGGTGTCGAGGGGCTGGAGATCCTCCAGCGGGAACCCATCGACCTCGTCACCACGGATCTGATGATGCCCGCCATGAACGGCTTCCGTCTGGTCCAGGAGATCCGCGACCTGCCGCCGCCCAAAGGGCGCGTGCCCATCCTGCTGGTCTCCAGCAACCAGAACGAGCAGGACATGATCCGCTGCCTGGCCGCCGGGGCCGACGACTACATGACCAAGCCCATCTCGGCGCAGGTCCTGGTGGAACGCCTCTGGCGCATGCATCAGCGCTCCTCCAGCGCGGGCTGAGGGCCCATGCACCTGCCTCCGGCGATGGTGCTCCGGATCCTGGTCTGGGGAACGGTGATCCTGGGCAGCCTGGTCTCCGGCCTGATCCTCCTGGGCGCGGGCATCCAGCTGCGGCGCGACCGGCAGAACCGGCACCGCATCGCCCGCTATCAAGCCTGGGAGGCCGACCTGGCCGCCTACCTCTTCAGCGGCGAGGGCACCCCGCGGACCTTCCCTCGCGTCGCGAAGGAGGACCGGCAGCTCTTCCAGAAATTCCTCACCCGCTATCACGCCACGCTCGCCGGCAAGGAGGCTGAGGCCCTGAGGGAGCTCTACCTGGACCTGGGGGTGCACCGGTCCCTCCCCCGGCGCCTGAAGCAGCGGCAGACGGCCGTCCGCGCACAGGCTGCTCAGGAAGTGGGAATCTTCAGGCTGGGGGAGTATCTGGAGGCGGTGGTCCCACTCCTGGACGACCCCGTGCCCTACGTAACCCACTTGGCGGCGCAGGCCCTCACCCTGAACGGCGACCTCCGCTTCGCCCAGCCCGTGGTCGACTGGGTGCTGCGGGAGGAACGCTATCAGCGGGAGCGGCTGCTGCGGGTGCTGGAGGGGTTCGGCCCGGACCTCCTTCCCTGGCTGGAGGCCCATCTCGACCCGCCTGAGGCCGCTCCGGAACCCTGGATCCTGTTCGCCCTGCTGGCGGGATCGCACCGCCATCGCGCCAGTGCACCCCGGCTGCTGGAACTCATCGCCCACCCCGACGTGGACATCCAGGCCTCGGCCCTGAAGGCGCTCGCGGCCCTGGCCGATCCCCTCACCTATGCCAGGGTGGAGCCTCTGGCCCGGCACGAAGCCTGGGCCGTCCGCGCCCAGGCCGCCAAGGCCCTCGGCCTGATCGGCGGCCCCGATGCCATTCCCGCCCTCATCGCCCTGACCAGCGACCCGATCTACGAGGTCCGCCGCAACGCCGCCCAGGGCATGGCCGACCTGGGCCATGCTGGCACCTCGGCACTGACCTGGCTGGCGGAAGATCCCACGGCCGACCGCTTCGCCCGCGACATCGCGAAGGAGCGCCTGGAGTGGGCCGACGAGCGGGGGCATCAATGAGCTTCCGCGGCTTCGTCACGGTCTTCGTCGAGTGGGGCATCCTGGCCTACTTCCTGGCCCTCCACCTCACGCACCTGTCGCTGATCCTCCGGGCCTTCTTCTCCATCCGGCGCTACCTCGAGGAGGTGGAGACCGATCGCCTCGACACCGCCTTCGAGACCACGCACTACAAGCCCATGACCCTCATCTGCCCCGCCTACAACGAAGAGGCGGGCGTGGTCCCCAGCGTGAACAGCCTCATCAGCCTCCGCTACCCGGAGTTCCAGGTGGTGGTGGTGAACGATGGCAGCAAGGACGCGACGCTGGAGAAGCTCATCGAGGCCTTCCGGCTGAAGCCCAGCCACCGCGTGCTCCGTCAGCTCCTGCCCACGAAGGAGGTGCGGGGCATCTACGAAAGCGCCTACGTGCCCAACCTCGTGGTGGTGGACAAGGCCAATGGCGGCAAGGCCGATGCCCTCAACTGCGGCATCAACCTCGCCCGCTACCCGCTGGTCTGCTGCATGGACGGAGACAGCCTGCTGGAGAACGATTCGCTCCTCCGCATCGCCCGGCCCTTCATGGATCGCCCCCATCTGGTGGCCTCGGGCGGCGTCATCCGCCCCCTCAACGGATGCCGGGTCACGGCCATGGGCATCCGCGGGATCCACCTCCCCGACTCCTGGCTGGCGCGCTTCCAGATCGTGGAATACCTGCGGGCCTTCCTCTTCGGCCGCGTGGGCCTGGCCTCCCTGGACACCATGTTCATCGTGAGCGGGGCCTTCGGCGTGTTCCGCAAGGAGCTGATCGTCCAGGCCGGCGGCTTCGAAACCGCCACCATCGGCGAGGACTTCGAGCTGGTGGTGCGCATGCACCGGTGCCTGCGCGAGTGGGAACGTCCCTACCACATCACCCTCGTGCCTGACCCTGTCTGCTGGACCGAGGTACCTGAGGACGCCAAGGTCCTGGGCCGGCAACGGAACCGCTGGCAACGGGGCCTGCTGGAGACCCTCTGGAAGCACCGGCGCATGTGGTTCAACCCGAAGTACGGGCGCGTCGGCCTCTTCTCCATGCCCTACTTCATCTTCTTCGAGGCGCTGGCACCGGTCATCGAGGTCCTGGGCTACGCCGTGTTCGTGTGGTCGCTGTGGACCCACGCCATCAACGGCGCCTTCGCGATCCTCTTCATCTATGTGGCCCTCCTGCTGGGCGTGCTGAACTCCGTGGTGTCCGTGGTCCTCCAGGAGATCAGCGGTCACCGGTACCAGGGGCTCAGAGCCTGGTCCCTCTTGCTCTTCACGGCCGTGGTCGAGAATTTCGGCTACCGGCAGATGACGGTGTGGTGGCGCCTGAAGGGCACCATCGACTGGTTCCGGGGCAAGGAGGGCTGGGGCCAGATGAAGCGCAAGGGCATCGGCCCCCAGCCGCCCCCAGCGCCACCGGCTTGACGGGACACACTGGGCCATTCATTCTTGATCCTCGATCTTTGGCAGTCCTAGAGCGCTATCCAGAAAGGTGGAGGGAAAGGCCCTGTGAAACCTTGGCAACCTGCGACAGCAAGGTGCCAACTCCTGCCTCCGGCGCGCCCGGGGGGAAGATACCGAACCGTCACAGACTGACCCGAACCGACCTGGATGCCGATCAAGCGACTGTCCCTCTCCAGGCGCAGCCATGACTCATCCCACCTTCCAGCAGGCCCTTGATGCGGGCGAATGTTTCCTCTTCGACGGAAGCACCGCCACGGCTCTGCATGACCGCGGGATCACGCTGCAGCGCAGCTTCGAGGAGTGCAACCTCAAGGCGCCGGACCTGCTGCTGGCCATCCATGGCGAGTTCCTCGCCGCCGGCGCCCAGGTGCTCACCACCAACACCTGGGGGGCCGGGCGCTTGAAGCTCGCCACCCGGGGCCTCGACGGCGAGCTCGACGCCATCAACCGCCAGGGCGTGGAACTGGCCCGGCGGGCCATCGCCCAGCAGGGCGCGCGGGCCTGGGTGGCAGGCTGCATCGGCCCCCTGGGCGTGCGCATCGAGCCCTGGGGACCCACCTCCTTCGACGAGGCCCGGGCCCTCTTCCGCCAGCAGGCCACCCCACTCATCGAGGCCGGGGCCGATCTCATCGTCCTGGAGGGCTTCGAGGACCTCAACGAAATCCACCAAGCCATCCTCGCAGTGCAGGAGGCGGGCCAGCTGCCCATCGCCGCGCTCATGACCACCAACGAGGACGGCCAGGCGCTCTTCGGCGCCGAGCCAGACTGGTTCATCAAGCAGCTGGACACCTGGGGCGCCGACATGGTGGGCCTCATCGGCGGCAATGGCCCCGCGCCGCACTTGCGCCTGCTGGAGAAGCTCAAGGCCGTGACGGCCAAGCCCATCGTCCTCCAGCCCAACCCCGGCCTGCCCAACATGGTGGATGGCCGCCTGATCTACGGTGCCAGCCCCGAGTACCTGGGCGGCTTCGCGGGCCGTGCTCTGGCCGCGGGAGCCCGCGCCGTGGGCGGCTGCAGCGGCACCACGCCTGCGCACATCCGCGCCATGCGAGGGGCTTTCCGCCAGGAGCGCGCCTTCGTGCAGGGGGGCGGGGGGTTCGAGCTGAAGCCCCACGAGCAGCCCCAGCCCGAGGTGCCCTTCGCCTTCCGCAGCCGCTTCAGCCTGAAGCTGGCCCAGAACGAGTTCATCCACACCGTGGAGCTGGTGCCCCCCAAGGGCATGGAATACGACAAGCTCGTGGCGAAGACCCGCCAGTGCCGGGCCCTGGGCGTGGATGCCATCAACGTGCCCGACGGCCCCCGCGCCATGGCGCGCATGTCCGCCCTGGCCACGGCCCTCATCATCGAGCAGCAGGTGGGGCTGGAGACCATCCTCCACTACGCCTGCCGCGACCGGAACCTGCTGGGCATGCAGAGCGACCTGCTGGGCGCCGCGGGCCTGGGCCTGCGCAACATCCTGGCGGTCACCGGCGATCCGCCAAAGCTCGGACCCTACCCCCAGGCCACCGCCGTCTTCGACGTGGATGCCATCGGCCTCGTGAACATGCTCAAGCGCCTCAACACCGGCCTCGACCTCGGTGGCGCCAGCATCGGCAAGCCGACCTCCTTCAGTGTGGGCGTGGGCGCCAACCCCGTGGCGGCGGATCTGGAGCGGGAGAAGGCGCGCTTCCGCTACAAGGTGGAGGCCGGTGCCCAGTGGGCCATCACCCAGCCGGTCTTCGACGCGGACAGCCTGTTCCGGTTCCTCGACTTCACCGAAGCGCTGGATGGCAAGGGCGGCCTGCCCATCATCGCGGGCATCTGGCCCCTGAAGAGCCTGCGCAACGCCGAGTTCATGGCCAACGAGGTGCCCGGCGCCTACGTGCCCAAGGCCGTCCTGATCCGCATGGCCAAGTGGTCCACGGCCGAAGACCAGGTAAAGGAGGGCCTCGCCATCGCCCAGGAAGTCATCGAGGCCATCCGCCCCCGCATCCGCGGCCTGCAGCTCTCGGCCCCCTTCGGCCAGGTGGAGCTGGTGGCGCCCTTGCTGCCCAAGCCGGAGGCCCCATGGTGAAGGTGCACTTCCGCCTGGAGGATCTGCTGGTGGAGGCGCCGGCAGGCACCTCCCTCCAGCAGATCGCCGATACCGCCGGCGCGGACATCACCTTCGGCTGCCGCACGGGCTCCTGCGGCACCTGCCGCGTGCGCGTGGTGGAAGGTCAGGCCCTCTGCAGCGACCCTGGACCTGAGGAACGCGATTTCCTGAAGGGCCTGGGGGCCCCCGCCGACCAGCGCCTAGCCTGCCAGGTCTGCGTCCACGGCGACATCGCCATCGACTACCTGGGGCTGTGACATGACCACCCTCGACACGATCCTCCGTGACAAGGTGCTGCTGCTGGACGGCGGCATGGGCACGCAGATCTTCGCGCGGAAACCCACGGTGGAGGATTACGGGGGCGCAGCCCTGGAAGGCTGTGTGGACCTGCTCACCGAGCGACGCCCCCAATGGATTCGCGAAATCCATGCGAGTTACTTCAACGCTGGCGCCGATGCCGTGGAGACCAACACCTTCGGCGCGAACCCCCTGGTGCTGGGCGAGTTCGGCCTTTCTGACAAGGCCTATGCCCTGAATGTGCAAGCCGCCACCCTCGCCAAGGAGGTGGCCCGCAGCTTCGACCGTCCCCGCTTCGTCATCGGCTCCGTGGGACCGGGCACCAAGCTCATCACCCTGGGCCACGTGGGCTACGCCGAGCTGCTGGCCTCGTACCGCGTGCAGATGGACGGGCTCCTGGACGGCGGCGCCGACGCCATCCTCATCGAGACGTGCCAGGACCTGGGCCAGATCAAGGTGGCCGTGCGCGCTGCCCGCGAGGCCATGGCCGCGAAAAGGCGCCGCATCCCCCTCTGGGTGCAGGCCACCGTGGAAACCACAGGCACCCTCCTGGTGGGCTCCGACATCTCGGCCGTGCTCACCAGCGTGGAGCCCCTGGGCATCGACGTGCTGGGCCTCAACTGCGCCACCGGCCCCGACGAGATGCACCAGCACCTGCAGACCCTCTGCGAGGCCAGCCCCTTCGCCATCAGCTGTCTGCCCAACGCCGGCCTTCCGGAGAACCGTGGCGGCCAAGTGGTCTACCCGCTGGATCCCGAAGCCTTCGCGCCCAAGGTGCTGCACGCCGCCTCGGAGTTCGGCCTTGCCATCCTAGGAGGCTGCTGCGGCACCACACCCGATCACATCCGGGCCCTGGCCCCCGGCGTGGAGAAGCTGAACCCGCCCAAACGCACACCCGCCCTGGAGCGCGCCGCCGCCAGCCTCTACCAGAGTGTGACCCTCCGGCAGGAACCCGCCCCCCTCATCGTGGGCGAGCGGACGAACGCCAACGGCTCCAAGAAATTCCGCGACCTCCTGGCCGCCGAAGACTGGGACGGCATGATCACCCTGGCCAAGGAGCAGCAGCGTGAAGGTGCGCACCTGCTCGACCTCTGCGTGGCCTACGTGGGCCGCGATGAAGTGCGCGACGCCGACGAGCTGCTGAGCCGCCTTGTCTCCCAGGTCACCCTGCCACTCATGATCGACAGCACCGAATTCCCGGTCATCGAGAAGGCCCTGCAGCGCTCTCCGGGCAAATGCGTCATCAACTCCATCAACTTCGAGGATGGCGACGCCAAGGCCCGGGCCATTCTCGGGCTGTGCAAGACCTATGGCGCCGCCGTGGTGGCCCTCACCATCGACGAGCGCGGCATGGCCAAGAGCCGCGAGCAGAAGCTGGAGGTGGCCAAGCGTCTTTACGAGCTTGCCGTTACCGAATACGGCCTCGACCCCGGCGACCTCATCATCGATCCACTCACCTTCACCTTGGGCAGCGGTGACGAGGAGTTCCGCGGCTCTGCCATCGAGACCCTGGAGGCCCTGAAGCTCATCAAGGCCAATCTGCCTGGCGTCATGACCATCCTCGGCGTCAGCAACGTGAGCTTCGGGCTCAACCCGGCCACCCGCCACATCCTCAACGCATTGATGCTCTACCACAGCGTGAAGCACGGCCTCGACATGGCCATCTTCAATGCCTCGAAGGTGATCCCCGTGGCCAAGATCGATCCCGAGGATCGGCGCATCGTGGAAGATCTCATCTTCGACCGCCGCGCCGAGGGCTACGATCCCCTGAAGGCCCTCATGGCCCGCTTCAGCGACCGCAAGGCCGCCGTGGCTGACGACCGCCGCGCCGACATGCCGGTGCTGGAGCGCCTCCACCGCGGCATCCTGGATGGCGAGAAGCAGGCCATTCTCGCGGATGTGGACGAGGCCCTAAAGGACCACGATCCGCTCAAGCTCATCAACGAGACCCTGCTGGGCGCCATGAAGGTGGTGGGCGAGCGCTTCGGCGCGGGTGAGATGCAGCTGCCCTTTGTGCTGGAGAGCGCCGAAGCCATGAAGGCCGCCATCAAGCGCATCGAACCGCACCTGCCCAAGGAATCCAATTACCAGAAGGGCCGCATCCTGCTGGCCACGGTGAAGGGCGACGTGCACGACATCGGCAAGAACCTGGTGGACATCATCCTCAGCAACAACGGCTTCGAGGTGAAGAACCTGGGCATCAAGCAGCCCATCGAAGCGATCCTCAAGGCCCTGGAGGCCTGGCCCGCAGATGCCATCGGCCTCTCGGGCCTGCTGGTGAAGTCCACCGTGATCATGAAGGAGAATCTGCACTTCATGGATTCGCTGGGATTAAAGGTGCCGGTGATTCTGGGCGGTGCCGCCCTCACGCGGGATTACGTCGAAGGCGACTGTCGGCGCGCCTACGGCGGTTCGGTCTATTACGCCGAGGACGCCTTCGAGGGCCTTCGCCACATGCAGGCCCTGGTATCCGGCGACACCAGCGTGCCGGTTGCAACACCAGCCTCCGTCGGGGCTGGCGAGATCAAAGTGCTCCATCGGGGTGGCACAGCCGTGGCACTGACAGAGAGGGGCCAGAGCAGCTGGGTGCGGCATGAGGTTGCTCCGCCGCAGCCCCCCTTCTGGGGCGTGCGGGAGCTCACGGATGCCCCTGCGGACCTCTTTGAACATCTGGACGAGTTCGCCCTGATCCGCAACCGCTGGGGCTTCAGCCAGGGCGCCCAGGGTGACGAGGCTTTTGCCGCGGTGCTCAAGGACAAGGCCGAACCGCAGCTGGCCTACTGGCGGGAGCGCCTCGCCAAGGATCGCCTTTTCCAGCCCAGGGCCCGCTACGGCTACTTCCCCGTGCAAGCCGAGGGCGACACCCTGCGGGTCTTCGATCCGGCCGACGCCACCAGGACCCTCGCCCGGCTCAGGCTGCCCCGGCAGGCCACGGGTCGTCGTCTGTGCATCGCGGATTTTTTCCGCGGAGATGCCACGGATGTGCTCGCCATTCAATTGGTGACCCTGGGCCAGGACGCCGCCGACCACGCGGCGAAGCTGTACCAGGAAGATGGATATGCCGACTACTTTGCCTTCCACGGCCTCGCCACCGAGCTCACCGAGGCCTACGCGGAGCGGCTCCACGCCCGCATCCGCCGGGAACTGGGCATCGCCGGCAAGGACCTGCCTGGCCGTGCCCTCTTCGCCCAGGGCTACCAGGGCTCCCGCTACTCCTACGGCTACCCCGCCTGCCCTGACCTGGAAGGCAACGGTCCCCTCCTCGATCTCCTGCGCGGCAGCGAAATCGGCGTGACCCTCAGCGACAGCCACCAGATGGATCCCGAGTACACCACCAGCGCCCTGGTGGCGTGGCATCCCCAGGCCCGGTACTTCTCCGTTTGAGGCGCGGCGCCTACAAAAGGGTGTTGAGCCTCTCGATGGAGTCCCAGCCGGACCTGGCCAAGTCCTCGGCCAGGCGAAGGGTGAACCCCTTGTCATTGACATAGCGCCGGCAACCCACCTGGATGGTCTCAGCCAATTCGATAGGGGTGAGTGGTTCCTCGCACGCTGCCGCCCGCCCTGCGAGCATTAGGCGGATCAGCGAATAGCGGAGGATCACCGTGGCGTAGTGGCGGCTGGGACTCCCAAGGACCCAGGGGAAAAACTCTTTCAGGAACTCATTGCTCAGATAGTGCTCCAGCAGCCAAGGCACCCTCTCCAGAGCCGGTGCAAGGCGTTCCTGACCGACTTTGCAGGCACGTTCCAGTTCGGCATCCTCCGGCGCCTGGTCGCCATGAAACCCCAGTCCCCGACTCACCTCATCAAGAACCTTCCGGACATGGGGGGTTTGGAATGCTTCCCGACCCACCAAGAAATACTTTGCTGCGGCCTGGGGCACCGCATCGGGGAACACCCCCTGGCCAGCACCCGGAGCCGAGGTTTCAGCGTCCTCCAGATCCCGCGCCAGGCTTTGGACCACCGCTGGGAGTTCGGCGATCTGCTTGGTCTGGATCAGGCCCGTGAGGCGATCACAGAACAGGCCGATCACCTTCAGCCGGCTGGCAAGCGGAACCTCCCCGATGGCCAGCACCTGGAACAGGAGTGTCCGGACGTCATCCATGACATCCAGGGAGAAGCCGAATCTGGATTCGATTTTTCCCACGTAATCCTGGCTGACAGTCTCCGGCTGCGTCACGGGATCGAAGGCATCCCGCTCCAGGAGGGCCAGGCGGGCAGCCTCCGGACACGCGAGCGTAAGCGTCACATGCTGCAGGGGGCCGCATTCGAGGATGGTGCGGGGATAATGCGCGCAGGTATCGGAGAGAGCCTGCTCCCCCATGCGTTCTTGGATTCGACAGAGCTTCCTTTCACTCAGGAAGGCACAGGTCTTCCAGGCGTCATCCTTGAGGCCGATGGTGCCATAGTCCCCGTGAGCAGTTGATCCGGGATTGCGCTGCACATGCTTCTCGAACAGGGGTCTGAGTTCAGGATCGAGAGAGGCCTTGTAGTTGAGAAAACTCGACCGGTCCAGCTGGATGTGGCACCCGGCGCAACAGGTGTCTTCGCAGTCCCCGCCGATGCAGGCGAAGCGCGCGGCATAGGCCGGCATCAGCATCCTGGCGGTGATCAGCTGCTTCATGGTGTCCCCCGGTGATGATCGCTGTTGCCTGGGAGCAGTCTCCCGGAATTCACCTGGAATGGCCCCTGGAAAGCCGCTCCCAGGCCAGGAAGCGCCCTGGGGGCTAGATCCCCCCGAACCGGCAGGGCAGCAGGATCGCCCCGTGGGGGCTCCCTGGAACCCGCTGCCCAAGCTTGGGGCCGGGCCGGCCGGACTGGGCGATCACCCGGTACTCGCCAGGGAATCAGGGCAGAGCACTCCCGAGCGGAACTCGTAGGTGCCCTCCCCGCGGCTCCAGGTGAGCCCACCCGCTGTGCAGAAGGTTTTCTCGCCTCTGATTCGGGTCGATGGGCCGCCGCCAGTTCGAATCCGCCAGATCTCAGAGCCCTCCCTGGACCAAGAACCGGGTCGGCTGGCCCTGCGCCAAGGCGCCTCCAGCGCGGACAACCAGCACCGTTCTCAATCGGTTTGTGCCTCTACAGGCAACTCCGGATTGATGATACGGCAGGAGGTTAATCCAAGGCATTGGAGGGAGTCTGCCCGCCGGGCCGGCTGGCATTCACGACAGGGGTTGCATCCCCCGGCCCGGGGCGCTACCTTTCTCCACCGGCCCTTCGGGGCCGTTCTCATACGAGATCCTTGTCAGTTCCATAGCGAGTTATCCAGAAAGGTGGAGGGACGGGCCCTGTGAAACCTTGGCAACCTGCGAAAGCAAGGTGCCAATTCCTGCCGTGAGCAATCACGGAGAGATGTCGAGCTGTGTCGCAACTGACAACACGCCGAAGGGGCCCGAGCAATCGGGCCCCTTCGGCTTTATCTTTTCCTGGACTTGCTTGGACGACAGGGCCTCGGCCTTCTCATCTTTCCTTTTCAGGAGCCGCCATGAGCGCCGCGCAACCCAACTTCGAAACCATCGCCCTCCACGGCGGGCAGGTCGCGGACAGCGACACCAAGAGCCGGGCGGTGCCCATCTACCAGACCACGAGCTACGTGTTCGACTCGGCCGAGCACGGCGCGGCGCTCTTCAACCTGTCGGTACCCGGGAACATCTACACCCGCATCATGAACCCCACCCAGGCCGTGCTGGAAACGCGCGTGGCCCAACTTGAGGGTGGCATCGCGGGCCTGGCCGTGGCCTCGGGCCAGGCGGCCATCACGCTGACCTTCAACACGCTGCTCCGCAACGGCGATCACATTGTGGCGGGCGACAACCTCTATGGCGGCACCTACAACCTGCTGCACCACACCCTGCCCCGCACGGGCATCGACACCACCTTCGTGGACTCGAAGAACCCTGAGGCCTTCCGCGCCGCCCTCAAGCCCGAGACCCGGGCCATCTACATCGAGGCCCTGGGCAATCCCAAGCTGGACGTGCCCGAGTTCGAAGCCATCGCGGCCATCGCCAAGGCCGCGGGCATCCCCCTCATCGTGGACAACACCCTGCCCAGCCCTTACCTCCTGAATCCCCTGGCGCTGGGCGCCAACATCGTGGTGCACAGCGCGACGAAATTCCTGGGCGGCCACGGCACCTCGGTGGCGGGCGTCATCGTGGACGGTGGCACCTTCGACTGGAAGAACGGCAAGTTCCCTGAGTTCACCGAACCCTTCGCCGCCTATCACGGCGCGGTGCTGGCCGACCTCGCCGGCCCCGCCGCCTTCATCACCAAGGCACGCATCGAGGGCCTCCGCGACACCGGCGCCGCCATCAGCCCCTTCAACGCCTTCCTCATCCTCCAGGGCATCGAGACCCTGCACCTGCGCGTGCAGCGCCACGGCGAGAACGCCCTCGCCCTCGCCCAGTGGCTGGAGAGCCATCCCAAGGTGGCCTGGGTGAACTACCCCGGCCTGGCCGGCAACGCGAACCACGCCGCCGCGACCCGCTATTTCCGCAAGGGCGCGGGCTATGGCGGCATCCTCACCTTCGGCGTGAAGGGGGGTCTGGAGGCCGGGAAGGCCGTCATCAACGCCGTGCAGCTCTTCTCGCGCCTGGCCAATGTGGGCGACGCCAAGAGCCTCATCATTCATCCCGCCAGCACCACCCACCAGCAGCTGTCCGCGGCGGAGCGCGAGGCCACCGGCGTCACCGAGGACCTCATCCGCCTGTCCGTGGGCCTGGAGAACATCTCGGATCTCATCGAGGACCTGCAGCTCGCCCTGGCGAAGGCCTGATCCCATGCCCGTCAAGATCCCAGCCTCCCTGCCGGCCCGCGACGTGCTCGAGGCGGAGAACGTGTTCCTCATCGAGGAGAGCCGGGCCCTCCACCAGGACATCCGCCCCCTGCGCATCGCCATCCTCAACCTGATGCCCACCAAGGTGGCCACGGAGACCCAGCTCCTCCGCCTGTTGGGGAATACCCCCCTGCAGGTGGAAGTGACCCTCCTGCACATGGCTTCGCACGCCTCGAAGAACACCTCCGCCGAGCACCTGCTGGAGCACTATGTCTCCTTCGAGGAGGTGCGCCATCAGGCCTTCGACGGCCTCATCGTCACCGGGGCGCCGGTGGAGACCCTCCCATTCGAAGAGGTCGACTACTGGCCGGAGCTCATACAGATCCTGGATTGGGCCAGGACGAACGTCTTCTCCTGCCTCTTCATCTGCTGGGGCGCCCAGGCCGCCCTCCACCGCTACTACGGCATCCCCAAGCGCCCCCTGCCGGAGAAGATGTTCGGGGTCTTCCCCCACCACCTGCGGGTGGCCCACGAGCGGCTCGTGCAGGGCTTCGACGATGTGTTCTACGCCCCCCACTCCCGCCACACGGAAACGCGCCGGGAGGACATCCAGGCGGAGCCGCGCCTGGTGCTCCTGGCCGAGTCGGACGAGGCCGGGGTGTACCTGGTGCAGTCCGCGGATCGCCGGCTGGCCTTTGTCACGGGGCACTCGGAATACGATCCCTGCACCCTGCAGGGTGAGTACGCCCGGGACCTGGGCAAGGGCCTGCCCATCGGCATCCCCCAGAACTACTTCCCCGGGGACGACCCCACCCGGTCGCCCCAGGTCCGCTGGCGCGGCCACTCGAACCTGCTCTTCTCCAACTGGCTGAACTACTTCGTCTATCAGGAAACGCCCTTCGACCTGGGGCTTCCTGCGGTGGAAGGGGGAAAGGCATGAGCCTGAAGGTTCTCAAATTCGGCGGCAGCTCGGTGGGCAGTGCCGAAGCCCTGCGTCGGGCCGCCGGCATCGTCGGCGACGAGCTCCCCGGGGGCGGCCTGGTGGTGGTCTCCGCCCTGCGCGGCACCACGGACCAGATCCTCGATGCCTGCGCTGCGGCCGGCCGGGGCGACCTCGCCACGGCTCAGGCCATCCAGGCCGCCATCCAGGCGCGGCACCAGACCGTGGCCGAGGACCTCGGCCTCGCCCAGGCCGTGGCAGCGGCCTGGGCCCCCCTCTTCACCAGGTTTGACCAGCTGCTCACAGGCATGGCCATGCTGGGCGAGACCACGGCCCGGGCCCGGGACGCCGCTCTGGCCGTGGGCGAGACCCTCTCGGCCAATCTCGCCGCCCTCTGCTTCCAGGGCACCTTCCAGGACGTGCGGCAGGTTCTGCAGACCGATGCCCGCTTCGGCAAGGCCCGACCCCACCTGGAGGCCCTCCGCGAAGCCGCCGTCCCCTGGCGTCAGGCCCTGGCCGAGGGCGCCCTCTGGATCACCCAGGGCTTCCTGGGCGCTTCACCCGAAGGCGTCACCACCACCCTGGGCCGGGGAGGGTCCGACACCAGCGCCACCCTGCTGGGCGAGGCCCTCGATGCTGAGGAGGTGCAGATCTGGACGGATGTGGACGGCGTGCTTACCGCCGATCCCAGCCTGGTGAAGGAGGCCCGCCCCATTCCCCAGATGAGCCTGGGCGAGGCCGAGGCCCTCAGCGCCTTCGGGGCCAAGGTCCTGCATGCGGACTCCCTGGCCCCTGGGGGCCGGGCCGGGTTCCGCCTGGTGGTGGCCAACACGCTGCGCCCCGATGCCTCGCGCACGGAGATCCTGCCCGTACCGCCCCCCCGGGCCGCCGGCGCCGTCACCTCAGTGGCCTACAAGGAGGGCATCAGCCTCCTGCGCTTCCCGGCCTCGGCGGGCCTCGAACCCCCTCTGGAGGCGGCCCGGAGCCTGGAGGAAGCCGGCGCCTTGCGCTTCGGCCTGATCTCCAGCCCGGCAGGCACCCTGCTGGCCATCCGCCCAGAGACCCATGCGGCCACGGAAGTGCTGGGCACCCTGGCGGCCTCCGGCGTCCCCTGCGAGTCCGGCTGGGCCGTGGTGGCCCTGGTAGGCGAGGGCCTGCGCGCCGATCCGGTGGCGGCCCTGCGGCATCTGGGCGAGCTGGGCCAGGAGCCCGTGGGTGGCCTGCTTACGGGCAGCAGCACGGTCTCCATGGCCTTCCTGGTCCCCGAGTCGCGGCTGGGCAGCCTCATCCCCCGCCTGCACTCGCGCTGTGTGCTGGGCTATTAGCCCTGCCGCAGCAGCCAGGCCGTGAGACGGCTGTGGAAACCTTCTGGATTGTCCAGGTCCGTCGGGAGCAGCCGAGCCGGATGGGCGGGATCACCCACCACCAGGGGGGCTGCCTCAATCAGGTTGGGAAGCCGTTGACCATCAGGCAGGGTCCAGAGGGCCCCCCGGCCATCGAGATCCCTCGGCATGGAAGCCTGGCGCCGCTCGCCCTGTGTTTCGCAGACCATCCGCTTTCCCCTGTGGAATCTAAAAGATAGGCTTCCCCGCTACCCGCGCCACCCCTCGCCTGCCACCCTCGGGGAAAGGAGCCACCATGACCCGACGCATCCTCATCACCGGCGCCTCGCGCGGCATCGGCCGGGCCTGCGCCCTGTGGCTGGCCCAGAGCGAGGCCGCCCACCTGCTCCTTCTGGGCCGCGATGCCCAGGCCCTCGCAAGCGTGGCCGAGGCTGTGCGGCAGGCGGGTGGAACCGCCGAGTTCCGGGTGGTTGATGTCACCGACCGCTCCGCCATGGCCGCCCTCTCGGGATCGGTCGGCGCCCTCGACGGGCTCGTGGCCGCCGCCGGCATCTCCGGCATGACCCCCGTGGACCGGGACTCAGATGCCTTCTTCGATGAAATTGTGGCCGCCGACCTGACAGGCCCCTGGAACACCGTGCGGGCCTGCCTGCCGGCCATGGGCCCAGGAGGGCGCATGGTGCTGGTTTCCAGCGTGCTGGGCCGCTTCGGCGTGCCGGGCTACGGTGCCTACTGCGCCGCCAAGCACGGGCTCATCGGCCTGGCCAAGGCCCTGGCCCTGGAACTCATCGACCGGGGCATCGTGGTGAACGCCGTGGCCCCGGGCTGGGTGGACACGGACATGGCGCAGACCGGCATCCGCCAGATCGCCGCCGCCACGGGTCAGACCGAGGCCCAGTTCCGGGCCCAGGCCGAGGCGGCGGTCCCCGTGAAGCGGTTCTTCCAGCCCGAGGAGATCGCCCAAGGCATCGGGTGGCTGCTCAGCCCCGCCAATACCATGCAGGTGGGCCAGTGCCTGAACCTGGATGGTGGCGTGGTGCAGTCCTGAAAATCTCCCAACACCCCTGACGCGGCCGCGCCAAGGGACGTACCTTTCCCCTGCGCGGATGCATCCCCGCGAGTCAAGGGGCATGCCATGAAATCGCTCACGCTGCTTCCCTGCGCCATCCTGACCTGGCGCCGGAGCGCCTCGGCTCCTCCCGACTTCGAGTTGCAGGGGACCCAGGGCGTCTACGCCACCCTCACCTTCCTGGAAGCAGGAAAGTCGCTGGCGCGAATCCGGACCGCCGAGGGGACTTGGACCGTCAAGCACCTGGGACTCTTGAACCCGGTCATCACCCTGCGGGAGGAGGGCAGCCGGGTCAATCTGGCCATCTTCCACCCCCACGCCCTGCGCCACGGGAAGCTTGAATTCTTGGATGGCGCGGCCTTTGACTGGGCCTGGCTCCACCAGCTCGGCCCCGGCGGAGCCTTCCTGGATGACGCCGGTAGGCCCCTGATCCACCTCCAGGCCCATCTCGGCCGGGACCTCACCTCACACCCCGAACTCGAGGCGTGTGACGTGGACCTGGACATGAGCGGGGCGGCCCACTACCGGCAGGCTCTGCTGGCGGCTCTGGGCTGGTACCTGATCCAGCTGGATCACCTGAAGGCGCGGGACGAGGAGGCCGCGGAGACGGCCCTGCGACTGTAGGAAGGTCTCGGCTACTTCGTCCGCACCGGGAAGGTGGGGCGCACCAGCTTCTGGGGCGGATTCCTCTTCAGTTCGGCCTTCATCAGCTCGATGGCCTTCTCCAGCTGCGGGTCGCGGCCGGCGATGACGTCCTTGGGAAGCTGCTCCACCTCGATGTCGGGCGCCACACCCTCGTTCTCCACCACCCAGCCCTTCTCGGTCCAGATGGCCAGGTTCGGGGCCGTGATGTTGCCGCCGTCCATGAGGGTGGGGAAACCGAGGATGCCCACCAGCCCGCCCCAGGTGGGGCGACCCACCAGGGGTCCCAGGCCGAATTTGCGGAACATCCAGGGCAGCAGATCACCGCCGGAGCCCGCGGTCTCATCCACCAGCATGACCTTGGGGCCCTGGATCGAAGCCTGGGGCGACTTCAGATCCTGGCCGTAGCGCATGGCCCACATGGCGATGAAGGGCCGGCGCAGCAGGTCGATGTAGTAGTCGGCCACCTGCCCGCCGCCGTTGTAGCGCTCGTCGACGATGATGGCGTCCTTCTGGGCCTGGGGGTAGAAGTAGCGCTTGAAGTAGGTGTGGCCCAGGCTCGTGGTGTTGGGCACGTAGACGTAGGCCACGCGGCCATCGGTGGCCTCCTGCACCTTCTTCAGGTTGCCCTCCACCCAGTCGCGGTTGCGCAGGGCCGCCTCGCTCTCCACCGGCACCACCGTCACCGTCCGCGCCCCCTTGCCGGAGGGATCGCTGCCCACCGTCAGCTCCACCAGCTTCCCGGCCGTGTTCTCGAAGCGGGCATGGAGGTTCTCCGGCGCCGCGAGGTCGCGGCCATTGACGGCCAGCAGGTACTCGCCGGGCTTCACGTTGACGCCAGGCTCCGTGAGCGGTGAGCGCAGCTCCGGGTTCCAGTTCAGGCCCCCGAAGATCTTGGTGAAGCGGTAGCGGCCATTGGCCACGTCGAGATCCGCGCCCAGCAAGCCGCCGGGGATGGCCTTGCCGGTGTCCGGCAGGTCGCCGCCACCGCCGCGGTGATGCCCCACGGCCAGCTCGGAGCACATCCACTGGATCACGCGGTTCAGGTCCGCCCGGGTGGCCAGGTCCGGCAGGAAGGCCGAGTACTTCTGCTTCATGGCCTTCCAGTCGGCGCCATGCATGTTGGGGGCATAGAAGAAGTCTCGGTTGATGCGCCAGACTTCGTCGAGGATCTGGGCCCACTCCTGACGAGGCTCGATCTGCACCTGCAGGCCCTCCAGTCCCACGCGGCCCTTGCCCGGTTCGGGCTTGCCCGAGGTGGGGATGATGGTGGCGGCGTCCCTCAGGCGGTAGATGAGCTTCTTGCCATCGGCGGACAACCCGTAGGCATCTGCCTTTTCCACAAGCACGGTCTCTTCGCGCTTCTTGAGATCGAAGCGGCAGAGCGTGGCGGGCTCGTTCGCATTGAACCGGTTCTCGCCACCGGCCTTGCGGAGGTAGAAGAGGCTCCCCTCCTCGCCCGTGGCCAGATCCGTGAAGGCAGCGCTCTTGGCGGCCTCGATGGGGACGATGCGCTCCGCCAGGCCTTCGAAGTCGATGCGGACCTTCACCTCGGCCTTGGCGCCCTTCTTCTCGCCGCCGTTGCCCTTGTCCTCCGCCTTGCCCGTCCCGGACTCCTCATCGCTCTCCTTGGCCAGGGGCGAGACGGTGTCCTTGGCCAGCACCATGAGGTAGAGGTTCCCGCGCATGAGGGCATCGGCATTGGACTGGGCGAACCAGTCCCGGACCGGGCCCGCCTCGGTGCTGGCGGTGAAGTAGAGGTACTTGCCGCTGCGGTCGAAGACGGGCTCGCCCGCATCGGCCAAACCATCGGTCAGCGCCGTGGACTTGTCCTCCTCCAGCGAATAGACATGGATTCGCTGCATGCCGGACTCGGTGTTGCGGGTATAGGCGAGGAAGCGCGAATCCGGCGACCAGTTGTGGGTCAGCGTCGGCGAGGGCGTGTAGAGCAGCTCGCTGGAGATGGGCTTCGCCGCCCCCGTCCCCAGATCCAGGATGTACAGGGCCATGGCGTTGTCGATGTAAGCGATGCGCTTCCCGTCCGGCGACCACTTGAGGTCGCGGTAGAACCCGGCGCCCTTCAGGGCGTAGCTGCGCACCTCGCCCTTGCCGTCCTGGGCCTGCACCTTCAGCGCGTATTCGCCTCCCGCATCCGAAACATAGGCAATGGCCTTGCCGTCCGGTGACCAGGCGGGATTGCGCTCGTGGCTACCGGGCGTGCGGGTGAGGTTCCTGGCATCGCCCTTCTCGGCGGGAACGCTGAGGATCTCCCCGCGGAACTCCACCGCCACGCGGTTGCCGGAGGGCGAGAGGTCCATGCCCCGCACCCACTTGGCGCCGGAGGCCCAGCGGCTGCGCGTTTCCGGCAGATCCGCCGCCACGGCCACCTTCAGCCGCGTGGCCTGTCCAGTGGCGGGGTCGAAGCTGTGGAGCCAACCCGCCTGCTCGTAGATGATCCGGCCGGCGCCGTGGCTGGCGGCCAGGATGGGGAAGTCCGCGTGCCTCGTCAGCTGCACCACGGCCTTGGTCGCCAGGTCGTAGCTGAAAAGGTTGAACTCCCCGGCCCGATCCGACACGAAGTAGATCTTGCCACCGATCCACATGGGGTCGATGTCGTTGCAGCGGCCCTGGGGCTGATCTTGGGGCTGCGGGATCTGGGTCACCTCGTGGTCCTTGACCCGGTAGATCCAGAGGCGTGAGGCCGTGCCGCCCCGGTAGTGCTTCCATTGACGGAAGGCGTCCGACAGCGGGTTGTAGACGATGTGGCTGCCGTCCGGCGAATAGGTGGCCCGGGCGGCATTGGGGATGGGCAGCTTGGTGGGCATACCCCCGGCCAGGGGGACGGTGAAGAGCTGGGTGAACCGGGTGGTGTGCACCGAACGGCCCGAGGTGAACAGCACGGCCTTGCCGTCCGGCGTCCAGTCCTGCACCACGTCGGCCCCGGGGTGCCAGGTGAGGCGCCGGGGCACGCCGCCGGCGGCGGGGATCACCCACACGTCCGCATTCCCCTCCAGGGCCACGGTGTAGGCGATCCAGGCGCCGTCGGGGCTGAAGCGGGGCGTGCCCACACAGCCCCCGCGGCTGGTGAGCCGTCGAGCCGCGCCGCCGTCCGGGGCGCTGGTCCAAAGGTCCCCCGCATAGAGGAAGGCCACCTGGCGGGCGCTGAGGGCTGGCGAGGCCACCAGTCGGGTGTCCTGCAAGTCCACCGCCGCGAGGGGCTGGACGAGGGCCGCGGCCATGACCAGGGCCAAGGGGGTCAGGGAAGAGGGGCGCTGGGGCATGGGGTGTCCTTCCATAGCAAGACGATGTATAAAAAGGGCCCCTCCACCTTGCGCTTCCGCCGGGGCCCGGGTCAAGGCTTGCCGATCGCGAATCCCGGGACCGGTATCATGCACTCCACGATGCTCTTTTCCAACCACCGCTCTCTGAGGTTCTTTCATGCGCCGATTTGCCTCCTCCCTGGTCTTCTGCCTGGCCGTCCCGGTCCTGGCGGCCACCCCTCCCAAGGCGGGAAACCGTGGCCTCGATCTGGCGGGCATGGATCGCACCGTGGCGCCCGGCGATGATTTCTTCGCCTACGCCAACGGCGGCTGGGTGAAGCGGACGGAGATCCCCGGCGACCGGGGTTCTTTCGGGGTGGACCATGAGGTGACCGACCTCACGGATCGCCGGGTGGCCGCCCTCATCAAGGCCGCGGCGGCGGCCAAGGCACCCGCCGGGTCGGAGCAGCGCAAGATCGGCGACTGCTTCACCAGCTTCATGGACGAGAAGGCCATCGAAGCCAAGGGCCTGGAGCCCCTGCAGCCCACCTTCCAGGCCATCGCGGCCATCCGCGACCGCAAGGACCTCGCCCGCTACCTGGGCACCACGCTGCGGGCCGATGTGGATGTGCTGAACGCCACCAACTACTACACGGCCAACCTCTTCGGCCTATGGGTGGCCCAGGACCTGGACGAGCCCACCAAGTACTCGCCCTTCCTGCTGCAGGGCGGCCTGGGCATGCCCGAGCGCAGCTACTACCTGGATCCTTCCGAAGGCATGGCGAAGATCCGTGCCAAGTATCTCGCCCACGTGACGGCCATGCTGAAGCTGGCGGGCGTGCCCCAGGCCGAGACCAGGGCGAAGACGGTGCTGGACCTGGAGACCCGCATGGCCACGGCCCACGCCGGCCGCGAGGAATCAGGCGATGTCCTGAAGGGCAACAACCACTGGCGCCGCGCAGATTTCGGCGCGAAGGCCCCGGGACTCGACTGGGAGGCCTACTTCGCCTCCGCCGGCCTCAGCCAGCCGGAGACCTTCGTGGTCTGGCAGCCGGGCGCCTTCCAGGGCATCTCCGCCCTGACGGCCGAGGTGTCGCTGGAGGTGTGGAAGGACTACCTCACCTTCCACGCCCTGCAGGGCCGGGCCCGGGTGCTGCCCAAGGCCGTGGCGGAGCAGTCCTTCGCCTTCTATGGCCAGGTCCTCAGCGGGGCCGCCAAGCCCCGCGAGCGCTGGGTCTACGGTGTGGCGGTCACGAACCAGGCCCTGGGCGAGGCCATCGGGAAGGCCTACGTGGCGAAATACTTCCCGCCCTCCGAAAAGGCCCGTGCCCAGAAGATGGTGACCAACCTCATCGCGGCCTTCCGGGCCCGCATCGCAGCCCTGGCCTGGATGTCCCCGGAGACCAAGGCCAAAGCCTTCGCCAAGCTGGACACGCTCAAGGTGGGCGTCGGGTACCCCGATCGGTGGCGGGACTACACCGCCCTGAAGATCGTGGCCGGAGACGCCTTCGGCAACGCCGAGCGGGCCGAGCGCTTCGAGTACGAGCGCAACCTGCGCAAGCTGGGCCAGCCCATCGATCGCACGGAATGGGTGATGAACCCCCAGCTGGTGAACGCGGTGAACCTGCCGGTGATGAATGCCCTCAACTTCCCGGCCGCCATCCTCCAGCCCCCCTACTTCGATCCGAAGCGGGCCATGGTCATGGATTACGGCGCCATCGGCGCTGTCATCGGCCACGAGATCAGCCACAGCTTCGACGACTCCGGCTGCCTCTTCGATGCCAGCGGCAAGCTCAACAACTGGTGGACGCCCGAGGATCTGAAGCACTTCGAGGCCTCGGCTGAGCAGCTGGTGAAGCAGTTCGACGCCTACGAGCCCTTCCCGGGCCTGCACCTCAAGGGCCGGCAGACCCTGGGCGAGAACATCGCGGACGTGGCCGGACTGGCCGCCGCCTATGACGCCTACCGCCTCTCCCTGGGCGAAAAGGCCGCTCCCGTGGTGCAGGGACTCACCGGGGACCAGCAGTTCTTCCTCAGCTACGCCCAGAGCTGGCGGGAGAAGACCCGTGAGCCGCAGCTCCGGCAGCAGATCCTCACGGATGGCCACACGCCGGCCGCCTTCCGCCCAACCACCGTGCGGAATCTGGATGCCTGGTATCCCGCCTTCCAGGTGAAACCCGGCCAGACCCTCTACCTGGCCCCGGCGGATCGGGTGAAGATCTGGTAGTGAATCCGGAGGCTTCCATGGCCCTTCTCGACTCCACCCGCAGCATCCTCGTCGTCATCGACTTCCAGGGAAAGCTCGTCCACATGGTGCACCGTCCGGCACCGGTGCTGGAATCGGCCCGCCGCCTCCTCCGGCTGGCGGACCTCTTCGCGGTGCCCGTGGTGCTCACGGAGCAGTACCCCAAGGGAATCGGCCCCACGGAGGAGAGCATCCGCGCCATCTACGATGGCCTCGCCACCCCAAAGTACTTTCTGGAGAAGACCGCCTTCGGCTGCTGCGGGGATGCGGGGTTCGAAACCCTGCTCCAGCAGGCCCGGCCCGGGCTGCGGCCCTCGCAGCGCCAGATCGTGATCGCGGGCATTGAGGCCCATGTCTGTGTCATGCAGACCGTGCTGGAGTTGCTGGCCTCGGACCACGAAGTGCATCTCTGCTGGGACGCCATCAGCGGCCGGGGGGAGGATTACTGCAAGCACGCCCTGGCCCGCATGGCGGCCGCCGGTGCCACCATCACCAACCACGAGTCCGTGGCTTTCGAGTGGGCCCGGGACAAGAACCACCCCCAGTTCAAGGCCCTCTCGGCGCTCATGAAAGAAGGCCAGCCCCAGGGCTGACCCATGAAGCTGATCCCGTCCCTCGCCGCCCTCCTCCTCGCCTTCGGCCTGGCCTGCGGAGGCCATGACGATGACGACAAGAACAACGAGCTGATGGCCCCTGGCCAGAACTGCCTGGCCTGTCATGGTTTCACCGTGGCGGGAACGGTGTTTGGCACCGCCAATGCTGACACCGGCAGCGGCCTGGGCGGGATCACGGTGATCATCACGGACGCCAACTCCGTGGACACCACGCTCACCACCAACGCCGCGGGCAACTTCTTCTCCACCGCGCCCCTGGCCCTGCCCCTGAAGAAGGCCGCCGTGGTGCGCAACGGCACCCGCACCGACATGGGCGGCGTCCCCGCAGGGGACTGCAACCGCTGCCACACCCTGCCGGCCTCGGGCGGAGCGGCCGGGCGGATCCACGCCCCCTAGGCCACCATGCCGCGCATCCAAGGCCATCCCGTCCCCGCCCTGTTCCCGGATTCCGGTCCGATCTCCGTCATGATCTTCGGGGAGGCTCCTGGCCCCCGCGGCGCCGACCAGTCGGGCATCCCATTCTGGGGTGATGGCGCCGGGATCACGGTCTACCGCGCCCTGGCCGCCACCGGTCGGGCCAAGGTGCCCGAGGCCGCCTGGGCGGATTGGGATGGCGCCCGCTTCAAGGCCCTGGGCCTCACGCCGCGCCTCGATGGCACGGCCCTCAGCAACGCCTACCCCGCCTGCCCCACCAAGGACGGCGAGCACTTTCATGCTCCCTCCAATCGGGATCTGCTGGCCCCCGCCAACCTGGCCCGGCTCTCCGCAGAACTGGACCGGGCCGCTGCAGGTCGGACCTCGCCGCTGCGGGTCATCGCCTTCGGCAAGCGCGCCGAATGGGTGCTCACCCGCCTGCCCGGGGCCGCGACCTTCGACCTCCATGCCCTGCCCCATCCCAGCGCCCAGGGCTTGCTGCAGGGCGCGCCGAATCGGGGCAAGGGGCTGAGGCTCGAGGACCTGAGGACGGAGTGGCAAATCCGCCTCCAGGCGCTGCTGATAACCGGGCACCTATCCCCAGGCGGGATGAGCGAGCCGTGATGGGGCTGACCTTGGTTACCTCGATGTTGTCTTACTAACTCTTAACAGCCACCAGGGCGCAACCTTGCGTACCCTGGGTGCTTCCCCAGCGGGGATCTTTCACAGCCTGGAGGCTCCATGCCCTTCTTCCAACGATTGTGGTTGCCCCTCTGCGGGGCCCTGGCCTTCACCCTGGTGGCTGGTGAGGCACCCAAGCCAGCTCCAAAGGTCGTGAAGCTCGCCTCCAAGGCCAAGCCCGCCTCTGCTGTGCCTCTGCCCACCCCCGTAAAGGGCGTGACGGTGGAGGGCATCACCGAATACCGGCTGGCCAATGGCCTGCGCGTGCTGCTCTTCCCAGATGCCAGCAAGCCCACCATCACCACCAACATCACCTACCTAGTTGGCAGCCGTCACGAGAACTACGGCGAGACCGGCATGGCCCACCTTCTGGAGCACATGGTCTTCAAAGGCACGCCGAAGCACCCAAATGTACCCCAGATCCTGAACGAGCTCGGTGGCGACTTTAACGGCACCACTTGGCTGGACCGCACCAACTACTACATCTCGTTCCCGGCCACCGAGGAGAACCTGATCAAGGCCCTCGACTTGGAAGCCGACCGCATGCAGAACAGCAACTTCACGAAGGAAACGCTGTGGGGTAAGGACGGAAAAAGCGGTGAGATGACTGTGGTGCGCAACGAGTTCGAGGATGGCGAGAACAACCCCATCCGGGTGACTCTGCAACGCATCCAGTCCGCGGCCTATGACTGGCACAACTACGGTAAGTCCACCATCGGCGCCCGCACGGACATCGAGCAGGTGAACGTGGAGCACCTCCGCGCCTTTTACCACCGCTACTACGCCCCGGACAACGCCATCCTGGTGGTAGCTGGGAAGTTTGACGAAACCAAGGCCCTCACCCGCATCAACCAGGCCTTTGGCCCGTTGAAGAACCCCCAGCGCACCCTTGAACCCACCTACACCCTGGATCCCATTCAGGACGGTGAGCGCAGCGTCACCATCCGCCGGGTAGGTGGCACACCGGTGTTGATGGTCGGCTACCACATCGCTCCGGGTTTCTCCGCCACACGCAGCCAGCTAGAGCTAGCCGCCTCCATCCTCGCCGACGCACCCAGCGGCCGCCTCTACAAGGCCCTGGTGGAGACCAAGCTGGCCGCCCAAGTCTTCCCCATTGTGTTCCCAACCTTGGAGCCGGGCCTGATGATGTTTGGCGCCATGCTGCCTAAGGACGGGGACCCTGAGAAGGCCAAGGCAGTACTCCTCAAGGAGTTGGAGACACTGAAGGACGCCCCCTTCACCGCCGCAGAGCTAGACCGGGCCCAGGCCAAGGTCCGCAAGGCCGTGGACCAGACGTTCTCGGACACCAAAAGCCTGGCCGTCGCACTCAGCGACAGCATGGCCTCCGGCGACTGGCGACACCTCTTCCTGGATCGCGATTGGAGCCTGTCCGCCAAGCTCCACGACGTCCAGGCGGCGGCAGAGCTGGCCTTCAAGACCAGCAACCGCACCCTGGCTCAGTACGTCCCCACGGAGAAGCCTGACCGTACCGAGATCCCTGCAGTTGCTGACATCGCTGCCCTGGTGAAGGACTACAAGGGCAAGGAGGTGATCGCCCAGGGCGAGGCCTTCGATGCCAGCCCCGACAACGTGGAGGCCCGCACGGTGCGCTTCACCACCCCTAATGGCCTGAAGGCCGCCCTGCTTCCCAAGAAGACCAAGGGCGCCATGTCCTCCCTACAGCTCACCCTGCGCTTCGGCCGCGAAGCAGACCTGATGGATCGCAAGGGCGTTCCGGGCCTGACTGGCGCCATGCTCATGCGGGGCAGCGCCAAGCACACAAGGCAGGAACTCGCGGACACTTTCGACAAGCTGAAGGCCCAGGTGATGGTGAATGGCACGGCCACCTCGGCCATGGCCATGATCCAGGTTCCGAGGGAGAACGTGGCGACAACCCTGCGCCTAGTCGCTGAAGTTCTGCGCGAGCCCGCCTTCCCCGCCGCAGAACTGGAGACTCTGGTGAAGCAGCAGATCACCGGCATCGAGGCCCAGCGCAACGAACCCCAGGCCAAGTCCGTGGAGTTCATGGGCCAGGCCTTCGACGCCTATCCGGCAGGCCACCCCTTGGGCTTCCGGAGCGCGGACACCCGCCTCGCCGATCTCAAGCAGGCAAAGGTCGAAGATCTCAGGGCCTTCCACCAGGCTTTCTACGGAGCCAACCACGCCGAACTGGCCGCATCTGGGGACTTCGACGCGGCCGAGGTCCAGAAGCTCGTCTCGGAACTTTTCGGTAGCTGGAATTCCCCCGCGACCTATGAACGCATCCCTGCCCGATTGAAGACGCCTACCGGCGCCCGGCAGGCCATCCAGACTCCCGACAAGAAGGGGGCCTTCTTCCTGGCCCAGGTCCGCTGGGCCATGAAGGACTCGGATGCCGATTACCCCGCCTTCCTGATGGCCAACCAGATTTTGGGCGGTGGCGCCTTGAAGAGCCGCCTCGCCGACCGCCTCCGTCAGAAGGAGGGCTTCAGCTACGGCGCGGGTTCCTTCGCCAGCGTTAGCAGTCTCGACCCTGTCTCCAGCTGGCAGGCCTACGCCATCTATGCTCCAGAAAACGCGGCCAAGCTGGAAGCGGCCTTCGATGACGAACTGCAGAAGGCCCTGAAGGACGGGTTCACCCAGGAGGAGCTGGACTTCGCCCGCACCACTTGGATTCAGGGCGAGCAGACCGAGCGCCAGGAAGACCGGGCCATCGCCGCCTGGCTGGGGCGCAGCCTCCAGGTGGGACGCTCCGTGCGCTTCGAGGCTGAGCTGGAATCCAAAGTGAAGGCACTGAAGCTGGACGCGGTAAACGCGGCCCTGCGGAAGTACCTGGACCCCGCGAAACTGGTGGTGGTGAAGGCCGGGGATTTCGCCAAGGATGCCAAGAAGTAGGCCCATCCCTTGACTTTGCGAAAAGAGGGCGGCCCATGCCGCCCTCTTTTCGTTAGGAACATGGTCCATTTCATGGTCTTCTGGTGATCCGCTTGGCGTTGATCAGGACGCGGGGCGATGACGGAGGGCGGCGCCATGGCACGCATCGAACGGGAGTGGCAGGCGGAACAGGAGGGCTCGGCCCTGGCTTCCGAGCTGCATCGGATCATGGTCATCAGCCACCGGCAGGCCAAGGGCTTCATCGACTGCAACTGCATCTCCGTGAACGGCGAGATCGTGCAGAAACACGGCCACCGCCTGAAGGTGGGCGACACGGTCAAGGTGACCTTCGATCCCGAGCAGACCTACGAGGTGCTGCCCCCGGAGCGCAAGCTGAAGGCCGGTCCTTTCGAGACGCTGTGGGAGGACAACCACCTGCTCTTCGTGTTCAAGCCCGCAGGCTTACTCACGGTGCCCGCCGAACAGGGCGGCGAGCCCAGCCTGGCGGAGGCCATCACCGAGGCCTACCGGCGCCGTGGGTTCAAGCGCTTCAACCTCTACATCGTGCATCGCCTGGATCGATTCACCAGTGGCGTGCTGGTCTTTGCGAAAACACCTGAGGCCCTCCACGGCCTGAAGAAGCACTTCGAGCTGCACCGTCTCCAGCGCGTCTATTTCGCCGTGCTGGTGGGCGAATTGCCGGAGAACAGCGGCACCCTGGCTGGCCATCTCATCGAGCACGCCAAGTCCCTCAAGATGTCCGTGGCCAAGGAGCGCAAGGGCCCCGGCGGCGGCAAGCGCATGCCCGCTGGCGCCAAGGAGGCCGTGACCCACTACCGCGTCATCGAACGCCTGCCCGGCCACACCGTGGTCGAGGTCAAGCTGGAGACCGGGCGCCGCAACCAGATCCGCGTGCAGTTTGCCGACCGCGGCTTTCCGCTCCTGGGCGACCAGGTCTACGGTGTGGAGAGCCCCCTGCTGGACCGGCAGGCCCTGCACGCCGAGCTGCTGGGTTTCAAGCATCCGATCACAGAGGAACAGGTTACCGTCACGGCTCCCATGCCCGCGGACATGGAGGCGGCCCTGAAGGTCCTCCGCAACCAGGCCCGCCTGGTGCGCGCCTCCACGGGCGTGAAGGGCGAAGAGGGCATCTTCCAGCCCACCGAGAGCCGCGACCACAAGCTCAAGCGCGTAGCCCGCGCCAAGCGCTATGAGGACCGCGACGAGGTCCCCAATCGCCCCGCCCGGCCCCGGCGCGACGAGGGTGAGGAGCGTCCCCGCCGCAGCTTTGGTTCCTCCGACCGTCCCGCCCGCCCCCGACGCGAGGATGGCGATGAGCGCCCCCGCCGCAGCTTTGGCTCCGCCGACCGTCCTGCCCGCCCCCGCCGTGAGGAAGGCGACGAGCGGCCCCGCCGGAATTTCGGCTCCGCCGATCGCCCTGCCCGACCCCGGCGGGACGAGGGTGATGAGCGACCTCGCCGCAGCTTCGGTTCCTCCGACCGTCCCGCCCGCCCACGGCGAGAGGATGGCGATGAGCGGCCCCGCCGCACCTATGGCTCTGCCGATCGCCCTGCCCGACCCCAGCGGGACGAGGGTGATGAGCGACCTCGCCGCAGCTTCGGTTCTTCCGACCGTCCCGCCCGCCCACGGCGCGAGGATGGCGATGAGCGGCCCCGCCGCACCTATGGCTCTGCCGATCGCCCGGCCCGACCCCGGCGGGACGAGGGTGATGAGCGCCCCCGCCGCAGCTTCGGTTCCACCGAACGGCCAGCCCGGCCCCGCCGGGAAGACGGCGAGGTCCGCCGGCCCAGGCCCGCATCAGGTCCCGCGGATCGCCCCGCCCGCCCCCGTTCGGAGGGCAGCGAAGGCCGGCCACGGCGGTCTTTCGGGCCTGCCGACCGGCCGGCGGGTCCCCGTCGGGAAGGCCCCGGCGCCCGCCCCCAGGGCAAGCCCGGCCCGCGGACGGGCAAACCCAAATCCAGGAAACCCTAGGCTCCCGCCAGCGCATTCCTGTTCCGATGCGAACCCTGTGCACCCTCCTCCTTGCCTCGACCCTGGCCGCTCAGACGCCAGGACCGGGCCTTGAGCGGCTGCCCAGCGCCTGGTCGGCCCTCGGATCGGATCCGGTGGCCGGAATCCAGCTGGCCCCCCCGGGATGCTGGGATGGGCTGCTCCTCGGCGCCGCCGCGCCACCACCCCGGCGCCGCCGGGGCTCCGAGGCCACCGTGGAGGTCTGGGATCTGCTCCCCCCCGGCTCACCGCGCCGCGAAGCCTTCGGCCTCTACCTGGGGGGCCTGCGGGAGCGCCTCTCCCGGGCCCTCGCGCAACCTCCCCCCAAGCTCCAGGCCCTGGAGCTGAGCGACATCATGCAGTCTGATCCCAGCCAGCCGCAGAAGCTGGACCTGACCAAGGTGAAGTCTATGCAGGAGCGTTTCAATCGCCTGCCCCCAAGCGGCTCGCCGGTGAGGTCGGGCCCGGCGAACTAGAGGTGCTCCAGGTACAGCTGGTCCAGTGCCTCGGCCAGATCCAGGTCCCGCTGGGTAATGCCGAGGCTGACGTGGGTCATGAGGACGGCGACAACCCACCGGTAGCCCAGGGTCAGGTCCGGGTGGTGGTTCACGGCCTCGGCGTGTTCCGCGGCGGCCACCACGAAACCAAGCCCGCGGGGATAGGACGAGAACACGAAGCGCCGGCGCAGGGTCAGGCCGTGGGAGTCGCCCTGGGCCACCCACTCGGGATGGCGCGCCAGGAAGTCCTCCATGGCTTCAGGGCTGACCAGATCCTTGGACATGCTTTCCCCCCTGGTGCATCCTAATCCGTTGCCTCCGGATTTGTTACGCCCACTTCGAGCCCGCCATGCCCTTCCAGCACCCCCCTCTCCTCGGCCGCATCGCCTTCGTCAGTGGATCTTCCCGCGGCATCGGCCGGGCCATCGCCGTGGAACTGGCCCACTGGGGGGCGGATGTGGTGGTCCACGCCCAGAAGAACCTGGAGCTGGCCGAGGCCGTGGCGGCGGAGATTCGCGGCCTGGGCCGCCGCGCCATGGTGGTCCTGGCGGACGTGCGGGTGAAGGCGGAACTGGAGGCCGCGGCCGACCGCGTGAAGGCAGAGCTGGGACCCGTAGACATTCTCGTGAACAACGTGGGCACAAGGCAGGACGGTCCCTTCATCCTCATGGGAGATGAGAAGTGGGAGGAGGTCATGAACGTGAACCTCCGCGGCACCGTCTACGCCACCAAGGCCTTCGTGCGCGGCATGATGGCCCGCAAGTGGGGCCGCATCGTCAACATCGTCAGCCCCACGGGCATCATCGGCAAAGCGGGCCAGACCAACTACGGCGCCAGCAAGGGTGCGGTCATCGCCCTCACCAAGAGCCTGGCCCGGGAGATGGCTCCCTTCGGTGTCCTGGTCAACGCGGTGAACCCCGGCCTCATCCACACCGAACTCACCCAGGACGTATCCGAAGAGATGCGCCGCGAGATGCTGGCCCCGGCCATCCTAAAGCGGGAAGGCGAACCCGAGGAGGTGGCCGGCGTGGTGGCCTTCCTCTGCTCCGAGTGGGCCAGCTACATGAGCGGTCAGATCATCAACGTCGATGGGGGGCTCTGCCCCTAGAGGCCCAGACCGGCTGTTGACCCCAGCAGGGCGTTGATCTTACCCACCAGCCGGACCAGATCCACCGGCTTGGTGTCGAAGTCATCGCAGCCCGCGGCCATGGCCTCCTGCTGGTCCGAGGTGAGGGCCCTCGCGGTGAGGGCCACCACGGGGATGTGCGCGGTCCGGGGATCGGCCTTGATCTGCCGGGTGGCCTCATAGCCATCGATGCCCGGCAACCCGACATCCATGAGCACCAGGTTCGGCTGGCGTTCCCGGCAGAGTTCCAGCCCCCGTTCGCCATCCTCGCCGGTGATCACCGTGAAGCCACGGCGCTCCAGCAGACGCGAGATGGCGTCCCGGTTCATCTCATTGTCTTCCACCAGCAGGAGAGTCGGCATCGGAGGGGTCCTCCGAAAAGTGTTACCGAAGCGCAGGGATTCCGCACCTCCGAGCGGAAGGGCGATGCCCGGTCAGACCTTCTGGTTGGCGGCCACCAGGGTGTTGCTGAGCAGGCCGGCGATGGTGAGGGGCCCCACGCCTCCGGGGACCGGTGTCACGGCCGAAGCCACTTCCATGGCCTCTCCGAAACGGACATCACCGCAGAGGACGCCGCCCTTGGCGCGGAGGGTCTCCAGCTTCTTGGGTTCGGCTGCGAAGATCAGGGCGCCCTGGGCCTCGTCTTCCACCCGGTTGATGCCCACGTCCACCACCACGGCGCCGGGTTTGATCCAGGAACCCTCCACCAAGCCGGGGCGCCCCACGGCGGCCACCAGCAGGTCCGCCTCCCGGCAGACCGCCGCCAGATCCTTCGTGCGGCTGTGGGCGATGGTCACCGTGGCATGCTGCTCCAGCAGCATGAGAGCCATGGGCTTGCCCACGATCTCGCTGCGGCCCAGCACCACGGCCCGGATGCCCTTGAGCGCCACGCCATGGTGGGCCAGGAGGGACATGCAGGCAGTGGGGGTGCATGGACGCAGGCCCGGCAGGCCCTCCAGCAGCAGCCCCTGGTTCACGGGATGGAAGCCGTCCACATCCTTGGCCGGGCTGATCCGGTGCAGGGCGCGCTTGGAGTCCAGTCCCTGCGGCAGGGGCAGTTGCACCAGGATGCCATCCACGCCGGAATCGGCGTTGAGCTGGTCGATGAGGGCGTCCAGGTCGGCCTGGGGGGTGTCGGCCGCCAGCTTGTGCTCGAGGGAGGTGATGCCCACCTTGGCGCAGGCGGCCGACTTGTTGCGGACATAGACCTGGCTGGCCGGGTCATCGCCCACCAGCACCACCGCCAGGGCCGGGGCCCGCAGCCCCTGGGCCAGGCGCCCCTCGACCCCCTGCCGGACCACCTCCAGCATGCGATCCGCGTGAGCCTTGCCGTCCAGGATCGTGGCCATGGAACCCCCCTGGTTCCATTGAATCCCAAGGGGACCCTGGCCCTCATCAAGATTCTCTTTCCTTGAGAATCCTGGGATATCGCGCTAGACTCCAAGCTCAATTCGGCCATGGCTTCCCGTCTCGGGCGCCAAGACTGGGTGGGTTCGACCCACCTTTTTTGTTGTTCTGTTGTCGGAGTGTCAGTGGATTTGAAGAAAGTGCAGGCTCCCCTTGAACGCCAGCTGGCCCTGCTGGGCTATGAGCTGGTGCACCTGGAGTCCGTCCGCGAAGGCAAGGACGACATGCTGCGCCTCTACATCGACCACCTGGATGCCGAGACCAGCCACCGCAAGGTCACGCTGGACGACTGCACCGCGGCCCACGAAGGCCTCCTGCTCTGGATGGATGTGGAATTCCCCGACCTCCGCGAGCATCTGGGCGTGGAAGTGAGCAGCCCCGGCATGGAGCGCCCCCTGGTGAAGGCGGACCACTTCCGCCGCTTCGCCGGACGCCTCTGCCGCGTGCAGACCGCCGCCCCCATCAACGGCCAGAAGCGCTTCAAGGGCTGGATCGGCCCCGTGGCCGACGGTGGCGTCACCCTGGAAGAAGACGGCGTGCTCAAGGTCGTGCCCATCGAGGCGATCCAGAAGGCCCGCCTGGCCCCCTTTGACGAAGAAAAGACCCCCCGGCCCAAGCACCTCACCGGCCGGTTCACGGAACTACCTGATGCCGATGGCGTAGAGACAAGCGCCATCGAGGAAGAGGAGGCCTGAGATGGCAAACGTCGCAACGACCTTTTTCGACAGCGTGAAGATGATCGCCGCTGAGAAGGGCATCCCTGAAGAGGATGTCTTTGCCGCGGTCGAGGAAGCCCTCGCCAAGGCTGCGGACAAGTACTTCAATGCCCAGGATTTCTACGGCAACTTCCAGGCCCAGATGGACCGGGAGACCGGCGAGTTCCACGTCTACGCCCTGAAGCAGGTCGTGGCCGAGGTCGAGGAAGAGGATCTGGAGATCAGCCTGGTCGAGGCCCAGACCCTGAACCCCGACGCCGCCGAGGGGGACACCCTTTGGCTGCCCCAGGACACGAGCCAGCTGGGCCGCATCGCCGCCCAGGCCGCCAAGCAGGTGCTGGTGCAGAAAGTCCGCGAGGCAGAGCGCGAGCGCATCTTCACCGAGTTCGCCGACCGCATCGGCGAGGTGGTGGTGGCCGAGGTGAAGCGCTTCGAGAAGAGCGCCATCATCCTCGAGATCGACCGCGTGGAGGCCATGCTGCGCCGCAGCGAAGCCCTTCGCGGCGACCGCTTCGACAAGGGCCAGCGCATCAAGGTCGTCATCGTCAGCGTCGACCGCAGCGCCAAGGACCCCCAGGTGCAGGTCAGCCGCACCGATCCGCGGCTGCTCATCAAGCTCTTCGAGAACGAAGTGCCCGAAATCCATGACGGCACCGTGGTCATCCGTAACTGCGTCCGCGAAGCGGGCGACCGGGCCAAGGTGGCCGTCCACAGCCTCGACCCCGATGTCGATCCCGTGGGCGCCTGCGTGGGCCTCAAGGGCAGCCGCGTGCAGGCCATCATCCGCGAGTTGAAGAACGAGAAGATCGACATCGTCCGCTACTCCGACGACGCCGCCCAGTTCATCGCCAACGCGCTGAACCCCGCCAAGGCCATCCGCGTGAACCTCGGGGATCCCGAGAGCCGCCGGGTGGAAGTGGTGGTCGATGACGAGCAGCTGAGCGTGGCCATCGGCAAGCGCGGCCAGAACGTGCGCCTCGCCGCCAAGCTCACCGGCTGGAACATCGACGTCCGCAGCGAGGCCGACAAGCGCCGCGAGGCGGAAGTCGCCATGGGCCTGGCCCTGCCCGTCCCGGAGGCCGTGGATGTCCCCGCGGACGAGGCGGCGGCGCCAGCTTCCACCCTGCTTGAGACCATCCAGGTCGAAGGCCTGGATGCCGACCTGGCCGACCGGCTGGCCTCGGCCGGCTTCCCTGACGCCAAATCCCTTTACACTGTTACAGCCGAACAGCTGATGCAGGTGGAGGGCATGGACCAGGATCTGGCCTTCCGTCTCATCGATGCCGTGCAGGCTCACTTCGGGGAGTAGGCTGTCGTCCTGCAGCCCCCTTCCTTCTTCCCACCCCAGGCCGAGGTAATCCGCTTACATGCTGCGCATCAACCAACTCGCCAAAGAGCTCGGAGTCGCCAATCAGGAGGTCATCGAGGCCTGCGAAAAGCGTCTGGGCCTCCAGGGGAAGAGCCACAGCTCCAACCTCACCGATGACCAGGCCGACCAGCTCCGCCGGGGTTTCCAGGGCAAGCACAAGGGTGAGCAGGAAGCCCCGCCCCTCGCCCTGCACAAGCCTTCCGCCGCTGTGAAGGTGGTGAAGGGCCCCGCCCCCGCCGCTCCCGCCGTCCGCCTCGAGCCCAAGGTCGAGCCCAAGCCCGAGCCCCAGCCCCAGCCCGAGCCAGCCAAGCCCGCCCCGGCTGTGCTGGTGAAGAAGGCTGAGCCCAAGCCGGAGCCCCCGGCCGAACCCGCCCCTGAGGTGCAGCCCGCCCCCAAGGCCGCCGAACCCGTGGTGGCCGAAGCTCCTGTCGTCGAGGCGCCCGCCAAGGTTCCGGCTCCCGCGCCGGCCCCCGCCGAGCCCGTGCAGGAGACCTTCTCCCGGCTCAAGGTGTCCACGGCCGCCCCGGTCCCCGCCCCTCGCGAGGACAAGCCCGCCCGCTACATCCAGCTGCCCCCCGCGCGTCCCACGGGTCCCGTGGCCCCGCGCCCGGCCCAGCCCCCCGCGGCCCCCCAGCCCCAGACGCCGGTCGGCGGCCCCCGTCCCGAAGCGGGAGCCCGGCCCATCGTCCAGCGCCCGGGTCAGTCGCCCAGCAATGTCCAGCGCTCGGGCATGCCGCAGAAAGAGAAGGCCGTTCTGCAGATGGCCACCAACACCGGCCGCGGCGAAGTGCGCCATGAGCCCGTTCAGCCTGTCACCCCCACCCGGCGCCCCTACATCCCCCCCGCCATCACGGAGATGCGGACGGACCAGGGCTTCAGCCGCATCAAGACCTCGGATACCCCGGCCCCCGCGCCGCGCTCCACGGAACCTGCCCGCTACATCCAGCTCCCCCAGGCCCGGCCTGCCCCCGGCAGTCGCCCCAGCGGCCCCGGTGGTCGTCCCGGTGGCCCGGGTGGCCCCGGCCGTGGCCCCGGCGGTCCCGGTGGGCGCCCTGGCGGCCCTGGTGGTCGCCCCGGTGGCCCCGGCGGACGACCCGGCATGGGCTCCCGCCCCGGCGGTCCCGGCCGAGGCCCCTCCATCCCGGCCTCCGGCCCCATTGATCCCAACAGCCAGAAGGGCCCCGGTCGCGGCGCCCATGTGGGCGGCAAGAAGAAGAAGGGCGGCTACGTCCGGAGCAAGGAAGAGGAACTCGACCTGAAGCTCCGCCAGCCGCGCTCCCGCGCCCAGCAGGTGGCCAGCGAGTACATCGAAGAGGAAATCGGCATCGTCATGCTGTCCGAAGGCGTGACGGTCAAGGAACTCGCCGAGAAGTGCAACCGCCCCGCCAAGGATGTGGTCGCCAAGCTCCTCCACCGCGGCATCTTCGCCACCATCAACCAGCCCCTCGACACCGAGATGGCCAAGGACATCGCCCGGGAATTCGGCTTCCTGGCCGACATCGTCTCCTTCGAAGAGGACGTCCAGATCATGGCCGACGAGTCCGGTGACGTGCAGGGCGAGAAGAAGTCCCGCCCGCCCGTCGTCACCATCATGGGCCACGTCGACCACGGCAAGACCTCCCTGCTGGACGCCATCCGCAAGACCAAGGTGGCGGCCGGCGAAGCTGGCGGCATCACGCAGCATGTGGGTGCCTACCACGTAGACGTGAAGGACCCGAACAGCGGCGAGATGCGCCAGGTGGTCTTCCTCGACACCCCCGGCCACGAGGCGTTCACGAAGATGCGCGCCCGCGGCGCCAAGGTCACGGACATCGCCATCCTGGTGGTGGCCGCCGACGACGGCGTCATGCCCCAGACGGTGGAATCCATCAACCACGCCAAGGCCGCCGACGTCCCGCTGGTGGTGGCCGTCAACAAGGTCGACAAGCCCGGCGCCAACCCGGACAAGGTCCAGCAGGGCCTCCTCCAGCACAGCGTCCAGACTGAGGCCTACGGCGGCGATGTGCCCGCCGTCCTCGTCAGCGCCAAGACCAAGCAGGGCCTGGATGAGCTCCTCGAGACCATCCTGCTCGTGGCGGACCTGAAGGAGCTGAAGGCCGTCTACGACTGCCCCGCCGCCGGGTCCATCATCGAAGGCCGCCTCGACCGGGGCCGCGGTCCCGTGGCCACCCTGCTCGTCCAGCGCGGCACCCTCAAAGCCGGCGACATCTTCGTGGCTGGCGCCACCATGGGCCGTGTCCGCGCCATGTTCGATGACCTGGGCCGCAAGGTCACGGAAGTCGGGCCCTCCAGCGCCGTTCAGATCCTCGGCTTCGAGGAAGTGCCCAGCGCCGGGGACAACTTCCAGGTGGTGGAGGACGAGGCCAAGGCCCGCAGCATCGTGGCCTTCCGCCAGGAGAAAGCCAAGCAGGCCGCCCAGCAGAAGCAGCGTGCCACCCTGGAGACCCTGTTCAGCACCATCAAGGATGGCCAGGTCAAGGAACTCGCCCTCATCATCAAGGCCGATACCCAGGGCTCCGTCGAGTCACTGGTGGGCCAGCTGGAGCGCCTCAGCACCGAAAAGGTTCGGGTGCGCATCATCCACAGCGCCGCCGGCACCGTCACCGAGAACGATGTGCTGCTCGCCGAAGCCTCCAAGGCCACCATCATCGGCTTCCACACCAAGGCCGAGAAGAAGACCGAGGAGCTGGCCCGCGAGGAGGGCGTGGACCTGCGCTTCCACGACATCATCTACAAGGTCACGGAAGAGATCGAGCAGGCCATGGTCGGCATGCTCGACGCCACCGAGAAGGAGACCGTCCACGGCCAGGCCGAGGTGCGCCAGCTCTTCAAGATCGGCCGCGCGGTCATCGCCGGCTCCTTCGTCACCGAAGGCAAGGTCCAGAAGGCTTTCAAGGTGCGCGTCAAGCGGGGCGAAGCGGTCCTGTTCGAAGGCGGCCTGAAGAACCTCAAGCGGTTCAAGGAGGACGTGACCGAGGTGAAGAACGGCCTCGACTGCGGCATCTCCCTCGACGGCTTCGACGAACTGAAGGAAGGGGACATCCTCGAGTTCTTCAGCAAGGAGAAGGTGATCGCCACTTCACTCAGCTGATCCCCTGCCGGATTGGACCAAGGGCCCGCCTGGCGGGCCCTTTTCATTTTTCCCCATATCTGACTCAATGGTGTTCAAATGCTGATTAGGCTGAAGTAATCAATTTTGCTGTGACCCTTGTCACCGGCATTGATCCGCACACTGGTCTCTCGCTCCCAGGACCCCTCATGTCGACCCCACCCCCCGCCACGCCCAGGTTCGAACTCAGCGCCCCGGTCGAAGCCAAGCCCGCCTCGAACCCCCTCGGGCTCAGCCGCATCGACCACTTCCAGCTGACCGGTTCCATCGACCACCTCGAGCCCCTCTACCGCCGCCTCGGTTTCGAGCGCGTGGCCGTGGGCAGGCACGCCTGGGGTGTCGTGGCCCACTTGCGCCAGCAGCGCATGGACATCCTGATCTTCGAGGCGGATGCCAGCCATCCGGCCGGGCGGTACTTCCAGGCCCATGGTGAGGGCGTCTGCGCCCTGAACTTCGCCGTGGAGGACCTGGACCTTGCCCTGGCGCGGGCACGCGCCCAGGGGGCGCAGGTCACGCTCGAACCCCAGTCCCATGAGCTCGGGGAAGGCACCCTGCGCTTCGCGGCCATCCAGGGGGTGGGCGATGTCTGGAACTACCTTGTGGAGCGGCGTGGCGAGCTCGACAGCTTCTGGCCTGGGCTCTCCCCCGAGCCCGCGCCGGCCTACTGCGATCCCGGCCTGGTGCGGGTGGACCACCTCACCAACAACGTGGGCCCAGGCGAGATGGAGGCCCTGGTGGATTTCTACGAGCGGGTCTACGGCTTCGTGGTCACCCGCGAGTTCCACATCCGGGGGGCGCTGGGCACCGGCCTCGATTCCAAGGTCGTCCAGAGCTCCAATAACCAGGTGATCATCCCCATCAACCAGCCCACGGACGAGAAGAGCCAGGTCCAGGAATACGTGACCCGCCACCGGGGGCAGGGCGTCCAGCACATCGCCATGTCCACCAACGACATCTTCCACACCCTCCGCACCCTGCGCGACCAGGGCTTCCAGTTCCTGCGCGTCCCGGATACCTACTACGACCTGCTCCCAGGCCGCGTGGCCCGCAGTGGGTACACCGTCCGCGAGGACTTCTCCACCGTGAAGGAGATGGGCGTCCAGATCGACGGCGACGAGACCGGCTACCTCCTCCAGATCTTCAGCGAGGACCAGATCGGCCCGCTGTTCTTCGAGATCATCCAGCGGCGGGGAAACATGGGCTTCGGCGAGGGGAACTTCCAGGCCCTGTACGACTCGATTGAACTAGACCAGAAGAAGCGGGGCGTGCTCTAGACTCGCCCTATACCCAGCTGGCCACCATGGAACGACCACACTTGGCACAGGTGCTCGGGATATTTTTCGAAATAGCTTAAGCAAAGACAGAGCCTTACAAATAAGTAAGGCTCTGTCTTTGCTTCGGCTTGAAATGATTAATCTCGGATACGACTAATAACCGTTAATAACAATGTCATCAATGCAAATACGCCCCTTGCTGATCGTATCGGTTCTACGAAGCTCGATACGGATCGGAGCATTCACGCCAACAGTCCAGGTGAAAGTCACCGGGGTGGTTGAAGCTGGCGTGACTGTGCCAGCAGCCTGAGTCCAGCTACCGCCTTGGTCTGTGGAGTACCAAAGGCCAAGGGTTCCAGGAGCCGCGGAATCGGTGGTGTACTGCGCGATGCTAATAGAGACAGACTGTGCCCCAAAGCTGTAGTCAAAGCCCATGGTGACTTTGCCAGTTGCGGCCCCGGCAGCTGCATTTTGAATCCGGCATCCCTGCAAACCATTGAAGTGGTCGCTGGCCGAGCCGCCATTGGAGGTGGACTTGGCGATCAGGGCATCGGTCAAGGTCCAGGAACCCGTTCCGAGAGCCACTGCTGCGGCGGCGTAGCTACCCTTGGTGCCAGTCTCGAAGCCTTCGCTAAGGGTATTCGCAGCAGGAGCGTTCACTGTAAAGAGGAAGGTCCTGGTGGTCACCAAGGCATCCCCGTCGGTGATCGTCACGGTAATGGTTGCGCTCCCGATTTGGCCTGCAGCTGGGGTAAGCACGAGACTCGCTGCCCCCGAGTTATTGCTCACAACGATCCCGCTGGCGGGCAGCAAGCTCGCATTATCCGAGTTGGCTGCAATTACCAGGGAGCCGACAGGAGTGCGATCATCAGCCACAGTGAAATTCACTGTGGCTGCCTGGTCCACCAGGGTTGTTTGGTCCGGGATGATCGCCGGGGTGGTGGAGGGAGCCGAATTGTTCGAGGCTGGGGGAATCACTCGAATGACTCGAGTGATTGTGTTTGAGCCACCAAGACTATCGGAGGCGGTAAAGGTGGCGCTGTAAGTTCCAGCCGTCGTGTAGAGGTGTGTCGTCGAATACCCTGTGGTGGTCGGGGTCGCGTCTCCAAAGTTCCAAGTAGTACTGGCAATGGTCGTCCCAACTGCGGCACCTGATGGAGTCGTCGCGGCCCCGTCGAAGGCCACAGTGGTGCCCTCGTCCACGGTTTCGTCGTAGCTGGGCCGAATTACATGGACATTGGGCCCTGTCGCCTGCTCAAACGGGATACGCCATCCACGGACATCGACGGTGGCCTTCCAGGTGGGAATGTCCAGAGTCGGAGCAACAGCGGCAAGGTTCGGGAAGAAATCTAGTCCAGTAAGGGCCTCGATGCGCGCGACCGAAGTCACGTAGCTCGTCAGGGTCGTCAGGCTGTTCGGAAGACCCCAGACATTGGGCATGAGCATCGCCAGGACCTCTGGGTGGCCAGGGGTTACCTCATGAACCACGATTTTGTAGCAGGAAACCGGAATGGCGATCTTCAAGCCAGGGGTCACCTGGGAATTCCACCAGGTGGGGGCGGCGGGGAAGACCGAGCCGGTGTATACCCAGATGCGACCCTTGAACGAGGTCAATCCGTCCGTGGAGCCGCCTCCATTGCCCCCGATGGCGTCCTCGAGTTTCTGCCAGGTCTGCTGGTTGAACTGAGAGATCTGAGGCACCAGATTGCTCATGATGGTGGCGTCATCCCCCGCGACCGGAGTGTAGCGGTAGGAGATATCGGCCCGAGGAACTTGATGCCCGCGATCGTAGCTGTCTGGGGAGTTGGCTCCGCTGGTGTAGAGGCCGTTGTAGTCGGTTTTACCTACCTGGGGGGCTTGGAGGCGCGTATCTGCCGTGTAGTCGGCTGTGGAATTCGCATAGGGCAGTTTCACCGGGAAATTCACGTACGCTGTCCACACCGGGTTCTTCAGAGCTTCGTCATATCCGAGACGGAAGGCCCCATTGGGAAAATTGACTGCGTCCACATGCAGGGACGGAAGCACCGTGATCGGCCGAGAAGGCACTGGCACAGGGTCACCTGCATAGGCTGGTGAAGGCACCGAGGCCAGGGCATAGACGGTGTCGCTGTCCGTGCTCAGGCCGCCTTCGGAGACCGTGACCGAATAGGCATCCGTGTTCGTCGGGAACTCAGTCGATGACACCGTGTAGGAGGTGGAAGTCTGCCCAGAAATGGCCGTACCGTTCTTCTTCCAAACATAGGAAAGGGTGCCGCCATTATTGGCCTGAGCCGTGACAGTGAATGTCACAGCGTCCGGAGGAACCACCGTCTTCGATTGCGGCTGTACCAGAATGGATGGGGCCACAGCCGAGACCGAAATACTGGCGGAAATTCCGGTGATCGAAGCGGCCACCGTATCGGTCGCACTCAGGGTTTGAGCTCCAGCAGTCGTGAGCGTGGCATTGAAGGAGTGAATCCCTGCGTCGGCGGCCTGGAAGGTGTAATTAGCCGGGAGAACCGCGGCGCCGTCGGTGCTCGTAAAGTGAACCGTCCCCGTGTAGCCAGTGGCGGTGTTGTTCTGCGAGTCGAGTGCGGTGACGGTGAAGGTGTTGGAAACACCTGGGCTAGCTGGACTCGGGAAACCCGTGATGGTGAAATGAGTCGCGGCCCCTGCGTTGACGGTGATGCTGGCTTGGCTGCCGGTGATGGAGGCGGTCACTGTGTCGGTGGCCGTTAGCGCCTGGGTGCCGACCGTATTGAAGGCAACATTGAAGCTGTGGGTTCCACCATCGGCGACTGTGAAGGTGTAATCCGCTGGCAGAACTGCCCCAGCATCAGTGCAGGTGAAATGCACGGTCCCAATGTATGCGGGGACCACATTGTTAGAGGCATCGAGGGCCGTCACGGTAAGGGCATGGGAGGCCCCAATGGTCGTGGGGCTTGGATACCCGGTCACCCGTAGGTGGGTGGCTGGCGGGGCCAGGACAGAAATATTCGTCTGGACCCCATTCAAGGAAGCCGTGAGGGTGTCAGCGGCCCCAAGTGATTGCGTACCAACGGTGTTCAGGGTGGCGCTAAAGGTGTGAGTTCCATTATCGGAGCCCACAAAGGTGTAATTCGCCGGGATAACCGCTGACGCATCCGTGCTGCTGAAAGACACCGTACCCGTATAGGTCGGAACCACTTGGTTCGAGGCGTCCAGGGCTGTGACGGTGAAGTTGTGGGCAACCCCCATGGTCGTAGGGCTTGGGTACCCGGTTACGGCGAAATGAGTCGCGGGGGGTGGGTTGACGGTGATCCCTGCCTGGCTACCCATGATGGTGGCCGTGGCAAGGTCAGTCGCCGTCAAAGACTGAGTCCCGGTTGTATTCAAAGTGGCACTGAAGGTGTGAACACCACTGTCGCCGGCAACGAAGGTGTAGTTCGCTGGAAGAACCGCGGCCCCATCTGAGCTAGTGAAATGCACGGTACCGGTGAAGCCGGGGACGATTGCGTTGGACGCATCCAGGGCTGTAACCGTGAATGTGTGCGAAACCCCTGGGTTCGTCGGGCTGGTGAACCCAGCCACAGCGAAATGAGTGGCGACTGGTGGATTCACCGATAGGGTCGCACTCGAGCTGGTAGTTGTCTTGGTCGAACCGTTGAGGGTAGCGCTTACCGTGCATGCATAGATTCCGGCGTCTGACACCTGCGTGCCGGCAATATGAAGAGTCCAGTCTGTAGCTCCTGAGATGCGCCCACCATTTGTCAGGGCAACACCATTCTTCGTCCACTGACAGGTCATTGCGACACTGCTTGTAGCGCTTAGATCAAAGGTCGCCTCTTGGCCGCCGTTTACAGTCAGTGGCTGAGGTTGCCTGAGGATCTGTGGCGCGAACTCGACAGGTGCCACCTTCCCGGAGGTTGCCTTGTTGGGGCTACAGGCGAGGCTTAGCCCTAGGATGGATGCCAAGGCAATTCCTATCGCCCATTGAACAGATCTCTTCATCTGGAACATTTCCACTCCAAGGTGTGGTTCAGGGGACCCGGGTTCTTGGGCCACCAAGAGATGTTATGGATGGTGGGCTACTGGTTGGCCGGAGCTACCAGCTGGTAAACCGAGTGCGGCGTGCTGATGATCAGATCGCCGTCCGCGTTGACAGACAGGCCCTGTGGCACGAAGACCACGGCGCCCGTCATGCTCTTGGCGGCGAGGCTGCCTCCACTGGTCTCGGGATTCAGGAGACCGGGCTTCAGGCCCATCAGGTTGGCCAGCGTGGTGCTGGAGGCATAACCCAGCAGGGTGGTGACATTGCCGAGCGCATCAATCGCACGGATACCGTTCTGGGGGTTGGACTGGCTGTTGGTGTAGTTGGTCACATAGACGAAGTTCCCGCTGGCAGCGATGCCGAGGGGCGCGGCGAGTTGCGCGACGTTGAAGGCGCCGTCCACCCAGCCTTGGGTGCCCGTGCCCACGGTGAGCTGCAGGGTACCGGTGGCATCGAACTTCTTCACCTGGAAGGTGCCAGTCACCGAGACCCACACCGAACCGTCGGCGGCGAGGGTGATGCCCGTGGGGTTGGCGCCGGTGGCGGCCACGAAGTCCGTGCTGGCGCCGGTGGCGGCGTCGATCTTGAACACCTTGGCGGAACTGTCCGTGGCGTAGATCATGCCGACCGTGGAATCCACCGCCAAGCCCGAGTGGTTCGGAGCGACGGGATAGGTGCCCCCGGCCACGGTGAAGGTGGCCTCCGTGAAGGTGCCATCCACATTGGGAGTGAACTTGCGCAGCTTCTTCGTGGTGCCTGTGTCGGCCACGAAGAGGGCGACTAGGGCCTTGGTGATGGGATCGACCTGCACAGCCACACCCTTGGGCGTGAAAAAGGCAATGGCCGTGGAGGTGGCATCCTTGAGGGTGGTCACGGTGCCATCGGCGGCGATGACGCGCACCAGGTTGTTGCCGGTGTCGGCGGCGAAGGTCTTGCTCCCGTCCGGCAGGGTGGCCAGGTTGGCGCCGAAGGCGGTGCCGAAGTTGAAACGCGCGCGGGCGCCCACCTCGTCAATGGCGGCGCCGACCACGCGCGGGCCGCCCGCATAGGCATAGCCCGCGGGCTTGGTGTCATCGTCCAGGGTCCAGGTGAGCTGACCCGCAGATGGCGAGGTGACCGCGATCTCGCGAATGGCCTGCACCGTGTAGGTGCTGCCTGTGGCATCCGCCACGTAAAGCTTGGTGCCAGCGGCGCCATTGCCCCGGGCCGCCACGTAATAGGGGCGGGCCAGGCAGGCGATGGTCGAGGTGGGCAGGGTGGCCGTGCCATCCCAGGTGGTGGCGGAGGGTGCATACCCTTCTGTGGCGGTTCCGGTCTTGCCAGCGATGGTGATGAGGGCGCCGACAAGGGGCCCGCTCGCCGGCACCATGCGGATCGCCATGTTGAAGGTATCCGCGATGTAGACGTTGCCGCTGTCATCTGCACAGACACCACTGGGGCCGTTCAGCAGGCCGGCGGTGGCCGCGGCATTGTCCGCATAGCCCTGGGCGCCGGCACCCGCGAAGAGGCTCACGACAGGGCTGGCGCCGGAGACGTCGATCTTCATGATCTTGTTGACGCCGGTGGTGCTGCAGGCCACGTAAAGGAGCTTACGGCCGCCATTGAAGTCCTTGGCCATGGCCGTGGCAGCCACCACGCCATTGGCGGTGAGACTGGCGACCAGGGTGGGCGTCGGGGTGGCCGAGGTGAGGTCCATGGTGTAGAGGCTTCCTGCTGCCGTGGCGAAATCGATGAAGTACATCTTCCGGCTGGCGTCGATGACGAAGGCATTGGTGTTGAAGGTGAAGCCCGTGACAAGGCTCGCCGTGTAGGTGCCGTCGCCGTTGGGGGAGAGCTTGAGCAGGCGCTTGGTGGTGTAGTTCTCGCCACCCACGTAAATGTCGCCCGTAACAGGGTCCACGGCTGTATTGCGGGGCGTGATCAGGCTGTTCGTGTCGGTGTTGGTGCCAGCCACACCACCCACACCGGGTGTGCCAGCGATGGTTGTGACCTTGCGATCGGGCGTGATCCGGCGGATCAGGTTGTTGGTGTAGTCGGCCACGATCATGGTGCCGTCGTTGGCCCTCTCATCCCAGGTGATGGCATTGGGGCGGTAAAGCCGGGCGGTAGACATGCCGGTCACGGCATCCGGGCCGCCATCCACATTGCCGGTGCCCGAACTGAAGGAGCCGGCCACGTGGTAGAAGCCCTTCGCACCAACTTTCAGCGTGGCGGAATCCCCGCCCAGCAGGTTGGAACCGGCAAGGCTGTAGTTTTGACGGCCATAGGGCGTGACAGTCTGGCCGGTGCTACCCAAAACACTGCTGCCGTTCAGGGTGAGGTCCAGGGCCAGGCCCGTGTAGGACCACGCCAGGTTGGTGGTCTGGCCGAGCACCACGCTGGCAGGCGTCGCAGTGAATGAGGTGAAGCGCACTGGGGCCGAGCCCACGGTCACATCGGCGGTCTTGGTGATGGCCGCGCCCCCGCCGGCCGGAGTGGCCGTCAAGGTGTAGGTGGTGGTCACCACAGGTGTCGCGTTGGCCGTACCAGCCAGAGCGAAGGTGGCAGGAAGGGTGATGTCTGCTGGATTGGCCGTAATGGTCACGGCGCTGAAGATCCCGGGGACCGAGTTCGCATCCCAGCTCAGAACAGTGCTGGAGCCAGGGGCCAGGGTGGTGGGGCTCGCCGAGAAACTGAGGGGGGTGGCGGCCACAGCGATCTTGAGGTCGCGGCTGACACTCCGGTTGATCACAGTGTTGGTGGCCGTCACGGTATGGATGGCCTGAGCCTTCTCGGCCGCCGGCGTGCCGGAGATGGCTCCGGTTGCGGGGTTCAGGGTGAGTCCATTCGGCAGGGGCGGATTCACCGTGAAGGTGATGGGCGCGTCCCCGGCGATGGTAGCCACCGTGTTATCTGCGATCTTCACACTGGCGTAGTAGGTGACGTCCTCATGGGCGTAGGTGAGCCCCGAGGGCGCGGCCAGCACGGTCACAGTGACCGTGTCGGTGGTCTTCTTGCCGCTGCCGCTGGTTACGGTGAGGGTGTAAGTCGTGGTCGAGTTGATGCCCGAAATCGGGAAGGCCTTGTTACTCACCACCGTGATGTTTCCAGGGGTGATGACGGCAGTGCCGTCCTTGACACCGAAGTTGGCGCGGAACCAGGCCGTGCCACCCACTGGAATCGGCACGTTTTTGACAAGATCAGGGAAACCCTCAGTTTTAGAGACATAGAAGCCGGAAATCGCCGGAGCGGGATCGGTGTAGTTACTGTCGTTTTTGACGCAGGCGGTGTGCAGTCCGGTAAGGCCGAGGCCCATGGACAGGGCCAGGAGGACCCTCCCGGATCCCTGACGCAGTGAGTGGATGGACATGCGGACTCCTGAATGGCGCAGGGCAGAGTGGAGGATTTTCATGCCAGCCTCCTAGAACCGGGCCTTGAGGGTGAACTGGACTTCGCGCGAGCGGTTGTCGGGGCGGTCGATAGAACCAAAGTTGGGGTTCACGATGACCGCGGAACTGTTGGGGTCCTTGATGGTGTAGCCAGTCTGGCTGGTGTACTGATTTGCCCAGTTGAAGACGTTGTAGATATCGATGGTCCCCTCCAGCGAGAAGGATCGGGCGATCCGGAACTCGCGGGAGATCCTCAGGTCAAAAGTCTTCTCGCTGGGCTGGCGGTGTGTGTTGCGTCCACCAACCGTGTCGATGTACTTTCCGTCACCGTTTTTGTCATCGTAAAAGACTGCATTCCAGGGTCGGCCTGTCGTGTAGGTGGTGATGCCTGACACTCGGATCCCGAAGAAGGTGGGGGCGAACCAGGCCAGGGTGGCGCGGAACGTGTGGTCGTTGTCGCTCAGGGCCCAAGATCCCAGGGGATCCGCCGGATTTTCTGTGAGGGCGTTGGTAGAGGTCAGGGTGGCCCGCTCATTGGAATTGTTGTCCTCCGCCTTGGCGAAGGTAAGGCTGCTCTTGAAGCCCCAGCCGCCATCGCTGGGCTTCTTGCCGGCCTCCAGCACCAAGCTTCGGTAGCGCCCCTCGCCGTCGTACTTGGAAAGGATTACGTCACCGAAACCACTGAGGTCCAAGGCCCGGCCGCGGACGATGGCGCGCCCGGGTCGATTGTTTCGGAAAAACAAGTTGGTCGTAGAAGGGTAGCCATCATTATAGATGGCGACACTGTCCAGCGTCGTCGTTCCGGGAGCCGCTTGTCCCAGGTTGATATTCACGGCGTACTGCAAGTTGAGGAATTTTTTGTAGGTGGCTCGGGCTCCCACCATGAATCCATTGCCGAGATCCTGCTCGACCCCCAGGGAGGTCGCCCGGGCCTGGGTCATTTTGGCTTCGGGATCAATGATGGTGGGGGTGATGGTGTCGACCTTGAACCTAGTATCCGAGAGCAGGGCAGATGTCGGAATCGCCGTTAGCGATCCAGGCGCCGTCAAGGGGCCGCTCCACCGGGCCGCCGCGGAGAGATACGCGGGATGAGTGCCATCAGGTGACCATAGAGAAGCATCACCACTCGTCGGCAAGTAGTAGGACACCAGGTTGATGCCGTTGTTCATGATCGCGCCAGAGGTGGTCTGGCCCGGGTTGCTCACGCTGAACCAACCGTAGCCACCCCGGATTAGGGTCCTGGCGTTGCCGAACAGGTCGAGGGTGAAACCGAAACGGGGGTCCAGGCTCTTGTCGTTGGGAGCGCGGTCCAGGCCCTGGAGCTTGGGGTTGTGATTCGGGTTGTCGCTCCAGATCTCAGCGGTGTAGCGCAGGCCTAGGCTCACCAGTAGGCGTTTGTTGAATAGGGAGCCGTTCTGAGCCTGGACATAGCCGGCCAGGAACTTCTCGCTGAAGCTGCTGACGCCATCCGTGGGTGAGTAACCCTGGGTGTAGGTCACGCCGCTGAGGGCGGAGGCTGGGGAACTGGTGAACCAGTTCTGGGCCGCGAGGTACGAGGGGAAGACCCAGCTGCCATTGCCATTGGGCAGGTAGCGGTTCTTCATGTCGATGAACTGGAAATCGATGCCGCCCTTGAAGACCCAGTCACCGGTCATGAAGGTGAGGTTGTCCTGGATCTGGGTGGTGGTCTCATCCGTGGTGCGGGGGTCGATGTAGTACTGGCCCGCGTTGATGTCATACCCACCGTTGGATAGCCGGCCGATGCGCACAGGAGAGGATAGGGTGGTGTTGGGCGTGGTGGGCCGCTTCTCCTTGGAGAGTTGGATGCGGGCCTCGTTCAGCAGGCTGGGAGACAGGGTGGAGGCCAGTTCCACCACCGTGGAGAGGCTGCTGAACTTCATGGTGGAGTTGCCAGACTCGGCGGTGTCCGTGCGCCGGGAACCGGCGTAGATGTCGTTGAGCCCCTGGTAGTTCTGGGAGTTCATCCGGAGGGTGGCCCGGTGATCCTGGTTGATGTCCCAGTCCAGGCGACCCATGATCACCAAGTTCTTCTGCTCGTCGGTCCAGGCGCTGTGGTTTTCCTGAGCCAGGGTGCGGCCCGGCATGGTCCGCAGCAGGGCGCCCATGCCCGTGCCCGGGGCGAAGAAGGCGTTGGATTCTGCGGTTCCGTCTCCGAAGACCGGGACGCTGTCCTCCCGCTTGCGGGCCATCTCCACATTGATGAAGTAGTGCAGCTTGTCCTTGATGATCGGGCCACCCAGGTTCATGCCCACCTGCAGGCTCTGATAGCTGCGGGTGCGAACCTCATCGGCGTTCACCCCATTGGGATCGTAGGGAACGGGCTTGACCTTTGCGGTCAGGGAATTGGGGCGGAACAGCACAAAGGCCATGCCCTGGGTGTCATTGGTGCCGGTCTTGGTGACGGCATTGATGACGGCGCCCACGGCGTCGCCGAACTGGGCGTCAAAGGAGTTGGTGATGACCTGCAGTTCCTTGATGGAATCCTGGCCGAAGGTGAAGGGAATGCGGGTGCCGCCGCGCTGCTCACCGTTGAACTTGGAGTTGTAGCTGCCACCGTCGATCTGCAGGTTGTTCTGAATGCCCCGGGCGCCTTCCACCGTCGTGTAGTAGCTGGTGTTGCCCACGGCCGCGCCGGGGGTGAGCTGGACCAGGTCCGTGAAGTTGCGGCCGTTCACGGGGATCGCCTCCACCAGCTCCTGGGAGATGGAGGACTGGGTGTTGATCTGGGCCGAATCCAGGGCCGTGGCCTCTGCCACCACCGTGACCACGGCGCTGGCTTCCACTGCGTCGAGGCTGAAATTCTGGAGTGCCGTCTGGCCGAGGCCCACGCGCAGGGAGGCGTCTTTGGCGGTCTTCAGGCCGGGGGCGACCACGGTCAGTTCATAGGCACCCACCGGCAGGAAGGCGAAGTGGTACTCCCCGTTGGCGTTGGTGCTGGTGGTGCGGGTGAGGCCCGTCTCAAGGTTCCGCAGGGTGAGGGAGGCATTGGCGACCACGCCCTTGGCCTTGGCCTTGACCGTCCCCCGGAGGGCCCCCGAGGTCGTGCTGGTCTGGGCATGGGCGACCACCGAGCAGGCCAGAGCTGAAAGGAGGAGGGCTGTGGTTCTTCGGGCTGGCATCAAGGCTCCTTGCCCCACGGGGGCAGATCAGAAAGAAGGAAGCGGGAACGGGTCAGGGCGAGGGCAAGCGCAGGTTCCTGCTTCGGTCATGGCGGTGGGGGCCGGGCCCCCGGGAGTACGGACGATCGGGACGATATCCTCTCGAAGGTCTCCTTCAACCTTCAGGGTGTCTATGACCGATGTCACGGAACAACTTTGTAACGTCCCTTCCATCTGAAGACTTCCCTGTACCTTGACTCCAGGTACTGGTTCGCCCGGCAGGACTCAATCAACTTCTAACGAATATGAAAATAGGGAGTTAGTCCGGGTGGTCTTACCATTCATCCCCGAAATGGCGCCTTCGCGAGGCCCTGCCAGTCCCTCCGGCTGTAAAGAAAAAGTCAGACACTCCGGGTGCTACGCCTCGGCCGGGCGAACCAGCCTTTTGACGAGCTGAATCTGTCCCCCGTGGTGCAGGTCGTGAGCCGCGGCGCCCAGGATTAGATCCCGTAGTCGGTACTTGGCCTTGGCGGAGGGCCGGTTCAGATCGGATGGGGCCAAGGCCGACACAGCTTCACGCAGCTCACGATGCATGCGGTCCAGGAGGGCCAGGTCCTCCTTCCACTGGGTGGCCGAGGCCCGGGGCCGGGGGAACCAGTTGGAGCCCTTCAGCGGGAAGGCGCCCCGGGGCAGGTCCGTGAGCTGGCGCAGCACGGAGTACTTCCATTAGGCCAGGTGCACCACCAGCTCCTGGATGGAGGGGCGCCCCGGCGCGGGGCGCAGGGCGGCAAGGTCCACTGACAGGCCCCTCAGGCCGCCCTTAAGGTTGCTGCCATGCCACGATTTCCGGTCATAGGCCTGGTCGAGGGTGAGCAGGAGCAGGTCGAGGTCCCTGGCCATGGCGACTCCGGATGGGGACTCCAGGATGCCACCCTCCGAACCTCCCTGGGCCCCACCGCATTCCTTGCGTTAAGGTGATTCCATGCGCCTTTTCCCCTCCCGCCAGCGCGGCTTCACCCTCATCGAACTGGTCGTGGTCATGACCCTCCTGGCCCTCCTGGCCACCGTGGGGCTGGCCGGATATCGCCAGAAGGTGCGGACGGCCAAGGAGGCGGTGCTCAAGGAGAACCTGTTCCAGATCAACCACGCTCTGGAGCAGTACCGAGCGGACCGGGGGCGGTACCCCTCCAGCCTCGGCCCCCTGCGGGAGCTGGGCTACCTGCGGGACATCCCGTACGATCCCATGACCCAGTCCAGGGATACCTGGCAGACGGAACTGGAACCCCCGGATCCGGACAACCCCGAGGCTGAGCTGGGCGTCTTCCGCGTGCGCAGCGGCTCCGCCGAAAAGGGGGCGAACGGCATCGCCTACAATGAATGGTAATGAGCCCGCGCAGGAACCCATGAACCCGACCACCCTCCGCCGCCTCGACCAGCTGTCCCTGATCCTGCTCCTGCTCTGGGCGGGCGCGGCCCTGGGCTTCGGCATCTTCTCTGCCCCGGTATTCTTCCGGGAGCTGCCCAGCCGGGACGTGGCTGGCCGCATCGCCGGGCTCATCATCGGCCGCCTGGACTGGGCCGCCTGGGTGGTGTTCGGCCTGGCGGGGCTCAGCTGGGTGGGCCGCTGGGTCGCCGAGGTCCAGGAGGATCTCATCGGTCCCATCCGCCTCTGGAGCGGCGGCCTGATGGTGGCCCTGCTCATGTGCCTGGCCAGCAGCTTCGTCGTCACCCCCAAGGTGCAGGCCATTCGGGCCCGCATCAATGCGCCCATCGAAAGCCTCGCCCCCGATTCAGCCGACCGCGTGGCCTACAACAAGGCTCACGGCCTGAGCCGCAACCTGTTCTTCCTGCGCATCCTGCTGGCCGTGGGGCTGGCGGCCACCGTGGGCCTGATGCCCCGGGGCGGCAAGGATCAAGAGCCAGCAGCGTAGGGCTCGGGCTCAGGCAGTTCCCAGGCCTCGAGCTCCCGGGGCTTCGCTGGACCGGGGATCAGCTCGCGCAACCAGAGGCGGATTTCGTCCAAACCTAGATCCTGGATGGCACAAGCCTGCACCGCGCCAGGATGCTGCCTCCGGAGCTCCAGCTTCTGGGGCCGGTGGAGGCGGTCCACCTGATTGAGGATGAGAAGCCTGGGCTGTGCCTCCATGCCCTCCGGCTCGCAGCCGATCTCCCGCAGGGTGGCGCCCACGACCTTGAGGTGGTCCTCCAGGTCGGGATGGGCGGCATCGGCCACAACCAGCAGGGCATCGGCGGTGCGGACTTCCCCGAGGGTGCTGCGGAAGGCGGCCACCAGCTGGTGGGGCAGCTTGCGGATGAAGCCCACCGTGTCGGCCACAAGGCAGTGCTTGGGTTCCAGGCTGCCTTCGCCGGTCTCCGGATTGAAGTCCTGACCCAGCCAGGCCTTGCGAGTGGTGGTGTCCAGGGTGGCGAAGAGCAGATCACGAGGCTCGCCTTCCCCGGTCAGGGCCTTGAGGAGGCTCGTCTTGCCGGCATTGGTATAGCCCACCAGGGCCACCCGCGGCAGCCCCTTGGGCCGACCCTGGCGCTGGGTCTCGCGCACCTGCTCCAGGTGCGTGAGCTCCCGCTTGAGCTGGCTAATGCGGGTGCGGACCATGCGGCGGTCCACCTCGATCTGGGTTTCGCCTGGGCCCCCACGCAGGCCCACGCCCCCGCCCTGGCGCTCCAGGTGGGTCCAGGCCCCCTTCAGGCGGGGCAGCTCGTACTCGCAACGGGCCAGCTCCACCTGGGCCTTGGCCTCCCGGGTCTGGGCCCGCTGCTCGAAGATGCTGAGGATGAGGCCCGTGCGGTCCAGACAGATGAGGCCTGTGACCTTCTCAATGGCGTTCACCTGGCTGCCGCTCAGCTCGTCATCGCAGATGAGGTGGCGCACGCCATGGCGGCCTGCCTCGTCGGCCAGGGCCTCCAGCTGGCCGGACCCATAAAAGGTCTTGGGCGCGATCTGGGGACGCTTCAGGGCCCTCCGGGACTGCACCTCGAAGCCACAGCTCCGGGCCAGATCAGCCAGTTCCAGCAGGTGGTCCTGGATGCGCTCCTCCCGGTCCTCGGGGCCCTGACGGGCAATGAGCAGACAGCGCAGGGGCGATTCATCCATATGGCAAACCTGCCTGCCCCTGCGGTAATAATCAAGCCCTTGCCCCCGGGGTCGATGCAGAGGATTGGGAGTTACGACTTCATGGCCATGTTCGGATTGAAAAAATCCAAGCCGTCGGAAGGATCCGAGCTGGTCCTGGCCTACCTGGAGGACGCCCAGAGGGTGCGGGCCACCGTCTTCGCCGTGGACCCCAAAGGGCGTGAGATCCCGGCCTCCCTCGTCGTCGTCACCGAGGAACGGGTGACCCTCGGCCTCCAGGGCCGGATCATGGCCGAAAAGGGAGAGGCCATCGGGCTCTTGTTCTACCTGGATGGCCTCCGGCTCAAGGCCACGGGTCGTCTCCAGGAGCTGAAGACCGGCACCCTGGTCATGGAGTTGCCCACGGCCATCACCCTGGCCGAGCGCAGAAAGAGGCCCCGGGCCCGGCTCAACCAGCGGGAGGGCGCCACCGCCATCGCCCTCACCGGCCTGTTCGAAGGCATCGGCCTCACGGGCGCCATCGACAACATCTCCGAAGGCGGCATGTGCCTCAAGGTCGGCCGGGCCATGAACGTGAAGACCCAGGGCCCCATGCACATGGGACCCAACCTGCTGTCCGTGGGCGAAGTCTTCATGGTGATCAAGCTCAACAAGCTGCCCAAGTGCCCTTTGATCGAAGTGGGGGGCATCGCCACCCATGTGGCCTCCGAAGGGCCCGGCCTTTCTGTCGGGATCACCTTTGAGGCAGGCAAGGAATCGCTCCTGGGCCCCGTCAAGGCCATGGTGACGAGCCGGTCCGGCTCGATCCCCACCGTGGTGCCACCCAAGGCCCGGCGCCAGATGCCCAAAGCCGAACCGGCCGAGCCCTCCATCGAACTGGCCCCCCCGCGCCCCATTCAGAAAAAGGAACCGGACCCGGCCCCCGCTCCGCCCCCGGCGGCCGCCCCGGATCCCCAGCCTGCGGCCGCCGCCCCCATTCCCGTGGCCAGCTTCCCCCAACCCGATTCCGCCAATCGCGGGTCCGCCCTGTACCGCATGAAGAAACGCACCCGCGGCGTGTTGCTGGCCATGCCCGAGGGGCCGGATCGCGAAGCCCTGCTCGGATTCCTCACGGCGGATGGCTACGGCAAGCTCCGGGTCGCGGCCACCCTCACGGAGCTGCTGGATCAGCTGGATGAGGTGCAGCTGGTGTTCGTGGATGGGGGCGTGGCCGAGCTCCAGGGGCTCGCCCTGGCCTCCCTGCTCCGCCAGCGCCTGGATGACGAGGGGACTCCCGTGGTGCTGGCCGAGGCTTCCGTGGACGCAGGGCTGGTGCTGGGCGCCCAGGAGGTGGGGGTGGCCCAAGTGCTGGTGAAACCCTATGGCCTGGATGCCGAGTTCCTGCAGATGATCGAAGGACACCTGGGCATCAGCTAGTCTTGTGTCATGCCCTTGTTCGAACGCACCGTCGCCGACCGCTACCTGAGGACCCACCGCAAAGGGGCCTTCGTGCGGATCATGGTGCGCTTCGCCCGGGGCGGCACCGCCGTGGGCGTGTTCGCCATGGTGGTGACCCTGGCCGTGATGAACGGGTTCCGCGAAGAGATCCAGGCCACCCTCTTCAGCGCCACGGCCCACTTCACGGTCTTCCACCTGGCCGGGGACATCCCGGATACCGAGGGCGCCCTGAAGGCCATCCGGGCCGTGCCGGGGGTGAAGGCCGCCTCGCCCATCCGCATGGAGAAGGGTCTGCTGCGCCGCCCCGACAGCGAGCTGCCCCCCGAGGCCGTCGTCGTGAAGGCGGTGGATCCCGCCACGGCCCACGGCACCACCAGCATCTTCGATTCCATGCGCCCCGTGCCCATCGAGCAGCTGAAGGAGGGTGAGATCGTCCTGGGCAAGGAGCTGGCCCAGCGCCTGAGCCTGCAGGTGGGCGACACCGTGGCCCTGGCCTTCTTCAAGCTCGAATTGGGCCTGGGCGGCCAGCAGCCGAAGGTGGCCGCCTTCCGGGTGGCGGGCATCTTCCACAGCCACAGCTCCGAATACGACAAGGGCTGGGCCTTCATCCATCTTGGGGATGCCACGCGGATCGCCAAGGCCGAGCGCCGCGCCGAGATGATCGAGGTCCGCGCCAGCGGCATCGACGCCATCGAGTCCGTGAAGCCCCGGGTGCTGGAAGCCCTCGGCCCCGCCTTCCAGGCCACGGACCTGCGGGACTCCAACAAGGCCCTCTTCGCGGCCCTGGTGGTGGAGAAGTGGGCCTTCGCCGCCGTCTTCGGCCTTATCGTGCTGGTGGCCGCCTTCAACGTCGTGGCCTCCCTGGTGCTCCTGGTGACGGAGAAGCGGCGCGACCTGGGCGTGCTGCTGGCCCTGGGCGCCACGCCCCGTCAGATCCAGCGGCTCTTCGAGCTGCAGGGCCTTCGCATCGGTGCCGTGGGCACGGCCTGGGGTTTGGGGGTCAGCATCCCCCTGTGCCTCGTCCTCGACCGCTTCCGCTTGCTCAAGCTTCCCGCGGCCGCCTACGACTTCATCACCTACATGCCCTTCCGCCTCAAGGTGCTGGACATCGTGCTGGTGGCCGCCTTCCCCCTGGTGGTGTCCTGGCTGGCGGCGCGATACCCCGCCAAGAAGGCCGCCGGCCTGGATCCCGTTGACGCGCTGAGGGCGGAATGATCGGCCAGACACTTTCCATCCGCGGCCTGCACAAGACCTATCCAGGCAACGCGCACCCCGTGTTCGACGGTTTCGACCTGGAGGTGGAGGCCGGCAGCCTCTGCGCCATCGTGGGCGTCTCCGGCGTGGGCAAGACCACCCTCCTGAACTGCGTGGCGGGCTTGGACCACTGGGAGAGGGGCGGCATCACCGTGGGCGGCGCCCCCGTCCCCGGCGGCAGCGAAGCCCGGGCCCTCTACCGCCGCCGCTCCGTGGGGCTGGCCTTCCAGCAGCCCCACCTGCTGCCGGAATTCACCGTGCGGGAAAACCTGCGCATGCCCCTGCTCATCGAGGGGGAGGTGGCCCCGGAGGCCGAAGCCTGGATCGACCAGCTCCTGGGCACCGTGGGCCTGGGCAGCCTAGGCGCGCGCATGCCCGGCCAGCTCTCCGGCGGCGAGGCCGCCCGCGCCGGCCTGGCCCGGGCCCTCGTGCGCAAGCCCGCCCTGTGGCTGCTGGACGAACCCACCGGCAACCTCGACCCCGCCACGGCGGAAGAGGTGTTCGGCTTCCTCCTTGGCCTGCATGCCGAACTGCGCCCCACCACCCTGCTCGTCACCCACAATCCTGGACTGGCCGAGCGCTGCATGCGGACCGTGCGACTGGGCTGAATTACCCGGAAAAGGTTCTCCATGTCCCTGGCCATCCTGGCAACCACATCTGCGCTGATCATGACGGTGCCTCAACCGGCTCCAGAGGCGCTCTTCCAGCAGGGACTGAACCTCTGGCGCAGGCATAATCGAGCCCAGGCCGCCGAATGCTATCGGGCCGCGGCTGAGGCAGGGCACGCGGAAGCGATGGCCCACCTGGGCCGGATGTTCTTCCGCGGGGAAGGCATTCCAAAGCAGCCTGATTTGGCGCTGGTCTGGCTGCAGAAGAGCGCCGCGCGCAAGAACGGTCGCGGCCTCTACCATCTGGCTGAGCTGTACCAGGATGGCGTGGCCGTGGAGCGAAGCCAGGAAACCTACGCCCGGCTCCTGGAGCAGGCCGCCCTGGCCGGTTCCCCGGACGCCTTGGCCGAACTCGGCCAGTGCCACTGGTATGGGCACGGGGTCCCCAGGGACCGCGAGAAAGCCGAAGTTTTGTTCCGGAAGGCGGCCACCCTTCCCCGAGATCAGTTCTATCCCGGGACGCTGGCCTGGCTGCTCCGGGAGGGCCATGGCTTCGCCAAGGATTCCGACGCGGCCTTCAAGGAGGCCTTCCGCGCCAGCACGGAAGGCTACGGAACCGCAGGAATCCACTTGGCCACCTACTACAGACGGGGCATCGGGACCGACAAGAATCCCTCCAAGGCCCTGGCGTTGTTGACGGCACCGGAAAACCTGACCAACCCGCAGGCCTTGATGCAACTCGCCCTGATGATCGAGAAGGGTGAAGGGCTTTCTGAAAACCCCGTGCAGGCCTTCCAGCTCTACCGGAAGACGGCCCTGACCGGCGAGCCGATCGCCATGTTGATCCTGGGGGTGTTCTGCCAGAGGGGCCTGGGAACGGAGAGAAACCCGGAGGAAGGCTTCAAGTGGGTGTTGAAATCGGCGGAGGCCGGATTTCCCGTGGCCATTGGTTGGGTCGGCCAGTGCTACCTCCACGGGCGGGGGACGGCACCGAACATCCCCGCCGCGCTGAAGTGGATCCGCAAGGGTGCCGACCTGAACGAGCCCGGCTCGCTCTATAACCTCGGGTGGTGCCACCAGGAGGGCATCGGGGTCGAGAAGGATCCCAAGGAGGCCTTGAAGTTCTACCTCCGTGCAGCCGACATGGATTTTCCCGCGGCGGTGCACCAGGTGGGCTGGTGCTACGAATCCGGGATGGGCGTGGAGAAGAACATCCAGACCGCCATCCAGAGGTATCAGCAGGCGGCCCAGGCGGGCTGGTCCTGGTCCGAGTCGCGCATGGGCTGGATCTACCTGAATGGCATCGGCGTCACCCAAGACCATACGGAGGCGCTGCGCTGGTATCGCATCGCAGCAGAGCATGGCAATCCGAATGCCATGGCCCAGATCGGCTGGATGCACGAAAACGGGCTTGGCATTCCGCGGGACCTGGGCTTGGCCCTCGAGCAGTACTACAAGGCCGGCGGAAAGGACTATGCCTGGGCCTGGTTCAGGGCGGGTTCGGTCCTCCTTCAGCCTGGACACCCCTTCTCGAACCCCGAGAAGGCGAGAGGGGCCTTCGGAGAAGGCGCCGCCCTCAAGGACAAGGCTTGCATGCGGGAGCTGGGGCGCTGCCTCCTCCTGGGACTGGGTGGGCCGACAGACCAGAACCTGGCCCAGTCATGGTTGCAGCAGTCCGCAGATGGCGGAGACGAGCAGGCCAGAGGTTTGCTCAAACTTCTTGAGAGGAAGCCCCAGCCCGATCCGGGCCCGGAGGACGAGGACTGAGTCCGGTCAGTCCAGGCGCTCCACCGGCAACCCCTTCGTCCGTCGTGCCTCCAGCAGTTCCCCAAGGATCACCGCCGCGGCCGCGGCGTCCAGCAGCAGCTTCCTCTTGTCGGGCTTCACCCCCCGCTCGCGGAGCAGACGGTCGGCTTCGGCGCTGCTGAGGTGCTCGTTCACGAAGCGCAGGGGCAGGCCGGTGCGGGCAGCCAGGGCCTCGCCAAAAGCCCGGGCCGCCGGGGCCGTGGCGCTCTCCGTGCCGTCCTTATGGCGGGGCAGTCCCACGCAGAGGGCCTGGACGCCCTCCTCCCGGCAAAGGCGCGCCAGACGATCCAGGGTGCGCTCCCCCTCCTGGGGCCACACCTCAAAGGGCGAGGCCAGGATCTCCAGCTCGTCCGAGAAGGCGAGGCCGATCTTCTTCGTGCCATGATCGAGGGAAAGCCAGCGCATGCCATCAGCCTAGCGGGAACCCCTGCTGCCCAGGAGACGCCGTGGAGTGGGACTACATCATCATCGGGTCGGGCTTCGGCGGCAGCGTCAGCGCCCTGCGGCTGGTGGAGAAGGGTTACAAGGTGCTGGTGCTAGAGAAGGGACGCCGCCTCCGGGCCGGCGACTTCCCGAAGACCAACTGGAACCTGAAGCGCTTCTTCTGGCTGCCCCAGGTGGGGTTCCGTGGCCTCTTCAAGATGACCTTCCTGGGGCATGTCACGGCCCTCTCGGGCGTGGGTGTGGGGGGCGGCTCCCTGGTCTACGCCAACACCCTGCCCGTGCCCAAGGATCCCTTCTTCGAGGCTCCGTCCTGGGCCCACCTGGCAGACTGGAAAGCGGAGCTGGCCGAACCCTACCAGCGCGTGCTCCACATGCTCGGAGCCACCCGGAACCCCGCCCTGACCCATCCAGACGAAGTGCTGAAGGCTGTCGGCCAGGAGATCGGCCGCGAGTCCACCTTCGAGCAGACGAACGTGGCGGTCTACTTCGGGAAGCCCGGTGAAACCGTGCCGGATCCCTTCTTCAACGGCCTGGGGCCGGATCGCACGGGCTGCACCCTCTGCGGGGGCTGCATGCTGGGCTGCAACCACGGCGCCAAGAACACCCTGGACCGCAACTACCTCTACCTGGCCGAAAAGCTCGGGCTGAGGATCGAGGCCGACAGCGAGGTCACCTGGGTGAAACCCCTGGGCGAGGGCTACGAGGTCGAGGTCCGCCAGGGCACCTGGGCCCTCCCGGCCCTGAACCGGAAGCTGACCTACCGGGCCCGGAACGTGATCTTCGCGGGCGGCGTGCTGGGCACCGTGCCCCTGCTCCTGAAGCTCAAAGAGGCAGCTTCGGGCCTGCCCAAGCTGTCCAGCCGCGTGGGTGACTTCGTGCGCACCAACTCGGAAGTGCTGGTCGGCGTCGTCACCCAGCGGCGCGACCAGGATCTGTCCAAAGGCATCGCCATCGGCTCGATCCTGCACACGGACGAGCACTCCCACCTGGAACCCGTGCGGTACTCGGCAGGCGCAGGCTTCTTCCGCACCCTGATGCTGCCCATGGCCCCGGGCGACACCCTCTTCCAGCGCTTCGCCAACGCCCTGGGCCTGGTGCTGCGGCACCCCGTCCGCACCCTGCGAACCTACCTCGTGTCCGACTGGGCGAAGTTCACCATGATCCTGCTCTACATGCGCACCGTGGACGGCCACATCAAGATGCGGCTGGGCCGCGGCTTCCGGACCGGATTCCTGCGCGGCGCCGTGACCGAACCCGGCGGCGGGCCCCCGGCCAAGGCCTGGGCCCCCGAGGCCACCGACCTCTCCAAGCGCGTCGCCAGGCACCTGGATGGCTACCCCACCAGCCTGCTCACGGAGACCCTCCTGGGCATCCCCACCACGGCCCACATCCTGGGCGGAGCGCCCATGGGCGATTCCCCCGAGACCGGCGCCATCGACCACCGGCACCGGCTGTTCGGCTATGAAGGCCTCTATGTCATTGACGGTGCCGCGATCTCAGCCAACCCCGGAGTGAACCCGTCCCTCACCATCGCCGCCCTGGCCGAGCGCGCCATGGCGTTCATTCCGCCCAGGTGAGGAGGGCCTTGATCAGGCGATGTTCAGGGCTTCACCTTGAACACCAGGGCCGGGATGTGGAGCTTGCTGTGGTTCCCCGTGAGCTCCAGGAGTTCCTGCACCCGCTCCCTGGATTCGGAGCTCTCCTTCAGGACTAGGGCCTGCTCCACGCGCAGCTGGCCGGGGCTGCTCTTGTAGGCGCCGGTGATCGAGCCGAAGCGATTCTCCAGGCGGAAGTCCTTGGGGACTCCAGCCAGCGTCCAGGACGAGGGGAAGCTCATGGTGATGTGCTTCCGCGAGGCCTCGTTGACGTAGATGCGCACGGGATTCTGCCGCTCCTTGGGATCCACCTTGGTCCGGAGGCGCGAGGCGGGGGCGAACAGCCCGCCGGTGTTGAAGATCACCTCCTCGGGGGTGAGGGTGACCAGGTTGTCGATGACGTACTCGAGGTGGACCTTCAGGGGTTTCTTGAAGTCGTTCTGGTCCACGAACTCGTACTTCGTGAACTCGACCTTGCCTTCGGAATACGTCAGGAGGCCCTTCAGCACCTTCTCGGTCTCCTCGCGGTTCAGGGCGGACAGGCTCCGCCGCACACTGAAGGCGTTGGAACCCTGGAACACCTTCTCTTCCACCACGCGGACCTTTCCATCCTCGGAGAAGGTCAGGGCATAGTCCTCGACCACCTCGTTGGTGGCGAGGTTGCCGGTGGGGACCGTGATGATCTGCGCGCCGCCCGAGGCCTCGATGGCCAGGGCCGTCTGGCCCTGGAACCGCTCGGGAATGAGATCCACGGGCAGGTCCTTCAGGTAGGGCAGCACCACGTGGGGCCGCCCCCCGGTCTCCACCAGCAGGGCGGGGATGTACATCTCCTCGCTGGACACGTAGTCCCGGTCGAAGAACCCATCATCGGCCGAATGGATCAACAGGAAGCGGCTGTAGATGCCCGCCTTCTGCAGCAGGCTCTGGGTGAGGCCCGTGAGCTGGTAGACCGAGCCCTTCTTCGCGACCAGCACATCCGCGAAGTTCCCCTTGGTGTAGCCGACTTCCAGATTGGTCTGCACCCAGCCCACGAGGGCTTCGAGGCGCTCGCGGTCGGTCTTGCAGGCCTGGGTGACTTCCGCGGCCGTCCGGACCACCCGCTGCGAGAAGATCGGATTCCGATCGATGACGTAGCCCTTGAACTCCGCCGCGTAGGCGTCCCAGCTTGCGGCGGCCCGGTAGGTGGCATTCCCCAGATTGAGCTTGGTCACCATGATTTCCGCGTAGTTGGAGACCTCCTTGAAGAAGGGGGCATAGGGCTCCTTCTCCACGGCGGCGATGTCCTTCGCGGTGTAGGTCATGATCACCTTGTTGGCCTTCTCATCCTTCCGCACCTCCACCGGAAGTCGGCGGTCGGGCCCCAGGGCCTTCACCTTGGTCTCCCACCAGTCGGGGTAGAGGAACCGGAAGCTGGCCTGCTGGCATGGGATGGAGAACTGCAGCGGCACCTCGTGGTGGAGCGGGGGCGCGCTCCAGCAGTTGGCCTTCTTGAGCACGTAGGCCTCCTTGACGAGGCTGCCTTTCCGCACGTCCGGGTAAGCCAGCTTGAAGGTCACCTTGCCGTTCGAATCCCGCTCCTCCTTGAGGTCAGCCTTGCCGAAGGTGCGGGGCTTCCCGTCCGTGCCGCGGATGGACAGGGCCACCTGCTCCAGTTCGTACCCCGGCGCGACCTTGACTTCAAAGGTGGACAGCCAGGTCGCATCGGGATTGAAGACCACATAGCTCCGGTTCTGGGTTTCAAAGAAGGTCCACTCGATCGGGGCGGGCCAGTTGTTCTTGGTGACGTGTTCGAAGGAGGTGTCCCGGTTCAGATAGACGCCGTCCTGCCCGGGATGGCGCTTCTCCAGGGCGTCCAGGTCCAACGCTTCGGAGGGCGCAGCGACCGTCGTGTCGGGGAAGGTGACAACCCGGGCGGAGTTGTTGCAGCCGATCAGCAGGATCACGAGCGCCGCACTCAGGAGGGGGAGGGCTTTCACGGTTCACTCCTTTGGAGGACGAAGAGTTTCCGGTTGGACTGGAGGTACTGGCCGCAGAAGGCGAGGAACTCGGCCCTGGCTTCCGAGGGGACGATCCGGAACGGCTGTGTGAAGACGTATGCCAGGTGGACCCTGCCGGCCTCCGCCGCGCAACTGGCCGAGTGGCTCGCCGCAGCCTCGCGCCCCAGCTGGATCCGCTCCGGCTTCGGCTGCAGGCCCTCAGCGGTCAGGGAGAGGTCGAGAAGGTAGTGGGCTGGGCCCTGCGCCTCCAGGGGGTAGGGATCCTGTCCCCGTTCCAGCCCCTCCGGCGAGACCGTGCGGAAGGGGGCCGACGGCGCATAGACGCGGAGGTCCGTGCGGATGAAGAAGTCCGTCAGGTCCGCGTCGGCCTCAAACAGGACCTTGTCGCGGTCGGCTTCCAGGAAACGGAAGTGGTCCACCGACAGCTTTGCCAGGAGGCGGTTCAGGCGGTTGGAGAGGGCATTTTCCAGATCCAAGGCCCGCAGCTCCTTCCGGGCCCGGAGGGCCTGGGCGCGCCAGCCGTGACGCAGGGTGATCTTCGCTTTGGCAGCCTTGGGCTTGGCCAGGTCGCCCTCGATGCGCACCTCCACGGAGGCTGACTCCTGACGGAGGGGAATGCGAACCCGGCGGGGACGGACGGGATCCAGCAGCAGCGCTTCAGCCAGGACATCCGCCTCCGGCAGGTCGCCCAGCTCGCTGTAGGTGGCCGTGGGATCCATGAATTCCAGGCGCCCCGACTCTTCCCAGGCGCAGATCACGTGGTTGAACAGCGCGGGATTGAGCCCTGGGAAACTGGGCACGGCCGCGGTGGAAAGCAGCACGGGGTGGACCGGTAGCCCGTGGATCCGGGCGAGTGTGGTCAGCAGCCAGGCCTTGTCTTTGCAGTCGCCGTACTTCTTCTCCAGCACCGAGGCGGGATCGTGGGGGATGAAGGCATGCATGGCCCCTTCGTCGGCGATGTAGCGGATTTCCGTTTTCACATAGTCGAACAGGACCCTCACCTTCTCCCGGGTCGTCGCCGCCTGTGCGAGTTCCGCGGCCAGCAGGCCCTTCATCGCCTCGGTGGGCTGGGCCTGGGGGCCCAGCAAACCCAGGTACCAGGTGGCGAAGGCTGTCGGCTCGCTGGGAGTCAGGGCCGCATCCCCCTTGAAGACCCGGATCAGCACCGCCGCCTGCATGCCCGGGTAGGGATCGCTGGGCAAGCGCTTCGGCCGGGGCAGGTTCAGGAAGGTCAGGATCGTCCGGCCGGGTACGGTGCGGTCTTCCTTGAAGGGCAGGTCGCCGTGGGGGAAGAAGGGCGTGAAGTCCACCCGCAGGTTGACCGGATGCGCCAACTGGAGCTCGAACCGCTCCACGCGGTCGAGGGCCGGAATGAGGGCCACCGGCAGGAAGGCCAGGTCCTTGAAGGACTCCTTCCAGGCGTATTCGAGGGTGTCTCCGGCCTTCAGGTCCGCCGGAAATTCCAGTTCGTGCAGCCGGGCGGGCGGGATGAAAGTGTCCTCAAGCTTGGGGAAGTGGAAGGTGATGGCCTCCGGCTTGAGTTCACGGCCCCGGCTTTCGCCCCGGAGGCCGCTGACCGTGGTGTAGGGCTGCTCCACCACCTCGAAGGAGCGGATGCGGGCTGCGCGCTCCGTGAGCGCCGTGCGCCGGACCGTGATCTCGGAGCTGAGCTGGTAACCCGAGGGGGTCTCCTTGATCTGGTACTGGATCACCTTTGAGTAGGCAAGGTCTGGCCCCTCGGCGGGGGCTGGGCCCGCGGCCGGGAGCAGGCAGCAGGCAAAGGCGCAGACAAACAGAAGTCTAAGCATGGGATCCGGGTGGGAGAAACACCGGATCGTGAGACGGAATGCCGGCGAAAGTGGACGATCGCTTCCAGGACTGGAGGTCGGGCTTGAAAAACCATACTAGGGCATCAAGTATGAATCCTCAATCCAGCCCCGAGGGCACCGGCATGACCCCAATCCAGCGCCCATCGAGCCCGGGCAGGCCCGCCACCTGCACCTTCGCCACCGCCCTGGGCCGCGTCCGCCTGGCCTGGACGGCCGCAGGGATCTGCCAGTTGCGTTTCACCCACACCCGCGACCAGGAAGAGGCCCTGGAGGCGCCGGGCCATGCGATGGAGGCCATGCGCCAGCTGATGGCCCACCTGGCCGGCCAGCCCCAGGATCTGGGCGGCATCCCCCTCGATTTGTCGGAGCTGACGCCCTTTCAGCGGCAGGTGGCCGAGGTGCTGCGGGGCACCCGGCCAGGCCGAACCATCAGCTACGGTGAGGTGGCGCTGCTCTGTGGCCGTCCCGGTACCGCCCGGGCCGTGGGCCAAGCCGTGAAGGCCAATCCCATCCTCATCTTGGTGCCCTGCCACCGCGTGGTCGCGGCCCGGGGTCCCGGTGGCTGGAGCGCTTTCGGCACGCCCGAACGCAAGGCCCGGCTGCTGGACCTGGAGCAGCCTCATACTGGACTCGATGACGCGCCCCCTGCCTGATGACCTGCTGCAGATCCCGCACCGCCGGGACCTGCCCTTCTCGAAGCTCACCACGTTGGGCGTGGGCGGGCTCTGCCGCTGGCTCTTTGAGCCCACCACCGAGCTGGAAGCGCAGGCCTTCGTCCGCGCCTGCGCCCGCGAGGGCCTGCCCTGGCGGGTGCTGGGGGGCGGCTCGAACCTGGTGGTGCTGGGCGATATCGACGCCCTGGTACTGCGCCTGGCCCTGCCGAAAACACCTCATCGGGAGGGAAACCGCCTCACCGCCCCCGCCAGTCATGGCCACATCGCCCTGGCCGAGGCCGCCGCTGCCACAGGCCTGTCGGGACTGGAGTTTGCGAGCGGCATCCCGGGTTCCCTGGGTGGCGCCATCCGCATGAACGCCGGAGCCTATGGCCGCGAGTGGGTGGAGGTGCTGGACCGGTACCGGTTCCTCACTCCGGCGGGAGACATGGTGGAGAAGGCGCCGGAAGCGGGCGAGTTCCACTACCGCTGGAGCTTCCTGACCAGCGGTCATGTGGTGCTGTCGGCCACGGCGAACCTGGTGGAAGGGGATCCAGCCGCCATCCGTGCCCGGGTGGCCGAGTACCGCGAGAAGCGCGGAACCAGCCAGCCCCTGTCCAAGCGCAATGCGGGCTGCATCTTCAAGAACCCGCCGGGGCAGAGCGCGGGGCGGCTCATCGATCAGGCGCACCTCAAGGGCCTGCGCATCGGCGATGCCGAGGTGAGCCCGGAGCACGGCAACTTCCTCGTGAACCACGGCCATGCCACCGCCGCAGAGTTTGCTGAATTGATGGAACGGGTCCGGACCAGGGTCCGCGAGGTCCACGGCGTGGACCTCGAACCCGAGGTGGAGATCTGGCGGGAGTAGACTGGCTCCATGTCCATGCTCCCCCGCACCCGCCCCAAGCGTCCCTGGCTCCCCTGGGCAAGGGCCGGGATCACCGTGGCGATCATCGGCCTGGCGGGCTGGGGCCTCATGGAGCTGGGCACCCGGTACCTGGGCCTCCAGAAGCTGGTCATCGAACAGGTGAACGTGAGCGGCTGCCGGGGCGAGCGACAGATCGAGGTCCAGAAGCTGGCGGAGCAGCTGGTGCTGGGCAAGCCCCTCTTCTGGGTGGATGCCGAGGAGCTGCGCTCGCGCATCGAAGCCAAGCGCTGGGTGCGGGGCCTGCAGATCCGCAAGGACCCGCCGGACCGCCTCAGCCTCGCCATCGAGGAGCGGCGCCCCGTGCTCTGGCTGGTCCGGACCAACGGCGTGTTCCTGGTATCGGATGATGGTGTGCTGCTCGATCGAGTCAACCCTTCCAACCTAAACCCCATTCCCGTGGTGGTGGATCCCGCCAGCCAGACAGACCAGGGACTGGCTCATTTGGTGAGCGCTGCACGCATGCTCCGGGAAAAACAGCAGGGTTTTTACGAACGGATCACGGAACTGAGAGATAGCCCAAAGGGGCCTGTGGCCTACATTGAGGGGTTATTGGCTCCAATCTACCTTTCACGCAAAGATGTCACCAAAAACGTTCCCAATTTCCAGGGCCTTTTCGTGGATCGCCTCTCCCAGCGGCCGGATCTCGCCCGGCTGAGGTACATCGACCTGCGCTGGGACGACGAGGTGGCCGTGGGCGAACCCGAAGACGAACCGGCCCCGGCAAAGCCGCGGCGCTGAAGCGCGCGGGAAGAAATCGGCGTTTTCTGACCCACGAATCCTCGATTTCTCGGGCGGAACTGGTATAAAGCTAGAGCAAGGAAAAGGACTTTCATGCCGCAGCGCGCCGTACTCCTCGGACTCGACCTTGGTGCAAGCAAAGTGGTGGCGGTGGTCGCCGTCCAAGAGGAAGACGGGACCCTCAACGTGACCGGAACGGGCCAGGCCTCGCCCCAGGGCGGCATGACCCAGGGCCAGATCACGGACATGGACCTCAGCACCCGGGCCATCGTGCGGGCGGTGGAAGAGGCCATGAACACCGCGGGCCAGACCAAGGTCGATGGCATCCGCGTGGCCGTGGACGGCATCCAGTTCAAGGGCGAGAACCTCCGTGATTCCATCACCATCTCCAGCGGCGACAAGATCATCACCGCCGGCGACCGGGACCGTGTGCTGGAGCAGGCCACCAACAGCTGCAAGCTGGCCAAGGAGGAGCTGGTCCTCCACCGCATCCCGCAGATCTTCCACATCAAGGGCCAGCGGGACATCCGCAATCCCGTGGGTATGTTCGGCGAGACGCTGGAGGCCGAGGTCCGCATCGTCGTGGCCCCCAGCCCCGTGATCATGAACATCCAGCTGGCCCTGAAGAACGCCGGCCTGCATGGCGCGGAGCTGATGTATTCGCCCCTGGCCAGCGCGGAGGCCGTGCTGAGCCGCGAGGACCGTGAGAACGGGGCTGTCATGGTGGACATCGGCGAGCAGCTCACGCACTTGGGCATCTTCCTGCACGGCACGCTCTTCCACTCCGCGATCATCCCCATCGGCGGCGCGCATTTCACCCGCGACCTGGAGATCACCAAGCACCTGGGCGGCATCGCGGCCTCAGAGCGCGTCAAGATGCGCTTCGGCACCGTGTTGCCCAGCCACATCCCCGCCGAGGAATCCATCGAGCTTGAGGAGGAGGGCCGGCTGGTCTCGCGCCGCGAGATCGCCGAGGTGCTGCAGGCCCGCGCCGCAGAGCTGCTGAATCATGTCCTCGCCGAAATGGGCCGGACGGGCCTCATGCACGAGATCCACGGCGGCGTGCATCTGGTGGGCGGCGGTGCCCTCCTGACCCACCTGCCCATCCTGGCCCAGACCCTGCTGGGCCGGCCCCGTGTGGTGCTGGGCCGCATCCAGGGCGTGGTGGGCCTGCCCCAGGCCACGGGCAATCCTTTCTTCGTGAACGCCCTGGGCGCCGTAAAGGCGCTGTCGCGCGACCTGGGCGAAGTGCGCAGCAAGACCGACCGGGGCGATGGTTTCCTCGGCCGCTTCAAGAAGCTGTTCTAGTGATGACCCCCAGCGATACGCATCCGGGAGCCCCGATGTCTGAGACCCCCTTCCTGCCCTGCCCCCACAGCCTCCCCGGCGCCAACATCAAGGTGCTTGGCGTGGGCGGCGCCGGCTGCAACGCCATCAACCGCATGATCGACAGCGGCGTCACCGGCGTGCAGTTCATCGCCATGAACACCGATCAGCAGAGCCTCGCCCACAGCAAGGCCCACCTGAAGCTGCCCCTCGGCCCCCAGAGCAGCCGGGGCCTGGGCGCGGGCGGCAATGCCGAGCGCGGCGCCGTCGCGGCGGAGGAAAGCCGCGAGGAAGTGCTGGCGGCCCTCCAGGGCGCCGACATGATCTTCATCACCGCCGGCATGGGCGGCGGCACCGGCACTGGCGCGGCGCCGGTCCTGGCCAGCTACGCCCGCGAACTGGGCGCCCTCACCGTGGCCGTGGTCATCACGCCTTTCGCCTGGGAAGGCCGCAAGAAGGGTGACCTCGCCCTGGCCGGCCTCTCCAACCTGCGCGACACCGCCGACACCGTCATCGTGGTGAGCAATGAGCGGCTGAAGAATGTCTGTGACGCCCGCGTCACCATGAAGGAAGCCTTCCGCGTGGCGGACGGCGTGCTCATCCAGGGCGTGCGCGGCATCGCGGACCTCATCCTCAAGCCCGGCATCATCAACGGCGACTTTGCCGACGTGGAGGCCGTGCTGCGCAACGGCGGCGAGGCCCTCATCGGCACCGGCGCGGGCCGCGGCGAAGAGGCCGTCATGGACGCCCTCCGCAAGGCCCTGGCCTGCCCCCTGCTGGAGCGCGCGCAGTCCGGCGCTGCCTCCAACGTCATGGTGTCCATCACCGCGGACTGGGAGGTCATGGAGGCTTCGGCCATCGAGACCGCCATGAACTACCTGCAGGACCACTACAGCGGCCGGCCCGACATCAAGGCCTGCACCGTGGAGGGCGAGGGCATGGAGGACCGCGTGCTGGTCACCGTGCTCGCCAGCGGCTTCGACCAGGAAGAGAGGCTCCTGGAGGAGCGGCGCAACAGCCTGCACCTGGGCGCCGAAGCCCCCGTCCAGTCCTACACCACCGTCCCGCCCATCCAGTCGGGGCCCGTGCCCGCCAACGTGGTGAGCGGCCGCGTCTACGGCGAAGTCCCCGCCGGGGAATTGCAGGGCCCCACGCCCACCCGCCTGCTGCCCCAGGCCCCCACCCCCAGCGGTGAGCTGCCGGGTGCCGCCGACGACCTGCACGTGCCCGCGATCATCCGCATGGGCCAGGGCCGGCTGGGGATCGAGTAGTCCGACCCATCGCGCCACCACCCGGTGGCTGAAGCTTCCATGCCACTCCCCGCCATGACCCCGCCCCCGGGCTCCCAGCTGCTCCGCTTCGTGGGGGACCGGGTGGCCTTCGGGCTGGCGCACCCCGCGCCCGGGTCCCATGGCTGGCGCGCCTTCCTCCGCACGAACCTGACCCGCGGCGCCCGGATGCGCGCCGAGACGCTGGCCCTGCTCGGAGAGGGAGACCGCGATCCCGGAGGCTCCTCCTGGCGTGACATCCCCCTGCGAGAAAGCGGGAGCGGTTGGACCCTGGACCTGCCCCTCACCGAGGCCGGCTGCTTCCGGGCGAAGGCCTACTGCGTGGATCCCCAAGGGTTCCAGCACTGGCCCGAAGGCGAGGATGCCAGCCTCTCCATCCACCCCGACCGCCTGCGCACCGCCAACACGATCTACTGCGCCTTTCCGCGCATGTTCGGGGGCGCGGCCGCCCGCCAGGTGCCGGCGCTCGCCGGGGCCATCCAGACCCTGGATGCGGCCGGCTACGCGGTGATCCCTCCCTCGGGGCGCCTTCGGGACCTCACGGCGGCCGTGCCCCACATCTTCGGGCGCCTGGGCAGCCGCATCCTGCACCTGCTGCCCGTGGGCCCCGTGCCCACCACCTACGCCCGCATGGGCCGCTTTGGCAGCCCCTACGCCCAGTTGGACCTCACGGCCATCGATCCGGCCCTGGTGGACTTCGACCGCAGCACCACCGCCGAGGACCAGTTCCGCGAGCTGACGGAAGCCGTCCACCAGCGGGGCGGCCAAGTCCTCCTCGACATCCTCGTGAACCACACGGGCTGGGGCTCGCGGCTGCTCGAGAGCAAGCCGGACTGGTTCCGGCGCAATCCCGACGGCACCTTCCACAGCCCCGGCGCCTGGGGCACCACCTGGGAGGATCTGGTGGAGTTGGACCACGGCAGTCCCGCCCTATGGGACGTGGTGGCCCGGGCCCTGCTGGTCTGGTGTGGGCGCGGCGTGGACGGCTTCCGGTGCGACGCGGGCTACATGGTGCCCCTGCCCGCCTGGCAGTACATCACCGCCAAGGTCCACCAGGCCTACCCGGAGACCGTCTTCCTGCTGGAGGGCCTGGGCGGCGGCTGGGAGGCCACCGAGGCCCTGCTCACCCGGGGCGGCATGCAGTGGGCCTACTCAGAGCTGTTCCAGAACCACCAGCCCGTCGAGGTGGCCCGCTACGTGGACCACTGCCTGCATCAGGGCAAGCGCACGGGCCTGCTGGTGCACTACAGCGAGACCCACGACAACCTGCGGCTGGCGGCGCGCGGCGCGGCCTGGTCCCGCCTGAGGAACCGCCTCTGCGCCCTGGCTGGTCAGAACGGCGGCTTCGGCTTCACCGCGGGCGTGGAGTGGCTGGCCACGGAGAAGGTGGATGTCCACGAGGCTCGCGACCTCGCCTGGGGGGCAGAACCGAACCTGGTGGACGAACTTGCCACCCTCAACCGCCTGCTCGCAGAGCACCCCTGTTTCTTCGACGGCGCCGAAATCCGCCGCCTCAGCGCGGAAGAAGCGCCCGTGTTGGCCCTGCTTCGGCGCTCCGCCGAGGGCCTCGACGCCATCCTCGTGCTGGTCAACCTGGATCCAGACCGCCCCCAGACCTGCTGCGTGGGGGCTGCGGACTGGGCCATCCTCGGGGAAGCGGGCCTCGATCTGCTGGGCCAGCCGGCCCCCACCGCCCGGCTCCTGCCCGCCGGGGAGCGCGAGGTTGGCCTGCAGCCCGGCGCCTGCTGCTGCCTGGCCGCCCAGCCCACGCCCCGAGGTCTGGCGGGCGAAGCCTACCGGCAAGCCCGGGCCCAGGCCGCCTGGGGGCTTCAGGCCCTGGCGGCGGTCCACCCGGCCGAGGCCCTCGGTCCCGCGTCCTGGCGGGGCCTGGCCGAGCGTGTGGCATCAGATCCCGCAGCCTTCCTCGCCGCCCTGCCTCACCTGGATCAGGACCTGCTCCGGCGGGACCTGCTGGCGGCCCTCGATGCCGCCCTCGCGGCCCGGGCCTTCCCCCAGGTGACGGTTTGGCGGATCGAAGATGTGCGGCGCGTGAGCCTGGTGGCGCCGCGGCACTGGCTGCTGCTGCAGTCGCCAGCCCCCTTCGACGCCACCCTCCAGTCGTTGGAAACCACGGACCTGCACCTGCGGAGCATCCCCGCGCAAGGTGGCTTCATCGCCGCCATTCCGCCCAGCCCACGCCGCCAGGGCACCGCCACCCTCACCCTGCGCCGCCACGTCACCGGCGCAGAGGACCTTCAAGCCGACCTGCTGTTCCTGCCGGAGACGCCGGCACCCCCCCGTCCCGTCCGCCAGGGATTGGCGCTCCTCACCAATGGCCGCGGTGGCATGGCCCGGTTGCACGCTGATCTCGGCGCCATCGCCTCCAAATACGACTGCCTTCTGGGGGCGAACCTCCATCCCTCCGCCCCCTCGGACCGTCACGTGCTGGCCAAGCGCCTCCGCGCCTGGGTGAATGCCGATGGCTTCATCACGCCCTTGGACGGCCATAACCTCGTGAGCTTTGAAGCCGGGCCCAGGGCGCGTTGGGTGTTCCGGGCCAGCGCCGGCGATGGCCGGCAGGTGGAGATCTGCCTTGAGGCGGAGATGCCCCTGGACCACAATGCGGTCATGCTGCGCTGGTCCCGCCCAGCCAACGCCGGCACGGACACGGACCTGTCCTCCGACCACTTGGTTCGCCTGACCGTGCGGCTGGACCTGGAGGACCGCTCCTTCCACGGCGAGACCCGCCTCGATGGGGCGACCGAGAGCCACTTCCTGTCGCACACAAAGGCGCATGTGGCCCACCCGGGGTTCCGCTTCGAACCGGCCCCGGACCGACACCTGGAGGCCTGGGTGGAGGCCGGAACCTACCACCCGCAGCCAGAGGCCTGCCGGGGCATCCCGCATCCCATCGAGGGCTCGCGAGGGCTGGCGGATTCAGGCGATGCCTGGAGCCCTGGCTGGTTCGACCTGCCCCTGCCGCCAGGGTCCGAAACACGCATGGTGGTCTCGGCCGATGCCGCCCCTCCGGCGGCCCCCCTCCGTGTCGCGCGCCCCGTGGCCCCCGATATTCCGGAGCGCCTGCGCCAGGCCCTGCAGGCCTTCGTGGCCCGCCGCGCCAGCGGCCTCACCATCATCGCGGGCTATCCGTGGTTCCTGGACTGGGGCCGGGACACCCTCATCGCCTGCCGGGGACTCCTGGCGGCCGGACAAGTCGAGGACACAGCCCTCATCCTGCGCACCTTCGCGGCCCTGGAGGAGGGGGGCACCCTGCCCAATATGCTGGGCGCTGACCACACCGCGGACCGGGACACGTCGGATGCCCCCCTCTGGCTGGCCGTGGCCTGCGAGGAGGCCGCCGATCACCTGGGCCCGGCCTTCTTCCAAGCTGAAGCCGGGGGCCGCAGCATCCTCACGGTGCTGACCTCCCTGGGCGAGAACCTGCGCGCCGGGGCGCGCAATGGCGTCCGCATGGACCCCGCCTCGGGCCTGCTTTGGAGCCCGGCGCACTGCACCTGGATGGACACCCGCTATCCCATGGGCACCCCGCGCGAAGGCTACCCCGTGGAGATCCAGGCCTTGTGGATCCGCCTGCTGCGCCTGCTGGACAGGCTCTGCGCGCCCAGCGACGGCGAGCCCTGGGCCACCACCTTGGCCCGGGCCGAGGGTTCCCTCGGGGCCTTCTGGCTGGAGGACCGGGGCTGGTTCGCTGATGTGCTGCTGGCGGCCAAGGATGTGCCGGCTCAGGCGGCCCTGCCTGCCGATCACCTGCGTCCCAACCAGCTGTTCCTGGTGTCACTGGGGTTGGTGGACGGTGATCGGGCCCGGCGCTGCGTGGCCGCCTGCGCCCGCCACCTGCTGGTGCCCGGCGGCCTGCGCAGCCTGGCGCCTCTGCCGGTCACGGTACCCCTGCCCATCCCCGCCCCCTGGGGCGGCACCCTCAATGATCCCTTGCAGCCCTACCAGGGCCGCTACGAAGGCGACGAGGACACCCGCCGCAAGCCCGCCTACCACAACGGCACGGCCTGGGCCTGGCAGCTGCCCATGCTCTGCGAGGCCCTGGACCTGGCCTGGGAGGGCGATGTCGCCGCCCGCGCCACCGCCCGCGCCTGGCTGGGCTCCATCGCCCCGCAGCTGGACAGGGGCTGCCTTGGCCAGCTGCCCGAGATCCTCGACGGCGACGCGCCCCACACGCCCCGCGGCTGCGATGCCCAGGCCTGGAGCGTGAGCGAGGCGCTGCGGGTATGGAAGCTCCTGGCCTGATCCGCCGGGTTCAGCCCTTCCGGTCCGCCGTCCATTGGCCCATGCGGAAGATGACGAACTCGGCTGGCTTCAGCGGGGCGACGCCGATGAGGCAGACCAGCCGGCCCTGGTCGAGGTCGCTCTGCGTCATGGTGCTGCGGTCGCACCGCACGAAGAAGGCCTCCGCCGGCTTGGTCCCCATCAGCGTACCGTTCTGCCACTCGTGGTAGAGGAAGTCCTCGATGGTGCGGCGCAGGTTGGCCCATAGCGCCTCGCCGTTGGGCTCGAACACGGCCCACTGCGTGCCGCGGTCGATGGAGCCTTCCAGGTAGTTGAAGTAGCGGCGCACGTTCAGATACTTCCACTCGGGGTCGCTGGAGACGGTGCGGGCCCCCCACACCAGGTTGCCTCGCCCTTCGAAGAAACGCAGGCAGTTGATGCCCTCGGGGTTCAGGATTTCCTGCTGCCCCAGGGTGATGGCCTGCTCAAGACCAAGTGCGCCGACGATCACCGCGTTGGCTGGCGCCTTGCTCACGGACCGGGCCAGGTCTGTCGCTGCGTAGATGCCGCAGAGGAAGCCAGAGGGTGGCAGGTCGAGGGTGGCAGGCTGTTTTGAGGAGGTTCCCGCCAGGGGGTTGGCCACCGTCACCCAGGGGTAGTACAGCGCGGCGTGGCTGGAGTCCAGCCGGCTGCGGATGCCGCGGATATCGCTCAGGGTGCAGGCGGGTGGCGCGTCCAGCACGGCGAAGCGGTAGGTTCCTGCTTGCTCGGCAAAGGCCACGAGCTGTCCCTGGATGGCCTCCCTGGCTGTCGGTTCTGTGGCCTTTCGCACGGAATAACCCGGAGCCGCCACCGTGGAAAGGTCCTCCAGGGGCTGTAGCGTGGCCAGGGCCGCCGCGTAGTCCGCGGGCGTCGGCAGCGTCCGCGTCCGATTGGGCCGGGTGCGCGCCACATACAGGCGCCGGCCGCCGTTGGCGAAGTAGGCCTGCACCGCGTGGGCGACATGGTTGCGCTTCAGCTCCGCCGGGCCTGACACCAGCAGATCGGCGAAGCTGCCGTAGATGCGCTGGAAGTCCACCAGGCTGGTGAGCAGCGAGGGGCGATTGCCGTAAGGCCCCTTGCGGGTCGGCCCCACAAAGGCCGCCGTGGTGGTGTCGATGCCCTGAATGGCCTGGGACCGGAAGCTGGTCTCTTCGACGAAGACGCCGGGAGCGAGGTATTCGGGCATGACCATCCTCCACAGGAGCAGCGAGGGGCCATTCTGCCCCCCAAGCCGGAGCGCTGGCAATCACGCTGGCCGCAGGTTTGCCGGACAAGTCCATCCACAATGCGCGGGGTTCAGGATCGTCAGATCCACTGAATCCGTGGGTCCACGGAGGGGCTTCACACCCTAGAATGGTCCATGGAAGCACCCCGCGCTCCTTCGACCTTAGGCGACCTCGATCTGCACCTGCTTGGCGAGGGAACGCACCTGCGGGCCTACGAGAAACTGGGCGCCCACCTGCGGACGGTGGCCGGCATCCAGGGCGTGAGCTTTGCGGTCTGGGCGCCGAATGCGAGGGCCGTGAGCGTGGTGGGCGACTTCAACGGCTGGGACGGCCGGGCCCATCCCATGGCCCAGGTGGGGCCCAACGGGTTCTGGGAGACCTTCGTACCAGGGCTGGTCCCGGGGATGATCTACAAGTTCGAGCTGCACGGACCAGACGGCAGGCTGCTGCCCCTCAAGGCCGATCCCTACGCCTTCCGCAGCGAGCGCGCGCCGGGTACCGCTTCGATCATCCACGGCCTTCCCGCCCACGAATGGGGCGACGGCGCCTGGATGGTGGCGCGCCGGCACACCAAGGCCCACGCGGCGCCGGTCAGCATCTATGAGCTGCACCTGGGTTCCTGGCGACGGCGGCCGGACGGCTCCTTCATGAGCTATCGCGAGATCGCCGCGGATCTGGCGCCCTATGCCAGCTGGCTGGGCTTCACCCACGTGCAGTTGCTTCCTGTGACCGAACACCCCTTTGATCCCTCCTGGGGGTACCAGCCACTGGGGATGTTCGCGCCCACCAACCGCTTCGGCGGGCCGGAAGACTTCAAGGCCTTCGTGGACACGCTGCACCAGGCGGGCCTGGGCGTCATCCTCGACTGGGTGCCCGCGCACTTCCCGGAAGATGCCCACGGCCTGGGCCGCTTTGACGGCACCCACCTCTATGAACATGCGGACCCCCGCCAGGGCCGCCACATGGACTGGGGCACCCTGATCTACAACTACGGCCGCGTGGAGGTGCAGAACTACCTCATCTCCAACGCCTTGTTCTGGCTGGACCAGTTCCATGTGGACGGCCTGCGGGTGGATGCCGTGGCCTCCATGCTCTACCTGGACTACAGCCGGGAGGAGGGCCAGTGGATCCCCAACCGCCACGGGGGCCGCGAGAACCTGGAGGCCGTGGCCTTTCTGCGGCGCCTGAACGAAGTGGTCTACGCCCAGTTCCCGGATGCCTTCACGGTGGCCGAGGAATCCACGGCCTGGCCCGGCGTGTCGCGCCCCACCGACAAGGGTGGTCTGGGCTTCGGCTTCAAGTGGGACATGGGCTGGATGCACGACACCCTGCGCTACCTGGGCCAGGGCATGATGGCGCGGCCCCATCACCACGATGACATCACGTTCTCCATGCTCTACCACGACGCTGAGAACTACATGCTGCCCCTGTCCCACGACGAGGTGGTCCATGGCAAGCGCAGCCTCTATGGCCGCATGCCGGGCGATGCCTGGGAGCGCATGGCGAACCTGCGCCTGCTCTACGCCTGGCTCTACGCCCACGGCGGCAAGAAGCTGCTCTTCATGGGCAGCGAGTTCGCCCAGGGGAGGGAGTGGAACCATGACACGGCCCTGGACTGGAGCCTCCTGGAGGAACCCGCCCACAAGGGCATCCACGACCTCGTCCGCGACCTGAACCACCTCTATCGCCGCCTGCCGTCCCTCCACGAGGGCGACTGCCAGCTGGGCGGCTTCGCCTGGATCGACTGCGGCGACCGCTTCAACAGCGTGCTCACCTTGCTGCGTCGCGCCGCGGACCCCGGAGACTTCACCGTCATCGCCTTCAACTTCACGGCCCTGCCCCAGGGCGGCTACCGCATCGGCGTACCCACGGCCGGCACCTACGTCGAGCTGTTGAACACCGATTCGGCCTATTACGGGGGACGCAACCAGGGCAATACCGGGCGAGTCCAGACCGAGCCCATCCCCGCCCATGGCTTCCCTCAGTCGTTGAACCTCACCTTGCCGCCCCTGGCCGCGCTCTTCCTGAAGCCCGAACCACTCACCACCCCGCAACAGCCCTAGGACCTGACATGGAAAAGCTCATCCTCAAAATGCAGAAGCTCACCCAGAACCTGTGGTGGACCTGGAAGCCCGAGGTGCGGACCATCTTCCGCGACCTCGACCTGGATCTGTACCACAAGGCCCATCGCAACCCCATGTCCGTGCTCAAGCAGATCACGCCCGAGCAGCTGGAGAAGCGGGCGGCGGATGTGGACGTGCCGGCCCGGGTGGACCGCGCCCTGCGGCAATTGCAGGAGTACCTCACGGCCCCCACCACCTGGGGCCTGACCCATGCCGGGGCCATGCGCTCCCGTCCCATCGCCTACTTCTGCATGGAATTCGGCATCCACGAGTCGCTGCCTATCTACTCGGGGGGCCTGGGCATCCTGGCAGGCGACCACCTCAAGTCCGCCTCGGACCTAGGCGTGCCCCTGGTGGGCGTGGGCCTGCTGTACCACGAGGGCTACACCAGCCAAGTCCTCAACGCCGACTTCTGGCAGCAGGACGTGGTGGAACCTTTCGACATCGCGGACCTGCCGCTGGTACCCGCGGTGGACCGCTTCGGTGAGCCCGTCCATGTGTCTGTGGAGATGTCCGGCCGGCTGGTGCATGCCGCCGTGCTGGAGGTCAAGGTCGGGCGCATCCGCCTCATCCTCCTGGACACGCGTGTGAAGCAGAACGACCCGAAGGACGTGGCCCTGGCTGCCCGGCTCTACGGTGGCGACCAGCGCATGCGCATCGAGCAGGAACTTCTGCTGGGCGTGGGCGGCACCCGCGCCCTGCGGGCCTTGGGCATCAATGCCAGCGTCTTCCACCTCAACGAGGGGCACTCAGCCTTCTCGCTGCTGGAGCGGGCCCGGTATCGCGTCCAGATGGACGGCATGACCCCCCAGCAGGCTCTGCAGGAAGTTGCCTCGGCCACGGTCTTCACCACCCACACGCCGGTGGACGCCGGCCACGACCGCTTCCCCGCGGACCTGGCCGCCGAGCACCTGCTGCCCCTGGCCGAGGGACTGAGGCTGCCCCTGGACGAGGTCATGGGCCTGGGTCGGGTGAACCCCCACGACCACGGCTCGCCCTTCCTTCCCACCGTGCTGGCCCTCAAGCTGTCCCGGCGCGCCAACGGCGTTTCCGCCTTGCACGGCGTGGTGTCCCGCAAGATGTGGAACCACCTCTACCCCGGCCTGCGGGAAGAGGCCGTGCCCATCGGCCATGTCACCAACGGCGTGCACCTGCCCACCTGGCTGGCCACGGAGATGAACCACCTCTACGAGTCCCATCTGGGTGTGGACTACCAGAGTTCCCTCACCCGGCCCGCCACCTGGTCGCGGATCACCTCGGTGTCGTCGGCGGAGATCTGGGAGACCAAGCAGGTCCTGAAGGCCCGCACGATCCGCTTCATCCGCGAGCGCAGCGCCCAGACCCGCGCCCGCCTGGGCCTGCCCGAGATCGAGCCCGCGCCCCTGGATCCGGAGGCCCTCACCATCGGGTTCGCCCGCCGCTTCGTGCCCTACAAGCGGCCCGACCTGCTCTTCTCGGACTTGGACCGCCTGGACCGCCTGGTGAACCATCCGGAACGTCCTGTGAACCTGATCTTCTCGGGCCGGGCCCACCCCGCGGACAACACGGGCAAGGGGCTCATCCAGAAGGTCGCCAAAATCCTGGAGGACCCGCGCTTCCGCCACCGCATCGTCTTCGTCGAGAACTACAACATCCACGTGGGCCGCATCCTCTACCAGGGCATCGACGCCTGGCTGAACAACCCCCAGCGCCCCTTGGAGGCCTGCGGCACCAGCGGCATGAAGGTGGTGCTCAACGGCGGCCTCCACATCTCGGTCCGGGATGGCTGGTGGGCCGAGTCCTATGACGGCGACAACGGCTTCGCCATCGGCACCGGGGAAATCCACGCCGATCAGTCCGTCCAGGACCACCGCGACGCCGAGGACCTCTTCCGCCTGCTGGAAGATGAGGTGGTGCCCCTCTACTACGAGAACCGCAACGCAGCCGGGGTGCCGCGCTGCTGGGTGGAGCGCATGAAGAACTCCATCCGCACGTTGGCCTGGCGCTTCAACGCCGATCGCATGGTGCAGGACTACGTCGAACATCTCTACCTACCCGCCGCCATCGGGAACAGCTGCCAGATGCCCCCCGCCTGAGCTCCGGCGACCAGATCCGATCCTCAGAAATAACCGGCCATCTTAAAAGTGCCACCGTTTCTTATTGCCAGCACCGGCCCTGCCGATATGGGGAATAAGGAGCGGCGGCCATGGCTGGATCAGCTCATGCCCCATCGATGACGAAGCGCCTGGACTTGGAGCGCAGGGCCTTCCTGGACCTGCTCCAGATGGCGAACACGCTGGCCGAGCCCAGGGAATTGGCCCGGCAGCTGGTGGTCCTGGCCCAACACCTGTCCGGCTGCGAAGCGGTGGCTGTCCGCCTGAAATCCGGGCCGGGCTATCCCTACGCCGCCCATCTCGGGTTCCGGGACCACTTCATCTCCCAGGAAAGCGACCTCATTGCCACGGATGGGGCCGGGCACCTGCTCCGGGACGCCGATCGCCGCCCGATCCTGGCCTGCCTGTGCGGCAAGGTGTTGTCCTGCCAGCTGGACCGTACCCGGCGCTTCGGCACGGACCGGGGCAGCTTTATCTCCGCCTCCACCAGCGAGCTGCTGGCCTCGCCGGAGGCCGGCTGCCTGGGCCAGACCCGCAATCGCTGCTGCGCGGATGGATACGAGACCCTGGGGCTCTTCCCCATCCGCCGGGATGACGTGACCTACGGCCTGATCCAGTGCAATGACTCCCGGCCTGGCCGGCTCACGGTGGAAGGCATCGACTTGATGGAACACCTGGCCGCCAGCGCCGCGCACCTGTTCCAGCTGACCATGGCCTGAGGCTCCGCGACCGAACTCATGTCCGAGCCTCCTCGGGAAGATGAGTTGGACAGCAGTCCATCTCGGATTTCGCCATGCCCATGTCACCCCACGAAGTCATCCAGAACCTGGGCGAACTGCCGCCCCTGCCCCAGGTGGCCACCCGGGTCATCCGGATCAGCGCGGACTCCGACACCTCCACCGACCAGCTCCAGAACCTGATCCGGACAGACCAGGCCCTCACGTCGCAGATCCTCAAGGTGGCCAATTCCGCCATGTTCGGCCGGATGCGGGAGGTCACCACCCTGACCCAGGCCATTCTGACCCTGGGCTTCTCCACCACCCGCAGCGTGGTGCTGGCCTCCAGCGTCAAGAACCTCTTCACCCGCGGTCCCGTGGGCCTCCAGGAACGAATCCTCTGGGAGCACGCCCTGGTGACGGCCCTCACGGGCAGTGCCTTCAGCAAGGCCATGCGCTTCCCCATCGCCGAGGAGGTCTTCCTGGCCGGCCTGATGCACGACATCGGGAAGAGCGTCATGATCCTGAAGTTCCCTGAGAGTTACAGCGCCCTGCTCCGGCGGCTGCAGGAGGAGGGGGGCGACGGGCTCAGCCTGGAGCTGGATACCTTTGGGTTCGACCACGCCATGGTGGGGGAGGCCCTGCTGGCTTCCTGGAACATCGCGGAAGGCATCGAGACCGTGGCCCGCTGGCACCACGATCCCCTGCAAGCGGCCGTGGAACACCAGCGGCTGGTGGCCCTGGTGGCCCTGGGCAACCAGATGGCCTTCGACCTCCAGGTGGGCATCGGCATGCCCGACGCACTCGCCGGAGCCACCTGGGAGGCCATGGACATCCTGCGTCTGAACGACGTGGCCTACCAGGAACACCGTACCTCGGCCCTGGAGGCCCTGGAGCGCGACAAGGCCCTGATCACGGATCTATGAGGAATCTCAGGCCAGGCCGAGGCGCTTGAAGGTGCGCTTCTTCCCGTCCTCCACCTCGGGCTGGTCGAAGGGGTCGAGGTCCAGGGCGAAGCCCAGGATCCCGATGATGGCCTGCCAGGCCATCATGAAGGCGCCCACTTCCTGCTCGCTGAGCGCCGGCATGGGCCAGCGCAGCACCGGCACCCCGGCTGCCTCCAGGGCCCCCATGGTGCCTTCGGCTTGGGCCCGCAGGATCTCGGCGCCCTGCAGCCCGGCCAGGCCCGGATAGGGTGACCCGGGCGGAGGATCCAGCTTCTCGGGGGCCGGCGTGCCATCCAGGGTCAGCACGATCACGCCGAGGTTCCTCGGTCCGGCCATCCAGCGCTGCAGCTGGCTGTGCTGGTCCACGGGGCCCACGGCGCGGATGGGGGTGTAGCCCTTGCGGGCGCCGTCCCTCGCCACCTTGCCCAGGGACTCGGCCACCAGCTGCACCCACCACGCCGAGAGGTTGTCCAGGCGCATGGCGTAGGGCATGAGCACCCACTCCGTGATGCCCTTCTGGTGGGCGTCCAGCAGCAGGTCCACGGTGGCGGCCACCCGGTCGCGCCAGGGGCCCTCATCCGCCTCGAGCTGCGCGGCGACCTCGCGGCCCCCGCGCAGGAAGGCCGAGGCATCCCGGCCCATCCAGGCCAGGGGCAGGGTCCCGATGGGCGTGAACGCGGAGAATCGCCCGCCCACTTCCACGGGAATCGGCAGGATGCGGCAGCCGTTCGCCCGGCCCCAGGTGGCCAGGGGGTTCGCATCGTCTTGGGTGATGAGGATGGGGGCGGCGAGGTCACCGTGGCCCGGCAGGGCCCGCAGCCGGGAGATCCAGGTCCAGAGTTCCAGGGTCTTGCCGCTCTTGGAGGCCAGGACCAGCTGGTCACCGGCCTGGAGCCGGAAATCCGGGGTCGGTTCCGGCGAGGCCAGGGGCACCCAGTTCCGGAAGGCCCGCTCATCTCCGAAGGCGCGCACCAGGGTCTCGGAGGGCAGGAGGGAGCCGCCGATGCCGCACCAGAGCAGGCGCTTGTCCGGGTCGAGACCGGGCAGCGCCGGCTCCGCCACCTGCCGCCAGCCGCCCATGGGGTGGGCGGCGATGGTCCGCCAGTGCGCGTGGATGTCCATCTCAATCCCCCTTCGGTGGAATGGTCGCATAGAGCTCGAGGTAGGCGCGGGCCGGGCCCTCCCAGCCGAATTCCGTGGCCATGCCCCGTCGCTGCACCTGCCGCCAGGTGGCAGGATCACGGAACAGCGCCAAGGCGTCGTTGATCGCCTCGCCCAAGGCCAGCCCATTAGCCCAGTCGAACTGGAAGCCTGTGGCGGTATCCGCGGCCAGGGTGGCAGGCGTGGCGCCCACCACGGTGTCGGCCAGCCCACCCGTGCGGCGCACCAGGGGCAGGGCGCCATAGGCTTGGGCGTAGAGCTGGGTGAGGCCGCAGGGCTCCTGGCGCGAGGGCACCAGGATCACGTCCGCCGCCGCAAAGGCGCGGTGGGCCAGGATCTCGTCGTAGCCGATGAAGACGGCGACGCGGCCCGGGTGGCGCTGGGCCGCCTGGCGGAAGGCGCCTTCGGCATGGGGGTCCCCCGTGCCCAGGACCGCCAGCTGCCCACCCTGGCGGACGAGGTGGTCCACGTTGTCCAGCACGAGGTCCAGGCCCTTGAGGGGGTCCAGGCGACTGATGGCGGCGAAGAGGGGGGCTTCCGCGTCCTCCTGCAGGCCCATCCGCCGCTGGAAGTCCGGGCGGTTCGGCGCGCGTCGGCCCGGGTGCCTGAGGTCGTAGCGGCTCAGGATGTGGGGATCCCGCGCGGGATTCCACACGGTGCGGTCCACGCCATTGAGGATGCCGTGCAGGTCACCGCTCCGGTGCGCCAGCAGCCCCTCGAGCCCGTGTCCCCCGGCCACCTGGATCTCTCGGGCGTAGGTGGGGCTCACGGTGCTGATGCGGTCAGCAAGCCGCAGGCCGGCTTTGAGGAAGCCGATGTCGCCGTGGAACTCGACGCCCTCCGGCGTGAGGGCCTGGCTGGGCAGCCACAGGTCATTCAACAGCGCTGAGGAGAAGCGCCCCTGGAAGGCGATGTTGTGGATGGTCATCACTGTCGCGGGCCGGGGTCCACTCCCATAGGCCACGTAGGCCGGCATCAGACCCGTGTGCCAGTCGTGCCCGTGTAGGACCTCCGGCCGCCAGCCGGCCACGTCTCCGCTGCGGCCCAGGTAAGCCCCAGCCCAGGCCAGGGCCGCGAAGCGGTGGGCCAGGTCCTCTGGCTGGTCGTAGGGGCCGCCGGGTCGCTCGAAGTAGGCGGGCTGATCCAGCAGGTAGAGGGGTAGGCCCGGGGCCTCAGCGCGCAGGATCCGGGCCGGCCCTCCTCCCATGAGATCCGGCAGCGCCGTGACCTCGCCTTGCAGCGTGACCGCGTCGCAGACCGCCGGATAGGCGGGAAGGAGCAGGCGGACATCGGCACCGAGGACGCGCATGGCCCTGGGCAGGGCGGCCATCACGTCGCCGAGGCCACCGGTCTTGACGTAGGGGAACAGCTCAGAGGCGACGAAAAGAACTCTCAAATGCTAGCGCTCCAGCTGATCCAGCATCCGCTGGGAGATCAGCGTAACCCCTGCGTCCGTGCGGTAGAAGCGCCGGCTGTCCTCTTCGGGATCCTCACCCACCACCAGACCTTCCGGAATCAGGCAATCCCGGGCCACGATGCAGCGGCGCAGGCGGGCGTGGCGACCAATGTCGCAGTTCGGCAGGATCATGGCGCCGTCCAGCCGGGCGTGGGAGTGCACGCGGACGCGACTGGACAGTAGGGAGTGGTGTACGTGGGCGCCGGAGATGACGCAACCGCCAGACACCAAGCTGGAGAGCGCCACGCCGTTGCGCATCTCGCCGGCATGGACGAACTTCGCGGGCGGCAGCTGCTCCTGGTGTGTGGTGATGGGCCAAGCCTCGTCGTAGAGGTTCAGGGCCGGAAGCACGCTGGTGAGATCCATGTTGGCCTCCCAGTATGAATCCACGCTGCCCACGTCGCGCCAGTAGGGCTCGGGGTGGCCGGCATTCGGGATGCAGCTGCTCTCGAAGCGGTGGGCGAAGACCCGGGCCTGGCCGACGATCCTGGGGATGATGTCCTTGCCGAAGTCATGGCCTGAGTTTGGATCTTCGGCATCGAGGCGTAGCTGCTCGTACAGGAACTCCGCCCTGAAAAGGTAGATGCCCATGGAGGCAAAGGCACTGTCGGGCTTTCCGGGGATGGCCGGGGGATCGTCCGGCTTCTCCACGAAGGAGACGATGCGGTCCTGGTCATCCACCTGGGCGATCCCGAAACCTCGTGCCGCGTCCCGGGGCACCTCCAGGCAGGCGATGGTCATGTCCGCCTGGTTCTCGAGGTGATCCCGCAGGAACACCTTGTAGTCCATGCGGTAGATGTGGTCTCCGGCCAGGATCAGCACGTTCTTGGGATTGGCCGACTGGATATTGCTCATGTTCTGGAAGACAGCATCGGCCGTGCCGCTGTACCAGGCATTCTTGTCGAAGCTCTGCTGGGCCGGAAGCACATGGACGTACTCATTCAGCTTGCCGGGCAGGAAGGTCCAGCCGAACTGGAGGTGCTCAAGCAGCTTGTGGGAGTTGTACTGCGTGAGCACCATGATCCGCCGGAAGCCTGAGTTCACGCAATTCGACAGGGTGAAGTCGATGATGCGGTACTTGCCGCCGAAATCGAGGCCGGGCTTGGAGTAGTGGTCCGTGAGGTCCATCAGCCGCTTGCCGCGCCCGCCGGCCATCACCAGCGCGATGGTGTGGCGAGGGGAGAGTCGCGATTCCGAGATCGTCTGCATGGAAGTCCTCGGTGGTGGCCTGTGGGAATGATAGCCACGCCCTGGCCGGATCTCCCTACTGAACTGACCAGTCCCCCAGACGGTCCCCGGCCTCGAGGGCCAGGGCGAGGTCCATCAGGAAGAGCGCCCTTGGCACACCCTGGAACCCGTAGCCCATCAGGCCCTTATGGGGAAGTTGGCCATCCAGGAGGCTGAAGCCCCAGTCCGCCAGCCGTGCGTCCAGGGCCGCCAGAGCCGCCCGGCTGGCCTCGGGCTCCAAGCTGAACATGCTCTCCCCGAAGAAGGCCCCGCCCAGGGAGACGCCATACAGCCCGCCGCGCAGCTCGCCCGCTCGCCAGGCCTCCACACTGTGCGCATACCCGGCGCGGTGCAGGTCCAGGTAGGCCGAGCGCATCTCCGGCATGATCCAGGTGCCATCCTGGCCGGGGCGCGGCACCCGGGAGCAATGGCCGATGACCGCCTCGAAGGCCGTGTCGAAGCGGATCTCGAAGGGGTGCTGACGAAGGCTGCGGCGGGTCCGGGCAGACAGGTGCAGGCGCCCGGGGCGCAGCAGGGCCCGCTCCGGCGGCGACCACCAGAGGATGGGGTCCCCCTCGCCGTACCAAGGAAAGATGCCGCTGCGGTAGGCCAGCAGAAGGCGATCCACGCCAAGGTCCCCGCCGATGGCCAGAAGCCCGTCCTCGGCCAGTTCGGGATCCGGGAAGACCAGCTTCTCCGTCAGCCGAAAGACAGGCACAGCCGGTCGCCCTTGAGGTCCACCTTGGCCTTGCCCCCCTTGGCCAGGGGCCCGAACAGCAGCGCCTCTGCCAGGGGTCGGCGCAGCTCTCGCTCGATGAGCCGGGCCATGGGGCGGGCACCGAAGGCGGGATCGTAGCCCTTTTCCGCCAGCCATGCCCGCGCCTTCGGCGTGCAGGCGAGCGTGACGGCCTTCTCGGCCAGCTGGGCCTCAAGTTCTCGAAGGTGCTTGTCCGCCACCCGCTCCATCTCCGCCCGGCCCAGCGGCGCAAACTGGAGGATGGCGTCCAGGCGGTTGCGGAACTCTGGGCTGAAGGCCTTCTCGAGGGTTCCCGTGGCCGAGCGCCGGGCCCCAGCCTCCGCGAAGCCCACCTGCCGGGCCGACAGCTCCCGGGCACCCACATTGGTGGTCATGACGATCACCGTGTTCCGGAAGTCCGCACTGCGGCCATGGCTGTCCGTGAGCGAGGCATGGTCCATGACCTGCAGCAACACGCCGAAGAGATCCGGGTGGGCCTTCTCCAGCTCGTCCAGCAGGAGCACGGCGTGGGGCGACTTCCGCACCGCATCCGTGAGCAGGCCGCCCTCCTCGTAGCCCACGTAGCCGGGCGGCGCGCCGATGAGCCGGGCCACGGCATGCTTCTCCTGATATTCGCTCATGTCGAAGCGCAGGAAGGCGATGCCCAGGGCCTTGGCCAGCTGTTTGGCCAGTTCCGTCTTCCCGACGCCCGTGGGGCCGGCAAAGAGGAAGCAGCCCATGGGTTTGAGCGGATCGCGCAGCCCGGATCTCGCCAGCTTGACAGCGCTCGCCACCGATTCGCAGGCCGCATCCTGACCGAAAATCTGCGCTCGAAGCGCGGCTTCGAGCGAGGCCAGGGCCTCCCGATCATCCGCGGTCACGCTGGCCACCGGCACCCGCGCCATGCGGGCGATGACGGCTTCGATCTCCGCCGGCCCGACCTGCTTCACGCGCTCTTTCTTCGGCAGCAGCTTCTGGGCCGCGCCGGCCTCGTCCACCACGTCCAAGGCGCTATCCGGCAGACGGCGATCCGGCAGGTGCTTGGAGGCCAAGCGCACGGCAGCCTCCAGGGCCTCAGTCGAGTAGCGCACACCGTGGTGCTTTTCGTAGGCCGCCTGGAGCCCCCGCAACACGCCCAAGGCGTCCTCGCTGGAGGGTTCATTCACCTCCACCACCTGGAAGCGTCGCGAGAGGGCGCGGTCACGGTCCAGCGAGCCCTTCAGGTCCTGGAAGGTGGTGGCGCCGATGCAGCGCAGCTCGCCGGAGGCCAGGACCGGCTTCAGGAGGTTGGCCGCGTCCATGGCGCCGCCGCCGGTGGATCCGGCGCCCACGAGGGTGTGCAGCTCGTCCACAAAGAGGATGGCACCCGCCTGCTCGGCCAGGGCCTTGAGCACCGCCTTCAGGCGCTCCTCGAAGTCGCCGCGGTAGCGGCTTCCGGCCAGCAGCGCCCCGAGGTCCAGGGCAAAGACCCGGGCGGCCTTCAGGGGCTCGGGCACCTGACCCTCGTGGATGCGACGCGCAAGCCCTTCCACGATGGCAGTCTTGCCCACGCCGGGTTCGCCCACCAGCAGGGGATTGTTCTTGCGACGGCGGCAGAGCACCTGGGCCATGCGGGTGATCTCCGCCTCGCGGCCCACCAGGGGATCCAGCCTCCCGGCGGCGGCCCGGGCCACCAGATCCGTGGCGTAGGCCTCCAGCGGATTCACGGCCACCACAGGTTCGTCCTCATCCCCTTCCGTCGCCGCTTGCTTGGGGGTCACCTTCGGCGCCGCCGGACCATGGCTCAGCACCCTGAGCAGGACCAGTCGCTTCACGCCATGGCGCTCCAGCAGCTGCCGCGCATGGCTGGATTCCTCTTCGAGAAAGGCTGGCAGCAACTCGCCCGCCAGCACTTCCTTGCGGCCCGAGCTGAAGGCGTGGATGAGCGCCCGCTCCACCACCCGCACAAAACCCAGAGTGCTGTGGGGCTGAAAGGCCTCACCCTCGGGCACCTTTTCAAAGGCCTTCACCAGCACGCCCTCCAGGTCGGCGCGGAGGGCCTCGATCTTCACGCCGCAGCCCAGCAGGGCCTTGGCCGCGTGGGCATCGTCCAAGAGGGCCAGCAGCAGGTGTTCGAGCCCCACATCCTCATGACGGCGCGCCCTGGCGAGCTCAAAGGCCCGCTGGAAATCCAGGTTCAGTCCAGCGCTGAGCTGGGGCGAATCAGGCATCGTCGCCCTCCACGGTGAGCAGCAGGGGGAAGCCCTCGCGCTCCGCCAACTGGCGACCCCGCTCGGCCCGGGTTTCGGCCACGTCGCGCGTGTACACGCCGGCCACGCCCATGCCCGCCCGGTGCACCGCCAGCATGATGGCCGTGGCCTCGGGCTCCGGCTTGCGGAACACGGTCTTCAGCAGGAACACCACGAACTCCTGCGTGGTGTAGTCATCGTTGTGGAGCAGGACCTTCCACATGCCCGGCTCTTTCACCTTCGCGCGCTTGCGGGTGAGGACCTGGCCGTCTTCCTTTACCTGCCTGGCCATCGATGGCGCCTCCAGGGGATCAGGATAGCTTCTCCATGAGGGTGATGAACCTGCCCCGGGCCAGCTCTCGAATGAAGAGGGCCGTGCGGGTGAGGGTGTCGGGCTCGCCTGGGAAGGCCTGGCCGACGATCTCGGCCACCTGCCGCACCGTCCGATGGCCGTCACAGGCCTGCCAGACGGCTGTGCCCCGAGCATCGAGCTTCACCCGGTAGGCGGGCTTCTTCATCATCCGCAGCAGCCAGGTCCAGCGCTTGGACAGGATCTTGGGGCGGATCAGGACCAGGTTTCCGCCCTCGCCCGGTTCGTCGGCAAGCGCATGAACAGGGATGGCAGCGAGGAAGGCGTCATCGGGAAAAGAATTCATCGATCACCTGGGAATAAAAACGGACGGGCAAGAACGACATGAAACCGCAGTTGACGCTGATGGGCACAGAGGAAAAGCCTGCTTCGGTTCTGGACCTGCGCGATCTGCGCCATCTGTGGTTCAGGCCTAAATGAACAGGGCGCAGTTTCCTGCGCCCTGTTGTTGAAGCGGGAAGGCCTAGAAATTCGCGCTGGGCGGCGCAGGCTCGTCGGCTTCCCCGGCGTTGTCGAGGGGCACCTTCACCAGGTAGACCGCAATGGCGGCCAGGATCAGGAGGCTGATCCAGAACATGCCCGGATTGGCGAAGATCTTGTACTTCACCTCGAAGAAGGCGAAGGACGCGAAGAGCAGGCCCACCAGAGCCTCGCCGGCGATGAGGCCCGCGGCCAACAGCACGCCGTTGTTCTCCACGCGCACCTTCTGCGCCTCGTTGAGGCCTCGCTTGGCGCCGAACATCTCCACGGCGCCCTTGATGAGGCCGCCCAGGAAGATGGCGAAGGTGGTCTCAAGCGGCAGATACATGCCCACGGAGACCAGCATGGGGCTCTTCACCTGCATGAGGATGAAGGCGAAGCCCATCATCATGCCGACGATGATCAGCGGCCAGGCCATCTTGCCTTCCACGATGCCGCGGCTGAGCAGGGCCATGAGGCCTGCCTGGGGCGCGGCCAGCTGCTTGGAGCCGAAGCCGGCATCCAGGGAGAGGACGGCCTTCTTCTGGTCCGCGGGCAGCTGCTTCACCTGGTCCAGGGTGTAGGTCTTGCCATCGGGCGCGGTGACCACCTGCACCTGCTGGGCGGTCAGCTCGGCAATGCGCTTGGTGCCCTGGGCCGTGATGTCACCCTCGTGCAGCACCATGAGGGGAATGAACAGCACGACGGAGGCCAGGGCCACGCCGAGCAGGTCGCCCATCTCCATGCGCCAGGGGGTGCCGCCCAGGATATGGCCGGCCTTGAGGTCCTGCAGCATCTCGCCCGCGACGGCGGCACTGACGCAGACGATGGCAGCGACACCCAGCACGGCGGCCACACCCTCCTGGCCCTTGACGCCGAGGATGACCATGACCAGGGCGGTGAGCACGAGCGCGGTGAGGGTCAGACCCGAAATGGGGTTGTTGCTGGAGCCCATGATGCCGACGAGGTAGCCGCTGATGGCCGCAAAGAAGAAGCCCAGGATGATCATCACCAGGGCGGCCACGAAGGAGACGAGCAGGGCCACGTGGAAGATCTGCCAGGTGACGAGGAAGGTGACGGCGGCGGCGAAGCCGATGCCGCCCAGCACGTAGGTGAAGGGCAGGTCCTTGTTGACGCGGTCCACCACGTGGTCGCCGGAGGCGGCCTTCTTCACGTCGGAGACGGAGCGGGCCAGACCGGTAACCAGGCTCTTGCGCATCTTGAAGAGGGTGAAGCCGGCGCCCACGAGCATGCCGCCGATGGCGATGGGGCGGACGATGAACTTCCACACGGAATAGGAAAGGGCGATCCAGTCGCCTTCGGCGGCGCCCTCAGGCAGCACGCCGGGGGCCAGGAAGTAGGTGATGATCGGAACCAGCAGGCCCCAGGCGATGATGCCGCCGGAGAAGTTCAGGGCACCGAGCTTGGGCCCGATGATGTAACCCACGCCCATGTAGGCGGGGCTGATGCCGGGGGAGCTCAGGAGCATGCCGCCGGCGACCTTGGCCTTCCAGGTGCCCACTAGGCTGATGGCCGAGGTCTTGAAGTGGACGAACTTCTCCCAGGCGCTGGCGAAGAGGGAGAGCTGGACCAGGGCCTGCACGGCGGCGCCGATGCCCATGGCGCCGAAGAGGAACTTGGTGCCGCTGCCCCCGCGGGCGCCGGCCTTGTGGATCTCGGCGGCGGCCACGCTCTCGGGGTAGGGCAGCTCGGCGTCCTCCACCATCACGCGGCGGAGCAGGGCCACGAACATGATGCCGAGCACGCCGCCCGTGAACATGATCAGGGAGCTGGTGACGTAGTTGCCGGCCGTGAAGAACTTGGGCCAGATGCCGCTGATGACAAAGGCGGGCACGGTGAAGATGGCGCCGGCGGCGACGGACTCGCCGATGCTGCCCACGGTGCGGGCCATGTTCTCTTCCAGGATGGTGCCCTTCATCAGCTTGATGAGGGCCATGCCGATGACCGCGGCCGGGTAGGTGGCGGCGATGGTCATGCCGGCCTTCAAGCCCAGGTAGGCGTTGGCGGAGCCGAGCACCACGGCCATGACGAGGCCGATGAGCACCGCCCGCAGGGAGAATTCCCGCAGGTTCTGGTCGGATGGGACAAAGGGTTGCATCGGTGCTCCTGAAAAGGCGCCACAGGGGAATGAGTAAGGCCGGTTGGAGCGGATAGTCTAATACATCGACGATTTCACAAGCCCATGACCCCGACCCTCACCAGCAAGGCCAACCCGCGCTTCCGGGCGCTGCAGACCCGTTTGAAGGCGGGTGGCCAGCGGCGCGAAAGCACGCTGCTATTGGGAGGAAAGCTCATCGAGGCCTGGGCTGAGGCCCGACAGACCACTGCCGGAAAGCGCCTGCGCCCAGCCCTCTGGCTGAGGCTGGAGCAGACCGATCCCCACCCTTTGGAGATGGCCTTGGGGGTTGAGACCCAGGTGCTGGGCGAGGCCCTCATGCGAGAGCTCGCCGATGCGGGCAGCCCCCCGGAACATGCCCTGCTGGTGGAGCTCGGCCCTGAACCCGCCGGTCCGCTGGCCTCGAGGGTCATCGGCGCCTGGGGCATCCAGGACCCCGGCAACCTCGGCGGCATCCTCCGTAGCGCCGCAGCCTTCGGCTTCCAGGAGGCCCTGCTGGGCCCCGGCTGCGCCGACCCCTTCCACCCCAAGGCCCTGCGGGGCAGCATGGGCGCTGCCTTCCTCCTGCCCCTGCGCCGGGTCGAAGTCCTGGCCCCGGATGCCGGTCACTGGTTCGCCCTGGATGGCGGACCAGGTGCGATCCCCATGGCCGAAGCCGACCTGTCCGAGCCCCTGCGCCTCCTGGTGGGCAATGAGGGGCATGGCTGGCAGGGGATCGATCTACCCAGGGGCGTCCAGCGCCTAGCCATCCCCATCCAGGGCGTGGAGAGCCTCAACGCGGCCGTGGCGGCCGGCATCGCCTGCTTTGAAACGGCACGAAGGATGGGCGCTCTGGACTGAAGGACTCGTTGAACCATGCCCCGCGACCGGGATAATCCAAGGATCATCATGACCCACGCACGCACCCTCGGCCGCTCCGAGATTTCCGTCAGTGCCCTTGGTATGGGCTGCTGGGCCATCGGGGGTCCCTCCTGGTCAGGCACCACACCCCTGGGCTGGGGCCATGTAGACGATGCAGAATCCGTCCGCGCCATCCATACGGCCCTGGACCTCGGGATCACTTTCTTCGACACGGCGAACGTATACGGCGCTGGGCACAGCGAGTTGGTGCTGGGCCGCGCCCTGGCCGGGGGCCGCCGGTCCCAGGTGGTGATCGCCAGCAAGTTTAACGCCGTCTTCGATGAGACCACTCGCCAGGTGACAGGTTCGGACCCGACTCCCCCCGGCATTCGAGCAGCCTGCGAAGCCTCCCTCCGCCGCCTGGGTACTGACTACCTTGACCTCTACCAGTTCCACGACAATGGCTTCCCCCCCGAAGAGGCGGTCCCGGTAAGGCACACTCTGGAGGCCCTCGTGGCCGAAGGAAAGATTAGGGCCTATGGCTGGAGTACTGACTTTCCCAAGAGTGCAACCTGCTTCGCCGAGGGTCCGGCCTGCACAGCCATCCAATTCCAGTTGAATGTCCTGGATGACAATCCGGACATGGTCACCCTTTGCGAGCGTCACAACCTCGCGGCCATCAACCGGGGCCCCCTGGCCATGGGGCTGCTCACCGGTGCCTATTCCTCCGCCACGCAGCCTTCCTCGGATGACGTGCGCGGTGAGCACAGCCCCGAATGGATGAAGTATTTCAGCAAGGGCAAACCCAACCCGGAGTGGCTTGCAAAAGTCGCCGCCATCCGGAGCATCCTTACCAGCCAAGGCCGAACGGTCGCCCAGGGGGCCCTCGCCTGGCTCTGGGCCCGCAGCCCCCAGACCATCCCCATCCCTGGGTTCCGCACGGTAGCCCAGGTCCGCGATAACTGCGGTGCCCTTCAGTTGGGCCCCCTCTCTCCCAACCAGATGCGCGAGATCGCGACCCTTCTGGGCCGATGATCTCGCGGCACCAACCCCCTCCCTCTGGAGCCCGAATGCCCAACGCCTGGCTCCTCCGCCCTCTCAGTTCCCTGATCCTGGCCCTTGTCTTCGTGCTGGCCTTCCGCTTCCCCGGCGCCCTGGGGGGCTGGCTGGAGCCAGTCATGGCGCTGCTCTTCCCCCTGCTGCTGCTGGACGGACTGTTCAAGGGGCGCCACGCCGGCTGGACCTGGCTGACCCTGGCGGCCGGGCTAGTCCTTCTCTACCTTTGGGTGCCCCAGACCTTGGCCAGCAAAGGCGGCCTACCCTTGAGCATGGCCCTACTGGGAATGGTCCTGCTGAGCCTCTGGGAGGCCACCGGGCTCTGGGTGGTGGCTGTGGGTTCGCGCTGGATGTTCCACCGGACCGGGGCCCTGGGCGCCGCCCTGGCGGCGGGTCTGATCCTCCTCGCCTGGGAGTCCTGGGGCTTCCACATCTATCCCTGGACCTGGGGCGCCGCCTTCGGCGCCCTGCCCTGGACCGCCCGCTCTGCCGCCTTCCTGGGCGCCTCGGGTCTCTCAGCCCTGGCCTGGGGCGCCGGGGCCTGGACCGCGGCGGTCCTGGCGGGGGGTGGTACGCCCCGGCGGGCCCTTGCCGGCCCTGGACTGGCCCTTGGTTTTCTGACGCTGGCAGGTGGCCTCTGGTACCTGCTGCCGCGGCAGGCGGCCCATGGCCTCGATGTGGTGATGATCCAGCCCAACTTCCCGGCAGGCCAGCGCTGGGAGGGCATGGAGGCCGACATGTGGCGGCGCAGCGACGCGGTGCTGAAAGCCCGGAGTTGGCCCCGCCCGGGCCGCGCCACCCTGCTGCTCTGGCCCGAGAGCTCGGTCATGGGCCGGGATGACCGCCAACCCGACCCGCGCCTCCAGCGTGAAGCGGCCGCCCGCGGCGTGGCCTGGCTCTATGGCACCGAGGGCGGGCTCTTCAACCTGGTCCGGGGTGAGGCGGCGGGCCGGTCTACCTTCCTGTTCGCCAAGGCCGAGCCCATGCCCTTCGGCGAGCGCATGCCTGGTCCCGCCCCGCTCCGGGGCTGGCTGGATCGGCAGCTGGGCTTCCTCTCCCAGGAGGCGGGTGAGCTGAAGGAAGGCTGCGCCTTCGTTGTGCCATCAACCACCGGCGAGGTGCGGGTCCACCCCCTGATCTGTAGCGAAGCGTTGCTGCCGGAGCGCGCCCGCCGGGGCCTGGCTCTGGGCCACGCGGATCTGCTGAGCAACCACACCAATGACGGCTGGTTCGACCGGAGCGTGGCGACCGACCTACATGCAGTCCAGATAAGACTGCGGGCCACTGAGCTCGGGGTGCCACTCTTGCGGGCCACCCTCACCGGGAAATCTGGGGTCTTCCGGGAGGACGGCCGCTTCGAGCTGTGGGGCGAGCCCCTCTCGGAGGGCGCCTACACGCTGGAGCTCCAGTGGCGGCCCGTGCGCACGCCTGTGCGCTTCGCCTGGTTCCTGCCCAGCCTGATGGCCGGACTTCTCACCGGATGCCTCCTGCTAGGATGGAAGCCCCAGCACCGGAAACCCTGATGAACCGTGATTTCCTCGTACCCGAGCCCTTGGCGACGCCTCAGGGCACCGTGGCCTTCTTCGACGAGACCTGGACCGTGGACCCCCGGGAGCTCCAGATCTTCTTCCAGGCGGAGGAAGTCTACTGGACCGCCTACCGGACCGTCGAGCAGTGGCGGCGCCTGCTCGCCTGCTCTCGCATGCTGACGGCCCGGCTGGTGCCCGAGGGCCACATGGGTGGCCGCCTGGTGGGAGCGACGCGGCTCTGGTCCGACCATGCCTACGAGGCCAAGCTCTATGACGTGGTAGTGGCCCGCGACCTCATGAACTTCGGGGTCGCCTCGGAGCTGGTGAAGTGGGCCCTGCGGCATCCCTGGGTCGGCGAAGTCCACCGCTTCGTCCTTGAGACCCGGGACGCCACGGAGTTCTACCCCCGCTTCGGCTTCCAGCCGGGCCATGAAGTGGAGAGTTTCCACATGCGCGTGAAGACTGCCGACCTCCAGGCCCGGGGCCTCCGATGAGTGATACCAAGCCCGGAATCGCCGAAGTGGCCCTTCAGCCCCTCATCCTGGCCAGCGGCAGCCCCCGACGCCGCCACTGGCTCGAGGCCATGCGCATCCCCTTCGAACTGCAGGCCCCCCAAGTGGATGAGACCCCCCTCCTCGACGAGGACCCTTCGGACCTGGTGCTTCGCCTGGCGGAGCTCAAGGCCGAGGTCATCGCCGCCCGCAACCCCGGACGCTGGGTCATGGCCGCCGACACCACCGTGGCCGTGGACCACCACACCCTGAACAAGCCGGTGGACGTGGAGGACGCGGTGCGGATGCTCAGCCTCATCCAGGGCCGCGCCCACCAGGTGCACACGGGCTTCTGCCTGCAGCGGAATGATGCCGTCCACAGCTTCGTGGATACGGCCCAGGTCTTCTTCCGCCCTCTGACCGAGGCCCAGATCCGATGGTATGTGGGTACCCGGGAGCCCATGGACAAGGCCGGCGCCTACGCCATCCAGGGCATCGGGGCCCTCTTCATCGAGACCGTCCAGGGGAGCTTCTCCACCGTCATGGGGCTTCCCGTGGAGCGGATGGGCGCCCTCTTCGGCCACCTGGGCCTGCTGAAGCCCTGGATGGGATTCCCCAAAGCCTGACGGTTTTACTAAGGAATTCCGGGTCCGATCCTGGAGGAAATCGTCCTTTCGGACGAGGCGGATATAGACCACCGCAAAATCCTCTTAAATGTCTGAAAACGCCTCAGAAAAAATAGGTAAACATTCGGGTTCCACTGCCCTATCATCGTGATCTGCGACACAACTTGCCGAGTGGTCGCCTTGGGGTGGAAGCCCCAGGTTTGGATAATGTCCGAACTATTTTTTAGACGGGGCTGCGCTTTCTTGTCCAAGCAGATCAGCCTCAGGTCGGGGGATCCCCCGCCCACACCCCCCAGGTTTGCAGGTCCCCAGATCTGTCCCACCGAACACCGTTCCCTGATGGCCTCCCGGGCCCATTCCGTGAGCCAGCGCTTTCCAAGGGGTTGTGCATGCACCGATTCGACCGAGCGTTCCGCTTCGTCCTGCCGGCCGCGGCCGTGGCGGTCCTCGCCACCGTCCTCAGCGTGGGCTGGTTCACCCAGCCCGACCGCTTTGCCAAGGGCTATGCCCCCGAGCAGCCCATCCCCTTCTCCCACGAGCTTCATGCCGGCACCCTCCGCATCCAGTGCCAGTACTGCCACTCGGGCGTGGACAAGTCCCGGCATGCGGGCATTCCCAGCCCGGACCTCTGCATGGACTGCCACAAGGTCACCAAGGTGGACCGCCCGGCCATCCAGAAGCTGGCCCAGATTGCCAACACCGGCGCGCCCCTGGCCTGGCAGCGGGTCCACACGCTGCCCGACCATGTCTTCTTCGACCACCGGCCCCATGTGAATGCCGGCATCGCCTGCCAGAGCTGCCACGGCGAGGTGCAGACCATGAAGGTGCTGACCCGCGAGATGGGCATGCGCATGGGCAACTGCCTGGGCTGCCACCGGGACCCCCATGCGGCCCTGCCGCCGGGCTCGAAGATCACCAAGGGCGCCGAGCACTGCGCCGCCTGCCACCGCTAGGAGCACCCGACGATGGCCGACACCCCCCGCAAGCCCATCGTGGAACGCGCCACGGCCCTGCTGGCAGGTCCCTTCCTGCTGGGCCAGCGTGCGCTGAGCGTCGTGTTCGCCCCCGGCCAGGACGCCCCGGCCGAGGCGCCCGCGCCCGCCGTCTCCCGCCTCACCATCACGCCCCCTGAACACGCCATCAAGCGCCGCGGATGACCCGATGAAGACACGACTTCCCGAACACGGCCCCCTCGAGACTCCGCGCTTCTGGCGGACCCTCGAAGAACGCATCGAGACGCCCGAGGCCCAGGCTGCGGCCCACGACGAATTCCTTCCGGGCGCAGGCCCTGGCGCCTTTGACGATGTCCATGGCCTGCCCGTCCAGAGCGGTTTCTCCCGCCGCGACTTCCTGGGCCTGGTCAGCGCCACGGCGGCCCTGGCTGCCACCGTGGCCTGCGACCGCAAGGGCCAGGGCACCGTGGTGCCCTACACCAAGCGCCCTGTGGAGGTCGTGCCCGGTGTGGCCAACTACTACGCCAGCGCCACCCACGAGGGCCGCCGTGTCTACCCCGTGCTGGTGAAGACCCGCGAGGGTCGCCCCATCCACCTGACGGGCAACGACGAGCACCCCGGCGTGAAGGGCAAGACCAGCCCCCGCACCCTGGCCGACGTGCTTCGCCTCTATGACCCCGATCGACTCCGCGCGCCCAAGGCCGAAGGCCGAACCACCAGCTGGACCGAGGTCGAGGGCCAGCTTCACGGCGTCCTGCGCTCGTCCAAGTCCTCCGGCAAGGCAGTGCTGCTGATCTCCCCTGCCGTGGCCTCACCCAGCCGGAAGGCCCTGCTGGCCGACTTCAAGGCCGCCCTGCCCACCCTGGAACACCTCGCCTATGAACCTGCTGCGGGCGATGCTGCCGAAGAGGCGGCCAAAGCCAGCTTCGGTCAGGCGGTGGACATCCAGCCCCGCCTGGCCAAGGCCAAGGTCATCCTGTCCCTGGGCGCCGACTTCCTCAACGGCGAAGACCCCGAGGCACTGGGTGCCTGGGGCGCCCAGCGCCGGCTGAAGAGTGCCAAGGACAGCATCAACCGTCTGTGGGTCCTGGAAGGACCACTGACGTTGACTGGCACCAACGCGGACGTGCGGGTTCCCGTGTCGCCTTCGCGCCTGGGCGCCGTGGCCTTCGCCTTGGCGAAGGAGCTGGCGGCCAAGGGAGTTGCCCTGCCTGCCGGCACGGACCTGTCGGCCGCCTCGTCCCAGGATGCTGTGCCTGCCAAGGCCTGGGCGAACCTCGTGAAGGACCTGCAGCACGCCGGCCGGAATGCCGTGGTGCTCTGCGGGGCCCAGATGCCCGCTGAGGCCCACCAAGCCGCCCACCTGCTGAACACCATGCTGGGTTCCGAGGCCGTGGCCACGCGCGCCGCAGAACCCCTGGCCACCGTGAAGGACCTTGAAGCCGCCGTGACGGCCATGGCCGCGGGCCACTACGCCGCCGCGATCTTCTGGGATGTGAACCCCGCCTTCACCTTCCCGAAGGCCCAGGCCTGGAAGCAGGCCCTCGCCAAGGTGCCGTTCCGCGCCTGGATCGGCCAGGTGGAGGACGAGACTTCGGCCCAGTGCCAAGTCCTGTTGCCCGAGAGCCACTGGCTGGAGAGCTGGGGGGATTTCAGCACCCCGGGCGCGGCGGTCCTCCAGCAACCCACGGTGGGCACCCTCTATGACACCCGCCAGGGCGAGGACATCCTGCTCGGCGCACTGAAGGCACTCGGGGCCTCGGCCTCCGACAGCTACCACGCGTATCTGAAAGCCCGCTGGCAGAAGAGCCTGCCCGCCACGACGTCCTTCGAACAGGCCCTCCACGATGGCCTCGTCAAGGTTGAGGACAAGGCCTCCGCCCCCTCCTTCAAGGCGGCCTCGGTGGCCGCGGCCGCGAAGAAGGCCGCGGTTTCCCGGGCAGGTGGGCTGGAACTGGTGCTCGTGCCGGGCTTCGCCACCCATGACGGTCGTCACGCCAACAACAGCTGGCTGCAGGAGACCCCGGACCCCATCAGCAAGATGACCTGGGACAACCCCGTGGCCGTTTCCGTGCAGGATGCACAGGCGCTGGGCATCCAGGAAGGTGACTGGGTCAACCTCAGCCTCGGGGACACCACCCTGCGGCTTCCGGCGGTGCTTCAGCCCGGTCAAGCCAAGGGCGTGCTCACCCTGGCCCTCGGCTACGGCCGCAGCACCGGCGGCGTCGCCAAGGGCGTGGGCGCCAATGCCTTCCCCCTGATGAGCCTGGATCCCGCCAGCGCGAACCTCGTCCAGGGAGTGCGCCTCGCCAAGGCCGGCGGCCGGAAGGAGCTCTCCCGCACCCAGAGCCACCACCGCATGGAGGGCCGCGACATCGTCCGCTCCCTCACCATGGATGAGTTCGAGCACAACCCCAAGGGGCACCACCACATGCCCGAGCTGGTCACCCTCTACGAAGACCAGAAGTTCCCGGATCACAAGTGGGGCATGGTCATCGACCTGGCCGCCTGCACCGGGTGCTCCGCCTGCGTGGTGGCCTGCCAGTCCGAGAACAACGTGCCGGTGGTGGGTCCTGAGCAGGTCGCCCGGGGCCGCGAGATGCACTGGATCCGCATCGACCGCTACTACGAGGGCGAGCTGGAGAACCCGAAGGTCGTGCATCAGCCGATGCTCTGCCAGCACTGCGACAGCGCCCCCTGCGAGAACGTCTGTCCGGTGAACGCAACCAACCACAGCCCGGACGGCCTCAACCAGATGGCCTACAACCGCTGCGTGGGCACCCGCTACTGCGCCAACAACTGCCCCTACAAAGTGCGCCGCTTCAACTTCCTGGAATACACCGCCTACAAGACCGAACCCGAGACCCTGGTGAACAACCCCGAGGTCACGGTCCGTCCCCGCGGCGTCATGGAGAAGTGCTCCTTCTGCGTGCAGCGCATCCAGGACGTGAAGATCCGCGCCAAGGGTGAAGGCAGGAGCATCTTCGACGGCGAGGTCACCACCGCCTGCATGGCCGGCTGCCCCTCGGACGCCATCGTCTTCGGCGACCTGAAGGATCCTAAGAGCAAGGTCGCCCAGCTGGTGGCTGCCAGTCGGGCCTACAAGGTGCTCGAGGAACTGGGCGCCAAGCCTGCCATCACCTACCTGGCCGATCTGAAGAACCCCCCAGTGAGTGCCGCGTCCATCGAGGGAGGCTCCCATGCGCACTGACGCCGCCCAGGCAGGCGCCATTCCGGAGGCCCTGCTGGAGCCCGCGCTCACCGTGGGTACGGTCACCCCCGGCAGCCTTGACGATCAGGTCCTGGCCTTCCCTGAGACCAAGCCCCCGAGGCAATGGTACGTCGGCCTGGCCATCACCCTGACCGCGATGTTCATCGGCCTCGGATTCATCGGCTACACCTTCGTGAAGGGCATCGGCGCCTGGGGCAACACCAGCCCCGTGTTCTGGGCCTTCGACATCATCAACTTCGTGTTCTGGGTGGGCATCGGCCACGCCGGCACGCTGATCTCGGCCATCCTCTTCCTCTTCCGCAAGCGCTGGCGCAACGCCATCGCCCGGTTCGCCGAGGCCATGACCATCTTCGCCGTCATCTGCGCCGTGATCTTCCCGCTGATCCACGTGGGCAGGCCCTGGCTGGCCTACTGGCTCTTCCCCTACCCAAACCAGCGCGCCCTCTGGACCAACTTCCGGTCCCCCCTGCTGTGGGACGTCTTCGCGGTGAACACCTACTTCTCCGTGTCCCTGATGTTCTGGTACCTGGGCCTGATCCCCGACATCGCCTCCATGCGCGACCGCACCACCAGCAAGCTTCGCAAGACCATCTACACCATCCTGGCCCTGGGCTGGCGGGGCGCTGCCACCCACTGGCAGCACTACGAGAAGGCCTACCTGCTGCTGGCGGGTCTGGCCACGGGCCTTGTGCTCTCCGTGCACTCGGTGGTGAGCTTCGACTTCGCCACCTCCGTGGTGCCCGGCTGGCACATGACCATCTTCCCGCCCTACTTCGTGGCGGGCGCCATCTTCGCGGGCTTCGCCATGGTGGTGATGGTGCTGGTGGTGGTGCGCGAGACCATGCAGCTGAAGAACTTGATCACCATGCGCCACCTTGACGTGATGAACAAGGTGATCCTCGCCATGAGCTGCATCATGGGCTACAGCTACATGATGGAAGGCTTCACGGCCTGGTATTCCATGAACGAGTTCCTGCACCACGGTTTCATGAACATCATCACGGGCACCTACGGCTGGGCCGGCTGGGTCACCATTAGCTGCAACATCCTCATCCCCCAGCTCCTCTGGTTCAAGAAGGCCCGGGCCAGCTACTTCTGGATGATCCTCGTGGCCGTTGGCGTGACTATTGGCATGTGGTTCGAGCGCTTCGTGATCATTGTGATCTCGCTGCATCAGGACTTCCTGCCCTCGGCTTGGCGCATCTACAAGCCGACCATGACCGACTTCGGCGTCCTCCTGGGCACCTTCGGGATCTTCTTCACCTTGGTCCTGCTCTTCGCCCGAGTCCTGCCGGTCATCGCCACCACGGAGGTGAAGGCGATCCTGCCGGACGCGCAGCCCTCTCACCATGGAGACGACCACCATGCCTGAGACCTCGTACGCCGTCCTCGGCATCTTCGACACGCCCAATGCCTTGATGGCGGCCATTCCCAAGGCCCGCGCGGCCAAGCTGGGTGCCGTCGAAGCCTACACGCCCTATCCCATCCATGGCATCGATGAGGCCTTGGGCCTGCGCAAGTCGCCCCTGGGCGGCATGGTGCTGGTCATGGGCGTCATCGGCGCCCTCACGGCCCTTGGCTTCCAGTACTGGATCAGCGCCGTCGACTACCCGATCATCACCGGCGGCAAGCCCATCGGCTCCTGGGAAGCCTTCATCCCCATCATGTTCGAAGTGACGGTGCTCTTCGCGACCTTCACGGCCGGCCTCGGCATGCTGTTCCTGCTCAACAAGCTGCCCTTCTTCGGACATCCCGTGCTGGCCTCGAAGGCCATCACGGGCATCACCCGTGACCGCTACGTCCTGGCCCTGGAGGCCGAGGACGAGGGCTTTGACAGCACAGCCGCCGCCGCCGCCCTGCGGGCCGCGGGCGCCGTCGAGGTGGAGGTGCTGCCCGCCCCGGACCGCAGCCCCTTCCTCACCAGCGCCTTCATCCTCCGCACCCTGGGCGGCATCTTCCTGGCCTGCCTGGTGGCGGGGGTGGCGATCTACTCCCTTACCAAGTGGTTCCCCCTGCTGAAGCCCATGGTCTACATGCAGGATCAGCCGCGCCTGAATGCCCAGAAGCCGTCGGCCTTCTTCAAGGACGGTCACGGCATGCAGAAGCCGGTGCCCGGCACCGTGGCCCGGGGCCATCTGCCGACCGCCGTCGGCAGCCAGGATGCCTCGGCCAACCTCGTGAATCCCCTGCCGCGCACCCCGGACGTTTTTGCGGTGGGCAAGAAGGTCTTCACCACCCGCTGCGAAGTCTGCCATGGCGCCGTGGGCAACGGCTCCGGCAGCCTGACCTCGGCCTATGGCGCCAAGGCCGCCAACCTGCAGTCCCAGCAGTTCCGGGACTATCCAGATGGCAAGATCTACTGGGCCATCGTGAACGGCAAGAATGCCATGCCCTCCCACGCCCCCTACCTCTCCGAGCGGGAGCGCTGGGCCGTGGTGCACTACGTGCGCGCCCTGCAGCGCGCCCAGAACGCCAAGGATGAAGACCTGAAGGTGGTGGCGCGATGAGCCCGAACAAGAACGCCTCTCCCCTGCTCTGGGGCGCCATGGCGCTCGGCGCCCTGGGCGTCGCCGGCACTTACGCGGCCGCCGGTCCCGAACGCTTCTGGGCCAACTGGATCCTCTGGTTTGTCCTCATGTTCACCCTGGGCCTCGGCTCCCTCTTCATCGTCGCCCTCGAGCACCTGGTGAGCGCCCGGTGGAGCGTCCCCGTCCGCCGCATTCCCGAGCGCCTGGCCACCCTGCTGCTGCCCGCCATCCCTGTGGGCCTCATCGCCCTGGGCGCCATCCCCGTGCTCTACCCAGGTGCCCGGCCCGAAGCAGCCCATCACCCCCTCCTGGCCGGCAAGGCTTTTTGGCTGAGCCTGCCCTTCTTTTCCGTGCGCACCCTGATCGCCTTCGGCCTGGTCCTCCTCGGACTGGTCGTGCTCGTGAAAGGCTCCCTAAGCCAGGACAGCACCAAGGATCCCGCCTTCAACCTCCGCGCCCGGAAGTTCGCCCCCGCGTTCATGGCCATCTTCGCCGTGGTCATCACCCTCATCGCCTTCGACTGGATCTCGGGCCTCACGCCCGAGTGGTACAGCGACATCTTCGGGGTCTACGTCTTCGCCGGCGCCTTCCTCAGCGGTCTCGCCGCCACGGCGCTCTGCGTCCTCCACCTTCAGGACCAGAACCGGCTGGAAGGCGTGAAGGGCGACCACCTCTACAACCTCGGCGCCTTCCTCTTCGGCTTCACCGTGTTCTGGTCCTACATCGGCTTCGCCCAGTACATGCTGATGTGGTACGCCAACCTGCCGGATGAAGTCATCTACTACAAGGTCCGCCTAGCCGGTGCCTGGCGCGCCATCACCATCTCCCTGGCCTGCCTGCACTTCATCCTGCCCTTCTTCGCCCTGGTGACCCGGGACTCGAAGAAGGATCCCCGGCGGATGCGCCGCGTGGCCTACCTGATGCTCGGCGCCCACGTGCTGGACATGTACTGGCTCATCTTCCCCACCCTCGGCGCCAAGCCGCTCTTCTCCTGGCCCGAGATCAGCTTCGCCCTCTTCTTCATCGGCGGGATCCTCCTCTGGATCCGCGGCGCCATGCAGAAGGGCGAGGACATGCCCGTCGGCGATCCCTTCCTCCGCGAGGGCCTGGAGTTCCGGCTATGAAGCTCAACGACTACCTCTCCCCCGAGGAGCTGAAGCGCCTCGCCTCTGCCCTGCTGGTGGTGCTGGGCTTCATCGCCATCGCCGCCTTCTTCGGCTTCACCGTGGTGCCCGGCCTGCGCTACCAGGCCCACACCACCGACTCCTCGGTGCAGGCCGTGCAGGGCGAAACTGGCTGGCTGGATCCCACGGAGTACCCCGCCCTGCCCCGCGAGGTCATCCCCCCCATCGACCCCAAGACCGTCATGACCCCCAACCCCGAGCTGCTGGCCCGGGGCAAGGTCCTCTTCGATCAGAACTGCGCCACCTGCCACGGCGCAGAGGGCAAGGGCGATGGTGCCGCCGGCAAGGGGCTCAACCCCAGGCCCCGCAACTTCGCCGAGAAGGCGGGTTGGAAGAACGGCACCCGAATCGAGGACATCTACAAGACCCTGGACGAGGGCATCAAGGGCAGTTCCATGGTGTCCTACAACTACCTGCGCAAGAAGGACCGCATGGCCCTGGCGCACGCGGTGCAGGCCATGGGCGCCTTCGACCACGGCACCAGCGACCCCAAGGCCCTCGCCAACCTGGAGAAGCTCTTCGCCAGCGCCGGGGAGGTCATCCCCAACCGCATCCCCGTGAGCCGGGCCGTGACCGTCCTCTGCCGCGAGTACGCGGAAGCCCATCCCCAGCCCGCGCCATCGACGATCCGCTGAGCCCATGACCAACCCTTCGTTCCGTCGCCTTCTGCTGCCCCTCGCACTCACCTCCATGGCGGTGAGTACCCCGATCATGAAGGCACAGACTCCCGCTCCCACCTTTAACGCCGAAGAGGTGGGCATCAGCGAGAAGCTGGGCGCCACCATCCCCCTCGACCTCCAATTGAAGGACGAGGATGGCCGGACTGTCACCCTGCGCCAGCTCATCGACAAGCCCACCATCCTGACGCTGAACTATTTCCGATGCGCTGGCATCTGCACCCCCCAGCTGGGCGGCGTGGCCGAGGTCCTGAACCGCACGGAGGCCGTGCCTGGCCAGGATTTCCAGGTGCTCACCGTGAGCTTCGACGAGCGGGATGAGCCCGAGGTGGCCGCCCAGAAGCGCACCAACTACTTGGGCGAGATCAAGCGGCCCATGCCACCCGCCGCCTGGCGTTTCCTCACCGGGCCCGGCGCGACGACGAAGGCCCTGGCCGATGCCGTGGGCTTCCGGTTCAAGCGCGACAAGGACGACTTCATCCACGCGGCCGCCATCATTTTCATCAGCCCCAGGGGCCAGGTGACCCGCTACATGTACGGAACCACCTACCTGCCCGCGGACCTGCAGCTGGCCGCCCAGGAGGCAGCCCGCGGCGAGGCCCAGCCCACCATCAACAAGTTCCTGAAGTTCTGTTTCAGCTACGACCCCGTCGGGCGCAAGTACGTCCTGAACACCACCACCATCGGCGCCACCGTCATCCTGCTCGCGGCCCTGGTTTTCGTGTTCGCACTCACCCGGAAGGGGCGCAGGACCCGGTCAGAGGAGGTTCAATGAGCACGCATGCATCCACGGCGCAGCCGAGCTACCTAGTGGACACCGGGGCGCGGAAAGGCCTGATGGCCTGGCTGACCACCACGGACCACAAGCGCATCGGTCTGCTCTACCTCTATTCCATGATCACCTTCTTCTTCGTGGGCGTGGGCATCGGCTTCGTCATGCGCCTAGTGCAGCTGACCACCTTCCAGAAGCTCATCAGCGCCCAGACCTACAACGCCCTGTTCACGGTCCACGGCGTGATCATGATCTTCCTGTTCGTGGTCCCGGGCCTGCCTGCCATCTTCGGAAACTTCTTCCTGCCCATCCTGATCGGCGCCAAGGACGTCTCGTTCCCCCGCCTGAACCTGGCCTCCTGGTACTTCTTCGTGGCTGGAGCCATCCTGGCGGTACTCTCGCTCTTCACGGGCGGCGGCGCGCCGGACACGGGCTGGACCTTCTATGCGCCCTTCAGCCTAAAGACGGGCACCAACGTGAGCCTGGCCGTCTTCGCCGCCTTCGTGCTGGGCTTCTCCTCCATGCTCACGGGCATCAACTTCATCACCACCATCCACCGTCTCCGGGCGCCGGGCATGAAGTGGTTCCGCATGCCGCTGATGTGCTGGGCCCTCTACTCCACGGCCTGGATCCAGCTGCTGGCCACCCCCATCGTGGCCATCACCCTGGTGCTGGTCATCCTGGAGCGCTTCTTCGGCATCGGCATCTTCGATCCATCCAAGGGGGGCGATCCCCTGCTCTACCAGCACCTCTTCTGGATCTACTCGCACCCGGCGGTCTACATCATGATCCTGCCGGCCATGGGCGCCATCTCCGAGATCCTGCCCACCTTCGCGAAGCGCCCGATCTTCGGCTACAAGGCCATCGCCTTCAGCTCCATGTCCATCGCCGCCGTGGGGAGCCTGGTCTGGGCCCACCACATGTTCACCTCCGGCATGAGCGCCACCGCTAACATGGTCTTCTCCCTGCTCACGATGATCGTGGCGGTTCCCAGCGCCATCAAGGTCTTCAACTGGGTGAGCACCCTCTACAAGGGCAGCATCGATTTCCAGCCCCCCTTGCTCTTCACCCTGACCTTCATCTTCCTGTTCTGCATCGGCGGCCTCACGGGCGTCATGCAGGGGGCCCTGGCGCTCAACGTGCACATCCACGACACCTACTTCATCGTGGGTCACTTCCATTACGTGATGTTCGGCGGCACGGGCATGGCGCTCTTCGCGGCCCTGCTCTACTGGTTCCCCAAGATGTGGGGAAAGATGTATTCCAAGAAGGCCATCTACGCCTCGTGGTTTCCCATGTTCATCGGCTTCAACATGCTGTATTTCGGCATGATGATCCTCGGAATGATGGGCATGCCCCGCCGCTACTACGTGCACCTGCCCCAGTTCCACACCATGCACGTGGTGGCCACCGTGGGCAGCTGGCTTTTGATCCTCGGGCTGGTCATGTTCTTCGGCACGCTGCTCTACGCGATCTTCAAGGGCGAGAAGGCTGAGGACAACCCCTGGGGCGGCGTCACGCTGGAGTGGACCATCCCCAGCCCGCCCCCGCTGGAGAACTTCGAGGAAATCCCCACCATCACGCACGGCCCCTACCACTTCGAGCAGCAGGAGGCGAAATGACCGGGCACGTTCATCGTGACGACTTCGGGTCGCGCCTGGGCATGTGGCTGTTCCTGGTCACGGAGATGGTGCTCTTCGGCGGGCTCTTCATCGGCTACTCCTACATGCGCTACCGCTACCCCGCCGAATTCCACCACGGCGGCGGCGAGTTGAACGCCACGCTGGGCATCATCAACACCCTGGTTCTGCTCACCAGCAGCCTCACGGTGGTGTTGGCCATCGTGGCCATCCAACGGGCCGAGAAGAAGCGGGCCATGGCCTTCCTGGGGACCACCCTGGCCCTCGGCCTCACCTTCCTGGTGATCAAGGGCTTCGAGTGGGGTGCCAAGTTCCACCACGGCATCTATCCCAACTCCCACCACCTGGCCACCATGCCCCCCGGGGAACAGGTCTTCTTCGGCCTCTACTTCACGATGACCGGCCTGCACGGGGTCCACGTCATCGTGGGCCTTGGCCTGCTCAGCGTCATGCTCTGGTGGGTGGCCACCGACCGCGTCCGGCAGGACCGCTACGTCCACCTGGAGAACAGTGGCCTCTACTGGCACCTGGTGGACGTCATCTGGATCTTCCTCCTCCCGCTGTTCTACCTGGCCGCGTAAGGGTTTCCCATGAGCGAACACGCCGAACATTCCGCCGAGCACGCCGAACACCCCGGCTATGGCACCTTCATCAAGATCTGGTTGATCCTGGTGGTCCTCACCGGTTGCCTGGTGGGGGTCAGCCACCTGGGCCAGACGGCCGCCGTTTGGGGCCTGCTCACGCTGACGCCACTCAAGGCCGGGCTGGTCTTCTACTACTTCATGCACCTGAAATACGAAGGACCGCTCTTCAAGGTCGTGGTCCTGGTGACCCTGGGCACCCTGCTGATCTTCTTCGCCCTGCTGTTCTCCGACGTCGCTTTCCGCTGAGGCTCCCATGGACTGGATGAACCAAGCCGCCGTATCGGCCCAGAAGTCCGACGCGGTCTTCTTCTACGTGTTCGGGCTGTCGGTGGTCTTCCTGATCGGCATCACGGCGCTGATGATCTACTTCGTGGTGCGCTACAACAAGAAGCGCCACCCGAAGGCCGAACAGATCGACGGCCACGTGGGCCTGGAGATTGTCTGGACCCTCATCCCCCTGGTGCTGTTCCTGTCGATCTTCTACTACGGCTGGACCAACTACGACTACATGAGCCAGGCCCCCCGCGATGCCATGGCCGTGAAGGTCACCGCCCGCCAGTGGAGTTGGTCCTTCGAATACCCCAACGGCAAGCAGAGCCGCGTGCTCTTCGCCCCCATGGGCAAGCCCATGAAGATGGAGGTGCGCAGCGCCGACGTGGTGCATGGGTTCTTCGTGCCCTCCTTCCGCATCAAGATCGACGCCGTGCCCAGCCGCACCAACACCACCTGGTTCCAGGCCACCAAAGTGGGCTCGTATGACATCGAGTGCACGGTCATCTGCGGCGTGGACCACAGCCTCATGCTGAGCAAGGTCATCGTGGTGCCCGAGGAGGAGTTCAAGGCCTGGTACTTCGGTGGCGAGGATGCCCCGGAGCCCGGCAAGAGCTTCCGCGCCGCCGAGGCCCACCCCGACCTCAAGGACATGCCCCAGGGGCTGGCCGTGCTGACGGCCAAGGGCTGCCTCGCCTGCCACTCCGTGGACGGCAAGCCCAAGGTGGGCCCCACGCTGAAGGCCCTCTATGGCCGCGAAGAGCAGATCCTCATGGCCGGGACCATGAAAGTCGTGCAAGTGGATGATGCCTACCTGCGCCGGTCCATCACGAATCCCACCGACCAGGTGGTCCGCGGCTATCCGAACGCCATGCCCAAGACTCAGCTCACCGAACAAGAGCTGAACGAGGTCGTGCGATACATCAAGAGCCTCAACTAGGAGCGTACCCTTGAGCGTGGCCGCACTCCCCGCCCCGAAATCACACCCGATCTCCACCTTCCTGGAGCTGACCAAGCTCCGGATCTCGGGCGCCTCCACCTTCACGGCGGCGGCGGGCTATGTGGCCTTCCTCCGGGGCGCGGACCTGGGGCTGGTGACGACGCTCCTGGGCATCCTGCTGCTGGCCATGGGCAGCAGCGCCCTGAACGAGGTGCAGGAGCACCGCTTCGATGCCCTCATGCCCCGCACCGCGAACCGGCCCATCCCGAGGGGGGACCTGTCCCCGGCCCAGGCCGCGGTCATTGCCACGGTGATGGCCATCTGCGGCTTCCTGGTGCTGTGGCTCGCCCACAACCTTACCTCCGCCCTGCTCGGGGCTCTGGCCCTGGGCTGGTACAACGGCTTCTACACCCCCCTGAAGCGTGTCAGCGCCTTCGCCGTGGTGCCGGGTTCCCTCATCGGCGCGCTGCCACCAGCCATTGGCTGGACCGCGGCGGGTGGCAGCGTGGCCGATCCTTCGGTGCTGGCCCTCGCCTTCGTCTTCTTCATCTGGCAGGTGCCCCACTTCTGGCTGCTGGTGGGGCTCCACGCCGAGGGCTACGAGGAGGCAGGCTATCCCACCCTGGTGAGTGTCTTCGGGCGTCCCCGCCTCTCCCGCCTCACCTTCACCTGGACCTGCGGCACGGCCGCGGCCTGCGGCCTGCTGCCCCTGTTCCGGGTGCTGGTGTCCTGGCCCGCGGAATTCATGCTGGGCCTGGGCGCCGCCTGGCTCATCGCCGGATCGCTGCCCCTGCTGAAACCCGGCCAGGATGCGGCCCTGTACCGACGCGTCTTCATGAACATCAACCTCTTCGCGCTGGTCCTCACCGCCGCCGTCATCCTGGATCCGTTCTTCGCCCGCTAGGGGCCCTCAGGCCGTTACATCGATCCGCGCCCGCCTAGACCGGACCGCAGCACCGTCATCGTCATCGTCGCCTCTGTTCTGGCCCGTCGACGAGCCGGAGGCTGGGGTCGAAGCGGGGGTCGAAGCGGTGGCCGGGTCGGCAGCAGGGGGAGGGGTTGAGGAAGGCCCGGTCTCGGTTTCCTCCTCGTGGTGCCGGTGATGATGCCCCCGGGCCTGCTGGATCTGGCCAAAGGCGTCCTGGGCTGCGGTCAAGTCGCCATTCTGCAGGGCGGTCGCCAAGGCAGCGAAGGGCCCCTGGCCACGGCCTCCGCGACCTTCCCGGCGGCCGGGACCATCCCCTGGCGCTCGGGATTGAAGGTTGGCAAAGGCCTCCTGGGCTCCCGCCAGGTCCCCGGCCTGCAGGGCCTGCCCGAGCTGATCGAACAGGGCCTTCATCTGCCTGAAGGAGTCTGCCTCGGAATGCCCGCCTTCTTCGATGTCGTGGTGGGAATGCTCCCGGCGCTGGGTGATCTGGGCGAAGGCATCCTGAGCCGCGGCGAGATCCCCCTTCTGCAGGGCATCGGCCAGGATCGCGAAAGGTCCCCGGGGGGGGCCCCAGCCCCCCTGGGGGGCCTCTGATCCTGTGCTGGGACGCAAGGCGGCAAAGGCATCCTGGGCGGCCTTGAGGTCTCCGGCCTGAAGGGCCTGCCCGAGCTGATCGAAGAGGGCTTTGCGCTGGGCCCAACGGTCCTGCAGGGCGGGCGTGGTGCTGCTGGTGGTGGTGACACTCAGATTTGACATAACCCCTCCGTGGGTCGGGTTGGAATGGGACTCCGTTCCCATTCCTGTTGGTTGGCTGCCTATCGGCCAACAAGCACGCAGAGTTGAGGAAAAATGTCGGTACAGCCTTGTCGGAGCTCCGCCCTGGAGGGCCCGGCCTTCCCGGAGCGCGCGGTGGCCGCTGGGGTACACTCTCGGCCATGCCCCCTCGCCATCCAGCCGGAAATCCCGAGGCCCACCCGTGGACGTGACACGCTTCCTCGGCACCCACCGCTACACCTGGCTCGCCGAGCTGAGCCGTGGGGAGCGCTGTTCCTGGCATTTCATGCGGCGGGAGCTGGATGGCACCCGCTTCCTCGCACAGATCTGGTCGCCCCTGCCCACGGACCGCGATCTCGACCACATCCGGGACACCTTCCTCGCGCGATTCCTGGATGCCACGCCCCTCGACCCCGTCATCAGCCACCTGGGCTTCGATGGGGAGCAAGCCTGGTTCCTCCAGGCCATCCAGGGCACGCCGCTGTCGCGACTCTGGGCCGGCTGGGGCGAGGCCCAGCGGGAGGCACTGCTGGCGCACCTCGGCGACCAGCTTGGCCGGGATCCGCACCCCCGCTTCCTCCATCCCGAGGTCATCACCTTCCGGCCCGGCCTCACCCAGGTTCCCCGGGTCATCGGCGAGGCCCCCTGGGGCCTGGAATTGGTGGCGGGCTTCCTGCCCCAGACAGCTCCAACTCCAGCCCTGTCCGAGGATCTGCCCTGGAACCACCCGCGGGACCTCTCCGAACCCATCGCCCGTCCCCTCCGGGGTCGCAGCCAGGAGCTCCCCTACCTCAAGTCGCTCATGCTGGGCTTCAGCGCCCCCATCCCCATGGAGCGCATCGTCCTGCTTCAGGGTGAGGAGGGTGTGGGCAAGGAGCACCTGGCCGCCTTCGCCTCTGCCGTGGCCGAGGGGGAGGGCATCTGGGTCCACCATCTCGCGGCCTCCGCCGACGAGACCCCGGGTCGGTTCCTGGGCCGCCTCCTGGAAGCGTTGCTGAGCGGCAGCGAAGTGGACTTCTACGCGGAACGCCCCGAGGCCGCCAAGACCCTCTCGCTGCGGGTCCAGGCCTTCGCCTTCCTCACCGGCGGGCGCCATGTGAACGGTCAGGAGGCTGTGCCCGAGGCGGAAGAGGTCAAGGCGGCCCTGGAGGCTCTGGATTTCGCCGGCCTCCTGCACCACCGCCTCATCCACCTCTCGGGCCTCGACCGGGCCACCCCCGGGGTACTGAACCTCATCAGGGAACTGGTCCACGCCTCCACCCTGCCATGGCTTCTCTCCCTGACCACGGGCGCCCAGGGCGCGGGGCTCAAGCCCCTCATCACCCAGCTGCGCGGGGAAGAAACGGCGGCGCTGGTGGGTGTGAACCGCCTGGAGGACGAGGACCTGGGCCTGGTGATGGAGGACCTGCTAGGCCAGCACGACCTGCCGGAGGCCTTCCGCTCCGACCTGATCACCCAGAGCCTGGGCAACCCTGGGCTGCTCCGGAACTTCCTGGAACTCGCCCACCAGTCCGGGACCCTCACCTGGGACCGGAACCAGTGGTGCCTGGTGCCGGGTCAGCCGGCGACCCTGCGGGCGGAAGAGGACCTGATGCGCCAGATCTTCCTCGGCCGGCTCCAACGGCTGACAGCGGCCTCGGCCACCCTGGTGCGCCTGTTGTCCCTGGCCGAGCGTCCCCTGCCCTCCGGTGCGCTGGGTCGGCTGCTTGGGCTCCAGGACGAGGCGCTGGAAGATGCCCTGCACGGCGCCGTGGGCTCCCGGCTGGCCCAGCTCCAACGCGGCCTTGCCCTGATCCCCGATCCGCGCTGGCGGGAGCTGGTGCTGGCCCACACGCCCCAGCCGGAGCTCAAGCGCCTGGCCCGGGCCCTGTCCGCCGCCTTCCAGGAGCAGGGTTGGGACTGCCCTGTGCCGCTCCGGTCGCTGGCCTCAGACGAGGCCACGGCGCTGGCCGCAGTGCTCAGTTCCCTCGACCATGCGACCAGCGGTTCCCCTGAGGACGTCCGGCGGATCGTGGCCCAGGCCCTTCAGCTCAAGCCGGCGCCCAGGGAGGAAGCCCGCCTCCACGAGCATCTGGCCGATGCCTGGGCCGGCGGGGTCCGCCTGCCCGACGAGCCCGCGGAGCGCTCCCCCTTCGAGGAGGCCCTCGCCTCGCTGGGCCGGGCCCTCGGCGCCCTGGCCCAGGGCGCCGACGACGAGGACACCCGCCTCACCGCAGCCCGGCTCTTCCGCAAGCGGGCCGCCCTGTTCCTGCGCCTTCGACGGCCCAGCGAGGCCCAGGAGGCCCTCCAGTTCGCCTCGGAGCGGCTGACCGACCACCCCCTGCACCCCGAGCAGCCGCGCCTGCGCCTGGCCCTGGGCCAGCTCCACCTGCTCCAGGGCCATCTCACCAAGGGCATCCGGGCCCTGGAGGAGGGCCTGCATCCCCAGGGCGGCTTCAAGCCTCTGCCCCAGGATCAGGCCGCCCTCATGCTCACCCTCGGTCAAGCCCTCGCAGGCCAGTCCCAATTCCTGCGGGCCGGCTCCATGATGCAATCGGCCCAGCGGATGCTCGAGCACGCCCAGGACTTCCGCAGCCTGGTCTCGGTGCAGATCGCCCTCGCCCAGGTCCGGCTGGCGCAGGGCCAGTCCGAGGCCTGCATCCACCTGCTGCGGGAGGCCCTGCAGACCGCTCGATTGCAAGGCGACACCACCCTCCAGGCCAGGGGGCACCTGGCCCTCGGCATGGTCCGCAGCATCCAGCAATTCCTCGGCCCCGCCCTGTCCCACCTGGACCGTTCCCTGGCGCGGGCCCAGCGTCTGGGCGACGCAGCCCTGGTTTCCCTCACCCAGATCTGGCGGGCCCGGACCCTCGCCGCCATGGGTGATTCCCTGGGCGCCGACCATGCCCAGTTCGAGGCCCTGGCCGCCCAGCCACCCCTTCTTTCGCCCGAGGAGCAGGGGGACCACCTCTTCCTGCAGGGTGAGGTGGCCCGCTTCCGCAGCGCCTGGCGGGACGCGAGTCGCCTTTTCCGTGCCGCGGCCGATCACTACGAATCCACAGGCCTCCTCTGGCGCCAGCGCCTCGCCCAGCTCCGCCACAGCCAGGCCGTGGCCCGGGAGGCCCGCCAGTCGGGCCTCGAAGCCCCCGAGCAGGGTTGGGCCATCCTGGAGAACCTGAAGGGGCCCGTCGAGGGCTCGGGATCCCGCTGGCTGGACCTGGAGTGGCACCGGGCCCACGCCCTACTGCTGTCCACGGTGCCGGCCTCGGAGGCTGTGGCCCTGGAGTCTCTTGAAGCCTGGAGCGAAGTCCAGGCCGCCGCCCGCGACCTGCAGTTCCCCGCGATCATCCTCGAGGCCAGTGCCGAGGGCGCCCAGCTCCTGTTGCAACGGGGCGAGAAGCTGGGGGCCCGGGCCCGCATGCAGGATGCCTTCCCCAGCTTCCAGCAGCTGTGGGCGCGGCTTCCCGAGGGCCAGGAGACCAGCTTCCTGGGCCGGGAGGACCTGCACCGCTTCCGGCAGACCGTGGAGGCCGTGGGCCTCCGGTTCATCCAGCCCGAGCGGGCCGACCCGCTGGTGGACTGGACCCCCACCCAGATGAACCTGCCGGCCTTCCCCGATCCCGGGTGACGCCCGCCGGGTTCGGTGGTCTGATGGAGGGTCCAGGCTTCGACCCTCCAGCGGAGACCCCATGAGCCACCTGCCCGCCGATTCGCGTGCCCGCATCACCCTGTCCCAGCTGCACAGCTGGCATCGCGCGGGACGCAAGCTGGTGATGACCACCGCCTACGATGCCGTCACAGCCCGCATCGCCGATGCTGCCGGGGTGGAAATCATCCTGGTGGGAGACAGCGTGGGGAACGTCTGCCTGGGCTTCGAGAACACCCTGCCCGTCAGCATGGCCATGATGAACCATCACCTGGAGGCCGTGGCCCGCACCCGCCCGGGAGCCATGCTCATCGCGGACATGCCCTACCTGAGCTTCCACCTCAGCGTGGAGGACACCCTGCGCAATGCAGGGGGCTTCCTTCAGCGGGGGGCCCAGGCCGTGAAGCTGGAGGGGGGCGCCAAGCGCCTTCCCATGATCCATGCCCTGATCGACGCGGAGATCCCCGTCATGGGCCATCTGGGCCTCACGCCCCAGAGCATCAACCCCATGGGTGGCTACAAGGTCCAGGGCAAGCACAAGGGCGAGGCCCTCCGCCTGCTGGAGGATGCCCAGCGGCTTCAGGACGCCGGCTGCTTCAGCATGGTCCTGGAGGGGATCCCCGCCGACCTGGCCGCCAAGGTCACCGAAACGGTGGAGATTCCCACCATCGGGATCGGAGCCGGCCCCCATTGCTCGGGCCAGGTGTTGGTCATCCACGATGTGCTGGGTCTGCTGCCCGGCAGCTCCCCCAAATTCGTTCGGCGCTATGCCGAAGGATTCGAAGACCTACGGGTCGCCTTGGCCGCCTGGGCCGAGGATGTGCGGGCGGGAGGGTTCCCGGATGAGCGGGAATCCTATACCCTTCCAGAAGCCGTTCGTCCGGCTTTGACCCAGTGGCGCCCCTAGGGCCCCCCTTGGTAAGCTGGCAGGTGCCTTCTGAAGGATCCCGCTTTTGTCCATGCGAGTTGTCCGTACCATCGCTGATTTGCGCGCCCTGCTCCGTCCCTTGAGAGAAGCAGGGAAGCGGATCGGCTTCGTTCCCACCATGGGTTTCCTCCACGAAGGCCACGGGGCCCTGATCCGCCAGAGCGCCGCCCGCTGCGATGCCACCGTGGTGTCGATCTTCGTGAACCCCACCCAGTTCGGACCCAGCGAAGACCTGGCCAGCTATCCCAAGGACCTGGAGCGGGACCAGAACCTCTGCCTGGAAGCCGGCACCACTGTGCTCTTCCTTCCCGAAGCCGCCGAGATCTACCCCACCGGCTTCCAGACCCACGTGGAGCCCGGCCGGCTGGCCGAGCCGCTCTGCGGGCGCTTCCGACCCGGCCATTTCCGCGGTGTCGCCACGGTGGTGGCCAAGCTTTTCAACATGGTGGAGCCGGACCTGGCCTTCTTCGGCCAGAAGGACTTCCAGCAGACCGTGGTCATCCGGCGCATGGCCCGGGACCTGAACCTGCCCGTGGATGTGGTGGTGGTCCCCACGGTCCGGGAGGCCGATGGCCTGGCCCTGAGCAGCCGCAACACCTACCTCGATGAGGACGCCCGGCGCCGGGCCCTCCGGCTGAGCGAAGGCCTCCTTTCCGCGAAGGCCGCCTTCGAGGCTGGGGAACGGGATGGGGCCAAGCTGGTCGAGATCGCCCGGAAGCCCCTTTCGGGGGTGGACTCCATCCAGTACCTGGAACTGGTGGACACCCAGAACCTGGAACCTATCCAGGGCCGGGTGGATCGCAGCGCCGCCCTGTGCGTGGCCGCCTATGTCGGCAGCACCCGCCTCATCGACAACGTGCTGCTTTCGCCCCCGGCCTCAGACCTAGCGGCATCCGCATCCTGAGTCTTGCGAGCACCTGGATCATCCATTCGGTGTATGGCCTTCCGCCTGCTTTGGGCCTAGGCTTGGGACCTCACCGCTGGGGTGCCGCATGTTCCCTTCCCTGCTCCTGATCTCGTCTTTGCTGGCTGGCCCCCAAGGCCGAGGCCACGACAAGGGCGTCCCTCCGGGGCTCGCCAAAAAGGGAGGCGCGCCTCCCGGCTTGGCCAAGAAGGGGGGGCTTCCCCCGGGCCTGGCCAAGAAATACGGTCGGCTCCCTGAGCGGCCCTACGTGGCCGTGGATCCCCGCTACCACGACCGGGCCTGGTTCCTCATCGAGGGCCGCTGGGAGCTGCGCAAGGGCTTCGATGTGGGGCTCCAGGGCGAGATCCGGGATGTTCTCCGCCTGCCCGCCGCACCTCCGCCCATCCCCCTGCCCAGGGTTGGGGTGGACCTCCACGTCGTGCTCTTCAACTAGGAGTCATCATGTTCCGCCCCCTGCTGACCGCCTGCCTCCTCGCCGCCTCGGCCCTGCCCGCCCTGGCCCTTCCCGACCGCCACGACGACAAGGAGCGGCGCCGGGAGTGGAAGGAGGAGCAGAAAGAGGACCGGCGCTATTGGAAGGAACACGACCGCCGCGAACGGGAGTACTGGAAGGAACGGAAGGGCGATCACCATGCCCACCGCTACGATGAGGACCGGGATCACGACCGTGACCGTCGGCATGTCGCCCCGCCTTGGATGAATGGGTACTGGCGCGCGGGCGAAACACGGCGCTACGTGGCCCTGGTACCCGGCGATCCCTCCCGCATGTATGTGTTTCTGGATGGCCGCTGGGTGCTTCGCCGAGTCCGGGACCCCAGGGCCCGGCTGGACCTGGAGGGCGCCTTCCGCCTGCCCATGGCCCCCCCGCCCATCGCCCCGCCACGGATCGGGCTGGATCTGCACGTGGTACTATTTAACTAACAGGCCAATTCTACGCCGGGCCAAAGTAAGGATTCGCTTGGCCCAGCAGTTCCTCATAAATCTTCAGCAAGAAATAGCAAGTTGGCTCCGGGTTGGCACTTAGGTATTCATATAAATATCCCGCTCTGGATAAGCCCTATGGAAACGAAAATACCATCGGGCAGAGGCAATTACGCGTGAAAGCAGTGGCCAGTTGGGGTCGATCCGGAGCGCTGGTCTCTCCAGGAATTCGACTGTTCGTTGTCCATGAGTCCAGATAGCAATCGGGCAGGGCTTTCCTAAATCCGCATCTGAAAGTACCTCAAGCAGCACGAGTTTCGAGGAAGATCCAACTGAAAACTCGGCCACCCAGTAGTTCATTTCAGACAGGGGCCGAATCGAGGGCAGGATCCCCTTCACCCGATCTGTATTACATAACGAGGCCTCCCATGAATCCTGGAAAGGGATGAATTCTTCCGCGTAAATGTGAGTATTGAATAATTTCACCAAAGAGGATTCCGCGAAATTACGCAGGCCTTCCTTGAGGGTGGAATTTAGCTGGTGGATTATCAATTGATCTGTCTCAAACTCTACATTTAGCCGGGAGATGAGCTCAGGCTTCAGATCTGGATATTCCCAAAATGTATGGGATCGCCTGTCTTCCGAAATCATTCGCTCAAGTGTGCGGCGCGGCCCTTCTGGGAACGGATCGAGTAATCGCCAATACCCTATGTCTTCTTTATCTATCTGCCATCCAGTCCAAATCCTCTGCGCGATATCCGTGAATCTGAACGGAAGTTTCTCCATTCTGTAGGGAATGGAAACACCCTTAGCCCAAAAGGGAAGGAGCCGATTAGATTGATCGCGCACGATCGGGTCTTGGTCCGAAATGAGGTTCTACCTGGAAATGGGGATTCCCAATACTCCTATGAGGCTTCCGGGGCTCTGGTACTGTATCAATAACAACTTCATCTTTTGGCTTTGTGGCCCCCCCATTCTGTTTGTTTGCTGGCAACCCGATCTTCTGGCGACCAAGCCAGGGCCATCGCTTTGCAATCTCGTCAGGTCTCATAAGACTGTCCGCAAGCGCTTTGGGAAGGGCATGGCGCTCATCCCACAGGCGCCGCCACCAATCGTAGTCGAGCAAGGTTTCAGTCTTGGTGTCAATCCCGAGGGACTTTAGCAAGGGGGAACCATCTACGGCCCGACCGTACTTTACGAACACCAACTGGTTTTCATGCACTCTTAGGCCCGCCATTTCTAATCTGCCAAGGTTCACTTCAGGAATGCCCTGGTCGCCAAGCAGTCGCTCTCGAAGGCAGGCGAGGGCCTTCTCGATGTCCGATTCAATGCAATACACATCGACCAACTGCTTCTTCCCTTTCGAGCTAAGCGAGTAAATGGAGCGGTTTTTGTAGCCAGAGACCTCCAGGAAGCCCCCCCGTTGGAGATAGAGGAGGCAATCCACGGTCTCCTTCGCCCAGCCCTCTTGGCTCAGTCCTCCTGGCTGGGATGCGACAAGTCGTAGCATCCCATCACGCATCCTATGCCAACCAAGTGCCGCCATTCCGGGTTCAGGGTTGATCTCAGGCACGCGAAATTGCAGAAGTTCTCTCGTATTCCGGATCATGGCCTGCGCCCTGTGGCAATTCGCGCTGTTCATATCAGCCAAGCTGGCTTGTGCCACTGCCAGTCCATCGTCCAGTTGTTGGAGTAGGGGCATCAGGTCCATTTTTATTCGCCCCGAAGAATCAAGAATTCCAAGCATGGTCAGTTTGTAAATTTGGTAAGCATTCGGGCGCCAGTTAGGAATTGACAGAAGAGGCTCCCCGGGGTTCCCCAACACGACATCGAGTTCCCGAGAAGTTAGCGTCTGAACTCCCAGCATTGCCTTGATTGCACGGCTGGCGAGGATCCCGGCACTCTGCACCCGGGCCACACTCCCCGCATGAATGATCCGACCGTCCGGGCAAATCACAGTACATCCATTGGTTTGGTTTCGAGAGGCCTTCCCTGGAACCAAGATCACCTCATAGCCAAATTTGGCAGCCTCCTTGACCATTGTCTTGCCGAGGTCTTCCCTGATGCCCCCATCCACATGCAGTTCCCGCAAACAGGCCCAGTTTTCATAGGTCAGCCAACGCCCAGATTCCAATCGCGCAGGTCCAAACGTGAAAATGTGGCTCTGGATGTGACTTTCGCTAGCTTGGTTCGTCCCGTGAATGAAAAACATGGAGAGCGTCGTGGCCTTACGCCAGTTCTCCGTTCCTCCCTTACGGTCTAGGACAGCTATCGATTCCATTCGACCCAGGAATGTCTTGGTGACGGCGACGGCCACGGCCATGCCGACTAAAGGATGATCCTTGAGGGCTTCGGACAACTCGCAGGGGAGCGGGATCAGGAATTCCCGAGGCATTCTACGTAGCTGCATTCTGGTGAGTAGCCGACCAGACGCATCCCTACCAAGACATAGGCTAACCAGCACCTCGTCGGGCGGAATTGTGCAGCCAACCGGCAGACCAATCTCCTCCCATAACTCCCGGTTGGCCAGGATCGGGATCACTCGCCCCCACTGATCCAGGTAACCGGGCAAGTCCTTGAAAGCTCCAGCTTCCGTGGGAGCTCGAAGGTGCTCATTGACGTACTGAACCAAGCTGGCGGGAGATTTGAAGGTGTCTACGGTATTTACGAAGGCAGGAGGATTCATGGCTTCACGCCTCCCACACAGAACTGTGAAATGCCTCCTGGCCGCTACCGACCGTATCGCAGACCTGGCCCGGGATCTTCTTAAAACCAGGCTTCAGGCGTTTCACAGGAACTTGGCGCGATTCTCTTAGAATCGCGGTTAATCCACCGGTATCGATCATGACCGGATTCGACTTGTGATTACCTGAAAACAGCGACCTAATCCAATCTATTATTGAATTAAAATGCCGATTTGGTTCTTTTTTCTGAGTCATGGCCTGGCCCTTCGAAGGTGAAGCTCCAGACCACAATAACGAAGTTTTAGACCAGCTATTTTTGCCCACATTATTTTGCGCATTTTGGATTTGTCTAAGTTAATTTTTTGGACATTTTTTGCGCGCTGGTTGCGCAATTAACTGCATGGGATTCTTAACCTCAAAAAAATGTAAATATTGCCCAATTCCCCATCCACCATTGGATTCCAACCAAATCGGTAGAAGTTGTAAAACATCGACTCTGGACCTGGCACCCTTGTGGGGCCATCCTTGTCCGTTGGCCGGGACTCCGGACGGAGCCTGGACCGGAGGATGCATGCTGCGCCACTTCCTGCTCGGAAAGATCCATCGCGCCACCGTGACGAGGGCCGACCTGGACTATGTGGGATCGATCACCCTGGATCCGCTGCTCATCGAAGCCGCAGGGTTCATGGAGAATGAGAAGATAGACATCTACGACGTGACCAACGGATCCCGCCTTTCCACTTATGTGATCCCGGGGACGCCGGGGTCCGGTGAGGTCGGCATCAACGGGGCCGCCGCCCACTTGGTGAATGCCGGCGACCTGGTGATCATCGCGGCCTACGGCTGGATGACCCCCGAGGAGGCTGAGACCGTTGCCCCCACGGTCGTCTTCGTGGATGAACGCAACCGCATCACCGAACGCCGTACCCAGGAACGCACTCCCCTCTGCGTGGCGGCCTTCACTGATTGATCGGCGCCTCTAGCCATGTCGAGCCATGGCCGATACCCTTGCCACCAAACAACCTCAACCGTTCGGAGGACTTAGGGCCGGTGCATGCGCTCCCCCATTGCCCGAAGCGTCGACCCCAAGTTTGCATCGCCCATCAATTCTGCTTGAAAGGCCGCTTCAAGCACGATCCGGGCGCATGCCTCGCTGGTGTGACAAGCATTGAGTCGTGATTCAACTGCGGGTCCATGCTTGGGCCTAGCCAGCGTGAACTCCTCATTGTTTCCTAGCCTTTCCAAGCATTCCTCGAGACCCATTCCGATGACCGGATTGGTCCAAATCAATTGCCCGGCTTCAGAAAAGACTTCCATCAGGAGATGTTCACTCAATGACCATGGGCTTTTCGTGGTGAAGGGCCGGACCCTTCCGAGAGCAATTACTCGAACGACTTTGTTCAGGAATACAGCCTGGACTTCCCGGGCCAGCGACATCTCGTAAGGCGGCGTCGCTAGTCCCTCGCCGAGCGGCACCATTAACGCCACCCCGCGATCCCTGTCCCGCTGCAATTTGGTTGGGTAGACAAGTGCCCCCGGGCCCCGAAGGGTTTCCACTTTGTGGATGAACTGAAGAAAGCGGATGGGCGGCTGGGTCTCCTTCACTCCGAGGTAGACCTGCCAGACAGGCAACCCAATCGGCTTCCTGCTGACGGCCTCCTTTGCCCCTGGGCTGCCGCTGTCGGTCTGAGGGATTCCTAGGCCCGGAATAATCTCACCGATTCCCGTATAGACATGTACCCCCCTTAGCAAGGCGGGGAACACCACACGAGTCATCCGGTCATTCCAATCCGTGTCCATTGGCACCTTGTCCAACATGGACCATGGGACGAGCAGTGGAGCATCCCCACATAGCATCCAGGCCCGCGTGAATGCTTCCAGCCAGATCCCGAACCTCTGATATTCAGTAGTTCAGGCTGGCGATAACCACCTGGTGGCTATTGTCATTACGGGATGAGCCCCAGCAACCACAGCTCTGGAAGGACAGGCGGTCCTGGGATTTGGGGCAGGTGTAGTGAAGCCAAGCGCCATCGGCTGGAGCGACGAGAGCATCGCATTCGATGGTGTAGCTCGTCTCGCAACCACACGGACACCAGCGGGGCGTCAGGTCGAACATTGTTTCCTCCTTGATAGGCGGAGCAGGTGTTCAATCAAATAGTCCAATTTGGACTATTCTAAAACAGAATACAGATTGGCCCTGGGCAGGGTCAATGGAAAAGTCGCTATTCAGTTCGGAATACGGGGTCCTGCTTGGCCTTCTTCGAGAAGTAAGGGAATCCTCATGCATTACCCAGGAGCAGCTCGCAGGAAGGCTCGGTACCAAACAAAGCTTGATATCAAAGGTGGAACGCGGTGAGCGAAGGCTCGATGTAATCGAACTCCGCCGCTGGGTCCTGGGACTCGGGCAATCCTTCCCCGAATTCCTTCTTCAGTTTGAGCGCCTAGCTGCCCTTCCCCACCCTACTGACCCTCAAGACTCCAATAATTCCGGTGATGGGGGGACTAATCCTCCGGCACCGAGGTGACCGTACCAGGGACTACCTTAGGCCATATCTAAACCCTGCGGAGAGCCGACGGATCCATGGACAGTCTGCGGATTGCCTAGCGGCAACAGGCCATTGACTTGATCCTTCGGATCCACAGGCTGCCCACAGTTCCTTGGAAACCGCTGTGCGTTTCCCACCCCTCCCCGCAGAACACGATCAGCAGCATGGCTTGGCAGCCTTTGTCCAGGATTGCGAAGAAGGGTTTGACTTTTGTACGAGGAGCCCTCATGCGAGCCAAGCGTTAGCTTGTTGCGTAATTGTTAAAATAAAATATTTTATTTAGAATTTCGAATCAGAAACCGCGAAATAAAACCCGATTCTGGAACCTTTGACCGTTGGCGCGGCATCCAAGGGTCATGGTAGAAATGAATCACCCTTCGGTCTGGTACGACCCTGGGGCCCGCAGTGGGGGCAAGGCGACTCCCTGCAAAGTTCTGAAAGGTTGGTTCCATGGAAGTCCGGAAGTCCCTGGTGGTCAATTCGACCCCCCTGGAGACGCGCATCGCTCTGCTTGAGAATGGCCAGCTCTGCGAGCTGTTTCTCGAACGAACGATGAACAAGAGCCAGGTGGGGGATGTCTACAAAGGCAAGGTGGCCAAGCTTCTGCCCGGCATGCAGAGCGCTTTCGTCAACATCGGCGGCGTCAAGGATGGGTTCCTGTACCTGGATGACCCCGTCGCCCAGCGCATCGGGGCCGACCTGTCCGCCGAGGATGAGGGTGACGAGACCCCCAGCGAGGACCTGCCGCCGCCGCCTCCGCCCCTGCCCCCCCTCAAGGAGGGCGAGGAGACCTTGGTCCAGGTGGTGAAGGATCCCATCGGCTCGAAGGGCCCCCGACTCTCCCGGCACCTGAGCTTCCCGGGCCGCTTCCTGGTCTTCATGCCGGGCATCGACCACATCGGCATCTCCCGCAAGATCACCGACCCCGAGGAGCGCGACCGCCTGCGTGAGCTGATCCGGGCCCACGTCCAGCCCGGCGAGGGTTTCATCGTCCGCACCGCCGCCATCGGCGAGAAGGACGAGGACCTGGTGGGCGACGTGATCTTCCTGCGCCGCCTCTGGGAGGGCATCCAGGCCAAGGCCGAGACGGTCCAAGCCCCCGGGCTCGTGTGGCAGGACCTGCGCCTGCTGCAGAAGGTCATGCGCGACATCTTCCGCGAAGAGGTCTCCACCTTCTGGGTGGATGATGACGCCGCCCACCGGGAGGTCGTCTCCTTCGTGGAGAACATCCATCCGGAGTGGTCGAACCGCGTCAAGCGCTTCACCTCGGACCTGCCCATCTTCGAGGCCTTCGGCATCGAATCCGAGATCGACTCCGCCCGTCAGCCCAAGGTCTTCCTCAAGCACGGTGGGTCCATCGTGCTGAACCAAACCGAGGCCCTGGTCAGCGTGGATGTGAACACCGGCAAGTTCGTAGGAAAGAAGGACCTCGAGGAGACCGTCTACCTCACCAACCTGGAAGCAATCCCCGAGATCGTGCGCCAGCTGCGCCTGCGCAACCTGGGCGGCATCGTGGTCATCGACTTCATCGACATGGTGGACCCCCTCCACCGCGACGAGGTGCTGGCCCGCTTCCAGGAGGAGCTCAAACGGGACCGCAACCATGCCCGCGCCGGCGGCATCTCCGAATTCGGCCTGGTGGAACTCACCCGCAAGCGTACGGGCCCCTCCCTGGAGCGCCAGCTCACCCAGCCCTGCCCCACCTGCAATGGCGCCGGCCGGACCCAGAGCCCCGAGACCTCCCTGCTCAAGGCCTACCGCGAGCTGGTGCGCCTGGGCGAGCGCCTTCGCGGCGCCGAGGTGCGCCTGACCCTGCATCCTGAGCTCTCCGCCTCGCTCCACCAGGAGTCCCGGGAAAGCCTCATGCAGTTGGCCCGCCTCCTGGGCGCCCGGGTGTCCTGGATCGAGCGCGCCGACACCCCCCGCCACGCCGTGGTCATGGACCTACAGTTCCCCGGCCAGGACAGCGCCAGCGCCTGAAGTCGTCCCTCACCCCAGGCAGGTGGGACAGCGCAGGCCGTCCTGCAGGCCCTGAATGAGCTCCGGCACCCGGTCCAGGCTGCGCACCTCGTAGATGGGGTGGTCCTGGTCATGGTCGGGCCGCGGCTTGGCCTCGCGGTTCACCCAAATGGCCGTCCAGCCCGCGGCCACGGCACCCTTCACATCGTCGATCCAGCTGTCGCCCACCATGACGAGGTTGCCGGGGAACACCCCCAGCTTCCGCTGCACCGCCTCAAAGGCCGCCGGTTCCGGCTTGAGGGCCCCGATCTCGGCGCTGAGAATCCGCGTGCGGATGCGTCCGGCGATGCCGAGGCGGTCCAGCAGCTCCAGCCCGAAGGTCTGGGTGTTGGAGAGCAGGGCCACCCGGGCCAGGTCCCTCACGGCTCCCACGGCCTCCGGGGAGCCCGCAAAGCACTCGGCCTGCTGGCCCGCCGCCAGGAAGGCCTCGGCCATGGCATCCATCTGGGCTTCATCCAGATCCACCCGGGACTGCCAGGCCTCCAGGAAGGTCCGAACAGACGGGTAGGGTTGCACCATGCCGTCACGCATGAGGGCCGTGAACACGTGGGCCTGCTCCGGCCGCAGCAGCTCCTTCATCCGCTGGAAGGGACTCCCCGCCGGGCTGAAGACCAGCGTGTTCCAGAGGTCGAAGACGACGGCGCGGATCAATGGAGGTCCGTCATGACCCGCTGCCCTTGCTGGTGCGGAAAGGCACGCCGAACTCGATGCCCAGGATCTCGAAGCGGGCCTCCCCGGCCAGGCTCCAGGTGGCGGGCTCGTGGCGCAGGACCGCGCCGGATAGCGGGCCCCAGGCGGCCTTCAGGTCGCTGTAGCCCAGCGTCACGTCCACCTTGAGGATGCTGCGGCTCTTGGGGGCTATGTCGGCGCCCTCGGGAAAGCTCACGGAGCCCAGGGCGTGGTCGGCGCCTTTGGCGTTCAGCTTCAGATCCCCGGCCACGCGCCGGGTCCGCAGGCGCTGGTCGGAGGGGTTGTCCACACCCACCTCCAGGCGAAGCCGCAGGTGCGATTGCTCCAGGGGAAGGGCCAGCTCGATTCTTGGTTCCACGCGGTCCAGGGTGAACCGCAGCTGCCGGGCCGCCTCCTCGTACTTCAGGGCCGGGCTGAGGGCCTCGCAGCCGACCAGGACCAGCAGGGCGGGAAGGACCAGGAGGCGGCGCATGTCAGGCCCCCCGGTAGATCACGCAGTTGTCGGTGGTCTCGTAGACCTCGATCTGGCAGAGGGCCGGCAGCTCGGGCTTCAGCTGCTCCCAGATCCACACCGAGATGTTCTCGGCGGTGGAGAGGGGGATCAGGTCGTTGAGGAAGCGGTGGTCCAGCTTGGAGATGACCTTCTCGACCACCACCTTCGACAGGTCGTCGAAATCGATGATCATGCCCGTCTCCGCGTTCACCTGCCCCTCCAGCAACACGAAGAGCTTGTAACTGTGGCCGTGCAGGTTCCTGCACTTGCCCGGGTGGTTGTAGATAAAGTGGGCGGCTTCAAACCAGTACTCTTTGCGCAGGATCATGGCACTCACGATGAAAAGGCCCCGCAGCGGCGGGGCCCTTCATTGTAACCGGGACCCCAACATCCAGCTCAGGGTCTGGATCCACCGGGGCTCCACGGGTGACTTGTGCCCTTGGAAAAGGAGGCCCTGGGCTATGATTTGGGCGTCAGTGCTCCGGTCCATCCCGACTAAGGAATCCGCAAGGATCTGTCATGCCCCCGTTGGTCGTTCCCATCCATGCCCAACTGAGAAAACCCCTGGTGCGCCGGCTTGTGAAGCTGGGGCTGGACGCCATGCTAGCCGGGCTGGCTTGGTTGGGCTGCGTCCGAGTCTTCACACCGGAGGTGGTCCGGCCAGGCTGGGCGATTTGCTGGGTCGGTCTGGCGCTGCTCGTGAACCTGATCTTCCAGCTCAGCTGGCAGCACTACCGGTTCATCGGCTTCAGGGACGCCATCCGCCTGGCTGGGGCCACGCTGGCTCTGGGGATGCTGGGACTCGCCATGTCCCTCCTCGCCCCGGCCTTCGATGTCCATTTCGAGATCGAAGCCGTGGCTGCGGCCACGCTGACCACAGGTGGTACTTGGATCCTGCTCCGGGGCAGCATCCGGGCCTGGCATGACCGGGGCCAGATCGAACAGCCCCTTTCAGAAGGCCAGCCCCACCATCGCACCCTGATCGTGGGCGCCGGGCGGGCCGGGCTGCTCATCTCCCAGGAGCTCCACCGCCATCTGGAACTGGGCAGCCAGATCGTGGGTTTCGTGGATGACGCCATCGAGAAGCAGGGCATCCGCATCCAGGGCATCCCGGTCTTGGGCACGTCCACGCAACTGCCAAGACTCCTCGAAGAAGAAGGCATCACCCAGGTGATCCTGGCCATACCCAGCGCCCCTGGGTCCGCGATCCGCTCCCTGCACAACATCCTGCGCACCACCAACGTCGTCATAAAGACCGTCCCTGGCATCTACGACCTGCTCGGCCCCCGGAACTGGAAGCCCGAGTTGCGGGACATCTCCATCGAGGACCTGCTCCGCCGGGATCCCGTCAAGCTGGATCAGAGCTCCCTCAGCCTGGTCCTGGAGGACGCCGTGGTCCTCATCACCGGCGGCGGTGGCTCCATCGGCAGCGAGATCGCCCGGCAGGTGGCCACCTTCAGGCCCGCACGGATCGTCCTGGTGGGACGTGGCGAGAACAGCCTCTGGGAGTCCGAGCGGGCCCTGCGCGCCATCTACCCCACCCAGCCCCTCTCACTGGAACTGTGCGACATCCGAAACCCCCACCGCCTGGCCCAGGTGTTCGACCGCTGGAAGCCCGGTGTGGTGTTCCACGCCGCCGCCCACAAGCACGTACCCTACCTGGAAGTGCACCCGGGCGAGGCGGTCGAAAACAACGTCTTCGGCACCCAGAATGTGGTGGAAGCCAGCCTCGCCTCAGGCGTCCACAGCTTCGTGAACATCTCCACCGACAAGGCCGTCAATCCCACCAACGTGCTGGGTGCCTCCAAGCGCGTGGCCGAACATCTGGTCACGGCCGCCTCCTCCCGGGCGCCTGAGGGCACCCGCTACGTGAGCGTCCGCTTCGGCAACGTGCTGGGCAGCCGGGGCAGCGTCATCCCCATCTTCCGGGACCAGATCCGCCTTGGCGGCCCCATCACCGTGACGGATCGGGAGATGACCCGCTACTTCATGACCATTCCAGAGGCCAGCCAGCTGGTGCTGCAGGCCGGGATCCTGGGCGCCAACGGCCAGGTCTATGTCCTGGACATGGGCGAGCCGGTGCGCATCGTGGACCTCGCTGAAGACATGGCCCGCCTCTCCGGACTGGTTCCCGGCCAGGACATCGAGATCCAGTTTACGGGCATCCGCCCGGGCGAAAAGCTCTATGAGGAGCTCTTTACCGAAGGGGAGAGGGCCCACACGGATGTGCACCCCAAGGTCTTCGAGGCCTGCCCCAGCCCGGGCGGGGCCTGCGACCTCGACGCCTGCCTCCAGGCTCTCCGGAAGGCCGTGCTTCTGCCCGATGGCCGCCGGCAGAAGGAGGTCCTGCGCCTGCTCAAGGAGATCATCCCCTCCTATGCTCCCTCGCCCATCGGCCTGGGGCGGTTCGGCGAAGATTTCCTCCACCGGCGCAAGTCCGCTTCCCACCCGGTCTACCTCGGAATCACCCGGGAAGGCTGATTCTGCCCCCTCGTGCTACACTGGGCAGGCCGATTTTCACCTGCTCCCCTTCGGCAGCGACCTCTGCAGGAAGCCCACCTCCCCCTCCTGATCCAGGACTCGGCGGACGGGTTTCATGGAGCGATCGCAGGAGATCCGGGTCGGTACCCGGGATCTGGGGGAGCCACCGCGGGCCCGAGGGCCCGGGAGAGTTCATGAACGCTTTGAAATTCAATCCCACCACCGTCTCGGTGGATCTGGGCGGCACGCCCATCAGCCTCGAGACCGGCCGCATCGCCAAGCAGGCCCACGGCGCCGTCGTCGTCCGCCAAGGCGACACCATGGTACTCGTGGCCGTGTGCTACGGCACTCCCCGCGAAGGCATCGACTTCTTCCCCCTCACCGTGGACTACCGCGAGCCCGTGCTGGCTGCCGGCAAGATCCCCGGCGGCTGGTTCAAGCGCGAGGGCCGTCCCACCACCAAGGAAACCCTCACCAGCCGTCTCATCGACCGCCCGCTGCGCCCCCTGTTTGAAGAGGGTTACAACGGCGACACCATGATCACCGCCCAGGTGCTCAGCTATGACGGTCAGCACGCCCCGGAGACCCTGGCCATGGTGGGTGCCTCCGCGGCCCTCATCATCAGCGAGATCCCCTTCGTAAACCCCGTGGGCGGCGTCCGCGTGGGTCGCGTCAACGGCCAGCTGGTGGTGAACCCCACCGTTGAGCAGCGCGCTGAGAGCGACATCGACCTCCTGGTGGCCGGCACCGCCGACGCCCTGGTGATGGTGGAGTGCGGCGCCAAGGAAGTGCTGGAAGCCGACATGGTGAGGGCCCTGGCCTTCGGCCACGAGCAGATCAAGACCCTGGTGAAGCTCCAGAAGGACCTGCAGGCCAAGGTGGGCAAGCCCAAGGTCGCCGCCGTCAAGGCCGAGCGCAATGAGGAACTGTACAGCCAGGTGGCAGCCGCCTTCGCCGAGAAGCTCTTCGCCGCGCTGACCATGAAGGTGAAGATCGAGAGCTACAAGGCCATCGACCTCCTCAAGAAGGAGGCCGTGGCCCAGTTCTGCGCCGAGAAGCCCGAGCTGAAGAAGGACCTGGTCGCCTGCTTCGACGAGTTGAAGGAGACCCTCTTCCGCAATGCCATCCTCAAGCAGGGGGTGCGCCTGGATGGCCGCAAGTTCGACCAGATCCGCCCTCTCAACATCGAGGTCGGCGTTCTCCCGGCCGCCCACGGCAGCTGCCTCTTCACCCGCGGCGAAACCCAGGCCCTGGTGACCGCCACCCTGGGCACCATTCAGAACACCCAGATCATCGATGGCCTGGAAGAGGAGTACAAGAAGAAGTTCTACTTGCACTACAACTTCCCCGGCTACAGCGTGGGCGAGTGCAAGCCCAACCGCGGGCCCGGCCGCCGCGAGATCGGCCACGGCATGCTGGCCGAGCGCTCCATCTTCGCCGTGTTCCCCAGCCCCGAGGAGAACCCCTACACCGTGCGTGTGGTCTCCGACATCACCGAGAGCAATGGCTCCTCCTCCATGGCCACCATCTGCGGCGGCACGCTCGCCCTCATGGACGCCGGTATCAAGCTGCAGTCCCCGGTGGCCGGCGTGGCCATGGGCCTCGTCAGCGACGGTGACAAGTTCGTCGTCCTGTCCGACATCGCCGGCCAGGAAGACCACTACGGCGACATGGACTTCAAGGTCGCCGGCACCGAGAAGGGCATCACCGCCCTGCAGATGGACATCAAGATCGGCGGCATCACCACCGAGATCCTCACCAAGGCCCTCGACCAGGCCAAGGCCGGCCGTATTCACCTGCTGGACCTCATGGGCCAGGTGCTGGCCGCGCCCCGCGCCGAGTTCGCCAGCAACGCCCCCCAGATGCACAGCATCCAGCTCCCCAAGGAGAAGATCCGCGACGTCATCGGCAAGGGCGGCGCCACCATCCGCAACATCATCGAGGTGAGCGGTTGCGAAGTGAACATTGACGACGACGGCCTCTGCCAGGTCGCCGGCCCCACCCAGGAGAAGCTCCAGGTGGCCCTCAAGATGATCGGCGATCTCATCCAGAGCGCCGAGGTTGGCAAGACCTACCTGGGCAAGGTGGCCAAGGTCGTCGAGTTCGGCGCCTTCGTGACCATCCTCCCCGGCCTCGACGGCCTGCTGCACGTCAGCGAGATCGCCCACCACCGCGTGGCCAACCCTTCCGACGAGTTGAACGAGGGCCAGGAAGTCATGGTCAAGTGCATCGGCATCGACGAGAAGAGCGGCAAGATCAAGCTCAGCCGCAAGGCCCTCATCCCCAAGCCCGAAGGCATGGAAGACGAGCCCGCCAGCGAAGGTGGCGACGAGCCCCGCCGCGAGCGCAGGCCCCGACCCCGGCGCTAGGCACAGGCAAGACTCCTTGACCAGGAAGGCCCCAACTGGGGCCTTCCTGGTTTTCTGGGCTCCTGGTCACAATCCCGGTCAAGTCGAATTCGGACCCCCCGATTGCGTCAGAATAATCCATCCACCGGAGTCTCTGCCGCATGCCCCCCAAACCCTTGGTTCCGACCAGTCCAGCCCCCTTCGCACCCTGGCCCTTCTACGCCGAGGATGAGGTGGCTGCGGTCACGGCCGTGCTGCAATCCGGGAGGGTGAACTACTGGACGGGCCAGGAGGGGCGTCACTTCGAAGAGGAATACGCTGCTGCTACCACATGTCGGCATGCCGTGGCCTTGGCGAATGGTACCAATGCCCTGGAGCTGGCTCTCGTTGCCCTCCAGATTCCGCCGGGCTCGGAGGTCATTACCACCCCACGCACCTTCATCGCCAGCGCCAGCTGTGTGGTCATGCGCGGCTGCGTCCCCGTGCTGGCCGACGTGGATCCGGAGAGCGGCAACCTCACGGCGGAGACCATCGCCAAGGTCATCACTCCTCAGACCCGGGCCATCATCGCGGTCCACCTCGCCGGCTGGCCCTGCGACATGGATCCCATCATGACGCTCGCCGAGCGGCATGGGCTGAAGGTCATCGAGGACTGCGCCCAGGCCAACGGCGCCACCTATCTGGGCCGCCCCGTGGGCGGAATCGGCCACGTGGGCTGCTTCTCCTTCTGCCAGGACAAGATCATCACCACCGGCGGTGAGGGCGGCATGCTCACCACCAATGATGAGGAGGTCTGGCGCCGCGCCTGGGAGTTCAAGGACCACGGCAAAAGCTTCGACGCCGTCTACCACCGCGAGCACAACCCTGGCTTCCGCTGGCTGCACGAGTCCTTCGGAACCAACTGGCGCATGACCGAGATGCAGGCCGCCATTGGGAGGCTCCAGCTACGGAAGCTCCCGGAATGGACGCGCCTGCGACGGCGCAACATGAACCTCCTCTTCGATTCGCTGGAAGGCCACCCGGCCCTGCGCATCCCCCGCAGCGGCCCGGAGTTCGGTCACGCCGCCTACAAGGCCTACGTCTACCTGCGGCCCGATCACCTGAAGGAGGGCTGGACCCGCGACCGCATCATGACCGAAGTGGCCGCCTCAGGGGTGCCCTGCTTCAGCGGAAGCTGCAGCGAGATCTACCGGGAGCGAGCATTCAGGAACTCCGGCCTCGGCCCAGGCGCTTCACTCCCGACCGCGCAATCCCTGGGCGAGACCAGCCTGATGTTCCAAGTCCACCCTAGCCTTTCCACCGAGTCCATGGAAATGATGACTGAGACCCTCCTCCACGTCTTGGCCTCCTGCACTTGAACATGACCAGTCGCTTAAGCATCATCATCCCCACCCGGAATGAGGTCGGCTGCATCGAACAGGCCGTTGCCAGCACACTCTCCGGGCTGCAAGGATTCGAGGCTGAAGTTTTGGTGTGCGATGGTGCAAGTACTGATGGCACCGTGGAGCTGGTGCGGAATATGGCCAGAAAGGACCCCCGAATCAAGTTGGTAGAAAATCCCGCAGGTTATTCTCCGCATGGCATGAATGCCGGTCTGCGAAATTCCACTGGCGACTATATCTTCGTCGTATCTGCCCACGCCAGCTACTCGAAAGGTTATTTCCAGACACTCTTGGAGGCCACCCAACGGCTCGGAGCAGCCTGTTCAGGCGGAAGCCTGCGCACTGAGGTAAAAGAAGATAATGCGTGGGCACGCGCCATCCGGGCGGTGTTGGGCGATCCCTTCGGGGTGGGTAACGCCCACTTCAGGATCGGCACCGAGATCCCCAGGCAGGTGGATACCGTGGCTTACGGCTGCTACCCCCGATGGGTCTTTGAACGGTGGGGATGCTATGACGAACGCCTGCATCGGAACCAAGACATTGAACTGAACAAGCGCGTCCGAGCCGCTGGAGGCAGCATCTGGCTAATCCCTGCTGCAGTCGCGACCTACTATGCCCGCCCGAGCCTGGGAGCCTTCCTGTCGAACCAGTTCCAGAATGGTCGATGGAATCTACTGACTGTGGCCCTAACAGGCTCCTGGTCATCAATCAGTGCTCGCCACCTAATCCCAGGTTGCTTCGTGATTAGTCTGTTCATACCTGGGATCGCAGCACTGCACGACCCACGATGGGGAGTGCCAGCCGTGCTCTCCCTGGCGGCCTATATGCCCCTACTGGTCTGGCGTGGGTTCAGGCTGCGGCAGCGGGGGGCCTCTGCATGGCGTGCCATGGCAACCCTCTTCTTGCTCCACATTGCCTATGGCTCCGGCACCCTGGCAGGCGGCGTGCAAGCTCCGGCGGCCTGGATACGGGGGCGCAACCACCACAACCTGACTAGACTTGGGACGAGGTAGGGAATGTCCGACATGGAGGCAAAGACCAACTGGGCCATCTACCGTGGGTGCCTGGAGTGGGTCCTGGCCCCGCACATCACCTCGGAGCTTCCCCTCCATCAGGCACATGCATTGCGCCGAGCCTTCGGTGCTCCCATCATGCGGTGGCCCACAGGATTTGATCAGACTGAGCCTAGCGAGTGGTACTACATCATCAAGGACCGCTACCTGGGCTTATCGGAGTTCACAAAGAAGACGCGAAACCAGTGCAGACGAGGGCTAGACCATGTCCAAGTGACTCCCCTTGAAATTGAGCCCTTGTTGGACCATGGGTACCGGGTCTACTGCAAGGCTGTCGCCCACTATCGGACTCCCCTTACGCCCGAGCCAAAGGATCCTTTTCAGGATCGCCTGATCCTCCAATACAACGATCCGAATTTCGAAGTATGGGGCTTGTGGTCTAAGTGCGACGGACACCTCATTGGCTACGCCAAACTCATGGTGAATGCCCAGAGCGCGCATATTGTGGAAATCAAGGTCGATCCCGACTACCTGGAACTCTATCCATCCTATGCCCTCTTCCCCACACTGTTGGATCACTACTTGAACGAACGTGGCTTCTCATATATCTCCAACGGTACTCGATCGATTGAGCACACCACAAACATCCAGGAGTTACTTTTCAGAAAATTCAACTTCCGGAAGGCCAATTGCCGCCTGCATTTCGTGGCATCCCCGCTGGTAGAGGTGGTGACTGCCATGGCCCGCCCTTTCCACAGGATCATTCGCCAGTTCAGAAGGGTCAAGTTGATACGAGTTCTGCATATCCTGCTTGAGATGCAGCGCATTTCCAGACAGACCGAATGCCCTGCCAATGGCTCACATTCATGATTCCATCCGCCTCTGGAATGGTTTCGGTACGCGAGCAAGACCAGCTATTGCGGGCCATGCTCCCTGGATCCCGCCACGTCCTTGGTGGCAAGCGGCTATTAGATGTCGCCTTGAGTATGGTTCTCCTTGCGCTCACAGGGTGGCTTCTTTTGCTCGTTTGGGTTGCTGCCTCGGTGGACATTCGCGGCAACGGCCTCTTCCGCCAGCGCCGCATCGGACGGTGGGGACGCCCCTTCACAATCCTCAAGATTAGGACCATGCGAGATGTGCCAGGCCTCCGCACCACCGTCACCACAACCCGAGACCCGCGCATCACGCCCTTGGGCGCCCTCCTCCGGCGCCTGAAGCTGGACGAGCTCCCTCAGCTGATCAACGTGTTGGTGGGTCACATGAGCTTCGTGGGCCCTCGGCCTGATGTTCCGGGCTTCGCGGATCGATTGGAAGGAGAGTTCCGTGCCATTCTCGCCTTGCGTCCTGGGATCACGGGTCCTGCCTCCCTCTCGTTCCGGGATGAAGAGCAACTGCTTGCCGCGCAGCCAGACCCTGAAGCCTATAATCGGGACGTGCTTTACCCTGCCAAATGCGTCCTCAACCTGGCTTATCTTAAGAACCTCAGCATCCAAAGAGACCTGCAGTACATCTTCTGCACCCTTTTGCCCCGAGCCTGTTTCTGTTGCCGCAATCTCCCCTTGGACGTCGATATGATCAGCCCGCCGCCGGACGCTTAGGCAAGTGCCTTGAACCCAGAGATCGCCAGCCTTGGCGGAATCAGGGCACGCTTGATCTGAGGCTAGTAGCGAGTTGACTTGTCTAATGCATCGGGCGGTGTTTGACGCTACAAGGAGCATCCAATAACCTAGTCCCATCTCGGCGTCGGCCCTTGAGGTCGGCTTTCCTTTCTTGCTTCTCCGGCTGCCATGACCACCGACGCCTCAGCCCAAACCACCCACGGTTCCCGCAAAAAATGCATCGGGTGCGGGCGAATGTTCCCTCGCACGGATTGCCACAGGAATCGATACGGGGAATATGTGTGCCTGCCCTGCAGGTCAGCAGGCATACAGTTCACACCCTCAGGCAAACGTCGACACTGGCGAAAAAATGCACTAAAAATCCTCCGCCGGGCCCTGCTCTACCTATTGATTGCCATTCTCACAGGTCTTGGCATCTACTTTACGATCGACCACGTGGTGAACACACGTCCTCCAATCCAGGCGGAGTAGTTCACTCACGAGGCCCCAGTCACCTCGAACCGCTTGCACCATTTCAGGAAACAGAGGCAGCGCCAGGCACTGTGACCAGACATGGACCCGCCTAGGGCTTGGCCCAGGGTCACGGCTCGGAACATCGGCATGTCAGCTAAATACCCCGGGGCCAACACATCTTCGCCCCATTCCCGAAGCCAAGGCATCCAGTCGCCCTCGGGGGTCTCGAACCCGACCTTGTCTTTTCGATCCAGCACATGATCTGGAACCAAGCCTCGCATTGCCGCAACGAAGACGCTCTTCGTGCGGGCCTCATCGGAGATGATGTAGGACTCGGGAAGACTGAGCACGAAGTCCGCCAATCGGGTGGTGAGGAAGGGAACCCGGCTCTCGATGGAGAAGGCCATGGAATTCCGGTCCTCATAACGGAGGAGGTGCGGAAGACTCACGGTAGAAAGGGTGTGGGCTAGAGCCTGCTTCAGGCAGTCGGGGCCCCCCTCGGCCCCGAGGCCGCTGAATTCGACGCCCTGGCGGTCAAACCACTCACGGTTAAGCCAATCAGGAACCAGGCGGCGGTTGGCCGCGAGCCGGAGCATCGGTTGGGTGGGTCCAGGTAGAAGCTGCTGGGCCCCGAATTTCATGGTGCTCCATGAAGACCAGCCCTTCAGCCGCCCAGTCCGGTTGAGGAAGCGTAGCCCCCTCAACCACTGGTCTTGGCGCATTAGGCTGGCCCAGCGCGCCCCGAAATAATAGTGGTACCCCCCGAGCAGTTCGTCCGCGCCTTGTCCATTCAACAGTACGGTCACCCCCGCACGTCGGGCTTCTCGGTACACACGGTACTGGGCATAGATCCGAGTGCTTCCGAATGGCTCATCCTGCTGGTAGATCAAGTTATCGAGATCCTCCCTCAGGTCCTCCCCGGCCACCCGTGCAGGGTGCGATGTCGCCTTGGTGCGTCCGTTCACGAGATCGATCCAGGCCTTCTCGGAGATGTGGGGATCATCCGCCAGGTAACTGAAGGTGTGAAGGTTGAGCTCAGGTCCTCCGATTTCTCGCATACTGCAAGAGATGGCTGAGGAATCGACACCTCCAGATAGAGCTGTGCCAATGGGCACGTCCGACCTCATGTGGAAGCCAACGCTCTCCAGGAATAGTTCCCGCAGCCGCTGGGCGGCATCCTCAAAAGAGAGGGCGGGAGACTCATTGATGGACGGGCGCCAGTAAGCCGTGACCTTTTCGCCCGACCGGCCATCCAGGGGTAGCACCAGCACATGGCCTGGGGGGAGTTGAGCGATCTCCGAAAAGAGCGTCTCGTCCCCAAAGTCGGTCTGGCCCCACCGCAAGTAGAGGAAGGTCCGCTGTGGGTTGAGGGTGCGGCGCGCCCCAGAGAGCGCCAGCAATGCTTTGATCTCCGAGGCGAAGGCGAACCGGGACCCGGCGTGGTGGTAATAGAATGGCTTTATGCCGAATGGATCCCTCGCGCACACCAGTTCCTGGCGGGAACGGTCCCACAGTGCCAGTGACCACATCCCGACAAATCTCGAGAAACAGGCCACCCCCCATTCCCGGTAAGCGGCCAGCAGCACTTCGGTGTCGCAGGCAGTACCGAAGGCATGGCCCAGCGCCTTCAATTCCTCGCGCAGTTCCTGATAATTGTATATCTCGCCATTGAAGACCACCGCCACCTGCCCGGAAGGATCCAGCATGGGCTGGTGGCCGGCGGTGGATAGATCAAGGATGGATAGGCGCCGGTGAGCCAGCACCAAGTCGAAGCCGCCTTCGAGGGAGCAGATTGTCGGCAGATCCAGCCGGCGATCTGTATCCTCGCCCGAGGCATGCCGGAACTCCCCGCCGCCAATCCGCCCCAGGAGATATCCCTCGTCATCGGGCCCTCGATGTCGTTGAAGCGTGTTGCACGCCTGGACATGGCCGGGGTCCAACCGCCCACCGCCCATTTCTACGAGTCCCAGAATCCCACACATGAACGAATGGTTCCCTTTGAGGTAGTCGGCTCGCCGAAACCAGCCTGGCCCAACGGCAAGATCGCAGGAGCTATGGTGAAAACAACGTCGTTAAATCATTCTATCCGAATCGGATCCACTGGCTCCATACCCAGGCCCTGGAAGAATTCGCCCCTTTGGCAAGCTGGACCTCCTGCCTAGTTTGGCTGAGCCTTTTCCAGTCGCTTAATAGCTACGAAGACCACCCAGGGGCTGAGGCCAACCAGCCGCGGCAGCCCCAGAAGCCGCTCGAGGCGGACCACCCAGGGCACGTACCATCCATCGCAGGTTCGGGGAATGGGGAACCAGCAGTAGCCCTCCTCATGTCCAAAGTCAAAACCCTGGGCACGCAGGCGGCTCCGCCATGGGAGATAGGCCAACCGATAGTAACGGTATCCTCCGAGAAACGCGGCCTTCAACCGCCCAGCCAGACCTCGAACGGACCAACCATTGAAGAATACCCCCACGATCACCCCGCCTGGCCGCAGCACCCGCCAGGCCTCGAGCGGGAACCAATCACTCTGGACAACGGGAGGAACCTGCATGCAGAGAACCAGATCCTGGGAGCAGTCTTCAACGGGCAGGCGAGAGTCCTCCCGGCCCACCAGGTGACAGGTGGCCTGGGGGAGCCGAAGGTGGCAAGCACGCAGGGTCCCGGCATCGACATCGAGGCACGTCATGGACCAGCCACGTTCTGCCAAAAGGCGCGACCAGCGTCCCCCCTCACAACCCACGTCCAAGGCGGCTGTCGGTGCCTGGAACCGGCCCTGACCCTCCAGAATAGCCCGGCGCTCGACGCCACTGAGGTAGGAGCCCCATCGGGTGAGAGCGACGCGCTCCCAGTAGGTCGGCTCGACCTCTGTGCATTCCCGGCCCAGGGTTGGGTCTGGTTCGCCGGTCCTCCAGTCAGAGGTCATCCCGGCCTACCCTGGAACCACGCGAGTGTGGCCTGGAGGCCTTCCTTCAATCCGGTAGAAGCCTGCCACCCCAGGCATTGGCGGGCCTTCGTGCAATCCAGCAGCGACCGCTGTTGTTCGCCATCCCTGGCGGGCAGGAATCGGGGAGCACAGGTCAATCCCAGGGCATTCTGCACCGCCCCATGGAGATCCAGGACCGAGGTTTCCTCACCGGACCCCAGATTGAGGGGCCCCTGTACTGGTCGGGACCGTAGCAGCCTTCCCGCTTTTACCAAATCACCAACGAAGATGAAGTCTCGGGTCTGCCGCCCGGTGCCAAAAATGCAAGCAGGCCCACCTGCCCGGAGGACGGAGATGAACCGGGCAACCACGCCGGCTTCGCCTTCGCTGTCCTGGCGGGGGCCATACACATTTGAGAACCTCAGGGAAGTGCTGCTCAACCCATAGCGTTGCTGGAAGGCAGCCAGGTAGCCCTCCATCGCGAGCTTGGCCACACCGTAGGGCGATGCAGGCCTGGGCAAGGCTGCCTCGTGTACTTCGCAGATTCCAGGATCACCATAGATGGCCCCGCCAGATGAGGCGAACCAGAAATGTTTCACACCATGAACTCGGCAAGCTTCAAGCAGGCGAAGGCTTCCAAGGATATTCTGGTCTGCATCCACCAGCACCTCTTCGAAGGAGCGGCGGACGTCAATCTGGGCCGCAAAGTGGTAGACCCAATCAGGGCGATAGGCAGCCACAAGAGCCTCCAGCTTCGGAGACCCCAAGTCGAGGCGCTCGAAGCGGGCAGCTGTAGGAACCTGGTTCTCCCGGCCATGCGCGAGGTTGTCCAGAACCAGCACCTCGTGGCCCTCTGCCACAAGGTCATCTGCGAAATGGCTCCCAATGAATCCTGCGCCTCCAGTGACCAGTACACGCATTCGAGGCGCTCCTCGCAGAAGGGGCTCCAAACCATGGGCGGCCCCTCCCTAACTCTAGCCATGAAAAGGGCACACCGGAACGCCCTCTCCCGGATCCGTCAGCGCTCCACCCAGTTGCTCCCATCGACTACCACGCGCCGGCTTGCCGCGCCGTAGTCCAAGTAGGGAGCCTCCGGGCGAGGCGAGTGCCCGCCCCAGCCTTGGATGAGGTTGCCCGAGATCGTCACCTCGTCCGCCTCCACCAGGGTGAGAGGCACGAGGTTGTAGGTCACGGGCCCTGGACTCAGGATCCGGTTCCCGCGGATCTCGATCTCGCGTGGGCGCTGGCTGCCGAGGCTCGTGATGAAGATGGGGCGGCTCACCCGCTCGATCGTATTGTCCAGGATGGCCAATCGCTGCCCCCCATGGGTGTCGATCCCGTGCCAGGTGGGGATGTCGGACACCCGGTTGCCGGTGACGGTCACAGCACAGGTCATCGGGTCCTTTTCCAGGTTGCCCGACTCCCTCGCCGACAAGGCAATGCCATAGGCGTTGGTGCCAGCCGGTTTCCCGAGGCCGATCCGCTGGATGGTATTGTTCGTGACCCGACAGTTATGGCCGGAAAGGATCATGATGCCGCTATAGGCCGCATCCTGGATGGTGCAGTTGCGCACCTCCAACTGGTTCACATGTTCAGCCCAGATTCCGTTCTGTCCTCCTTGGAGGGTGAGCCCATCGAGCGTCACCTGGTCCGCCAGGACGTGCAGCCCATGTGCCCCTGCCGACACTCGGATGGTTCCACCCCGCAGTGTGACCGACCGATCAATGCGGAAGGATCCCTCGAAGGTGCGGCCCTGCAGGTCGAGCACCGTGCCGGGCTTGGCCGCTCGAATGGCTTCCTGGAGATCCAACCCGCCCTGTGGTGGCCGGGTCGGGGCCTGCGGTGGGGGATTGGACTGGGAAGGCCGGTTCGGAGCGGTCGCCCTCCCCAGAACGGGAGGCAAGAGAAGCACCAGCATCACCCCGACCAGGCTGAGGAGCCGAGGCCTGAGGCGGCCTACCCGAAGTTGAACGGTGTCCGCCTGAGGCTTCACTCGAATTGAGCAGTCTTCCAGAGCCATGACCACTCCCGCTTCGCATAGGAAACTGTGGATGACATCCAGGATCGCATAAGCGAACCGCAACGCATCAGCCCAGCGGCTCCGGCACCAGGATGGATTGATAATGGCGTTCCAGGTTCACGGCTTCTGTTTCCCAGTTGTATCGCAGTCGTACGGCTTGTTTCCCCTGCCGACCCATCTCCGCCGCCAGCTCAGGTCGGGAGGCGAGGTCAAGCATTGCCGCTGCGATGGCCTGGGGATCGTGTGGATCCACACAAACTCCGCACGGGCCTTCCCCGAGGATGCTTCGCCAGAGAGGAAAGTCCGAGGCGATCACCGGCAAGCCAGCACTCATGTATTCGAACATCTTGATGGGGTACGCCTCCAGATGGTTCGGCGTGGGATGCAGGGTGACCATGCCAACCAGGCTGCGGGCAAGGGTGCTCCGAACCCCATCCCGGTCGAGAACCCCGAGGTAGCGCGTGCGCTCCCACCCTTTGAGCGCCATTAATTCCGCAAGGTACGCCTCGCTCTCTAAGGGGCCTGCCAGGAGAAGTCCCATGCCTTCCGGCAAGCATTCCATGGCCATCACCAGCTCAGTGATGCCGCGCTCGGGCGTCAATCCGCCGATATAGCAGGCATCCCTCCTCGCGACCGGCTCCCGCTCGGTGGTGTCCAGTTCCGCCGCGATCGGAAAATTGCAGAGCTCGATGATGTTTGGATTCAGCCCCTGCATGGTTTCACGAATACTCGGGGTTGCTGCGACCAGGCCGTCCAGCCAGGGCCAGGAAGCCCGCAGGAATCCCCGCATCAACCAGGAAAGCGGTGCTCGCAGCGGGCGAGGCAGGTAGGTCTTCGCGAGAATTTGCTTCGGCAGATCTTCGTGGGCATCAAACACCACCTTGGCCCCCAAGGTGTGAAGCAGGAGTCCGAGGGGGATCAATTCGGGATCGTGGAGGTGGTAGAGGTCTGCTTCGAGCCTCAGGCATTCCGCCATCAGACGAAACGGCGTCAGGATCATCCTCACCGATCGGTTTCCAGGTTTGGCCACCGACCTAATCCTCACCCCATCTCGAATCTCTTCAGGCCGGCCATCCGCCACGAGGAGCGTTGTGGTCTGATTCTTCTTCGCCAGCGAACGGCATTCCTTCAGGAAGATCCGGGAATCGGCTCGACCATGGGCTGATGAGACATGGACGATTGAAGCCAAGGACGCCTCGGAGTGAAGTGGTGAGAGCAGATGCACCTGGAGGATATCGGTCAAGATAGACTCAGGGATGCTCGATGAGTTCCTGATAGATGGATGCTAGTTTCCCGGCATTGGTATCGGCATCGTAGAATTGAAAGACAAAGGCCTTTAACCTCTCGGCCCTGTCTTTTGCCTGCTGGGGATTCGCCAGATGATCCTGCAAGCCCCGGAGGAGCGACCCGACATCATTCGGTCCAACCAGGGTTCCCCTGCCGTCAGCCAGCAGCTCCGGAATGCCACCGACGCTGGTGGCAAGGACCGGAAGACCGGAGGCGCCGGCTTCGACCAGTACAGTGGGCAGGCCCTCGGACTCCGAGGGCAGGATCATCAGATCGGCGGCGGCCATGTATGTGGCGACCTCGGCATTGGGTATCGAGTGGCGCCAGATGCAGCGGGGGTGTTTCTCGATATCTGGCCCAAGGGGTCCTTCGCCGACGAAAACCCCTAGCACCCCATCCATCGTGGCGTGCCGGAACGCTTCGAGGGCCACTGCCACGCCTTTGCTTTCAAGCAGGTTCCCCACGAAAAGGACGATGAAGGCCCCGGTCGGGAGCTCAAGGCGAGTCCGGGCTTCATCGCGATCCATCCCAATGGAGAATCGGAAGAGGTCGATGCCGATGGGTAGGCAGGTGGGCATCACTCCGGTGAGTGCATGGGTCCTGACCTGAAGGGCCCTGCTGACGCAAAGGACCTTCGAAGCCTTGGAGACGACCTCCTGGAACCTTCTGGCCCCTTTCCTGGACTCAACGGCGTGTTGGTTCACGTCACTTCCATGCAAAGTCACCACAGACGGAATCCCCAACGCCTCAGCCACATGCACTCCTGCCATGGCCACAGGCCAGGCATCATGGCCATGAATCAGATCAGGCTGGAAGGGCAGGTTCCGCAAGATCTGATCGGCGATGTCCAGGTCCGACCGTCCGAATCGGTGCAACCAGCGATGACCGAAATACCAAATCCGCTTGATTGGGATCTTCCCATCCAATTGTTCAGCGGGCACCTTTCGGTGGCGGGCGTACCGATCGGAGAGCGCCACCAGGAACCTGGGAATGCGGTGGGTGGGCACCAGAACTGACGGCTGGATTCCCAGTTTCGATAAGGACTGAAGCTGGGTCTGGAAAAAGATCCCCCCGTAGGGATTGCCCGGGTGTGGGTAGGCAGAGGCAATCCAGAGAATGTTCACGAATCCTTCCGCTTTATCACGATGCCAAACCTTGAGCCCCTTCCCAAGGCCTGGAGCATGCAGTCTTGATCAACCTGATTAACGTTCGGCCTGGCGGTTCTAAACGATGATCGACTTCAACAACTCATTCAGTTTAACGACAATGCGCTCCCACGAATGCTCCTTTGCCCCCTGAGGTGCGGGCGACCTCGGTACGGAGCACGTCGCTACCAGGTAGTCCGCAATCGCGTCGACCTGCCCCCCATGGAAGCACATGCCTCCTTGCAGGATCTCGCCGATCTGGCGGGCATCGTTGCCGGGCGGCGCAATCAGCAGGACCCTGGTCCCCAGGTTCAGAGGCTCAAAAATCTTCCCAGTCATCGTGCCGGCTTCCCAGAGATCGGCCTGTTCACTGACGGAAGTGACTACCACTGCAAGGTGGCTTCCCCTGATCGCCGACAACACCCGATCTCTAGGGACAGGTCCATGCAGGCGGACCAGGTGCGAGCAGCCGGACCTGATGGCATCCTGCTCCACGAGAGCACCGTCCAAACCAAAATAGTGCAATACAGGTGCTGGACCCTCGCCTGCCATCCGCTGCTCGGCAAGTTTGAGCGCTCCAAACACTGGCGTTAACACCCGCTTTGGCGGGTAGAGTACGCCCGCATAGACAAGGGCTGGCTCCGGGAATTCCATGGGGGCCACCTGGAGTCCTTCATCCTCGTCGTAGCCATTTGGAACCACCTGGAATTTCTTGGGGATATCGAGATTATTGTCCATGGCCGCCGCCCAAGACGGGGAGACGGTAACCAGCGCAGCAGCATTTCGAACCAGCCTTTTCTCGAGCCGCTTCACCAAGTACTGGCCGTGTCCCGGATGGTGGGGGCCATCTGTCCAAGGATCGCGGAAATCCAGCACATAGGGACAACCCATCCATTTGGAGGCCGCAGCGGCGACCACAAAGGATTCAAATGGGGTCCCGGTGGCCAGGATCAGATCAAATCCCATCCCCTTTGATCGCCAGCAGGCCTTCAAAGCCGGGAGGATCCATCCAAACCCTGGAGATATCCCTAGGATTTGGAAACACTTTCGCAACAACTTGGAGACCAGGGGAAGACTCAGCCATCCGGTTTGTTTGAGATAGACAGGCAGCATGAATTTGAATTGGTGTCCCGTATGGATGAACCCGATTCCCTCGGACGCCAACTCGGCCATTTCGCTGGAGGGATCCCGATCCACCCTGACCAGGCTGGGGTGGAAGGTCGCAACCGTGACGTCCCAGCCCAATCGAGAAAGGTACTTCGCTGTATTTCTTGCTCGCACTGCGCCGCTGGTGCTCACGGGGGGGAAATAGCATGCCAAGTAAAGAAGACGTGGCTTCCGTTGGCCGGGCAGGTTGTTCATGGGCGGGTTCATCAGGCTTCAGATCTAAGGCTGATCATGGGATGAGCTCCGAGCAAAAAATCGCTGAATCGTCATAAGCATGGAATAGACAAGGATGGTTGATGCGAAGTACACACCTATTTTCCATGCAAGTGCACCGAACGGCGCAGCCGCAGACAACGGCAGCCACCGATTCAACACGGTGTGGGCGACCCAGGAGGCCAGGATGGACAGTCCTGCCGTCAGGCACAGTTGCTTAAGCGGGAAAAAAGCATCCAAATTGCACCCGATCCGGAGGCGATATGTCTGCAGGTAGTAGATGGCCGTCAGGGCATGGGCCAATAGCACCGCACAGGCCATGCCGGGAACCCCGAACCCCCATGTGAGGACAACGCCCAAGATCCCAAATGCTGAAACACCCACGATCGATGCTTTCAGAATCAGGGAAGTCTCATTCATCACCTTGGCCAACGAACCAAACTCGATGACCCTGATCAGGGCAATGGCGGCAAAAAACCGGAAGGGGATTGCGCTCTCTTCGTACTGCCCGGAAAAGAGGAGACCCATAAGCGGGCGCGCCTCCCAGATGCAAAAGATCGCAATGGGGAACGTCAAGGTCGCGGAGTGAGCGCAGGCCTTCCGCCATCGCTGACACATCGAGGTGATGTTTCCGGCCTCCCAATCCAGAACGAGGTTCGGAACCAGCACGCTCGACACGGAAGGACCGAGATTCCCGATGAAGGGAAGCTCTCTGGCGCCCATGGAATAGGTGGCAAACCCACTCGGCGTCAAAAAGAAGGACATGATGAATTTATCCATGAAGGCGGTCAACAGGCCGGGCAATCGGCTGGCTTGAATCGGCCAGATGAACTGCCATACCTGCACCTGGATCTCCCGATCCCACCAGGGCGTCCCAGGGCTGAACAACTGGTTGCGGAAGATGATGGGCAGGATGGGCAGGCGAACCAAGGAGCAGATCATCCACAGCCAAACGCAAGTGATAAATCCCGCGCCAAAGAAGGCAGGCAGGATCATGCCCAGCATCGGCAGCACTGCAAAAACGACTTCCAGGCCGGTTGCCTTCAAGGAATGGCCCTCGCAGATCAGCATGGGCCGGATGAACATGATCGGAACCGAGGCCACCGGCACCAGCATGGCAATGACCAGCAAGCCCACCAAACTTGGATTGCGGTACCAATGCGCGATCACCGGTGAGAGCAAGGCCAAGAGGATGCCGACCAGCAGGCAAAGGACTGCGGTCAGAGCGAGCATCATCCGCACATAGACGGACCGCTGCCGCTCAGAATAGGTATTCCAGAACCTGTAGGTGGTGCTGCTCAACCCCAGCTCGACAATGCCACAGAAGAAGGCGATTAGGTACTGGACCTGCCGGTAGCTGCCCATATCCTGCTTGCTGAGGAGGCGGGCCAAAACCATCCCGGATGCCAGTACCGAGGCGGTGGTGAAGCTGTCCCCCAGGACGACAAACGAGATCTGCCGACCGATCTTGGATGGGATGATGCGGCTCAAGAGCGGCAAGTGGTTGACTCGAATAGGGCGAGCAGGCGGGTGGGGGTGCGCTCCTTCGGCCAGACCCGCTTGATTCCGCGCCGGATCCGGTGCAGCGCATGGCTGGCGGGTCTGGGCTCGGCGTGATCCATTATCTGGTGGCTGGGCTCAAGCCGCGCAGCACACATGGGGCAGGGAATCTCGAAGGGATAGGGATTCACGCCCAGTGCCTTGCCCGAGAAGAACTCCCGCAGGGTTCGCCATCCACGCAAGGTTTCCGTCTCTCCTAACCCATCGACTAGGCACGGCTGAAATCCATGCGTCTCGAATAACGAAGCCAAGGACCCGCGGCTGAAACTCCTCACATGATGATAGGGACTGAAGCGTGACCGGCAGGATGGGCAGCCGATGAGGTTTCGTTCAAGATCCTCCTGAAATGGCACCGAGATGAGAATGTACCGCCTCGTGATGCGGGCCAGTTCGGCAAGGCACTGCTCGAAGACGCCGCCCGGCAGATGTTCAAGCACCTGCAGGGCAGAGACCACCTCGAAGCTCTGATCGGCGAAAGGCATGGCGTTGATTTCGGTTTGAGTGTGATCGCAGGTCACATGCTGCAGAGCCGTCGAGCTTCGGTCCGCACCGTGGATCCTCGGAATATCGGGGCGCAGCTGGGCGAGCCGTTTCAGGAATAGGCCATTGCCGCACCCGGCATCGAGCAGGCTCGACGCGCCTTCAGGGATGACCCGAATCGTTTCGTCCATCCGCTCGAGGTCCGCTGCATGCCAGTTCTCAGGCTCCCAGATGCCCGCCACTTCGAAGTGGGACTTCTCCAGGTCGGTCATCGGAGACCTCCCAAGATGCGCAGGATCCGCTCGGCAGCCTTGCCGTCCCAGAGGTCGGGCCTAGCTGGAGAAGGGAAAGGCTCCTCCAGGATTCTCTTCAGTTCGGGTAGGAGTTCCTGCCCCATGGCCCCGACGAGCCGGTTGGTTCCCTGTTCGATCGTGATCGGCCGTTCGGTGTTGTCCCGCAGGGTGAGGCAGGGGACCCCCAGCACCGTGGTTTCCTCCTGTATCCCTCCCGAATCAGTCAGAACGACCCTGGCGTCGATCATGAGGGACATGAAATCGATGTAGCCCAAGGGTTCAAGCAACAGCAACCGCCCTGAGTGCAGAAAATCCTTGAACCCGATCACCTGCTCAAGCCGGCTCCGGGTACGCGGATGAACGGGGAAGATAAGCGGTATCCGCTCGACGACTTGTTCCAGGAGGTTCAGCAATTTCCCAAAGTTCTCCGGATGATCCACATTGAACGGGCGATGAAGGGTGACAAGCCCGAAGGACCGCTCCCGAAATCCAAGGCTTTCCGAGAACTTCCTCTCTCGTGCCAGCGGTCGGAACCGTTCCAGGGTGTCGATCATCACGTTGCCAACCAGGTGGATGGAGGCTCCAGCCTTCCCTTCGGCAAGCAGGTTCTTGACGCCGGAGGGTTCGGAGACCAGGTGGATATCGCTGATGGCATCCACGACCAAGCGGTTCAACTCCTCAGGCATGCTCCGGTCAAAGGACCTGAGCCCGGCCTCCACATGTGCCAACGGCAAACCCAGTTTGGAAGCGGCGATGGCTCCCGCCAAGGTGCTGTTCACATCACCGACCACCACCACCCAAGCGGGAGATTCCTCGATGAAGACCTTTTCCAGCCCCTCAATGCACCGTCCAGTCACCTCCCCATGAGTCCCACCCCCCACGCCCAAGTTCCGATGTGGCATCGGAATACCAAGCTGGTCGAAAAAGATGCGGCTCATCGCTTGGTCATGGTGCTGGCCGGTGTGAATCAGGAGGGCCTGGATGCCCAAGCGCTCCGCTTCCCAAAGGAGCGGAGCAACTTTCATAAAATTAGGCCTAGTTCCAGCGACAACCAAGATTTTCACAACATTGCCTCTTGAATGACTTCCTCAAAAAAATCCGTCAAACGATATTTAGTAGGTTACCAGCGCAGCCTCGTTTTTAAAAAACAAGAAGGAGACTTGATAATATGTTTAGCAATTTTTAACATTAAGGTTATACCAGGTGAAATTATTGAACCCCTACTTCACAGTTGTCAATTTTCTCCACCTCCATTTCAACGAACCTTCCAAAATCCAGAGAAAGCCTCAGCAAACATGGGTCGAGTGATTCCGCCATTGGCATAGGAACAGACGAAACTTATCTCCTTTTTTCAATCCTCATGAAATCTTCTTAAACTGGTTTTCGATTTTGATGCTTATCTTAAATTTTTTAATAAAAGCATTTACTAACACACTCAAGTTTGGCTAAAGGCTGAAGTTGTATTAATGCAAGCAAGAACAACCTTGCTTGGGATTCGCTGGTTTCATCCGGGCAATGCTCTGTCATTCGATCTATTCTTTATAGCTATAAACCCTAATATAGCAATAAATCAAGATGTTCCAAAAGTATTTTTTAGCGTACGCATCCAAAAAGAAGGACGTCATAACCAAAGCTGATAGAGCAATCAATGCGGGAAAATTGACCTGCTTGATTGCCGGTTTAAGGACCCTCCATAGCAGCCCTAGGAGCAATGGCAAACCGAAGACTCCGTACTCGACCAGAATATTTAAGTATGTATTGTGTGCACCGCGCATTCGCCCATAGAAATCGATGAGCAGGATCGGGGCACACCCGCTGCCCACACCCCAAATTTGCAGTCGGGGGATAACATGATTTACCAGATTGCTCCAAATATCCGTTCGGGACTCGTACTGAGAAATATCTCGGGTGTACTGGTCCAGACTTAAAATGCGCTCAGGTAGAACTGAAATCAGGGCGGCGCCTATGAACCCCGCGAGTATGAGTAGGGGAATAAGCCGTGTAATTTTGATCTGTCTACCTTTGATGAATTTATACCCAATCCCCACCATTGCCGCGATAAAAAAGGATACGGTTCCACCTCTGGATCCCGTCAAGAGGATCACCACAAAGGCCGCCAGCATCCCAATGATCCCAATCCAAATTTGGATTAAATTATCTTTATAAATCCAGGAAAGAGCAATGACGGCCGGCAAGGTCATATTGGCCGCCAGGGCATTGGGATCATTTCGTTCTGAAATGGACCATCGCTGGATGATTTGAGTGTTGGATAGACGGTTCGACTGCAGGAGATAAAAAATAATAAGCAGACTGAAAATGACAGAAAAATCTAGAACCATGATTTCTCTTTCATTGTATTTACGCATAGTCATGACAAGAAATAGGAGTGGCAGCGTCGTGTAGGCAATATTCCTCTCTGCGGCAAACTCCGGATTGATTGCCCAGAAATAACTGAGGTTGGCAACGACAATTAATCCAATTGGAATGATGGTCTCGGCTGGTTTTATCGAGAAGTTCGAGTTTTTATTCCTCGCATACTCGATCAAGGAACCAAATGCGATGATAACGCTCAACACCCTGAGGACGTTATCGAGCCTTCCTGCCAGATAGTCTTCGATTGGCGTAATGACAAAATAAAGACTTACCAGCACTGCCAACAGGCCAATCGATGGATTGACGATCTCATCAGATGACCTTGATTGACTAGCCAACTGTGAACAACCTCATTTCTTGGACGGCATTGCCCACTTCAATTGTGAACCCACGTCGTGCATCTCAACGCGCTTACCACATTCTTTCGCTGCAATCCTGGAAGTTGGACACGAACGAAAAACTAGGCCAAGGCATCTCGCAAGGCCTCGATGATCTTCTCAAGGCACCCCTGATCTTTCAATTCGGGCCAGATGGGGAGACTCAGGACTTCTTCCGCACTGGATTCCGCCACCGGGCATGATGCAGCAGCATGGCTTTCCTGGTACACCCTCAAGCGATGGACAGGGACCGGATAGTAGACCATCGTTCCGATCCCCGCAGCCTGCAGGTTTTTCTGGACGGCATCCCGACGCCCATCCAGGACACGGATGGTGAATTGGTGAAACACATGCCCTTCTACCATGGCCGGCAGAACGAGCCCGGTCATCGATTTAAGGCGGTTTAAATATTCCTGACTAATTTCGCGGCGCTTTCCATTCCAGACATCAATCCAGGGCAGTTTAATCCTCAGCATTGCTGCATGCATTTCATCGAGCCTTGAGTTATAACCAATCACTTCATTGTGATATTTTTTCCGACTGCCGTGAGCCCTCAGCATGCGGGCTTCGTCAGCCAAGCGCGCATCATTGGTAACTAGCATGCCTCCGTCCCCGAAGGCGCTCAGGTTCTTGGTGGGAAAGAAGCTGAAGCACCCGAAATCGCCCATGGAGCCAGTCTGACGGCCTTGCCAGGTCGCCCCGAAGCTCTGCGCGCAATCCTCCACCACCTTCAGCGAATGGGCTTCCGCCAGTGCCAGGATCCGGTCCATGTCACAGGGACGGCCAAAAAGATGGACGGGGATGATGGCTTTGGTGCGGCGGGTGATGGCCGCTTCAAGGAGCACCGGATCCAGGTTGAAGGTGCCCTCCTGGATGTCCACAAAGACGGGCGTGGCCCCCACATGGCTGATGGCTTCCGCTGTGGCGAAGAAGGTGAAAGGGCTGGTGATGACCTCGTCTCCGGGGCCGATACCCAGGGATCGGAGGGCGATGTAGAGCGCATCAGTGCCACTGTTCAGGCCAATGGCATGCCCCACGCCGAGGTACTCTGCGGCCTCTCGCTCAAAGGCCTGGACCTCCGGCCCCAGGATGAAGTGGCCAGAGGCCATCACCCTTTCGAAGGCCGCCTGAAACTGGGGCCAGAGTTCCTGGATTTGGGGTTTCAGGTCGAGGATCGGAATGGCAGGCTTGGTCATTCTGGCACCTTTGTAACCCAGCCTTCGGCATTCATGGCATACCGCTGGCCGTAAGTCGTGATGGCAAGGCCGGAGGGGTCAAACTGGAGCCGCTCCCCGCGCTCGCACATGTGTCCAATCAACCGCGCCGGGACCCCAGCCACCATGGCGTAGGGAGGCACATCGTGGGTGACCACGGCTCCGGCGGCCACAAAGGCGCACTCGTGAAGGGTCACTCCGCACACGATGGTGGCATTGGCACCAATGGAAGCGCCCCGTTTCACCCTGGTGATCCGATAGTCCTCGGAGGTGTTCCTGGGGAACAGGCAGCGGGGCGTGGTCACATTGGTGAACACCATGCTGGGCCCACAGAAGACATAGTCTTCAAGAATGACGCCCTCGTACAAGCTCACGTTGTTCTGGATCTTGCAGAAGTCCCCGATTTCGACGCCGTTGGCCACCATGACGTTCTGGCCGAGAATGCAGTTCCGGCCAATCACGGCCTTCGGATAGACATGGCAGAAATGCCAGATTTTCGTGCCTTCACCGAGCCTGGCGCCATCGTCCACGGCCGCCGTAGGATGGATGTAGGGTGGTTTTTCCATGGCGTTTCCTAAAGCATGACGATGTTGGATTTCGGGGCGTCCACACGCTTGAAGACATTGCGCGTATCGAGGATCTCTGTGGCCTCCCTGGCGACCAGAGCATAATCCACTGCGACGTGATCCGTCAGCACGACCACCAGGTCGGCTCGCCGGATCTCCTCGCCGGTGAGGGGCTGGGAGTGTAGATCCAGCCCCAATTCGGTGAAGTGGGCCACATGGGGATCGTGATAGACCACTTCCGCCTGATGCTTGGCGAACAATCGGATGACTTCCCCAGCAGGACTTTCCCTTGGATCGTCGATGTCGCGCTTGTAGGCGACGCCGAGGGCCAGCACCCGGCTTCCCTTCATCCCCTTGCCCCGGTGGCTCAGGAGGCGCATGGCCTTCTCGACGACAAACTCGGGCATGTGGCGGTTGATCTCACCCGCCAGGGCAATGAAGCGGGTGTTGAAGTTGTATTCCCGGGCCTTCCACTCAAGGTAGTGGGGATCCAGCGGAATGCAGTGCCCACCAACTCCCGGCCCGGGATAGAAAGGCATGATTCCGAAGGGCTTGGAAAAGGCCGCATCCAGCACTTCCCACACACTCAGGCCCATGCGGTCACAGAGCATGGTGAGCTCGTTTACCAGTGCGATGTTCACGGCCCGGAAGGTGTTCTCGAAGACCTTGGTCAGTTCGGCCGCTGCGGCACTGGAAACGACGACGACATGCTGGATGGTCTTTCGATAGAAGGCCACCGCCACTTCCCGGCTGGCGGGATCGGAAGCACCGACGACCTTGTTGGTGTTCTTGGTGGTGTAGCGGGCGTTACCCGGGTCAACCCGCTCGGGGCTGTGAGCCAGGAAGACATCCCGGCCGACCAGCAGGCCACTGCCCTCCAGGATGGGTTTCATGATCTCGTCGGTGGTGCCGGGATAGGTGGTGCTCTCCAGGCTGATGAGCTGCCCGGGTCGCAGGTAGTGGGCGATGTCCCGGGTGACGGCCTCGATGTATTGAAGATCCGGATTGAGATTCTTGGTCAGGGGGGTCGGCACGGCAATGACGATGACGTCCATTTCCGCGAGGCGGCTCATGTCCGTGGTCGCGGACAGGAGTCCCTGCCCCACCAGACTGGCCAGGTCTTCATCCTTCACATCCCCAATGAAGTTCTGCCCCTGATTTACCTTTTCCACCCGGAGGGCGTTGCGATCAAAGCCAAGGACCTTGAACCCGACCTTCCCCTTCTCGACGGCGAACGGCAACCCAACGTAACCCAAGCCAACCACACCCACCCTGGCCGTGGTTGCCTCAATGGCATCGAGGAGGCTGCAGACCCTCTGATTTTCTTGCATGACCATGACTCCTTGCGCGCCCATCAGCGGCCCAGCGGAACGCTCTGGGGCACGTAGTGCAGGTGAACCTCGTGGCCCGTGAAGGCCGATTCATACAAAGCGTTGATGATCTCAAGCGATTTGCGCCCTTCGAGACCATCCAGCATGGACCGCCGTCCCGAGTCGAGGCAGGCCAACATGTCTTCATAGAACGGTTTGTGGCCAAATCCGTAGACATTGGGGGGTTCGGCGATGGACCGCTGGGCCTGCTCGTCTTCGGACGCAGGCTCTTGAAAATTCCAGGTCACCATCCGGTTGACACTGAATCCACCCACCACGACAGAGCCCTTCTCCCCGAGAATCGAGATGCTGCCCTCAAGGTCCTTGGGCCGGGTGGCGGTGGTGGCTTCGATGACCCCCAGGGCCCCGCTCTTGAATCGGAGAACAGCCACGCCCGTATCTTCGGCCTCGATGTCCACGAGGCGCGTGGATATGTAGGACTTGACCGACTCGACGGGGCCCATCAGCCATTGCAGCAGGTCGATGTGGTGGCTGGCCTGGTTGGTGAACACGCCCCCGTCGAGCTTCCAGGTTCCCCGCCAGGGATCCTGATCATAGTAGGCCTGGTGCCGGGCCCACCGGATTCGGACGGTGCCCAGCACCATCTTGCCGAACCGCCCCTGGACGACGGCCTGCCGCAGCTGCTGGATGGCATCATTGAAGCGGTTCTGCTTGACGACAAACAGCCGGGTGCCATGGGTCTCACAGGTCTCAATCAGGTGATCCGCGTCCTCCAGTGTGAGAGCCATGGGCTTTTCGACCACGACCACCCCGACCAGAGGGGCCAGGAGACTCCCGATCCGAGGGTGTGATCCAGAGTCCGTGAGGATGGAGACAATATCCGGCTTCAAGGTCTTGACCATGTCGACCGCATCCGCGAAGGCCGGGACAGCCCAAGTCCGGGCGGCGGCTTCGGCCCGCTCAAGCTGGATGTCACAGAGTCCGACCAACTTCAGGCCCGGGACCTGCTCGATAACTTTGAGGTGGCGGTCTGATATGCGGCCACAACCTACCAAGGCGATGGTTCTAGTCATGAATGGCCTCACATGGTCGTAGGGTCGAGCCCGAATGTCCGAAGAGAGGATGGCCCTGGAGGCATACCTCCGGGGGCGATTGGGGCGGGGTTATTTCTTGTATCCGTAGTGGTAGGCGTATCGATAGTAGCCATAGCCCACCTTGATGGCCACCACATCATTGAAAATGCAGCCTTTAGGCTTGACGCCACTGCTCTCAAGTCGCTGCAGGGTCGTGCGGATTTCATCCAGCGCGTGGGCCTTGGATTTCGCGAGCAGCAGCACGGTCCCCACGTGGGCGCCGATGATGCTCGCGTCCGTGACCGCCAGGACGGGGGGGGCATCCATCAGGACCAGGTCGTAGGCTTGGGAGCACTCCTTGACGAAATCCGCGAAGCGGCTGGACATCAGCAGCTCGGATGGGTTGGGTGGCAGGGTTCCAGTGAAGATCGCATCCAGTCCGGGGACACCCGTGTCCCGAACCACCTCCCGCCACGGCAGATCCCCCACAAGCACATCCGAGAGTCCATTTTTACGCCCTCCGATGCCAAAGTGCTCATGGAGACGGCCGCGCCTTAGGTCGCAATCGACCAGGAGGACCCGTTGCCCGGCCTGCGCCAGAACGATGGCGAAATTGGCGCTGACAAAGCTCTTGCCAATGGAGGGTGAAGGGCCGGCCACCATGATGACCTTGTTCGTGGCGTCCATCATCGTGAAGTGGAGGCTCGTTCTAAGGCTCCGCAGGCTTTCCACGGCCATGTCCTCGGGGTGGTTGGTCGCGAGGAGATGCAGGCCATCCTCCTGCCGCTGGGCCTTCTTCGAGAGTTCAGCCTGCATGCTGCTGTGCGGAATGGTGACCACGACCGGCAGCCCCAGTTGGCTCTCGATGATGCGTGGGTCCTCCACCCCCTGATTGAGGGCCCGTTTCAGCATCGTGAGGCCAACCCCCAGCAACAGGCCCAACAGGGCTGACAGGCCCATCACCGTGATCTTCTGGGGTTTGATGGGTCCAAGGCTCGGCATGGCGTGGTCGACGATCCTGGCGTTGCCGATCTCTCCAGCCTTGGCCACCTGAAGCTGCTGGACATTGTTCAGCAGGGCCGTGTAGAGCTCGTTGTTGACCTGGACATCCCGCGTAAGCCGCACCACTTCCTGCTGGGTTCGGGGCAGGCCCTTGACCTTGACATCCAGGATTTCAGACTCCTTCTGGAGCTTGGCCACCTGCTGGTTCAGGGTCATGACAACGTCCGCATCCTCCTTGTAGGTCCGCAGCAGTTCCAGCTTCTTCTGCTTCATGACCAGCATCTGGCCGTTGATGTCCACGCTTCGCGTGAGCAGGGACTTCGCCTCTTCGGAAAGGTCCACGGAGCCCGATTGCATGCGGAATTGATTCAGCTGGTTTTCGGCCGCGTCAAGCTTGGCGCGGAGTTGCGGCAGCTGCTCCTGGAGGAAGGCAAGGGTTTTGGAGGCTTCCTCGGCCTTTCGCTCAATGTTCTGGCGAACATAGTGGTAGACGATCTCATTCAGGATCTCGGCGCCCCTCACGGGGCTGCGATGCTCATAGGTCAGGCCGATGATGTTGGTCTGCTTCCCCTTCTCCATGACCTGGAAATCCCGCCGAAGCTCCTCGATGGCACGGAGAAGGGGCTGGCGGATCAGGCTGAATCGTTGTCTGGGCGGAGCCACCAGGCGTCGGACCTGCAGTTCCAGCGGCTGCCCCTGCCAAACCACCTTGAGGTCTTCCCCTTCGAGCCCTGCCGCGAGAAGCGACCCGTCAGGTGCCTCCCAACGGAATCGTCCGTTGGACTCGGCGATGACATGAAAGCGTGCCCCCTTCAGGTGGGCTGGGATTTCAAAACGCTCGATCCTGAGCCCTGGCGCATCGGAACGCTGGCGGACCAGGGCATCCCCGATGAACAGGTTGAAGTCAGGTACGGCAATCACGTCAAGGGACAGGGACTCAACGGTCCGACCCATGACCATGTTGCTCTTGAGAATTTCGATTTCAGCTTGCGCCAGGGTGGGCTGGTCAAGCAGGGAGGAGAGTGCCTCCATCCCCGGTCCGCCCTTGCCCCCCTTCTTATCTTCTACCTGAATCATGGCGTTCACTTGGTAGATCGGGGTCTTGCGCCAGACATAGTAGACGCCCAGGAGGAGAACCCCAACCAAGGTACCCAAGACCAGAAACCGACCGTTCCAGAGGATGTCGATGAGCTCCCCAATGGAGATCTCGCCAGTTGATTCCGGCCGTTCCGTTCGGGATTGATCCAGGTTATTCATAGGTGCTCTCTGCTGATGATCATGGCATTCCAGGGGACAGGCGTTGCACCCAGGCCAGTGTAGCGTCTCGGATCTGCTCGAAGACCGCCTGGTGGACTTCGGGTGATCTTCCCATCGGGTCAGGGATTTCCCGGGGGCCACCCGGAGACCAATGCCCGAGCAGAAAGACGCGGCCGCGCAGGGTGGGCAGCATGTCCTCGCAGGCAGCTTTCTGCTCCTTTTCCATCACCAGGACCAGATCTGCGTCCAGGAACATGCCACGCTCGACCTGACGCCCCCGATGGGAGTCCAGTTGCAAGCCATGTCGTTCAGCGATCCTGCGCACTTCTTCATGGGCCGGGTGGCCCACCATGGCCCTCAGGCCAGCAGAACTTACCCTGAAGCCTGCTCCAAGGGCCCTGGTCAACAGGACCTCGGCTAATGGACTTCGACAGTGGTTCCCTTCGCAGAGCAGGAGGATGGACTGAATTGTGGGGGCCATGGAAGCTGAGACCTGTCCTACTTAAAGGCCGTCTTGCCGTCATTGACCGCGCCGGGAAGGCTTGTCACGAGGGTGGTGGTGGGAACGATCAGACTGACCACGCGGTTCCACCGAACGAGGCTGCCGGCATCCACATAGACCACATCCCTTGGCTGAAGGGCAAAGCGGTCCGCCAACACGAGGCCGACCGGGTTGTAGGCATCCAGGTGAAAGACATCCACGGCATTCTCGCTCGAGCCTCGGCGGAACACATAGATGGAACGCGGGTCTGCGCTCAGGTTGTTGATCCCACCGGCCTGAGCCAGAGCCTGTGCCAGGCTGAGCCGACCGTTGATGGGCGAAACCGAACCGGGGTTACGGACTTCCCCCAGCAAGTAGACTGGCGACTCTTCACGGTGGTGGACGTGGATGGTATCCCCGTCTTTCACGAGGATTTGGCCGATCCTGTTCCCCTGGGTCATGAGATCAAGGAAGTCCAAGGTCCATTTCCGATTGCCGCGGATCAGGTCGAACCGGCTCAAATCGGCCGTGGGCAGGAATCCCCCGGCCCTATTCAGCGCTTCCGCAAGCGTGAACGGCACATCGGTGATGGTGTATGTGCCGGGTGTCCGAACTTCTCCACCGACGAACGCCTTCTGGGACCGGAAGAAAAGGACTTTGACATCCACCTGGGGCTTTTGCAGGACACGATCGAGTTTGGCGGTGAGCATTTCACGAACTTGGGTCACACTCAGCCCAGCGACTTTAAACTTCCCGACGTATGGGAAGTAGAGGTTCCCAGATTCGTCCACCACCATCCCAGTAGCTGCGTCCGACCTGAACTGGCCCAATGGGAGGGTCAGTTCAGGGTGGTCCCAAACGGTCACCACGAGAGTGTCTTGAGGGCCAATCTTGTAGGCCTCCGGCTTGGTGGAAAGTAGTTCCTCCATGGACTCAATCGGAGGAGCTTGGGAACGAAAAGCAGCAACGGCCTGCGCATTCAACGGGCGAAGGGTCACCTGCTGACCGTTGACCTGAACGGTTACGACTTTCTCGCTCCCAACTGGGCTCATCTTCATTCCGGGGGCACGGCAGGCAATGAGAAGGAAAGATCCGATCATTCCTAGAAGGTAAAAGGATCGCGGTAAGGACTTGTTTCGCATCGATTTCCTCGAAAATAAATCCATTTCGCATGTTGGTTTTGGGCGAGTAGGCTCGCCTGAGATCAATAGCATTGCTTTCACGGACGGCGTTCTAAATTCACCAACTATCCCCTAGGATAGCCCGATCACGGGTACTAAGACCTTGTGGTTTGAACTTGAACGCAAATTACCCGGGCCTCAACTTCCCCATGCACCAGATCGCTCATCCACTCTATCGGATGAAAATTGTTTGCTCAGAAGTTGATTGCTACTGAAACGGTCGGCCACCAATGCAAAACCGGGGAGGTTATCCCTCCCCGGTTGCTCTAGCGTTACCCTTACTTCAGGCTACGGATTAATTCCTCCGAGCATTCTGGCCTGTCTGCGGGGTAAGGACGTTGGTGTAGTTCCTGGACGTCGGCGAAATGGTGAACCCAGGGAGTGAGAAGGTCAGGGTGCCAGTGAAGCCAAGAGGAACTGCAATGCTGTAGGTGCCATTCGCAGCGGTGGTCGTAGTTCCCGTGAACGAGCCCGTTAGGGTAATCGTGACTCCGGGAACCGGGACCAAGGGATTCGAATTCAGCACGTAGACCGCACCCGAGATGTTGACACTGGCAACGGTGAAGTTGTTGTTGGCAGAGGCAGCAGTGACGTTGGTAAGGGTGATCGGGGCGCTGAAGTTATACCCGGTCAAGCTCGCGGTCGCCGTGCCAGACCAACCATTGGGCACAGACCGCGTGTAGGCGCCAGAGCCGTTGGTGGTAGCGGTGCCGCCGCCATTGCTAAAGGTAATGGTAACGCCAGAGAGGCCAACCCCATTGCGTGTGACCGTGCCAGTGACATTAACCGGAGCAAGGGTGCCAACAAAGCTGCGAGAGGTCTGCGGCGTGAGCACGTTAGTGAACGTGCGGTTGGTGGGACTGAAGGTCCAGCCGGACTTGGCAGGAGTGATGGTCCCGGACCAATTGGCAGGGACAACGGCAGTGTAGAACCCGTTCACGTCGGAAGTAACTGTTCCTACGGTTGAAACCGTGAGGACCACACCAGAGATCGGAGTGTAGGGATTGAACACTGAGTAGGTCTGACCGGTGATGTTAATGCCGGTCACGGTGAAATTCTGCGCGCCGATATCTGCAACAAGATTGGTGTAAGTATAGGGAGCAGAGAACGTATAACCGCCAGCCAAGGAGGCTGTGGACGTACCACTCCAGCCAGAAACTTGGAGCTTGGAGTAGTTACCCGAAGCATCCGTTGTCGCCGTGCCACCACCATTGCTGAAGGTGATCGTGACTCCCGATAGGGCCGCGCCATTTCGTGTTACTTGTCCAGAAATGGTCACGCCATTGCTGTAAGTAAAATTCTGGCCAACCTGGTTAATCGTAAGGTTCGTGTAGGTGCGGCTGGTAGGCTGCAGGACCACGTTACCGAAGGAAGGCGTAACGGTGCCGCTCCAACCGGAGGGAACAACCACGGTGTAGAGGCCGTTCGCCCCTGTGACAACGCTATTCCCTCCGTTACTGGCAGAAACTGTGACGCCAGCAACGGGCGTAATGGGAGTGCCGGGGATGAACACAGTACCGGCAATGGTCACGCCATTGTTTACAGCGTTAGACGCTGCAGAGTAACCCGCCTGATTCCAGGCAAGCACCTGATAGTAATAAACGACCCCAGCCACCGTCGTGAGATCGGTATAGTTCCTTACATCAGGGACAAGCTCGGCAATCGTAGTGAAGGTGCCGTTGACACCGTCCTTGCGCTGAATGATGTAGCTAACTTCGTTGGTGGCGTTGTCGGTCCAATTGAGAGCAACCGAGGTTACGCCAGCAAAGTTTGCCGTCAAACCAGTGGGAGCTGCCGGAACGGTGCTGGCGACACTCAGCACCATGGGACGCATGAAGTCGTTCTCTTCATGACCGAGAATGTGGCAGTGCCACACGTATTCCCAGCCGTAGTCGTAGAAAGCGCCGCCATTGTTGTTGGAAACCTGGATGATGTTGCCGAGGTTGCCCTGGTTGGGCTGGCCGGCTGCAAGGTCCGTGGTCGGAACCAATGCAGTGGCATCCTTGGTGGGATCAAGCAATCGCAGGTTGTTGGAAAGCGAGAAAGGCAGGTGCGGAGAGCGGGGCCGGAAGGCGACAACGATGTCTTCCAGCGGCTTCATCCGGACCGTTTCCTTCCAACCAAGTTCATTGTCCTCGGGGAAGCGCACGGCGCCGTCCCAACCCACACGGTTCATGATCTGAACGTCGAACAGGTGGAAGTGCACGGGGTGGGTGTCCACGCCGTTGTGGGTGATCTTCCAGAGTTGGGTGCTGCCGTCGGTGACGAACTCAGTCGGCAGCTCCGAGTAACCAAGAGGAATGGTCGTCTGGTTGTTGAAGTTGGTGAAGGGCAGTTCGACGCCGAGGGTGGCGTTCATGCGGCCGTAGTCCAGTTCGAAGAGTTCCTGGATGGCCTTGGGCTGGAAGGGCATGGTGACAACGTCGCCATTCTCCGTCCGGGTGTAGGTCTTCTGGTAGTCCTGGATCCGGGCATAGGTATCAGCCGGATAAGCTGTGTTCATGGCGTCGTTGTAGAACGTCTGGGGGACGATCGGGGGGTGCTGGCTGGCCTTGAAGGCGCCATCAGAGGTCCCGGTAGACACGAAGGCGTTCTGCAGGCCGGCAATGTCAAACGCCGCAGCAGGCTGGTCATTGGTTACCACGAACTGCATGAGGGTGCGGGTATTGGGGCCGAACCCAGGGGTGGCACCGAGGGCGCCACCGGTGGCCGACTGATCCGCGTCGGGGCCGGTGAAGTAGTCGTACCGGACGTCGAATGCAGGCACGGGGGCCAGCATGTCGTTGTAGAGGATCAGGGTCTGGCCCTGGAAGGCGGAGAAGTCGACGATGACATCCGCGCGCTCGGCAGGAGCCAGCCAGAGGGCGTGCTTGTCCACGTCCAGCACGACGATGTCGCGCCGGTTGTAGTTGTAGGTGGTCGGCTGCGACCGGAAGACCACGGGTGCGGGCAGAAAGCCGCTCTCGTTGCCGATCTGGATGATGTCGGGGCCGATGGTGGTGTAATCCACCACGCCGCCGGCGCGGCCATCCTTCGGCCACACAGGAAGGGTGGGGTCCGTCGGGACGGTGCCGTACTTGTTCGCGAGGTAAGCGGCAGCCGCGGTCGCGACGGAGGGAGAGGCCTCAACCATCTTCACTTCGGTCAGGGCGGCAGGATCCGCGGTATAGAAGGCGAAGCTGAAGGGGCGGTCATTGGCCGCGTTCAGCATGCGGAAGCGGTAGGCCTGGGGCTTGACGGTGATGGTGGGGTACGGCGTGCCGTTGACCACCGGGGTATCCATGAACGCCTCAGGCGTCAGGGAGGGGTTGGGCGTGCCGGGGTAGCCGAAACCACCATTGCCATCAAGAGGATCGCCGGAGCCAGGGATAGGGGCGTGGGCCGTGGGGATGCTGTTGGGGGCATCGGCAACCGGCACCGGAGGCCAGAACCACGGACCGTAGTCCCAGCGGCCCATGGCATTCGCGCCGGAGGGATCGTCGGGATTCTGGTTGGGCATGTATACATGCGGATACCAGAGGTCGCCTTCCTGGCCCCAGTTGTTGATGTCCCAGGTGGGATCCTGGAAGACGAGGCTCGTAGCCACGTTCGGCACGAAGGTCTTGTCCTGGAAAACGAGGGGGATGCCGTAGGTGTAGACGGAATTGCCGGTCGCGAGGGAGTTGGCGCCCGACCAGGGGTCCTCGGAGATCGGCAGGGTGGCGCCCTGGCTCGGCAGGATGCCCGCGTTGATCAGCTTGGTCTCAACGGGGTCCACGATCAGGTAGCCAGCCGCTTCACCCATGTAGACGTTCAGGCGGGTGAGGCCGAAGGAGTGGTCATGGTAGAAGAGGAAACGACCGCTCTGCTGGTTGGTGTAGAAGTAGGTGCCGATGCCGTCACCAGGCTGGTTGGTGACGCCATCCACGCCGATCATGTCGGGCACGTTCCGGAAGGAGACGCCCTTCTTGTTGGCGGTGGGATCGCCAGCGGGGGTGAACCACTGGTGGGGGGTGCCGTCACTGATCCATGGGTTGAGGCCACCGTGAAGGTGAAGCTCGGCGCGGTTCTGGGTGAAGGTGGTCCCACCGGGGCCCGCGCCAGCGCCCATGAGGGTGGCATCCGACGGGATGGGCAGGTTGCCGGCAGCGCCGATGCCGAGCAGGTTGTTGAACTTCACCCGCACCGGGCGATCGCGCTTGGCGACGATGACAGGCCCAAGGTAATTGGAAGAGCCACCGCTGACAGCATTAGCCGTATCTGTGCCGTGCTGTTTGTAACCGCGCAGCCGGGTCGCCTTCGGCAGATCAGAGTGCAGCTTCTGCGTGTAGTCGACCAAGTCAATGTTGTAGTAATCAGAGCCAGGGTACGTGGCCCGATCAGGCACGCCGACGGGAATGTAGTTCCCGAGGTCGTTGGCCTGGGCAGCCCCAAGGCCAGGCAGCGTGTGGATGAACTTCTGGAGGGGATCGGTGTTGGCGTAGTTGGGAATCAGGCCATCCATGTAGTGAGGAGTGCCCAGGGGATCCATCTGCCCGTACGGAGCCGGGGCGACCACGGCGCCTGCGGCGACCGGGGCGGCCTTGTAGAACTGGACCGAGCCCTTGGTCTTCGCGGCGGCCTTGGCGGCGGCCATGGCGGCTTCACGCGCCGGACGGGTGCGCTCAGCGGCGGCCTTGCGGGCCTCCATCATCGTGCGACGACGGACGGCACGCTCGATGATGGCGTTCTGATCGCCACCTACCGTGGGTGCGGCTGTGCGACGCTGCGGCTCCTGGCCTGCGGGTTTTTCGGCGTAAAGACCGACTCCCGCAAACAGGGCTGCGGCGAGCGCCAGCAGACGGTTGAACTTTTGGAGCATGAAGCACCTCGCTTTGTGAGAAGAGCTGGTGGGGGAAGGAAAGAGCAGGTGGAAAGGCGATGGAAAGAGGCCCGACATGTCCTCAGGACTGCGGGCCGGGTGCTGTTGGGGTTTCAATGAAAGGTAAGCATCGGATGGCTGGGGGCTTGGGACTATAGGTAATTACCCCTATTGGCCTACTCATGAACCATGTAAGTTGAGCCCTGCCCAATTGGGCATGGGAGGTGGTGGCTTGTTAAAAAGACACCACCGTCTTGATTTGATCAGACATGGCTTATTCGTCACCCACACACGTCTCATTTAGTGTGGTGGAGTAATCAGGCCTGCCTTGTGATGAAAATCTCGGAAAATATCGATTGTCCAGTGCGAACCAAGCCGCTTACACATCAATAGTAGAGCTCTGCGCTCAAGAGGTAGGTTCCTCCCAACCCTGCTGCCAGCAGGACCTTCCCGGTCCCGAGCAGGGTGGCGGTGTGGATCCGCCTGCCGGTCGTCATCGAGCCCGTGGCGGTAAAGCTGCCAGTAGCGGGATCAAAGAGCTCATTGGCAGAGAGCACCACCCCCCCTGAGCCAAGGCCACCGCTGATGAGCACTTGCCCGGTCGGCAGGAGCACCGCGGCATGCAACTTGGCCCGCTGCAGGACCAGGTTCCCTGCCGTGGCGGTGAAGGTGCCGGCGGCTGGGTCGTAGAGCTCGGCCACATCCGTCAAGGCGCCCCCCACCACCAGCACCTTGCCGTTCGCGAGCACGGTGGCCGTGTGATAGACCCTCGGCATGGAAAGGCCGCCTGTCGAGGTGAAGGCATCCGTCGCAGGGTCGTAGAGCTCGGAAGCTGACAGGGCACCGGTGGTCTGACCACCAGTGATGAGGACCTTGCCGCTTCCCAGGAGACTGGCGGTGTGGTCGATTCTGGCCACGATCGGAACCCCAGCGGTAGCGGTGAAGGCATTGGTGCCGGGATCGTAGAGCTCGGCAGTCTTCAAGTAGGTGATGAGGCCACGTCCTGAGACGATCAGCACCTTTCCGCTCGGAAGCGAAGTCGCGGTGTGTTCAGCGCGTTCTGAAACCATGGAACCAGCTGCAGAGAAGCTGTTGGTCGCTGGGTCATAAAGTTCAGCGGATTTGCTCACGCCCGCAAACCCGTAGCCCCCTGCAACGAGTACCTTGCCGTTGGGCAGTAAGGTGGCCGTGTGGGAGTACCTCGCGGTGGCCAAGCTGCCAGCGGAAGAGAAGGTGCCCGTTGCGGGATCATAGAGCTCGGCAGAATCAAGGGCAGTACCGCTGTATCCGCCCACGATAAGGACCTTCCCGCTGGAAAGCAGAGTGGCCGTATGGGAGTGGCGCATGCCGGCCAGGCTGCCCGTCGCGATGCAAGTTCCCGGTCCACCCGAGGAGGAGAGCACCGTCAAGGTCGCACTGTTGCTGGTGGCGCTCTGCCCATTCCCTGCCGTGATATGCACACTGAAGGTGCTGCCGTTGTCGGCGATCACGGTGGCAGGGGTTGTATAGGATGCGGCGGTGGCGCTCGGAATCGTCACGCCATCCTTCGACCACTGATAAGTCAGGGTTCCGCTTCCGCTGGCGACCACACTGAACGTGGCGGTCTGCCCCACCATGACGGACTGGTCCACCGGCTGAGTCGTGATGGTCACGGGAACGACCGCGGTCACCGTGAGGATTGCCGGGTTGCTGCTCAAGATGTTCCCGTTGGTATCGGAGATGTCCACAGTGAAGGAGCTGCCGTCATCGGCCAGTACGGTCGCAGGTGTCGTGTAGGAGGCGGAGGTGGCACCAGGGATGGCCACTCCCCCTTTGGCCCACTGATAGGAGAGGGTTCCGGTCCCAGTCGCGACCACAGTGAAGGTGGCCGCCTGGCCAACCAAGACCGTCTGGCTGGCAGGTTGCGTCGTGATGGAGATGGGCGCTGGCTTTGCATTGACCGTAATGGTGAGCGTGGCTGTCGTGCTGCCCGCACTGTTGGTGGCAGTCACCGTATGACTTGCCGCCGCAGAGGCCGTCGTGGGGGTACCAGTGATGGATCCTGACTTGGAATCGAGGACGAGCCCATCTGGCAAAGCCGGACTGACCGTGTAGGAATCGGGATTCCCACCACCATGGGTGGGAGTGTTCGTCGGGATGGCTGTTCCAACGGTGTAGACCGCTGGATTGTTGCTGTAGCTGAGGGCCGCGGGGGCCACCGCGACCTCTTTGCAAGCCAACGAGAGCAGCGCCAAGCCGAATAGCACCACCCAACCTACCGATCTGAACGCTCGCATGTGTACCTCAGCCTGATCCGTGCATCCCTGGGGGACATCTAGAGCCTTTGACCCCTAAACCGGTTCATTGAATCACCCACTCGCTGCTGCGCCAGAGTCGTGGTTCCTTCCCGGGTAGGATCTGCATGATGTAGCAGCCCTTGGAAGCATAACGTTGGCCTGGACCGAAGCTGAGGCGCAGGTAGTCCGGGAGCACATAATCCCGGAGCAGTCCAATGCGGTCCATCAAGTTGTCGCGGTAAATGTTCCTATCCATTTCAACCATGGCTGCCTGAAGAATCATCAGCATGGAATAGGTCCGGGTGGAGATCCGTGATTCAGGCTTCGGAGAGGTGATTCCCTTCATGAGCGGCACTGCCTGGCGAGAGATTTTTGGCTCCTCAAGTGGCTCCCGGTAGGGGTAGGTGATCCAGATGAAGGGCCATGCCTTTTCCGGAAAATCCATCATCTTCGAACCAAGAAGCCTTGAGGAGACGATGACCCCTCCGGGGCGCTCTTCCAGCTGTTCAAGGCTCCTGATGACTTCCGAAGCACCGCTGCCCTGCCAAAGAATCAGCGCAGTGGGCCTCTCGTGTTCAAGCAGTTTGCGCACCGAGTCGCTGGTGAGTAGCTCCCCAGGCTTGAGCTGCATTTCCTTCGGAGCTTCCTTTCCGAGGTCCTTCCAAGCCTCCCGGAACCCTGCCGCGAGTTCCCGTGCTTCAGGCCCAGCCTGGATGATCTGGAAGACCCGGTCGCCTGCCGTCTGATAATCCTGGTCTCCCAGAAATCGGGCGGCCGCCTCCCCTTCCTGGAAATACCCTTTAGAAAAATATTGTGTGTACCAGGCCGAATCCGAAATGACCGGCAGATCCGTGATCGGGAAGAGGCAGGGAAGTCGATGCTTTTCGCAAAAAAGATGGATGGGTTCCCACTCTCGGTACGAGATGCCCCCCAGCAGAGCAAAGACCGGACTCTTGGCGAGGTAGGCTTCTAGTTGAGCGTTCCAGGTTTCGGGGGCCCCCTTCAATCGCCACACATCCACGGAGAGGGTGCGGAAGGAACCGATCATTTCCTCCCCGCCGATGCTTCCATACATCCTGGTGTCCATGCCATGGGCGTGGGCATTATGCCTTGCGATGTAATTGTTGATGGGTATCAGCATGGCATCCTGGTCTTGAGGACTCACCTCGTCCGTGATGACCGTGGCAAACCGGATGCTGTTTTTGTCGGCACCTGGGGAGTAGTCCGCCGATAGGGACCAGAGGTAGTGAATCAGGATCGCCATGTTCTCATCGCTCAGGTCATACCTGGGCATGGCCTGGTTCAACACCCGGCCACTGGGGTCAATCCCTGTGCGAATGGCCTTTGCGAGCGTCCCATCGTCATAGGGAGGTCGTGCGATCGGGGTCTGAACGCGCAGGTTCTTCCGCTCCTCAGGCAGGAGGTTCGGGTACTTCCAGTAGCGGGTCTGGCCCAATTTATTGCCATTGATTGGCAGCGTCACCACGCCGCCCTCGTTTGACCCCAGCCCACTCCGCAGGTGACAGCTGGCGCAGGTGTAGGTGGTTCCGGCAACCGAGGCCTCACCGCCACTCCCCGTGCGCATGGCCGTGCCATCTGGGAGCACCCCCTCCCGGTACATGCGCTCCCCCAGCGCCAGTGCCTTCTCGGCTGGGTACCCCGCCACTGTGGTTGGCTTGGCTCCCCGCCCGGCAAGATGCTGTCCTGAGGCCGGCGCGCCGCCGGAGAGCACCCCCAAAAGCAGCACAAGTCGAAACCAGGGCAAAGCTTGTTTCATCGGGATCACAGCGTCCTCACTCTCATGCACTCAACCAGGATTTCGTTAGAAGTGTACCGGCCAATGTGGCACCTGCCCCACCCAACCTGGGAATCACTGACGAAAGTCCTGCGGTGAGGCAGCATCGTGGTCGGGGTCGAGGCATTGTATGCATTGACGAAGGGATGGGCGTGGATCAGGTTCAGGAGAAAGTTGAGATTGGATCCGGTCCAGCCCCGATGGTCCACCGGACCTGCAGGACGTCAGGGCACCGAGGCGGCTGGGGAATCTGGGCAGCCTCGGGCGGGCGTTCAGTCATGAGCCACCTGGGTCGAGCCATGTCCGAGTCCTCCTGAAGCTCTCTGAATGAACGTTCTAAATCGGCGGTCGAGAACCGTGGACTGATTGTACGCACGTGGCGTGGGTTCCGCTCAAATCCTCCAACCCCGGGGTCGCCCCGAATGCACAAACGGCCCGCCGAAGCGGGCCGTTTGTGACTACATGGTTCTACTACCTACAGGTCTTCGCCGTCGATCTCGGTCATCCCCTGCAGCTCTTCGACGTGCTGCGCCATGCGGGCGTACTCGTCGTCGAAGTCCTCGCCACCCTGGAACTCGTTGAGGCTGGGCTCGGGGTACTCGCCCTCCTCGATGTCGAGGTTCCGGTAGTGGGCCATGCCAGTGCCGGCAGGGATCAGGCGGCCCAGGATGACGTTCTCCTTGAGTCCGCGCAGGTAGTCCACGCGACCTTCAAGGGCGGCCTCGGTGAGGACGCGGGTGGTCTCCTGGAAGCTGGCGGCCGAGATGAAGCTCTCGGAGGTCAACGCGGCCTTGGTGATGCCGAGCAGCAGGGGCTCGCAGGTGGCGGGCTGGCCGCCATCCTTGAGGGCCTGCTCATTGATCTCCTTGAAGCGGTGCTTGTCGACCTTCTCCTCGACGATGAGCGGGGTGTCGCCCACGTCGGTGATGAGGACCCAGCGCAGCATCTGGCGGATGATGACCTCGATGTGCTTGTCATTGATGACCACGCCCTGGGCCCGGTAGACCTCCTGGACCTCATTGACGAGGAAGGCCTGGAGGGCGCGATCGCCCTGGACCTTGAGGAGATCGTGGGGGCTGACGGCGCCTTCGGTGAGCTTCTCGCCGGCGCGGATCTCGTCACCGTCCTGGACCTGAATGTGCTTGCCGCGGGGAATGAGGTACTCGCCCTTCTCGCCCGTCTCCGATTCCACGACCACCTTCTGGTTGCCGCGGACCCGGTTGCCGTACTTCGCGATGCCGGTGACCTCGCTGATGATGGCGGGTTCCTTGGGCTTACGGCCTTCGAAGAGCTCGGTCACGCGCGGCAGACCGCCCGTGATGTCGCTGGTCTTGGCCTGCTGGCGGCTGGTCTTGGCGATGACGTCGCCGGGCAGCAGTTCCTGGCCCTCTTCCACTTCGATGTAGGCGCCGGTGGGGATGTTGTAGCGCTTGAGCACCTTGTGGTTGTCCCCCTTGATGTTGATGTGGGGGTGGATCTTGTCGTCGGTGGGATCGATGACCTTCTTGCGGAAGTTGCCGGAGATCGGATCCTTCTCTTCCTGGTAGGAAACGTTGACTTCGAACTCCTTGAAGTCGGCAACGCCGCCCACTTCGGTGAGGAGCACGTCGTTGTACGGATCCCACTCGGCCATCACCGTGCGGGGCTCGACCGCTTCCTTGTCCTTGACCCTGAGGATGGCGCCGGAGGTGATCTTGTAACGCTCACGCTCATTGCCGTCCTCGTCGGTGACGAGGATGTAGCCGTTCCGCGTGAGGGCCACGGTCTCGCCCTTGCGGTTGACGACGGTCTTCTTCTGGTCCTTGGTGTTGTCCAGACCCTCATACCGGACGATGCCCGCGATCTGGGCCTCGTGGGTGCTCTTCTCGGAGGTGCGGCTGGCCGCGCCACCGACGTGGAAGGTTCGCATGGTGAGCTGGGTGCCGGGCTCGCCGATGGACTGGGCGGCGATGACGCCGACCGCCTCGCCGAGGTCCACCAAGCGGCCGGTGCTGAGGTTCAGGCCATAGCACTTGGCGCAGATCCCGCGGCGGGCTTCACAGGTGAGAGTGGAGCGAATCTTGACCTTGGTGATGCCGCTGGTCTCGATCGTGAATGCCAGCTCCTCGGAGAGGAGGGTCCCGGCGGGGGCGATCGTCTTGGTCGAATCGTAGGGATCGACGATGTCGTCAAGGCAGACGCGGCCCATGATGCGGTCGCGCAGGCGGGACCGGATGGTGCCGTCGCTGTTGACGATGGCCTCGACCTCGATGCCGTTGATGGTCTCGCAGTCGTCCTCGTTGACGATGACGTCCTGGGCCACGTCCACCAGCTTGCGGGTTAGGTAGCCAGAGTCCGCCGTCTTCAGCGCGGTATCCGCGAGGCCCTTACGGGCGCCGTGGGTCGAGATGAAGTAGTCGAGAACCGAGAGGCCTTCCTTGAAGTTGGCCGTGATCGGGGTCTCGATGATGTCGCCGCTGGGGCGGGCCATGAGACCGCGCATGCCGGCGACCTGGCGAATCTGGGTCTTGGAACCACGGGCGCCGGAGTCGGCCAGGATGTAGATCGAGTTCAGGAACTCGCCGGTCTCGTTGCGCTTTTCCAGTTCCTTCATCATGTCGCCAGCCACCTGGTCGCTGGTCTTGCCCCAGACCTCCAGGATGCGGTTGTAGCGCGTGGAGGCGTCGAGGCGGCCCTCGTAGGATTCCTTCTCGATGGCGCGCACCTCGTCCGAGGCCCCCTTGAGGAGCTTGGTCTTGGAGTCGGGCACGACGAGGTCGTCGATGCCCACCGACACGCCAGCCTTCATGGCCCACTGGAAGCCTGTGTCCTTCATGGCATCCAGCATGCGAATGGTAACTTCCGGGCCGTTCAGCTTGTAGGCGCGGTTCACGAGGGAGAGCAGGCCCTCCTTCTTGAGCAGGCCGTTGATGAAGGGAACTTCCTCAGGCAGGGCACGGTTGAAGAGCACGCGGCCCACGGTGGTGGTCTTGAGCTGGTTGTTCACGGTTTCGGCGGGCGCCTCGAAGACCTCCTGCTCGGAGTTCTTCTTGGGGTCCTTCGCGTGCCAGGCCTCGGTGTCCACCCACTCGCCGGTGTGACGGATCTGGATGATGGCGTGGGTATCCACCACGCCGGCCTCATGGGCCGACACCACGTCATTGACGTTGGCGAAGACCATGCCCTCGCCCCGGCGACCGACGCGCTTCTTGGTCAGGTAGTAGCCACCCAGCACAATGTCCTGGGAGGGAACCACGTTCGGGCGTCCATTGGCCGGGTTGAGGATGTTCTGGGTGGACATCATCAGCACCTTGGCCTCGATCTGGGCCATGGGGCTGAGGGGCACGTGCACGGCCATCTGGTCGCCGTCGAAGTCCGCGTTGAAGGCGGTGCAGACGAGGGGATGCAGGCGGATGGCCTTGCCTTCGACGAGCACAGGCTGGAAGGCCTGGATGCCCAGTCGGTGGAGGGTCGGGGCGCGGTTCAGCAGGACCGGGTGGTCCTTGATGACCTCTTCGAGGACATCCCAGACTTCGGGGCGCCCCTCTTCGACCATTTCCTTGGCCTGGCGGATGGTGGCCGCGTAGCCCTTGTGCTCAAGCCGGTTGAAGATGAAGGGCTTGAAGAGCTCAAGCGCCATCTTCTTGGGCAGGCCGCACTGGTGCAGCTTGAGGTCGGGACCCACCACGATGACGGACCGGCCCGAGTAGTCCACGCGCTTGCCGAGCAGGTTCTGGCGGAACCGGCCCTGCTTGCCCTTGAGGGCGTCGCTGAGGGACTTGAGGGGGCGGTTGCTGACCCCACGGAGGAGGCGGCCGCGCTTGCCATTCTCGAAGAGCGCATCCACGGCCTCCTGCAGCATGCGCTTTTCATTGCGCACGATGACGTCGGGGGCCTTAAGCTCCAGGAGCTTCTTGAGGCGGTTGTTCCGGTTGATGACACGGCGATACAGGTCGTTCAGATCAGAGGTGGCGAAGCGGCCGCCATCGAGGGGCACCAGGGGGCGCAGCTCGGGAGGCAGCACGGGCACCACGTCCAGAATCATCCACTCGGGCTTGTTGCCGGAGCGGTGGAAGGACTCGGCCACCTTGAGGCGCTTGGCGACCTTGCTGCGCTTCTGGGTGGAGGTCTCCTTCTTCATCAGGTCGCGGAGCTCGATGGTCAGGGCTTCGATGTCGACCTGCTTGAGCAGTTCCTTGATGGCCTCGGCGCCCATCTGGGCCTTGAAGCCTTCGCCGAACTGGCTGCGGTACTCCCGGTACTTGTCCTCGTTGAGGATCTCGCCTTCCTTCAGAGTGGTGCCGCCGCTTTCGGTGACCGTGTAGGCCTCGAAGTACAGCACGCGCTCCAGGTCCTTGAGGGGAATGTCCAGCAGGTAGCCGATGCGGCTGGGCACGCCCTTGAAGAACCACACATGGCTGACGGGCGAGGCCAGCTGGATATGGCCCATGCGCTCGCGGCGCACGGACTTCTTGGTGACCTCGACGCCGCACTTGTCGCAGGTGACGCCTTTGAACTTCTGCCGCTTGTACTTGCCGCAGAGGCATTCCCAGTCGTTCACGGGCCCGAAGATGCGGGCGCAGAAGAGGCCGTCGCGCTCGGGTTTCAGGCTGCGGTAGTTGATGGTCTCAGGCTTGGTGACTTCGCCCTTGGACCAGGAGCGCATCTTGTCCGGGCTGGCCAGGGACACCCGGATGCACTCGTAGGCGTTGATGTTCTGCTGCTCTGGATACATGTGGACCTCTCAGGTGTTCGTCGGAAACGGAAGCGGAAACGGGATCAGCCTTCGATGGAGAAGGCCGCGGGTTCTTCTTCCGCCAGGGCCGGGTCCAGCTCTTCGCGGGTGAGCATCTCGACATCGATGCACAGCGCGTTGAGTTCCTTCTTGACGACGTTGAAGCTCTCGGGGAGGCCGGGATCCTTGATGGTCTCGCCCTTGATGATGGCCTGGTAGATCTGGGTGCGGCCGTGCATGTCGTCGGACTTGTAGGTGAGGAGCTCCTGCAGCACGTGGGCCGCGCCGTAGGCTTCCAGCGCCCAGACTTCCATCTCGCCGAAGCGCTGGCCGCCGAACTGGGCCTTGCCGCCGAGGGGCTGCTGGGTGATGAGGCTGTAGGGCCCAATGCTCCGGGCGTGGATTTTGTTGTCCACGAGGTGGTGCAGCTTGAGCATGTACACACAGCCCACGTTCACGGGCTGCTCGAAGGCCTCGCCGGTCATGCCGTCAAAGAGGCGGGTCTTGCCGGTGACGTCGGGGCCGAGCTTGTTGTTCTTCTCCCAGGCCTGGGTGAGGAAGCCCTTGATGTCCGTCTCGCGGGCACCGTCGAAGACGGGCGTGGAGAAGTGGACGCCGAGGGTCTTGCCAGCCCATCCCAGGTGGCACTCGAGCACCTGGCCGATGTTCATACGGGAAGGCACGCCGAGGGGGTTCAGCACGATGTCCACGGGTCGGCCGTCGGGCAGGTAGGGCATGTCCTCCACGGGGAGGATGCGGCTCACCACACCCTTGTTGCCGTGGCGGCCGGCCATCTTGTCACCGACCTGCAGCTTGCGCTTCACGGCCACATAGCACTTCACGGTCTTGAGGACGCCGGGCATGAGCTCGTCGCCCTTGAGGAGGCGCTCCATGCGCTCGTTCAGGATGTCGCGGAGCACCTTGAGCTGGCTCTCGGTCTTGTCGAGGATGTCCAGCACTTCGGCGTTGATGCGGGTCTTGCCGGCGGCCACCGAGATCTGCCGGAAACGATGGTAGGGCACGGCCTCCAGCATATTCTGGGTGAGCTTCTTGCCCTTGGGCAGCAGTTCCTTGCCCTTGTCGTCGCTCAGGACCTCGTCGAGCTCCTTGCCCTTGAGCAGGGTCACGACCTTCTTCTTGGCCTCGGCGCGGATGATGCGCTCCTCGTCGGAGAGATCCTTCTCCCACTTGGCCATCTGGTCGCGCTCGATCTGCTGGGTGCGCAGGTCCTTCTCCTGGCCCTTGCGGGTGAAGACCTTGATGTCCACCACGGTGCCCTCGATGCCGGGAGGCACGGTGAGGCTGGCATCCTTCACATCGCTGGCCTTCTCGCCGAAGATGGCGCGGAGCAGCTTCTCTTCGGGGCTGAGAATGGTCTCGCCCTTGGGCGTGACCTTGCCCACCAGGATGTCGCCGTGCTTGACGGTGGCGCCGGTGCGGATGATGCCGCTGTCGTCCAGGTTCTTGAGGGCCTCCTCACGGACCTGGGGGATGTCGCGGGTGATCTCTTCAGGGCCGAGCTTGGTGTCGCGGGCGTGGACCTCAAATTCCTCGATGTGGATGGTGGTGTAGAGGTCTTCCTTCACCACGCGCTCGGAGATCAGGATCGCGTCCTCGAAGTTGTAGCCACGCCAGGGCATGTAGGCCACGACGAGGTTGCGGCCCAGGGCCAGCTCGCCGTGATCGGTGCAGGGACCGTCGGCGAGGATCTGGGCCTCGGTGACGTACTCGCCCTTTTTCACCAGCGGGGTCTGGTTGAGGCAGGTGTTCTGGTTGCTGCGGGCGAACTTGACCAGGGTGTAGATGTCCACGCCGGACTCGATGCCCTCCGTTTCGGGGTCATCCTCGACGCGCACCACGATGCGGTTGGCGTCCACGGACTCGACGATGCCGGAACGGCGGCAGACCACGCAGGCGCCGGAATCCTTGGCGGCCACGAACTCCATGCCGGTGCCCACGATGGGGGCCTCGGTGCGGATGAGGGGCACAGCCTGGCGCTGCATGTTGGCGCCCATGAGGGCTCGGTTGGCGTCATCGTTCTCAAGGAAGGGGATGAGGCTGGCGGCCACGGAGACCACCTGCTTCGGGCTCACGTCCATGAGCGTGACCTTGTCCCGGGAGACGATCTTGGTCTCGCCGGCGACGCGGACGGTGACGTCCTCGTCCTGGATGGCGCCGTCCTTGTCCACACGGACATTGGCCTGGGCGATGACATGCTCGTCCTCCTCCCAGGCGGAGAGGTAGAAGGCGTGCATTTCATACTTGGCGGGACGCTTGCCGGCCTTGCTCAGCTTCTTGTTCTCGGCCTCCAGATCCTCGAGGCGCACCACTTCCATGTAGCCCAGTTTGGAGTCGCCCACGCTGGTGACCTTGGCGAAGTGGACGATCTTGCCGTTTTCCACCTTGAGGTAGGGGCTTTCGATGAAGCCGAATTCGTTGATGCGGGCGTAGCAGGAGAGCGAGCTGATGAGGCCGATGTTCGGACCTTCAGGCGTCTCGATGGGGCAGATGCGGCCGTAGTGCGAGGTGTGCACGTCGCGCACCTCGAAGCCCGCACGGTCGCGGCTCAGACCGCCAGGTCCGAGGGCGGACAGGCGGCGCTTGTGGGTGATCTCCGACAAGGGGTTGGTCTGGTCCATGAACTGGGAGAGCTGGCTGCTGCCGAAGAACTCCTTCATGGCCGCGATGACCGGCTTGCTGTTGATCAGGTCGTGGGCCTGCACGGGATTGTTGGGATCCTGCGCGATGCTGAACTTTTCCTTGATGGCGCGCTGTACGCGGACGAGTCCCACACGGAAGCCGTTCTCCAGCAGTTCACCCACTGACCGCACGCGGCGGTTGCCCAGGTGGTCGATGTCGTCGGCGCGGACAGGGGCGATCTCGCCGATGTCCTGGCGGGTGGTGTCGTACTTCTTCAGGCGCAGCAGGTAGTGGATGGTCTGGATGAAGTCATCCGTGCCCAGCGTACGGTATTCCAGGTCCGTGTTCAGGCCGAGCTTGGCGTTGATCTTGTGCCGGCCCACCTTGCTGAGGTCGTACTTCTGGGGGTCGAAGAACATGCCAAACAGGAGCTTCTTGCTGGATTCCAGCGTGGCGGGTTCGCCAGGCCGGATCTTCTTGAAGAGTTCCTTGGCAGCCTCTTCGCTGTCCTCGGTGTGGTCCTTGGCCAGGGTCTCGGAGAAGACCTTGCCGGTGGCATCGGCTTCGGGGAAGCAGACGTCGAAGGACTGCACGTCGTTGGCCAGGAACATCTCCAGGTGCGTCTGGAGGAAGGGCTCGTTCGCCTCCATGAGCACTTCGCCAGTGTTCATGTTGACGATGTCCTGCAGCAGGACGGCGCCGTCCAGCATTTCGCGGGAGACGGGCACGTCCTTGATGCCGGCCTTCTCCATCTGGTCGAGGAGGCGGCGGGTGATCTTCTTGTCCTTGGCCAGCACCACTTCCTTGGTCTTGGGGTGCTTCACGTCCTCTTCGGTCTTCTTGCCCTGGAGGTGGTCGCCCACGGCGACGGTGAGCTTGCCCTTCTTGAGGAAGAAGGTGGCGGGAGTGTAGAAGTGGCGGAGCATCGGTTCATTGGCGTTCAGGTTCTCGCTGAAGAGGCCAAGGGCGCGCATGAAGGTGGCGCCCAGGAACTTGCGCTTGCGGTCGATGCGAGCGTAGAGCAGACCCTTGGCGTCCAGCTCGAACTCGATCCAGGAACCGCGGTAGGGGATGATCTGGGCGCTGTAGAGGCTCTTGTCCGGGGCGATGCTGAAGAACACGCCAGGGCTGCGGTGCAACTGGCTCACGATCACGCGCTCGGTGCCGTTGATGATGAAGGTGCCGCGATCGGTCATGATCGGCAGGTCGCCGAAGTAGACTTCGGAATCCTGGCTCTGCTTGAAGCGGCGATTGCCCTTGTCGTCCTTGTCGAACTGGTTGAGGCGCACGCGGATCTTCAGCGGAGCGGCCATGGTGGAGCCGCGCTCCACGCACTCGTCCATGCCCATCTTCTGCTTCATCGCGACGGGCTCCTGGCACACGTCACAGATGGTCGCGGCGTTCTTGTTGCGGGTGCCGCACTTGGGGCAGTCCACCGTGGGGTCCTTAGGGTGGTCGGACACGATGCTGTGCCCGCAGTGCTTGCACTGGGTGCGCAGGTGCTCGAGGCCCAAGTACTTCTCGCACTTGCAGGCCCAGTGGCCCACGGTGTAGTCGAGGAACTCGACTTCGAGGTTGGCGTCAGTGCCATCAGGATTCTTGCCGTTGTGCACGGGGAACATGGACTCGAACACGGCCTTGAGGCCGCGGGTCTCCCGCTCGCTGTGCAGCAGGTTCATCTGGAGGAATTCGTCGTAGCTCCGCTTCTGGATGTCGATCAGATTCGGGATGGGAACCAGGGACCGGATCTTGGAGAAGTTGTGGCGCTGGCGGTAGATGTTCTGCTGAACACTCATGGTTCGCTCCAGGTAAAGTTGGCGGAACCTTCGATGGACGGCACGCGGCACGGCATTTCACAGCTGCGGGCCTTGAGCAAAGACGGCTTTGTCCCAGGGCTGGAAGCCCCGGTACGGGATTACAGTCGGTGGTGCGTGGTACCCCGGTACGAACCGATGGCCACCCTGCCACCCAGCGGTGGAAGGTGCGGCCCAGGAACGAGGATGGTGCTGCGACGGCGGGCGTTTGGCAACCAGGGGCCTTTATGAAGGCGGTCCATCCGGGAATCCGGACGGAAGGAATAATCGTACCATATCCAGACAGAACCGCAAAGCGTAAGGTGCGAAAGGCACCCCACGCTTTGCGTTAATGCTGCGATAAAACTACTTGATCTCGACCTTGGCGCCAGCGGCTTCGAGCTTTTCCTTGATCTTGGCAGCTTCGTCCTTGGCCACGCCTTCCTTGACGGCCTTCGGGGCGCCGTCGACCAGGTCCTTGGCTTCCTTGAGGCCCAGGCCGGCGACGATCTCGCGGACCGCCTTGATGACGTTCAGCTTGTTGGCGCCGGCGTCGGCCAGGATGACGTTGAACTCGGTCTGCTCTTCGGCAGCGGCGGCCGGAGCGGCCCCGCCAGCGGCAGGAGCGGCAGCGGCGGCGGCGGACACGCCGAAGCGGTCCTCAAGGGCCTTGACCAGGTTCGCCAGGTCAAGGACGGTCATGGTTTCGATTTCAGCGATGAGCTGATCGGCAGTGAGAGCCATGATGGCCTCCTAAAATTCGAAATGGGTTTTTGGATTCGGGGTTGGAGTGCTACTCGCCGGCCTTCTGCTTGCGGATGCCATCGAGGGCGACCGCCAGACCGGAGATGGGATAGGTCATGAGGTAGAGCAGCTTGGCGATCAGCACATCGCGGCTGGGCAGCTCGGCCAGAACCTGCAGCTGCTTGGCGTCGATCAGCTTGCCATCCATGACGCCGGCCTTGAAGGTCGCGGCAGGATTGTCCTTCAGGAACCCGTTGACGGCTTTGGCCATGGCGACGACGTCGTCGCTGGTGGTGGCCACGGCGCTGGCGCCCTTGAAGGAGCCACCCAGCACTTCGAAGGAGGTGTCCTTCACGGCCAGGCGGAGCAGGGTGTTCTTGCTGACACGGTACTGGGCCTTGCTCTCGCGGACGCTCTTGCGGAAGGCGGTGTCCTTCTCGACCACGAGGCCCTTGAATTCGATCACGATGGCCGAGGTGGCCGACGCGAAGGTTTCCTTGAGTTCGGCGACTTCAGCGATCTTCTGGTTCTTTTCCATGGTCAGCCTCCTACTTCTCAACACTGGTGTTGAGGGTGACCGAGGGGCCCATGGTGGAGGCGATGTAGATCGTCTTCACGTATTTCCCCTTTGCCGTGGCGGGCTTGGCCTTGTGGACGGCATCGATGAGGGCCTTGGCATTCTCTTCCAGCTTCTCGACGCCGAAGGAGAGCTTGCCGACACCCGCGTGGATGATGCCGGTCTTGTCAACGCGGTACTCCACCTTGCCGGCCTTGATCTCCTTGATGGCCTTGGCCACATCGAAGGTCACGGTTCCGGTCTTGGGATTGGGCATGAGGCCGCGGGGACCGAGCACTTTGCCCAGTCGACCGACGCCCTTCATCATGTCGGGGGTTGCGACGAGGGCATCGAAGTCGAGGAATCCGCCGGCGATCTTCTCGACCAGCTCGTCCCCGCCCACGATCTCGGCGCCCGCAGCTTCCGCTTCCTTGATCTTCTCACCGCCAGCGATCACCGCCACACGCATGGTCTTGCCCGTTCCGTGGGGCAGGACGATGGTGCCGCGGACCATCTGGTCCGCGTGGCGGGGATCCACTCCGAGCCGCATGTGGACTTCCACCGTCTCATCGAACTTGGCGAAAGCCAGGTCCTTCACGACGGAGAGAGCGTCCTTCAGCTCGTAGGGGCGATCTTCGACCTTGGCCGCGGCAGCCCGGTACTTCTTTCCAGGTTTTGCCATTGTGGCTCCATTCGAACAATCTTCCGCGATGTCGGTCGCGGTGGCCGGGGTCGCCGCACGACGCGGCTCTCCAACAAAAAACAAGAATCAATAACAGGGTTCGCGTGGGCCAAGGCCCGCGCGAGGAGGAATGACCTAATCGATGACGTCGACGCCCATGGAGCGGGCGGAGCCGGCGATGGAGCGGACGGCGGCCTCAAGGCTGCCGGCCGTGAGATCGGGCATCTTCACCTTGGCGATCTCGGCGAGCTGAGCCTTGGTGATCTTGCCGACCTTGGTCTTGTTGGGCGTGGGGCTGCCCTTGTCCAGGCCGAGCTTCTTCTTGATGAGGACGGCGGCGGGAGGAGTCTTCAGGATGAAGCTGAAGCTGCGGTCGGCGTAGACCGTGATGACCACGGGGAGGGTGGTGCCCTTTTCCACGGCGCCCACGGACTTCGCGTTGAACTGCTTCACGAACTCCATGATGTTGACGCCATGCTGGCCCAGCGCGGGGCCGACGGGAGGCGCCGGGGTGGCTTCGCCCGCGGGCAGCTGCAGCTTGATGTAACCGGTGATCTTCTTTGCCATGTGGTTGCTCCCGCGGTGGATTCCGGCGCATGCCGGCAACGGCCGCCTTGAGGGTGGTGGAACCTGAGGATCCACCGACCGGGTGAAAAAGGTCCCGGCCGAAAGAGACCGGGACTGGAAAGTCTACCTGAAGGGCTCGAAAAAGTCTTCAGAGAAAAGGGATCCCTACCTTTTCTCGACCTGGATGAAGTCGAGTTCCACCGGCGTGGAACGGCCGAAGACCGTGACCATGACCTTGATGGTGGAGCGCTCCTCGTGGATCTCCTCCACGTCGCCCTCGAAGTTGGCGAAGGGACCATCGATGATGCGGACCTTTTCCCCCTTCTCGAAGTGGTACTTGGGCTTGGGCTTCTCCTGGGTTTCTTCGGTGTGGTGCATGATCTGGCGGACTTCCTCGTCCGTCAGGGGGGTGGGCCGCTTCTTGTTGGCCCCCACGAAGCTGGTGACCTTCGGCGTGTTGCGCACCAGGTGCCAGTCGGCGTCGGCCATTTCAACCGAGCCATCGGGCTTGCGCTCGACCTGGATCTGCACGAGCAGGTAGCCGGGGAAGGACTTGCGCTTCTTGACGACGCGCTCCTTCTTGCCGGACTTGGCGTCGACCTTCATCTCCTCGTAGGTTTCCTCGGGGATCTGGATGTCCCCGAAGTTGTCCTGGCGCTCTTCCATCTGGATGCGCTGGCGGAGATGCTCCATCACCTTGGCTTCATAGCCGGAATAGGTGTGGATGATGAACCACTTCAACTCGCGGCCCTGGGGCTGGGCCGTGGCGTCCTGCGGGGTGTCCTGGGGGATGCTCACGAGATCGGTCATGCCTGCCTCCGCTTCAGCGAGTCTTCAGGAAGAAGTACGCGAAGCCCTTGGAGAGAACCCAATCCACGGACCAGAGGTAGGCCCCCACGAACACTGAAACGATGACCACCGTCCAAGCGGAGGTCATCACCTTCTCTTTGGTGGGCCAATCCACCCGGTCGAGTTCGGCGAAGAGATCCTTGGCCTGCTGCTTGATGGCACCGATCACGATGGACCCCGTGAAATGGACGTCGATCAGAAAAACCTGGCCCCGAGCGGGAGCGCCGGGGCCGGGAAGTGGCAGGGGAGACAGGGTTCGAACCCGCGACCTGCGGATTTGGAGTCCGCTGCTCTACCAGCTGAGCTACTCCCCTGTGGGACCGCCCGGCGACTGGTGGCGCCGGGCGGGAAACCCTCGGAACCGGAGCCCTACTTCGACTCGCGGTGGATCTTGTAACCGCCACAGAACCGGCAGAACTTGTTGAATTCAAGCTTGCCCGTGGTGGTCTTCTTGTTCTTGGTGGTGCTGTAGTTCTTGCGCTTGCACTCAGTGCACTGCAGATGAACGATGTCGCGCATGGTGACCTCCTAAGTCGGAGGGCGGATTGGCTTTAGGCCAGGATCTCGCCCACATTGCCGGCGCCCACCGTACGACCACCCTCGCGGATGGCGAACTTGAGGCCCTTGTCCATGGCGATGGGCTGGATCAGCTCAACCGTCAGGGTCACGTTGTCGCCGGGCATCACCATTTCGCGGCCAGCCTCGAGCTCGATGGAGCCGGTCACGTCGGTGGTGCGGAAGTAGAACTGGGGACGGTACTTGTTGAAGAAGGGGGTGTGGCGTCCGCCCTCTTCCTTGGTCAGCACGTACACCTGGGCGTTGAACTTGGTGTGGGGGGTGATGCTGCCGGGCTTGGCAAGCACCTGGCCGCGCTCCACATCCTTGCGCTCCACGCCGCGGAGCAGGATGCCGGCGTTGTCGCCCGCCTGGCCCTGATCCAGGGACTTGCGGAACATCTCGACGCCCGTGACGACCTTCTTCACGGTGTCCTTGAGGCCGATGATTTCGATTTCCTCACCGACGCGGACGATGCCCTGCTCGATGCGGCCGGTCACCACGGTGCCGCGGCCGGTGATGGTGAACACGTCCTCGACGGGCATGATGAAGGGCTTGTCGATGGCGCGGGTGGGATCGGGGATGTAGGAATCGACGGCAGCCATGAGCTCGTGGATGCAGGCGCAGTCGGCGTGATCCGGAGTCTCGGCGTGGTCCAGGGCCAGGCGGGCGGAGCCCTTGATGATGGGGATATCGTCGCCGGGGTACTGGTAGGAGGACAGAAGGTCGCGGATTTCCATCTCGACCAGCTCGGTGAGCTCGGGATCGGCGATGTCGACCTTGTTCATGAAGACGACGATGTAGGGCACGCCGACCTGACGGGCGAGCAGGATGTGCTCGCGGGTCTGGGGCATGGGGCCGTCCGTGGCGGCGACCACGAGGATGGCGCCGTCCATCTGGGCCGCGCCGGTAATCATGTTCTTCACGTAGTCGGCGTGGCCGGGGCAGTCGACGTGCGCGTAGTGGCGCTTCTCGGTCTGGTACTCGACGTGGGCCGTGTTAATCGTGATCCCGCGGGCCTTCTCTTCGGGCGCGCTGTCGATCTGATCGTAGGACTTGGTCTCGCCACCGAACTTTTTGGAGAGCACGAAGGTGATGGCCGCCGTCAGCGTGGTCTTGCCGTGGTCCACATGGCCGATGGTGCCGATGTTGACGTGGGTCTTTGAACGATCGAATTTCTCTTTGGCCACGAATGCCTCCTGAAAGGTGGGAGAGAAGATGAAGGTGAACTGTGCGAAAAGTGGAGCCCACAACCGGGCTTGAACCGGTGACCTCTTCCTTACCAAGGAAGTGCTCTACCGCTGAGCTATGTGGGCTTTGAACGTTCCCGCCGGCTGGCGGGTGGCTGGCCGTCCTCCGGAGCGGTCCGGACGACGGGGAGGGTGGAGCGGGAAACGGGGTTCGAACCCGCGACATTCAGCTTGGAAGGCTGACGCTCTACCAACTGAGCTATTCCCGCGGTGGAACTCCGAAAACGGGACCCGGTCTTCCTGAAAACTCCAGGGGACTGGTGCCGAGAGAAGGATTCGAACCTCCGTAACGCGTTGCGTGGCAGATTTACAGTCTGCTGCCATTAACCACTCGGCCATCTCGGCATGCTTGTCCGGCGCCCCTCCCGGGGCTTGTCAAACCTGGCTGGGTTGGCCCCAGCAGGCATCCCTGTGAAGGCCCCTCAGGGCTTCGTGTCAGGGGCACTGCGAGGCAGGGCTTTCCTGACAGGGAACTCGAAAGGTATCACGGCAACGGAGGTGCCTCAAGGGGAAACTTCTGAAGTGGCGCGGAACTCTGGACCTGGCTTCGCCGTGCCACCACCCGGAAGAGCGTGACCGCGGCAGCCGCGGACACATTCAGGCTTTCGATGCCGCCCGGCATGGGGATGTGCAGCAGGCCGTCGCAACGCTCCCGGATCTTCAGATGCAGCCCCTCCCCCTCGGCCCCCAGAACCAGCACCGTGGCACGGTCGAAGGGCTCGTCCAGGTAGTCGCGGCTGCCTTCGCCGGCCGCCAGGCCATAGATCCAGGCACCGGCTTCCTTCAGATCGTCCAGGGCGCGGCCGAGGTTCACCACGCGGCAGACCGGCACCCGTCCCGCGGTGCCGGCGCTGGCGCGGATCACCGTCTCGTTCACCTGGGCCGACCGGCGCTCTGGCAGCAGCACGCCATCGACCGAGACCGCAGCCGCCGAGCGCAGGATGGCCCCCAGGTTGTGCGGGTCGGTGACGCCATCCAGCGCCAGGACCAGGGCCGCGTCGCCCTTGGCCTTCAGGCGAGCCGCCACGGCCTCGAATTCCGCGTAGGTGAAAGCCGTGCCCTCGCCCAGGACACCCTGGTGCCGCTGGCCCTGGCTCCGGCGGTCCAGACTTTCCATGGGCTCCCGGTGCACCACTACGCCGGCGGCACGGGCTTCTGCCACCAGCTTGGCCACGCGGCCGAAGGCGGCCGGCGCAATCCAGATGGAATGCAGCTCCCCCCGGGCCAGGGCCTCTTCGCAGGCATGGGGGCCGAGGTATCGCAAGGCTAGAAGGTCTTCTTGAAGCCAAGGGCCATGAGGTGGCCCATGCCCTCCATGCGGACGCGGGTACCGACCGAGCGGAATCCGGACCAGCTCCAGACGCCGTTCAGACGGGTGGTGTCCTGGTCTTCGCTCTGCCGGTACTGGTAGCCCAGGCTCAGCTCGCCACCCCAAACCTTGTAGCCAGCCCCAAAAGAGAAGGCGGCCGTGCGAGAGCCTCCGAGCATGGGTTCGGCGTTGGCCTCCTCCACGCTCCGCTGATCCAGGGCCAGCCCGGCGCGCAGGGTCCAGAGCTTCCCGAGCTCCACTTCAGCCGACAGGCTCAGGCCCAAGTGCCCCCTGCCGCGAGGCAGCTCGGCCGGGGCCGAGACCGTGCCCGAGGGTGTCTCCACCATGGCGAAGCCGGGAACCCGCAGACCCGCCGAGGTCCACTTCAGGTCGGCCTCCCAGGTCATCATGGGCGTGATGCGGTGGCGCACGCCGAAGGTGGTCTGCGAGGGGAGTTCCAGGGTGTTCGAACCTGCGACCGGGCTGGATCCAGCCAGCAGCACCGCGGCGCGGGAAGCAGCACCAAGCGGCGCGGTGCTCAATCCATCGTTCGCGTAGTAGCCCCGTGCGCCGTCCCGGAATTCTGCCTTCAGGGCGAGATCACCCTTCAGGCCTGATTGGTGGGCAAAGGCCAGGGTCCAGCGCGGGTTGATCGCCCACCGGAGCCCCAGCGAGTAGCTGGACACCACCTTGTCCCCGCTCTGCCCGACCCGCTGTTCCACCAGGCCGTTCACAGCGTTGGTACCGGAGGCCGGGGAGGTCGGATCATTGGGCACGTTCAGGCGCATGACGCTGCTTGAATCGTAGGAGAGGCGGGCCACGCCCAGACCGAGACCCACGGAAAGGTTTGGGCTGAGGGCCCACGCGGATTGGCCCTCAAGCCGGCGCGCCGACAGGTCGATTCCATCACCCATGTAGCGGCTTGGGGCATCGTCCAGAAGCCTTCCGTGGCGCAGGTAGGGCTCATCCAGTTTGAGGCCCAGGGTCAGGGTTGGCGACAGGCGCGCGGCCAGGCCGAAAGCCCCGAGGGTCCGGTTCCGATCAAAGCTGAAGTACGTCTTGCGGACCGCCGTCTGCTCGGATTCCAGGCTCTGTTGGGTGGAGGACATCTCCAGGCCCATGGCCAGGTAGAAGCCCCCCTTCTCCTTGAGGGAGGCGAGCAGCGCGGGATTGGTGGCGGCAGCCTCCAGGCTGTAGCCGTAGGCCACCTGGGCGCCACTTCGCGCGATGCCCACGGGATCTGCGGCCGGCAGGGCCATGCTCTGGGCGGCCACCGGAAGGGCGGCCAAGCCCACGACCAGCCCCATCCCCACGCTTCCACGAACCAGCTGGACCATACCCGACGCCTCCGAGACACGCTTCTTGAATGGCCCGAACCCGGGAAGGGTTCAAACCGAAGACTCCAGGATCGCCAAAAGGCACCGAATCACCAAGCGCATTCCGCGCAACTCAGCGCTCGGACTCGCCCATGAAGCGCACCAGCAGGCGGTCCACCAGCTCCCAGACCTCCAGGAGGGCCGCCAGACACATCACGAGCCCGGCACCCAGGGCGAGGGCCCGGCCCCAGGGCCCCATGACCGCCCGGCAGAGGTCCGGCCACTGCCAGAACAGGGATGGCAGCCTCAGGCGGCCATAGAAGGCCAGGGTCGACAGGAGCATCCCGCCCCACAGCAGGTAGAAGAACCTCAGGGCTCGGAAGAGGACGTCCCAGGCGAAGGGACGGGGTCGGGGGACAGGCATGGAGGAACCAGCATAGCCGGTTCTGCCCTTCCGTCCTCCAGAGGAAGCTCGATGAAAAAGCGGGTGCCTTCGGTCCAGTTGGTGGTGAATCCAACCTCGCCGCCCAGGATCGATTCACCCAGCAGTTTCATCCCGTAGGTGCCCAGCCCCCGGCCGCGAGTCGCCTTGGTGCTGAAGGATCGTTGGAATACCCGGTCCGCCACCTCGGGGGCCATGCATCCCGGATTTTCGACGACGAAGCGGGGCCGGCCTGCGCGGCGCTCAAACCAGATCCTGGCCAATCCGCCTGGCGGCATGGCCTCCAGGGCGTTCAGCACCATGTTGCTGAGAATCCGGCATAGGACAGCCGGGTCTGTGCGAAAAGATCCAGCGTCCGGGGGAACGGGCAGCCGGATCAGCCGGGAGGCCACGTCCGCGCCGAGGGCCACTTCCAGCTCATCGAGCACTTCCGCGCAGCCCACGCTGCGGAGATCGGGCACCAGCTCGCCACACTCGGCCAGCAGGAGGCGGCGCTGGGCGTCCACCTCGGCCGTCAGGTGGCCGGCCATGTCGAGCACGTGACCTGCCACGGAAGCCGCATCGGCCCCAGCCCCCTGGAGGATCTCTGCCCACCCTTTCAGGCCCTGGAGCGAATTCATAAGGTCATGGATGAAGATGCGCTCCAAGGTCTCGCGCCGCTTCAGGGCGCTGATATCCCGCAGGGTGAGCAAGGTCAGTGGGTGCCCTGCCACGGTGAGGGATGAGGCCCTCGCTGCGAATTCGCGGGCCTCCCACTGACCTCCCCGCCGAAGGCTGATCAGACATTCGCCATCGGAGGCCTGCCCAGTGGCCTGAGTCGCCAGGATGGACAGCAGGGCCCCACAGCGCCGGCAGGCCCGGGAGCTGCCGCAGCCATCGGGTCCCTCGCTGGCATGGATGCACTCGAGGGTCTCGCCGATCCTCAAACCCAGACATCGGGCTGGCGCATCCAGATTCAGGGCATTCAGCAGCACGGGGTTGGCCGCGAGGATCTGGCGCTGGGCATTGAGGATCACCGCATAGCTGTCCACCGCCTCCAGGACGGCATGAACCAACGCATCATCGAGGCAGAGGTTGACCTGATCGTTCAGGTTTCCCGGCGTGGCTCGGCCCAGGGGCGCGAGACTGCCCCCCTGCCCTGACGGCCCCCCCATGATTGTCATTCATGCCTCGTGGGACAAGTATGTCGAGCCGGGCTCATCGAGCAATAAGGGGTTTCCCTACCTAAAATTCCAGACCCTGGGCTTCAACCGCGCAGAATCTGCCATCCCAGGCGAAGGATCAGGGCTCCCACCACTCCGATGAAGACGCTTCGTACCCAGCGGCTGCCCTTGCTGAGCGCCACATGAGCCCCGAGGTAGCCCCCGACGCCGTTGGCAGCGGCCATCCCCAAAGCCACGGAGGGGATCCAGCTCCCCTGCCACACGAAGAGCCCCATGGCGGTCAGATTCGAGGCCCAGTTCACGCTCTTGGCGAGGGCCGAGGCCCGCAGGAAATCAAAACCCAGGATCGCCACAAAGAGGAAAATCAGAAGGGACCCCACCCCTGGGCCGAAAAACCCATCGTAGAAACCCAGGCAGAGGGCGATCAGCGCCGCCAGGCCACGCTGATGGCTAAGACCGAAGCGCGGAGCATGCAGGTTCCCCATGTCCGGCTTGAGCAGGGTGAAGGCCAGCATCACCAGCAGCAGGCCGAACATCACCGGCCGCAGGAAGTCCCCATGCACCCGGTAGGTGAGCCAAACCCCACCGGAAGCCCCAAGGCCTGAGGCCGCCACGGGACCGATCATCTCCCGCCAGGAAAGTGTCCCCGAGCGCAGGAACTTGCCCGCCGCCATGGTGGTGCCCGTGACCGCCACCACCTTGTTGGTGCCGAGCAAGGTCGGCAGGGGCGTGCCGGAAGGCAGCGCGATCATCAGCGCTGGAATGGTGATCAGGCCCCCGCCGCCCACGATGGCATCGACGAAGCCCGCCAGGAGGGCGGCGAGCATGAGGAGGACGAGGGCGGGCAGGGAGGGCATGAATGAGTCCAGAGTTGGTGAGCGGAGGCGCTGTGTTCTGGAATGGCCTTCCAGCCGCCGACGATCCATTCAGTTTGGACCAATCAGTCACGAAACGGCGAGGCAGGCGCCAGCGCCTGCCTCCAGGTCCCAGGCTGAGCCTCCGTCAGACCTTGAGAATCTCCACTTCCTTATGCTTCATGGCCTCGTCGATCTCTTTGATGTGGGCGTCCGTCAGCTTCTGGATGTCATCCAAGGTCTTCTTGGCCATGTCCTCAGAGATGTGGTTCTCCTTGGCCTTCTCGAGCTTCTTCACGTCCTCGTTGGCATCGCGGCGGATGTTGCGGACGCCGGTCTTGATCTCCTCGCCCAGGCGGTGGAGCACCTTCACCAGCTCGCGGCGGCGTTCTTCGGTGAGCATGGGGATGGGCAGACGGATCACGTTGCCGTCGTTGCCGGGGTTGATGCCAAGCTCGGACTTGAGGATGGCCGTCTCAATCGCCTTGATGGCGCTCTTGTCGAAGGGCTGGATGACGAGCATCCCGGCCTCGGGCACCGACACCGTGGCCATCTGATTCACAGGCACCATGGAACCGTAGTAGTCGACATGGACGTTATCCAGCAGGCTGGCGTTGGCTCGGCCCGTGCGGATGGTGGCCATTTCCTTCTTCAGCGCCTCCACGGACGCGTGCATGCGGCGCTTCGCCTCCTGGAGGATGGCATCGGGGGTCTGGGCGGTCATGGTCACCTCGAAAGCTCGTGAATCTCTCCTTTATACCCCATGAAGCCAGCGGTTCCACGCGTGCTAGAGTGGGTCCACTTCCCCGAGGTCCCCATGCGCACGCTCCGCCTGCTGGCCCCCTTGGCATCCCTGGCGATCCTTCCGGCAATGGCCGCCGCACCGGCCGACATGGCGCTCACCAGCGCGGATGGCTACGCCCTGAGGGGCACCCTCACCCTCCCGGCCGCCAAAGGCAAAGTCCCCGTGGTGATCCTCGCCCACCAGTTCGGGGCGGACCGGACCGGCTGGGCGCCCCTGGCCGAGCGCCTGGCGGCCCGGGGCATCGGCACCCTGGCCCTCGACCTCCGCGGCCATGGCGCCAGCACGAAAAAGAACGGTGTGGACGTGGCGGTGACCAGTGACTTCATGGCCTCGGCCAAAACGATCGGCTTCGCCCAGATCCCCGCCGACCTGGCTCAGGCTGCCGTCTGGTTGCGCAAACAGCCTGGCGTGGACGGCCGCCGCATCGGCCTCGCGGGCTCCAGCGTGGGCGCCTTTTCCGTGCTGCTGGCCGCCCCTGAGGTGAAGCCCGTGGCTGTGCTCAGCCTGAGCGCCGCCGGCACGGGGGCCTTTGGTGACGGCGCCCGGGAGCGGCTCAAGGGCGCCACCCTGCGAGGCAAGGCCTCGACCCTGGTGCTGGCCTCCACGGGCGACAAGGATGCCTACGAGAACGCCCTGGCCTTGAAGGACCTGCCGGGCGTGGCCGTCAACCTGAAGGAGGGCGACGAACACGGCTTCGCCTACTTCAAGACGCGCGCGGACCTCATGGCCGTCTTCTTCGGCGAGTATCTCACCTACCACCACACGGGCAAGGCCTACGCCGCCACCGCACCGAAGAAGCCCGCCACGCCGGGGAACGTCATCAACGACCAGACCGTGGCCAGCCAGAAATCGCAACCTTCCAAATAGACCTGCAGAGGCCCCATGAGCCGGTCCTGGCCAGGGCCATCCATCGCCTGCGGCCTCTCGGCCCTGTTGATTCTTTCCGTGCCCGCCTGTTCGGGCCCCCGTCGCCTGGAGACGCGACTGGGTGGGCGGCCCTTGGAGGGGCTTCACGCGGAGGCTCGCAAAGTCGGGGGCCGCTGGCAGGTGGAACTGCTGCTTCCCGCGGGTCGATGGAAGGTCGAGACCGAAGAAGGCCAGGCCTTCGACATCCTCCCCAACGAACCAAGGGCGACCCTCCAGTGGACGGTCGCCCCTGATCGCTGGTCCCAACAGGACCGGCCTTTCCGCTTCGATCTGGTGGGAGAGTCGGGCCTGCGCCTTTCCTTTGCCGTGGTCTACCCGAGCAGCCTGCCCGGCGGGAATGTCATGGTGGATGTGTGGCGCGTGCTTTCTGGCGGGAAGTAGGCCCAGCCTAGTGGAACTGCTGGGATTCCGTGGATCCCACCAGGGCCAGCGTGGACGCCAAGCCGCCGCTGATGGCCTGGGCCACTTCATCGAAGTAGCCGGTGCCGACCTCTCGCTGGTGCTTGGTGGCGGTGTAGCCCCTGGGCTCGGCGGCGAACTCCGCTTCCTGCAGCCGGGCATAGGCCGTCATGTGCTCGGTGCGGTAGGCGCTGGCCAGCTCGAACATGCCGTGGTTGAGGCTGTGGAAGCCCGCCAGGGTGATGAACTGGAACTTGTAGCCCAGGGCGTTCAGCTCATTCTGGAAGGCGGCGATCTCTTCATCGCTGAGCTTCTTCTTCCAGTTGAAAGAGGGCGAGCAGTTGTAGGCCAGCATCTTGCCGGGGAATTCCGCGTGGACGCCCTCGGCGAACTCCCGGGCCTCCTTCAGGTCCGGCGTGGAGGTCTCGCACCAGATGAGGTCGGCGTAGGGCGCGTAGGCCTTGGCCCGGGCGATGGCCATCTGGACGCCGCCGGTGATGCGGTGGAAGCCCTCGGGGGTGCGCTCGCCCGTGAGGAAGGGCTTGTCGCGGTCATCGATGTCCGAGGTGATCAGGCGGGCCGAGTCCGCATCGGTGCGGGCGATGATGAGGGTGGGCACGTCCATGACGTCCGCCGCCAGGCGGGCCGCCACCAGGGTGCGGATGAAGTGGCCGGTGGGGATGAGCACCTTGCCGCCGAGGTGGCCGCACTTCTTCTCGCTGGAGAGCTGGTCCTCGAAGTGGACCCCCGCGGCACCGGCCTCGATCATGCCCTTCATGAGCTCATAGGCGTTCAGAGGGCCGCCGAAGCCGGCCTCGGCGTCGGCCACGATGGGCAGGAACCAGTCGCGGGTGATGCCGCCCTCGCCGTGCTCCACCTGATCCGTGCGCTGCAGGGCATTGTTCAGTCGCTTGACCAGGGCCGGCACCGAGTTGGCCGGGTAGAGGCTCTGGTCGGGGTAGGACTGGCCCGAGAGGTTGGCATCGGCGGCCACCTGCCAGCCGGAGCAGTAGATGGCCTTGAGGCCGGCCCGGGCCATCTGCACCGCCTGGCCACCGGTCATGGCGCCCAGGGCGCGGGTGGGCTCCTCGTTCTGGAGCAGCTTCCAGAGCTTGCGGGCCCCCAGCTTGGCCAGGGTGTGCTCGATGCGGAGGCTGCCGCGGAGCTTCTTTACCGTCTCGGCGGTGTAGGGCCGGGTGATGCCCTCCCAGCGGTGGGCGGAGAAGTTGTCTTCGATGGGGGGGACGGGAAACTGGGGGGTCATGGGGCACCTCGGGAAGGGGTTGGGGGTGGCGTAATGTCAAAGATTGACTTATTCTGGTTCAAGTCAATGAACAGCTGATTTGATAGGGGTTGAATTGAAAATTTCAGTCAATTCGCTTCATTGATTTTGTAAATTGATGTAAACAAGGCCCCCATGCCCTCTGCCGCTCCCACCAAGCCCGCCGCCCGTCTCGGCGCCAAGATCCGCCTCCTCCGCCGCCAGGAAGGGCTGAGCCAGGTCCAGCTCGCCGAGGCCCTGGGCATCAGCCCCAGCTACTTGAACCTGATCGAGGGCAACAAACGTCCCCTGACGGCGCCCCTGCTCATCCGGCTGGCGCAGCAGTTCAAGCTGGATCTGAAGGCCCTCGCCCCGGAGGAGGACCAGCGCCTATCCGACGACCTCATGGAGGTCTTCGGCGATCCGATCTTCGAGCCCTTCGGCCTCCAGGCGCAGGACGTGCGCGAGTTGGTGCAGAACAGCCCGGACCTGGCCCGGGGGGTCTTCGAGCTCTACCGGGCCTATCAACATGCCCAGGACAGCCTCGGCACCCTCTCCTCCAAGCTCAGCGACGGTCAGGGCTTCGATCCTGAAGCCACCCGCCTGCCCTCGGAGGAGGTCGGCGATTTCATCCAGCAGGCCATGAACCACTTCCCAGACCTGGAAGCCGCCGCTGAGGCCCTCTGGGAGGGCGGCCACCTGGAGGCGGACAACCCCTATCCGGGCCTGGTGGCCGTGTTCAGGGCCCGGGGCATCCAGCTCCGCATCCACCGCGCCAACGAAGGCGTGGGCCTCCTGCGCCGCTTCGATCCGGACCGCCGGCTGCTGAGCCTCTCCGAGCTGCTCACCCAGAAGAGCCGCACCTTCCAGCTGGCCCACCAACTGGCCCTGCTGGAGCACAGCGACCTTCTGGAGCGCCTGACCACGCACCCCCTGCTGCGCACCAGCGCTTCCCGGTCCCTGGCGCGCGTGGCCCTGGCCAACTACTTCGCCAGCGCGGTGCTGATGCCCTACGAGCGCTTCCTCCGCGCCGCCCGGACCGAACGCTACGACATCGATATCCTGGCCCGGCGCTTCCAGGCCAGCTTTGAGCAGGTCTGCCACCGCCTCACCACGCTCCGGCGCCCGGGTGCCGAGGGCGTGCCCTTCCACTTCCTGCGCATCGACATCGCCGGCAACATCTCGAAGAGCTTCTCGGCCTCGGGCATCCGCTTCGCGCGCTTCTCCGGAGCCTGCCCCCGCTGGAACGCCCACGCCGCTTTCCTCACCCCGGGCCTCATCCGCACCCAGATCAGCGAGATGCCGGACGGCCGCAAATACTTCTGCATTGCCCGCACGCTCCAGAAGGACACCGGCGGCTACCGGGGCCAGCACGCCATGCAGGCCGTGGGCCTGGGCTGCGAGATGGGCCACGCCAAGGACCTGATCTACTCCGACGGCCTGCGCCTGGACCAGCCGCCCGTTCCCGTGGGCGTCACCTGCCGGCTCTGCGATCGCACGGACTGCGAGCAGCGCGCCTTCCCGCCTCTGCAGCAGGCCTTCAAGGTCGAGGAGAACCTGCGCCGCACCAGCTTCTACGCCCGGATTGAAGGCAGCTGATCAGCCCTTCCCCAGCCGTCCCACCGGTTCCTCGATCCACCGGTGCACCGCCGCTGCCGCGAGGATGGCCAGCCCCAACGACAGAGAGAAGCCCAGGCGCCCCTGCAGGTGCGGCGCCACCAGCTTCATGGTGAAGGGATGGAGCAGGTAGAGCCCGTAGCTCCAGGCGCCCAGCCGGGTGAGGACCTTGCCGAACCAGCCTGGCTGGCCATCCCGGGTGAAGGCCGCCAGCGCCACCAGGAGGGTGACGATCAGCAGGTACCGGTACCGGAGCCACCCGGTGAGCGCCACCAGGTGGTCGAAGAACTGCGGCGTGGGCCGCAGCAGCAGCCACATCATGGGCAGGGCCAGGAGCAGGGCGACCTTGGGCTCCAGCCGCTTATGGGTGGCCGCGTGGAGGCCGGCCAGCAGCCCCCCCCAGGCCAGCAGGAAGAGCTGATTGGGGGCCAGGACGTAGGTATGGAACTGGTTCCAGCGCTCCTGCGCCATCACGCCGTGCAGCGTGGAGGGCAGGCTCCACAGCCACAGACCCACCGCCAGGCCTGCCAGGAAGATGAGACCGCCGCGGGATCCTGCCTTCTCCCGCACCCAGGCCAGGACCGGGTAGGCGAAGTAGAGCAGGGACACCAGCCCCACGTACCAGCCTCCGGTCACCAGGGCATGGTTGGGGTGGAAGGCCCCAAAAGTGAGAGTGAGGTTTTCCAGAAGGAAGCGAAGTGTGGGATCCGGCCCCATGCCCAGGTGGAAGACCACGTTCAGCGCGCAGGCCAGGTAGAACACGGGCGCCAAGCGGAGGAAGCGCCGGAACCAAAAACGCCCCAGACCCTCCTGCTGGATCCTGTCCCAGGAGGCCGTGCGGAACAGCAGGAACCCGCTCAGCACGAAGAAGGCAGACACACCGTAGTTACCCAACTTTGCCAGGGCCATGTTCTGGCCTGAGCCGGACTGGGTCAGGTCGTACCAGACGCTGAGGTGGTACACGGCCACGCAGAGCGCCAGGATGCCCCGCAGGGGATCCAGGAAACCAAGGCGGCCCCCGGGGCTAGCGGTAGCGGACAAGGCCCGAACCGGGGGTCAGGCGCCCCAGCACCCAAGCCGGTTCCTCGGCGGCGTGGAGATCGCTCAAGACCTCCTCCGCCCGGTTGGCCTTCACCACCAGCACCATGCCCACCCCCAGGTTCAGGGCCTGGCGGGCGTCATCGATGCCGAGGCCGCCCTTCTCCATGAGGAAGGTGAACAGGGCCGGGATCTGCCAGCTGGCGGTGTCGATCTCGGCATCCAGGGTCTCGGGCAGCACGCGGGGGATGTTGTCCGTGAGGCCGCCGCCCGTGATGTGGGCCATGGCCACCAGCTTGCCGGCCTTCACCAGAGGCATGACCTGGGCCAAGTAGCTGCGGTGGATGGCGAGCAATGCCTGGGCCACCGTCTGGCCCGTGCCTGGCAGCGTGTCCTTCACGTCGAGCTTCTCCAACTCGAAGCAGACCTTGCGGGCCAGGGAGTAGCCATTGGTGTGGAGGCCCGAGCTGGGCAGGCCGATGAGCACGTCGCCCGCGGCCATGTCGGCCAACCGCGGCAGAAGGTCCACCTCGTCCACCACGCCCACGATGGTGCCGGCGACATCCACTTCACCCTCGGCATAGACGCCCGGCATTTCCGCCAGCTCACCGCCGATGAGGGCCGATCCGGAGGCCTGGCAGGCCGTCGCCATGCCCTTCACGATCTGCTCGATGACTTCGGGCTCCAGCTGCTGGGCCGCGATGTAGTCCAGGAAGAACAAGGGGCGGGCCCCCTGCACGAGGATGTCGTTGATGCAGTGGTTCACCAGATCCTGCCCCACGGTGTCCCAGATGCCAGCGCGGCGGGCCACCTTCATCTTGGTACCCACTCCATCCATGCTGCTGACGAGGATGGGCTTGGCCTCGGGGAACCGGGCGTCGAAGAGGCCGCCAAAGAGGCCGATGTCGCTGCGGACACCCGGGGTCTTGGTGGCCTTCACGTGAGGCTTGATGCGCTTCAGCGCCTCGTCCTGGCGGTTGATGTCCACGCCGCTGGACGCGTAACTGACCTTCTGGCTCATCGCCCCTCCCGAATCCACCATGATCCCACAGGGATCTTTCCCCTCCGAGGCCAAACCTTCCTGCGGGAAAGGCCTATCTTTGGGAGTGTATGGACGCCCTATTCCTCAGCCCCCTCGCCCCAGCCACCCTCGGTGCCCTGGGGGCCCTCCGTCCGGCCCAGCCCCTGCCCATCCAGGAGGACAACGCCTCTGGATCCAGCGCTCTGGCTGTCCAAGACCTGGCCCAGGGGCTGTTCCGGCGGACCCTCCAGGCCAGCATCGTCGCACCGCTATCCGAACCTGGCGGCGGGAATGTCGGCCTGGCCCAGGAGGCCACGGCCTCCCTCCTGGCCGCCCTGACAACACCCCAGGCCCCAGCGAGCGCCACGGCGGCCACCGATGCCACCACCAACGCCCTCACCCAGACCGCTCCCTCCACCGCCCCCAGTGCCACGCCCCCCACGGCCGTGCTGGCGGATGCCCCGGCCATCACGGACGCCTTCGCCGACAGCTCGAGCCTGGATTTTGCGCTCCAGGCGGCCCTGCGCTTCGGGGCCGGCGTGGTCGGCCAGGGGGCAGCGACCCAACCCAACGCCGACCTGAGCACGGGCCTGATCCGGGATGCCGCCAGCGTGCAGCGCCTGGGCAGCCTCCAGGCCCAGGCAGGGGCACCCGGACCTGAGGCCTACACCCTGCCCCAGGTCCCCGCCGCCCGGGTTCTGAGGAGCTACGAAGCCGCCCCGCCCCCTGCTCTCCCTGCAGCGTCCGGCGGTGTGGATCTCCTGGCCTGAAGTCCAAGCACCATGGACCCCGGCCGGCGAGGGGTCGGTGAGTGAGATTCCGGCTTGTACGTCGCCACCCTGTGAAGGACCCAGCCTCGACCCACACTGGAGTCCGTCCCCATTCCGGAACCCCGGGAAAGAGCCACTCAACCCCTAGGTCCTCCCTGCCGATTAAGGGCTATTGCCTGGAGGGGACATGGAATTGAATGCAATCGGTTCCCTGAGTGCCTACGCCTATCAAAACACCTTGGATCAGACCGGAAGCCCCAGCAAGGCCATGGCCCAGAGCCTCGCCAGCGGACAGTCACAGGTGGCCGATGTCGTCACCCTCCTCGGTCAGGAGGGCTCGACAGATCCCAAGGCCGCCGTGGAGAGAAGCCCAAGCCGCCTGCCGCTTGCCAAGCTCTACACCCCCGCGCCCCCGTCCGAGGGGATCGGCCCCTCCATCGAGCAGAGCGCCCAGGCTGCCGCGGCCAGCCAGCCGTCGCCTAAGGTCTCGGGCCTGAACCTGCTGGCCTGACCTTCGCCCGGGAAAGCGTAGACTGGCGGAACCATGTCCATGCCGCCCGTTGCCCCCTTTGACCGCGCCGCCACCGAGACCGCCGTCCGGGCGCTGCTGACGGGTCTGGGCCAGGATCCCGGCGCCCCGGAACTCCAGGACACCCCCTCGCGGGTGGCGGAGTTCTGGGCTGAGCGCCTGGCAGGCTATGGGGTGGACCTGGCCGCGGAACTGAAGACCCTGCCGGGCGACCTGGCCCCCGTGCCGGTCATCCTGGAGCGCATCCCGTTCGTGAGCACCTGTGAACACCACCTGGCCCCCTTCGAGGGGCATGCCACCATCGGCTACCTTCCCGGGGAGGGTGGCACCGTGGGACTCAGCAAGCTGGTCCGCGTGGTGCAGGCCTATGCCTGGCGCCTACAGGTGCAGGAGCGCATGGCCCAGCAGATCGTGGATGCCCTTCGGACCCACCTCCGGCCAGCGGCCTGGGGCGTGCAGCTGGTGGCCGTCCACACCTGCATGGCCCACCGAGGCGTGAAGACCCCCGGTGTGCCCGTGCGAACCACCCTGCTGGGCGGGGCCTGGGAGCTGACCCCGCCCCTATCCTTCCGAACCTAGGGCGCCGGTGTTCGCCGTCACCTCGGATCCGGAACGCAACCGGCTCTACATCACCCTCTCTGGTCACCTGGATGGCCCGGAGCGGCAGGCGGCCATCAAGGCGCTGGTCGCAGAATCCGCAAAACTCACCGAAGGATTCGGGGTGGTCACCGACATCTCGGCCCTGCATGCCTCCAACGAAGAGGGCTTCAAGGATCTGCTGCGGGTCAAGGCCACTCTGAAGCTCAGGGGTGCCGGTCCCATCATCCGGGTGGTGGGCATTCCCCTCAGCCGCATCCAGTTCGAGCGCATTACGAAGGCCGGCGGCTATCACGCGGAGGAGGCCGTCAGCGTGGAAGCGGCCGACCGCCGGTTGGACGAGCTGCAGGCAGGAACACGGCTCCCGGGACCCCATGGATGACCACAATCACCAGCAGACGATTCCAGTGATCCCGGGGCAGCCATGCGCATGAACGACTTCGGAGCCACGGGCTGGAAGGTCACGCCCCTCGGGTTCGGCGCAATGCACCTCAACGATGACCGCGTCACCGAAGCCGAGGCCGGGCATCTGCTCAACACGGTGCTGGACCTGGGGGTGAACCTCATCGACACGGCCCGGGGCTATGGCCTCTCCGAGGAGCGCATCGGTCGCCACCTGGCCCACCGGCGGCAGGAGTTCCTGCTCTCCACCAAGGTGGGCTATGGGATTCCCGGCATGCCCGATTGGACCGGCCCCTGCATCAAGGCCGGCGTGGAGGCGGCCTTGGCGCGCCTGCGCTGCGAGCGGCTGGACATCGTGCACCTGCACTCCTGCCCCCTGGCTGTCCTCGAACGGGGCGAGGTCATCGACGCCCTGGAGGCCTGCGCCCGGACGGGCACCGTGGGCCTGGTGGCCTACTCCGGGGACAACGCCGAGCTGGACTTCGCCCTCTCCTCTGGCCGCTTCAGCTCCGTGCAGACCTCCATCAGCCTCTGCGATCAGGTCAACCTCGACCAGCGCCTGCCCGCCCTCCAAGCCCTCGGCATGGGCGTGATCGCCAAGCGCCCCCTCGCCGGGGCGATCTGGGATCGGTCACAAAGGCCAGAGACCCATGCCGAGGGCCAGTACTGGGACCGCTGGCGTGCGATGGGACTTGGCCCTTTGCCGGGCGCCCACTCCTGGAATGAAACGGCCCTGCGCTTCACCGCCCATTGGCCCGGCGTGGCCAGCAGCATCGTGGGCACCCGCAGCCTGGCCCACTTCAAGCAGAACCTGGCCTGGGTCGAGATGGGACCCCTTCCCAACGATCAGGTCGACCTCCTCAGAACCGCCTTCCAGCAGCGGGCTCGGGGATGGTCCGGCATGATCTGAGCGCTCGCCGGTACACTGTCTCCATGTCCCTCCCCACCCCCGAATTGAAGCTCGGCTATGACCTGTTCTCCAAGCTGCTGAACTGGGCGGCGGGCAAGCGGCAGTCCAAGCGGCTGGAGGCTCTGAAATCCGCGGCCTTCCAGGAGCTGCTGAAGGGGGATGCGGCGAACCTGGATCTGGTGGCCTCGGTGCTGAAGGAGATCCACAAGGCGGCCGACACCTCCGCACAGGCCATCCGGCTCGAGAGCCTCTACGACACCGCCACCCAGCCCCCCGCCAAGTCCCGGAAGCCCGAGCGCCGGCGCGGGACCCCGAAGAAGACCCCCTCCAAGAAGCCCTGACCCGGGAGGTCCCATGTCCCTGAAGCCCCTCGCCGGCTTGGCCCTCATCGCCCTCGGGGCGGCCTCCCTCGCCTGGCCGGAACTCAGCTACACCAAGGACAGCCACGACGCCAAACTCGGCCCCCTGGAATTCACCCTGAAGCAGAAGGAGACCATCCGCGTGCCCGCCTGGGTGGGCCTGGCGGCCATTGCCGGAGGCACCCTGCTGGTCTGGCGGCGGAAGGGCTGAGCGCCATGCGCATCCTGGCCCTGTCCGGCAGCCTGAGGCAGCAGTCGCTGAACGCGCTGCTGCTCCGCGAGGCGGCGCGCCTCTCACCTGTAGGCACGGAGGTCGTTTCCTGGGAGCGCCTGGACGACCTGCCCCACTACAGTCCGGAGCGGGACCTCGATCCACCGCCTGCATCCGTGGCCGAGCTGCGGGGACTGATCCGCGAGGCGGACGCACTGCTCATCTGCACCCCGGAGTACATCCACGCCATGCCTGCGGTCCTGAAGAACCTCCTGGAATGGGTGGTGTCGTCGGGCGACTGCGTGGCGAAGCCCACTGCCGCCTGGAGCGCATCCCCCTCGCTGGAGGGCGGGGCCAGGGCCCAGGCTGCCCTGGTCCACACCCTGGAAGTGATGTCGGCGCGGGTGGTGCACGCCTCCTCACTCTGCCTCACCCTGGCCCGCTCCGGCCTGGACGACGAGGGCCGCCTGAAGGATCCCGCCCAGGAATCGGCCCTGCGTGCAGCCCTCGACGCACTGGCCGCCGCCGTGGTCACGCCATGACCGGCGGAGGCGAAGCACCAGCCTCGCGGATCTTCGTGGATGCGGATGCCTGCCCGGTGAAGGACGAAATCTTTCGCGTGGCCCAGCGCTGCGGCCTGAGGGTGCTGGTCGTGTCCAACTCGCCCCTGCGGCTCCCCCGCCACGCGCTCATCGAGGCGGTGGTGGTGGCCCGGGGCCAGTTCGACGGGGCCGATGACTGGATCGTCGAGCAGATCTCGGACCGGGACATCGCCGTGACGTCCGATATCCCCCTGGCGGCCCGTTGCCTGGAAAAGGGTGCCCGGGCCCTGGATGCGAAGGGCAAGGTGTACTCGCCCGACTCCATCGGCGATGCCCTGGCGAGTCGCGAGCTGATGGCACACCTCCGCGCCATGGGCGAGATGGGTGGCGGGCCGCCGCCCTTCACCGCGAGGGATCGCTCCACCTTCCTGCAGCGGCTCGACGACCTGATCCAGGCACTGAAGCGCGCGAGGCGGTAGACTCAGAAGAGGGCTGCATCAGCTTCAACCTTTTCGAGATCGGATCCACCATGGCCAGAAAGCCCAACTACAACTTCGAGAAGCGGCAGAAGGATCTGGCCCGGCAGAAGAAGAAGGAAGAAAAACTGCAGAAGAAGGCCCTGAAGAAGGACGCACAGGGCAACGACGTCCCCGACACCGGGGAGTCCGAAGGTGCCGCCGAAGAGGGCCAGACCGTCGAGTAGCCCCGCCGTCCAGCCGGGTGCCGAGGTCGGCTTCGTGATAGAAGTGAGGGCCTTCAGGGAGCCTGCATGACCCGGATGATGCTGGCCGCGGCCCTTTGGATCCTGCCCGCCATGGCCGCTCCCCCAGCGCCTTCGCCAACCGCCCGGCTCGCAACCTTGGAGGCGCGGATCGGCGGACGACTCGGCGTGGCTGCGCTCGATACGGGCTCTGGTCGCCGCCTCGAGTACCGGAGCGCCGAGCGCTTCCCCCTGTGCAGCACCTTCAAGGTCCTGCTGGCCGGGGCGGTGCTGGCGCAGGTGGACGCAGGCCGGGAGTCCCTGGATCGACGCATTCCCTACAGCCAGGCTGATCTCATCGAGCACTCTCCGGTCACGACCGCCTGCCTGGCAGGGGGAAGCCTTCCGGTGGAGGCTCTCTGCGCCGCGGCGGTCCAGGACAGCGACAACGCCGCCGCGAACCTGCTGCTCAACACCCTCGGCGGGCCGCAAGCCGTGACCGCCTTCGCCCGCACCCTGGGCGATGGCATGACACGCCTGGATCGCAACGAGCCCAGCCTGAACGAGGCCACTCCCGGCGATCCCCGGGACACGACCACGCCCACCGCCATGGTGGGCGCCCTGAAAGCCCTGCTGATCGGTCCCATGCTATCGGCCACCTCCCGGCAGAGGCTCGAAGGCTGGATGGTGGCCTGCACCACGGGTCGGGCCAAGCTCCGGGCGGGCCTGCCGGCGGACTGGATCGTCGGGGACAAGACAGGCTCGGGGCAGCGGGGCACCATGAACGACATCGCCATCCTGCGCCGACCCCACCAGGCGCCGGTCCTCGTGGCCGTCTACGCCACCGGATCGAAGGCATCCTGGGCCGAGCGGGAGGCGATGTTCGCCGAGGTCGGACGGATGGTGGCTGGCGTCTTCAAAGACTGAGACAGCTCTCGACATATCGTGGAAACAGGTCTCGGCCGGTCGTGGATTCCCTGCGAGAAGATGGCTTGCAAATTACAGTATTTATTCAATGATTTGACTTATTGCTTTGGCATGGGGATCGCTCTACCTTGGGTGCCGCCGATCGCGGCCCACAGGAGACCCCATGTCCTTCACCGACTCCAAGACCCATCAGAACCTCAAGGCCGCCTTCGCAGGTGAAAGCCAGGCGAACCGCCGCTACACCTGGATGGCCCAGGTCGCGGAGAAGGAAGGCCTGCCCGAGGTGGCCAGCCTGTTCAAGCACAGCGCCGATGGCGAGACCGGCCACGCCCTCAAGCACCTCATGTATCTCGCCGCCCAGGCAGGTGACCCTGCCACGGGCCTGCCCCTGGGCGACACGCTGACCAACCTGAAGTCCGCCGTGGCCGGTGAGACCTACGAATACACGGACATGTATCCCGAGTTCGCCCGGGTGGCCCGCGAGGAAGGCCATGCCGAGATCGCAGCCTGGTTCGAGACGCTGGCGAAGGTGGAGCGCTTCCATGCGGGCCGCTTCCAGGACGCCCTGACCCGGCTGCAGGCGGGCAGCATCGCCAAGCCCGACGCCGACATCGCGAAGCACATCTAAACGTCCACCCCTCCGAGGAATCCCATGCTGCTTGCCTTCGACCCCGCCAGTGAACGCGCCCGCTACGAGACCCGCCTGGCCTTCCTGGCCCGCCAGGCCGCCCTGCGGCTGGATCTGACGGAGGGCATCACCTTCCAGCCCGAGACGGCCGAGAGCGTCGAGGACCAGGTGATCGAGACCCTCTGGGCCGAAGGCATGACGCTGGACTCCGCGCCCCCCGAGGATGTGCTCGACGCGCGCGCCTCCTTCGCCGTGCTGGCCCCGCGCCGCGAGCCCGCGGGCCAGAGCATCGTGGCCACGCTGTTCCTCGGCTTCCCCGAGGAGGTGCGCGACGCCAAGCTGGCCACCCTGCAGCGATTCCCTGATCAGCTCCAGCTGGAACTGAGCGATGGTTCCTTCGCCTCGCCCGCCGTGGATCGCGGTGCAGCCGGTCCCAACGACCGGCTGCCCGCCGTGCTCGCCCTGCGCTTCTTCCTCCCGGACGGCTGCCGCATCGCCGCCCTCGTCTCCAACCACGCCGTCGTCCCGGGCCGCTGGCCCGCGCCTGCCACCTGGGGTGCCTGGCCTTCCTGAGGAGCCCCCCATGAGCATCCACATCGGCATTCCCACCGAGGACCGCAAAGCCATTGCCGACGGCCTTTCCCGGCTGCTGGCCGACAGCTACACCCTCTACCTCAAGACCCACAACTTTCACTGGAACGTGAAGGGTCCCATGTTCCAGACCCTGCACCTCCTTTTCGAGGCGCAGTACACCGAACTGGCCCTGGCCGTGGATCTGGTGGCCGAGCGCATCCGCGCCTTGGACCATCCCGCCCCGGGCACCTATGCCGAATTCGCCAGGCTCTCCAGCATCCCCGAACCCACGGGCGTGCCCAAGGCCACGGCCATGATCAAAGAACTGGTCGAAGGCCAGGAAGCCGTGGTGCGCACCGCCCGCTCCATCTTCCCCATCGTGGACAAGGTGGGCGACGAACCCACGGCCGACCTGCTCACCCAGCGCATGCAGATCCACGAGAAGAACGCCTGGATGCTCCGCAGCCTGCTGGAGGAGTGACCGTCACCCCCGGCCGGGTCGATCACTCCTTCCTCCTATTTCTGACTTTTTTGGTAAACTACTGAATCGCGCCCCGCGCGCCTGAGGAGATGACCATGGCCTACACCGCCAAGTCCTACGATCACTTGAAGGGCGGCGCCCTGAAGGGGCTCAGTGACGCCCAGCTCGACCAGCACTTCACGCTCTACAAGGGCTATGTCACCAAGCTGAACGAGATCGAGGAGAAGCTGGCGACGGCCGACAACACCAAGCCCAACTACTCTTTCAATGACTTCAGCGAGCTGAAGCGCCGGGAGGCCGTGGCATTCAACGGTTCTTTCCTGCACGAGCTCTACTTCGAGAACCTGGGGGCGGACAGCGACATCAGCGCCGGCTTGAAGGCCGCCCTGGACGCCGCTGGTGGCCAGGAGAAGGTCATCGCCGACCTCAAGGCCACGGCCATGGGCGGCCCCGGCTGGGCCCTGCTCACCCGCAACCGCCGCGACGGCAAGCTTCACACCTACTTCGTGGCCGAGCATCACCTGGGTCTGCCCATCGAGCAAGACCTGCTCGTGGTGCTGGACAGCTGGGAGCACGCGTTCATGGTCGACTACGGCATCGCCCGCGCGAAGTACCTCGACACCTTCGTCGAGAACATCAAGTGGAGCGAGGTCTCCAAGCGCTTCGACAAGTAGGAGGGCGCGGGCTCCAACGCCTCTCAACGCCTGCTCGTGGTGGGGCCCCCGTTTCGGGGCCCCGCCTCATTTTGGGCGTAAGCTGATGGCGCTCTTCCGGAGGCGAAGGTGGCGACGAAGGCGATCCGCACGGACTTGGAGAATCCGCTGGGACCGGAGCTCTTCCGGTTCCTGAAGGACCTGAAGGCGAACAATGACCGGGCCTGGTTCCAGGAACACAAGGCCCGGTACGAGGCCGAGGCGCGCGACCCGGTGCTGCGGCTCATCGCGGGATTCGGCGGGCCCCTGGCCTCGGTCAGCCGGCATTTCGCGGCCGACCCGCGCCCCATGGGCGGTTCCCTCTTCCGCATCCATCGCGATACGCGCTTCAGCAAGGACAAGACACCCTACAAGACCCATCTGGGCGTCAACTTCCGGCACCGCTCGGAAGCGGCGGGAGGCGTCCATGGACCGGGCTTCTACCTTCACCTGGAGCCCGGCGGCTGCTTTGCCGGCGGCGGGCTCTGGCACCCGGAGCCCGAGGCGCTCTACAGAGTCCGCCAGGCCATCGTCGCCAAAACCGCAGCCTGGAAGAAGCTCCGCGCCTCCGGGATCGAGATCGAAGGCGAAGCCCTCAAGCGGGTTCCCCAGGGTTTCGATCCCGATCACCCCTGCGCCGAAGACCTCAAGCTCAAAGACTTCTACGCCGCCACGGCCTTCACGGATGCCCAGGTGCTTGCCCCGGACTTTCCCACCACCCTGGCCCGCGCCTGTCAGGAGGCCGCCCCCCTGGTGGCGTTCCTGTCCAAGGCGCTGGATCTGCCCTTCTAGCAGATCGCCGGCTGACCGTTCAGGCCTGCCCGCCCTGGGCGGACCGGGAAGCCCGCAGCACCGCGCGGAACACCTCCTCGACGCCTTGGGCGTCGAGACCGGAGGCTTCCGCCCAGGCGCGGCGAGCCTCCAGCTGGGCGCTCTCGCGCTCCGGGTCGTGCACGGGCAGGTTGAGCTCGGCCTTTGCCCTGCCCGCCCGCAGCACAAGCCCGGTGCGCCGGGCCAGCAGCGCCACCAGCTCCTGATCCAGGGCATCGATGTGGTTGCGGGCCTCCTGCAGAGCTGGCGAGCGGGCGCCCAGATCCGGGATCGACAGCTGCTCGCCGCCGCCTTGCTCCGCGGCCTCGGCCAGGCTCCGGTGGATGGCCGAGAGGGCCTCCAGCAGGCCCTCCCGGGCACCCGAGGCGAAGGGGTTCTCATTCTGCAGCGCGGCGAAGAGATGCCCTGCGTCCTCGCGGACCGACTCCAGGGTGCGGGCGATGGCATGGAAGGAGGGCGGCGTGAAGGGCAGCTCCGCCCCGGCCCCCACCGCCAGCAGGCCCTTAGCGATGAAGAAGGTCAGCGCATGGGTGGTCGCCATGACACGGTCGTGGTCCTCGGGGCTCTGGCGCAGCACCTCGCAGCCCAGGCCCTGGAAGAGCCGTTCCACCCGCTCGGCGGCGAGGGGATGGTGGGGCGAAGCGCAAAGCACCACCCGAAGGGGCCGCTCGGCCCGGGCGAGGCTGACCGGTCCGAAGAGGGGATGGCTACCCACATGGGGAATGGCCGGCCCCAGATGCTCGTCGAGAAGGGTGCAGGGCCCCACCTTCACACTGCCCACGTCGAAGATCAGGTGATCGGCCCTCAGATGGGGCCGCAGGGTCCCGAGGAGAGCGCCCAGCGCGGGTATCGGCACGGCCAGCACCAGGGTTTCCTGGCCATCCACCAGGTCATGAAAGCTGGCCGCACGGTGCTCCAGAGGGACCTCTGCGGCGGGATCCCAGGCCCGATAGGCATGGCCGGCCTCGCGGAGGAGCGAGCCGAGCGCCCTCCCGAAGCGGCCATAGCCCAGGATGCCGATGCGCATGGGGTCTCCGGAGACAGGAGGAAATCCTACCGCAGCAGCTCCTGGATCGCCGCCACAGTGGGCACATGGCCCTGGCTCCGCACCACGCCGTCCACCACAAGGCCGGGCGTGGTCATCACGCCTCGCGCCACGATGTCGGGATACTCGGTGATCTTCACCAGGGTGTATGGCACCCCCAGGGCCCTGGCGGCCTCTTCGGCCCGTTCCGCCAGCAGCTTGCACTTGGCGCAACCGCTGCCCAGGATCTCGATCTTCATGGCAACTCCTACATTAGGGTGTTGAACAGGTAGCCCACCAGTGCGATCCCCAGGCTCACGATGCCGAGGAAGGTGGCCAGCAGGCGGGGGCGCAGCACTTTGCGGAGGATGATGGTCTCTGGCAGGGAGAGCCCCGCCACGGCCATCATGAAAGCCAGGGCTGTGCCCAGGGCGGCCCCCTTGGCGAGCAGCACCTGTACGATGGGGATGATGCCCGCGGCGCTGGAATAGAGGGGCACGCCGATGAGCACCGCCAAGGGCACGCTCCACCAGGTGGACTTGCCCATGAAGCGGGCCAGCAGCTCCGCCGGCACATAGCCATGCAGGAAGGCGCCCACGGCGATGCCCGCCAGCACGAAGAGCCACACCTTCGCCACGATGTCCCGGGTGGCCTGGAGGGCCAGTTCCAGACGCGCCGCAAAGCCGGTGGGCACCTCGGCCCCACTGGAGGCCACGAAGGGGACCTCCATCACCCACGGCTCCAGGTGCCGCTCCATGCGGAGCCTGCCGATGATCCAGCCCGAGAGGAAGGCGATGGCCACGCCAGTGGCCGCGTAGAGCAGGGCGACGCGCCAGCCGAAGAGGCCGAGCAGCAGGAAGAGCGCCACCTCGTTCACCATGGGCGCCGAGACCAGGAAGCTGAAGGTCGCGCCCAGGGGCACGCCCACCCGCACGAAGCCGATGAAGAGCGGCACCGCGGAACACGAACAGAAGGGCGTGGCAATGCCCAGCAGCGCCGCCAGCAGGTTGCCCCAGGCGCCCGTGCGCTTCGCCAGCAGGTCGCGGGTGCGCTCGGGGCTGAGGTAGGTCTGCACGAAGCTCACCCCCAGCACCACCAATCCGAGCAGCAGCAGCACCTTCGGCCCGTCGTAGGCGAAGAAGGCCACGGCCTCGCCCAGGCGGCTGCCGGCCTGGAGGCCCATGACCCGGAAGGCCAGCCAGTCCGCCATCGGCTTCAGACTGAGGTAGAGCCCGAACCAGGCCGGGAGGGCGGCCAGCAGCCACCCTCCGGACTTCCAGAATCCAGCACCCTGGACCGAGGTCGGTGCGGCACAGGCGCAGGTTTTCGGTTCTCCGTGCATGTTCTCAGCCTCCGCAGCAGGTGGGCGCGCAACCACAGGTCCGGGGGCTCTTGGTGGCTTCGATCTGGAGGCTCAGCACGGCGCCCGCGGCCGTGCCCAGGTCCTCGGGACTCAGGTCGGGGTACCGCTGGCGGGCCTCTTCCATCAGCTCAGGCGAGAACATATCGAGGCCGTACGGGCGCTCGCCGACCACGACCAGGCCGGTGAAGCCCGCGGCTTCAATGGCCTTGAGGTAGTCCGCCCTCAGCAGGGCCCCGGCCACGCAGGCACCGTAGGCGTCCATGTCCTGACGGAGGGGTTCAGGCAGGGGCCGCTCCAGCACCAGGTCCGAGACCATGAGCCGGCCGCCAGGCTTCAGCACCCGGAAGGCCTCGCGGAAGGTGCGGTCCTTGTCCGTGCTGAGGTTCACGACGCAGTTCGAGATCACGACATCCACGCTGGCGTCGGCGAGCGGCAACGCCTCGATCTCGCCCAGGCGGAACGCCACGTTCGCATAGCCGTGGGCCGAGGCCAGGGCGGTGGCGCGCTCGATCATCTGGGGGGTCATGTCCACGCCGATGACCCGGCCCGTGGGCCCCACCCGCGTGGATGCCAGGAAGGCATCGAAGCCCGCGCCCGAGCCCAGGTCCAGCACCACCTCACCTGGCTTCAGCGAGGCCAGGGCCACGGGGTTGCCGCAGCCCAGGCCCAGGTTGGCGCCCTCGGGCACGGCGGCGAGATCTTGCTCGCCGTAGCCCAGACCCAGGCTCGCGGCGCCGGGATCGGGGGCACAGCCGCAGGAGGTGGCTGGCCCGCAGCAGCTTTGATTGTTGGTGACGAAGCCCGCGTAGCGTTCGCGGACACCGGCCTTGATGGTCTGGGAGTCCATGGCAGATCCTTTCGAAGGTAGAGGCTTCCCGGGACGCCAGCGCATCCAGGTCCCAGGAAGGTGGAAGGTCAGTCCCCGCCGCAGCAGGGAGAAGGGGTCGATTCCAGCGCGGTGCCGCCGGAGCAGCAGTCCTGCCAGAGGTACTCGGTGAGGGCGCGCAGCACGCCATAGTCGGCGCGGTAGCGCAGGGTGGTGCCTTCCCGGGTCACCCGAACCAGGCCCGCGTCGGCGAGGGTGGCCAGATGGTGGCTCAGGGTGGAGGCCGGGATGTCCAGGCGGACCTGCAGCTCCCCGGCGGGCGTCCCCGCCTCGGGGCCCTGCACGACGCAGCGCAGGACAGACAGGCGGACCGGATGCCCGAGGGCCTTCAGTCGCTCTGCCGCCTGCTCCACCTGCCCCGTCATGGGTGCCTCCCAGTTAAATTCTAAGAATGTCGAAATAGTGCGCAAGATCTAATTCGATTTTTTTGGAAATTCATGAAATCCAGCTCCGCTCGCGCCCCAGAGCCTCCAGACGGCGGGTGATCTCGTCGCGGGCGATCCTGAAGCGGGCCTGCAGCTCCTCCGCGGTGAGGGCCGGATCCTCGCTGGCGGGGTCGGGGATGGGCCAGTGGAGGCGTTCCGCTTTTCCGAGGAAGGCCGGACAGACCTCCTCGGCGCAGAGGGTGATCACCAGGTCCACCGAGGCCGGATCGATGTCCGAGACTGGCTTGGAGGTGTGGGCCGAGGCATCGACACCCACCTCCGCCAGGGCCTCGATGGCGTGGGGGTTCACGTGGCTGGGCCGGCTGCCGGCGCTCTGGATGCGGAAGCCCGGGAACATCCGGCGGGCCAGGCCCTCGCCCAGCTGGGAGCGGGCGCTGTTGGCCACGCAGAGGAACAGGATCGAGGTCACGACGCCTCCCCCTCGAGCAGCAGTTCCCAGAAGCCCACGTCGATCCAGCGCCCGAACTTGCGCCCGGCCTCGCGCATGTGGCCGGCCTTCCGGAAGCCGAGCTTCTCGTGCAGGCGGACGCTGGCCTCGTTGGGCAGGGCCAGGCCCCCCAGCGCCAGATGAAAGCCCCGGGCCCTAAGCTCCTCCAGGAGTGCCCGGTACAGCAGTGTCCCGCGACCCCTCCCGCCCTGGTCCATGGCGAAGTAGATGGCCGTCTCCGTCGAGTGGCGGTAGGCGGCGCGGGCCCGCCACGCGGAGGCGTAGGCATAGCCCAGCACCCGACCTTCCTCCTCCCAGACCAGCCAGGGGTAGGCCGAGGTCACCTTCTCGATGCGCGAGGCCATCTCCTCGGCGCTGACCGCCTCCTCCTCGAAGGTGATGGTGGTGTCCCGGATGTAGGGGTTGTAGAGGTCGGCCAGGGCCGGGGCGTCCGTCATGCGCACGGGGCGGATCATCGGGCACCTCTCTTCAGCCGCTGGTTCATGGTTCACGCGGCTCGACGGCGGGACAGCAGGTCACCTCAGCCACGGCCTCTGATGACTTGGGGAACCATCGCTTCTGGAGCCGCAGCGACACGTTCACCAGCCCGATGAGCACGGGCACTTCCACCAGCGGACCGATCACCGCCGCGAAGGCCGCTCCGTGCCCCAGGCCGAAGGTGGCCACGGCCACGGCGATGGCCAGCTCGAAGTTGTTGCTGGCGGCGGTGAAGCTCAGCGTGGCGCCCTGGGGGTAGTCGGCCCCGGCCCGCTTGGACAGCCAGAAGCTGGCCAGGAACATCACCAGGAAATAGATCAGCAGCGGCAGGGCCACCCGCAGCACGTCCGTGGGGCGGGCCAGGATCTGGCGCCCCTGGAGGCTGAACATGGCGATGATCGTGAAGAGCAGCGCGATGAGGGTGACCGGCGAAACCTTCGGCACGAAAACGCGGTGATACCACTCGAGCCCCTTGAGCCCACCCAGCACCTTTCGCGTGAGGAAGCCCGCGAGGAAGGGAATCCCCAGGTAGATGAACACGCTCGTGGCGAGCTGCCCGATGGTGATGTCCACGCGGGCGCCCGGAAGGCCCAGCATTGCAGGCAGCACCGTGATGAAGAGCCAGGCGTACACGCTGAAGAACAGCACCTGGAAGATCGAGTTGAAGGCCACGAGTCCGGCACAGTATTCCGTGTCGCCCTTCGCCAGGTCGTTCCACACGATGACCATGGCGATGCAGCGGGCCAGGCCGATGAGGATGAGGCCCACCATGAGTTCAGGCCGGTCCCGCAGGAACAGGAGGGCCAGGCCCGTCATGAGCAGGGGCCCGATCACCCAGTTCTGCAGCAGGGACAGGACCAGCACCCTCCGGTTGCGGAAGACCAGGTGCAGGTCCTCGTAGCGCACCTTGGCCAGCGGCGGATACATCATCACTACGAGGCCGATGGCCAGGGGCACGCTGGTGGTGCCCACGTTCCAGGCGTTGAGGGCCACATTGAAGCCCGGCGCGAAGCGGCCCAGCAGGATGCCGGTCGCCATGGCCAGGAAGATCCACAGGGTGAGGTAGCGATCCAGGAACGACAGCCGGCCCGTGGCCATGGCGTCTCCTACCGGCAGCCGCAGTCGTCGCCGCAGTCGCCCTTCTCCTTGCCTTCCTCCTCGCAGGCGCAGCCCCCTCCGCAGCAGCCGCCACCTTCGCCCACCAGGGTGGTCTGGGCCAGGGCCAGCATCATCTGGTGGGGATCGCCCTTCACCCGCAGGGCCATGTTCACGGCCTCGATCATGGCGTCCTTGGATACACCCAGGGCCTCCAGGCGTTCCTGGTGGGCACGGAAGGCCCGTTCGGCGTTGGCGCCGATGGCGGCGCCCAGGGCCACGAGGTTGAGGGTGATCTCGCTGAGGCCGGTCTCAAGCTGGGGATCGGTCTGGGTCGTCATGGACGCTCCTGGAAGAAAGGGGTGAAGGTCAGGCGGAACGGGGGTCGGGGCAGGCAATGGGATCGCAGGTGTCACAGCGCAGGGCCCGGGCCTGGGCCAGATCGCGGGCCAGGTCCGCCTCCGCCCCGGCCATGAGGGGCCAGAGGGCGTCGACCAGGGGCCGGGCGGCTGCAGCTTCCGAGAGCGCCACATGGACCCAGCGACCCACCTTGCGCTCCCGAACCAGGCCGGTCCGCCGCAGGGCGGTGAGGTGCTCGGACACGGTGGAGGGTGCCAATTCCAGTACCCCGGCCACCTCGCAGACGCAGAGCTCGCCGCCCTGGAGGAGGGCGAGGATGCGCAGGCGCACCGGGTGGGCCAGGGCCTTGAGGGTGTCCACGAGGGGACGGAGGGTATCAGTCGTCATTTCGCATTTTTCCGAAACATTTTCAGTCTAGCCAGGATCTCCCCCCTTGCCATACCTCAAGTGATGAGGTTACCTGTTGGCACCCCTCCAGGAGTTCCCATGCCGCGGTCCGCCCCCGCCTTGCTGTCGATGGTCCTCTGTGCGGCCCTCCAGGGCCAGAATCCGGCTCGGCAGGCCACCACCCCGCCTTCTCCGGTGCCGGTGCTGGCCAGCTACCCGGACACCCCCGCCGGCAGGCTGCTGAAAGAGATCAAGGAGCACGCCGAGGTGGTGGCCCGGGTTGAGTACCTGGCCGACCAGATCGGGCCCCGCCTCACGGGTTCAGAGCCGCTGCGCCGGGCCCAGGCCTGGGCCATGGCCGAAATGAAAAAGCTGGGCGCGGAGAATGTGCATGAGGAGGCCTACGACTTCGGCCTGGCCTGGACCCGGGGCGTGGACAGCGCCCGCCTGCTCACCCACAACGGGCTGCACTTCCGGGTGGACCAGCTGGCCTGGACACCGGCCACCAAGGGGCCGATCCAGGGCGAGGTGATCCTGGTGGACGCCCGGAACCTCGAGGAGCTGCAGGCGTTCAAGGGCCGCCTCCGGGGACGGATCCTGCTGCGCTCGAACCCCAACGACAAGCGCCCGCCCCTGCCCCGCCGCGATCGCGGCGACATGGCCAGCTTCCAGGCCCAGCAGGCGGCCATGACCCAGTTCCTCCTCGACGAGGGCGCTGCGGCGGTGTTGCAGATGTCCGGGCGCAAGAACGGCCTGGGCTTCACCACCAGCGGCCCTGGCCGGGACCCCGGGAAGCCCGCTCTGCCCTCCGCCTACGTGCCCCAGGAGCCCTACAAGATGCTCTTGCGCCAGGTGGCGGGAAAGGATCCGGTCCGCCTCGAGCTGAGCCTGGGCGGCAGCTTCTCGGCCAAGCCCGTGCAGGCACACAATGTCGTCGGCGAGATCCGAGGCACGGAGAAGCCCAACGAGGTGGTCATCATCGGCGGCCATCTGGACAGCTGGGATCTCGGCACCGGCGCCACCGACAACGCCACCGGCAGCTCGGTGTGTCTGGAGGTACTCCGCGCCCTGCAGGCCACGGGCCTGAAGCCCAAACGCACGCTGCGGGTGATCCTCTGGAGCGGCGAGGAGGAGGGCCTGCTGGGCTCCCGCGCCTACGTGGAGGCCCACAAGGCCGAGCTGGATGCCATCCAGGCCGTGCTGGTCCACGACATGGGCACAGGCATGGTCCGCGGCTTCGACCTCCAGGCCCGGGAAAACGCCCGGGCCCTCATGGCCCAGGCCATCGCGCCCCTGAACGACCTGGGCGTCCGCGAGCTGCCCCTCACCATCATGAACGGCACGGACCACGCGCCCTTCGACCGGGCCGGCGTGCCCGCCTTCGCGGCCATCCAGGACGCGGTGGACTACTTCGAGGGCACCCACCACAGCCAGATGGACTTCCCCGACCACGTGCAGCCCGATCAGCTCGTGCAGGGCGCCCAGGCCATGGCTGTCACGGCCTGGGAGCTGCTCAACATGGCGGACCGTCTGCCCCACGGCGTGGTGGCGCGACCGGCCCGCTAAGGCCTACTGCCGCGTCATCTCGGCCCGGGCCAGCCGCGTGAGGTTGGCCAGGGCCTCGGCAGGTCCCATGATCAGCAGCTCGTCCCCGGCCTGGAAGCGCTCGTCGCCCGAAGGGTTGAAGCGCAGTTCTGCACCCGGATGGACCAGGCCCACCAGCAGGGAGCCCGTGGCGTGGCGCAGCCGGGCCTCGCGCAGGGTCTGGCCCACCAGGGGACTGCCAGGCGAGATGCTGATCCGCTCCAGGCCCAGCTCCAGCTGCTCCTGCTGCAGCACGATGTCAAAGAACTTCATCATCTCGGGCTTGAGCAGCAGGCCCGCCATGCGGCGGCCGCCGATCTCGTAGGGGCTCACGATGTGGTCAGCGCCCGCGGCCTTCAGCTGGCGCTCCGTGCCCAACTTGGCGCTGCGGGCCACGACGGGCAGGTCCGGCCGGATCTGCTTCACGGTGAGGGTCACCAGCACGTTGTCGGCGTCCGTGGTCAGGGCGGTGATGAGGCCCCGCGCCTGGCGGATGCCGGCCCGCTCCAGCATCAGGTCGTCCATGGCGTTGCCGTAGAGGATGAGCTCACCGGCGAAGCGCGGGCTGCGGCCCTTGGAATCGTCCTGCTCGATGATGACGAAAGGGATGCCGGCCTTCTTCAGCTCCCAGGCCGCCTGGAAGCCCATCTTCCCGAAGCCGCAGACGATGACGTGGTCCTTGAGGTCGTCCAGGCGCTTCTGCATGCGGCGCTCCATGAGATAGCCCCGGAGGTCACCCTCGAGGAGCAGGGCCGTGAGGTTGGAAAGGGCATAGGTGGCCACGCCCAGGCCGATGATGAGGTAGAAGATCGTGAAGATTTTCGTGCGGGCGTTCACCTCGCCCAGCTCGCGGAACCCCACCGTGAACAGCGTGGTGATGGCCATGTAGAAGCTATCCAGGCCGCTCAGATGGGACAGCAGGTGGTAGCCGATGGCGCCGGCCACGATGACCGCTGCGAGCAGGGCCAGGGCATACCGGAGCCGCTTGAGTGGCGCATCCGCATCCGGATCGGGGACGTGGGGGAAGGGCGTCCGCAGGCGCATCTCAGCCGATCCCCTGCCGGATGGCGAAGTTCGCCGTGGCCAGGGTCACCAAGTGGTCGCCGCAGGTGAGGCGGCATTCGAGGATGGCCCCGCGGCCCGAGAAGCGGATGACCTTTCCTTCGGCCCGCACCTCGCCCTTCGCCGGCTCCAGGTAGCGCACGTGCAGATCCGAAGTGGCGAAGGGCATGGCGCCGTCAAAGGCGGTACTGAGGGCCAGGGCGCTGACCATATCCGCCACGGTGGCCAACACGCCGCCATTCACCGTGCCCCGGGCACCATTGATCACAGCCTTGGTGGGGTGCAGCACCATCACCGCCTGGCCCGGCACCACCGACTCGATGGTCAGGCCCCAGCCGCTGATGAGCGGCCAGGGATGAAAGCGCGCGCGCAGTCGCTCCAGGAGATCCGGAGCCAGGGTCTCGGGGATCTGCGGCTTGGGCATACCTGAGTGTAGCCGCCGAACGGCCCCGAACCTCCTGGATCCTGAAGCTCAGAGCTTCAGGGCGGCCTTGAGCGACGCGGCCATGCCCTGGAAGACCTTGGTCTGGGGGCTGTCCGGATGGGCTGCCACCAGGGGTTGACCCGAGTCTCCACCTTCGCGGATGGACAGGTCGATGGGCACTTCGCCCAGGAAGGGCAGGTCCATGCGCTGGGCCGCAGCCTTCACGCCGCCGTGACCGAAGATCTGCGTCTCCTTGCCGCAACCGGGGCAGAGGAAGCTGCTCATGTTTTCGATGATGCCCAGGATGGGCACCTTCACCGTACCGAACATGCCGATGGCTTTCTTCGCATCGAGGAAGGCGACATCCTGGGGCGTGCTGACGATGACGGCGCCGTCCACCTGGGCGTTCTGGATGAGGGTGAGCTGCACGTCGCCGGTGCCGGGCGGCAGGTCGATGAGCAGCACGTCCAGTTCGCCCCAGGCCACATCCTTCAGGAACTGCTGGAGGGCCTTGTTGAGCATGGCGCCGCGCCAGATGACGGGCCGGTCCTCCTCGATGAGCACGCCCATGGACATGGCCTTGAGGCCGAACTTTTCGAGGGGCAGGATCTGGCCGTCTGGCGTGCCGAGCGGCGAATCCTTCAGGCCCAGCATCATGGGGATGGAGGGGCCGTAGATGTCCGAGTCCAGCAGGCCCACCTTGAGGCCCTGCTGGGCCATGGCCACGGCCAGGTTGACGGTCACGGTGCTCTTGCCCACGCCCCCCTTGCCCGAGCCCACCACCACGCAGCGCTTGATGCCGGGGATGAGGTTCTTGAACTCGACCTGGGCCGTCTTCTCCCAGCCGATCTCGATCTCGGCGGAGGTCACGCCCGGCTGCTGCCGGATCAGGGCCTCCAGGGCGTCCTTGATGACCTGCACGCGGTCCTGGTAGGCCTCCATGAGCTGCAGCAGCACCGTGACCTTGCCCTCCGTGACATCGATGCCCTTCACGGCCTTCAGCGTGGTGAGGGTGGCGTTGGTCCCGGGAACCACGTAGGCGTTCAGGGCTTCAAACAGGGCGGCGCGGCTGATTTTCGTCATGCGTGTCTCCAGCCCCCCAGTTTGACACGGGCCGGTTGGAAGCCTGAACAGCCAAGCCCAGCCCGCTAGGCCGGCCTGCTTGGCCCAAGCCATCGCGGGAGGGCGGTCTGACCATTTATCCGCCAATCCTTGCCATGGCTGCGTCTCCTTGCGGTGGTTTCAGGTCTGGCCTGGTGGCAGAATGCGAAGGCCCTTCTGCAACCGACTCTCGAATCTGCAATGAAGGTTTCCAAGACAACCCCATGCCCCCCCTAGTTCCCTCCATCAGAAAGGTCGACACCATGTCTTCCCTGTTCTCCGCCCGTTCCCTGCGCATGCACTTGGCCGGACTGCTTCTGGCTGGCGCCTGCTTCGCCCAGGAGCCCAAGCCCACTCCAGCACCGGAGCCCACCCCAGCCCCCGTGCCCGCTCCTGCTCCGGCCCCAGCGCCTGCTGGAGAGAAGCCCGCCCAGGCACCCGAGGTCGCCCCGGCGTCGGTGGCTGTCCCGCCCGCCGAGGCCAAGCCCGCAGAAGCCGCCAAGCCCGCAGAAGCCGCCAAGCCGGCCGAGGCCGCCACCATGGCCCGTCTGATCTGCTACCGCGAGAAGAAGTTCGTCGGCGGGGGCCTCCACCACACCATCTACGTGGATGGCACGGAGATCGGCGACCTGAACAATGGCACGTACTTCATCGTCAAGGTCGCCCCTGGCGAGCACAAAATGCATGCCGACGAGGCGAAGGATGAGTTCACCTTCACGGTGGAGGCGGGCAAGACCTACTACTTTAAAACCGAGCTCCAGATGGGCTTCTGGAAGGGGCACGGAAAGATCGGTCCCATCGAAGCCGCCTTTGGCGCCGCCGAGTTCGCCAAGTGGAAGGAAGAGGATCGGCTCAAGTACACCCCCGCGGGCGACCTGAAGAAAACGGATGTCCTCGAGATGCCCTGAACCACCCGGCATTGCGATGAGCAGAGGGCGGACCCGTGGGTCCGCCCTCTGCTTGTACCTGCCGCATTCAGATATCCGGATCCAGCGGCCCCAGCTTCTGGGTGAGGGCCCCCACGCCGCTGGCGAGAAGGGTGTGCTCGTAGATCCGAAGCTGGCTCCGCAGGGGGGGATCCTGGGGGTCGAGGCCCCGGTGCCGCACCTCGCCGTTGGCTCCGAGGACCCGTCCCTTCAGCGTGTCGTGCAATTGCAGCTCGACCATCTCCATGACCTGGGCGGCGAGCAGCGGGTCCACCAGCGGGAAGGCCAGCTCCACGCGGCGGTCCAGGTTGCGGGGCATGAGGTCGGCACTTGACAGCAGGGTTTCCGGGTCGCCGTCGTTGGCGAAGTGGTAGATCCTGGCGTGCTCCAGGAAGCGGTCGAGAATGGACAGCGCGCGGATGTTCTCCGACAGCCCCGGCACGCCGGGCCGCAGGCAGCAGGTCCCGCGCACGATGAGGTCCACCTTGACGCCCTCGCGGCTCGCCTCGTAGAGCATTTGGATCAGCTGGGGATCCACCAGGGCATTCATCTTGAGCACCATGCGGGCGGGCCGACCCGCCCGGGCGTGGCCGATCTCCCGCTGGATGCGGGCCTTCAGCGCCTTCTTCAGGTGCTGGGGGGCCAGCAGGATCCGGTGGAAGCGGGGCGGCCGGGTGTAACCGGTGAGCATGTTGAAGAGGTTCGACAGGTCCTCCCCGAACTCGGGGCGGGCCGTGAGCAGGCCGATGTCCGAGTAGAGCCGGCTGGTGCGCTCGTTGTAGTTGCCGGTGCCCAGGTGGCAGTAGCGCTTGATGCCGCCGGCCTCCTGGCGCACCACGAGGCACGCCTTGCAGTGGATCTTGTGGTTGGGCAGGCCGTAGACCACGTGGACGCCCGTCTTCTCCAGACGGCGGGCCCAGGCGATGTTGGCCGCCTCGTCGAAGCGGGCCCGCAATTCCACGATGGCCGCCACCTGCTTGCCGCGCTCGGCGGCCCGCTCCAGGGCCGCCGCCACGGGGCTGTTGGCGGTCACGCGGTAGAGCGTCATCTTGATGGCGAGGACCTTGGGGTCCTCCGCCGCCTCGCGCACGAAGCGCACCACGCTGTCGTCGAAGCTCTGATAGGGGTGGTTCAGCAGGATGTCGTTCCTGGAGATGGCGTCAAAGATGTTGCCGGCCTGATCCAGCTGAGGCACGGGGAGGGGCGGCAGGGGCATGTCTTTGAGGTGGGGCAGATCCAGCTGTCCGTAAAGCTGCATGAGGTCCGAGAAGGCCGTGAGGCCCGAGCAAGGGTAGAGATCCTCGGGGCTCAGCTCCATCTCCTCGATGAGCAGGTCCAGCACCGAGGCGGACAGGCCGTGCTCGTACTGGAGGCGCACCACGGCACCGCGGCGCCGGTCACGCAGCCCCTCCTCCACGGTCTTTAGCAGATCCTCGGACGGATCCTCCTCCACCGGCAGGTCCGAGTCCCGGGTGACGCGGATGGCGTGGCAGCTCTTCACGGTGTAGCCCAGGAAGAGGCGCGACAGGTGGTGCCGGACCACGTCCTCCAGCATGACGAAAGCGTGAGAGCCCGGCGGGGAGGGCACCCGGAGAAAGCGCGATGCCAGGCCCGTGGGCACATGGATGAAGGAGAGCTCCGAGGCGGGCAGATCCCCATCCAGCAGGTCCTCGTCGGGCTCCAGCTCCACCACTAGCACCAGGGCCCGGTTGCCCAGGCGGGGGAAGGGATGGCCCGTGTCCACGGCCAGGGGCGTGATCAGGGGCAGAAGGCTGCGCTCGAAGTAGTCCAGGACGAAGGCGCCCTGGGCCTCGTCCAGCCGGGCGGGATCCAGGACGCGGATGCCCGCCGCCTCCAGCTGTGGCTCGAGGATGGCGTGGAAGAGCTCATGCTGGCGCGCGGAGTAGGCGTGGATCCGGGAGGACACCCGTTCGAGCAGCTGCCGCGGCGTGAGGCCGTCTGGTCCCGGCTGGGTGATTCCCGCGTCGATCTGCCGCCAAATGCCGGCCACCCTCACCATGAAGAACTCGTCCCAGTTGCTGGACACGATGCTGAGGAACTTCACCCGCTCCAGCAGGGGCACGGTGGAATCTTCGGCCTCCTCCATCACCCGGGCGTTGAAATCCAGCCAGCTCAGCTCGCGGTTGAGCAGCTCCTCGGGGCGGGGGATGGGATGGAACACGGCGGTACCTCTGGGGCGGGAGCTTAGCGCCTGCGTGTAACAGACTGATGGTACAGCCGATGGAGCGGTGGAATCGAAGATCATCCTTGGTTTTCCTGGGATTTTCAGGCAGGATTGATGGTTCGGCCCTCCATCGGGAGCGTCCGAACGGTCCGCCCGGACCCACCCCAACGAGAGGGCAGCGTCTGGCTGCCAGGTAGGAGGAACGAATGTCCCAGGAAGTCCTGATCGTCCCCAAGCGCGAGACCTTCGGCAAGGCCGCCATCCGCGAGCTGAAGCAGAGCGGCATGATCCCCGCCGTCGTCTATGGCCTCACCGAGCCTCCCGTCGCCATCGCCATCAGCCCCAAGGCCGTGGCCCGCGTGCTGGCCAGCGACACGGGCATGAACTCCGTGATGTTCCTCCAGCGTGAGGGCACGGACATCAAGCGCCACGTCATCATCAAGGACCTGCAGCGCGACCCCATCACGGGCCGCCTGCGTCATGTCGACTTCATGCGCGTGGACATGACCCTCAAGGTCCGCGTCAAGGTGCCCGTGCGCCTGCTCGGCACCGCCGTCGGCGTGAAGGGCCAGGGTGGCGTGCTCGACTTCGCCCACCGCGAGATCGAGGTCGAATGCCTGCCCAGCCTCATCCCGGCCCACATCGACGTGGACATCACCAACCTCGCCGTGGGTGACAGCGTCCGCTTCGAGCAGCTGGTGCTCGCCCCCAACGTCACCATCACTGGCGATGCCCACCAGGTGGTCTGCTCTGTCCACGGCAAGGCCGCCGAAGAGGAGCTTGCCACCCCCGCCGCCACCGAGCCCGAAGTGGCCAAGAAGGGCAAGAAGGACGACAAGAAGTAGGCTTCAGGCCTCAGCCTTCTGTCCTCCGTGCGGGCGCCTTGCGGCGCCCGCTGCTTTTACTGAAGACTGAAGACTGAGGACCGGAATCATGTGGACGCTCGTACCCTTGGGGAATCCGGGGGCCGAATACCAAGACACCAGACACAACCTCGGCCGCCTGCTTCTGCAGCGCTGGATGGCGGACCGGGATTTCGCGCCTGCCCCCGCGAAGCGGTTCCCATCGGGCACGCTCTACCCCCTCGCCAGCGGGCTGCAGGCCCTGGTCCCCAGCACCTACATGAACCTCTCGGGCGAGGCCTGCGCCCAGGCTGCCGCCGCAGGGATCTATCCCCGCCGCCTGGTGCTGCTGTACGACGACAAAGACCTGCCTCTGGGCAAGGGGCGGTTCCGCCTGGATGGCTCCGATGGCGGCCACAATGGCCTGCGCTCCGTCTTCGGCTGCCTGGGCACCTCCGAGATCGCCCGCCTCCGCCTGGGCATCGGCCCCTTCGAGCGCCCCCTGGTCGACTGGGTGCTGGGCCATTGGACGGACCCCGAATGGGAGCGCATCGACGGCCTGGACGCTCCTTTTGCCCGCTTCCTGGAACTGCTGGCGGACACCCAAGACCTGGGCACCCTGGCGAACCAGGTGAATCCGGAAGGATTCTGGGGGCCACCCGACTTGGTAACCGGAGCCTGACCCAAGCGGCAGGTCGAACGGATGCCCGCATGGGTTCAGCCCGATCGCGGCGACGTTCTCCCCAAGCGGCGCTGGCGGAGCGTCAGCGCCTGAGACCTTTCTTGCTGGGAGGTGTCCACGCCGCGTCCTTGGCAAACACCCAAACCACCGCTGCCACTTGATGGATGACGCGGCTTAATGGCGTGGTTCCGAGGGCGTACCGCCCCGGAAGGAGCATTGCCCATGGGCGGTTTTCCAGGTGGAACGAGCCTGGGCCCAGGAGGCCGGTGGGCGACGCCCTGGGCGCAACGGACCTCTCTTAAAACAGGCCATCACAAAGGACCACCTGGAGAAGAAATCAACATTCATCACAAGAGGGACAACTTTCCGTTGTGGCAGAGGGAAGGTTGACGTAAATTGATGCCACTTTGGTCATCTTTAAATTCAGGCGTCGTAACACCCCACCTCCAGTGAATTGAGGCCGAGGGAAATGCACGTGACGCATGTTTTTGGAACCTGCTCTCAGGCACGATCCATCGGATCCAGGAGGCTCATGGCCGGGATCCAGGCGAACGATCTGCCCTGGGGACGGCTCCATGGCAGGGAATGACTGTCAACGACCGAGGGCCGGTCGTTCGGCCTTCACATCCTGGAGGAGATGATGAAAGGTGCATTCAAGTGGCATCTCGTGATGCTTTCCGCCTTGAGTTTGACGCTTGCCTGCGGGGGTGGAGGGAGAGGGACCAGCACCGGGGGCGGCACCAATCCGGTCCCGGGTTTGACCATCGCCTCCGTCTACGAGCAGACCATCAGTTCCCTGCGGGCCGGCCACCCGGATACGGACGGTGACGGCATCCCTGATGACGTCGAACTCACCGTGCTCCACACCAACCCAAACGCGGTGGATTCAGACGGCGACGGCATCCCGGACAACGTGGAGGTCTTCGGCACAAAGGCCTGGGGGCCGACGGACCTGGTCCCCGACGCCAACAAGAACGGCACCATCGCCGCCCTCGACAGGGACGACAACGGGGACGGTGTCATGGACGGCGACCTCGTGGATAGCGACGGCGACGGGATTCCAGACTACATGGAGCTGTACGGCTACACCTGGGACGCCCTGACCGCCAAACCCAAGCTCTGGAACGGCGACCATTCGGTGCGCTACTACAAGTCCGATCCGTACCAGCGCTCCACGGACCAGGACCCCTTCGACGACCTCACGGAAGTCTCCGGCGTGAACATGGATGTGTCCGTCAAGTCGCCGGGCGACCAGCCCATGGTGCCAGCCCTGCCAGAAGTCGTCGTTCGCATGGAGGGCTACCGCGTCACCCTCAAGAAGGCCATCACGGTGACCCAGGGCCGCACCGTGGAGGAAGGGGCCACCTGGGACAGCACGGCCACGGCCTCCCACTCACGCACCCGGGAGGACAACTGGGAGGTGGGAGTCAGCGCAAGCGTGGGATTCACCTTTCCCGGGGTATCGGCCACCGTGGATGTGCACGCGAACTACGGAGGCAGCATCTCCAACACGAACGAGACCAGCAACGCGGTCTCCCAGGGCGGCTCCCGCGTGACCTCCCAGGAGTGGAGTCAGGCCACCACCACCGACCCCACGCAGGCCGCCCAGCTGAAGCTCTTCCTGAAGGTCTACAACCAGGGAACCGCGTGTGCGAGCAATGTGGTTCCCACCCTCGCCCTGCGCATCGGTGGCCATAACATCGCCACTTTCCAGCCGGGCCAGAGCCAGATCAACCTGCTGGAGCCCGGGGGCACCTACCCCTCCACCCCCGGCGTGTTCTGGGTCGTGGACACCACCCAGAACGGTACACCGATCTACCTGACCCTCAATGAACTCAGGGCGCTTGAATGCGGGGCGCCGGTCAGTCTGACAATGACCCAGATGGCTGCGGACGTCATGCGCCTGAACAAAACCACCGGCGCCTACGAGAGCCTGGGGGATTGGAACGAATACATGGTCCGCTGCAGGGCCGTGTGCGCGGACTTGTACTTCGATCCCGGAGACGGCAATTTCATCCATAGCCTGGTCTACGCCGATGGCCGCCCCACGGCGCCCCGCGTGACCCTGGGCGACGCCTTCCTCTGGGGGGCCGGCGGCACCGCCACCCACGGCCTGGGTTTCACCTACCAGGGCACGGACGGCCTGCCGAAGACGGTGAACCTCGAGAACTGGACGGTCTGTGTCGATGGCGGAACCTACGCTGCCAACGGGCTGGTCAAGGGGGCCGCGATGCCAAGCGGCTTCAACCCCTTCGACCTGCGCCTGAACCCGAACTCCGTGATCATCGCCCGGGCGCCCAGACCCACCGTGCCCAATGGCCAGAGCATTGAGAGCGACATCTTCTACGCCTTCTACGACAGCAGCTCGGGCAGCGTCAACGCCGTGGTGGACGACTACAACGGCGTCACCAAGGTGGAGTTCATCGACAGCCAGGGCACGGCGAGGGCCATGGCTCGGGATCTGGTGGGCTCGGACTTCTTCGTGTACTACCCCCAGGCCGACGCCTTGTCCTATCCGAATGGCTACACGTTCAAGGGCAGCGAAGGGATCCGGGTCACCAACATCAAGGGCACCGTTCGGGATCGCCCGCTCACGGGCATCTATGTGGCGCCGGCGCCTGTCAAGCCCACGATCGAGTGGGCCGTGATCGACAATGTGAGCATCGCCGGAAAACCCTTCCTTGAGACGCAGATCACGGAGGGCGTCAATGCCCCCATCGACTGGGTCAAGCTCTTCTTCCCGGACGATCCGAGTTATCCCGTCATCGAGCTCGGCAAGGTGGTGGATGATTACAAGCGCCCGTTCGTCTGGACCTGCGACCTCACCGGTGTGCCTGAATCGGTCTGGCCCAGGATGCTGCTGGTCGCCCACACCGAAAATGCCCTTTATTCGGAGAAGAAGGGGGGCTTCACCGTCGAAAAACCCTACCTCATGGGGGATCAGTATCTCCATGCCTACTACGGCTGGTACTGGGATGACGACTGGTCCCAGAACACCTTGGACCTCGATGCCAACCTCCTCGGTGCCTTCGGTTGGGAGGAGGGCGATGCAATTCCCTGGCCAGCGGAGCGTTATGATCTGTTCCCTTGGTGGATGGATGGCGTCTGGCAGCTGAACATGTACAACATTCCCTCCGTCAAGGTCACAGACCTGCCCTACGACCAGATCACGAAGAACCACGCCACGGATTACATCAGCCACGCCGTGGGCGTCGGTCAGCGGTATGCCATCCAGGCGGGGGACATCTATGTGGTGCGGACCAGCTCGGGGCGGCTGGCCAAGGTGGTGATCAGCGAATACACACCCTATGACCCCAGCGGAGCCTACAACCGGGCCACATGGATTCGGGTGAAGTTCATGGTCTTCAAGGGCGCCACCGACTGACGGGCGACGCCCAAAGGCACTGACGGGCCCCGGGCGACCGGGGCCTGTCAGGTCTGGCTGGGAGATCGGGAGGGGCCACAACGGCTGGCGCTCCGCCTTCGAGTGCCTGGGTGCCCAGGACACGGCCCGCCTGGACCCGGGTATCAGTCCTTTCCGCCGCCCCTGGCGGGCTGGGTCTGGCCCCTCGGACCGAGCCCAAGTGGGCCCGCATCGACGGTCTGAATGACCACTTGCCTCCGGGACGGGCCAATCGGGCAACCGGACGCAATTGCCCTTCGCTAAGGGCCCAAAATACCCGCTGGTTATTGACGGATCGATGTCGAAGAAGGCTTCAAGCATGACGATCCGTTGCAATTCAAAAAGGCGTGAAATACACTTTTTGCTTCTTCTTCATAGGCCTGTTCGCATGAAAAAAGCGTGGTTCCATCTCCAACGGGGCTCTGCCTGGCTGAGTCTCCTCCTCCTCGTGTGCCTCTGGGCCTGCGGCGGTGGGGGCGGTGGCAACAGCAACCCTGGGGGATTCACCCTCACCAGCCACTCCGCCAGCTTCACCGCCAAGCAAGGTGGCACTCCCGTGCCCGCCTCCCAGGTCATCAGCATGCATGTCACCGGCACCAAGGTGGCGTATGTGGGGGCCGGAACCACCAATGGCACAAGCCTCCCCAGCTGGCTGGGGGTCGGCATGACCGGGGCGGGCGCCGACTACGCAGTCACCATCACGGTCAACTCGACCCAAATGCCTTCAGGGGCCTACACCGCCACCTTCCAGGTCGGCACGGGCGACGCCAATGGCAACATCCTGCAGACCCAGAACATCACGGTGACGCTCACCATCACCGAAAGCCTGGCCATCACCTCGTTCGAGATCTTCCAGAGCTTCCTCTACGGCGGGATCAGCGAGACCTCCAGCCACAGCGTGGACATCCATGCGCCCAACCGGGATTGGACCGTGTCCAGCAACGCGGCGTGGCTGCAGGTGCCACCGGGCACGCTCAACGGCAACCAGACCATCACCGTCACCGTGGATGCCAGCAGCCTCACGCCCGGCACTTACCACGCCACGCTGACCGCCACGGCCAAGCTCGATGCATCTGACACCGCCAGCCTCCCGGTCACCGTGGTGGTGAACGCCCCGACGTTGACGCTGCGTGGGACCACCCTGGTGTTCGGTGGCAGCGACGGCCGCGGGGCCCTGACGGCCCAGGCCCTGGCCTTCGCCCTCGGCTCCGGCAGCGCGTCCCACGCCTACACGGTGACAGCACAGACCACCAGCGGGGGCAATTGGCTCAAGGTCGATCCCACCAGCGGCCTACTCAATGATTCCGACGCCTTGGTCCAGGTGTCCGTGGACCGCACGGGCCTCAGGAGCGGCACCTATGAAGGCGACCTGCAGGTCACGGTCCAGGTCAAGGGCCAGACCCTGCAGGCCACCCGTCACGTGGTCCTCAACCTGGACGCCAACCGCCTCGTGCCCAGCACCCTGGGCGTCGCATTCACCAAGCTTCCCAGCCGCAGTGTGCTGACCCGCAGCATCCCGATCCTGTCCAACCTTGGGCGGACCAATGTGCCCTGGACGGCCACCTCGGACAGTGCCTGGCTCGCCGTCACGCCTTCCGGCGTCACTGGCGGCGCCCTGACCCTCACCGCCGACCCCGCGGGCCTGACCGCGGAAACCACGCACTTCGCCATCGTGACCCTGGGCTCCGGCGATGCCTCCGTGGAGAATCAGCCCACCATTCGGGTGGGCCTGCACATCACCGCCCATGATGCATCGACGGTCACCCTCGACTACCCCGCCGCCCACCAGGCCGCCAGTCCCGTGGAGCCCCTGCTGGCCTTGAACGACGGAGCTGCGTCCGAAGTCCGCCTCTACAACGCCTTCGACGGCACCTTGGTACGCACCCTCGCCAATGTGGCGGCCACTCCCGGGAACATGACCTTCAGCGAGGATGGTCGCGTGCTGTTCGTGCACGACCCCACGAACCTAGGCGTGGTCGCTGTGGACCCGGTCGATGGCACGAAGTTGCACACTTTCCATTCATCCGAATGGGTATATGCGGTGGCCGTCTTCCACCCCGCAGGCATCCCCATGCTCATCGTGCCCGGGGGCATCGCCTACGACCTGACTTCCAACACGATGGTCCAGAGCCAGTACCTCAACCTGCTTGGCAGTTCCCTCACCCTGAAGCCCTCGCCGGATCAGACCATGCTGGTGACGCATTGGGGCGGCGCCATGAAGGTGGACTGGACCGCCCTGAACGGCGGCCTGCTGAACGCCTCCTGGGGACCCAGCGCCCTCGACGTCTCCGGCCGGGAAGGGGAGGCCTGCTTCAGCGCCAATGGGGACCGGATCTACACGGCCAGCGGCGGCACCTATGATTTCCCCGCCACGGCCGTGGCCACCAACACCCTCATCCAGCGGTTGCCGGGCGCACCCTACCCGAACGCCATGGTGAGTTCCTGGAACGGCCTGGTGGTCGGAGGGATCGACGGTTATTACGCCCTCCAGGACATCTTCTGCTACGACAGCCCTTCCGGCATTGGCCGCGGCAACCTGAGCTCCAACAGCTCGGCCAATGCCTACCGCAGCCTCCGCCACCGAGGCCTGGCCCTCAGCGCCGACGGGCTCAGGGTCTTCAGCCTGTTCGTGCCCAGCTCGGGCCCGGCCGGCGTCTACCTCCAGGACCTGCCGAGCAACTGATTCCCACCGGCTGCCCCCCGCCTGTCGCCAGGACCCTGGCGACAGGCGGGGGTGGTTGGCCGTCACGACTTTTCATTGAATTCAAGGCCTTTCCGGGGGAAACTGTTTCTTCGCGTCCTCACCTGAGGGCGTCTTCCTTGCTCCCTGGAATCCAAAGGGGGCTTCACATCCAGAAGGAGGACAGATGCGTCGCTACGAGACCATCTTCATCGCCTCCCCCACGCTGACGGACGAGCAGAGCGATGAGCTCGTCAAGCAGTACGAGGGGATCATTGCCGAGCAGGGTGGCGAGCTGCTCAAGACCGACAAGTGGGGCCGCAAGAAGCTGGCCTACGAAGTCCAGAAGTTCAGCGAGGGCTACTACACGCTCTTCGAGATGAACGCCGGCCCCGACCTCATCGCTGAGCTCGAGCGCCGCTTCCGCAACAACGACGCCGTGATCAAGTACCTGAGCGTGCGCATGGACGTGGCCGAGAAGGCCGCGGGCCGCACCAAGCAGCGCATCGAGCGTGAGGCCAAACGCAAGGCCCAGGCTGGCATCAAGGAGCGTTCCGCTGAAGAGGTGATGGGATGAAGCGCCGAGCCGACGCCAAGAAGGGCAAGCCCAAGAAGAAGAAGGCCTTTGGGGGACGACGCGCCAAGTTCTGCAAGTTCTGCGTCGAGAAGTCCCTCATGATCGACTACAAGGACGTGAAGACCCTCCAGGCCTTCACCCCCGAGCGCGGCAAGGTCCTGCCCCGCCGTACCAGCGGCGTGTGCGCCGTCCATCAGCGCGAGCTGGTCGAAGCCATCAAGCGCGCCCGCAACATCGCGCTGCTGCCCTTCGCCACCGACTAGTCGTTCCTTTCGTCCCTGACGAAGTCGAAGGCCGCCTCCGGGCGGCCTTTGTGCTGTTGTGGACCCCATGAGCCGCAACCGGACTTGCAGAAACTTCCTTTTGCAGGACTCTCGCTCATTGGTAGGTTGGAGGGGCACAGACTTGGAGGCATCCATGCCCGTCGTCAACTCCGCCCAATACGCCAAGATGCTTGAGAAGGCCAAGCAGGAGAAGTTCGCCTACCCGGCCTTCAACGTCACCTCCACCGAAACGGCCAATGCGGTGCTGCTGGGCCTCAAGACAGCTTGTGCCGACGGCATCATCCAGGTGTCCACGGGCGGCGCCGAGTTCCTCAGCGGCCTGGGCGTGAAGGACATGGCCAAGGGCGCCATCGCCCTGGCGGACTATGTCCACTACATGGCCCAGTTCTACGAGGTGAACGTGGCCCTGCACACGGACCACTGCCATCCCAAGTACCTCGACACCTTCGTGCTGCCCCTCATCGCCGAAACGGAGTCTCGCCGCGCCGCCGGCCGCGCGAACCTGTTCAATGCCCACATGTTCGACGGCTCCGAGCTGGGCCTCTCCGAGAACATCGCCAAGTCCTCCGAGTTGCTGAAGCGTTGCGCCGCCAGCGAGCTCATCCTGGAAGTGGAGATCGGCGTGGTGGGCGGCGAGGAAGACGGCCACGACACCAGCGGCGTGGGCAAGGACAAGCTCTACACCACCCCCGAGGACATGGTGGCCACCCACTCGGCCCTGGCCCCCCTCGGCCGCTACATGCTGGCCGCCACCTTCGGCAACGTGCACGGGGTGTACAAGCCGGGCAACGTCGTGCTGAAGCCCACCATCCTCCGGGACGGCCAGGCCGCCATCGCCAAGGCCTGTGGCGGCGCGAATTCCCTGCTGGTCTTCCACGGCGGCTCGGGCTCCAGCCTCGATGAGATCCACGAGACGCTGGACTACGGCGTCATCAAGATGAACATCGACACGGACACCCAGTACGCCTTCACCCGCGCCATCGCCGACCACATGTTCAAGAACTACGATGGCGTGCTCAAGGTGGACGGCGAGGTAGGCAACAAGAAGACCTACGACCCGCGCCCCTACATGAAGAAGGCCGAGCAGAGCATGGCTGACCGCGTCATCCGCGCCTGCCAGGACCTGCGCTGCGCCGGCAAGACCATGGGGCGGATCTGATTCCAGGGCCGCGACTGAGGTAACCTGAAGCCATGTCCGAACCCACGCCCGCCCTGAAGCTGCCCATGCCCCTCCGCCGCCAGAAGGCCCTCAAGGCCGCCTGGAAGCCCCTGCTAGCCCAGTGGCTGGTGCCGGGTGGCGGCTATTGGCTGATCGGCGAGAAGGGCCGGGCCAAGATCTTCTTCGGCGTGTGGGTGCTCTTCTGCGTGCTCGGCGCGTTCCAGATGCAGTTCGGCGCCGTGGCCGGGGTCAAGGGTGGTGTCTTTGTGCCCGTGCAGGGCTCCTGGCTGCCCACCCTGGGCGCTCTGGGCACCCTGGGCATCGGCCCCCTCTACGGGGCCTTCGCCGCGGCCTTCGGTGGGGCGGGGACGGAACCCGTGCGCACCCTCACCCAGGAATACGGAGCCACCTACGTGATGGTGGCCGGCCTCCTCAACTGGCTCTGCTGCTTTGATCTCTGGGACCGCATCACGGGGCGCTGGATCTTCCGCCTGCCCAAGGATGAGCAGATCCAGAAGGCCCAGGAGCTGGCCGCCAAGGCCGAGTGACCCTGGGGAACCCAGGCGGGCCCTGGCGTGACTAGCCCTCGGTCCTGAGACTCTTGGCCAGCAGCTGGGTGCGGATGAAGGCGTCGATGTCGCCGTCCAGTACCTTCTGGGTCTGGCTGGTCTCCTCGCCGGTGCGATGGTCCTTCACCATCTGATAGGGCTGCAGCACGTAGCTGCGGATCTGGCTGCCCCAGGCCACGTCGGCCTTGTCGCCGCTGGCCGCGGCCACCTTCTCCTGGAACTTGCGCTGCTCCAGTTCATACAAGCGGCCCTGGAGCACCTTGAGGGCCGTCGCGCGGTTCTTGATCTGGCTGCGCTCGTTCTGACAGGACACCACGATGCCCGTGGGCAGGTGCGTGAAGCGCACGGCGGACTCGGTGCGGTTCACGTGCTGCCCCCCGGCGCCGCTGGCGCGGAAGACGTCGATCTTCAGGTCCTTCTCGGGGATGTCCACGTTGATGGTGTCATCCAGTTCCGGGCTCACATAGACGGCGGCAAAGCTGGTGTGGCGGCGCTTGGCGGAATCGAAGGGGCTGATGCGCACCAGCCGGTGGACGCCCGCCTCCGCCCTCAAGTAGCCGTAGGAGAAGGGGGCATCGACGATGAAGGTGGCGCCCTTGATGCCGGCCTCCTCCCCGTCCTGGTAGTCGATCATCTCCGTGGCCCAGCCCTTGGACTCGCAGAAGCGCAGGTACATGCGCAGCAGCATGGCCGCCCAATCCTGGCTTTCGGTGCCACCGGCGCCAGGCGCGATGGCCACGATGGCATGGTTGCTGTCCAGCTCCCCGCTGAGCATCATGCGCAGCTCGGCGTCTTCCACGGCCTTGCGGAGGTCGCCTTCGACGGTCTCAACCTCGGCCAGCATGTCCCCGTCCTCCCGGGCAAGCTCCAGGCCGGTTTCCAGGTCCTCGATCCCGGTGGAGAGGCGCTTGGCGAGGGCGATGTCGTTGGTGATGGTGCCCCGCTTCTGGAGGAGGGGCTTGGCGGCCTCCGGATCGTCCCAGAAGCCGGGCGCCGCGGTCCTTTCCTCGATCTGTTCCAGTTCCAGGGCCTTGCGTTCCGGGTCCAGGTGGGCGACCAACTGCTGGACGCGGGGTTCCAGCTCGTTCTTGGCCCGCACCAGGGTCTCGAAATCCATCGTCCGCCTCTCCGGCCCCGTATCCCGGGGAACCTTTGAGTTTAGAACAATCAAGGATGTCCCGTCCCCACGCTATTCTGGTTGGATGTCTGGATTCATCCCCGTGATCCCCGCCGACCTGGAGCCCACCGCCCGTGGGGTCCTGGCCGGACATGGGGGCGTCCCCCTGGCCTGGGCCCGGTGGGAGCACCCCGAGCCCAAGGGCCGGGTGGTGATCGCCCACGGTTACGGCGAGCACGGCGAGCGCTACCGGCACACGGCCCATTGGCTGCACGGGCTCGGCTGGTCCGTCTCCAGCATGGATTTCAGGGGATTCGGACGCTCCGGGGGTATCCGGGGTGACGCGGTGGGCATCCGGGCCTTCGTGGATGACTTCGCCCTCTTCCTCCGTCAGGAACGCCGCCACGACGCCGAGCGCATGGGCGCCAAGGCCCGGGTGGTGGACGGCGTCCCCATGCCGCCGCTGCCCGTCTGTCCCCAGGTGGTCCTCGGCCACAGTTTCGGTGGGCTCATCGCGCTGCTCACCCTGCTCTGGCATGCGGACACGCTGGATGGCTTGATCCTGTCCAGCCCCGCTGTGGCGGTGAAGTCCAACTCCCGGCTGCTGGTGATCATGGCGCGCCTGCTGCGCTGGTTCATGCCCCACCGCCCGGTGCTGCTGCACGGCGACAAGAGCCGGGTGTGCTCCGACCCGGTCCTCGTTCAGCGCTACGAGGCTGACCCGCTCTGCCACCGCTGGGCCACGGCCGCCTTCGGCGCCGCCCTGGACGAGGGCCGGGCCGAGATCCTGCCCCTGGGCCACGAACTGGACCGCCCCATGCTCCTGCTGGAATCAGGCGCGGACACGGTGGTGGACCCGGACGCCTCCGAGGCCCTCTGGTCCGCGGTCCGCCCAGACCTCCTGGAGCGGCACCGGCTTCCCGGCTTCTTTCACGAGGTCTTCCACGACCGCCTCCGGGCCCAGGCCCTGGCCCTGGTCGAACCTTGGCTCGAATCCCTGCATCGGGCCTGGAACCCATCGTCCCGTCCCGCCATGTCTGAAGTGCTGTCTCCGGAGTCCGCATGAAGCGCATCCTCACCGCCCTCACCCTGGTGGCCGCCCTGGCCGGCCTCGGCCTGGGCTGCAAGAAGCCGAAGGCCGTCGACAAGGGCGTCACGGCCGCGGAACTGCTGGCCACCGCCGATAAGCAGATGAAGAAGGGTGACTTCAACGAGGCCCGCGTCACCTTGCGGCACCTGGAGCAGTACCTGCCGGGATCGGCCGAGTTCCCCAAGGCCAAGCTCATGCTGGGCGACAGCTTCTTCTTCCAGTCCAGCCCCAGCTACCCCGAGGCGGAAGTCGAGTACGCCAGCTTCCTGAACTACTTCCCCCGGCACGAGTTGCGGGACTACGCCATGTACCACCGGGCCCTGTGCCACTTCTCCTCCATCGAAAGCGCCGAGCGCGACCAAGCGGAGACGCGCAAGGCCCTGGCTGGCTTCCAGCAGCTGCTCGCGGAATCCCCCGGCAGCCCCTACGCCGGCGAGACCCGGGCCAAGATCCTCCAGTGCTGGCGCCGCATCGCGGAGCACGAGCTGATCGTGGGCGTGTTCTACGTGAACACCTACTTCTACCCCGGCGCCGAACGCCGTCTCAAGAGCCTGCTGGAGACCTATCCCGATTATGTGGACCGGGAGCGGGCCTACTTCTACCTGGGCGAAGCCATGCGGCAGCGTCTGTTGGCGGACGACGATTTCACCCAGTTCAACAAGGACTACGCCGCCAAGCTCGGGAAGGAAGACCTGAAGGACCTCACCAAGGAGCAGGTCGAGCAGTACGGCAAGGACTTCCGGGCTTACAGCGAAGCCCAGATCAAGGGCTACCGCGCCGAAGCCAAGAACTACTACCAGAAGCTGGTGGAAAGCTACCCCGGCTCCGAATGGGCCCGCCGCGCCGCCGACCGCCTGATCACCATGGGCACCACGGCCGGGGTCAAGGAAGAGCTGGATAGCTAAACCTGTCCGGGGGTTCCCCGCCGCGCGGACACTCCCAGCCCCCCGCAGCAAGGGCAGGCAAAGCCTGTCCATGCCGCACACCCTCCTCAGGAGGTCCCATGGAACTGAGCAGCCTCGGCCTTGGCACCTACCTCGGCCCCTCCACCGAGTCGGCCGACACCGCCTACGCAGAAGCTGCGAGCGCCTTCTTCGCCGCCGGGGGCAACGTCTTCGACACGGCTGCGAATTATCGCGGTGGACGCTCGGAGCGGACCCTGGGCGCGGCCTTCAAGGCCTTCCCCAGGGATGGGTTCTTCGTGTCCACCAAGGCCGGCTACGTCCCGATGCCCGAGGCCACCGACCCGGAGGAGGGCCCCCGTGCCTGGTTCCATCGTGTGTTTGAGGCGCCCGGCATCCTTTCCCCCGATGATCTGGTGGACGGCTGCCATGCCATGACGCCCCGCTATCTGGCCTACCAGCTGGAGATCAGCCGGCAGGCCATGGGCCTCGAAACCATCGACCTGTTCCACCTCCACAACCCCGAACAGCAGCTGGCCCACCTGGGGCCGGAGGCCTTTTACACGGCCATCGAAAAGGCTTTTGAGGCCTGCGAAGGCTTAGTGGCGGAGGGGAAGATCCGTGCCTACGGCGTGGCCACCTGGAACGGCTTCCGGGTTCCACCGGGCCAGGACGGGCACCTGAGCTTGGCCCGGCTGCTGGCCGCGGCCGTCTCCGCCGGGGGCCGGGGGCACCACTTCCGCTGGCTCCAGCTGCCCCTTAATCTGGCCATGCCCGAAGCGTACCTGGCCCCGACCCAGCCCATGGAGGGCGTGGCCATGACCCCCTTGGCCGCCGCCCAGGCCGCTGGCCTGTCCGTGCAGACCTCCGCCTCCATCATGCAGGCGAGGATCCTGCGCCAGCTGCCGGATGGCTTCGCCGAGGCGCTGGGCCTTCGCACCCCGGCCCAGGCTGCCCTGCAGTTCACCCGCTCCTGCCCGGGCGTGACCACCGCCCTCTGCGGCATGGGCCGCGCCGCCCACGTGGCCGAAAACGTGGCGGTCCTGGCCGCCCCGAAGCTGGACCCCGTCGCCCTGGGAAGCCTCTTCGGATGATCCTCCTGGCCATCACGCCGGGCATCGGCTTCGATCCCCAGGCCTGGCGGAGGGTCCTCACCAGCGGCGTGGATGCCTTTCTCATCCGTGAAAAGGAACTTCCCGGCCGGGCGCTTCTGAAGGCCGCCCGCTGGTGCCAGGACGCCGCACCAGACGTGGAACTCTGGATCGCAGGGCGTCTGGATGTGTCCCTCGCGGTGGGCTGCGGCCTGCATGCTCCTGAGGCGCATCCGGATCTGGCGCCGGGCCTGGTGCCGTTGTCGCGCCCGCTGCACCACGAGAACCAGTGGCCATCCCGCTGTTGCGCCGATCAGCTGCTGATCTCCCCCATCTTCAGCAGTCCGGGCAAGGGCGATGCGTGGGGGGCGGAGCGGCTGCATCAGTTCCTGGACGGTCTGCCGGCGGGCGGTCCCCGTCTCCTGGCGCTGGGGGGGGTGGTCCCCACGAGCGCCGTCCTGCTCCGGCACTCGCGGCTGGCTGGAATCGCGGCCATAAGGCCGTTCTGGGGGAGCGACCCCCAAGGGGCCGTGAGCCAGTTCAGGGCTGGCGGCCTCGCCTGAGCTGACCAGGGCCGACCGGCGTCAGCGCAACCCCCTCCCAGCAGCCGCCCTCAGCTGGAGGCGGAGCCCCTGGCCTCAGCCGCCAGCTCTTCCCGGAAGGTCTTCATCACCTGGTCCTTGCAATCGGGACAGGCCCCGTGCGTGATCCGAAGCTGGCCCTGGGAGCGGACCCAGGACTCGAACTCGCTCCAGTAGCCCTGATCATCCCGAATCTTCCGGCACCAGGCGCAGACCGGCAACAGCCGGGTGAGGGTCTGAATCCGGCGCGATGCATCCTGGAGGGCCAGGACCACCAGACCGAAGGCAAGCAGCATTTCAAAGAGCAGGTCGTAGAGCGACGTGAAGTTCAAGTAAGCCCCTGGCAAGGAGGGGCGCACCCTCATGGAACCCAGAGCCAGGGCATGGAAGGCAAAGTTGGCGCTCAGGAGGTACAGCGCCATCAGGGTCACCCACACGCCCAGACCCTGGCTCCAATCGCGGTGTCCAGAGCGCAGCAGCCACGCCATCAGCGCGAATCCGCCCGCAAGAATCCCGGCGTGGAAGGTGAATCCCAGCGTGAATTCGCGGGTCAACAAGGGCAGCGCCACCGAGTAGGCCCCGCCGACGCCCAGCAGCAGTGCCGATGGGACATGCCTTCGAGGCAGGTCCAGGTACCCGCTCAGACCCGAGGCCAGGTACCAGAGAAAGGCCAATTCCCCGAAATGGTAGATGGCCTGCAAGGCCCATCCCTGGCTGGGCCACCGGAAGACCACCTGCAGCGCCGTCAGCGCCACCGCGAGACACAGCCACCCCCTGGCCCAGGCGCGGAGGTAGTCCAGCTTCAGGGCCCGTGACATGAGGAACAGGAGTGCCGCGAGGGACCAGACGCCCAGCGTCTGGATGGTGGTACCAATCAGGGTGATGGTGTCGGGGTGCATGGGCAGCTCAAGGTTGGGGGATGGGCTCCATTGTCTACGGCCCGTCCGTGAACGCCAGGCTGCCGTGCGTCCAGGGCCGGCGCTCCCCCGGGGCCCGGCAGGTTGGCCCTGGTTCCGCCTGGGCCGGCCCGTCCAGACGGAAGGGGCCCACTGCTATCCTGATGGAGGGGAGGGGCCATGGACTTGCCGGACCATCTGCACCATCTGGTGAGCGAGCTGGGCGATTCCCTGGTGAAGGCGCTGTCCGAGGACGACCACTGCCGCGACCTCGCCTTCCAGATCCAGGCCAAGGGCTATGGGCTCATGCTGATTCTGGAGGCCTCCCCGATGAGGCCCGGGAGCCTGGAAGCCCAGGACACCGAGTCCACGGAAGCGCCCCAGCCCTTCTCCGAGGACGACCTGCACCTGATGAAGTCCTTCAAGATCCGGATGGACTGACCATGGCTGCCCCCTGGGACCACCCGGCGCCGGAAGCCGGACCGGCTTCGCGTCCCAATGCCGCCGGGCTCAGCCGCACCGACCTGGGCTCGCTCCTGGCTGGCCTGGGCGAACCCGCCTGGCGCGGGAAGCAGGTCTTCTCCGGCCTGCTGCGCCAGCGGTGGACCCGGTGGGAACAGTTCACCCAGCTCTCCAAGGCCCTCCGGACGAGGCTGGAGGCCGAGGTGGACCTGGTCTGGCCCGCCATCGTCCAGAGCCAGTCCTCCTCCGACGGCTCCACCAAGCATGTGTTTGAGTTGCGGGATGGCCGCCAGATCGAGGGCGTCCACATGCCCTACGAGGACCGCGTCACCCTTTGCCTCTCCAGCCAGGTGGGCTGCGCCATGGGCTGCACCTTCTGCGCCACGGGCCAGATGGGCATCATCCGCAACCTCACGGCGGCTGAGATCGTGGGCCAGGTGGTGGCCATGCTGAACCACCACGATCACGCAGAAGGCCGGCCCGTGAACCTGGTGTTCATGGGCATGGGCGAGCCGCTGCACAACTTCGACCACCTCATGGCCGCCTTCGCCACGCTGACCGATCCGGAGGGCCTCGCCATCCCGCCCCGCCGCATCACCGTGTCCACCTCGGGCCTGGTGAGCGGCATCGACCGGCTGGGCGCCTTCACCCGTCGGCCGCGGCTGGCCCTCAGCCTGAACGGCACCACGGACCTGCACCGCTCGGCCATCATGCCCGTCAACCGCGTCTGGAACCTCGAGGCCCTGGCGGCGGCCCTGGGGCGCCTCCCCCTGCAGTCGGGCGAGCGCGTCACCCTGGAATATGTGCTGCTGAAGGGGGTGACCGATGGCCTGGAGGATGGCCGCCGCCTGGTGGCCTTCGCCCGCCGCTTCCCCGCCAAGGTGAACCTCATCCCCTTCAACCCCCACGAGGGATCCGGCTTCGAGCCCCCCGAGGAGGCCCGCATCAGCGCCCTCTGCCGCTTGCTGTCGGAAGCGGAGATTCCAGTCAGCGTCCGCCGCAGCCGGGGCCAGGATGTGGCTGGCGCCTGTGGCCAGCTGGTGCGCGAAGGGCGGCCCCGGCCACCGAAACAGCCCTGACTTCGGTCATGCTGTTCGAGTGCAGCCCACGCCCAAGCCCTTCTTCGAAACCCTCCACGTGCTCCTCGACGCGGAAGGGGAGATCACGTTCGGTGAGCTGCTGGATGCCGCTGGAGAGCAGACCTACGGGTTCCTGGTCCTGCTCTTGTCGCTGCCGAACCTGATCCCGGGTCTGAACCTCGGGCTGGCGCCAGTGGGCGGCATCGGCCTCATCGGCCTGGGCGCCCAGATGGCCTGGGGCATCCCCCACCCCTGGGTACCCAGCCGCATCCAGGCCCAGCCCATCCACAAGGGCCGCATCAAGGATGCCCTCGCCAAATTCGAGGCCCAGCTGGGCCGCTTCCGTTGGCGCGGGGCCGCGCAGAAACCCCTGAGCCACCGCTGGATGGGGGCCTGCATCGCCTGGACGGGCTTCCTGCTGGCCATCCCGGTGCCCCTGCCCTTCGGCAACCAGCTGCCTGCGGCCATCCTCTGCCTCCTCGGCGCCGCCCTCCTGGAAGAACGGCCCGCCTGGGCCTGGATCGGGGCGGCGGCGTCCCTGGGCAACACGATCTACTTTGCTTCCAGCTTCGGCTTCGCCACCCGCGCCATCCTCAAGGCCTTCCACGCGCTGGTTCACTGATGCGTTTCGATGCCCTCACCCTCTTCCCGGAATTCTTCGAGGCGGCCCGCCTGGGCATCACCGGACGCGCCTTCCGCGAGCTGGGCCACGGCCTGCACACCCACAGTTACCGGCCCTTCGCCGGCAACGCCTTCGGCCATGTAGATGACGCTCCTTTCGGCGGCGGCCCCGGCATGGTGCTGCGCCCCGAGGTGTTGCGCGACACCCTGGCTTCCATCCCGCGGCAGGGCACAGGCCGCGTCATCCATTTCAGCCCCGCCGCCCCGCCCCTCACCCATGCCAGGGTGCTGAACTTGGCTCGGATCGACCAGCTGGTCCTGGTCTGCACCCGCTACGAGGGGCTGGATCAACGGGCCGTGGAAAGCTGCATCGACGAGGAATACAGCATCGGCGAGGCCGTGCTCAGCGGCGGCGAACTGCCGGCCCTCTTCCTCATCGACGCCGTCTGCCGCTGGCTGCCCGGAGTGCTGGGGAACGAGGCCTCCGCCGAGCAGGACAGCTTCGCCACGGGCCTGCTGGACCACCCCCACTACACGCGCCCCGCCCTCTTCGAGGGGCTGGAGGTACCCGGGGTCCTCCAGGGGGGCGATCATGGCGCCATCCGCCTCTGGCGCCTGCGAGAGGCCATGGCCCGCACGAAGCGCCTCCGGCCTGACCTGTGGGGGGCCTTCCTGCGGGATCGCCTGGCGGGCCTGGACCGGCCGGCCCAGTGGTGTGCCTGGCAGGTGGAGCACCCCCAGGACTGGGAGCGCCCCAAACCCAAGGGCTGGAAGGGGTGGAAATGCCAATGAATGCTTCCCTTTCCCGGGCCTTCCGGTAGACTGATGGACTCCCCGTCTGGGGACTTTCGTGCCATGTCCGCCGATCTCGGTGTGGGACCGCTGGCCCAGGAGCCCACATGAGCCACATCATCGACCAACTCGAAGCCGGCCTGCTTCGCCACGACCTGCCCCGCATCCAGCCCGGCGACACCGTCAAGGTGCACGTCAAGGTGAAGGAAGGCGAGAAGGAGCGCATCCAGCTCTTCCAGGGCATCATCATCGGCATCAAGGGCGGCGGCATGCGCACCTCCTTCACCGTCCGCAAGGTCGCGAGCGGCGTGGGTGTGGAGCGCATCTTCCCCCTGAACAGCCCCACCATCGACAAGCTGGAGGTCGTCCGCCACGGCAAGGTCCGCCGCGCCAAGCTCTACTTCCTCCGCGAGAAGCTCGGCAAGGCCGGTCGCCTCAAGGAGCGTCGCACCGACGGCGGCGAGTAGGCCTCGCACCATCCCCTTCGAAAAGGCGCCCCGATGGGCGCCTTTTTCTTTCCCGATAATTCTCCAACCAAAATGACCAACCTTATTTAGTTCTTTATTTCTAACCAAGTTTTTCTTTCATCAAACATAGTTATCCCTTCGCCTTCCGTGGAAAAATGAACCGGGCTCCTTCGGCAGGTTCAGCCCAGGACGCCACTTCGGGAGGAATCATGAAAACCTCGTCGCTCTACCCCCTGGCCATGCTGGTCGCAGCCGCCCTATCGCTCCAGGCCGAATCGCCGAGGTATGGCGTGCAGGGCCTGGTCAACATCCCCCTCGGCGACCTGAAGACCTACGTGGACAGCAAGCCAGGCCCGGGAATCGGAGTCCACGGGACCTTCGACCTGGGCGATGGGCACATGGTGCGCCCCCGACTGGATTACAGCATCTATCCGGAAGCCTCCTTTGCCACCGTCAAACAGACGGCCTCCTACCTCAGCCTGGGCGGCGACTACCTTTACTTCGTCGCCCGAAAGCCCGAGGGACTCTACCTCACGGGCGGGCTATCGGCCATCCGGTGGTCCTTCGAGCACAAAGACCCCTCCACCAAAGTGAGTAGCAACACCACCAAGGCCGGCCTGGCCTTCGGCGTGGGCTACCAGTGGAACGCTTCCGTGGGCACGGAGGCCCGCTGGCTGCACTCCCAGGTCGCCAGCGGCTTCACAGCCGATGCCCTGCAGGCGGGAATCACGATCCGGTTCTAGTCGCGCCGGCCAGATTCGAAGACCCCGCGCTGGCGGGGTCTTCTCGTGTCTGTGGGAATGATTGGGAGCCAAAGGCTTGAGGTCGCGGTCACAGACACCCTCTGCCGTACGGTGCGATGATCGGCCAACCCAAGGGCCCCGCCTGTGGAATCCGAATCGCATTCACCCTCCTCTGCCTTCCACCTCCTCGCCGTGGGTGTGCAGCCGGCTACGCTGGTGAAGGTTGAGCAGGCCTTCTTGAAGGCCGGGGAGCCTGGACCGCTTTGCATCGACATCACGAGCTGGTCCGAAGCGGACATGGACGCGTTTGTGTTCAGTCCCCTGGATGCCCTGCTCCTGTCGTCCTCCAGGGCCACTCCGGACTGGATCAGCCGGATCCGGACATTCCGGGCGCACCACCCGGGCCTGCCGGTCCTCGTCCGCATCCCCGACCACCACCCCGAGCAGGGCGAGACCTACCTTCGCGAGGGATTCCAGGAGATTTGCACGTCCCCATCCCAGGTACCGGCCGCCCTCCGCAGGGCCAGGGCGAGGTTGGCCGCTGCCCGGGTGCAGGCTTCCACACCCGCGGGTGCGACCAAGGGCGAGGAGACCCCCTACCGGTTCGACGGGCTCTTCCAGAACCTGTATGACTGGATCTATGTCGTCGGGATTACCGAGCAGGGGGAGATGACCTTCGAAACGGTCAATCCTCCCCTCAACGCGGCGGGGAGCTTTCTCAATCCGGATTTCGAGGGCCGTTCACCAGAATCCTGTCTTTCGCTCGGCAGCGCGGATCAGCTCATCGCCCACTTCCGACGGGTGGTCCAGGAAGGCAGCCCGCTGCAGTTTGAGGAAGAGCACCTGGTGGGGGGCCAAGTCCGGACCTTCCAGACCATCCTCACCCCCGTCCGGAACAAGTGGGGCCGCATCCACCGCATCGCGGGCATCTCCCGGGACATCACCGCCCTAAAGGTGGCCCAGGCCGAACTGAGGGCCAGCGAGGAACGCCTGAACCATGCCCTGGAAGGCACCCAGCAGGGTCTCTGGGACTGGGATCTCGAATCGGGGAGCATGTATCGCAGCCCGCGCTGGTTCGAGATGCTGGGCTACGAACCTGGGGCGATCGAGCCCACCCTGCAGGCGGGCTTCGATCTCATTCACCCCGAGGACCGGCTGCAAACCGAAGCTGCGCTCAATGCCCACCTGGAGGGGCGGCTTCCGGGGCTGCAGGCCGAATACCGGCTGCGCACCCGCTCTGGAGACTGGCTCTGGGTTTTTGATGCGGGCAAGGTGGTGGCCTGGCGCGGCGACGGCCACCCGGCCCGCATGGCGGGCATGTGCACTGACATCTCCGAGCGCCGGCGGGCGGAGGAATCACTCCGGGCCCTGGTTGGAGGCGTGGTGCACGAGATCCGGAATCCGGTCTACGGCATCTCCATCAACCTGGATGCGCTGGAAGCGACCTTCGGGGATGAGGCCAGGTACCGCCCCTTTCTCGGAGCCCTCAGGGAAAGCGCCGAACGCATCCAGGGGCTCATGAACGACCTGCGCGACTACGGCGAGCCCAGGACCCTCAATCCCGAACCCTGCCGGGTCCGGAACCTGCTCGAGGACGCGGTGCGGTCCTGCGACGCCCTGAGCAGCTCGCGGCGTTGCAAGGTACGCCTGGCCCTGGATGACGAAGCGCTGGTGCTTCCCCTGAACGCCCGACGCATGCACCAGGTCTTCAGGAACCTCCTTGAGAATGCCCTCCATCATTCCCCGGCCGGGGGGACCGTCTCCGTCCGCGGGCGCTACCTCCGCGACGAGGGGCATGACTGGTGGGTCTTCTCGGTCGAGGACGAAGGCGCGGGTTTTGAACCAGAGAGCCTGGCCCGTGCCTTCGAGCCGTTCTTCACCCGCCGGAAGGGCGGCACGGGCCTGGGCCTCTCGATCGTGAAGCGCGTCGTAGAAGAGCACGGGGGATCGGTGTCCGTGGAGAACGCCCCCCCTGGCGGCGCCCGGGTGACCCTCCGGCTGCCCGCACCCCGTCGCCGAATGGAACTCATCGGAGAAACCCGTGCCTAAACCGAAGATCCTGATCATCGAGGATGATCCGGCCGTCCGCCACGGGATGACCGCCTTCCTGCGCGCCAACGACATGGAAGTCGATGAGTCGGACACCTGCCAGAAGGCCACCGAGCTGTTCCGGGCCGGGGGCTACGACGTGGTGGTCGCGGACTACAGCCTTCCCGATGGGACCTCTCTGGATCTCCTGCCGCAGTTCAAGCGCCTGAGCGAGGACACCCCCTTCATCATCCTCACGGCGCACGGATCCATCGATCTCGCGGTGCGCGCCATCAAGGAAGGGGCCGAGCAGTTCCTCACCAAGCCCGTCGAATCCAAGGCCCTGCTGGTGCTGGTCCGCAGGCTGCTCCAGCAGCAGCGGCTGCGCAAACGCCAGGAGGTGGCCGCAAGGGAGCAGCCTGGCCCCATGAATCCCTTCCAGGGCAGGAGTGCCCTGATCCAACGGCTGGAAAGCCAGGCCCGCCTGATGCTCGAGTGGGACAGCCCGGTTCTGATCCTCGGAGAGACTGGCGCGGGCAAGGGTGTCCTGGCGCGCTGGCTCCACGCCAATGGCCCGCGGCGCGAAGAAACCTTCGTGAACCTGAACTGCGCGGGCCTGACCCGGGAGCTCCTCGAATCCGAGCTGTTCGGGCATGAGCGGGGGGCGTTCACGGGGGCCGTGAATGCCAAGCAGGGCATGCTGGAAGTGGGCCATCGGGGCATCGTCTTCCTCGACGAGATCGGGGACATGGATCCCGCCATCCAGCCGAAGCTGCTGAAGGCGCTGGAAGAAAAAACCTTTCGCCGCCTCGGGGATGTCCGGGACCGCCATGTGGACATCCGCCTGATCGCCAGCACCAACCGGAACCTCGAAGAGATGGTCCACGCCAAGACCTTCCGCGACGACCTCTACTACCGGGTCAGCACCCTCACCCTGCGCATCCCTCCCCTTCGGGAACGCCCCGAGGACATCCTGCTGTTGGGCACGACCATCCTCCGGGGTGTCTGCAACCGCATGGGCCGGCCCGAGGTACAGCTCAGCCCCAGGGCCGAGGCAGCCCTTCGGGATTACGCCTGGCCCGGCAACTTGCGCGAGCTGTCCAACGTGCTGGAACGCGCCATGGTGCTCCAGAAAGGTGATCAGCTTGAGGTGGAGGACCTCGGCCTGGACGGGAGAAGAACCGCGCCGGGACCGGTCGAAATGGAGATGGTGACGCTGAAGGAAATGGAGCGGCTTCACATCGAGCGCGTCCTCCAGCGCTGCCATTCCAATGTGACCGAGGCGGCCCAGGTTCTCGGGATGGCCAAGCGGACCCTCTATGACCGGCTGAAGCTCCTGGGGATCCCCACCGGCAAAGAGTGAGCGAAAACCCGCACGCTTCATGCGGAATCCCGCGCGATGCCGGGGTGATCCCGGTGCGACGCGAACGACTCATGAATCACAAGCTCATGAGAATTCAATAAATCAACCCTATGGTAGGGAATGGCCCGCGCTTTGCACTGGAGATGGATCCCCCGGCTCATCCTGGGCTGCGCCAATTCATCCCGCACCCGCCCGCCTGGCCAGATGGGTGCCTTGTCTCTACTGCCTGGAGGTAACACCGTGATCAAACGCCTCGTGACCCTGCTCCTCATCGCAGGCTTATCGAACAGTGGCTGGGCTGTGGCCGGTGAGGAGGCCAAGCCTCTCTATCTGCGGCAGATCCAGGCCCACCCGGCTCCCAAGCTCGACGACGTGGCGGGGCGCGAGTACAAGTTCCTGATCGACCCGGCCAAGACCAAGGACACGCCCGCGGCGGCCTTCAAGGATCTCTGGACGAAGGTGCAGGCGGCGGCCGCCAAGCATGGCTTCACGGTGACCGAGAAGGAGAAGAACCCGCTGAAGGTGGAGATGACCACCAAAGAGTACCTGGACACTCCCGAGCAGGCTCTTTGGAAGAAGGGCTACCTCATCCGCATCACCACCAAGTACAAAGCCGGGATCGCGGAAGGCTCCGGCAAGGTGACGGTGAAGGCCATCTTCGAGAACCTCGATAAGACCCTGGCCGCTCCCCTGACTGTCGTGGGGATCAAGAGCGAATCCGAATGCCAGGACAATGTGGGGATGGCCGCGGGTGGAGCCCTCAATGGCTACGTGGAGAAGGGCGCCAGCTTCAGCATCACCTTGTCAGACCTCGGCAGGATGACCCTCGGCGACTTCGGGAAGTACATCCCTGAACTCCTGACGCTGGGACTTCCCGCGGACACGAAGCTGGTGTCCAACAAGGCCTATTCCTACCGTGCCCGTCCTGGCTACGTGGTGCTGCCGGGCACCGAGCCCTGCGGCGTCTCCATGGAAGGCTGGGCCCTGAAGGAGGACGGTCCGATCTTCCTCTATGACTTCTCCTACGGCTATGAGGACCTCACCCTCTACGAAAACGCCGAGACCCACCAGGCCGGCGAGCGGTTCATGACCAAGGTCCTCATGGGCGAACTCGCCGGCGTCGCCCTTCCCGATGACGGGAAATGGGGCGGCTCGAAGGTGCGCGCTTTCATGAAGCGGCCGATCTCCAAATAACTCGACCTCAGACACACCACCCGTTACCACTCACCGAAGGAGACCCACCACGATGAGCACCCACTTCATTCCAACCCTCGCCCGCACCTTGCTGGCCTGCTCCTTCCTGCCCCTGGCCGCCCAGGATTCCGAGCAGCTGGACAAGCAGTACGGCCTCCTCTCCCAGCCGGCCTACATCAAGCACTATGAGGCGGACAAGACCGGCAAGGTCATCCTAAACCCCTACCTGCAGGTGGCCAGCAAGGACTACCCGGCCGTTCTCGACGTCAAGATGGCTCCGTACAACTGGGTCATCGACGCCGTGGGCCGCGTGGGGATCATTCCCGAAGCCGCCCATCCCCTGGGCCGAACCTACGAGAAGGGCTTCTTCCGCCCTGAAGACCAGTCCAAACGGAAACCCGGCACCCGCGAGAACTTCGGTCACGTCTCGGCCCTCGGTGGCGCGCCTGGCCGCATCAGCGGCGAGATCCTCTACGACAAGGCCTCCAACTCCTGGACCATCAACAACAAATCGGGGCGCTACACGAAGCACAACACAGATCGCACGCCAGAGCAGCTGGCCAACGCCGCCAAGCTGGTCCGGGAGATCGTCGATCCCGGCAGCGCCTCCTGGGGCCCGGTCTTCTTCCTGCTCGACTACGCCCATGAGTCCGTTCAGGAAGTGCTCCTGAAGGATCCCAAGCTCGCCTACGATGACCCGGCCAAGAAGAGCCGCCCGCACGTCATCGTGCTGCCGGCTGCTCCCGTGGAGCCCAAGGTCGAGAAGTCCGCCGCGAAGGCGGAGGAGTCGGTCACCAAGCCTGCCGAGGTTGCGCCAAAGAAGGCGGTGGATGCCGCGCCCAAGGCAGAGGCCCCCAAGGCGAAGAAGGCCAAGAAGCCGAAGGCCGCCAACAACGACGATCCCTCGTGATCCGCGCCTGACCCCACTCTCGTGAATCCAGGAGATTTCCAACCATGAAGAATCGACTCATCACTTCCATCGGGTTTGCCTTCGCCCTCACCGCGATGGCTCCCCTCGCAGGCCAGGGCCTGGTCACTCCCGTGGTGTCCATCGTCAAAGGCGAGAAGAATTTCAAGACCGGCTACGACCCCATCAATGTGGATGGCACCGTCAACGCCATCATCGAGATCCCCGCAGGGACCACCGCCAAGTACGAGACCCTCGACAACGGCACCATGGAACTGGAACAGAAAGACGGGGCCCCGCGCTTCGTGAAGTACCTGCCGTACCCGGCCAACTACGGCCTTATCCCCCGCAGCGTGCTGCTCAAGTCGAAGGGGGGCGATGGCGATCCCCTGGACGTCATCGTCCTGGGCCCCGCCCTCCCCACCGGCACCGTCGTCAAATGCCGGATGATCGGCGTGCTCACCCTCGTCGACAACGGCGAGATCGATGACAAGATCATTCTCGCCCCGGTGGGCTCGATCTTCGGAACCTTGAAGGGCATTGAGGAGCTCGACAAGAAGTTCCCCGGTGTCACCAGCATCATCCAGACCTGGTGGACCTCGTACAAGGGCTACGGCAAGGATGGCAAGCTGCAGCTGAGTTCCAAGGGATTCAAGAGCCGTGCCGCCGCCATCAAGATCGTTGGCGATGCGATCCTCGACTACGAGATGTCCGTCACCACGGATGCCGATCGGCGTGCGCTGGATGAAAAGGGCAATCCCCGCCTCTACCGCTGGCCCGGCGCGAAGAACCTCGGCGAGTAGGCCATCGCCATGAACCACAGGGGGCGGCAAATCGCCGCCCCCTGTCATTCCAGGAAGGCCATGCTCAAAGCCCTTTGTCTCTCGCTGCTGCTCTGTGCCGGACTCCTGGCCCAGGACACCGTGGTCGTCCTGCTGCGGCATGCGGAGAAGTCCCACAAGGGCGACTCGGCCCTGCTGTCTCATACTGGGCAACGTCGAGCCGCAAGCCTCCCGCCACAGCTTGGCCCCTATGCGCCATCGGCGCTGTTCGCATCGAACCTGCGGCGCACCCAACAGACCCTGGAACCCCTCTCCAAAGCCCTGGCCCTGCCCTTGCAGATCTATGAGCGGGGCCGGGAAGGTGCTCTGGCTCAGCGGATCCTCACGCTGCATTCCGGGCAGGTGGTCATCGTCTGTGGCCACTCCGACACCCTGATGGTGCTGGTGTCAGCCCTGGGCCATGGGGAATCCTTTCCGGAAATCTCGGGATTCGACCGCTATTGGGTGCTCCGGATCGACGCGGGTTCCGGGAAAGTCACCCTTCAGGAACATCAACAGGAACCCTTGGGGGATCGCGAAGCCGGGCCCCTCCAGAGAGCGAAGGGATGACCTCGCGCAGGCAGCCACCGCCACCGGCCCTTTCCACGGCGGCTCTGGTGGTGGTTCTCGCCGCATGGGGCACCCCTCTGATGGCATGGGGGCCCAAGGGCCACCGCCTCGCGGCGGCCAGCTCGATGCAGACCCTGCCAGAGGAGCTAAGGGCCTGGTACCTCGGTCAAGAGGCGGTGTTCATCCAGGCAGCCCTGGAGCCTGATCTCTGGAAGGCCCAGGATCCCGCCGAGGTCTGGAGGCACCGGATCTTCTGTGAAACGTATGGCGGCCCCGCCAGGTTGCCCCTGCAGGCAGCCGCCGCCAAGGCCCTTGTGGGGGCCTGGGCCTTCGAGCAGGGAGGGCAGCTCCCCTGGGTCATCACCCAGCGGCACCAGATGTTGGTGGAAGCCTTCCGATCCCGCGACCGACGCAGGGTGATCTCCGAATCAGGATGGCTCTGCCACTACGTGTCCGACGCCCAGGTCCCCCTGCACACCACCCAGAACCGGAATGGGAAGTCGACGGGTCAGAAGGGCGTTCACAAGCGCTGGGAGACCGACCTCGTGAACCACGGCGTGGGCAGTCTTCCGCCGCTCGCGGAAGCGCGGCCGGTGGGCGATCTGCCGGTCACGATCGGAGAATGGATCGCGGAGAGTCACGCGATGCTCCAGCCCTTGCTGGAGGCCGATCAGGCCGCAGGTCGCGAGACCAAGCTCAAGCAGGAATCCCGCACGGCGGTGTTCTGGTCACTCCAGGAACGCCAGGTGATCCAGCAGCTCTGCCGCTCCGCGGAACGCAGCGGCGCGCTCATCCTCTCTGCCTGGATCCAGGCAGGAAGCCCCCGCCCCTGAGGGCATGCCCCGGAGAGGTCATTGCGAGCGGAGTCCCGCATTGGCCGTGCGGTTTTTCGCGCAAGCGCGAGGACAGGCTGGATCGCTATGTGCGTATTTGAAGATTACATAGCCAATTAACCTGTGCATCCGGAATGGCCCATGATTTGCAGTGGTAGACATCAGCCCGTCTTGGATTCGAGGGCCCCCACCCCATTCCCCATTGCCAGGCCGTGAGCCTGAGCCACCACCCCTCACCGAGGAGTTCCCCATGAAAGCCATTACATCTCCACTGGTCTTCGCCTTGCTGGCAGGTCCTCTCGCCGCGCAAACCCCGGCGGACACCGACAAGCGCATCGCCGAACTGGAGAAGCAGGTCGCCAAGCTCTCCAAGCTCGAGGCCAAGAAGGATGAGGCCAAGGATGGTGGCTTCTCCGTCAAGTTCGGTGGCCGGTTCCACCTCGACAACACCTACTTCAGCGGCAACGACAACCGCTTGACCAACGGCACCTTCATGCGCCGGGCCCGCATCAGCTTCAAGCTTGGCCTGGGCAAGGACTGGGTGGGCGAGGGCGATGTCGATTTCGCCGAGGCCGCCGTCAACATCAAGGACCTGTGGCTCGGCTACCAGGGCTACAAGAACAGCCTCATCCAGGTGGGTCAGTTCAAGCAGTCCTTCGGCATGGACACCCTCGGTTCCTCCAATGCCACCTGGCTGATGGAGCGCTCCTACAGCGACATCTGGACGCCGGATCGCCATGTGGGGATCGCCTATCAGACCTGGGGCGAGCGCTGGCAGGCCAAGGCGAGCTTCTTTGGCCAGGCCATCAACGACACGGCCGATGAGCAGGCCGCTGCCGACGAGAATGTCGATTCCACGGGCCTCCTCAAGACCTACAAGATCTCCGGAGACCACGGCTACGGCTACGCGGCACGCTTCACGGTGGCTCCGATCCTCGTCTCCGAGACGAAAGCCATGCACCTGGGCGTGGCGGCCGTGCGGCGCACGCCCAATGCCAGTGCGCCGGGCGTCTACGCCGTGGACTTCTCTGGTCGGCCCGAGCAGAACAAGGTCTGCAAGGAGAAGTTCCTGAACGCCGCCGTGACCAACGTTGACAACTGGCTGCAGACCGGCGTCGAGTTTGCTGGCGTGTGGAAGGCCTTCTCCTGGCAGAGCGAGTACCAGCAGACCAAGGTGAACCGCCGCGGCACCCAGATGCAGAAATGGTCGGGCACGGCCCTGGTGGCCACCACTGCCGCCGAGCAGCTCGCCAGCACCGTCGACCACAAGTTCTCCACCTACTACGGTCAGGTGTCGTGGATCTTCGGTGGCCAGCGCACCTATGAAGTCAGCGAGGGGCTCTTCGGCAAGGTGGTGCCCTCCAAGAATGGCGCCTGGGAAGTGGTTCTGCGCTACAGCAAGATGGACCAGAACGACATCACGGCCATCGATCCAGTGCTGGGCGGCGTCGCCTCGAACACCACCCTCGGCTTGACCTACTACCTGAACAAGAACGTCCGCTTCATGTTGAACTACACCAAGGTGGACAACGGGGTGAATGCGGTGGCCAGCAAGTCCTACAGCCCCACCGGTGTGAAGCTCGTCAACGATGACTTCAACATCACTTCCATGCGCGTCCAGGTGACCTTCTAATTCCTGCCTCAGGTTCGGGAGGGGTCCCTTGGAAACCGAGGGCCCTTCCCGATCTGACATCTCCTCCAGGATGCCTTCGAATGTCCAATGCCCTTCCCAGCGGCGGTGCACCGGTGCTCATTCCCCACTGGGAATGGCGCACCTTCGCCACCAGCGGGGATTGTGTCAGGACGCTCGAAGACCTGGGCACACGCCTGGGAACCTCCGATCGCCGGGAGATCAGCCTGATCTGCACGACCAGCTCCCATGATGTGACGATCCGGGATGGCCGCATGGCCCTCAAATGGCGGAAGCAGGTCCGCCCGGAGGGGCTCGAACGCTGGGACAGCGTCCTCGATTTCACCTTTCCGTGCGGTCGGGAGACCCTGCAAAGGCTCTTTGAAGCCTGGGACATTCCCTCGCCTGGTTTCTCCCAACCCCTCTACACCATGCAAACCTTCCTCGAAGAGATAGTGCACAACCATCCAGGCCTGCGGATGGTCACAGTCGAGAAATACGCAGAGTCCTATTCCCTGGAAGGGACACGCTGTGAGTGGACACGCCTTGTTGCCAACCAGACCCACTGCGAGTGCCTCTGCATCGAACACGAAGATCCCGGGCTCATCCTCCAGGTGGTTCGATGCCTGGGGCTGCAAGCAAGACCCCACGCCAGCTACCCCACAGGGCTGAAAGCAGCCCTTCAACTTGATACCCAACACTGACCACGAACTGGAGTTTCCATGGCCAAAGAAATCGAACGGAAGTATCTGATCAACCGCGCGGCGTGGACGCCGCAGGGCGAGGGCATCCACTTCAAGCAGGGCTACCTGAACTCGCAGAAGGAGCGCGTTGTGCGCGTCCGCATCGAGGGCGCCAAGGCGAAGCTCACCATCAAGGGCGTGACCACGGGCGTGACCCGCTCAGAGTTCGAGTACCTCATCCCGGTCGAGGACGCCGCCATCCTTCTGGACAACCTCTGCGAGCAGCCCCTCATCGACAAGCACCGCCACAAGGAGATCCATGGCGGCAAGACCTGGGAAATCGATGTCTTCCACGGGGAGAACGAGGGCCTGGTAGTCGCCGAGATCGAGCTGGCCTCGGAAGACGAGAAGATCGAATTCCCGGCCTGGATCGGTGAGGAAGTCTCCAGCGATCCCCGCTACTTCAACTCCAATCTCCTGAAGCACCCCTTCAAGAACTGGACCAAGGCCTAACCTCCCCATGCGGGCCGCCCCAAAGGCGGCCCGCGCATTCAGGGTATTGCATGGCAGACGAAGCCACCCCCGCAAGCAAGGCCCCATCGCTCCAGGAGCTCCTGGACATGGAGAAGATGACGCTCTCCTCCAAGACGAGGGAGGCCCAGAGCCCCACGGAAAAATGGATGAGGTACCTGGGGTTCCCCGGTGGCATCCTCCTGTTTCTCCTCATCCTCTTCCTTCCGCCGGGTGCCGGGCTCAGCGCCTCGGCCCAGTCCGGCGCGGCCTGCTTCGCCCTGGCCCTGGTCTGGTGGGTGACGGAGCCCTTCCCCACCTACGTCACGTCCCTCGTCCTCATGTTCCTGCTGCTGGTGACCCGCACCTCCAATGCCAAGGCCATCATGGACGTCCTGGGCATGGAAGTGATCTGGTTGAACCTGCTCGCCTTCATCCTCAGTTCAATGCTCGTGAAGACTCGCCTCGCCAAGCGCATGGCCCTCTGGCTGGTGGTCCGCTTCGGTCACAAAGCCACCTGGGCGCTGCTGGCCTTCCTGGTCCTGCAGCTCGTCCTGGCGCCCCTGATCCCCGCCACGGCGGCACGCTGCGTCATGACCCTGCCCCTCATGATCGTGGTGGCCACCATTTACGGGTCCACGGAGGCCACGCCGAACGCCTTCGGCAAGAACCTCATGCTGCTCAATCTGGCCTGCATCTCCGTCCTGTCCTCCATCACCATGACCGGCAGTTCGGCCAACCTGATCGCCGTGGGGCTCATCCAGAACATGGGCGGGCATCGCGTCTACTACATGGACTGGATGCGGGTCGGCGCCCCGGTCGCGATCCTGACCATGGTCCTGATGTGGATCCTAGGTCAGAAGCTGCTCTTCCGCATGAAGCCAGGGGAACAGGTGCCCCAGGTGGAGGGCGGCCTGGACCTGGTGCGCCGGCAGTACGAGGCCATGGGCCCCCTGGGCTTCCAGGAGAAGAAGGCCATCGCGATCTTCGGGCTCGTCCTGTTCCTCTGGATGACGGACATCTTCCACATGCGATGGTTCGGGGTGGAGATCAGCGCGCCCTTCGCCGCCCTGCTCGGGGCCGTCATCGTGCTCTTCCCACGCTGGGGCATCCTCTCCTGGGCCGAGGCCGACATCCCTTGGCACCTGCTGATCTTCAGCGCCGGCGCCTACGCCGGCGGCCTCGCTCTGGACGACACGGGCGCGGCGGAATGGGGCGTCCGCATGCTGTTCGGGGGCATGAACCTCAAGGGCGTCCCCTTCGGCCTCACCTACACGGTGGTGGTCTCCGTGATGATGTACAGCCACCTGCTCACCACCTCGAAAACCGTCCGGACCCTCATCATGATTCCCATCATCATCAGCCTGGCCAAAGCGCTGGGGTGGAATCCCCTGTCCCTGGCGCTTCCAGCGGCCCTCTGCATCGACTGGGTGGTGGGGCTGCCCATCAGCGGGAAACCCAACGTGGTGCTCTTCTCCACCAACCAGTTCACGGTCTCGGACAACTTCAAATACGGCATGATGACCTGCACCATCGGCGTGCTGATCCTGGTGCTGTCCGGAGCCACTTGGTTCCACTGGCTGGGAATCACCCCCTCGTTCTGGGCGGTGGCGCCATGAACCTGATGCGAATGCTCCTGATCCTCTTGCTGCCGGCGGCCCTGGCCGCGGCAACCCGGATCGAATCCTACACCATTCAGCTGCATGCCTCCCCGGAAGGCCGCGGCCAGGCCACCGCCATCCTGTCACTGAGCAACTGTGCGCCCGGCATGCTGGTCGTTCCCCTGGGATTTTCGGCCCCGGAGGACCTGAAGATCGAAGGGTCGCCCACCGGAGTATGGCTGGAGCTCGGGCCCCGGAATGGGATGACCAGCCTCCACTTTCATTTCCCGGCGGGAATGCCCGCCAACGCCACCCTGCGGTTCACGTTCGAGGTCAAACAGGTCTTCCAGGCCCTTCAGCTCGCCCCCGGCGAGAAGAGCACCCTGCCGAAGGGCAGCAGGATCTTCCGCCACGCGTTCGTGAACACCCAGGAAACGCCCATCGGCACCTACCGCCTGGAGCTCCTCTTCCCCGAAGGTTTCATGGCCCAGGCCATCCGGGAGCAACTGCCCAAGCCGAAAAAAAATGAGGTCGGATCGCGGGTGCTCCTGTCGAAGACGGCAGACCACCAGGCCGCCACCCTGCAGTTCACAGACCTGCACCAGGGTGATGACACTTCCATGATCCTTGAGCTGGTTCCCACGCAGCGCTCCATCGGGTGGCTTTTGGCAGGCCTGCTCCTGGGGGGCGTCTACCTGATCAAGTTCCGGGATCTCATCGCCAAGGGGCGTCCGGCTCCTGGAGCCTGAGCCACCTGCCCCTCCGGCTTCCTCTTTCCGTTCACCCAGGAGGTTCGATTGCATCCGCCCCTGATCACCCGTTTCCTGCTCATGGTCGCCGGCGGCGTGGTGGGCGTCCTGGCGATGGCCTTCTTCTTTATCGCCCTATCTCCTTGGCTCCGGCGCCTCCTGAGCGCCCTGCTCAGGGATTCCTCTTCCAGCAACCCTCGCTGACCAATCGTCGGCGAACCCGACACCAGGCTTTCCGGAGACCCGATTGCTTCCACCCCAGGCCACCCCCTTCCTCCTTACCGTCGCCATCAGCACGCTGATCGGCATCGGCCTGCGCGATTACTACGAGCAGGAGGGGAAGCGCGACACCTTTGGCACGGTGCGGACCTTCATCTTCCTGGGGCTGCTGGGACACATGCTGTACCGGATCCCCGTGATCGGGGCCTACGCTTTCCTGGTTGGCATGGTCGTGGTGGGGCCCTTCCTGCTGGTGTACTACAACAACAAGATCAGCCAGCAGAAGAGCCCCGGCCTCATCGGCGTCCTCATCGCCCTGCTGACCTACAGCGTGGGGCCCGTGGTCATCCACGAGCCGCACTGGTATCTGGTGGCCTTCGCCATCACCATCCTCTTCGTGCTCCACTCGAAGGGCCGCATCCGGCAGTTCACGGATCGCCTGGAGACCGGCGAAGTCGTGACGGCATGCAAGTTCCTGGCGATCGCCGGAGTCATCCTGCCCCTCATCCCCGCGGTCGCGCCAACCGAGGGCTGGGCTGGGCGGCTCTTCAGTGTCCTCCCCGTGGGACCTCACCAGATCTGGATGGCCGTGGTCGTCACCACCGCCATCTCCTATTTCGGCTACGTGCTGCAGACCTACCTCTACCCGAAGAAGGGCCTGCTGCTGACGGGCCTCATCGGCGGCCTCTACTCCAGCACCATGACCGTGCTGGTGGTCTCCAAGAAGACCCGTTCCCATCCCCACCAGGCCCGGGAGGCCGCTGCGGCCATCATGCTGTCGACCCCGACCATGTACCTGCGGATCCTGTTCCTGGTCGCGGCCTTCATGCCAATGGGCGCCGTCCGGCTGCTCCTCCCCTTCCTGCTCCTTTCCGGGCTATCTGGAGCCTATGCCTGGTGGCTCCGGCGCGGCACGGCCGGCGTCATCGAGCCCGAGGCGGTGGCTGGTGTCGAAGTGAAGGAACGGAATCCCCTGGAACTGAATGCCGCCCTCCTTTTCGCCCTGATGTTCGTGACCGTCTCCCTGGTCACCAAGCTTGTGCTGCTCCGGTTCCACGAACTGGGCCTGCGGATGCTCTCCTTCCTGGTGGGCGCCTCGGACATCGTGCCCTTCATCGTGTCCGTGCTTCAGGGGAATCTCGGCATCGGCTCCAACCAGATCCTCCAGGCCATCGTCATCGCCACCGCTTCCAACAACGTCATGAAGACGGCCTATGTCTTTGCCTTCGGCCACCGCCAGACCGCCCGCCACACGGCCATCGGCATGGCGGGAATCGTGGTCCTGTCCTTCCTCTACGCCGCGCTCGCACTCTAGCGGCACCCTTCACCCCCTGGGATTCCAGGGAAATCGTCCCGGATGGCCCGCCATCCTCCCTTCCAAGGAGAACCACCATGTCCGACGTGTTCGCGAAGAACGCCGCCACCTCTGCTGAAGATGCCCTGAAGCTCATCCCCCGCGCCGAATTCCGCACCTTCGGCCAGGGCGTCATTGATCTCGTCAAAGAGAAGATGTGGAACGGGAAGACCATCCTCTTCCAGGCCCGCCGCATGCCCATGGAAACCTACTTCCTCAGCGCGAAGACCAACGAGGCCAACGTGAAGGTCCGGGATGGCCTGCTGGACATCAAGACCAAGGTGGGCGAGACGCCCGAGGGCTACGAGATCTTCCAGCCCCGCGGCAAGTTCCAGTTCCCGGTGAAGAGGGAAGATCTGGCCACCATCCTGTCCCACCTCAAGGCCGAGATGACCCTGGAGCAGGACATGTACACCATCGATGAGTTCGTCGCGATGGCCCGGAAGCACGCCGACCTGGTGCCCGTGACCGTCGAGAAGATGCGCTATGGCTTCACCATCGACGGCATCATCTGCGAATACGCCCAGGTCTGGTTCAACGGCGCCATGGTGGAGACAGCCTGCGCCGAGAGTGAGAACTACGCCGGGATGCGCCAGGTGATCGAGGGACTGGGGATTGCCGCCATGCCGAATACCAACTATCTGAAGGCGGCCAAGAAGGTCATGGGCATGGAGTAGGGCCTCCCGGCCCCAGTCCCACCCCTGGGGCGGCTTCGGGGGGAGCTGCTCCAGGGGTCGTTTGGCCCATCCCGCCCCGCCTGTTTTGTCATGATCCTGTTCAGGCCCGTACTGGAGTCCGACATGCTGCCTCCCCAAGTCGCCCCCTTCCTCCTCACCCTGGCCATCAGCACGCTGATCGGGATCGGCCTGCGGGACTACTACGAGTCCGAGAAGAAGTTCGACACCTTCGGCACCGTCCGTACCTTCGTCTTCTTCGGCATGCTGGGCTTCATGCTCTACCAGATCCCAGGGATCGGCCAGATCGCCTTTCTGCTGGGTATGGCCGCCCTCGTCCCCTTCCTGCTGGTCTACTACAGCAACAAGGTGCGCCAGAAGAAGAGCCCGGGACTCATCGGCGTGCTCATCGCCCTCCTCACCTACACGACCGGGCCGGTGGCCCTCAACCAGCCCCACTGGTTCCTGGTTCTATTCGGCGTATCGATCCTGTTCGTCCTCCACTCCAAGGGCCGCATCCGCATGTTCACGGATCGCCTGGAGACCGGGGAGGTGGTCACGGCCTGCAAGTTCCTGGCGATCGCCGGCGTGATCCTGCCCTTGATCCCGGCCGTTTCGCCGACGGTCGGAGCCATGGGCCAGGTCTTCAGCGTCCTGCCCGTGACCCCCAGGCAGATCTGGATGGCCGTGGTGATCACCATGTCCATCTCGTACCTGGGATACGTCCTCCAGACCTATCTCTTCCCGCGCAAGGGCCTGATGCTGACCGGCCTCATCGGCGGCGTGTATTCGAGCACCGTGGCTGTCCTGGTTCTCGCCAAGAAATCCAAGCGCTACCCCGGTCACGATGATGAAGCCGCCGCCGCCATCCTGTTGGCGGTGTCCATGATGTACCTGCGCCTGCTGGTCCTTGTCACGATCTTCCGCTTCGGTCTGGCCTTCCAGGTGGGCCCGGCCTTGCTGGTGCTGGCCGGCCTGGCCGCGGGTCACGCCCTCTGGATCCGCCGCAAGAACCCAGAGGTCCTGCCCTCCCTCATCGAGGACCTCCAGACCCAGGCCACCGAGGAAGCGGCCCCGGGCACTTTGGCCGAGGGGCATGAACCCGCCCTGCGCAAGAATCCCCTGGAGATCAATTCCGCCCTGTTCTTCGCCTTCATGTTCGTGGCCGTGTCTCTGGCGACGAAATACGTGCTCCTGTCCTACAAGGGCCTGGGCCTTCGCATGCTGTCCTTCCTGGTGGGCTGTTCGGACATCACGCCCTTCGTCATCTCGGTGCTGCAGGGCAACCTCGGGATCGGCACCCCGCAGATCCTGCAGGCCATCATCATCGCCAGCGCCAGCAACAACCTCTTGAAGGTGGCCTACACCTACATCTTCGGAACCCGGCGCACCGCCAATCAGGCGGCCATGGGCATGGTGCCCCTGGCCGCCATCTCCCTGGTCTACGCGATCTTCGCCCTGCGCTGAGCCAGGCGCCGCCGTGCGAGGAGTTCCCGTGCACCGAATCACCCCGCTGGTCGTGGCCCTGCTGCTGCTGGGGAGCACCCTCCGCAGCGCCGTTCCCGTCTTCCGGGTGCTTGAGAAGGGCAAGACTCCCTCTTTCTCGAAAAGCGGTCCCCGCCGGCAGGATCTCAGCGGAGCAGTCTGCGTCGATGGGCGCGCTTACTTCGCCTACGACGGGGGGATCAACTCCGAGCACCCCGAGATCAGGGTGACACCCCTGGACCGGGTCACCCGGGAGGGACTTGTCCTGAATCGCGTGGTCGCCCAGAAGGATCTGGAGGCCATCGCCTTTCATGACGGGCAGTTCTTCGTGCTATCTGGCCTCTCCCAGGCGGATGAGGACACCGAATCCTACCGGCTGCTCACCGCTTTCATGCTCGACCCCACGGGCCGGTTCGTGCGCCATGAACGGTCTGTGGTGATCCGGGACCTGCTGCTGGAAGCCCTCAAGGAGCTGCCAGACGACCGCTGGTACTCCCGGGTGGCGGCGATCTTTGGTGTGAAGGGCGGGCTCAGCACCGAGGGGCTGTCCTGGGTACCCGGCCAACCCGAGACCCTGGTGATCGGCCTTCGCTCGCCCCTCTACGGTTCCGCGTTCGGAGATCCCACCTTCGGGAAGGCCTTCGCCCTGGATCGGGGCAAGGCGCTTCTCGCCTTCGTGACCAAACCCTTCTCCGATCACCCCAAAGTCCGCTTGCAGCCCATCGACTTGGGCGGCCAAGGCATCCGGGACATTCAATTCATCCCGGAGTTCGGGGCCTACCTGGTGATCGCCGGCCCCGTCGACAAGGCCCCGGACTTTTCGCTGTGGCTCTGCCATCTCGATGGACAGACCGAGAGGATCCACCTTCCAGCGTTTAAGGGACTCTGCCGACCAGAGGCCATCATGCCGGTTCCCGGCAGGAATGAGATCTACATCTTCAGCGAAGAAGGCGGCGCCTTCTGCGAGGCACCCGATTACACCTACCTTCGATTGGGCTTTTCCGCCGCCGATCACCCATGACCGGCGCCCGCAGCCTCTCGATCCCGGCGTGCTTGGATGAGCCGACAGGCATCACGGAACCAGCAAGCGGTCGGACGATCCACACCTGAAAGCAGGCACTTCATGGCATCCCTACGGACCTTCCTCACCCACAGCCTCCAGGGGAAATTCCTCACCCTGTTCGGAAGCCAGGCGCTCCTCCTGCTGGTGGTGTTCACCTTGGGGCTCACAGGCCTGAGCCGCCTCAAGAAGGGGCAGGTGGAATTGGGCTCCAACCTCCCCAAGGCTGCCATTGCCGCACGGGTGCTCCATGATTCCGATGTGCTGAGGGTGATCCACGTCTCCCTGCTGGGGGGCGGCCGAAGCCCCGACTATGTCGACAAGCGCCTGAAGCGGCTCAAAGAAGTTGAAGACTCCCTGGCCCAGTCCCTTGCGGAAATGGAAGGCCTCAAGTGGTCGGCCTCCGAACGGGAGAAGGTGGGCACCATCGTCACCGGCATGCGGAAGTACATGGAGGCGTTCCCCCCGCTGCTGGTGCGGGCGCGAAAGGCCCCCTCTGAAGAGATCCCCGACCTCATCGAAGCCAACACCGGGTTCCGCAGGGAGGGCTATGGCCTGCTCCTGGTGCTGCTCCAGGACATTCAGGATCAGGGTGCCCGGCAGGTAGAGCGGGACTTGGCCTCCAGCCTGATCAGTGAACGATGGATGGTCGCCGGCCTGGTCGCCGCCATCCTCATCGGGCTCGGCATCTCCCGGGCCGTCAGCCTGCAGGTCGGGCGGCAGGCGCTTTCCCTCAAGACGTCCATGGCCGCGCTGGGCGGCGGCGATCTGACCCTACGCTGTCCCGTCCAGAGCCGGGACGAGCTGGGCGAGGCCGCGGCCAGCCTGAACCAGGTGATCGAGCAGCTGGGGCGTGACATCCGGGCCATCACCGATGCCACCGACCGCACCGCATCTTCTGCCACCGAGCTTTCAGCCACGGCCTCGGAAGTCAACCAGACCGTGGAGGAGATCAGCCGGTCGGCCGGGGATCAGCAGTCCGCCGTCCGCCTGGGCACCGACCTGCTCCACCAGATGAAGGGGCTTTCGGAAATGGTGAGCGCGGGCTCCGAACGCCTGGGCACGTTGGCCTCGGCCTCCAGGGAGGTCGGGGCGAAGGGGCACCTCAGCGCCGAAGAGTCCGACCGGGCCATGGCCGCCATCCAGGAAAGCTCCCAGAAGGTCAATCGCATCATCACCGTGATCGCAGACATCGCCCGGCAGACCAACCTCCTCAGCCTGAACGCGGCCATTGAAGCTGCCAAGGCAGGGCAGCAGGGCAAGGGGTTTGCCGTGGTCGCGGAGGAAATCCGCAAACTCGCCGAACGCAGCGCAACGGCCGCCAAGGAGATCGGCGCCCTCATCAGCGAGAGCAGCGAGCGGGTGACGGCGGGATCCATGGCGGCAGCCCAGGTCAGCGCTTCCCTGGACCGCATCCAGGACCACATCCGTGAAACCGGCGATCACGTCGGGGAGATCAGCGGGGCCATGGTCCAGCAGGTTTCCTCTGTAGGGCAGCTGCAACAGCAGCTGGACCTCGTTTCCAGCCTCACAGAGCGGAACGCCTCTGCCACCGTTCAGCTGGCCTCCGCCATGCAGGAGACCTCCCGGACCACCGAAGACCTGGCGAGCCTGGCCACGGAACTCCGGATCCTGACCCACCGGTTCAGGATCAATTAGCTCTGGCTGCCTCCCGATCAAGCTTGAATGCGCCTTCCAGATTCGGGACGACCTGCTTCTTGCGGCTCATGACCCCGGGCAGCCAAATCGCGTTGTTCTTGATCTCACCCTTGAAGGCCTTCTGCACCAGGGGGACATCGTCGGTCACCACGAGCATTTCCGTGGTTTCCCGCAGGATGTCCGTGAGCATCAGGAAAACGCTGTGCAGGCCCTTCTCCTTCCGCAGTTCCACCATCGCCGCCAGGATTTCACCCCTCTGGCCAGCCACCAGGGCCAGATCCACCAGTTCGAGCTGCCCGATACCGACTTTGACGCCGCTCATGGTGAAGTCCTTGTAATCGCGCAGCACGAGGCTGCGGGCGGAGGCACCCTCCAGCGCGGACTTGATCTTGAACATCTCCATCCCCAGAGCCTTTTGGTCTGGGACGCCGGCAAGACCGGCAAGGGCCGTCCCCGCATCACGGTCCCTCGGCGTGGTGGTGACAGATCGATACATCACGGTGTCCGAGAGGATGGCACAGAGCATCCCGCCCGCGAGTTCCTTGGGAATCGGCACCTGGAGGTCCCGGTACTTTTCGAAAAGGATGGTATTGACACTGCCCACGGCCTGAACCCAGGCCTCCAAGGGCTCGCTTCCGGCCAGTCCGGCCGGCTTGTGGTGGTCGACCACCAGGACTTGCTTGGCCTTACCGAGATCTGCGGGTCCCTGGAGGGGTTCCGTGAAGTCCACGAGGACGACGCGTCTACCTGCAATGGAGCCCAACGGAGAGGGCGTAACCAGGTGGAATCGTTTCAGAACGAAGGCGGTCTCGGCATTGACCGGCCCCTGGATCGCGGCCTGGGAGGGGCGCCCTGTCTGACTCAACAAATGGGCCGTGGCCATGGCCCCCACAACAGAATCCGTATCGGGATTTGCATGGCCGAAGACCAGGATGGACTCCTGCCGGGGGGACTCATCTGCCCGGGCTGGCGCGAAGGCCAGGGGCAGAAGGATCAGGCTGGCCGGAAGGAGCTTCCGGCAGATGGTTCGGATCACGTGCAGGATCATCGAGGCTCCCAAAGAGAAGGTTGGACCTTGGAAGATTCGTGCCAGCACAAGCGCGCTGCGGACACGCCTGATTCCTCGCTCGCTCGAGCTTGAGGTTCGACGCGCATGCGAGATTTCGCACAAGGCATGCAGAAACCCGCATTGGAGGCCCAGGATACAGCCCTGGCAGTGCAAGCCCGACCTGGGCTGGCCCCGAATCAGAGTCCGTAATCCTTCCAGCGCTGGGCCACGCGATCCAGGATCTCTCCCGGGAACACCAGATCCCGGGGCCACTCCCGGGCATAGCCATCCCAGGGGCGGTTCTTGCGGGTGGCGTCGATGCCCACCTTGCTGCCGAAGGCGAAGCGGTCCGCCGCGTGATCCAGCACGTCCAGGGGCCCATCCGTGAACAGCATGTCGCGCTTGGGATCCACATTGCTGGTGAGACGGAAGAGCACCTCGTTCAGGTCGTGGGGGTCGATATCCTCGTCCACCACCACGATGCCCTTGGTGAACATGATCTGGCCCGTGCCCCAGATGGCGTTCATCACTTTCTGCGCGTGGCCCGGGTATTCCTTCTTCATAGACAGGATCACCAGGTTGTGGAAGGCGCCCGCGGCAGGCAGGTGCATGTCGCGAATTTCCGGAAGCACCATGCGCAGCAGGGGGAGGAAGATGCGCTCGGTGGCCAGGCCCAGGTAGGCGTCCTCCTGGGGCGGGCGGCCCACGATGGTGGCGGGGAAGACCGGATTCTTCCGCATGGTGATGGCTTCCACGTGCAGCACCGGGTAGTCGTCGGCCAGGGAGTAGTAGCCCGTGTGGTCGCCGAAGGGACCCTCGCGGCGCAGCTCGCCGGGGTTCACGTAGCCCTCGATGACGATCTCGCTGTCCGCCGGAACCTCCAGGTCGTTCGTCACGCAGGGGACCATCTCGATGCCTTCGCCGCGCAGGAAGCCCGCGAACATCACCTCGCTGAGGAAGGGCGGCAGGGGCGCCGTGGCGGCGTAGGTCAGCGCCGGGTCGCCGCCGAAGCTCACGGCCACCGGCATGCGCTCGTTTCGGTCGTAGCCGTGACGGTTGCGGGCGCCGTCGTGGTGCAGCTGCGTGTGGAAGCCCAGGGTGCGGTCGTCGTAGACCTGCAGGCGGTAGAGGCCCACGTTGCGATGGCCCGTCTGCTTGTTGCGGGTGTGGCTCATGCCGAGCGTGATGAAGGGGCCGCCGTCCTCGGGCCAGGTGGTAAGGACCGGCAGCGCCGAGAGCTTCACCTGGTCGCCCTTCAGCACGATTTCCTGACAGAGCCCCTTGCGCACGGTCTTGGGCATCCAGTTGCTCACTTCGGCCAGCACCGGCAGCTTGGCCAGCTTCTCGAAGAAGCCCGTGCCGGGCTTGGGCATGGCCTCCTGCACCAGCTTCTCGATGCGGTCGGCGATGGCATCCAGGCCCCGCGGCTCCTTGTCCACGCCCAGCGCCATCTCCATGCGCTTGAGGCTGCCGAAGGCATTCATGGCCACGGGCATGGCCTTGCCCGTGGGCTTTTCGAAGAACAGGCCCCTGCCGCCGCCGGGCTGCTTGGAAACCTGGTCGGCGATGGCGCCCATTTCCAGGTAGGGGTCCACCTCGGGGGCCACCCGGACCAGCTCGCCGGCGGCCTCGAGCTGCTTCAGGAAGGTCTGGAAGTCGCGGCCCATGGGAGTCTCCGGATCCCGATCATCCCACCAGGGGGGACTCCCTGGAACCCAATGCCCCCGGGTTCAGGAATTTCCCTTGAGCGGACAGGGTTTTTCCCGCATACTGGTCGACCTTGCCCTGGCCATGGGCTCCCAAGCGCGTCCGATGGACTGCCGCCCATGTGCCCCAACCAAAGAGGTTTTCATGTTCGCAATCATCAAGACCGGCGGAAAGCAGTACCGCGTCGCCGAAGGCGATGTCCTCCGCGTGGAAACGCTGGAGCAGGATCCCAAGCAGGCCATCACCTTTGACCAGGTGCTCCTCATCGACAACGACGGGGACCTGAAAATCGGCAAGCCCACCGTGGCGGGCGCCACCGTCGTGGCCGAGGTCATCACCCATGACCGCGCCAAGAAGGTGATCATCTTCAAGAAGAAGCGCACCACCACCTACCAGCGCACCCAGGGCCACCGCCAGAACTACACGGAAGTGCGGATCAAGTCCATCAAGGCCTAGGCTCTTTCCCGCCCCTGAACTTCTGACCACCCGACATTCAGATCATCCGAAAGAGGTTTTTCCATGGCTCACAAAAAAGGCGTAGGTTCCAGCCGCAACGGTCGCGATTCCCACTCCCAGCGCCTCGGCGTCAAGGAGTTCGGCGGTGAGCAGGTCACCGGCGGCTCCATCCTCGTCCGCCAGCGCGGCACCAAGTTCAAGGCCGGCATCAATGTCGGCATGGGCAAGGACCACACCCTGTTCGCCCTCATCGACGGCAAGGTGCGCTTCCAGGACAAGGGCCAGTCCGGCCGCTTCATCCACATCGATCCCATCGAAGGTTGATGTTGTCCGGGGGTCCCGCGCTGCGCGAACACCCCCGGAGCCCCCATGCACAGGCCGGGCGGAGCCCGGCCTGTGCTCATTCACGCTGACCCCTGAATCCGAAGGCATCTGATGTTCCTTGACCAAGTCCAGCTCCGCGTCACTGCCGGTCATGGCGGTGCAGGCGCCATGAGCTTCCGCCGCGAGAAGTTCGCCCCCGAGGGCGGGCCCGACGGCGGCGACGGCGGCAAGGGCGGCTCGGTGTTCCTTCGCGCCAACAAGGCCCTGAACACCCTCAATCCCTTCCGCCAGAAGCGTGAGTTCACCGCCGACCGCGGCCGTCAGGGCGAGGGCTGCATGCGCCACGGCTGCGATGGGGCGGACATCCTGCTGGAAGTCCCCCTGGGCACCGTGGTGAAGGACGGCGAAACCGGGGAAGTGCTGGCCGAGCTCCTGGCCGACGGCGAAGATGTCTGCGTGGCCCGCGGCGGCCGTGGCGGCCTGGGCAACACCCACTTCAAGAGCTCCACCAACCGCACGCCCCGCCACCACCAGCCCGGCGAGGAAGGCGAGGCGCGGGTCCTGGACCTCGAGCTGAAGCTCATCGCGGACGTCGGCCTGGTGGGCTATCCCAACGCCGGCAAGAGCACCCTGGTGAGCCGCCTCAGCGCGGCCCGCCCCAAGATCGCCAACTACCCCTTCACCACCCTGGAACCGCAGCTCGGCGTGGTGAGCCTGGACCGCTTCGGGGGCGACCTGCTGGACAGCTGGGTCATCGCCGACATCCCGGGCCTCATCGAAGGCGCGGCCTCCGGTGCGGGCTTGGGGATCCAGTTCCTCCGCCACGTGGAGCGCACCCGCATGCTGCTGCACCTGGTGGACCTCTCCGATCCCATCGAGGAACCCGCCGACGCCATCCGCGTCATCGAGGGTGAGGTGCAGGCCTTCAGCCCCGTGCTGGCCGCCAAGCCCCGCTGGCTGGTGGGCACCAAGCTGGATGCCCTCCAGGAGGACAGCCGCCGCGAGGCTTTCGTGGCCCTCTGCAAGGCCCGGGGCCAGGAGCCCATCTTCATCTCGGGCGTCACCGGCGAGGGGCTGCGCGAGCTGGCCTTCGCCGTGGATGATGCCTTGAAGGTGATGGCTGGACAGAAGAAGGCCACCCCCAAAGACGAGGTCTGGTAGTGCGCATCGGCCTGCTCGGAGGTGCATTCAATCCGCCACATGAAGGCCACCTCAAGCTGGCGCGTCTGGCCCTGGAGCACCTGGATCTCGACGAGCTGCGCTTCGTCCCCACCGCCCTCAGCCCCCACAAGCCCGACCCCGGCGGCCCTGGCCCCGAAGCGCGCCTGCGCCTGCTGAAAGAGGCCCTGGCGGGATTCGATTCCCGGTGCCGGGTGGAGCCCCTGGAACTCCAGCGTGGCGGCACCAGCTACACCGTGGACACCCTGGAGGCCCTCGCCGAGCGGGAGCCAGACCAGGCCTGGATCCTCCTCATGGGTAGCGACCAGCTGCCGGGCCTGCCCGCCTGGCGCCGGCCGGAGCGGATCTTCGAGCTGGCTTCTGCCGCCGTGGCGCTTCGTCCCGGTTCGCCCTTCCTGCTGCCCGAAGTGGCCGGACTCCGCCCATCCGCGGCCTGGAGCGGGCGGCCGGGCGAGCTGGTGGTCCTGCCCGCCACCGAGCTGGATCTGGCCTCCTCGGATCTCCGGACGCGCCTGCAGGCGTCGCCGGACGAGGATCCCGGTGGGCTCCCCCCCCAAGTTCTGGGTACCATCCGAACTGAAAACCTGTATCGTTAGCCTGCTCTGGAGCCCGCATGACCCTTGATTCCCGGCTCGCGACCGTTGTCGACGCCGCCCGGTCCAAGAAAGCCTTTCGCATCCGTCTCGTGGACGTGAGCCAGATCGCCAGCTTCACCGACACCATGGCCTTCATGAGCGGCGGCAGCGACCGCCAGAACCGCGCCATCGCGGAGGCCATCGAAGATGCCCTGAAGCTGGCCGAGGAACGCCCCATCTCCCGCGAGGGCGAGGCCAACGGCAACTGGGTCCTCCTGGATTATGGCAACCTCGTGGTCCACGTCATGGACGAGGAGACCCGCCGCCACTACAACCTTGAAGGGCTCTGGAGCACCGGCCGCGAGCTCGAGCTGCCCGCCGAGGCCCACCCCGATTCCGAAGTCCGCTCCTAGGAGATGACCTCCATGCCCGCCTCCCCGATCAATCCCTACGAAGCGATGCAGGCCCGGTTGCGGGTGGCGGCCCAGCTCTACGGGCTGGATGATGCCCTCTTCAAGGTGTTCATGGCCCCCAACCGGTCCATGATCGTGAGCCTGCCCGTCCTCATGGACAACGGGCATTGGGAGGTCTTCACGGGCTACCGCGTCCAGCATAACGTGGCCCGCGGCCCCGCCAAGGGCGGCATCCGCTACGACCTGAACGTCAGCCTGGAGGAGATCAAGGCCCTGGCGGCCTGGATGACCTGGAAGTGTGCCGTGGTGGACGTGCCCTTCGGCGGCGGCAAGGGCGGCATCGTGTGCGACCCCAACCGCCTCAGCGTGGGCGAGAAGGAGCGGCTCACGCGCCGCTACATCGCCGAGATCATGGATATCATCGGCCCCGACCGGGACGTGCCCGCGCCAGACATGGGCACCGATGCCCAGACCATGGCCTGGGTGCTGGACACCTACAACATGCACGTCCGGCGCACCGAGAACGCCGTGGTGACCGGCAAGCCCCTGGGCCTGGGCGGGAGCCTGGGGCGCAATGAGGCCACGGGCCGCGGCGTCCTCATCACCGCCCGCGAGGCCATGCAGCGCCTGGGCAAGCCCCTGGCCGGCGCCACGGTCGCCGTGCAGGGCTTCGGCAACGTGGGCAGCCAGGCCGCGCGCCTGCTGCACGAGGCCGGCGCCCGCATCGTGGCCGTTAGCGACCTCCGGGGCGCCATCAAGAATGACCGCGGCCTCGACATCCACGCGCTGCTGAAGCATGTGGCCGAAGCGAAAACCGTCACAGGCTTCAAGGGCTCGGAGCCCATGGAGGCCGCCTCCCTCCTCACCCACGCCGTGGACATCCTGGTGCCGGCCGCCTCCGAAAATCAGATCACGGAGGAGAACGCGGCCCACGTGCGGGCCAAGATCATCGTGGAGGGCGCCAACGGACCCACCACCCCCGAGGCCGATCCCATCCTGCTGGAGCACGGCGTCCTAGTGGTTCCCGACATCCTGGCCAACGTGGGCGGCGTCACCGTCAGCTACTTCGAGTGGGTGCAGAACCGCCAGGGCTTCTACTGGCGGGAGCGCGAGGTCAATGAACGGCTCGTGGACTACATGACCCACGCCTTCCAGGCCACCTTCGCCACCACGGACAAGTACAAGACCAACCCCCGCATCGGTGCCTACATCCTGGCCCTGGACCGTGTGGCCCAGGCCATGAAGTATCGCGGATTCTACGCTTAGCCATCTGAGCAGATAGGATAGAGGTCCGCCCTCCTTCCGAGGCTGCCTTTGGCCCGCACGCGTTTCCAGGATCCCTCGACCACGGTCCCCCTCCGGGCCCTGCCAGCCGCCGCGCTGCGAGCCGTGCTCGCCGAAGGCTACTCGGGACGGCAGTTCAAGCGGGACCTGACGGCGGGTTTCCTGGTGGGCATCGTGGCCCTGCCCCTGGCCATGGCCCTGGCCATCGCCGTGGGTGTGCCGCCCCAGCAGGGCCTCTACACGGCCATCGTCGCCGGGTTCATCACCGCCCTGCTGGGTGGCTCCAGAATCCAGGTGGCCGGGCCCACGGCGGCCTTCATCGTGGTACTGGCGCCCCTCTACGTGAAGTTCGGGCTCGCGGGCCTGCTCATGTCGGGCCTCCTGGCCGGACTCATGCTCATCGGCATGGGCCTGCTGCGCATGGGCAAGCTCATCGAGTTCATACCTTTCCCCGTGACCACCGGCTTCACCTCGGGCATCGCCACGGTGATCGCCGTCCTCCAGATCAAGGACCTGCTGGGACTGAAGCTCGACCATGTCCCGGACCACTTCATGGAACGCCTCGGCGCCATGGGCCGCGCCTGGCACACGATCTCCCCCTGGGAGCTGCTCATCAGCCTGGGCACCCTGGCCATCCTGCTCATCCCGCGGCTGCCCAAGCGGCGCCTGGTGCGCCTCCCGAAGCTCCTGCGGAAGGTTCCCGCGCCGTTGCTGGCGTTGCCGCTGGCGGCGGTTTCAGCCTGGCTCCTGGGACGCTGGGTTCCAGGCTTCGCCGTGGACACCATCGGCAGCCGCTTCCACACGCTGGTAAACGGGCACCTGGTGGCCGGCATCCCCCAGGTGCTGCCCACCTTCCTGTGGCCCTGGAACGCCCCAGGCGTGGACGGCCAGACCATGGGCCTGAGCCTCGGCACCGTGCGGATGCTGCTGCCCAGCGCCTTCGCCGTGGCCATGCTGGGGGCCATCGAGTCTCTGCTATCCGCCGTGGTGGCCGATGGCATGGCCCGCACCCGCCACGACCCGGACGCCGAGCTGCTGGCGCTGGGGGTGGGGAACGTCGTCGCCCCCTTCTTCGGCGGCATCCCCGCCACCGGCGCCATCGCCCGCACGGCCACCAACTTCCGCTTCGGCGGGCGCACACCCGTGGCCGCCATGGCCCACGCCCTGACCATCCTCCTGGCCATCCTGCTGCTGGCGCCCCTCATCAGCTTCCTGCCCATGGCCAGCCTCGCCGCCCTGCTGCTGCTGGTGGCCTGGAACATGTCCGAGGCCGAACACTTCCTCCACACGATCCGCGTGGCGCCCAAGAGCGACGTGGCCGTGCTGCTCACCTGCTTCTTCCTTACCGTCGTGTTCGACATGGTCATCGCCGTGACCGTGGGCATCGTGCTGGCCTCCCTGCTCTTCATGCGGCGCATGGCCACCGTGGCGGAGGGCCACGTGAGCCACCCGGATCACCGGGCCCTGCCCGGCCCCCTGCCCGAGGGTGTGGTGATCTACGACCTCTCGGGCCCCCTCTTCTTCGGCGCGGCGGAGCGGGCCCTGAACGCGATGCGGGCCATTGCCGCCGATGTGCGCGTGATCATCTTCCGCATGGAACAAGTTCCCAGCGCGGATGTGAGCGGCCTGGTGGCCATGGAGGGCGTCCTGCGCGAGATGGAGCGCCAGCGCATCAAGGCCATCTTCGTGGGGCTGCACGGCCAGGCCCTCAGCGTCTTCGAGCGGGGCGGGCTCCGCGACAAGGAGGGCGAGGTGGCCTTCTGCGCCACCATGGTCGAGGCCTTCAAGGTCATGAACGCGAAGCTGCACACCTACAGGCGCCGCAACCTCGGCCCCATCAGCTTCCAGGTCTTGCACCGCGAAAAGGCGCGAAAGGCCTTCTCGGATCAGAACAACCGCAGCAGCGCGACATAGCCGCTCACGGTCTTGACTCCGGCGATGTCGCTCTGCAGGCCGACCCCCAGATCCACCCGGACCGAGGTGAACCACCAGAAGCCCGGCAGGTCCCCGACAAGACCCAGGCCCGTGACCCCGTAGGTCTTTCCGTCATCGAGGCCCCGGGCCCGGCCATGCTCCAGGCTCACCGAGAGGCGGAGGCTCGGCCCCGTGGGGATGGCCAGTGCGGTCTTGGCATAGGCCACCTGGTCGGCGGCGATGGCGTTGGAGCGGATGCCGGCGATGCGCACCATGGAGCCCATCCCGCCCACATCCAGGGAGTTGAACCGATCGAAGGCCCGCCCCCCCACCCAGCCGGCTTCGCCATGGAACCAGAACCCGGGTTTCACCTCGCGGTCCAGGCCGAGGCTGCCGCCATAGCGCTTGAAGTCCCCGCCCTCGGGCACGACCTGCAGATCGGCCGCCGTGCCATAGGTACCTTCGGGCCGCTTCCCCCAGCCATGGAAGCCCCGGAGCTGGAAGCCCCGGAACAGCCAGGAGGCCTGGAGGGTGCCCATCTTGGTGAGCCCCGAGGGCGGCAGGGCGTAACCCGGCGTTCGGTACTTGGTCTCCCCCTCGCTGTAGTCGTCATAGAGGAAGTCGCCGCGGCCCTCCAAGCGGAAGCCCAGGCCCAGGTCGTGGCCCAGCTCCATGCCGGCCATGCCGAAGCGCCGGCCCACGCCATCCCGATCCGCCAGCCTCCCGTTGACGACCGGCCGATCCGTGCCCTTCAGCAGCAGGCCCATGGCGTTGGCACTGACATCGAAGCCGCCCAGGCCGCGGGGGATGGCGACGTTGACCGTGTTGAACACGCCCGCCACCAGGGTATTCACCTGGACGCCCTTGCCGAAGGCGTTGTAATCGAAGTACACAAAGCCGCCCAGGGGCATCACGGGGGGCGTCATGCCCGGCTCCACCAGCACCAGCCCCGCCAGGGCCCGGCCGCTGCTCTTCGCCTTCTCGTCGATCTTCCGGGTGCCGTCCTCCTGGCGGGTGAAGTAGCGGGCCCCCTCCGGGGTCAGCTTGAGCATGGTGTCCTTCGAGACCCGCGCGGCCTCCCGATCGGCCACGAAGCGCTCGCTGTTCAGGACGAAGTCCCGGTAGGTGAAGCGCCGCTGCACCTGCACCACGCCATCGGTGCTCACCCAGCGCTCGTAGGTCTTCACGGCCACCGGACGCCAGACGCCAGGGGCCACGGCTCCATACGTGAGGATCTCGCGCTCGCTCTTCACCGTCCCCGGCAGGTCGTTGCGCTCCCGCCGCTCCACGAGGATCCTGCCGGTGGCCTCCTCCACCTCCAGCTCCCCGGTGTAGGCCAGGGGCTCCGGGCTCACCGGCTCGACGCGCAGCAGGCGCCGCCCCGGCCCCGCGGGTCCACCATCCCGGTAGCGGTAGTGCTCCGACAGGCTGAGGGCCACGGGCAGGGACACGGACTGGCGGCTTTCGATGAGGGGCAGCTGCACCTCGCCCACCAGGTTGGCCCTCACCCCGTTCAGGCGAACTTCCTTCTGCAACAGCTCGGGCCAGTCCCCGGCCTGCTCGAAATAGCCGAAGGTGAACCCGAGGTCCCCGCCCCGGCCCGTCTGGCCCTGGATGTGGATATCCAGATCCACCTTGGCCTGCAGGGTGCGGACAGCGGCCCTGGAGCGCAGGTGGGCGGCCCGGACCTGGGCCAGCAAGGCCCCCACGTCATAGGCCTCCGCGGCCGTCACGGAGACCTCGTGGCGCTCCTTGGGCAGCGGCACCGCGGTCCAGACACCCTCGGCAAAGGTCCAACGCCGGGCCTCGCCAGCCCGGTTGCGCAGGGTGAGATCGCCCACGCCGCCCTCCACCTCCACGAAGCCCGCCGGGATGAGCGCGGCAAGCTGCGCGGAGGGCCCCCCGGCCGGCACCACCAGCCGGCCCCCGTCGCCCATGAGCGTCGAGGCCTGGGCCCCGGGGTCCTTGGGCAGCCAGAGCGTCCAGGGCCGGCCCGGGAACGTCTCCTGGGCCTGGGCCAGCTGGGCGCGCCAGGCGGCGCTGTCGACATTCAGGTCGGAGGGCAGCAGGGCCCCGCCATCCACCGCGCCCCAGGCCGTCTCCTCCAGGATGGAGGCCGCCGTGGGATCGAAGGCCACATAGAGCCGCTGCCCCGGAGCCTGGGCCCGGAGGGCCTGGGCGGCCGCCAGCAGGAGAGGGACCCGCGCCTCCCCAAGGGGCAGACGGAGCCGAACGGCCGGGACCTCCCGGAGCGGCGCCACCAGGGGGAGCCAGCGCTGCCGGGCGGCCTCCACTTGGGCGGCATCCCGGTTGTCCCGGGGCAGCAGGGCGGCGGAATCGGCCGCGGTCAGGTCCAGGTCCACCGGGGGAGCCTCACCCACCCGCAGGGGCGCGGGCAGGGGTGCCTGGGCCGCCAATGACAGCGTGAGCGCGGGAATCAGGGCAAGAAAAGAGCGCGGCACAATGCCTCCATCTGAGGAAGGCTACCGCGGCGACCGGGTTCCGGGTTATCCGGTATCCTCGAAGGTCTATGCGATTCACGGTCCGACTCACCCATGCCAACGGGGAAGTGCTGGTGCGCGAGTTCGAGGCGGACAACGCCGAGAGCCTCCGGGCCCGCGTCCTCGCCGAGGGTGGCTTCCCCCTGGAGATCACCCGGACCGACACCGCCTTCCGCAGCCGGCATCAGCTCAAGACCGAATCTCTGGTGCTCTTCAACCAGGAGTTGCTGGCCCTGCTGAAGGCGGGCATTCCCCTCCTGCAGTCCCTGGAACTCCTGGTGGGTCATGGCAAGGATGCCCAGCTCCGCCGCAGCCTCACCCAGGTGGTGGAGCTGGTGCGCGAGGGCATGTCCTTCTCCGACGCCCTGGAGCAGGCCGGCTCCTTCCCCCCCATCTACCGCAGCAACGTGGTGGCCGGCGAACGCAGCGGCACCCTGCCGGAGGTGCTGGCCCGCTGGCTGGCCTTCCAGAAGTTCGCGCAAGTCAGCCGACGCCGCATCATCGAGGCCCTCTTCTACCCGACCTTCCTGGTGCTGGTCCTGATCCTGGCCCTGGGCGTGATCTTCAACGTGGTGCTGCCCCGCTTCGCGGAGTTCTACGCCGGGGGCGACATCGAGATGCCCTTCTTCACCAAGCTCCTGCTGGGCGCGGGCAAGTTCGTCAGCTCCACCCTCTGGCTGCAGGGCCTCATCCTCATCGGCCTGGTCGTCCTCGGCCGCTGGATGGTGGCTTCCGAGGCCGGACGCAAGCTGGCGGAGCGGATGCTGCTGGTGATCCCCAAGGTGGGCACCCTGTACCGCATGTACCACTCCAGCGTCTTCTGCCGGACCCTGGGCGTGCTTTTGTCCGGCGGCCTTCCGGTCGTGCAGGCCCTGGAGGTGGTTCAGCGGACCAGCCCCAGCGAGCGCATGAAGGCCGGCCTGCTCATGATCACGGACAAGGTCCGGGCCGGCAGCAGCCTGCACCTGTCCCTGGAGCAGGCCAAGGTCCTGGATCCCCTGGCCGTGGAGATGATTCGCGTCGGCGAGCAGAGCAGCGCCCTTCCGGAGATGCTTGACCACGTGGCGAACTTCTTCGATCAAGAAGTGGAGAAGGCCACCACCGCCGTCACCAGCCTCATCGGCCCTGTCCTCATCCTCTTCATGGGCGTGGTCGTCCTGGGCCTTCTCCTCGCCATCTACGTGCCCCTCTTCAACGCCAGCAGCATGGTGCGTTAGGGACTTCAAGGCGGGTCGCGGAAGCTACCGGTACCTGCGCTTAAGCCACTTCTGCGGATCCTGGGGCTGGGCCTGGTGCCGGATCTCGAAGCCGAGACGGGGACCGTCCACGGTGTCCCCCACCGCGCCCACGGATTCCCCGGCCTTGAGCACCTGGCCCTTGGCGACGCCCAGGCCCAGCAGGTGCGTGTAGAGGGTGAACCAGCCGCCGCCATGGTCGAGAATCACCATGGGCCCGTAGCTCTGGTAGTAGTCCGCGAAGGCCACCTTGCCATCGGCCACGGCCGTGACATTGGCCCCGCCGGACGCGCTGATGAGCAGTCCGCTCTGCATGGTCTTGGTTCTGAAGCGCGGATGCAGATGCTCGCCGAAACCCAGGGCCAGCATGCCCTCCACGGGTTGGGGCAGCTCGCCACGCAGGTTGGCGAAGGCCACGGCGGGCTCAAAGGCCTCGCCCTTCGGCTTGCTGAGCAGCCCCGCCAGCAGCCGCTCCAGCTGGACAGCCTCCTCCGCCAGCTCCGCCTGGGCCTGCTTTTGAGCCGCCTCATCCTTCTGCAGGCCATCCAGGAAGCTGTTGAGCTTCTCCTCCTGAAGCCGCAGCGCGGCCTGAAGCTGGGCGGCCTCCCGTTCCTCCGTGGCCAGGCGCCCGAGGACCTCTTTCAGGGCCTTCTCCTTGGAGGCCAGGTCCCCCTGCAGTCGCTGGATCTGGCCCAGCTGCTTCCGCTCCTGCAGGCGCGCCCAGGCCAGCATGCGGCCCCGCACCAGCCAGGCCTCCAGATCCTTGAAGGTGACGTAGATCGCGACATCGCCCCAGGGCCCCAGGGCCTGCATCCAGCGCACCTGCTGGCGGAGGCTCCCCTGGAGGCGCTGGACCTCACCCTGGATCCGCGTCCGCTCGCGGCCGATGACCTGCACTTCGTTCTGGGCCTGGTCCCGGCGCAGGCGGGCGCCCTCCACCTGGGCCTTCGCCCGGTCCCGCTGCAGCGAGATGCCCTGGATCTCCACCAGCACGCCCTTGCGGCGCTTCTTCAGGGAGGCCAGCTGCTGGTCCACCTGCCCCAGCCGGCCCTGGATCGCCGCCAGCTTCTGCCGCAGCTCCGCCGGATCCTGGGCCCCCTGGGCCGCGAGGACCGCAGGGAGGAGGAGGGCGGCCAGGGGTCGCACGCGCCTACTTCCGCCCGCCCGCCGGAAGGAGCATGGCCAGGGCGCCCAGCACCAGGGGCCCGCCGATGGAGAGGGGCAGGGCCAGCGGGGAGAAGGGATCCGAGGGCAGCTGTGCCATAGGCAGCAGGCGGACGACCACCTCCAGCGCCTTCACCTGGCCGGTGCTCCAGCCCAGGTCCTGGCCGAAGTCCAGGAAGAAGCTGAGGCGCGGCCCCAACTCCCGGAGCAGCAGCGTGAAGAGCAGGGCCAAGCCGGCGCTGGACTTCAACAGCCGGGAGAGCAGCACGGCCCAGAGCAGCATCTGCAGGCCCAGCAGGAGCCCGTGCAGGTCCGCCCGCAGCAGCTCCGGCGGCCAGGCTTCGCCGATGAGCCGCCAGCTGAGGGCCCAGACGGGGATCAGCGCCACCTGAGACAGGAAGAGGCCGTGGGCGAAGCCCAGTCCCGTCCCCGCAAAGAAGCCTTTGAAGCGCTCACCCCGGGCGGCAGCGGCGGTCCACTGGCTCACGGGGCCGAAGGCGCCGAGCAACACCACCAGGGACACCACCCAGTACATCACGCCCTGCAGGTTGCCCACCGCGTAGGAACGCAGCGAGTCGGCGCCCAGGGGGATGGCCGTGCCGAAGAGCAGGATCTGCGAGCCACTCTCCCCCTGCTGGCCCCGCACCGCCATGACCACCAGCCCCGTCACGAACAGGCAGGCCAGCACCCAGCCAATGCGCAGCTTTGAACTTCCAAACCGATCCATGAAGGCTCCACAGGATCCTTCGAGTGTAGGGCAGGACGCACTCAGCGTGCCGCCAGCACCCGCGCCAGGTGGGCCTTCACCTCGGCCAGGCGCTCGGGCAGCACCGCCACGAACACCGTGTCATCGCCAGCCAGGGTGCCCATCTGGCCTGGCGCTGGATCCGAGTCGAGGCTGAGGCCCAGGGCCTGGGCAAAACCGGGGGCCGTGCGCAGCACCAGGAGGTTCGGCGGTGCCTCCGTGATGCTCACCTCAGGAAGGGCCTGCTGGCCGCCGGACTCCACCCGGCGGTAGCGGCCCTGCACCTTCTGCACGCCTAGGCGCTTCAGGCGCCGGGAGAGGGTGGATTGGGTCAGCTCGTGGCCCACGGCCTTCAGGCGGACCTGGAGGTCCCCCTGGTCGATGATGGGGGCGTCGTCCAGCAGACGGAGGATGAGGGCATCCAGATCCATGCATGAATGATGCATGAAATTGCATATTTCAACAACCCCATTCCTCCATGAAGCTTGAAATTTACAGAAATTTCTGCTTGTGTTGGTCATTTGTAGTTGCATAATATGCAAATTGCCGCTTGGTTATGCATCGTCCATGCGCGCATATGCACAGGATGTCTGCATGACTGCCACCCCTCCGATCCCAGCCCTGCTTCCCACCTACGCCCCCTATCCCTTTCCCCTGGTGCGTGGCGAGGCGGATCGCGTGTTCGATGCCCAGGGCCAGGCCTGGTGGGATTTCTACGGGGGCCACTGCGTCTGCGCCACGGGTCACAGCCATCCCAAGGTGGTGAAGGCCGTGGCCGAACAGGCTGGCTCGCTCCTCTTCTACTCTGCCGCCGCGGCGCTGCCCGTGCGCGACGAAGCCGCCACCCGGATCACCGCCTTCGCGGGCATGGACTCGGTCTTCTTCTGCAACAGCGGTGCCGAGGCCAACGAGAACGCCCTGAAGCTGGCCCTGTTGCTCACGGGCCGGAAGACCCTGGGCGCCTTCCAGGGCGGCTGGCACGGCCGCACGCTGCTGGCCCTCTCCGTCACCGACGATCCGAAGATCACCGAGCCCTTTGCCGACCAGCTGGTGCCCTGCGTCCGCCTGCCCTTCGGCGACCTCGCCGCCCTGGCCGCCGCCGATTTCTCCGACCTGGCCGGCGTCATCCTGGAACCCATCCAGAGCATGGCGGGCATCAAGACCGCGTCGCGCGAGTGGTTCCAGGCCCTGCGCGCCAAGTGCAACGCCGCCGGCACCCTGCTCATCTTCGATGAGATCCAGACCGGCATGGGCCGACTGGGAACCCCCTTCGCCGCGCAGTTCTATGGCGTCCGCCCCGACCTCATCACCTCCGCCAAGGGCCTGGCCTCGGGCGTGCCCATGGGCGCGCTGCTGATGACGGTGGAGGTTGCCGCCAAGCTCAAAGGCGGCGACCTCGGCAGCACGTTCGGCGGCGGGCCCCTGGCCTGCGCCGCGCTGCTGGCCACCGTCGACGTCATCGCCCACGAAGGCCTGATGCCCAACGCCATGGCCGCCGCGGCCCGGCTGCGGAAAGAGCTGGTGGGCTCCGTGGTCACGGAGGTCGTGGGTGAAGGCCTGCTGCTGGGCCTGCGCAGTGCCCACGCCGCCGCCCTCAAGAAGCACCTCCTGGCCCAGCATCTCCTCGTCGGTGGCTCGGGCGACGCCTCGGTGCTGCGCCTCATGCCCCCCCTCAATGTCAGCGCCGAGGCCCTGACCGCGCTCATCACCGCCATCCACGCCTTCCAGCCGGAGTCGAAATGAAGCACTTCACCCGCATCTCGGATCTGGGCCCCGACGGGGTCAAGGAGATCCTCGCCACCGCCGCCACCTGGAAGAAGAACCGCCCCGGCGCCATCTTCATCGACCGCATCCTGGGCATGGTGTTCTTCAACCCCAGCCTGCGCACCCGGGCCAGCTTCGAGGCGGCCATGCTGCGTCACGGCGGCCACGCCATCGTGCTGGAAGTGGGCGCGGGTACCTGGAAGCTCGAGGACCGCGACGGCGCCATCATGAACGAGGATCGCGCCGAGCATGTGCGCGAAGGCGTGCCCGTGCTGGGCCGCTACGCAGACCTGCTGGCCGTGCGCACCTTCAGCCACGGCAATGGCGATGCGGAAGATGAAATCGATCCTGTCATCAATGCCTTCCGGCGCTTCTCCACCGTGCCAGTGCTGAGCATGGAGAGCGCCCGAGAGCACCCGCACCAGGGCCTCGCCGACCTGCTCACCATCCAGGAGGCCCACGGCAGCACGAAGGTGCCCGTCACCCTCACCTGGGCGCCGCACATCAAACCCCTGCCCAAGGCCGTGCCCAACTCCTTCCTGCTCACCGCCGCCGCCTGCGGCACCGAGATCCGCGTGGCCCACCCCAAGGGCTACGAACTGAGCGCCGAGGTCCGCGCCGAGGCCGAGGCCTATGCCGCCGCCACGGGCGGGAAGATCACCTACACGAACGACCAGGACGCCGCCCTGGAGGGCAGTGCCGCCGTCTACGCAAAGGCCTGGGGGCCTTCCACCCAGTCGGGCCTGACCGCCGCGCCCATGGCCGACCTCGGCGCCTGGATGCCCACCGCCGCGCACATGCAGAAGGCCGCGAAGGAAGCCATCTTCACCCACTGCCTGCCGGTGCGCCGCAACCTCGAGGTCCACGACAGCGTCCTCGACGGCCCCTGGAGCCGCGTGGTCGATGAGGCCGAGAACCGCTTCCACGTGCAGCGGGCCACCATCCACCACCTGCTCTCCCAGTTCTAACCGACCCGCCCTGTTGATCCCGAGGTTGTGATGCCGCTCTCCCCGAACCCCTACGCCGCCCTCAAGGAAGCCTCCCAGTACGTCCGCCTTTTCCGCGGCAAGACCTTTGTCGTGAAGGTGGGCGGCGACGTGCTGGCCGAGCCCAAGATCCGCAAGGCGCTCTGCGAGCAGATCGCGCTGCTCTGGTCCTTCTCCATTCAGGTGGTGGTCGTGCACGGCGGCGGGTCGGAGCTGGATGCGGTCTGCGAGGCCATGCACATCCCCATCGAGAAGGTGGCCGGCCGCCGGGTGACGAGCCCCGAGGTGCTGGACGCCGCCAAGATGGTCTTCGCCGGCCAGGTGCACATGGACCTGCTCGCGGAGCTGCAGGCGGCCGGTGTCCCCGCCGTGGGCCTCACGGGCCTCGACGCCGGGTTGGTCAAGGCCCACAAGCGGCCGCCCGTGGCCGTGATCCCCGATGGCGCCACCGAGCCCCAGCTGGTGGACTACGGCCTCGTGGGCGACATCGATGCCATTGATCCCCATGTCCTCAGCCACTTGCTCGAAGGGGGCTTCGTGCCGGTGGTGGCGCCGCTTTCCGGGGGGGAAGACGGCGCCATTTACAACACCAACGCCGACACCATCGCCGCCAGCCTGGCGGCGGCGGTGGGCGCTGAGAAGCTGTTCTTCCTGCTGTCGGTGCCGGGGCTGCTGAAGGACCTCGCCAAGTCCTCCTCGCTGATCCCCCACGCCACGCTGGAAGAGCTCGCCGCCTTCGAGGCCAAGGGCATCATCAGCGGCGGCATGCGGCCCAAGGTCACCGCCGTGAAGGCGGCGCTGGCCGGCGGCGTGCCCAGCGCCCACCTGGTGAGCGGCCTGGCCCCGGATGCGCTGCTGGCAGAGGTCTTCACCAACGAAGGCAGCGGGACGATGATCGTGCCGGGGCTTCCCGTCGGAGTGGCCGGATGAGCCCCGCTGAGCTGATCACCTTGCTCGTGGGCACGCCCAGCGTGTCCGGTCAGGAAGGCCCCCTCGCCGACCTGCTGGTGGACCACCTGGGTGCCCAGGGCTTCCAGGTCCAGCGCCAGGGGCACAACCTCTGGTTCAGCTTCGGCCCCACCGGCGGCTCCCGCCTGCTGCTCAACTCCCACCTCGACACCGTGCCGCCCTGCGCGGGCTGGGAGGGCGATCCCTTCTCGCCTGTCTGGAATGGCAATCGGCTCCAGGGCCTGGGCGCCAACGACGCCAAGGGCTGCGTGGCGGCCATCCTGCTTGCGGCCCGCGAGCTGTCGAAGCAGCCCCTCCAAGGCGAAATCGTGGTGGCCCTCACCGCGGAAGAAGAGACTGGCGGCCAGGGCATCGCCACCATCCTCGATCAGCTCGGCCCCTTCGATGGCGCCGTGGTGGGCGAGCCCACGGGTCTGCGTGTCTGCGCCGCCCAGCGGGGCATGCTCCTGCTGAAGTGCACGGCCCGCGGCACCAGCGGCCACGTGGCCAACGCCCAAATGCTGGGCGCCGAGAACGCCATCCACAAGGCCGCCCGGGACATCGCAAAGGTGGCCGCCATGGCGTTCCCGCCGCACCCGCTGCTGGGCTCCCAGAAGGCCCAGGTCACCCAGATCCAGGGCGGACTCCGGCGCAACCAGGTACCCGATGCCTGCGAGTTCTTCATCGACCTGCGCACGGGCCCCGACCAGGACCACGACGACCTCCTGGCCACCTTCCAGCGGCAGCTGGAGAGCGAGGTCGCCATCCACTCCAAGCGCTACCTGCCCAAGGGCACGGATCCCAATCACCCCATCGTCCGCGCCGCCCTGTCGGCCGCAGGCAAGGCGGGTCCCGTGGGCTCGGGCACCACGTCGGACTGGGCCTTCCTCGGCGGCATTCCCGCCGTGAAGGTGGGCCCTGGCGACACCTTCCGCAGCCACAGCCCCAACGAGTACCTCACGCTGCAGGAGCTCGAAGCCGGCGCGGCTTTCTACGCCACCCTCGCCACCTCCTTCTTCAAGCTGCAGGTGACCCAGACTGAGGCAGGTGCGCGATGAAGCCCGACGGAACGACCCTCTGGGCCAAGGACCTGCCGCTGGATGTGGCCATCCACCGCTTCACCGTGGGCGAGGACCCGGACACCGACCTGACGCTGCTGCCCTGGGACTGCCAGGGAAGTGCAGCCCACGCCAAGATGCTGGCGGCGACGGGCCTGCTGGAAGGCCCCGATGCCACCGCCCTCGTGCGCGGGCTGAAGCGCATCGCCAACCTGGCCCGGCAGAACGCCTTCCCCATCCCGCCCCACATGGAGGACGGCCACACCGCCATCGAGGCCGACCTCACCCGCAGCCTCGGCGCCGTGGGCCAGCGCATCCACCTGGGCCGCTCGCGCAACGACCAGGTCATCCTCGCCTTCCGCCTGTATCTGCGGGACGCCCTGCTGCGCCTGGGCCTGCGCGTGTCCGACCTGGCCGAGGCCTTCCTCGCCTTCGCCCGCGCGCACGAGCAGGAGGCCCTGCCGGGCTACACCCACCTGCGCCGGGCCATGCCCAGCACCTTCGGCATGTGGGCCGCCGCCTTCGCCGAGGGCCTGCTGGAGGAGCTGGAAGCCCTGCAGTCGGTGTATCAGCGGCTCGACCGCTGCCCGCTGGGATCGGCCGCCGGCTTCGGTGTGCCCCTGCCCATCGACCGGGAGCTCACGGCGAAGCTGCTGGGCTTCTCCAAGGTGCAGCGCAGCCCCATCGACGTGCAGAACAGCCGCGGCCGCCACGAGACCGCCCTGCTGCAGTGGGCCGCCTCCACGGGCGGCGTGCTCGAGAAGTTCCTGTGGGATGTGTCCTTCTACAGCACCGAGGAGTTCGGTTTCCTCAAGCTGCCAGATGCCTTCACCACGGGCTCGAGCATCATGCCTCAGAAGAAGAACCCCGATGTGGTCGAGCTGGCCCGCGGCCGCTGCCGCGAGCTGCGCGGAACGGCCACACTGGTGGAGCAGATCGCCTCGGGCCTGCCCTCCAGCTACCACCGCGACCTGCAGCTGCTCAAGCGCCCCGTCATCCTGGGCCTGCGGCAGGCCGATGAGCTCTTCGGCGTGCTGGTGCGGCTGATCCCCGCCCTGAACGTGAACGCCGAGGCCACCGCCGCCGCCAGCACCGACGAGCTCTACGCCGCCCACCAGGCCTACGTCTTCGTGCAGGGCGGCATGCCCTTCCGCGAGGCCTACCGCAAGGTCGCGCAGCAGATCCAGGAAGGCACCTTCGCCCCCGATCGCGCCGCCCTCACGGCCACGCACCTGGGCGGCGCCGGCAACCTGGGCCTGGATGACCTTGCCGCCGACCTCGCGCAGGCCCGCGCCTGGATCGAGGCCAAGCGCGAGATCCACGCCGACGCCGAATCCGCCCTCTGGACCGCCTGAAAGGAACCCCATGAGCAAGCTCGCCGTCCTCGCCTTCTCCGGCGGCCTCGACACCTCCTTCTGCGTGCTCTATCTGAAGGAGCAGGGCTACGACGTGGCCACGGTCACCGTGAACACCGGCGGCTTCTCGCCCGAGGAGCTGGCCCGCATCGAGGCCGCCTCGCCCAAGCTGGGCGCCATCAGCCACACCACGGTGGATGCCCGGGCGGGACTCTTCGAGGGCTACCTCCGCTACCTCGTCTATGGCAATGTGCTGCGCGGCCAGATGTATCCCCTCTCCGTGTCCGCCGAGCGGGTCTGCCAAGCCCGCGCCGTGGCGGAGCTCGCCAAGGAAATGAAAGCCGATGCCATCGCCCATGGCTCCACCGGGGCGGGCAACGACCAAATCCGCTTTGATGTGGCCTTCCGCGCCCTGGCCCCCGAGCTGCAGATCCTCACGCCCATCCGCGACCTGGGCCTGTCCCGGGCCGAGGAGATGGCCTACTGCGCCGAGCGGGGCTTCCCCTTCCCCGAGAAGACCAAGGACTACTCCATCAACGAGGGCATGTGGGGCACCAGCGTGGGCGGCCGCGAGACCCTCAATGCCTGGAGCACCCTGCCGGAGGCGGCCTTCCCCGGCGGTGTCATCGGCTCGCTGACGCCCAAGGTGCTGACCCTCAGCTTCGACCAGGGCGTGCCCGTGGCCCTCGACGGCATGGCCATGGACCCGGTCACCCTGATCGCCCAGCTCAACGCCGTGGGCAAGGTCTACGGCATTGGCCGCGGCGTGCACCTGGGGGACACGATCCTTGGCATCAAGGGCCGCGTGGGCTTCGAAGCCCCGGCCGCGCACCTGCTCGTCGGCGCGCACCGCGAGCTGGAGAAGCTGGTGCTGAGCGGCAAGCAGCTGTTCTGGAAGGAGAGCCTGGGCAACCTCTACGGTTCGCTGCTGCACGAGGGCCACTTCTTCGATCCCCTGGCCCGCGACCTGGAGGCCTTCCTGCAGTCCAGCCAGGACCGCGTCTGCGGCGAGGTGCGCCTCACCCTGCACCCCCGCACCTTCGTGGTGGAGGGCGTGCAGTCGCCCTACTCGCTGATGGACCCGCGCATCGCCACCTACGGCGAGGCCAACAAGCTGTGGACCGGTGCCGAGGCCGCGGGCTTCGCCAAGGTCTTCGGCGTCCAGCAGACCCTCACCCTCAAAGCCAAGCCCAACTGATCGCCCGAGGTCCCCATGAGAATCCACGTCGACAAGCTCGCCTCGGTCACCCGCAACCTGCGGCTGGGCCGCACGCTCACCCTCGGCAGCGAGATCCTGCTGGAGGAGGGCTCCGTCATCGCCTGCAAGGTGCGGGGCGAGAAGAGCACCTATAACCAGCTGGAGGATCCCCACGGCCGCATGAGCACGCTGCATGACGGCGACATCCTGGTGGGCGCCCTGGGCCACCGCAACGCGCTGCAGGGCTACGAGGGCGTGATGCCGAAGAGCCTGAAGCCCGGCGACACCGTGAACCTGCTGAACATGGGCGGCGTCATCGGCCAGTGCCTCTCGCACAACCCCGATGTGGGCAAGCCCTTCGAGCTGGAGGTGCTGGGCCAGGTGCTGGTGTTCCCCGAGTTCCAGTCCCGATCGGGCCAGCCCGCGCACATCCGCATGGGCGCCCTCAAGGGCACGGGCCTCTCGGCCCACTGCCCCGTCGTCTACGTGGCCGGCACCTGCATGAACGCCGGCAAGACCGCCGCCGCCTGCGCCACCATCCGCCAGCTCAGCCGCGCCGGGTACCGCGTGGGCGCCTGCAAGCTCACGGGTGTCTCGCTCATGCGGGATGCCCTGGCCATGCGCGACTACGGCGCCGAGGTGGCCCTGGACTTCACCGATGCGGGCATCGTGTGCACCGATGCGGGCAGCGCCGCCGGCGTCTCGCACGTGATCTTCTCGGAGCTGGCCTCCCACGGCGTGGATGTCATCGTGGCCGAGACCGGCGACGGCATCATGGGCGAGTACGGCGTGCAGGCCATCCTGCAGGATGCCGAGCTCATGGCCCTGAGCGGCGTGTTCATCGTCTGCGCCAACGACCCGGTGGGTGCGGCCGGGGCCGTCCACAACCTGTCGTCCGCCTACGGCATCCAGACCGACCTCGTGGCCGGCCCCGCCACGGACAACCGCGTGGGCGAGCGTTTCGTGGCCACCCTGGGCCTGCCTGCCCGCAACGCCCGAGCCGATGCGGATGCCCTCGGCCGCTTCGTGCTCAACCTCCTCGAACCCAAGCTCGCGGCCAAGGCATGAGCGCGGTCGACGTCCTCATCCTCGGTGCCTCTGGCTACGGTGGCGGGGAGCTGCTGCGGTGGCTCTCCAACCATCCGGCCGTGACCTCCATCCGGGGCACGGCCCGCAGCCACGCGGGCAAGCCCTTCCATGCCCAGCACCCCAACCTCCGGGGTCTGGTGGAGGGCACCTTCGAGGCCACGCCCGACTGGGAGGCCCTGGCTCGGAGCGAGTCGCCCGTGCTGTTCGCGGCCCTGCCCCACGGGGAGTTCGCCAAGCTGCTCCCGGGGTTTCAGCCTGAGTGGGACCGCCTGGGGCTCACCGACCGCCTCACCGTCATCGACCTGTCCAACGACTTCCGCCTCGATCCCGCGTGGGTCTATGGCCTGGTGGACTGGCAGCCCGAGCGCATGAAGGGCGCCAAGCGCATCGCCAACCCCGGCTGCTTCGCCACCGCGCTGCAGCTGGCGCTGCTGCCCCTGGCCGAGTGGCAGCCCGCCTTTGTCGCGGTCACCGCCGCCACGGGCTCGTCGGGTTCCGGTGCCGCGGCTTCGGACACCACGCACCATCCCACCCGCGCCAACGACTTCCGCGCCTACAAGGTGCTGGGCCACCAGCACGAGGCCGAGGTGCTCCGCACCCTCGCAAGCACCGGCTGGGAGACGCCCCTCAGCTTCGTGCCTCAGAGCGCGCCCCTGGTGCGTGGCATCTTCGCCACCGCCCAGTTTCCCGTGCCCGCTGGCGTGGACACCGCCGCCCTGAAGGCCCACGTAGAGGCGTTCTATGAGGGCCGGTTCTTCGTCCGCGTGGTGGACGGCACGCCCCGCGTGGCCGCCACCACGGGCAGCGCCTTCGCCGACCTGGCCGTCGCCGCCAAGGGCAGCCACGGCGTCGTGATGGTCGCCCTGGACAACCTGGGCAAGGGCATGGCCGCGCAGGCGGTGCAGAACATGAACCTCACCCTTGGATTGCCCGAGTGGACGGGGCTGAAGGCCGCGTCGACCTTCCCGGGCTGAGGGCTGACCCGGCCTACCTCACCACCACCCATGCCTTCCGCCCCTTCTTCAGGGCGCGGAGGAGGGTGGCCATGGCTTCGGCGGCGTCGGTGGGGGTCTGGGTGCCGGCCTTCTCGTCCAGGAGCATCACCTGGCCCGGGGCCACGGGGGGCAGGGCCAACACCGTGCCGCTCTCGGACGCCTCGGGCTCGGCCTCCGGCTGGGGGCGCCGGGCGACCTCCTCCATGAAGCCCGCGCCACTGTCCAGGGCCGCCAGGGTCACGCTGTAGTGCTTGGCCAGGGCCCCGAGGGTGACGGCGCTGGGGCGGGTTCGGCCCACTTCCCAGCTGCTGATCATGGCCTGCTCGCAACCCAGGGCCTGGCTCACCTCCACCTGGGTGAGGCCGGATTGCTTGCGTAGCCAGCGCAGGCGCTCCGCCAGCGTGCGCGGCTGCGTCGGCATGGGCGAGGTCTCGTAAGGGCCGCGGGCAGGCATGGCTCCATTGAATCCCGGGAGGGAGCGCGCGTCTAGAGATAGGGTCGCAATACCTGCATTTGTAGGAATTGAGCTGGACCCGCATTTTCCCAGGCGGGTTTCCTCGGCGGGGACCTTCCGCTAGAAGTAGAGGCATCCACTTTCCGCCATGAGCTCCAACCCCGCCGATCCGCCCACCGAACCCGGGACGATGCCGTCCTGGGCCAGGTCTGCGGACTGCATCGCGGTGGACCGCTACCTGCTGGGACCGGAACTGGGCCGGGGCGGCATGGGCCGGGTGCACGCGGCCTGGGACCCCGTGCTCAAACGCGTGGTGGCCCTGAAGCTGCTGCTGGGCCACGATCCTGACTTGCACCTGCGCCTCCTGCGGGAGGCGCGCACCCAGGCCAAGCTCGACCATCCGGGCATCTGCCGCATCCATGACCTGGGGCACGCGGAGGGCAGCCCCTACATCGCCATGCAGCTCGTGCAGGGCCGCTCCCTGGCGGACCTCCGCCCGGAAATGGATTTCCGGGCCATGGCCAAGGTGCTGGCGTCGGTGGCAGAGGCCATCCACGCTGCGCACCAGGCGGGCCTCATCCACCGGGACCTCAAGCCCGCCAACATCCTCGTGGAGACGCGAGCGGACGGCAGCCTGCATCCCTGCGTGGTGGACTTCGGCCTTGCCCGCGACCTCACGGTCATGGACCAGACGCTCTCCTGGGCCGTGATGGGCACGCCGGCCTTCATGAGTCCGGAGCAGACCCAGGGCGAGGCCCTGGGCCCAGCCACGGACATCTACAGCCTCGGCGCCACCCTCTACGCGCTCATCACGGGCCAGCCGCCGTATGAAGGCTCCACGCTGGCGGGCCTCGTCACGAACCAGTCGGACTCCGGCATTCGGGCCGTGCGGCGTCTGAACCCCGCCGCGCCGAAGGACCTGGAGACCATCGCCCTGAAGTGCCTGGAGCACGAGCCGGTGAAGCGCTACGCCTCCGCGCGGGCGCTGGGCGAGGACCTTCGCCGCTTCCTGGCCGGCGAGCCCATCGAGGCCCGACCCGTGGGGCCCCTCGGCCGCCTCTGGCGCTGGTCGAAGCGGCGTCCCGCCCTGGCCACCACCGCCGCGACGGGAATCCTCGCCTCCGTGCTGCTGATGGCCTGGAACGGCCACATCCGCGCCACCTCTCGCCTGAGGGAGCGGGCGGCCCAGCGCTTCGCCCTGGAGATCCGCGACGCCGAGCATCTGCTGCGCATCGAGCGCATGATGCCCATCCACGACATCCGGCCTGCGGAGGCGCGGCTGCGGACACGAATGGCCACGATCCGGACGGAGATGGCCCACCTGGGCGGCTCCGCCCAGGGACCCGGCCACTACGCCCTGGGCCGGGGCCATCTGGCCCTGCGGGAATACGGCGAAGCGGTCCGGAACCTGGCGGCCGCCTGGAGCTCAGGATTCCAGGCGCCGGAGGTGGCGCACGGCCTCGCGCTGACCCGGCTGAAGCAGTACGAGAATCGCAGGCTCGAACTCATCGGCCAGCTCGCCACGCGGGAGGATCTGCGCAAGGCCGCGGCGGAGATGGTGCCACTGGCGCTGACCTGGATGGCGCGCGCCAAGGGGGCCAGTGTGGACCACCCTGAGTACAGCGCCGGCCTTGCCGCCCAGGCCGAAGGGCGGTACGACGACGCGGACCGGCACTACACGACCGCCCTGGAGCAGGCGCCTTGGCTGTTCGAAGCCTGGGGCTCCCGGGCGGCGAACGCCGCCGATGCGGTGTTCGCCACGTCCGACACGCCCGGCTACGGGCGGATCCATGCCCAGTTCCAGAGAGCCCTGGGCTACCTGGCCGAGGCCGAGCGGATCGCGCCGAGCGATGACGAGTCCCTCCTCCGGCACTCGAACCTCATCACCAGCGAGGGAATCGCCCTGGCGGCCCGGCAACGGCGGCGGGCCGAGCCCTTCCTGGAGGCCCACCGCCTGCTGGAAGCCGCACTGCGGATCCGCCCGGATGCAGAGGAGCCGCGGATCACCCTGCCGAACAGCGCCCTGCAGGTGGGGTTCATCCAGCTGTCCAGCGGAGGCGATCCGGCGGCCCTGGTGCGGAAGGCCGCCCTGGGCCTGGAGGCCTTCGCGCCGAGGGAGGCCTGGACCCGCGAGTCGGACTGGACCGCCGCCAAGGGCACGCTGCACCACCTCTGGTGGGTGGTCGCCGAGGCCGACCAGCGCTTTGGCCGGAACCCCGACCCGGCGCTCGCCCGCGCCCGGCACTGGCGGGACCAGGTGCCCGCCGACCCCCACCACGCCTTCTCCCGGCTCATCGAGGCAAAGCACCTGGCCGACCGGGGGGCGGATCCCCACCGTCTCTATGAAGAGACCCTTCGGGTGCTCGACGCGCTCGGCACCAAGGCCAACTTCCAGGGCACCGTCTTCTACAACAGCACCCTGGGGCAGGCCCTGTTCGAGCATGGCGCGTGGGCGTGGGCCCACCACCACGGGGGCCGCGAGGCCCTGCTCCGAGCGGTCCAGCAGCTGGAGCCCAACCTGCAGATCGAGCCCCAGTTCGCCTACACCTTCTACCACCTGCCCCGAGTCCACGCCCTGCTCGCCCGGATGGCCCTTGCCGCTGGGCGGGATCCCTGGCCCCACGTGAAGGCCGCGGTTGCCTGCGGAAGGCAGGGGCAGGCCATCAACCCCGACAACGCCCAGCTCCACCTGGCCGCCGCGGATGCCTTCCTGGCGGAGGGCCAGGCCAGGACGGCGGGGGGCATGGATGCGGCCTCTTCCTGGGCGAACTGCCGCGCGGCCCTCGCCCTTGGGGATCAGGCCAATCCCAGGGATTTCCGACTCAAGCTGCTACGGGCGGAATTGGAGTTCGCCCAAGCCCAGGGAAAGGACGATGCCAACCTGAGGGCTGCCCGGGCGGCCTGCCGGGCCGGGCTGGCCCTCAAGCGGGACGAGCCCCAGTTCCACCGCCTTCTGGCCCGTCTGGGCACTCCAAATGGCGAAGCCACCCGTTCGACTATTTACCCATAGGTCCTTTTATAGACAACACTTCGGGCTGTGGGATGATGGTTTCCCTTTCCCGGAGCAGCCATGAATCCTTCCCTTCTCACCCGCGAGGCCCTGGGCCAGTTCGCCAAGGAAAGCCGTGCGGCCTTCGAGGCGGAACTGAAAACCCTGGTGGAGATCCCCTCCATCAGCGCCGACCCGGCCCGCCAGGGCGATGTGCGGCGCGTGGCCGAAGCGGCGCGGGCGCTGTTCGAGCGGCACGGCGGCAAGGCCGAGATCCTGGAGACCAGTGGGAATCCCCTCATCCATGGCTGGTTCGGGGAGGACCCCAGCCTGCCCACCATCACGGTCTACAACCACATGGACGTGCAGCCCGCCAACGAGCCCGAGTGGACGGCGGAGCCCTTCACCTTCGTGGTGGATGGCGACACCTACCGCGGCCGGGGCAGCACGGATGACAAGGGACCGGCGGTGACAGCCTTCTTCGGCGCCCTGGCAGCCCGCCGCGCGGGCGTGCCCCTCAACATCCACTTCCTCTGGGAAACCGAGGAGGAGATCGGATCGCCCAGCTTCGCCGGGGGACTGAACCGCCACAAGGACCGCCTGAAGACCGACGCCATCGTGGTGAGCGACACCGTCTGGATCACCCGCGGCAAGCCCAGCACGCCCGCAGGGCTGCGCGGCCTCAAGGGGTTCCGCCTCACGCTGGAGACCGCCGACCACGACCTGCACAGCGGCGTGGTGGGGGGCGCGGCCCGCAATCCCCTCGCGGAGCTCATCAAGGTGGTGGCCACCATGATGGACGGCGAGACCGGCAAGGTGAAGATCCCCGGCTTCTACGACGAGGTGGTGAAGCCCTCCAAGCAGGAACTCGAGGAGTGGGCGAACGCCGGCTTCAGCGTGGAGACCTTCAAGAAGGACCACATGATCACCGGCATGCGCACCGAGGATCCCGTCAAGGTCATGAAGCGCGTGTGGGGCCGTCCCACCATGGAAGTGCATGGCATGGTCGGCGGCTACACGGGCCCCGGCATCAAGAGCGCCGTGCCGCCCCGGGCCGAGGTGAAGATGAGCTGCCGCCTGGTGCCGGACATGGATGAGCACAAGACCATTCAGCGCATCCGGGCCTTCGTCAACGAGCACTTCCCCGACGTGCAGTTCCACGAGGAGCACGGCTTGGCCCCCTTCAAGGGCCACGTCACCGGCCCCTATGCCGAAGCCATCAAGGACGCCTACCAGTTCGCCTTCAACGCACCCTGCTCCTTCACCCGGGAGGGCGGCAGCATCGGTGCCGTGAAGACCATGGAGGACATCCTGGGCTGCGAGGTCTTCTTCCTCGGCCTCAGCCTCCCCAGCCATGGCTACCACGCCCCCAACGAGAACTACGACTGGGAACAGGCCGGTGGCGGCATCGCGGCCTTCGCCCACTACTTCCAGACCGTGAGCGGCATCCAGCGCTGAGGCCCGAATCCGGAGGTTCACTCCCCGGCCAGCACCTTCATCTTGCGATCCAGTCCGGTGACTTTCAGGACCCTTCGCAGGTGCTGGTCGGGATTGAGCAGCACCAGCTTTCGGCCCCGCGCCCGGGCGCAATCCTGGAGGTCCAGCAGGGCGTTCAAGGTCGCCGTGTCAAGGCTGGGCGCCCCGGCCAGATCCAGGTGCAGGTCGATCACCGGACCTTCTTCCAGGAGCGCTTCAGTGGCATCCATCAATTGGTGAAGTTCCAAGGGATCGATGCCCCCCTGGACTCCGAGGCGGATCCGACTCGCACCCACATCCATCTGAAAGGGCATGACACCTCCAGGGTTGGAACCTGCCCCCAGAGGTTCATCGGATCAAACCGAATTCACCATGAGATCATCTATCTAAAATCTTGATGGCATTGGTTAAAAATCGCGAAGCATCCTGGCGCCCAGCCCCTCAGAAGGTCCCCTGCACCAACCCCCCATCCACCAGCAGGCTCTGGCCGGTGAGGTAAGACGCCGGACCGCTGCACAGGAAGGCGATGACGGCACCCACCTCGGCAGGTTCGCCGATGCGCCTGGCGGGGATGGCGGCGGCCTGGCGACGGAAATGTTCCTCCACCGTGATGCCCTCGGCCTGGGATTTCACCTCCGCCAGGTGGTGCTGGCGGTCCGTCATGACGTGACCCGGAAGCAGGGCGTTGACCGTGATCCCATCCGCCGCGGTCTCCAGGGCCAGGGTGCGGGTGAGGCCCGAGAGGCCGGCCCGCAGGGTGGAACTGATGGTGAGCAGGGGATAGGGCTGCTTGGCCACCAGGCTCGTGATGTGGACGATGCGGCCCCACTTCCGCGCCTTCATGGCCGGCAGGACCAGGCGGGTCATGCGCACCACGTTCAGCAGGGTGGAATCCACGCCGGCGGCCCAGTCCGCGTCGCTGAGGTGATCAAAGGTCGCGGCCTTGGGACCGCCGGTGTTGGTGACGAGGATGTCCACCAGCCCCAGAGCCGTCTCCGTGGCCTGGTGCCAGCGGGCCAGGTCCTCGGCGCTGGAGATGTCCGCCGCCATGGCCAGGGACCGGACGCCCAGGGCCTCCAGCTCCGTCCGGGTCGCCGCCAGGGCCTCGGCGCCTCGGCCGCAGATGGAGACCGCGCAGCCCTCGGCTCCCAGCGCCAGGGCCGCCGACCGGCCCAGCCCCTTGCTGCCCGCCGCCACCATCGCCACCTTGCCCCGAATGCCCAGGTCCATGTCGTCCTCCAGGATCCCAGGATAGGGCGACCCGGATCAGAAGGGCCGCCCGGAACTCACTTCATGGAGGCCCGCAACTCCACCAGCACCTGGTCCGCAGCATCCACCCGGATGAGGCCCAGGCGCGGATACTCCAGGTCGAGGATCACGAAGAAGGTAATGGAGAAGAGGACCGCGAAGCCCACGGTATGGACCCAGCTCCGGATCCGGCCTTCGGCCATGCCGTACCCCGCGAGCAGCGCACTGGTCAAGGTGAGGGCCCCAAGCATCAGGTAGATGACGCTGGGGGGGTGCTGGTTCATGGCCATGGCGCGGGTGGTGGTGATGTCGATCATCTCGTTCAGCGCGGGCAGCACCAGGGTGAGGACCTGGGGAGGCACGTCGCCGCGGCAGGCGGCCACAGCCTCTGCCCAGATGCGTCCCTGCAGTTGGACAGCACGCAACAGGCCGGCCTTCGAAGCCGGGGAACCCGAGGGATTCTGGAAGATCGCCAGCCGGGCATCCAGGTAGCGCCGGAAATCCTCACGCAGCGCGGGCTGGGCGAGTGCGGGCAGCAGGTCCAGGCGCAGGTAGGCGGTGCCGATGGCATTGGCCTCCTGGGCCACCAGCTGCCGACGAACCTCGAAGCGGCCGGCGGCGCCGGAGAACGTGAAGGCCATCAGCAGGCCCATCAGGCCGAACACCGCGCCCTCCAGCGCCCCGAGGCTCTTCCTGGAGCTGTCAGGGTCCCGCGCCAGCTGGCGGCGCCCCAGCTGGCGGCCCACCTCCTGCAATCCGAGCATGCCCAGGAGCAGGGCCAAGGCGACGCACAAGGTGGAGAGCGTGAAGGCCATCGGCGGATTCTCCGGCGGGAAGTGGCCCCATGCTAACACTGGAGGAATGCCGCCCTCGGCCCGCCTCCCAACCCACGAGATCTTTTGACAACGGGCCGGGCCCACTGCACCTTGAGGCAATGAGCCGAGCCTCTTCACGCCTTCCCCTCGTGCTGCTGGCCGCCGTGATGGCCGCCTTCCTGCTGCTGGGCTTCGCCCCCAAGGCGGACCGCTTCACCTGGTTCATGGAGAATGTCCCGGTGATCATCGGCGTGCCCGCCCTGGTGCTCACCCACCGCCGCTTCCCCCTCACGAGCCTGCTCTATGGGCTGATCGCCCTGCACTGCCTGGTGCTCATGGTGGGCGGGCACTGGACCTATGCCGAGGTGCCGGCGGGCCAGTGGGTGAAGGATTGGCTGCATCTGGCGCGCAATCCCTACGACCGCCTGGGTCACCTCTTTCAAGGCTTCGTGCCGGTGCTGATCTTCCGGGAGGTGCTTCTGCGGAAGGGCGTGCTGAAGCCCGGAGGCTGGTCCGTGGTGGTGCTGATCCTCATGGTGCTGGGCCTCAGCGCGGCCTACGAGCTGCTGGAGTGGCAGACCGCCGTCTGGACCGGCAGCTCGGCCGATGCCTTCCTGGGCGGTCAGGGCGATCCCTGGGACACCCAGTGGGACATGGCCTGCGCCCTGATCGGGGCCAGCCTGGCCCTGACTGCCCTTTCTAAGACTCATGATCAATTCATACATTCCCTTTCCACCAACTCATTCAACATGGGAAAAGACCGATACGGTCAATAAGGCACCCCGCCCCAATCCCAGGGAGCTCCCATGGTCTTCGAGGAACAGTCTCGGCCAGAGGCCTCGACCTTGACCCATTTCGCGACCGCGGAACGCTCCAGTCCCGAGGAGCTGCGCCGAGAGGCCGAAGCCTGCCTGGGCCACCCCGTGGCAGGGTTCCTGATGCAGGCGCTGGATGGCCTGGTGTTGATCCTCGATGTGAATCGCCAGGTCCTGGCCACCAACGAGCGCGTGCTCCAGGTGGTGGATGGCACCCCGGAAACCGCCCTGGGGCGACGCCCCGGCGAGCTCTTCGGCTGTGTCCATGTGCCGGGCAGCCCTGGCGGGTGCGGCACCAACCACGCCTGCGCCCACTGCGGCGCGGTGCTGGCTGTTTTGCAGGCCCAGCAGACCGGGGAGGCTGTGCATTCGGAGTGCCTGCTCACCCTTCGCCACGATGACACCACCGAGAGCGCCGAATTCGAGATCGTGGCCAGCCCTCTGATTGTGGGTCCCCACCAGTTCATCGCCGTCGTGCTGCACGATCTCAGCGCGGTTAAGCGGCGGGATGCCCTGGAGCGGCTCTTCTACCACGACGTGGCCAACCTCATGCAGGGCATCCGGGGGTGGGCCGATCTGCTGGCCTCGGGTGCCAGCACCTCCCAGGGGATCGCCCAGAAACTGGCCCACCTGACGGATCTGCTGGACCGGGAGCTAAAGAGCCACCGGGCCATGGCCCAGGCGGAGCATGGGCAGCTGAGGCCCCGGGTGCGGACTGTCCTGCCCCTGGAAATCCTGGTGGATGTCGGCGACCTGCTGAGTCGGCACGCGCTGGCCCGGGACCGGGAGGTGGTGCTCCTCCCCGCCCCGGAGGAGCAGATCCACACCGATCCCGAGCTGCTGTCCCGGGTGGTGCTGAACATGGCGGTGAATGCCGTGGAGGCCTCCTTCATGGGCGAGACCATCACCCTCTCCGCCCAGATCAAGGGACCCGACATCTGCTTCCAGGTCCACAATCCCGGCCAGATCCCGGAGGACATTCGCACCCGCATCTTCCAGCGCTCGTTCAGCACCAAGGGCGCCGCCGGACGGGGCCTCGGCACCTATGCCATGAAGCTCTTCGGCGAGACCGTGCTGCACGGGAAGGTCGGTTTCGACACCGGCCCCGAGGGCACCACCTTCTGGATTCGGATTGCCCGCTAGGGCTTTCCCGCGTCGCTGGGGCGGGGCGCGGCCGGAGGCGGACAGCCCTTCCCCTGCCCGAGGCCTTTGAGGTAGGCCCGGCGCACAATTCCCGCCGCGATGGCCTTGGTGACCTGCCGGGAGGCCCGCTCGGCACCCGTCAGCTTCCGCACCCAACTCCGGAAGGGGATCAGCGCCTCAGCACTGCTCTTCACGGCGCCCACCGCCGCCTCGTCAAGTTCGGCCCTGCCCCGCTCGGCCAGGCTGGGCCCGGGTCCTTTGGGGGCATCCAGATCCTCGCCCAGGGCCGCGTCCAGGGCCTGGATCTCGATGGCAAGCCCGGCGCAGGTGGGGTCTGCAGGCGGCGCATAGGGAGCCTTCAGGGCCGACAGCAACGCCGCGGGGATCTTGGCGTGCAGCAGATTGAGGTCATTCAGCGGGGTGGCCGCGGCCCCCGCCAGCTGGTGAACCACCGGAGGCGTGGCCTCCGGCTTGGAGCAGGCCATGGGCATCAGGAGCAGGGTCAGGGCGAGGCCGGGGGTTCGCATGGCCTCGGAGTATATCGGGCCGGCCGCCCGGGCGGTCCTGCCCCACTGCTACCCTCGGAGGATGCTCGCTCTGGAACTCGATTCCCTCACCAAGCGATTCGGCGACAAGACGGCGGTGGAGGACCTGAGCCTCAGCCTGGAGGCCGGGGCCTTCCTGGGCCTGCTGGGCCGCAACGGCGCCGGAAAGTCCACCACCCTGAAGATGGTGACGGGCTTGTTGAAGCCCACGGCTGGGCGCATCCGCGTCCTGGGCCTCGACCTCGAAGCCGATCCGCTGGCCGTGAAACGGCAGATCGGCGCCATGCCCGAGGACATGGCCCTGCTGGACATGCTCACGGGGCCCCAGTACCTGCGCTTCGTGGGCCGCATGTACGGCATGCCCGATGCGCTCATCGACGGGCGGCGTGAAGAGCTGTTCGACAAGCTGGATCTGGCCGTGGCGCCGAAGCAGCTCATCACCGACTACAGCTTCGGCATGAAGAAGAAGGTGGCCCTCTGCGCGGCGCTCATCCACGGCCCGCGCGTGGTCTTCCTCGACGAGCCTTTCGAGGGCATCGACCCCGTCACCAGCCGCACCATCAAGGACATCCTCCACAGCCTTCAGCAGAGCGGCGTGACCCTGGTGCTCACCAGCCACATCCTCGAGGTCGTGGAAAGGCTCTGCCCCCTCATCGCCATCCTCGACGACGGCCGCCTCAAGGGCTTTGGTCCCCTGGAGGATCTGCGGCGCGGCGGGGAGAGCCTCGAGCAGCTCTTCGTCAACCTGGTGGGCGGCACCCAGAAGGGCAGCCTCTCGTGGTTGTGAGCCCTTTCCGCGCCCTGCTGGCGGCCCACAGCCAGACCACCTGGAACCAGTCCGTCCGGGAGCTGGGAAAGCAGGGCCAGTGGGCCCTGGTGCTCACCGTCCTGCTTGCCGCGACCTTCGGCGCAGGACTGCTCCTGGTGGGCACGGGGGCCTTGGGCTGGGTGCTCGGCGGCGCTCTGGACCGTCCGCTCCTGCCGCTGGTACTCGGCGGCATGCTCACCCTGGTGGGCTTCGGCGGCGGGCTCATGGGCGGAGTCCTGGGCGGGGCGCGCCAGCTCGCCTGGGAGTCCTACCGCGGCTTCCCGTTGCCGACATCCACCTTGTACGGCGCCGAGCTGGTGGCCGGCTTCGGCGACCTGCTCCCCCTCGCCCTGGGGAGTGCCGCGGCCGGCCTGCTGGTGGGCCTGGGGCTCCGCGTGCCCGCCGCACTGCCCCTGGTGCCCCTCCTCTGGCTGGAGACCATGCTCACGCTGCTCTCGGTCCAGCTGCTCATCGAGGGCCTGGCGGGGGCGCTGGTGCGGCGGCTGCGCTGGCTTCTCATCGCACTGGGCGTCCTGATCTGGCTGGGGAGCACCCTCCTGGGCGGACGGGTCCCACCCAAGTCCGCCTCGGCCCGGCCTGCCCCCCTCTCCTCCGCTCAGGTGGAGCGGCTGCGGGCCCTCGGAAACCAGGTGGGCGCCGCGGTGAACCTCCTTCCAGCCACCGCCTCTGCACGCAGCCTCCTGCTGGCCCGGCAGGGACGCTGGGGCACAGCCTTTGGCACCCATGCCTACCCCTTGGGTGTCCTCGCGCTGCTCATGCTGGCGGGCGCCCAGCTCATGCGCCGAGAGGCTGAGGCTGAACACCGTCCCGAAACGGGCACCCGGAGGCAGCGGCTCTGGTCCTTCCACCATCCCGCCGAAGGCGTCGGCCGGCTGCACTTCCAGACCCTCATGCGCAGCCACCTGGGCCGCTTCGGATTCCTCATGCCCCTCATGACCCTGGTGCTTCTGAAGGGCCCCCTCACCCATGTCGCCACCAATGCCCTGTGGACCGTTCCCGCGGCCTTCGCCTACCTCTCACTCGTGGGGAACAACTTCACGTTCAACCAGTTCGGCCTTGACCGCCATGGCGTGAAGGGGCTGTTGCTGCTGCCTGTGGCGTCCAGAGATCTGCTGATGGGGAAGCTCCTGGGCATGGCGGCCCACCAGGGCCTGCAGGCTCTGCTCCTCGCCGGGTTGCTGGCCCTGGTGGATCGCGCGCGGCTCGACCTGCTGCTCGCCGGCCTCCTCCTCATGGCCTGCATCTTCCTCACCCAGGCGGCCGTGGGCCAGTGGACCTCCGTCTGGTCTCCGCGCCCCATGGTCATGGATAGCCTCAAGAACAACAACATGCCCTTCGCGATGGGCCTGCTGAGCATCGCCACCTCCGGCCTCTGGACGAGCCTCTACGGCGGCCTGTACGCCCTCACCGCTTGGCTGGCGCCGGGCTGGCTGCTGCCGGTCCTGGCCCTGGCCTTCGCCCTCACCCTGGCCGCCCACCTGGCCATCCTCCCCCACGCCGCGGCCTTCCTGGACCGCCGCCGCGAGGTGCTGGTGGAGCGCCTCGGATGATGGACCCCACCGCCCTGAAGCTGGCTGCGGACCTGGGGGGAACCCTGCTGAGCGGCGCTGCGGGCGGCCTGGGGGGTGGTCTTCTGCTGGTCGAGCGCAGCTTGGCCCACGGCCTGCCCCAGGTGGCCGTGCTCGGGCGAAGCGCCGCCGACGTGGTGGCCCCGCTGGAGGCCGCGGAGAGGCTCCAAGCCGGGGGGCTTCAGCTGAACCTCCTGGCCCTGGTGCCCCTGCCCGGCTGCGATCTGGCAGCGACGCTGGCGCTGCATCGCCGCCGCCTCGGCGCCCTGGTGGCAGCCCTGGACGCAGGCCTGCCCTGGCTGGGGGACAAACCCATGCTGGTCCGCCGCCTGCCCGGACGCATCCGTCGCGCCACCCCCGTTTCCCTCGCCAAGGCGCCCATGGGTCCTCTGGAGAAAACAGAGCTGAAGGCCTTCCTGGCCGACTGGGAGAAGGATCGCCGCAAGATGGTCTTCCGCCGTCCCGAGTGGCGCGAGGCCCCGGACCACGCAGAACACGGCGGCTTCGAGACCGACCTCTGGTCTGGCGTGGCAGTGCCGGAAGGGGCTGAACTACAGGTGCCGCCCCTGGAGCTGCCCTGCGCCACGCCCCTGGCCGATGCGCTCCGTGCCGCCCTGCGGCTCGCCACCGGCGTGCCGGTGCCCATCCTCCCCTTGCCCGGGGACCCCGCGCCCCTGCACGCGCTGCGTGAACTCACGCCGGAGATCGCCGCCTTCCGCGGCCCCGTGCGGGCCTGGGAGCTGGCCTTCACGAGCCTCGCACGCCTCCCGGGTCCGCCCCATTTCTGCGCACGGTGCTGAGAGGGTGTAGCCGAATTCCCGCACGCCGCGACAGCGGTCAGTCACGTGATCAAGCAAGGAAGGGGTCGCAGGCCGTATCGGGTTATACGGACAAGGCCCCTGACACAGCAGGGCGCGTGGCTGGCCGCTGTCCCGAAGGGCTGGGGCGGCGGGCCTCGCCATGCAGCGTCGCGCTCCTCGGCCGATGTCCCGCATCGGCTCTCCTCGCCCTCCTTGCCTGGCTCGCCCGGCGCTTCCAGCGCGGCCCGCGCGAGTTCGGCTACACCCTCTGCTCCCGCCTTCTGCGAAGATCGGGCACCATGCGCACCCACGTCGGAAAGTTCGAGCTCGTCCGCCTGCTGGGCCAGGGCGCCATGGGCGAGGTCTATCTCGGCCGGGATCCCAGCATCGGGCGCGAGGTCGCCATCAAGACCATCCGGCCCGCCCTCATCGGGCTCGATGCGGGTGGCGAGGTGCGGGACCGCTTCGCGCGGGAAGCGAAGGCCGCGGGCCTGCTCCACCACCCGAACGTGGTCACCGTCTTCGAATTCGGCACGGATGGGGATCTGCTCTACCTGGTCATGGAATACGTACCGGGCGAGGACCTGGGCACGCTGATGGCGCGGGACGAACTGAACCCCTCGGATCTGCTCGAGATCCTGGCCCAAGTCTGCGAGGGGCTGGCCCAGGCCCACAAGCACGGCATCATCCACCGCGACATCAAGCCCACCAACGTCATGGTGCAGCGGGAGGACGGCGAGCTGCGGGCCAAGGTCATGGATTTCGGCGTGGCCAAGCTGAGCGGTGGCGACGTGACCCAGACCGGCCAGGTGGTAGGCACCCTCGCCTACATGGCGCCGGAGTATCTGCGCACGGGCTGGGCCGAGCCCGCATCCGACCTCTTTTCCGTGGGCGTGATGCTGCACGAAGGCCTCTGCGGCGAGAGGCCCTTCAGCGGCGGCACCACCGGCGCCATGGTCTACACCATCATCCACGACGAACCCCGCTCCCTGGAGGACACAGTCTTCGAGGGCGTGAGCCCCTCGGTGAAGGCCCTCTCCTCCCGACTCCTCGCCAAGCATCCCGCCGCCCGGTTCCCCAGCGCAGCCGAAGCCGCCAAGGCCCTGCGTGCAGCCAAGAATCCCACCTGGATCGCCCCCCTCGACGACGCCACGGTGGCCCTGCCAAGCCGTTCCGGCCTCCGCGCCGGCACCACCACCCGCAGCCCGAAATCCAGGCGTCCCTGGGTGCTGGCCACCCTTGGCCTCGGCCTGACGCTGGCGCTCACCGCAGGATTCAGGGTCCTGCGGCGCCCAGCATCCCCTCCCCTCCCTCAAATGAACGCCCACATCAACGACGTGGTACTCAACGAGGCTGCCAGCCAGCTGGACAGCCATCCCGAACACGCCCTGAAGCTGGCGCAGGAGGTCATCGATGCCACGCCGGACGCCGTGCCGGTGGACCCGGACGCCTACGCCCTGAAGATCGCCGCCCTCTACAAGATGAACCTGCTGGAGCTGCTCGAGGCCGCCGCCAACGAGGCCCGGGAGCGGAAGGTCGATGGCCGGGAGCTGCTCAAGAACGCCAAGTTCAGGGCCATGCTGGACCATGAGAAGGCCAGGAAGAAGCTGTCGCCAGAGATGAGGGGACGGTTGATCAACGGCCTCTGAGCCGAGCCAAAAGCAAGGGCGGGGATCGGACCGCTCCGATTCCCGCCCTTGCCTTCAGCTCACAGACTACTTGACGACGAGTGACCTCATCATGTCGTGCTCTTCGTGCTCAAGGATGTGGCAGTGCCAGACATATTCGTGGCCGCCCGTGCGCGGGCTGACGGGCACGGTGAAGGGCACCTTGGGCAGATCGAACTTCATGATGACCGTGGTGACCTCTCCAGGGTGCATCTGGATGGTCTCCTTCCAGCCCAGTTCAGTGGCTGCCGGGCCTCGCGCAGGCCCCGTGAAAGTCGGGGTAATGGCCTGACCGGGCACGGCGCTCGCATAGGGAGCCACATCGAAGGGCTGACGGGACAGGATCTGGGCGTTGACCAGGTGGAAGTGGATGGGGTGCGTGTCACCCGTCAGGTTGGCGATCTGCCAGACTTCGGTCGTACTAGCCGTGGGTGTCTCGGTGGCATCGGAGAGCGGATCGTTGGGATCGCCATAGGGACGCGAGAAATCACCGGCGAACGTCGCGACATTGGTGCCGAGCATCTGGGCCAAGCGCCCGTTGGCGTCGAGAATCTCGTTCAGGGTAAGGCTGCGCACGGTGACGCCTGCCCGGGTCGGAATGGGCAGAGGATCCGTCGTGGCAGTCGCCCAACTCAACGTCTTGGCAGCGGCTCCTGCCACAGGCCCGGCCAGCGGCGGGTCGATCTGGGAAAGGTAGTGACCAGCTAGGGTGAAATTCTGAGCGTAGAAGGGCGCATCCGCCCCGATGGCCGGGCTGTCCACCTTGACTTCGAAGCGCAGGAGCACGGAGGTGTCACCAATGCCAGAGGCGTTGGGGTAATCGTTTTCCGGCCCGCCACTGGGATAGGGCCCCGGGGCATCATTGAAGAGGATGTATTTCTTGCCACCCTTCCCTGCGAAGTCCACGACCACGTCGAGGCGCTCGCCCGGAGCTGTGATCAGGCTTCCGCCCGGATTGGCTGGATCGACAACATAACGGCCACCCCCAGCGTCGACGGCAGTGATGAGTCTGTTGCCCGAGGGAACCGAGACAGCCTTGGCCAGGAAGCCGCCTTCGGTGCCGATCACCACCCAGTTCGGGCCCGGCTTGGTGAAATCGGGCTGCCCGGGGGTCGTCGCACTCTCTTCATAGAGCTGGAGGTTGAGCACACGGGCCTGGCAGGCGTTCAGGATGCGGAAGCGGTACCGGCGGGGGTCCACGGTCGCCTTGGGATAGGCGGAACCGTTGACCAGCATCGTGTCACCGAACATCTCGGGCACCACGGACACGTTCGGCGCCGTGCTGGGGCCCCAGAGGTTCGGATCGTACTCGTAGGGGTACCACAGGTTGCCGAGGCCCTTTGCCGACCCGGGGAAGGGGCGGTCGGGATTCGGCGTCACGCCGTTCTGGAAAATCTTGTCCTGGAAAACCAGGGGCAGTTCCCGGCCCCCGCTCTCCACGAACTTGGGCAGACCGAAGTACCGGGCCAGCTGGGCTTCAAAGTTGTCCCGGATGATGTAGGCCGAGGCGATTCCGGCGTAGGCGTTCAGGCGCGTGATGCCCATGGAGTGATCGTGGTACCAGGCCAGACGGGCGCTCTGGTTGTTGGGATAGTAGTACTCCGCCTCATTCAGGGGAATGGCCTGCCCCGCGCGCAAGACCTGGTTTCCGATGGAGAAGGTCGGACCTCTGTTTCCCTGGGCGTCCCAGAAGGCGAAGGGTCCACCATCGCTGAACCAGGGCACCAGGCCACCGTGCAGGTGCACGCTGGTCCGGTTGGCGGTCGCCTGCAAGCCCGTGCTTGGGTCGATGCCGGCACCCATGATGCTGGTGTCCACCGGGAGGATGTGGCTGTTGGGCAGGTTGTTGCGGAACGTGATCTGAGCGGGTCGACCACGCTGGGCGATGAGGAACCCGCCCAGGTGCTTCTGAGTAACTGCGCCCCCAGCGGGCACACCGAGCGCCCTGGAGGGATTGAAGCCCCAGAGCGTGGTGGCAGGGAGGCTCGGATGCAGCTGGTCCGTGTACTGGTTGATGTCGATGGTGTAGTGATCGGCCACCAGGGGCGTCGAGGTGACAGCGCCAGGCCAAGTCCGAGTGCCGTCGGGAAGGGCCACGGGGATGAGCCCTGGGGCGCGAAGCTCATGGGTGAACTTGGTCAGCACGGGGCTGGACTGCCAGGTGGGGACGGTGGACGGTCCACCCTGGGCCAGAGCCGGCGGAGAGGACACGAGGCACGCAGCTACTAGCGTGAGGGCCGGAAGGACCGTTCTCCTAATGCCGGCAAAGGTGTGGGGATTGGAACCAGAGCGTGGGTTCATTTGACCCTCCATCGAAGATGAAACATCCAAATTGTTTAGCCCCTTGCCAGGGCGAACCCCTGGCAAGAAGCCACTCGCCTGCGAAACAACTAGATAGGTCAGGCTAGGTAGGGGTAGACCTTTCGGATATGGGTAAAAACACCTAATCTGAAAAAAAGATTTGCCCATCCACAACAAGGATCCACACGCTTGATTAGAATGGATTTAGAGTCTCATCCACAGCGCAAGCACGGATTCCAGTAATGCACTCCCTAGCGAGTTCTTGAGACAGGATAAGTCTCAAGAAAAGAATGAATCCCCTTCATTCCTCGCAATAAAGTTGTATTTACGTATCCAGGATAGTTACATGTTCAGCGCGCGCCCGTATACAGCACGGGCCGCCTCGGGGAACACCTCGTTCAGGGTGGGGTGTGGGTACATGGTGTTGATCAGCTCATCCACCGTGAACTCGCCGCCGATGAGGGCCACGCTGGAGGCCACCAGTTCCGTGGCCTTGGGGCCCAGGATGTGGATGCCGAGGATCTCGCCGTACTGCTTGTCGGCCACGATCTTGATGAAGCCGTGGGGCTCGCCCACGATGTTCGCCTTGGCCATGGGCGCGAAGGGGAAGCTGCCCACCTGCACGTCGTAGCCCTTGGCCCTGGCCGCCTTCTCGCTGAGACCGATGGAGCCCACCTCGGGGTCGCAGTAGGTGCAGGCGGGGAAACGGTCGTAGCGGATGGGATGCGGGTGCGCGTCCTTGCCCAGGCTCTGGGCGGCATGCTCGGCGGCCACGATGCCCTCGTCACTGGCGACGTGGGCGAGCCAGGGGGTGCGCACGATGTCGCCGATGGCGTAGAGGCCGGGCTCGCCGGTCTGCATGAACTTGTCCACCACCACGCAGCCGCGATCCACCTGGGCCTTGGTCTTCTCCAGCCCGATGGCATCGATCTGGGGAGCGCGGCCCACGGCCACCAGCAGGTGGCTGCCCACCACTTCACCGGCGCTTTCGCCTTCGAGGAAGCACTCCACACCATCCGCGCGCTTTTCGATGCGGGTGATCTTGGTCTTGGTACGCACGTCGATTTTGTAGGCCTTCTTGAGGATCTTGGCCAGCTCCAGGCCAATGTCCTCGTCCTCCAGCGGAAGGATGGTCTCCATGAACTCCACCAGGGTCACCTTGGAGCCCAGACGGCTGAACGCCGAGGCGAACTCCACACCGATGGCACCGGCACCCAGGATGACCAGATGGGCGGGCAGTTCCGTCAGGTCCAGGATGTGGTCGCTGTTGATCACACGAACGCCATCCGTCTCCAGGCCGGGGATGGGCTTGGGGGCCGAGCCCGTGGCCAGGATGATGCGCTTGGCCTCGTGGACCTCGCCCGCCACCTCCACCTTGCCGCCGCCCAGCAGCTTGCCGAAGCCCTTCAGCACCGTCACCTTGTTCTTCTTCATGAGGAACTCGATGCCCTTGGCGTTCTTCAGGACGATGCGGCCTTTGCGCTTGACGATCGTGGCCAGGTTCGCCTTCAGCCCCTTGCCGTCCACGCCGTCGATGCCGTAGTCGTTGGCCTCCTGCATCTGCTCGAACCGGTGGGCGGTCTCCAGCCAGGTCTTGGCGGGGATGCAGCCGCGGTGGAGGCAGGTGCCACCCAGTCCGGCGTCCTTTTCCACGAGGGCGGTGCTCAGGCCCAGCTGGGCCCCGCGGATGGCGGCGATGTAGCCGCCGGGGCCGGAGCCGATGACGAGAAGATCAAACTGGGCCATGAAGCCTCCATGGGTCGAACAGGGTCAGTATCCCACGAGCCCCGCAGCTCCGCCCGCCGCCGCGGCGATGGGCGCAGACCGGAATCCCTGCCGCGGGATTCGGATCATGAATAGACGAGGGCGGTCCGCACTTCGCGCCGAGCGGCCTGCCACTCGGCCCAGGCGGCCTTCAATTCGGCACGGTGGGTGGTCACCGCCGCCTGCCACTCGGCCTTGGCCTCCCGCCAGGCTTCGGCTTTAGCCAGGCCCTTGGCCCGCCACTCCGCCTTCTTCAGGTGCCATGATTCGTGCCTGTCGTGCAGGGCGCCCAGGGCCGCGTCGACCTTCAGGCGGGCCGAGGCCAGCCGAGCCTTCATGGGGCTGGCCACGCCGGGGCTGGCGAGGATCAAGCGCTCGCGAAGGCGCTTCTCCTCCATGTGGAGGCGGGCCCGGGTCATGGCCGCCTCGGAGACGCGCCGGAACTGGCCCACCAGGCCCATCCAGGCCAGAAGGTTGAGCAGCCACTTGGTGCTGTCCCATTGGTACCACAGGGCGCCGTTGCGGTAGTCCCACTGCCACTGGTGGTGGAAGTTATGGTAGCCCTCACCGTAGGTGAGGGGGGCCAGCAGCCAGTTGTCGCGCGCCGTGTTGGCGTCCGTGTAGGGGCGGCTGCCGAACCTGTGGGCGGCGCTGTTGATGAAGAAGGTGGTGTGGTGGGTCAGCACGATGCGGAGGATCACCCCGAAGATGAGGTGCCCCGCCAGGTTGCCTGTGGCCAGCCCGATCCAGGCCGGGATGGAGGCCACCACGGCCCCGATGAGGAAGTGGTGGCGGTGCTGCCAGCGCACGAGCGGATCCTTTTCCAGATCGGCCACGCCGACCATGGGATGGGTCTTGGATTCCATCACCCAGGTCCAGTGGGCGTACCAGAAGCCCCGGCCGATGCTGTAGGGGTCCTGGTCGGTGTCCACCTGCCGGTGGTGCACCCGGTGGTCGCTGGACCACTTGAGGGCCGAATTCTCGAAGGCCGCGGCGCCGAAGCAGAGAAAGACGAAGCGCACGGGCCAGGAGGCCTTGTAGGCCCGGTGGCTGAAGAGCCGGTGGTAGCCGCCGCTGATGGCCGTCCCGATGGCGAAGACCATGGCCAGGCAGACCAGCGCCTCGCTCCACCGCAGGCCCGAGGAGGCCAGGCGCCAGGGGACGAGGACCAGGGCCAGCCCCAGAGTCCCCAGGAGGAAGGTCGTATTCAGCAGATTCCAGCGTTTGGCCAGGGCCATGCCATTGACTCCAAAAAAGAGCTTTATGCTACCGCGCGTCAGGAACGAACGTCCCATGCCAAACTTGCCCGACACCCTTAACGCTCTGCCCGCGAGGTTTCCGTGACCGAGACGCGCCCCTGGTACCGCTCCAGCACCTTCTGGATCTTCGTGGGCTTGGCCATGGGCGTGGTGCTGGGCGGATTCCTGCCCCAGGACCAGTACCCCTGGGCCTACAACTTCTTCCGCTTCCTCTCCAAGGCCTTCATCAGCCTCATCAAGGGCCTGATCGTCCCCTTGCTGCTCTCGACCATCATCGTGGGCATCGCCCAGACCGGCGACATCCGGGCCGTGGGCCGCATGGGGGGCAAAGCGCTCCTCTACTTCGAGGTGGTCACCACCCTGGCCCTCTTCATCGGGCTGGCCGTGGCCAACTGGCTGCAGCCCGGGGCCCACCTGCCCATGGACATGGGCGCCCACACGGCCGTGGCGACGGTGAAGGCCAAGACGGGCTGGGAAATCGCCCTCCACCTCTTCCCCTCGAACCTGATCCAGCACGCCGCCGAGGGCGACATCCTGCCGGTGGTGATCTTCGCGTCGATCTTCGGCATCGCGCTCACGAAGGTGGGGGAGCGCGGAAAGCCCGTGCTGGCCTTCTTCGACGGCGTGGCCCAGACCATGTTCAAGTACACGGACTTCGTCATGACGCTGACGCCGCTCGGGGTGTTCGGCGCCATGGCTTACAACGTGAGCCACATGGCAGCGGGCCACACGGTGAACGGCGCGCTCGTCAAGGGCTGGCCGGCGGTCTTCCACCTGCTCAAGCAGTACAGCCTGCTTGTCGGAAGCCTCTACCTCGCCCTCACCCTACTGTTCATCCTGGTTTTCGTGCCTGTGGCTTGGCTGGCGGGCATCCGCATCCTCGGCTTCGTGAAGGCCATCAAGGACCCGGCGCTCACGGCCTTCAGCACTGCCAGCAGCGAAGCGGCCCTGCCCAAGCTGCTGGAGGAGGTGGTGCGCTTCGGCGTACCCCGCCGCGTGGCCAGCTTCGTCATCCCCACCGGCTACAGCTTCAACCTCGACGGCTCCACCCTCTACCTCGTGCTGGCCAGCCTCACCATCGCCCAGGCCGCGGGCATCCGCATGAGCCTGGGCCAGCAGCTGCTCATGGTCTTCACCTTCATGCTCACGAGCAAAGGCGTGGCGGGGGTGCCCAGGGCGACGCTCGTCATCATCGCCGCCACCTGCGGCAGCTTCGGGCTGCCCGGCGAAGCGGGCATCGCCATGCTGCTGGCGGTGGACGAAATCATGGACATGGCTCGAACCACCGTGAATGTCATCGGCAACGGCCTGGCCAGCGTGGTCATCGCCCGGTGGGAGGGGGTGTTCGGCACGGACCCCGAACCCTTGCCGGACCAGAGGCCCTGATCGAGGTCGTTTTTTTCAACTTTCGACAAGCCAACGCCGAAAGAAAGGGAGTGATTTCCAAGGAGCTCCCATGCGCATGAACCATTCAGCCCTGTTGTGCCTTCCGGCCCTCTGCCTTCCCTTGGCCGCCCAAGATGCCTCCCCGGCTGAGGCTGAAACCCTGGTGAAGGAGGCCATCGCCTTCGCCAAGGCCAATGGCAAAGAAGCCGCCATCAAGGAAATCACCAAGCTTGGCGGCAAGTTCCACCGGCATGGCGGCGAGCTCTACGTCTTCATCTACGACATGGACGGCAAGGTCGTGGCCCATGGGCAGGGGGCAAGCAAGATTGGGGTGAACCAGATCCATGCGAAGGACCCGGATGGTGTGGAATTCGTGAAGGAGCGGGTGCAACTCGCCAAGACCAAGGGCAAGGGTTGGCACGACTACAAGTACGTGAATCCCGTGAGCCAGAAGAAGGAACCCAAGACCAGCTACATCGAGGTCTGGGACAACCTCATTTTCGGCGCAGGGATCTATAAGAAATAGTCATCGACCGGCTCCCGGCCTTGTCCGGCCAACGCCCCGCCGCTAAGGTGGTGGATTCCCTGCACGCCGCACTGGATCCGAACCCGACGGGGGACGCCATGAAGATCATCGTGACCGACGAGGTGACCGACGAGGGTCTAGCCCTGCTCCAGCGGGACCCCCGGGTCACGCTGGACGTCCGCCTCGGCCTGTCCAAGGAAGCCCTCCTGGCCTGCATTGGCAAATACGACGCCATCATCACCCGCAGCGGCACCACGGTGGACAAGGCCCTGCTGGACGCGGCCACGAAGCTGAAGATCGTGGCCCGGGCCGGGGTTGGCATCGACAACGTGGATGTGGACTACGCCAGTTCCAAGGGCGTCATCGTGGTCAACGCCCCCTTCGGCAACACCAACAGCGCGGCCGAGCACACGATGGCCCTGCTGCTGTCCACCTGCCGCCACATCCCCGCCGCCAACGCCAGCCTGAAGGCCGGCGAGTGGAAGCGCGCCAAGTTCACGGGCGTCGAGCTCAAGGGCAAGGTCGCCGGCGTCATCGGCCTGGGCAAGGTGGGCGGCCGGGTGGCCACTCGCCTCAAGGCTTTCGAGTGCGAAGTGCTGGGCTGCGACCCCTACATCGCCGCCAAGCGGGCCCAGGACCTGGGCGTCCGCCTGGTGGGTCTCGACGAGCTCTGCCAGGCCTGCGACATCATCACCGTGCACACCCCTCTGAACGACGAGACCCGGGGCATGATCGGCATCCGGCAGTTCACCCGCATGAAGCCCGGAGTGATCCTCCTGAACGTGGCCCGGGGCGGCATCCTCGAGGAGGGGCCACTCCTTGAAGCCCTGAAGTCGGGCCAGGTGGCCCTGGCCGCGGTGGACGTCTGGTCCGAAGAGCCCCCGGCCACGCCCACCCTCAAGGAGCTCATCGCCCAGGAACGCCTGGTCGTCACGCCCCACCTCGGCGCCAACACGCAGGAGGCCCAGGTGAACGTGGCCATCGACGTCTCCCGCGAGATCCTCAACCACCTGGACAAGATCCCCATGGAGAACGCCGTCAACCTGCCCCGCTTCGATCCGGCCGTCATGGACCAGATGCGGCCCTACTTCAAGCTCATGGCCGTGCTGGGCGAGTTCGGCCTGCAGCTCATGAAGGGCAATCCGGACCGCATCACCTTCGGCTTCGACGGCGCCATCGCCCAGCACGACTGCTCTCCCCTGACCGTCAGCGGCCTGGCCGCCCTGCTGGACCGGGTGGCGGACCAGCCCGTGAACATGGTGAACGCTGGACTCGTGGCCGAGCGCATGGGCCTGGTGGTGGAGGAGCGCAAGTCCACCCAGGGCGGTGCCTTCTCCAACCTGGTGACGCTCAAGCTGGACGGCCCGGGCGGGTCCCGGGTGGTGTCGGGCACCCTCTTCGAGGGCTCGCCCCGCATTGTGGGCCTGCGCGACTACGCCATGGACTTCATGCCCGAGCCGCACATGCTCCTGCTGAGCTACCAGGACCGGCCGGGCATGATCGGGAAGATCGGCACCGTGCTGGGCCAGCACGACATCAACATCGCCTTCATGAACCTGGGCCGCCGAGAGAAGAAGGGCGAGGCCATGGTGGTGCTCTCCGTGGACTCCCCCGTGCCACCCGCGGTGGTCGCGGAGCTCCAGAAGGCCACGGAGGCCACCTTCGCCCAGGCCCTCCACCTGCCTTCGGCATAATGGAGGCCTGGAGGCCTCTTTGAAACTCATCGCCTGGGACTTCGACGGAACCTTGGTGGACAGCCGCCCCCTCATCGAGGCAGGCATGGCCCACGCCCTGGATGCCCTGGGCCAGCCCCGCTCGGTCATGGCCGAGTGGCTGAAGTATGTGGGCCTGCCGGTGGAAGCCGGCATCCGCAACACCTTCGAGCCCCTGGGCCTGGACGGTCCGACGGTCCTGAAGGCCTACCGCAGCTTCGGCCACGCGGAACATGAGCACATGATGCAGCCCTTTGAAGGCATCCCTGAGCTGCTGGCGGAGCTGAAGGCGCGCGGCCAACGCATGGCGGTGGTCACCTCCAAGCGCCGCCTGCCCCTGCTGCGCCAGATGGCCCAGTGGGACTGGGAGCCCTACTTCGACCCCATCATCACCCCCGACGAGGTCACCCATGGCAAGCCCCACCCCGAATCCCTGGAACAGCTCCAGGCCCTGACCGGCCTGGCCGCTGGAGACATCCTGATGGTGGGAGACACCCCCTTCGACCTGGACATGGCCCGGGCGGCCGGCGTGCCCAGTCTGGCCGTGGGCCATGGGTTCTATGATCAGGAGGCCCTGGCTGCCTGCGGCCCCCGGGCCTACGCCCCGGACACGGCCGCCCTGCGGGACATCCTTCTCGCCTGGAGTGAATGATGGCTGAGTTGACCCATCTGGATCCCGAAGGCCGTCCGGTGATGGTCGATGTCTCCGCCAAGGCCGTCACCCGCCGCGTGGCCGTGGCCGCGGGTTACCTGGAGCTGGATGCTCCAGCGGCGGAGGCGCTGGCCCAGGGCGGAGGCCCCAAGGGCGATCCCTGGTCCGTGGCCCGCATCGGAGCGGTGGGGGGCGTCAAGCGTACGGCGGACCTGATCCCCCTGGCCCACCCCCTGGCCATCGAGGGCGTGGAGGTGGTCCATCACTGGGATGCGTCCAGGCGGAGGGCCTGGCTCCGAGTAAGGGTGAGCTGCGAGGGGCGTACCGGCATCGAGATGGAGGCCCTCGCAGGCGTGACCGTCGGGCTGCTGGTCCTCTACGACATGTTGAAGGCCGTCAGCCATGGCATGGCCATCGGTCCTGTCCGCCTCCTCCACAAGGAGGGGGGCCGACGGGGCCTCCTCAGCATGCCCTGGGCAGAATGCCCCTGGAGTCCCGGCCCCAGCGAAGGCTAATTGGAAAACAATTGCATGTTCAAGGGTCCAGCGCCCCGGTATGATAGGGGATTAACTGTTCCTCATTGAACGTCACCGGGGCCCTGACCCCCTCATGGAGGCCTAGCGAAGCAGGCTTTTCCGTTCCAGCCGGGAGTCCCCCCATGCGCCACGCTGTTTTAACTTTAGTGCTTGCATCTCTTGGTTTAGGCCTACAGGCCGCCCCGAAGCGAACCAGCAAGAAAGCGTCCTCCCGGCCCGCGGATGGCTCGGTGCATGTGATCAAGAAGGGCGAGACGGCGGCCCAGGTGGCCCGGATCCACGGGCTGAGCCTGGACGAGCTTGCGGCCTTGAACCCGGGCAAGTCCCTATCCAAGCTGGCCATCGGCACCCGCCTGAACCTCCGCTCCTCCCGCAGCCTGGCCCAGGCGGCCCCCCGGAGTGAGGAGGATGCGAACGCCACGCCCCGGACGCCCCTCACCGCCCTGCCGAGCTCCCCCGTGGTGGTCTCCACCCCCATGCCTCACCTCGAGCGCCTGCTGCCCTATCAGGTGCGCAGCCCCCGTCCTTCCGATGGCCCCGTCAGCTCGGCCCATGTCGACTCCCACCAGGCCCCCGCCACCACGGCCCAGCTCCTGGCCCGCATGCAGCCGGTGATGCCGCCCGTCACCGAGGCGGAACTGAAGGCCCTCCTCCCCACCTATGCCCCCGCGGATCCGGAGCGCCTGGACCTGCTCTGGCCCGTGGAGACCCGGACCATCAGCTCGGCATGGGGTCCCCGCATGCGCACCAAGACCATCCGCGTGAAGAACCAGCGCAAGAAGCGGGTGCGCTACAAGGGGCGTCACCGGGGCGTGGACCTGAACGCCCCCATCGGCACCGCCGTCTTCGCGGCCCTGGACGGGCAGGTGGTCCTCTCCGGGAAGCACAAGCAGTACGGCAACTACGTGGTGATCGAGCACGGCAACGGGGTGGCCACCCTCTACGCCCACCACCGTCTGAACCTCGTCCAGGTCGGTGAGATCGTGCGTCGGGGCCAGAAGATTGCCGAGGTGGGCCGCACGGGCAATTCCACAGGCCCCCACCTCCACTTCGAACTCAAGATCGATGGCGTACAGCGGAATCCCCTACCGGTCCTGAACGACGAAGAGGAGATCCCAGCGGAACTGGCCGCGCAGAACGCGCTGCTCAGGCCGGGCTCCTCCCGCTGAACTTCCCGGTCCTCCGCGGCACAGGATGAGAGCACGCCTCCCGATCCCCACGCGGGATCAGTCCCGGAGGCCGTGGTAGACTGGGTCCTTTCGCCGTTTCGAGGTGGTCATGCGTTTGTCCCGAGCTTTCCTCCAGACCTTGGGGGCCATCGCACTTCTGGCCGTGGCCCTGGCCTGTGGTGGAAAGAGCAAGGGTAGTACCACCGCGAGTACCTCGGCGCTCATCACCGGAACGGTCACCTACTCCCGGGTACCCCTCGCCACCGATGCCAATGGGGTGCCCACCGGACTGCAGGATGCCAGTGTGGCCGCCAACCTCAAGAGCCTGCCCGCCAGGGGCGTGGTATTGCGGGCCTACCAGAAAATCGAACAGACCAATCCGAATGGGACCAAGACCTACCCTTGGATCGTGGTCCGCACGACGACCTCAGATGCCTCGGGAAACTACGTCCTGTCAGTCACGAAGGATCGGCCCACCATGGTCGAGGTTCTCAGTTCATTTGTAGGGGGCGGGAATCTCCTGATCAATGTCATCGCCGAGCCAGATGGCATCACCAGCACGACTGGAGCCCTGGACCGGCTCCGCTACGCCCTGCGAAAGGCCGCCGACGGAACCGCCCCGGCAAACAACAACGCCCCGAACTCTGTCATTTCTTCTGATTCTGTAGTCAATTTCACCGTGGGTTTGAATGACGAATGGTGGCTCGTCAATCCCTCTTTCAACCTCAGCAACACCGAGGCACCTCTGACGGACCAGGCCGTACTGGAAACGACCGTGGTCGGACGTACCGCAGGATTCGGCAGCGGCAGCCGGATTCTGGGCATCGGTGACACCATTGCCACCTTTGTTGCCCTCTACGGGTTTGCCACGCCCGGCACAAGCTTCGATCTCCACTATTGGCTTGGCTTATCTGAACCGCGGGGGTCCTATGTGGAATACGACACGTCCCGGTTTCCCCAATCGTTCGATACATCCACAGGAAGGTTCCACTTCTTCGGATCCCTCCGGGGGGGCCTTGAGAATGACGATGCCTGGGACGAGGGGGTAATCCTCCCCCTTCTGGCGAGGAATTGGCTCTATGCCAACAACCTCGGGCGCACCTTCTCTGTCTCCACTAGTCCTCTTGAGCCTGCGGGTGCGGCCCTCACGAACCTCGTTCCCGACATGGCGCGCATCGAAGGATTGGCGGATGTCATGGCCGCCAATGTCCTGAAGTCCCCCTACCTGGCCGACACCCACGGCACCAGCTTGACGTCGATGGTGGACATCCGGGATATCACTGGGCTCGGCTCCGCCCAGCTGACGCCCTACTCCGCGCCCGCCATCCGTGCCCTCGCCTGGGAAATCATTCTCAAGGCGAACAGCCTGCCTTCTCCGGGACTGGCGGCGGATTGGGCCAAGATCGACCCCTTGGCTACCCTGCGGTTCTTCCAGGCTCCCGCCCTGACGAAGATCGCCACAGATACGAGCGAGGCCCGCGACCTCGAGCCGCTCAGCATCTACAACCAGCTTGACCGCCTCAAGGAGGCCAAAGCCTCCTCGGAACCCGTGAATCTTTCAGGCATTTTTACCGACTCGGTGTTGACCACGCTGACGACGCCCTTCGGAATCACTTGGCCCCGCCCCACCACCGGGGCTTACGCCTCCTTCGTGGCGGACTGGGGGACCAATCCCACGGCGCCCTTCCCGTCTGTGACCCTCAGCATGGCCAAGGCCACCCTGGTGAATGGTGCCTACCCCAACCTGAGCCAGGGTGAGGTATCTTACGCCGGATTCAGCCTGAGTGCGGACAAGCGCTGCACCCTCACCGCGACCATTGCGCCGGCCCTGGGGCCGGATGCAAAACTCGAAGTTGATCTGCCGTGGATGGTTCGGACCTTCACCTTCACGGGCGCTGGTAGCACCACGGAAACGATCACCATTCCTGTGAACAGCACCCTGGTTCCCTACTACCACCCGGTGCGGCTCCGCCTCAAGAGTCCCACGGCGCTCCAGCCGGATGTCGTGGTGACCCTGTCGCTCACCCCTGCGCTCTAATCCCCTGGGCTTGACATGACATTCTCTGACGCATTGACCGTCCTGAGGGCGAAGGCGCCCTTCGTCCCCGAGCTTGTCATGGTCCTGGGATCTGGGCTGGGAGCCCTGGCCGATGGCCCGGAGGCGAAGGGCGGCCTGTCCATCCCCTTCACCGACCTCCCTGGGTTTCCTGCGCCCACCGTCGTGGGGCACGGCGGCAAGCTGGTCTTCTGCGAGTTCGAGGGCCGCAAGGTGGCCCTTCAGGCTGGCCGCTTCCACTTCTACGAGGGCCATCCGATGCCCCTTGTGGTCGCCCCCATGCGCCTGTACGGGCGTCTCGGGGTCAGGGCCGTGTTGCTGACCAATGCGGCTGGCGCACTCAATCCGGGCTTTGGCGTGGGTGATCTCATGGCCCTGACCGATCACATCAACCTGTTCGGGACCAATCCGCTCATCGGTCCCAATGTGGAACCGGGACCGCGCTTCCCCGATATGACAGCCATCTACGATCCCGCCTTCCGTCAGCAGCTCTTGGCCTGCGCACGGCAACTCGGCCAGACCCTGCGGGAGGGGGTCTACCTCGGATTGACGGGGCCCAGCTACGAAACGCCCGCCGAGATCCGCGCCTTCCGCACCATGGGTGCTGATGCCGTGGGCATGAGCACCGTTCCGGAAGCCATCGTCGCCCGGCACGAGGGCATGCGGGTCGCCGGAATCTCCTGCCTCTGCAACATGGCTGCGGGCATCCTCCCCCAGGCCCTCACCCACCAGGAAGTCCTGGAGGCGGGTGCCGCCGCCGCCGGCCGCTTCGAATCCCTGATCCGCGCCTTCGTGCGGGACCTGCCGCATTAGCCGGCCTGGACCTCCAAGATGGCCAAGAGAAAGCCCGGCCTATGCCGGGCTCTCTCTTGGGGGTCCGAGGGAGTTCTCCAAACGAGGAACTCCCGGAGCAGATCAGGCGTTATGGCGCTGATGGTCGTCGATCAGGCGGCTGACCACATCCGGTTCGGCCAGGGTGGAGAGATCGCCCAGGCCGTCGTATTCCGAAGACGCGATCTTGCGGAGGATCCGCCGCATGATCTTGCCGCTGCGGGTCTTGGGCAGCCCTGACGCGATGTGGATGACGTCGGGAGCCGCGAAGGCGCCGATGACCTGGCGGACCTGCTCCTTGAGGGCTCCAATGAGCTGCTGGTTGTCGCTCTCGCTGAAACCGGCGTTCAGCAACACGTAACAGTAAATGCCCTGCCCCTTGATGGGATGCGGGTAGCCCACCACGGCGGCCTCGGCCACGGCCTCGTGGGCCACCAAGGCGCTTTCCACCTCGGCTGTGCCCAGGCGATGGCCACTGACGTTGATCACATCGTCAATGCGGCCCGTGATCCAGTAGTAGCCATCCTCGTCCCGCCGGGCTCCATCACCCGTGAAGTAGTAGCCCGGGTACTGGGTGAAGTAGGTCTCTCGGAACCGCTTGTGGTCCCCAAACACCGTACGCGCCTGACCTGGCCAGGGAGCGCCCAGACACAGGGCGCCCTCCACGCTATTGCCTTCGATGGGCACACCCGTGGCTGGGTCCACGATGACGGGCTTCACGCCAAAGAAGGGCAGCGTCGCTGAGCCGGGCTTGGTGGGCGTGACGCCGGGAAGCGGAGTGATGAGGATGCCGCCGGTCTCCGTCTGCCACCAAGTGTCGACCACGGTGCAGTTGCCGCCGCCCACCACGTCGTGATACCAGCGCCAGACTTCAGGATTGATGGGCTCGCCCACGGTGCCAAGCACGCGGAGTGATTTCCGGCTGTACTTGCCGATCCATTCGTCGCCGGCCGCGGCCAGGGCCCGCAGGGCCGTGGGCGCGGTGTAGAAGATGTTCACGCCGAGGTCGTCGATGATCTGCCAATACCGGCCGGCATCCGGATAGAGCGGGGTCGACTCGAAGATCACGGAGGTGGCGCCGTTGGCCAGGGGCCCATAGACGATGTAGCTGTGCCCCGTCACCCAGCCGATGTCGGCCGCGCAGAAGTAGATGTCCTCGGGGTGGTAGTCGAAGACGTACTTGTGGGTGAAGGCCGCGTAGGTGAGGTAGCCGCCCGTGGTATGCAGGAGTCCCTTGGGCTTGCCGGTGCTGCCCGAGGTGTAGAGGATGAACAGGGGGTCCTCGGCGCCCATCCACTCGTTGGTGCAGGTGGAACGCTGCTTGGCGGTTTCCTCGTCCAGCCACAGGTCTCGCCCAGGCTGCATGGGCACATCGCCATCGGTGCGGCGGGCCACCAGGACGCACTCCACCATGGACATGCCCTCGATGGCCCGGTCCACGGTGCGCTTCAGGGGGACGCGCTTGCCACCACGCAGCCCTTCGTTGGCCGTCACCACCACCTTGCAGTGGGCGTCCACGATGCGGTCACGCAGGGACTCCGCGGAGAAGCCACCGAAGACCACGGAGTGAACGGCCCCGATGCGGGCACAGGCCAGCATCGTGTAGACGAGCTCGGGGATCATGGTCATGTACAGACAGACCCGGTCACCCTTCTTGACGCCGTTGTGAAGCAGCACGTTGGCCACGCGGGCCACATTGTGCTTGAGGTCGCGGTAGGTGATGTGGGTGTACTGGCCAGGTTCGTCCTGGGCCCAGATGATGGCGGTCTTGTCGCCCAGGGCGGGCAGGTGACGGTCCACGCAGTTGAAGCAGGCATTGATCCGGCCGCCCGAGTACCAGGAGAAGTCCACCTCTTTATAGTCGGCGTCGAACACCGACTGCCAGGGGTGGAACCAGGTCAGCGCCTTGGCCTGTTCGCCCCAGAACCATTCCGGGTTGTCCAGCGACAGGCGGTACAACCGCTGGTACTCCTCCATCGTCTTGATGTGGGCCCGCTCCCGGACATGCGGTTTCACAGGGAAGAGGTCTTGGGACATGGGTCGACTCCGTGCCAAGGGTGGTTCAGAAAGGAACGATGCGAATTCGGTCAGTGGCTGCGAATGCAGGCTGTTTCACGCGAATCCGTGAGTAATGGAAGAGGGGCGAAGGGCTGGGTGGCGATCATTTTCCGACCCGTGCCGGGCCTTGTCCAGAGGTGGGCACCGCACAACCCAAGGTGTCCACCCCGGTGGAACCTCAAGAAGACGAGGCCGGGCGATGGGATGCTCCGCTCGCCCGGCCTCCGTCCTGCTCCGGCGGCCATGGCCCCGGAGGTTCACCCTAGTGCTGGTAGGTGCTGATGTCCCGGTCCTTGGTTTCCTTCAGGAAGAGGGTGCCAATCACGAACGTCATGATCGCCACGATCACCGGGTACCAGAGGCCGTAGTAGATGTTGCCCTTCAGGGCCACGATGGCTGTGGCGAAGAGCGGCAGCATGCCACCGAACCAGCCATTGCCGATGTGATAGGGCAGGGACATGGAGGTGTAGCGGATGTTCGTGGGGAACAACTCCACCAGGAAAGCGGCGATGGGGCCGTAGACCATGGTCACGTAGATGAGGAAGACGAACAGGATGAGGAGGGTCATCGGGTAGTTGATCTTCGACTTGTCAGCTTCCTTGGGGTAACCGAGGTCCGTGAGGGCCTGCTTCAGGGCCTTCTCAGAGCCGGGGTTCCAGCCCTCGACGCGGGTGCTGGTGATCTGCCCGGTGGTGGGGTTCTTGCCGGTGATGGTGGCCACGACGGACTTGCCGGCCTCGGGGGCGACCTTCTTCACGTTGAGGCCCTGCTTGGCGAAGAAGTCGTTGACGCGGTCCACCTCGCTGAACTTGGTGTTGGGCATCACGAAAAGCACGAAGTTCTCGTCGGCGGGGTTGGCGGCCACCACGATTTCGGTGGTGTTCTGGAAGGTCTCCAGGGCCGGGTTCACATAGTGGGTCAGGGCCTTGAACATGGGGAAGAAGGTCAAGGCGGCGATGAGGCAGCCGGCCATGATGATCTTCAGGCGGCCGATCTTGTCCGACAGCCAGCCGAAGAAGATGAAGAAGGGCGTGCCCAGCAGGAGGGAGGCGCCAATCAGCAGGTAGGTGGTCTGGTAGTCCACCTTTAGCGTGATCTGCAGGAAGAACAGCGCGTAGAACTGGCCGGTATACCACACCACGCCCTGACCGGCGGTGGCGCCCAGGAGGGCCAGCAGGGCATACTTGTTGTTGGGGTACTTGAGGAAGCTGTCCGTGAGGGGCGCCTTGGAACCCTTGCCCTCGGCCTTCATCTTCTGGAAGACGGGGGATTCATGCAGCTTCAGGCGGATCCAGACGCTCACTCCCAACAGAAGGATGGACACCCAGAAGGGGATGCGCCAGCCCCAGGTCGCGAAGGCCTCCTTGGAAAGCCCCTGGCGGCAGGCGAGGATGATGCCCAGGCAGAGGAAGAAGCCCACGGTGGCCGTGGTCTGGATCCAGCTGGTGTTGTAGCCGCGCCGGTTCGACGCGGAGTGCTCAGCCACGTACGTGGCGGCGCCGCCGTACTCACCCCCGAGGGCCAAGCCCTGGAGGAGGCGCAGGCTCACCATGATGATGGGGGCCCACCAGCCGATGCTTGTGAAGGTCGGCAGGAGGCCGACGCCGAAGGTGGACAGGCCCATGACCATGATGGTCACCAGGAATGTGTACTTCCGTCCGATGAGGTCGCCGATGCGGCCGAACACCAGCGCGCCGAAGGGCCGGACCAGGAAGCCCGCCGCGTAGGCTGCGAAAGCGGATAGCAGGGCGGCCGTCTCGTTGCCCTTGGGGAAGAAGAGCGCGGCGAAGAAGGGGGCAAGCGTCGCGTAGAGGTAGAAGTCGTACCATTCGAAGACGGTGCCGACCGACGACGCGATGATCACCAACCGTTCGTCTTTGGTGAGCGGGGCCTTTCCGGCGAGCTGCTCAGTTGCGAGGGCCATAGGTGGTGCCTCCTGGGAAAAGGGACTTGAAATGAAAGTTCAAAAGGGTGCATTCGGCGCTGCGCCCATCGGGGCGGCGATCCGAACCCCCACGGTCGGGATGCGGGAAGGAGAGCTTCGTTATGAGAACCGAGATGGGCATGCCATCGTTCGGGACGCTTGGTTTGGATTGGCTGACCCTAGCTAACGCTTTCCTTGAGGTAAGGTCAAGCGAGTTCGACGAGAAAATTCACAATCCCAGCGAGGAGAAACGATCAAGCAATTCCTGAATACAAATGATCTTTGGATCGTCTTACACATTTTCAACATGACCTGCTTCGGCCCATGGTTGCGACGCGCATCAATTCCGATGGCATTTTTCCGGTACGCCCTGGCACGCGGCTCGACTTGCTCGGCCCGACTTCCTTAGGCGATGTCCAGGCCCGGTGTTCGAGCTGCCACCGCCTCCCCTCCCCCTGTCATGATGCTTGCTTCTCCCTCAGCAGGATGATTCATGCGCATCTCCCTCATGGCCGACATCCACGCCAATCGCCGCGCGCTGGATGCCTGTCTGGCCCATGCGCAGGCGCAAGGCGCGAACCGGTTCGTGTTCCTGGGTGACTACGTCGGCTACGGCCCTGAACCCCAGGAGGTGCTGGAACGGATCATGGGCGCAGTGGCCCGTGGCGCCATTGCGGTCGCGGGCAATCACGACCAGGCCGTGGCTGAGACGCGAGAGTCCATGACCTCCGATGCGGAGACCGCCATGGCCTGGACGCGTGGACAACTGGGCCCTGGCGAGCGCGAGTTCCTGGGCAGCCTCCCCATGCGCTTTGAGGACGAGACCCGGCTCTACGTCCATGCGAGCCCTCAGACCTATCCCGCATGGATCTATGTGAACGATGGCCCGGCGGCCAAGCGTGCGCTCGAGGCCAGCCGGGCCCAGACCGTGTTCTGCGGGCACACCCATCTCCCTGCACTGCACGGCATCACCGCCACTGGACAGCTGGTGTCCTTCCAGCCCGTTCCGTCGGTGTCGGTGCCGCTCCCCCGCCACCGGCGATGGCTCACGGTGGTGGGCGCCGTGGGTCAATCGCGGGACGGCGATCCCAGCGCAGCCTATGCCATCTTGGACACAGACCGCTCCGAGATCACCCACTTCCGAGTGCCCTACGATGTGGAGGCCACCGCCCTCGCCATTCTCCGCGCGGGGCTCCCCCCCTCCCTGGCGAACCGACTTCAGAAAGGGCGCTGAACCATGAACCGGCAAGGCATCGAACCCGGCGCCACGCTCGATGGGTTCCTCGTCGGCGATCTGCTCCACCGAGGCGTCATGGCCTCGATCTGGAGCGTGAGCCACCCCGACCATGCCGGCCCCCTGGTCATGAAGGTGCCCTTGATGTCGGAGGGCATCGATCCCGCGGCCATCGTCGGGTTCGAGATGGAGGAGATGATCCTGCCCCGGCTGTCCGGACCCCATGTCCCCCGCTACGTCGCCCAGGGCGACTTCGGTGTGCAGCCCTACCTTGTCATGGAGCGGGTACCAGGCACCTCTCTCTTGCCCATGCTGCTGCAGCTCCCCCTGCCCTGGGCCGCCGTCGCGGCACTCGGGAGGAGCATCGCCACGGCCCTGGATGACATCCACCGGCAACATGTGGTGCATCTCGACGTGAAGCCCTCCAACCTGCTGACTCGGCCCACAGGCGAGCTGGTGTTGGTTGATTTCGGACTCTCCCATCACGACGAGTTGCCGGACCTCATGGGCGAGGAATTCCGGCTGCCCTACGGTACCGCACCGTACATGGCGCCAGAGCAGGTGCTGGGCCACCGCAAGGACCCTCGCAGCGACCAGTTCGCCCTGGGCGTCCTCATGTATTTCTTCCTGACCGGTGTCCGCCCCTTCGGCGACCCTCAGCGGCTCTCGGGCCTCAAGCGGCGGCTCTGGCGGGACCCCGTGCCGCCCCGACGGCTTCGCCCGGACTGTCCGCCTTGGCTGCAGGAGGTCATCCTCCGCTGCCTCGAGGTTCACCCCGCCTGGCGTTTCCCCACCGCGGGGCACTTGAGTGTGGCGCTGCAGCATCCGGATCAGGTCAAGCTCACCACCCGTTCCGAGAAGCTGAAGCAGGATCCTTTCCTGACGGTCGTTCGACGCCGGTTCTCCGATCACCAGGTGACCATCCCCAAGGCCAAGGCCCCGGCCCGGCACGATGGGGATGCTCCCATCCTGGCGGTGGCCATCGACCTGTCGGCCGAGGCCAGCGCCATTGCCGAGACCCTCCGCACCATGGTCGCCCGCATGCTCACCACCTTGCCGGGAGCCCGGGTGGCCTGCATCAACGTGCTCAAGCAGGGACGGATCACCTTGGACCAGACCCTGGATGCGCAGGGCCGGAACATTCACCATCAGCGTCTGGTGGAGCTGCGCAGCTGGGCCATCCCCCTTGAGCTCGAGGAGGGTCGCCTCACCTACCACGTACTGGAATCGCCAGACCCCGCTTCGGCCATCCTGCAGTACGCGAATGCGAACCACGTGGACCACCTCGTCATCGGCGCCCGGGCCAGCTCCCTCCGCCGGTCCCTCCTCGGCAGCGTGTCCAGCCAGGTGGCCGCCCAGGCGCCCTGCACCGTGACCGTGGTCCGTTCTCGCCGCCTTCGCAGGGCCGACCTCGTGGAGACCGAGGAGGATAGCGGCTCCTGGACCGTGGGCTAAATCAAACAGACTCAGTTGATGGGACCATGAAAAGCAAAGGCCCGGCTAAGCCGGGCCTTTGCTTCGGGCTCGGGGTGTTCGCGAAGCGAGGAACCCCGGGGCAACAGTATTCCTACTCGGCGTCCTCGGCCTTCGGCTCGGGGAGGGTGTAGTCCACGAACTCGATGAGGGCCATGTCGGCCGCATCGCCGAGGCGGTGGCCAACCTTGAGGATGCGGGTGTAGCCGCCGGGGCGGCTTTCGAAACGCTTGCGGAAGTCGGCGCCGAAGAGCTTCTGGACGGCGTCCTTGCTTCCGAGGCGGGCCATCGCCAGGCGGCGGTTGGCCACGGAGTCTTCCTTGGCGAGGGTGATGAAGGGCTCCACATAGCTGCGGAGTTCCTTCGCCTTCACCAGGGTGGTTTCGATGCGCTCGCTCTCGATGAGGGCGGTCGCGAGGTTCTTCATGAGGGCTTTGCGCTGGTTGGTGGTGCGGCCCAGGCGCTTGCCGGAAACGTTGTGACGCATGGGGGCTCCTTACACTTCCTGCTCGAGCCGCATGCCGAGGGAGAGGCCGATACGAGCGAGCTCGTCCTTGATCTCCTGGAGCGACTTCTTGCCGAAGTTCTTGGTTTTCATCAGCTCGGCCTCGGTCCGCTGGACCAGCTCGCCGATGGTGGTGATGTTGGCGTTGCGGAGGCAGTTGTTGGCCCGCACGGAAAGTTCCAGTTCCTCGACGGACTTGCCCAGCCAGGTGTTGGCGGCCTCGCTGCCGAGGGTGGCGGTGCCCATCTCCATCTCGGTGAAGTCCTCGTCCTGGCGCGCGAACACGAGGAAGTGGTCGCGCAGGATGAGGGCCGCGTCGGAGACGGCTTCCTTGGGATTGACCGCGCCGTTGGTCCAGACCTGGAGGGTGAGCTTCTCGTAGTCGGTGCTCTGGCCCACGCGGGCGGGTTCAACGATGTAGTTCACCCGGAGGATGGGGCTGTGGTTGGAGTCCATGGGGATAAAGCCCAGGCCCAAGGTCTCGCTGTGGTTGCGGTCAGCGGTGACAAAGCCACGGCCGAGGCAGACCACCATCTCGATCTCCAGTTCGCCTTCCTCGCCCAGGGTGGCGATGTGGACGTTGGGATCCACGACTTCCACATTCTGGTTGCAGCGGATGGCGGCGGAGGTCACCGTGCCCTCGCCCTTGGCGGAGATGGTCACCGTCTGGGGCTCGCTGCTGTGCAGCTTGAAGGGCACTTCCTTGAGGTTCAGGAGGACATGGGTGATGTCCTCCCAAACCCCCGGAAGGGTGGTGAATTCATGCATGACGCCCTTGATGCGGACGTTGGTGACGGCAGCGCCCTGGATGCTGCTGAGCAGCACCCGGCGGACACTGTGCCCGACGGTCGTGGCAAAGCCGCGCTCGAAGGGATAGGCCACGAACTCCCCGTAGGAGTCGGTGAGGGACCCAGGGGTCACCTCGGCGAAACGCGGCCTCTGGAAATCGCTGAGATTCAGCATCCGTCCCCCTTACTTGGAATACAGCTCAACGATCAGCTGCTCGTTGATGTCGAGGGTGATGTCCTCGCGGGTGGGTGCGGCGAGCACCTGGCCCTTGAAGGCGGCGGCGTCCAGGGTGAGCCACTTGGGGATGCCGCGACCAGCGGAGGTCTCGACGGAGGATTTGACGCCGTCGTTCTCCTTGGCGCGGGCGCCCAGCTCCACCGCCTGGCCAGGCTTGACCTGGTAGGAGGGGATGTCCACACGCTTGCCATTGACCAGCACGTGGCCGTGCATGACCATCTGGCGGGCGGCGGTGCGGCTGGGGGCGAAGCCCAGGCGGTAGACCACGTTGTCCAGGCGGCACTCGAGGAAGCCCAGCAGGTTGTGGCCGGTGACGCCCTTCTTGGCATCAGCCTTCTCGAAGTAGTGGCGGAACTGCTTTTCGAGCACACCGTAGATGCGCTTGACCTTCTGCTTCTCGCGAAGCTGGAGGGCGTAGCCGGTGGGCTTCTTGATCTTCCCGGCGCCATGCTGGCCGGGAATCTTGCCCTTGCGGGTCTCGAAGGAGCACTTCTCCTTGAAGCAGCGCTCGCCCTTGAGATAAAGCTTCATGCCCTCGCGGCGGCAGAGGCGGCAAACGGCGTCTGTGTAACGTGCCATGTCTCTCCTCCTCTCTTAAACCCGGCGCCGCTTGGGCGGCCGGCAGCCGTTGTGGGGGATGGGGGTGACGTCGCGGATGCTGGTCACCTGGATGCCGGCGGCGTTGAGGGCGCGGATGGCGCTCTCACGACCGGCCCCGGGGCCCTTGACGCGGACATCGACCGAGCGGACACCCTGTTCCTTGGCGGCTTCGGCGCACACGCCGGCGGCCACCTGGGCTGCGAAGGGTGTGCCCTTGCGGGTGCCGCGGAAGTTCTGGTTACCGCTGGAAGCCCAGCAGAGCATGTTCCCCATCGGATCAGAGATGGAGATGATCGTGTTGTTGAAGGACGCCTGGACGTGAGCCACGCCATGGGGAACGTTCTTCTTTTCCTTCTTCTTGACCACCTTTTTACCGGCGGTCCGGGTCTGAGTCTTGGCCATGTGCTCCTCGCCTTACTTCTTCTTGCCGGCTACGGTGCGTCGCTTGCCCTTGCGGGTGCGGGCGTTGGTGTGCGTGCGCTGGCCGCGGACGGGGAGGCCCTTCCGGTGGCGCAGGCCGCGGTAGCAGCCGATGTCCATGAGCCGCTTGATATCGAGGGAAATGTTCTTGCGGAGGTCACCCTCGACCGTCTCTTCGGCGGTAATGACGCGGCGGATGCGGCCGACCTCGTCTTCGGTCAGATCCCGCACCTTGGTGCCGAAATCGACCTTCGCGCGGGTCAGGATGCTATGCGCCTTGGCGCGCCCGATGCCGAAAATGTAGGTGAGCGCGATCTCGATGCGCTTGCCGATGGGCAGATCAATGCCTGAGATGCGTGCCATCGTTTCTCCTTAACCCTGACGCTGCTTGTGCTTGGGGTTCTTCTTGCAGATGACCCGGTTGATGCCTTCGCGCCGGACCACTTTGCAGTGCTCGCACAGCTTCTTGATGGAGGGCCGTACTTTCATGGTGTCCTCTCGTTTACTTGAATCGGTAGATGATGCGGCCACGGGTGAGATCGTAAGGGGTCACCTCGACGAGAACCCGGTCACCGGGAAGGATGCGGATGAAGTTCTTGCGCATCTTTCCGCTGATGTGCGCCAGCACCTGGTGTTTGTTCTCCAGTTCGACCCGGAAGACTGCGTTGGGCAAGGCCTCGACCACTGTGGCTTCCAGCTCAATGGCTTCTTCTTTGCTCAAGCGTGTTCTCCGAAGACGTGACGCAGCGATTCAAACACCAGCTCCGGTGGGCGATTGCCATCCACGCTCCGGAAGTTCGGCCGATGCTTGTAGAAGCCCAGGAGTGGCTGGAAAGTCGAGTTGAACTCGCCCATCCGGCTCTGGAAGGCTTCGGAGGTGTCGTCGCTGCGGTGCTTCAGGGGACTTCCGCACACATCGCAGACACCGGCTTGCTTGGGGGGCTTGGATTCGAGGTGATAGATGGCGCCGCAGGCATTGCTGCTGCAGACGCGCCGGCCCACCACGCGGGCTTCCAGCACTTCCTGGGGGACATCGACCAGAACCACGTGCCCGACCTTCATGCCCTTGGAGGAGAGGAAGTCTTCCAGGGCTTGAGCTTGCTGAAGGGTGCGTGGGTAGCCGTCAAACAGCACGTCAGAGGTCTCGTCCAGCAGCCGCGCAAAGACAAGTCCGTTGACGGTGTCGTCGTCCACCAGTTTTCCCTCGGCCATGATGGCTTTCGCCCTCAGGCCGATCTCCGTTCCTTTCGAAACGGCATCTCTCAGAATGTCACCGGTTGACAGGTGAGTCAAAGAGAAAGTTTCCACCAGGCGCTTGGCCTGGGTGCCCTTTCCGGAGCCCGGGGCCCCGAGAAGGATGTGGGCCGTCAGGGTCATGCAGCCCCCCCGCGGGTGGAGCGGCCGCGGATGCGGCCCTTCTCCAGGAACCCGTCGTAGCGGCGCATGACCAGCAGGCTCTCCAGCTGAGCGGCACTGTCCATGGCCACGCCCACCACGATCAGCAGGCTGGTGCCGCCGAAGTAGAAGTTCAGGCCCTGGATGTTGTTGGTGATGAGCAGGGGCACCAGAGAAACCAGGGCGAGGTAGATGGCGCCCACGAAGGTCAGCTTGGACAGAATGCCGTCCATGAAGATGCTGGTTTCTTTCCCTGGGCGGATGCCCGGAATGTAGCCCCCGGACCGCTTCATGTTCTCGGCGGTTTCATCGGGATTGAAGACGATGCTGGTGTAGAAGAAGGCGAAGAAGATCACCACGCCCACGAAGACGGGGGTGTAGACCCAGAAGTGCGTCTGGGGGCTCACGTAGGCGGCCGCCTTGGCCAGCCATTCCCAGCGGGTGAACTGGGCGATGGTGGCCGGGAAGAAGATCACGGAGCTGGCGAAGATGACGGGCATCACGCCGGCGGTGTTCACCTTCAAGGGCATATACGAGCTGCGCTGGCTGGACATGCCGGCCGAGTCGGCCCGACGGGCGTAGTGGATGGGGATCCGCCGGTAGGCGTTCTCCACCAGCACCACCGCCAGGAGCACCACGATCATCGCCGAAATCAACAGGATGAAGATGCCCGGGGGCGGGACGTTCGCAGCACCCTTGAGGGACTGGGTGATCATCACGGTCAGGGTGGTCAGCGCCTGGGGCAGGCCCGCGACGATGCCGGCGAAGATCAGCAGGCTGATGCCGTTGCCGATGCCCCGCTCGGTGATCTGCTCACCGATCCACATGACGAACATGGTGCCCACGGCCAGGGTGAAGGCCGCCAGGAACCGGAAGGCCGTCGGGGAGATGGAACTGGTCACGACCTCAAGGCCCGGCGCGTTCTGGCTCTGGGCCAGGGAGGCAATGCCCAGGCCCTGGACGAAGGCAAGGCCGACGGTCAGGTAGCGGGTCCACTGGTTGATCTTCGCGCGGCCAGCCTCGCCCTCCTTCTTCTGGAGGTTCTCCAGGTAGGGGACGACGGCCCCCATCAGCTGCAGCACGATGCTGGCCGTGATGTAGGGGGCGATGCCGAGGGCGAAGACGGAGAACTTCTTGAAGGCACCGCCCGAGAAGAGGTCGATGACATCGAAGAGTCCGCCGCCGCCGCGACGAAGCGCTGCCGCCAGGTTCTCGGCATTCACCCCGGGCACGCTGACGTGCACGCCCAGCCGGTAGATGGCCAGGAGGAGCAGGGTGAAGAGGAGCCGCTTGCGCAGCTCCGGGATGGCGAAGAGGTTCCTGAGGCGGTTCATGGGCCGCTACTCGGCCGACTTAGCGGCGGGCTCCTGGATGGTGCCGCCCTTGGCCAGGATGGCTTCCCGGGCGCCCTTGGTGATGCGATCGGCGACGACGTTCACCTTGGCGGTGAGTTCGCCGCTGGCCAGCACCACGATCTTCTCGACGCGGGAGTTGACGAGCTTCTTGTCGCGCAGGGCGTCGAGGGTCACCGTCTCGCCATCCTTGAAGTGGATGGAGATGAGGCTGAGGGTGATCTCCTTGGTCTCGGGAGCGAAGATGTTGGTGAAGCCGCGCTTGGGCAGACGGCGGACGAGGGGCATCTGGCCGCCCTCGAAACCGCGCTTGCCGCGGTAGCCGGAGCGGGACTTCTGGCCCTTCTCGCCGCGACCAGAGGTCTTGCCGAGGCCGGAGCCCTTGCCGCGGCCGAGCCGCTTGCGGGTCTTGGTGGCGCCCTCAGCGGGGCGGAGTTCGTTGAGCTTCATGGTCTACCCCTTCACCTTGACGTCGATGAGATGGGGAACGAGCTTGACCATCCCGTGGACGTTGGGGGTGTATTCGCATTCGCGGGTATCGCCGGGACGCTTCAGGCAGAGGGTCTGCATGAAGGCGCGGTGCTTGGGAGTGGTGCAGATGATGGAGCGCTTGAGGGTCAGCACCACCTGCTTGCCGATGAACTGCGACATGTTAAACCTCCGCCTGATCCAGGCCCCGATTGGTCAGGACCGTGTAGGGATCCATGAGTTCCCGCAGCCCCTCGAACGTGGCGCGAACCACGTTGTGGGGGTTGGAGGAGCCCAGGCTCTTCGTCATCACGTTGTGGATGCCGGCGGCTTCCATGATCGCGCGGACCGCGGCGCCGGCGATGATGCCGGTGCCCTCGGGGGCGGGCTTCAGCAGCACGCTGCCGGAGCCGAAGATTCCCGTCACCGGGTGCGGCAGGCTGCCGTTCGGGGTGAGGGGGACGCGGATCATGTTGCGCTTGGCGCTCTCAATGCCCTTCTTGATGGCCGAAGGAACTTCGAGGGCCTTGCCGAGACCGAAGCCGACCTTGCCATTGCCGTCGCCCACCACCACCAGTGCGGAGAAGGAGAAGTTCTTGCCCCCCTTCACGACCTTGGTGACGCGGCCCACGTAGATGACCTGGTCCTTGAATTCCCCGGCTTCGGGGTTGCGGGATTCTTTGTTGTCTTTGACTTCTGCGATCGCCATGGTCATCCCCTAGAACTGAAGCCCGGCTTCGCGGGCGCTGTCGGCCAGCGCCTTGACGCGGCCGTGGTAGACGTAGCCGTTCCGGTCGAACACCACCGAAGTGATGCCCTTCTCCTTCAGGCGAGCGGCGATGCTGGCGCCGACGGCCTTGGCGGCCTCGATGTTCGCGCCGTTCTTCAGCGAAGCGCGGAGATCCTTCTCCAGGCTGCTGGCAGTCGCAAGGGTGATGCCCTTGGTGTCGTCCACCGCCTGCACGTAGATGCGCTTCAGGCTCTTGTAGATGGTGAGGCGGGGCCGCTCGGGCGTGCCGCTCACGCGGCCGCGGATGCGGGCCTTGACCTTGTCGCGTCGAATTTGGATGTCGTTCGCCATGGGTTCCCCTTACTTCCCGGTCTTGCCGGCCTTGCGGCGGATGACTTCGCCGGTGTACTTGACGCCCTTGCCCTTGTAAGGCTCGGGCTTGCGGAACTTCCGGATGTCGGCAGCGACCTGGCCGACCAGCTGGCGGTCGATGCCGGTCACGACGATGTGGGTGGTCTTTTCCACGGCCATCTGGATGCCCTCGGGGGCCTCGTAGTTGATGGGGTGGCTGTAGCCGAGCTCGAGCTTGAGCTTGGCGCCCTCCATGGCGGCCTTGTAGCCGACGCCGACGATGTCCAGTTCCTTCTTCCAGCCCTCGGTCACGCCGGTGACGGCGTTGCCGAGCAGGGCCCGGGTCAGGCCGTGGTAGGCCCGGTTCTGGGGTTCGTCATTGACGCGGGAGAGAACAACGGAGTCGGCCTGGATGTCGAGCGTGATCCCGGCGGGGATCGGGCAGCTGAGCTTGCCCTTGGCGCCCTCGACAACGGCCTCGGACCCGGCGACTGTGACCTTCACGCCCTTGGGCAGCGTCACGGGCTTCTTTCCGATTCGAGACATGGGTGATTCCTTAGATGAGGGCGGAGGCTCCGCCCATTTCAGGATGGGTTACCAGACGTGGGCGAGGACTTCGCCGCCGACGTTCTGCTTCTTGGCGTCCTTGCCCGTCAGGAGACCCTTCGGGGTGGACAGGATGGCGATGCCGAGGCCGCCGTGGACGTCCGTGATGTCCTGGGCACCCGTGTAGATGCGCAGGCCGGGACGGGACACGCGGCGCAGGCCGTGGATCACGTTCTCCTTATCCTTCACATATTTCAGGTTGACGATGAGGTACTCGCGGCCCTCATGCTCGACCTGCTTGAAGGAGTGGATGTAGCCCTCCTGCTTCAGGATGCCGCAAAGGCCGGCCTTGATCTTGGAGGCGGGCACCACCACGGCATCGTGACCGGCCATGATGCCGTTCCGGATGCGGGTGAGGTAATCAGCGATGGGATCGGTATTCATGGGTCCCCTCTCCTACCAGCTGCTCTTCTGGACGCCCGGCAGCTCGCCATTGAGGGCGAACTTGCGGAAGCACAGACGGCAAAGTTCAAACTTGCGCATGTAGCCCCGGGGCCGGCCGCAGCACTTGCAACGATTGCGGTGCTGGGTCGAGAACTTCGGCTTGCGCGAATCCTTGACGATCTTGGAAATCTTGGCCATCGGTATGATCTCCTTGGCTATTTGCGGAAGGGCATACCGAGGTGGGCCAGCAGGGCCCTCGCTTCGGCGTCGTTGGCGGCGGTGGTCACGAACGTGATGTTCATGCCCTTCATCTTGTCCACCTTGGAGTAGTCGATCTCCTGGAAGATCAGCTGGTCCTTGAGGCCCAGGGTGTAGTTGCCGCGGCCATCGAAGGACTTGGTGGGCACGCCGCGGAAATCGCGGACGCGGGGCAGGGACAGGGTCACCAGGCGGTCGAAGAACTCCCACATGCGGGGCCCGCGCAGGGTCACCATGCAGGCGATGGGCATGCCGGCGCGCAGCTTGAACTGGGCGACGCTCTTCTTGGCCTTGCGGACCACGGCCTTCTGGCCGGCGATGGCGGTGAGCTCGTCAACAGCCACATCCAGCACCTTGATGTTCTGGATGGCGTCGCCGACGCCCATGTTGATGACGATCTTCTGCAGGCGGGGCACCTGCATGGCGGAAGAGAAGGCGAACTCCTCCTTGAGCTTCGACACCACCTCCTGGTGGTAGCGAGCCTTGACGCGGGGCTCCGCGTGGCCTTGCGTGGCAGTCATGGATTCCTCCATTTCCGAGGGGCGGCTATGCCCCAGGGGTTCGGGAGAGCGGGGGGGCTTGGGACGGCGGTCCGGCCCGTTTCCCCCCAACCTCGGTTGTCATGGCGCAGGATGCGCCGTGGATGCCTGTCCCGCGCACGAGACAGAACGACCATCCTCCCACGAAAGCGGGAGGATGGAAAGCGATTTACTGGGGGCGCTTGCGGGTGCCCTTGCCGGTCTTGGGGTCGAGGAGCATCACGTTGGAGGCGTGGATGGACGCTTCCTTTTCGACGATGCCGCCGCCCTCACCGGTCTGGGGGTTGGGCTTGGTGGCCTTCTTGATGATGTTGAGGCCGGCCACGACGACGCGGTTGGAGGCCGGGCTGACCTTGGTGACGGTGCCCGTCTTGCCCTTTTCCTTGCCGGCGATGACGACGACCTGGTCGCCCTTCTTGAGCTTCATTTTGGTGGTGGTGGCTTCCATTACAGCACCTCAGGGGCGAGGGAGACGATCTTCATGTACTTCCGCTCGCGCAGTTCGCGGGCCACGGGGCCGAACACGCGGGTGCCGACGGGCTCGCCATCCTTCTTGATGATGACGGCGGCGTTCTCGTCGAAGCGGATGTACGAGCCATCCTTGCGGCGGTAGGCCTTGCGCTGGCGGACGATCACGGCCTGGACGACAGCCTTCTTCTTGACGGTGCCGCCGGGGATCGCTTCCTTGACGGAGGCGGTGATCACGTCGCCAAGCTGGGCGATCTTGCCCACACCGCCGCCCAGGGGCAGGATGCAGCAGATCTTCTTGGCGCCGGAGTTGTCGGCGACGGTGAGCATGGTTCCCATCTGGATCATTGGAGCTCCTTACTCGCCGGCCTTCTGGACGATCTCGAGGACGGCCCAGCGCTTGCGCTTGGAAAGGGGGCGGGTCTCCACGATCTTGACCACGTCGCCGATGGAGCAGGCGTTGGTCTCGTCGTGGGCCATGAACTTGGCGGTCTGCTTGACGGTGCGGTGGTAGAGCGGGTGCTGGAACTTGCGCTCCACCTTCACCACCACGGTCTTGTCGGCCTTGTTGGAGACCACCACGCCGTTACGGGTCATCTTGTTTTCGAGGCTCATGGGATCTCCTAGGCCAGCTTGGTAGCCAGGGCGGTTTTGACACGGGCGAGCTCACGGCGAGTCTTGCGGATCTCGGCGGTGTTCTCGACCTGGCCCACGGCGTGCTGGAAGCGGAGGGTGAAGCGCTTGGCGGCCAGTTCGGCCTCCAGCTGCGCGAGTTCCTCGACGCTCTTGCCGGTCAAATCGGAAAAGGGGTTCTTCTTGGTCATGGCTCTCACTCCTCCGGCGGCGTGCGGGTGATGAACTCGGACGCCACGGACAGCTTCATCTGGGCCAGGCGCAGGGCCTCGCGCGCGATCTCCTCGGTGACGCCTTCCATCTCGAAGAGGATGCGTCCGGGGCGGATCACCGCCACCCAGCCGTCCGGAGCCCCCTTGCCGGAGCCCATGCGAGTTTCCGCGGGCTTGGAGGTGGTGGGACGATCGGGGAAAATGCGGATCCAGATCTTGCCGCCGCGCTTGATGTGGCGGGTCATGGCGATACGGGCGGCTTCGATCTCACGGTTGGTGAGCCAGCAGTGCTCCATCGCCTTGAGGCCGAAATCGCCGAAGGCGAGATCGTTGCCGCGGGTGGCGATGCCGCGGGTGCGGCCCTTCTGGACTTTGCGGTTCTTGACCTTCTTGGGCATCAACATGGATTCACCTCAGCGCTTCACGGTCTCGGCGACCAGGTCACCCAGGTTCACCCAGACCTTAATGCCGATGATCCCGTAGGTCGTGTGGGCCTCGGCAAAACCGTAGTCAACGCCCGCGCGGATGGTCTGCAGGGGCATCTGGCCGGAGAGGTAGTCCTCGGTCCGGGCGATCTCGGCGCCGTTCAGGCGGCCGGAGACCTTGATCTTGAAGCCCTTGGCGCCGAAGCGGATCGCGGCCTCCTCCGCCTTGCGCATGGCGCGGCGGAAGGCGATGCGGCGCTCGAGCTGCTGGGCGACGCCCTCGGCCACGAGCTGGGCATCGACCTCAGGCTTCTTGATCTCCTGGATGTCGACGGACACGGGGCGGTTCAGGCGCTTCTGGAGGTCTTCGCGCAGCTTGTCGATCTCCGCGCCTTTGCGGCCGATGACGATGCCGGGGCGGGCAGTGTAGATGCGGACGGTGACCTTGTCGGCGGCGCGCTCGATGTCGATCTTCGAGATCATCGCATTGAGGCTGTGCAGCTGCTTCTTCAGTTCGCGGCGAAGCTTGATGTCCTCATGAAGCAACATGGCGTAGTCCCGCTTGGAGAACCACTTGCTGTGCCAGTTCTTCTGGTAGATGAGACGGAACCCGTACGGGTGGACCTTCTGACCCATGACTACTCCTCCCCGGCCGCGGATGCGAGCTGGATGGTGATGTGGCAGGTGCGCTTCTGGACCCGATAGGCACGACCCATGGGCGCAGGGCGGACGCGCTTCATGCGGAAGCCTTCGTCCACGAACGCGGTCTGCACCAGAAGCTGGTCCGGATTGACGGAGGGATTCTTGTCGATGGCATTGGCCACGGCGGAATCAAGCAGCTTGCGGATGGGAGCGGCGGCGTACTTCTTGGCCTGCGCGAGCACCCACTGGGCCTCGCCGACGTGCTTGCCGCGGATCAGGTCCACCACGAGGCGGGCCTTCTGGGCCGAGCCGCGCAGGTGGCGAACGGTGGCGCTGGAAACGATATCAGCCATCGCTACTTCCCCTTCGCCTTGGTGTCGGCCTTGCCAGCGTGACCCTTGAAGGTGCGGGTCAGGGCGAATTCGCCCAGCTTGTGGCCGATCATGTTCTCGGTGACATACACAGGAATGAACTTGTTGCCGTTGTGCACGGCGAGGGTCAGTCCGATCATCTGCGGGACGACCGTCGACCGGCGGGACCAGGTCTTGATCACGCGCTTGTCGTTGGCGGCCGAGGCGACTTCCACCTTCTTCTGGAGGTGGGCGTCAATGAACGGGCCTTTTTTCAGGGATCGTGCCATTGTCGTGTCTCCTAGTTGATCCGCTTGACGATGAACTTGTCCGTGCGACGGTTGCCACGGGTCTTGTATCCGCGAGTCGGCTGGCCCCAGGGCGTCACAGGGTGACGGCCACCGGAGGTGCGGCCTTCGCCGCCACCATGCGGGTGGTCGACGGGGTTCATGACCACGCCGCGGACGGTCGGGCGGATGCCCTTCCAGCGGGTGCGGCCGGCCTTGCCGATCTGGATGTTCTCGTGCTGCAGGTTGCCGACGGTGCCGATGGTCGCGTAGCAGTCCAGGTGGATCTTGCGGATCTCGCCGGAGGGCATGCGGAGCTGGGCGTAGTCGTCTTCCTTGGCCACGAGCTGGGCGAAGGTGCCAGCGGCGCGGGCGATCTGGCCGCCCTTGCCGGGCTTCATCTCGATGTTGTGGACGGTATTACCGACCGGAATGTTCCGCAGGGGTAGCGCGTTGCCCACCAGGATGTCGGCGTTCTTGCCGGCCACCACGGTGCGGCCCACTTCCAGGCCATCGGGGGCCAGGATGTAGCGCTTCTCGCCGTCGGCGTAGACCAGCAGGGCGATGCGGGCGGTACGGTTGGGGTCGTACTCGATGGTCGCGACCTTCGCGGGGACTTCGAGCTTGTTGCGCTTGAAGTCGATGATGCGGTACTGGCGCTTGTGGCCACCGCCGATGTGGCGGGTGGTGATCCGCCCGGTGTTGGAGCGGCCTCCAGTGCGGTTCCTCTTGGCAATCAACGAACGCTCAGGCGTGTCCGTGGTGATTTCCTCGAAGCCGAACTTGGACATGCCGCGCTGACCGGGGGTCGTGGGCTTGAGCTGCTTGATGCTCATGGTTGTCCTCTTGCCTCAGGGTTGAAAGGGGCGGGCGATAGTGGGCAAAGCTTTTCCGTCCGCCGGAGTGAATTGAATTCGCCTTATTCGGACGCGGGAGCGCCCTCGGCGAGTTCAACATAGGCCTTCTTGCGGGGATTGGAGGTCCCGACAAAGCGGCCCAGGCGCTTGGTCCGGCTGGGGATCCGCACGGTGCGGATGGCCTTCACCTTGGACTGGAGCAGGAGCTCCACAGCTTCCTTGATCTGGTGCTTGGTGGCCCAAGTGGCCACCTCGAACACCTGGATGTTCTTCTCGCGCAGGATCTGGCCCTTCTCGGTGAGAAGAGGCTTGCGGATCACGTCAAAGATCTTGGTCATGGCTTCACAACCTCCTGGAGGGCCAGGACGGCTTCCTTGGAGAAGATCACCTGGTCGTACTTGAGGAGCTCATAGACATTCACGCCCAGGCTCTCGACGGTCTGCAGCTTCGGATTGTTGCCGGCGGCCAGCGCGAGCTTCTCGCTGGCCTCGGTGCCGACCAGGAGGGCCGAACCGGTGACGCCGAGCTTGCCGAGGGTCTGGACGAGGGACTTGGTCTTGTGCGAAGTCACGTCCCAGTTCTCGACCACCAGCATCTGGCCGCTGGCCAGCTTGGCGGAGAGGGCGTTGCGCAGAGCCGCGCGACGGGCCTTCTTGGGGAACGCGTAATCATAGGAACGGGGGTGCGGACCGTGGGTGGTGCCGCCGCCCTTCCACAGCGGGCTGCGGATGGAGCCCACGCGGGCGCGGCCGGTGCCCTTCTGCTTCCAGAGCTTCTTGCCGGAGCCGCTGACTTCCCACTTGTCCTTGGTCTTGGCCGTGCCGGCGCGACGCCGGGCCAGGAAGTGGCGGACCGCCTCCCAGATCAGGTGCTGGTTCAGGTCTTCGAGCTTGAACACTTCGGGCAGCAGATCAACGGTGCCCGCAGGCTTGTTCTCGAGGTTGACGACGGGGTGCTGGAACGCTGCCATCCTAGGCCTCCTGCTTGATGACGATGTACCCACCCTTGGGGCCGGGGACGGCGCCCTTGATGAGCAGCAGGTTGTTCTCGACGTCCACCTTGGCGATCTCCAGGTTGCGCACGGTCACCTGGGCATCGCCCATGTGGCCGGCCATCTTCATGCCGGGGAAGACGCGGCTGGGGTAGCTGGACTGGCCGATGGAGCCAGGCGCGCGGTGGAACATGGAGCCGTGGGTCGCACGGCCGCCGGCGAAGTGGTGCCGCTTGATGACGCCGGCGAAGCCCTTGCCCTTGCTGATGCCGGTGACGTTGACCTTGGACTTCGCCTCGAAGGCGCTGGCCAGGACACTGTCGCCGGGCTTGGAGGCGTCCGCCGCGTCGACCTTGATCTCGCGGAGCACGCGGACGGGAGCCACGCCCTGCTTCTCGCAGTGGCCCTTCTCGGCCTTGCTGGCGCGCTTGCCGCCGGTGGGATCCACGAAGCCGATCTGGACGGCCTCATAGCCATCCTTGGCGGAGGTCTTGCGCTGGACGACGACGCAGGGACCGGCCTGGATGACCGTCACGGGGACGATCTGGCCCTGCTCATTGAAGATCTGGGTCATCCCCAGCTTCTTGCCGATGATTCCTTTGGACATGGTCTCTCCCCCCTCTACCTGTTGCCCTGACGGCTGAAGACCTTGATCTCCACGTCGACGCCAGCGGGCAGGTCCAGGCGCATGAGGGTGTCCACGGTGTTCTGAGTCGGATTCAGGATGTCGAGGAGCCGCTTGTGCGTGCGGATCTCGAACTGGTCCCGGCTCTTCTTGTCCACGTGGGGGGAACGGTTCACGGTGTACTTGTTCGTCCGGGTGGGGAGGGGGATGGGCCCAGCCACCGAGGCGCCCGTGCGCTTGGCGGTGTCCACGATCTCGCGGGTGCTCTGGTCGAGCAGACGGTGGTCGAAGGCACGCAAACGGATGCGGATGTTGTCTTTCATGCTCACTCCATTGGGACGCTGAACGTCCATAGACGTGGGGCGCTGACCGCCCATGTAAATCCGTCCCAACGACAGGGACAGGGCTGATCAGCATAACAAAAGCCGCTGGAAACACAACGGCTATTTTGAGAAGAACGCACGACCACCCGTGGGCGGAAGCGGTTGGATCAAGAGGCCCGGCAACCTTGCGGTTCGAGTGACGACCTCACCCCAGAGGGGCTAGAAAAGCAGGTAAAGCAGAAATGACTGGCATTGCTTGCTGCGACGACCGACTTCGCCGGGCCGAGCAGCGGGGGTGTGCGCGCAGCGCGGAACCCCCGCTACGCTACTTGGCGCCCTTGACCTTGGCGACAATTTCTTCCGCCACATTGCGAGGGGCTTCCTCGTAGTGCGAGAACTGCATGGTGTAGTTGCCGCGGCCCTGGGTCATGCCACGCAGGGTGGTCGAGTAGGCGAACATCTCGGCGAGGGGCACCTTGGCGGTGACAACCTTGACGCCGGCCCGGTCTTCCATGTTCTCGATGCGGCCGCGGCGGCTGTTCAGGTTGCCGATGACATCGCCCATGTAGTCCTCGGGGACCACCACCTCGACACCCATGATGGGCTCGAGGATCACGGGGGAGGCCTTCTCACAGCCAGCCTTGAAGCCCATGGAGCCTGCGATCTTGAACGCCATTTCGTTGGAGTCCACGTCGTGGTAGCTGCCGTCGTAGATGGTGATCTTGATGTCGACGCAGGGGTAGCCCGCGAGAACGCCCGACTGCATGGCCTCCTGGATGCCCTGGTCGATGGGCTTGATGTATTCCTTGGGAATCACACCGCCCTTGATGTCGTTGATGAACTCGTAGCCCTTGCCGGCCTCGTTCGGCTCGACATACATCTTGACGTGGCCGTACTGGCCGCGGCCGCCGGACTGACGGACGAACTTGCCTTCGGCGTCCACGCGCTTCCGGATGGTCTCGCGGTAGGCCACCATGGGCTTGCCCACGTTGGCCTCCACCTTGAACTCGCGCATCATGCGGTCGACGATGATCTCGAGGTGCAGCTCACCCATGCCGGCGATGATGGTCTGGTTCGTCTCCGGATCGGTCTTGACCTTGAAGGTGGGGTCTTCCTGGGCCAGACGGCTCAGGGCCACGCCCATCTTCTCCTGGTCGGCCTTGGTCTTGGGCTCGATGGCCACCTGGATCACGGGATCGGGGAAGTCCATGGACTCGAGGATCACAGGGTGGTTCTCGTCGCAGATGGTCTGGCCGGTAAGCACTTCCTTGAGGCCCACGGCGGCGGCGATGTCGCCGGTGCGCACTTCCTCGATGTCCTCGCGCTTGTTGGCGTGCATCTGCAGCAGGCGCCCGATGCGCTCACGGCGGCCCTTGGCAGCGTTGTAGACGCCGGAGCCCGCGGAGAGGACGCCGGAGTAGACGCGCAGGAAGGCCAGCGAGCCCACGAAGGGATCGGCCATGATCTTGAAGATGAGGGCCGCGAAGGGCTCCTTGTCATCGGCCTTGCGCTCGGTCTCGTTACCCTCGGCATCCACGCCCTTGATGGCGGCGATATCGAGGGGGGAGGGCATGTAGCTCACGACCGCGTCGAGCATGGGCTGCACGCCCTTGTTCTTGAAGGCCGAGCCGCACATCATCGGCGTGAAGGTGAGATTGATGCAGCCGGTGCGGATGCCCGTGCGGATCTCATCCTCGGTCAGCTCTTCGCCGCCGAGGTACTTGTCCATGAGCGCGTCGTTGGTCTCGGCGACCATCTCGATCATCTTCTCGCGCCACTCCTTGGCGGTCTCCACCAGGTCTGCGGGAATATCGCCGTAGATGACCTTGAAGCCCTTGTCGCCTTCGTCGAAGGTCAGGCCCTTCATCATGACGAGGTCGACCACGCCCTTGAAATCCTCCTCGGCACCGATGGGGATCTGGATGGGCATGGGACGCGCCTTCAGGCGGGTCTTCATCATTTCGACCACACGGAAGAAGTCCGCGCCGGGGCGGTCCATCTTGTTCACGAAGGCCATGCGGGGCACGCCGTACTTGTCGGCCTGGCGCCACACGGTCTCGGACTGGGGTTCCACGCCGCCCACCGCACAGAACACGGCGCAGGCGCCGTCCAGCACGCGCAGGGAGCGCTCGACCTCGGCCGTGAAGTCCACGTGGCCAGGGGTGTCGATGATGTTGATGCGGTGCTCCACGCCCTTCAGCTGGCCCGTCTGGGCGGTCCAGGCGGCGGTGATGGCGGCGGAGGTGATGGTGATGCCCCGCTCCTGCTCCTGCACCATCCAGTCGGTCGTCGCAGCGCCTTCATGCACCTCGCCGATCTTGTGGATCTTGCCGGTGTAGAAGAGGATGCGCTCCGTCGTGGTGGTCTTGCCGGCATCGATGTGCGCCATGATGCCGATGTTCCGGTAGCGCTCGAGGGGGGTCTGACGGGCCACAGCGGCCTCCTGAAAGGATCAATACGGAATCGGAGTCGGGACTGCTTCTTCAAAGACCTTCGCGGAAGGAGCCGCCCAGGAGGCGGCTCCTTCCGGTCAGATGGGCTGCTACCAGCGGAAGTGCGCGAAGGCCTTGTTGGCTTCGGCCATCTTGTGGACGTCGTCCTTTTTCTTGATCGAAGCGCCACGGAAGTTCATGGCATCCAGGATCTCGCCGGCCAGCTTGTCGCGCATGGTGCGCTCGCCGCGGGAGGCGGAGTATGTCTTCAGCCAGCGCATGGCCAGGGACTGGCGGCGGTTCTGGGGAACCTCCACGGGCACCTGGTAGGTGGCGCCGCCCACGCGACGGGATTTCACTTCCACCGAGGGCTTGATGTTGTTGAGAGCCTTCTGGAAGGCCTCCAGCGCCTCTTCGCCGGACTTCTTGGCGACGATCTCGAGCGCTCCGTAGAGGATGCGCTCGGCGGTGGCCTTCTTGCCGCGCTCCATGAGGATGTTCACGAACTTGGAGACGGTGAGGCTGTTGTAGACGGGATCCGGGAGGATCTCACGCTTGGCGGGTGCATTGCGACGAGCCATGGTCTACCTCCCTACTTCTTCTTGGCCGGCGCGGCGCCAGCCTTGGGGCGCTTGGCGCCGTACTTGGAACGGGACTGGTTGCGGCCCGCGACGCCGGTGGCGTCCAGGGTGCCGCGCACCACGTGGTAGCGCACGCCCGGCAGGTCCTTCACGCGGCCGCCGCGGATGAGCACGATGCTGTGCTCCTGCAGGTTGTGGCCCACGCCCGGGATGTAGGTCGTGCACTCGATGCCGTTGGTGAGGCGCACACGGGCCACCTTGCGAAGCGCGGAGTTCGGCTTCTTCGGGGTGGTGGTGAACACGCGGGTGCACACGCCGCGCTTCTGCGGGCAGGCGTCGAGCGCGGGGCTCTTGGTCTTGTTGATGAACGTCTTCCGCCCAAAGCGGATCAGCTGATTGATGGTAGGCACACCATCCTCCTAGGAAGGCGCCGGTGGATCCGGGCCTGGGCCCGAGAGGTTCGCCGGAAGCAAAACACGCCGGGGAACGTCGGACGGATGAAAACCTGCGCCGACCCACAGGGCCGGAACCATCTAGGCTATCGGAAAGCCCCTGAAAGTCAACGCATCAAGTGTGAATTGAGGCGGACATCACCCGGCCAAGGGACAACCGCAGCCACCGGCCGCACAGCCGTGACCGGATTTGGGCGCCTCGGCCTGTGGGGTCGCGGCGGGCTCGGAGGCCGCGCCCTTGTACCAGCCGGCCCCCGTCAGCGCAAAGGCGGCCACGGACAACTGGCGCTTCATTCCCTCCGGGGCCTTGCAGCTAGGGCATTCATGCGAAGTCGGCGCAGACAGGCTCTCCAGCTTCTCTTCGGGCTGGCCACAAGCTTCGCAACGGTACTCGTAGAGGGGCATGGCAGACTTCTCCTGGGAATCGTCCCCGAACCGATGATTTTATCCAGGTCCTTCGATGCCGTCACTGACCCGTTTCTTCCAGACCCCCGAAGCCTTCCTTGAGGCTATGCCCCGGCCGAAGACCCTCTGCTTCACCAACGGCTGCTTCGACCTCGTCCACCCCGGTCACGTTCAGTACCTGGCGGATGCCCGGGCCCTGGGCGACTTCCTCGTGGTGGGCCTGAACAGCGATGCCTCCGTGGCCCGCCTCAAGGGCGCGGGCCGCCCCCTGCAGGACGAGTCCGCCCGTGCAGCCGTCCTCCTGGGCCTGCGCAGCGTGGATGCGGTGATCCGCTTCGACGAGGACACACCCTTCGAGCTCATCCGCGCCCTCCAGCCCGACGTCCTGGTGAAAGGCGGCGACTATACGCCGGAGACGGTGGTGGGTCGGGATCTGGTGGAGCACCGTGGGGGCCGCCTGGTGCTCATCCCGTTCCTCCCGGGACACAGCACATCGCGCATCGAGCAGCGCATCCGCACCGGCCGCGGTGTCACCCTCGAATAAACGGAAACGGGCCGCTTCCGCGGCCCGTTCTGCAAGGGACTCGCTGGACCTAGAGCAGGGGGGAGAGCAGCTGCCAGTACTTCGGCAGGGGCCACAGGTCGGCGTCGCAGGCATCCTCAAGGGCGTCGAGCACTTCCCGGAGGGCGTGCTTGGACTGGTTGACGTCGGTGCCGAAGGCTTCGGTGCGGGCGTGCAGATCCTCAAGCGCCTCAGCCTTGGCCAGGGCGGCCTTCATGGCGGCCAGGCGGGCCTGGGCCTCGCCTGCGAGCGTGGCCTGGGCCTGCAGCGCGGCCTTCAGGGCCTCGGGCACGGCGATGCCCGCGGCGGCCAGCTTGGCGAGGCTGTCGGCCCGGGCGCCCAGGTCGGCGGTGACGGAGGGCAGGATCTGGGTCTCGGCCATCTGGCGCAGGACCTGGGTCTCGATGGCGATGACCTTCTGATACTCCTCGTGGCGGATGTGGAGGCGGGATTCCTGCTCACCCTCGGACAGGATGCCGGGCTTGGCGAGCACGGCCTTGACCGCAGGCTCTTCCCAGATGTGGAGGGCGGCCACGGTGTCCTTGGCATGGGGCAGCCCGCGGCGCTCGGCCTCGGCCTTCCATTCTTCGGAGTAGCCGTTGCCCTCGAAGCGGATGGCCTTGGTCTCGATGATGGTCTGGCGCACCACGGAAAGGACGGCAGCCTTGTGCTCCTTGCCGGCCTTGAGCTCCGCTTCCAGTTTGGCAGTCAGGGCGTCCAGGGCCTCGGCCACGGCGGCGTTGATCACCGTCAGGGGCAGGGCGATGGGCTGGCTGGATCCCACAGCGCGGAACTCGAACTTGTTGCCCGTGAAGGCGAAGGGGCTGGTGCGGTTGCGGTCTGTGGCGTCCTTCTCGATGCGGGGCAGGTTGCCGATGCCCAGGTCGATGATCTTCTGGCTGGAGGCATCCGTGGCTGCGCCCTTCTCGATGGCGTCCAGGATGTGGTTCAGCTGGGCCCCGAGGAAGGCGGACATGATGGCCGGGGGCGCCTCGTTGGCGCCGAGCCGGTGGTCATTGCCCGCGAAGGCGATGGAGGCCCGCAGCAGGCCGCCATGGGTGTGGATGGCCTTCAGCGTGGCGCTGAGGAAGTAGAGGAACTGCAGGTTCTCCTCGGGCGTGTGGCCGGGCTCCAGCAGGTTCTGCCCTTCGTCTGTGGCGATGCTCCAGTTCACATGCTTGCCGCTGCCGTTGACACCGGCAAAGGGCTTCTCGTGCAAGAGGATCGCCAGGCCGTGCCGCTCGCCCACCGACTTGAGGATCTCCATGAGCAGCTGGTTGTGGTCGCTGGCCAGGTTCGCGGCCTCATAGATGGGCGCGATCTCGAACTGGTTGGGCGCCACCTCGTTGTGCCGGGTCTTGGCGGGGATGCCCAGCTTGAAGCACTCCAGTTCCACCTCCTGCATGAAGCCCAGGACGCGCTCCTTGATGCTGCCGAAGTAGTGGTCTTCCAGTTCCTGCCCCTTCGGGGGCCGGGCGCCCTGGAGGGTGCGGTTGGCGAACATCAGGTCGGGGCGCTGCTGGGCCAGCTCCATGTCCACCGCGAAGTATTCCTGCTCGGGGCCGCACTGGGCCACCACGGATTCCGCGTTCACGCCGAAGTGCTTGAGGGCGTTTCGGGCAGCCACGGACACCACGTCCATGGAGCGCAGCAGCGGCACTTTGTGGTCCAGCGCCTCGCCGTGATATCCCACGAAGGCCGTCGGGATGCAGAGCGTCTTGCCCAGGGGCCCTTCCATGATGAAGGCCGGGCTGGCGGGATCCCAGGCGGTGTAGCCGCGGGCCTCGAAGGTGGCGCGCAGGCCGCCGCTGGGGAAGGAGCTGGCGTCGGGCTCACCCTGGATGAGCTGGCTGCCGCTGAAGCGCTCGATCACCACGCCGGGTTCGTCCCAGGTGATGAAGGCGTCGTGCTTCTCGGCGGTGGCGCCGGTCATGGGCAGGAACCAGTGCGTGAAGTGGGTACACCCCTGCTCCAGGGCCCACTCCTTCATGGCCAGCGCCACGCTCTTCGCCACCTCAGGCGACAGGGCCTCGCCGCGCTTCAGCGCCTGGCGGTAGGCTTTGTACACATCCTTCTGCAGCCGCTCGCGCATGGTGCGCTCGCTGAACGTATTGCAGCCGAAGTACTGGCTGATCTTGGTCTGATCCAGCCGTGAGATGCTGGAAGTGTCTGGCGCCTGAGCCTTGGCCATGTGTCCCCCCCCTGGAATGGTGATTAGGCATGAATCCAAATAGACCGGGTCCGATGTCCGCCCAACCGGGGCAGCCATCGGATTCCCATATCCACCTGGACCCTGCGATCCACCCCCAGGATAGCCGAAGCCCGCTTGTGACAACAGGTTTTGCTGCCTGCGAACGGGCTCTTTTTTTGCTCGGGAACCTCCAGGGCCACCAGGCGGGACTGCCACGCCCCGCCGCCCTGGCCTGGGAACGCGCGGCCTTCGCCGAAGCTTTTGATCATCCGGATCCTGGACTCCGAATCCGTCGGTTTCTCGACAAGGGATAGAATCAGGACATGGATCTGACCGCCCCCTACGTCCCCGACCTCGAGAGCATCCCCGCCGGCGTCGACCTGGTGGCCGAGATCCGGCGCCTCAAATCCGAGCGCAAGGCCGTGCTCCTGGCCCACTACTACCAGGAGCCCGAGATCCAGGACCTGGCCGACTTCGTGGGCGACAGCCTCCAGTTGAGCCAGCAGGCCGCCAAGGCCGATGCCGACGTCATCGCCTTCTGCGGCGTTCATTTCATGGCCGAGACCGCCAAGATCCTCAACCCGACCAAGACCGTGGTGATTCCCGACATGGATGCCGGCTGCAGCCTGGCAGACCGCTGCCCTGCTGACCACTTCGAGGAGTGGCTGAAGCATTATCCCGATCACGACGTGGTGAGCTACATCAACTGCTCCGCGGGCGTGAAGGCCCTCAGCACCATCATCTGCACCAGCAGCAACGCCGTGCGGGTGGTGGAGAGCCTGCCGAAGGATCGCAAGCTCGTCTTCGCCCCGGACCGCCACCTGGGCAAGTGGGTCATGAAGCAGACCGGCCGGGACATGGTGCTCTTTCCGGGTTTTTGCATCGTGCACGAGCAGTTCACGGCCAAGCGCCTGGCCGCACTCAAGGCCCAGCACCCCGCGGCCAAGCTCATCGCCCATCCCGAATGCGACGCCACCGTGAGCCAGCTGGCGGATTTCGTGGGCTCCACGGCCGCCCTGCTCAACTTCGTGGCCAAGGACAGCGCCAAGGCCTTCATCGTGGCCACCGAGGCCGGGATCCTCCACCAGATGCGCCAGCGGCGCCCCGAGGCCGAGTTGATCCCCGCGCCCGCCGACAGCGGCTGCAACTGCAGCCTCTGCCCCTACATGAAGCTCAACAGCCTGGAGAAGCTCTACCTCTGCCTGCGGGACCTGAAACCGGCGATCCTCCTGGACGAACCTCTGCGGCGCCGGGCCCTCCAGCCCCTGGAACGGATGCTGGCCCTGGGCTGATCGTCTGTCGACGCCTGCGCCCCAGGCGGTAACCTGAAGGTCACTTTCGCCCTGGGCCTTCATGTATCGCCATCGAACCTCCCGCTACCGCGTCCTGCATCCCGGCATGGGCCCTTCGCGCTGGCAGCAGCTCCAGCAGCGCAGCGGCATCGTGCTGCTGGTCCTCGCGGGCCTTGCCACCGCCGCGATGCTCATCATGGCCCCCCGGCTCTACCGGCTGGATCAGCTGGACAAGGGGCGGAACAGCTTCATGGAAGCCCACTGGGTGGACTTCGAGGCTGTGGAGCGGCACTGGAAGACCCTCCCCATCCTCCAATCCGTCCGGACCGGCGACGAGGCCGACGTCCGGAAATTCCTGGTCGACCAGCCGCTCACCGTGGCCTTGCTGGACCGCTTTGATGGCCGCCGCCTCTGGATCCGCCAGGGCGATCGGCTGGTCGAACCCCGGAACGCCATCCTGGCCCAGCGGTATCTGGGCTGGTTTTCCCATGCGGAGATGGCCCAGCGCTTTGAGTGGAATCCACCCCGGGGGCAGGATCCCGATTTCGGAAAGGTCGCCTCCGTGGTCCTCCTCTCAGACCGCTGGCTGGTCATCAAGCGATGGCGGCCGGGATCACCGGAGGTCGAGCTTGAACTGGGCAAGGCCCTGGCCCCCAACCGGGCCCTCCGGATGGGGCTCGCGCAGGAGGCCGACCTGGAACGCTGGGACCTGAAGCTGGAGCCCTGGGGGGCCGAGCCCAACCTCCAGGTGGATGCGGAGCGGCTGTCGACCCTGCCGCTGGGCAGCGCCACCAAGACCAATGCCTTCGGGGACGGATGGATGCTCGCTGGGGTGGGCTTTGACCAGCAGCAGGCAGCCTTCCGGAAATTCCTGCGACGGCGCTACTGGCTCGCCTCGGGGGTATCCGCCCTGGTCGGCACGGCCATCCTCTTGGGGCTCTGGCTCCGGCACCGCAGCCGGCGCAAGGCGGTCCTCGATGCTGACCGCCTCGCCTCCATGACCCACAGCCTCAAGACGCCCCTGGCCATCCTCAAGTTCCGCTGCGATTCCCTCCGGCTGGGTCGGCTCAGCGCGGATCGTGCGGACGAAGAGCTCCTGAAGATCGGCGAGGAGGTGGACCACCTCACCACCATCATCGAGAGCGGCCTGCGCGTGATCCGGGGCGGGGGCCCCTCCAGTCCCCGCAATCAGGCGACCCGGGCCTGGTTCACGGAAGTCGCCGATGACCTCAGGCCGGCCTTCGAGTTGGAAAGCCGGCAGCTGGATCTGCGCCTGGCCGAGGAGGCCGGCCATGCTCCCCTGCCCTCCCTGAGGGCGGCCTTGCTCACCCTCCTGGAAAACGCCCTCGGCCACGGCCGGGGCCGCGTCACCCTCCAGACTTGGCGGAACCGCCGGCGCTTCTGCATCCAGGTGAGCGACGAGGGCGAGGGACTCGAACCCCACCAGCTCAAAGCCCTAGGGAAGCCCTTTCAGCGGCTTCGCGAACAGGGCAAGGAGGGTTTCCAGCGGGAGGGGCAGGGTCTCGGCCTGAGCCTGCTCATCCAGGTGGCCGAACAGGAAGGCTGGGGGCTCACTTTCTCATCGGCCCCTGGGGAAGGCTTCATCGCCCTGCTCGAAGTCCCCGCCGCGGGGTGAACGGCGAGATTTGCCGTTCGACCTGGATATTCCCGCGATTGAAATAATAGGCTTAGGAAATAATTCGAAATTTCATCTTGTCATTCCCAGTGAAGGTCGCCATGGTGAACCCACCGATCCTTGAGCGAGATTCCGTGACCCACATCCTCGTGGTGGAGGATGAGCCGTCCCTCTGCCAGCTCCTCGTCAACAACCTGAGCTTCGAAGGCTATTCCGTGGAGGCGGCCGGGGACGGTGTGCCCGCCCTGGCAGCCCACGCCGCCCATCGGGCCGATCTCATCGTTCTGGACCTGATGCTGCCCCAGATGGATGGCTTTGAAGTCCTCAGGACCCTCCGGGAGCGCAAGGATGAGGTTCCCGTCTTGATGCTGACGGCCCGTGGCGAGGAGACGGATCGCGTGCAGGGCCTGAGCCTCGGCGCCGACGACTACCTGGTGAAGCCCTTCTCGGTGCTTGAACTGATGGCCCGGGTGAAGGCCATCCTGCGGCGCACGCGCCCCGTGGACCGCCCCCCCCTGCTGCGCTCCGGCCCGTTCCGGTTCGACCTGCCGCGACTGGAGGCGCGGCGTGACGGCCGCCTGCTGGAGCTGACGCCGCGGGAGTTCCGCCTGCTGGAGATCCTCATCACTCACCCGGGCCGCACCCACAGCCGGAAGGAGCTGCTGCAGCTCGCCTGGGAGCAGGATGCCCGGCCCAGCGCCCGGACCGTGGATGTCCATATCGCCAACCTGCGGCGCAAGCTGGGCGAGGAGCTGGGCTCGCCCTGGATCACCACCGTGGGTGGAGAGGGCTACCGCTGGATCACCCAGGTGGAGGCCGAGGGCCAATGACAATTCCGGGGGTCCCGCGCTTCGCGCACACCCCCGGAACCCCCGCGCAGATCCTGGCGGAGCCACGATCTGCTTCCACTCGGCTCGCTCCAATGCGTGTTCCGGGCCAGAATGGGGCATGACGCCCTGGAACCCCCACAGCTGGCAGCGCTTCCCGGCCCAACAGCAGCCGGTCTATGACAATCCCTCCGAGCTGGAGGGAATTCTGGCCCGCCTGCGCCGGATGCCTCCCCTGGTCGTGCCCGAGGAGGTGGACCGGCTCCGTGGCCTCCTGGCGGAAGCAGCCGCCGGCCGCCGCTTCCTCCTCCAGGGGGGCGATTGCGCCGAGCAGTTCAAGGACTGCACGCCGGAGTCCATCGAAGGCAAGCTGCGCGTCCTGCTCCAGATGTCCGTGGCCCTCACCCACGGCGGGCGCAAACCCGTCGTGCGGGTGGGCCGCATCGCCGGCCAGTTCGCCAAACCCCGCAGCAAACCCACCGAGCTGGTCCGGGGTCGCGAGCTGCCCAGCTACCGAGGCGACCTCGTCAATGGCCTGGAGGCGGAGGCCGCCGCCCGCCGTCCGGATCCCGGACGCATGATGGAAGCCTACTTCCATGCCGCCGCCACCCTGAACCACCTGCGGGCCCTCACGGCCGGGGGCTTCGCAGACCTGCACCACCCCGAACGCTGGGAGCTGCCAGGAGGCACCGGGGAGGTGCCCGCCTACCGCCGCACCCTGGACCAGGTGCGTGAATCGCTGGACTTTCTTGAGGCCCTGGGGGGCGTCCAGCGGGATGTGCTGGAGCGCATCGACTTCTTCACCAGCCACGAGGCCCTGCTGCTGCCCTACGAGGAAGCCCTCACCCGGTGGATCCACGACGACGGCAGCTACTACAACCTGGGGGCGCACACCCTCTGGGTGGGTGAACGCACCCGCCAGCTGGACGGCGCCCACCTCGAGTACCTCCGTGGCATCCGCAACCCCATCAGCGTGAAGGTCGGCCCCAGCGCCACGCCGGATCACCTGGTGGAGCTGTTGGCCTGCCTGGATCCGGAGCGGGAACCCGGTCGCATCACCCTCATTTCCCGCTTCGGCGCCGCCCGAATCCAGGCCGCCCTGCCGCCCCTGCTGAAGGCCGTGCAGGCCACGGACCATCCTGTGCTCTGGAGCTGCGACCCCATGCACGGCAACGGCACCGAAAGCGCCACGGGGCTCAAGACCCGCGAGTTCAGCGCCATCCTGTCCGAGCTGCGCCAGGCCTTCGAGCTCCACCGGGCCCATGGCTCCCACCTGGGCGGCGTGCACATCGAGCTCACCGGCGAGGCCGTCACCGAATGCACCGGCGGCACCGAGGGCCTGTCCGAAGCCGACCTCGCCAAGGCCTACGAAACCGGCTGCGATCCCCGCCTGAACGGCACCCAGAGCCTGGAGATGGCCTTCCTCATCGCCGAGATGATGCGGAGCTGATACCGACGCACCCCTGGGCGTTACTGCACCGTGGGATGAACGCCCCCGGGCCCGAGCCGCAGGACCAGCTGATCAAACCCCGCACTGAGCTGCACCTCCGCCCCTTCCATCAACTGGGAAAAGGGTTTCAGCCTCGGCGGCGGGAGCAGCATGACCTCGCCTGCCCTCAGCAGGGGGAGCTCCAGCCCCTCCCAGGCCTTCAGGGGTGCGCTGCGGCGGGCGGCGCCCACCCTCAGCTCCAGGTGGCCCGTGGGCCACTCATCCGCCAGCCAGGCGCCCAGCACGGCGCCCCCCGCCTCCTCCAGCGCGAGGCAATAGCCGGCCAGGCCGCCCCCCGCCAGTCCCACGGCGGCCAGGCCGGGCTGGGGCGGGGCCGACAGCTCTGCTCCGGGCCCCTGCACGACCAGGCGATCCAGCCAGTGTCCGTCCAGGCGCCGCAAAGCCGTCGGCCGGGGCAGGCATGGAAGCAGCTCCACGGCTTCCGGAGGCAGCGCCAAGGTGGCCGGCAGCGTGCCCCGCCGATCCCACTTTTCCGCGTAGGCCCAGGTCTGACGCGCCCGGGCCAGGGCCCTGGGGCCCCCTTCCAGCACCCGGCGAAGGCTGACGGGCATCAGCCCCTCGGCAAGGCGCTCGGGTTCCCCCTCGCCCAGCTTGCGCAGGCGCACCGCCTCGATTCGGTTCAGGTCCGCCAGGCGGCCCGAGGCGAGGCGGGCCACCAGGGCCCGGCGCTCGGCAGGCCCCTCGTTCCAGACAGCCGTACCCAGAAACATGGGCATCAGCCCTGGGCCTCCAGCCACTCCCGCGTGGAACCCGCGAGGGGGCGGGGCCGGTTGGTGGTGAAGTCGAGCATCACCTGAACGGTCTTGCCTTCAGCGAAGAGTCCTCCGCCCAGGCCCTTGGTGATGCGGTAGGTCAGCTCGAAGGAGCTGTTGCCCACCTTGCTGCAGTGCAGCTCCACCCGCACGTCGTCGCCCAGGAGGATCGGCATCCGGTAGTCCACCTCGGCGCGGGCGATGAGGAAGCCCTCCTCCTGGAACTTCCTTCCGCCCAGGAAGCTGCGCCACCACTGAAAGCGGGCCTGCTCCATGTAGCTGACCACCACGGCATTGTTCACGTGGCCCATGGCGTCCAGATCGCTGAACCGCACCTCGATGGGATGGGAAAAGGCCATGGGTCCTCCGGAGCTTCAACCTTACCGCCAACCCATGACATCATGCGGCCGATGGCCGCCCCCCTCCTCCTTGCCTATGATCCCGCCTGCACCCTCTGCTGCCGCATGGCCCTGTGGCTGGCCCGGCGGGACCGGCAGGGGCTGCTTCTCATTCTTTCGGTGCGCGACCCGGAGCTGCTGATCCTGGCGCCGGAGCTGGGCGGCCGCCCGGTCGAGAAGGAGATCCACGGCCTGGACCTGGGCACCCGGGAGGTCCGGGCGGGCGCAGACTTGTTGCGGCCCATCGCCCGCCGACTGCCGGGCTGGCAGTGGGTGGCTCCCATCCTGGCCATCCCCGGGTTCCCGAAGCTGCTGAACCGGGTCTACCTTCGCTGGGCCGCCTGGCGCTTCCGGCGCACCGGCCGCCAGCCCTTCGCGTAGCCTGGAGGTATGGCCTCTGAATCCCGATCCTCCTGGCAGCCCGACCGCAGCTGGGCCGATCCCCTCATCGCGCTGCTGGCTCTACTTGCGCTGGTGGCGGCCGGCTTCACCCTCCGTGCCCGGCAACAGGGCTCGCGGCGCCCCGCGGAGCGGGCCGGACTTCAAGCCCGCCTGCTGGAAGTGGCGCTGGCCGGGCCCAAGGCCTTCACGGGGCGCTCCGTGGCGGCAAAGGAATGGACGAAGGCCGAGATCCAGCTGAAAGAGCCCTGGGACCGGGCCTTTCTGCTGGTGCTCAGAACCGAGCTGACCGAGGCGAACCCTCCCGCGCCAATTCTGGATGACACGAACCTCGCGCGGCTGGGGCCGGCCAGGGAGCGCTTCCAGCGGGCCTACCTCGCGGCCTATGCCGGGGGTCCCATGCCCGCCCCCACGGAGCGCCTCGACCTTCATCGCCGGCTGGGGGGTGGGTATGCCGCCGACCTCTTCGAGGCCCGCATGTTGGACCGCGAAGGCGGGGGCGAGGCCCTCCGTGCCCGGGCCCGAACGGCCCTGATGGCCCGTCTGGCCGGACTGGGCCTCCTCGGGTTGGCGGTCCTCACCTTCGCGGCCGTTGGGCTCACGGTGGGCATCTACCTGCTGGTGGCCAGGGACAAGGGTCCCGCCCCCACGCTCCCCGCCTGGTCTCTCTCAGGACGCGCCTGTGCCTTGGTCCTGCTCGGCTGGTTTCTGGCCTTCTTCATCTCCGGGAACGTGGCGGCGCTCCTGCTCCACCCGTGGCCAGGGCTGCGGTGGCTGGCCCTGCCTCTGGGCTACCTGCTCCACGCCGGCTTCGGAATCCAGCTCCTCTGCCGGGCAGAGGGCCTGAGTTTCGCCGACCTGTGGCAGCGGGTGGCGCCAGGCCGGGCTGGCCGCGACCTCGCCTGGGGCGGCGCCTTCCTCGCCCTGGCGGTCTTCCTGGTCATCGCCGTGGCCGTGCTCACGAATCTGGTCTTCAGGCCCGAGCAGAGTCCCCAGCGGGACCTGCAGGAGCTGCTGCGCAGCCTGTCGGGTTGGGGCCCGACCCTGGCACTGCTCCTGACCGTGGCGGGGCTGGCGCCCTTCTTTGAGGAACTGCTGTTCCGGGGCTTCCTGCTGCCCGTGCTGGCCCGAAGACAGCGGCTGGCCGTGGCCCTGGCCCTTTCTGCGCTGCTCTTCGCGGTCATTCACCTGCAGCCTGCGGGACTGCCCGTCCTCGGCACCCTGGGGCTGGTGATGGGTCTGGCCATGCGGCACACAGGCAGCCTGCGGACCCCCATCCTGGTCCACGCCTGCTGGAACGGGGGCCTGTTCCTGCTCATGCGTGCCTTCGCCTAGACGGGAGTCACGGGGCCGCGAAGTGGACCCGCGAAAGGGTCGGCGCCAGCCACCAGAACAGCTGGAGCAGCACGAAGATGAAGACCACCCACTTGAGGATGGTCACCCAGTCGGTCTCCTCGGGTCCAGGTTCCGTCGAGGCCTTCTGCGCAGCCAGGAAGGTCTCCACCGGGTCCTCGGCCAGGGTGATCTTTACCGGCTGGCTCTGGCGCAGCCGGACCTCCGCGGCCTGGGGCCCGCTGTCCTCCCCATGGCCCTGGGTCAACTCGGCCGGGAGGCGGAACCGCGCCGTGGACACGCTGCTGCCGTCGTCATCCTGGCCCAGGGCCGCGAAGAGCCGGGCCCGCATGCTGGCCGGACCGGGCAGGGCGTCGATGAGCTCCTCCATGAACTCCGGCAAGGTGGTGTAGCGGTCATCCGGATCCACGGACAGGGCCCGCTGGAACACGGCGCCCAGGCGAGGGGGCAAGTCCGCCGGGATGGCGATGGGCTCCTGCAGGATGTGGATGATGATCTCCGTGAGCCCTCCCCCCGGGTGGGGCAGCTGGCCCGTGAGCAGTTCGAAGGCCGTCGCTGCGAAGCTGTAGCGATCTGAGGAGGGCGTCCCCTCACCGCCTTTCAGCACCTCGGGCGGGGCATAGGCCGGTGAACCCAGAAAGTCCCCGGTGACGGTCAGCCTCAGGGCGAGGGTCTGGGCATAGCCGTCCTGGGCACCCTCCTCCAGCAGCGAACCATCCAGGGGATGCTCGGGATTCAGGCTCATGTGGCCCATGCTGCGGGCGATGCCGAAGTCCATGAGCTTGGCCCTGCCCTCCTCGCTGAGAAGGATGTTGTCGGGTTTCACGTCCCGGTGGACGATGGCCCGCCGGTGGGCGGCCCGCAGGGCGCGCATGGCCTGGATCAGCACCTTCGCGGAGGCTTCGAGATCGAGGTCCTTCTCCCGGATGTGCTTGGCGAGGCTCTTGCCCTCCACGTATTCCATGGCCAGGAAGGGCCCCAGGTCCTCTTCCACGCCCACATCGAAGATGGTCACCAGGTTCGGGTGGTTCAGCTGGGCGCTGATCTCGGCTTCCCGGCGGAAGCGCAGCATGGCCTGGTGCCGGGCACTGCCAGCCACGCGGATCACCTTGATGGCCACCCGCCGCTTGAGCAGGGGATCCTCCGCCAGGTAGACAGTTCCCATGCCGCCCTGTCCGATGGGCCGCAGGATCTGATACCTGCCGATGGTTTTCGGGTCTGCCATGGAAAGGAAATTCTAACCAGGAGACCCCTTCCCCAAGTCGAGATAGAATGGAGGATTCGACATTCTGGAGTGCCCATGGCCGCCCTGCTCGAAGCCATCGAGATCAAACGGAAGATGTTCTTCGAACTCGAAGAGACCCCCTACCACTGCCTGGATGTGGAGATCTCCACCCCCACGGCCCGCGGCGGCCAGACCCTGGTGCGCATCAAGATGCGGAACCTGCTCACCCGGGCGGTCTTTGACAAGACGTTCAAGGCCGGGGACAAGTTCAAGGAGCCCGACCTTGTCCTCACCCCCGCCAGCTACCTCTACAGCGATGGCGACGGCTCCCACTTCATGGACCAGGAGACCTACGAGACCCACACCTTGGGCGAGAGCCTCATGGGTGACGCCCTGGATTACCTCACCGAGGGCCTCATCGTCCAGATCCAGAAGTACAACGGCAATCCCATCGGCCTCCAGATGCCCACCACCGTGGAACTGGCGGTGACCTACACCGAGCCGGGCGCCCGCGGGGACACGGCCAGCGGCAACGTCACCAAGCCCGCCAAGCTGGAGACGGGCATCGAGATCAAGGTGCCCCTCTTCATCAAGGAGGGCGAGAAGGTGAAGGTCAGCACCGAGACCGGCGAATTCGGCGGCCGCGCCTGATGATGGGCGTGGGGGACCGCCTGCTCCCTGTGGCCGCCCGGCGTCCCCCTCGCGCCACCCGTGCGCTGCTCGGGCAGTGCCGGACCAGGGCCGCCGCATGACCCGCAAGTTCCGCCTCGGCCAGAGCCGCGAGGCCCAGGATCTGGACCACCGGGAGGCCTATTCCCGGGAGCGGGGCGGAGAGAGCAAGCGGCGCCAGCAGCACGCCGAGCGGCTGGAGACCGGCATCGAATCCCACGATGCCGAGGCCCTGCTCCGGCTGCCCGATCCGACCCCCTGGATGCACCTGCCAGAGGCCATCCTGATCCAGCGGCACAGCCAGTGGGTGGATTTGGAGCTGGAAGATCGAACCATCCTGCGGGCGACCCTGGGCGGCAAGCTCAAGGGCGTGCGCCTGGTCTGTGGTGACCGCGTGCGCTACTCTGCCGCGCCCGTGGAGCCCGAGGACCCGAGGCCGCCGGCCCAGGCCCCCGCCCGCGGGGACGGTGGCTCTCCCGAGGCCCAAGTGGTGGCCGTGATGCCCCGGAAGACCCTGCTCAAGCGTGGTGGCATCGATGACCGCGAGCCCTGGCAGCTCATCTGCGCCAATGCCGACGAACTCTGGATCTGCGCGGCCGTGGTGGATCCGCCCCTCCGCCCCGGCCTCCTGGAACGGGCTCAGGTGCTGGCCCTCGATGCCGGGCTCACCTTCCGCGTCATCGTCACCAAGCGGGACCGGGCCTCGAAGAAGGACACCCTGCCTGAGCTGGATCCCCTGCGCGAACAGGGCGTGGCCATTCACGAAACCTCCGCCCTCAACGGGGAAGGGGTCAATGACCTCCACGGGCTCCTCCAAGGAAAGGTGGTCGTCCTTCTCGGCCACAGCGGGGTCGGCAAGAGCACCTTGGTGAACGCCCTTCATCCCGTGGCCGCCTTGAAAACCGGAGGGCTCACCAAGTTCGGCACCGGCAAGCAGACCACCACAGCCTCCCGATGGCTGGCCCTGGAGGCCGGCGGCACCCTCGTGGATACCCCGGGGATCCGCACCCTCAGTGTCCGGGGACTCGACCGGACCCTACTGGGGCGGGTCTTCCCCGAATTCACGACCGAGGTCCTCGAGGACCCCATGGCCTTCGATCCGCAGGACGACGCGACCCTCGATCACCTTGAGCTGGACTACCCGGAGCGGCTCCAGAGCCTCCAGCGCCTTTGGCAGGAGATGGAGGACCGCAACCCGAACCAGAACGTCTGGCGGTAGTGGAATTCAGTCCAGGCACGGGAAGCGGGCGATGGGATCTGTGACTTCCACTACGAATGCAGAGGCTGCGTGGGGTAAGGATTGCCTGTTTGAATAATTCGCGAAACACTCAGTAAATGCACAATCGCACGGGCGCCAGAGCCTCCTTCGCCGCCCTGTGGCACCTGCACCCCGCCATCCTGTCCGGCCTGCTGGCGCTTCTCGCGGCCAACGCCCTTCTGCCGCTGGCCTACCGGATCCACCCCCTCGCCAAGGCCTTCGACTTTCTGGCCGTATTCCTCCTGGCCTTCGGAGCCGCCATCCTCGCCTGGCGGCGTTCACGCCGCGAAGGCCCGGCCGCTTTCGGCCTGCTCGGGCTGGGGGCCGCCCTGGGCGGACTCCGCTACGCCCCGACCCTGCTCCACCTGCCTCATGCGCCCCTTCTGGGGCCGGCCATCTCGATCCTTTCCCTGATGGCCCTCGGGGGCGGGTTCCTTCTCTGGCCCCAGCAGGCGCGGATGCCCAGGGACCGGATCCGGACCTTCCTCGATGGCCTTGCCATCGCCGCCTCCCTCTTCACCCTGGCCTGGATGGCCACCGGCTCCATGGCTTCCGTGGGGCGCCTGTCCCGGAGCATGGTGCTGCTCTACATGATCCAGATCGGCGCCTGCCTCGCCGTGCTGACCCTCTGGCTGCTCCAAGAGACCCGCCTGGCGCTGCCTGAGCAGGCCCAGGCCAAGCGCTTCGTCCGCTGGTCGCTGGTGGTCCTCCTCGTCTACAGTTCTGCCGTGGTGCTGCTCCGGATCACCGGGCACTACATCCAGAATTACCTCGGCGACGCGGCGGAAGTTCTCCATCAGGCAGCCAACGCCCTGATCGTTCTCGCAGCCCTCAGCCCGGCCACCACACCGGCACTCCCGCTCCGGCAGGAGAAACCATCTGTGTTCCGGGCGCTCATCCCCACCGTGGTATCGCTGGCTGTCCTGGCCCTGGCCGCCATCCAGGTCCTCCGGCCCCAGGGCGAAGCCCCCCGCGCCCTGCTCGCGCTTGGATCGATTCTGATGGCGATCCTGGTGTTGAGGCACGGGCTGCTGATCCTGGATCTGGAGCGGCTGTCGCAGGGTCTGGAGGACCGCGTGGAGGCGCGCACCCGCGAGCTCGAAGCCCACCACCGGGAAGCCATGAACGGCCTGCGGGTCCGGATGATGGCGGGATTGGCCGCCGGTCTGGCCCACGACCTGAACAACATGCTCGGGATCATCCGCATGCGCCTGGAGATCCTGCGGGAGTCCTGCAGCCCGGCCCAGCTCGAGTCGGTCGATGTTCTGGGCGACGCCTCGGAACGGGCCATCACCATGACCCGTCAGATCCTGGAGAGCGGGCGCTTCCAGGAGCTGACCCCGGTCCCCATCTGCCTCCCCAAGTGGCTCGCGGAACAGGAGGGCCTGTGGCGCGCGATCCTTCATCCCGGCCAGCGGCTGGAACTCCAAGCTGGAGGGGACCTCTGGGTGGTGGCGGATCCCCGTTCGCTGGACCAGATCCTCCAGAACCTGGTCTCGAATGCCCGCGATGCCATGGGCCCCGGCGGCACCCTCAGGATCCGCGCCGTTCTTCGGCCCAGCGGCGTCGGCCTCGACGTGCAGGATGATGGGCCCGGCATCCCGCCTGGCCAGCTCGACCAGCTCTTCGAGCCCTTCTACACCACCAAGCCTTCCGGCACGGGGCTGGGCCTCGCCACCGTCCGGAACCTCGTGCTGCAGAACCGGGGCGCCATCCAGGTCGAGAGCGCGCCTGGCCAGGGCACCGTCTTCTCCATCGATCTGCCGGTCCCCGCCAAAGCCCCCTGATAGCCTGGGGCATGCAAGACCGCATGCAGTCCGATTCCAGGGTCATGGATCTCGCCTACGGCGCGGTCTTCGGGTCGCTGTTCCCCCTCTTCCACTTCGCGGCCCGGTCCTTCAGCCGGCGGGAGCGCGGCCACGAGATCGCTGACCAGATCGCCAATGCCTTCATGCTCCTCCGCCCCAAATACCTGGAGGCCATCCTCGGCAACACCGCGCAGGTGCTGGGCCTGAAACCGGCCCATGCGAGGGTGGAACGCACCGCGCATGAAATGGTTCGCCAGCACGCCCGGGCCTGGGTGGACTTCTTCTGGTACGGCCAGCGCCCTGTGGAGGAAGCCCTGGCCCAGTTCGCCAGCCTTGAAGGGATGGATCGTTTCGATTCGGTGCTGGCCGAGGGCCGGGGCGCCATCCTGCTCACGGCCCATGCGGGGAATTTCGAGTTGGGGGGCGTCCTGCTCCGCTCGCGGAACCTGAAGGTCCATGCGGTCTACAAGCCTGATCGGTTTGCCGCGGTGGAACGGCTCCGCGAAGGCATGCGGGCCCAGGGAGGCGTGGTGGGCATCCCCGTCGATGGCGTGGGGTTCTCGACCCTGCCCCTGGTGCGGCTCCTGAGGGAGGGCGCCCTGGTCGGCATGCAGGGGGACCGGGATTTCAGTCTGAACGGCGTGCCCATACCCTTCTTCGGGCGGGACGTGCCCTTCCCCCGGGGGCCCTGGGAGCTGGCGGCCATGACCGGCGCCCCGATCATCACCAGCTTTTTCTACACGGACGAGGAGCGCCGCTTCCACGCCCATTTCGGGGAACCCATCCGGATCGGGGGCGCCCGCGGCGAGCGCATGGAGGCCATCCAGACAGGCATGCGCGCCTATGTGGCGGATCTGGAGGCCTTGATCCGCCGCCATCCGAGCCAGTGGTACTGCTTCTACCCGTTCTGGGACGATCCGGCACGGCACGGCTCCTGACCGCCGGGCATCCCAAGGTTACTGTCTGCGGGGTCGCGCCGGGTTCACGGTCATAGGATGATTGATCCAGGCCCAGGCCGTTCCGGGTTCGTTTCCCGATTCACTCAAGGAGTCCCTTTCATGCGCGGTGCCCTTCCCCTGTCCCTCCTGCTTGCAGCCACCCTGGGCTGCCAGTCCAAGAAATCCGATGCCGTCGTCGCCGCGCCCACGACGGGGGCCCTGCCGGCTGCCGGGGCTGCCGCCCCGGGCCAGGGTCTCACTGGCAAGGTCCTCGAACGCATCGAGGCAGCCCCCTACTGCTACCTCCGCCTTCAGACCGCCCGCGGCGAAGTCTGGGCCGCGGTCCCTGAGGCCAAGATCGAAAAGGGGACTGAGGTCACCATCGTCAATCCGATGCTCATGAACAACTTCGAGTCCAAGACCCTGAACCGCACCTTCGCCGAGGTCTTCTTCGGCAACCTCGCTCCCGCCGGCGGTGCGGCCCCCGCGGCTGCGGCCATGCCCGCGGCTCCCCAGGCGGGCAGCGCTCCAGCCCAGTCCGGCGCGCCTGTGGTCCCCAAGGAGGCGGTGAAGGTGGACAAGGCCTCTGGCGCCGACGCCCGCACCGTGGCCGAAGTCTGGGCCCAGAAGGCCGGCCTCAAGGAGAAGTCCGTCACCATCCGCGGCCAGGTGGTCAAGTACAACCCCGGGGTCATGGGCAAGAACTGGATCCACATCCAGGACGGCAGCGGTGAAGCCAGCAAGGGCAACCACGACATCACCATCACCAGCCAGGACCCGGCCGCCAAGGGGGACGTGGTCACCGTCAAGGGCGTCGTCCGCCTGGACAAGGACTTTGGCGCGGGCTACGTCTACCCGCTCATCGTCGAGGACGCCAAGGTGGTGAAGAAGTAGCTCCAGGCCGTTCCTCCATGAAAGCGGGCGCCCAGGGCGCCCGCTTTCATGTCCACGGAACTCTGGACTAGACGGCGGCGGGAACCGCCGTCAATTCCTTCACCCAGGCCGGCACGGTGCGGACCCCCTTGGGTGCCTGCAGGGCCTTCTGGTAGCGGCGCAGCTCACCATCGTGGTTGACGATGAAATCGCTCTCTTCGGCCAGGTTCGTGATGGGCAGCCAGGCCGTGGCCGAGCGGCCGAGGGCGGAGGCTTCGGCTTCGAGCACCAGGCTGAAGGCGGCAGACTTCAGAATCTGCCCCAGCAGCTCCGACTCCTTGATGCTGGTGAAGGCGGCGTCGTGCAGGAGCACCACAGCCTTGACCTCGCCGCCCCGCACCTTGCCGAGCAGCTCTTCGAGGGCCCCGAACCGGAATCCGCGCTCCGTGAAGCCCCTGCGGTTCAGGATGCCGTCGGCGCTGGTCTGGTACTTGGGCAGCACCACCGAGATGGTCTTGTCGCCGCTGCCGTATCGCAGGTCGGCCGAAGCGGCCAACTCACCCAGGCGCTGGGCCGCATCGCAGCCGAAGGTGCCCTGGCCGATGACCGCCACCGGCCCAGCGGCCTGCAGGGCCTCGCGGATGGCCTCCCCGGAGGCGGCCACGCCCTTCAGCATGGGGAGCGGCGCCGCTCCCGTCCGGTTGTACTGCGCATAGGCGTAGCGTTCCTCATCGCTGATGAAGTGGGTCGTCTCCTTGCCCTCCAGGGGCCGGGGGCGGAAGCGGTGGATCTGGTTGCCCTCGTGATCGATCCAGATGGGATTGCCCAGGGCCGAGTGGCGGCTAATGGAAGGCACGCTCTTGAGGTACCAGACCCGCTTCTTGAAGCGGAAGTCGCGGCTCGTCAGCGCACCCACCGGACAGAGGTCCACGACATTCCCGGCGAAGGGGTTCTGATCCAGGCTCTTGCCGGTGAAGGTGGTGACTTCCAGATGGGAGCCGCGGGAAGCCACGGTGAGTTCGCCGCCGCCGCTGATCTCGCGGGTGAAGCGCACGCAGCGGGTGCAGTGGATGCAGCGGTTCTTGTCGATGACGATCTTGGCGCCCAGATCCTCATACCGGTAGCGCCGCTTCACTTCGGCCATGCGGGAGTCGCCGCTGCCGTAGTGGTAGGAGTAGTCCTGCAGCTTGCACTCGCCGGCCTGGTCGCAGATGGGGCAGTCCAGGGGATGGTTGATGAGCAGGAACTCCATCACGCCGGCCCGGGCGTCCGCCACCGCCGGCGTGTTGGTGAAGACCTCCATCACCACGGCCTCAGGGTTGTCCTTGGGTGCAGGCGGCACCGTGGTCGTGCAGCTGGTGGCCAGCTTGGGCTGACCCTTGATCTCCACCAAGCACATGCGGCAGGTGGCCACAGGTGTGAGCGCCGGATGGTAGCAGTAGTGCGGGATGTCGATGCCGACGGTGCGGCAGGCGTCCAGCACCAAGGTGCCGGGGGTCACGCTCAGTTCAACGTCGTTGATCTTGATCGTCGGCATGGGCCCACTCCAGGCCTTCAAGAATGGGGCTTAGGGCCTGGAAGGTAAAGGTGGAGCCGTCAGCCCCTTCCGACGGCCCCGACCATGCAGCGCCGGCAGAAGTCCAGGAAATCCTCCAGATCCGGGATATCCACATTCACTGTGGCGGGGATCACATTCGGAATCACCACCCGCTTGCGGAGTTCGCCCGTGGCCTCCAGGGAGAACACGAACCAGGCGAGCCGGTCCTTCTCCGAAGACAGGGTGAGGCTCACCACCTTGGTTTCGAAGAACAGATCGGGTGCCCCGCCGTCCTCCGGCGTCCTCCACTCGGGGATGTGGCTGCGCTTGACGAATTCGGCCTTCAGCTGCTCCAGGGTGTGCTGGACCGTGAATTGCACTTCCACCTGGACATCCATCCTGGCCTCCTGATGCCAATCTTTTCGGCCGGATCCGCCGGAACCCAAACCCTGACATCCGTCCCTTCCGGAAGCGTCAGATACGTGGAAAAATCAAGGGTTCAGGGGGCGGACATGCCGACGGCATTGATCTCGGTGTACGACAAGTCGGGGCTCCTGCCCCTGGCTGAGGGCCTGCTGGCCCAGGGCTGGAGGCTCCTGGCCACGGGCGGCACCCTGCGCACCCTCCAGGAGGCCAAGTTCGAAGCCCTTGAAGTCGCCGCCTACACGGGCGCCCCGGAGTGCTTCGATGGCCGCGTGAAGACGCTCCACCCCCGCATCCACGGCGGCCTGCTCTATCGCCGCGACCTCCCCGACCACGTGGCGGACGCCAAGGCCCAGGGCATCGAACCCATCGATCTGGTGGTGATCAACCTCTACCCCTTCGAGGCCACCATCGCCCGGGAAGGCGTCACGCCCGCCGAGGCCATCGAGCAGATCGACATCGGCGGCCCCAGCATGATCCGCAGCGCCTCGAAGAACCACGCCTCCGTGACGGTCCTGACTGATCCGGGCCAGTACGGGCCCTTCCTTGAGAAACTCCAGGCCGGCACCTGGAATCTGGAGGACCGCCGCCGCTGCGCCCTGGAGGCCTTCCGGCGCACGGCCGCCTACGATGCCGCCATCTCGGGGTGGATGGAGCGGGAATTCGCCAAGGACGCCTCCTCGGACCTTTCCCATCACCTCTGCGTCAACCTGGTCCAGAAGCAGGGGCTCCGCTACGGGGAGAACCCCCACCAGCCTGCGGCCTTCTACGTGGAGCCCGGCCGCAAGGCGGAAGGCATGGCCGCCTGCCACCAACACCAGGGCAAAGAGCTGAGCTTCAACAACCTGCTGGATGCCGATGCCTGCGCCCGTCTGGTCTGGCAGTTTCCGGCCCCGGCCTGCGTCATCGTCAAGCACAACAATCCCTGCGGCGTGGGCCAGGGCCCCCATGCCCTGGAGGCCTTCATGCGGGCCCAGGCGGGCGACCCGGTCAGCGCCTTTGGCGGCATCGTGGCCTTCAACCGCCCCGTGGGCGTCGAGGTGGCCAAGGTCATGGCCCAGAACTTCTGGGAGGTCATCCTGGCCCCCGCCTTCACCGGCGAGGCCCTGGAGGTCTTCGCGGCCAAGAAGCAGCTGCGCATCCTGCAGACGCCCGACCACTGGCCCCAGAGCGCCGAAGGCCTGGATACCCGCTCCATCGGTGGCGGCTACCTCGTGCAGCGGGCCGACGACGCCTTCGTGCCCTTCGAGGATTGGGAGATGAAGGCCAGCGGCCCCGGCACCACGCCGAAGCCCGAGGACCTCATGCTGGCCCAGCGGGTGGCCAAGGCGGTCAAGTCCAACGCCATCGTGCTGGTGAAGGATGGCGCCACCGTGGGCATCGGCGCAGGCCAGATGAGCCGGGTGGACTCCGTGGAGATCGCCTGCCGCAAGGCCGGGGACCGCGCCCGCGGCGCGGTGCTGGGCAGCGACGCCTTTTTCCCCTTCCCAGACGGTCTCGAAGTCGCCGCCAGCCACGGGGTGTCGGCCTTCGTGGAGCCCGGTGGCAGCCTGCGCGACAAGGAAGTCATCGAGGCCGCCCAGAAGCTCGGCGTCTGGCTCTTCTTCACCGGGATGCGGCATTTCCGACATTGATCCGAGGGTCCCGCGCTGCGCGCACACCCCCGGCCCTCCGCGCGCGGCGCGGGCCAAGCCCGACCCTCGCTTTTGACCCTCCTGAACTCCCCGATGCATTGGAACCACGATGAAAACCTCTGAACTCCGCCAGCGATTCCTGCAGTACTTCGAGCGCCAGGGACACCGTCGGGTGGCTTCGAGCGCGGTCATCGGGCCGGCGGACGACCCCACGGTCATGTGGACCAACTCGGGCATGATCCAGTTCAAGGACGTGTTCCTGGGCAAGGAGAACCGCGACTACAGCCGCGCCACTACCAGCCAGAAGTGCCTGCGGGCCGGCGGCAAGCACAACGATCTCGACATGGTGGGCTTCACAGCCCGCCACCACACCTTCTTCGAGATGCTGGGCAACTTCAGCTTCGGCGACTACTTCAAGGCCGACGCCATCCGCTTCGCATGGGAATTCGTCACGGGCCCCGCAGACCGGGGCTGCCTGGCCCTGGATCCCTCGAAGCTGTGGATCACGGTCTTCGAGGGCGCCGACGGCGTGCCCGCGGACACCGAGGCCGAGGAGATGTGGAAGGCCGCCGGCGTCCGTCCGGACCGCATCATGCGCTTCGGCAAGAAGGACAACTTCTGGCAGATGGGGGAGACCGGCCCCTGTGGCCCCTGCTCCGAGATGCACTTCGACCGCGGCGCCCACATCCCGGGCGATGCCACGCCGAATGGCGAGGGAGACCGGGTCATGGAGATCTGGAATCTGGTCTTCATGCAGTACGAACGCGATGCCAAGGGCGTGCTGACCCCCCTGCCCAAGCCCAGCATCGACACGGGCATGGGGTTGGAGCGCACCGCCAGCATCCTCCAGGGCGTGGACACCAACTACGAGATCGACCTGTTCGCGCCGATCTTCGAGGCCATCTGGAAGGCGGCGAAGGTCAACCCCGATGACCGCCACGACCACGCGAACCGCACCGCCTCCCAGGTGGTGGCCGACCACATCCGCGCCGCCACCTTCATGTGCTTCGATGGCGTGGTGCCCAGCAACGAGGGCCGGGGCTACGTGCTCCGCAAGATCATCCGCCGGGCGCTGCGCTTCGGCCGGAAGCTCGGCATCGAGGGCCTCTTCTTCGCCGATCTTGCCCCCGCCGTCTTCGAGGCCATGGGCGACCAGTACCCCGAGTTGCTCGGAGAACTCGGCCGCATCCAGAAGTCGCTGCACCGGGAGGAACAGCAGTTCAGCCAGACCCTCTCCACGGGCCTGAAGCTGCTGGAAGGCAGCGACATCTCCAATGGCACCCTGGCAGGCTCCGACATCTTCCGCCTCTACGACACCTACGGCTTCCCCGTGGACCTGGTGGAGGACTGGTGCCGCGAGCGCGGCATCACCGCTGACCTGGCGGGCTTCCAGCAGGAGCTCAACGCCCAGCGCACACGGGCCCGGGCCGCCATGAAGGCCCATGACCTCCGCCTGGCCGGGGATCTCGCCATCCTGGCGGACCTGCCCCCCACCCGCTTCACCGGCTATGACCACCTCGAGGGCCAGGCCCACGTGGTGGCCCTCTTCGATGGGGAACACCGGCGCGTGAAGCAGCTCACCGGGGAGGGCTTCGTCCTCCTGGACCGCACGCCCTTCTATGCCCAGTCCGGCGGCCAGGTGGGCGACACGGGCCAGCTCCGCTTCGAGGGTGGTCACGCCGAAGTGCTGGACTGCACGGCCCCGGCCCAGAAGCGGCACCTCCACAAGGTGGTGGTCACGGGCTCCCTGCTGGAGAACACCTCCGTCAACGCCCTGGTGCATCCGATCCGCCGGCGGCGCGTGCGGGCCCACCACACAGCCACCCACCTGCTGCACGCCGCCCTGCGCGAGGTGCTCGGCACCCACGTCAAACAGGCGGGCAGCGTGGTGGACGCAGCACGCCTGCGCTTCGACTTCACCCACTTCGCCCCCCTGGAACCGGCCCAGATCGCGGAAATCGAGCGGCTGGCTTCCCGCCAGGCCCTGCGCTCGGTGGACACCAAGGTGAGCGAGATGGACATCGAGGAAGCGCTGTCGTCCGGCGCCATGGCCCTCTTCGGCGAAAAGTATGGTGACGTGGTGCGTGTGGTGCAGGTCCCCGGCTTCTCCACGGAGCTCTGCGGCGGCACCCATGTGCCGAACACCGGCGAGATCGGCGTGGTGAAAATCCTCTCCGAGGGCGCAGTGGCCGCCGGCGTCCGGCGCATCGAAGCCGTGGCCGGCGAGATGGCCCTGGAACTGCTGCAGGCCGACGAGAGCATGATCCAGAGCCTCACCCGCCAGGCCAATGCCAGCCGGGAGGCCCTGCCCGATCTATTGACCGCCAAGGATCACCGCATCGCCCAGCTCGAGCGCGACCTGAAGGAGGCCAAGCTGAAGGCCGCGAGCGGTGGGGGGAGCGCCGAGCAGGTGGAGCAGGTGAAGGGCATCACCCTGGTCACGGCCCTCGTCGAGGGACTCGAAGGCAACGCCCTGCGGGAGTTCATGGACCAGGTCCGAACCCGGCACCACAGCGCGGTCATCGTGCTGGCCTCGAAGACCGCCGAGGACAAGGTGGCGGCCCTGGTCTCCGTCTCCTCCGACCTGTCCTACGACGCAGGCGCCCTGTTCAAGACCATGCTCCCGGCGCTGAATGGCCGTGGTGGCGGCAAGAAGGACCTTGCCCAGGGCGGAGGCGCCAACCCCGCCGGCCTGCCGGAGGCCCTTGCCGCCCTCCGGGCGGCCCTCTAGCGCCGCGCCGGATCCTCTCCAGCCATCCCTGACTGCTCCAGGGAGGACGCCCTTTTACCTCCCATCTACCGGCTGCTGCTGCGAGGCCTTCTGGTCCTCATGGCGGGTCGGTCCAGCGCCTGGGCCTCTCCTGGTGGCGCCAGCAGCAGGCTGGTGATTCCGAGCTCATGGCAGCGACCAGCGGGTGTCGGACTACAGGGGATTGGAGCTGAGGCCCCGATCCCGGGGGTGTGGCTCCAACGTCCCCTTCATCCTGTCAGAGGCCGTTCTCGATCCAAGCCCTTCGAATGGCCCAGGCGCCTGCCCATCCTGGAGGCGATGCTGGCCCCCAGGAAGGATTGACGTCCCTCACTTCGCAGCGGACCCGCCCTTTTCGTGGCACCCGAGGCAGGTGGCCAGCTTGGGATCCGGGCTCCGCCAGTAGACGCTGTCCTGGTTGCCGAAATCCTTCTGCAGTTCTGCGGGCACCCGCGCCCAGTAGAACGCAAAGGCGGTACTTCCATCGGCCTTGGTCTCCTTCATGTAGAGGGGACCGGGCTCGGTGCTGGGCTTGCCCTTCTCGTCGGTGAAGGTGGACATCACCGCATAGGCCCCAGCCGGCAGGGGCTTGCCGGCCTTGTAGGCGTCAATGCCCGAGGCCGAGACCCAGACCCTACGCCAGCGGTCGCCATGGGCCTTGCTGCGCGCGGGCGCGGTCTCAGCGGGTTCGAGGCTGGCGTAGTCCAGGGCCCGGATGGGCAGTTCGGCCTCGGCATCGTTTCGCTTGGCCCGGTCGGCTTCGGCCGCAGCCTTGTTGGTCTCCTCATTGCCGAAGACCATGACGCCACCCAGCTTCCCGCTGAAGGCCCAGCACCCCAGCCAGAGGAAGCCGACGAGAAGGGCCGGCGCCCCGACACCCCGCTCCCAAAAGCGGCGGCCCCCACTCCGATGCTCCTGCCCAGCGGAACCGGACCCGAAATCCCGCCTCCAGACGCGCCAGAGCATGAACACGCAGACGCCGCCGATCAGGAACCCGGCCATGGCCGCGAGGATGTGGATCTGCAGGATCTTCTGCAACACCTGCTTCTCATTGACCACCACGGGAAGAAACCCGGACGGACTGATGAGGTTGATCTGGCGGCCCCAGATCAGGCCGCTGAACAGGGCGATCGTGCTGCCCAGCCAGCCGATGACCGCCAGGAAGAACGAGGTCCCGGCGAGGATCTTCCCATGCCTCGGGTGGAAGGAGGCCAGCATGGCCAGAGGCAGCACGGCCACCAGGCCAATGGGAATGTGGACGAAAGCCGGGTGTTCCCGCGCGATGAACTCGAGCAGTGGGGAGGCGCTCATGGGGCTCCAGAACTAGAAAATGCGCGTCACGTTGAAGCCGAGGGACCAGTTCCCCGACAAGCGGGGGCCGCCACCGTAGTCGCCGCTCATCACTTGGTTGGCGGTGGTCCCACTGGCATTGGTGCCGGCCAGCGTGAACCGGTGCTTGAAGGTCTTGTAGGAGAAGCCCACGGCGAAGCCGTTCTGGTAGGTGGTGCCGTCGGTGATCCCGCCGGGCGCGGCCTTGGCGAACTTCGAGGGCCGAGGATAGTACTCGCTGATGAAGGAGAACTTCTCCGTGAACCCGATGCGGAGGCCCAGGCCCACATTGAACACACCGCCCGTATTCGGCTTGGTATTGGGCGTCTGGCCCGGGGGAACCGCCAGGATGGTGTCGGTGGTCGTGGTCTTGGTGATGTAGCTGGGCACCACCGAGAAGATGATGTCGTCGGTGATGAAGATCTCCGTGGGCACTTGGATGGCCAGCCCGGAGATGCCCACCTTTCCAAGGGGGGTGGTGGTTTCCTTCACCACCTCGTCGAAGCGCTCCGCGCGGACCGCCATGCGCACACGCTCACCGTTCAGAACCTGTTCCTGCAAGCCGAAGCTGAAGGTCTTGTTGTCCGCCGTGCGGTAGATGAAGGCATTCAGTCCCGGAATCGGCTTGATGCCGAAGGTGAAGCCCAATCCAGCGTAGGTGTACCCGTCCAGGCCATAGACATCCTTGCCGTGGTCCTTCACGGGCTGGACGAAGCGGTGGGTGAACACCACGCCAATGTCCCAGTACTGCATCCGCTCAGCGGTCGGCAGGTTCATCACCAGCGGGTATTCGGACGATTCGGCGCGAAGCGCTCCCCCAGCCAGGAGGGCGCAGGCAAGCAGGGGAGCGGTCTTCCTTGTCATCGGTTCTCCAGGATCATTACTTGGCGGCGAACTTGCGCATGATGGGGATCATCTTCTCAACGTCGGCCTGGGTCATCTTGTCCTTGAAGGCCGGCATCTTGTCCTTGCCTTCCAGGGTGATCTTGATCCAGTCGCTGTCCTTCTTCTTGTTGGCCTTCCGGCTATCCGTGAAGTCGAAGCCGTTGTCGGGAAGCGGCTTGCCGCTGTTGTCACGGCCGCTGCCGTTGGCGCCATGGCAGCGGGCGCAGGCGTCCGTCCAATACTTCTGATAGTCGCTGCCCGAGAACTTGGGCAGATCCTTGGCCGGATCCCCGGCCATCAGGGATGCACCGGCCAGCAGCAGGGCGGGAAGGGTGATGCGACGCATATGAATCCTCCTATGGGAGTGGTTGGAAGGCTGTTCGGTGTTCAATTCCAGACATTGTTGCTGGTGGTGTGGGACTCACCGTGGCAGCTGAGGGCACAACCCCCGCGGCCAATGGTGGCGTTCACGGTGTAGGTCTTGGCTCCGGTGACAGTGGCTCCAAAGAGGATGGTGTCACTGGAGAGCTGGTCAGGCGATACCCGGACGGCGGTGGTGTTCAGGTACTTGAAGTGATTCTGGGCGCCGGGTTTGGCCTGCGTCATGGAGTGGCAGTAGTCGCAGGTCTGGTTGTGCCGGCTCTCGCTGTGGCGTCCCGTCGCATCGTTGTACTGTGTGGCGGTTGAGGCTGTCTTGTGGCAGGAAAGGCAATAGGTCGTCGCATTGACGGTGAGCTTGCCCGTCTGCCACCCGGGCGTGGTCTGGCCGCCGTGGCAGCTCACGGCATTGCAGGTGAAGGCCGATAGGCTCGGGTTGGTCCCGAGGGTGCCGGTCTGGGCCTTGAAGGTGGTGCTGATGGTGACGTTGCCGTAGCCCTTCCCGGAGGCGGTTCCATTGGGACCGCGATTCGCGCCCGTGTAGTGCGGCTGGCTGGCGCCGCCCTCGCCCGGCTGCGAGCCGGAGTGGCAGGTGGCGCAGGTGAGCGTGGTGGGCAGGCTCATGTGCTTGGCATGGGCGCCACCGACATTCGGGTAGGTGGTGCCGGTGGCCGGCCCCTGTGTCTTGAAGTTGGCATCGCCATGGCACGAGAGGCAGGTGCCAGGTCCCTTCCCAGCGGCCAGGGGCGAAGCGAGCACGTGACACACGGTGCAGCTGGGACCGGACTTGGTGCCGCCGGGGCCGGTCTCATCGTGGCAGTTGATGCACTCCCCGTTGAACATGGCGAGGGTGGCCGTCTGGTGGGTGTTGCCCGTTCCCGAAGTCGTGGTCATGCCACTGAGGAAGGGGGCCGGGTGGGCGGCGGCGCCCGGTCCATTCGAGTGGCAGCTGTTCGCGTTGAAGGAGCCAGTGAAGCAGCCGGGTGCACCGACCACCGGCGATGTGGCGCCGGCGGTGACGCCGTGGCACAGGCCGCAGACTGCGGCGCGCTGGGCCGTGTTCACGGCCGCGGCCGCATTCCGGTGGGAGGCGGTGTAGGTCCCGCTGGCGATGCTGCTGGGCGCCTTGTACCAGCTGTCCGGGTGGGCCTTGGCCTGGAGGTGGCAGCTGGAGCAAGTGGTCGTGGTGGTTCCGCCATCGAACTTGTTGGTGCCCGGAACCCCATGGCAGGTCTGGCAGTAGAGGATATCGGCCTTCGCCACCACCCCGTGGAAGGTGGCATCCGTGGCTCCGACGCTCTTGGGATCGGTCCAGGTCGCCCCGATGGGATGCGGGGCCGTCCCGGGTCCGTTGGCATGGCAGCTGGTGGCGGCATGTTCCGAGTTGCCAAAGCTCGCGCTGTAGCAGCTCGGTGCGGCGGTCAGGGCAGAGGTGCCGGTCTTGGTCACCGCATGGCAGATCACACAGGATCCCGAGGCATTCAGGGGATCCGTGGCATTCCGGTGGGAGGGGACATAGCCGGGGAAGCTCCCGACGGATGCCTTGTACCAGGTCGTCGGATGGGCGCCCGCACCCGTGGTTTTGGAGTGACAGGAGGAGCAGGCCGTGGTGGCGGAGCCGCCATCGAACTTGGTGGTGCCCGGAGTGCCATGGCAGCTCTGGCAGTACTTCAGATCCTTCTTGGCCTCGATGCCGTGGTAGGCGGGGCTCGTCGGGTCCTTCCAGATGGCTCCGAGCGCATGGGGGGCGCCCACCTCGCCATGGCACATCGTCGCGTTGTAGCAACCGGGCTGAGTGCCTGCGGGCGCCGGTGCCGCAGGGTGTCCCGCTGGGTTGTTCGCCGAACCCGGGAAGTGGCACGTGGCGCACACCGCCGCGTTGGACGTGTCCGTCGAGGTGTGGCTCCAGGCGGTCCCGCCGGAGGTCCGCCAGGGCGCCGCGGGATGGGGGGCGCTCACGCCATGGCAGGTGGCGCATGCGTTGGCCGAGGCGCCGCCGGAAAAGTCCGTGCCGTGGCAGATCTGGCAGGCGTTCAGGCCTCCGCCCGTGGTGGCGTTCAGGGCCAGCTTGGCGCGCAGGCCATGGACGGCGGGATCGGCGAAATTCGGGGTGGACTGGTGGTGGCAGCCCGTGGTCATGCAGGTGGGAATGCCGCTTCCCACCTTGATCACAGAAAGCTCATGGCACTTGGTGCATTGGCTCATCCCCGCCACGGCCTGGGCCGGATGGGCGGCCATCCAGCCGCCGGGATGATAGTTGCCGTAGTACTGGGTGGCATCGCCTCCCTTGCTGCCGCCGCAACCCACAAGGAGCAGCGCGGAAACCAGGAGGAGGCTCAGGATTCCCGACAACCCTGCCGTGCGCTTCCAACTCCAAGTCCTGTTCATGAAAACACCCAAGGAAAGCAGGCAACTCGAACGCGAGGCACTGACGGTGGAAAAGTGGTGCGTGGTGACACGAAGCAAGGCCAAGGTCATCGGATTGTGTTGGAAGGCGCTGAGGGCGATCAGGATATCCCTGTCAGCCACGGTGGAGCAAAGGGGGCCCTTGAGAAAAAACTGGACCACCGGGGATCATGTCCCAACAGATGGGTTTCATGACTATCGCCCCTGCGGACCGACCTGCCCATATCCCGATTGGATCCTTGTTCTTAGACCATTCGATCTAGCGGCTAACCGTTGATCCAATCCTGCTGATGGCCTACCCTTCAGCTTCGATGCGGACTCGAGTGGCAGGAAACCGATCTTCCCCGGGGAAGGCCTTGCGATGCCTTGTCATGGCGCTGCCATGGGTGTGGTCGACCGTCACGGCCCTTGCCCTCGATCCGTCCCGACCGCTCACCTCCCATGCCCATCGCATCTGGCGCAGCGAGGATGGCCTGCTTCAGGACACGGTTTCCGCCCTGCTCGAATCCCGGGATGGCTTCCTCTGGATCGGCACCGAAGCAGGTCTGGTCCGCTTCGATGGCGCCACCTTCGATCACTATTCGCGGCTCAGCCTCCCACGCTTTGAGCACAACGACATCCAATGCCTGGCGGAAGGCTCCGATGGGGCCATCTGGATCGGCACTTCCGAGCCAGGCCTCTACCGCCTTCACCAAGGAGAGGTCCGGGCGATCGGTCCGGTGGAGGGTCTCCCCGACCAGCCCATCCGGCGCCTGCTCCGTGATCACAACGGCACCCTGTGGGCCGCTCCCCTGGAGGGGCCCCTGCTCCGCTATGACGGAGCGCGCTTCCAGGCCGTCCCCACGGATGCCGCCCGGTTGCGCATCCGTGCCCTCGCCCTGGACGCGGAGGGGACCCTCTGGGCAGGGACAGCGGGATCCGGCCTCTGGCGCCTCCAGGGGGGGCGCCTGGTGCTGGCCGCCCTCACGGCCGCGGAGATCACGGCCTTGGCGGTTGGAACTGACGGGCAAATCGAGGTGGGGACCCGCTCCCAGGGCCTGCTGGTGCTGGCCGAGGGGCGCCTGGAGACCCCCGACTGGGCCCGGCGCCTTCCCCTCAAGCCCATCTGCACCCTGATGCGGGATCGCCAGGGGAGCCTCTGGATCGGCCTGGAACAGGGGGGACTCTTCCGGCGGAACCCGGAGGGCCGACTCGAGCCGTCTCCCGGCCCCCTTGGCGCCCGCTGGACCCCCCTCTCCTTGTTGGAAGACAGCTCCGGCGCCCTCTGGTCCGGAAGCGAGGACCGGGGCCTGCGGGTTCTCTACCCCGTCCCCTTCCAGGCCCTGCCCGTCCTCGGCGCTGAGCCCGAGGAGCCAGCCTGGATGGTCTGCCAGGACCTCCAGGGAACCGTCTGGTGCCTCACGGGGGATCAGTCCCTGGGGCGCGTCCAGCAGGGCCGAATCGAGCCGGTCCGTCCCAACGTGCCCCTGGGTGGCCCCATCAGCTGTCTCTGGCCCCGCCGCAGCGGTGGGTTGTGGATCGGCACCCGCACAGGCGAACTCTGGTCCATGGATCAGGGTCAGTTCCGGCGCATCCGCTGGGCTGAGGATCCCCATCCCGATGCCATCGTGTCCCTCTACGAGGACAGCCAGAAGCACGTATGGGTGGCGACCGCGCGCCAGGGGCTGATCCAATGGGCACCCGGGGCCCCGCCAGTCCGGTTCCCCGCCATCCAGGGCGTGGTGGCCATGGCCGGCGGGGGCGCCGGTCCCCTGTATCTGGCGAGCCGCACCCAGGGCCTGGGACTGCTTGAGTCCAGCCAGGTCCGCTGGTTGGGACGCTCCGAGGGCCTGGGCTCCAACGGCGTGAACGCCCTCCACCTCGACAGCGAGGGATCCCTGTGGATCGGCACCATGGATGGGTTGCGGCGTTACGTGGACGGCACGTTCCAGACGTTCGGCGGACGCCCCGGCCCCTTGCTCCTGGCCATCCACGCCATCCTGGAGGACTCGGCCCAGCGGATGTGGCTCAGCACCGGCCAGGGCGTGCTCCAGATCCCACGGACCGCCCTCATCCGGAGCCTCCGCATGGCCGGCCCCATGCCGGGGATTCTTTTCGACCACCACGATGGCATGCCCTCCCGCGAGACCAACGGAGGCCCCCAACCGGTGGCCTGGCTCACGCGGGAGGGGGAGCTGTACTTCCCCACTAGCCGGGGATTGACCCGAATGGACGGGCGCGTCGCGTCACCTCCGGGCACGCCGCTGCGCCTCCACATCCTCAAGGCGGAAGGCGACGAAATTATCCTCCCCGACACGCAGCCCATCCAGGTTCCACCAGGCACCCACCGGTTCGAGGTGTACTACACGGCCACCTCGCTGACACGCTCCGACAAAGTCCGGTTCCGATACCGGCTGGAGGGCCTGGAGCATGGCTGGAACGAAGTGGGGGATCGACGTTTCTCCGCCTATTCCAATGTGCCCCCCGGGTCCTACCGGTTCGTGCTGCAGGCCTGGCGCCTCGGCGATGAGGGCGCGCCGAAGGAAGTCAAGGTCGATGTCTACATCCAACCCTTCTTCTACCAGCGTCCGGTCTTCTGGGGCCTTGGGGCCATCCTGGCCCTGGGGTTCGGCTGGTGGCTCCTGCGCCTCCGGCTCCAGCAGGCGGAGGCCCGCTCCGCCGTGCTCGGGGAACGCAACCGCATGGCCCGGGAAATCCACGACCACCTGGCCCAGGGCTTCACGGGCGTGCTGCTCCAGCTGGAGGCGGCCGAGGCCAGGCTTGCCCGAATGCCGGGAGATCCGGCGCCAGTCCTGACCCGCCTGGACCATGCCCGCAACCTCGCCGTGGCCAGCCTCCAGGAGGCCCGCCGCTCCGTCATGGTGCTGCGCCCACGGAAGCCCGAAGGAACGGACCTCCTGGGCGCGCTCCGCCTGCTCACGGACCGACTGCTGGCGGGCACCGACATCCAGGTGGAGTTGGCCGTGATGGGCACGCCGAGAGCGCTCCGGGAGAACCTGGAGGAGGAGCTCCTGCGCATGGCCCAGGAACTGATGACCAATGCCCTCCGCCATGGCAAGGCCCGCTGGGTGAGGGTGGTGCTCGAGTTCGAGCCGAGACAGGTGCGCATCAATGTCGAGGATGACGGCAGGGGATTCGATCCCACCGCCGCCGTCGCCGGATATGGCATGCGCAGCATCCGTGAAAGCGTCAGCAAACTCCGGGGGCACATGGACATCGACAGCAGCCAGGGCCTCGGATCCCGCATCACCATCACCCTACCCACCCGGAGGTGGCGTCCATGACCACGACCCCGTCAGATCGGATTCGCCTGCTCATCGTGGACGATCACCCCATCGTCCGCGATGGGCTGGTCTCCATCCTTCACGAAGGTGAGCCCGACCTTGAGGTGGTGGGGGAAGCCGGCGATGGGAAGGAGGCCGTGGAAACCTGGAGAACCCTCCGTCCCTCCGTGACGATCATGGACCTGCAGCTCCCTGGCCAGTCGGGCGTGGAGGCCATCAAAGCCATCCGTCGCGAGGATCCAGAGGCCAGGATCCTGGTGCTCACCACCTTCGATGGCGACGCGGACATCCAGCGGGCGCTGGAGGCCGGTGCCCGCGGCTACCTCCTTAAGAGTGTGCGGCGGGCCATCCTCATCGAGGCCGTGCGCGCCGTCGATGCCGGCCATCGCTACCTGCCCCCGGCCACGGCCGCCCGCCTGGTGGAGGCCATGGAATCGGAGCGCCTGACGCCCCGGGAACTGGACGTGCTGAAGCTGCTGGCCGAAGGCCAGCGCAACCGGGAGATCGCGGATGTCCTGGGGCTCGCCGAGCCCACGGTGAAGATTCACGTGAACAACCTGCTGCGGAAGCTCCAGGCCAAGGATCGCACCGAGGCAGCTGTGATCGCCCTCAAGCGAGGCCTGATCCACCTTGAGCAGTGACTAGCGTTTGAACGTGAAGAACACCGCGCCCACCAGGCAGAGTCCCGCCCAGAGGTGGTTCAGCTGTAGCCGCTCCCGCATCCAGGCCACCGTGAACACCGCGAAGACCAGGAGCGTGACGACCTCCTGGATGACTTTCAGCTGGGGCAGGCTGAAGCGCCCGTAGCCGAGGCGGTTGGCAGGCACCATGAGGCAGTATTCAAAAAAGGCGATGCCCCAGCTCACCAGGATGGCGACCCACAGGGGACTGTCCCGATGGGTCTTGAGGTGGCCGTACCATGCGAAGGTCATGAACACATTGCTGATGACCAGCAGGACAACCGTTCGCATGGCCTTGGCCTCCCGTGCTGAGGGCTAGCGGGCGATCTCCACGGCGCGCAGCTCGCGCATGACCGTGACCTTGATCTGGCCGGGGTACTGCATCTCGGATTCGATGCGGCGCGAGACATCCTTGGCGATCCAGTAGGCCTGGTCGTCATTCACGGAGCCGGCATCCACCAGGATGCGGATCTCGCGGCCCGCCTGCATGGCGAAGCTCTTTTGCACGCCTTTGTAGCTGTTGGCGATGCCTTCAAGCTGCTCAAGGCGCTTCACGTAGGTCTCCAGCATCTCGCGGCGGGCGCCAGGCCGCGCGGCGCTGAGCGCGTCGGCCGCGGTGATGAGCATGGCCTCCACCGTGCGGGGCTCGAAATCGCCGTGGTGGCAGCTCATGGCGTGGATGACGTCTTCCTTCTCCCCGTAGCGTTGCATGAGCTGCATGCCGATCTCGATGTGCGTGCCCTCCACTTCGCGGTCGATGGCCTTGCCGATGTCGTGGAAGAGCCCGGCGCGCCGGGCCAGCCGGGCGTCCGAGCCCATCTCACCGGCCATGTACTCGGCGATGCGGGCCACTTCCTTCGTGTGCTCCAGCACGTTCTGGCCATACGAGGTGCGGTAGTTAAGTCGGCCCACCAGCTTGTGCAGCTTGGGATGGACATCGGGGAAGCCCAGCTCGATGCAGGCGGCCTCGCCGATCTCCTTGAGGTGCTGATCCATGTCCACTTTGACCTTCTCCACCACCTCCTCGATGCGGGCGGGGTGGATGCGGCCATCGGCCAGGAGCTTGAGGATGGCCTGGCGGGCCACCTCGCGGCGGATGGGATCGAAGCTGGAGACGACGATGCTCTCCGGGGTGTCGTCCACGATGAGGTCGCAGCCCGTGGCTTTTTCCAGGGCGCGGATGTTGCGACCCTCGCGGCCGATGATGCGCCCCTTGAGGTCGTCACTGGGCAGCTGCACAGAACTGACGGCCTGTTCGGCCACCACGTCCGAAGCCACCCGTTGAATGGCGGCGCCGATGGTCCAGCGGGCCTTTTTGGCAGCGTCCTCCACGGCCTCGTCTTCAATGCGCCGCACCATCTTGGCGGCATCCATCTTGGCGGAGTACTCCAGCTGCGAAATCAGCTCCTTCTTGGCATCGTCCCGGGTGAGGCCGGCGATCTCCTCCAGCCTCCGGGCCTGTTCCTCAACCAATTGCTTGGCCTCGGCCTGCTTGGCCTCCAGCTTTTCGATCTCGGCCTTGCGCTTCTCAGATAGGACCTCGAGGTCCTTGGATTTCTGGTCCACCTGCTGGAGCTTCTTGTCCAGGCCCTCCTCCTTGGACTGGAGGCCCTGCTCCTTCGCCTGGATCCGCTGTTCCTGCTTCTCCAGGTTGCTTTGACGCTCGGCGAGCAGCTTTTCGGCCTCCTGGCGGGCCTGGAGGGCCTGTTCCTTGGCCTTGAGCTCGGACTCCTTCCGGACCGACTCGGCATCCTTCGCCCCACGCTCCAACAGGCGCTGGGCTTCTCGCTTGGCCTCTTCGAGCAGCCTTTCCCGCTCGGCCTTGATGTCCGCTTCCGCGTTCACCTTGGCCTGGGAGGCCTCCGCTGTGGCTTTCTGGGCCCGCAGGGCCATGAGCAGCCCCACGCCGGCTGCCGCAAAAAACAGCAAGAGAAAGATCCAACTGATCAAGTTCATGGGCGACTCCAAGGAAGAGGATCCGAAGAGCCACCAGCACCCGATATGAAAATCCCCGCTCAGTCGTGGAGGCGTGCCGAGTTCCCTAGTTTAATAGGGGGGAGACCAGGATCCCTGGCTAAGGCGCGCCGTCGCGCGGAACGCACAGGACAGGGGGAAGGACTCCCTAGTCGACTTACGGAACAAGCGCTTGGCCATAATCACGGGCCTCGCAGGGAGATCAGTCTCCGTCCTCGTCAAGGAGTGGCACGGGGGCGGAAGGTTCGTCCGGAACATCGCTCAGAAGCTTGGAAAGGGTCTGTTCCAGGTTGTGGGTGTGCTGGTTGGCTTCCCGTTCCAAGCGCGCCACACGGTGCGCCAGGTTCAGGGCGGCCAGGAGGTACCAGGACGGAGTGTCGAGGCCCTTCGGGACGCTTCCCCATCTTAGCTGGCATTGGGAGTCCATGTCCTGAAAGGTGTCCTCCAGAAGCTGGAGGGCCGCCGCCAGGGTCTCCGGCTGATCCGTCTGAATCTGCAGGGATCGGCCCTGGACCGTCACCGTGACCGGCCTGGTGCCCGGCAGCGGGGCGGGGGGCTTCATCCCAGGGCCTCCAGGGCCCGGAGGATGGCCGCCACCTGGTCCTTGACCGCCTCGCGGTCCTTCTCCAAGGCCGTCTTCTCGGCCAAGGCCTCGTCCAAGCGGGAGCGGAGGGACTGGAGCTCCTGGTCTCCGGCGGCCCCGGCGGCCTTCAGGGCATCCAGTTCCTCTTTCAGCAGGTTCCTCTGCTGGACCAGGGCCTGCATCTTGGATTCGAGCTGTTTCAACAGGTCCATGGACGCCTCGTGAAGCTCATCTTAAGCCCGAAGCCTGGCGCCAAGCGACTCCGCCGCAGCCAGGGCCGCTGACACCCAGCCATCCACCTCCTCGCCCACGAGGGTCCGGCCCGCCTGGAAGCGCAGGCGCATCAGCCAGGCCTGGCGACCCTCCGGCAAGCTCTTGTGCCTGAAAACGTCAACGCATCTCAGGTCCTGAAGCACATCCACGGGAAGGGCGGCCCTCATCGCGGAAGTCAGGGCCTCGTGGGACTGGCCCAAGTCGACCAGCAGCGACAGGTCGCGCTCGACTGACGGGAAGCGGCTGAAGGGCTGGAAGGCCGGAATGACCCGGGAACCCTCCCGCGGCAAGCGCTCGATGGGCAGTTCGAACCCAAACAGCCCCTCACCGAGCGCACGCAGCGGTGGCACCCCTTCCCAGCCAAGGTCCTTGGCGACACCCATGAGGTCCGCCTCGCGGACCGCCCGGGCTGGGCTCAAGTAGTCCTCGCCGCCCAGGGTGCCGCCCCAGACCATGCCCAGCCTAAATCGCTCCACGGGACCTGCCGGGCCGCTGTGGTAAACCGGCGCCAGCTCAAACAGACGCACCTCGCGGGCTCCCTGGCGGAGGTTCTGGTGGGCCATGGCCTGCAAGCTGGGGAGCAGCGAGCCACGCATAACCGAGTACTCCTGGCCGAGGGGATTGGCCAGGGCGCGGCCCTCCGCGCCATTCTCGGCGGCGGCAAAGGCGGCATCCGCCTCGGGGCTGATGAAGCCGTAGGTCACCGTCTGGTGGAATCCCAGCTGGGACAGGCGACGGGCCAGGCGCTGGCGCTGGAGGTAGGCGGGAGACAGGGGCTCCGGCGGACCTTCCAGGGGCGGCAGCACCGAAGGAATGTGCTCGTAGCCGCGCAGGCGCAGCACCTCCTCCGCAAAATCCTCGGGGATGGCAAGGTCGTGGCGCCAGGAGGGCGGCGTGACCTGGAGGGTGCCGCCATCAAGATCAGTCGCACAGCCCAGCCGCCGGAGGGCTTCAGCGGCTTCGGCCAGGGGCAGGGGCTCCCCTGCAATGCGGGCAAGCAGCGCTCCCGTCAAAGGCACGGACTTGGCTGTGGCAGGTACTGCGCCAGCAGTCCAGGCGCCCACCAGGGTCGCCTGGCACCAGGCCTGGAGGCGGCCCACGAGCAGGTCCCGCGCCACCATGGCCAGGCAAGGATCAGCTCCCCGCCCGAAGCGGTGAGAGGCATCCGTGTGCAGGCTGTGGCGCCGTGCCGTCGCCTTGACGGGCTTCGGTTCAAACCAGGCGCTCTCCAGCAGCACGCGCGTGGTGGCCTCCGTGACCTTGGTGCGGTCACCGCCCATGACGCCAGCCAGTGCGATGGGGCCCGATTCGTCGGCGATGACGAGGTCCTGCTCCACCAGCTTCCGCTCGACACCATCCAGCGTCACCAGGGTTTCCCCCGCCTGGGCCCAGCGAACCGACACCGTGCCACGGATGCGGTCCGCATCGAAAGCGTGGGTGGGATGGCCGTAGCGATGCAGCAGATCGTTGGAGGCATCGACTGCCGGCAGCCGCTTGGGCGTGGCCTCCAGGGCCAGCAGAAAGGACTGGACCTCCGCCGGGGTGACGCCGCTTCCCAGTTGGAGGATGGCCGTGCTGTAGACAGGGCAGGCCGGGCTCTCGAGACGCACCTCGACCACCGGCGGGCCGTCCACCACCGTCGGCGGGACCATGGACGCCAGCGGCTGCTGAAGGCGCGCCGCCAGCTCCCGGGCCATGCCGCGGTGGGACATGGCATCGCCGCGGTTGGCGGTGATGTCCACATCCAACACATCGCCGCCTTCGCGCGAAGCCACCCCATCCACGGGGAACCCCAGGGAGGCCAGCAGCTCAGAAAGCTGGCGGGTCTCCAGGGCAGCGACCGCGGGGATCTCCTGGGCCAGTCCTTTCCGCTCGATCCACATCAGTCCAACCCTCCCATGGCCCTGAGGAAGCGCTGATCGTTCTCGAAGAACAGGCGCAAATCGGGCGTCTGACTCAGCATCATGGCCATGCGCTCAACGCCCATGCCGAAGGCCCAGCCGGACCATTCAGCCGGGTCGATGCCGGCGTACTTCAGGACATTCGGATGGATGAGCCCCGCGCCGAGGATCTCGACCCAGCCCGAACCCTTGCACACGCGGCATCCTTTGGCGCCGCAGAGTGGGCAGCTCACGTCCACCTCGCAGCCCGGCTCCACGAAGGGGAAGTAGGAAGGTCGAAGGCGGATCTCCGTCTCGGGCCCGAAGAGCGCCCTCAGCGCGTAATCCAGGGTGCCCTTCAGGTGCTGCATGCCGATGCCGTGACCCACCAGCATGCCCTCCACCTGGTGGAACATGGGGCTGTGGGTGGGGTCGATCTCGTCTTTGCGGTAGACGCGGCCGGGTGCCAGGAAGCGGATGCCGCCACGCTTCCCCAATTCAGGCGCCACACGCAGAAGCGTGCGCACCTGCACGGGGCTGGTGTGCGTGCGCAACAGCAGTTCCGGATGCGCCGCCAGGTAGAAGGTATCCGAGGAGGCTTTGGCCGGGTGGTCCTCGGGGATGTTCAGCCCATCGAAGTTGTGCGCCTCGGTCTCCACCTCTGGGCCTTCCTCCACGTGGAAGCCAAGGGGACGGAAGACGTCCACCAGGCGGTCCATGAGCCGATTCAGTGGATGCAGTGCGCCCTGGGCAGGCATGGGCGGCGGCAGGGTGGGATCCCAGCGGTCAGCCTGGGAGGCCAGCCGCTTCTTCGCGGCCTCAAGCTCCAGCTGGCGGCCCTTCAGGCCCTCCTCCCACTGCTGCTTGAGGGCATTGATGGCGGCCCCGAGCTCCCGCTTCTGTTCCTTGGGCGCCGCCTTGAGCAGTTCCATGAGCTGGGCCGCATGGCTACCATCACGGCCAACGTAGGCACCCTTGAGCCTCAGGAGGGCATCCAGGTCGGCGCAGGCGAACAGCGCCTGTGGGAAGGCATGTCCGGCCTCGACGATCTCGACGGGAAGCAACTGGTCCATGGGGCCCTCAGAGCAGGTGTCTCAAAACAGGGAAAGGCCGCTCGCGCGGCCTTTCGGGTGTCTGCGATGGTGCGTCGCGTTCAGCCCTTGGCCACAGCCACGAGCTTGGTAAACGCTTCGGGATTGCGCACGGCGAGATCCGCCAGAATCTTGCGATCGAGGTCCACGGAAGCCTTCTTCAGGCCTCCCATGAACTTGGAATAGCTCATGCCGTTCTGCACGGCGGCAGCGCTGATGCGCACCACCCAGAGGCGGCGGAAGTCACGCTTCTTGACCTTGCGGTCACGGTAGGCGTAGCCGAGGGCCTTCTCGACGGCCTCTTTGGCAGAGCGATACAGGCGGGACTTGGCGCCGTAGAAGCCCTTGGCGAACTTCATCATGCGCTTGCGGCGCTGGGCCCTCTTAAAACCACGTTTGACGCGAGTCATGTCTTTTCCTTTCCTCGAGGCAGCTCGACCGAGCGTTTGAAGGCCTCATCGGGGGTGGCCTCAGCCACCGGGTTGAACCGCCGATTCTAGAACCGCCGGAGGGAGAATCCAAGCCCGAAGCAGGCTTCGCCTGCAAGGGCGTGGGGGTCCGGGGGTGTTCGCGCAGCGAGGACCCCCCGGAGAGAATTCACGCGTATGGCAGCATCGCCGCAACGGCCTTCTGGTCAGCCTTGGCCACCATGCCGCCCATGTCCAGCTGACGCTTCCGCTTGGCGGTCTTCTTCGTCAGGATGTGGCGCTGGTGGGAGCAGCCGCGCTTGAACTTGCCGCCGGCGGTCTTCTTGAAGCGCTTCTGGGCGCCCTTGTGGGTCTTGATCTTGTAACCGCTCATCGGTTCCTCGCTAGATTTGAGCTTCGGTGGCTGGAGTTTCGGGTTTGGCTGGTTTGGGCTTCTTGGGTGCTTTCGGTGTTTCGATGATCTTCGGCGCAAGGATGGCGTGCATGTCTCGACCATCAATGCCGGCACCCTTTTCCACGATGGCCTTGTCGCCGACGCGCTGGATGACTTCTTCGATGATCCGGTAGCCGATGTCGCGGTGGACGACTTCGCGCCCGCGGAACATGACCACCACTTTGACTTTGTCTTCTTCCTCCAGGAACCGCAGGATGTGCTTCACTTTGAAATCGAAGTCGTGGTCATCGGTCTTGGGGCGGAACTTGACTTCCTTGACCACGATGTTTTTCTGCTTCGCCCGGGCTGCGTGTTCCCGCTTCGCTTCCATGAACTTGTACTTGCCATAGTCCATGATTCGGCAGACTGGAGGCTGAGCGTTTCCGGCTACTTCCACCAGGTCAAGGCCGCGTTCTTCTGCGATCCGGATGGCCTGGTGAGGAGGCATCACGCCAAGCTGTTCGCCATCTTCGGAGATGACGCGGACCTCTTGGGCCCGGATGCCGTCGTTGATGCGGGTCTCGTTCGGACGAATGGTTCCTCCCCTAGTTGCACAAGGACAAAAAGTCTAACACTTGACCGGACCTTCGCCAAGCACGGAAAACCAAATCAGCGCTGGCGATCCTTGACCTCGGCCCCCAGGGCCTGGAGGAACCCCTCCAGGGGCTGGACGCCCAGATCGCCCTTGTGACGGTGGCGCACGGACACAGTGCCGGCCTCGGCCTCTCGGTCTCCGATCACCAGCATGTAGGGGACCTTGGCCAGCTGGGCCTCGCGAATCTTGGCCTTGAGGCTCTCGTTGCGGGCATCCAGCTCGGCTCGAAGGCCCAGCGCCTTGGCCCGGGTCGCGGCTTCCGTGGAGAAGGCGTTGGCGCGATCGGTGATGGGGAGGATGGCCACCTGGACGGGAGCCAGCCAGGCCGGGAAGGCCCCAGCAGTGTGCTCCACCAGGATCCCCATGAACCGCTCCAGGCTGCCCAGGATGGCACGGTGCAGCATGATTGGCCTTCCCTCACTGCCGTCGGGGCGGGTGTAGTTCAAGTCGAAACGCTCCGGCAACATGTAGTCCACCTGGAGGGTGCCCAGCTGCCAGGGACGCTTGAGGGCATCCAGGATCTGGAACTCGATCTTGGGGCCGTAGAAGGCTCCCTCCCCTGGATTCAGTGTGAACGGCATGCCGGCCTCATTGAGGGCCTCACTCAGGGCATTCTCCGCTGCATCCCAGATCTCGTCAGAACCCAGGCGCTTCTCAGGTCGGGTGCTCAGGGCCACCCGCATCCCCTCGAACCCGAAGGTGTCGTAGACCTCCTTCAGAAGAGCCAGAAAGTCTGCCATCTCGGCCTTGATCTGGTCAGGCGTGCAGTAGATGTGGGCGTCATCCTGGCAGAAGGTGCGAACACGGGTGAGACCATGGGTCACGCCGCTGCGTTCATACCGGTGCAGGCGGCCGAAGTCCGCGTAGCGGATGGGCAGGTCACGGTAGCTGTGCTTCTGGTTGCCGAACAGGATGCAGTGGCCGGGGCAGTTCATGGGCTTCAGCGCGTACTCCCGCTCCTCGGCGGTGGTGAAGTACATGTTCTCCGCATAGTTCTCATAGTGGCCGCTGGTTTTCCAGAGGGCCACGTCCAGCACCTGGGGTGTGATCACTTCGCTGTAGCCGTACTTGAAATAGAGCTCACGCATGTAGGTCACCAGTTCGTTGTAGACCTGGGTGCCCTTGGGGTGGAAGAAGGGCGAGGCGGGCGCCTCTGGGTGAAACGAGTAAAGGCCCAGTTCCTTTCCCAGCTTGCGGTGGTCGCGGGCCTTGGCCTCCTCGAGGCGTTTCAGGTGCTCATCCAGTTCCTTCTGGCTGTGGAATGCCGTGCCATAGATGCGGCTGAGCATCTGGTTCTTCTCATCGCCCTTCCAGTAGGCGCCGGCAATGCTGAGCAGCTTGAAAGCCTTCAGCTTTGCAGTGCTGGGAACGTGGGGGCCGCGGCAAAGGTCGTAGAAGTCCCCCTGGCGGTACCCGCTGATGATGTCACCCGAAGGGATGCCGGAGACAACTTCCACCTTGAGCGGTTCGCCCATCTCGGTGAAGCGCGCCACGGCCGCATCCCGACCCAGATCCTCACGGACCACTTCGATGCCTTCGGCCACGATCTTGGCCATTTCGGCCTCGATGGCCGGAAGATCTTCGGGAGTGAAGGGCTTCTCAACCCAGAAGTCGTAGTAGAAACCATCCTCGATAACCGGGCCAATGCCGACCTTGGCGCTGGGGTACAGCCGCTTGACCGCATGGGCCAGAAGGTGAGCGGTGGAGTGGCGGATGAGTTCCAGGCTTTCAGGAGCCTTGTTGGTAAGGATTTCGACTCTGGCCCCATCCGTGAGAGGAGCCTTCAGGTCCATCATCTGACCATCCACCTTGATGGCCAGCGCCGCTTCGAGCAACCGAGCCCCGATTCCACCAGCCAGGTCAGCCCCAGTGGCGCCCTCGGGCAGCTGCCGAAGGGAGTCGTCTGGAAGGCGGACCGCAATGGACATGGGTTCCTCAAAACAAGAAGTGAATTTTATCAGTAAATGACTCCGGGCCATCAAATATGATGGCCCGGAGGGGTTTTAACGTCGCAGCGACCTACTTTTCCACGCATGTGATGCGCAGTATCATCGG
>JAJTBS010000007.1 GCA_021286765.1 Holophagaceae bacterium | reverse complement strand
GCACTCGCTGGTTCGATTCCGGAACCTCAACCAAGCCAAGGGGGCCGGATGGCCCTGGTGGGAATCGAACCGTGCGGCTTCGCCGCCCCGCCTCCCTTCGACGCGCCCTTGTGGCGCGTCTCGGGCGATGCACTCGCTGGTTCGATTCCGGAACCTCAACCAAGCCAAGGGGGCCGGATGGCCCCCTTGGCTTGGTTGGTGCACCCGACTGGAATCGAACCAGCGACCTTTGGCTTCGGAGGCCAACGCTCTATCCAACTGAGCTACGGGTACGGCGACCTTCCATCATGGCTTCGAATTGGCTTCGGTTCAAGGTCGGCCTCTGGCCCACGCGCCTCAACCCGGTCCCCCCACCATCCGCCGGCGCACGGCGCCGTTGGCTTCGGCGAAGTAGCGGCGGACACCGAGGGTGATGGCATCGGCGACCTTCGCGCGGAAGGCGGCGTCCTTCAGCTTCTCCTCCTCCTTGGGGTTGGAGATGAAGGCGACCTCGACCAGCACGGCCGGCATGGCGGCTCCGCGCAGGACGATGAAAGGCGCCTGCTTGACGCCCCGTTCCTTGATGCCGGCCAGTCGGTTCAGCTGGCCCTGGACCGCCACGGCCAGGCGCTCGGAATCCTGCAGGAAGGCCTTCTGGGCAAGATCATCCAGGATGCTGGCCACCACGCTGTCGGCGCCACCGGGGTCGGCGCCCGCGCCGGCGTTCTCCACCGCCACCACATCGTCATCGTCGCCCTTGCCCAGACTCAGGAAGTACACCTCGGAACCCCGGGCGGCCTTGGCCCTGGCCGCATTCAGGTGGAGGCTGATGAAGAGGTCGGCCCCCTGGGCATTGGCCGCCCTGGCCCGGTCCCAGAGGGGGATGAAGGTGTCGTCATCCCGGGTGAGCACGGCCTGGAAGCCGGCCGACTCCAGCCGGGTCGCCACGGCCTTGCCGATTTCCAGGGCGGCGGTCTTCTCCTTGAGGCCCTTGGGCCCCTTGGCGCCGCCATCGTCGCCGCCATGACCGGGATCCACCATCACTTTCAGGCGGGGCTGGGGCGCGGCGGGTTTGGGAGTCTGGCCCCATGCCAGTAGGCTGAAGGTGGCAAGCAGGATGCTTGGGAGTCGGATCATGGCCCAGTCGGTGAAAGGAATGCGGGATCTCTTCGGGGCGGAGCTGCGCTGGTTCCAGCATATCGAGGAAACCGCCCGCCGCGTGTTCGGACGCCACGGCTATGGCGAGATCCGCACACCCATCCTCGAGGAGCTGGACGTCTTCAAGCGCAGCGTGGGCGAGAGCTCCGACATCGTGAACAAGGAGATGTACCAGTTCACGGACAAGGGCGGCCGCGAGGTGGTCATGCGTCCCGAGAACACGGCCGGTGTGGTGCGGGCGGCCATCCAGCACAAGCTCCTGCTGAACAACGATCCCGTCCTGTTCTATTACATCGGCCAGCAGTTCCGCTACGAGCGCATGCAGACGGGCCGCTACCGCCAGTTCTGGCAGATCGGCGCGGAGAGCTTCGGCGTGGCCACGCCCGAGAGCGAGGCAGAGTCCCTCCTCATGCTCCACAGCTTCCTCACGGAGCTGGGCCTCAAGTCGCTGGTGTTCTCCATCAACAGTGTGGGCACGCCCGAATCCCGCCCCGCCTTCCACGCCGCCTTCCGCGCCTTCTTCGCCGAGCGGGCCGACCAGTTCTGCGAGGACTGCCACCGCCGCATCGAGACCAACCCGCTGCGCGTGCTGGACTGCAAGAACGAGCGCTGCCAGGCCGCCTTGGCCGGCCACCCGGTCATCACCGACCACCTGGACGAGGCCTCGGCGAAGCACCATGCCCGCCTCAAGGTGCTGCTCACCGAACTGGCCATCCCCTTCGTGGAGGATCCACGCCTGGTGCGCGGCCTGGACTACTACACCCGCACGGCCTTCGAAGTGCTCAGCTCCGACCTCGGCGCCCAGAGCGCGCTGCTGGGCGGCGGCCGCTACGACCTGCTGGTGAAGCATCTGGGAGGCCCCGACGTGCCCGCCTTCGGTTGGGCCATTGGCCTCGACCGCCTGGCCATGGTGCTGCAGCAGGTGAAGGGCGACGCCCCGGCCACCGCCCCGGCCCTGCTCATCCCCCTGGGCGAGCGCGCCACCACCGAGGCCCTCAAGCTGGCACGCGCCCTCTGGGACGCCGGCGTGGCCCTGCAGCTCGAGACCCGCGGCGGTGCCCTCAAGAAGGCCATGGCCTCCGCCAACCGCCTGGGCATCCAGACGGTGCTCATCCTGGGCGACGGGGAACTCGACAGCGGCACCATCACCGTCAAGCGCATGGCCACGGGCGAGCAGGAGACCTGGGCCTTGGCAGACCTGGCCAAAAGGTTGGCCGCTAGTTAGGCGCCCCGGAACATCCCTACGGCTTGGCCCCCCGGAAGAACCCCGCCGAGGGAAAGGACCGCCTGAGTGCGCCGTACCGAGGGCAGACTCCCCGGGATTCCCGGGGGCGTCGGCCTACTTCCAGCTGCAGGTGAGGCTCAAGCCGAAGTGCCGTCCCGGCTGAGAGTAGCGGGGGATGTAGGAGTCGCCGTTGGGGAAGCCACGGACGTCCTCCCACCGCCAGTAGCCTTTGTCGAGGGCGTTGAAAAGGCCCCCCTGGAGGCGCCAGTCGCCCTTCCAGTGGAAGGCGCTGAAACCGAGCAGGTCCAGCTTCGTGTATCCCGGGGTGAGGAAGGGATCCGTATAGCCATTGCTGGGATCAAGCGCCACATCACCCCGATGCTTGGCGGAGACGACGGTCAAGGTGGCGTCCGCGCCCCAGGCTTCACCCCGGTGATAGCCGAGGCCCAGGGTTGAGCGCAGGGGGGCCACCGAATTGATGGGAGCCCGGGTTCGGCCGTCCTCGCCCTTGGCGTAGGCCACGGAGAAGCTGGAGCGCCAGCCGCCGAGGAAGATGCAGCCGGCCCGGAGCTCGGCGCCCTCGATTCGAACATCCTGGATGTTCTGGTACTGGAAGGTCATGCTCACGCCGGAGACGGGGTCTGGTCCGAGGTTCACGTCGGTGATGAAGTCCGTGTAGCGGTTCTGGAACAGGGCGAATCCCAGGTTCCAGGTGTCCCGGTCGCCCCGCAGACCCAGCTCGTAGCTGCGGCTGCGCTCGGGCTTCAAGCCCGGGTTGGGGATGATGCGGTAGTCCTGGACGAAGGAGGTCATGGTCATGTTGGTGTAGTCGTAGGGGGGATTGCGGAAACCCTGCGCGTACTGGGTGTAGGCCGACCAGGTGTCGTTGAGCTTGCCGACGATGCCCAGCTTGGGACTCACAGCTGAATTCTTGATGCCGGCCACGGGCGTGTTGAGCGTGTTGCCGGCCTGGAAGATCGTATCCGGCTTCGGATTCAGGTCGTAGCGGTCAAGGCGGAGGCCCGGCACGAAGGACCAGGTCCCACTGGGGCTCAGGATCTCCTCCTGGAGGAAGAGGCCGGTGGTGGTGGTCGTGGAATCGGGAATGAGCTTGATGGGGTAGAGCTGCCCCGCGACGTTCTTGGTGACGGCACCCGTGTTGAACGTGATCTGGGTCCGGTCGTAGGGTTCTGACGTCTGGGTGCGGTTGAGGTCGAGGCCGAAGAGCAGCCGGTGAGCCCAGCCACCCACCGTGAAGCGCCGCTCGGCCTGGGAGCGCAGGCCCCAGATGTCCTGGTCGAAGGTGTAGTCCGTGAGGCGCACCCGGTTCAGGTAGGGCGTCACGGTGCGGGTCTGGCGATACTCGTCCGTGTGCTCCAGGCTGTAGGCGGACTGGTAGAAGACCCGCCACTCAATGCGCTGGAGGAAGGCGGAGTCATCTTCAAAGACATGCTCCAGGCTGAACTGGTTGCGCCGGTTCCGGTCGTCGCCCCGGTCATCGACGATGTAGGTGCCGGGGGCCCCAAAAGCCGGCCCCAGCAGGCCCTGGAGGAAGACCTTCTCCTGGCGCTCGAAGCCCTGGTAGCCGAAGCGCACCTGGTGGTGGGCGGCGGGCTGCCAGCCCAGCTTGGCCAAGACGCTGGCGGACTCGGAGGACAGGGGATTGGGGGTACCCAAGGCGGGCGTCATCTCGTTGCCCTGGCGGCGAGTCGCGACCACGATGCCATCCCAGGCGCCCAGACGGCCGGCCACGGTGGCGGTGGCGGTCTTTTGGTTGTTGACGCTCGCGTAACCGGTCTTGAAGCGCCCGGCGAAGCTCCCTTGGTCGCTGAGCAGGTCGGCGGCGTCCAGGGTGGTGTAGGTCACCACGCCGGCGAGGGCATCGCTTCCGTAGAGGGCGGAGCCGGAGCCGCGGAGGATCTCCACGCGCTTGAGGGAATCCAGGTCCACATAGTCCCGGCTGAGGCCCCGGGATGCCTCGGCACCATCGGGGAGGTTCACGCCATCCACCAGGATGAGGACCCGGTTGCCACCGATCCCGCGGATGCTGAAGCTGGAGGCACCCTTGCGGTCGGGCTGATTGCCGACCTCGACGCCCGGCTCATTCCGGGTGAGGTCGATGATGTTGGTGACCAGGTTCCGCTCGATCTCCTTTTCGGTGGTGACGGTGACCGTGGTGGTGGTCTCCTTTTCCACCCGCTCCGTGCGCGTGGCTGACACGACGACCACGGCCGAGGGGATGTCCTCCTTCTTCGCCTTCGCCGGTTTCCCCTGGGTCTTCTTGGGAGCCGGCTCGGTCTGCTGGGGTTCAGAAGCGACGGCGTGAATCTGTGCACCGGCCAGCAGCATCGCCAGGCCGGTGAGGAGTGCTGGAAGGGTGTGGGGTTGGCGCATGTCGGCTCGCAGGATGAGGTGGGACTCTGGTGAGGGACTGCCAGGCAGGGTGGTCGTGGGGGTAGGCGGGCATCACGGGGTGAACCGGACGTCGCTCAGAAGGTGGCAAGGGGCTGCCTCCTAAGTTCACCCAATAGACGCCCGTCATGTCCAGAAATAGTTGATAGGAAAGATTTTGTGACACTTTTGTGACGATACCCGCCCGGGAAGAACCGCCGCAGGCCGCTGCCCGTTTCGACAAATCCTGACTGCTGTGGTAAGGTAAGGCCTTCGTGATCGCAGGCGACCCCCGGTCTCCGCCTCTTCTCAGTCCGAACGTCCCTTTTCGCCCTGACCGGGCCCCCGGATGCATTCCGTGGGCGGGCCCCTTCAGGAGCGATCATGTCCTTCGAATCCCTCGGGCTGCTGCCCGAGCTTCTGCGCGCCGTACGCGAGCAGGGCTACGAGTCCCCCACCCCCATCCAGGCCCAGGCGATCCCCCTCGTGCTGGAGGGCCGCGACCTCATGGGCCGCGCTCAGACCGGCACCGGCAAGACCGCCGGCTTCACCCTGCCCCTGCTGCAGCGCCTGGCGCCCCAGGCCAGCAGTTCGGCCTCGCCCGCGCGCCACCCCATCCGCGCCCTCATCCTCACACCCACCCGCGAGCTGGCCATGCAGGTGGAGGAGAGCGTCCGCACCTACGGGAAATACATCCCCCTGCGCTCCACCACCATCTTCGGCGGCGTGAACATCAACCCCCAGACCAAGGCCCTGCGCGCCGGTGTCGAGATCCTCGTCGCCACGCCCGGCCGCCTCCTGGACCACCACCAGCAGGGCAACCTGAACTTCAGCCAGCTGGAGATCCTGGTGCTGGACGAGGCCGACCGCATGCTCGACATGGGCTTCATCCGGGACATCCAGAAGATCATCACCCTGCTGCCGAAGCAGCGGCAGACTCTGCTCTTCTCGGCCACCTTCACGGACGAGATCAAGCAGCTGGCTGCCCAGTTCCTGAGAAACCCCGCCTCGGTGCAGATCACGCCCCAGAACACCGCCGCCGAGCTGGTCCGCCAGGTGGTGCACCCCGTGGACCGGGAGCGCAAGCGCCACCTGCTGGCCCACCTGATCACCAGCCGCAAGCTGGAGCAGGTGCTGGTCTTCACCCGAACCAAGCACGGCGCCAACCGCCTCTCTGAGCAGCTCGACAAGGACGGCATCAGCTCCATGGCCATCCACGGCAACAAGAGCCAACCCCAGCGCATCAAGGCGCTCGAGGACTTCAAGAAGGGCGCGGTGCGCGTCCTGGTCGCCACGGACATCGCCGCCCGCGGACTGGACATCGATCAGCTGCCCCACGTGGTCAACTATGAGCTGCCCCAGGTGCCCGAGGACTACATCCACCGCATCGGCCGCACGGGCCGCGCCGGCAGCGAGGGCGAGGCCCTCTCCCTGGTCTGCGTGGACGAAAAGGGCCTGCTGAAGGACATCGAGAAGCTGCTGCGGAAGGAGCTGCCCAAGGACATCGTCCCGGGTTACGCCCCCGACCCCAGCATCCCCGCCGAGCCCATCCAGAACGGCCGGCAGGGCGGCGGTGGCCGCGGTCGAGGCCCGGCCCGCCCCGCCCGCGGCGGCTCAGCTCCAGCGCCCCGCGGAGAGCGGGGCCGTCACCCCTCCCGCCCCGGAGCCCGCGGGAAATAGGTCAGACCTCTATACCACTTGACGCGAGGCTTGAAAGGCCCCAGGATTCTTGCTTATGCAAGAACCCATGCCCGATACCCTCACCCAGGCCGGCCTCGGCACCCTCGCCGCCGCGGTGCGCCGGCGCCTGAAGCACGTGGTGGGCGCACGCCTCGTCCCCTACGGCCTCACGATCCAGCAGTCCTGGGTCATGCTGGTCCTCCTCGAGCACGGCCCCTCCTCACTGCACCCCCTCGCCCAGCAGACCTGGATGGACGATCCCACCGCCAGCCGAGTGGTGAAGGCCCTGGTGGGCCGGGGCCTTCTGCGTACTCAGCCGGATCCCCGGCACGGCCGGCGCATCCTCATCAACCTGACGCCCGAGGCGCTGCCCATGGCCCAGGAGCTCCAGCAGATCGTGGCCGGAATCCGTGCCAGCCTGGTGCAGGGCCTGAGCCCCGACCAGCAAGCGGTGCTGCGGGAGGGCCTCCTTGTCATGATCGCCAACCTGGACGAGCTCTCCACGGATCCTGCCTCCGCGGCTTCCTGATCCGCCCTCGATTTCCGGCCGAAAGCCTCTTCCCGTTCCTGCCTCCGGAGGTGCCATGCGTGTTTCAGCAGCCCTCATCCTCGCACTGGCCCTGGGCGTCCCACTGGGCGCCCACGCCAAGCACCAGGCCGCGCCGGCGGATGCCCCCAAAGTCCACAAGGTGGAAAAGGTCGCCGAGAACATCTACTGCATCTTCGGCCAAGGCGGGAACATCGGTCTCATCGTAACCGCGAAGCACGCCGTGCTCATCGATGACCAGTTCGAGCGCCTGGTGCCCGGCCTCCTCGAAGCGGTGCGCACCGTCACGGACAAGCCCATCAAGTACCTCATCAACACCCACGGCCACCCGGATCACGTGGGGGGCAACGTGGTGCTGGAGAAGCAGGTGTCGGCCATCATCGCCCACGCCAATGTCCGCAGGCGCATGGTGCTCGCCCAGGCCAAGCTCGAACCCGCCAAGCGGGGGGGTCTGCCCGAACTGGCCCTTGGCTCGGAGGATGCCAAGGAGCGGGCCCGCCTGAACCTGCACCTGGATGACACGGAGATCCACCTGCTGCACATGGGGCCCGGCCACACGGATGGAGATGTCATCGTGGGAATCCCATCGGCGCTCGTGATGCACATGGGCGATCTGTTCTTCCTGGGCATGCTGCCCTACATCGACGTGGAGAGCGGGGGCACCTTCGACGGCCTCGTCGCCCAGATCTCGTCGGTGGCCTCCTGGCTGCCTGAGGGCGCCCGCATCATCCCCGGCCACGGCTCCGTGTGCGGCACGAAGGAGCTTCGCCGCTACCGTGACTTCCTCCAGGCCGTGCAGACCCACGTGAAAGCCAACCCCACCAAGGATGCCGCCGCGCTGGCCGCCTCCTTCGATGGGACCGCCTGGCCGGAATGGAAGCCCCGAGCGGATTTCGTCACCTGGGAGACCCTCTTCGCCGTGGCCTCGGGCAGGGGCCCCGGCCGCGTCGCCCGTCCCTGAACCCCGCTCAATACCCTGGATTCCCCATGACCACTTCTGAAGCCACTCACCCTGAACAGGCCGCCAACCGGCCGGCCCTCCTGCGCGGCTGGCGCCCCTGGGCCATCGGCGGAGCCGTCCTGCTGGGCGGATGGTTCCTCCTCGGCCGGGGAGGGAAGAAAGACCCTGCCGCCAATGCCGCCGGACGGCCCGTCCCCGTGGCCGTGGCCCAGGCCCGCAAGGGAGATATGGCGGTCCACCTCACGGGCCTCGGCACGGTCACCGCGCTGAACAGCGTCACCGTGAAGAGCCGGGTGGATGGCCAACTGGTGCGCATCGCCTTCACCGAGGGCCAGATGGTCCGCCAAGGCGACTTGTTGGCCGAGATCGATCCCAGGCCCTTCCAGGTGCAGCTCATGCAGGCCGAGGGCCAGTTCGCCAAGGACCAGGCGGCTTTCCAGAACGCCGCCGCCGACCTGAGGCGCCTGCAGGGCCTTGTGCAGCAGGGCATCATCTCGCGGCAGCAGCTGGACACCCAGAGCAGTGCCGTGGCCCAGTACGAGGCGGCCCTCAAGTCCGACCAGGCCCAGGTGGAAAGCGCCAAGCTCAACCTCGTCTACAGCCGCATCACCGCGCCCATCGCGGGCCGGGTGGGGCTGCGGCTGGTGGATGTCGGCAACATGATCCGCGCCACCGATGCCAACGGCCTTGCCACCATCGCCCCCGTCCAGCCCATCAATGTGGTTTTCGCCGTACCCGCCGACAGCATCCAGAAGGTGCTCAGCCAGAATGCCAAGAATGGGAAGCTGCCGGTGGAGGCCTGGGACCGGGATCTCAAGTCCCGCCTCGCCCAGGGGTCCCTCTCGGCCATCGACAACCAGGTGGACACCGCCACGGGCACCGTGCGGCTCAAAGCCCTCTTCGCCAACGAGGATCGTGTTCTCTTCCCCAATCAGTTCGTGAACGCCCAGCTCCTCGTGGACACGCTGCGCGGCGTGGTCATCGTGCCCACGGCCGCCATCCAGCGCGGGCCGCAGGGGGCCTTCCTCTACGTGGTGAAGCCCGACAGCACCGTGGACCTCCGCATCGTCGAGGTGCAGGGCACGGACGGCGACGAATCCGCCGTGGTCAAGGGGCTCGCCGGCGGCGAGACCATCGTCATCGACGGCCTTGAGAAGCTGCGTCCTGGCAGCAAGGTCGCCCTGCCCAAGGCTGCCGGCGCCAAGGGGTGATCGTTTGAATCCCTCCAAGCCCTTCATCCTCCGGCCCATCGCCACCTCGCTGCTGATGGCGGGGCTGCTGCTGGTGGGCCTCCTGGCCTTCCGCCAGCTGCCTGTCTCCGCCCTGCCCCAGGTGGACTACCCCACCATCCAGGTGGTCACCTTCTACCCAGGCGCCAGCCCGGATGTCATGGCCTCGGCCATCACCGCCCCCTTGGAGCGCCAGTTCGGCCAGCTGCCGGGCCTGAACCGCATGTCCTCCACAAGCTCCGGTGGCAGTTCGGTCATCACCCTGCAGTTCGTGCTGGACCTCAACATCGATGTGGCGGAACAGCAGGTCCAGGCCGCCGTGAACGCGGCCGGCACCTACCTGCCCCGCGACCTCCCCAATCCACCCATCTACAGCAAGATCAATCCGGCTGATGCGCCCATCCTCACGCTGGCGCTCACCTCCAAGAGCCTGCCGCTCTCCAAGGTCGAGGACTTCGCCGATACGCGCCTGGCCCAGAAGATCTCCCAGCTGCCCGGGGTGGGTCTCGTGAGCATCAGCGGCGGGCAGAAACCCGCGGTCCGCATCCAGGCCAATCCTGCGGCCCTGGCCGCCAAGGGGCTCACCCTGGGTGATGTCCGCACCGCCGTGGCCGCCAGCAACGTGAACCAGGCCAAGGGCAGCTTCGACGGGTTGCGCCAGGCCTATGCCATCGGCGCCAACGACCAGCTGCTCACCAGCGACGACTACCGGCCCCTCATCGTGGCCTACAAGAACGGCGCCCCCGTCACCATCGCCGAGATCGCCACGGTCAGCGACGACGTGGAGAACGCCCGCCTGGCCGCCTGGATGGGCACGGGCCAGCCCAGCGAGAAGGCCATCCCCTCCGTGGCCGTGGACCAGACCGCCCAGGTGCCGGCGGTCATCCTCAACATCCAGCGCCAGCCCGGGGCCAACATCATCGCTGTGGTGGACCGGGTGAAGGACCTGATGCCCCAGCTGCGGAGCTCCCTGCCCGCCGCCGTGGAGCTGACGGTGCTCACCGATCGCACCGTCACCATCCGCGCCTCCGTGGAGGACGTGGAGTTCGAGCTGATGCTCACCATCGCCTTGGTGGTGATGGTCATCTTCCTCTTCCTGCGGACCCTGGCCGCCACCATCATCCCCAGCGTGGCCGTGCCCCTCTCCCTGGTAGGCACCTTCGGGGTGATGTACCTGCTGGGCTACAGCCTGAACAACCTCACGCTCATGGCGCTCACCATCTCCACGGGCTTCGTGGTGGACGACGCCATCGTGATGATCGAGAACATCATGCGCTACATCGAGGAGGGCGAGTCGCCCCTTCAGGCCGCGCTGAAGGGTTCGGAGCAGATCGGCTTCACCATCCTCTCGCTGACGGTCTCGCTCATCGCCGTGCTCATCCCCCTGCTGTTCATGGGCGATATCGTGGGTCGGCTCTTCCGTGAGTTCGCCGTCACCCTCAGCGTCACCATCCTGGTGTCGGCGGTGGTTTCCCTGACGCTGACGCCCATGATGTGCGCCAAGCTGCTGAAGCACACGCCCCCCGAGGACCAGGGTCGCTTCTACCAGTCCTCGGAACGCATCTTCCAGCGCATCATCGCCTTCTACGGTCGGACCCTCACCTGGGTGCTCCAGCACCAGACCGGCACGCTGCTTGTGGCGGTGGCCACCCTGGCCTCCACTGTGCTGCTCTACATCGCCGTTCCCAAGGGTTTCTTCCCGGTGCAGGACACGGGCGTCATCCTCGGCATCTCCGAAGGACCCCAGACGGTCTCATTCGCCGCCATGGCCGAACGCCAGCAGGCAATCTCCACGGAGATCCTCAAGGATCCGGCCGTGGCGAGCCTCTCCTCCTTCATCGGCATCGACGGCACCAACACCACCCTCAACAGCGGCCGCATCCAGATCAACCTGAAGCCGCTCGACGAGCGCGGCCTCAGCGCCAGCGAGGTCATCCACCGGCTCCAGCCCCAACTGGCGAAGGTGGAGGGCATCCGGCTCTACCTGCAGCCCGTGCAGGACCTCACGGTGGAAGACCGCGTCAGCCGCACCCAGTACCAGTACACCCTGGAGGATGCAGACGCGAAGGAGCTGGGCGAGTGGGTGCCCCGCTTCGTGACCCGGCTCTCGGCCCTCCCCGAGTTGCGGGATGTGGCCAGCGACCAGCAGAATGCCGGGCTCCAGGTGCGGGTCACCCTCGACCGCACCACGGCCTCCCGCCTCGGCATCACGCCCCAGATGCTGGACGACGCGCTCTACGATGCCTTCGGCCAGCGCCAGATCTCCACCATGTTCACCCAGCTGAACCAGTACCGGGTGGTGCTGGAGGCCCGGCCCGGCCAGTACCAGCGGCCCGAGGACCTGCAGAGCATCTACGTGCGCTCGGCCTCCGGGGGCTCCGTGCCCCTCAGCGCCTTCACCCGCTTCGAGTCCGTGACCGCCCCCTTGGCCATCAACCACCAGGGGCAGTTCCCCACGGCCACCGTGTCCTTCAACCTGGCGCCCAGCGTCTCCCTGGGCGATGCGGTGAAGGCCGTGAACCAGGCCCGCCAGGAGCTGGACCTGCCCCCCAGCATCAAGGCCGGCTTCCAGGGCACGGCCCAGGCCTTCGGGGCCTCGCTGACGAACACGCCCCTGCTCATCCTCGCGGCGGTGCTGACGGTCTACATCCTGCTGGGCGTGCTGTACGAAAGCTACATCCACCCCGTCACGATACTCTCCACGCTGCCCTCGGCGGGGGTGGGCGCCCTGCTCTCGCTCATGCTCTGCCGCACGGATTTCAGCGTCATCGCCCTCATCGGCATCATCCTGCTCATCGGCATCGTCGAGAAGAACGCCATCATGATGATCGACTTCGCCCTGGAGGCCGAGCGCAAGGGCGGCCTGCCGCCGGAGGAAGCCATCTACCAGGCCTCCCTGCTGCGCTTCCGGCCCATCATCATGACCACCATGGCGGCCATGCTGGGCGGCGTCCCCCTGGCCCTGGGCAGCGGCGTGGGCGCCGAGCTGCGCCGCCCCCTGGGCATCGTCATCGTGGGCGGACTCATCTTCAGCCAGGTGCTAACCCTCTACACCACGCCCGTCATCTACCTCGCCTTTGATCGGCTCGCCAGGCGCGTGCGCCGCCGGCGAGGCGCGGGAGAAGCTGTGCCTGCGGCGCAGGAACCATGAGCATCAGCACCCCCTTCATCCGCCGCCCGGTGGCCACGACGCTGCTGACGGTGGCCCTGGCCCTGCTGGGCGCCATCGCCTACCAGTTCCTGCCCGTCTCGCCCCTGCCCCAGGTGGAGTTCCCCACCATCCAGGTCTCCGCGAACCTGCCCGGCGCCAGCCCCGAGACCATGGCCTCCTCCGTGGCCACCCCCCTGGAACGGCAGTTCGGCCGCATCGCCGGCATCACGGAGATGACCTCGGCCAGCTCCCTGGGTGGAACCAGCATCACCCTCCAGTTCGACCTGGGCCGCAACATCGACGCCGCGGGCCGCGACGTGCAGGCGGCCATCAACGCCGCGCGGGGCGACCTGCCCGCCAACCTGCCGAACAACCCCTCGTACCGGAAGGTGAACCCGGCGGACTCGCCGATCATGCTGCTGTCCCTCACTTCGAAGCTGATTCCCCGGGAGCGCATGTACGACATCGCCACGACCCTGCTGCAGCAGAAGCTGTCGCAGGTCCAGGGCGTGGGCCAGGTGGGCATCTTCGGCGGGGCTCTGCCGGGAGTGCGGGTGGACGTGAACCCCGCGCTGCTGAACGCCCAGGGACTGGCCCTGGATGATGTCCGCCTTGCCATCGCCGCCGCCAACCTCAACCGGCCCAAGGGCGATCTGACCGACGGCAAGAGCACCTGGTCCATCGCCACCACCGATCAGATGATGAGCGCCGCGGACTACCAGCCGCTCATCATCCGCTACCGCAATGGCAGCGCGGTCCGCCTCTCCGACGTCGCCCAGGTCACCGATTCCGTGGAGAACGTCCGCAACAGCGGCCTCTCCAACGGGCTGCCGGCCATCATCGTGCCCATCTTCCGCCAGCCGGACGCCAACATCATCGAGACCGTGGACCGGGTGAAGGCCCTCCTTCCCCAGTTGAAGGCCTCGCTGCCACCCACCATCGATCTGAACGTGCTCATCGATGCCACGCGCACCATCCGCGCCTCGGTGAAAGACGTGCAGCTGGCCCTGACCATCTCCATCCTGCTGGTGATCCTGGTCGTCTTCGTGTTCCTCCGCAGCGTCCGGTCCACACTCATCCCCAGCGTGGCCGTGCCCATTTCGCTCATCGGGACCTTCGGCGCCATGTACCTCCTGGGCTACACCATCGACAACCTGTCCCTGATGGCGCTCACGGTGGCCACAGGCTTCGTGGTGGACGATGCCATCGTGGTGGTGGAGAACATCACCCGGCACCTGGAGAACGGGATGCAGCCCATGGAGGCCGCCCTCCACGGCGCCAAGGAGATCGGCTTCACCGTGATCTCCATCAGCATCTCGCTCATCGCCGTCTTCATCCCCATCCTGCTCATGGGCGGCATCGTGGGCCGCCTCTTCCGGGAGTTCGCGGTCACCCTCTCGGTGGCCATCGTGATCTCCATGGTGGTGTCCCTCACCACCACCCCCATGATGTGCTCGCGGATCCTGCGCCCCGCCTCGGAGGAGAAGCACGGGCGGGTCTTCCAGGCCAGCGAGCGGATCTTCCAGTGGATCATGGGCCACTACGAGGCCTCGCTGGCCTGGGTGCTCCGCCATCAGAGGACCACGCTCGCCGTCGCCCTCGGCACCATGGTCGCCACCGTGGGCCTCTACATCGCCATCCCCAAGGGCTTCTTCCCCCAGCAGGACACAGGGCGCGTCACCGGCTCCATCCAGGCCGCCCAGGACATCTCCTTCGCCGGCCTCGAGAGGCTCATGACCCAGTACGTGGCCATCGTGCAGGCCGACCCGGCCGTGGAGAATGTCACCGCCTTCATCGGCGGCGGCAATACGGGCCGCATGTTCGCGGCCCTCAAGCCCAATGACCAGCGCAAGGACACGGTGGACCAGATCATCGCCCGCCTCCGCGGCAAGACCGCCCACATCGTCGGCGGAACCCTCTTCATGCAGCCGGTGCAGGACCTGCGCCTGGGCGGCCGCCCCTCCGCCACCCAGTACCAGTACACCCTCCAGGGCGACGATGCCCGGGAGCTCTTCGAGTGGGCCCCCAAGGTGCTGCAGAAGCTCCGCACGGTCCCCCAGCTGACGGATGTGAACTCGGATCTGCAGAACAAGGGGCTGGAAGCCTCCCTGGTCATTGACCGGGCCACGGCCTCGCGCCTGGGCATCACCCCGCAGGCCATCGACAACACGCTTTACGACGCCTTCGGCCAGCGGCAGGTGTCGACCATCTACACCGCCCTGAACCAGTACCACGTGGTCATGGAGGTGGATTCGCCCTTCATGCAGACACCGGACGGCCTTCGGCACACCTATGTCCGCTCCACCACCGGCAAGCTGGTGCCCCTGAGCGCCTTCACCACCCTGGAGCGGCGCAACACGGCCCTGTCCGTGAACCACCAGGGCCAGCTGCCCTCGGTGACCCTCTCCTTCAACCTGCCCCTGGGCGTGGCCCTGGGCGATGCCGTGGCCGCCGTCGACAAGGCCGAGCAAGAGATCCACCTGCCCGGCACCATCCGCGGCAGCTACATGGGCACGGCCCAGGCCTTCCGGGCCTCCCTGGCCAACCAGCCCCTCCTGGTGGCGGCCGCGCTGCTGGTGGTCTACATCGTGCTGGGCATGCTCTACGAAAGCCTCATTCACCCGCTGACGATCCTCAGCACCCTGCCCTCGGCGGGTGTCGGCGCCCTGCTGGCCCTGCTGGCCTGCCGCACCGAGCTCAGCGTCATCGCCTTCATCGGCATTATCCTGCTCATCGGCATCGTGAAGAAGAACGCCATCCTCATGATCGACTTCGCCATCGAGGTGGAGCGCCGCGAGGGCGTCACGCCGGAGCGGGCCATCTTCCAGGCCTGCCTCCTGCGCTTCCGGCCCATCACCATGACCACCATGGCGGCCCTGCTGGGCGGCCTGCCCCTGGCCATCGGCATGGGCACCGGCTCCGAGCTGCGGCGCCCCCTGGGCATCGCCATCGTGGGCGGCCTCCTGGTCAGCCAGCTGCTCACCCTCTACACCACGCCCGTCATCTACCTCTACATGGACCGGGCGCGACTGCGGTGGGAGCGCTTCCGGGCGGCCCGGCGCGCCCCGGTTCCCGCCCCCGGAAGCTGAGGCCTCCTTGTCCAGCTGGTCCGCAGATGCGCCGCCGCCTCGCCGCCGGGGCGGATCCCTGATCCTGAAGGTGGCCCTGGCGATCCTCGCCATCCCCTTCGCGCTTCTGCTGTTCCTGCTGGGCCAGTCGAAGGTGGTCGAAGGTCGCGCTTGGTCCGTGATCCGGAAGGTGGCCCAGCGGCTGCAAACCGAGGCGGGCGCCCGGCGGCTCTACCAGGCCAATCCCGCCCTGGCCCGGGTTTACGGCGACGAGGAGGCCTTTCTGGAGCAGGTGCGGGCCCACCGGGCGCAGTTCGCCGACCTGCCAGACCTGCCCCCTGGGAACGGCCGCTATGAGTGCTTCGCGGGACCCAACGGCTTCCAGGCCTCCCTGCAGGGTTCCGGCGGGATCTGGGCCACCGTCGAAGTGAGGCAGGACATCCTCCTTGAGAAGGTGCCGGGGGAGGGCCTCCTCCGCCTGGAGTTCTCGCCCACCAAGGAAGCCAGCGAGCTGGAGCGGCGGGCCCAGCGGAAGGCCCGGGCCCAGTCCGACTGGCAGCGCTACCGGGAGGTCTGCGGACGGCTGGCCACGGACGGGGCCGCCCGGTCCCTCTGGGCGCAGGAGCCCGGCCTCCACCGGGACTTCCCGGAGGCCGGACCGCTGCTGGTCCTCGCGGCCCAGGTGCGGCCCCACCTTTCGGCCCTGCCGGAGACGCCGGGTCCCTTCCATGGGGGAATGCGCCGACAGGTCGTGAGCGGCGGTCCGGGCGGGACCGTCCGCCTGAGCTACGCCCTGCCCTGCGGCACCCTCACCCTCACCTGGTCGGAGGAGCGTCTCAGCGGCCTCCACCTCGCGCCCCGGTCATCCCGGGCTGCCCCGCCGCTTGAGCCCCAGCCCCCCGGGTGCGATCCTGGAAGGCTATGAAACTCGATCGGCTCGGCGACTTCCAACGCACCCACCGCAACGGCGACCTGCGCCTCCACCACGCGGGCCAGACCGTGCGCCTGCTCGGCTGGTGCCGCCGGGTGCGCAACCTCGGCTCCCTGGTCTTCCTGGACCTGCGCGACCGTTGGGGCCTGGTGCAGCTGGTGGCCAACGAGGAGACCGCCGATCCCGAGCTGCTGGCCAAGCTCAAGGCCGTGCGCAGCGAGTTCGTGCTGGCCGCTGAAGGCGTGGTGGCCGAGCGCGAGAGCAAGAACCCCAACATGGCCACGGGCGACGTCGAGATCCGCCTCACGGGCCTGCGCATCCTGAACACCGCCGCGACCCTGCCCTTCCCGCTGGAAGACGAGGGCGTGGGCGAGGATCTGCGCCTCACCTACCGTTTCCTGGATCTGCGCCGGGAGCAGCTGCAGCGCAACATGATCCTCCGCAGCGAGACCTCCAACATCATCCGGAACTACTTCCGGAAGCACGACTTCGTCGAGTTCGAGACGCCCATCCTCGGCAAGTCCACGCCCGAAGGCGCCCGCGACTATCTGGTGCCCAGCCGGGTGCACGCGGGCGAGTTCTTCGCCCTGCCCCAGAGCCCCCAGCTCTACAAGCAGATGCTCCAGGTCTCGGGTTTCGAGCGCTACGTGCAGATCTGCCGCTGCTTCCGCGATGAGGACCTCCGCGCCGACCGCCAGCCCGAGTTCACCCAGGTGGACGTGGAGATGAGCTTCGTGCGCCAGGAGGACATCCAGCATCTGATCGAGGGCCTGATGGTGGAGCTCTGCCCCCTGGTGGGCCAGCACCCCGTCGCCCCCTTCCCGCGCCTGAGCTACAAGGACGCCATGGAGTGGTACGGCTCCGACAAGCCCGACCTCCGCTGCAAGGTCAAGATCCAGGATGTGACGGGTCTGTTCGCCGGCAGCGAGTTCAACCTGTTCCGTGCCGCCGCCGACTCCCAGGGTCAGCGCCGCGTCCGGGGCCTCTTCCTACCCGGCGAGGCCGCCGGGGCAACCAGCCGCAAGCAGCTCGACGAGCTGCAGGAGACCGCCAAGCAGCTCGGCGCCGGGGGTCTGCCCTACGCCAAGTGGGGCAAGGATGGCCTCGCCTCCAGCTTCAAGAAGTTCATCAGCCCCGCATTGGAAGCCGAGCTGAAAGCGGCTCTGGGCGCCCAGGGCGAGGGCCTGGCCATCTTCGCCGTGGGCACCGACGACCAGACCTCCCGGGTGCTGGGCGACCTGCGCCTGCGCCTGGCCCGGACCTTCGGCCTGACGGACACGGCCGCCTTCGAGTTCCTGTGGGTGGTGGATTTCCCCCTCCTCCAGTGGGATGAGGATGATCAGCGCTTCGTGGCCTGCCACCACCCCTTCACCAGCCCCCACCCCGAGGACCTGGACCTACTGCAGCCCAACCCCGGCGCCTGCCGCGCCGTGGCCTATGATCTGGTGCTCAACGGCTATGAGCTGGGCGGCGGCAGCATCCGCATCCACGATGCCGAGACCCAGAGCCTCATGTTCCGCACCATCGGCATCAGCGAAGCCGAGGCCCGGGCCAAGTTCGGCTACCTGCTGGATGCCCTGGCCTTCGGCGCGCCGCCCCACGGCGGCCTAGCCTTGGGCCTCGACCGCCTCGTCATGCTTCTGGCGGGCGAGGACAACATCCGCGAGGTCATCGCCTTCCCCAAGACCGCCCAGGCCCGCTGCCTCATGACCGACGCCCCCAGCCCCGTGGACGAGCGCCAGCTGCGCGACCTGCATCTGCTGCAGGATGCGAAGCAGACCTACCGGGTGGGCGCCGTGTTCTTCGAGAGCGCCGAGGGCGGCAACGCCGACCTGCGCGGCCAGGCCCTGCAGCAGCTCAGCCAGATGACCCCCCGCCAGACGCAGGGCCTGGTCACCCTCGACGGACAGGGCCAGATCCTGGACGCCCAAACCCTGAGCGGCCCCACCTTCGAGTTCTGAGACCCACCTGCCAGGGGACCCCATGACCACCTCCGGAAACGCCCCCAAGAAATCCAAGGAAAAGCGCCAGACCCCGGCGGAGCGCCAGGAGGCCCTGCGCTACAACCAGATGATGTACGGCCCCACGGCCGGCGAGCGACGGGCCATCGCCCGGAAGGTGCTCCAGGGCAGCGCCTACCTCCAGCATCCCAAGTTCGTCGCGCTGATGTCCGCCTTCCGGAAGGGCGCCGCCTTCCGTTTCGAGGTGACCGAGAAGGCCAAGACCTACACCCTGTCCGCCGAGGGTGCGAACCTCTGCGTGGACGGCAAGGTGCTCTTCTACTCCCGGCCCTCCAACCGCCATGAGGACCACCTGCTGCTGGACCGCGCCGTGCTCCTGCAGTACCAGACCGTGGACGCTGTCCTGCAGTTCGCCGCCGCCGTGATGCGCAGCCAGCCCGACCTGGCCGCCCAGCCACTCTCCTCCCTGGGCTCTCAGCTCTTCTACGGCCCCGATGCCCTCGATGCCGACCTCGAATCCAAGGGCCCCAACCTCATGATCGGCGCCTACCGGCACGGCCGCATCGTGGAGAAGCCGAGGCATTAGCCCGTGGAGCCAGGCCCCGACGCGCCGAAAGCCCCTCCCCTCACGCTCCGGGCCCGTGCCCAGGCCATTCTGCATGAGGCTGGCTGGGACCTTGCGCCGCCCCCGGTGATCTGGTCGCCGCGCATGGCGCGCTGCGCGGGGCTGTTTGTCATCGAGAAGGACACGCGGGGGAAGTGGCACCCGGAGATCCGCCTGAGCATCCCGCTGTTGCGGCGCCGGGACTGGCCCTGGCCCCAGCAGGTCTGCGGGATGAACTGCCACACCCCGGAGCAGGTGCAGCAGCGCATCCTGGAACACGAGCTGATCCACTACAAGCTGTGGGCGGACGGGGAGAAGAACTGGGGCCACGGCGAGCAGTTCCGGCGGCTGGCCTTCGAGGTGTTCGGTCACCAGAGCATCACGCACGGCATCGGCACGGAACCGGAATGATTCTCTGGCACTGGCGTGCCGAAGTACACTCCTGCCATGACCGCCTGGGATTCCGCCTTTCTCGCCGCCCCGCCCCTCAGCGAGGCGGAGGACCGCCTGCCGCCGGCGCACAAGCTGTTTGCGCTGCGCACGCTGCCCATGGGGGAGATCCGGGCCATCGGCTTCGACATGGATCACACCCTGGCCCGCTACCGCAGCCCGGAGATCGACGACCTGGCCTTCAAGAAGTCCGCCCGCCTGCTGGTGCGGGATCGCGGCTACTCGCCATGGCTGCTGGAGCAGGACTATGATCCGGGTTTCGCCGTGCGCGGCCTGGTACTGGACGGCCTCCGCGGCAACCTGCTGAAGCTCAGCCGGGAGCGGCAGGTGGTGCGGGCCTGCCACGGCAGCCGGCCCCTCTCGCGTCCCGAACTGGACGCCACCTACGGCCGGCGCCGCCTGTCCACGGCCGCCAAGGGCTTCCGCAACATCGACACCCTCTTCGAGATCCCCGAGAGCCACCTCTATGCCCGCCTGGTGGACGGCCTGGATGGGGGCCACCTGAAGGCCGAGAACTACCTCCAGCTCTTCCAGGACGTGCGGTGGGCCATCGACACCGCCCACCGCAATGGCGAGATGAAGGCGGAGATCCTCGAGCACCGGGACTTCTTCATCCCGCGGGATCCCCAGCTGGCCCTGGCCCTGGATCGCCTCAAGCGCTCGGGCAAGAAGCTCTTCCTGCTCACCAACAGCGAGTGGAGCTTCACGGACGGCGTGCTGGGCCACCTGCTCAACGGCCAGGATGAGGCGCGTCCCCACTGGGTGGACTACTTCGACCTGGTGGTGGTGAGCAGCCGCAAGCCCGCCTTCTTCCTGGAGACCCCAGAGCCGAAGCCCCTGGAGGGCCACCCCCGCTGCTTCAGCGGCGGCCATGCCGCCTGGCTGGAGGCGCAGTTGGGCGCCCAGGGCGAGGAGGTGCTCTACGTGGGCGACCACATCTACGGCGACGTGCTGCGTTCCAAGAAGAACGCCTCCTGGCGCACCCTGCTGCTGGTGCCTGAGCTGGAGCGGGAGCTGCGCCTGCTGGAGGCCCGGGCGGCGGACCTGCGCGAGCGGTACCGCCTGGAGACCGCCCGGCGGCGAACCCTTCGGCGGGCCTCGGTCCTGCACGACCAGTGGCAGCGGAACCGGGCGCGCCGCCATGTGCTGGGCCAGCGCCTCAGCGCCGAGGCCACCCAGGCCCTGGACCACGAGGCCACCCAGCTGGCCGCCAGCACCGAAGCCCTGCAGCGCCGCGCCGAGGCGCAGCGCCTGGAGTTGGAAGGCCTCACCCGCTCCGTGGAGGCGGCGTTCAACCCCATGTGGGGCCCCACCTTCCGGGACCGGGACGAGCTGACCCGCTTCGCCGACCAGATCCAGCAGTTCGCCTGCGCCTACACCGGCAAGGTCGGCAACCTGTACATGTACGATCCCCTGGCCACGGTCTACGCGCCCCTCCCCGCCCTGCCCCACGAGCGGCGGATGTGAGGCCGATGGTCTACTTCTGGCGGGCCCCCAGCACCTTGTCCAGCAGGGACTCCAGCTCAGCGCTGGTGAAAGGCTTCTTGAGGAAGTCCGCAAAGCCCTGGGCGATGGCCTGGTCCCGGGACACAGGCAGGGCGTAGCCGCTGCACAGGATCCCGGGCAGGCCGGGGCGGAGCTGCTGCATGGCCCAGAAGGCATCCACCCCGCCCATGCGCGGCATGGTGGCATCCAGGATCACCAGGTCGAAGGCCTCGGGCCGCTGGGTGAACACTTCCAGGGCCTCCTGGCCGTCGGCGGCGGAAACCACCTCCAGACCGAACCAGTCCTGCAGCATCTCGGCCATGACCTCCCGCAGCTCGACCTCGTCGTCGGCCAGCAGGACCACATTCCGGGCGTGGAGACCCACCGCCGGGGGCGGCGTACTGGAGACCTGGCTCTCCGGCGCGGGGAAGTGAACCCGGAACACACTCCCCACGTCCGGGATGCTCTCCACCTGGATGCCTCCGCGATGGCCCCGGACGATGCCCAGGGCCGCGGCGAGGCCCAGGCCCCGGCCCAGGTCCCGGGTCGAGAAGAAGGGATCGAAGATCCTCGGCAGCATCGCGCCGTGAATGCCGTGGCCTTGGTCCGAGACTTCCAGCACCGCGTAGAGGCCCGGCTCGATGGCCTCCGCCCAGTGGCCCGTCCCGAGCTCCACGGCCGTGAGCGTGCGCATGTAGGTCCGCACCCGGATGGCGCCATTGGTGGCGTTGGCCTCCAGGGCGTTGGTGACCAGCCCCTCCACCACCCGGCTGACCAGCAGGGGATCCACCAGGATGGCGGGGAGGTTCCCGGCCAGGTCACGCTGGACGGCCAGCCCCATACGATCCAGGGTCTCGGCCACGAGGGGGCTCAGGGCCAGGGATTCCGGGCGGCGCAGGTCGCCGCCGGAACTGTAGAGGATATCCCGGCTGAGGCGGGAGGCCCGGTCGAGGCCCGACTTCAGCCGAAGCAGGTAGACCTGCGACTTCGACTCCTCGGGCACCGCGGCCTGGGCCATCTCCAGGTTCGCGGTCATGGACTGGAAGATGTTGTTGAAGTCATGGGCAATGCCCCCGGAGAGCATGCCGAGGCTCTCCATCTTCTGGGCCTTGGAGAGTGCCTCCTGGGTCTGGCGGATGCCGGTGAGGTCCGCCGCACAGCAGACGGCCCCCTGGATGCGACCCTCGGGGTCCTTCATCGGCATGGCGCTGTACACCAGGTGCCGGACCTCGCCATCGTCGAAGACCAGATCCAACGGAACGTCGCGGACCTCCCGACCCGTCTGGACGACCCGCTGCATGGGCATTTCCTCTGGCAGGAGTTCCCGCCCATCCTGCAGCAGGCGGAAGTGGGAGGGCCGTTCGTCCTCAAGTGCGGATTTGGAATGGTTCGCCTGGTCGGGCAGCCGGTGGAGCTGGGCCGCCGCATGGTTCCCGTGGATGACGCGGCATTGGGGATCCTCGGCGATCCACAGGGGCACCGGCGTGGCGGCCATGACCGCACGCAGCTTCTCGGCCTCGACCCCGGCCTCGACCCTGGCTTCCTCCAGTCGGGACGCCTGGGCCCACTTGGTCTTGAAGAGGTCCTCGATTAGGATGATGCCGACCAGAAGCAGGGCCGAGATCGCCAGCCCGAAGAGCTCATTGACCGAGACTTTGCCCGGCAAACGTGTGGTGAGCATGCCCTCCAGCACGTAGAGCCGCCGTGCGGCCATGAGAACCAGGGCGGATGACACCAGGATCCAGGCCAGAGGGCGGCCGGCCACCCGATTGATCCGCACTGCGATTCCGGCCGCCACCATCTGAAGCAGCACGGACAGGAGGATGATCACGAGGTTAAGCAAGGCAAGGTCCGCCTTGCCTCTTAATCGGCAGCTTGCCCTACCTGGTTAAATGTCGATCCATTCAGATGGTCCTCGCGGCCTTGGCCCGTGCGATCACGTGCTTGATGGCCGCCACGGTCTGGTCCTGGTCGGCCTCGGTGAGGCCTGGCCAGAGCGGCAGGCTCATGAGGCGCTCGCCGCTCCACTCGCTGTGGGGCAGGCCGTCCTTGGGCAGGTGCTGCGGGTTCGCCGCGTAGAAGTCCCGGTACCAGGGGTGGATGTGAGCCGGGCGGTAGTGGATGCCCGTGCCGATGTTCTCCTCCTTGAGGGCGGCCACGAAGGCATCCCGGTCCAGACCCAGCTTTTCAGGATGGATGCGCAGCACGAAGAGGTGGAAGCAGTGCCCGTGGTCGGCATCCCCGGGAGAAGGAAGCATCACCTCGTCCAGGTCCTTCATCAGGTCCAGGTAGCGGTGGAAGAGCACCCCGCGGCGGGCGTTGAACCCGTCCAGCTTGCCGATCTGATGCAGCCCCATGGCCGCCTGCAGGTCCATGAAGTTGGCCTTGCGGGCGGGCTCGTAGACCTCCGTATGAGGGCTGCCCTCCTTGGCGAAGCGCTTCCATGCGTCGCGGTCGATGCCGTGGAAGCGCAGGCGCTTGATGCGGCTCTCGTACTCGTCGTTGAAGAAGGCGATGGCGCCGCCCTCCCCCGTGGTCATGTTCTTGTTGGGGTGGAAACTGTAGACGCTCATGATCGAGCGCGGATCGCCGCCGATCTTGGTGCCCTTGTAGTGGGCGCCCATGGCCTGCGCCGCATCTTCAATGACCCAGAGGCCATGCTTCTCGGCGATGCGCCAGATCTCGTCCATGGGACAGGGCAGGCCCGTCAGGTGGACGGGGATGATCCCCTTGGTGCGGGGCGTGATGGCCGCCTCGATCTTGGCGGGGTCGAGGTTCAGCGTCACGGGATCGATGTCCACCAGCACGGGCACGCCGCCCTGCAGCACCACGGTGCTGAGGGTGCTCACCCAGGTGAGCGAGGTGGTGATGACCTCGTCGCCGGGCTGCAGGTGAAGCACCTGCATGGTGATCTCCTGGGCCGTGGTGGCGCTGTTCATGGCCAGGCAGTGGGGCACGCCGTTGTACGCCTTCAGCTTCTCCTCGAAGGCCGCCGACTTGGGCCCGGTGGTGATCCAGCCGCTGTGGATCGAGTCGATGATCTCCGCGATCTCCTCTTCGCCCACCATGGGGCGGGTGAAGGGGAGGAACTCCGGGCGGCGCTGGTAGGACATGGGGGACTCCGGACGCAAACTGCCATTTTCGCATATCGCCGGGCGAAGCCCCGCCAGCGAGCACAGACCACCCGTCTGGGGCTTGCTGTCAGGCGATGGGCATCGTGATCCGGAGGGTGCTGCCCTTGCCCAGGCCATCGCTGGCCAAGCCGATGGTCCCGCCCATCATCTCCATCAGGTGCTTGCAGATGACCAGGCCGAGCCCGGTGCCCCCGAATTCCCGGCTGTGGCCGCCTTCGGCTTGGGCGAACTTCTGGAAGAGCCGCGCCTGGGCCTCATGGCTGACGCCGATGCCTGTGTCCACGACCAGCAAGGCGATGTGGCCAGGGTGCCGCTCCACCTGCACGGCGACGCTGCCCTCCTTGGTGAACTTGAGGGCATTGGAGAGCAGGTTGAGCAGCACCTGCTTCAGGCGGCTCGGATCCACCACCACTTCCGGGAAATCCTCCAGGTCGGGCCAGAAGAGCTCGACGTTGGGCCGGCGGGGATAGGCCTCGGCGATGGGCTTCACCTCCTCCAGCAGGATGGGGAGGCTGAAGGACTCGGGGTGGACCTCGAGCTTGCCTGATTCGATCTTGGCCAGGTCCAGGATGTCGTTCAGCAGCCCCAGCAGGTGCTGGCCGGAGGTGTAGCTGTCCTGGAGCATCGAGCGCATTTCCTCCGCATCGTCGTAGAGCCCGTCCATGACGAGTCGCGTGAACCCGAGGATGCCCGTGAGCGGCGTGCGGAGCTCATGGCTGGTGAGGGCCAGGAACTCGCTCTTCAGCTGGTCCGCCTCGCGAAGCGCGTCGTTGACCCGCTCCAGTTCCAGAGCCTGCCGCTGCAACGCGTCCCGCTGCTCGGAGAGGTCGCGGAACAGCCAGGCGTTGTAGAGGGAGATGGCCGCCTGCCGCTGAAGGATGGTGATGGAATCGAGGTCCTCCTCCTCCCAGTGCCGGTCCGCCGGCAGGGCCAGGATGGCGAAGCCCAGCAGCAGCAGCTGGTGCTCGAAGGGGATGAAGAAGAGCTGGGCCCCATCGGTGCCCCGGAGCGGCCCCAGAGACTCGCCATCGCAGGAGGCATCCAGCCACTGGCTCTGGAAGAGTACCAGGGGCGTCCCAGGAAAGGGGTTGGGGGCCGGCAGCCGCAGGGCCGACCACTCCGCCCGCGGCAGACCGGTGCCCTCCTTGGGCACGTAGCCGACGCCCCCATCCTCCAGGGTCCAGACCACGGCCCGCTGGCAATGGAACTCCTGGGCGAGCACATCGAGGACCACACTGACCACCTGCCCGCCCTTGGAGGTGGCGGCCAGAATCTCGGAGACCTGCTGGAGCACCTGCATCTGGTGGGAGCGGCGCCCCAGCTTGGCCCTCAGATCCCGGGTCTCATGCATGGCCTGGGTGAGTTGCCGCTGGGCCTGCATGAGCTCCGCCAGCATCTCCGCCCCCTGGGGGCGCGGCGCCTGCGCCGGAGCCACCGCCTTGGGACCCGAACTGGTCTTCGTGGGAGGCGGGATCGGCTTGGGGCCCGAGGACTGGTTCGAATGGGGCATGGACTCCAGGATGGCCCTGCCCGCCCGCGCTGCCAAGGGTCCTCTCGCTTCGCCCCCGGGGGCCGTTTGCCCCAAGATAGGGACATGGCGAACCGCGCCCCCACCTTCTCGCTCCAGCGCATCATCTTCCTGGCCGTCTCGCTGGTGCTCTGCGTCCAGGTGGGCTGGTGGATCAACGTGCAGATCCGCGAATCCGGGCGCCTGCTCCAGGCCCGCGCCCAGGCGCTCAACGCCAGCCGGGCCGAAGCCTGGCAGATGGACAGCCTCAGCATCCTGGCCTTCATGCACGCGCGGCCCGATCCCACCTCCCGGGCCGGGGCCGTGGAGGGCCGCCTGCCCGCCCTGCCCAGCCTGGAGCGGCGCCGGGAGGCCATCCACCGGGTGTACCCCCATGTGGTGGTGGTGCCAGCCCGCACCTCGCCGGACGACCTGGCCCTGCTGGACGGCTCAGCCTTCCTGGCCTTGCGCCCCGAACCCATGGTCGAGCTGCAGAACCAGCGCTGGCACTCGGTCTTCCGGGCCGCCTCGGAAGGCGCCTTCATGGTGGTGGCCGTGCTCCTCGGCTTCATGCTCCTCTACCGCAAGCTGGCCGAGGAACTGGATCTCAAGCTGCGCCAGCGGAACTTCACCTCCGCCGTGACCCACGAGCTGAAGACGCCCATCGCCTCCCTGCGCGTCTGGACGGAGACGCTCTTCACCCGCACCCTGCCCGACGAGCAGAAGCAGCGGATCCGCGGCCTCATGGAGAAGGACATCGAGCGGCTGAACGAACTGGTGGGCAACCTTCTGGATGTGGCCCGGGCGGAATCCGGCAGCCTCGTCCTGCACCAGGCCCCGCTGGAGCTGGCGCCCTGGCTTCGGGGGGTCTGCGAGGCCATGGATCTGCGGCTGGGATCCGGCGCCCTGGGCCTCCGGCTGGAGTTCGCCTCGGAGCCGCTCTGGGTCAATGCCGACCCCAAGGCCCTCGGCACCGTGGTGGAGAACCTGCTGTCAAACGCCTTCAAGTACGCCGCGGAGCCCCGGGAGACCACCGTCACCCTGGACGGGGATGGTGACGACGCGCTGATCGTGGTGAGCGACCTGGGCCAGGGCATCGCATCCAAAGACCTGCCCCGGGTCTTCCACCGCTTCTTCCGGGTGGGCGACGAGCTGACGCGGCAGGTCGCCGGCACGGGCCTGGGCCTCTTCCTCGTCCAGGAGATCGTCACCCGCCACGGCGGAGACGTTCGGGCCTCCAGCCGGGGCCACGGGCTGGGCTCGGCCTTCACGGTGCGCCTGCCCCGCATCGCCAAGCCCAAGGCAGGGCCTCCGGATGCCTGAGCCCACCCCGGCCCGGGATCCGCGCCCCGAGGCCACCCTGGTCCAGGCCGCTGCCCAGGGCGACCCCGAGGCCTTCGAGGCCCTGGTGCGCCCCCACCTCGGGATGCTGTTCCGGGTGATCGACCGGATTCTCGGCAACGAGGCCGAGAGCCAGGATGCGCTGCAGGACGCGCTGCTGACCCTCCACCGGGAGCTGCCGGGCTTCCATGGCGCGAGCAAGTTCAGCACCTGGGCCTACCGGATCTGCGTGAACCAGGCCCTCATGGCGCGCCGGAAGCGGGTCCGCCGCCGGGAGGATGCCATCGAGGACCTGATGCCACGTTTCGGGGACGAGGGGCATCACATGAACGTGGACACCATCCTTGACTGGAGCGAGGACGCGGAGGCGCTGATGAAGGTCGAGCAGGAGGAGCTGAAGGCCAAGGTCCGGTCGGGCCTGGACCGGCTCTCAGACGACCAGCGCGCGGTCTTCGTCCTCCGGGACCTGGAGGGCTGGAACACCGACGAGATTGCCCGCCACCTGGGCATCACCCGCGAGCTGGTGCGGCAGCGCGTCCACCGGGCGCGCCTCGCCCTGCGGGCCCTGCTGCCGGAATTCGCACCGACCCAGGAGGGACGATGACTTTCCTGGTCCCTTCCTGCGAGCGGGTCACGAGCCTGCTCACCGCCTACGAGGAGGGTGCCCTGGGCCCTCTGGACTGGCTGGGCCTGAAGCTCCACCTGGCGATCTGTCCGCCCTGCCAGACCTTCCTCGCCTCCTTCGAACGGACGCCGGCCCTGCTGCGGCGGGCCTGGGGCGAGGAAACCAGTGCCCCCTGCGAGCAGGCCCTGGCCGGGGCCATGGCCGCCCTGCGCGAGGGCCGCGTTCCCCGGGGGCCCCAGCACCACCCCGAACCCGAGGCCTGGTCCGCCCTGGAGCCCGGCGGTGATCCCCTCCACGCCCTGCTGCTGAGGGTCCACCTCGGCCACTGCGAGTCCTGCCGCGAGGCCCGGGGCGGGGACCTCGCCATCTCCCTGGCCGAGCGCCCCCTGGAGGCCCTCCGGCCCCACCTGCCACCGGACACCCAGTGGCGCTGGGTCCGCCATGGCCTCGGCGGGGCGAGGGTGGCGGTGCTCCAGGAGGATGCCACCGGGGCCAGCCTCAACCTGGCCTGCCTGCCGGGCGGCCGCGCCACGCCCTTCCACAACCACCGGGGCGTCGAACGCGCCCTGGTGCTCTGCGGCGCCATGCAGGACGGTCCGGCCCACCTGCGGGCAGGCGACTGGATCGAGCACCGCCCCGGCCACCTCCATGGCCCCACCGCGGATCCCGGAGGGGAATGCTGGGCCCTCATCGCCCTGGAACGCCCCGTGCAATTCATGGGCTGGCGGGCCGTGGTGGAGTGGTTCGCGAGCCGGGCCCCAATGTCGACGCCCCGCTGAGGCGCCGGGAAACCGCCCCCGCCGCCGGAGTCCCATCGCTCCATGCTCCAATGGGACGATGAACCGATCCGCCGACACGACCCGGGGCGTGGCCCTGGTGGCCCTGGCCGCCCTGCTCTGGAGCTCCAGCGGCCTCTTCATCAAGGTGCTGCCCCTGGGTGCCCTTCAGATCGCCTTCGCCCGCAGCCTCGTGGCGGCCCTCACCATCGCCGCGGTCGTGCGGCTGCGCGGCGGAGAGCCCTTCCCCCGGCCGGATGCCCTGGCCCTGGGCTGCGCCCTGGCCTACGCCGCCCTGCTGATCCTCTTCGTGGCCGCCACCAAGCTCACCACCGCGGCCAACGCGATCTTTCTGCAGTTCTCGGCGCCCATCTACCTGGTGTTCCTGGAGCCCTGGGTGACCCGCCGGCCCCTGCAACGTCGGGACCTGGTGGCGGTGGTGGTCTGCTTCTCCGCCATGGGTCTGTTCTTCGTGGGACGCCTTGGCGCGGGCACGCTGGCGGGCAACCTCCTCGGGGTCGCCTCCGGCGTCTGCCTAGCCCTCTTCTCTCTCGCCTTGAAGCTGCAGAAGAGCAGCCACCCGAAGGCCGACCCGGTGACGGCCATCATCCTGGGCAACCTCCTGGTGGCCCTGGTCTGCGCACCAATGGCCCTCCAGGATTTCCACCCCACACCGCCACAGCTGGGCATCCTGCTCTACCTGGGCGTCTTCCAGATCGGCATCGCCTACCTCTTCTTCAGCGCCGGCATGAAGCGCCTCTCCGCCACGGTGGCCGTGGTGACGGGCACGCTGGAGGCGGTGCTCAATCCCGTGTGGGTGTTTCTCGGCCTCGGTGAGCGGCCCTCCACCTGGGCGCTGCTGGGTGGCCTGGTGATCCTGGGCACCATCGGCTGGTACACCCTGGGACCGCGGAGGCAGCCCGTCGAGTTGTGACCAAGGCCCGGTGAATGGGGTGGCCCTTAGATTACCCATGGGTTATTTTTTAGGCGCACCGCTCCCCCGTGGAGGTTCTCCTGATGCGCGGGCCCTCAGAATCCTTCCCCCTGGCTGAAGCCTCCATCCAATCGGCCCTGGAGGCCATGCCTGCCGAAGACCCCGTGAGGGTCCGCGAGCTGCTGGCCAAGGCCCGGGAGATGAAGGGGCTGGCGGACGCGGACCTGCCACCCCTCATGGCCCTCCGGGACCCCAGGCTGCTGCTGGAGCTCTTCGATACCGCCAAGTGGGTGAAGGATCAGATCTACGGCAACCGCATCGTGATGTTCGCGCCGCTCTACGTGTCGAACCTCTGCGGGAACGAGTGCCTCTACTGCGCGTTTCGCGCCTCCAACCGGGAGCTGCCGAGGCGGGCCCTGCGGCAGGCGGAGATCGCCGCCGAGGTGGGCCACCTGCTCGCCCAGGGCCACAAGCGCCTGGTGCTGGTGGCGGGCGAAGCCTATCCGGACGAGGGTCTGGACTACGTCCTCTCGGCCATCCGGACGGTGTACGCCGTGCGCCATGGCGGGGAGAACATCCGCCGCGTCAACGTGAACATTGCTCCTTTGGAGGCCGAGGATTTCCGCCGCCTCAAGGAGACGGAGATCGGCACCTACCAGCTCTTCCAGGAGACCTACCACCGGGAGACCTACGCCCGCATGCATCCCAGGGGCCCCAAGGCGGATTTCGACTGGCGCCTGGGCTGCATGGACCGCGCCATGCAGGCGGGCATCGACGATGTGGGCATCGGCGCCCTCTTCGGACTCCACGACTGGCGCTTCGAGCTGCTGGCCATCCTGCACCATGCCCGCCACCTGGAGGCGCGCTTCGGCTGCGGCCCCCACACGATCAGCGTGCCCCGCATCGAACCCGCCGAAGGCTCCAGCACCAGCGAGGCGCCGCCCTTCGCCGTCAGCGATGCGGACTTCCGCAAGCTCATCGCCATCATGCGCCTGGCGGTGCCCTACACGGGCCTCATCCTCAGCACCCGGGAACGGCCCGAGGTGCGCCGGGAGGCCCTGCAGCTGGGCATCAGCCAGATCAGCGCCGGCAGCCGCACCAACCCCGGCGGCTACGAGGAGGATGCCCTCGAAGGCGGCGCCCAGTTCTCCCTGGGCGACCACCGGGACCTGGACGAGGTGGTGCGCGACCTGGCCCAGATGGGCTTCATCCCCAGCTTCTGCACCAGCTGCTACCGCATGGGCCGCACGGGCTCGGATTTCATGGACCTGGCCAAGCCCGGCGAGATCAAGGCCCACTGCCACCCCAATGCCCTCGCCACCCTGCAGGAGTACATGGAGGACCACGCCAGCCCAGCCACCCGGCTCGTGGCGGCCCGGCTGCTGGCGGACAGCCTGGGCGACCTGGATGGCCGGGCCCGCGCCCAGGCCGAGCGCATGGTGGCCCGCGTGAAGGAAGGAGAGCGCGATGTGTTCTGCTGAGATGAGGCCCGCACCCCGGAACCTGCGCCTGCACATCGGCCTCTTCGGTCGGCGCAATGTGGGGAAGTCCTCCCTGCTGAACGCCCTGACCCGTCAGCAGGTCTCCATCGTCTCGCCCCAGCCAGGCACCACCACGGATCCGGTGGAGAAGCCCATGGAGCTGCTGCCCCTGGGCCCCGTGCTCTTCGTGGACACCGCCGGTCTCGATGATGAAGGCACCCTGGGCGACGCGCGCTCCGGCCGTTCCCGGGCTGCCCTGGACCGGGTGGACCTCGCCATCCTCGTGGCCGAGCGTGGCAAGTGGGAAACCTTCGAAACGGAGTTCCTCGCGGACCTGAAGGCCCGGAACATCCCCACCGTGGTAGCCCTCAACAAGTCCGACCTGCGCGTCTCAAAGTCCCTGCCTGACCTCGGAGACACCACCGTGGTGCCAGTCTCCGCCCTCAGCGGGCATGGCATCGACCACCTGCGCGAGGCCCTCCTGCGCGCCGCCCCCGAGGGGCACTTCGACTCCCACCGCCTGTTGGCGGACCTGGTGCCGCCCGGCGAAGTCGCCGTGCTGGTCATGCCCATCGACAGCTCCGCTCCCAAGGGCCGCCTGATCCTGCCCCAGGTCATGGCCGTGCGTGATGTCCTGGATGGCGCGGGCCTCGCACTGGTGGTGCAGGCGCGGGATCTGTCCCGTGCCCTGTTCGCCCTGAAGCGCCTGCCGGCCCTGGTGGTCACGGATTCCCAGGCCTTCCAGTCGGTGGCCATGGATGTTCCCGACTCGGTGCCCATGACCTCCTTCAGCATCCTCATGAGCCGGTTCCAGGGCGACCTGGTGACCCAGGTGCGCGGCACCCTGGCCATCGAGGAACTGCGTGAAGGGGACCGGGTGCTGGTGGCAGAGGGCTGCACCCACCACCCCACCGCCGAGGACATCGGCCGCGTGAAGCTGCCCCGCTGGCTGGATCAGAAAGTGGGCGCCCCGCTGCGCTTCGACACCGTCCAGGGCCGGGAGTTCCCCACAGATCTGTCGCCCTACAAGCTGGTGGTGCACTGCGGCAACTGCATGGGGAACCGCCGCGAGATGCTGTCCCGCATCCACCGCTGCCAGGCCGCGGGCGTGCCCATCACCAACTACGGGCTCGCCATCGCCCATTCCCTGGGCATCCTCCCCAGGGCCCTCCACCCCTTCCCCGAAGTTCAGGACGATCTGCATGCCCTCCAGGCCTGAGCCCCGCAGCTTCTGCCTCGACCATGCCGGCGTGAAAGCCTGGCTGATGGACCCGGACCCGGAGGCCCTGCAGCGGCTTTGGTCTGAGGCCGACCGCATCCGCCAGGCCCGCGTGGGAGAGGCAGTCCACCTCCGGGGCCTCGTCGAGATCTCGAACCACTGCCTCCGCCACTGCCTGTACTGCGGCCTGCGGGCCCCTTCCACCGGGCTGGAGCGGTACCGCATGGAGGCCGGCGAGATCCTAGCCTGCGCCCGCGAAGCCGTGCGGCTCGGCTACGGCAGCGTGGTGCTCCAGGGCGGCGAAGATCCTGGCCTCACCCGGACCTTCATCGCCGGCGTGATCCGCGCCATCAAGCAGGAGACGCCTCTCGCCATCACGCTGTCCCTGGGCGAGCGCTGCGATGACGACCTGCTCGCCTGGAAGGAGGCCGGCGCAGACCGCTACCTGCTCCGCTTCGAGACCAGCGATCCCCAGCTCTACCGGCGCATCCATCCGGACCTGCCCGGCATTCCCAGCGACCGCCTCGCCCAGCTCACGCGCATGCGCGGCATGGGCTACGAGATCGGCACCGGCGTGATGGTGGGCATTCCCGGCCAGACCTGGGATTCCCTAGCCTTCGACATCCTGCGTTTCCGCGACTTCGACATGGACATGATCGGCATGGGCCCCTTCCTTCCCAGCCCGCGGACGCCCCTCGGAGGCCACGGCTCCGTGGCCTTCCTGGCCCCGGCGGATCAGCAGGTTCCCAACGATGAGCTGACCACCCTCAAGGCCGTGGCCCTCACGCGCCTCGCCTGTCCTGACGCGAACATCCCGAGCACCACGGCCCTGGCCACCCTGGATCGCACCCAGGGCCGCGAGCTTGCCCTCATGCGCGGCGCGAATGTGGTCATGCCCAACGTCACGCCGCTGCACCTCCGGGCCCTGTACGAAATCTATCCCGGGAAGGCCTGCCTCGGCGAATCACCCGCGGCTTGCCAGGGATGTCTGGAGGGCCGTCTCCACGCCATCGGCCGGACAGTGGCCAAAGGCCCCGGAGGGCGGAAGAGGGCCCTGCACGAAGATGCTGTCTCATGTGATTCCAATCACTGACCAATCGGTCATCAATGGACAAAATGCTCGTGCAGTTGCTAGCCCGGCGTGCGGCAAACCCTCCCCCCCTGAGCCGCCGCCGGGTGACCTTGAGACCACCCTTGCGTCGGCACCTGCGGCCTCGCCCCCGTCGTGATGATCGGGGACGAGGGGCACGGCCCCCTCAGCCCCAGCCAAGTGCCCGCTCTGTTGGAAACCTACCTCGCCCGCGCCGCCGAGGAGCTGGTCGGCACCACGCCCGGTGAGGGCAGGTAGCCGTCAGACGCGGCGCCCCGCCTGCATCTCCATGGCCCCGGTGCTCAGCGGCACCAGCAGGACAAAGGCCGCCAAGGCAACCACGCCCTGCCAGCCGCCGGCCTGATAGGCATGGCCGCTGAGGGTGATGCCCGCGGCGCCGCCCAGGTAGTAGAAGAGCACGTAGAAGGCGTTGGCTCGGCCGCGCCCCGCGCTGAGTTGGCGGTTGAGGGCGCCTGCGGCCGAGGCGTGCAGGGTGAAGAAGCCCGCGCAGACCAGGCCCAGGGCCAGGGCCATGGCCCAGCCTTTGGGGATGAGCGTCACCGCCAGCCCCACCCCGAACACGAGAGCCCCCAGCACCATGGCGGTGCCGTTGCCCACCCGGTTGCTGAGCCGACCCGCCAGGGGGCCCATGACCACGCCCACGATGTACGAAAGGTAGAGAAGCGTCACGGCCCGGGTGGACCAGTGGAAGGGGCTGCCATGCAGGTAGAAGGGCAGGTAGTTGAACACCGACGAGAACACGAAGAAGGCGCCGCCGCCGACGCAGTAGAGGCGGAACAGGTCGTGGCGGAGCAGCACGTCGCGGAAGCGCACGGTCTCGCGCGCGCCACGGCCGTGCTCCGCCTCCGGGGGCAGGCCCGCGTGGGCGGCCAGGGTGGCGCCCAGCAGCAGGGCCGAGGCGGCGAAAAAGGCCCAGCGCCAGTGCGCTGCGGGCAGCAGGAAGCCGCCGATGAGGCGGCCCGAAAGGCCGCCCACCACGGTGGCCGAGACATAGGAGCCCATCACCACGTTCAGCCGCTCGGCCAGCATCACCCGCGCCAGGTAGGCCACCAGGCAGGTGGTAAGCGCGGGGATGAACAGGCCCTGGACGAAGCGGGCGGCCACCAGCAGCGACAGGCTGGGCGCCAGGGCCGAAGCCAGCCCTGCCGCCGCGATGACCAGCCCGCCCGCCAGCAGGATGGGCCGGATGGGCAGGCGATCGGCCAGGGCCCCGAAGGGCAGGTTGGCCAGGGCGATGCCCATCACCACCGCCGACACGGTCAGCGAGGCCGCCCCCTCCGTCACCCCGAACTGCGTCCGCAGCACCGGCAGCACCGGCTGGGGGATGTACACCGTGGTGAACACCGCCCCCAGCAGCGCGAAGACCAGCCACTGGAGCCGGAGAAGGGGGTCGCGGTCCGCCATGGAACCACTGTCGGACAGGAAGAGCAGGGGCGGAACCCGGAAACGGGGAATCCCCCACGCCTCGAAAGCTCCCCCTTTCGCCGAGGGATATGATGGAGGCCCAACCCAGGTCATCGTGCCCACTGCCAAGCCAGGCCTCCGGATGAACCTCCAGGTACCCACACTCTTCGTCTCGCTGGCGTGTTCGGTTCTGAGCGCCGGAACGCCGGTGCAGAACGAGAAGGCAGCGGTTGAGATCGCTCGACCGGCGCTCATCGCCAAATTCGGCAAGGGCTATGTTGCCCAGTTCGAGCCCTACCGCGCGGTCGACAAGGGGAACGTCTGGATCGTTTTCGGTACGCTCCCCAGCCGACGCGTTCGCGGCGGTACGCCCGAGGCGCGCATCGCCTACGCGGATGGCAAGGTGTTGCAGGTCTCCCATGGCCGATAGCGCCTTGCCTCGGTCCCAACCCGGGCCGCGGTGATCCCAACCGCCCACGGGTGTTCCTCTGCCGGCCCAGGCGTGGCGGGCGTCGTTACCGTTCTGCCGCGATGCGGTAGAGATCCGAGGCGCTGATGCCCAGGTGCTTGGCCAGGGGCTTGACGGCTTCGCGCAGGGTCATGCCGCCCTCCCGGGCAGCGGCGAGGTAGGTCCTGGCCCAGTCCGGTAGATCGCCGTCGAAGGTGGCGTCGACGTCCGTCACCACCCGCTTGGCGCCGGCGCCGGCCAGCACCAGCACCATCTCGCCCCGGTCCTCGCGGCCCAGCTCGGCCTTCACCTGGGCGGGGGTGCCGCGGTACCAGGTCTCATGCAGCTTGGTCAGCTCGCGGCCCAGGGCCATCTCCCGGTCCGGCAGCAGCTCTTCCAGGTCCGACAGGGTTTCGTGGATGCGGTGGGGTGTCTCGAAAACCACCACGGTCTCCTCCTCGGCACCGAGCTTCTTCAGCATAGTGCGCCGCGGCTCGCTGCGGTTGGGCAGGTAGCCCCAGAAGCTGAAGGCGTGGCAGGGCAGGCCTGAGGCCACCACCGCCAGCAGCACCGCGGAAGCACCGGGCAGCACCGTAACCTTGGCCCCCGCGGCCCGCGCCACCCGGGCGATCTCGAAGCCCGGATCGTTGATGCCGGGCATGCCCGCATCGCTGCAGTAGGCCACGGTGCGGCCTGAGCCCAGCTCGAGGCCCAGCCGCTCGAAGGCCGCGGCGCCAGCGTGGTCGTCGAAACGCAGCAGGGGCTTGTCGATCTCCAAGTGCTTCAGGAGGCCGCCGGTGCGCCGCGTATCCTCGCAGGCCACCAAGTCGGCCCCGGCCAGGGCCTCCTTGGCACGGTCCGTGAGGTCGCCGAGATTGCCGATGGGCGTGGGAACGAGGATCAGGTGGCCAGTCATAGCCCTTCAGTCTGGCAGGCTCAGTCCCCATCGTCGGAGGAACCGCCCGCCGGAGGAGCCGCCGGGCTGCGGCCCCGGACAGGGGGCCTGGGGGCCTGCAGCTGCATGGGCTGCCAGGGCTGGGGTTCGGAGGGCTGGCGCCGGGCTGGCTTCCGGGCCGGCGCCGGTTCCTCGGGCGCGCCCTCGGGCAGGTTCCACACGAGAGCTGGCGGCTCCAGGGCCCGGCTCTCGGCCAGGGCGGCGTCGAGCCGGGGCTGGCAGGCGCCCAGGCCCTGGCCTTCTCGGCCGGGCAGCCACAGGGTGGCACCCATGGGCACGCCGCCCAGCTGCATGCGGAGGCGCAGCAGGAGGATGTGGGCCACGCTGCGGGGGGTGCGCTGGAAGATGACCAGGAAGCGTCCGGGGCCGGCCCGCACCACCAGGTCCCCGGCCCGCACGCCCTCGGCGGCCTTGAGCAGCCGCGCCGCCTCCTTGCGGCCCCGCAGGCCCAGGTGGAACTCGGCCACCACGAGGCTCTCGGGCCGCTGCTCCGAGCCCAGCAGGGCCCGCTGCCAGACTTCGAGGTAGCGGAGGTTGGGCAGGTCCGTCTCGGCGTCGCGGATGGAGCTGTCCTCCATGACGGCCCGGGTGATGGCCAGGGACTCCTCCAGGCGGTGGAGGGAGAGCTTCAGGTCCTCGATCTCCACCACGCGGCCCATGAAGCCCGCCACTGCGTCCAGCAGGGCGAACTCGGCGCGGGGGAAGGCCCGGGGCTCCTCGAAGAAGGCGAAGAGCAGGGCCTTCACGCCCTCACCCTGGCGCAGGGCACAGCCGAGGGCAGCCCGGTGGGGGATGGCCTTGCGGTCCACCAGGAAGGGCACGTGGGGCCCCTCGTCCATGTCCTTCACCACCAGGATCCGGTCGGGGTTCTCCAGCAGCCATTGGCAAAAGGACGGTACCGCCGCAGGGGGTTCCTCATCCTCCAGTTCCGGGTGCCACCAGCGGGTCTCGGGCAGGTCGCCGTTCATCATCACGAGGGTGGTCTGGGCTGCTCCCAGGTGGCCCGCCAGCAGGTCCAGGCACCGGGCCAGGAAGAAGGGATCCCCCGCGCCGCCGGACTGGTTGAGCACCCGCATGGCCTCGGCCAGGCGATCCAGGGAGCCGCCCCCGGATTGGAAGCGCTTCGCATACCGATGTTTCAACCGCTGGAGCCCCACCCTTCCCCCGTGCCTTACCCGCTGCCCTGCCTCCCTCGTTTCGGCCCCGGGGCTGCCGGGGATGAACTCCGGCCGGACCAGGAAGGCCTCAGGTGACCCGCTCCAGCTGGGCCCGGCGGCCGAGGAGGCGGCTGTAGAGCATGCCCGTGTGATACCAGTGCAGGAGAAAGCCCTCCAGGGCGGCCCGGCGCCACCAGGCCAGGGAACCTTGGATGGGCGGGGCCTTCCGGGCCGGGCTGCAGCGGACCGCCAGCCCCAGCCCCAGGGCGGTGGCCCGTGCCCGGGCCAGGTGCAGCGGATCCGAGACCAGGAGCAGCGAGCGCCAGCCTTCGGTCTGCATGAGGGCCCGGACGTTGAACAGGTTCTCGAGGGTGTGCTGGCTCCGGTCCTCCACCAGCAGGACCCCGGCAGGAAGCCCCCGCTCCAACAGCCAGTCCCGGCCGGCTTCCGCCTCGCTGCGGGTCGCAGTGGCGGTGGTACCTCCCGCCACGAAGATGCGGGGCGCGAGCTCCTGGCGCCAGAGCGATTCCGCGTGGGCCAGCCGGGCCTCGAAGACGGGGGTGAGGCGATCCCCGTCCAGGCGGCGGCCGAGCACGAGGATCGCGTCCACGGGGATCGGCTCCTCCCCGTGAGCGCCCCGGAGCACCTGCCGGAACCGGAGCAGCCAGGGGAGCCCGGCGAGGCCCAGGAAGGACAGGAGCGCCAGCCCCAGCGAAGCCGCCCCGCCCGGACCAAGCTTCTGGAAAAAGCTGGCGCGCGGCGGGGCGTGGTAGGGCTGGGACATGGGCCTGATGGAGCTAGGCGTCCGCCCGCTTCTCGGATTTCTTACGGTCGTTGGTATCCAGCACGCGCTTGCGCATGCGGATGAAGTTCGGGGTGACCTCCACCAGCTCGTCGGCCTCGATGTATTCCAGGGCCTGCTCCAGGGTGTGCTCCCGGGGCGGGGTGAGGCGGGTGGCCTCGTCGCTGCCGCTGGCGCGCATGTTGGACAGCTTCTTGCCCTTGGCCACGTTCACCACCAGGTCGTTCTCGCGGGCGTGCTCGCCCACGATCATGCCCTCGTAGCACTTGGTCTGCGGGTGGATGAAGATGACGCCGCGTTCCTCGAGGTTCATGAGCGCGAAGCCCACGGACTCACACTGTTCCATGCTGATGAGCACGCCGTTCTTGCGGCCCGGCAGCTCGCCCTTGTAGGGGCCGTAGTGGCTGAAAAGGCTGTGGAGGATGCCCTCGCCCCGGGTGTCGGTCATGAACTCGCTGCGGAAGCCGATGAGGCCGCGGCTGGGGATCTTGAAGTGGAGGCGCAGGCGGCCGCCCTCGTTGCCCATGTCCTGCATCTCAGCCTTGCGGTTGCCCATGTGCTCCATGGTCACGCCCATGTAGGCCTCGGGGATGTCGATGGTGACGTCCTCGTAGGGTTCCAGTTTCTCGCCGGTGACGGGATCGGTGTGCAGGATCACCTCGGGGCGGCTCACGCAGAGCTCGAAGCCCTCGCGGCGCATGGTCTCGATGAGCACGGAGAGGTGCAGCTCGCCGCGGCCGCTCACCTTGAAGGAGTCCGGGGTGTCGGTGTCCTCCACCCGGAGAGCGACATTGTGCTGCAGCTCCTTCGTGAGGCGCTCGCGGATGCGGCGGCTCTGGACGTGCTTGCCGTCCTGGCCGGCGAAGGGTCCATTGTTCACCATGAACATCATGGAGATGGTGGGCTCGTCGATGTCGACGTAGGCCAGGGCCCGGGGATCGGCGGCATCGGCGATGGTCTCGCCCACACGGATGTCCGAGATGCCCGCGATGGCCACGATCTCACCGGCGGTGGCCTCCTGGAGCTGGACGCGGGTGAGGCCCTCGAAGCCGTAGAGCTGGGTGATCTTCTGCGGCTGGATGGAGCCGTCGCGCTTCACCAGGGCCACGCTGTCGCCCACCTTGAGGCGGCCGTTCACAATGCGGCCGATGCCGATCTGGCCCACGAAGTCGCTCCAGTCCATGAGCGTGACGAGCATCTGCAGGGGCGCGTCGGGGCTGCCGGTGGGGTGGGGGCAGTGCTTGACGATGGTGTCGAAGAGCGGATCCAGGGTCTCGCTGGCGTCGTTCATGTCCAGCATGGCGTAGCCCATCTTCGCGCTGGCGAAGACGCAGGGGAAATCCAGCTGCTCCTCGGTGGCGCCCAGCTCGATGAGCAGTTCAAAGACCTGGTCCTGGGACCACACGGGCCGGGCGCCGGGGCGGTCCACCTTGTTGATGACCACGATGGGCCGCAGGCCGAGGGCCAGGGCCTTGCGGGTGACGAACTTGGTCTGGGGCATGGGGCCGTCGAAGGCGTCCACCACCAGCAGCACGGAGTCCACCATGCT
>JAJTBS010000001.1 GCA_021286765.1 Holophagaceae bacterium | reverse complement strand
CCGATGATACTGCGCATCACATGCGTGGAAAAGTAGGTCGCTGCGACGTTAAAACGAACGGGTCACTCCAACGAGTGACCCGTTTTCGTGTACCGAACCCCCGCATCCGCGGGGGTTTTTGCGTTTCCTGCCGGATACACTGGAGCTACCGCGTGGAGGCATAAATGGGCAAAGGTGTTTACACCTTCGGGGGTAACCGCAACGAGGGAAGCGCATCCATGCGCAACCTGCTCGGTGGGAAAGGTTGCAATTTGGCCGAGATGGCCGGTCTCGGCATCCCTGTCCCGCCAGGATTCACGCTGACCACCGAGCAGTGCAACGCCTACTACACCAATGGGCGACAGCTGGTGGATGGGTTGAAGGCGGAGGTCATGGATGCCCTCCGCTGGCTGGAGGGCGTGCGCGGTTGCGGATTCGGATCCACCGAGAACCCATTGCTGCTCTCCGTGCGCTCCGGGGCGCGCGTATCGATGCCGGGCATGATGGACACCGTCCTGAACCTCGGACTGAACGACAAGACCGTGCTGGCCCTTGAGAAGGCGAGCGGCAATCCGCGTTTTGCCTGGGATTCCTACCGGCGCTTCATCACGATGTACAGCAACGTGGTGCTTGGCGTTGAGCACGCTTTGTTTGAGGCGGAACTGGAGCGAGCCAAGGAGCGTCTAGGCAAGCACCTGGATACAGATCTGGGAGCTGAAGACTGGAAGGGGCTCGTCTCCGCGTTCAAGGACATCGTCCTCGAAGAGACGGGCCATCCGTTTCCCCAGGAGCCCATGGATCAGCTCTGGGGTGCCATCCGCGCCGTCTTTGAAAGCTGGAACACCGGGCGCGCCATCACCTACCGACGCCTCCATCGCATCCCAGACGACTGGGGAACCGGCGTCAACGTCCAGAGCATGGTCTTCGGCAACATGGGGGAGGACTGCGGAACAGGCGTCGCCTTCACCCGCGATCCCTCCACAGGCGAGCGCCTGTTCTACGGCGAGTACCTCATCAATGCCCAGGGGGAGGACGTGGTGGCGGGCATCCGCACGCCCCAGCCGATCACGCGTTCCCAGGCTGAAGGCACAGGTCTGAAGAGTCTGGAGGAGGTCATGCCGGACTCCTTCAGGGAATTGGATGCCACCTGCCAGCGCCTGGAGACTCACTTCAAGGACATGCAGGACATCGAGTTCACCATCGAGCGCGGGAAGCTCTACCTGCTGCAGACGCGCAACGGCAAACGCACAGCCATGGCCGGCATCCGGATTGCCATCGACCTGGTGGATGAAGGCCTCATCGACAGCAATTCCGCCCTCAAGCGCATTGATGCCGACAGCCTTTCCCAGTTGCTCGCCCCGGTTTTCGACCCCAGGGAGAAGGACCGCCTGCGCAAGGAGGGGAAGCTGCTCACGAAGGGACTGAATGCAGGACCGGGCGCAGCCACCGGCCTCATCGCGCTGACCGCCGACCAGGCCGAGAAGATGGCCCAGGAAGGCCCCGTGGTATTGGTGCGCGTGGAGACGAGCCCGGAGGACATCTCGGGCATGGTGGCCTCCCAGGGGATCCTCACCGCCCGCGGCGGCATGACCAGCCATGCCGCGGTCGTGGCCCGCGGCATGGGCAAACCCTGCGTCTGCGGCGCCTCTGCGGTCCAGATCGACCAGGCCCGGGGCATCGTGAAAGTCGGCGACATCGAGCTGAAGGCCGGCCAGGACTGGATCTCCATGGATGGTTCCAGCGGTGAAGTGTTCGTCGGCAAGCTCAGCGCCCATCCTTCCGAGGTCAACCAGGTGCTGGTCGATGGCCGCCTGAAAGCCGAGGACAGCGAGCTCTACCAACGCTTCGCCAAGATCATGGCCTGGAGCCAGGAAGCCAAGCGCCTGAAAGTCCGCACCAACGCGGACACGCCCCACGATGCGACCGTGGCTCGCGCCTTCGGGGCCGAAGGCATCGGCCTCTGCCGCACCGAGCATATGTTCTTCGAGGGGGACCGCATCATCGCCGTGCGGGAGATGATCCTCGCCACGGACATCGAGGGCCGGAAGAGGGCCTTGGCCAAGCTCCTGCCCATGCAGCGCGAGGATTTCGAGGGCATCTTCACGGCCATGAACGGCCTGCCCGTGAACATCCGCCTGCTGGACCCTCCCCTCCATGAGTTCCTGCCCCAGGATGAGCCGGGCCAGAAGGAGATGGCCGAAGTGTTGGGCGTGGACCTCGGCACCGTGGAACGCCGCGTGGCGCAGTTGCACGAGTTCAACCCCATGATGGGCCACCGGGGCTGCCGCCTCGGCATTACCTTCCCCGAGATCATCCGCATGCAGGTCCGGGCCATCGCCGAGGCCGCTTTGAATGTGGCAGCCAAGGGCGTCAAGGCTATACCTGAGATCATGGTGCCCCTCATCGGTACCGTGAAGGAACTGGCCTATACCAAGACTGAGATGCTGGACGAGATCGCCCAGGTGAACAAGGAGCGCGGCACTCAATTCGCCTGCCCCATCGGCACCATGATCGAGATCCCTCGCGCCGCCATCACCTCGGACAAGATCGCCCAGGAGGCTGAATTCTTCAGCTTCGGAACCAATGACCTCACCCAGATGGGCTTTGGCTTCAGCCGCGATGATGCCGGCAGCTTCCTGCCGGAATACGTCGGCAAGAAGATCTTGGAGGATGACCCCTTCCAAAGCCTCGACCAGGAAGGCATCGGCGAGCTGGTCCGCATCTCCTGCGAGAAGGGCCGAGCCACGCGTCCCGGCATCAAGCTGGGCGTCTGCGGCGAGCACGGGGGCGATCCCCGCAGCGTGGGGTTCTTCCACCGTGTCGGCCTTGATTACGTGAGCTGCAGCCCCTACCGCGTGCCCATCGCCACCCTGGCTGCGGCCCAGGCGGCGCTGGAGCAATAGGGGGTCGACCCGGTATCCTGTTAAGGCCGCGCCCCGCGCGGCCTTTTTGTCGGAAGCAGCCATGGCCAAAGTTCAGAGCGACCAGCCCGAGATCATCTATTCCATGATGCGGGTCAGCAAGATCTACAACAACAAACCCGTCATCAAAGACATCTCCCTCAGCTACTTCTACGGCGCCAAGATCGGCGTGCTGGGCCTCAACGGATCCGGCAAGAGCACCGTGCTGCGGATCATGGCCGGCGTCGACCACGACTTCAACGGCGAGGCCGTGCTCAGCAAGGGCTACACCACCGGCATCCTGGACCAGGAACCGCAGCTCGATCCCGGCAAGACCGTGCGTGAGATCGTGGAGGAAGGCGCCGCTGAGCAGGTGGGCTGGTTGAAGGACTACAACGCCATCAGCGACCAGTTCGCCGATCCCGACGCCGACATGGACGTGCTGCTGGCCAAGCAGGGCGAGCTGCAGGAGAAGATCGACGCCCACGACTGCTGGGACCTGGATTCGCGGCTGGAGCAGGCCATGGATGCCCTCCGGTGCCCGGACCCCGACACCAAGATCAGCGTGCTCTCTGGCGGCGAGCGCCGCCGCGTGGCCCTTTGCCGCCTCCTGCTGCAGAAGCCCGACATCCTGCTGCTGGACGAACCCACCAATCACCTCGATGCCGAAACCGTGGCCTGGCTGGAGAAGCACCTGCAGGACTACGCTGGCACCGTCATCGCCGTCACCCACGACCGCTACTTTCTGGATCATGTGGCCGAGTGGATCCTCGAACTGGACCGTGGCGAAGGCATCCCCTGGAAGGGCAACTACTCCAGCTGGTTGGAGCAGAAGCAGAATCGCCTGGCCCGCGAGGAGAAGTCCGACCAGAAGCGTCAGAAGACCCTGGAGCGCGAGTTGGAGTGGATCCGCATGTCGCCCAGGGGGCAGCACGCCAAGAGCAAGGACCGCATTGCCAACTACGAGCGGCTGGCCGGTGAGGAAGGCCGGCAGAAGGAGCAGGAGCTGGAGATCTACATCCCCAGCGGCCCCCGTCTGGGCGATCTCGTGGCGGAACTGAATGGGGTCTCCAAGGCCTACGGTGACAAGGTGCTCTTTGAGAACCTGAGCTTTGCCATTCCCCGCGCGGGCATTCTGGGCGTCATCGGCCCCAATGGCGCCGGCAAGTCCACCCTGCTTCGCCTGCTGACGGGGCAGGAGCAACCGGATGCCGGCACGATCCGTCTCGGCGAGACGGTGCGCATGGCCTATGTGGATCAGCTCCGGGCCAACCTCAACCTGGAGAAGAACGTGTTCGAGGCTGTCTCGGGGGGCTACGAGCAGATCGAGCTGGGCGGCAAGCTCATCAATGCGCGCGCCTGGCTGAGCCGCTTCGGATTCAGCGGCGACTCCCAGCAGAAGAAGATCTCCGAGCTGAGCGGCGGCCAGCAGAACCGGCTCAACCTGGCACTCACTCTGAAGAGCGAAGCCAACCTGCTCTTCTTCGACGAGCCCACCAATGACCTGGATGTGAACACCATGCGGGCGCTGGAGGAGGCCATCGAATCCTTCGCGGGCAGCGCCGTCCTGGTGAGCCACGACCGCTGGTTTCTGGATCGTCTGGCCACCCATATCCTGGCCTTCGAGGGCGACTCCCAGGTGCAGTTCTTTGATGGCAATTACAGCCAGTACGAGGAGTACCGCAAGGACGTGCTGGGGTTGAAGCCCTTCGATCCGCACCGCATCAAGTACCGCAAGCTGACGCGATGACCACTTCCAGCGCGCCCCGGCTGGTGTTCCTGACCGCCCTGTCCTGCGTGTTCCTGGGCGGGGGTGCCCTGTGGCTGGGTGCCACCGAAGGTGCCGTCACGCTTTGGGGCTTCGGCGCCGCCTGTCTCCTGCAAGTGCCGCCAGCCCTGAGCCTGCGCCAGCGCATTCTGGCTGGCCTGGGCAACAGCGGTTTGGAGCGGGAACGCCTTACGCTCCGGAGCGTCAGCTTTCTCCTTCGCCTCCTGGCACTGGGGATGGCCATGGCCGCCATCTCCGCCTTGCTGGGCGAACGTGCGCCTCGGACCAGTTGGGTTCCCTTGGGGCTGATGGTCCTTGCCGTGGGCGGCCTGGCCTTCCTCTGGCGCTCGAAGCTCCCGACAGCGGGCCTCCACCCGGCCCTGGCCCTGGACGCCAAACGGACCCGCACCCTGTTCTCGCTCGCGGTCCTGCTGCTGGTGGCGAGCCTCCTGGGCCATTGGTTCCCCTGGGCGGACGCTTCGGCCGGCCTCACGATGGCGGCGGGACTGTTCCTGGAGGGGCGCACCATGGGCAAGGGCACCACCCTGGCGCCGGCCGCCTGTGGAGGGGGCTGCGGCGGCTGCGGGTAATGCGCGTTCTGGAACTCTTCTCGGGTCTGGGCGGCTGGCGCATTGCCCTCCGGGATCGGGGCAGGGTCTCGGCCGCCTACGATATCCACGAGGCGGCCAACGCCACCTACGCCCTCAACCATGGCGAAGTCCCCAAGGCCCGGGAGCTGGCCACCGTACCCCTGGCAGAGCTGGCGGCCCACAGGGCTGACACCTGGCTCATGAGCCCTCCCTGCCAGCCCTTCTGCCGCATGGGGAACCACCAGGGCCTGGAGGACCGTCGCTCCGGGGCCTTCCTCCACCTCATGGAGATCTTCCGCCAGGCTCCACCTGATCACCTGGTGCTCGAGAACGTGGCGGGTTTCCTGGGCTCGGATGCCCACGCGCTGCTATCCGAGCGGATCCGCGCCCACGGCCTGCATCAGCTGGACCTTCAGGCCTGCTCCAGCCACTTCGGTCTGCCCAACCAGCGTCCCCGCGTCTTCATCGTGGCATCGCGGAAGCCCCTGAAGGCCCTGCCGCCACCCCAGCCCCAACCCCAACCCATCGCAGCGTTTCTGGATGCGGTGGAGGAGGAGGCGTTGTACCTGCGAGCCCCGCAGGAGATCCGGCACCACCAGGGCCTGGATCTGGTGGAAGCTGGGGACCGCCGCAGCGCCTGCTTCATCGGGGGCTACGGCCGGCGCTTCGTAGGCAGCGGCTCCTTTCTGAAGACGGAGCGAGGCGTGCGCCGTTTCTCGCCCACCGAGGTGGCGCGGCTGCTGGGCCTGCCGGAGGGGTTCCAGTTTCCCGAGGGGCTCCCCCTGGAGGCCCGCTACCGGCTGCTGGGCAACGGACTCTCGATCCCCGTGGCGGCCTGGGCCCTGGATCATCTGTAGAATCAGGCCATGCGCCTCCTGCTGTCCGCTTTCGCCCCCGAACTGGGTCCCCTCGCGGGCGACCCGCCAGCTGGTTGGGAGATCGCCACGGTGGGGGTCGGCGCGGTCAGCGCGGCCGCCGCGACGTCTGCCCTGGTGGTGGACCGCTGGCCCGAGGCCGTGGTGTTCCTGGGGACCTGCGGGCGCTACGACCAGCGCCTGTCCCTGTTCGACTGCCTGTGGGCCACCGAAGCCATCGCCACCTCCGTGGAGGAGGTCCGTGGCGGCGCCTACCGCCCGGGCATCGAGCGCCGTCGCTGGATTGCCTCTCTGCCAGGCGCCCTCCCGGGGCATGCCGTGGCCGTGCCGCCCGCCATCACCTGCACCAAGGAAGGCGCCGCCCTGCTGGCCGCGCTGGCTCCGGTGGAACATCTGGAACTCACGGGGGTGTTCGAGGCCTGCCGGCTGGCCGGAATGCCCTGCGGCGCGGCCCTGGTGGTGGTGAATGACGTGGGACCGGAGGCTCAGGCCCAGTGGACGGCCAACCACGCGGAAGGCAGCCGCTTGCTGGTGGAGCGGCTCAGGGCGACGGGGTTTTTCGCAGGGGCGTGAATTCCCGGAGGCCCTCACCCGTTTCGATGCGCCAGCCACCGCCCGCCGCCGCGACACGAACCCCGCAGGCGGGTCCTGTCACCCAGGGCGTCAGGCCCTGACGCCGGATCGTTTCGAGCGTTTCGGGATGTGGATGCTCGAAGCGGTTGCGCAGCCCGGCGGGGATGATGACCACTTCTGGATTCAGGGCCGCCACCCAGGCTGGCTCGGTGGCGTTGCGGCTGCCATGGTGCCCAGCCTTCAGGAGGCGGTGAGCGAAAGAACCCGGATCCCCAAGGTCAAGCAGATCCCGCTCCTGGATGGCCAGGGCATCGCCCATGAGCCACAGCTCGCGGTCGCGCCAGTTGACCCGCAGCACGGCAGAGACCATGTTGGCATCCGGCAGGGCGAAGGGGCGGATGGGCCAGCGCACGCTGAAGGCTGCCTCGCCCCGGGTCCAGGCATCGCCCCGCAGCAGTCCTGCAGGAGGTGATCCCGGGATGGGACGGAAGGCCGCCCAGGGGTCTTCCTCCTCCGACGTGACCGGGACCGAGGTGGTGACGATGGGCCATAGCCGAGCCAGGGTGGCCCAGCCACCCGCATGATCGCCGTGGGCGTGGGTCAGCACCAGGTGCAGGGGCTCGCGCACGCCGCGCCGACTCAGCACGCGGGCCAGACGGCGCCCGGTCCAGGGGCCCGGACCCGTGTCGACCAGCGTGGCGTCGCCGCCGGGGACCCGCACGAGCAGGGCGTCGCCCTGGCCGATGTCCACGGATTCCAGCGAGAGGGTGTCCGGGGCGCGGCCGGTCCCGCGGAAGGCGAGGAGCCCCGCAGAGAGTCCGACGAGGCCGAGAGCCAGGGCGCGGGTCCGCTTGAGCCGTCCCTGGAGGTGGGCCAGGGGCAGCCAGCCCAGGACCAGCAGCAGCCAGGGCCAGAGGATGCCGGTGGCCAGGGGCGCGATGCCGGTCAGGGCAGGCACGAGGCGATCCCCCATCCAGGTCAGGACGGCCCCCGCGCCTTCGGTGAGGCCGGGCAGGGGCACCAGGATCAGCGCCAGGCAGAGGGGCGTAAGGAAGGCCACCAGGGGCAGCACCAGCAGATTGGCGAGGATGCCCCACCAGGGCGCGCCGCCGTGCAGCAGGGCCAGCAGGGGCATCGTGGACAGCCAGGGGGCTGCCAGGCGCGCGAAGGGCAGGGCCAGCCGGCCCAACAGGGGCGACAGCAGGCCCGCCAGGGGCTCCGCCCCCCAGAGCAGGCCCAGCAGGGCCCACCAGGCCAGCAGGAAGCCCGGCTCCGCGCCCGCCGCGGGATGTCCCAGCAGCCAGAGGAGAAGGGCCCCGTGCAGACCGGCTACGGGGGGCAGCTTCCAGCCGCTGCTGCGGCCGATGGCCCAGGCCACGCCCATGAAGAGGCCGCGCCACACCGGGGCGGAAAACCCCACCAGCGCTGCGTACAGCAGACCCGCAGCGATGGTCCCCAAGGTGGCGCCCCGCAGGCGCAGCCGGCGCAGCAGGGCCTCGATGGCGGCCATGACCAGGGTCACCTGCAGGCCCGAGACCACCAGGATGTGGATCGTGCCGCTCTCGGCGAAGACGCTGAAGTGGGTCTCGTCCGCCGGTGGGATGCCCAGGGCGAGGGCGCCCCAGAGATCTTTGGCCGTGGGGCCGAGAGGCAGGGCCTCGAAGCGGCGATGGGCGAAGCCCTGCAGACGAAGGAGCAGGGAGGGCCTGGCAGGGCCTGTGACCTCCAGCAGCTGCGAGGAGGCCAAGTGGATGCGGCGTGGCGAGGCGTCGCTGCGGGCCCGCCAGAGGGGCCTTTCGGCGAGGAAGATCGGCGCCGGCTGCACAGGCCTGACCTCGGCCCGAAGCCGCACCGGTGTGCCGGGTTCGGGGGGAGCCTGCTCGCCCTCGCCTGGAATCGTCAGGGGTACGCTGAGGCCCCTCATGGCCTCTGGCGCCGTCAGGTCGATCTGACCACGGAGCCGCTCACCCTGGAGGATCCAGGGGGCGGATATGCGTCCTTCCAGGGCCTGGAAACCGACAGGTAGGGCGGTCTCCCATTGGGCCCTGCGGGCCAGGCCCAGGGCCGTGAGCCCCGCCAGCCCCAGCGACAGGGGGACCACCACCCAGCGGCGGGTCCGGGCCAGGGGCAGGGTGGCCAGCCAGATCAGCGCCCCAGCCAGCACCCAGCCGGAGGGCACCTGGCCATCCCACCGCTCGGGGAGCAGCCAGGGCACCGCGCTGGCGGCGGCCAGGGCCCAGGCCAATGGCCAGAGCGAGGCTCCCGAAAGGCGCTGCCACAGGCCAGATCTGGAAAGCATCCAAGCAGTCTAGCGAGCCTGTCCAAACCTTGACAGGGGGGCCGGGCCTGGGGACTCTGAAGGCTATGAATCCCGCCCGGGCCCTGCTGGTGGACGATGACCCGACCATCCTCGAGGTGGTGGGGACGCTGTTATCGCGGCACGGCCACGAGGTGGTGGGGACTGGATCGGGTTTGCGCGGGGCCCAGTTCCTGCGGGGCGAGCACTTCGATTTGGCCGTGGTGGACCTCATGCTGCCGGACCTCAGCGGCCTTGAACTGGCCCGCCAGGCCGTGGCCAAGCCCGACACAGTGGTGGTGGTGCTGTCGGGCTCCACCTCCGTGGAGACGGCTCTCCAAGCCGTGAAGATGGGCATTTACGACTACGTGCCCAAGCCCTTCCGGGCCGAGGAGTTGGAGCACACCCTGCTCCGTGCCATCGAGAAATCCCAGCTTAACCAGGAAAACAAGCGCCTGCGGGAGCAGATCCACGGGCAGGCGCCGGGGCCGCTGATGGTGGGCCGCTCCGATGTCTGGCAGAACCTGCAGTCGCTGCTGCGGCGCGTGGCGCCCTCGCCCTCCACGGTGCTCATCACGGGACCCTCGGGCACGGGCAAGGAACTGGCCGCCAAGGCCATCCATCAGTGGAGCCCCCGGGCCAGCGGACCCTTCGTGCCGATTCATTGCGGCGCCATTCCGGAGAACCTGCTCGAGGACGAGTTGTTCGGCCACGTGCGCGGCGCCTACACGGATGCCCGCACGGATCGGCCCGGCCGCTTCCAGCAGGCCGAGGGCGGCACCCTCTTCCTCGACGAGATCGGCACCATGCCCATGAGTTTGCAGGTGAAGCTGCTGCGGGTCATCCAGGAGCGGGAGTTCACGCCTCTTGGGTCCACCCGTACCGTGAAGGCCGACTTCCGGCTGCTGGCGGCCACCAACGAGGACCTGGGCAGCCTGGTGGAGCAGAAGCGTTTCCGCGAAGACCTGTTCTACCGCCTGAACGTGATTCCCATCCAGCTGCATCCGCTGCGGGAACATCCCCAGGATATCCCCGTCCTGGTGGCGCACTTTGCGCGGAAGTTCTCGAAGGAACTGGGTCTGCCCTTGAAGCAAGTGGAGCCGGCGGCCCTTCAGGCCCTGGAGGCCTACGGGTGGCCCGGCAATGTCCGCGAACTGGAGAACGCTGTGGAACGGGCCATGGCGCTGGGATCCGATCCCGAGCGGCTCCTCCTCCAGGATCTGCCCGCCTCCATCGCCGGCGTGCTGCCCTCGGTGGCTTTCCCGAGGCTGCCCCAGCACCAGGATCTGGGCCGCTTCCTGGAGGATCTCGAGCGCCATCTGATCCTGGAATCGCTCCAGGCCACCGGCTGGAACAAGAGCGAGACAGCCCGGCGTCTCGGCATGCGCCGGACCACCCTCCTGCACCGCCTGCGGGCCCTTGGCATTCCCATGGATCCCATGGGCGAGGCGGAATCCGCCCTGGCCCGGGAGACCCCATGAGGCAGCGCTCCCTTCCACTGCTCTGCCTCGGGCTGCTGGGCTCCAGTCCACTCTGGGGCTGGTCTCCCAAGGTCCACGAGGCCCAGACCGCCAAGGCCATCAGGCTGGTGCCCCACCGCATGGCGGTGTTGCTGCGGGCCCACCCCCAGGCCCTGCTGGAGGGCGCCCGGGGTGTGGCGAACGACCAGCCCCCCACTGTGGCGCAGGTGGAGGCCCAGTTCCGCACCGTCCTTCGCCTGAGCGAAGAACGCCGCCGCCCGGAGGACATCGTCCGCGACCTGGGCGTTCTGGCCCACCAGGTCCAGTTGCTGACGGATCCCTCGGCCGTGGCAGGAATGAGCCCGCTCCGGGAGAGCTTCGAGGCCTATGCCGATGAGCATCAAGCCCACCTGCTGGTGACCCAGGAGCCTTACTGGGCGGCCAAGGGCAGCCTGGAGCCTGGTCCGGCCTTGCAGCGGCTGCTGGCAGTCAAGTTGGAGCGGAACCGGCGCCTGCGGGACCACTTCGATGAGGGCTCGGGTCGGCGCATCGGGCCCTGGGACGACCTGTCCCTCCCCTTCGCCCAGATGCAGCTGGCTTTCTCCAATGGGGTCCATGCCACTGCCAACCTCTGGATCCTGCTCTGGCGGGCGGCAGGTGACCAGTGGGAGATTCCCCCCGGACCCTGATCACAAGTCCCCCTGGCCCAAGCGGGCAAGGCGCTAGGCGAAACACGACTTTCGGGCTATCTTTCCAAGCATTCCTTTGGAGATGGATATGGGTACCTACACCCGCCTCGGGTCCTACCTGCTGGCATCGGAGCTGGCCTCCGATCCCCTTGGTTCCATCCACCGGGCGGTCGTGATCGCCGGCAGCGGCTTCGACCGTCATGTGCTGGTCCGGACCTTCTCGGAAGAGCTGTTCCAGGCGGGCATGAACTCCCGTCTGGCCGAGGCGGGCCGGGTGGTTCCCCTCCTCGGCGGGGCCCGGATTTTCGGCTTGGGCTACCGGATCGAGAGCGGCAAGACCCCGCATGTGGCCTGGGATTACGTGCCGGGCCGCAGCCTCGCCCAGCTCATCGACAAGGCCAAGCAGGAGCAGATCCCCTTCGGCGTGGATCACGCCCTCACCGTCATCCAGGGCGTGGCCCAGGGCATCGTGCAGATGCAGGCCAAGGGCGTTGGCCACGGGGTGCTCAGCCCCCACAGCGTCTGGGTCAGCTTCGAGGGCGCCACCCAGCTTGTGGATGCCCCGTACGCGGCGCTCACACGGAGCATGCTGGCCAAGGCCCCTGGAGCCAAGCACAAGCTCGGCGCTTACCTGCAGGGCCCGGAGAATGATGCCCTCCAGCAGGATCTCTTCGCCTTGGGCGCGGTGCTCTATGAGCTCCTGACCTTCGAGCGCCTTCCGGTGGGGGGCGATCTCCAGGGTGCGCTGGACCAGGCTACCCTCAAGGCCGCCCAGGAGGATGCGCCGCTGCCGGCGGAGATCCGCGCCTTCCTCGGGCGCCTGCTGCTGGGCCGCCAGCCCTTCGCCACAGTGGAAGCCTTCAGCGCAGAGCTGGAGCGGGTCCTCTACGACGGGGAGTACAGCCCGACCACCTTCAACATGGCCTTCTTCATGCATACGCTGTTCCGGGAGGAGAACGACCGGGATGCCACGGCCATGAAGGCGGAGAAGGCCGACAACTACCTGGCCTACACGGCCGCCGGCGAGACCCTGCGGAGTGGCGCCACCCGGGTCGAGCACATCGACGGCCATGACGAAGCCAAGGTCAGCCAAAAGAACTCCACCCTGCTCATCGGAGGCGGCCTTGCGGCCGTCGTGATTCTCGGCCTGGGTTACATCTTCTTCGGCCGCGCCAAGGTGGATCCGGCCATGCAGAAGCAGCTGGCCGAGCTGCAGCTGCTCAAGGTGCAGATCGAACAGCAGAAGTCCGACCTCGACGCCAAGGCCAAGGCCGAAACCGACAAGACCGTCCAGCTCCAGAAGCAGCTGACGGAAACCAAGTCCGTCGAGGACAAGGCCCGGATCCAGAAGCAGCTGGAGGAGGCGCAGGAACGCAAGCTTGAGCTGGAGCGGCAGCAGAAGGCGGCCGAACTGCGTCTGGCCGAGCAGAGGCAGAACGAGTTGAAGCTGGCCGAGCAGAAGCGGGCCGCGGAAGCCAAGCCCGCGCTTCCGCCCCCGCCCGCCCCGGAGATCCCCAAGCCCCAGCCCATGCAGGAGGCGCCGAAGCAGTCCATTCCGACCCCCGCGCCGGCTCCGGCCGCCATTCCCGTCAACGAGCCCGCTCGCGTGATCACCCAGGGCCCCCTGGTCTTCCCCTTGCGCGCGGTTCAGATGGGCAAAGCCAACGAGGAGCGGATCGTCCGGCTGAAGGTCTTCGTGGGCGAGCAGGGACAGCCCCTGAAAGTCTCCGTGGTCGAGGGTGTGGCCGGCTCCTGGGGCTACGACGAAGCCGCCATCGACGCTGCCAACAAGTCCACCTACAGCCCGGCGACCCGCGATGGCAAGCCCATCAAGGGCTGGACTCCTGAGATCGCCTACAAGTTCCAGAAGCGGCGCTGAGCTGGTCTGAACTTTCGGAAGGGCCCCGGAATGGGGCCCTTTTCATGCCCGTTGCGCAGCCTCGTTCGCCAGCCGGTCCACACGCTCGTTTTCCGCATGACCAGCGTGACCCTTCACCCAGCGGGCCTCGACGTGGTGCCGTGCCAGCTGCGCATCCAGGGCCTGCCAGAGATCCGCGTTCAGCACAGGCTTGCCATCGGCCTTCTTCCAGCCGCGGCGCTTCCAGTCCTTCAGCCAGGAGGTGACGCCCTTCACCACGTATTGGCTGTCGCTCTGCAGCAGCACCTGGCAGGGCTTCGTGAGCGCCTCCAGGCCCTTGATGGCCGCCATCAGCTCCATGCGGTTGTTGGTGGTGTCGGCCTCGGGCCCCGAGCCTTCCTTCTCCTGAATGCCGGTGGCGAGATGCACCCGCAGCAGGTACCCCCAGCCACCCGGACCAGGGTTCCCGAGACACGCGCCATCGCAGTAGAGCTCGATCTTCATCCCACCAGGGTAGGCGATGCGGCGGCCACTTGGGCCACGGCCTTGCGGAGCAGCTCCACGCCCAGGTCCAGGTCCTCGGTGGTGAGGTTCATGGCGGGGCGGAAGCGCAGGCCCTGCACGCCGGTGGAGAGGATCATCATGCCCAGGTCGTGGCCCTTGGCGACCACGGCATTGCGCAGTTCCGGCGTGGCGATGTCCATGGCGCAGAACAGGCCGCGGCCGCGGGGATTCGATGTGAACTCGGGGAAATCCCGGTGGATCTCCTGCAGGCCCTTCAGCAGGCGCTCGCCCTGCTTCACGCCGTGGTTCAGCAGGTTCTCCTCGCGGATGACCTCGATGATGCGCGTGCCGCGCACCATGTCCACCAGGTTGCCGCCCCAGGTGCTGTTGATGCGGCTGGGCACCTTGAAGACGCAGTCCACCTCGTCGAGGCGCCGGCCCGCGGCGATGCCGCAGGTCTGGCTCTTCTTGCCGAAGGCGATGATGTCGGGCTGCACGTCGAACCATTGGTGCGCCCACCACTTGCCGGTGGCGCCAAAGCCCGTTTGCACTTCGTCGAAGATCAGCAGGAATTCATGACGGTCCGCCAGCATGCGCAGCTTGCGCAGGAACTCGCCGCGGAAGTGGTTGTCACCGCCCTCGCCCTGGATGGGTTCCACGATGAGGCAGGCGATGTCATCCGGGTTCTGGGCCACTGCGGCCTCGATGGCCGCCACGGCCTCGGCCTCCGCCGCCTCGATCTTCGCCAGGTCCATGGGGAAGGTCAGCTTGGGATTCGGTACGCGGGGCCAGGAGAACTTGGGGAAGTACTGATACTTGCGGGGATCGGCGGTGTTCGTGAGGCTGAGCGTGTAGCCGCTGCGGCCGTGGAAGGCCTCGCGGAAGTGGATCACCTGCGTGCCCTTCTCGCCCTTGCCCGCCGCCAGGTTCTTGCGCACCTTCCAGTCGAAGGCCGCTTTCAGGGCGTTCTCCACGGCCAGGGAACCGCCGTCGATCCAGAAGAGATGGGGCAGGTAGCTGGGTGCCGCGTGGGTGCCGAAGGCCTCCACCCACTCGGCGAAGGCCGTGGTGTAGATGTCGGAGTTCGCGGGTTTGTTGACGGCGATTTCGCCCAGGCGCTGAACGAAATTCGCCTCCCGCAGGCGGTGGTGGTTGTGTCCCAGGGGCGTCGTCGCGAAGAAGGTATAGAAATCGAGATACTTCTTGCCATCCCGGGCATCCACGATCCAGGAGCCGTGGGACTTTTCCAGGTCCATCACCAGGTGGAACCCGTCCACCAGCATGTGGCGGCCGAGGGTGTCGAAGACGGCGTTGGGGTCAACGTGGGGGGTGGACATGGCGGACCTCTGAAAACGGTTCAGTGTATGGTTGGGGCTGAGGGGGGGACACGCATGATTCCCTGGATTTCGGTTCAGGACGGGCCTCTGGACGCGATGGCTTTACGAACTGTCATGGAAGATCCCCATGCCGGCGCCCTCGTCCTCTTCGAGGGCCGGGCCCGCGACCACCACGAAGGCCGTGCGGTGCTAGAGCTGGCCTACGAGGCCTACACGCCCATGGCCGAGAAGGAACTGGGCCTGCTGCGTGAAAGGGCCATCGAGCGTTACGGCCTCACCCGTTGCGCCATCCATCACCGCACCGGGGTCGTGCCTCTCACCGAGGCCGCCGTGATCGTGGCCACCAGCAGCGCCCACCGCGCCGAGAGCTTCCAGGCCGCCGCCTGGATCATGGACGAGATCAAGCAGCGCGTGCCCATCTGGAAGCGGGAGCGGTACAAGGATGGGAGCGAGAGCTGGGTGGAGTGTACTCACCGCTTCCAGATGTGAACTGATTCCGCCCCCGATCCCCGGGGGGGAGCGGGGGCGGATGGTTTTCGGGGTGGCGCTCAGACCTGCGGCGCTTCCTGCGCGGCGGCGCGATCCTTGAGGGCGCGAGCCACCAGGTAGAGGCCCAGCAGCACCAGTCCCACCGGCCACCAGCGCTCCAGCCAGACCAGGGAGAGCCCGAACCGGAGGTTGAGCAGGGTGAGCAGGCCGATGAGGATGAGGCCCACGCCCAGGGCCAGCCGGCCGCCCAGGGACACCATGCCGAAGCCATCCGGCAGCGCCGGCTTTTCCAGCTGGGCCAGGCTTTCGTTCAGCAGGAGGGCCCGGCGGTGGGCGTCCACCAGGTTGTAGAGGAAGAAGAACGCCATGGAGACGCCCACGAAGGGCTCCAGGCGCCCCAGCTGGTTGCTGCTCATGAGGGCGATGAGAGAGGCGAAGACCGCGGCATGGATGAAGCCCAGCTGGGTGTAGCCCAGGTACACCTGGCCCAGACCCGGCATGAGGGAGAGCACGGCGCTCAGGACGGGGGACTTGGCGCGCGGGTCGCGGTAGTAGTCGGGGCGGGTCCCCGGTGGCAGCAGGTAGGGCGCCGGTTTCGGCATCGCTTCGGGGGTGGCTTCAAGGTCCGGGTGGGGGGTCATGCCTCGCTCCAGGTGGGGGTATGGGATGCACACGTTCAGGCGCCTAGGGGAAAGACGCAGGCCTGCCCTCAAGGGTTCGCTGGGTGGAGCTTTTGGGTTTCGAGGCTGGCTGGAGGTGCCTGGGCTTTCCGAAAAGCCTGGAGGCGGGCCTTGGTCCAGGAGGACAGCCGCTGCCAGAGGCTCGCCTTCGCCGAGGGCACCGGCCGGGGATGGACGATGGGGCGGAGGCTCCGCTGCAGCGAGGCGGAGGTGCGGCGCTCCGCCTGGGCCATCTGGCCCGCCACCCTCAGCGCAGAGTCGCCGAGGGGCTGCACCAGGGCCGGCACCCGGGGGGTGAGGGTGGGCAGGGGCAGGTAGATTCCCATGAGGCCTGCGGCCGCGCCCAGGTAGGCCGCCTCCAGGGCGATGCGGGGGCGGTGCATGAGCCGCCACCAGAGGCCGTGCAGGCCGGCGTTCCCCTGGAGGGGCTGGTGCCGGGTGGCCCGCATGACCGCCTGGGTGAACCAGGGACCGGGGTCCACCTCGGCCAAGGCAGGCAGATCGACCTGCAGGCTGGCCAGCGTCTCCACCAGGGCGGAACAGGCCTCGCAGTGCCCGAGGTGGAGGCGGGCCAGGCTGGCCTGTCCAGGCTCCAGGGTGCCGTCCACGAAGTCACAGGCAAGATCCCGCAGCCGATGGCAGGGATCGCCGGAGGTGCGGGCCAGGATGGCCCGGGTCAGCTCGGGAGAGGCCCCGGGGTCCAGGGGCAGGACCTTGGGGTCGGGGGGCGGGGGCGGCATGGAGGCCTCATCCATGGTCAGGCCCCCATGCCCACGGCCACCAGCTTCTGGGCCAGTTCCAGGCGGGCGCGGTTCGAACGGGACTTCACGGTGCCTACAGGCACGTCCAGAATCCCGGCGATCTCCTCCAGCCCCAGGCCCTGGATCTCCTTGAGCAAGATGATCTCCCGGTTGAGGTCCGTGAGCTCCTGAAGGGCACGGTGCACCATGGTCTTCCGGACCGTCTCCAGGTGGACCTCCTCGGGGTTCCGGTCTGTGGACCGCAGGTCGAACAGCTCGTCGGCGGGCAGATCCCAGAGCGGCGGGCGGGCCTTCCGCCGCCTCAGGTGGTCGATGCAGATGTTGCGGGTGATGCGGATGATCCAGGGCAGGCAGCCGGCCTCGTCGGGCACCAGGGCCAGGTTCTGGTAGATCCGCACGAACACATCCTGGGTGAGGTCGCGGGCATCCTCCGCCTGGGTCGTGTAGTGGTAGGCCAGGCCGAACACGCGACCCTGGAAGCTGCGGACAAAAGCCTCCCAGGCCAGCTCGTCACCGCATCGAACCAGGTTCAGCAGCTGGGTGAGTTCCATTCGGGTCCTGGGGCTCCGGGGTGAGGTATCCAAAGATCATGAACGCAGCCGGAGCCGGGAAGGTTCGGTGGGCCGCAATCATCGTTGCTTGTTTTTCGCTAAAAATTCGCCATACTTGGATCCCCCCAGGAGGTTCCGGTGCTGGCGATGTGGGTTCCCGAGCTGCCCTTCCAGCTGGCCTGCGGGCGGGATGGAAGCCTGCGGGACCGGCCCCTGGCCTTTCTGAATCCCGAGACGCCCCGGTCCCCCAGCCTCTGGTTCACGAACCGCCTGGGCCGGGCAGCGGGGCTGGGGCCCGGCCTGCCTCTGGACCAGGCCCTGCGGGTGGCCCCGGGGCTGAAGGTGCTGGAGCCCTCCCCCCAGGTCTGGTGGGAGGCCCAGGGCAGCCTGGCCGACTTCCTCCAACACTGGACGCCCCAGGGCCAGCTGGGGCGCCTGGGCGAGGCTCTGGTGGAGTTGCAGGGCACCCAGCGGATCTACGGACCTCCGGCGGATACCGCCCAGCGCATGCGCCGGGAGCTGGCCCAGCGGCACGGCTGGGACAGCCACGGGGGCCTCTCCCTGAGCGCCACCGCCGCCCAGCTCGCCGCCCATGGAGAACATCAGCTGGACCTGGTGGCGGAAGGCACCGAAGCCGCCTTCCTGGCCCCCCAGCCCCTGCGCCGCCTGCCGGACCTGGCGCCCCGCATCCGGGAACGCTTCCACCGGCTGGGCCTGCGCTCCTTCGGCGACCTGCAGCCCGTGCCCCTGCCCGTGCTGGGGGAGCTGACCCACCCCAAGCTGGCGCCGGACCTGCAGGCCAAGGTTCGGGGCGAGGACCGGCCAAGGCTGCCCCTGCTCACGGAGCGCCCCGGCCACGCCCGCCACGGCTGGCGCTTCCAGCCACCCTGCCTGCCGGAAGAGGTGGCCCTGGCCGCCCGTTGCCTGGACTGGCTCTGGTCCGATTCCCGCCACCCGCGCCACCTGGTGCTGCGCTGGTGGGATGTGGATGGCGAGCCCCACACCTGGCGCGCCGCGCCGGAGGATCTCACGGCCCCGCCCCTGATCCTGGCCCGGCGGCTCCAGCAGGCCTTCTTGGCGGGAGCCACCCGGCGTCTCCTTGTGCGCGATGTGGAGCTGCGCCTGGCCTGGGGCCTGGGGCGAGAACGGAGCCTCTTCCAGGATCCGCTCCACCAGCGTCTCGAACGCCTTGAGCCCGCCCTGGCCCACCTCCGTCGCCGCTTCCCGGATCAGCTGGTTCTTCCAGGCTGGGTGGGGAAGGGGGCCTGATCCCATGCTCGCCCTCGGCATTTCCGATTTCTCCGTGGGGGAAGGCGTCTACCCGGCGAAGCAGCTCCTGTCGCTGGCGCGGCGCTTCGGCTACCGCGACCTGGTCTGCTGGGACCGGGGGGTGGCGGGCTACCCGAAGCTGCGCGACACGCTGGAGTGGATCCACAAGTCCCGGGAACTGGAAGGCCTGCCGCCGGATCCCCGGTGGGTGGGCTTCCGGCTGCACCTGGGCTGTCGCTTCACCTGGCGGAAGCACGAGCTCGGCGCGCTGCCCTTCAGCGATGACGGCTACGCCTCCCTGAACCGCCTGCTCTCGGCGCAGGCCCACGACGCGGCGCCGGGCCCCGAAATCCGGAACCTGGGCGCGCCGGAGCCCCCACTAGACTGCGTGCTGCTGGCCGAGGACCTCGCAGGCCTGGAGGCCCTGCGGCGCGAAGGTTTCGACGCGGCCCTGCTGGCCCATCCCTGCCGCGTGCAGGAGGCCCGGAAGGCCCTGGCCGCGGGCCTCACGGTGGTGGCGCCCCAGGTGCTGCGCTTCCGCACGGCCGAGGGCCTGGAGATGCACCGGCTCAAGCGGGCCATCGAGCAGCAATCGACGCTCATCCGCACCGAGGCCCTGTGGGAGGCCGGCGAAGCCGCCGTGCCGCGGGGCGAGTGGGAGGCCCGCTTCCCCTTCTGTGAGCCCGCCGTGGAGAAAGCCACGGCCTCGGTGCTGGAGCGCGTCTCGGGGTGGCAGATCCACTGGGGCACGTGGGAGGTGTCGAATCCTCTGGACCGGGAGGCCGCAAACCTTGGCGCTCTCCTGCGGGAGCGTGTGCGGGCGGGGGTGGCGGAGAAATACGCCCGGTCCTCCGAGGCTCTGCGGAGCCGGGCCCTCCTGCGCATGGAACAGGAACTGGATCTCATCATCTCCATGGACTTCGCCCGCTACTTCCTCCTGGTGCAGGACATCGTCCAGGCGCTGAGGCACAGGGGCCTGCCCAGCCGCATCTGCGGGCGCGGCAGCGGCGCGGCCTCGCTGGTGAGCTACGCCCTGGATCTCAGCAATGTGGACCCGGTGGACACGAACCTGATGTTCGAGCGCTTCCTCACGAAGGAGCGCAAGGATCCGCCGGACATGGACATCGACTTCGCCTGGGATGAGCGCGACGAGGTCATCCAGGCCGTGTTCGAGCGCTACGGCCGCGACCGTGTGGCCATGGTGTCCAACCACGCCTTCTTCAAGGCCAAGGGGGCCCTGCGGGCCGTGGCCCAGGCCCACGGGCGCCCCGACAGCGAGCTCAAGCAGCTGGCCCGCTTCGTGCGCGGCTGGGAAGGCGGGCTGGCCCGGGCCGCCGAGAATCCCGCCTGGGATACGATCCTGCGCCAGGCCGCGGCCCTGACGGGCCACTTCCACCAGTTCTCCGTGCATCCCGGCGGCACCATCGTCACGCCTGAATCCATGTGGAAGCACGCGGCCTTCCAGCCCGCGCCCGCCAAAGTGGGCGTGTCCACCACCACCTGGGACAAGGATGGCGTGGAGAACTATGGCCTGGTGAAGATCGACCTGCTGGGCAACCGCAGCCTGGCCGTCATCCGCGATGCCTACGAGGTATTGGGGGGGCGGGTACCCAAGGATCCCGGAACCCACTCCCGCAACGATCCCGACACTCAGGCGATGCTGGCGCGGGGCGACAGCATCGGCGTGTTCTACGTCGAGAGCCCCGCCACGCGCCAGCTCCAGCAGCGGGTGGGGAAGGGGGACTTCGAGACCCTGGTGATCCACAGCAGCCTCATCCGCCCCGCCGCCTACCGCTGGGTGGACCGCTACGTGAAGCGCAGCCGCGGCGAGGAGGTCTGGGAGCCCAGCGATCCGGTCTTCAACGAGCTGCTCTCCGAGAGCTACGGCGTGCTGGTCTACCAGGAGGATGTCATCAAGGTCTGTGTGGCCCTGGCGGGCTGGAGCCACTACGACGCGGACCAGCTGCGCAAGCTGCTGGGCAAGCCCGACTGTGAGACGAAGCTGCCCTTCTTCGAGGCGCGGTTCCGGCGGGGCTGCGCCGAGCGGGGCGTGCGGCCTGCCACGGTGGATGAATCCTGGGACATGATCCGCACCTTCACGGGCTACTCCTTCTGCAAGCCGCATTCCGCCAGCTACGCCCAGGTGAGCTTCGAGAGCGCCTGGATCAAGGCCCACCACCCGGCCGTGTTCTTCGCCTCGGTCATCACCAATCAAGGTGGCTACTACCCCGCCATCGCCTACCTGGGCGACGCGCGCCGCCACCGCCTGGTGGTGCGGGGGCCCGATGCGAACGCCAGCGCCTGGCCCTTCACGGCCGAGGGCGAGCAGGCCCTGCGCGTGGGCCTCATGCAGGTCCACGGCGCCGTGAAGAAGGAGGTCGAAGCGCTGCTGGAGGATCGCGACACAAAGGGCCCCTTCGAGCACCTGGACGACCTGCTGGGTCGTGTTCCCCTCAGCGTCACCACCGCCGAGGCCCTCTGCGCATCCGGGGCCTTCGACCGCTGGACTCCCGATGGGGATCGAACACGGCTCATGTGGGCGCGGCTGGGCGGCGTGCCGACCGGCGTGCGTCCGCGCCCCACGGACCTCTTCGACCGCGCCGACCTGGAGATGGCCACCATGACCCTCACGCTGGAGCTTCACCCCGCGGCCCTCGCCCGGGTGCGGAAGGGCGGGGGGCCCAACCGCGCTGCGGGGGTGGTCAAGCCGAACCAGCGGCTGCGGTTCTGGGCGCTCGTGGTGGCCGACAAGGAGGTGGCCACGGAGAAGGGCGAGCGCATGCAGTTCATCACCTTCGAGGACGAGACCGGCCTCTGCGAAGCCGTCGCCTTTCCCGAGGCCATCCGCAAGCGCCAGCGCCCCTTCCGCGTGGGTGAGATCGTCTGCGTCAGCGGCCGGTCCACGGAGCAGGATGGCCTGCCTGTGCTGGAGGTCCAGTAAGGAGGGCGCAGGCCGACGCACCGGCATGGCTAGGTAATCGGCCCGATTCCACGCCAGCGGGCCCTGCGGTGGAATGGATCAGCGGCTTCGAGGTGCCCCTCTGTGAGCGTGCCTGCAATCCGCCCTGCCCTGATGTCCACGGCATTCATCCAATAGGGGATTCCATGAAGTCCAACCCGGCCCTGCTCGCTTCCGCCCTGATCCTCAGCCTGGCCGCCCTGCCGACCTCCCGGGGTGAATGCCACCTCATCGGCAAGGAGCTGGGCCATGCCCGCCAGTCTCTGGCCTCCAGGGTGTTCGCGAGGGGGGGGCAGCCTGCCGGAACCCCCGTCCTGGCCAAGGCCACCTCCCTGACCCAGGTCCTGACCCTGAGGCGCGGGCAGAAAGATCCCAAGCAGCAGGGGGTGGGCTAGACAGCCGGCGAAGGTCGCTCATTGGCGGCGAGGATGACCTGGCCGTCAGCCGCAGTCCCCGCCACGGTGCAGGTCTCCCGGTGGGTCAGGTACAGCCGCAGGTCGAACTCCAGCTGGAAGTAGTCGGGCTCCATGTGGGTGCAGAGCTGGTAGAAGGCCTTGTTGTGCTCACGCTCCTTCAGGTGGGCCAGCTCGTGCACCAGGATCATCTTCAGGAACCGGGCAGGCGCCTCGCGGAACACCGAGGCCACGCGGATCTCGCGGCTGGCCTTGAGCCGGCTGCCCTGCACCCTTGAGACCGATGTGAGCGTGCCCAGGGCCTGGCTCAGCAGCTGGAGCTTGCTGTCGTACATCACCTTGTGGAGGGGCGGCGTGTTTCGCATGAAGCGCTCCTTCAACTCCGCCGCGGCCTGGAACAGGGCCTTGTCGTTGCGCACCTCATGCGCCTCCCCATAGCGGCTGGTGAGGTACGGCCCTAGCTGGCCCTGGGCCAGCAGCTCACGCACCCGGGCCTGCACGGCCGGGCTGTAGCCCTCCAGGTAGGGCAGGGGCGTGGTGGGGACCGCAAGCGTCATGGCGTCTTGAGTGGCCAGATGGAGACCAGCACCAGGGGCGTGGTGCCGAAGGACGCCCGCACACCCAGCTTCGCCCCGGGCGCTTCGGTCGCGGCGGGGCTGTTTCCAAGCCGGAGGCATGCCTGGGGTTCCAGCTCCACCCCCAGGGGATCCACCCGGATGGGCCCCGAGGGCGCAAAGAGCAGGGTGGTGGGGGCCACGGTGAGGGTGGTGGTCTCCATGCCCAGGTTGAGCCATTCCAGGGTGGCCTTCACCCGGCTGGGATCGCTGATGATCCCGAGATCCACGCAGGGCCCTTGGATGAGCGTGGCGTGAACACTCGCATCCCCGGCAAAGGCCACCACCTGCCCCGGGTGCTTCAGGCGCTGGCGGCCCATGCCCTCGATGTCCAGGATGAGCCCCGGGCCCTCCAGCAACGTCAGCAGCCGCGCCCGGCCCGGGAAGTGCGAAAAGGGGCCAGAGCTCTCTACCTTGGCCGAGCTCACCCGCCAGAGAAAGGGCTCCGACAGGCTGGCCCCCGCCGGCTCGATGGCGATTTCAGTCGTGCTGCCGCCCCCGTCCTTCCAGGGCATGACGCGGTAATCGGAGGGGTGGAGATGCTGCATGGACACAGCTTCTCATGGGGAGATCCGTTTCCCCTGAGATGATGGCCCCGGAGCCCATCGATGCCGCTGTCCCTGTTCGACCACCTGCCGCCCCTTGGGGACACCTCGCCAGACGCCCTGCTGGGGGCCTTCCTCGCTTATGCGGAGGGGAAGGGGCTGGGCCTCTACCCCGCCCAGGAGGAGGCCATCCTGGAGCTGTTCGAGGGGAAGAACGTCATCCTCAACACGCCCACGGGATCGGGCAAATCGCTGGTGGCCTCGGCCCTGCACTTCGGGGCCCTGGCTGCGGGGCGGCGCTCGGTGTACACCTGCCCCATCAAGGCCCTGGTGAACGAGAAGTGGATGGCGCTCTGCCAGGAGTTCGGGCCGGAGAACGTGGGCCTCTCCACGGGCGACGCCACCGTGAACCGGGACGCGCCCATCCTCTGCTGCACGGCGGAGATCCTGGCCAACATGGCCCTCTGCGAGGGGGCCGAGGCCAACGTGCTGGACGTGGTCATGGACGAGTTCCACTACTACGCGGACCGCGAGCGGGGCTTTGCCTGGCAGGTGCCCCTGCTGGCCATGCCCCAGACCCGCTTCCTGATCATGAGCGCCACGCTGGGCGATACCAGCTTTTTCGAGACCGAGCTGACCCGCCTCAACGCCCGGCCCACGGTCACGGTGAAGGGCACGGACCGGCCCGTGCCGCTGAGCTTCACCTATGCGGAGCTGCCCCTCAGCAGCACCCTGGAGAACCTGCTGGAAGAAGGCAAGGCGCCCATCTACCTGGTGCATTTCACGCAAGCCGAGGCGGCCACCAGCGCCCAGGACTTCACCAGCCTCGCCGTCACCACCCGCGAGGAGAAGGCCGCCTTGGCCGCGGAGATCGGCGACTTCAAGTTCAACAGCCCCTATGGCCCCGACCTCAAGCGCTGGCTGCGCATGGGCATCGGCCTCCACCACGCGGGCCTGCTGCCCAAGTACCGCATCCTCATGGAGCGTCTGGCGCAGAAGGGCCTGCTCAAGGTCATCTGCGGCACGGACACGCTGGGCGTGGGCATCAACGTGCCCATCCGCACGGTGCTATTCACCAAGCTCTGCAAATACGGCGGCCAGAAGACGAGCATCCTCAGCGCCCGGGACTTCCACCAGATCTCAGGCCGCGCGGGCCGCAAGGGCTATGACACCGTGGGCTACGTGGTGGCCCAGGCCCCAGAGCATGTCATCGAGAACATGCGCCTGTCCCAGAAGCCTGGCAAAAAGTTTGTGAAGCGCCCGGCCCCCGAACGGAACTACGCCCACTGGGACAAGACCACCTTCGAGAAGCTGCAGGCCGCCGCGCCCGAGCGGCTGGTGAGCCGCTTCCAGGTGAACCACGGCATGCTGCTGAACGTGCTGAGCCGCAAGGGCGACGGCTGCCAGGCCATGCGCCACCTCATCCACGACTGCCACGAGACCGAACACCAGAAGGCCGCCCACTTCCGCCGGGGCTGGCAGCTTTTTAAGACGCTGGTGGTGCGGGGCATTGTGGAATTCCAGCCGCCGGATGAGTTCGGCCGCAAGGTGCGGGTGAACGCGGACCTGCAGGCGGACTTCGGCATGGACGAGACCCTGAGCCTCTACCTGCTGGACACCCTGCCCCTGCTGGAGGTGGATTCGCCCACCTACGCCCTGGACCTCATCACGCTGGTCGAAAGCATTCTGGAGGATCCCGACTTCATCCTGCGCTGTCAGCTCCATAAGCTGAAGGGCCAGGCCGTGGCCGAAATGAAGCTGGCGGGCATCGAGTACGAGCAGCGCATGGAGGAGCTGGAGAAGCTGGAATACCCCAAGCCCCTGCGCGACTTCATCTACGCCACCTTCAACGAGTTTGCCGACAGGCACCCCTGGGTCGGCCAGGAGAACATCCGCCCCAAATCCATCGTGCGGGAGATGTTCGAGAGCTACCTGAGCTTCGCCGACTACGTGCGCACCTACGAGCTGCAGCGCGCCGAAGGACTGCTGCTCCGCCACATCAACAGCACCTTCAAGGTGCTCTCGAAAACCGTGCCCGACGCCTTCAAGACCGACGAGGTGCGCGAGATGGAGGCCTACCTCTCGGCCATGCTCAGGCAGGTGGACTCCAGCCTGCTGGATGCCTGGGAGCGCATGCAGAATCCCGACTTCCTCCGGACTGAAACGGTCCTGGCCATGCCAGGCGCCGCGGAGGCCGCCCAGGACATCACCCGCGATCGCAAGGCGTTCACGGCCGCCATCCGTGCCCGCCTCTTCGCCTTCCTCCACGCCTGCGCCACCGAGGACTGGGAGGAGGCGGAGGCCGTGTTGGACGAGGCCGCGGGAGAAGGCGCCAGGCCTGAAGATGGCGAGGGGGGGCCCTGGACGGCGGACCGCCTCAAGGCCACCTTCAGCGCCTACACCGCCACCCACCAGGGGCCGCGCCTCGATCCGGAGGGCCGCAACCAGCGGCACACCTATGTGCAGCCCAAGCCCGGCGACCTGCGCTTCCTCGTGGTGCAGCAGATGCTGGTGGACACTGGGGAAGTGAACGACTGGGCCCTGGAGCTGGAAGTGGACCTCGTCGCCAGCCGCGAGGCGAAGCAGGCCGTGCTTCGGTTGGTACGCTGCGGAGAGTTCCGGTAGGGCCGGCTCCACCCCGGAATACTCACCAGTCGCCCCAGGATTCATCCCGCTCCAGGGGATTCGGGTCCAGGATGCTCCCCGGAGGTGTCCCATGGCTCGCATCGCCCTGGCTCTGTTCGCAACGGCTCCCGTCCTCTTCGCCCAGGCACCGCCCCTGGTGCTGCCCGTGGCCAGCCCTCGGGCCCAGGTGCAGCAGCGGGTGGGGCTGACGGACATCGAGGTGACCTACCACCGCCCGGCGGTGAAGGGCCGGCAGGTGTGGGGCGGGCTGGTGCCCTACGGCAAGGTCTGGCGGGCCGGGGCCGATGAGAACACGGTGGTCGCCTTCGACACCCCCGTCCGCGTGGGGGGCACCACGCTGCCCGCGGGCCGCTACGGCCTTCACATGCGGCCCACGGCCACCACCTGGACCGTGATGTTCAGCAGCCAGTCCAGCGGCTGGGGCAGCTACAGCTACGACCCCAAGGAGGACGTGGCCAAGGTGACGGTGACGCCCGTGCCGGCCGAGGCCACCGAGCGGCTGGCCTACACCTTTGACGATCCCTCCGACCAGGGCGTGACCCTCTCTCTGCGCTGGGAGCAGCTGCGGGTGCCCATCCCCATCGAGGTGGATACCAAGGCCGTGGTGGTGGCCGGTCTGCGGAACCAGGTGCGGGGCCTCGGGCAGTTCTTCCCGGAGACCTGGAGCGCCGCCGCGGCCTGGTGCGCGCGCAATGACACGAACCTGGACGAGGCCATGGCCTGGGCGGATCGCTCCCTGGCCATGAAGGAAACCTATGGGGGCCTGCGCACCAAGGCCGCCCTGCTGGAGAGGAAGGGCGAAGCCAAGGGCGCCGAGGCCCTGCGGGTGAAGGCGCTCGGCCTCGCCACGGAAGCCGAGGTCAACCAGACCGGCTACGGCCTGCTGGCCCAGAACAAGCTGGACGAGGCCATCGCCGTCTTCCAGAAGAACGTGAAGGACCACCCGGAGTCCTGGAACGCCTACGACAGCCTGGCGGAGGCCTATGCGGCGAAGGGCGACAAGGCCCAGGCTGCCGCCAACTACAAGAAGGCCCTCGACAAGGTGAAGGCCGGGGATCAGCGGACCCGCATCCAGGAGGAGCTGGCCAAGCTGAAGTAGGTCTCAGGCGCTCCGTACCAGGCGGTCGAGGCGCAGGGCCACGACCTCGCCGGCCCGCAGGGAGGTGCGGTCCACCAGGCAGTGGGTGGCACCTCGTGATTCGGGGGCCCGGCAGGCGTGGCTCACCTCACAACCGAGGACTTCGCAGAGGGGCCGGCCGAGGAGGGCCACCCAATCCGTCTGAAGGAGCTCGCAGGCGGGTTGGTTGGCCGCCCGGATCCGGACCTCCTGATCCACCGCCACCGCCGGGTGGGGCACCTCTTCAATCCAGGCCAGGATCTCCGTGCCCTGCTGGCGCGCGACGGCCTCAAGGCAAGCGGGGCACAGCCCCTGGGCAGCCGCAGCCTCCGGACCATCCAGAGGCGTGGGCAGCTGGCACCAGGCACACAGGTGCGTCATGCGGAACCTTTCGCGAACAGAGGAGGGGCCCCCGCCCGAAGCGAAGGCGCCTCCGGAGACCGGGGGCGCCTTCGCGCGGGGATGAGCCTGCGGACTACTTCACCGGGAAGGCGTTGGCGAAGGCCTGGGTGAAGAAGACCACATCCCAGTCACCGCCTCCGGCCACGCGGGCGAAGGGATTGGGCGTATTGAAGTAGGCGCCCTCCTTGCACCAGCTCATGGCGGTGGCGCCGAGATCGACGGCGTCGATGTCTCCGTCCGTGTCGCAGTCCAGGTCCATCAGCAGCATTTCTGACCGGGCGAACTGGCTGGGGTCGGCCTGGCTGACGGCCTTCACGCTCAGGAGGTCGAAGTAGTAGGTCCAGTCCGGCGTGGTCCAGGTGCCGTCGGCCTTGATGGTGCCGGCCGGGGCATAGCCCTCCCACTTCGGGGTGGTGAAGGTCAGGGCCTTGTTGGTGGTGTTCACCACGTTGGCCACGATCTGCACGTTGGTGCGGGTGGGGAAGACCTGGACCTTCCTCAGGATGCCGGTGGGGACGGCATTGGAGTCGAGCCAGCTGCCCTCCCCGTTGATGATGGGGAAGGTGACGCCCACGCGGGGGGCCTGGCCGGGGGCGAGCCCCACGTTGACGGCGGACCAGGCCTTGGCCACTGCCAGGGATTCGGGGCAGTCGGCACCATCGCCGTAGAGTTCCTTGGCGGAGAGGATCGAGGCATCCCGCGCGGCCATGAAGTCCGCATCGGGGACCAGGTGCTCAGTCAGGGTCTTGTACCAGATGCGGGCGGCTTTGTCGTTGCCGATGCCGGTGAAACCGGGCGGGTAGTAAGGGCTGTAGGTGGTGCTGGCGGGAGTGGCGGACGCGCCGCAGCTGAGGAAGTAGAAGAAGCGGTTGAGCGGTCCACTGCTGTAGTGGACGTCGATCAGTTCGATGCCATCGAACCAGCCGTCCGCGCTCGCTCCATCCAGGCTGGGGTGGTACATGAACCGCAGCGGCTCGGCCGTGCTGGGCCCGGAGTTGCGGCCCACTTCCCACTTCGAGAGATCACCGGCCGGGAAGTTGGGCACGGTGGCACCCGTCGCGCCGCCATCTGCATAGGCCTGCACCATTTTGCCGAAGATGTCCGAGTTGCCCTCGTTCAGGCCGCCGGACTCGCCAGCGTAGATCAGGTTGGCGGAGTATTCGGTGACGCCGTGGCTCAGTTCATGGCCGGTGATGTCGAGCTCGGTGAGGGCCTTGAATCCCACATAGGGGGCTCCCGGAGCACCATAGCTGCCGTCGCCGAACACCATGCCGAAGTACCAGGGGGCCCAGTAGGCGTTGTCAAAGTAGGGCATCATGCCGGGCTGGCCGTACGTCCAGTTGTGGACCGTGCCGAAGGTGGAGGAGCCCTTGTCGTCGATGCCGTCGCGGCCGAAGACATTCTGGTAGAAGTCCCAGGTGGTGCTCAGGCCATAGTGGGCATCCACCGCGGTGGTCTCCCCGTTGGCGCTGAGGGTGCCCTGGAGCAGGGCCGACATCCCGTCGGGGCTGTACTCGAAGAGCGTACCGGCCCACCAGTGCGACCAGTCCCAGGGATCCCAGGTGGCGTTGAAGTCGTAGGGGAAGGGCATGAGCTGGCCGCTGCCCCAGGTGTTGGTGGCGTGGCCGGCGAAGGGGTTGATGTTGAGGTTGCCGGTGTTGAGGTCGATGGAACCATAGGCCAGCGTGAGGCCGGTCCAGTTGACGCCCTGCGCCATGGCGAAGGGATTGGGCAGGCTGCCGCGGTTCTTGGCGATGAGGGCGTAGGTGCCGTCCTCAGCCTGGGTGGTGGAGAGGGGGACGGTGCCGCGGTAGAAGCTGGCGCCGCTCCCCTGGGCCGGGGTGTCGCCCTGGAGGGCGTTCCACTTGCGCAGGATGGTGCCGGTGTTGGCATCGACGATGTAGCACATCTCCTGGTGGCCATCCTGCTGGTTGGTCAGGAGGGTGCGCACCTCGTAGGCCAAGACATAGGCGTCGGAGGGGGGCTTCGCCCAGATGCTCATCTGCTTGTCCCAGACCACCCTGTTGCGGGCGGCATCCACCCGGGTGGCCAGGCCGCCGGTAAACCGGGTGGGAAAGACCACCTGTTCCACCTTGGGGGGCTGGGGCATGGCGCCCTTGGGGGCGAGGTTCTTCAGGGCGATGGCCTTCGCCTCGTCCGCGCTCAGGCGGGTGGTGGCGCTGGCGAGGGCCACCTGGGACTTGAGGCCCTGGGTGAGCGTCCGGACCTGGCCGTCGGGTTCGACATGGGCGATGGCTTCGCCGGCCCACACGCGATGGCCTTCATGGGTCTGATGGAAGCGGATGATGGTGCGGCCCTGGGCGTTGGTGGAGGCTTGGTGGGGCTGGAAGCCGGCTGAGGGGCCGAGGTGGAGCTGGCCGGCCAGCTGGGCGAGGCTGGCCAGGGCCTGGGCGGTGCGGGCATGCTGCTGGGCCTTGGCGGCAGCAAGCTGGGCGGGCGTGAGGGTCGGGCTGGCCGCGGCCAGGGGCGCGGCGCCTGCGGCCAGGGCGAGCACCAGGGCCGGCACCGGACGCATGAAGGATCGAAGCATGGGAACTCCTTGGGTCTCGGGAAGCGGTCAGTGGGCGGTCAGGGTGCCGACGGCGACGGAGATGTCCGTCATGCGCATCTTTTTGTCGAGGGTCCAGGTGTCGTCCGTGACGGCGCCGATGTCCTCGGGGATGGCCTTGGCCTTGGGAATGCTGAGGCTGAGGGTGGCCCCCGTGCTCAGGGCCGCCGCAGCGTCGAATTGCAGGGCGATCCGGCAGAGCGTGACGCCGGAGTCCTGGGCAGGCTGGTCCCGGTCCTTCTGATAGAGGCCGACGGACAGCAGGTTGCCTTTCTTGACGCCGCCCGTGATGGCGAGGGGCTCGCTGGGATCGGTGGAGCCCGCCATGGTCAGCTGGTAGACGCCGGCATCCTGGATGGGCAGCCCATTGCCGAAGGCCACGAACTTCACGCCGGCCGGGGCCTGGAGGTTGAAGCCCACGCCGCGGGTCTTGAGCCCGGCGGGGCCCACGAGATTCAGCACGATCTTCGTCGCGGTGGAGGAGGCATCCTTGACCAGGCGCCAGCCGGTGCCGGTCGGGTCGGTGTAGACCAGGCCGGTGGCAGGCTGCGCCGGGGCCGGGGCGGGAGCCGGAGGGGCCGTGTGGGAACCGCCGCCGCAGGCCAGGCCAAGGGCAAGCGCGAGGGCAGGAGAGAGCAGGGAAAGGGCTCGGGTTCGCATGGGGTTCCTCACTTGACCCACCAGGTGGCTCGCATGGCGTCGGCGAAGGCGGCGATGTCGCCATCGTCGATCAGGGTGGCTTCGAACATGGAATGGGAGGGGTTCAGGACCTTGCCCAGGTACCAGGAGAAGGAGATGGGCCCGAGGTCCAGCGCGTCCTGCTCACCGTCCTGGTCGGTGTCCATGTGAATGAGGAAGGCCCTGCCCTCCGCGAACTGATTGGGGTCCGCCTTGCTGGTGGCCGTGATGTGGTACCAGCCCAGCTGGTAGGGCGTGGTCCAGCTGCCATCGGCGTTGATCACGCCGCCCTTGTTGTTGATGTCGGAGGTGCCGTTGTACATCGAGGGGCCACCCAAGCTCCAGGTGACTGCGGTGTTCGGGTTGTTCAGCACGGTGATCCGGGGAAAGACCCGCTCCCCCACCGGCAGGAACTGGGAATGGTCCCAGCCGACATCGGCCCAGTGCGTGCGGGAGATGTAGTCGTTGTTGCGCCAGTCCGCGAAAAGCACCTGGGTGCGGGAGGTCTCGGCGTAGTTGAGACCCACGTTGGCGGCGCCGAAGGCGTTCTCCACCGCGTGGGAGGTGAGGCTGTTCGAGCCCCAGCCGCCGGCCCAGTCGCCGTAGAGCTGGAGCGCCGCCTCGATGGCCGCCTTGCGGGCGTCCATGAAGGTGACTGAGCCTGTGCCGCCGCTGTAGAGCAGCTCCGTGACGGCCTTGAACCAGATGCGGGCGGTCTTCTCGTTGCCGATCCCCTTCATGCCCTGGGGCAGGTAGGGGCTGTAGTCGGGATCGCCGGGGGTGGCGGAGGCGCCGTGGGCCAGGAAGTAGAGGGCCCGGTTGAGCACTCCGGCCGAGAAGTGGCCGTCCATGTAGCGCACCCCGTCGTACCAGCCGTCGGCACTGCGCTGGTCGCGGCTGGGCTTGTCCAGGTAGCGGATGGGGGTGCCATGGCCCACGCCCGCGCCGATCTGCCAGTCCGTGCCGGTGTCGGGGATGGTGGAGCCGCCCTCCCCGGCGGCATAGGCCTTCGCCATCTGGGAGAAGAAGTCGGAGGTGGCTTCGTTCAGGCCCGCCTCCTCGTAGCCGGCGGCGTTCACGAACTTGGTCGTGGTGGAGGTGATCCCGTGGGTCATCTCGTGCGCGATGACATCGAACTCCGTGAAGCTCCCGAAACCCGTGGGTGTGCCGGTGCCCAGGTTGATGGACTGGCTGGCGGGATCCCAGTAGGCGTTGTTCCGGTACCAGCTGCCGGTCATGCCCACCTTGGCGTAGACCGTGGTGCCCTTGCCGTCCATGCCATTCAGGGAGAACACATTGTTGTAGAAGTCCCAGGTCTTGGTCATGGCATGCATGGCGTCCACGCCCATGCTTTGGCCGTTGGGGCCGCCCTCCTGGCCGTAGGCGGTGAAGGGCAATCCGTCACCCCAGGTGTTCGTCGCGTTTCCCTGGAAGAGGAAGGAGGACCAGGTGTTGTTGCCGTCCGCATCGTTCTGCTCGTACCAGACCTGGAGGCCCACGGGACTCCAGCCGGAGCCGTCGTCGGCGTACCACTGCAGGTCGGGGTTGGGCAGGGTGCCCCGAGTGGGATCGAACAGGGCGTAGGTGCCATCCAGCATCTGGCAGGTGGGGATGGAGACGGTGCCGTTGTACTGGCCCTTGCCGGTGCCCATGCTGGGCGCCACGGACTGCCGCTCGATCTGGTCGTTGATGCGGAGGACCTTCCCGGTGCGCGCATCGATGAAGTAGGTGAGTTGCTTGAGCCCGTCCTCGGGATTGTCCAGACGGGTCCGCACCTCATAGGCCCAGACATAGGGGGAGGAGAGCCTGGCGTGGACCGAGTGCCTGCGGTCCAGCAGGGTCTTCCCAGTCTCAGGATCCACCGTGGTCGTGAGTCCGCCGAGGAACTTCGCGGGGAAGATGACGCGCTCGACCTTCGGGGCATCCTTCATGGGCCCTTTGGCCTCAAGGTGCCGGAGGGCGATGGCGGTGGCGGTGGCCTCGGAGAGCGTGGGCTCGCCGGCCACCTGGATGCCCGACAGGACCTTCGCCGTGTGGGCCTGGATGGCGCCGCCCAGGGGCACCTTGGCGATGGCCTGGCTGCCCAGCACGCGGTGGCCCTCGAACGTGTGGTCAAGGCGCACGATGGTTTCGCCATCGGCATTGGTGAACGTGTGGACCGGGGTGAAGGCCTCCCGGTCACCGAGGCCGAGGTTGATCCGCTGGGCCATGAGGTGGTCCTGGGCCAGCGCCACGCGCCGGGGCTGCTGGGCCAGGTGGTAGGCCCGCGCGGCGGGGGACATGGGCTGGGCGGCGGTCAGGGCCGCGCCCACGGCCAGGGTGAAGACCAGCGCCGTCAGCGGGCGTCGGAACGAGCCGGGCATGGAGACTCCTTTCGGGGAGGGAGGGATCGGACGCTCAGTTGCCACGCAGCACCCCCACGGCGACGGTCATGTCCTGCATCACGGATTTCTGGACCATTTCCAGGGTCGGGTTCCCGTTGAAGGCGCCGATGTCCCCGGGGATGTGCTTGGCCTTGGTGATGGTGAGGGCGATGGCATCGCCCACCTTCAGGGCGGTGGCGGCGTCGTATTCCAGGGCGATCTGGCAGAGCGGATGCCCGGAGTCCTTCGCGGTTGCCCGGCGGTCCTTCTGGAAGACACCCACCGTGAGCACGTTGCCCGACTTGACGCCGCCAGCCAGCAGCCGCGGCTCGAGGGGATCGGAGCCCACGGCCACCGATCCGTCATAGGGATAGGGGTCGGTGTTCCAGAGTTCGTAGACGCCCAGATCCTTGATGGGGAAGTTGGTCTCGGTGAAGTTGCCGAATCGGACTGCGGCCGGGGCCTTCAGGTTGAAGCCTGCCCCGCGGGTCAGCAGGCCGGAGGGGCCCACCAGGTTCAGCAACAGGCGGGTAGGTGTGGAGGCGGGGTCCTTGATCAGTCGCCAGCCGGTGCCAGCCGGATCGGTGTAGGCCAGGCCGGTGGCGGCGGCCGGCGGGGTGGGGGGAGGGGTCGTGTGGCTAGCCCCGCCGCAGGCCAAGGCGAGGCTGAGCAGCAGCCCCGGGATCAGAAAACCAAGCTTTCGCATGGGGGTCCTCTTGGAAGGGGCTCCGGTGGATCGCGTGATCCCGGAGCTAAGGGGTGAAGGGGGAACGGGACGGAAGGGTGGCGGGCGCTTCGCTCGCGGCCCGGCGGCTCCGCCCCAGGAAGCCCTGGGGGGAGAAGGCCGAGTCCGCCGCGATGAAGCGGAAGCCCGCGGGGGCGGTGAGGACGCTGGTCGCCCCCAGGAGGATGCGGAAAGGCTCGGAGTCCAGGTGGGCCTCCAGGTGGGCCAAGTCCTTCCAGACGACAAAGATGAAGAACTCCGGACCGCCCGAGGCCTCCTGGCCGATGGTGCATTCCAGGCAACCGGACTGCTGCTGAATGTCGTGCTTCAGGCTCTGGAGCGTCTGCAGGAATTCCCCCTGTTTTCCGGGGCGGGCGGTCAGAAGGGCGCTCATGACCTTGACGCTGGACTTGGGGCTGGATCTCATGGGCCGGGTTTTCCTCTTGGATGGATCCCTTCCCAGCGCAAGGCTGGTGCCAGGAGGATCCCGAGGGCTAGCCGAATTCCAAGTCTTATATTGATTGGCCTTTTAAATGCCAACGAGAAAACGTTCGCCCGGAGCAAGCCCGAAAAGTCCCACGAAATTTCGTGGGCCACGGCATGTCGTGGCGAAACCAGCCCACGAAACATCCCTCCGGAGGCTTGGTTCGGAGCCTTCCCAGGAGCGGAGGCTCAGTCCTCCCGGCGCCCGATCCCCAGCTTCTGCATCCGGGACCTCAGGGTGCTGGGGGCCAACCCCAGGATGTCCGCCGCGCCCCTGGCGCCCTCCACCTTCCAGTTGGTGGCATCCAGGACCTTCATGATGTGATCCCGCTCCACCTCCACCAGGCCCGGGAGCAGGCCCGAACCCGCCGAGCCGGAGGGGGCGGGCCCCAGGCGGTCGGGCAGTCGGAGCAGGGGGCCATCCGAGACCAGCACCGCCTGTTCGATGAGGTTCTGGAGTTCGCGGACGTTGCCGGGCCAGCCGTAGGCCTGCAGGGCCTGCACCACGGAGCGAGGGAGGTCCAGAGGGGGGCGTCCCAGCTTCTGGCAGAAGCGGTCCAGGAAGAACTGGGCCAGCATGGGGATGTCCTCCTTGCGCTGGCGGAGGGGCGGCACCGAGATGGGGAAGACGTTGAGGCGGTACCAAAGGTCCTCGCGGAAGCGGCCCTTGGCCACCTCTTTGGCCAGGTCGCGGTTCGTGGCCGCCACCACCCGCACATCCGCCTGCAGGGTGCGCGTGCCGCCCACCCGCTGGTACTGACCATCCTGGAGCACCCGGAGCAGCTTGGCCTGGACATCCGGGGAGAGCTCACCCACCTCGTCCAGGAAGAGGGTGGCCCCGTCGGCCAGCTCGAAGCGACCCTTCCGCAGGGCCTGGGCCCCTGTGAAGGCCCCCTTCTCGTGCCCGAAGAGTTCGCTCTCAGCCAGGCCCGGGGGCAGGGCCGCGCAGTTCACCTTGACCAGGGCCCGCTCCTTCCGGGGGCCGAGGTGGTGGATGGCCTCGGCCACCAGCTCCTTGCCTGTGCCGGTTTCGCCCTGGATGAGCACGGTCGTTTCGGAGGGGGCCACCTGGCGGATGCGGAACAGCAGATACTTCATGGGATCGCTCTGGCCCACCAGCTCGGCGGAGCCCTCCACGGCCTGGATCTTTTCCCGGTAGTAGGTGTTCTCGGCCTCGAGCTGGTCCTTGAGGGCGCCGATCTCCTCGTAGGCCTGCTTCAACTCCAGCTCGCCCTGCTTGCGGGCCGTGATGTCGCGGATGCTCCCACGGGTGCCGGCCGAGCGGTCCCCCTCCAGGCGCACCGGGTTGTTGGTCTGCTCCACCCAGCGGACCTCGCCAACCTGATTGTGGATCCGGTATTCCAGGGAGGCGGGTTCCTCGGCGGCCAGGGCCTCGGCCTGGTGCGCGCTCCAGGCCGGACGGTCCTCCTCCAGGACCAGCTCGGAGAGAAGGGACGGATCCGCCCGGAAGGCCTCCGGCGCGAAGCCGCTCACCCGCTCACAGGCCGGTGACAGGTAGTCGAAGCCACCGTCGGGCCGCTGCCAGAACTCCCAATCGTGGGTGAAGTCCGCCACGGTGCGGTAGCGGGTCTCGGCATCGGCAAGGGCCCGCTCGATGCGCTTCCGGCGCCGCAGCTGGATCACCAGGCCCGCCACGAGGACGGCCTCCAGCAAGATTACGCCCAGACCCAGGCTGATCTCCTTCCAGTAGGCGTCCCAGATGCTGGGCTTCCGGAAGCGGAAGGTGCTCTCTGGCGGCAGGTGGCGCTCTTTGATGTGCCAGCGTTCCACCTGCCGCCAGTCGAACATGGGCACCATGCCCGCGTCCTCGAGGACCGGCAGGTCCGCCGCGCGGGTGCCGCCCAGGATGCGCAGGCCCAGGTCCGCCGCCAGCTTGCCCGAGAGCTCCATGCTGAGCAGCACCCCGCCCAGGATGCCGTCGCCCAGATCCTCGGTGACGATGCCGAAGAGCGGCCGCCGGCTGACGGCACTCACCCGGGTGAGGGGGAGGTTGGTGTAGAAGTCCCTCCCGGCCGCATCCCGCAGCACGCTGCCGTAGAGCATCAGCTCGTCCGGCTGCAGCTGGGCCGCCTTGGCCTCCAGCTGGTCCAGGGTGTAGTCGTTGGTGTAGACGAACTCCAGGCGGCCGGCGAAGCGGTTGAAGACCAGCTGCCGGCCCCACTGGGCCTGATCCCGCTCGTACTCGCTGGCGCCCAGCACCACGTAGATCCGCCGGGTCTGTGGGTAGAGCGCGAGCATCAGGTCCACCGTGCGGGGGGCGTTGTTGGCGGGCAGGACGCCCGTGAGCTCTGGCCGCTGGAGGCGGGCCGCATCCACGCGCCGCTTGGCGACATAGCAGGTGACGACGGGTACGTCGGGCAGGAACTTCCGCGCCATGACGAAATCCAGCGCGACCGGCCCCACCACCACCAGCAGGTCCACCCGGCGCCGGCTGTACTTCTCCCGGTAGAGCGCCAGCAGGCTGGTCTCGTACTCGGCCCCCGAGAAGCGGTCGAGCCCGGTGTACTCGCTGTAGATGTCCATCGGCTGGGGGGAGCCCTTCTGGATGCCCTGGGTGATGGCCGTGGCGAGTTCGTGGAGGCCGGGCATGTCCAGGGGCAGGGAGTAGAGCACCAGCACCGTCTTGCGCGGAGCGGCCGTGGTCGGAGTCGCCAGGGCCGGCACGAGGATCAGCACGGCCAGGGCCAGGCGGCGCGCCCAGCCGGAGAGGCAGGAACCGGACAACATGGAAGGCATGACTTCGATGGTAGCCGCAGGCCCAACCTTCCGCGGGCGCCGCAATCCGGATCGCCCGGTCGCCTGCTAGGATCCAGGCATGCTCCGCAGGCCATCCGCCCGCCGCCCGAAGGGGGGGATCCTCCTGGCCCTGGGTCTGCTGATCTTGGGCGCATGCGCCCGCCGGCCGGAGCCGCGAGTCCGGGCGCCCGAGCGACCGCCCCCGGTGCAGGCGGCCAAGACCTTGCCGCGGCTGGGCTTCACCCTTCAGGCGGGGGCCTTCGCCAAGGTGGAGAACGCGGCGCGCTTTTCGGAGTCGCTGCAGGCCCAGGGCCTGGAGGCGACCTACTATGCCTCGGGCGATGGCCTGTACCGGGTGCGCTTCGGCGACTTCACCACCAGGGAGAAGGCCCGGGCCCGGGGCGAGGCTCTCAAGGCCTCTGGCGTCATCGAGGCCTTCTGGGTGGTGGCTCCGGATGGTTCGGCGCCGGGGGCCGGTGGTCCGGTTCACGCCCGTCCCGCGGACGAGCGGGGTCTCCGGGCCAGCCTGGTGGAATCTGCCAGGGGTTACCTGGGCGTGCCGTACCTGTTCGGCGGAACCACCGAGCGGGGCTTCGACTGCAGCGGCCTCACCGGCGCCGTGTACCGGCTGAACGGCCTTCGGCTGCCGCGCTCCTCCCAGGCCCAGTTCGACGCAGGCAGTCACGTGGACCTGGATTCAGCCCGGCCCGGGGACCTGGTGTTCTTCGCCACGGCAGGCGGAGGCCGGATCAGCCATGTGGGGCTGTACCTGGGGGAGGGGGCCTTCATCCATGCTCCGCGCTCAGGGCAGGGCATCCGGCAGGATGACCTCTCGGATCGCTATTACCGTCGCACCCTGGTGGGGGTCCGCACCTACCTGTAGGCGGTCTGGGGAGCGATCATTTGACCGAAAAATGAAATTTTGTCGTTTTTTTGAAAATACTCAACCGAAAGGGCCTACACTGAACCCTGCCCGTCAGTCGCACGGGCATAACAAGCGCTGCTGCCTCGCCTGGAAGGGACATCGCATTCATATCCAGGACGAAGAAAGCAGGAAAATCATGGCTCAAGGCACCGTCAAGTGGTTCAACGCCGAAAAGGGTTTCGGCTTCATCACCCCCGACGAGGGTGGCGCCGATCTGTTCGTGCATCACTCCGCGATCGAAACCACGGGTTTCCGCACCCTGGATGAGAATCAGCGCGTCAGCTTCAACGTGGGACAGGGCCAGAAGGGCCCCCAGGCGACCAACGTCACCAAGATCTAATGTCCTCAGGGGGTCCCGCGCTGCGCGCACACCCCCGGAACCCCAAGCAAAAGCCCGGCATTGCCGGGCTTTTGCTTTGTCACAGTTCCTGAGGCCCGGGCCAGGGCAGGTGCCCCTCAGCTTTTGGCATCCCTTTGGCGGTAGTCCCCTCGTCCCAGTCGCTGGCTGGGCGAGAGGTGCCCAATGGATCCTGGATACTATGTCGCCGCTGGCAGCTTGAAGGCTCGTGCCTTCCAGCTCGAGGTGGTGGCCAACAACCTGGCGAACGCGGCCACGGTGGGCTACAAGCCCGATCAGGCCTTCTTCGCCGTGTTCAACAAGGCGGCGGGCAGCGGGCGCAAGCTGCCCCTGAGCGGCTACCTCAATGATGGCGTGGTCTTCGCCGAGACCGGCGTGGTCACCGAGCAGGGAAACCTGCGAGCCACGGGTCGTCCCCTCGATCTGGCCATCGAAGGCAATGCCTTCCTGACGGTCCAGAGCCCCGCCGGCATCCGGGTCACCCGGGACGGTCGTGTTCAGATGGGCCAGGACGGACAGCTCCAGGCGGCGGACGGCAGTCCGTTACTCGGCAAAAATGGCCAGCCCATCAAAGTGGACCCCAAAAACGGCCTCGTTTCGGTTCAGGTGGATGGCACGATCTCACAGAAGGATCAGGTGCTGGGCCAACTGGACCTGAAGGCCTTCGAGAAGCCCGGGGCCCTAAAGCGGGCCGGGGCCCTGCGGTTCGACCCTGCGGGCGCCAAGGAGGCGCCGGTCAAGGGGACGGTCACGCAGGGCCATCTTGAGCAGAGCGCCGTGGATTCGGCCTCCACCATGGTCGAGATGATCCGCCTGAACCGGCTCTACGAAATGAGCCTGAAGGTGGCTTCGACCCTCACCAATGACCTGGATTCCCGTTCCATCAACGACGTGGCCATCAGCCGCTAGCCCTTTTCCGGATTCAACAGGAGGTTTCCCATGATGCGCGCCATGTGGTCCGCCGCAGCCGGCATGAACGTCCAGCAGTTCAACATGGACACCATCTCCAACAACCTGGCCAACGTGAACACCACGGGCTTCAAGAAGGCCCGGGCGGAGTTCCAGGATCTGCTCTACCAGACGGTGAACCTGGCCGGCTCCAGCTCCAGCACCAGCACCACCATCCCCGCGGGCATCCAGCTGGGCCACGGCGCCAAGCTGCAAAGCCTCATGCGGCAGTACAGCACCGGCAACATGCGCCAGACGACCAACCGCTTCGACATGGCCATTGAGGGCGACGGCTTCTTCCGCGTGACCACGCCGGACGGCACCCTCGCCTACACCCGCGACGGCAGCTTCACCACGGACCAGAACGGCGCCCTGGTGAACGCGGCGGGCTACCTGCTGGATCCCCAGATCACCATCCCGCAGGACACCCTGAGTGTGACCATCGCGCCGGACGGCACCGTCAGCGTCACCCAGACCGGTCAGACCCAGCCTCAGCAGGTGGGCCAGATCACCATCTCCCACTTCGTGAATCCCACGGGCCTCAACCAGCTGGGCCGCAACCTCGTGCAGCCCACCCTGGCCAGCGGCGAGGCCATCGACGGCACGCCCGGCACCGACGGCCTGGGCACCATCAACCAGGGCTTCCTGGAGGTGTCGAACGTGGACGTGGCCGAGGAGATGGTGAACATGATCATCGGCCAGCGGGCCTACGAGGCCAACTCGAAGACCATCCAGACCGTGGACAACATGCTCAGCCTCGTGAACAACCTCAAGCGTTAGTCCCATGCGCGCCGCCTGGCTGTTCCTCCTCCCTATGGCCCTGCTGGCCCAGGCTCCGCCTGCCGAGCGCTTGGCCGATGCGGCCCTGGCCTTCGCCAAGGCGGAGGCCGCCAAGCTGGGTGGCGAGCACAGCTTCAAGGTGGCCCAGCCGCCCCGGGTGCCCGCGGTGCGTCCTGGCAAGGTGAGCTTCGAGGCCACCCACCTGAGCAAGCGGGAACCCGTAGGCCGCTTCTTCGTGGTGGTGGCCGTCAAAGTGGATGGCGACCGGGTGGGCATGACCCGGGTGGATCTCGATGGCAGCTGGGTGGGGTCGGTCCTCCGCGCCAAGGGCGACTTGGCCCGGCAGACCGCGCTGACCGCGGAGCAGGTGGAGCCCAGCCCCTTCGAGGGCGTCCCGCCCGAGGGCGCCCTGACGGAGCTCCCCGAAGGTCAGCGGCTCATGCGCGCCGTGACGTCCGGCAAGATCCTGACCCGGGGCGACCTGGAAGCCATCCCCCTCGTCCAGTCCGGGGACAAGGTCCGGCTGACCGCCACCCACGAGACCCTGACCATCAGCCTGGACACCACGGCCCGCAGCCGGGCCGGCCTGGGCGACCGGGTGCGGCTCGAGGCCCCGGGCGCCAAGCGCCAGGTGACGGCCGTGGTCACGGGACCCGGCGAGGCGCGGCTGCAATAGCGACGCATCTCACAGGATCTTTCCTTGGTCTGAAAGGGATTCGGCCGTATTCTGGTCCCTTGCGCAAGGAGGAGCCCATGGCTCACGAGGGTCACGAACACGGACCGAACTGCAACCACGATCACGACGATTCCTTCGAAATCGAAGTCGTTGAGCTCGAAGACGAGAACGGCGAGAAGGAGGAGTTCGCGATCCTGGAAGAGCTCGAGTTCGAGGGCCGCAACTTCGCCATCCTCGCGCCCCTGGCCGAGCTGCAGGCCCAGGAGGAAGGCACCGCCGACCCCGAGGAGGGGCTGAGCCTGGAGATCTTCGAGGTCAAGGACGACATGTTCACGCCCCTCGACGACGAGGAACTGGCCGAGCGCCTCATGAAGCACCTCGACGAGCAGGAAGCCAAGCTCAAGGCTGAGGAAGAGAAGGACTGACGCCTTACCCCCTTTCAACGCACGAAGGCCCCCGGCTTGGGGGCCTTCGTGCGTCGGAGGCGAAGCCAGGTACCCTGGAGGCATGTTGTCCGACCCGATCCGCTTCGATGGCCGAATCCTGTTCCTCACGGAGGATCCGGAGGCCCTGCTCCGCCAACTGCGCGGCGAAGACCTGGAGGCCGCCGAAGCGGGCCCCTTGCGCGATCAAATCAGTACCGATGAGATCACCCCCGCCTTCATCTGCTACCACTTCGACGAGAAGCTGGGCGACTTCCCCTACCTGGGCCTGAAGTGCGGCGAGGTCCTGCCCGTGAAGGAGGGCGCCATTCGAGCCGGGGGCTTCCAAGTGAGCGTGGCGGGAAAGCGCCGGGGCAAGGGAAGCAGCCGCGAGGCCAGCCCCTACGCCGAGCGCTGTGCAGGAATCCGCCTGGTGATCGCCGAGAGCTTCGAGCGCATCTACCGCCAGAACGCCCAGAATCTGGGCCTGCTCACCAGCACGGACTTCGGCCTGATCCCGAGGATCCGCAGGGGCGAGGCCATCCCCTTGGCGGAGTTTACGGCGGGGATGGACCCTGTCACTGCGGAGATCGTGCGCCGGGGCGGGCTCTTCGCCTACAACGCAGCGCGGATGCGGGGCGAGGTGGCGCCACCGCTGCCGGCTCATGCGCCGCGGCCCATGACCTATGCGGAGAAGCTGCTGACGCGACACGCCGTGCGGGATGCCGCCGTCGGCACCGTTGGGCTGCCCGCGGTGCGGCCCGGCGATGGCCTCTTCGTGAAGGCCGATTGGCGCTTCAGCCATGAATACGTGACGCCCATGGCGGCGAGCTTCCTGGAGCAGGCTCTGGGGGCCGAGGCGGTGCTGCGCGATCCCGCATCCATCCTCGCCTTCCGCGACCACTTGACCTTCCTGCACCACAGCATGAAGGCCGAGCACCGGGCCATGGGCCTGCTGACGGTGGCCGAGCGGCTGAAGCCCGCCCAGGAGGCCTTCTGCGCGAAGCACGGCATCCGGCTCCACGGCGAGCTGGCCGATGGCTCGGGCAGCGAGGGCATCTGCCACGCGCTCATGGCCGAGCGTTACGCCTGTCCAGGCCAGCTGGTGGTGGGCACGGACTCGCACACGCCCCACGCGGGGGCCCTGGGCTGCCTCGCCTTTGGCGTGGGCACCACGGACATCGCCTGCGCCTGGGTGACGGGAGACGTGCGTGTCACCGTGCCGCCCACGCTTCGGGTGCGGCTGAACGGCCGCCTGCGGCCAGGCGTCTCGGCGAAGGATTTGGTAATGCACCTCCTGGCCCAGCCCCTCATCCGCGAGGGCGGCGCCCTCGGGCACGTCATCGAGTACCAGGGGGAAGGCCTGCTGGACCTGGACACGGACGAGCGGGCCACGCTCACCAACATGGCCGCGGAGATTGGCGGTTTCACCGGGCTCATCGCCCCGGATGCGGAGACCGTGCGGTTCGTCCGCGAGCGGCGCGGTGTGGACCTGGGGCTTGAAGCCTGGATGCGCGGGGATGAGGGGGCCGAGTACGCGCACACCCTCGAGGTGGACTGCGCCGCCCTCGGGCCCATGCTGGCCCGGCCGGGCGACCCCGGCAATGGCTTGGCCCTGGCGGACCTGGACGGTGCCGTGCCCATCCACATCGCCTACCTGGGCAGCTGCACCGGGGGCAAGCGCGAGGACCTCCGCCGGGCTTTCGAGGTGGTGCGGCAGGCCGCTGCGGAGGGACGTCGGGTGCCCGATGGGGTGGCCTTCTACGTGCAGTGCGGCAGCGAGGACGTGCGCCGCTTCGCCGAGGCGGAAGGCTGGATCGCGGCCTTCGAGGCTGTGGGAGCCGTGGTCCTGGGCAGCTCCTGCGGCGCCTGCATCAATGCGGGACCGGGCGTCTCCACACGCCCCGACCAGGTGACCATCAGCGCCATCAACCGCAACTTCCCCGGCCGCAGCGGCCCCGGCCAGATGTGGCTGGCCAGCCCCGCCACCGTGGCCGCCAGCGCCCTGGCGGGGCGCATCGCGGGAGCCAGGGCGTGAGCGACCCCGTTCTCGCCGCCCGCTACCGCGCCCTGATCCTGGCGAATGCCGGCCGCCCCGGCGCACCACAGCTGGAACCCCGGGGCCGGGTCCTGGTGGTGGACCCCGCGCGGCAGCGCCTGGGCCTCCTGGAGGACGGGCGCCTGGTCTTCGAGGCCGTGATCTCCACGGCCGCCAACGGGCTTGGCTGCGAGGAGAACTCGTACCGCACGCCCACCGGTTGGCACCGCATCCTGGCCCGCATCGGCGCGGGCGCGGAGCCCGGAACGGTGTTCAAGGCCCAGCGGCCCACCGGCGACGTGTGGCGGGGCGAGGCCCGGGACGAGGACCTGATCCTCACGCGGGTGCTCACCCTGGATGGCCTAGAGGAAGGCTGGAACCGCGGTCCCGGGCACGACTCGCGCCTGCGCTGGATCTACCTCCATGGCACCAACCAGGAGGGCCGGCTTGGCGAGCCCGTGTCCCACGGCTGCGTTCGCCTCTCCAACGCCGACATCACCGCCCTGTTCGACCGCGTGGGTGAAGGTGACCCCGTCCTCATCGCGCCGGAACCCCTGGACGCGGGTTTGGGCCTGGGTCGCCTGCACTTCGCGGGCGTGGCGGGCAGCGGCATGAGCGCCCTGGCCCAGTTCGTGGCCCTGAAGGGCGGCCGGGCCAGCGGCAGCGACCGCAGCTTCGACCGCGGTCAGCGGCCGGAGGCGCGCCGGCTCCTGGAGGACCTGGGTGTGGCGATCCACCTCCAGGATGGCTCGGGGCTGGCCGGGGACTGCGCGGCCCTGGTGGTCTCCACGGCGGTGGAGGACGAGGTGCCCGACGTGGCGGCGGCCCGGCGCCTGGGCGTACCCGTGCTGCACCGCTCCGAACTGCTGGCCCACCTGGTGGCGCGGTACCGCACCGTGGCCATCACGGGTACCAGTGGCAAGTCCACCACCGTGGCCATGACCTTTGAGATCCTGCGCGGGGTCGGTCGGGATCCCTCCGTCATCACCGGCGGTGAGCTGGTGGCCCTGCAGCGGGAGGGCCGCTGGGGCAATGCATGGGCGGGCGCATCCGATCTGCTGGTCGTCGAGGCTGATGAGAGCGACGGGTCCGTGGTGCGCTATCACCCCTCCCTGGGTGTGATCCTGAACCTGCAGAAGGACCACAAGGAGATGGCCGCCGTGGCGGAGATGTTCCGCGCCTTTCGCGCCCAGCTGCGCGAGGGTGCCGTGGTGGGCGAGGCGGAGAACCTTCGGGAATTCGCTCCGGAGGCCACGGTGTTCGGGATCGGGGAGGGGGTAGGGCTTCGGGCAGAGGATGTGTCGCTGGGCGCGGAAGGCTCCGCCTTCCGCATCGGGAGGACGGCCTTCGTTCTGCCGGTGACCGGTCGCCACAACGTCGAGAACGCCCTGGCGGCCATCGCCGCCTGCGCCGCCCTTGGCGTGCCCATCGAGGCCATGGCCGCGCCGCTGGCCGGCTTCCAGGGCGTGGCGCGGCGCTTCCAGGTCCTGGGCAGCCCACGCGGGGTGACGGTCGTGGATGACTTCGGCCACAACCCGGCGAAGGTGGCGGCTTCGATTCGCGCGGCCCACCTGCGGGTGGCCGCCTTAGGCGGGAGGGTGCTGGCCGTGTTCCAGCCCCACGGCTTCGGCCCCCTGAAGTTCCTCCGTGCTGACTTTGTGGAGGCCTTTGCCACGGAGCTGGCGCCGCGGGACCGCCTCTGGTTCCTGGAGGTCTTCTACGCCGGCGGCACCGCCTCGAAGGACATCAGCAGCGCCGAGGTGGTGGCGGAGATCGCCGCCCGCGGGGTGGCCGCCGAGCCCGCGGCCTCCCGCGAGTGGCTGGTGGCCCGCCTGGCTGCGGAGGCGCAGGCGGGCGACCTGATCCTCGTGATGGGGGCCCGGGATCCGTCGCTCACCGACTTCGCCCGGGCCATCCTGGGTGGGCTCGAAGCCCGCTGAGGACTACTTCTCGATGGCGTCGATCAGGGCGTACATGCGGTCCAGGCGTTCTTTCTGGATGCCGGCGCCGATCCGCTCGTAGCGGTCTTTCTGGTTGGCCAGGATGGCGGGAACCAGCTCCTTCTCGCGGGTCGTCCGGAAGGCATTCCAGGTGGCGCCCAGCTCCTTGAACTCGGCCTCCTTCCCGGCCGGGGCCTTCAGCTTGGCGAGGTGCGCGCTCACCGCCTCGGCGGTCTCCTTCACCTTCTTCTGCTGCTCGGGCCCGCGCTGGTCGCGGTGGAGGACCATGGTGACAAGCTCTTTCCGCGCCGTGGCGATCTCTTCCTTGAGCTGGGCGAAGGGCCCGGCCTGGAGGGCGGTGCCGGCGGCCAGCAGGAGAGGGATGAGGAAGGCGAGGGGGCGCTTCATGGGGGCTCCTGGGGGTCCGTACGGGACCTGATCAATGGCGTATTGACCTGAATCGGTAAGGGATACGGTTAAGATTAAAAACAGACGACTTTTGAGTCGTCTTTTCATGGGGCGTTCCGCAGGACCGCCCGGGGCCTGTACCCTGGTTGGATGGAACCGACCACCCTCCGCGCCGTCATGGCCGCGCTCCGCAAGCCGGAGTCGGGCTGCCCCTGGGATTTGAAGCAGGACCACCAGACCCTGGCCCGCTACCTGCGCGAGGAGGCGGCGGAGGTGCTGGAGGCCCTGGCGGCGCACAAGCCCTTTGACGAAGCCACCGAGGCCCACCTCTGCGAGGAACTTGGGGACCTCTGGCTGCAGATCGCCTTCCACGCCCAGCTGGCGGCGGATCGCGGCAGCTGGGACCTTCACGACGTGGAAGCCGCCGTGGTGGAGAAGTTGGTGCGGCGGCATCCCCATGTGTTCGCCGAGGTGGCGGTGGATGGGGCCGGCGCGGTGCTCACCAACTGGGCCGCCATCAAGCTCGTGGAGAAGGGTCTCACAGCGGAGACGGAGCCGCCCTTGCTCGAGGGCATCCCGGCCACCCTCTCACCCATGGACGAGGCTCTGGAGATCGGCCGACGCTGCGCCAAGGTGGGGTTCGAGTGGCCGGATATGGAGGGGGTCCTCGACAAGGTGAAGGAAGAGATCGCGGAGCTGCAGGCCGAGTCCGATCCCGTGCGGGTGGAAGAGGAGTTCGGCGACGTGCTCTTCAGCCTCATGCAGTGGGCCCGCAAGAAGGGCGTGGACCCCGACGCCGCCCTGCGGCGCCAGATGATCCGCTTCAAGGGCCGCTTCCGGGTGGTGGAGGACGATGCCCGTGCCGCGGGCGGCTGGGAGCACCGCACCCTCGACCAGATGGAAGCCGCCTGGCAGGCGGCGAAGCAGCGGAAGGCCTAGACCGCAGCGGCGATGGCCTTCCCCAGGTCCGTGGTGCTGGCTTGGCCGCCCATGTCCGGGGTGCGCAGCCCGCTCGCCAGCACCTTCTCGATGGCGGCCATGACGGAGGCGCCGGCCTCGGGGCAGCCCAGGTGGTCCAGCATCATGGCCCCGGCCCAGATGGCGCCGATGGGGTTGGCGATGCCCTGGCCGTAGATGTCCGGCGCCGAGCCGTGGACGGGTTCGAACATGGAGGGGCATTCGCGTTCGGGGTTGAGGTTCGCGCTGGGGGCGATGGCGATGGTGCCGGTGCAGGCTGGGCCCAGGTCGGACAGGATGTCCCCGAAGAGGTTGGAGCCCACCACCACGTCGAACCAATGAGGGTTGCGCACGAACTGGGCGCAGAGGATGTCGATGTGGAACTGGTCCACCTTCACCTCGGGATAGGCCATGGCCATGGCTTTCACGCGCTCATCCCAGTAGGGCATCGTGATGGCGATGCCATTGGATTTCGTGGCGGAAGTCAGGTGCTTCTTCGGCCGCGACTGGGCGATGTCGAAGGCGACCTTCAGGATCCGGTCCACGCCCAGGCGGGTGAACACACTCTGCTGCATGGCCAGTTCCTGGTCCGTGCCCTCGTAGAGGCGTCCGCCGATGCTGGAATACTCACCCTCGTTGTTCTCGCGAACCACAATCATGTCGATATCGCCCACCTGGCGGCCCGCCAGAGGGCAGGGCACGCCGGGCATGAGCTTCACAGGGCGCAGGTTGGCGTACTGCCTAAAGCCGCGCCGGATGGGGATGAGCAGGCCCCAGAGCGAGATGTGGTCGGGTACGCCGGGGAAGCCCACGGCGCCCAGGTAGATCGAATCGTGGCGGCGGATCTGGTCGAGGCCGTCCTCGGGCATCATGCGGCCGGTACGCAGGTAGGTCTCGCAGCTCCAGGGGAACTCGTCCCAGTGGAAGCGCACGTCATGCTTGGCGGCGGCCGCCTCCAGCACGCGGATGCCTTCGGGGATCACCTCCTTGCCGATGCCGTCACCTGGGATGACTGCAATCCGGAACTCACGCATGGGGACCTCCTCGAAGCAGGATAGCCCTGATGAACGAAGCCCCGCCCGGGGGGCGGGGCTTCAGGTTTGGGAAGGCGCCAGGCTCAGCCCAGGATCTTGGACAGGCCGTAGGCAACCAGGGTGGAGGTGCCGACGCCGATGAGGCCGGGGACCATGAAGCTGTGGTTGAGGAGATACTTGCCGATCCGGGTGGTACCTGTGCGATCCATGTTGATGGCGGCCAGATCGCTGGGGTAGAAGGCGAAGAAGAAGTAGGCGTAGCTGGCGGGGATGAGGCTGAGCAGCAGGGGCGTGGGCAGGCCCAGGGCGTAGCCGAAGGGCAGCATGATGGTGAGCGTGGCGGCCTGGCTCTTCACGAAGGCGGAGACGGCGAACATGGCCAGGGCGAAGGTCCAGGGAGCCACCTGCACCATGGTCTTGATGTTGGCGATGAGGTAGCCCTCATTGGCCTTGATGAAGGTCTCGCTCATCCACGCGATGCCGAAGATGGAGACCACGGCGATCATGCCCGCGATGAAGACGCTGGAACGGGCGATGTCCGGCGCCTTCACCTTGGTGGCGAAGAGGATGAAGGAACCGAAGGCCAGCATGATGATCTGCACCACGGTGGTCATGGGCACCACCTTGCCGTTCACCAGGGGAAGCAGACCGGGCTTCATGGCGATGAGGATGATGGTCAACACGCCCGCGAAGAAGAGGCCCACGGAGAGCTTGGCTGTGAAGGGGATCTCCATGCCCAGCGTCGTCACGTTGGCGTCGAGTGCCTTGGCGAACTCGGGGTCCTTCATGCGCTCCTGGAACTCGGGATCCTGGTCCAGTTCCTTGCCCCGGTTGAAGCTCCAGGCCGCGGCAGCGAGCACGCCGATGATGCCGGCGGGCAGCGTGATGCGGATGATGTCGAAGAGGCCCACGGGGTGGCCGTTCTTGGCGGCCATGGCCAGGAAGGTGGTGACGGCGGCGGCCACGGGGCTGGCGGTGATGCCCATCTGGGAGGCCACGCTGGAGATGGCCATGGGGCGTTCGGGCCGGATGCGGGTCTTCAGGGCGACGTCGGAGATGACCGGGAGCAGGGCATAGACCGCGTGCCCCGTGCCCACGCAGACCGTGAGCAGGAAGGTCGACAGGGGCGCCAGGATGGTGACGTATTTCGGGTGGGCGCGGAGGAGGCGCTCCGTGAGCTGCACCAGGTAGTCCAGGCCGCCTGCCACCTGCAGGGTGGCCGAGGCGGTCACCACGGCGAGGATGATGAGCATCACGTCGATGGGCGGCACGCCCGGCGCTACGCGGAAGCCGAGCACCAGCACGGCCACGCCCAGGCCGCCGATGAGGCCCAGGGCCACGCCACCCTTGCGGATGCCGATGAGGATCGCGCCCAGGACGAGCACGAACTGGATCCAGAACATCAATGCGGGGGACATACCACCCTCCTTTGCCAGGCCTTGGCGGGCCTTGGTGGGGATCGTAGCAGATGAGTAGGTAAACAATACTGGCGAGTCCCGCTTTCTTTAGTTACTTAAGGGGCATTTTCTGGAATCGAGGCTCGCCACGCCCATCTCTGCCAGGCAGGTTAGGATGGCCGTTCAGGATTCCGCCCCGTGAGCCCGCTGCCCTTCCATCTCGTGACCCTCACGCACCCCGAGTGGGAGCTGGCCCTGGCCTGCGGGCGGCGCCTGGGGGACGATGCCCTCCCCGAACTGCGGCTGGACCTCTTCCCGGAGGAGGATCCCGAGGCCCTGGTGGATGCCCTGAAACGCCGCTGCCTGGTCACCTGCCGTCGGGTATCCGAGGGCGGGCGCTGGCCCGACGACGATGAAGCCGGGCGGATCGCCCGGTTGGTGAAGGCCCTCAAGGGCAAGCCCCAGTGGTTGGATCTGGAGTGGGACCTGCCCATTCCTCCCGAAATCCAGGCGGCCCGCACCCACGTGCGGCTGCTCCGCTCCATTCATGTGGCTCCCGGCACCTTCGATCTGGAGACGCGGCTGCGCCACCTTCCCGAAGGCGAGGCCTTCAAGTGGGTGGGCTGGGCGGGGCGTCTGGGCGACAGCGGCCGATTGCGGGCGCCCCTGGCTTGGGCCCGGGATCACGGCGTGCGCCTCGCGGCCTTTCTCATGGGGCCCAAGGGGCTGCCCAGCCGCGTGGTCCAGGCCGCCTGGGGCGGCGCCTTCACCTACGCCGCGCCCGATGACGGCCCTCCGGCCGCCCCGGGGCAACTGCCCCTGTCGACCCTGCGCGCCTGGCGCAGTGCGAAGCTCCATCCAGGCCACGGCATCTGCGGCGTCATCGGCGATCCTGTCCTGCATTCCCGGGGGCCGGCCTACCACAATCCGCGCTTCCAGCATGCCTTCAAGGACCTGGTCTACCTGCCCCTGCCCTGCGCCGAGGCCGAGGAGGCCGCCGAGGCCCTGGACGCCCTCGGCATCCTGGGCCTCAGCATCACGGCGCCGCTGAAGTTGACGCTGCCCCGCGCGCTGGGCCTGGCGGGCCCCCTGAACACCCTCTGGCGACGGGCCCCCGGGAGCCCCTGGCAGGGAGCCAACACGGATGCCGAGGCATTCGGACAGTCCCTGTCGAACCTCGCGCCGGGTCCCGTGCTGCTGCTGGGGGAGGGCGGCGTGGCCGCCACCAGCCGGGCGGTGCTGGAAGCCGCGGGACGTCCCGTCCTCCAGGCTTCCCGCCGGGCCCCGGTGAGCCCGGAGGCGGTCGCCGACTTCGCACCTGTGGGCCTAGTCCAGGCCACCAGCCTGGGCATGGCCCCTGACGACCCCGCTCCCTTTCCCGAGCTGCTGGAATCCGCGCTTCCCAGTGCCTGTTGGGCTGTGGAATGGATCTACAAGGAGGACACCGCCTTCGCGCTATGGGCCCGGGGGGCGGGCCTGCAGGTGGTGGAAGGCGCGGCGCTTTTCGAGGCCCAGGCGGAGGCCCAGAGCCGACGCTTCATCGAGGGCTGCGGCGGCCTCCTCTGACCCCGGTTCGGTGCTAGCGTCTTCCCATGGACCTCTTGCTGGTCGAGGACAAGGACAGCTTCCGGCGCCTGCTGAGCCAGGCCCTGGCGGGATCCCTCTGGAAGGTCGAGGCCGTGGCAGATCCCCAGGCGGCCTTGCGGGCTCTGGAGGCGCGACCCTTCCAGGTGCTGGTCACGGATCTGAGGCTGCCGGGCATGAGTGGTCTCGAATTGATCCGCCGGGCCCGCCGCCTGCATCCCTCCCTGCGCGTGGTGCTCATGTCGGCCTTCGGTGAACCGAAGGACATCGTCGAGGCCATGCGGCTCGGGGCTGACGACTTCCTGCCCAAGCCCTTCGACCTGGATGCCTTCCTGGCCCTGCTGGACCGCCTGCGGGCCCTGGTGGGCGCGCCCCCGCCGGATCCGGCCGAGCCCTGGATCGCGAACAGCCCCGCCATGCAGGTCCTGGATGCGGCGCTGCGCCAGGCCGCCGCCACCCGACTGCCGGTGGTCTTCCGGGGGCCCCGTGGAGCCGGGCGCGAGCGCAGCGCCCGCCGCCTCCACACCCTGCGCCATCCCGCCGGGCCTTACCTGAGCCTGCCCGCAGCCACCCTGGGTCCCGAAGGGCCGGATCCCCGGTCCCTGCAGCTGCTGGAGGGCGGCACCCTCTTCCTGGGCGGACTCGAACACCTCGCTCCGACCGCCGCCGGGCCCCTGGCCAGGGCCATGGACAGCGAGTCGGGACGCCGCCTCGACTGGCTGGGCAGCGTCGACGCCGGGGGATTGTTGGCGCCAGAGATCGCCGAACGCCTGGGCGCGCTGGAGCTGCGGGTGCCGGCCCTGGCCGAGCGCCGCGAGGACCTGCTGGCCCTCACCCGCCTGCTGCTGGATCAGGCCGCCCGCCTGGAGGGGCGCCCCACGCCCTGGCTGGAGCGCAGCGCCGAGCGCCAGCTGCTGGAGCACTCCTGGCCGGGCAACGTCCGCGAGCTGGAGGTGCTGGTGGGCCGGACCCTCCTGTTCTACGAAGGCCGGGCCATCCGGGCTTTTCCGGACCTGGGCCTCGGTCTGGAAGCCCCCCTCTGCCTCGCCTGGCCGGAGCCTGCCGGGCTCGAGGCCATGCTCAAGGCCGTGGCCCACGCGGCGGAGGCCCAGCTCCTGCTACGGGCCATGGGCGTGGCCGGGGGAGATCTCCCCCGGGCGGCCGGGGCCCTGGGCCTGACGGTGCGGACCCTGGCCCAGCGCTTGCGGGAGCACGCCATTCCTCTGGAAGATGGAGGCTCCACCGCCGCGTGTCCGAACCTTGGCGAAGGCACACCGTCCCGGAAGGCCCCATGACCCAAGCCCCGCCCATCCTCATCCCCCCGGTCCGCAGCGCGGAGGGGATCCGTCCGGCGGCGCGCGCGGGTCTGGCGGCCCTGCAGGCCGTGGTGGTGGGCAAGGAGGCCCAGGTGCGCCGGGCCTTCGCGGCCATGCTGGCAGGTGGCCATGTGTTGCTGGAAGACCTCCCCGGCGTGGGCAAGACCACCCTGGCCAAGGGCCTCTCCCGCATCCTCGGCGGCGGCTTCCAGCGCGTGCAGGGCACCAACGACCTGCTGCCTTCGGACCTGCTGGGCGTGCACCTCTGGGACGCCAAGGAACAGGCCTTCCGCTTCCAACCCGGGCCCGTGTTCTGCCACGTGCTGCTGCTGGACGAGCTGAACCGGATCGGCCCCAAGACCCAGAGCGCCATGCTTGAGGCCATGGTGGAAGGCCAGGTCACGCTGGACCGCAGTACGCACAAGCTGCCCGAGCCCTTCTTCGTCATCGCCACCCAGAATCCGCTCGACCACGCGGGCACCTTCCCCCTGCCGGAAAGCCAGCTGGACCGGTTCTCCTGCACCATCCACCTGGGCTACCCCGATCGTGCGGCGGAGCGCCGCATCCTCACCGGTGAGGCTGGGGCGGAGCGGCTGGACTCCCTTTCCCCCGTGCTCGATCTGGAGGGCTGGCGCCAGGCCCGCGCCGCGGTGCGGGCCGTGAAGGTCGCCGAGGCCGTCCTGGACTACGTGGAGCGCATGGTGGAGCGCATCCGGGCCGGGGGCGGCTTCTGCTCCACGCGCGCCGCCAAGCACTGGCTGGGCCTGGCCCAGGCCGAGGCCTGGCTGGAGAGCCGCGACTTCATCACGCCGGATGACCTGCAGCGCACCCTCACCGACACCATGGCCCATCGGGGCAGCCTCGATGACCGCCGCCTCAACCGCGGCGACCGCCGCGAACAGCTGACCCGCCTGCTCAAGGAACTGCCCGTGGGGTGGTCCTGATGCGGGAGGACGAGTCCGTCGGCCAGCTCATCCGCCGGGCCCGAGAGGCCCGCGACCTGAGCCTGGAGGCCCTGGCCAAGGAACTCAAACTGCCGGTGCGCCACCTGGAGGCCATCGAGGCCGACGACTGGGTGGCGCTGCCGCCCGGCCGGCCCCGGCCCTTGGCCCGGCAGCTGGCGGAGCGTCTGGGTGTGGACCTGGAGTTCCACACGGGGGCCTTCCAGATCGTGCCTGGCGTCCAGGAACTGGAACCGCCGGATCCCCGGCGCGAGCGCCTCGAGCGCATCGTCATGGGCGTGCTCACCGGGGCCTCGGCCATCGTCGTCCTGTGGCTGGTGGTGCCCGGGCCCAGCCTCGGCCACAAACCCCCGCCCAGCTACCTCATCGCGCTCAGCAAGCCCTCCCTGCCGCCGCCCCCGGCGCCCACCGCCTCACCCTATCCCGTGCTCGGCGAGCTCCTGCCCGAGGCGCCCGTGAACGAGCAGGGCCTGCTGGTGAGCCTGCGGGCCCTGGACACGGCCGACATCCGCATCGAGCCCCAGACCCCGGAGGGGGGGGGGGCCATGGTGCGCACCCTGCGGGTTTCCGAGGCTTGGCGGCTGCGGGTGAAGGGGGCCTTCACCATCCGCCTCGAGAACGCCGGTGTCGTGACCGTCGAGGTGGCCGGTCGTCGCATTCCCCATGGCCAGAGCGTCGGGGAGAGCTGGAGCGGAGCCTTCGACGGCGAGGGCCGCTGGCTGCGTCCGGCCCAACCTGAACTCCCGAACGAACCCGTCGCTCCCGATGAAGATGAGGAAGTCACCCGGCCATGAGCATGCATCCCATTGTTGAACGGTTCCTCCAGGGCGGTCTGCCCGAACCCATGGCCATGGCGCTGGTGGGGGGCAGCCTGCCCGTGCCCACCCTGGACCTGCTGCAGGCCCTGGCCCATGCCTGTCTGACGGAGACCCCCTACACCCAGCGGGGCCTGGACTTCTTCGCGACCATGCCGGAGTCCCTCCTGACGGGCGTGATGGGGGACCCGGTGGATCCGCCCGCCCCCCTGCAGCTGGTGCTCTGCCACCGCAAGGAACCCGCCCTGCTGGAGACCACCCTCCTGAACCCGTCGCTCACCGCAGCCATCGTGGAGGCCTCGGTCCCCAGCCTGCCTGGCTCGGTGCTGGAGATCGTGCTGAACAACCAGGTGCTCTGGATGGAGCGGCACCGGATCCTGGACCTGCTGGAGGAGCACCCCGAGGGCGAATACGTCATCAAGCGCCGCGTCAACGAGTTCCGCTTCGACGTCCTGCGCCTCATTCCCGAAGAGGTGAAGCGGCAGCGACTGGAGATCATCGACGAGGTCGAAGCCGGCCACCTGGATCGCGCCTGGTCCGAACTGCCCCTGCCCAAGGAGAAGTCCAAGGAGGAGGCCGAGGCCGAGGTCGAGACGGAGGAGGTGGCCGCCGAGCGGCGCCTGCTGGCCCAGAAGCCCATCCTGGACGACGAGGGCAACGAGATCACCCTCACCCTCACCCAGCGCATGATGAAGCTCAGCACCAACCAGAAGATCATGCTGGCCATCAAGGGCGGCAAGGAGGAGCGCACCTTCCTCATCCGCGAGGCCAACCGCCTGATCCAGGTGAACGTCATCCGCAACGGCCGCATCACGGAGGGCGAGGTGGCCTACATCGCCAACATGCGCACGGTGAATGAGGAGGTTCTCCGCATCATCTCCAACAGCCGCGAGTGGATGAAGAAGTACCCCATCACCAAGTCCCTGGTCATGAACCCCCGGACGCCACTGCCCGTGGCCATGACCCACTTCAAGCGCCTCTACGAGAGCGACATGAAGCTGTTGATGAAGGACCGCAACGTAGCCGAACTGCTGCGACGCGAGGCCAAGCGCCTGGTGGACATGAAGGCCCAGGGCAAGCAGACCTCCTGACGCGCTGAGGCGGCCTCAGGCCGGCAGGATGGTGATCCGCACGGGCTCGTTGCGGTCCAGGGCGGCCTGCACCTTCGCTTTCAGGGCAGCCAGGGCCGCGGTGGACGTACCACCGGCGATGGTGTCTCCGGCCAGCTTGCCTCCCACGAGGATGCACCCCTTGGTGTGGGCCTCGGTGTTCCCGCTGTGGATGAGGATGCCGTCGAAAAAGGGCACCTCCAGCAGGCGCATCATGGGCTTGCCCAGGCGCGGGCTCATGTTGATGATCACCTTGTAGGTTCCGGGCGGGATGGCCGTTTCGTCCTGCACCTTACCCTCGCCCCGGGGCCCCAGGTCGCGGACCACATCCTCCAGGGTGTAGCACTCGAACTGGCCGTCCACTGTGAGTGTTCCGGTGGTGGCGCGGGCGCTGGAGGGGTTGCGCTGCAGACGGAGTTCCATGGATCACCTCGCGGGCTGAGCTGGATGTCTGGACTGGGACTGGTGGACAGCCTAGCGAAAAGGAGGTTCACCCGTCCCCAAAAACCTCGCAGAGGATGCCAGTGATGTCCGGACATCCATTTCTTCTGACCGACGCCTCAAATGAACTGTATCCACTGCCGGATCAGGGACTCCAAGGCCGGCCCGCGGGCCAGGATCTCATCCGTGTCCTTGAAGGCGACCATGGCCCGATCCTTGGCCAGCCACTGCAGCAGACCCTCCGGGTCCTCCACGGGGAGGACGGAGATGTCCCTCACCTTGGCCCCCAAGTGGAAGATCAGGCCGATGCCGGCCTTCATGCGCAGGTGCAGGGTGGCGAAGTATTCGGTGGTGCAGAAACTGGGCACCTTCCATTTGATGCCTTCGGCAATGGCGGGATCCACGCCCAGGATGATCCTCCTGAGCGCCTCGACTTCGGAGCGGGTGGTGGGGTTCAGGCCAGCCAGGAAGGCCTCGACGGCGGCCGTGCCTGGGCCGGATTGGGAGGGATTCGGTGGGGTCATGGCGCCTCCTGGGGTCTCCACGGGCCGGTGAGTTGACGGGTGAGTTGAGGGAATGGGGGTGATGGATGGGTGCCTTTGCCTGGCGGCCAGGTGGCATCGCCCCACCGCTTCAGCATCCTTTCGATGAATCGCCGCGCATCTTTCCCGTCCGCCGGCCTGAAACCTGAGCATCGGAGGCCGGTCCCGAGGTCAAGGGCAGGACGGCCTTCATAGCTTCGAATCCAGGGCCAGCCCCAGGAAGCGGGAGCCCGGAATCGGATTGTGCCGGTAGGGCGGGATGTCGCGAAACCCAAAGGCCAGGTACAGGCCCTGGGCCTCCGTCATGCCGGGCAGGGTGTCCAGGACGAGTTCTTCGTAACCCGCCGCGCGGGCCTCCTGGAGGAGCCGGGCGATCAGCCGTTTCCCCACTCCGAGCCCCCGGTCCTGTGGCTGGATGAAGAGGCGCTTCATCTCCCCCCGGGTGGGGCTGATGCCCCTGAGCGCGATGCAGCCCACGGGCCGTCCACCCCATGTTGCGAGGAGCAGCCGTCCCGTGGGTGGCGCGTAGTCGCCGGGGAGGCGGCGGATCTCCTCGTCGAAGGACTGGAATCCGAGGTCGATGCCCAGGCCCGCCTGGTAATCCAGGAACAGCCCCCGGATGGCAGCGAGGTCCTGACTGGTCACGGCGGGGTCGATGCGGAGGGTGGGGCTGGGCATGGGATGGCTCCGGCCTCGGCTGAAGCGGGGCGAGGCCTCAGTAGCTGGCCGCGATGAGGCGGGGCCGGCCCTGGGCTGGCAGGGTGATGGCGTACAGGCGGTTGAACTCGGAGGCATCCACGATGGGTGGGACCTGCACACCCGTCAGGGCAAGGACGAAGGCGGGCACCGTGTTGGAGTGGCTGACCACCAGGATGACCTCGCCCTGGTGATCGCGCTTGATCAGGCTGGCGAGCCGCTGGGCATAGGCTTCGGCACGATCCTGCCGGATCGGGATGGTCGTGACGGGGAGATTGTGCGCCCGCAGCGTGGGCTCGGCGGTCTGCAGGGTGCGTCTGTATTCCGAAACGAGGACCCGGGTCAGCGGACAATCCGCCAGGACCTTGGCCAGGGAGGTGGCCCGGGCCTGCCCGGTGAGGCTCAGGTTCGGATCCTTCGGGTCGTCAGCCTCCTTCTCCGCGTGCCGCACCACGACCACCACCGTATCGGCGCCCATCAGGCCCGCTGTGGATCCGGAGACCAGACTGAGGATGAGGACCAGAAGGATGCGCATGGCCAGGAGCCCTTTCGACATCGTTGCAAAAAGGTGGGGTGCTCGGGTTGGGACCTGACGACGGTGGGAGCTGGGCAAAAGAAACGCCCATGGCTATTGTCGCAAGATCTTGTCCATGGATTTGCCCTTGGCCAGTTCATCGATCAGCTTGTCGAGGTACCGGATTTTCTGGGTGATGGGATCTTCGATCGCTTCAACCCGGACCCCGCAGACGACTCCCTTGATCAGGGAACTGTTTGGATGGATGGCCGGAGCCTGGTCGAAGAAGGTCTGGAAGTCGATGTTGACGGCCGTGTGCCGGGCCAGCTGTTCACCCGTGTAGCCCGTCAACCAGCAGATGATCGTGTCGACTTCCTCTCTCGTGCGGTTCTTGCGCTCAGCCTTCTGCACGTACAACGGATAGACCGTCGTGAACAACAGCTTTGAGATCTCGCGTGCGGACATCGCCACCCCTCCTTGACTCGCGGAATTTCCTGGGTTGTGTCGATTGAATGCAGTCAGCCCCTGACTGTGCAGAGGCCCTGAGGGAAGCCTGGAAAGCGTGTGGACGAGATTGCGGAGAAGGCGGTGCGGGCCATGGGGAGGTCAGGGCCGGTTGGTCAGCCTCTGCGAGAGGGTCAAGCTAATGCAGTGGCGCTGAGATCACCAGGGTGCGAATGAACTCCTGGGCGTTGGTCCTGAAGGAGACCGTCGTTTCACAGGAACTGTGGCCATTTTGAAGGTTCATTTTATACGGCTTGATTGAAGAGGCCTGTGTTCGAGGAAGATCCATTTTCCATTGGACCAAGGTGAGGTTCGGGAGGTCCTCCATGGTGAGGCCCTCCGGGGAATCCCCGATGAATTCGATCTTCCAGGAGGGTTCTCCTTCCTTGCGGTGAATGCTGAGGCTGACGAGGGTGCTTCCTCCAACCTTGAAGCAATCGGCCGAGATCCTTGGACCACGCGGGATTGAGTGGGTTCGCACCAATGGCGTGCAGGCCATGAGAAGGGCCGCCAAGCAGGCTGCACCACCTAGCTGTGAACTTCGCATGACGAGCCACCTGACGGTACATGGGGCGAATGGTCCGGAGTGGGGATGGGTTCGCCCAATCTGATGAGAATGAAGTGCAAGGGCTGATGTTACCGTGGCGACCTGGGAACAGGTGCAACCCCAACGGCGTGGCTGCAGAAGAGGCCACGGAGCATCAGCGAAAGGGCCCCCCGCGGGGGGCCCTTGCATTGGAGCGGGCGACCAGGATTGAACTGGCGACATTCAGCTTGGGAAGCTGACGTTCTACCACTGAACTACGCCCGCGGCAGGGCTCCATGCTAGCGCAAGTGGGGGCGGGGAGCCAACTAGCCCAGGTAGGCGGCGATGACGCGCTCGTTACGGGCCAGCTCAGCGGGGGTGCCTTCCACGGCGATGCGGCCGCGCTCCATGACGTAGGCGTAGTCGGCCACTTCGAGGGCGCTCTTGGCGAACTGCTCCACCAGCAGGAGGGTGATGCCCTCTTCCTTGAGGCGCCGGATGGTGCGGAAGACCTCCTGCACGATGACGGGCGCGAGGCCCATGGAGGGCTCGTCCAGCAGCATGACTTTGGGCCGGGCCATGAGGGCCCGGCCGATGGCCAGCATCTGCTGCTCGCCGCCGGAAAGGGTGCCTGCGGCCTGCCTGGCCCGCTCCCTGAGCTTGGGGAACAGCTCATAGACGCGGTCCAGGTCGGCCTGGGCCTTGCCCTGGAAGCCGAAGAAGCGGGGCAGGTGGCTGTAGGCACCCAGCAGCAGGTTGTCCTCCACCGAGAGCGGCCCGAAGACCTTGCGGCCCTCGGGCGAGTGGGCCAGGCCCAGGCGCGCGATTCGCGAGGCATCGAGGCCCTGCACCTCCTGGCCGTCCAGCTTCACCGTGCCGCGGCTGGGCTTGAGGCCACCGGAGATGGCCCGCATGGTGGTGGTCTTGCCCGCGCCGTTGGCTCCGATGAGGGCCACCAGGGTGCCCTGCTTCACGGTGAGCGTGGTGCCCGTCAGCACCTCGCTGGCGCCGTAGCCTGCATGGAGATTTTCCACTTGGAGCATGGATGCCTCCTAGGCCGGCTGCGGCGAGGGATCGCCGGGGAGATCGCTTTGGGGCGGCTGGCCCAGGTAGGCCTCGACCACCTTGGGATGGCGCTTGACTTCCTCGGGCTTGCCCTCGGCGATGACCTTGCCACCGTCCAGGACGGTCACGGTGTCGCAGAGCTCGCTCACCACGTCCATGTGGTGCTCGATGAGGAGGATGCTGATGCCACGCTTGTGGACCCGCTTGATGATCTCGATGAGCTGGACCACGTCGGGGTGGGCCAAGCCCGCAGCGGGCTCGTCGAGGATGAGCAGGTCGGGCTTGCGGGCCAGGGCCCGGGCCACTTCCAGGAAGCGCTGGGCGCCATAGGTGAGGTCCTTGGCCTTGGTGAGGGCCTGGTCCTTCAGCCCGATGCGGTCCAGCAGACAGAGGGCATCGGCCTGGGCCTGGCTCTCCTCTCTGCGGGCCAGACCCAGCAGCACCAGGGGCAGGGGGCTACGGTACACGCCCTTGAGCGCCACCATGACGTTCTCGAGTGCCGTGAGTTCACCGAAGAGCTGGAGGTTCTGGAAGGTGCGTGCCACGCCGGACTTCGATACTCGGAAGAGGCTTCCAGAGGGCAGGGCCGAACCCCGGAGCAGGATGCGGCCGGCGCTGGGCGTGTAGAGTCCGGAGATGACATTCACCACGGTGCTCTTGCCCGAGCCGTTGGGCCCGATGAGGCCGTGGATGGCGCCCGAGCGGATGATCATGGAGAGCCCGTCCACCGCCTTCACACCGCCGAAGTACCGCTTGAGGTCCTCGATGACCAGCAGGGGGGCCCCATCGGCACTGCGGGGCGGCAGGATGGCCTCGATGTCCGAGGGCTCGGGCAGGGGCGCGTGGGGCACCCGGAAGAGCTTTGCCAGGAAGATCGACAGGAAGCCCATCAGGCCCTCGGGCAGGCCCACCACCACGGAGAAGAGCATCAGGGCGAAGATGGCTTTGCGCCAGTCCTCGGTGTTCTCCACGAAGAGGCCGCCCACCACCAGGAGTCCCATGGCCACCACGGGGGCCAAGGCCTGGAAGGGCCTCGTGGTCTTCTTCACCAGCCCGCGCAGGCCAGCGGCCAGGGCCATGGCGAAACCCAGGCCCGAGAAGACCTGGAAGAGCAGGCGGTTCGACAGCAGGTTGGGCAGCAGCACGATGACCGTGGCTCCCACGAAGGCGCCCCACAGGCTCTTGCGGCCGCCCAGCACCACGCCCAGGAGCAGGATGATCATCAGATCGTAGGTGAAGCTTTGGGGCTGGAGGTACTGGAAGTTGAAGGCGTAGAGCCCGCCCGCCAGGCCGCCGAGGCTCGATCCCAGGGCGAAGGCGGCCACCTTGTGCTGGTAGGTGCCCACGCCCATGGCGTCCGTGGCGATGGGGCTGTCCCGCAGGGCCTCGAAGGCGCGGCCCCACTGCGAAGCCAGCAGGTTCCGCATCACCACCCACACCAGGGCCAGCAGGGCGAGGCAGAGCCAGAAGAACAGGGGCGGCGTCAACGCGTGCCCGAAGACCGGTGGCCGGCTGAGGCTCAGGCCCTGGGCTCCGCCCGTGAGGCTCTCCAGCTCATTGAGGGCCGTGGTGCTGAGGGCGGCGAAGCTGAGGGTGGCCAGGGCGAACTGGGGACCTTCAAGCCTCAGGGCGGGCAGGGCCAGGAGGCCGCCCAGCAGCAGGCCCACGGCCATGGCGGCCAGCAGGGCGGGGCCCATGCCCAGACCCAGTTTGGTGACGACGAGCCCCGCGGTGTAGGCGCCCAGGCCCAGGAAGGCCACATGGGCGAGGTTCACCTGGCCCAGGTAGCCCACGGTGACATCGAGGCCAATGAGGAGGATGCCGTAGATGGCCAGCAGGGTCAGCAGGCCCAGGGCGTAAGGGTTCACCACCAGCAGGGGGATGGTGGCGAGGAAGGCGAAGACCATGAGCTCGGCGCCGCGGAGGAGGAGGATCCGTCGCATCTCACACCTTCCGGATGACGGCTTTGCCGAACACGCCTGTGGGCCGCACGGCCAGGGCCAGGATCAGCAGGATCAGGCCTGGCGCCTCGCGCCAGCCGCTGCCCAGGTAGAAGCTGGCCAGGCTTTCCAGGGCGCCCAGGAACATGCCGATGAGCACCACGCCGAAACCTGAGTCCAGGCCCGCCACCACGGCCACGGAGAAGGCCTTGAGGATGAGAGCGGAGGCCATGGTGGGCCCCACGGTGGTGATGGGCGAGACCAGGATGCCCGCCAGGGCCGCCACGGCGCCTGACAGGCCATAGGACAGCATGACGGTGCGGGTGGCCGAGATGCCCATGAGTTCGGCCGCGTCGCGGTCGGCGGACACGGCCTCGAAGGCCTTGCCCAGCAGGGTGCGGCGCTTGAACAGCTCGATGGCGCCCATGATGGCCAGGACACCGATCGCCACGGCCAGTTCGAGCCGGGTCACGTCCACGCCCAGCACGTGGATGGGGTCGGCGGAGATGGGGGTGGGGAAGGGGCGGTCGTCGCGACCCCAGAGGTTCTCGGCAGCGGAGAAGAAGAACAGGCCGATGATGATGGTGAGCAGGATCCAGCCTTCGCTCTTCTGTTCCAGCGCCAGGCGAACCCCGGCGCGCTCCACCACCAGGCCCATGAGGGCGCCGAAGAGCAGGCCGCCCGGGATCATGGCCCAGTAGGGCACGCCGAGGTTGAGCAGGGTGAGGCTGAAGAAGGCGGAGACCATCACCAGCTCGCCCTGGCCGAAGTTGATGCTCTTGCTGGTGGCGAAGGTCAGCTGGAAGCCATAGGCGATGAGGGCGTAGACCAGGCCCATCAGGGCGCCGCTCACGGCCATCTGCCCAATGATCGATGCGTTCATGCGCGGCCTGCTAAGGGGAAAAAGCGGGGGGCCGAAGCCCCCCGCTCACGGTTGGGATGCTACTTCTTCTTGCCCTTGATCTTGGCGGGCGTGGCGCTCAGCGCGGACTTGCGGAGGCGCTCCCGGTCCGCGTCGTTGCCGAAGACCACGTGGCCGTCCTTCACCATGCCCATGACCGTCTGCTCGCGGCGGAAGGCCTCGTGGGTGGTCACATCAGCGGGATCCCACTTCGTGTAGGGATGGTTCCAGGTGGCGATGACGCCCTGCACGGGCTCCTTCAGATCCTCCAGGGCCTCCTTGACCTTCTTCGTGTCGGTGCTGCCGGCCTGCTTCACGGCGGCGGCCATGAGGTAGACGGCATCGTAGCCCTGGGCGGCGGCCACGGGGGAGGGGATGCGGCCCACCTTGAACGTCTTGTGGTAGCCATCGATGAAGGCCTTGGCCTTGGGGGTGATAGGCTCCTCGATGAAGGTCTGGGGCATGAGGGTGCCGTTGCCGTTCTTGCCGGCGTTGTCGATGTAGTTGGACATGGACAGCGTCCAGCCGCCGATGAGCGGGGCCTTCATGCCGATCTTGGCCATGCCGTTGGAGATGGCCGCCAGCTCGGGGCCGATGCCCCAGATGAGGATGGCCTGGGCGCCGGCGGACTTGGCGCGCAGCAGCTGGGCAGTCATGTCCTTGTCGCCGATGTTGAACTTCTCCTGGGCCACGACCTCGAGCTTGTTCCCCTGCTTCTTGATCTGGTCCAGCATGTCGTCGCGACCGGAGACACCGTAGTTGGTGGAGTCGAAGACCACGGCCACCTTCGTGTACTTCCGGTTGATGGCCTCCTCCACCACCATGGCCGCCTGGATGCCATCATGGGCGGCGAACCGGAAGATGGAGCAGTCCTTCACGCCGGCCTTGCTCCACTGGGTCATGGAGGCCGATCCCGCGGCGGGGCAGATGATCTTGGTGATGCCCTTCTCCTGCAGGTGCTTGTCGCCCGCCATGCAGACGCCGGTGTTCACGGTGCCGATGACGCCGGTCAGGTCGCTCATGGCGGCCAGTTCCTGGGCAATGAGGGCGCCGCGCTCATTTTTGGCCTCGTCGTCCCGCTCGACGATTTCGATCTTCATCTTTTTGCCGCCGACCTGGATGCCGCCAGCGGCGTTGATCTCGGCGATGGCGAGTTTGGAGCCATCCCGCGCGGAGGTGCCCATGGGGGCGGAGCCGCCGCTGAAGGGCCCGGTCAGGGCGATTTTCACGGTGTCCCCGGCCGTGAGGCCGAGGGCGGTGAGCAGGAGCGATCCCTGGACGATCTGCTTGAACATGCTGCCCTCCTCAGAGGAGATGGATTGAGTGGATGGATGGGCGCAAGCATAGCGGTCCCGGCCCCTCCGGGGAAGGTGCGCCTGTTCCTTCCAAGCCGCGAAATCAGATCAATTGGGCCTGCACCCAATCGAGCAGCGGCCCGCCGCCCACCACCCGCTGCTCGGCCACGAGGAGCGGCAGGTCCAGGGCCTGCGCGTGATCGGGTCCGAGCTTCACCGCGTCCTTCTCGGTGCAGACCAGCCAGGTGGCGCCCTCGGCCCGGGCCTGGGCCTGCAGGTGCCGCAGGTCCGCCGGCGAAGGGCCCCGGTGGTCTGGGAAGCTGCGCGAGCCGGTCCAGGCATGTCCGGCCAGCAGCAGGTCGGCGTAGAAGGCCTCGGGATGGCCCAGGCCGCACCAGGCGAAGGCGGCCCCCTGGACCTCGGTGGCTGGCGCCGCCGCGGGCCACGGGCGCAGGCCGCCCAGAGCGAAGTCCACCCAGAAGATGGGACCGCCCGAGCCATGGCGGGCCCACCATGCCTCCACCTCGGCCCGATCCTTCACCCGCATCGCGCGGGTCACCACCAGGGCCTGGGCACGGCGGGCGCTGTCCATGGGTTCGCGCAGGTCACCCAGGGGCAGCATCCGCCCGTCGCCCCAGCGGCGCACGCCATCGAGTACCAGCAGGTCGAGGTCGCGGTGCAGGGCCCGGTGCTGGAAGCCGTCATCGAGCAGCAGGCAGCGCAGACCGGGACGCTGGGAGAGGGCCCGCAGGGCCGCCGCTTCGCGCTTCCGGCCCACCACCACGCGGCGGGGGCCCAGGCGACGTGCCATGAGCAGGGGTTCATCCCCGGTCTGCCGGGGATCGGAGTCGGCCTCGACGCTCATGGGGTCCACAGCCCGCCGTCCACCGTAGCCACGGGACAGCACGGCGTTGGTCCAGCCGGCGGCCTCAAGGCCCTCCGCGAGGAACAGGGTGAGGGGGGTCTTGCCGGTGCCGCCGGCGCTGAGGTTGCCGATCGAGATGACCGGGACGGCGGCGTGGCTGATCCGCTCCGGATGGGAGTCGAAGCTCCGGTTCCGGGCGCGGACCACGGCTCCGTAGAGGGGCGCCAGCGGGGCGGCGAGGAGACGCAAAAGGGACATGCACCCAGGGTAGCGGAGGACGGCGGCAGGAATGGCTTTCCTACCCGGTTCCCCACGGAGGAGGTTTCCATCCGACCCTGGCCCTGGGTTAAGCTAGGATCCTCCCCGGGACCTTCATGGCTGAACCCAGCTTCATCGATCAAAGCAAGCTGCGCTTCCGCGAAGGCGAGTTGATCTTCCGCAAGGGGGAGATGGCCCAGCAGATGTACATCATCCTGTCGGGCAAGGTCCGACTGTACGTCTCAGAGGAGGCCCAGGGGGAGTGGGCGGAGGAGCTCTCGAAGGGGGATTTCTTCGGGGAGGGCAGCCTGCTGGAGGCCCTGCCGCGCCAGCACACGGCCCTGGCCCTGGAGGACTCGGACCTCATTGCCATCAACCGCGGTACCTTCATGCGGATGATCCGGCAGAACCCCGAGGTCTCCGTGAAGATGATGCAGCGCCTGGCCCAGAGGCACCGCGAAGTGGGCGAGCGCCTGGAATCCATGGACGCCAACCGCCCCGCCAAGGCCGCCACGGCCCCTGTGGCCAACCTGGTGTCCGTGCTCAGCGGCAAGCCCCACCCGATCCTGTCCCACGGCTCACTCATCGGGCGCTTTGACCCCACCACGGGCGTCCACCCTGACATCGACCTGACGGACGAGGACCACAACCTCAGCGTGTCCCGGCGTCATGCCCGCATCCTCTGCGAGCATGGTCGCTATTTCCTGCTGGAGGAACCCGGCGTGGCCAACGGCACCTTCGTGCGCGGGGAGCGCATCCAGCCGGGCGAGCCGCGGGAGCTGAAGCATGGCGACCGCGTGGGCTTCGGCATGGTGGTGCTGTTCTTCGAAAAGACATAACCTTCCGGCGGGCAGGAGACGGGAGGCGCTCATGGGCACGGATCTGCTGGTCGAGTTGTGGCGGGATGAACACGGTGTCATCCGCGAGTTGGTGCAGTTCGGTCTGGATGAGGTGGGTGGCGCCTGCATCATCCGCGAACGCAACAGCCTTGATGCGCTGGATGGCGACACGAATGAGGGCGACACGGTCATCGCCCGTTTCGGGGACCCGGAGGACGCGCGGAGCTTCCTGCTGGATGAGGGGTTTGAGCCCCTATGACCGTGCGCATGCCTGGAGGTGGTCGATGAATTCCCTGTTCAACCCGGGAGACCGGGATGCCCTGGCCCGGCGGCTTTCGGAGCTGGAGCCAGGCGCCCATCGTCAGTGGGGGAAGATGGATTCCGCCCAGATGATGAGGCACTGCGCCATCTCCCTGGGGGACGTGCTGGGCGAGCGCCCGGTGAAACAGGCCTTCCTGGGCAAGCTGATCACGCCCCTCATCCGTGGCCAGGTTTTCGGGGACAAGCCGTTCAGCCGCAACTCCCCCACCGACCGCATCTACGTGGTGTCCGAGCCCCAGGACTTCGACGCTGAGCGCGCTCGCCTGGCCACCCTCATCGACCGTGTGGTCCAGCGCGGCCTCGCGAAGGCCGAGGGCATGATCCACCCCTTCTTCGGCCGCCTCAGCGGCGAGCAGTGGGGGCGCCTGATCTACAAGCACTTCGACCATCACTTGAGGCAATTCGGTGTTTGAGCTTTCTCCATCGCAGAAAAGGCCCGGCAGTTGCCGGGCCTTTTCTGCGTGGAACGGCCGCTAGTTGGAGCGAAGCCCCGTTCGTGAAGGCAAGCCGGAGGCGCGGCCTGAACGAGAGCGCCCGGCGTGAGCCGGGCGCGGACGGGGCAAGGGATCGTGGCTAGTTCTTGCCGATACCCAACGCCTTCGCGGCCTTGGTGAGTTCGGGAACGACTTCGAAGAGGTCACCTACGATCCCGTAGTTCGCCAGTTTGAAGATGGGAGCCTCGGGATCCTTGTTGATGGCGACGATGTACTTCGAGCCGCTCATGCCGGCGATGTGCTGGATGGCGCCGCTGATGCCACAGGCGATGTAGAGGGTGGGGCTCACGACCTTGCCGGTCTGGCCCACCTGCATGCTGTGGGGCAGTCCCCAGCCCGCGTCCACGGCAGCCCGGGAGGCGCCCACGACGCCGCCGATGGCGTCAGCCAGCTCTTCGAGAATCTTGAAATTGGCACCGTCCTTCATGCCACGGCCACCGCTGACGATGACATTGGCCTCGGCGAGGTCCACCTTGCCGCTGGCCTTGGCGAGGATCTCCCGCACCACGGACTTGAAGTCCCCAGCGGGAGCGGCCAGGGTTTCCATCGTGCCGGCGCCGGCCTTCTCGGTGGCCGCGAAGACATTGGGGCGGGTGGTGGCCACCTGCACGGCGCTGGCGAAGCTGGTGGTGGCGAAGGCCTTGCCCGCGTAGACGGGGCGCACCGCCTGAAGCTTGCCATCCACGAAGGAGAGCCCCGTGACATCCGACGCGTAGCCGGCGCCCAGGCGGGCGGCGGCGCGGGGGGCCATGTCCTTGCCCACCGCGGTGGCGGCGGCCAGCAGCACGGTGGCACCCTTGGCCTTCATGGCCTCGGCGATGACGGTGGCGTAGGCGTCGCTGGAATAGGAGGCGAGGGTGGCGCCCTCGGCGGTGAGAATCAGGTCGGCGCCGTACTTGGCGGCCTCCGCGGCCCCGGCGCAGGAGGCACCGGCGAAGAGCGCGCCCAGCTGCCGGCCCGCCGCATCCGCCAGGCGGCGGCCCTCGCTGAGGGCCTCGGCGCTGGGCTTGCGGATCTGGCCATCCTTCAGTTCACAGAACACGAGAATCATGGAGTCGTCCTTTCGAATCGGAATCGGCGGGGGGCGGCCTAGAAGACCTTGGCTTCGTCCTTGAGGGCCTGGAGCAGGGCCTGGGCCTGGGCGGCGGCATCGCCTTCCAGCTTGCGGCCGGCGGGGCGTTCGGGGGGCAGGGCCAGGGCGATGGTCTGAGTGCCGACCGTCGCGGGCACTGCGTCCACTTCCTCGATGGTCTTCTTCTTGGCGGCCATGATGCCCTTGAGGCTGGCGTAGCGGGGCTCGTTGAGGCCCTTCTGGGCGGTGATCACCGCAGGCAGCCGACCCTCTACAATCTCAGAGCCGCCCTCGATCTCGCGCTCGGCCTTGAAGGTGCCTTCGCCCAGCTCCAGCATGACGATCACGTTGGCCTGGGCCACGCCCAGCAGCTCGGCGAGCATCGGTCCCATGGCGGCGTTGTCTCCGCCAAGTCCCTTGTTGCCGCAGAGGATCAAATCGAAGCCCTTGTCCTTGGCGTAGCCGGCGATGATCTGCGCCACGGCGAACGCATCGCCCTGGCCATCGCCCTTGAGCAGCACCGCGCTGTCGGCGCCGAGCGCCAGCGCGTTCTTCAGCACGTCCTTGGCGCTGTCGCCGCCCACGGAGAGGGCCACGACCTCGGCGCCCTTGCCCTCCTTGGTGCGGATGGCCTCTTCCAGGGCGTACTCGTCGTAGGGGCTGGTGATCCACTTGACGTCGGCGGGATCGAGAGATCGCCCATCGGCGGCGACTTTGATCTTGGTTTCGGTGTCGGGTACCTGCTTGAGGGCGACGAGGATCTTCATGGGCGCTCCCTGATGCGTCTTGGACAGGCCGGCGGATAGCCGACCCAAAGGAAGAGTTTAGCCTGAGGAACCGCAGATCCCCTCAGGGTTTCGCAGGTTTTTGGCGGCCGTCACGCCTGCCTCAGGGTAGGTTGGAACACTCCGGTGGGGTGGACAGTACATGCGCGACGCGACGCCGAATTTCCAAGATGCGCTGGTCCTCACGGGGGGCGGGACCGGCGGCCATTTCTTCCCGGCCCTGGCCCTGGCGGAGGGGGCGCGGGCCCGGTGGTCTGACCGTCCGATCACTTTCGTGGGGGCGAGCCGCGGCATCGAGGCGCGAGAACTCCCGGTGAGCGGCTGGCCGTACCTGCTGCTGGACGTGGAGGGCTTCCTTGGCCGCTCGCCGCTGCGGGCGGCCCGGTCCGCTTGGAAGCTCTGGCGCGCGGTGGCACGGCTCAAGCGAGACTGGCGCCGGGCGCGGCCCTGGGCGGTGATCGGTACTGGTGGCTACGGCGCCGCGCCGGCCCTGCTGGCCGCCCGCTCGCTGGGCATTCCCTACTTCCTCCACGAGAGCAATGCGGCGCCCGGCGCCCTGGTGAAGCTGGTGGCGCCGAAGGCCCGGCGCGTCTGGTGCGGCATGGAGGCCGTGCGGCCCCTGCTGCCAGGCGCGGACTGCCGCGTGGTTGGCACGCCCGTGCGGACGACCTTCCTGCGCGGCTTCCAGCCGGTGGCGGCGCTGACGGCCCCCTTCCGCTTGCTGGCCCTGGGCGGCAGCGGAGGGGCCCGCGCCCTCAACGAGGCCCTGCTGGATCTGGCGCCGACCCTCCTGGAGGGCCGGCCCGACTGGGAACTCCTGCATCAAGCGGGGGCGACGGAATGGGAGCGCCTGAAGGGGCGGCCGCGCCATCCGCGTCACACCCTGGTGCCCTTCATCGCCCGCATGGACGAAGCCATGGAGGCCGCGAGCCTGGTGATGGGCCGCTCCGGTGCCAGCACCTGCGCGGAGCTGAAGGCCGCGGGCCGCGGTGCGATCCTCATTCCCCTGCCCACCAGTGCGAACGACCACCAGCGCCAGAATGCGGTGGCCCAAGCGGCGGAGGGTCGGGCCCTGCTGTTGGAGCAGGGGCCCGACTTGGTTCTACGTCTCGAGGCGGCCCTCCGCTCGCTGCTGGATGACCCCGCGGCCCGGCTGGCCCTATCCCGCGAGGCTGAACCCAACCTGGCGGTACAGCTCTGCCTGGAGGATCTGCAGTCCTGTCTCGCCTGAAACCTACCGGGGCTGGCGGGGTTCGGCGATCCAGGCGACGGCGACGGAGAGGGCGTAGAGGCCGAGGAGCACGACGCTGAAGAAGATGGTGGTGACGACCACGTCGCCCGGCGTGAAGAAGGCGCTGAAGATCAGGATGGCCATGGTGGCGTGGCGCCAGTACTTCAGCATGAGGCGGGCGGTCACGATGCGGAACTTGGCCAGGAAGAAGAACAGGACGGGCAGCTCGAACATCACGCCGGTGATGAGCGTGGTGGAGATGAAGAGGTCGAGGTAGTCCGAGGCGTGGAGGTTGGCCCGCAGGCCCGCGGAGGCGGCCTCCTGGAAGAGGATGTCGCCCAGGAACTTGAAGGCCTGCTTGTAGGCGAAGGCGGCGCCGGCCAGGAAGCAGCCCGAGGTCACCAGCACGAAGGGGATGACCAGTCGGCGTTCCTTCGGCAGCAGGCCGGGCCGGATGAAGGCCCAGAGCTGGTAGAAGAGGAACGGCGCGGAGAGGAAGGCGGCGGCCCAGAGGGAGAGCCGCATCATGCTGAAGAAGGGCTCGGTGAGGTCGGTGAAGGCGAAGGGATCGAGGCTGGCGATGGCCTTGCCGGTCTGGCGGGCCATGGCCTCCAGGAAGGGCTTCTGGGCCCAGGCCCAGAGCTTGAAGCGGTAGGCGTAGGTGAGGGCGAAGATCACGGCCACGGCGAGCAGGGAACGCACGATGCGCACCCGCAGTTCCTGCAGGTGCTCCCAGAAGCTCATCTTCTCGGGGGGCGTGACCGGAATGGACATGGGGCTCGATCAGGAAAAGAGCCCGGCCCCCAAGGGGAGGCCGGGCTGAATCGAAGGGCCGGGCCTACTTCTTGTCCTTGTCCACGACGACGTCTTCCTTCACGGAATCCGTGAGCTCGCGGCTGGCCTTCTTGAACTCCTGGATGCCCTTGCCCAGGCTCTTGCCCAGCTCCGGCAGGCGGGAGGGCCCGAAGAAGATCAGCAGCGCGATGCCGATCAGCAGGATTTCCATCATTCCCAGGTTGCCCATGGTGTGCTCCAGTTGCGGTGCTGCGGGTTCAGGGTTGCAGGTCCGCCAGCGAGACGTCGCCGGGCAGGTCCAGTTCCATTCTAAGCAGGGCCTGCCCGTGGGTCTTGCCCTGGGCGTCCGTTTTCACACTTTCGCTGCCACCCCCGCCGAGCGAGTCGTGCAGGATGAAGTTGATGGCCTTGAGGTTGGGAACTTCAAAGCGATCAACACCCCCTTTGCATATGCTTGAAAAGTGATGCTTCACGCGCTCGGTGGTGAGCTCCTGCTGCAGCAGGCTGAAGCCTGCCTCGGTGTAGGCGATGATGCCCACGTTGGAGCCGTCCCCTTTGTCGCCGCTGCGGGCGTGGGCGATGTCCTCGAGGCGGATCCGGGTCATGCGGAGACCACAGCGCGGCGGCCCAGGGAGTGGTAGGTCCAGCCCTTGGCCTCCATGGCTTCGGGGCGGAACAGGTTGCGGCCGTCGAAGATGCGGCGGGCCTTGAGGGCCTTGGCCACGGCTTCGAGATCGGCCTCGCGGTACTGGGCCCACTCGGTGGCGATGAGGAGGGCGTCGGCCCCCTCGCAGGCCCCCAGGGGGGACTCGGCGTAGCGCACCTTGTCGCCGATCCTGGCCCGCACGGCCTCCATGGCCGCGAAATCGTGGACCACCACCTCGGCACCCAGGTTCACCAAGCCCTCGATGAGTTCCAGGGCCATGCTCTCCCGAATGTCGTCCGTGTCAGCCTTGAAGGCCAGGCCCCAGAGGGCGAAGCGCCGGTCTTTCAGCGGGGCCGGCACGCCGGACTTCACGCCGAAGTGGGCCTTCACCTTGCGCAGCAGCACCTGCTTCTGGTGGCGGTTGGCCTCCACGGTGGCGGCGAGCGTCATGAGCGGGTGCCCCTGTTCGCGGCCCACCTTCAGGAGCGCCTGGAGGTCCTTGGGGAAGCAGGAGCCGCCAAAGCCGGGGCCGGGGTTGAGGAAGGCGGGGCCGATGCGGTGGTCCGCGCCGATGGCGGTCTTCACATGGTCCACGTCGGCGCCCACGGACTCAGCCAGGTTCGCGATTTCATTGATGAAGCTGATGCGCAGGGCCAGCATGGCATTGGCTGCGTACTTGGTCAGCTCGGCGCTGGGGGGATCCATGCGGAACCACTTGCCGCCGCTGCGGTCCAGGAAGGGCTGGTAGAGGGCCTTCATGACGGTTTCGGCGTGATCGGAGCGGCAGCCCACCACCACGCGGTCGGGCTCCAGGAAATCGCCGATGGCCGAGCCTTCGCGGAGGAACTCGGGGTTGCTCACCACCTCGAAGGCGCGGTCCGTGTGGACCGCGATCTCGGCGTGGACCCTCGCCGCCGTGCCCACGGGCACCGTGCTCTTGTCCACCACGATGAGGGGCTTGGCGTCCTTGGCGCGCAGGGCCATCGCCTCGCCCAGCTGGCCCGCCACCGCCAGGACGTATTTCATGTCGGCGCTGCCGTCCTCGCTCTGAGGCGTGCCCACACAGATGAAGGCGGCATCCGCCTCGGCGATGCCGGCTTTGAGGTCGGTGGTGAAGCGCAGGGCACCGGAGGCCAGGTGCTTGGTGAGCAGGTCATCCAGGCCGGGCTCGAAGATGGGGGACTCCCCCCGGGAGAGGGTGGCCACCTTGGCCGCGTCCACGTCCACGCCGAGGATGCGGTGGCCCGCTTCCGCGAAGCAGGCGGCGGCGACCAGCCCCACATAACCTGAACCGATGACCAGCACCTGCATGACAGCCTCGCGCAAAGCAACCAGTGTAGCTTGCTATCATTCGGGAGAGGAGGCGGCATGGTGATCCTGACGGCACCCACGGGCAGCGAGGTCAATCTGCTGGAGGTCATGCTCCATGCGGGGCCGGTTTCCAAGTCGGTGCTCGTGATCCTGGCGGTGTTCTCCCTCCTCAGCTGGGTGGTGATCATCCGCAAGGGCCTGCTCTACCACCGCAGCCGCGCCGTCTCCGAGGAGTTCCGGGGCGCCTTCAAGCGGGCCACGGACTGGCGCGAGTTCAAGCAGCAGGTCGAGAAGTTCTCCCTCAGCCCCCTGGTGGGCCTCTTCGTGGCGGGTTACGGCGAGGTCACCTACCAGTTGCGGCAGGTGGGCCAGGATGGCAAGGCCCAGCTGCGCAGCATGGAAGCGGTGGAACGCAGCCTCCAGCGGGCCAGCGTGGTGGAGATGGGCCGGCTGGAGCGCTCCCTGGGCGGCCTGGCCACGGTGGCGGCCGTGAGCCCCTTCATCGGCCTCTTCGGCACCGTGTGGGGCATCATCGATGCCTTCCGCGGCATCGGCGCCACGGGCAACGCCAACCTGGCCACGGTGGCCCCCGGCATCTCGGAGGCCCTCGTGGCCACGGCCATCGGCCTGGTGGCGGCCATCCCGGCGCTCATGGCCTACAACTTCTTCCAGGGCCAGCTGAAGCAGTTCCAGACGGAGCTGGACGACTTCTCCCTGGAGTTCATCAGCCTCTCCGAGCGGAACTTCACCTGAACCGCCGGCTGCCCCTCTCCCTGGATTGGGAGGACTGGTTCCAGCTCTGCTGTCCGCCCTACGACCAGCAGGAGGCCCTGGACCGTTTCGAGTGCCGGCTGCCCCTGGCCACGGAGCGCTCGCTGGAACTCTGCGCCGATCTGGGCGCCACGGTCACCTGGTTCTGCCTGGGCGACCAGGCCCGGCGCCATCCTGCGCTGCTGCGCCGCATCGCAGATGCCGGCCACGCCATCGGTCTGCACGGCCTGACCCACCGGCGGGCCTTCGAGATGGACCGCTCGACCTGGCGAGCCTCTCTGCGGGAGGGCAAGGCGCTGCTGGAGGACCTTGGCGGACGGCCTGTGGTGGGCTACCGCGCCCCGGAGTGGAGCTTGCGCGGCATCGCCGCCGACTGGTGGCAGGACCTGCCCGAGTTGGGCTTCCGCTACGACTCCAGCCGTGTGCCCCTCGCCGTCATCGGCGATCCGGCCATGCCCCGGCGCCCCTACCTGCTGGCCGATGGGCTGTGGGAGCTGCCGCCGCCCGTGCTCTGGTCCGGGCCGGTGCGCATGCCGCTCTGGGGCTGGGGCCCGCGGGTCATGCCCTTCAGCCTGGTGCGCCGGGCCCTGGAGACGCTGGCCCTGGAGGACGCCGGCACGCCCCTGGTGCTGCATCCTTGGGAATTGGATGCGGAGCAGCCGCGCCTGCCAGGCCTGTCCTTGGGGCACCGCTACACCCACGGGATCGGACTTCGCGGCTATGGGGGCCGGCTCCGGGAGCTGCTTGACGGTTTCCGGCTCACGCCCCTGGAAGCCTGGGTGGAGGCACAGTGACAGCAGGTCCGCTCATCTTGCTGGCGCCCTCCGAAGAGAAGGCCTCCGGCGGCGTCCCGGGCCGCCTGGCAGAGAACTCCGCTCAGCGCTGGGCCCGGGAGCAGCTGGTGGCCCTGGCGAAGCAGGGCTCGCCCGAGGTGCTCAGGAAGGCCTTCGACGTGAAGGACCTGGCCCTGGACAAGGCCCGCAGCGAGGCCCTGGCGCTCTCGGGCAGGGTGCCCTTGCTGCCGGCCCTCTCGCGCTATGCGGGTGTGGCTTTCCAGGCGCTGGAAGCGGCCTCGCTCCCGCCGGCGGTCTGGACCCAGGTGTTCATCCTCTCCAACCTGCGTGGCCTGGTGCGCGGCGATGAGGCCGTGCCCCCCTACAAGCTGAAGCTCGGCGCCATTCCCGGCCTCAAGGCACACTGGCGGAAGGCCTTGCCCGCGCAGCTGGTGGCCCTGCCGGAAGGCCCCGTCTGGGAGCTGCTGCCGGGGGACTCTGCTGATCTGCTCAAGGACTGGACGAGGCCGCGGCATACCGTGGAGATCTTCGACGCGCAGGGCCGGGCCATCAGCCACTTCTCGAAGCTCTACCGCGGCCGGGTGGCCCACTGGATCCTGAAGCATCAGCAGGGCGACCCCCGGCGCGTGCTGAAAGGCCGGTTGTCCGGCTGCCAGTGGGCCGGCGTCGGCGAGAACGACCGCGGCGGGCTTTGCCTGCGCCTGGTGGTGGAACGGTGAGCGACGACTGCAACCGCACCCCTTTTTGGCAGCGCCAGCCGCGACTCCCCTTGGAGGTCCACCGCTTCCTGCAGGACCGCATGGAGGCGGCGCTGCAGGATCCCGAGGCGCGCCAGGCGCTTGTGTGGCCCACCATCCTGGGGGCACCGGGGCTGCGGCGGGCCCATCCGGGAGGCCTTCCGGAACCTGAGCTGCTGGGTCACGCCACGCGCATGCTGGGGGCCCTGGGCCATCACGATCCAGCCGCCGCCTGGCAGGCCCACTGCGCGGCCGGGCCGGGCACGGCCGAGGGTGATGCGGCAGGCTGGCGGCCCGCCGCCGCCTGGGGGGTCTGGGGGCCCCTGGTGAGCCTGCGCTGCGGCTGGCAGCTGGCCGCCCTCACGCCGCTGCCGCTGGATGATCGCTACCCGCTGGCCTGTGGCGTGTCGCTCTTCAACCACGGCCTCTTTCATGAGTGCCACGATGCCCTGGAGCCGCTGTGGGCCCAGGCAGAGGGCGAGCTGAAGCAGGGCCTGCAGGGCCTCATCCTGATGGCGGGCGGCTACCACCACCAGCAGCAGCACAATTTGGCCGGCCTGCTGTCCCTCTGGGAGGAGGCGCTGGGTCGCCTGGCGCCTGGCCGTGGACGCGTGGCCACGCCCTGGGGCGAGGTGCACGCCGAGTCGGCCCTGGACCTGACGGCGCAGAGGCTGGACCATGGAAGGCGCATGACCGACGACGCGGACGATGATGCGGTGTTCGGGCCCCTTTGGGCCCTGGACCGCCCCACCTGGGAGCTGGCATGAACCATACGGTTGACCTGCTGGTCCTGGGCGCGGGCATCGCCGGCTGTTCCGCGGCCCTGCGCGCGGCGGACCTGGGTGCCTCGGTGGTGCTGGTGGCCAAGGACGAACTGGGCGGCACCAACACCTCCTGGGCGCAGGGCGGCATCATCGGGCTGGCGCCTCCCGAGGAGGGGGACTCCCCCGACCTGCTGGCGGCGGACATCGAAGGCGCTGGCGGCGGGCTATGCCGGCATGAGGCGGTTCGGCTCCTCGCCGAGGAGGGGCCGAAGCTCTGCCGCAGCTTCCTCTGGGAGCGCCTGGGCGTGCCTTTCGACCTGGGGGAGAATGGAACCCCGGATCCCACCGCTGAAGCGGCCCACAGCGCCCGGCGGATCTACCATGCCAAGGACGCCACTGGGCTTGCGATCCAGTCGGCCCTCAGCGCCGCCGTCCGCCAGCACCCGAACATCGAGGTGCGGGAGCGGCTTTGCCTGGTGGACCTCATCACCAGCCCGCACCACTGCCTCAGCCCGGTGCGGGTCTACGATCCCATTCGCGTGCATGGCGCCTTCCTCTTCGACCCCGCCACCGGCCAGGTGGAGGGGGCCCTGGCCCGGCGCACGCTCCTGGCCACGGGCGGCCTCGGCTACCTGTACCTGCACACCACCAACCCGCCCAGCGCCACCGGAGACGGGCTCGCCGCGGCCTACCGGGCCAGCGCCCGCATCGTGAACTGCGAGTACATCCAGTTCCACCCCACGGCGCTCTATGTGCCGGGCAAACCGCGGACGCTGCTCACCGAGGCCCTGCGCGGCGAAGGCGCCCACCTGGTGAACCGCAAGGGTGAGCGCTTCATGGCCAAGTACGAGCCGGAGCACATGGAGCTGGCGCCCCGTGATGTGGTGAGCAGGTCCATCTTCCAGGAGATGGCCGCCAGCGGCGAGGCCAGTGTGTACCTGGACCTGGCGCCCCTGGCCGCGAAGCTGGACCTGGAGGAGCACTTCCCCACGGTGATGGCCGCCTGCCGGGCCGAGGGCCTGGATCCCAGCCGCCAGCGCATTCCCGTGGTGCCCGCGGCCCACTACTTCTGCGGCGGCGTGCTGGTGGACCTGGATGGCCGCACCTCCCTGCCGGGGCTCTTCGCCGCGGGCGAGGTGGCCTGCACGGGCCTGCACGGCGCCAACCGGCTGGCTTCCACGAGCCTGCTGGAGGGCCTGCTCTGGGGCTTCCGCGGGGCGGAGGCCGCTGTGCGGGAGATGGCTGAAGGTGGGCTTCCCGATCCGGGAGATCTGGCCCAATGGCGCATGCCCGAGGCCCCGGAACCCACGGACCCCCTCCTCATCGACCAGGACTGGGGCCTCATCCGCAGCACGCTCTGGAACTACGCCGGCATCGTGCGCACGGGCGACCGCCTCCAGCGTGCCAAGGCGGATCTGCACTACCTGGCCCACCGCATCGAACGCTTCTACCATGAGTCCTCCCTGAGCCGGGAACTGCTGGAGCTGCGCAGCGGCATCCTCTGCGCCCGCCTGATCCTCAACGCCGCCCTGCAGAACCCCGAGAGCCGGGGTTGCCACTACCGGGTGGACTGAGCGGGATCCGAGGGGGGTGCCCCAGCTCCGCCAGCCTGCCCCTGGCCCATTTCCGGAGAGCCGATGCGACGATTCGCCCTGTTCCTGTTCGCTGCCGCCCTGCTGCTGGGGCAAACCGCGAGGCTGGACGATGGTCGCCTGGACCCTTCGTGGTTCGGCCCCGGCGTGGCCTTCCAGCCCTCCAAGGCCCTCGGCTTCCAGTGGCTCAAGCCCAACCTGGACCTGCGCAACCGCAGCCTCCGCCTCCGGGCGTGGGAATCGGTGGCCTGGGTGCAGGGGCCGCGCGCGGGGAAGGATCAGGCCTTCCTGTCGCGGGTGGCGCCAGGGCTTCCGGCGGACCTGGAGCGGGGACTCAAGAAGGGCCTCAAGGGCGCCCTGCCGGTGTCCACCAACTCGGGGGATCTGGTCCTCGTGGCGCGAGTCGCGGATGCCCTCGGTGCCGATGACGATTACATGGCCGTCCGTCCCATGACCCTCTCCTTCGACCTCAAGCTCGTCGACGGCGATTCGGGCGAGGTGCTTGCGGCCTTCCACGACACGATCACCGGGCCGAACACCGATGCGATCTCCTACCACTTCGGCCGGTGGTGCGAGGCGATGGGCCGGGTGCTGGCCCCGGCCGCCGCCGCTCCGGCGCCCGCCGTTGCCCAGGCTCTTCCGGCCCCGCCGAAGTCGGCCTTCGATCTGGAGGGCGCGCTCCGCCGCATCGATGCCCTTGGACGCGACGGCCTGCTCAGCGAGGCGGAATGCGAGGCCCTGCGGAAGAAGGCCCGCGACAAGGCCCAGGCTCGGTAAATCAGATCGGCCAGGGACCAGCACCTTCCCGCATCAGCAGGGGCTCGTCGCCGCTGAGATCCACGATGGTGCTGTGGACGCCCAGGGGCTGGCCGCAGTCCACGACCAGATCCAGGGCATGGCCCTGTTCCTCCTCGATCTCCCAGGCGGTGTTGAGCACAGGCTGATCCGGCAGGGCGACGCTGGTGGTGATGATGGGTTCGCCGAGCAGGGTCACCAGGGCCTGACAGAAGACCTGGCTGGGGATGCGGAGGCCCACCACCTGCTTGTTCTGGAGGTAGCGGGGCACTTCGCGGCTGGCGGGCAGCAGTACCGTGTAGGGCCCAGGCAGCATCTGCTTGAGAAGGCGGAAGGTGGGAGTGTCGAGGTGGCGCGTGTAGCGGCAGAACATCTCCATGTCCGAGCAGAGGATGGACATGGGCTTCTTGGGGTCGCGGCCCTTGATCTGCTGGATCCGGTCCACGGCTTTCTTCCTGGAGGCAAGGCAGCCAAGCCCGAAGAGGGTGTCGGTCGGGTAGGCGATGACGCCATCGCGCTGCAGCAGCTCGACGATGCGCTCGAGGTGGCGCGCCTGGGGCGTCTCGGGGTGCAAGGTGAGGATCATGGCGCGCCCAGGTCTCCCCAGCGGGCCCGACCTGCGGAAGGGTGATCGGCGGGCCGCTGGAAGAAGCGTTCCGCGAGGGACCCTTCCAGTTCGGCGGATGTGCCGCTGCGCCGGGCCTGGAGGGCCAGCAGGGCGACGACGGTGAGGCCGTCGGTGATTTCGCCGCTCAGCACACGCTGGAGGCAGTTCTGGAAGGGCTCCCGGTGGACGAGCAGCTCCTCGTCCGCTTCGGCGTGGTAACCGTCCACCGGGCTCAGGCCCGTGGCCAGGAACAGGAAGGCCTCCTCGTCGGTGGAGGAGTTGCTGGGATGGAAGAAGCAGAGGGGCTCCCAGACCCGGGCGCTGAGACCTGCCTCCTCGGCCAGTTCCCGGCGGATGGCTTCAAAGGGGCTCTCCGTGGGGTCGCCACCGCCCTCCGGGAGCTCCCAGGTGTAGCGCTCGAGGGGGTAGCGCCACTGGCCCACCAGGACCACGCGGTCCTTTTCGTCCAGCGCCACGACGCCGCAGGCCGTGCGGTGGAAGCCGCAGACCGCATAGCGCCCCTCGGCGCCCTTCCGGTGCCTGAAGCGGTCTTCCCGGACGCGGATCCAGGGCGAGTCGTACACCGGCCGCCGGTCCAGGACCGTGTAGGGGTCCGGGTGTCCGGGCTGGGGCAGGGGCGGCAGGGCCATGCCTTGAACATAGCAAAACGCCCGCAGCTGCGGGCGTTTTGGCGGGGGATTCGTGATGGCCTACCGGCGGAGGCCGAGGCGCTCGATCAGGGTCGCGTAGCGGTCCTTGCTCTTCTTCTTGAGGTAGTCGAGCAGGCGGCGGCGCTGACCGACCATGATCATGAGACCACGGCGGCTGTGGTAATCCTTGGTGTGGGTCTTGAAGTGCTCGGTCAGGTCGTTGATGCGCTTGGTGAGGATCGCGACCTGCACCTCGGGCGAACCCGTGTCCGACTCGTGCTGCTTGTAGTCGTCGATGATGATCTTCTTCTGTTCCACATTGAGGGCCATGGTGGCTCCTGTTCGGGGGATCGCCCGTCACCTGCCCCGCAGCCCCGTGCCGCCTGGGAGGTCGATTCCGGAGAGGGCCGGAAACCCATGTCAATCCATGATGCGAATCGGTTGAACCGTCATCATGGTGATGCCTCGCTTCTTGTTTGGCACCCTTTGGGCGGCAATGGCCCGGCGGGGCCATTCCGTCCTCTTTGCCATTCCGGGCAAATGGTGCGGATAGAGGGACTCGAACCCCCACGTCTTGTGAACACTAGTACCTGAAACTAGCGCGTCTACCAATTCCGCCATATCCGCTTGAAAGATCGGTTCGGGCCCCGCAGGTTCCGAAACAGCCGAACCCCAAGCCTAGCAAAGTGCGCCGTTAGAGGCAACACCGTTTCTCACCACTCGCGGTAGGGGATGCCATTCATCCCGGTGCCCTGGGAGAGGGTGTAGACATCGTAGACGTGCCCGCCCCCCCAGCTGGTGCTGTTGGCGTCATCGTTGGTATTCCGGAGCCCCCATTCGGCCTTGCCGGTCATGGGGTCCACCGGGATGCGCCGGAGGAAGCGGATCTTCTTGCTGAGGGAGCCGGTGGCGGGGGCCCCCTCCACCAGGAGTTCGAGGCTCTCTGGATAGAAGTTGGCTTCCGGGGGCGGGGCCTTGATCTTCTGCTGCTCCGCCTGCTTCTTGTACTCGTCGATGGCGGTGCGGATCTCCCGCAGCGACCGTCGCAGCTCCAGCTCCTGTTGGCGCTTCAGGCCATTGCGGGCGAGGGGCACCGCCACCGAGGCCAGGATCATCAGCACCGTGGCCGTGACGACCAGCTCAAGGAGGGTGAAGCCGCGCTGCCGGCTCACTGCACCGTCACGAGGGCGTTGGACCAGCGCCCGGAGATGGGGGCGGTGCCGACGAGGAACTGCCCACTCTGGATCAGGACCGGGGCGTTCCCGGCGGTGAGGCCCTCCAGGTCCAGGGTGACGAAGGGCCCGGCATCGGTGCCGGCGGGGTTGCGACGGAAGACCAGCCTCAGAAGTCCATCCTTGCCGGGGAACTGCTCAAGGCTGCCGCCGTCGCCGGAGATGAATTCGCCGGGGGTCACCGTCTGGAGGCGCAGGCCCGGGGGCAGGCGCAGTTCCAAGGTGCCGGAGCTGAGGCCGCCGCCGCCGCTTACCGTGAGGGCGATGCGCACCTTCTCCCCGACTTTGATCTCCGAGGCCACGGGCGACATGAAGATGACCAGGTCCGAGGGGGCCGGGGCCACGTCAGCAGGCCCGGCGGGCTTCTTCTCCTGGATGGCGTCCGGTGCGGCAGGCGGTGTGGCGGGGGGCGGCACGGGGGCCGGGGTGACCGGAGGCGCTGGCGTGGGCGCGGGAGGGCGCACCGGCGAGGCAGGGGCCGGGGCCACCGGCTTGGGGGCCGGAGCCGCGGCCTTCTTGGTGGGCTCCGGCGCGAAGGGGCCGGCCTTGGCCGTGGCGTCCTCGGGATTGAAGGGGGCCATGTCCTGTTCCGTCATGACTGGCTTCCGCACCAGGACGGCTCGGATGGTGAGGATGACGTCCGTCTTCGCCTTGCTGTTGCGCGTGTTGCCGATGAGCCGGCCGACGAGGGGGATGTCGGAGAGGCCCCACACGCCCTGCAGGCTCTTCTGCTCCTCGTCCTTCAGCAGGCCGCCGAAGATGGCGGTCTCGCCATCCCGGAGGCGGGCCGAGGTCTTGATCTCGCGCTTGCCGAGGTCGGGGCGGCCGGGCGTGGAGCCCGACTTAAGGGTGGTGACGAGGCTGTCGATCTTGAGCGTGATCTCGCCGTTGTTGTGGACCCGGGGCTCCACCTTGATCTTCACGCCCACGTCCTCGTAGGAGAACGAGGTTTGGGCCGCGCCTGCCAGCAGGGAGGAGGCGGCGGTGTTGGTGCCGCTGGTGCCGCCAAGCCCGGAGATCTGGCTCTGGGTGGTGGAGATCTTTTCGCCGATGTTGACTTCGCCGGTTTCGCCGGAGACCACCCGCACGTTGGGGCTCGCCACAAGCCGGGCGTCGCCGTTGCTCTTGAGGAAGTCCAGGGCGAGGTTGGGGAACAGTACGCGGATGTCGGCGGTATGGATCTTCGTGAAGCCCGAGTTGGTGTTCATCCCGGAGGTGTTGTTCACGGTGGTGGCGCCGAAGCGGTAGGTGCCGGAGGTGTCGGAGGCGTTCAGCACCGGCAGCAGGCCGATCTGCTCCAGGCTGTTCTCGGTGACCTCCATCAGCTCCAGGTAGACCATAATCTCGGCCTTGCCCTTGTCCAGGGTGCGGATCACCTGGTCCACGATGGCCAGTTCCAGCGGCTTGGCCTTCACGATGAGGGCGTTGACGCGCTTGTCGGTGAAGACCCTCAGCTGCGGATTGATGGTGGTGAGGGTGGAGCGCAGCTCGTTGGGATCGGCGAAGGAGAGGTAGTAGGTCTTGATGATCTGGTTCTCGAAGGCCTCGCGGTTCTGCGGGGTGGCCTTGAAGACCATGATGGTGTTCTTGTCGATGACCTTGTAGAACAGGTCGTTCTGGAGCATCAGCGTGTCCAGCACCCGCTGGAAGGAGAGGCCCCGCAGGTCGATGGAGACGCTCTGATCCTGGTACGAGGTGTGGGCGATGATGTTCACCCCGGAGGCCTTGCTCAGGGTGGCGAAGATCTCCCGGAGGCTGGTCTTCCGGCTGAAGTTCAGGTCCAGCCCCTCCATGGAGCGGGGGTTGAGCTGCACCACGTTGACGGCGTCGGCCTTGGCCTTCATCACCTCCAGGTCATCCAGGGCGTCGGCGTCGGCCTTGTCCTTGGCGGCCTTGGCCTCCAGCTTGATGAGCCAGTCCTGGGCGATCTGGTTGTCCGGGTCCAGCACCAGGGCCTTGCGGACCTCCAGAAGCACGGTGTCCGTGAAACCCCGGCCCTCGGCCTGGCGGGCCAGGGAGAGGTGGGCCTCCGCCGCCCGCTGGGAGGCTCGCTTGATGCCGATCCTCGCCTTGGTGTTGGTCGGGTCGCTGCGGAGGACGGCCCGGTATTCGGCCACGGCCTCGTCGTAGCGGCCTTCGTCAAAGGCCTTGTTCGCCTTGTGAAGGCTGCAGCCGATGGCCAGCAGCAGCGCCGCGGCGATCAGCAGGCATTTGCGGAGGGGGGCGAAGGAGGGAGTCGGCATCGGGGTCATCCTTCGGATCAGAATTGGTTCACGGGCGCGCCGCCGGAGGCCTCGCGGACCTCCAGGACAAGCCGCATCTTGGGATACTTGGTGTTCTGGAATTCCGCCTTGGTGTCCAGGATGGACACGAGCTTCCAGCGCTCCTTAAGCAAGGTCCCCGAGGTCATGGTCACGGGCTCCTCGCCCTTCATGAAGGCGCCCACGGCACCCGACGGGGCGCCCTTGAAGAACCCGAGGTAGCGCAGATCCTGGGGACGGCCCGCATACTCCCGGGCCTCCTCTTCCTGCTTCCGCTTGGCTTCAAGCTCAGCGGCAGTTGGCTCAGGTGGCGGCGGTGGGGGCTTCACCTTCACGGGCGGCGGCGGAGGCGCTTCGAACATGAAGAGGTCCCGCTGGACCTTCGCGGCGGGAGGCAGCTCACCGGCCCTGCCGAGGGCTGCGAGGTCCGGGAGACGGCGCAGGCCCTGGAGCTGGCGGGGGTCCAGGTTCGAGCCGGTCCGGGCCGCGACGGCCTTCCGGCCGCCCTTGGGGGAATCCGGCGCGAAGAAGGTATAGAGGGCGTAGATCATGACCAGGGCGAAGGCCGCCAGGGCCACCTGGGTCTTGGGGTTGGCCCGCAGCTCCTGGCGCATGGCCTGGAAATCGAAGTTCGCGGAGGTGGCGCTCATGCCTCGCCCTCCTCACGCTCGGGGGCGCCGGCCTTGCGGAAGGCCCGGAGCACGATGTTGAGCCGGGCCCCCTCGGGGCTTTCCTCCAGCCGCCCATCGCGCACGGCAAAGGGGAGGCCGGAGCCCTCGAGATCGCGCATGAAGGCGCTGTGGTTGGCGTAGACGCCCAGGGCGACGAATTCCACCTCGACGGCCTCAAGGTCTGTGCCCTTGGCGCCCTCCCGGCTGGGCAGGCCGTACTTCACGCTCTGCAGCCTCAACCCGTGCTTCTGGGCCATGGCATGGAGGGTCTTGCTGAGGTTCCACTGGAGCTCGCCCGCGGAACCCTTGGGCAGGCGGCCCTCCAGGTCCGCCAGCGTCTCCTGGCCCCGGCGGATGCGGTCCGCCAGCTGCTGGAGTTCCTGGAGCCGCTGCACCTGCTGGTTCCGGCTGAGCTCGGCCTCCCGCTTGGCCCGCTGCTTCGAGGCCAGCTGCTGGGAGGCGTCCGGGAGGAGGAAGAAGGCCACGCCGAGACCCGCCATCATGCCCAGCGCGCCCAGGGCAAGGCGGAGACGGCTTGCGCGGAGGGGGCTGTTCATTGGGGAGTCCTCGGATCAGTCGGTCGGGCCCGTCCAGGCCGGCGGCGGCGGCCGCCCTGTTCATCGTCCTCTGTGGGGGGAGGAACGGGCGCTGGCCTGGCCTGCACGCCAAGGGGCGCGGGCTTCAGGGGCGCGGAGGGGTGCGCGGGTGGCGGCGGCACGTTGAGGGGGCGCGGAGTTGCCATGGCGACAGGCCTGCCGGGCACGGCCACCGGCGGGCGGACCGGGGTGGCGGCCCGGATCGGCGTGGCCGGCCCTTGCTTGATGGGCTTCACGCGGAAGGGGGGCGGCACAGCTGCGGCGGGCAGGCTGATCTCGAAATCCCAGCCCCCTCCGGCCCGTTCGGTCTCCCGTTCCAGGACAACCTGGGCGAAGACGGGGGTGGCGCGCAGGGCCTCCACGAATTCCGCTTCGGCCTGCCGGGTGCGCGCCTCGCCCTTGAGCTTCAGCACCACCTGCTGGGTGTTGCTGCGGGCCCGCTGGAAGCCCTTCAGCCGCATGTCGGGCACCATGCACTGTTCAAGCTCCGCTGTCAGGCGGGACCAGGGCAGGCTCCGCTCCTGGAGGATCCGCTCGGCGAGCTTCCACCGGGACTGTTCCCGGCTGGCGTCCATCTCCTGCAGCGAGGCCTGGAGCTGCTGCTCCTGGCGGGCCGCCCGCCGGGCCTCTTCCGTGAGGCTCACGGCATCGCGTCCTGCGCGGTTGGCCTGATGGTAGGCACGCCAGGTCATTCCGCTGGCGCCTGCCAGAATGAGGATGCCGAGGCCCAGGGCGATCCAGCCCAGGAGCTTGTGGCGCTGGCGCCAGAGGCTGGGGCGGGGCGCCAGGTTGAGGTGGAGGACCGGTACCGCCATCAGCGCGCCTCCCCGAGCACCGAGCGGTCATCCAGGAGGCGGGTGGGCAGGCTGCTCTCAGGCCAAGCGGGAGCACCCCAGACGAAGAGCTGCTGGGGGGTGCGGGATTCCCGCTGGAGGAAAGCGGCGCTGGGGGCGATGCGCTCTTCGAGCCATGCCTCAGGCGTCATGGGTTCGGACCACTGCCGCAGCAGGCAGAGGGTTCGGCCCCACGCCACGAGGGTGCCGGCATACCGACCGGGTTCAACGGGGCTCAGGGAGAGCAGCATGCCGGGGAGGTCAAGGGAGGGGGCCAGCAGGTTGTAGAGGTGCAGCCAACGGGGGGTGAGGTTGTGGAGGTTCCGCTCAAGCCGAAGGCCGAGCTGGAGCAGGGTCTCCCGCAGCTCCTCGGGGATGCCGGAGGTGAGCCAGACGCCGGGATCGACCTCCAGGGCCTGGACGAAGTGCGGCACCTCCAGGGCCAGGGCCTGCATGAACCGCCAGCGGAAGAAGGCCTCCTGGGCCTCGGCTCCCTTGGGCAGTTCCGTCAGCTCGCGAAGCAGGATCGACGGGGTCCAGAGGTCCTCCACCACCCAGCGCGTGGGCCCCTGGGGCAGGGCGGCCAGGGCCTGGGCCAGCTGATCTTCGGTCGGGAGGGCGCTCAGGGGGCGCCGGTGGCTGCCCGCGACGATCCGATGGGCCTCCAGCCAGAGCAGGGAGGCATCCGGCGGGGCCAGGAGGGGGAGTTTCACGAGCGGTCCCCTGCCTCAAGGCGGCTTTCTCCGCACGGGATGGCGCCGGCTCCTGGCCGGTCGGGTGCCGCCATGGCGCGCGGGGGGGCTGGAAAAGGCTGCACAGGTGACTCCTGACTGGCCTGGGGAACCCCGAGTCTACCGGGCTTCCGGTCGTTTCCCAAGGGGGCCTTCCGCAAGCTGCGATGGGATCTTACGCGTGATGTGGAATGATGGAGGGAGATGTTCCCATCCGCCTGACCCGGAGCGCTGACTGCGTGCGCCTGATCTCCCTCGAACTCCATGGATTCAAGTCCTTCGCCGATGCCCAGAAGCTCAGCTTCCCGGGTGGGATGACAGCGGTGGTCGGGCCGAACGGCTGTGGCAAATCCAACATCTCGGACAGCCTGGCCTGGGTGCTTGGGGAGCAGCGGGCCTCCATGATGCGCGGCTCCGAGATGGCCGATGTGATCTTCGCGGGCACGGCCCAGCGCCGGCCCATGGGCCTCGCCGAAGTGAAGCTGATCCTCGAGATGCCGGATCCGGCCCTGCCGGGCGCCACCCGCGAGGTGGCCATCTCGCGGCGTCTCTTCCGCGATACGGGCAGCGAGTACCGCATCAACGGCCGCGAAGGGCGGCTCAAGGACGTCCAGGACCTGCTGCTCGACACGGGCATGGGCACGCGGGCCTACAGCTTCATCCAGCAGGGGCAGATCGACCTCATCCTGAGCAGCAAGCCGAAGGACCGGCGCCTCCTGCTGGAGGAGGCGGCCGGCATCACCCGCTACAAGCTGCGCCGCACCGATGCAGAGAAGCGGCTCGAGGAGACCAAGGCCAACCTCCAGCGGCTCGATGACATCCTCTTCGAGCTGAACAAGCAGATGGACTCTTTGCGGCGCCAGGCCTCCCGGGCCCGCAAGGCGAAGGAACTCGACGCGGAGATCAAGTCCACGCAGCGCATCCTGCTCGCGGGCAAGGCCGTCGAGTTGGAGGCGGCCAAGCTCCGCATCCTCGATCAGCTGGACCAGACCGAGCGCCGCGTGGCGGAACTCACGGCCCAGGTTTCCGAAAAAGCCTCCGAGGTCGAGGCCCTGCGCCTGTCTGTGGACGAGCAGCAGCAGGCCCAGGCCAAGCGGTCCAGCGCAATGCTGGCCCTGGATCAGCGCCTCCAGCTGGCGGAGCAGGAGCGGGGCTTCCAGGAGGAGCGCCGGCTTGAGGCCGAGGGACAGCAGGGCCGCCTGCAGGAGCGCATCCAGGCTCTCTCAGACCGCCTGGCCGAGTCCGGCGATTCCTTCTCGGCCCTGGAGGCCCTGCTGAAGGAGGCCTCGGACCGCCTTGCCGGCTGGGAGGCCCAGCTGGCCAAGGCTGAGGAGACCGTGTCCCTCGCCCAGGGCTCCCTCCGCCACATGGAAACGGAACTCCATGCTCTTCGCGAGCAAAAGGCTGAGAGTCAGAAAGAGGCACTGGCCCGCCAGAAGCAGAGGCTGGGCTTCCAGAGCCAGGTCGCGCAGCTCGAGGGTCGCCTCGACGCCTTGAATCACGAGGAATCCGTTCGGGCTCCGCGCCTGGAGAGCCTGCAGGCCGAAGCCGCCCAGGTGAACCGTTCCTTGGAAGGGCAGCAGGCACAGTTGGACCAGGCCGAGGAGGCCGCCCTTGATCAGCGCCGGCGCACCGAGGCCCTGGAGGAGGCTCAGCGGACGCTGGCCCAGGATCACCATCGCGCCGAGGCGGAGCTGGATGCCGCCGAGCGGCGTCTCCGCCAGATCTCGGATCTGCTCACCCAGAGCTTCGGCGACGAGGAGCTGCGCAAGGGCCTGGCCTGGCTTCGCGAGCAGGGCGTCCGTCCCAACGCCCTCGTCGAGCTGCTGGTGGTGGACGAGGCCCTGCGGCCGGACCTGGAGCGGCTGCTCGGCATGTGGGTCCAGGCCCTATCCGCGGACCCCGATCTGGCGCTCCGGGCCGCGGCGGCGCCGGGCCACCTGCTGCTGGCCCTCGAAGGCGAGGTGCCCGTGCCGCCCACGCCGGACGGTTGCGAGCCGCTGCGGAGCCACGTGCGCTGGACCTCTGCCAACCGGCCCCTCCAGACCCTCCTGGACCGAGCCTTCCGGTGCGCCGACGAGGCCCTGCCACAGCTGGCGGTGCTGCATCCGGACCTGGCCTTCGTCTCCCCGGGCTTCATCCGACTGCCCTTCGGCCCCCTGCAGCTGGGCATCTCCGCGCCGGCGGCGTCCCCGATCAAGCTGCGAGCCGAGCAGGAAGAGGCCAGGGGCACCCGCGAGGCGCTGCTGGACCGGCTGGAGGAACTGGAAGCCCAGCGCGGGCGGGGAGGGGACGAGGCGCGTGCCGCAAGGGCGCGATCCCTGGAGATCGAGGAGGATCTGCGGTCCCTCAGGCGGCGGACGGATGGGCTCAAGTCCCAGCAGACCTCGCTCCAGGTGCAGCTCTCCGAAATCCGGTCCGCGAGCGAACGGGCCGACACCCTCTGGGAGCAGATCGAGACGGAGATCAAGCGGTTGCAGGGGCTGCTGCGCGAGCTGGACGAACATCCCGAGGAGGCCGGCGATGCGGCCCTGGATCAGGCCGTTTTAGAGGCCGAGATCCGGGTCCGGGAGGCCCGCCAGCGCCTTGACGAGCGCCGCGAGGAGCGCCTGGAGGCCGCTCGCGGCCGGGACGCCGCCTGGGCCGAGCGGGATGGCCACGAACGCCACTTGCAGCTGGCCCAGCGGGGCCGCTTCGACCTGGAGGCCGAACGGCAGCGGCTGGGAGTCGAAGCCATGGAGCAGGTGGAGCGCATGGAGGCCTGCCAGGGGCGCCTCGCCGAGCTGGAATCGGAATCCCAGGTGCTGCTGCTGGAGCGGGAGGGCGTGCAGACCCAGGCCCGCGAAGCCCAGCCCAGGCTCGAACTGGATCAGGAGGCCCTGCGGGTCCAGGAGCGCTCGGCCCGGGAATTCCAGGAGGCTCTGGAGAACGCCCGCGCTCAGCACCAGGAGGTGCTCCTCCACGGAGCACAGGTTCAGGGCAGCCAGGAGGCCCTGGCCAAGGAAGTGGAGCTTGCACTGGGCCTGGAGGTACCCGCCTTCCTGAATGGCCTCAGCGAGCAGGAGCGGGAGGCCTGGGAAGAGGGCGAGCTGGTCCACCAGACGCGCCTGAACGAGCTGCAGGGCCGGCGCATGGACCTGGGCGGCGTGAATCCCCTGGCCATCCAGGAACTCGAAGAAGCCGAGACACGCATGGCCTTCATGGACGAGCAGCGCGCGGACGTCACGGCGGCCATCGGCAACCTCGAGGCCACCATCCAGGAGATCAACGCCACCAGCGAGGAGCGCTTCCGCGAGGCCTTCGATTTCGTGAACAGCCGCTTCCAGGAGGTCTTCCGGGAGGCCTTCGGCGGCGGCAGCGCCCACCTCAGCCTGGAAGACCCCAAGAACCTGCTGGAGTGCGGCATCGAGATCACGGCGCAGCCTCCTGGCAAGACCGCCAAGGCCCTGACCCTGCTGAGCGGCGGCGAGAAGGCCCTCACCGCCATCTCGTTGCTCTTCGCCATCTTCCACTTCAAGCCCAGCCCCTTCTGCGTGCTGGACGAGGTGGACGCGCCCCTGGACGAGGCGAACGTGGGCCGCTTTGCCGCCATGGTGCAGAAGATGAAAGCCGATACCCAGTTCATCGTCATCACGCACCAGAAGCCGACCATGGTCGCGGCCGACACCCTCTATGGCGTGACCATGGAGGAGGCGGGCTGTTCCCGCTTGGTGAGCGTCCAGTTGCGGGAGGCGGAAGCCCTGGTCTGAAGGTTGCCCGCGCGGATAGTCGGGGTGACTAAAAAGGGTTGACAGGCTGGTTTTCGCCTCTCCTCCCAAAGGGTCCAAGGCCTTTTTCGTGTCAATGCGAAAGAAAGCGGAAAATGTGGAAAACCCCGACGTTCAGGCATTCGGCAGATTCTGCTGGCGTCTTCAATTTAAAGATTGATATAAAAAAATTTACATTGATGGGGATTTACCCTACTTGTGTTGGGAAATCTGTATCCAGACAGGGTTTAGCACCCATCGAGGGGGTCAATCCGCAGGCTTTTCCACAGGGACGTTGGTCCCCCATGTAACTGCCTGGAAACGCTCGGTTGACGCTCCTGTGAATCGGGGCTCAAGCCTCCGATTCCGCCAGAAACTCCGGTCGCAGCCACTCGCGGATGGTGTCGTCGTCCACCCCGAGGTTCGTGAGGTGGTCGGTGGCCATCTTCAGGCTCTGGTCCTCATCGCGGCAGATGAGGAGGCGCTGCTTCCAGGCCTCGGTGGCCCGGGCCCGCAGGTCGGGTTCACCGCCGTTCATCCGCTTCTCCAGGACGAATCCGAGGTTGTTGGCGGCCTTGCGGTGCTGTGGTTCGAGGCTCAGGGCCTTCTCGTAGGCCTCAGTGGCCTCCTGCCAGCGGTCGGTGACCTCAAGGGCGACACCCCATGCGTTCCATACATCGGCATCCTGGGGAGCCAGGGTCATGGCCTGCTCGACCATGCTCACCTGGTCTTCGCGCCGGTTCGCGAAGCGGTAGACCTCGGAGAGGCCCAGGTAGGCGCTGTATTCACCGGGATCCAGCTCCAGGGCCTGGAGGAAGGCCTGTTCTGCGGCGGTGCCCTGGTGGGTCTCCACCAGGACGTAGCCGAGCTGGACCTGGAGGTCGGCGGCATCGGGCTCGCGCATCAGGGCCTCGCGATAGCAGCGCAGGGCATCGTCCCAGCGGCCTTCTTCGCGGGCCATATCGCCCAGGGCCGCCCAGGGATTCGAGGCATCGGGATCGGTTTCGGCGGCGAGGCTGAAGTAGGACAGCGCGCCATCCCGGTCGCCCATATCCCGCTTGAGCTCGCCCAGCAGGGCCTGCGCCTCCGCCAGCACCGGGGCTGGGGGCGCCAGCAGCATGAGCGTGTGAAGCTGTCCCTGGGCCAGCTCCAGATGGCCCTGCTCGCTGAAGATCTCGGCGAGGATGAAGTAGCTGGTGGGATCGCACACGTGGAGGCTGCGGGCCCGCTGGACGCAGCGGAGACCTTCCGCGAGTTCGCCCCGCTTGAGGAGCAGCTCTCCCAGGGCGTGCCAGCCCCAGTAGTAGGTCTCCTCGGCCTGAAGGGCTGCCAGGAGCTGGGTCTCTGCGCCGCAGGCGTCCCCCAGCTGCTCCATGGCGATGGCCAGCAGGCGCAGGGTGCGCGGATCCTTGGGGTTGAGGCTGAGGGCCTTCAGCAGCCAGGCCTTCGCATCCGCGGGCTGGTTCAGGTGCAGCTGCACGAGGCCCGCCAGTTCGAGGGCCTTGGGATCCTGGCCGTTCAGGGCCAGGGCCTGCTGCAGCGTGAGCTCCGCGCCGTCGAGATCCTGCATGAGGAGCCGCAGGTAGCCCAGGTTGCGGAGATGTCCCCCGGCGGCCGGGTGTTCATCCCGGAGGGACTCCAGCTGCCCCAGCAGCTCCTGCCCCTCCTCGTCCCCCGCGTGGTTGCTGAAGCAGAGCAGACGCTCGAACCAGGCTTCGGCGTGGGAGCGGTCCTCGGCCAGCAGCTGATCCAGGATCTCCCGGGCCTCTTCGTGGCGGGCGCGGACATTGTAGGCGCGGGCCAGGGCCAGGCGGTCTTCGAAGGCGGTGCCGGCGGCGGTCTTGAGTGCCGTCAGGCCGGGGTCGAGCAGCTTGAGCCAGGGTCGTGCCATGGGATGCCTCGTGAGGGAGTCCAGGGTATCACCCAAGGGCGGCCGCGAGCCCCTCGCATAGCAGGCTGGCCATCGCCGCGCGCGTCTCCACCGTGGCCGAGCCAAGGTGGGGCAGGAGCACGGTGCGCGGTGTCTGGAGCCACCGCGGGTCGATCCTGGGCTCGCCATCGTAGACATCCAGCCCCACGCCGCCGAGCCGCCCCGACTCCAGCAGGTCGATGGTGGCGGACTCATCCAGGATGCCGCCGCGCGCAGTGTTGATGATCACGGCCCCCTCCGGAAGCTGCTCCAGGGCGGCGCGGTCCAGCAGGCCGCGGGTCTGCTCCGTGAGGGGACAGTGGAGGGAGATCACGGCGCTGCGGGCCAACAGGTCGGACAGGTCCATGCGCCGGGCCCGGCCGGGGCCGAAGTCCACGTGCCCGCCCTGGCCATTTCGGTCCCAGAAGGCCGGGACCATGCCGAGTGCCCACGTGCGCCGGGCGAAGGCCAGGCCGATGGGGCCGCTGCCCAGAATGCCGCAAGTCTTGCCGGCGAGACCGCTGCCCAGGAGCTGGTCCGGTGCCCAGCCCTGCCAGGCGCCGGAGCGCACCAGGGCTTCGCCCTCGGCCACGCGTCGGGTCACGGCCAGCAGGAGGGCCAGGGCAAGGTCCGCGGTGGCTTCGGTCAGCACCCCGGGCGTGTTCACCACCGTGATGCCGCGGGCCTCGCAGGCCTTCAGCGGCAGGTGATTGACGCCCACGGAGTAGGTGCCGAGGGCCTTGAGGTTCGGCGCGGCATCCAGATCCGCCTGGGTGATGGGCTCGGACACCAGCGCCACCAGCACCTCGGTCTCGGCCAGGGCCGCATTCCATTCGGCGGAACGGAAGGGAGCCAGGAGCAGGCGCGGGAAGCGTGCGCCGAGGTCGGCCAGGGCCGACCCGACGAGGGGCGAGGTGGCGAGGATGCGGACGCTCATCGCTGCAGGGCCTTCAGGGCCTGGCGGATGGCTTCGGCCAGGGGCGGTTTCACGGCGCGAAGCTCGGCCACCACGGGCAGCACGGCATCCTCCTTGAAGCCCAGGTTCGTGAGGGCGGAGCGGAGGCTCTCCTCCCACGGATCGCCTGAGGTCCCGCCGGAAAGGCCGTCCAGCCCTGTGAGGCCGCCCATCTTCTCCGACAGCTCGAAGCACATCTTCTCGGCGGTCTTCCTGCCCACGCCGGGAATGCGGGTCAGGAGCTTGACGTCCCGCCCGCGAAGGGCCTGCACCAGGTCCTCCAGGGAGAGCGCGCCCAGGGCCGCCAGGGCCATCTTCGGGCCCACGCCATCCACCTTGATCAGCAGGCGGTAGAGCTCCCGCTCCTGCGGGGCGCAGAAGCCGAGCAGCGAGATCTCGTTCTCCCTGACCAGCAGCTCCGTGTGCAGCACCACCGTGGTGCCGACCTCCGGCAGCAGCCCATACGTCGAGAGGCTGATGGCTGCTGCGTAGCCCACCCCTCCGCACTCGACGAGCGCCAGGTTTGGCAGCTTCTGGATGAGTTCCCCGCGCAGTCGTCCGATCATGCTTCGAGGATAGCGGAAGGCCCGCAGAGCCGTGGCGGTCAGAACCAGTAGCGGAGCAGGGAATCCAGCAGGCGGTCCACCACATCCCGGTTGCGGCGGCTGCGCTCCTCGCGGCCGGGGAACTCGGGGTAGGCGGGCACCGGGTCGTGCAGGGTGTGGCCCACCTCAGGGCCGAGCAGGTGCTCCCACCGCGCCAGCCAGGCTTCGGGCAGGGCCTCGGGGATGGGAAGGTCCATCAGGGTGAGGTAGAGGATGGTCCAGACCCGGGCCACCACCTGGGCCTCGTAGCCGCCGCCCAGGGTGAAGAGCACGCGGCCCTGGGTGTGTTCTGTGGCCAATCCGAGGATGCGGCGGTAGAGGCTCTCGAAGGCCTGGGTGGTGAGGGCGAGGTCCCCCAGGGGATCGGCGAAGTGCGCGTCCGCGCCGGCCTGGACCACCAGCACATGGGGCGCGAACTGCTCCAGGGCCCGGGGCACCACAGCCTCGAAGGCCTCCAGGTAACTCTCGGATTCCGTGAAGGGCTCCAGGGGGATGTTCAGGCTGAGGCCCCGCGCCGCGCCGGTACCCAGTTCGTGGATGTGGCCGGTGCCCGGGTACAGGTAGTGCCCGGTCTCGTGGAGGCTGAGGGTGAGCACCCGGTCCTGGTCGTAGAAGAGGTTCTGCACGCCGTCGCCGTGGTGGAGGTCGATGTCCAGGTAGGCCACGCGCCAGCCGTGATCCACCATGGCGCGGATGGCCACGGCCAGGTCGTTGTACAGGCAGAAGCCTGCGGCCCGGTCCTTCTGGGCGTGGTGCAAGCCCCCGCCCAGCTGGAGCACGCGCGTGTCGGCCCCTTCCATCAGCAGCCGCGCTCCGTGGAGGGCTCCGCCCGCCAGCCATCGGCCGGCGAGATCCATGCCGGGGAAGATGGGGTTGTCCTGGGTGCCCAGGCCGAAGCGCCCAGCTTCGAGCCGGGCCTCGCCCCGGTCGAGGGCTTCGACCATCTCCACGAAGGCCTCATCGTGGACCGACAGGATGTCCTCGCGCGTGGCGGCTGGCGCCGCCACGGTGGGGGCCGCATGGCCCAGGCTCCGGATGAGGTCCAGGAGCATGGCGAGCCGGGCGGGCGTGAAGGGATGCTCCGGGCCGAAGTCGTACCCGGCGTACTCCAGACGGTGGATCAGGGTTGCCATGGCTTCGACGTCAGGTGCAGCTGGGAGCTCTTGGGGAGGGGCCAGAGGACCGTGAAGCCAGCGCCACGCAGTTCCTCCGCCAGGGGACGGATCTGGTTCGAGTCCACCCGCAGGACGGTGCGCACGGTGGCGTCGGGCGTGGGATACGTGAGGATGGAGTGGATGTTCACCCGGCGGTTGGCGAGGAGGGTCGTCAGTCGGGCGAGCTCGCCCGGCTGATCCATGAGGGCCACCTCGAGCCGGGAGGAGGGCTTGGTCACACCCGTGAGGGTCATCAGGGCGTCGAGCAGGTCCATGCCGGTGAGGATGCCCACAAGGTCGCCGCCGTCCAGGACGGGCAGGCATCCGATCTTGTGCTCCCGCATGATGCGGGCCGCATCCTCCACCGGGTCCAGGGGATCCGCCGTCAGGGGAGGGCTGCTCATGGCGAGGGTGACGGAATCCGTCCCGCTCCTCGGCGTCGGACAGAGGCTGCTGGTGGTGAAGCGGATGTCGCGATCCGTGAGGATCCCCACGAGGCGGCCCTGATCCACCACGGGCAGGTGCCGGAAGCCGCGGGACTGGAGGAGTTGGTCCGCCTCGCCGATGGTGGCTCCGACCTCGATCACCGTCACCGGCTTCCGCATCATTTCTTTCACGAGCATGGAGGCCTCCGCCTGGTCGGTATGGGGGTTCAGGGTTTTCGGGTAGCGGACGGGCTGAAGGTCAGGCGCAAGCCCGGTGCCAGCGGCAAGGGGCCGCCGGCTTCGGCATCGCTGCGGATGGCCACCGTGGCCTCCAGGGTGTGGAGCCAGGGCAGCTCTTCCACAAGCTGCGTCAGGCGGCCCAGGGTCTCGCCCAGCCCGCTGCCCGGACGCAGGCGCATGCGCTCGAGGACCTCGGCGATGTCGAGGTCGGTGAGCGGGGTGAGGCGCAGGATGGAATCCACGCCCTGGCGGTGGAACCGCCAGATGGGGCCGAAGTCGGGATCGGACGACAGGTGCAGCGACACCTGGGGCCCCTTCCGGTTGGAGGGCTCCGGGGCCGCGATGGGAATTCCGAAGGCCCCCAGCACCTCCCGTGTCTCGACCTCGGTGAAGGGCGTGGGCGCCGGACCGGGCAGGGCCTCGACGAGCTGCTCTACGCGCCGCCGCGCTTCCCCGCCGTTGAGGTCCTCGTAGCCCAGGATGCGCCCCGGCGGCAGCTGGCGGAACCGCGCGTACTCCACCACCTTGGACAGGGCCAGGGCCGCGGATTCCGGGAAGCGGTACGAGGGGAAGGTGCGGTGCTTGCCCCCGCTCTCGGCCAGGGCGGCCGAGCCCACGGGCACGGCGCCGCTCATGCCCATGAGGGAGAGCAGGGTCGGCTTGGCGATGCCCGTGGTCTGCTCGGCCCGCACCGCGGCCCGGCGGATGGCCCGGGCCACCACTGTGGGATCGCAGGTTCCAAGGCAGGCGAAGGACGCGATGAGGGCATCCACCTGGGGATGCTCCAGGGCCTCGCGGCAGGCCTGCTCGTAATGCTCGGGCGTGGCCATGGCGTGCAGGTTCACCACGCCGGTGCCGGAGATCTCCATGCCATGCGTTTCGCAGGCATCAGCGCAGATGGTGGCGACGCCGCCGGAGTTGCTCACGATGGCCACGCGGTTCCCCCGGGGCAGGGGCTGGTGGGCCAGCAGCAGGGCGATGTCGAACAGGTCCTCCAGGGTGTCGGCCCGGATCACGCCCGCCTGGTGGAACAGGGCCTCCACTTCCGCATCGTCCCGGGGCGCCGCCGCGATGTGGGCCATGGCCACCCGCCGTCCCGCGTGGCTCCGGGCGCTCTTCACGCAGAGGATGGGCTTCCTCCGCGAGATCCGCCGGGCCAGCCGCGCGAAGCGCCGGGGATTCCCGAAGGTCTCCAGATAGAGCAGGGCCAGGTCCGTGTCCGGGTCCTCGTCCCAGTACTGCAGCAGGTCGTTGCCGGAGACATCGGCCCGGTTCCCGGCAGAGACGAAGGTGGAGAAGCCCAGCCCACGCTCGGCGGCGTACTGCAGGATGACCACGCCCAGGGCTGCGGAGTGGCTGAAGAACCCCACCCGACCCCGGGGCGGCATGGCTGAGGCCAGGCTGGCATTGAGCTGGACCGCCTCGTTCGTGTTCAGCAGGCCCAGGCAGTTGGGCCCCACCAGACGCGCGCCATGGCTGCGGGTGAGCCGCAGCAGACGCTCCTGCCGCCGCGTGCCTTCGGGTCCCGTTTCTGCGAAGCCGGCCGCGAGTGCCAGGAGGCCCCGGGCGCCCCGCTCCAGAGCCCGCTTGGCCAGGGCGGAGACCTTGGTCGCCGGCACCGCGAGGATGACCAGGTCCGGCGTTTCCGGCAGGGCCGCCAGGGACGGGTAGGCCTGCACGCCCTCGATGGAGGTGGCCTTGGGATTGATGGGGTAGACCGAGCCCTGGAACCGGCTCTGGAGGATGTTCCGGAAGATGACGTTGCCGGCGGAACCGGGATCACGGGAGGCCCCGGCCACGGCCACGACCCGCGGGCGCAGGAGCGGGACCAGGGAGTTGGCGGTGGCCACGCGCTCACGGAGATCGGTGCGCTCGCGCAGGGCCTCGGGGGCGCTCAGGGGGAACTGCACGTGGATGACGCCGTCCTCCAGGGCCCGCCGGGTCTCGAAGCCTGTGTCCATGAAGACGTTGCCCATCTTCTTGTTGCCGGTCAGGTGCTCCGCCTCGAAGCCCAGGTAGCCGACCCCCGCCGCCAGTCCCGCGAGGCGTTCAAGGATCAGGGTGCCGATGCCCCGCCCCTGGTGGGCGTCGCCGATCATGAAGGCCACTTCGGCCACGGGTCCCCCGCCACCGATGTAATTGCCCAGCCCGAGCACCTGTTCGTCCTCACCCTCCCCTTCCACGGCCAGCAGGCAGGCCTGCAGGCGGAGGTTGGGCGTGCAGAGCTCCTCCACGAACTTGCGGGAGACGCTGGCGACGCCGCCCATGAACCGCATGGCCAGGCTTTCCCGGGACAGGCCGCGGATGAAGGCCTCCACCCGCTCGATGTCCTCGGCGGAGGCGATGCGCAGCAGGACCCCCCGCCCGTCCTTGAGCAGGACGAATTCCCGGTAGGCCGCTCCCTCTGGGATGATGCTGAACACCTTGTGCCTCGCAGGTTTACTGTGTTGCGACCACCCTACCACGACCCCGGAGCGGGCTGATCCGTGCCGAAAGTCATGATTCACCCGCGGATCGGGTTTGGTTCTGGACGCTCCCCGGGCCGCGCTATAGATTGGCCCCAACACTCAATCAATCAGGGGGCGTCATGACCGCACGCGAGGCTTTCCTCCAGGCCCGGGATTTCCTTGTCGACCGGCGGAATGACTACGCCGGTGCCTACCGCGAGTTCCGCTGGCCCGTGCTGGGCGACTTCAACTGGGCCCTGGATCACTTCGATGCCTACGCCAAGGGCAACACCCGGCCGGCCCTCTGGATCGTGGAGGAGGGCGGCGCCGAGACGAAGGTCAGCTACCAGGAGCTGTCCGCCCGCAGCAACCAGGTCGCCAACGCCCTGCGGGCCCTGGGCGTCCGCCGGGGCGAGGGCGTGCTCATCATGCTGGACAACGTCCTACCGCTCTGGGAGGTGATGCTTGCCTGCATGAAGCTGGGGGCCATCCTGGTGCCCTCGACCCTGCTGCTCTCCCAGGCGGATCTGCTGGATCGCATCGAACGGGGCGGCATCCGGCACTTGGTGGTCGACGCCGCCCAGACGGGGAAGTTCGAGGCCATGGATCCAGGTCTCACGCGCATCTGCGTCGGCGCTGAGGTTCCAGGATGGCGTGGCTGGGCCTCACTCTACGAAGGCAGTCCCTCGTATGAGCCCGATGCGGTGACCCACGCCACCGACCCCATGCTGCTCTACTTCACCTCGGGCACCACGGCCAAGCCCAAGCTGGTGCTCCACACCCACCAGTCCTACCCCGTGGGGCATCTCAGCACCATGTACTGGGTGGGCCTGCGCGAAGGCGACATCCACTACAACATCAGTTCGCCCGGCTGGGCGAAGCACGCCTGGAGCAGTTTCTTCGCGCCCTGGAACGCGGGGGCCTGCATTTTCGTCTACCGGGCCGCCCGGTTCAGCGCCGCCGCCACCCTGCAGGCCATCGTGGACAAGGGCGTCACTACCCTCTGCGCCCCACCCACCGTGTGGCGCCTGTTTATCCAGGAGGACCTCGCCGCCTACCCCGTGAAGCTGCGCGAACTGGTGGGTGCCGGCGAGCCCCTGAACCCCGAGGTCATCAGCCAGGTCCAGAAGGCCTGGGGGCTCACCATCCGTGACGGCTACGGCCAGACCGAGACCACGGCCCAGGTGGGCAACCCGCCCGGCCAGCCGGTGAAGGCCGGGTCCATGGGGCGCTCCCTCCCCGGCTATGAGGTGGTGCTGCTGGATGCCGATGGCCGGGAGGCGCAGGAGGGCGAGATCTCCCTGAAGCTGGCGCCTCGGCCCCTGGGCCTCATGGCGGGTTACAAGGATGATCCCTCCAAGATGGCCAAGGCCGAGGCCGAGGGCTTCTACCGCACGGGCGATGTGGCGACCCGCGACGAGGATGGCTACCTCTTTTTCGTAGGCCGGGCCGACGATGTCTTCAAGAGCTCGGACTACCGGATCAGCCCCTTCGAGCTGGAGTCCTTCCTCATCGAGCATGAATCCGTGGCCGAGGCGGCGGTGGTGCCCAGCCCCGATCCCCTGAAGCTCACGGTCCCCAAGGCCTACGTCATCCTGCGGGCCGGCTGGGAGCCGAACCGCGAGACGGCGCTGGCCCTCTTCCGCTTCATCCGCGAGCGCCTTTCACCCTACAAGCGCATCCGCATCCTGGAGTTCGGCGACCTGCCGAAGACGATCTCCGGCAAGATCCGGCGGGTGGAGCTGCGCAAGCGGGCCGCGGAAGCCTCCAGCTCTCCCACGGAATTCCGCGAGGAACAATTTCCTGAACTGAAGTAACCCGAACACGACTTTGCGCCTGGGTCGAGAATGACCCCAGGCCGCGCCACCCCTGAAGGCAGACGGAGGTCCCATGAAGTACCTCGACGATGATCGTGACATCCGCTTCAACCTCTTCGAGTGGCTGGATCTGGACCCGCTGCTGGCCTCAGGGCCCTACGGGGAGATCGACCGGGAGCAGCTGGGCATGGTGCTGGACGAGGCCCTGAAGGTGGCCAAGGGCAGCATCGCCGGCTGCAATGAGACGGGTGACCGCGTGGGCGCCCGTTTCGACCACGGCAAGGTGGAGCTGCCCGAGGGGTTTGCCGGGGCCTTCCGGGACCTGGCGGAGGGGGGCTGGATCAGCGCCACCATGAACCCCGAATTCGGCGGCATGGGCCTGCCGGAGTCCGTGGGGGCCGGGATCAGCGAGTTCCTCATGGGCGCCAACACGGCGCTGGGCCTGAAGGCCCTGCTCACCCGCGGCGCCGCGCACCTCATCGAGACCTTCGGCAACGACGAGCTCAAGGGCACCTTCTGCGAGCGGATGTACGCCGGCGAGTGGACGGGCACCATGTGCCTCACCGAGGCCGGAGCCGGCAGCGACCTGGGCGCGCTCAACACCAAGGCCATGCCCCAGGCCGATGGCACCTACCTGATCACCGGCGAGAAGATCTTCATCACCAGCGGGGATCACGAGCTGACCTCGAACATCATCCACGCCGTGCTGGCCCGCACGCCTGGCGCTCCTGCCGGGCCCAAAGGCATCAGCCTCTTCGTCGTACCCAAGGTCCGCGTGAACGCCGATGGCAGCCTCGGCGCGGCCAACGACGTGGTCTGCGCGGGCATCGAGCACAAGCTCGGCATCCACGGCTCGCCCACCTGCAGCCTGGTGTTCGGGAGCACCACCGGCAGCCAGGGCTTCCTGCTGGGCGAGGAGAACCAGGGGCTCGCCCACATGTTCCAGATGATGAACGCGGCCCGCTGGGAGGTGGGCGTCCAGGGGCTCAGCAATGCCTCCGCCGCCCACCAGTCCGCGCTGGCCTACGCGAAGGAGCGCCTCCAGGGCCGCGGTCCCAGCGCGGGCAAGTCCTCCGGCCAATCCCTGATCATCGAACACCCCGATGTGCGCCGTTCCCTCCTGCTGCAGTCGGCTTATGTACAAGCCATGCGCGCCCTGGTGACCTACACCGCCTGGTGCATGGACATGGCCCACGTGTCGGAAGGCGATGACCGGGACCGCTGGCAGGGCCTCGTGGAGCTGCTGACCCCCATCAGCAAGGCCTGGTGCTCGGACTGGGGCTTCCGGGTGACCGAGTGGGCCCTCCAGGTGTACGGCGGCTACGGCTACACCATGGACTACCCGGCGGAGCAGTACCTGCGGGACTGCAAGATCGCCTCCATCTACGAGGGCACCAACGGCATCCAGGCGCTGGACCTGGTGGGCCGGAAGTTCCGGATGCAGGAAGGCCGCCCCGTGAAGGCCCTGCTTAAGCTGGCCGCCGATGCCGCCCAGTCCCTGGTGGAAGACCCGGTGCTGGGCGCCTCGGCCCGGCAGCTGGGCGAAGCCGTGAAGGCCGTGGGCGCCGTGCTGACTCAGATCCCCACCCGCGACAACGCCGGGCTGCTGACCCTGCTGAACGCCGTGCCCATCCTCGATATGCTGGGCCACGTGGTGGGGGGCTATCTCCTCCTGCAGCAGGCCCAGGTGGCCAAGGCCAAGGCGCAGGCCCTCATGGCCGAGCGCGGCGTGGACCCGGCCGACCCCGCGGCCGTCCAGGCCCATCTGGCGGGAAGCAAGGAGGCGGCCTTCTACCAGAACAAGGTGCAGGCCGCGGTCCACTTCGCCCACCGGGGCCTGCCCCTGGTCGCCGCCCACGCCGTGGGGTTGCTGGCAGGCGAGACCGCGCCCATGGAGGCGGTGTTCTAGCCGGATTGACGGCCCCTGTACCCGGCATTGGCGAGGTCGTCCCAGGAAAGAGAACGGCGGCCCGGAGACCGCCGTAAGCACTGAGTGGTGGACCTGATCAGGATCAAGGGGCCCGCCTCCGCGAGCTTGGCGAGTGGGAGCAGGCTCTGGGGGAGCCTGCGATAGGCGGGATGACGACCTCTCTGCACCCAGCATCGGCGAGGTCGTCCCCGGAAAGGGAACGGCGGCCCGGAGACCGCCGTAAGCATTGAGTGGTGGACCTGATCAGGATCGAACTGACGACCTCTGCATTGCGAACGCAGCGCTCTCCCAGCTGAGCTACAGGCCCACGAAGCTCCAGTCTAGCGTGGCGGCGGATTTGGTCAATGGCGGAGCCCCCAAGTAAGGGGCTGCCCGGCTGGGTGGCTCCTTGCGAAGAACCAAGGGCATTACATCAAGGCCTGCATGATCTCCTCCAGCACCGCCGGGCCGGGCTTCACCAGGGCCTCGGGCAGGGTGGCCAGGGGCTCGTCCACGAGGTTCAGTACCTGGGGCAGGGGGGGCTGGGTGGGATTGATGTAGAGGAGGCCCGTGAGGAACTCGCCTTTGGCCATGGACTCGTGGATGGCCTTCATGGCGCCGAAGCGGTCCGTGGGGTCATAGCCCTCGTGGATGGCCTTGATGGCGACCTTGGAACCGTCGGGGAAGGTGACGACTTCGGTGGCGCCGGCGGCGATGTCCACTTCCTCCACCTCGGAGTACTGGATGAAGCCCAGGTCGTGGAGGGGGAAGTCGTGGTCCTTGACGTGCTTGTAGGAGCGCGTGGAGGCATCGTGGTTGTTGAATGTGACGCAGGGGCTGATGATGTCCAGCACCACGGTGCCCTCGTAGGCGAAGGCGGCCTTCAGGATGGCGTTCAGCTGCTTGGGGTTGCCGGAGAAGCAGCGGGCCACGAAGCCGCAGCCCAGCTCGATGGCCAGGGTGCAGGGGTCGACGGGCGGCAGGTCATTCTTGGCCCCGCTCTTGAGGAAGGAGCCCTTGTCGGCGGTGGCGGAGAACTGGCCCTTGGTGAGGCCGTAGACGCCGTTGTCCTCGATGATGTAGATCATGGGGATGTTGCGGCGCACGGCGTGGACGAACTGGCCCATGCCGATGGACATGGAATCACCGTCCCCGGAGACGCCGATGTTGATGAGCTTCCGGTTGGCCAGGGAGGCGCCGGTGGCGATGGCGGGCATGCGCCCGTGGACGCTGTTGAAGCCCCAGCCCTGGTTGATGAAGTAGGCCGGGGTCTTGGAGGAACAGCCAATGCCCGAGTACTTGGTGACGAGGTGGCCCTCGATGTTCGACTCGAAGGCGGCGTTGATGATCTGGGCCGTGATGGCGTCGTGGCCGCAACCGGCGCAGAGGGTGGACTTGGAACCCACGTAGTCCTGCTTGGTGAAGCCGAGCTTGTTGGTGGGAGCGGAAGGCGTGGCGGTGGTCATGGTCGGCTCCTCTACTTCTGCTCGAAGGCGGTGATCTGGTCGACGATGCACTTCGCGTCGATGGCGTGGCCGTTGTAGTGGAGGACGCTCTTGAACTTGGTGGCGTGCTGCGGATAGGTCTCGCGGAACAGGTTCGCCATCTGACCGTCGCGGTTCTGTTCCACCACGTAGACCACCTGCTTCTCCTCCACGAAGGCATCCACCTCGGCGGTGAAGGGCAGGGCGCGCAGGCGCAAGTAGTCCGTCTTGAGCCCTTCCTCGGCCAGGATGTCCTGGGCCTCGATGACCGCGGGGTCGCTGGAGCCGAAAGCAAGGACACCCTTGACGGAGCCCAGGTTGCGGAAGACGGGCGTGGGCACGTGCGTCTTGGCGGTTTCGTATTTCCGGCGGAGGCGGTCCACCACCTCGACGTAGTCCTCGGGCTTCTCGGAATACTGGGCGTAGGCGTTGTGCCCCGAGCCCCGGGTGAAATAGGACCCCTTGCCACCCGCGGTGCCGGGCAGAGAGCGGTAGCAGATGCCGTCGCCGTCCACGTCCTTGTAGCGACCCCAGTCCTTGGCCTCGGCCAGCTGCTGCTGGTTGAGGACCTTGCCGCGGTCGTAGGGCTTGCTGGGGTAGGCGAAGGGCTTCGACGACCAGTTCTGCATGCCCAGGTCCAGATCGGTGACCACGAAGATGGGGGTCTGGAAGCGCTCGGCCAGGTCGAAGGCGTCGTAGGCGAACTGGAAGCACTCCTCCATGTTGCCGGGGTAGAGGTTGATGTGCTGGGTGTCGCCGTGGCTGCACTTGGCGCAGAGCTCCACATCGGACTGCTGGGTGCGGGTGGGCAGGCCGGTGCTGGGGCCCGTGCGGGCCACGTTGAAGAAGACGCCCGGGGCCTCCACGTAGTAGCCCAGGCCGATGAACTCGCTCATGAGCGACACGCCGGGACCGGCCGTGGAGGTCATGGAGCGGGCGCCGGCCCAGCCTGCCGCGAGCACCACGCCCGCCGAGGCCAGCTCGTCTTCCATCTGCACGATGGCGACCGTGGACTTGCCGGTGGCGGGGTCCTTCCGGTATTCCTCGGCGTATTCGATAAAGGTCTCGACCAGACTGGAGGCCGGGGTGATGGGATACCAGCCCACCACGGTGACGCCGGCGAAGAGGGCGCCCAGGGCGCAGGCCTCGTTGCCGTCCACGATGATCAGGCCATTGGTCTTGTTGTCGCGCACCACCTTGATGTGGTCCTGGTCCTCGAGGTTCTCCATGGCCCAGTCGTAGCCTGCGACGGCGGCGGCCTGATTGATCTCGATGGCCTTGGCCTTGCCCTTCAGCTGCTTGGTGATGGCCTTCTTGACCTCTTCCATGTCCACGCTCAGCAGGCGCGCCGCCACGCCGACGTAGATCATGTTCTTCACCAGTTTGTGCAGCTTGGGCTCAGGGCAGGAGGCGGTCACGAGCTTCTGGAAGGGCACCGGGATGTAGGAGAGGTCTGCGCGCAGCTTGTCCAGCTGGAGGGGCTCGTCGTAGATCACCAGGGCGCCGGCATCGGCCTTGGCGATGTCCTCTTTCGCCGTCTCGGCGTTCATGAGGATCAGCATTTCATTGCTCGCCTTGCGGGCCACGTAGCCCTTGGCGCTGGCGCGGATCGTGAACCAGGTGGGCAGGCCTGCGATGTTCGAGGGGAAAAGGTTCTTGCCGCTGACGAAGACGCCCATCTGGAAGATGGCGCGCAGCAGCACCGTGTTCGCCGTCTGGGAACCGGAGCCGTTGACCGTGGCCACCTGGATGGAAAAATCATTGATCCGGGTTTTCGCTCCCAAGGGCGTCGAGGGGGCGGCAAGGCTGGCAGTCATGGAGACTCCTTTCTCATCGAGACACAGGCAACGAGTGGGGCCAAAAGAGGACGAGAAGGGCGTAAATACTTGACCCTCAAGGCCGTCGATCAGTATGACATAGGTCACAATTGGGTTCCACGAAGGGTCCTGGAGTGCCCTGGGTCGGTTGTCTGAAATAAAGCGAAAAAAAAGGGATTGACGACCTGCGCCTCAACTCTTACCTTGAAGCCCATGAAAGCCAGCGATCTCACCAAACGCCAGCAGGCCGTGCTGAAGTTCATCCGCACCTTCGTGCAGAGCGAAGGGCGAAGTCCCACCCTGGCCGAAATCGCCAAGGGCGTGGGGTCCAGCGCCGTGTCCACCATCCACAAGCACGTCCAGCACCTCATGGACAAGGGCTTCCTCGTCCGCAGCCATGGCAAGGGCAACAACCTGGTCGTGGCCACGGGAACGGAGGAGGACACACCCTCCCTGCGCGGCGCGCGGGGCGATGCCCGGTCGGAAGGGGCGCCCGTCGTGCGGATCTTCCCCTTCTGTGGCGACGTCGCCGCGGGAGCGCCCATCCTGCCGGAAAGCCGGGCCCTGCCCATCGAGGTGCCCAACAGCATCCACCGGCAGCGCGACGAACTCTTCGTGCTCCGCGTGCGGGGTGATTCCATGGTCGAGGACGCCATCCTGGATGGCGATCTGGTGGTCCTGCAGCGCAAAGGCGAGTACCGGAACGGCGATCGCGTGGTGGCCCTCATCGACCGGGAGGAGGTCACCCTCAAGGAGTTCCGCCGGGACGCCAAGGGCGTGTGGCTCATCCCCCACAATCCCGCGTTGCAGCCCCGCTGCTACCCACCCCAGCTCATCGACATCCAGGGCGTGCTTGTGGGTGTCATGCGCAGCTGCTGACGCCGCGCTTCCCGAGACCAGCCGGGGAAAGAGCCTTTCGTCAGCGGAGGAACTGAAGAAATTCGGGAAAGGCCGACTATCTTTCTGCGCGCTTCGGCTGTTCCACCACCTCCGCTCGCGGCGTTCACCCTCTTGCTTTTGGCCGAGCGCCCCGTCCGGGTGCGACTAATGGGGCAAATGGTCCCGGATGGCGAGGCCCATGGCCTGGGTGCTGAGGGTGCCTCCCAGGTCGGGGGTTTTTGCACCGGAGGCCAGGGCTCTCGACACGGCCGTTTCGAGGGCCGAGGCCTCGGGCTCCCACCCCAGGTGCCGGAACAGCAGGGCTGTGCTGAGGACCATGCCCACGGGGTTGGCCAGGCCCTTCCCGGCGATGTCCGGCGCGGAGCCGTGCACTGGCTCGGCCAGGACCGAGCAGCGGAAGGGGCGATGGGGGGCCCAGCTGAGGGATGGGGCCACGCCCATGCCGCCGATGAAGGCCGCGCAGAGATCGCTGATGAGGTCGCCCAGGTAGTTGTCAGCCGCGATGATGCCGAAGGGCGCCGGATCCTGGACCAGGGCGCAGAGCAGCGCGTCGGCGTGCATGCCCCGGGCAGATACTCCGGGATGATCAGACCGCAGGTCCTCGAACACCCTCATCCACAGGCCATGGCCGTGCTTCAGCACGTTGGCCTTGTGGGCCAAGGTGAGTGGCCGGTTCCTCTGCCCCGCCCGCTGGAAGGCCGCCTGCAGCAAACGCCGCACGGCGGGTTCAGTGTGGACAGCGAGGTCCACCGCTCGGCCCGGTTCGGTGGAACCCTGCAGACAGTAGGGGCCTTCGGTGTTCTCCCGGAAGACTTCCAGGTCCAGGCCCAGGCGCGCGCCCGGACCCCAACTTCGGCAGGGCCGGAAGTTCACCGTCAGCGCCAGATCCTGCCGGAGCCGGAGGAGAATCGCCTCGGCGTGGCGGCCGTCCGGCAGGCGCGGGTCGCCCACCGCCCCGAAGAGGATGGCGTCGAACCCGTCACGGAGGTCCAGGAAGGCCGCATCCGGCAGGGTCTCTCCGGTCGCCAGGCAGTGATCGGCCCCGAAGGGGAACCTTTCGGTCTCAATCCGGCGACCCCGGTCCCTGGCCCAATCGAGGCAGGGCAGGGCCTCGGCCATGACCTCCGAGCCAACCCCGTCGCCGGGGATCAGGGCGATGCGAACCGGCTTGTCCAAGTCTTCGACTCCAGCAGAGGTGCCGATGGTGCCACACTCCTCTCACTTTCTGGAGCGGCTCATGAAACGGTCGTGGGGGGTAGGGATGGGAATCTTTGCGATGCTGGGCATGGCTGCGGCGGCGGACTTGAAGGAGGGGGCGAAGGCCCCGGCCTTCGAAGCCAGGGACCAGCATGGTGCGCTGGTGCGCCTGGCTGATTTCCAGGGCAAGGCCGCCATCGTCCTGTATTTCTACCCCAAAGACGACACCCCAGGTTGCACGGCGCAGGCCTGCAGCCTCCGGGATGGGTTCGCGGAGATCCAGGCCAGCGGCGCGGTCATTCTGGGCGTGAGCGCGGACGATGCGCAGAGCCACAAGGCTTTCGCAGAGAAATTCCACCTGCCCTTCAGCCTCCTGGCGGATCCCGACAAGCGCATCATCGGGGCCTACGGTGTCAAGATGCCCCTGCTCGGGTTCGCCAAGCGCGTGACCTTCCTCATCGACCGGCAGGGCATCGTCCGCAAGGTGATCACCGACACCCGGACCAAGGACCACGATCGGCAGGTGCTGACCCTCCTGAAGGGGATCTCCTAGGTATTTCCTGCATTTGCATTGAGCCCAGGTCCCTTTCCAAGCTAGACTTCGGGCATCCCACGAGGTCTTGGAATGGTGTTCTTCAACCACGCCACCCGGCAGATGACGGCGAAAATCGTCTACTACGGGCCCGGTCTGTGCGGAAAGACGACGAACCTCAACACCATCTACGGCAAGACGAGCCAGAAGGCCCGGGGCGAGATGGTGAGCCTGAACACCGAGACGGACCGCACCCTGTTCTTCGACCTTTTGCCCATGGACGTGGGCATGGTGGGCGGTTTCAAGACCAAGCTCCAGCTCTACACAGTGCCCGGGCAGGTGTTCTACAACAGCACCCGCAAGCTGGTGCTGAAGGGTGTAGATGGCATCGTCTTCGTGGTGGACAGCCAGACCCCCATGCTGGACGCCTGCAAGGAGAGCTACCTCAACCTGGAGGAGAACCTCCGCGAGCTGGGCCTGGTCCTCGGGGACATCCCCATGGTCTACCAGTGGAACAAGCGTGACCTCCGGAACGTGGTTCCGGTGGACGAGCTTGAGGCGGTCTTCAACCCGAAGGGCGTGCCCAGCTTCCAGTCCGTGGCCTCCGATGGGACGGGCGTCTTCGAGACCCTGCGCGGGATCACCAAGCTCTCCCTCTCCCACATCAAGGCGCATGTCCTGGGCGAATCCCAAGTGGCCGCTCCGGTTGCCCCGCCCCCCCCGCCGGTGGAGGTGAAGCTGGCCCGGCCGGACATCGAGGCCCTCACCTTGTCGGACCTTCCTTCCGTCACCGACCTGCTGGACCTGGAGGATTCGGTTCCAGCCGGGTCGCCGGCCGGCTCCGAGCCTCTGCCAGATGAAGACGATGACAGCGGGTTCTTCATCGAGGCGCCGGTGCTTCCGGAGCACCCGGGGACGGTCGCGGATGACATCGCCTTCCTGATGGACGATGAGGCGAGCCTGCCGCCTACAGCCCAGCCGGACGTTGAAGCGCCGCCCGTCCCGGAGCCGGAGCCCGTGGCGTCGGCTGAGCCGGTTCCGCCTCCCGTCGAGGTGGTCCATGAGGTGGTGGAAGCCCCTGAGCCGGCGGCTCCAGCCGAGGCCCAGGCCGTTTCCCGCCCCGCCAAGACCGGCGTCAAGATGGATCCGCTGGCCGCGCTGGCTGCCCTGAAGGTGGAGCCCAAACGGCTTCCCAAGCCCAAGGCGCTGGACCACAAGGATGCGATCAACTCCCTCATGGGCGAGCTGACCCTGGTGGGGCGCTCCGGCGCACCCTCGGTCCTGCGTCTGGATGTGCCCACGGAAGTGGACGGGCACGAGATCGAGGTCGTGGTCCAACTCCGGCATCAGGGCCAGGTCCTGGTGGAAGGGCAGATCCGCCGTCCGGCGCCCGGCAAGGGCAGCACGGCCAAGCTCACTGTCGAGATGAAGCGGAGCTGAAGTGCGGCTCCCCATTCTGATCTGGCTGGCGGTGTCCCCGTGTTTTGCCTCGTTGCCTGGCTGGTGGACCGCTTTCAGCCAGATGCCCTCCCTGGAGAGCCGCTTCCGGCAGGAGAGCGACAGCCTGGTGTTCGGCAAGCTGACCCGCCAGGGACGTCTGGCCCTGGCCCGGGGCGGGCGGTTGCGCGTGACCTACGAGGGGGGGCTCGCGGTCACCTGCGATGGGCGCCACCTGGTCCAGTACGATCCGGATACGCGGACCGCCCAGCGGGTGGAATTGGCCCGGGCGGTGCGGGACTTCCCCCTGCTGGGCATCCTCCTGGATCCGGCACGCCTCGACCGCCTGTACAAAGCGGAATCCCTCAGCGGCGAGACCGTGAAGCTGTCCCCCCGGGAGCCCGGGCTGCCCGAACTGACGGTCACGGGGCGCAAGGGCCTCCTGCACTCCCTGGTCTGGACCGATCCCTCCGGGGCGCGCCAGACCCTGGAACTGATCCAACCGAAGTCGCCGGCCACCTTGGCGCCCGGTACCTTCAAGGTACAGGTTCCCGCAGGCACCCGCTGGTCTACTCCGAACGGCTGAAGGCGTCGAAGCGCTCGGGCTGCGGGAAACGGATCCTGAGCCAGGCGTCGAGGTCAGCGACCGTGTCGAAGATCCTGGCTGCCCCGGCCGTGGCCAGTTCTTCATGGCTGCCATAGCCCCAGCCCACGCCGATGGCCTCCAGGCCATGATCCAAGGCGGCCTCCATGTCCACCCCCCGGTCGCCGATGAAGACGCCGCCGGGCCAGATGGTGCCGCGCTCGGCGAGCCCCCGCAGCACCTCGGTCTTGGGCTGCCAGCGCCCTTTCAAGGTGCTGCCGAAGATGTCGTCGAAGATCAGGTTCAGGTCGAACTGGTAGGCGATGCGGCGGGCGAAGAGGCTGGGCTTGGCCGACACGACGTAGATGCGATGCCCCTGGCGCTTCAGGCGGTGCAGCAGGTGGAAGACGCCGGGGTAGAGCTCATGCTCGAAGACCCCGTCCTGCCGGTAGCGCTCCCAGTAGAAGTCCAGGGCCGCCTCCAGGCGCTCGGAATCCTCCAGGCCTTTGAGGGATGCCAAGGATTCCCGCATGCCGAAGCCGATCCAGCTCCGGATGGTGGCCTCGTCCGGCAGCGGCAGGCCGAAGGCCTCGCAGGTCTTTGTCAGGCAGTTCTGCACGCCGAGCAGGGGATCCACGAGGGTCCCATCCAGGTCGAAGCAGACGAGCCCGGGAGTCGCCTCTTCCATGCGGCCCTACTTCTGCTGCTGCTGGTTGAAGTTCTCGATGGAGGCCCGCACGAAGGCGTGGGCCTCGTCCTTGCCGCCCCAGCCATCGCTGGCCACGCTCTTGCGCTCAAGATCCTTGTAGGTGAGGAAGAAATGCTCCACCTCCAGCAGGAAGTGCGGGGGCAAATCGCTGCGGGAAGTCACGTGGGCGTAGGTGGGATCGTCCGTGGCCACGGCTAGGATCTTCGCGTCATGCCCCTTGTCGTCGGTCATGCGCAGCAGGCCGATGGGCCGGGCGCGGATCACCACGCCGGGGTAGGTCGAGCCGTTGATGAGCACGAGGATGTCTGCCGGATCGCCATCATCGGCCAGGGTGCCGGGAATGAAACCGTATTCCGCCGGGTAGTGGAAGGGTGAGAAGAGCACGCGGTCCACGTGCACCAGGCCCGTGTGGTGGTCGATTTCGTATTTGATGCGCGAGCCCGTGGGAATCTCGATGATCGCGTTGACGATCTCGGGCGCCTGGTTGCCGGGGTGGAGATGGATGAAGGACATGGAGGCTCCGCGAGGGCTCGATGGTCGCATGGTCACCGGTCGGCGTCACGCGGGGGAGGCTGCTGCCAGCCGCAGGTGCACCGTGGTTCCGCGACCCCTCTGGCTCTCGATGAAGAGGAGGCCGCCGTGGGCCACGATGATGCGATGGCATACGGCGAGGCCCAGTCCAGTGCCGCCCCCGAAGGTGCTGAAGAAGGGATCGAACACCTTCGCCAGGGCCTCTTCCGGGATGCCGCAGCCATTGTCCGTGAGCGTGAGGTGCCAGCAGGCCCGGCCCTCCAGCCGCTCCTCGACGGCCGCCAGGATGATGCGCGGGGCTTCCGCATCTTCGAGCGCGCGGATGGCGTTCTGCAGCAGGTTCTGGGCGACCTGGCGCAGGAGGCCGGGATCGCCGGCCCAGGTGGCCTGCTCGGGGATCTGGTTCTCCCAGGGCACGGCCTCGGCCAGTGTCGAGCTGCGCAGGGTCTCTTCCCAGAAGCTCCGCAGGGACAGGGCGCCCTGCTTGGGGTGCAGGTCCCGGGTGAAGGCCAGGGTGTTGCCGACCACGCTGTTCAGGCGGCCCACGCCCTCCTGCATCTTCTTGGCGAGTTCGAGGGGGCCGGACTGCTCGGCGAGGTCCTCCACGAGCATCCCGGAGAACAGGGCCAGGCTGCCCAGGGGGTTCCGGATCTCGTGCGCCAGTTCCGCGGCCATGCGGCCCATGGCGGCCAGGCGATCCTCACGGGTGGCCTGCTGGGCGCGCAGCACGGCCTCGGTGACGTCCCGCAGCGTGACGATGGTGCCGCCATGGGGGGCGGAGCGCCGCTCCTCCTCGAAGATCAGCTCGCGGCCTTCCGCGGTCTGGACCCGGCGCTGGCCACCCGGGCTGCCAGGCTCCCAGGGAGCCGGTCCCTGCAGGAAGCGGCCCTCCAGGCCCTGGGGCCGGTTGGTGAACCGCAGAGAACCGTCCTCCGCCAGCACCCAGATGGCGAAGGGGACCGCCTCGATGACGGTCTGCAGCTCGCCCTGGAGCTGTCCCAGCTGGGACTGGAGGGCTTCGTACCGGGTCTGGAGGTGTTCGGAGGCCGCCGTGAAGGCCTCGAAGGCCTCCAGCAGCTGGCGCGGATCGGGATGGGCCTGCGCCTCCGTCATGGCTGCACCGGGCGGTCCAGCACGCGGCGCATCACCTCGCGCTCCTCGCCCTTCGGCTCACCTTCTACGGCCTTCCGCAGCGCGGCCAGGGCCTCCGGCGTGCCCAGGGCGGCCAGGGCCTTCGCCGCTGCGAGCCGGATGGGCTGGGCTTCCCCTCCGCCGAAGAAGCCCTTGCGGCGCAGACACTCCAGGAGCACCGGGAGGGATTTCGCGGAAGCGATGTGGCCGAGGGTGTCCAGGGCCTGGATGCGCAGCTTCTCCACGACGCGTTTGTCCTGGGCCAGCTCCGTGACCTGCGGCAGGCTGCTCTCCGACCTCAGCTGTCCCAGGGCAAAGAGGATCTCCTGCATGGTCTCCAGGTCGGTGTCTTTCATCTGGGCGATCAGGTGTGGCTCGGCCACGGGGCCGCCCAGCTTCCACAGGGCGCGCACCGCGGTGCGGCGAACCCTGGGCTCCGGGTGGCGGAGCAGCGGGAGGATGGCGGGGACGCACCCGGCATCCCCGAGATCTGAGAGGAGCATGAGCGCGTTCCGCACCAGGAACCAGGCCGGTGCCGTCAGGGCGTGCATCAGGGCCGGCAAGGCCGTGGGGCCCAGGCTCCGCACCGACTCGACCAGGCGGCCCCGCCGGGTGCGGTCATTCTCTTCGCCGAGGCGGGCCACCAGGTGCCGGGCCATGGGGTCGCCGATGAATTCAAAGTAGGGATGCACTTCCAGGAGCATCTGATCCCGTTCCAGGGCGAAGGCGCGGGCGATGGCTGCATCGAGCAGAAGGGGGCGCTGGAGGGAGGCCTGGAGGCGGGCGAGGGCATCGTTGCGCCAGGGATGCTGCTCCTCGAGGAAGGCGCAGAGCCCTTCGAGCTCATGAATGTCAGACAGCACCGGACCGAGCTCCCCGCGCAGGACCAGGGCCGCGAGCAGGGATTCCAGGGCCTCGGTGGCCCAGCGGTGGATCGGCGGCTCAGGCTCCCAGGCGAAGTGGGCCCTCAGGCCTTCTGCGAGCGGCCCTTCGCCCTCCGGCGGCAGCCCCGGATCATGAGCCCAGCGGGCCACGCCATTGAGGGTCTGGATGGCCTTGAGGCGCAGCTCCGGCCGGTCGCTGCGGAGCGTTTCCAGGAGCACTTCCTGGATGTGGATGAAGTCGTCGAAGCGACGCAGGTCCAGCAGCTCCCGCAGGAGAGCCAGGCGCTCCTCCAGGCTCAGCTCGAACAGGTGGCCCTGCTCGAGCACCTTGAGCAGCTTGGCCTCCAGGCTGAGGGCCTCCCACTCCAGGTGGCGGAGGATGGCTTCGGCCTGGGAGGCCTCCTGCCCGGCCATGCGCAGGTGCGAGGACAGGGTGCGGACCAGCCGATCCCGGTCGGCGATGGGTCGGAGGATGTCCTGGAGGGGACCCCGCAGCTGGGCCCAGGTGGCTCCCTGGGCCAGGACGGTGCTGGTGGCCACGGCGAGGACCTCGCCTGCCAGGGCCTTCACGCCCAGGGCTAGGCCCGCGGGATGTTCGGGAAGGCTGCCCAGCCCGGCGAGGAGGTTCAGCTGGGCCTCCGGGCTGAGCCCCATCAGCACCTGGCGCAGGGTGCCGAGCTGGCTGGGGGTCGGCATGCCCTCGCCGAGGCCGAGTTCCCGCCCCAGAGGACCGAGGCCGCTCAGGTCCGAGGGGCCGAACCCGGACAGGGCATCGGAGCCGCCATCCTCGAAAAGGCCTCCCGTGGACCCGGCGTCCCCGCCGAGGGTGCCGCTGCTGGTTCCGCCCATGGCCGTGCCGAGAGGTGCGCCCCCAGCCGCCCGCTGGGTCGAGCCGCTGGTGGAGGTGGCCCCCTTGGCGATGGAAGCCAGCAGCGCCTCCCGGATGAACTTCACCAGGTTTTCCGGCGAGGGGGATGGCTGGGCAGGCGGCGCAGGCGAGAGGGCAGGCGCCTTCTCCGCGCCGAAGGCTTCTCCTTCCGAGATCTCCTGATACCGGGTCTGGGAGAGCTTGATGTTGACGACGCCCGAGGATCGGAGCAGGGCCTCGAAACCGCCCTGTTCCTCCAGCTTGGCGGGCTTGGTGCCCAGGCCCTCCAGGAAGACGAGGAGCTCGTCGGGCCGGACGCCCCGTTCGAGGACGAAGCCGCTGATGCCCCGCTCCGAGACCAGTCGCACGAGGGCGGCGACATGGGGGCTGCGGGTGTCCTGCACCTGGCCATCCACGAAGGCCTTGGTGCCCGTGACCACGAACTGCAGCCGGTCCTGGTGGAGCAGCCACCGGTCCAGGACCGCGTGGGCGGCCGCAAGCCCTTCCTGGGCGCGGGGATGGGCAGCCGTATACATCTGCAGCGCCTTGAGGGCCACGGCCAGACTCTGGGCGAGCTGCAGGAAGTCGCTCATGGGGGCGTCATCTCCGCTGGGTCGGACCACTCGCGCCGGAGCTGGGCGTAGTGGGCTTCAAGGAAGGCGAGGCGTCGCCGGCCCTCCTCGCGGGCCGGTTCCGTGTTGAAGCTGGCGGTGATGCCCCGGGCCAGGTCCAGCCAGGCGGTGCCGCGCCGGAGGATCTCTGCCGTGGTGATGGGCTGGAAGGCGCCGCTGATGCAGCCGAAGTGAATGAGGCTGGCCGCGCCGATCTTGCTCAGCTTGTCGCAGTCCCAGAGGCAGGCGGTCTCAAGGGGTTCCAGCCGCTTCGTGAGCTTGAGGCCGACGTGGTGCTCGATGGCGTGGCGCACCGCCGGGATCTTCCCTGCGGGAAAGTCGGTTCCTGCCAGGATCTCCTCCACCTTCGCCGAGGCATCCTGGGCGTGCGAGTCCTTCGCGTGCGGGTCCTTCAGGCGCTTGGCCACGTCGTGCAGCCAGGCCGCGCATTCGACCACCTCGGCGTCGGCCCCGGTGGCGGGGGCCAGCCAGCGCGCCAGCAGCACGGCCGCGTAGGTGTGCTCGAAACGGTAGTTGAAGATGGGCTGGTAGGTGCCGTCCACCTCATGGCCGATGCCCCAGAACCGGATCGCGTCAGCATCCGAGACGCGCCGCAGCGCTTGTTCACAGGCGGTCCGCCAGGGGGTGGCTGGGGTCATGGTTGGACTACCTCGTAGGCGTGCAGGGCATCCAGGGTGCGTCGTATCTCCTCAAACATGACGCGGTCAGCCCAGGGGGCGCAAGCCTTCGATAGGCGATCCATCAGGGGTTGCAGGCCCTTGGCGGGAGCCAGGTCCAGGATGCGGAGGCCTTCCAGGGCCATGCGGGCCTCGATGGCCAGCACCTGCTCCAGGGCGTCCACAGCCCGCAGCAGTTTTCGGGCGGCGATGGGGCCCATGCTCACGTGATCCTCCTTTCCGGCGCTGGTGGGGATGGTGTCCACGCAGGCAGGATGGGCCAGGCCTTTCATCTCGCTGACCAGGGCGGCGGAGGTCACATGGGCCATCATGAAGCCGGATTCGAGCCCGCCGTTCTGGGTGAGGAATGCCGGAAGGTCCGAATAGGCCGGGTTCACCAGGCGCTCCTGGCGGCGTTCGGAGATGCTGGCCAGATCCGCGGCGGCGATGGCGAGCACATCGCAGGCGAAGGCCGGGTACTGGCCATGGAAGTTGCCGCCGGACCGGGATTCCTGGGTGTCCGTGAAGATCATGGGGTTGTCGGTGGCGCTGTTCAGCTCCCGCTCGAGGATGGAGCCCGCGAACTGGAGGGCGTCCCGGGTGACGCCATGCACCTGGGGAATGCAGCGCAGGCTGTAGGCATCCTGGACGCGGTGGCAATCCTGGTGGCTGTCGGCGATGGCGCTGGTGGCGCCCAGGATGTCGCGCATGTTCTTGGCCACGGCGATCTGCCCGGGATGGGGACGCGCGGCATGGATGCGGGGGTCGAAGGCGGCCCGGGTGCCGCGCAGGGCCTCCAGGCTGAGGGCCGCTATCTCATCCGCCAGTCCAGCCAGGCGCGTGAACTTCTCCACGGCCAGGTTGCCCAGCGAGGTGATGAGCTGCGTGCCGTTGATGAGGGCCAGGCCCTCCTTGGCCTGCAGCGTCACGGGACGGAGTCCGGCCTTTGACAGGGCCTCGCCGCCGGGGATGTGCTCGCCGCCGGACCAGGCCAGGCCCTCGCCCACGAGCATGAGGGCCATGTGGGCCAGGGGGGCCAGGTCGCCGCTGGCGCCCACGCTGCCCTGGCTGGGCACCACGGGCACGATGTCGCGGTTGAGGCAGTCGGCCAGGAGGCGGATGGGCTCAGGGCGGATGCCGCTGTGGGCCTTCAGCAGGCAGTTGATGCGGGCGGCCATGAGGGCCCGGGTCTGGTCCTTGGGCAGCGGCTCGCCCACGCCGGCGGCGTGGCTCCGGATGAGGTTGAGCTGGAGCTGCTGCAGCTGGTCGGGCGCGATGACCACGGTGGCGAACTGGCCGAAGCCCGTGTTGATGCCGTAGACCGTGCGGCCCTCGGCCACGATGCGGTCCACCACCGCGCGGTTCTCGGCCACGAGGGCGAGGGCACCCTCGTCGAGGGTGACGCCCTCGCCGGCAGCGATGCGCGCCAGCAGGGGCGCGGTCAGAGAATGGCCATCGAGGTGGATCATCGGACTTCCTTGGGCTTGAGTGTGAGGGCCAGCAGCAGGGCCGCACCCAGGGTGAGACCCGCCACGGCGTAGGTGGACCGCCCGCCCCAACGGGCGAAGACGAAGGTGCCCACGGCGGGGCCAACGATGCGGCCGACGCCGCTCATGGCGTTCAGCACGCCGAAGAGCGCCCCCTGGTCCTCGGGGGGGGTCAGTTGGCTGGCCAGGGCCGAGCCCGCCGTGTTGCCCATGCCGCTGCCCCAGGAAAGGGGGATGAAGAGCAGCACGAAGGGCCACATCCAGGGGGCCAGGGGCATCAGGGGCAGGGCGAGGCCCATGAGCAGCAGGCCGATGATGAGGGCCAGACGCTCGGGAATGCGCTTGGCCACCAGGCGCACCAGGCCCCCCTGGTAGATCACCATCAGGATCCCGATGCCTGCGAAGAGGAATCCGACTTCCCGCTGGTGGAAGTCGAAGCGCTGGTGGACCAGCAGCGCGAAGGTGCCCTCCATCATGGCGAAGCCCGCCATGGCCAGCAGGGAGACCATGAGCAGCTGCGCCATGCCGGGGATCTTCATGGCTTTGACGAGGGCGTGGCCGCGGCTCTCGTGGGAGCGGGCCCGGGCCCGGACCTCGGGCGTGAGGGTCTCGGGCAGCCAGAACAGCACCATCAGGGAGGCGGTGAGCGAGAGTCCCGCTGCCACGAAGAAGGGCAGGTGCCAGCCGCGGGCCTGCAGGAGCTGCACGCCGACATGGCTGCCGCTCAGGACGCCCGCCAGGGCGGGGCCGAGCACGAAGCCCAGGCCGAAGGCGGCGCCGATCATGCCCATGACCTTGGAGCGTTCCTCGGGTTCGGAACTGTCGGCCATGGCCGCCTGGGCCACGGAGATGTTGCCCCCGGTGATGCCATCGAGGATCCGCGCGGCCAGCATCCACTCGAAGCGGCTGGTGAGGGCGAGCATGAGGTAGCCCAGGGCCGAGCCGACGAGGCTGATCCACAGCACCGGCTTGCGCCCCACTTTGTCCGAGGTGCGGCCCAGGATCGGCGAGGCGATGAACTGCATCAGGCTGAAGCTGAGGAAGCCCACGCCGGCCCAGAAGGCCCCGGGGGTGGTGCCGGTGCCGCCCAATCCCAGGAATTGGTTGATGCTGGCCATCCAGGGGCTGGGATGGTCGGCGATGGCCTGGGCGTAGAGCGGGAGGATGGGGATGACGATGCCGAAGCCCAGAAGGTCGACGAAGACCGTGAGAAAGATGGCCATCCGGGCGCGTTTGGTGGACTGCATGAGGCTCTCCAGCCTTCAGTGTAGCCCGGCTCCTCTGCCCCCCAGCACCTGCTGCAGCAGCAGGCGGAGTTCCTTGATCTGGTAGGGCTTCTGCATGAATCCGGCGGGTCCCTGCCCGGCGAGGGTCTGCAGGGAATCCCCTTCCGTGTAGCCGCTGCTCAGCACGACGGGCACCGAGGGGTCCAGGGCGTGCATGGCGCTGAAGGCCTCCCGGCCATCCATGCGGGGCATGGTGAGGTCCATGAGGACCAGGTCGGGTTTCGGCTCGGCGCTCTGGAACCGCTCCAGAGCCTCCACCCCGTCCCGGGCCGTGGTGACCTCCAGGCCGATGGCCTGCAAGGCCGCGCCAATGGTCTGGAGGATGAGGTCTTCGTCATCCACCAGGAGGATCCGCCCGCGGAGTCGGGAGGCGATGGCCATTCCGGGGATGGGATCGGCTCCAGCTGCGGCCTCGCCCGAGGCCGGGAAGCACAGGCGGAACGAGCTGCCACGCCCGACTTCGCTGTGGATCCTCAGTCCAGCCCCATGGCCGCGCAGGATGCCGAGTATGGCGGAGAGGCCGAGCCCCCGGCCCGAGGCCTTGGTGGTGAAGAAGGGATCGAAGATCCGCGCCAACACGTCTGGCGCCATGCCGATCCCGGTGTCCGCGACCTCGAGCAGCACATAGCGGCCCGGGGCAAGGGATTCGATGGTGTAGGCGGATTGCAGGTCCTGCTCATCAAGGAGGGCCGAGGAGGTCGTGAGATGGATGGCGCCTTCCCGGTCCCCGATGGCATCGGCGGCGTTGGTCACGAGGTTCATGACCACCTGCTGGATCTGGGCTGCATCCGCGAGAATGGCGTGCAGCCCGGGCTCCAGGTCGAACCGCAACCGGATCTTCTTGGGGATGGACACTTCCAGGAGATGCGTGACCTCCTGCACGACCGCGTTGAGATCCTGGGGTTTCACCAGGAAGTGGCCGCGCCCGGAATAGGCCAGCATCTGCTTGGTCAGCTCCGTGGCGCGCAGCACCGTCGCCTCCATCCGGGCCAGGTAGGGCTGGGCGGTGGCGTTCTCCGGCAGGTGCATCTGGGCCAGATTCAGATTGCCCAGGACCACCGTGAGCAGGTTGTTGAAGTCGTGGGCGATGCCGCCGGCGAGGATGCCCAGGCTCTCCAGTTTCTGGGACTGCCGGAGGGCCTCTTCCACCTGGAGGCGTTCGGTGATGTCCAGCATGTAGCCGAGGTAGTAGGAAGCATTGGCTTCGGGGCTGGCCTGGGCGGTGAAATCCTGGAACCAACGGTATTCCCCGGCGGCGTTCCGGAGCCGATACCGCTGCTCGAAATGGCTGACCCCCTTCCGCCGGAGGCTTTCGGATTCCCGGTGGACCCGGTCCCGGTCCTCGGGGTGGACCAGATCGTCGAACATGATCCGTCCGGAGATGAACTCCTCCGGCGGGTAGCCCAGGAGCTTCTCGACGTTGGGGCTGATGTAGTCCACGGGCCATGGGGCGGCGGAACCCCAGCGGATCACCATCACCGGTCCACCCACGAAGAGGCCGCGCTCCGCCCGAAGGGCCTCCTCCACCAGCTGGCGTTCCGTGACGTCCGTGGCGATCCCGATGATGCTCTCCACGACCCCCTGCTCGTTGAAGACCGGGGTCAGGAAATTGTCGAAATTGCGGCCCCCCGCCGGGGTGATCTGCCGGGAGGCTTGCCCGCCCAGGGCCGCCCGGATCTGGTCCAGCGTTTTGACATCATCCTGGTAGAGGTCGAGGGCGCTCATGCCCACCACCTGGCCGGGGACGAGACCCAGGTGGGACAACCCCAGGCCCTCGGAGAGCATGAAGCGGCCCTGAGGGTCCAGCTGGTAGATCACCGCCTCCGAATTGGCCAGCACGGTCCGCAGCCGCTGCTCCGCCGCCCGCAGCGCCGACTCGGCGAGCTTCCAGTCCGTGATGTCGCGGGTGACGGACAGCAGGCAGGGGACGCCCCCCACCTCCATGACCCTCCCGGACATCTGGCCGGTGATGATGCGGCCATCCTTCCGGCGGAAGGCGATCTCCAGCCCAGTGTATTCGCCGCGCTTGCGGATGAGTTCCACGGCCCGCTCGCGGTCCTTCGGATCCACCCAGATGTTCAGCTCCAGGGCGGTGCGGCCGATGGCCTCCTCGCGGGTCCAGCCACTGACCTTCTCGAAGCCCTCGCTGACCTCGAAGTAGGTGCCATCGCTCAGGCGCGTGAGGTTGATGGCGTCCGGACTGGCATGGAAGACCCGAGTGAACTTGTCCTCGTTGTACCGGATGGCGGCTTCGGCTTCCTTCCGGTCTGTGATGTCACGGGTGATGCTGAGCAGGCAGGTCTCCCCGCCCACCTGGATGAAGGTCCCGGAGACCAGCCCGGTCCGGATGGTCCCATCCTTCATGCGGAAGGGCGCCTCGAGGTCGCTGAAGTGCCCGTCCGCCTGGAGCAGGCGCCGCATCCGCTCCCGGTCCCCCGGGTCGGCCCATAGGCCCAGGTCGAGGGTCGTCCGGCCAAGGTATTCCTCGGGGGTCCAGCCGCTCATGCGGGTGAAGGCCGGATTGGCGTCCAGGTAGGTGCCGTCCAGCCGATTGATGTTGATGGCGTCCGGGCTGGCCAGGAAGGTCTTGGAGAACTTGTCCTCGCTGGCCCGCAGCGCCGCTTCGGCAGCCCGTCTGGCACTGATGTCGCGGGCGTGGGTGAAGATCAGCTCCCGCCCTTCAGCGGCCAGGAAGCTGCTGCTGATCTCGACCGGGAACACGGAACCATCCCGGCGTCGGTGCCAGGTTTCCATCCGAATGAAGCCAGGGTCCTTGACCTCAACCCAGCGATCGGTCCACTCCTCGGGCTTGACTCCAGGCGCGATGTCCCAGATGTGAAGCTGCAGGAGCTCCTCCCGGGTGTATCCCATGGCTGAGCAGGCAGCCCGGTTCGCGAAGGCGATGCGTCCCTCGGGGGTGATGCCGAAGGCCGAGTCCGCAGCGCAATCGATGGCGGTGGTGAGGATCCGCTGCTCAGATTGGGCCCGGGAGCGCTCGACGGCCAGGGCCACTTGAGCCGAGACGAACGTCAGGAGGTCGAGGTCGGCGGGATTGTAGCGATGTCCCCCCGCGTAGCTCTGGACCACCAGGGCGCCGAACACACCAGCCTTGCCACGGAGGGGGACTCCCAGCCAGTCCAGCGACAGCGTCCCGAGAGGTTCCACTTCCCCTGCGGCCTCGAGCGTGGTCAGGGCCTCCTGGTCCACGAGCAGGGGCTGGCCCCGGCGGAGGACATAGGCGGTGAGACCCCGGCCAAGGCGATGGGTGGGTGGCGCAGGATCGGACTGATCGACCCAATAGGGGAAGGACACCAGCTCGGACACTGGATCCCAGAGAGCGAAGTAGAGGTTCTCCGCGGGCATGAGGTCGCGGACGATGGCGTGGACCCGGGGGAACAGGTCCCCGGTCTGACTGGCTTCGAGGGCCGCTTCGGCGATGCGGTAGGTGGCCTTCTGGGTGAGGTCGGCCTGCTTGCGGGCCGAGATGTCCTGGGCGACCGCGATGACCACGGGCTGGCCGAGATGCAGGCCGGGGTAGAGTCGCACGTCCTTCGGGAAGACCGTGCCATCCTGCTTCCGGCCCCAGTATTCGAACTGCTGCGGCACGCCCTGCAAGGCCCTGGCGAAAGCCCCAGCCACGGACTCCATGTCGTTCCTCCCGGGGGCAGAGAGCGCCTCCGGGGATTTGCCACGGAAGAAGTCCCGGGGGTATCCGTACATCCTCGCCGCGCCCTCGTTCACCTCGAGGAAACGCCCCTCGGCATCCTGGATGTAGATGGCCTCTGAGATCGCATCCAGCAGGCCCTGGGTGTTCGCAAAGCGATCCTGCAGACCTTCGGACGCCTGCCTGGCGGTCTCGATTGACGCCTGGGGCGTACCGGGTGGTGGGCCTGAGGTCATGCCCCCATCATCGACTCGGACCCATCCGGAGCATAGTCCTGGATGGGATCGGCGCCCTTGTCACAGGCTTGGTTGGCGGCCTAGGCCCAGCGGAAGCGTCGGACGGCCAGCACGAAGGCGGCCAGCCCCCAGACGAGGACGATGGCCAGGCCCAGGCCGTGGCCCGCCAGTCCGGCGCCATCGTTGAACACGGCCCGCAGGGCCCGGATGAAGGGGGCAAGGGGCAACCCGGCCACCAGGTGCTGCAGCCAGGAGGGGGCGGAATCCAGGGTGAAGTAGACGCCGCTCAGCATCATGAGGGGGAAGAACACCAGGTTCGAGATGGCCGCATACCCTTCCGAGGTCTCGGCGAAGCCGCTCAGGGCGAAGCCGAAGGCCATGAAGCAGCCCGTCCCCAGGGTCATGATCAGCAGCAGGTCGAGGAAGGAGCCTTGGTTCTGGATGCCGAAGACCAGGCGCCCCACCAGCAGCAGGATGGCGGCCTGGACCACGGTGACCGTCAGGCGGTGCAGCACCTGGCCCAGCAGGAAGATCCACTTGGGCAGCGGGGTGACGGCCAGGCGCCGGAACTTGCCCTTCTCCCGGTAGGACACATTCACCATGCCCACGCTGAAGAGGCCCATGCTGACGAGGTTCAGGCCCAGCAGGCCGGGCAGCAGAAAGGAGGCGTAGTTGGTGGACCGCTTGTGGCCGGGACTCTCCACCTGCACAGGGATGCGCTGGGGCTCTGGCGCGCCGCTCAGCCGGGCCTGGGCCACCAGCCAGGCCTGGTTCGCCAAGCCCGCCGTGGCGCCGGCCTGGGCCATGAGGTAGCTGTTCAGGCGGAGGCGGAAGCCGGCGCCATCGGGTTCGAGTTGCGCCGCGGTCTCCCCCTTCGACCAGCGCGCCTCGGCCTCAGCCTTGGGAAGGGACTGGACGACCAGGTGCAGGTCGGCCAGGGCCTTGTCCAGGGCGGCATCCCGGTCGGAGGGGGTGGCGGGTTGCACGCGGACGATGGAGAGCTTGGGTCCCCCGCCGTCACGGAAGATCGTCCCGAACCCCAGCAGCAGAACCACCGGGAAGGCGAAGGTCCAGAACATGGCCACGCGGTCCCGGCTGTAGAGCCGCCACTCCATCACGAACTGTCTCCAGAGCAACATGGCTACTCCCTCAGGCTGCGGCCCGTGCGGTGGAGGAACACGTCCTCCAGGGTGGCGCGGCGGATGTGGACCTGCTGGAACGGGACCGAGACGGACTCCGCCGACTCCAGCAGCCGGGGCAGCAGGGCCTTGGGATCCGGCGTGGGGATCTCCCAGAGGTCGGCCCGGCGCTCCACGGCCTGGCCCAGCCGGGCGGCAAAGGCCGCAGGATCTGGCGCAGCCTCCTCGAACGTGAGCTCCACCACGCTGGGCAATTCCAGATCCGCGATCAGGGAGGCGGGCGTGCCCGTGGCGATGACCTTGCCGTGGTCCATGATGGACAGTCGGTCGCAGAGCGCCTCGGCTTCGTCCATGTAGTGGGTGGTCAGCACCACCGTCCGGCCCTCCGCCTTCATGCGGCGCACCACATCCCAGAGGCTGCGCCGAGCCTGGGGGTCCAGGCCCGTGGTCGGCTCGTCGAGGAAGACGGTCTCGGGATCGTTCACCAGGGCCAGGGCCAGCGCCAGGCGCTGCTGCTGGCCGCCACTGAGGGTGATGTGGTAGGCGTCGGCCTTGTCCTCGAGCTGCACCAGCGCGAGCAGGTCCGCGGCCGTCCGGCACTTGGGGTAGTAGCGGCCGTAGAGGTCCAGGGCCTCCCGGGGCGTGATCTTGTTGAAGAGGCTGGTGCTCTGCAGCTGGACGCCGATGCGGGCGCGGATCTCCTGGCCCCGGTCCCGCCAGGCCAGGCCAAGGATCTCGATGTCTCCCGCGTCGGCGGGCGTGAGGCCCTCGATGATCTCCAGGGTCGTGGTCTTGCCGGCGCCGTTGGGGCCAAGGAGACCGAAGACCTCGCCCCGGGCGACCTCCAGGTCCACGCCGTCCACGGCGACGACCTTGGGGAAGGCCTTGCGGAGACCGCGGATGCGAAGGGCCGGACCGGACATGGGAACCTCGGATGTCACAGATACCACGGAGAATGCCTGTCCGGACAGGGTCAGAGGGCCCAGACGCGCCAGTTGCGGTGGGAAGCGCGCAGAGCGTCGGCGGCGGCATCCCGCCGGTGCGTCGACTGGTACCGCGCCGCCCAGCAGCTGCCGGAGCCGCAGAGCAGGGGCTCGCCGCCGCTGCTTTGGAGCGCGTCACGCACCGCGCCGAGGGACGGGCAGACCCGCAGGGCAGCGGTGGTCAGGTCGTTGCGCCAGGGCGGCGGGGCGCCCTCCGGCAGGGAGGGCAGTGGCTCGGGCTCGGGATACCCCACTTCCGCCAGGGCCCGGTACACGGCCGGCGTGCTGACGTGCAGCCCGGGATGCACCAGGAGAATCGGCTCCAGGGGGAGGGGACGGAGCGGGAACACGCGCTCGCCGCGGCCCAGGCCCAGGACGGTTCCGCCCAGGAGGAAGAGGGGGACGTCGCTGCCGAGCTCGCTGGCCAGGATCAGCAGGGCCTGGTCTTCCAGCCCCAGGTCGAACAGGCGGTTGCCCAGGCGCAGGGCGGAGGCGGCATCGCTGCTGCCCCCGCCGAGTCCCGCGCCGTGGGGAATGTGCTTCTCCAGCTTCAGCCGGGCAGGCAGGGGACGGTCCGCCACGCGCTCCAGCTGGCGCCAGGCCCGGAGGACCAGATTGGATTCATCCGCAGAAAGGCCGTGGCCGGCCGGGCCCGAGAGCTCCAGGCTGAGGCTGGCCGCGGGTTCCCCGGACAGCAGGTCCGTGAGCCCAGGCACGCCCTCCAGGACCGTGGTCAGCAGCTCCAGCTCGTGAAAGCCGTCGGCCCGGCGGCCGAGCACGGCGAGGAAGCGGTTGAGCTTGGCAGGGGCCTGGATCGTGAGAACCATGGCTCCACGGTAGCGCAACGAGCCGGTAGGCTGATCGGATGGTTCTGCTGTTCCGCACCCTCTGGAAGGGCCTCACCCTCCGCTTTCGTCCGCCCCTGGAGGCCCTCGGGACCTCGATCCTCCCCTTCCGCGTTTGGCCCAACGACCTCGACGTGAACGTGCACATGAACAATGGGCGGTTCCTCAGCGTGATGGACCTGGGCCGGTTCGACCTCACCTTCCGCACGGGCCTGGGCAGGGCCATGCTCCGGAACCGCTGGAAGCCCCTGGTGGGCGGCGTCACCATCCGCTACCGGCGCAGCCTCGACCCTCTCGAAGCCTACGAGCTGCACACGCGGCTCCTGGGGTGGGACGCCAAGTGGTTCTTCCTGGAGCAGCGCTTCGTGAAGCGCGGCGGGGACCTGGCCGCGGAGGGCGTGGTGCGGGCCCTGTTCCGGGGCAGAGATGGCAACGTACCTGTGGCCGAAGTGCTTCGTCAGATGGGCCATGCCGGCCCGGACCTTGAAGCCCCCGAGGCCATCCGCCGCTGGGCCGAGGGCTGATCGGCCCTAGAGCCCGTCTTCCAGCTCGAACTCGGGGTCCGGAATGCTCAGGATCTCTGGGCCGTTCCGGGTGATGGCGATGTCGTGCTCGAACTGGGCCGACAGGCCGCCGTCCTTGGTGCGGACGGTCCACCCGTCGGCCTCCACCACGCACTTGTGGCTGCCGGTGTTGAGAATCGGTTCGATGGTGATGGTCATGCCCGGTTCCATGCGAAAGCCTGTGCCCGCCTTCTGCTCGGCGAACACCACCTGGGGATCCTCATGCAGGTCGCGACCCAGTCCGTGGCCGATGTACTCGCGAACCACGGAATAGCCCCGCTCCTCGGCGAAGGACTGCACGGCAGTGGCCATGTCCCCCAGGCGCAAGCCCGGCCGGCAGTGCTCGATGCCCACGAACATGGCGAGCTGGGCGGTCTGGATCAGCATCCGGGCTTCCTCGGTGATCTTCCCAACGCCCACCGTGAGGCAGGTGTCGCCGTGGAAGCCATCCAGCTTGGCCCCGCAGTCGATGGCGATGATGTCGCCCTCCTGCAGCACGTATTTGGACGGGATGCCATGCACGACCTTGTCGTTCACGGAGGTGCAGAGGGTGCCCGGGAAACCGTGGTAGCCCTTGAAGCTGGGTGTGGCGCCCTGCTGGCGGATGTAGGTCTCGGCGATCCTGTCCAGCTCCAGCAGGCTGACGCCGGGCCGCGCGGCGCGGGCGGCGACGCGCAGGGCATTGGCTGCCAGCCGGCAGGATTCCCTGAGCTTGTCGATCTCCTTCTTGCTCTTGTAGCGGATCTGTTCTCGGATCAGGGCGATGCCCTCCTCCCGAACAGTCTAACGGGTAGAATGTCGGCATGGTTCGACCTTCGACGATTCCAGTGATGACAGCGGTTCTGGCGGTGCTGCTGACCGGATGCCGCGGGGTGCCCGCGCGGCCCGCCTCGGTGCCGGCAGAAGCTGTATGGGGCGGTGCGGGCCGGCAGGGCCTGTTCCTGAAGGTCGATGGGCACCAGGGCACCCTCTGGCAGCTGCAGGTCTGGGATCGGAAGGGCCAGCTGCTGGGCTCGGGCACCTTCCGGCTGCGGGGTTTCGCCAAGGCGCGGATCATCCCGGAGGAGATCCTGGGTTGGGAACAGGGGGCCCTGCACCTGAAGGACGGCACCTGGCTTGTGCCCGAAGCGCCGGCGTCGAAGTGACGGCCTATACCCGCGAGGAGAAGGACTGGCTGGAGCGCGAGTGGGCCTTCCGGGCCTGGGGTCGTGCCGGGCTGCTGTCCACCGACGACTACCGGCAGGTGCTGGCCTGGGAGGCCGACGCCGTGCCCATGGACGTGGTGGTGGCCGCGCTCAACGCCTTCTTCGATCGCCGGGAGACGCGCGCGAAGCCGCGCACCTTCGTGGCCCTCAAGCACCTGGACCGGGACGTGGCCAAAACCATGAAGCTGCGCGAGTCCCTGCTGCGCGCCGGACCCGCCATGGATTCCGGCAAGGAGTGGGCCCAGGTCAAGGCGCCCCTGCGGGAGGACCCCGCCGCCAAGGCGGCCTTTCTGGCCTGGCAGCGCCTCCAGGCCTCGGCGCCGTCACCGGAGGCTGCGGGCTACCTGGCCCATCACGATCAGGAGCGTGAAGCCCGCGCCACGCTTCTGGGCCTGGCCGAGGCCGCGCTGGGTCCAGCAGCGGAAGCCATGCGGGAAGAGCTGCGCCAGAGGCTTGAGGCTTCGGACATGAAGGAGGGCGGCCTCGTCTGGAGGCGGGCCTGGAACCACCACTGGGCCAGGCTTGTGGCCTCGGCCTGGAACCTGCCGCTGGGGGGCGCATGAACGCGGAATCGAGGTGGAGCCGCGAACTTGAGACACCCTCCGAAGGCTTCTTCGCAGCCTTTGTCGAGCGGGTATCTGAGCCTGGTGGCGTGCGCGATGCCCTGCGGGAGGCCCTGAAGGCCCTCATCCCCCGCATTGATTGGGAGTCCTATCAGCCCCATGTGCCCCATGGACTGCTGGGACTGCGGGCGGTGCTGCGGCTCTGGCCCCTACTCGGGGAGCGCAGCTTCCTCCGCGCCCTGGCCATCCAGCTGCACATGGCGGCCACCGAGGGCAGGCGATCGACCCCGGCGGCGACCCAGGTGCTGGCGGCCAAGGGCAGCGGCAGCTGGCGCAACCTGGAAGGCTTCATCCAGTCCCGCCGGCCTGGGCTGGCCTATGCCGAGGCCCAGGGATTCGAACTGCCGGGCGAGGATGACTTCCATCGGCTGCAGAGACTGGTGGATCTGGACATGGCGAACGTTGGGCACAAGGCCGTCCTCTGTGATCATCTCGCGGAACTGCAGGAGCGGCTGGAGCGCCCGAAGGCCACAGGCCGGCGGCTGTTCGGGCTTGCCGCCTGGTTGGCGGCCACCTCCGAGGACACCTTCTGGGCCCGGCGCGCCGCCAAGCGCCTGGAGGGGAGCGACGTGGCGGTGCCATGGAGCGCTTCCGCCCTCAGCGCCGACGCCCTTGCCGGCCAGGTGCGCGATCTTTGCGACCTGGGCCTGGTGGCCCTGCTGGATCGCTTCACGGAGCGGTTGAAGGCGGGGCAGGGCGCCGGGGACACCCTGGCGGCCTTGGCCCTGGCTGCCGCCGAGAAGCAGCTGGACGCGCGGCGTGACCTGGAGGGCAAGACCGCCTGGACCTTCGCCTACCTGGCCACCCTCGCCCGCACCCGGCCCATGGATCCCCGCATCTGGTGCCAGGCCGCGGCCCTGGTGAACCTCTTCCCCACGGATGAGCCCGAGGGCCGGGTGCAGCCCGTGGTGGTGGCTGCGGCCGCTCCGGAGTCCCTGCTGGAGGCGATTCTGGACAGCGAGGCGGCTCTTGCCATGGGACACGCCCAGGGCCTCATCCGGTGCCGTCAGGCGGAAGCCGTGCTGGAGACCCTGGCCGAGGCTGCCACTCGCAACGATCCCACCTTCAACCACGCCCACCAGCTGATCGCCGTGGCCGCTGCCGCGGATCTGGCGCCGCACCTGCCGCCCGGGGCGAGCGAGGCCGTGCTGGTGGCCCTTGCTAAGAGCCTGGCCAACAGCCAGGGCAGTGGGGACCTGGGGCGGCTGGCGGATCGCGCGCTGGATGCTAGGGCGTGACCTGACCTCCTCCTCCGCCATCCTTCGGTCCCGCCTCCGCGAGTTCCCCTCACGGCCGCGCCTGATGGCCAATGACCTGCAGGCTTGACCCGCCATCGGGGGCCGTGAACAATCGCGCACCGAGGTCATCCATGGGCAAGAACCGGCTTGAGGCCTTCAGCGACGGTGTGCTGGCCATCATCCTCACCATCATGGTGCTGGAGCTGAAGGTGCCCCGCGGCGACTCCTTCGGGGCATTGGCCGCGCTGCTGCCCACCTTCGTGAGCTATGCGCTGAGCTTCATCTACATCGCCATCTACTGGAACAACCACCACCACCTGCTCCACGCCGCGAAAAAGGTGAACGGCCCCATCCTCTGGGCCAACACCCACCTGCTGTTCTGGCTCTCCCTCGTGCCCTTCGCCACGGCCTGGATGGGCGAGAACCACTTCGCGGCCCGCCCCGTGGCCCTCTACGGTGGGGTGCTGGTCATGGCAGCCCTGGCCTACTACCTGCTGAGCCAGTGCCTCATCCACCACCACCGGGAGGGTTCCTCCCTCGCCATCGCCGTGGGCAGCGACTTCAAGGGCAAGATATCCATTGCCATCTACGCCACGGCCATCCTGCTGTCCTTCACGAACCGCTGGCTGGGCTTCGGCCTCTACTGGGTGGTGGCCCTGATCTGGCTGGTGCCGGACCGGCGCATCGAACGCGTCATGTCCGAATAGGCCGAGCCGCCTTCCAGTCCGGCGCCCAGCCTACTGCAGCCCAATGCTGATGGCGGAAGCCATGCCCTTGGCGCTGGACCGGGCCTCCTCCAGGCTCGCCGCGGCGGCGATGGCCACAGCCAGACGTCGGTGCCCCCGGCACTCGGGCTTGCCGAACAGCCGCAGCTGGCTGTCCGGAACTTCCAGGGCCTGCTCCAGGCCATGGAAGCTTGGGATCCCGTCGCCATGACCCAGCAGGGGCACGCTGGCGGCGGGGGACACCAGCCGGATGGGGGGGACCGGCAGGCCCAGGATGGCGCGGGCGTGCAGGGCGAATTCGCTCATGTTCTGGCTGCCCAGGGTCACCAGGCCTGTGTCGTGCGGGCGGGGACTCACCTCGCTGAAGATGACCTCCTCTCCACGAATGAAGAGCTCCACCCCGAAAATGCCGTACCCGCCAAGACCCTTCACGACCGTCTGCGCGATGGCCTGGGCCTTCTCCCAGGCGACCGCGCTCATGGGCATGGGCTGCCAGCTTTCGCGGTAATCGCCGTCAATCTGGATGTGCCCGATGGGAGGGCAGCACTGGGTGCCATTCACCGCAGACACGGTGAGAGCGGTGATTTCGTAGTCGAAGGCGATGAACCCTTCCACGATGCAACGTCCCGCCCCGGTCCGGCCACCCTCCTGCGCGTAGGCCCAGGCCTGGTCGATCTGTTCCTTGGCCTTGATGACGCTCTGCCCTTTGCCGGAGCTGGACATGATGGGTTTGATCACGCAGGGCAGGCCCAGAACCTGCACCGCCTCACGCAGCTCGGCCTCCGTGGAGACGAAGCGGTAGGGCGAGGTGGGCAAGCCCAGTTCCTCCGCCGCGAACCGCCGGATGCCCTCGCGGTTCATGGTGAGGTTCGCGGCTTTGGCGGAGGGAATGACGGTGCAGCCCTCGGCCTCCAGCCTCAGAAGCTCCTGGGTGGCGATGGCCTCGATCTCCGGCACGATGAGGTGTGGTCGCTCCAGCGTCACGACCCGGCGCAGTTCTGCGGCATCCAGCATGGAGAACACATGGCTCCGGTGGGCCACCTGCATGGCGGGGGCATTCGCGTAGCGATCGCAGGCGATCACCTCGCAGCCCAGCCGCTGGAGTTCAATGGCCACTTCCTTGCCGAGCTCGCCCGAGCCGAGGAGCAGGACGCGCGTGGCGGAGGGTGACAAGGGCGTGCCGAGCGTGGTCATGGAAGGTCCCGAAAAGCCCATTCTGCCCTGGAATCCGCGGCTTGAGGCTGCGGCCCTCGCCCGCGATCAGCGGGCAGCGGCACGGTAGTTCGGCATCACCTTGCCCTTGGCGCACTCGAAGATGAGGCTGGTCTGGATGTGGGCCACTTCGGGGCGGGTGGTGAAGGCATCCAGAGCCAGGTCGCGCAGGTGGTTGGCGTCGCGCACGGCCACGTGGACCTGGAAGTCGTGGGTGCCGGCCACGTGGAAGACGGTGAGGACTTCCGGCAGGCCGAGCACGTGCTTCCAGAAGGCTTTCACCTGGGCCCGGCTGTGCTGGCGCAGCTGCACGGCGATGAGGGCCTGGAGGCCCACGCCGAGGGCGTCCGGGTCCACTTCAGCGTGGGCTCCCTTCAGCACCCCCCCGCTCCGCAGGCGCTGCACCCGGGCCAGGCAGGAGGACGGCGCCAGACCCACGGCCGAGGCGAGTTCCTTGTTGGAGAGCCGAGCATTATTCTGTAAATGCTCAATTAATTCGCAGTCAATTCGGTCTAGTTCCATAATTGGCATTGTTTCACGAAATCAATTCGGCGGAATGCCGAATTGATCGAACCTACATTGGGGACATAGGAGTCCTGTCATGGCCCATCCCTCCCATCCCCAGTCGCTGGAAACCCAGGCCGTCCACGCCGGCCGTGAGGTGCTGCACGAGCAGGGCATCCACGCCATGCCCATCGACCTCAGCAGCACCTATCCCGTGCAGGATCTGGATGAGGGCGGCCGCAGCCTTGAGGCCATGGCCATGGGCGGCCTGCCCATCGGCAGTCCGGTCTACTCGCGCCTGTACAACCCCACGGTGGCCCGTTACGAGCAGGCCCTGGCCCAGCTCGAAGGCGCCGATGAATGCGTGGCCTTCGGCTCCGGCATGGCGGCCGTGACCGCCTCCCTCATGGCCGCCAAGCAGCGCGGCAACCACATCGTGGCCGTGCGCCCGCTCTACGGCGGCACAGACCACCTGCTGGCCTCGGGCATGCTGGGCCTGGAGGTGACCTGGGCCGAGGCCGATGGCATCACCGCGGCGATCCGCCCCGATACCGCCATGGTCATGGTCGAGACGCCCGCCAACCCGACCCTGGCGCTGCTGGATCTCGATGATGTGATCCGTCAGGCGGGCAAGGTACCCGTGCTGGTGGACAACACCTTCGCCACGCCCGTGCTGCAGAACCCCATCCAGCAGGGGGCCACCCTGGTCCTCCACAGCGCCACGAAGTTCCTGGGCGGCCACGGCGACGTGCTGGCGGGTCTGGTGGCCACCAACCAGGACTGGGCCACCGAGCTCCGCAAGGTACGCGTCATCACCGGCAATGTGCTGCACCCGCTGGCGGCCTACTTGCTGCACCGCAGTCTGCCCACGCTGCCGCTGCGGGTGCGCGCCCAGCAGGCGGGCGCCCAGATCCTCGCCGAGCGCCTGGCGAAGCACCCCGCGGTGTCCGCTGTACACTTCCCCGGACTCGCCGGCCAGGACCCCAAGGGCCTCCTGGGTCGCCAGATGAAGGGCCCCGGTTCCCTCATGGCCTTTGAGGTGGTGGGCGGCTTTGAGGCGGCTTCCGTGGTGATGGCCGAAGTGAAGCTCATGACGCCGGCCGTATCGCTAGGCAGCGTAGACACGCTGATCCAGCACCCCGCCGCCCTCACGCACCGCGTGGTGAACGCCGATGCCCGCGAACATGCCGGCGTGTCCCAGTCCCTCATGCGGCTCTCCGTGGGCCTTGAGAGCCCCGAAGACCTCTGGGCCGATCTGGAACAGGCGCTGGTCAAGGCCATGGCCCGCACCACCGCCCACGTCTAGTCCCGTTCTTTCCATGTCGTTCGTCGGGGCCACCCTGGGCACGGGGTGGCCCCGGTCGTATGCTGGGGCCCAATCCCGGACAAGAGGAGACCCCATGGCGGACAAACCCGTGCCCACCGGCTTCGGCGCCTTCTGCTGGAGTCAGCTGAACGCCAGCGACGCAGCGGCCTGCGAACCCTTCTACTGCGGCCTCTTCGGCTGGTCTCCCACCCACAAGGATCTGGGCGGCATGGCCATGACCCTCATGACCCGGGGCCGGGACGAGATCGGCACCCTCATGCAGATTCTCCCACAAGAGGGCGGCACGCCCCGGAGCCATTGGATGGGCTATGTGTGGGTCGAGCACCTGGACGCCGCCTTTGCCAAGGCCAAGGACCTGGGGGCCATGCCCCATGTGCCGCCGACGGCGGTCCCCGGCGCGGGCCGCATCGCGGTCATTGGCGATCCTGGGGGCGCGGTGGTCGGGCTCTTCGAGGAGGCCGTGCACACCGATCCCCCCCGGCCCATGCCCGTCGGCCACGGCGCCTTCAGCTGGTACGAGCTCACCACCCGGGCGGTGGCGCCTTCCATCGCCTTCTACACGGCCCTCTTCGGGTGGACCACCCAGGACTGGCCCATGGACTTCGGAACCTACACGCTGTTCATGCGGGGCGAGGAGGCCGTGGCCGGCCTGATGCCCATGACCGGTCCCGAGTGGGAGGGGGTGCCCAACCACTGGATGCCCTACGTGGCCGTGACGGATGTGGACGAGCGCTTCGCCGCGGTACCTGGACTGGGGGGAACCGGCTGCGTGCCGCCCACGGACATCCCCGAGGTGGGCCGCTTCGCCGTGGTGACGGATCCCACCGGCGGAACCTTCACCCTGTTCAAGGGCCTGCCGTGACCCATCCTTCCCCGGGGCTGATCCACCTGCACTGCGGCGATGCCGCTGCCGCGGTCCACCGGAAATCCGGACTTCCCGGGGAACTCCGTGTGTGGCGGGACTCCCCGGCGGTGGGCCCCTGGACAGCGGCGGAGGACGGCCTGATTCCGCTCCGGGCCACCTGGTGGGGCCTTGCCCCCGCCGACATGGGAGACATGCCCCACCTGCGGGATCTGGCGAGGTCCACGGAACCGGTGCTGTGGTTCGGCCCGGATCCTTGGGAACAGGCCTGCCTGCTCTGGGTGCTGGGGGCCCTGCCGGAAGGTGCGCTGCCGGACTTCGTTCCCCTCGGGCTGGGGGTGGGCCGGATGCCCCCGGGGGCTCTGCCGCGCTGCTTCGCCGAGCGGATCTTCCTCGAAGCCGAAACCCTCCTGGAGGCCAGGCACCTTTGGCGGGCCTTTCTGCAGGGTGGCTGGGGCGCCCTGGCGGGTGCCAGCCTAGCGGCGCTGCCTTGGCTGGGGCCGGCCCTGGCCCGCCTCGCGGAAGACCACCCGCCTTCCGGTCCCGGGCGGACGCGCCTCCAGATCCAGAGTCTGGTGGACGCGGGTGTGCGGGACATGCCCGGATTCATGAAGGGCCTTGGGGCGTTGGAGCATCCCGCCCACGGGGCCTGGTACGGGGACCTCTTCGTCGCCCGGATGGTGGAGGCCATGGGGGTGCGGATAGGCTGAGTCAGCCGCCATGTCGCTTGCCCCGCTCCCCTTCTCCTCAAAGGTCACGGTCCTCCGGGGCCTGGGACCGGCGCGCGCCGCCGCGCTGCAGGAGGCGGGCATCGACACGCTCCAGGATCTGCTCTGGAGCCTGCCCTACCGCTACGTGGACCGGGGCAGCCTGAGGCCTCTGGGCAGCCTGGAGATGCGGGGATTCGAGGCGTCGGATTCGGGCATCGTCACCGTGCTTGGCACCATCCAGGAGGTGCGCCAGAGCACCACCCGGGTGCAGCGCATGGCCCTCACGGAAGCCCTGTTGGCGGATGAGACTGGCACCCTGCGCCTCGTCTGGTTCAATCAGCCCTACCTGGGGCGCTCCCTCAAAGCGGGCGACCGCCTGCTGGTGTTTGGTTCCCTGTCGATGGGCCGCCATGGTCTCGAGATGCGCGGGCCCCAGTTCGAGGTGATGGAGCGCAGCGGGGACATCGGCTGGGTGCGGCGGTACCTGCCCCTCTACCGGAAGCTGGGGCCTCTCCCGGGCCGGGCGCGACAGAAGCTGGTGGCCGAGGCCCTGGGCCGCGTCCACCCCGGCGAGGACTGGCTGCCCCTGGAACTGTCCAAAGACCTGCCGGACACCCTGACGGCCCTGCGCCTCCTGCACGATCCCCCAGATCAGAGCGAGGCGCGGGATCTGGAGGCGGGAACCACGCCGGCCCATCGCCGCCTGGCCTCGGAAGAGCTCTTCGCCTTCTCTTTGGGGGTGGCCCTGCGGCGGGCCGGGCGCCTGCTCCGGCCGGGACAGAAGGTTCCCACCTCCCCTGAATTGCGGGAGCGGCTCAGGTCCTTCCTGCCCTTCCACCTCACCGGCGCCCAGCGGCAGGCATTCAAGGAGATCGTGGGCGACATCACCTCGGGCCGGGTGATGAACCGCCTCCTGCAGGGCGATGTGGGCAGCGGCAAGACCTTGGTGGCCCTGCTCTCGATGGCCATGGTCGCCGAGACAGGCGGGCAGGGGGCGCTGCTCGTGCCCACGGAGGTCCTGGCCCGCCAGCACGCCGCCAGCTTCCGCCGCTACCTGGGCGGCGAGGCCGGGGCCCTGCAGCTGTTGCTGGGTGGCATGAAAGCGGCGGAGAAACGCGCTGCTCTGGCCCGCATCGCCAGTGGAGAAGCACGCTACGTGATCGGCACCCACGCCCTGTTCCAGGAGGCCGTGGCCTTCCATCGGTTGCAGCTGGTGGTGGTGGACGAGCAGCAACGCTTTGGTGTGAAGCAGCGCGAGGCGCTGAAGGAGAAAGGGGGGGATCCCCACTGGCTGGTCATGAGCGCCACGCCCATCCCCCGCTCGCTGGCCCTGGCCGTGTTCGGGGATCTGGACCAGAGCGTGCTGGATGAACTGCCTCCGGGCCGCCAGCCCATCGCCTCGCGGCTGTTCAAGCCTGATTCTGCGGAACGCGCCTGGGAGTTGATGCGAAGGGAGCTGGCCGAGGGCCGGCAGGCCTTCGTGGTGAGCCCCAGCATCGACCCTTCCGACGAGGGCAAGGTGCAACTCCGCGACATCCAGGCCATGGAGGCCCTCCTGCGGGGGATCTTTCCGGAGGAGGCGCTGGAGGTGGTGCACGGCCGGCTGAAGGCCGACGACATGGCGGCCCGCATGGCGCGCTTCGTGTCGGGCGAGGCGCGCATCCTGCTGGCCACCACGGTCATCGAGGTGGGTGTCGATGTGCCCAACGCCACGGTCATGGTGGTGGATCACGCCGAGCGCTTCGGGTTGAGCCAGCTGCACCAGCTGCGCGGCCGCGTGGGACGCGGCGCTCACCGCAGCCATTTCCTCATGATCAGCGGGTCGGAGAACGAGCGGCTGCAGACCCTGGTCGAGTCCCAGGATGGCTTCCGCATCGCCCAGCGCGACTTGGAGCTGCGGGGCCCCGGCGAGTTTTTCGGGGTGAGGCAGGCGGGGCTTCCGCAGTTCCAGGTGGCGGATCTCGTCCGGGACCGCGACCTGCTCCTGCGCTGCCGTGAAGCCGCGGGCCGCGTCCTGGCCATCGGCCTGACCGAGGCCCAGGCCGGTTGGCTGAAGCGGGAGCAGGTCCGGCTGAGGCTGGCGGACGTGAGCTGAGGCCGGGCCTCACCGGCGGGGCGGCGGCTCGACCGGGTAGAATCCCGAGGCCTGGCTGGATTCCGGACCGGCGCAGGGCAGCTTCAGCGTGAAGGTGGTCCCCTTTCCCGGTTCCGAGTGCAGGGCCAGGCTTCCGCCCAGCAGGTCCGTGAACTTCTTCACGAGCGTGAGCCCCAGGCCGGTGCCGCCGTATTTCCGGGTGGTGCTCTCGTCCGCCTGCACGAACTCCTCGAAGACCTTGGCCTGCTGAGCCTGTGTCATCCCGATGCCGCTGTCCTGGACCATCAGCAGCAACTGGTCGCCTTCGGACCAGGCCTTCAGGAGGACCAGTCCCTCCTTGGTGAACTTGGAGGAGTTGCTCAGCAGGTTCACGAGGATCTGGCGGAGGCGGGTGGGGTCCGTGTGGATGCGCTCGGGCACTTCCAGGATCTCCAGGGAGAAGCGGTTGCCGTTCTTTTCGACCAGGGGGCGGATGGTCGCATCCAGGTCGTGCAGGAAGGAGCGGAGCTCGACCTCCTGGAGCTCCAGGCGCAGGCGCCCCGCTTCGATCTTTGACATGTCCAGGATGTCGTCGATGAGGCCCAGCAGGTGCTGGCCGGCGCTCTGGATCTTGCCCGCATCCTGCCGGAGCCCGCCGAGGGCGGGTTCCTTCATGTCCTCCTGCAGGATCTCTGAATAGAGCAGGATGGCGTTGAGGGGCGTGCGCAGCTCATGGCTCATGTTGGCCAGGAAGGCGCTCTTCGCCTTGGAGGCGGCGACCAGGGCCGAGGTCTGCCGGGCCACCTCGTCGATGAGCTCCCGGTTGCGCTGCTCCAGCTGAGCCTGCCGGACCTTCACGAGGATGAGGACCACGCCCGCCAGTCCGAAGACCCCCAGGACCCGCACCCACCACCGCTCCCACCAGGCCGGGCGCACCCGGAAGTGGAAGCGGGTGACTGGGCCTAGGGCGCCTTCCCGGGTCTGGCCGCGGAGTTCAAGGACATGGGGACCGGCGGGCAGGCCGATGTAGCGGAGGTAGGGTGTCTCCGGTCGGGTCCAGTCCGCATCCACGCCGGACAACCGGGCTTCGTACACCAGGGCATCCTGGATCTGGTAGTTGGGGACCATGAACAGCACTTCGAGTTCGTTGCGCTCCCGGGGCAGTTCCAGATCGGAGTCGCGCAGGTCGAGTTCCCTGGCGGCCACCCGGACCGAGAGGATGACCGGAGGCCGCAGGGCCTGGGGGGGCGGAAGCGGCTGCGGATCGTGGCTCATGAGGCCGGAGGGCGTGCCGATCCAGACGCGCTCCTTCTCCACCAGCAGGGCGCCCTGGTTGCATTCGGGATGGATGATGCGATCCTCCGACCCCAGCAGGCGCAGCTTTTGAGGATCCCTGCCGTCCGCACACCCGAGGCCGAGCCCGGTGCCGACCCAGATCGTCCCGTCCGCGCCGATGCCGAGGCTGTAGACGACCAGGGTCTTCAGGCTGGCGGCGAAATCGAGAATCCCCACGCGGGCCAGCGTGCCGTCCTGGAGCCGGTGGACGGTCAGCGCGGGCCGGGTCTTGTAGCCAATGACCACCTGGCCCTCAGGACCAACGGCGGCGACGTACGGAAGCTCGGGCAGCAGGTCGGGGACGGGATGCCAGGATCCCTGGCGGTAGAGGGCGCCCGACTGATCAAAGAGCGCCAGGACCTCTCCGCCGGGCAGGGCCAGGAGGGTTCGCAGCTCGCGGATGGGAGGACCCTCCCGCGGCACCAGTTCCCAGGACCAGCCCCTGCCGGTCGGATTCCCCCGCACCACCGTGCCGTCCTCATTCGCCAGCCAGGGCCTGCCCTCCGGGTCGACGGTCAATCCGGCGGTAATTCGGGCCACGGGAAGGGCCTCGATCCGGAACGACGAGGTGGCCATGGTCTTGGTGTCGACCAGGTGGAGCGTCCCGGCCGGGCTGCCGGAAGCCCACAGGGCGTTGCCTTTCCCGAGGGCGAGATTCAGGAACCGGCCCGTCAGAATCCGCTTGAAGCGCTTTCCCTCTTCGACCCAGAGCCCCTTGTCCATGCCCACCCAGAGCCGGCCCTGGCGGTCTCGGACCATCTGCCAGGTGGTGTCGAGGGGCAGGCCGTTGGGGGGGTGGTAATTCCGCCAGCGGGTGTGTCCCAGGACCCTGAGGACCCCCTTGTCGGTGCGGAACCAGAATCCGCCTTCCTGATCCACCATGCCGCCACGGGCATCATCCTGGGCGTGGCCGAACTGCACGCGCCGGTCGCCCCGGACACGCCACAGCCCCTCGGTGTTGTCCACCCAGACCCAACCCTGCGAATCCCGGCTGAGCTTGGAAATGTGGCTGTAGCCTCCGGCCATCCGCATCCTGATCCAGGTGCGGGCCCCCTCGGCGGGCAGCCGCCAGAGGGAGCTGCTGGTGCGCACCCACAGGTCCTTCGTGCCGTCCACAGCGACGTCCCGGAGGGTCTCCCCGGGCGAGAATCTGGGCGGGGCGATCTGGGTCCAGCCATGTCCCTCCCAGTGCCAGATGGTGCGCGAGGTGGTGGCCCAGGCGCCAGGCAGGGAGGGGTCGGCGAACACGTGGGACGGGGGTTCCTGCCCCGGCCATGGGACCGGGATGGTGAACCGCTCGGGCGCCTGCTCCATCCGGATGCCATCCGCCGCGAGGATCCAGTTGCGACCTTCGGCATCCCTCACCACTTCGTGGATGGATCCCCGCGGGATGCCGTGGGCTTCTCCGAATATCTGGGACTTCCCATGGCGGATGCGGGCCAGGCCACCATCCGTGGCCACCCACAGAGACCCGTCCCGGTCCACGGAGAGGCTCTGGACGAAGCCCGAGGGCAGGGTGCCTCGAAAGGTGGTGAAGCGGCTTCCATCGAAGAAGCAGAGGCCCCCCTCCGTGCCGACCCAGAGGCGGCCTTCCTGGTCCTGGACCATGGCCGAGACCACCTCGCTGCCCAGCCCCTGGTCGGTGCCATAGCGGCGGACGGGGAAATTGCCTTCCACCTGGGCGTGCAGGGGGAGGGCAAGGAGCAGGCACAGCAGCCTAAGCGTGCGGGACAGGTGGGGCAGCATCTTGCCTGGGTTATCGGCGGATCGGGCCGGCTGCTTCAATTTCCAGGCCCGGAATGGTGCGGCCCCTACTTGGCCAGCCGCCGGGCCACGCGCTCCCGCAGGGCCTCGGGCACCAGCTCTGAGAGGTTGCCCCCCATGGTGCCGATCTCCCGGACCAGGCGGCTGCTGACGGCGCTGTACTTCTCCTTGGGCATGAGGAAGACCGTCTCCAGCTCCGGGGCCAGCTTGCGGTTCATGAGGGCCATCTGGAACTCGTACTCGAAATCGCTGAAGGCGCGGACGCCGCGGACGATGAACTGGGCATTCTGGGCCTTGGCGAAGTCCACGAGCAGGCCGTGGAAGGTGGTGATCTCCACGTTCGGCAAAGGGGCGGTCAGTTCCTTGAGCATGGCCACCCGCTCATCGACCGTGAAGGCGGGGGTCTTGGCCGGGTTGTGCAGCACGGCCACCACCAGGCGGTCCACCAGCTTGGCTGCCCGCTGGATGAGGTCCCAGTGTCCGAGGGTCACGGGATCAAAAGAGCCTGGATAGATGGCCGACCGCACGGTTGCTCCGAAGGTAGGGCCCTAGCCTAGCGCATCGGCCGTGCGCCGGTGCCAAAGTACCTCGGGTTTCGGGGTACAGTGGACGCATGCACAAGACCCTGAGCGTCGGCCTCCTCTTCGGCGGGGAATCCCCCGAACACGAAGTCTCCATCGTCACGGCCCGCGCCATCGCGGAGCATCTCGACCCGGCCCGCTTCACGGTGCGCCCCATGGGGATCGCCCGGAACGGCGTGTGGGTGGTGACCGGGGATCCCTTTGCCCGGCTGGCCGCCAAGGAACTGCCCGAGCGCGGCGCCCATCCCTTCCTGCCCTTGGAGCGGGGCGCCGAGAACACGCACCTGCCGGATGTCTTCTTCAACGCCCTCCACGGGGCTGGCGGCGAGGATGGCCAGCTTCAGGGCTACCTGGAGCTGCTGCATCGCCCCTACACGGGCGCGGGCCTGCTGGCCATGGCCGCGGGCATGGACAAGTGGATCACCAAGCGGCTCTGGGAATCCGAGGGGCTTCCGGTGGTGCCCTACGTGGGGCTCACCGAGGAGCGCTGGACCCGGGAACGGCCTGTCTGCCTTGCGGACTGCGGGAAGCTGGGCCTGCCGCTGTTCGTCAAGCCTGCCAACCTGGGGAGCAGCATCGGTGTTGAAAAGGTGAAGCGGGCCGAGGACCTGCCTGCGGCCCTCGATCGGGCCTTCACCTTTGATCGCCGCGTGCTGGTGGAGCAGGGGCTGGACATCCGAGAGATCGAGGTGGCGGTGCTGGGCGGCGATGAACCCCTGGTGTCCCAGCCCGGGGAAGTCATCGTGGCCGACGAGTTCTACACCTTCGAGGACAAGTACCTCCACGGCAAGAGTCGCACCGAGATCCCGGCCCAGATCCCGGAGGAACTGGCCGATCTGGTCCGCAAGCTGGCCGCCCGGGCCTTCGCGGCCTCGGACGGCTACGGCATGGCGCGGGTGGACTTCTTCCTGGAGCGGCTCACGGGCCGGATCTTCCTCAACGAGCTGAACTTCATCCCCGGGTTCACCAGCATCTCCATGTATCCCAAAATGATGGCGGCCAGTGGTGTGCCCTACGGGGAGCTGCTGACCCGGCTCATCCAGCTGGCTCTGGATCGCCACACCCAGATGGCGGCGAAGCAGAAGGGCTTCCAGTCCGGTAGCAACTGGTTTCAGGGACCTAAGCAGGCCTGATGAAAAACCGTCAAGTCCGACCCGGCGACAGCCGATAAGTTCCCCATGGACGTTGTCGGCATCGCACTTTCCGGCCTCCGCGCCTCCGGCGCCGGGCTGGCGGTGCAGGCCAACAACGTGGCCAACCAGCTGTCGGACGGATACAAGGCCAAGCGCGTCGACCTGGTGGCTGAAGCCTCGGGGGGGGTGCGGGTGTCGGGGGTCTCAGCGGACCCCTCGCCCGCCGGCCCCGCGCCATCGAATGTGGATCTCGCCACTGAAGCCGTGCAGGGCATGGGCTTCGAGGTAATGTACAAGGCCAACCTCAAGGTCCTCAAAACGGCGGACGAGCTGGCTCAGGCGACCTTGGACCTGAAGGCCTAGCCGGCATTCATTCCTGACCGATAGCCGACGGCCCCGAGGCCGTTTCCTCGTACACTGTCCGCATGCACGCGCGCACCTGGCTCTCGATCCTGTCGCTTCCTCTGGTGGCGGCCTTCACCCTCCCGGTGGTGCAGCAGGGCAATCCGGCCAAGCCCCAGCCGAAGGCGGGGGTCAAGGTGGCGCCTCAGGATCCCCTTGCGGGGCTCTCGGACATCCAGGATGTGCTGTCCCTGGTGCAGCAGAACTACGTGGATGCCCCCGACATGGAGAAGGTCGTCTCCGGCGGTGTCCAGGCGGTCCTCGAGCGTTCCCATCCTCTGAACGCCTACCTGACCGCGGAGGATCTCCGTCTGCCGGATCCCGGACCCGCCGAGGCCGGTCTCATCGTCGTAAAGCGCGGGATCTACGGAACCGTGGCCGCCGTGACCCCCGGAGGGCCCGCGGCCAAGGCGGGGCTCCAGGCTGGCGATGTCATCCGGAAGGTGGATGGCGACTCCGTGGGCCGGCTCAGCGCCTGGGCCCTGGAGCGCAAGCTGCGCGGCCCGGAAGGATCCTCCCTCGACCTCTACCGCTACAACGCCACGGGGGACCTCACCAAGACGACCATCACGCGGCAGCGCCCAGTTCTTGGCGCCCTGGGCCTCAAGCAGGGGCAAGGGTCGCTGCTGCTGTCCCTGCCTGACCTGGGGCCCGGACGGGCCGAGGAAATCAGGAAGGCCCTGGCTGCCGCGGACCACGGACAGACCCTGGTCCTCGACCTCCGCCAGTGCCAGAAAGGCTCAGTGGAGGAAGCCGCCGCCATGGCTGGCCTTCTGGGCTTGAAGGGCACCTTCGCCACCCTGCAGGAGGCTGGCAAGCCTGAGAGGAGCCTCGCGGTGACGGGCACCGGCACGCCCTTCGCCCGCCTTGCCCTCCTCATTGGGCGCTCGACCCTCGGGGCTTCAGAAGTCTTCGCCGCCTGCCTGAAGAAGAACGGCGTCCGCACCTTTGGCGAGCGCACACCCGGCCTGGGCGTGGAGCGGACCCGCTTCGCCCTCAAGCAGGGCGGGGCGGTGGAACTGGTCTCGCGGCGCTGGGTGGGCCTGGGCGGCGAGAAGCTGGATCGCCAGGGCATCAGCCCGGACCAGGTGCTGCGCATGGCCGACACGGAGGACGCGCTGGCGCGCGTGATGACGGCCCTCCAGGCGGCGCCACCAGCCCCCACCGTGAAGGCCTCCTAGGTTGGCTCGAGCCAAGGGTCGGCGCTCGTCCACCCTGGTCCTGGCGGGTTGGGCCCTGCTCATGCTTGCCCTGGGTTTGGGGGCCGGCCTGATGCTGGGTCAGCAGGGCTGCAACCGCCGGGAAGCGCCTGCCAAAAAGGAACCACCCCGGCCCGAAGGCAAGCGGCCCGAAAAGAAGCCCGTGGAGCCGAAGGCGAAACTGCCGGGCCCGGAACCGGAACGCCCGCTGCCACGTCTGGCCCTGGTCATCGATGATCTTGGCTACATCCAGCCCGAGCTGGTGACCCGCCTGTGCAGCCAGCCCGTGCCCTTCAGCGTGGCGGTCCTGCCCTACCAGGAACACACCCGCGCGAGCGCCGACATTGCCCACCGCCTCGGCAAGGAGGTGATGCTCCACCTGCCCATGGAGCCCGTCGGTTATCCCGGGCCAGGCCGGGATCCAGGCCCCAATGCGATCCTCTACAACTTGCCCGAATCCGAGGTCCGCCGCCGGGTGCGTCTGGCCCTGGACGACATCCCCCACCGCACCGGTGTCAACAACCACATGGGCAGCCGCATCACGCCCGATCGGATGCGGATGGGCTGGGTCCTCCAGGAGGTCAAGGCGCGAAAGTATTTCTTTGTGGACAGCCGCACGGAGAAGGACAGCGTGGCCTATGACCTGGCCGAGGAACTGGGTGTTCCTGCGGTGCAGCGCCGCGTTTTCCTCGATGACGACAAGGCCTTCCCGGAAATGGAGAAGCAGTGGGAGCGAGCCCTCAAACTGGCCGAAAAAGAGGGGGCCGCGCTGATCATCGGGCACATCTATCCTGAGACGGTGGAGGCCCTGGAGAAGCTCGTGCCCCGCAGCAAGGGGCGGGTGCGCTTCGTGCGGGCCGGGGAGTTGGTGAAATGAGGCACCTCTGGTTGGATCCGTCCGTTGGGGAGGCACCGCGATGAACCTCTCAGCGGCGTTGGCCGTGGGCATCGGCGCGGCGCTGGGCGCCTGGCTCCGTTGGGGCTTTGGGGCCTGGCTGAACGCCCACTTCCCCATGCTGCCCCTGGGCACCCTGTCGGCAAACCTGGTCGGGGGCTATCTGGTGGGTCTGGCGGTAGCCTTCTTCTCGCAGCATCCGGGGCTGTCCCCGGATCTGCGCCTGTTTGTGATCACCGGCTTTCTCGGCGGATTGACCACCTTCTCCACCTTCTCTGCCGAGGCTGTGAGCCTGTTGGGCAGGGGGGAATACGGCTGGGCCCTGGCCCATGTGGCGTCCCATCTGGCGGGATCGTTGCTGTTGACCTTTCTGGGCATGGCGACCGTCAGAATGGTTCTGAGAGGCTGAAGGAGGTTCTTATGCAGGGAATCTGCCTGAAGTTCTACGTCCAGGAGGACCGGAAGCACCACCATGTGCTGGTCTACGAATGGCTGCTGGAACAGGCGCGGCAGCTGGGGTTGAACGGCGGCTCGGCGTTCAAGGCCATGGCGGGATTCGGGCGCCATGGCCTGCTGCATGAGGACCATTTCTTCGAGCTCTCCGGGAAACTGCCAGTGGTGGTGGAATTCATCGTGACCGAGGCGGAGGCGGACCGCCTCCTGACCCGGGTCCAAGCCGAGGAGGTCACGCTCTTCTATGCCAAGACGGGGGCGGAGTTTGGCTGGGTGAAGGGGCCCAAAGACCAGTAGTCCAGCTAGTGAGCGCAGCCGCAGCCGCCCGTGAAGGCATCACTGCGGGCCGCACGCACCATGCCGAGGCCCTCCCTGGCGATGAGCAGGGCCAGGACCAATGCCGCCGCGGCGTCCACCCACCAGAGCGAAGGCAGGAGCAGGAACAACAGGCTGCCGGCGAAGAGCACGGCCGAGAGCTGGATGCAGGCCAGGCTGCAAGCGGCGTCGGCTTCCAGGGTGGCGCTGTCCAGGGATCGGGCGGCCGCCTGTTTGGCCCGCCACAGGAAGACCATGCAGGCGAGGGATAGCGCCGAGATGACCACGCCTGGAAATGTGGTGGGCGGGTGGCGCCGGACCGACATCTGCAGGATGGCTCCCCCGGCGATGCCCGCAGCCAGGGCGAGGAAGAGCCCGCCGATGCCCAAGGTGGCCTTCCGTTCCCGGGCGAGGTTGCCGTGGTCCAGGAGCTTCCAGAGCACCAGCAGGGCCGAGGCCACCTCGATGAAGCTGTCGGCGCCGAAGCCGAAGAGGGCGATGGAGTCGTCCGCCCAGCCGAAGGCCATGGAGACGAGTCCTTCCACCAGGTTGTAGCCGATGGTCAGGGCGCTGAGCCAGAGGGCCCGTCGGCGCCACTGGGCCTGGTTCACGGGTGAGGCTCCCGCACCTTGCGCGCCTTCACCAGCACGAGGGTGGAGCCTTCCGGGCCGCGCTCCATGTGGACCTCGTCCATCACCTGGCGCATGAAGAAGACGCCCCGGCCTCCGGGTTTGAGCAGGTTCTCCGGCAGATTTGGATCGGGCAGGGTCTCCAGGTCGATTCCGGGACCCCGGTCCTCGATGCGGATCTCGAAGCGGTCCACCCGGGGCGTGAAGGTCACCTTCACGGGCTTGTCCTTCTGCAGCTTGTTCCCGTGGCGCATGGCGTTGGCGATGCCCTCCTGGATGGCCAGCCAGAGGCGCTCGCCGTCCTCCTGGGTGAAGCTGAGGTGCTTGAGGAACTCCGCGCCAACCACCTGGATCAGGTCGATGAAGCGCAGGTCCGTGTTGCACGTGAGGACGACGGGCAGAAGGGCAGGGTGGGCCATGGACGCGGATTCCCTTTCACAGACCGGAAGAACCAAGCCCAAGGTACTTGGAATCCCGGCAATTGGGCAGGGGTTTTGCCAGAAGGATCCACCCCGGGGTTCGCACGGGCGTGTCCTGGGTCACAATTAAGAATAGTTGGTCCTAAATATGGAAAATCATGAAACACTGCTTTCCGGCGAGCAGATCCGCCCTGATGGAGGTTCCAATGAAGGCACGGTGGTGGCTGGTATTCCTGGTGCTCCTGGCAGGCTTTGGCGTGCTGGGACTGGGTGGGCGGCAGATCGCCCAGAACGCGCCGCCGATTCCGCAGCGGGTGGTGGCCGAGGATGGCACCCTGCTGGTGGGATCTGGCCAGATTCTCGAAGGCCAGGTCAGCTACCTGGGCCATGGCGGCCAGCACATCGGCTCCATCTGGGGCCACGGCGCCTATCTGGCGCCAGACTGGACGGCCAAGGCGCTGCACCAGTGGGCCTCCCACACCCTGGATGGGGTGAAGGCCCAGGGTGGGTCGGCCGCCGACGCCAAGGCCAGCACCGTGTCTATATTTCAGAATAACAAGTATGAATCATCTACCGGCACCCTGACCCTGGGTGCCGCCCAGGCCGCCGCATATCTGAAGACCCGCGCAGAACTGGCGAAGATCGCGGTGGAAGGCGACAAGGGCGCCGCCATCCCGGCCCGCTGGATCCCCACCCTGCAGGAAGGCGAGCGCGTCGCCGATTTCTGGCTCTGGACCGCCTGGGCCGCCGCGGCCCGCCGGCCCGGCGCGGATCACAGCTACACCCAGAACTGGCCCCAGGAGCCGCTGGTGGGCAACAGCATCACCCCGATCAGCCACCTCTGGAGCATCCTCTCCATCATCCTGCTGATTCTCGGTGTGGGTCTCATGGTCTGGCACCACGCCAGCCAGCCCGCTGAGGAATTCCCTGCGCCCCAGGCCATCCCGGCTGCCCCCGCCACCCCCAGCCAGCGCTGGTCGGCCATCTATTTCGGTGTGGCCATGGCGCTCTTCCTCGTGCAGATCGGCATGGGTGTGCTGACGGCCCATGACGCGGTGGAGGGCAATGGCCTCTACGGCGTGGACCTGTCCCACATCCTGCCCTATGCCGCGTCCCGCACCTGGCACCTGCAGCTGGCCGTGTTCTGGATCGCCACCTGCTGGCTGGCCACGGGCCTCTACCTGGGCCCCAAGCTCAGCGCCAAGGAGCCTAAGGGCCAGTGGCTGGGCGTGGCGGGTCTGCTCGCGGCGCTGGTGGTGGTGGTGGTCGGCGCCCTCGCCGGCGCGCACCAGGCCATCGTGGGCAAGCTGTCGGGTTCCTTCCTGCTGGGCCACCAGGGCTACGAATACGTCGAGCTGGGCCGCGTCTGGCAGATCCTCCTCACGGCGGGCATGCTCATCTGGCTGGTGCTGGTGCTGCGTTCGCTGATTCCCGCGCTGAAGGGCGAAAAAGGCCGCCTGGGTCTGCTGAAGCTCTTCGTGCTGTCGGCCATCGCCATTCCGCTCTTCTACTCCGCGGGCTTCATGTACACCCGCGAGACCCACGTGGCCCTGGCCGAGTACTGGCGCTGGTGGGTGGTCCACCTCTGGGTGGAGGGCTTCTTCGAGGTCTTCGCCACGGTGGCCATCGCGCTGCTCTCCACCCGCATGGGCCTGCTGCGCGAAGGCACCGCCCTGCGCGCCGTGAGCACCTCCATGGGCCTCTTCCTGGGCAGCGGCGTCATCGGCACCTTCCATCACCTCTACTACACGGGCTCGCCCGCTTCCATCTCCGCTCTGGGTTCCGTGTTCAGCGCGCTGGAGATCGTGCCTCTCACCATCGTGGGCTTCGAAATCGCCCAGAGCCTGCGGGCGGGCAAGGCCATCGGCAGTGGCTATGAGTGGCCCTTCAAGTTCTTCGCCGCCGTCTGCTTCTGGAACCTCATCGGTGCCGGCGTCTTCGGCATGCTCATCAACCCGCCCTCCGTGCTCTACTTCGGTCAGGGGCTGAACACCACGCCCATCCACAGCCACGCGGCCCTCTTCGGCGTCTACGGCTTCCTCGCCATTTCGCTCATGCTCTTCGCCCTGCGCGGCATGACCCCGGACAAGGCCTGGGATGAGAAGTGGCTGAAGGTCGGTTTCTGGGGCCTGAACCTGGGCCTGGTGCTCATGCTGGTGTTCTCGCTGATTCCCAGCGGCTTCTACCAGATCGCCCAGAGCCTCGAGCACGGCACCTGGTATGCCCGCAGCGCCGAGGTGGTGCAGAGCCCCCTCATGCGCACCTTCACCTGGCTGCGCATGCCCGGCGATGTGCTCTTCGGCATCGGCGCCCTCGCCGTCATCCTCTTCACCTTCAAGGCCGTCATCGGCGCCTGGGGTTGGAGGAGCGTGGAGGAATCTGAACCCGTGGCGGAGAAGGTGTCTGTGACTCCGGCTTTTGCGGTGGCCGAAGACTGAGGCGGTCACCCGGTGCAGAAAGGCCCCCGTTCGCGGGGGCCTTTCTCGTCTGGCAGGGTGCGCTATGATGAATAACCTGACCAACTCGGTCAGGATTGTGGGGCCGGGATGAAGGTGATCGTCGCCAAGACTGCGGGGTTCTGCTGGGGCGTGAAGCGCGCCATGGACGCGGTTCTGGAGGCCTCGGTGCGGAACGACGGCCGCACGGTGCAGACCCTGGGGCCCCTCATCCACAATCCCCAGGCGCTGGATCTCATCGGCAAGCGGGGCGTGGCGGTGGCGGAGACGCCGGAGCAGGTGCAGAGCGGCACGGTGGTGATCCGCGCCCACGGCATCCCCATCCAGGACCTGCGGGGCCTCAAGGAGCGGCAGGCCAAGGGTGAACTCAAGATCGTGAATGCCACCTGTCCCGAGGTGGCCAAGGTCCACCACAAGATCAAGAAGTGGAGCCCCAAGGGCTACTTCACGGTGATCCTGGGCAGCCACGGCCATGCCGAGAGCGTGGCCCACCGGAGCTTCGCGGAGAGCGGCTCGGTGATCGTGGCGAACATGGCCGAAGCCGAAGCGCTGACCGACGACCAACTGAAGAAGGTGCTGGTGGTGGCCCAGACCACCTTCACCGTCAAGGACTACCACGCCATCAGCGGCTACATCCGGGACCGCGCGGAGGATGCCGTCCTGGAGAACACCATCTGCGAGGACACCTGGATGCGCCAGGACGAGGCCCGGGAGCTGGCCCGCACGGTCGATGCGGTGATCGTGGTGGGGGGCAAGGCCTCCAGCAATACGAAGCACCTGGCCGAGCTGGCGCACCACTACGGCAAGCCCGTCCAGTATGTGGAAACAGCTTCGGAGCTGGATCTGGCCGGTTTCACCGGCAGAGAAACCGTTGGCGTGCTCGCGGGCGCCTCCACGCCCACCTGGCTGGTGGATGAGGTGGTGGAAGTGCTCGAAGAGGTCGGCGACGCTCCGGGCAAGTTCGCCCACTTCATGTCGAGCGCCTTCGCGACGCCGGTGGTGATGGCCCTGGGTGCCGCCCTCGCCACGCTGGGGGTCCAGAAGTGGCTGGGCCTCTCGCTCGGGTATCGCTCGCCTCTGATCACAGGCACCTATGTGCTGGCGATGTACCTGCTCAACCCATTCCTGGATCCTCTGGGGCTCGGCGCCAAGGGGCCGGGCCGCGAGCGCTTCCTCGTCCGGAACCGGGTCGCCCTCCTGGGCATCGCCTGCGCTTCCCTCGTGGTCTCCATCGGGACGGCGGCCCTCATGGACTGGCGGGCCCTTCTGATCGTGACCCTTGCCAGCCTTCTGGGGTCCACCTACAAGCGGGGATTCCGCCTGGGGAACCGGCTGATCAGCCTCAGCGCGCTGCCGGGGGCCAAGGACGTGCTGGTGGCTGCCGCCCTCAGTGTGGTCGCGGTGGTGATGCCCAACTGGGTAAAGGGGGGCCGCTGGGACCTGCACACCTTTGCCGCGATTGTCCTGGTGGCCGCCCTGGGCTTCTCCCGCACGGTCATCTATGACATCCGGGACATGCAGAACGACCAGGTGCTCGGCCGTGACACCCTGCCGATCCTGATGGGCAAGCAGACCGCCAAACGGGTTCTCATCGGGCTGCTCTCGGCCATCCTGCTCGTGCTGATCGGGCTCACCATCCCCGCCCGTGCCCCCGGAGCCTTGTGGGAGGCGGGCATCATGGCCTCCGCGCTGATCTATCCGCTGCTCTACCAGTGGTATTACCACGAGCGCTTCAATGCGGGCCGGCCCGCCTTCGAGCTTCGGCCGGAGTTCAGCTTCTATCTGTTGGGTCTGTTGGTCGTCGTTTGACTTCTGCTAGCCTTGGGGCACCTTTTCCAAGGAGAGCCCCATGCGCCTGAAGTCGATCGCGGCCGTCGCTGCCACTGCCATCCTCGGTGCCGCCCTTGGCTGGGCCGCCGCGGCCGCCAGCTACCAGAAGACCGGCGTCGTGAAGGAAGTCTCCACGGACAGTTTCACCCTCGATCTGGGCAAGGAGGAATGGCGCTTCTACACGGATGGCGGTACCGCCGGAAAAGAGGCCATCAAGGCCGGGGACAAGGTCACCGTGACCTATAAGCAGGTGGCCACGAAGATCGAGAGCAAGGGGGCCGCCAAGGCCCCAGCCAAAAAGAAGTAGGCCTGGGCCGAAGACCGAGCCTCCAGAACGGGGCGCCCTGGGCGCCCCGTTCTGCAGGATGTGAAAGGATGGATGGATGCGTCGCTGGGTTCTCATCACCGGCTGTTCCACGGGCATTGGCCGGGCTCTGGTGCCCCTCTGCCGGGAGGCCGGCTGGGGGGTGGTGGCCACGGCCAGGAACCTGGATTCCCTTTCGGAACTGCCGCCGGGACACGACCTGCGCCTGCTGCCGCTGGACGTGACGGACGCCGCCAGCATCGCCGCCGCAGCCGCAGCCTGCGCGGACTTGCCGCTTAAGGCCCTGGTGAACAACGCGGGATACGCCCAGGTGGGCCCCCTGGAGCTCGTTCGACCGGAGGAACTCCGGGCGCAGTTCGAGACCAATGTCATCGGACTGCAGGCTGTCACCAACGCCTTTCTGCCCCAACTTCGCCGCGAACCCGGTGCGCGGATCCTCCAGGTGTCATCCATGCTCGGGCGCCTGTCCATCCCCTTGGCCGGTCCCTACAATGCGTCGAAACATGCCGTGGTGGCCCTGGCGGAGAGCCTGCGGCTGGAGGTGGGGCACGAGGTGGCGGTGGTGCTGGTGGAGCCTGGGGCCGTCCGGACGGCGTTCCGCGACACCCTGGCCAGAGCCTGGGGAGATCTGCCTGAGCGTGCCCGGGGCACGCGGTACGAGGCCGTCTTCGCCCACTACCTGGAAGGCAGGAAGCAGCAGGCGGAGCGCTACGGCATGGATGCGGAGGCCTGCGCCCGCAAGCTGCTTCTCGCCCTCGAGGCTGAGCGGCCGCCGCGCCGGGTGACGGTGGGATGGGATGCCTTCTGGGTGGGCAAGCTGAAGGCCCTCCTGCCGGCGACCTGGTGGGAGAAGGTGATGCGCCGCTTTTATGGCCTGGCTTGAGCTACTTGTAGACGCCGCAGCCCACCATCCAGCCGTCCAGAGACTCCACATACGAGGTCTTGGCCTCGATCTTCCCGCTCTTGGGATTGGGGTACTTGTAGTCCACCCAGCCACTCCCTTTGGTCTTGGTGAGGTTGATCATCTCCTGGAGGAAGAACTTCCCGTCGGGATCCTTCACACCCCAGCGGTTCACGCCCACCATCTGGCTCTGGAAGCCGATGGCCTGGCAGACGCCCGCCATGTCGTAGACGAAGACGTAGAGGTCCTCGCCGCTTTTCACATGGAAGCGGCCCTGGCCCTGGTTGATCTCTTTCAGGAGGGCTTCCTTGCCGTTCTTCTTTGCGAAGGCCACGGCCTCCTTGACGAGGGCCTGGGCCTTCGGCTTCGGGTCCTGGGCCTGGAGGGTGCCGGCCAGGCAGATGGTGGCGATGGTCAGGATGGATCGCAGGCTCATGGCGGGCTCCGGTTGGAAATCGATGTCTCCCCTGCATCGTCGGGTGGGGCGGATGGCTTGATTTCCGGACTGCCCTGCCAGACTGGGGGCATGCCTGAAAACCGCCTCTACCTCATCGATACCTTTGCCTTCATTCTCTCGGTATCGGCTGCGCCGATACGCGAGGCCTCGCCGTTGGGCGCGGAGGTGGCTCATGGCTGAGGATCGCCTCTACCTCATCGATACCTTTGCCTTCATTCTCTCGGTATCGGCTGCGCCGATACGCGAGGCCTCGCCGTTGGGCGCGGAGGTGGCTCATGGCTGAGGATCGCCTCTACCTCATCGATACCTTTGCCTTCATTTTCAGAAGCTACTTTGCCAATCCGCGGCTGAAGAACGGGGCGGCCTATACCTTCACGCGGCTGGTGCTGCAGCTGCTGGAGAGGCACAAGCCCAGCCACATCGCCTGCGTGTTCGACACGCCGGAGCCCACCTTCCGGCATGAGATCTACCCGGAATACAAGGCCAACCGTGACGCCATGCCCGAGGACCTGCGGCCGCAGATCCCCATGATCCGCCAGCTGGTGGAGGCCCTGAACATCCCCATCGTGGAACTGCATGGCTACGAGGCCGACGATGTCATGGGCACCCTGGCCCGGGAATCCGCGTCCATGGGCCTTCCCGCCGTCATCGTCAGCCCGGACAAAGACCTGCTCCAGCTGGTCAACGATGATCTGCGCATCCAGGTGCTGAACACCAAGGACGGGGAGGTGTGGCACGACCGTGAGGGCGTGAAGGCGCGCATGGGCGTGTGGCCCGAGCAGGTGGTGGACTTCCTCAGCTTGGTGGGCGACGCCTCGGACAATGTGAAGGGTGTTCCAGGCATCGGGGAGAAGGGGGCGGCCCAGCTGCTGGAGAAGTTCCACAGCCTCGATGGGGTGATCGCCTCCAAGGCCGAGCTGAAGCCCAAGCAGCGGGAGGGCCTGGAGACCGCCTCGGAATGGCTCGACCTGACGAAGCGCCTGGTCACCGTCGTCACAGACCTGGAGCTGGCCCTGCACCCGAAAGACCTCGTCTATCCCGGTGTGGACGAGGCCAAGGCCCGGGAGACCTTCAAGGCGCTGGGCTTCCAGTCCCTCACCAAGGAGTTCACCCAGAGTGCCGAGCAGGCGGGCAGCACGCGGAAATACCGGTCGGCTGCCTCCCTGGCGGATCTCGAAGCGGCGGCCGCCGCCTGCCGCGCGGCCGGCCGCTTCGGCCTGGATACCGAGACCACCAGCATCGATCCCACGCGCGGCCACCTCGTGGGCCTGAGCCTGGCCTGGGCGCCCAATGAAGGCCTCTACGTGCCCCTGGCCCATCTCAAACCGGCCACGGCCGACACCGAAGGGGCTTTGCCGGGTCTGCTGCCGGACAGCGGGTTGCCAGAGACGCTGCTGGATCTGCGGGGCGATGCCGGGGCCTTCTTCGCGGAGTTGGCCCCGCACCTGGACCCCCGCAACCTGCCCTTCGCAGAGGCCCGGCAGATCCTCGCGCCGCTGCTGGCAGATCCCGCTGTCGGGAAATGCGGCCAGAACCTCAAGTACGACCTCCAGGTCCTGGCCCGCCATGGCCTGCCGGTGACCGGCCTGGCCGACGACAGCATGATCCTGAGCTTTCTGCTGGAGAGCGGCGTCCGCCACAACCTGGACGACCTATCCGTGCGCCTGCTGGATGTGAAACCCATCGCCTTTGAGGAGGTCCTGGGCAAGGGCAAGGCCCAGAAGCGCTTCGACGAGGCCGACTTCGACCATGCCGTGCAGTACGCCGCCGAGGATGCCGACCTGGCCCTGCAGCTCTGTGACAAGCTGCGGGCGACCTTTCCCGATGACCAGCTGAAGCGGCTGTACCAGGAAGTGGACCTGCCCCTGGTGGAGGTACTCGCGGCCCTGGAGGGCCACGGGGTCCGGCTTGACCTGGAAGTCCTCGCCAGACTCGGCGTGCAGATGAACGGTGAGCGCAAGCGGGCCGAGGCCCGGGTGCTTGAACTCGCGGGAGAGCCCTTCAACCTCAACAGCCCCACCCAGCTGGGCGCCATCCTCTTTGGCAAGCTGGGCTACCAGCCCGTGAAGTACACCGGCAAGACCAAGGTGCCCAGCACCGACGAGGAAACCCTGGAGGAGCTGGCCACCAAGCACGACGCGGAGATCGCCCGGGAGCTGTTGCGCCACCGTCAGATGGTGAAGCTGCTGGGGACCTACGTGGAGGCTCTGCCGCAGATGGTGAACCCCGTCACGGGACGCGTGCACACCAAGCTGCACCAGGCGGTGGTGGCCTCGGGACGGCTGGCCTCCAATGATCCGAACCTGCAGAACATCCCCATCCGCACCGAGGAGGGTCGCGCCATCCGGGGCGCCTTCGTGCCCGAGCCCGGCTGGGTGCTGTTGGACGCGGACTACAGCCAGATCGAGCTGCGGGTGGTGGCGGCCGTGGCCGAGGATCCCGTGCTGTTGGGTGCCTTCGAGGCCGGCGAGGACATCCATCGCCGCACGGCTTCGGAGGTCTTCAATGTGCCCATGGACCAGGTCAGCTCCGAGCAGCGGAGCGCCTCCAAAGCCGTCAACTTCGGCCTGCTCTACGGCCAGGGGGCTTTTGCCCTGGCGGCCAACATCGGTGTCAGCCAGAAGGAGGCCAAAGCCTTCATCGAACGCTACTTCGAGCGCATGCCCAAGGTGGCGGAGTGGATCGAAACCACCAAGGCCCGGGCCATCGCCGAGGGACTGGTCCGCACGCACTGGGGTCGCATCCGCCGCATCCCGGAACTGCAGAGCAGCGACAAGCGATTCCAGGCCGGCGGCCTGCGCGAGGCGGTGAACACCGTCATCCAGGGCACCGCGGCGGACTTGATGCGCCGGGCCATGGTGCGGCTGCACCGCAGCCTGCTGGCCGAGGGCTTGAGGGCGCGGCTGCTGCTGCAGGTTCACGACGAGCTGCTCATGGAGGCGCCGCCGGAGGAGGTGGAGCGCGCTTCGGCCCTGCTGAAGGAGGCCATGGAGGGCGCCGATGACCTGGGTGCCCTGGGCGTGAAGCTGGCCGCCGAGGTACGGACCGGGGACAGCTGGCTGGCCTGCAAGTGATTTGACACTTTGTCGGTCAGGCTCCCTGGATCATGCGATTTCGGGGGGTTTTGTGATGGCTGCCCGGGCTCACATTTAACGGGGAGGTCATCATTGGCGGGTCCGGTGCGTCGGCGCACCGCAGCCCCAGTCCCCTTCTGCAGGAGCCCAACATGAGCCAGTTCAACATCGCGTGGTTGCCCGGTGACGGCGTCGGCGTCGAAGTCATGGAGGCGGCCAAGATCTGCCTCGACGCCCTGAAGTTCGATGCGAAGTACACCCACGGCGACATCGGCTGGGAGTTCTGGTGCAAGGAAGGCGAGTCCTTCCCCCAGCGCACCATCGACCTGTTGAAGAACAGCCACGCCGCCATGTTCGGCGCCATCACCTCCAAGCCCGTGAAGGACGCCGAGGCCGAGCTGGTTCCCGAGCTGAAGGGTAAGGGCCTCATCTACCGCAGCCCCATCGTGCGCATGCGGCAGATGTTCGACCTCTACACCTGCCTTCGGCCCTGCAAGGCCTACCCCGGCAATCCCCTGAACTACAAGGAAGGCATCGACATGGTGGTGTTCCGCGAGAACACCGAGGATCTCTATGCCGGCGTGGAGTTCAGCCCCGTGCCTGATGAACTCAAGGAGAGCCTGAAGAAGCTCAGCAAGCCCTTCGGCCACTTTGCGGACATCCCCGGCGACCAGTTCGCCATCACCTGCAAGGTGAACACCCAGAAAGGCTGCGACCGCATCATCCGCGCCGCCTTCGAATACGCGAAGAAGTTCGGCTATCCCAAGGTCACGGTCATCCACAAGGCCAACGTGGTGCGCGCCACCGAGGGCATGTTCCTGGAGACGGGCAAGCGCATCGCCAAGGAATACCCCGGCATCGAGATGGACGACGCCAACGTCGACGCCATCACCATGTGGATGCTGAAGAACCCCAAGAGCTACGGCGTGATGGTGGCCACCAACCTCTTCGGTGACATCATCAGCGACCTGGCGGCCCAGATGGTGGGCGGCCTGGGCTTCGGCTGCAGCGGCAACATCGGCGAGAAGCTGGCCGTGTTCGAGCCCAGCCATGGCAGTGCGCCGAAGTATGCGGGCCAGTACAAGGTGAATCCCATCGCCACCATCCTGGCCGCCAAAATGATGCTGGACTGGCTGGGCGAGACGGAGAAGGGCGCCAAACTTGAGGCCGCCACCGCCGCTGTCATCGCCGAGGGCCAGGTCCGAACCTACGACATGGGTGGCAGCGCCACGACCCTTGAGATGGGCGAGGCCATCGCGCGCAAGCTCTGAGGCAGCCATGAACCCGATCCTCATCCACGAAGTCGGTCCACGCGATGGCCTGCAGGCCGAAAGCACCGTGGTGCCGACGGCGGTCAAGCTCGACTGGATCCGGCGCACGGCTGCTTCCGGTGTGGACATCGTCCAGGTGGGCTCTTTCGTGCGGGGCGACAAGATGCCCCAGATGGCGGACACCGATGACTTGTTCCGCATCCTCTCGAAGGAGACCCACCGTGCCACGCTGTCCGGACTGGTGCTGAACGAGAAGGGGCTTGAGCGGGCTCTGGAGGTGGGCGTCCAGCTCATCTGCATGGGCGTCTCGGCCTCGGAGACTCACAGTCGCAAGAACACGGGCATGAGCACGGAGGACGCCACCCGGCGCATCGTCGCCACGGCCCTCGATGCGAAGAAGGCGGGACGCAAGGTCCAGGTCAGCGTCCAGAGCGCCTTCGGCTGCGGCTTCGAGGGGGCCATCGATGAGGCCCGCGTACGGACCATCATTGCGGCCTATCTGGAGGCTGGACTCACCTCCATCAGCCTGGCGGACACCGCGGGCCACGCCCACCCGGAGCAGGTCCGGCGCTACGTTCAGATGGTGCTGGCGCTGGATCCCGCTGCCGAGATCACCGCCCACATCCACGACACCTACGGGCTTGGCATGGCCAGCGTCTATGCGGCCATGGAAGCGGGCGCCAAGGCCATCGAGACCAGCTTCGGCGGGCTTGGCGGATGCCCCTTCACCAAGGTCGCGGCGGGAAATGTGGCCACCGAGGACCTGGTGCATGGCCTCCAGCGCACTGGACAGCGCCTCGACATCGACCTGGGGGCGCTCATCGGCGTTACGAAGGATGTGGCCGGACACTTCGGCCGTGAACTCCCAGGCTGCGTCTACAAGACCGGCCCCATTCAGACGAAGGTCCCGGCATGAGCAGGAAAATTCTCGATGGCATCAAGGTCCTGGACCTCACAAACGTGCTGTCCGGGCCCTTCACCACGCTGCACCTGGCGCTTCTCGGCGCCGAGGTCATCAAGGTGGAGAATCCCAAGGATGGCGACTTGGCCCGCAAGCTGGGCATCGTGCCGGGGCTGAACAAGCAGCTCATGGGCACCAGCTTCCTGGCGCAGAACTGCAACAAGCTGTCGATCACCCTGAACACCAAGTCCCCCGAGGGCAAGGAACTTTTCCGCAAGCTGGTGAAGGACGCGGATGTGCTGGTGGAGAACTTCCGACCGGGCGTCATGGAGCGTCTGGGGCTGGGCTACAAGAGCTTGGCGGAGATCAACCCCAGGCTCATCTACTGCGCCATCTCCGGCTTCGGCCAGACGGGCCCGGATGCCCTCAAGCCCGCCTACGATCAGATCATCCAGGGCCTGTCGGGCGAGATGGCGGTCAACGGCGACGAGCGCCTGAACCCGCTGCGCACCGGCTTCCCGGTGTGCGACACCGTGGGGGGCCTCAACGCGGCCTTCGCCGTGATGGCTGCGCTGTTCCACCGCGAGCGCACCGGTGAGGGCCAGTTCATCGATGTGGCCCTGCTGGACAGCATCATGCCCCTCATGGGTTGGGTGGCGGCCAACCTGCTCATCGGCGGGGAACAGCCGGTGCTCATGGGCAATGACAACTTCACCGCGGCGCCCAGCGGCACCTTCCGCACCCAGGATGGCCACATCAACATCGCCGCCAACAAGCAGGAGCAGTGGGAGGCGGTCTGTGAGGTGCTGGAGGTTCCGGAGCTGAAGACGGACCCGCGCTTCCAGGAGCGTGACACCCGCAAGAAGAACCGGAAGGCGCTCACCCCGCTCCTGGAGGCCAAGCTGGCCCAGCGGCCCACTGCCCACTGGGTGGAGGCCCTGAACGCCAAGGATGTGCCCAGCGGGGACATCCTCACCCTGGAGGCAGCCCTGCGGCAGCCCCAGGTGCAGCACCGGAAGGTGCTCCAGAAGGTGCCGGTGGCGGGCATCGGCGAGGTGGAGGTCTTCGGCCTCACGGCGCTGTTCGACAAGACGCCTGGCTCCGTGGACACGCCGCCCCCCACCCTGGGCGAGCACAACCGGACCATCTACGGGGCGCTGGGGCTCTCTGAAACCGAACTCTCTGAACTGAAAACCAAAGGCGTGATCTGAGGAGGTTGTATGGGAATGACTGTGGTTGAAAAGATCCTGGCCCGTGCGGCGGGCCTGCCCTCCGTGAAGGTGGGCGACGTGGTGGAACCGGCGGTGGACCTCGCCATGTCCCACGAGAACGCGGCCCTGGTGATCAACCAGTTCCAGGAGGTGTTCCAGGGGACGGGCCTCGAGCCCAAGGTGTGGGACCCCTCCCGCATCGCCATCATCTTCGACCACCGCGTCCCCGCGGAGTCTCCGAAGACGGCCACGAACCACAAGAAGATCCGCGGCTTCGTGGCGGCCAACAGCATCACCAAGTTCCACGATGTGCGCGGCGACGTGGGCGGCATCTGCCACCAGATCCTCCCTGAATACGGCTACGTGCGGCCGGGCTTCGTGGTGCTGGGCACCGATTCCCACACCACCAGCCACGGCGCCCTGGGTGCCTTCAGCTTCGGCGTGGGCGCCACCGAGATGGCCTCCGCCTGGAGCCTGGGCATCGCGGTGAACATCGAAGTGCCCGCCACCATCAAGGTGGTGGTCAAGGGCGAGTTCCCGCCGATGGTGGGGCCCAAGGACCTGATCCTGCACCTCATCGGCAAGCTCACGGCCCAGGGCGCCAACTTCAAGGTGCTGGAGTTCCATGGCGAGACCATCCGCAAGATGAGCACCAGCGGCCGCATCGCCATCTGCAACATGAGCGTCGAGGCCGGCGCCACCTCCGGCATCGTCCCCGGGGATGAGGAGACCGTCCGCTACCTCCGCGAGGAAGCGGGCGTGACCGAAGCGATCCCCTGCGTCACGCCGGATGCCGATGCGGCCTACGTGCAGACGGTGGAGATCGATGTCTCCACCCTGGCTCCGCAGATCGCCTGCCCGCACATGGTGGACAACGTGAAGGCCATCGACCACGTGGTCGGCACCAAGGTCCAGCAGATCGTCATCGGCAGCTGCACCAACGGCCGGCTGGATGACCTGGCGGAGGCCGCGGCCATCCTGCGCGGCAAGAAGGTGGCCGAGGGCACCCGCATGTTGGTGTTCCCCGCCTCGAGCAAGATCTTCGCGAAGGCCCTGGACATGGGCTACATCCACGACTTCATGAAGGCCGGCGCCGTGGTCATGAACTCCGGCTGCGGGCCCTGCCTCGGCGTGCACGAGGGCGCCCTGGGCGACCACGAGGTGGCCCTCAGCACCACCAACCGCAACTTCAAGGGCCGCATGGGCAATCCCACGGGCGAGGTCTACCTCTGCAGTCCCGTGGTGGCCGCCGCCTCCGCCATCACCGGCGTCATCACCGATCCGCGAAAGGGCTGAACCATGTCCAAGGTCATCATCAAGCTCGAGAATGACATCAGCACCGACGACATCTATCCTGGCCGCTTCATGGCCACGGTGCTGCCCACGGAGACGCCCCAGTTCGCCTTCTTCGACCGCACGGAGTTCAACGCCCAGCTCAAGGCCAAGGCCTTTCCGGCCGGTTCGATCATCGTGGGCGGGGAGAATTTCGGCTGCGGTTCCAGCCGCGAGCAGGCCTGCTCCACGCTGAAGGGCCATGAGGTGGCCGTGGTGGCCAAGAGCATCTCGCGCATCTTCCTGCAGAACAGCATCAACCTCGGCCTGCAGGTCGTGATCTGTCCTTCCCTTGAGGCCAACGAAGGGGACGACCTGGAGTTCACCGCGGACCAGGTGCTGAACAAGACCACGGGGAAGAGCTTCGACCAGGTGAAGCTGCCTGCCGCCCGCAAGGGCATCATGGATGCGGGCGGACTGATTCCCTACACCCGCGCCCGGCTGATGGCGAAGGCCTGAACGGCCCAGACCAGGAAGAGGGCCGGGATCGCCGGCCCTCTTCGCCTATTCGGAGCTCTCGAGGGCGTCTTCGGGGCAGGGGTGGTGGCGATTCCGGATGGCGTGGATGGCTAGGTCGTAGTCCGGCTCCTGGGTGAGCTCCGGCACCAGTTCTGTGTGCACGACGGTCCCGTTCTCGTCCAGGGCCACCACGGCCCGGGCGAACAGGCCCCGCATGGGGCCATCGGTGATCGTGACGCCGAAGGCCGTGCCGAAGTCGAGGTGCCGGAACGCGGAGGCGGTCACCACCCGCTCCAGGTGCTCGGCGCCGCAGAACTGCGATTGCGCGAAGGGCAGGTCCATGGAGACACAGAGCATCACCGCGTCCTGGAGGTCCGCCGTCAGGTGGTTGAACTTCCGCACGCTCTCCGCGCAGGTGGAGGTGTCCAGGCTGGGGAAGATGCTGAGGATGACCCGCTGGCCTGCCAGGTCCACGCTGCTGACCTCGCTCAGGTCCTTGCGGGTGAGCGTGAAGGGCGGGGTGGCGTGGCCGACGAGCGGAAGCTCTCCGCAGGTGTGGGTGGGGTGACCGTTCAAGGTGATGGTGGCCATGTGGATCCTCCCGGCGGGGTCATGCTACTCCCATGGCAGCTGTGATGGGAGGCATTCCTGACCCAGGCATCCATTCGAACTCCGGGTCACCCCCCGAATCCCTCGCCTCGCCCCCGGATCGCTGGTGGGAACAGGTTCACTCATCTAGGCTTGGGGCATGGACCGTGTGCAACCGAGGTGGGGTTGGTACTGGGGCATCTGGGCCCTGATGGGGCTCTACATGACCAGCTGGGACCTGGTGATGTACCCCTCGGCTTCCCTGGTCCGCATGTTGATGCTGAACCTGCTCCAGAACGCCACCTGGGGGCTCCTGGGCCTGTTCCTGCTCTGGCTGGCCAACCGCCGACCCATCGAGACCTTCGCCTGGTCCCACTGGCGGGTCTGGGCGCTCCACCTGCTGGCCAGCGTGGCCGTGGCGGCCCTGGGCCTGCTGATCGCCTACCTGATTTCGCTGTGGGTGCAGTCCGACGAATGGAATAAGCCGCTGGACCTGGCCATGGTGCTGAAGGGGCTGCCCCGCTTCTATCGGGCCTACTTCCACACGAACCTGCTCTTCATGTGGGCTGTGGTGGCAGCCTTCCACGGGCTGAGGATCTACCGGAAGTACAAGGCCCGGGAGGTGGAGGCCGCCCGCCTGGAGACCCGGTTCGCGGAAGCGCAGAACATGGCGCTCCGCATGCAGCTGCAGCCCCACTTCCTGTTCAACACGCTGAACTCCATCTCGGCGCTGGTCCACTCGAACCCAGATGGCGCGGACGAGATGATCAGCCGCCTGGGTGACTTCCTCCGGACCACCTTGGACGCCCCCCACGAGCAGCTGCTGCCGCTCCGGCGGGAGCTGGCCTTCATCCAGGACTACCTGGCCATCGAGCAGATCCGCTTCCAGGAGCGGCTCCGGGTCGAAGTCCAGATCCCGGCGGACCTGATGGAGCTAAGGGTCCCCAGCTTCATCCTCCAGCCCCTGGTGGAGAATGCCCTGAAGCACGGACTGGCAGATCGACCCCAAGGTGGGACCCTGATGATCCGGGGCCGCCGGGAACCTGGCAGCCTGGTCCTGGAGATCCAAGATGACGGCGAGGGCTTCGCGCCGGGGCGGGAAGGGGTCGGCCTGGCCAACGTGCGGTCCCGCCTGGGTCTGCTCTACAAGGGCCGGGGGCAGCTGGACCTCCTTGGCGCCGCGGGCCGAGGGACCCTGGTCATCCTGCGGCTGCCCCTCGATCCCCCGGAAGGTGAGGCATGAACCTCCGCGCCCTGGTGGTGGATGACGAACCGCTGGCCCGGCAGCGGATCCGGCACCTGTTGCGCCGCGCCACGGACATCACCGTGGCGGGGGAGTGCGATAACGGCCTTGAGGCGGTCAAGGCCATCGAGGACCTGAAGCCAGACCTGGTGTTCCTGGACATCCAGATGCCCGAGCTGGATGGCTTCGGGGTGGTGGAAGCTGTGGGGGCCGAGGCCATGCCGCCCACTCTCTTCATCACGGCCTACGACCAACACGCGCTGCGCGCCTTCGAGGTCCATGCCCTCGACTACCTCCTGAAGCCCTTCTCGGTGGAGCGCTTCCACCACGCCCTTGAGCGAGCCCGCCGCTGGTGCGTCCACCATCAGGACGGCACCGGCCCCAACCTGGAGGCCCTCATCGACGGCCTGCGCCAGGAGCGGCCCTGGGTGGACCGCCTGCTGGTGAAGCAGGGTGATCGCCATCTCCTGGTGCGGACCGCCGCCATTCAGTGGATCGAAGCCGAGGACAACTATGTGCGCTTGCATGTGGAGGGCACGTCGCACCTGCTCCGCCAGACCATGACGGGGGTCCTGGGCCGGCTGGACCCGGCGCAGTTCCGGCGCATCCACCGCTCCGCCATCGTGAACCTGGATTGCATCAAGGAGTTCCAGCCCTGGTCCGGGGGAGACTACCTGGTGATCATGCGGGACGGCACCAAGCTGACGCTGAGCCGTACCTTCCGGGAGCAGTTCGGGGAGTGGCTCTGAACGAGGGGAGCCCGGCATCGCCGGGCTCCCCCACCTGGAACGGCAGGGACTATTCAGCGACGCGCACCGAGACCGTGGCCATGCCTTCCCGCCGCAGGACCAGGCTTGCCTTCTCACTGGCCTTGGCCGGGTCCGGCAGGATCACGTCCACCGTGCCGATGAGCCGGTCGGTCACCAGGATCTGGCCCTCGGTGCCATCGCCCACGCAGAAGACCGCCCCCTGCTTCAGGGCCGAGGGCATGGTGCCGATGGCGGGGACCCCCCGGCTGGCCAGCCGGTTCACCGCCACAGTCGCGGCGAAGGAGCCATCGCGGAAGTGGTGGTCTCCGGGCATGAGCACCAGATAGTCCGCCTTCTGGTTGGCCAGGAGGTAGGCTGCGGCGCTGGATTGGTCGGCGGTGCGGGCATCCACCACGGTAATCAGGGAGCCCTCCCCCGCCGCCTTGGCCAGCGCCCACACCTGGGACTCGTTCGCCCGGTAGTTGCAGATCACGCCGATGTGGCGCTTCTCGGGCCAGGTGGCCTGGGTGGCCTTCATCAGCGGCTGGAAATCCTCTGCGGAGAGGGCGAGACCGGCCAGGACCAGGGCGGCCGCGCTGAGGGAAGTCGAAAGGCGGTTCATGGTGCCTCCTGTGGCAGGTACCGGGCCTGGCCCGGCGAGGTGGTTGGAATGACGCCCACCAGCATGAGAATGCTTCGCATCCCTGGCCAGGAATGTGGGGCGAACCGGGTCCAGGCAACGTGAATCGGAGATCCCGAGGGGTGAACCGGGGCCGGCCTGCGGGATACTGGTGGTCCTCGGGAGGTCCCATGAAGATCCTGCTCCTCGGCTCCGGCGGCCGGGAATACGCGCTGGCCCTGAAGCTCAGGGCCTCGGCCGCCCCCGTGGAACTCACCTCGGCGCCCGGGAGCGACGCGCTGGCGGAGCTGGGCGACTGCGTGAAGCTGGACCTCGAACAGCCCGCCAGTGTGGCGGAGTGGTGCGCGGCCCACCGCCCGGACCTCGTGGTCGCAGGGCCCGAGGTTCCCCTGGTGGCCGGGGTTGGGGACGCGGTGCGGTTCTTGGGAATCCCCTGTTTTGGTCACGACGCCGCCACCGCGCGGCTGGAGGGCAGCAAGGCCTTCGCCAAGGACTTCATGATGCGCCACGGCATTCCTTGTGCCGCCAGCCATACCGTGACGGACTTGGCCGGGGGCGAGGCCCTCATCCGGTCCTGGTCCCATGGCTTTCCCATCGTGCTGAAGGCGGACGGCCTGGCCGCGGGCAAGGGGGTCGTCCTGGCCCAGAGCGAGGCCGAGGCCCTGGACACCTTCCGGGCCTTCATGGCGGGCCAGTTCGGGGACGCCAGCCGGACGGTGGTCTTCGAGGCGCCCCTGGTGGGCATGGAACTGTCCCAGCATGTGCTGGTGGATGTGGATGCCAGCCATGCGGCCTACGCCCTGCTCCCCGCCTGCCAGGACCACAAGCGCATTTTCGAGCAGGACCGGGGACCGAACACCGGGGGCATGGGCGCCTTCGGTCCGCTGCCCTTCCTGCGGCCCCAGGATGTGGAGCGCATGCGCACGGGTCTGGTGGAACCGACGGTGCGCGGCCTGCAGAAGGACGGGCTGATCGGGCGCGGCGTCCTGTTCCTGGGGGTCATGTGGACGGCCAAGGGGCCTGAGCTGCTCGAGTACAACGTGCGCTTCGGAGATCCCGAGACCCAGGTGCTCATGCAGCTGCTGGATGAGGATCTGGCGGCCCTGCTGCTGGAGGTGGCCGAAGGGCGGCTGGTGTCCCGGGACCTGAGGCTCAAGCCCCACACGGCCATCACGGTGGTCCTGGCGGCAGAGGACTACCCGGAGGGCGCCCGGAAGGGCGTGCCCATCACCGTCGGCGCGCCCCAGGCCACGCTCATCCATGCTGGTACCCGGAAGCAGGGTGGCCAGTGGGTGACGAACGGGGGCCGCGTGCTGAACCTGGCGACCTCGGCCCCGGATCTGGCCGCGGCCCGCGCCGTGATCGAGGCCTCCCTGCCGGAGGTGCACTGGCCCGGGATGCAGGTCCGCCGCGACATCGGGCTCAAGGCGCTCCAGCATGCAGTGGCGGGCCGTACCGTTCAGGATCCCTGGTGAACCGTTCGAGATGAGTCGGCCTCCGTCCAGCAGGGTCCCGCGTGAAGGAGGGGCGGCACCCTCAGAATGTCGGGGAAGGGGGAAGCGGCCATGAGCGAAATCTCGATGTGGCAGGGGTGGGGTCGTGAGACCTTACTGGGCAAACCCATCTCGAGTGGCAAGCGCACCCTCCTGTCGGCCCTGGTCCTTGCCGGGAGCCTCTACAACGCCTTCGGCGGCCTGTTTCCCACCCGGTCCTCCCTCTCTGGCAGCGATGTTACCGATGGGTTCTTCGGAGGGGTGACGCTGGGGCTATCCTTCGCCCTGTGGTTCATGGGGCTCAAGGTGGCGGGCCGGGGGTGGCGCCGGGCCCTCTTCCTCACGGCCTTCTCCGCATCGCTCGTGTGGCTGGTGCTGCAGGTCCCCTTTGCCGCGCACGATGCCTATGAGGGTTTCCTGGCAGGGTGGCGGGGAGCCAAAGCGACCACGGCCACCAGCGCCCCGGCCGGGGCCAACCCTTTCCCCCAGATACCCCAGGCCGTGCAGGCGGTCACCTGGCTCCTGCTCACGCTGATCCTGGCCAGGCTGCTCCACCACCTGGAACGCCACCGGGCCGAGGCCGAGCGGCAGCGCACCCTCGCCAAGGCGGCCCAGGGCCAGGCCTTGGCGGCCAGGCTGGCGCCCCATTTCATCTTCAACGCGCTGAATACCCTGCATGCCCAGATCGAGGCCGACCCCAAGGCGGCCCAGGCCACCACCGAACGCCTGGCGGAGATCTTCAGGCAGGTGATGGATGCGATGGCCCGCCCCCTGGTGTCTTTGAAACAGGAGCTGGCCTTTGTGGAAGCCTACCTGGGCATCGAGCAGGACCGCCTGGGTCGGCGGCTGCAGGTGACCATCCAGATTCCGGAGGAACTTGACCTTGCCGAAGTGCCTCCCCTGTCCCTCCAGGTGCTGGTGGAGAATGCCATCAAGCACGGGGTGACCCCCCTGGAACAGGGCGGCGAGGTGCGCATCGGTGGAGCGCAGCGGGATGGCTGGCTCCATGTGTGGGTCGAAGATCCAGGTCCCGGGATCAGCACCGCCAGAGGCACCGGCACGGCCCTGGAGACCCTGCGGCAGCGGCTGGAGCAGCCCGAGGACCTGGCCATGGGCCTGGAGGGTGGGCGGCATCGCGTCAGCTTCCGATGGAGACAGGCATGATCCGCATCGTGGTCGTCGAGGACGAGCCCCTGGCCAGGGAGCATCTCGTGGAGCTGCTCTCCGAACTGCCGGGCGTGTCGGTGGTGGCCTCGGCGGAGAACGGCCGCCACGGGCTGGCGGCCATTGCCGAACTCCAGCCGGACGCGGTGTTCCTCGACATCGAAATGCCCGGCATCAAGGGCACCGAGCTGATGCACATGCTGCCCGAGCCGCGGCCTTCGCTGGTCTTCGTGACAGCCTATCCGCAGCATGCCATCGAGGCCTTCGCGGGCGGGGCGGTGCACTACCTGCTGAAGCCCATATCCCGCGTGAACGTCGCGCAGGCCATCTCGCGCATCCGGCCGAAAGACGAGCCGCTGCAGAAGGAGTGGCTGCGGCTGCCGGTCCGGAAAAAGGGCACGACGCGGCTCCTGCGGCCTGAGGAGGTGGAAGCCCTGGTGGCCGATCTGGGGGACTGCGTGGCGTGGACCCGGGAGGGCTGCCTGCCGGTGGACGGAACCCTGACCCACTGGGAGGAACGGCTGGCGGATCTTGGCTTCATGCGGGTCCATCGGAATGCCCTGGTGCGCCTGGAGGCCGTCCGGGAAGTCACGGCGGAAGATGAGCTGGTCCTGGCCACGGGGCGGATCGCCATCAGCCGCCGGCGCATGGACGAGGTGCGGCGCTCCCTGGGGATCTGATCAAGTCCGGTTGCGCAGCAGCCACACCAAGGTGGTCAGGGCCAGTCCGATCAGGGTGGCGGTTCCGAAGGCCCGGTGCATCCTGGGTAGGCGCTGCCCCAGGCCTCTGGACTCACGCCAGGCCAGGGCGCGCCGCCCCAGGAGGACGGTCGTCCCGGCGGCGGCCAAGGTGAGGAGCCAAGTCGCGACGTGATGCCGTGCGAGGCTTCTCGGATGTAGCACCAGGCGGAGGCCAATGAAGGTGAATCCGGCCGTCATCAGGTGGCCATGCAGCCGGTGGTCGCCCCGGCGGACTGCGCCCAGGGCGAGCGCCAGCAGCAGGGCGGCAGGGAGCAGCAGGAGGTCGAGCATCCCGCCAGCCTACCCGGAGTGGCTCAAAGGGGCATGGCCTCCTGGCGCTTCTCGCCTTCCCAGCGGTAGAACCCCGAGCCGGTCTTGCGGCCCAGCCGGCCGGAGGCCACCAACTGCCGGAGCAGGGCAGGGGCCTTGAACCGGGGCTCACCAAAGGCCTCGAACAGCACCTCGGCCACGCTCTGCATGGTGTCGAGGCCGATGAAGTCGCTGAGGTGGAGGGGCCCCATGGGGTGGCCGCAGCCCAGCTTCATGCCGGTGTCGATGTCCTCCACGCTGGCCAGCCGCTGCTCGGCGCAGCGCATGGCATCCAGCAGGTAGGGCACCAGGAGGCGGTTGACGATGAACCCAGGCGCGTCCGGGGCCATGACGGCCGTCTTGCCGAGCCTCTGCGCGAATTCCCGCAAGGAGGCGAGGGTGTCCTCCCCGGTGGCAAGGGTGCGGATGACCTCCACCAGGGGCATGGCCGGAACGGGGTTGAAGAAGTGCAGTCCGGCGAGCCGGGGCAGGCGGTGGGGCGCCAGGACCGGGCTGAGCTGGGCCACGGAGAGGCTGGAGGTGTTGGTGCAGAGAAGGGCCGTGGCGCCCAGCACGCGGTCGAGCTCGGTGAAGGTCTGCAGCTTGAGGTCGAGCCGTTCGGGAATGGCCTCCACCACCAGGGCGCAGGTGGCCAGATCGGAAAAGGCGAGGGTTCCGCGCAGGTTCCCGGCCCAGGCGGCCCGCTGCGCCTCTGTCGCCTTGCCCTTGGCCACGGCCCGGTCCCAGGCGCCCTGGATGCGGGCCAAGCCCCGGGTGAGCAAGGCCGCATCGGCTTCCTTCACCCAGACTTCGTACCCGGCTTCCGCCGCGCACTGGGCGATGCCCGAACCCATGAGCCCGCAGCCGACGATGCCGACAGACTGGATGTCCATTCGCTCCTCCTGGATGATGTAAAGGGTGGCCTGGGCCCATTGTCCGGGAAAACCCAGCGCCCTGGAGTCATGACCTCCGGTAGAATCCGCCGAGCGATGGGGGGATCATGATCGGCCCATTAAAGGATCTGCTCAGCCACCACGCCTGGGCGGATGCCATGTTCTTCCACGCCTGGCAGAAGTCAGGCCTGCTGGCGGATGAGGAATTGCGCACCCGGACCGATCACCAGGTCTCGGTCCAGGAGGGATTCCTGATGGTTCTGAAGGGGGACCCAGCCCCCTTTCCCGAGCGGCCTTTGCCCAGCTTCCAGGCATTGAAGGATCGCTGCGAAGCCAGCCACCAGATCTTCCGGGCCCTGGGGCTTGGTCTGGACGAGGAGGCCCTGGCCCGGACCGTCCGGGTGCCCTGGTTCCCGGATCCGCCCTGCGTTATCTCGGTGTCCGATGCGCTTCTGCAGGTCTGCCTGCACAGCCAGCACCACCGCGGCCAGAACATGGCCCGGCTGAAGGCCCTGGGCGCCGCACCGAAGAATGTGGACTACATCATCTGGCTCTGGAAGCAGAAGCCCGAGGCGCGCTGGATCTTGTAACTCAGATCTCGAGGTAGGTGTGCAAGTTCCGCTCCTCGGTGAGGAGGGCGCGGAGTGCCTCGGCGGCGTCGTTCTTGACGCTGGCTCGGCGCTTGGCCTGGGGGCCCTGGATCAGCACGTCGGGGTCGTAGTGGACGCTGCGCAGCACGTGGTCCACCGTGTCGCCCTTCACGATGTGCTGCACCTTGAAGGTGTCGTCCTCGTGGACCATGATGTGCGCCTCGTTGGGCGCGCCGAAGAGGTTGTGCCGCATGCCCAGGATGTCCTGGTAGGCGCCCGTGAGGAAGAACGCCACGTAGTAGGACTCGCCGCCCCGGGGCTCGTGAAGCGGGATCTCGTCGCGCACATCCTTCAGGTCGATGAACCTCTCCATCTTGCCGTCGCTGTCGCAGGTGATGTCGCACAGGGTGGCGGACAGCCCAGGCTTCTCCTTCAGGCGGTGGATGGGCATGACCGGGAAGAGCTGTTCGATGGCCCAGTGGTCGGGCATGGACTGGAAGATGCTGAAGTTGGCGATGAGCTTGTCGGCCAGGCTCTTGTTCAGGTCCTGGAACTCCTCGGGCACGTACTTCAGGCTCTTGTTGCTGAGGATGCGGGAAAGCTTGCGGCAGACTTCCCAGAACAGCGTCTCGCCCTTGCTGCGATCCTCCAGACCCAGGTAGCCCAGGTTGAAGAGCGTGAGCATCTCGTCCTTCTGGGTGATGGCGTCGTGGTACATCTCCGAGAAGTTCTTGATGGAAATGTTGTCCCGCGTGTAAGCCAGCTCCTTGAGGATCTGGGGCTCGTTGCCCGTGAGCGTCACCGTGTACTTGGTGTGGGTGGTGTCGATGAGGCCGATGATGTCGACCACCACCACCTGGTGGTAGGCCACGATGGCGCGGCCCGATTCACTGAGCAGGTCCGGCATGGGCACTTGCTCCTGGGCGCAGATGTCCTTGGTGGTGTACACCACGTCGGCGGCGTATTCGGAGATGGTGTAGTTCATGGAGCTGCTGAAGGTGGTCTTCGAGCCGTCGTAGTCCACGCCCAGGCCGCCGCCCACGTTGAGGTAGCGGATGGGCACGCCCATCTTCCTCAGCTTGGCGTAGATGCGCGTGGCCTCCTTCATGGCCGACTTGACCTTGCGGATGTCCGTGATCTGGCTGCCGATGTGGAAGTGCAGCTCGATGACGCTGTCCAGGAGGTCCCGCTTCTCCAGCACCTCGATGGCGTCGAGGATCTCGCGGGTGGTGAGGCCGAACTTGGCGTGGTCGCCGGCGCTGGTCTCCCACTTGCCGGACCCTTGCGCATTGAGCTTGGCGCGGAGCCCGATGAGGGGTTCGACCTTCAGTTCCTTGGCCACCTTGAGGATCAGCGGCAGCTCGGTCATCTTCTCGACGGTGATGACCACCTTGCGTCCGGCCTTGCGGGCCAGCAGGGCCATGCGGATGAAGGACTCGTCCTTGTAGCCATTGCAGAGCACCAGGGCCTCGGGGTGCAGGTCGAGGCTGAGCGCGATCATCAGTTCCGGCTTGGAGCCGGCCTCCAGGCCGTAGTGGTACTTGTTCCCGGCCCGGATGATCTCCTCGACCACTTCCTTGGTCTGGTTGGTCTTCACGGGGTAGACGCCCTGGTAGCCGCCCTCGTAGCCGAATTCGATGATGGCGTGGCGGAAGGCCTCGTTCACCTCGATGACCCGGTGCGCCAGCACTTGGGGGAAGCGGAGGTTCACGGGGGTGCGGATGCCCTTCTTCTTGAGGTGCTGGACGATCTCGTACACGTCGCAACTCAGGGACTCGTCCTTGGTGGGGGTGATCTCCAGATGGCCCTTGGCATTGATGCCGAAGTAGCCGTTTCCCCACTCGCGGATGCCGTACAGGCTCGCGGCGTCCTGGACCGTCCAGTGCTTCATGGGCATCCGAGGGGCCTCCTCAAACCGGGGCGGCCACCTTTGGCCGGAAGTTCGTTTATATGGGCAAAAGCCGAACACTTCCAATGAAAAATCACGAGCCGAGGATCCGGGTCAGGGTGGCCCGCCAGTGGCGGTCCCGCACGCGCCTCAAGGCGGTCCTCCGGGTGAGCTTCCGCCACTGGGCGGCACCCCGGGGAAGATCTTCCGCAGAACGGGTGTGGAGCGGGCTCGGGCCCCCCCAAAGGGCCGGGTCGCCCCACACCGGGGCCCGGTTCCAGGGGCACACCTCCTGGCAGAGGTCACAGCCCGCGGCCCAGCGGCTGGAGGCCAGGGCCTCGACCACCGCTGGTGGCGGCTCGGCCTCGGTTTCGATGGTGTAGGTGGTGAGGCAGCGGGCCGGGTCGAGGCGGAAAGGCTCCAGGGCGCCGGAGGGGCAGACCTCCAGGCAGGCGGTGCAGGTGCCGCAGAATTCAGTGGTCACCGGCTCATCCGCGGGCAGGTCCACGGACAACAGCAGCGCGCCGAGGAAGCCCCAGGAGCCATTCTTGCCGGCGATGAGCAGGGTGTGCTTGCCCTGCCAGCCCAGGCCTGCCCGGGCCGCCAACTGCCGCTCAAGCAGGGGGGCCGTGTCCACACAGACGCGGCCTTCGAGCCCGGGCCAGCGGGTCTGGGCCGCCTCCAGCAGCCGGGTCAGCCTGGGCTTCAGGAGCATGTGGTAGTCGGGGCCCCAGAGGTAGCGACTCAGCTTGAGGCTGCCCGGCTCCGAGCCGGGAACCGCCTCGGGCCGGGCATAGGGGAAGAAGCCCACCAGGGCCGTGCGGGCCGGAGGCCAGAGCGCCCGGGGGTCCAAAAGGGTTGTCGGATCCAAGTAAGGCAGGAGGGAGCCGCGGCCCTCCTGGAACCAGGCCTGGAGGTGCGCGGCCTCCGCCTGGAAGCCATGGCAGGCGGCGAAGCCGATCCGCGCAAAGCCTGCGGCCAGGGCCTCGGAGCGAAGCCAGGCCTTGAACGCCAGCGGATCCAGGTGTTCAACTGGCACGAGAAGGCCACCTCCCATGGATATCCTCACCCTCGAACTGCTTGATGTCACGGTCTTCCAGGCGCTCCTGGAGCTGCGGGGCCTGTTGGCGGACCATCCCGGCGAGGCCATGCGCATCCGGGGCGAGGACGATCTGCTTCGGGTGAACGTCACCGGGTTTCTTGAGAAACAGGGGCGGGCGGTCCGCGTGGTCCGCCAGGGGGCGCTGTGGGAGCTGCAGGTGGCCCAGGCTTCCCGGGCGGTACCCCTGGTCACGCCCGTGGCTACGACAACCCGCCCTGTGCTGCTGCTACGCTCGGCCTTCGCTCCCGGCGATCGGGCCCTGGGCCGCCGCCTCCTGCTGGAGACCCTCGATCAGCTCGAACCGGGCACGCCCTGGCTCTGCCTGGCCCACCAGGCGGTGGAGCTGCTGGAGGACCCCGGCGCCGTGGGCATCCTGGAGGGCCTCCGGGCCCGGGGCATCCCTGTCCACGTCTCCACCGCGAGTCTGGCCCATGGCGGCCAGGAGGCTGGCGGGTTTGACCAGGTGCCGGACGGCGGCTGGCAGAAGCTCCTGGCTCGCGGTGGCCTGACAGTCCTGTAAAAGGCGTTAGGCTGGAACTGGAGTCGATCCCCACCCCATGAACCTGCCGAACCTGCTTTCGCTCATCCGCATCCTGATGGTTCCCGTCCTGGTCGTGGTGCTCATGACCAAGGTGACCAACCATGAGGTCATCGGCGTGGTGGTGTTCTGGGTGGCCTCCATCACCGACTGGCTGGATGGGTATCTGGCCCGCCGCTGGAAGCAGGTGACGACCCTGGGCAAGCTGCTGGATCCGCTGGCGGACAAGCTGCTGGTGGCCGGGGCCCTGATCTCCCTGGTGGAGCTGAACCTCGCCCCGGCCTGGATGACCTTCATCATCCTCTCCCGCGAGTTCGCCATCACGGGCCTGCGGGGCATCGCCAGCGAGGAGGGCCTGACCATTCCCGCGGGCACCATCGGCAAATGGAAGATGGGCTTCCAGGTGGCGGCCATCTCCTGCCTGATTCTTGGTCCCCGCCTCGACTACTGGCTCTACGACTGGACCCAGCGGGAGATCTTCCATTTCTTCATCCAGCTGAACCGGCCCTACAGCTTCTTCTGGGGCATGGGCGTCCTGCTCCTCTGGGGCGCCGTCATCCTGGCGATCTGGAGCGCGATCTCCTACTTCCACGGATTCTGGAAGGTGGTGGGGCCCCGCATCATGGCCGAGAACAGCCACCTGACCGGACCAAAGGATTCCTGATGCTCCGCAAGTACCTTCTCGCCGGCCTGTTCACCTTGCTGCCCCTGGTGGTGACGCTATGGATCCTCAAGGCCATCTTCACGGCCCTGGTGGGCATCTTCCGGGGGCCCCTGACCTGGATCGCCCATCAGATCCATGTTCCAGACCCACCGACCTGGGGCCTCGCCCTGTTCTCGGCCCTGGCCACGATCCTGCTGCTGCTCCTGGTGGGCGCGCTGGTGGGGAACTTCATCGGGCGCCAGGCCCTGGCCTGGCTCGACGAACTGATGCTCCATGTGCCGGTGGTGAAATCCATCTATGGCGCCACCCGCCAGCTCATGGGCGCCATCCAGTCGGGGCAGGGTGGGAGCTTCAAGGATGTGGTCCTGGTGGAGTGGCCCCATGCGGGTGCCTTCACCCTGGGCTTTGTGGCCAGCCGCGATTGCTCCTGGGCTGTCCCCGGCGGCGAGGAGATGATCGCAGTCTACGTACCGACCTCACCCAACCCCACCTCCGGGTACGTGATTATGCTCGAGGCCGCCAAGGTGCGGCCCGCGGACCTCACCGCGGACCAGGCCCTGACCTGGGCTGTGAGCGGCGGGGTGGTGGTTCCCGAGGTTCCTCGCGGACGGTGAGTCTGGATGCTGGGGGGAAATTCCGCTGAATCGCGGGCGGACGGCCTAGACTGAGGTCAGTGGGCGTCGCCCGAGGGATGGTCCGATGAACATGGTGATCTGGAATCCGGCCTGGGAGACGGGCATCACGCTCATCGACCAGCAGCACCAGGCGCTGCTGGCCCAGTTCGAAGCGCTGCTGGTCGCCATCCACGAAAACCATCCGGAGGACCGGATCCAGCCCCTGCTCCAGTTTCTGGCCGACTATGTGGATACGCACTTCTCCATGGAGGAGGGGCTGATGCAGGTCGTGGGCTACCCCGGCCTGGCCGGCCATCAGGCGATCCATGACCGCATGCGCGCCCGCGTGGGGCAGCTCCTGGAGGCGGCGAAGGACAATCCGGCCACCCTGACGGAGGAGGTCATTGACTTCCTCACGGATTGGCTGCTCCGCCACATCAACGAGGAGGACCGGCGCATGGCCCAGCACCTCCAGCATGCGGAGGGTGCCTGGATGAGGGATGAGCCCGGGGTTGTGCCGTGACCTCGCTGGCCGGCAAGCGGATCCTGGTCACGGGCGCGGGGAGCGGCATCGGGCGGGCCGCGGTCCGGATGTTCCGGGATCGGGGGGCGGATCTGGTGCTGGTCGGGCGTCAGCTGGCGACCCTCCAGGAGTCCCTTCCGGATGCGGAGCACGTGGTGCTGGACCACACAGCGGATGCCTCCGTGGCCGCCTTTGCCGGGACCTGCGGGCCCCTGGACGGCATGTTTCTCGGGGCTGGCGCCCTGAAGATCGGCTCGGTGGAAGGCACCTCCACCGCGGATTTCGAGGCGGTGCTGGCCGCCAACCTGACGGGGACCTGGCTGATGGCCCATCACCTGGGGCCGAGGCTCAGGGAGGGGGCCAGCGTCGTGCTGGTGGGCTCCAACATCGGCCTCCGGGCCATTCCGAGCAGCGCCGCCTACAGCGTGGCCAAGGCCGGCATCCACATGCTGGCCAGGGTTCTGGCCCTGGAGTGGGCGCCGCGAAGGATTCGCTGCAACGCCATCGCCCCAGGGCCCGTCCACACGCCCATGGTGGATGCCCGCCTGGCGACCAGCGCCGATCCCGCGGGGGACCTGGCAAAGCTCTCGGGCGTGAATCCGCTCCAGCGGCTCGGAACCACCCTCGAGGTCGCCGCCCTGGCCGCCCATCTGCTAAGCGATGAGAGTGGCTGGACCACGGGGGCGGTGATCCCGATCGACGGCGGTGCCGACGCCGTCTTCTAGGTCCGCGGCGTCGGCCCTTCCCGTTGACCCAGGCAGGCGCAAGATCAGCCCGTGGAGACCTTGATGTCCACCGGGTTGCGCAAGGTGTCGTAGATGGGGGAGGTCCTCAGCACCTGGGCATGGAGCTCCTCGATCTGCTTGGGGGTTCCGTTGCAGGCGAGGTTGACCTTGACGCGGATCTGGGAGAGTCCGGGGCGGACGCTCTTGTCCAGCTCCATGAAGCCCCGCAGGTCCGTGTCGGTCTCGAGCTCGAAGCTGAGGCTGGAGATGTCGATGCCCATGGCGGCGGCCGTGTAGGCGTAGGTCACGCTCATGCAGGAACTGAGCGCATGCAACACCGCCTCCCCGGCGTTGGGGGCCAGGTCGGTGCCGAGGAGCGCGGCGGGTTCGTCGCACTCCTGGAAGAGTGGCGTGGATCGCTTGTGGTTGATCCCCACGCCATAGAGGGAATCAAAGGTGCTCTGGGAGTGGGCGCGGTTGATCCATCTGGCCTTGGAACGGAACTGGAACTTGCCGAGGGCCGGGTTCGATTTGACCCGGGACACGAGGGCGCCGAGTTCCTCGACGTTCACGCCGTTGTGCATGGTTGCGGTGTTGCCCATGGTTCCTCCTTTGGGAAGCACGCTTCCTAGTGCGGGGCGACCCGCGATGCGCCGCCGCAGGGAATGCGCTGGGTCAGCATCCACGAAGCCCCTCGCGGATGGCGCAGGGTGCTTCGGATGAAGATCCCCAACATGGGGCGTTTTGAACCTGAATCAAGGTCGCAAAATTCAAACCAAGGCAGGGTCAATCCACTTCGAGGAAATCCAGATCCTTCGCATGGGTCTCCTCCATGCCCCAGAGGCTGAGGGCCGCGAAAGCCAGGCAGCAGAGGCCGATGAACAGCGCGGAGTGGACGATGCCCCAGTGCGCCTTCAAGGCCAGAAAGCTGGTGGTGATGGGGACGACCGCCCCCCGCACGAAGTTGGGTACGGTGACTGTGACGGTGGCCCGCATGTTGGTGCCGAACTGCTCGCTGGCGATGGTGACGAACACGGCCCAGTAGCCGGCGGAGAAGCCAAGCGCCACGCACAACAGGTAGTAGGCCTGGGCGGAGATGCCGCGGCTGAAGAGCGTGAGCAGGACGGTGGCCAGCGTGAGAGCCTGGAACAGCAGGACGGTCTTCTTCCGGCTGGCGATCCACTGGCTGATGAACCCCGAGCCCAGGTCACCGATGGCAAGGCCTAGGTAGCAGGCCGCGATGGCATGGCCGGGGTTCACGGCGCCCACCACGCCGAGGCTTTTCGACAGCTCGGGCGACGAGGCCACCAGGATGGCGACCACGTACCAGATGGGGACGCCGATGAGGATGGCTCGCAGGTAGCGGATAAATCGGGCGCGGTTGGTGAAGAGCATCAGGAAGTCGCCCTTGGCCACGTTCTGGTGGGCCAGCTGCTTGAACATGCCCGAGTCCGTCACCTTGATGCGGAGGATCAGCAGCATCAGGCCCATCACGCCGCCCGTGATGAAGGCTCCCCGCCAGCCGAGCTTGTTACCCACGAGATCGGCCACCAGCGCACCCGTGATGCCCAGACTCGCCACCACGGCCGTGCCGTAACTGCGTACGTCCTTGGGCAGCACTTCGCTCACCAGGGTGATGGCGGCGCCGAGCTCGCCCGAGAGCCCCAGGCCCGCGAGGAACCGCATGGCCGCATAGGCGGGGATGGTGGTGACGAACGCATTGGCGATGTTGGCCAGGGAGTAGAGGGTGATGCTGCCGAAGAGCACGGACATGCGGCCCTTCTTGTCGCCCAGAACGCCCCATAGCACCCCGCCGGCCAGCATGCCGATCATCTGGAAGTTGAACAGGTAGACGAAGGTGGGGAGGATCTGGTCCGGGGCCACGCCCAGGTCCGACAGGCTGGCCGTGCGGACGATGGGGAATAGGATCAGGTCGAAGATGTCGACGAAGTAGCCCAGCGCGCCGACGATCACGGTCAGGTTGATGATGGTCTTCCACGAGTGCTTCAAGGGTTGCTCCGGAGCTGGCGGGATTGTCTCCATGGTTCATGCGAACGGATTCCCCGACAAGGGGCGGGCACCGGAGCCTGACGACAGGCGGGGTTCCGGTCGGGCACACTGGGCCGAGGAGGAGCCCGTGCCCGAGACCGCTTGGCCCGCACCACCCGAAGGCCTCTGCACGCTGCCCCTGACGCTGGAGACCGAGGTCGCCATCCTCGGCGCGGGGATCCACGGGGCGGCCCTGGCGCGGGAGCTGACCCTGCGCGGCGTGACCTGTGCCCTGATCGACAAGGGCGAGGTGGGGGGCGGCACCAGCCAGTGGTCCAGCCAGCTTCTGCACGGAGGCATCCGTTACATGCTCACAGGTGACATCGCGCAGATGCGCGAGGGCCTGGCCGAGCGAGCCACCTGGGCGCGCATCGCCCCCCGCCGCTGCCGCTGGGAGGCCTTCTGGATGCCCCACCGGTTCTGGGGGGAGGGATTGGCTCACCGGCTCGGCATCGGCCTCTACGACCACTGGGGCGCCGAGCGGCCGGACTGGCCCCCGCACCTGGCCCTGGGCCAGGTGCCGAGGGCGGTCTTCGAGGCCGATCCCCGCGGAGCGCAGAGTCCTTTTCAGGGCGCCACCGCCTACGCCGACCTCATGACCTGGGACCGCGAGCTGACCCGGGATCTGGCCGCCTCCAGCCAGGCTCTCCGCCTGGACTTCCATGAAGCCGGTGGATTCGGGGAGGCCGGTGGGGCGTTGAAGACCCTGCGCCTCCGGGACCGCCGGGACGGGACCCTCCGGACGCTCTCCGCCCGGCGCTGGATCTTCGCCCTGGGTCCCTGGACCGACGGGGCCATGGGCCAATGGTTCGGTGAGACCCGGAAGCGCCTGCGCCTGTCCTCGGGCATCCACCTCTGGTTCGACGCGGTGCCGGGCTGTGAGCGGCCCTGGGCCATCCGCCGCCCCAAGGGCCGCATCCTCTTCGTCATTCCCCGGGACGGCCTGCTGCAGGTGGGGACCACCGAGCGGGAGGTCCAGGATGGCTGGGTTCCCATCGAGGACACCGAACGGGCTGAGCTGTTCGAAGCCCTCCAGGCCAACCTGCCGGCCATTCCCTGGCGGCAGCTGCCCGTGCGGGCCGAGGAGCTAGGTGTGCGCCCCCTGGTCGCCGCCGGGGGCCAGACCACCCACCTCAGCCGCGAGGCCGTCCTGGAGCGGCACGACCGCTTCACGAACCTCACCCTCGTGCTCGGCGGCAAGCTCACCACCGCCCGGGCCCTCATGGACCGCCTGGCCACGGACCTCACGGGCCGCCCCTGTCCGGCCTCTCGGACCAAGCCCCTGAGCGTTTGGGATGGACAGCCCGCGCAGATCCGGTAGAATCATCCTTTCAATGCGGTCCCGTAGCTCAGCTGGATAGAGCACAAGACTACGAATCTTGGGGTCGGGCGTTCGAGTCGCTCCGGGACCACCAGCAACACCAAACACCTAGGCCCATCCTTGCGGTGGGCCTTTGATTTTGGGGCGAGCTCAACCGCATTCGAGCCTCGTGGCCCTGGTGGACTCCTGACTTTCCGACTGGCGTCCGGGGGGGGGCTCCGGCATGAATGGGGCGTGGTGTATTCGGAATGCCCCTTTCCGAGATTCTCGGGCAGGGTCCTGGTTCTGATTGCTTTCGCGCCACTGGTGTCTGACCCTCGGAGCAAGCCATAGCCTCTCCCGTCAGGCTCCACCTCGAGAGACCCCATGTTCCGGTCGCTGATGCCCGTCCTGATCCTCCTGGCCCTCCCCGCGTTTGCCCAGGCGCCCCCCAAGGTCCTGGACTTTGCCGCCGAGACGGTCGGCGAGGAGCCCAGGACCCTGATCCCCATCGTCGGGAAGTGGACCATCGCCGAACACCAGGGGCAGAAGCTGCTGAAGGTTGATGGGACCCGCTGGAGGGAAGGGCAGCGGCTGGCCAACCTCCCCGCCAGGGCGAGGGCCCTGTACGGGGAGCGGTACGCGGAGTTCCTGGACAGTGTTAAGGCCTTCGCCTACTTCCCTTATGCGGTCGCCCGGGATGTGAGCGACTTCCGGGAGGGGGACATCATGCTGCGCTTCCAGGCCGTGGCGGGGCGGGTGGATCAGGCCAGTGGCATCCTCTTCGACCTGAGGCCGAATGGCAGCTATTACGCCCTGAGGGCCAACGCCCTGGAGAACAACTTCGTCCTTTGGCGCGTGGTGAAGGGCCAGCGGAAGGCGGTGAAGTGGGCCCGGAACCTGACGATTGCCCGTGGCCAGTGGCATGAGCTCAAGGTCGTGGTCAAAGCCCGGCGCCTGGAAGGCTACCTCGACGGCAACCGATTCATGGAGCACACCCTCGACCAGCCGGTCAGTGGCCACGTGGGCATTTGGACCAAGGCGGACAGCGTCTGCCTGTTTGAACGGTTCGAGGTCGTGGCTTCAAGGTGAGCGCCGTGGCGGCGATGGCACGCAGGAAGGCGCCCTGGGAGGCGTAATCTGGACGCATGTCCACCTGTGAGCCCACGCCCGTCCTGCCGCCGGGGCCGACGCGTCCCGGCCGCTCCTGCTCCTGGGAGTGCCGGGGGCACTGCCCGTCCTGCCAGGCCGGTCTTTCAAGCCCGGAATGCCACTCTTCACCCTTCCCGGAGGGATATCCGATAGACGGGTTACCTGCCGGCTGAGCAGGGGCCTGGGAGATGGTGCAGTGGCGTCCAGGCGATGACCCGTCCGAAGGGAGCTCCCCGATGACTGCCGGACCCCGAAACATCCCCATGCCCCAGGCCGGGGGCATGCAGGTGCCTGAGATCATCGACGCCTTCGCCCACCGGATGATGTATTCCATCGCCAAGGATGCGCACACCGCCTCCGACTTCGACATTTACCAGGGCCTGGCCTTCGCTGTCCGCGACCGGCTCATGGAGCGCTGGTTCAGCACTCAGAGCGCCTACTACCGCCAGGATGCCAAGCGGGTCTACTACCTGTCGCTGGAATTCCTCATGGGACGGGCGCTGCTCAACAACGTGGTGAACCTCGGCGCTGAGGATGCCTATGGCCGGGCCATGCAGGAACTCGGCTTTCGGCTCGAGGACATCTCGGAGCAGGAGTGGGATGCGGGGTTGGGCAACGGAGGCCTCGGCCGCCTGGCCGCCTGCATCCTGGATGCCGCCGCCACCCTCGAGCTGCCCTTCTACGGCTACGGCATCCGCTACGAATACGGGATCTTCTACCAGAAGATCGTCGACGGCCAGCAGGCGGAGTTTCCCGATGGTTGGCTGCGTTACGGCAACCCCTGGGAGATCCAGCGCCCGGATGCCATCTTTCCCGTGCGCTTCCACGGCCGGACCCAGGGCCACTTCGACGCCGAGGGGCGCTACCGGGTGGAATGGCTGGACACCCAGGATGTCTGGGCTATGGCCTACGACACGCCCATCGCGGGCTACCGCAACGGCACGGTCAACACCCTGCGGCTGTGGTCGGCCAAGTCCAGCCGCGAGTTTGATCTGGCGCGGTTCAACTCCGGGCAATACGTCCGGGCCGTGGAGGACAAGACCATCTCCGAGAACATCTCCAAGGTGCTCTATCCCGCAGATGACCAGAGCGCCGGGAAGGAACTGCGCCTGAAGCAGCAGTACTTCTTCGTGTCGGCCACCCTGCAGGATGTGGTGCGCCGGTTCAAGAAGCGGCCCAGCTGGCGCTGGGAGGATCTGCCCGACAAGGTGGCCGTTCAGATGAATGACACGCATCCCGCCCTGGTGGTTCCGGAGCTGATGCGGGTGCTTCTGGATCAGGAGGGCCTGGAGTGGGATCTGGCCTGGGCCCTCACCCAGCAGGTCTGCGCCTACACCAACCACACCATCCTGCCGGAGGCCATGGAGGTGTGGCCCATGGAGCTCTGGCGCAACCTGCTGCCCCGCCATGCAGAGATCGTCGAAGAGGTCGACCGCCGCTTCCGTCTGGCGGTGCGAGAACGCTACCCCTTTGACGATGCCAAGCTCCAGCGCCTGGCCATCGTGGACCATGGCCACAGCGTGCGCATGGCCAACCTGGCCATCGTGGGCAGCCACTCCGTCAACGGGGTGGCCCAGCTCCATACGGACATCCTGAAGGCTTCGACCTTCCGGGAAATGGATGAACTCTTCCCGGGCCGGATCAACAACAAGACCAACGGCATCACCCCCCGGCGCTGGCTGCTCAAATGCAATCCGGGACTGGCTGGCCTGGTGACGGAGGCCATCGGCGAGCGCTGGATCCGCGACCTGGATGCCCTGCGGGACCTGGGGCGCTTCGCCGGCGATGCGGCCTTCCAGGAGCGATGGATGCAGGTCAAACGGGGCAATAAGGAAGCCCTGGTCGCCTGGGCGGGGCAGACCCTCGACTCCGACCTGGATCCCGCCTTCCTGTTCGACGTGCAGGTGAAGCGGATCCACGAATACAAGCGGCAGCTGCTGAACCTCCTCCATGTGGCGACGCTCTGGAACCGCCTGCGAGATGGTGGCGACACCGGCGTGCCCCGGGCCGTGCTCATCGGCGGAAAGGCCGCTCCGGCCTACTGGGTGGCCAAGCAGATCATTCACCTGACGAACGCAATGGCCCAGGCGATCCAAGCGGATCCCGCCACCCGAAGGCACCTGAGGCTGGCCTTCCTGCCGAACTACCGGGTGACCTTGGCCGAGCTGATCTTCCCGGCGGCGGAACTCTCCGAACAGATCTCCACGGCTGGCACCGAGGCTTCGGGTACCGGCAACATGAAGGCGGCCCTCAACGGCGCCCTCACCATCGGCACGCTCGACGGCGCCAACATCGAGATCAAGGATGAAGTTGGCGAGGCCAACATCTTCATCTTCGGGCATACGGCGGAAGGCATTGTCCGGCTGCGGGACTCGGGCGATCGGCCCGGGGAGTGGATCCAGGCCAACCCTGAACTGCGGGGAGCCATCGACACCATCTCGAGGCTCGATGGCGGGCGCTTCCAGTCCCTGGGCCAGATCCTGATGGATTCAGACCACTATTTCCACTGCGCGGACTACGCCTCGTACCTGGAGGGGCAGGAGCTGGTCTCGGCCACCTATGCGAATTCCCGGGAGTGGGCCCGCCGGTCCATCCTGAACGTGGCCGGGATGGGGAAGTTCTCCATCGACCGCACCGTCCGTGAGTACGCCCGCGACATCTGGAAGGCCGAGGCCGTTCCCGTGCCGCTGCCCTAGCGCAAGCAACCCTTCAAAACCTCATCCAGGAAGCGCAGCCATGTCCAACCCCATCCGACGCATTGCCATCTCCACGGGGGGCGGCGATGCCCCCGGCCTCAATGCTGTCATCCGCGCCGTGGTGATCGCGGCTTCCAATCGCGGCTGGGAGTGCTACGGCATCCGCGAGGGCTTCAATGGCATCCTCTTTCCCGAGCGCTTCCCGGAGGGGGGGGTCTTCCGCCTGACCCGGGATCGGGTGCGGGGCATCGGCCACTTGGGGGGCACCATCCTCGGCACCACCAACAAGGGCAACCCGCTGCACTTTCCCATGAAGATGCCGGATGGCTCGGTGAAGGACGTGGACCGTACGGACGAGATCCTGGAGTGCTTCGCCCGCAAGGAGCTGGATGCCCTGATCTCCATCGGGGGTGATGGCTCCCTCACCATCGCCCATGCCCTCTTCCAGAAGGGGCTCCGGGTGGTGGGGGTCCCCAAGACCATCGACAACGACCTCGACAAGACCTACACCACCTTCGGCTTCGACACGGCCGTGGGGTTCGCCACCGAGTGCCTGGACCGCCTGCACAGCACGGCCGAGAGCCACCAGCGCGTGTTCGTGGTGGAGATGATGGGGCGCTACGCGGGTTGGATCGCCCTCAATTCCGGAATCTCCGGCAGCGCCCACGCCATCCTGATCCCCGAGATCCCCTTCGACCTGGACAAGGTCGCCGCCAAGATCCGGGCCCGGGACCAGGTGGGGCGCATGTACTCCCTGGTGGTGGTGGCCGAAGGCGCGCAGCCGGCCCATGGCCACCGCTCGGTGCTGGAACAGGCGGAGGTCGGGCACGCGGAGCGCCTGGGCGGCATTGGCGAGTGGGTCGCCAAGGAACTGCAGGCACGCACGGGCAAGGACTCCCGGGTGGTGGTTCTGGGCCACCTGCTGCGCGGCGGCAGCCCCACGAGCTTCGACCGGCTGGCCGCCCTCCGCTTCGGCACCGCCGCCGTGCGAGCTCTGGAGGAAGGCCAGAACGGCATCATGGTGGCCCTGGCGCTCGCGGGCGTGAACTACGTGCCCCTGGAGGAGGTCGCGGGACGCATGAAGGCCGTCCCCCTGGACTGCGACACCCTCCAGACTGGGCGGGACCTGGGCATCGCTTTCGGCGACTAGCAGGTTTTTTCATGCGCAATCAGGACCATGAATTCCACAACCGGTCCGGATTCTTGCGGATGCAGATTTTTTTCCAAGACTGCGACGAAAATGAACCCCGTGTGGACAGGGGTTTACCAACCCGTTGATTTGTTTGGGCATCAATTCGTAACACCCTTGTTTCCATGGATTCACCGAAGGTTTGATAGCCTTTTGTGCGCTGCATCACAAGGACGGGAACCTTCGGGGTTTTTTGATGGACGGCGTTCTGAGGCCCGTTTAGCTTGAACTCGACAGATCCCACCCATGCATGATGGTCCGTTGGTCAGACCGCCCTCTGCCTGGGCCTCCCTCAGCCCCCCAACCCTCCCACTTAGGAGAACACCCATGAAGATCTCCCGCATCGCCGGCATCGCCGCGCTGCTCACCGCCGGGTTCGCCTCGGCCCAGACCCCGACCATCAAGCTGGATGGCGTCCTCCTCGAGTTCTGGGCCACCCAGATGATGGACAACAACCTGCGCAACAACAGCACCGCGGCCGCTGGCGCCTCCAAGTACTACGCCCTCGACTCCCGCTTCCAGGAGAACACCTTCGCGGTCAAGCGCTCCGAGGTCTACCTCAGCGGCACCGTGACCGACACGATCACCTGGAACATCATGTTCGACCCCAACAACAGCAACACGACGGCCGTTCCCAACGCCGTGCTGCAGGACTTCGTCCTGACCTGGGCCCCCGTGAAGGGCTTCAACGTCAAGGCCGGCCAGTTCAAGATGCCCACCTGCTACGAGGCCACCCTCGTCGCCGCCCGCGAGATCCTCTTCTTCGAGCGCAACCAGATCAACCGCCGCTTCGCGGATGCCCGTGACCGCGGCCTCTGGGCCAGCTACACCTACGGCGATGCCAAGGCCTTCCAGGGCAAGCTGAACGTGGCCGTTTCCAACGGCACCACCGATGACGGCAGCGGCGGCAAGAACAACGAGAACACCCTGGCCGGCTCCGGCAACGCCCAGAAGGACTGGACCTTCCGCTTCGACTCCGCCTTCCTCACCAACCACAAGGCCGGTGCCTACTACCGCGAAGGCGTGACGGGCCTGAAGGATTCCACCATGGTGAATGCCACGGTTCCGGGCACCTGGACCGTCGGGGCTCCTTCCGCCACCCAGATCAAGGACAACAAGGACAAGACGACCCTGATGGGCGTCTATTACGCCTTCAACAACCCCACCTGGCAGATGAGCGCCGAATACGCCACGGGCCTCCTGGGCCGTCGCTACGCCACCCTCTTCACGGCTGCCGCCGCGCCCCTGCGCGAGCACCTCGACCAGAAGTTCACCGGCTATGTGGTAGACGGCGCCTACAAGATGGGCAACCACTGGATCACCGGCCGCTACGACATGCTGAACTACAACTCCGGCGACAACTGGTACACCGCCACCAACCCCTACAAGACGGCCACCGCCGACTACAGCCCGAAGTACACCGAGATCACCGTGGGCTACAACTACGTCTTCATCCCCACCAAGCAGTCGGCGGGCAAGCTGAAGCTTGACTACGTCATGCGCAGCAAGAACTTCCTGACCCCCCGTGCCGGCCAGACCGGTGAGCAGGGCGGCAACAGCCTCGTCGCCTCCCTGATGTGGTCCTACTGAGTCGGCTTCCCTAGCCGGTTCTTTCATTCGCAACACCACGGAACTCCTGGGTCACAACCCACGGGTTCCGTGGTTTTTTTTAGGTCGACTGGTGTAGTATTCCCAATACCACCCACCCATATCTTCTTTGTTCAGGAGCAGCCATGCGCAAGCACCTCTTGGCCCTGGGCGCCTCTCTGGCGCTCTCCCCGTGCCTGTTGGCCCAGAAGATCGGCGTCATCAATTCCATGAGCGGCCCCGAGGCCCCCATCGGCGAGAACATCACCAACGGCATCAAGCTCGCGGAAGAGGACCTCAAGAAGAAGGGCATCAATCTCCAGCTCGTGTGGGAGGACGACACGGGTAAGCCTCAGATTTCCATGAGCGCCATGGAGAAGCTGGCCACCCGCGACAATGTGGTGGGCGTGGTGGGTCCCTACACCTCGGCCTGCTCCAACGCCGTGGCCAAGCTGGCGGAGAAGTACAAGGTGTCGCTGCTCATCCCGGCCGCTGCCAAGGAGGAGATCACCCGGCAGGGCCTGAAGCACGTCTTCCGCATGAACGCCCCGGCCGACAAGTACGCCTCCAGCCTCATCGACGCCGCGCTGTCGCTGGGGAAGCCCAAGACCATCGCCTTCGTGTACGAGAACACCGATTTCGGCACCTCCACCTCGAAGACCGCCAAGGACTATGTGGCCACCAAGGGCATCCAGGTGGTATCGGACGTGTCGTACCCCAAGGGATCGGCCGACTACCGGTCCACGCTGGCCCAGATCAAGTCGAAGAACCCCGATCTGGTCTTCATGGTCTCCTACGTGGCCGACGCCATCCTGCTGATGCGGCAGTCCAAGGAAGTGGGACTGCAGCCCCAGGCCTTCCTCGGCGCCGGCGCCGGGTTCACCACCACCGAGTTCGCCAAGGAGAGGGCCATTTCCGAGAGCGTCATTTCCTGCACCCAGTGGACCGATGACGTGAGCTGGCCCGGCGCGAAGGACTTCGGCACCCGGTACAAGGCCAAGTTCGGAAAGGAACCCACCTATCATGCCGCCTGCGCCTACGCCTCCATGGTCATCATGGCGGAGACCGCCAGGAACGCCGGCGGTGACCGCGCCAAGACCCGCGATGCCCTCAAGGCTGGCCAGTGGAACGGCGTGATGGGCGAAGTGAAGTTCGCCGACTACGAGGGCTTCACGAATCAGAACAATCACCAGATGCTGGTGCAGCAGATCATCTCTGGGAACTACGAGACGATCCTGCCCACCAAATTCGCCACGAAGAAGGCGGTCTACCCCTTCCCCAAGTGGAAGTAGATGAGGCACCAGCCATGGGGTTCCACACGGTGCGCGGAACCCCATGGCCCAGCGCCAAAGTCCACCTGAGGTGAGCTTTGGATTGATTTCCTGGAGGTTTTCACGGCCATGGCTGTCTTCATGCAATCTCTCATCAGCGGCATCCTGATCGGCGGGGTGTACGCGCTCATCGGCATCGGGCTCACGCTCATCTTCGGCGTGATGCGGGTCATCAATTTCGCCCACGGGGACATCCTGATGGTCGGGATGTACCTCACCTACATCATCTTCACGATGCTGGGCATCGACCCCTTCGTCTCCGTGCTGATCACCTTCCCCCTGATGTTCCTATTCGGAGGCTTCCTCCAGAAGGTCTTCATCAACCGGGTGCTGAACGCCCTGGCCCAGAACCAGATCCTCCTGACCATCGGCCTCGGGCTCATCATGAGCAACACCGTGATGCTGATCTTCACCTCCGACTACAAGATCCTCACCACGTCCTACTCCTCCTCCACCATCCAGGTGGGCGGTGGGGTCTCGGTGTCCACGCCCCTGCTCATCTCCTTCCTGATCACCTCGGCCATCACGGCGGCGCTGTACTGGTTCCTGTTGAAGACCGACACGGGGCAGGCCATCCGCGCCACGGCCCAGGATCGGGACGCGGCGCAGCTCATGGGCATCAACGTGAAGCGCATGTCCATCATCGCGTTTGGCCTTGGCGCCGCCCTCGCGGGCACGGCGGGAGCGCTGATCTCGCCGACCTACTACATCTTCCCCCAGGTGGGCGGAGTCTTCACGCTGAAGGCCTTTGTCATCACGGTGCTGGGTGGCATGGGCAGTGTTGTGGGCGCCACGCTGGGCGGAATCCTGATCGGGGTCACTGAATCCATGAGTGCGGTCTATGTCTCCTCGGGGTGGAAGGACGTCATCGTCTTCGTGCTGTTCCTGCTGGTGCTCCTCTTCAAGCCTTCAGGCTTGATGGGCAAGTCGCGGACCTGAGGAGATCACCATGGACAAGACCATCCTCAAGGCCATTGCGATTCTTGCGGTCCTGGGCGGCCTCCTGGCCATTCCCAGGTTCGTGGACAGCCCCTACGCGCTGCACATGATGATCCTCCTCTTCATGAGCGTGATGATGGGGCAGAGCTGGAACATCCTCGGCGGGTACGCAGGACAGCATTCCGTCGGCCACGCGGCCTACTTTGGCGTGGGCGCCTACACCACCATGATGCTCATGCACACCAAGCAGATCGCCCCCTGGATCGGCGTGTGGGCCGGCATCGCGTTGGTTGTGGTCGTGGCCCTGATCATCGGCAGCATCTGCTTCCGCCTGAGGGGACCCTACTTCGTCCTCGCCTCCATCGCGGTGGCGGAGATCCTCCGCCTGTCCGCCATCAACCTGACCACGCTCACCAACGGCGCCGAAGGCATCCTGGCCACGGAACTGCCCCCCTTCAAGGTCGGCGGGGCCATCATCACGGACTTTGCCACCAAAGTACCCTTCTACTACATCGGGCTCTTCCTGGTGGTGCTGACGGTCGGGGTCACCTACCTGGTCCAGCACTCCAAGCTGGGGTACTTCTTCCAGGCGATCCGAGAGGACCAGGACGCCGCCCACTCCCTGGGGATCTCCATCTCCCTCTACAAGAACATCGCCCTGGTCCTGTCGGCGGTGCTCACCTCCCTGGCCGGAAGCTTCTACGGCATCTACGTGGGCTTCGTGGATCCCCCGACCGTGCTGGGGCTGGATGTCTCGGTCCAGATCATGCTCATCTGCATCATCGGCGGCATGGGAACTCTCTGGGGGCCGGTGCTGGGCTCCCTGGTGCTGGTGCCGCTCTCCGAGGCCCTCCGCAGCAACATGATCACCGAGGCACTCGTGAAGATCGGGCTGGTGAGCCCGGAGTCGAAGATCGGGATCTTCCTGAAGGAGAACCTGTCCCACGCCCACGTGCTGCTCTACGGCATCCTCGTGGTGGTGGTCATCCTCTTCATGCCGGACGGGCTCATGGGATTCATCAAGAAACTGGCCAAGCGCCGGAAGCAGGAGGCAGTCTGATGGCCATCCTGGAGATCAAGAACGTCAGCAAATTCTTCGGGGGCCTGGCGGCCAACTCGAACGTCTCCTTCTCCGTGGAGGAGGGCACCATCATGGGCCTCATCGGGCCCAATGGCGCCGGCAAGACCACCCTGTTCAACTGCATCACCGGCTACTACCCGCCCTCGAAGGGAGAGGTGGTGTTCGACGGCAGGCGCATGAACGGATTGGATCCCGACAAGGTCTGCATGCTGGGCATGGTACGCACCTGGCAGAAGGTGCGTCCTCTGGCCAAGCTCTCGGTGGTGGACAACGTCATGGTGGGCGCCCTGGCGCGCACCTCCTCGCTCAAGGTCGCCCGGGAACTGGCCATGGAGCAGATCAAGGTGGTCCGCATGGAGCACCGGGCGGACTTCATCGCCGGCGGCCTGCCCATCGGCGAGCGGAAAAAGCTGGAGGTGGCGCGCGCCCTGGCGACCCAGCCCAAGCTGCTGCTGCTCGACGAGGTCATGGGTGGCCTGAACCCGGCCGAGAGCGAGGAGATCATCCAGCTCATTCTCGACATCAAACAGCGGGGTCTCACCCAGATGGTCATTGAGCACGACATGAAGGCCATCATGCGCATCTCCGACCGGATCGTGGTCCTGACGTCCGGGGAGAAGCTCACGGAGGGCTCCCCCCAGGAAGTCGTCAGCAACCCTGAAGTGATCAGCGCCTACCTGGGTGAAGCCCATGCTTAAGATCGAGAAACTCAATTTCGCCTACGGTGACCTCAAGGTGCTCTGGGACGTGGACCTGGAAGTGAACCAGGGTGAGATCGTCACGGTCGTCGGCGCCAATGGCGCCGGCAAGTCCACGACCCTCAAGAACATCTCCCGCCTGGTCAAGCCGAGCTCCGGCACCATCACGTTCATGGGCAAGGACCTGGGCAAGATGCAGTCGCATCACGTGGTGGAGGCCGGCCTGGTGCAGGTGCCCGAGGGGCGCCGCATCTTCCCTGAAATGACCGTGATGGAGAACCTCCGCATGGGGTCCTACGTCAAGACCACCCGGGCGGATCGTCAAAAGAACATCGACTGGGTGTTCGACCTCTTCCCCAGGCTCAAGGAGCGGGAAAAGCAGCTGGGGGGGACCATGTCGGGCGGCGAGCAGCAGATGCTGGCCATTGCCCGGGGCCTCATGGCCAACCCGAAGATCCTGCTGCTGGATGAGCCGTCCCTCGGTCTTTCCCCACTGCTGGTGAAGAACATCTTCGACATCATCACCGGCATCAACAAGGAGGGGGTTACCATTCTCCTGGTGGAACAGAACGTCTACCAGTCCCTGCGGATCTCCCACCGGGCCTACGTCATGGAGACCGGCCGGGTGGTGCTCACAGGGAAAGGTGACGAACTGCTCAACAACGATCATATTAAGAAGGCCTTCCTGGGCATGTGAGGAGAAGACGATGACTTCCGTCGAAAAGTGGATGACCAAGAACCCCATCACCATCGATCAGGATGCCTCGATCATCGAAGCCATCCACCTCATGAAGGAGAAGGGCATCCGCCGCCTGCCCGTCATGGCCAAGGGCCGGTTCACGGGGCTGATCACGGAGCGGATGATCAAGGACTACACGCCGGGCAAGGCCACCTCGCTGGACACCTGGGAAGTCCACTACCTGCTCTCGAAGACCCCGGTCAAGGACGTGATGAATCCCGCGCCCCGCACCATCACGCCTGAGGAAGACCTGGCCACCGCCGCTCAGGCGATCCTCGATCACAAGCTCTATGGCCTCTGTGTGGTGGACGGCAAGGGCGAGCTCGTGGGCATCATGTCCGTGGGCGACATGCTCCGCGCCGTGGTGGAATTCGCCAAGTCCGGCAAGTAGGGGCCCCCGAGCGGCGCAGGTTGACCCTGCCCAGTGACCCTGGAACATTGGGATGGAAGCCCCTTCCCTGGAGGAACCTTGAGCACAGCTCAGCGCTTGCGCGACATCCGCGACGGTTTTGAGCGCCCCTTCTGGGTGGCCAACGTCAGTGAACTGTTCGAGCGCCTTTCCTACTACGCAGCCTTCGCCTCCCTGGCCCGGTACCTGAATGAATCCCTCGGGTTCCCGACGCAGGACGCCAGCAGCCTGGCGGGCCTCTTCGGCGGACTGGTCTGGTTCCTGGCGGCCTTCGGAGGCGCGTTCGCAGACCGCCTTGGCTTCCGCCGGGCGCTCTCCCTGGCCTACCTGATCCTCAGCTGCTCCTACTTCCTGCTGGGCTCACTGGGTTCCGCGTGGATGCTGCCCATCCGCGGCATGGTGCCCCTCGGTGTGCTGGTCGCGTTCCTGTTGATGCTGCCGGCCCTGGGCATCGCCCTGGTGAAGCCGGCCGTGGTCGGGACGACGGCGCGGGCTTCGAAGGACAATGTCCGCTCCATCGGCTATTCCATCTACTACACGCTGGTGAATATCGGCGGCGCGGCTGGTCCCTTCGTCGCGTCCTACGTCCACCGGCACATGAGCGTCGAGAATGTCTTCCGTGTCGCTGCCGTCAGCGTGTTCGTGATGTTCTTCGCGGTGCTGGTGATGTTCAAGGAACCGCAGAAGGAAGGGGATGCGCCGCCGCCTTCCCTGGCGGAGACCGGCCGGAACTTCGTCACGGTGGTCTCGAATCCGAAGTTCATGCTGTTCCTGCTGATCTTCACGGGGTACTGGGTGGTGTACTGGCAGGAGTTCATCACGCTGCCCCTGTACGTTGCGAAATACATCGACCCCAAAGCAGACACGGAACTTCTGCTGATGACCGGACCGCTGGTGGTGATCTCGCTGACGGTGCTGATCAACCTGGCCACACAGAAGATCGCTTCCGTGAAGGCCGTGACGCTGGGAACCCTGATGTCATCCCTGGCCTGGGTCGTGCTGATCTTCATGCCCACCGTGACCGGCGTGATCCTCACGCTCGTCTGCGTCGCGTTCGGGGAGATCGTGCAGTCTCCGCGCTACTACGAGTACATCTCGCGGCTCGCCCCTCCAGGCCAGCAGGGCACCTACATGGGCTTCGCCTTCCTGCCCATCGGCCTCGGCTCGCTGATCGGTGGCTGGTTCGGGGGCAAGTTGATGCACCACTTCGGCGAAGTGAGGCACCAGCCGACCGGCATGCTCTGGACGATCATCGGGGTGGGCGTGCTCACGGCCGCGCTGCTGTGGGCGTATGACCGCATGCTGCCCGCGAAGGCCGACGAAACCATCCGCTGAGGGCCTACAAGTGTTTCGAGATGAAGTCCCAGCGGGCGCGGACGATGTCCCAGTTCTGCCAGGGCTTGCCAAAGGCGCTCACATGGTCGGCGCCGGGATAGAGGCGCAGGTCGAAGTCCTTGCCGGCCTTCTGCAGGGCGTCGATGAGCATCACGGTGTTCTGGGGGTGCACGTTGTCATCCACGGTTCCGTGCAGGATGAGCAGCCGCCCTGAGAGGTCCTTGGCAGCTCTCACCACGGAGCTGGCCTCGTAGCCGGCCTTGTTGTCGGCGGGAAGCCCCATGTAGCGCTCAGTGTAGATGCTGTCGTAGAGGGACCAGTCCACCACGGGGGCGCCGGCGATGCCCAGCTTCCAGCCTTTGCTGTGGGTGAGGGCGAAGGCGGTCATGAAGCCACCATAGCTCCAGCCATCCAGGCAGATGCGGTCCATGTCCGCCCAGCCCTGGGCCTTCAGCCAGGCATGGCCGTCCAGCAGATCCTGCAGCTCCTGGACGCCCAGGTTCCGGTGGACGCCGTAGGCGCTGGCCAGGCCTTTGGCGGAGGCGCTGCGGTTGTCGCAGATCCAGGTGGCGATGCCCTGCTGGGCCAGGAACTGGTACCAGAGCATGTCTCGACTCCAGGCGTTGCGCACGGTGGGGGCTGCCGGACCGCTGTAGGTGTGCTGGAAGACCGGGTATTTCTTCGACGGATCGAAGTCCACTGGGAGCACGAGCATGGTCTCCATGGTGAAGCCGTCGCGGGTCTTCACCTGCTGGAACCGGACCTCGCCCAGCTTCAGCTTCTTCAGGTCCTCGCTGGGGTTGGCATCGATGAGGCGAACCAGCTTCCCATCGCCTTCATACAGCGACTGCCGGGCAGGCGTGTGAATGTCGCTCCAGGTATCCAGGAAGGCGGTCCGGGTGGCATTGAAGCGCACCCGGTGCGTACCGGGCTGGTCCGTCAGCCGCGTCAGGCCCTTGCCATCCAGGCCGATGCGGTAGGCGTCCAGGCCGATGGGGCTGCGCTCGGTCGCGTCGAAGTAGACCTGGCGACCCTCGGCATCCACGCCATGGACCTTCCTGACATCCCAATCGCCCGCGGTGACGGCGCCGAGCAGGCGCCCGGCCCGGTCGTAACGGTAGACGTGATGGTGGCCCGTCCGTTCGGATTCCCACAGGAAGGTGCCATCGGGGAGGAAGTGGGGCAGGGGGAGGCGTTCCTGCCAGGCCTTCCGCTCCTCCCGGATCAGCACGGTGGATGCGGCGCCCTCGTACCGACGGAGGTCCAGCCAGGACTGGATCCGGTCCTGGTAGGCGGCCAGCAGGCGGCCCGCCGGATCCCAGCCCACCTGCACGATGAGGGTCTCCTTGCCCGCGTAGGGGTTCTTCAGCCAGGAGGTGCGGCCCGCCAGGTTCACGATGCCCAGGCGGGCGGTGGGATTGGGATCGCCAGCCTTGGGGTAGCGCGTCTTCACGAGTTGCTGGGGCTGGGTGCGGTCATCTGCGAGTGTGAAGACAGGGACCTTGGTCTCATCAAGCCTCAGGTAGGCCAGCCGCCTGGAATCCGGCGACCACCAGAAGGCCCGGAAGCTGCCGCGGCCATAGACTTCCTCCTGGTACACCCAGTCCAGACGGCCGTTGAAGACCGTCTCGCTGCCCCCGGAGGTCAGGCGGGTCTCCCTGGCGGTGGACACCTCCACCCGGTAGAGGTCGTTCCGGCGGAGGAAGGCCACCTGGGTGCCATCGGGGCTGTAGGTGGGCTCATCGGGGTGGCCGCCCGCAAGCCGCTTGGCCTTGGAGGTTTTCACCTCCACATGGAAGAGCGCATCGGCCACCGTGATCAGGAAGGTGCTGCGGCCCTCATTCCACAGGAGGCTACCCCGCCCGAGGGCGGCCTTGGCATCGGCCTCGGTGGCCCCGGCAGCCACCAGGGCGGCCTGGAGCGGAGCCGCCTCGATCAGGGGCCTCGATTCCCAGGTCTTGGGGTCCACGCGGAGGAGCGCCACCTGGTCGCCCTCCCGACGGGTCTGCATCAGGCTTCCGTCGGGAATCCACTCCAGCCGCGTGCTGGGCATCCCCACGAAGGTCTTCTTGAGCGTGGGGTGGGCGATGGATTCAAGGGTGAGGCGCTCCGTCCCCTGGCCGAGCAGGCAGGGCACAAGGAGGAGGCTGGCCAGGCTGGCGCGGAAGGACATGTCGCACTCCGAAGGGGGATTCTATATATATCGCATCTTGAGGCCTCTGTGGGCCCCGGCCCAGCCGCTGCCGACCGGCTCAGAGGGACAGGTGCGGTCCTGTGAGGTTGCGGTCCCCTTGGGAGGTCGCCGGTGGGTTGAATTCGACGCAGCGGGGTCCCGCCGCGAGGCGGCCTGCTGATCGATCACCCAGCATGGGGCGCACGGCGATCGGGGGTAGCCCGAATCCGAACGCCCTTAGAGGGGCAGATGCGGCCGGGTGAGGTTGCGATGGCCGTTGGCCGTCACCAGCAGGTTGTCCTCGATGCGGATGCCGCCACAGGGGGTGAGCTCGTCGATGAGTGCCCAGTCGAACTTGGCCTTGTGCTCGTTCTCCCGGAACGGGCGGAGCAGCATGGGGATGAAGTAGAGCCCCGGCTCCACCGTGAAGACCTGGTCCGAGTCGATGGCGCGGGTCGTACGCAGCGTGGGGTGCTGGGGCGGCGGAGGGGCCGGTGTCCCATCCGGCGTGCCCTGGCGGCCGGCCACGTCGTGGACCTGGATCCCCAGGTGGTGGCCCAGACCATGGGGGAAGAAGGGCCGGCTGAGCCCCTTCTCGACGGCCTCCTCGGGCGTGGCGTGGAGGATGCCGCTCTCCTTCAGAAGGCCTGCGATGAGCAGGTGGCCCTGGTGGTGGAGGTCGCCGTAGGGCATCTTCGGCTTCACCATGTCGCAGAGCTGCAGCTCGATCTTCTCCATGCCCGCGATGAGGGCCGCGAAGCGGCGGTCGCAGTGGGGTGCGGCCACAGTGCGGGTGATGTCGGCGGCGTAGCCGCGCACCTGGGCACCCGCATCGATGAGCAGCACCGCGCCGTTCCCCACCTTGCGCTTGCCCTCGTAGTGGAGGATGGCGCCCTTTTCGTTGAGAGCCACGATGCTGCCGTAGGGCATCTCATGATCCACGATGCCCACGGCCTGCACGTAGGCGTGGTGGATTTCCAGCTCGCTGGCACCGGCCAGGAAGGCGGTCCGGGCGGCGTCGTGGCCCTTGGCGGCCAGCACGGTGGCCTCCTCGATGCACTGGACCTCATAGGCCGATTTCGTGGTGCGGTGCCAGTCGAGATGGGCGGTGAGCGGGGCGGGGTTCAGCTCAAGCCCGGCGGTCTCGGCCCGATCCGTCTCGGGGCCGATGTAAGCGGCATGGCTCAGGGTGCCCACCCGGCTCCAGACTTCGTCAAGGTTGCCGGCCTCTTCGAGATCGAATTCCAGGGCCCAGAAGGGGTTCCCCAGGGGCGCCTGCTCGTACCAGAAGTCTTCGGGGGCGAACCGGATCAGCTTCGGCCGCCGGCCGGGGCGGATCACGAGGACATGGTGGGGCCCGGCCACCGGGCACCAGTGGGCGAAGTGGGGCGTGGGGTGGAAGGGGGCTTCCTGGTCATCGGCGAAGTGGGTGTAGGCCTTGCCACTGGAGATGACCAGGGCCTCGAACCCGGTCTGGGCCAGGGCCTCGGCGGTGGTGCGCTGCCGCTCGGCGATGTGCGCGGAATAGAGGGCGGATAGGTCGGTCATGGGGGTTTCCAGGTGGGGGGTCAGAGGAACCGCAGGGGTTTCATGTCGGGGGCGAAGCCATGGCGGACGGCCTTCTCGAAGAATAGGGCCAAACTCTCCCGCTCAGCCTCGCCCAGGGTGTAGCTGATGTTCTCGGTCAGGTACTCCTGCAGCTCGATCTTGGTCCACCCGATGGTGCGCCGGGCCTCCTCGACGATGGCGGGCAGCTGGGCGAGGCCGATCTCCAGGCTCTTGTGGAAGAAGGGGGCCACGCCGCCGGGCACGGGCAGCTCCGGGGCGTCCTTCCGGACCAGCCAGAGGGCGAAGACGAAGGGCAGGCCGGTCCAGGCGTGCCACTCCTCGGCCAGGTCCAGCACGAAGAGGCCCTGCTTGGGCGCCCGCATGGCGGCGTCGCCGATCATGAGGGCCGCGTCGTTCGCCTCCAGCATGGCAGGCAGGTCAGGCCCCATGTCCACCGCCGCCGGAGTCACGCCGTAGCGCTCGCGCAGCAGCAGCTGGGCCAGGACCACGCTGGTGCGGCTGGAGGTATCCAGGGCCAGGCTGCGGATCTGCTCGGGCGGCATCTTGGAGAGGATCAGCACGCTCCGCACCCGCTTCGGAGAGGCGATGCACAGGCCCGGCACGATGCGCAGATCCGGAATCCTCAGGTACTCGATGGAGCTGACGATGCCGGCGTCCACCTCGCCATCCCGCAGCCGGTCTGCGCAGGCGGAAGGGTAGTGGAACTTCAGGTGGAAGTGCTCCCAGCCCAGTCCGTGCTTGAAACCATGGTTCAGGGGGGCGGCGTTGAGGTAATCGATGATGGACAGGCGGAAGGGGGAAGCAACCATACCCTCAGTATGCGATGATTCCGGAATGATCCTCTGGCACTACGAGTTGAACACTCCGATGGGGCCCATGCGAGCCGCCTTTGACGGCCGGGGGCGGCTCCTGGAACTCGTGCTGGAAGGATTCGACCCCCGCAAGACCAGCCCTCTCCCCCCGAGGGAGCAGCGGGAGGCCAAGCGGTTCCTCGACCGGCAGATCGACGCTTACCTGGCTGGCACCCTCCGCACCTTCACGGTGCCCCTCGATCCCCAGGGCCGGCCTTCCCATCTGCGGGTCTGGGACGCGGTGCGCACCATCCCCTATGGCCAGACCCGGCAGCCCTCGGATTTCGCGGCCTGGCTGGGGCTCGATGAGGAGGTGGTGGTGATGGCCTGCGTCAGCAACCCCATCGCGCTCCTGATCCCCGCCCACCGGGTGAACCTGCCGGGCGAGGGCCCCCTGCCCAGGGCCCTCCGGGACCTTGAATCAGGGCTGGGTTGGCGGAAACCATGAAGGAGATGACCACCCTCGAACGGTTGTCGAAGCTGGCACATCATCCCAAAAAACCGCGATTCTGACATGCTTGGTTCCATGCCTGGTGCCTTCCATCCCATCGTCTCGCCCGTCGGGGACCTGGGCGCAGTCTTCGACGACGAGGGGAAGCTGCTCCAACTCATCCGATTCCATGGGGCGCCACCCCCGGAACCCACGGATCCTGCGCCGAAATGCCTCCCCTTCCTGAAGCGCCAGCTGGATGCCTATTTCTCCGGCAACCTTCGGGATTTCAACATCCCCATCCACATGGAGGGCACTGACTTCCAGCGGCGGGTCTGGAAGGAACTCCTGAAGATCCCCTACGGCCAGGCGATCTCCTACCTGGAACTGGCCCGCCGTCTGGGGGACGAGAAGTGCATCCGCGCCGCGGCCCGGGCCAATGGGGCCAACCCCATCTCGATCCTGATCCCCTGCCATCGGGTCATCGGCTCGGATGGTTCCCTGGTGGGCTACGGAGGCGGCCTGGACATGAAGGAATTCCTCCTCCGCCTCGAAGGCGTGCTGCCCAAGGCGCCGCCGCAGCCGAGATTGCCGCTGGAGTGGAGCTGAGAATTCCGGCGCCGCCCAGCGGAGGACGGCCCTGGTCCAACCCCTTAGCATGAAGCCATGCGCTGGTCGGACGAGCACCTCTACGAACGGATCCTGGCGAAGGACGCGTCCTTCAACGGCCGGGTCCTGACCGGCGTCCTCACCACCGGGATCTACTGCCTGCCCTCCTGTCCCGCCCGGAAGCCCCTGGCCATCAACGTGCGGTTCTTCCCCGACGAACCGGCTGCCCGGGCCGCGGGCCTCCGTCCCTGCAAGCGCTGCCGCCCCGATGCCTTCTACCGGGGCGAGGATGCGGACCTGGCCCGGCTGGAATCCGCCCTGGCCCAGGCTATGGTGGAGCCGGCCGCCTTTCCCGAGGTCGAAGCTCTGGCCGAAGCCATGGGCGTGGGGGTCACGAAGCTGAAGGACCTGTTCCGCGACCATGTCCACCTCCAGCCCGCGGCCTTCCTTCAACGTGTCCGGATTCAATGGGCCACCGCCCGGCTCGCGGCAGGGCAGGGCGAGCTGGCGGACCTGGCCCTGGACTCCGGGTATGAAAGCGCGTCGGGATTCCACGAGGCCTTCCGGCGCCAGACCGGCCTGAGTCCGGGCGCCTTCCGCACCATGCTCGGTTCGAGCGGCTTTGTCCTGCCCTTGCCTGCGGGACTGCGGGTACCAGATGTGCTGGCCTTCCACAGCCGCGATGGACAGAGTGTGTCCGAGCGCGCGGAGGGGCGGCGCCTGCACAAGGCCTTCCTGTTCGCGGATCAGCCTTGCGTGCTCAGCCTCGTCTTCCAGGAGGAGGCCGTGGAGGTCTCCCTGCAGGGGGCGACCGGCCCTGCGGCCATGGCCATGGCCCATGGCGCGGCCCTCCGTCTGCTGGGCTGGCAGGGCGACCCCGCTGCCTTCGAGGCGAACCATCCACGGCTGGCCCAGGGCCGGGATGGACTGCGCGTGCTGCTCACGCTGGACCCCTTCGAAGCCCTGGTGTGGGCGATCCTTGGCCAGCAAGTGAACCTGGCCTTCGCCTACGCCCTGCGCCGCGACCTGATCCGCCTGGCGGGCAGGCCCGCCGCGGAGGGTCTCACCGCCCATCCCGATGCGTCCCGGATTGCAGCCCTGAGTGTGGAGGATCTCCTGGCCCTGCGGTTCTCTCGCCGCAAGGCGGAGTATCTGCTGCATGCCGCCGCTGAGGTGGCCTCGGGCCGGCTGGTTCTGGAAGGGCGGGCCACCGCCACGGGTCTGGCCAAAGACCTGCTTGCCCTGAGGGGCTGCGGACCCTGGACGGCTCAGTATGTGCTGATGCGGGGCTTCGGTTTCCGTGACTGCGTGCCGGTGGGGGATGCGGGCCTCACCCTGGCGCTGCAGCGCTGGTTCCAGCTCGACACCCGCCCGGATGCCGGGGAGACGTTGCGCCTGATGGCACCCTTCGCGCCCCATCGGAGCCTCGCCACCTTCCACCTCTGGTCCAGCCTGAAAGGAACCCCCGCATGAGCGGCATCCATCGGATCGAAACCTCCCTCGGCCCGGTACAAGCGGCCTTCGACGTCGACGGCGCGGTGATCTACCTGGGCTTCGCCGACCACGAGTTCCGCGAAACGTTGCTGGCGAAGCTGGCTCGACTGGGGCCCGCGCCAAATCCTGAGCCAAGGGCCGCAGCCCGCCTGCGTGACCAGCTGGAAGCTTACGCCTCAGGAAGCCGGAGGGCGTTCGATGTACCCTTCCGCCTCCATGGCAGCCCCTTCGAACAGCGCGTGTGGGGGGCCCTCCAGCAGATCCCCTTCGGCGAGACCCGCAGCTACGGCCAGCTCGCGGCCGAGCTGGGCGACGCGAACCTCAGCCGCGCCGTGGGCCGGGCCAATGGGGCCAACCCGGTGTCCATCCTGGTGCCCTGCCACCGCGTCATCGGGGCCAATGGCGCCCTCACGGGCTACGCCGGTGGGCTGGCCATGAAGGAGCGGCTGCTGCGGCTGGAGGGCGCGCCCAGGTAGTGATGGTCCGCAAGGGCCCGCGTTCCAGCGCCAGGCGGGTCTCCGCGGCCGCGCTGAAGGCCTGTCTCAGCACAGCGAGGCCCCGGTCCATGTCCACCGCCCCGCAGCTGAAGAAATCCACGGCGGCGAAACCATGCTCGGGCCAGGTGTGGATGGCCAGGTGGCTCTCCGCGATGATCACGGCCCCGCTCACGCCGTGGGGGCTGAAGTGGTGGAAGCTGTGGGTGATGATGGTCGCGCCGGAGGCTTCCGCGGCTCGGAGCATGGCGGAGGTGACCTGGTCCAGGTCCGCGAGGGAGGCGGCGTCGCAGCCGGTGAATTCGGCCAGCAGGTGGTGGCCCAGGGCCGTCATGGACGCTTCGTCATCAGGGCCACGCACTCCACGAGGCTGGTGAGGGGGAAGAGGTCGAGCACCGCCAGCTGATCCAGGTTCCAGGCGCCAGAGAGGCGCTTCACATCGCGGCAGAAGGCCGCCCCATCGCAGCCCACCAGCACCAGGGTGCCGGCTCCGGCGGTGGCCAGGCGATCGCAAAGGCTTGCCTCAAGCCCCGCCCGCGGCGGGTCCAGGAGGAGCACATCCTCGGGATGACCCAGGCCTTCGGGCACCCAGGCCGCCACGTCTGCCACGACGCATTCGGCGGGAAGCTCTGCGGCCTCCAGGTTGCGCCGGGCCCAGGCCACGGCCGTCTCACCCGACTCCACCAGGATGCGGTGGCTGAACCGGTCGCCCAACAGGGCCGAGAAAAGGCCGACCCCGCCGAAGAGGTCGTACAGGGTGTGCCCCTTCAAGGCCCAGGATCGGAGGAGGCCACCGAAGGCCTCCGCGGCCCACGGCGGACTCACCTGGAAGAAGGCACCGGGCTCGTGCTGCAGGGTGGCCTCCCCCAGCCGATGGCGGATGGGCTCCGTGCTGCGGTGCCAGCCATCGGGCTCCAGGATCCAGGTGCGCCCCCGTTCGTCGGTGGCCCACACGGTGTCCGCGGGGGTGCCCGTGGACAGCTCCCATCGGCCCGGGCGGGCAGGCAGGGCGTGGCCATCCAGCGCGGCCTGGAGCCTCGGAATTGCGTTCGACAGTGGCTCTGCCGCGGCGGGGCATTCCCTGACCGGCACCAGGGCGTGGCTGTGCCGCTTGAAGTAGCCCAACTCCGCGCCATCCCAGTGCAGCTGGATGCGGTGGCGGCGGGCCGTGGCTGGGGCCGGATGCCAGGTCCAGGGCACCCCCTCACCAACCTGGCGGCGCAGCAGGTCCCCAACCATCTGGCGCTTCAGGTCGGCGGCGTGCCGGCCAGCTTCCCAGAGCTCGCAGCCGCCGCAGGAAGCCGCGACGGGGCAGGCGGCCTGGGCACGACGGGGGTCCGGGGTGATCCAGTTGGTGATGCGGCCTTCGCCGTGCCGGGCCTTCCAGATGACCTCGGCCTCGACGACCTCGCCGGGAAAGAGGGCCAGGGGCGCTTCCAGCAGCAGCAGGCGGCCATCCTCGGAGCGGCCCACGCCCATGCCGCCCCAGGCCAGCCGTTCGATGGGGCCACGCCAGGCTTCCTTGCGGGAAGGGGAATTCCGATATGCTGGCGGCACCTTCTTCGTCCCAGAGCCTGCATGGACCTTTCTGGAGCCTGATTCCGCCTTGCGCTTCACCGTCGCCATCCCCCCAGAGCACCGTAACACCCTCCTGGACTGCGTTGCTGGGGAGATGCGCGGGGCCCTGGTCTTCGTGGATGCGGCCCCGGCCGACGTGGTCCTGGGGCTGGCGGGCGAGGGAGAGTTCGCCGGGTGTGGCGCCTGGCCCGGAGCCGAGGCGGCCCTGGCACTCATGAAGGCGGGCTGGGAGCGGGCCAAGGATCGCCAGTCCATGGCGCGGCTCAATGAGGTAGGCCGGGCCCTGGTCTCGGAGCAGGACCTGGACCGGTTGCTGGACCTGATCCTCACCAAGGCTCGGGAACTGCTCAAGGCCGAGGCCGGCTCCATCTACCTCCTCTCCGGGGAAGGGGAACACCGGGAGCTGCTCTTCGCCCACACCCAGAATGCGCGGGTGAAGCTCCCCTTCCACCGCATCGTCATGCCGGTCTCGGACCGGACCCTGGCCGGCTTCGTGGCGCTGACCCGCGAGAGCCTGAACCTCCATGACGTCTATCAGATTCCGCAGGAAGCTCCCTACCGCTTCAACGACAGCTTCGACCGGCAGGCCGGCTACCGCACCACCTCGGTACTCGTCGTGCCCATGCAAGACACCGAGGGCGAGGTGCTGGGCATCCTCCAGCTGCTGAACCGCCTGAACGACGATTCCGGGGGCGTCGGCACCTTCTCCTCCGAAGACCAGAACCTGGCTCAGAGCCTGGCTGGCCAGGCCGCCGTGGCCGTGAAGAATGCCCAGTTGCGCCTGGAGATCGAGCAGCTCTTCGAGGGCTTCGTGGCGGCCTCGGTGACGGCCATCGAAGCCCGGGATCCGGTCACCAGCGGTCACTCCGGCCGGGTGGCGGATCTGACCGTGGGGCTGGCCGAGGCCGTCAATGCCACACCCAACGGAACCTACGGCGAGCTGCTGTTCACGGACCGGCAGCTCCGGGAGATCCGGTACGCCAGCCTGCTCCACGACTTCGGCAAGGTGGGCGTCCGTGAGCAGGTGCTGGTGAAGGCGAAGAAGCTGGACCCCAGTCAGCTGGAGATCATCCTCCAGCGCCTGCGGCAGCGGGAACTGGAGGAGGCCCTGGACCTGCTGTCCCAGGCTTGGCGCAGCGGCAACCCCTTTGACGCTTCCCGCTGGGAGCTGGCCATCCGCGACCGCCAGGCGGAGACCGAGCGGCTCATGCACCTCATCCGGCAGAGCAACGAACCCACGGTCATGGCCCAGGAGGTGGCCGCGGGCCTGGGCTTGCTGGAGACCCTCACCTTCACCCATTGGAGCGGCGAGCGGCGGGAGGTGGTGGAACCGGAATCCATGGCCAGCCTGCGGATCCGGCGGGGCAGCCTGTCGGAGGCCGAGCGGCTTGAGATCGAAAGCCACGTCACCCACACCTTCCGGTTCCTGGAGCGCATCCCCTGGACGAAGGACCTGGCCGGCGTGCCGGAGATCGCCTATGCCCACCACGAGCGCCTCAGCGGCCGGGGCTATCCCCGCCAGCTGGGGGCTGCCGGGATTCCGGTCCAGAGCCGCGCCATGGCCATCGCCGATGTGTTCGATGCCCTGACGGCCCGGGACCGGCCCTACAAGGGCGCCGTACCCCTGGAACGGAGCCTCGCCATTCTGGACGAGGAGGCCCGCGAGGGGGCCCTCGACCGGCCCCTTCTGGACTTGTTCATCGAGGCCAGGGTGTTCGAGCGGACGGTTCCCAAGGGGTGAGGCTGGAGGCAGGAGCCGGGACGGGTTAGGCTAGAGGATTGGAGTGTCCATGTCTGAACGCGAACCACGCACGATCGACCTGCAGGGCATCATGGACCTGCTGCCCCACCGCTATCCCATCCTCCTGGTGGATCGCATTCTGGACTTCGAGCCCAAGACGTGGATCCGGGGCCTGAAGAACGTCAGCTACAACGAGGAGGTCTTCCAGGGCCACTTCCCCAGTCGGCCGGTGTTCCCGGGCGTCTACATCGTGGAGGCCATGGCCCAGACCGGGGGCTGCCTGCTGCTGCAGGAGATCGAGGACCGGGCGCGGAAGGTGATTTATTTCATGGGCATTGACGGCGTGAAGTTCCGCAAGCCGGTCCTGCCCGGCGACCAGCTGGTCATGGAAGTGAAGGTGCTCCAGCTGAAGGGGCGGATCTGCAAGATGCGCGGCGAGGCCTTTGTGGATGGCCAGAAGGTCGCGGAAGCCGAATTCATGTCCATGCTGATGGACCTGGCCGAGGGAGAAGGACGATGAGCGCACAGATCCATCCGAGCAGCGTGGTGAGCCCGGAGGCCCGGCTGGGTGAGGGCGTGGTCGTGGGCCCCTTCTGCGTGATTGAGGGCAATGCCGTCATCGGCGCCCGAACCCTGCTGCGCAGCCACGTCGTCATCGGCCCCCACACCGAGCTTGGCGAGGACAACGACATCTACCCCCACGCCACGCTGGGCATGGGGCCCCAGGACTTGAAGTTCAAGGGCGCCCCCACGCGCCTGCAGGTGGGGCATCGCAATGTGGTCCGCGAAGGCTGCACCCTCCACCGGGGCACCGAAGGCGGCGGCGGGCTGACCACCCTGGGCGATGACAACTTCCTGATGACCGGTTCCCATGTCGCCCATGACTGCCACGTGGGCAACAAGAACATCTTCGCCAACTGCGCCACGCTGGCGGGGCATGTCGAGGTCGGCGACGGCTGCAACATCGGCGCCTTCTCCGCCGTGCACCAGTTCTGCCGGGTGGGTCACCACGCCTTCATGGGCGGCTTCACGGTGGCCACCCAGGACGTGCTGCCCTTCATGAAGACCGCCGGCGCCCGGGACACCAAGAGTTACGGCGTGAACACCATCGGCCTGCAGCGGAAGGGCTTCCCCGTCGAGGTGGTCGAGGGGCTGAAGCGGGCCCACCGGCTGCTCTTCCACGCGGGCCTCCTGCGGGAAGAGGCCATGGCCCAGACCGAAAAGGAAGTGGGCCACATCGCCGAGGTCGCCTACCTGCTGACCTTCATTCGCGAGGCCAAGCGGGGCGTGCACCGTGGCTGACCAGCCTGCCAAGGCCCCCGATCGGCGCCACGCGACCCTCGCCATCATCGGCCTCCCCAATGCCGGCAAGTCCACCCTGCTGAATGCCCTGCTGGGCCAGAAGCTGGCGGCCACCAGCCAGATCCCCCAGACCACCCGAACCCGTGTCCTGGGCGTGGTGGACCGCGGCGATGTGCAGCTGGCCTTCCTGGACACGCCCGGCATCCATCTGCCCAAGCACGCCCTCAACGAGCGCATGATGGCCCACGTGGAGCAGGCCCTCGAAGAGGCTGATCTGCTGCTGTGGGTGGTGGATGCGGACGATTACCTGGGCACCGGCGAGCACGCTCTGGCCAAGCGTCTGCGCAAGCTGGGCCGGCCCACCTATCTGCTGCTCAACAAGATCGACCTGCTGTCGAAGGGGCGTCTCCTCGAGAAGATCGCCACCTACAAGGATCTGCTTCCCTTCAAGGAGATCGTTCCCATCGGCGCCAAGATGGGCCTGAACCTGGATCCGCTCTGGACCATCCTGGAGCGGGATGCGACCCAGCCCGGTTGGCTCCATGATGAGGAAGTCTTCACCGACCAGACCGAGCGCTCCCTGGCCTCGGAGTTCATCCGGGAGAAGGTGCTGCGCAAGACGCGGGAGGAAGTCCCCCATGGCGTGGCAGTGCTCATCGAACAGTGGCTGGAGCCGGGTCACGAGGACTACCCGGAAGACCTGGGACCCGAGGGCGTCCTCATCGCGGCCCAGATTCTCGTTGATCGGGATGGCCACCGCAAGATCCTGCTGGGCAGCGGCGGGGAAATGATCAAGGACATCCGCCAGAGTGCCCAGCGCGAGCTGAAGAAGCTGCTCCAGCGGCCTGTGCGCCTGGAGCTCTTCGTGAAGGTGGATGAGGGCTGGCGGGACCGGCCGGAGCGATTGGACCGGCTGTCGATCTAGATCGACAGGTCTGTCGCGCGGTGTTCCTCGTTCAGCGGGGCCAGGCCGTCCGTGCCCGTGACGGAGACATATTGGCCGCGCCCTGGATCGAAGGCGAAGACCTCGCCGGTCTCGATCTTGTAGTACCAGGCGTGCAGGTGCAGCATGCCGTTGGCCATGGCCTTGGCCACGGAGGGGTGCTTCCGGAGGTTGTCCAGCTGGACCAGGACGTTCTCCTCCACGGTGGCGTGGAGCAGCTCGTTGCCCTTGAGGTGTCCGTAGCTCTCCCAGATGATCCGTTCGGTAGTTCGGGCATGGGCCAGCCAGGCTTTGGTGGCCGGCAGCTCGCCCACGGTCTCGGGCTCCAGCAGGGCCTTCATGGCGCCGCAGTTGGAGTGGCCGCAGATGATGATGTCCTTCACCTGCAGGCTGGCCACGGCGAACTCGATGCCGGCGGCCATGCCGCCCATGCTTTCGTAGGGCGGGATCAGGTTCCCCACGTTGCGGAGGATGAAGAGCTCCCCCGGCTGGGTCTGCGTGATCAGGTTCGGACTGATGCGCGAATCCGAGCAGGTGATAAACAGCGTCTCGGGGGCCTGGTCCTGGTCCAGCCGCTCGAACAGCTCTCTGTGGGAGCTGAAGATCTGGGTCTGGAAGTGGTGGATGCCTTGGACGAGCTTCTGCATCCGAGGATTCTACCGGAGGTCAGGCCATCCTTAGAGGCTCAGGTTGGCCAGATGTTCTTCGGGGGTGATGGGGGTGTTCGGCTCGTCGTGGATGATCTTCCCGTCCCGGAGCTTCACGATCCGGTGGGCGTGGCGGGCAATGTCCTCTTCATGGGTCACGAGGATGATGGTGTTGCCCTTCTGGTACAGCTCCTCGAACAGGGCCATGATCTCAATGCTGGTCTTGGAATCCAGGGCCCCGGTGGGCTCATCCGCCAGGAGGATGGAGGGGTCGTTCACCAGGGCCCGGGCGATGGCCACGCGCTGGCGCTGTCCGCCTGAGAGCTGGTTGGGCATGTGGTCGCTGCGGGTGCCGAGGCCGACGTTCTCCAGGGCCTTCTGAGCCATCTCGTGCCGCTCGGCGGGCGTCTTGCCCGCGTAGATCAGGGGCAGTTCCACGTTCTGCAGAGAGGTGGTGCGGGCCAGCAGGTTGAAGGTCTGGAAGACGAAGCCGATCTCCTCGTTGCGGATCTGGGCCAGGTTGTCATCTGTCATGGCCGAGGCCAGCTTGCCGTTCAGCTCGTAGGTGCCGTCGGTGGGGGTGTCCAGGCACCCGATGACGTTCATCATCGTGGACTTGCCGGAGCCAGAGGGGCCCATGATGGCCACGTATTCCCCGCGGGCGATCTCCATGGAGACGCCGTCCAGCGCACGCACTTCCATGTCACCCATCTGATAGACCTTGGTGATGTTAGTAAGTCGGATCAGGGGGGCGTCGGACATGAAGACCTCAAGGGGATGCGCAGGAACCCCACCTATCTTCGCAGATGTGGATGAACCCGTTTAGGGCTTGGAAATAATTCCCGCTACAATCCTGGATTCCTCCGTTGTCCGGTAGGCAGGTCCTGATTCCCGATGATTGCATCCCTGATCCGAGCCCTGGGTCGGCCGCTGTTGCGGCTGCGATACCGCATCCATCGGGAGGGCGGTGATCCTCCCGCCAGTGACGGAGGGAAGGGCATCCTCTTCCTGGCCAGCCACCCGACCCTGATGGATCCCTTCCTTCTCAGTTCTGAGCTGCACCATCGGCATGCTCCGATCCTGGTCGCAGGGCGGGACCACGCCGCATCCGCACCCCTGAGGTGGTTGGCGCGCCTGTTGGGCGCGCGGGCGCTGCCAGATCCCGTCACGCACGGCGATCGCTGCCGCGAAGCCCTGGACCATGAATTGGCCTCGCTGGCCGGATGCCTGGAGGCGGGGCGGAACCTTCTGCTGTTTCCCGGAGGGCGCCTGGCGCGCCAGAAGACCGAGGATTTGTCGGACAACAGCGTCGTGGCCTCCATCCTCCGGCAGGCGCCCGGCACACGGGTGGTCATGGTCCGGCTCCAGGGCCTCTGGGGCAGCCGCTTCAGCGCCGCCTCAGGCCGACGGCCCGCGCTGGGGCTTGAACTGGCCAAGAGCCTGGGATACCTCTTCGCCAATGGCCTCTTCTTCATGCCTCGCCGGGAAGTCCACCTGGTCCTGGAGGAGGTGTTTGGCCTGCCCCTCGGGGAAGGGCGGGCCTCCCTGAATCAGGCCCTGGAAGCCCGTCTGAACCGGGAGGCCTCGCCCCGGACCTTCGTGCCCTACCTGGTGTGGAAGGACCATGCCCCCCGCACCCTGCCGGAACCACCGAGGCCCCGGGTGGAGGGCAACCCCCGCAATGTGCCACCCGCCGTGCGGGATGCGGTGCGCCGACACCTCCAGGTGGTGACGGGTCTGTCCGACATCCAGGAATCCCACTCGTTGGTGCGGGATCTGGACATGGACGCCCTGGGCCACCGGGAACTGGAACTCTGGATCTGGCGGGCCTACGGGTATGCCTGCAGTGACCCCGCTTCGCTGCAGACGGTGTCCGACGTCATGCTGGCTGCCACCGGGGCCGCCATTTCCTTGAGGCAGGGTGAGCTCAAGGCCGTGCCCCATGCCTGGTTCCACTCCCGCACCGACCTTCCCATCGAGATGCCGGTCGGAGACACCATTCCCGAGGTGTTCCTCAAGCAGGCCAAGCGAGACCCCCGGCGCGTGGTACTGGCGGACCAGACCGGCGGGGTGAAGACCTACCGCGATGTCATCACCGCCATCATGGTCCTGAAGCCCATCTTCGAGACCCTGGAAGGCTCCCATGTGGGGCTGATGCTGCCCGCCTCGGGCGGCGCCAGCATCCTCTACCTGGCCCTGCTCTTCGCCGGGAAGACGCCGGTCCTGGTGAACTGGACCGCCGGCGCCCGCAGCATGGGCTACGGGCTGGATCTCGTGGGCGTCAAGCACGTCGTCACCGTCTCCACCCTCGTGAACCGGCTGGATGCCCAGGGCGTGGACCTTGGGGCCGTCAAGGGCCGCCTGCTGCTGCTGGACGAAGTCGGCAAGAAGATCACCCTCTCCACCAAGCTGGCTGCGGCCTTCCGGGCGCGATTCAACTGGGTGTCCCTGATGGCCGCGAAGGCTCCCGAGACGGCCGCGGTGCTCTTCACCAGCGGCAGCGAGAGCCTGCCCAAGGCCGTGCCCCTGAGCCATGGGAACATCCTGGCCAACATCCGCGACTCGGCCCAGGCCCTGAACTTCCGCGCAGATGAGCGGGTGATGGGATGCCTGCCGCCCTTCCACGCCTTCGGCCTCACCACCACCACCATCCTGCCGCTTCTCGTGGGACTGCGCGTGGTCTACCACCCCAATCCCACCGAGGGCCGGATGCTGGCCCGCCTCATCGAGGCCTACCACGCGACGCTGCTGGTCGGCACGCCCACCTTCCTGGGGGGCATTCTCCGCATGGCCGAGGACCGCCACCTGGAGTCCCTGCGCATCGTCGTGTCCGGCGCGGAGAAATGCCCCGAGCAAATCTACGCCACCCTCGCGAAGCGCTGGCCGAAGACCACCGTGCTTGAAGGCTATGGCATCACGGAATGCTCCCCTGTGGTGTCGGTGAACCGGGATGACGATCCCCGGACCGGCACCATCGGGAAGCCTCTGCTTTCCGTGGAGTGGGCCATCGTCGACCTGGAATCCGGCCGGAGGGTCGAACCCGGTCAGCCCGGCATGCTCCTGGTGCGCGGACCCAGCATTTTTTCCGGTTACCTGAACCCCGATGTGGAATCGCCGTTCGAGACCTTCGAGGGCCGCCAGTGGTATCGCACGGGCGATCTCGTCTACCAGGACCGTGGTGTCCTCGTGTTCTCGGGACGACTCAAGCGCTTCGTGAAGCTGGGTGGCGAGATGGTCTCCCTGCCGGCCATCGAGGAGGCCCTGTCCCGTCGGTTCCAGGGCGAGGAGGAGACGGAGCCATTGCTGGCGGTTGAATCCTCCGCGGAGGAGCTGAACCCCGACCTGATCCTCTTTTCGGTGTCTGGCATCGCCCGGGATGAAGCCAATGCGGCCATCCGCGCCGCCGGACTTTCTTCGCTGCACAACATCCGGGTGGTCCGCAAGGTTGACCAGATTCCCACCCTGGGTACCGGCAAGACCGACTACCGGGCACTGAAAGCCTTGCTGGCCGAAACGGCCGTTTAGGCCTCCGCCTCGATCAGCAAAGCCAGGCCCAGTCCTCCTCCAATGCCGAGGGTGGCGATGCCCAGTCCACCGCCCCGCTGCCGCAGCTGGTGGACCAGCGTACAGACGATCCGGGCGCCAGTGGCGCCGATGGGGTGGCCCAGGGCCACGCCGCCCCCCACCACATTCAGCCGGTCGGCCGGAATGGCGAGTTGCCGCTGGCAGACGAGCAGTTGGGCGGAGAAGGCCTCGTTCAGCTCCCAGAGGTCGATGTCCCCCACGACCATCCCGCGTTCGGCGAGAAGGCGTTGGACGGCCGGCACGGGCGCCTCGCCCATGTCCAGGGGGTCCACGCCCGCTTCGCTCCAGCCGAGGATTCGAGCCAGGGGCCTGGCCTCGCCTGCCTGGTCCCGGCGGGCCAGGAGCAGAGCTGCGGCTCCGTCGGACAGGGCCGAGGCATTGCCCGCGGTGACCTGACCGGCCGGGTCGAAGGCGGGTGCGAGCCGGGCCAGCGAAGCCTCCGAGACATCCGCCCGGATGCATTCGTCCTGGTCGAGCTTGGGGTGCGGCAGGCGCTCGGCGCGGGTGTCGCTGAGCCGGGCCCGGCGGTGGCTCTCCGCAGCCCAGGCGTCCGCCTCCAGCCGCGTGATGCCGCGCTTCCGGACCAGCCGCTCGATGGTCTCCCCCATGAGGAGGCCCGTGACAGGACAGCGGAGGCCGTCCAGGTGCATCACGTCCGGAAGCTGGCGGTGGCCCATGCGGAAACCCCGGCGGAGCCCAGGGACCAGATGGGGCGTGTCGGACATGGCCTCGCTCCCGCCGACCAGCACGGGAGCCCCGCCAGCGGTCAGGCGCTGGGCGCCGAGGATGAGGGCCTGGAGGCTGGAGCCGCAAGCCATGTTGAGGGTGAAGGCGGGGGTGTCGTGGGGCAAGCCGCCCTTCAGGGCCAATGTCCGGGCCGGGTTCATGCCCTGGGTATGGCTCCGGGCCATGCCCCAAAGCAGGCTGCAGGCTTGGGGGAGGGCGGGATTCCGGATGACGCCCTCCACCGCGGCCAGTCCGAGGTTGACTGCGCCCAGGCCCGCGAGGGCCCCTCCATATCGTCCCTGGGGTAGCCTCCGGGCTTCGAGGATGACCACATCCCGCGATCCCCTCATCGGACTGGATCCCAGTCATCCGGGGTGGGTTCCCGGGGGCCGAGCCGGGCGTCCGGGGGGAACCAGGCGTCCCACAGGGCCAGGTGGCGGGCGATGTATTCGCGGGTCCAGAAGCGGAACCGGGAAGCCCAGGGGCGGTCGTCCGTCCGGGCGGGGACGCCCCAGGCCATGAGCCCCATGTGATCCGCCAGGTACAGGGCCCTCGGCAGGTGGAAATCCGAGGTCACGATCACGACCTGGCGCTGCCCGAAGACGACCTGGGCCCGCCGGAGGCTGTCCCAGGTGCGCAACCCGGCGTAGTCACTGACGATGTGCGTGGGTGGCACCCCCTGCTTGACCAGCCAGCGCCGCATGGCCTGGGGTTCGTTGTAGGTGGCGTGGCGGTTGTCGCCCGAGACCAGGAACCACCGCACCCGCCCACTCCGGTAGAGGTCCAGGGCCGTCCGGAGGCGGCCCTCCAGGATCGAGGTGGGCTCCCCGTCTCCATAGACACCGGCCCCGAGCACCAGAACGGCCCCGCCCACCGCGGGCATGCGCTCCACCGGGAAGATCTGCAGACGGTGCATGGTGGGGAACCTTCCCAGGGTCCACAGCAAATCTCCCAGGAGGGCCAGCGTCGGGACCAGGATCAGGGGCCACCGGCGTTGCCAGCAGCGATGAAGGAAGGCGGAGATCGGCATCGTGAGTTAGCATAGACCTTTCGTCCGCCCAGACCCATGGACCTCCGCTTCCTGCGAGATCGATTGATGAACATGAGCCCTGCTTCCGTCGCCACCCCCTTCCGGGGCGCCTCCTCGCTGAGCCTGCGGACCCTGGTGCCCCTGACCTTGCTGTTTTCGGCGGGAGGGATGGGGTGCTTCCGGGCTACGGGCGTGGCCAGGCCCAATGTGGCTGTGGAGGAAATTCCAGCCACGGGCGGGGATCGCGTGGCCGGCCTCAAGGCCACGGCTGGGCCTGGGGATTTCTATCTGGGCAATGACTCCATCCAACTGGCCATCGATGGTGCCGCCTTCGGGGACCGGGAAGGCCAGTTCGGAGCGCCCTCTGGCGGGGCCGTGCTCGATGTGGGATCCATCTCCCTGGATCAGAGCTTCCACCGCGTCTCGATGCCCACGGACATGCTTGAGCGCCTGGGCCCCGTGGCCAATCAGGACCCGGAGCTGCCCCTGGTCTTCGATCGCTACATGCCGGGCACTGAGACCAACTCGGTGCGCCTCGACATGCAGGGCTACCTGCTGGATCCCAAGGGGAAACTGGGGGTGGCGACCGACCTCCAGGGCCGTGTGGCCGGTGTTTCCGTGTCCCACCGGATCACCCTCAACAAGGGCGAGATCTTCTTCACCCTGGAGACCACACTGACCCCTGCCAGCGGCACGGCCCTGCCGGTGAAGAGCGTGGGCGACTTCCTCTTCCAGCGCGGGGGCGGCTTCCGTTTCAATGTGCCGGCCAATGCCAACTTCGATGGGACAATTCAGGTCCACAACTGGGGTGTGGAGATTCCCGGGACTGATTTTTCTGATCCTCTACACAACAGCGTTCGAGCCTCCATGGTGGCGCTCATGGGGTCCGAATCGGCCGCGAACACCGTGGATTCCCACGCTTCTCTGGGCATCCTCCCCATCCCGGACAATGCGGATGAGGGAGTGGTTCTGGTGGCATCGGATCCCCAGCATGCTCTGTCCGAGAGTCGCCCACTGGTCCCGGCCCGTCTCGTGGTCGGTAGCCCCGTCAAATCGACCCCTCTGGGCGTTGGTGAGTCCCTCACCTATCGCCGCAGAATCTATGTGGTGGGCGGGCCCAGCTATGCCACCGTTTTCCCTGCACAGGCCACCACGGTCTTCAACCTGATGGCTCAGGCCAAGGGAGGTTTACAGAATCAGGACCTCGGCTACCTGGCCTTCAGCGTCTTCGGCACCGCCATTCGAAACGGCCCGCTTCAGACCGAGTTCAAGGTTGAGCGCTACATCTATAAAGGCGTTAGTGCTGCCGACTCGGACGATCCCGTCAACCTCTCCAATCCTTCCAACTGGCGTCTTGAGCGTGCGGAGTGGCTTGAACCGACTGAAATTCAATCTGGTCAGGGCCCCATCGGAATGCTGTTGCCGGTGATCCCAGATCCTACTACCGGATTCTCCTATCGGTACCGGATCACAGCAAGGAACGCCCAAAAAGAGGCTATTCCCCTTGTCCGAGGGACCAATGCCCTCGACTCCACCCGAGCACTGGTTCCAACCTTCATCACCCCTTCGAAGACTCAGCTTTGGCAGGTGGTCGAGGCTCTCAGTCCCGAGCGCAATGATCCGGGCGTGCTTGACTCCGTGGGGAACGTGATCGGGTTCAAACAGACCGCCCATGGCTTCTCAGCCCGCCAGGTTGGCACGCTTGAATATGGTGGCCTCAACCCGCTGAGGCTTACCTTCCTGGGGCTGGGGGTTCCCGATCCAAAGGTGCAGCGCACCCGACTCTTATCCAGCATCTACAGCGAAGTCTTCAAAGAGAAGATCGGAGCAGGCGCCAATTACGGCTCCTATCACTACACCGCCGGAAATCAGATCTTCGGAACGGCTTTCGGCTCCGTGGCCTCCACGGCAGTCATGTTCTTCCCGCCTGGGGACTACCTCGCCTATGCCACCCGCGGTCCCATGTCCCACCTGGATTCACTTCCGGTCAAGGCCTTTAGTGGCCAGGACAAGGTCACCCATGGATTTGTCGTGAGCCCTCCCACCTTACCCGCCGGGTGGACCAGTTTCGATGTCCCGGCACCGACCCAGATGACGACCGGCGGCTTCAATCCCGGCGAACTGCTGAGTTCCGCCGTGGCCGAGGGCATCCAGGTCGTGGCACGCACGGAGGAGGATGTCCTCACGGATCCCACGGCCCTTCGGACGGAATTCAGGGCGGAAATCGACGTCCCCGCTGTGACGGATGCTCAGCGCGCTCCCCTGGGTGCCGATCCCTTCGTGGTGGGCGCCCGCAGCTCGTCCCTCGCGGATGGTTTCACCACCGCCCTGTTCACGCCTTCGCCGACCACGGACCGCAACGGTGGAGCCCGGCCCTCCAAGGGGTGGAACCTCGCCGAGTTCATCACCCAGGCCGAGGGCGGCTACACCATCGTCCATCAGCCCCGGGGTGCCAAAGGGCTGTTCACTGTGCGCGGATTTGATCGGACCGTGCCACTTGGGACGGGCGCCAACGCCTGGTGGACCCAGACGGGCCCATCCTCCCTCGGGAAGCGGGTGGGGGATTTCGACGCCATCGAGTTGCTGCGTGCCGAGGGCTGCAATCCTGCTGATCCCACCGCCTGGTATGCCGAGTACAGCACCCTCCGGGACGATTGGTTCGCCATCCTCAGCCAGCAGACCCCCACGGCCTTTACCAAGGGGCTTGGGCTGTCCGCGGCCCGCTACAGCCTGGACACGCCCGTGGGACTGGCCCGGACCTACCTGAAGCTCGCGCCCTCCACCACCCTGAGCCAGACCGCCCTGGATCCGGTGCTGGCAGCCCTGCGCTCAGGAGCCGCTGTCGCCTCCACGGGGCCGCTGCTGGACGTGTCGGTGGGAGCCATCGGACCCGGCGGACTCGTCACCGGCACCAATGCGACGGTGAGTGTGACCATTTCGCTCTACGCCCCCGATTGGGTTCCTGTGGATGAGGTGCGCCTCGTGGTGAATGGTTCTGCGCCCGTCTCCGTGCCGCTGGCCAGCTTCACGGCCTCGGCCACGGATCCCAGGCTCAGGACGGCCACCGTCAGCCTGCCCATGCCCTCGGGCAAGGATGCCTGGGTCGTTGCCGAAGCAGGCGTCGCCAGAACCCAGACCGGCGCCTACCGCACGGGCACACCTTGGAACAAGATCATGAAGGGCATCTATCCCATCGCCGTGACCAACCCCATTTTTGTGGATGTGAACGGCGGCGGCTACACTCCTCCAGGACTCTGATTCGGGAGTGGTGATGGCGGACTGGCTTCCGGAACGGCTTCCGGAGGATATCGACGCAGAGCGGTCCTTCCTGGCCACCTGCTGCGCGCCCGGGGCAGGTTTCGCGGCCAGCGAGGCTGTGTTCGCGCTGGTGGAGGAGGACTTTGTCCACCCGGCCCACCGGGCGGTGTTCCGGGCCTTGAAAACCCTCATCGAGGCCCAGGTCGAGGTCAATTCCCTCACCTTGAAAGATGCCCTGGACCAGGACGACAGCCTGAACAAGGTGGGCGGCTATCCCGGGCTGGTGGAGCTCCTGGCGGGCGAGGACGTGGAGCGGCCCCAGGTTCTGGCGGACGTGATCCGCCGCAAGGCCAAGCTCCGCCGGCTGGTGCATCTGGGGGCCCAGCTCGTGCGCCAGGCCGCTGAAGAGGACGAGGCCCCCGAGGTGCTGGTCGACCAGACTGCCCAGAGCCTGTTCCACCTGGCTCAAGGGGATGCGCAGGCCAAGGGGCTCCTCAGCATCCAGGCCGTTGCCGACGACACCATGGAGCGCCTGTCGGACCGCCTGGAAGGGCGCCTGTCACCCGGCGTCCGGGTGGGGTTCAGCCGCTTCGATGAGCTCACCCAGGGCTTCCAGCCGGGGAACCTCATCGTGCTCGCCGCCCGGCCTGGCATCGGCAAGACCGCCCTGGCCCTGAACTGGATCCTGCGGGCCGCCCAGGAGCGGGATGGCCGGTCGGGGCACTGCGGCGCCTTCTTCAGCCTGGAGATGAGCCACGAGGAGGTCTTCATGCGCCTCCTCGCCGCCAAGAGCCAGACCAACATGAAGGACCTGCAATCTGGCCGCGCCACGGGTCGCATGGATGACGTGATGAAGGCCCGGGACGAACTCATCCAGATGCCCCTGTTCATCTGCGATCGGGCCTCGATCACGGTGCCTCAGATCCAGAACATGATCGTGAAGCAGGGCAGCCAGAGCAACCGGCGGGTGGAGTTCGTCATCATCGACTACCTGCAGCTGCTCAGCAGTCCTGAAGGTAGCCGCGGCGCGAAACAGAACGAGGCTGTCCGCATCGGCGAGATCAGTCGCGGCCTGAAGCTCATGGCCAAGGATTTCGGCATTCCGGTGGTGGTGCTCTCGCAGCTCAACCGCGAGGTGGAACACCGCACGGGCGGTCGTCCCCAGCTCAGCGACCTTCGGGACTCCGGCGCCATTGAACAGGACGCGGACATGGTGGCCTTCATCCACCGGAAGATGATGCCTTCGGCCACGGAAGAACCAGATCCGTCGGCAGAGCTCATCGTGGCCAAGCACCGCAACGGCCCCACCGCCATCATCCAGCTCCACTTCCAGGGCGAGTACGCCATGTACCGGGAGATGGTTCGGGAAACCTATTAGCAAAACGGCGGCTGGAAAGCCGCCGTTTTGCTAAGGCACCTCTGGCGGCTATTCCAGGCCGAAGGTCGACGTCTCCAGCTCCTTTTTGACGAAGGCCATGAACAGGTCGCCGGTGGCGCCGTCGATGATGCGGTGGTCGAATCCGAGGCTGCTGAACATCATCTGGCGGATGGCGATGAAGTCGGTGCCATCGGGACCTGTGATGACCACGGGGCGTTTCACGATGGCACCCACGCCCTGGATGGCCACCTGGGGCTGGTTGATGATGGGCAGGCCGAAGGTGTCGCCGTAGACGCCGGGGTTGGTGATGGTGAAGGTACCGCCGCTGATTTCGTCGGGCTTGAGCTGCTTGGTGCGGGCGCGGTCGGCCAGGTCATTCAGGCTGCGGGCCAGGCCGCCCAGGTTCATCATGTCGGCGTTCTTGACCACGGGCACGATGAGCCCCCAGTCCAGGCTCACGGCGATGCCAAGGTTGATGTCCTGCTTGTAGACGATGTTGTCGCCATCCACGGAGGCGTTGGCCACGGGATAGGCGCGCAGGGCCTTGCAGGCGGCCATCATCACGAAGGGCATGAAGCTCAGCTTGGTGCCGAACTGGGATTCGAAGGCCTGCTTGTGCTTGTTGCGCAGCTGGGCCACGTGGGTCATGTCGATCTCGAAGACCGTGTAGACATGAGCCGAGGTGCGCTTGCTGGCCACCATGCCGTCGGCGATGATCTTCCGCATGCGGCTCATGGGCTCCACCTTGACCCGCTCACCCGGCGCAAAGGCTGGCACCACGGCAGCGGGGGGGACGGCCAGGGCCGGGGTGATCCCCATGGTCGGAGCGGAGGGATCATGCACCGCCGGCAGGACAGGGGCGGGGGACCGGGCCGGGGCGGCTGGGACGGCTGGGGCGGCTGCGGGCCCCTTCGCGAGGAAGGCCTCCAGGTCCTCCTTGGTGACCCGCCCGGCCTGGCCGGTCCCCTGGACCTTCGCGAGGTCCACCCCGTGCTGTTTGGCCATCTCCCGGACCAGGGGGCTGCTCTTGGTCTTCAGACGTCCCTCAAGGCTGTTGTCATCCTCCAGGGGCGCCTGGATGATGGCCGCTGCGGCGATCTGCTCCACCGGTGGGGCGACGGGAACCGAAGCCGGGGCACCGGCCGCCTTTTCCGAGGCATCGCCGATGCGGGCAACCACGGTGCCCACGGGAACGGTGATGTTCACGTCCACGAGGATCTCCAGCAGCGTGCCGGCCGCCGGAGCCGGGATCTCCGCATCCACCTTGTCGGTGCTGATCTCGTAGAGGGTGTCGTCCTTGGCAATCGCTTCTCCCACCTGTTTGTGCCACTTCAGCACGGTGGCTTCGGCGATGCTCTCGCCCATCTGGGGCATGACGACGTCAAAGGCCATGGTTCGCTCCTATGCGGAAAGGGGAGGGGTCTCGAGGTGATGGGTGGTGAGCAGCTGGTACGCGTGGGCCGTCTCAAGCAGCATGACATCGGAGAAAGCAGGCCCGATGAGTTGGATGCCGGCCGGGAGTCCCGCGGTGAAGCCCGCAGGCATGGAAAGGCAGGGGAGTCCCGCCAGGGGGGCCGTCACGGTGAAGGCATCGGCCAGGTACATGGCCATGGGGTCATCTGTCTTGGCCCCAAAGGGGAAGGCCACGCCCGGGCTGACCGGGGTGGCGAGCACGTCGACGAATTCAAAGGCGCGCTCGAAGTCCCTGGCAATGAGGGCCCGGGCCTTCCTCGCCTTGAGGTAGAAGGCATCGTAGTACCCCTTGGTGAGGCAGAAGGTCCCCAGGAGAATGCGCCTCTTGACCTCGGCACCCAGCCCTTCGTCGCGGCTTTCGGCGATCATCGCCGGCAGGTTCCCGCCCCTGGCGCGGTGGCCGTATCGGACCCCATCAAAGCGGCTGAGGTTGCTGGAGACCTCGCTGGTGCAGATCAGGTAGTAGGTATCGATGGCATAGCGGGTGTGGGGGAGGCTGACCTCCCGGATCTCCGCGCCCTCGCCGGCGAACACCCGGAGGGACTCCTCCAGCAGGCTGCGCACGCCCGGTTCGAGGCCTTCGGCGAAGTACTCGCTGGGCAGGCCGATGCGCAGGCCCTTGAGTCCCTTTGGTCGGAAAGCGGCCAGGCGCTCCACGCCGGGGAGGTCGGAGGAAGTGCTGTCCAGGGGGTCCTGGCCGGCCATGACGCCCAGGGCCAGGACCACATCTGCGGCAGAGGCGGCGATCGGGCCGACCTGATCCAGGCTGGAGGCCATGGCCGTCAGGCCGAAGCGGCTGAGGACGCCATAGGTCGGGCGCAGGGCCGTGACATTGCAGAAGCTGGCGGGCAGTCGCACGGAACCGCCGGTATCGCTGCCGAGTGCCAGAGGCGCGTAGCCGGCGGCGACGGACACCACGGAACCGCTGCTGCTGCCCCCGGGAACCCGCCCCGTATCCCAGGGATTGCGGGCTGGGCCGAAGGCGCTGTATTCGCCGCTGGAGCCCATGGCGAATTCGTCCATATTGGCCTTGCCCACAGGGATCGCTCCGGCCCGGACGAGGCGGGCCACGACGGTGGCATCGTACGGGGCCTGGTATCCGTCGAGCACGCGGGAGCCACAGGAGGCAGGCAGGCCCGTCCAGTTCAGGTTGTCCTTGAGCACGATGGGCAGACCCAACACGGGGGAGCGTTCTCCGGCCTGCAGCCGCGCGTCCGCGGCCTGGGCCAATCTGAGGCTGCGGTCCTCGTCCTTGGCCAGGATCGCGTGAAGGCGGGGCTCCAGGTGGCGCATGCGGTCGAAGGCGGCCCGAACCAGGGCTTCAGAGGATAGGTCGCCGGCATCGAGGCCTTCGCGCAAATCCACCGCCGTGCCCACCGCCATGCCTGCGCCTCCAGAGCCTTCTACTGTGCCATCGAGACTGGGGCACTGCCAGCCTGGTGAAGCGCTCCTGGACCGTCTGCCGAAGGGATTCCCTCCCGTTCAGAAGCTCAGGAACTGCGCTCAGGATGGAAATAGGCTACCATCCTCTGCTCAAGCCCTGTCCTTCCATCCCGTTCGACTCGCTGGTGGCAGGCCTCTCTGGAAACACATGAATCCATTCAATGTCTTGGAAATTCCGCCCGATGCCTCGCCAGAGGACATCAAGGCTGCATACCACCGGCTGGCCAAGCGCTGGCATCCGGACCGGTATGCTGGCGCGGAGAAAGAGGAGGCCGAGTCGAAGTTCCGTGAGCTGGCCGAGGCTTTCAGCATGCTCAAGGACCCGGCCAAGCGGCTCACCTTGCAGCAGCAGATGCCGAAGCCGCAATCTCCGACCACCGCTGAAAGGGAACCGGAGTCCGCCCAGGAACGGACTCCCGAAGACTGGGCTTCCATGGCGAAGGCCGCCTTTGAGGAAGGGAACAACGATCAGGCGCGCGCGCTCATCCACTACGCCATCCGTCTTGACGATGAAAAGGCCCACTACCACGCTCTGCTCGCCTCCATCCTCGAGCGGGAAGGGGGGGACCTTCGTGCCGTGGTGAAGGCGCTTGAGACGGCGGTTCGCCTCGCGCCCCGCGACGTGGACAGCCACATCCGGCTTGCCGGCCACTTCCAGGCACTGGGCATGGGCGCTCGGGCCCAGCGCCACCTCCAAGCGGCACGCGAGATCTTGCCCAACCATCCGAAGCTCCGCGTGCCGACCGCGAAGGCGGCCAAGGGCCCCCAGGGGGTCAAGGGCAAGCCCATGAAGGGGCAGAAGCCACAGGGCGCCGCACCACCTGCGAGCCTCCTCGATCAACTGAAGGACCTGTGGGGCCGACTGACAGGAAAGGGTTGATCATGGGGATCCGAGCCGCGGGCTTGACCGATGTGGGTTGTGTCCGGAAACACAATGAAGACAGTTTTCTTTCGGACCCTGGCCTGGGGCTCTTCGTGGTGGCGGACGGCCTTGGAGGCCACGCCGCTGGCGAAGTGGCCAGTCAGATTGTGGTGGAGACCGTGGCCCGCTTCGTGGGAGAGACCCTCGAAAAGGACCGCACCTGGCCTGTGGAATACGACCCGAGCCTTTCCTATGACGGGAACCGATTGAAGGTGGCCCTGCTCTTGTCTGATCAGGCCATCGCCGAAGACATCCGGCGCAATCCGGAACGGGAAACCATGGGCTCCACTGTGGTGGCCGGCCTCTTCCATGGCCCGAAGGTCACCCTGGCCCATGTAGGAGACAGCCGGGCCTACGTTCTGGGGCCAGAAGGCATCCGCCAGGTGACCCGCGATCACAGCTGGGTAGCCGAGCAGGTGGCCAATGGGATCCTGACGCCCTCTGAGGCCAGGGTGCACCCTTTCCGGAACGTGATCACCCAGGCCCTTGGCAATGGCGGGGAACTGGACGTGGAACTGCAGAATCTGGAGCTTTCCAAATCGGAGCGACTTTTGCTTTGCTCTGATGGTCTGTCAGGAATGATCGGCGACAAACAGATCTGGGACATCGTGGAGCAATCCAGTGATATCCAACATGCTGTGGAATCATTAATTTCAGCGGCCAGGGAGCACGGAGGCGAGGACAATATCACAGCCGTCCTGGTGGGCTGGGAATCCGAGGAAGCCTAACGCAAGCATAGTTAACCTTGACCTAATCCATTCTGGCGGTACCCTTTCCATTACCTAATTTCTCCAAGTGAGGCATCCGGTGGGTCTTTTCGGAAGCAAAACCAAAAGTCTTGTCGGCTTGGATATTGGCTCCAGCTCAGTGAAAGTCTGTGAACTCCAACAGATGGGGAAGGGAAGCAACATCCGCTACCGTCTCCAGAAACTGGGCCAGGTGGCGCTCCCTGCTGACGCCATCGTCGATGGGGACATCATGGATAGTAACGCTGTGGCGTCGGCTATCCGTCAGGCCTTGGCGGAACAGAAAATCAAAGCCAAGGAAGTGGCCATTTCTGTGTCGGGCCAGCAGGTGATGGTCAAAAAAGTGACATTTCCCCTGATGAGCCAGGCCGAGCTGGCTGAATCCGTCCGCTGGGAGGCTGAGAGCTTCTTTCCGGCCGGACAGGGGTTGGACTCCTACGCCCTCGATTACTACCTGATCGAGGAGCGGGCCGGTGAAGGCAACATGGATGTGGTCCTTGTCGCCTGCCGGAAGGACAAACTCGAAGCCTACGTCAGTTGCGTCGCCCAGGCCGGCTGCAGCCCCAAGGTCGTGGACGTGGATGTCTTTGCTGTCCAGAACGCCTATGAAATCAATACCATGGGAGCAGGGAGGGATGAGGTCGTCGCCCTGGTGAACATGGGGGCCACTTTTACCAACCTCACGATGATGGTGGGGGGCAAGTCCGTGTTCTGGCGGGACATGGCTTGGGGGAGCGGCCGATATTCGGAAAAACTCACCGAGGACTGGGGTGTGAGCCGCGAGGCCGCTGAACGCCTCAAGCGGAACCAGGCCTCCGAAGGCCGGGAACCCGAGGAGATCCAACCCTCCATCAATGCCGTTTCCGATGCCTTCGCTGATGAGCTGACCCGAACCCTGGATTTCTTCAAGAGCAGCTTCAAGGTGGACCGTCTGGACCGGGTGCTGGTCTGCGGCGGTGGCTCCATGATCCATGGACTGATGGATGTGCTGAGTGACCGCCTTCGGGTGTCCGTAGATCGCTTCAATCCCTTCCAACTCATCGAGGTGGATGGTCGCACCGAGGATCCCGTGACGGTCCGCGAGATTGGTGGCGCCGCCGCCGTCGTCGTCGGGCTGGCCATGCGCCAAGTGGGGGACCGATGATCAAGATCAACCTGCTCGGTGACGCGCTGGCCCAGGCCGGAGGCAAGAAGGGCGGTGACAAGGCCTCGGCCGAGCCTGTCCAGGTCTACACGGGTGAAGGCGGCAGCCGTTCCAGCCTCCCCATCGCCGGCGTGGTCGTGGGGCTGCTCTTCGCGGCCCTCGGCGGCGGCTATTACCTGTGGCTGAACAGCGAGGCCACGAAGGCCGAGAAGAGGAAGGCCGATCTCGAACGTGACAAGAAGGTTTACGAGCCCTACATCTCCCAGGAAAAGAAGTACCGCGAGAAGAAGGAAGCGCTGCAGAAGAAAGAAGAGGTCATGACGGCCTTGAAGCGCCAACAGGCCCTGCCAGTGCATTTCATTGAGGAACTCGCCAACAGCCTGCCCGACGACGTTTGGTTCAAGAAGATCGCTCAGAAGGGGATGACCGTTACGATCGAAGGAGAGGGCCGCAACTTCGAGTCCATCAACGCGTTCTACGGGAATCTCCAGTCCAGGACACGGTGGTTCAAGAAGATCAATTATCCCGGCGCCAAGCGTGGCACCAGTGGGGCATTCGAATTCACCATCTCCTTTGAACTCCAGAACGCCGTCTGAGGTAGGCCATGAATCCCCAACTTCAGAAACAAATTGGTGTGGGTGCGCTGGTCGGCATCGTCTTGGCCGGATTGGTTTACTTTCTGCTCGGTGGGAAGCGCTCTGATCTGGAAGCTACGAACGAAAGTGTGAAGATTCTCCAGGCCGATGTGGACAAGGGCAAGCTCCTGAAACAGAGCTATGAGAAGCTCCGGGAAGAGGTCGCCAAGCAGGACAAGCGCATCGAAGAACTGATCAAGATCATGCCCTCCGAAACGGACTACGGCGAGATTCCCTACCGGATCAAGAAGATTGCCGATGATGCCGGCATCGACCAGGTCTCGTTCTCCCTCAAGCCTGAGCGGAAGGACACCTACTACACCGAAAAACCCGTGGAGTTTGAATTCCGTGTCGGATTCCACTCCTTCGGCCAGTTCGCTTCCCTGATTTCGGGCTATGACAAGATCATCAACATCTCGAACATCGAGTTTGCCCGCAAGACCGACAATCGCAGCGTCTACCCCGCCTCGGTCAAGTGCACCATCAGCGCATTCATCTACAATCCCGAGCCTCCTCCGGCTGAACCCGTGAAGAAGCCAGCCGCGGCCCCCAAGGCCAGCGCCAAAGAGGATTGAGGTCCCGCCATGACCCGTCGACTCTTCACCATCCATCTCTTATCCGCCATCGGGCTCTTGGCCCAGGCACCCGCCAAGGTGGACCAGGCGCCGCCTGCGTCGCCGGTGGCCCCGATCGAGGATGTGGCCCTGATCAAGGCGACTCCCTATAAGCCGACCATCCAGCGGGATCCCTTCTCCGCCCCGAGAGATGAGAGGCCCGCGGATGCCCTCGACGTTCTCGATGACATCGCCGTCAAGGGGATGATCAAGAAGGATGGCAAGAATTTCGCAATCGTTTCTGACAGCCGGGGGAATGTCCGCTGGCTTCCTGTCGGGCACCGGTTCAAAGACGGGGAAATCACCGCCATCACCGACAAGGCAGTGACTTTCCACCAGTGGGAATTGAATACCACCAACCGTTCCATATTCCGAACCATCACGAAGACGTTCAAGCGTGAGGAGGGTAAACGATGAATGCTCGCCTGAGTTCCTTGCTGGTTGCAGGGGGCGTGGTCCTGGCGGGGATCCACACCGGGTCCCTCCACGCGTCACCTGTGCTGGAGGCTGCGGCCCGAAAGGGCGTCCTTGTCTCCACATCCATGGAAGTTGATGGCCCGGGGGCCAAGGTCTTTCTCCGCGTGACCGGAATGACCTCTCAGCCTGGAGTGCAGGTTCTGGCCAATCCCCACCGGGTGGTTCTGGATCTCCATGGTGTCGAGCGCGGCAGCTCCGTCACCCGGAAGGACCTTGCCCAGCTGGCGCACCCCTTGATCCTCAAGTCCCGCCTCGCCCAGTTCTCCATGGATCCCAAGCCAGTGACGCGCCTGGTCCTGGAAGTTGCTCCTGGGACGCAGGTCCTGGTCGGGTCCAGCGCTGAAGGGGTCCAACTCCATCTGACACCGGGTGATGGCCGGGTCCAGGCTCGCCTCGAAGGAGTCGTCAAGCCGACCCTCCCCACCCCGATCCCGGCAGAAGCCTCTACCACGGCCATTGCCTCCGCGACTACCACGCCTAATTCGGTTCCTAAGGCGGCACCCAGGCCTCTCGCCGCGCTTCCTTCCGTGGGTGGTTCCTTCCAGCTGCTGCCCCAGTTGGCGCTCTCGACCGCATTGCCAGTGGTGAGCCCTGAGGCCGTCCAGACTCCAGAAGTCGAAAAGCCCCATGTCCAGGCTGCGACCCCGAGCAGGGCCCCCGGTCGGACCCTCGGCGAGGGCCTCACCAAATACTCGGGATCCAAGATCACCATCGACCTCCAGAACACTGAGATCCGAGACTTCCTGCGGATCCTGGCTGATACCGGCAAGCTCAATCTGGTCATGGACCCTGATGTGCAGGGCAACTTTGGCTTCAAGTTCACGGACACCCCTTGGGATCAGGTCCTGGACGTGGTCCTGAAGAACGCGGGGCTCGGCAAGGAGATCCAGAACGGGGTTCTCCGGGTCGCCAAGATTGACAAGCTGCAGAAAGAGGAAGAGGAGCGCAAGAAGCTCGACGAGACCAAGGCCCTGGCCGGGGAACTCCAGACGATCACTCGCCCCCTGTCCTATGCAAAGGTCGCCGAGGTCCAGAAGATCCTCAAGGACATGCTCACCAAGCGCGGCTCCGCGATCTTGGATGACCGCACCAATACACTGATCATCACGGATCTCCCCCGCAACATTTCGGTCATCGATGACCTGCTCCAGACCCTGGACGTCCAGATCCAGCAGGTCCAGATCGAAGCCCGCGTGGTGGAAGCCAACAAGAATTGGCAGCGGGAATTCGGTGTCAAGTGGCCCCAGTCCAACAACGGATCTGTCGCCATCACCAGTGGCTCGACCTCCACAGGTACTCCGTGGGTAGGCACGTCCTCGCCTTTCTGGAACGGTGTGCAGGGTTTCAACCGCGAAGCTTCGGGCCAGAACGCCTCCATTGCATGGTCGCCCGGCAAGGATGGCGCCACCTCCATCACGGCTCCGGCTGGCGAATTGTGGCTCTCCTTCCTCAGCAACCGCTTCAGCATCAACGCGGTCCTGCAGGCCATGGAGAAGGACGGCACCCTCAAGATCGTCTCCTCGCCCAAGGTCGTGACCCAGAACAACAAGAAGGCCACGATCCTCAGCGGTGAGAAGATCCCCTATCCCACCCAGCAGGGCGGTGCCCAGGGCGGCGCCATCACGGTCGCCTTCATCGACGCGAACCTTCAGTTGGACGTCACGCCCCAGGTCACCAACGAAGGCACCATCATCATGGATCTGAAGGTTGAAAAGGCCGAGGCCGATTTCACCCGGACGGTGCAGGGAACCCCGACCATCATCCGCAAGGCCATCGAAACCCAGGTCCTGGTTCGAGATGGTGGCACCGCGGTCCTGGGTGGTGTCTACATCACCAACTCCTCCACTGGAACGACCGGCGTGCCCTTCCTGTCGAAGATCCCCCTCATTGGATTCCTCTTCCGCAACGACACCAAGCAGGAGAAGAATGTCGAACTGCTGATCTTCATCACGCCCCGTGTCCTGCGCCAGTAGCTAGACCCGACGACAGAAAAACGGCCCCATTCGGGGCCGTTTTTCATAATGAGAAAAAGCTACTTGCTGATCGGGAGGGTCCGCACCAGACGCTTGCAGCTGTTGCAGAGGATGGTGAAGTTGTCGGCCTGCTCGAAGTGGTATTTGAATCCGGGGTCTTCGTCGACCTTTTCCATCCGGCCGAAGTGGTACTCGGCGATGCGAACGCTCTGGGGTGCGGTCAGGTCGGCGCCGCAGTGGGTGCAGGAGATGGCGGCCATGCTGGCTCCTCGGGAATTGGGATTCAGGAGTGGAAGAATTTCCAGAGCCCCCAGCTTAGCAGAGCCAGCGCGGCGAGGCCGACGAAGACCCGCAGCAGGAACTTGCCGATCCGATATGCGACATAGATCACGAGGAGGATCAGCATTCCGCAGAAGACCATTCCGGCGGTGGTCATGACCGCCTCCGGTCGGGTGTCCAGGTGTGGAAGCCAAGGCCGCCCTTCAGGCCCGTCTGCCCGGCGATTACCTTCGCCCGAAGCAGTCCGGGAGGATGGAATCGGTCCTCTCCGTTGGCAAAGAGGCCCTCCGCGATCCGGAGGCGCAGGTCGAGGCCGATCCGGTCGGACAGCTCCAGGGGACCCACGGGGTGTCCGTAGCCGAGGGTCATGAGGGCATCCAGGTCATCGGCCGAAGCCACCCCGGCTTCCACCAGCCGGATGGCCTCCAGGCCCTGCGCCAGGGCCATCCTGGCCGCAGCAAAGCCAGGCTGATCGCGGACCTGTACCACCCGTTTCCGGAGGGTCGATCCCAGAGCTCTGGCCTGGTCCACCCAAGCCTGGTCTGTTCCTTCCGGCACAGCCATTTCGACCACGGCCATCCGCGGCACGGGTACGAACAGGTGAAACCCCACCACGCGGCCCACGGCCCCGGCCCTGCGAGCCAGATCCGCGATGGGGAGCGACGAGGTGCCGGAAAGGACCAGCATCTCGGGGGAACCCCAGGCGATGGCCGCCGACAGGGCCGGGGCCTTGAGCTCCAGAGCTTCAGGCAGCGCTTCAAGGAAAGCCGAGGCACCTTCCAGCGCGGGCGCGCCGAACGCCGCGGCCGAAAGCCTCTCGATGGCGCGGTCCCTGGCCTCTGGGGTCATTCGGCCTTGGGTGACGGCCCGGTCCCAGCGGCGGTGGACCTCCCGGAGACCCGCCTCGGCGTGTTCCTGGTCCCGGCCCAGCAGCCGGGTGGGCAGGCCGCATTCCGCGGCCCACTGGGCCGTGGACAGACCCAGGACGCCCGGGCCCAGGATGGCCAGCACGGCGCTCAAGGCCTGCACCCTGGGGCTTTGGCGAGGAGGCCGAGAAGTTCCGATCCTTGGGGTCCTTCGGTCATGGATTCGCGCCTCCACCCGCTATGATGAACGGAAAGGGCCGCCCGTACGCCACCGCAACCACGCCCATCCCTGTCAGGGCCATCTACCCTCATGCTCATCGACTACGCCGCCATTACGCATCCGGGCAAGGTCCGGAAGAACAACGAAGACGCCTACCTGCTGAGCGCGCTCGATGGTGATGAACCAATCATCAATGGGCCCGCAAGATCGCTCAAGGTAGGGGAATCCGGGCTGCTGGTGGCCGTGGCCGACGGCATGGGCGGGGCAGCTGCCGGCGAGGTGGCCAGCCGTGAGGGGCTGGCGGCCGTGTCGTTGTTCCTCTTCGGTCATTGGGGCCAGCTGGGGTCGACCAGGGACCGCGAGGACGTGCTGCTCGAAGCCCTTGAGACGGCGGTGGAGCAGGCCAGTGACGCGGTCCTCCGCTACTCGGACGACGACCGCACGGCCCGGGGCATGGGGTCCACGCTGACGGCCGCAGTCATCTGGAAGGGCTCCGCCTATGTGGCCCAGATCGGCGATTCCAGGGCCTACCTGCTGCGCCAGGGGGTGCTGCACCAGATCACGGAGGACCAGACCCTTGTGAATGATCTGGTGGCCCAGGGCAGCCTGACCCGCGAGCAGGCCCGCACCCATCCGCAGCGCAACATGATCACGCAGGCGCTGGGCTCGCCCCAGCCGCTGCGGGTGGTCCTCTCGCGGCTCGCACTCCGGCGGGGCGACCGGCTGCTCTGCTGCTCCGACGGCCTGCATGGGGAGGTCACCGATGTCCAGATCCAGGACGTGCTGACCCAGGGGCTCAGTCCCCGGCGCAGCCTGGAACTGCTGGTGGACGAGGCCCTGGCGCACGGTGGCCGCGACAATATCACCGGCGTGCTCCTCACCCTCAATGACCCCGGCCTTCCGCTGCCCAAACCCGGCGAGGCCCTCGATCTGATCCATCCCAGCCTGACCCGTGGCAAGGGCCTCTGGGACCGGTTCCGCAGGTTTTTCGGAGGCGGTGCCCCATGAGCATCCTTCAGGGGACCGTGTCCCTCAAACGCTTTCTGGTGCTCGGTCCCGTGCCCGACGAGAAGGACCTGCAGGCTGGCCTGGAGCAAGACCAATTCCGCCCCTTCCAGGATGGGCTCGAGGAGGAGCGCATGGGCTGGTGCGACTGGCGCAACCCGCTCATCACGCCGCCTGATGAGAACTGGGTGGGCCAGGACCGCTTCGCGGTCTTCGGCCTGCGCATCGACACACGCCGCGTGCCGCCCGCCCTGCTCAAGGCCCATGTGGACCTGCGTCTGCAGACGCTCCAGAAGGAGAAGGATCTGGCCTTCATCGGGAAGGAGGCCCGCATCTCCCTGGCAGACGAAGTGAAGGTCGAGCTGCTGCGCAAGGTGCTGCCCACCCCCAAGGTGGTGGAGGTGGCCTGGGATCTCAAGGGGGGCATCCTCTGGACCACGGCCTCGTCCAGCAAGGCCCAGGGCGCGCTGACAACCCTGTTCATCAAGTCCTTCGGCTGCGAGATCCATCCCCTGGCGCCCCTGGTGCTGTCGGGTCGGCTCTGTCCGGACCTGTCCGTGGAAGCCCTGATGGCGCTGGATCCCCTGGATCTCGAACTCGAGGAAGCCTGACATGAAGCCGCTTGAACTCATGGAACAGGGGCGTTTCCTCGGGGAGGAATTCCTGCTCTGGCTCTGGATGCGCAGCATGACCGAGGGCGGCGCCAGCGGCGAGGACGGTGACGGCTCCGGCTGCTTCGTGGACGATGCCATCCAGCTGGCTTCCGAGCGTGGCGAGGTGAAGGAGATCTCCCTCCGCAAGGGCAACCCCTCCGAATGCCGTGAGGCCTTCGAGGCCCTTGGCCGCGGCATGCGCCCGGCGAAGGTGAAGCTGCGCATCCTCTCCGGCGACCTGGAGTGGGTGTTCACGCTCAACGCCGCCACCCTGGACATGGGCACGCTCAAGCTGCCGCCCAGCACCGGCAAGGCCCCCCACGAGCGGCTCCACGACCGCCTCTTCCTGCTGGAGGAGGGCGCGGGTCACCTGGAGCGGCGCCTGAAGCGCTTTCTGCGTGAGCGCGCCGAGGACCCGGAGGGGTTGCAGGAGGCCATGCGCGCCTGGGTCCGCGCCGGCCGCGCAGGCGAGGCGTTGCCCACGGGCGAGGCCCCGTGGGAGGCCTGAGGCTCTGCAGGCCACTGGGCCTGGCCGGCCTGCTGCTGGCCGCGCCCGCGGCCCTGGGGGCCCAGGAGCCCGCGCCCGTGCTATCCCACGCGCGCACGCCGGAGGACCGGGCCATCATCCTGCGCCTGCAGTTCCGGCGCGGGCTCAGCGTGGAGGGGAAGGCACTGCCCCGAGCCTTCCTGGGCAGGGGGGCTGATCCCAGCGGCTGGGTCCCCTTCGAAAGCCTCAGCCCCGAAGGCAAGCGCTGGGCCCTGGCCGCGCTGTTTCCTGATGACCAGTGGCGCCCGGACGAGGTCCGGCACCGGATCCGCCACCCCGAGGTGGAATCCGTCTGGACCCTGGCTGCGCTGTTCACGGGCCATGGGCAGAACTACGACAAGGTCATGGCCGCGAACCCAGACCTGCCGGAGAAGCTCCGGGAGGGCGATACCTGGCGCATTCCCCGCAGCCTGCTGTCGGTGGACCTGGGTGGCGCGGGCAAGGGGCCCGACCGCACCCAGCCGGAAGACGATCTGGACGATGAGGCCAGGGTGGCGGCCTACCGCGCCCTGCTCTCGTTCGGTGAGGATGCCCAGGGCAAGTACGCCGCCTATCGCCTGCGCAAAGGAGAGGCTCTGTACTCCAGCGTCGTGATCCGCTACACGGACCGCGTGGATCCCAAGGGCGTGAACGAGCTGGCGGACCGCATCGCCAGGCGCACCGGCATCACCGACGTGAGGGGCATCCAGCCGGGCCAGCTCATCAAGATCCCGGTGACTTTCCTGGCCGATCCCTTCCAGGCGGAAGGCAGTTCCCAGCTGGCCGAGGAGCGGGAGGTCCGCGCCGAGGTGCGCCGGACCATCCGTGTGGAGGCAGGCCCCAAGCTCAAGGGCGTGCGCATCATTCTGGACGCGGGCCATGGCGGCATCGATCCGGGCGCCCGGGCCAACGGCCTCTGGGAGTCCGATTTCGTCTACGACATCGCCATGCGCGTGCGGCGCCTCCTGGAGCAGGAGACCGAGGCCCAGGTGAGCAGCACCATCCGCTATCCCGGACTGGGGTTCAAGGTCCGCGAGGAGATCCAGGCGCCCAGCCGTGCTGCAGAGATCCTCACCACGCCGCCCTTCGCCGTGGATGGCGAAAGCCCCTCGGCCGTGAGTGTCCACCTGCGCTGGGTGCTGGCCAACGACCTCTTCGCCGCCTTCCGCAAAACGAAGGGCGACGCCCAGAAGACCCTCTTCCTGAGTTTCCACGCGGACAGCCTGCACCCTTCGGCCCGGGGCTCCATGGTCTACGTGCCGAGCGCGGCCCTGGTGCCCACCTCCTTCGCCCTGGGCGGCGCCAAGACCGGTCGTGTGGCCGAAGGGAAGCGTTCCGCCCGCGTCACCTTCACCGGCCGGGAGAAGCTCCAGGGCGAGGCTCGCAGCCGCCAGTTCTCCGAGACCCTAATGAAGGCGCTCCACAAAGAGCGCATCCCCATCCACGCCAACCGTCCCATCCGCAACGTGATCTACCGGAATGGCGGGAAGTGGGTGCCGGCGGTCGTCCGCTACAGCAGCAGCGCCACCAAGGCCCTCATCGAGGTGGCCAACCTCACCAACGAAGACGATGCCGCCAGCCTGAAGAATCCTGAATTCCGGGAGCGCTACGCCGTCGCGGTGGTCAATGCCATCCGGGCGTACTATCGGAAGTAGGGGTTCGCCGGGAGGTCCCATGCGGTACCTGGTGGTTGCTTTGCTGGTGATGGCCGGTCTGGGCTGCCGCAAGCCCGAGCCCGCGCCACCGCCCCAGGCCCGGCTGATCGTGCGGTTCCTGGACCGGGACGCGGTGCTGGATCTGGCCGCGGTGCCCGCCGAGGGCCCCTGGCGCCTCATGAACGCGGGGCTGTGGGAACCCCTCGACATCCGCTGGAAACTGGGCACGCCATCCATCGGGGCTGCCGTGGTGGGCCGCACGGCCCCGGACTGGGTGCTGCTGGAGGATCCGGCCCAGGACACCCACCGCGTCATCATGCGCGGCCCCGGCCCCGAAGAACTTGCCTCCCGCAACGAGCGCATGGATCCCACCGAGCGCGATGCCCTGGCCCTGCTGGGCGTGCTTTGGGTGCTCAGCTGGGTGCGGCGCTGAGGCGCTTCGCCAGAAGGGGACCCTCCGCTAGAATGGCCGTTCCCTGAGTCACCCCCCATCCTTTCCGAGGCATCCATGACGACGACTCCCCTGGTGGGCATCCTGATGGGCTCCAAGAACGACTGGGAGACCATGCAGCACACGGCGCTGACGCTGAAGGCCCTGGGCATCCCCTGCGAGGCCCACGTGGCCAGCGCCCACCGAACACCGGAAAAAGTGGTCGAGTTCTGCAAAGGCGCCGAGGGCCGGGGCATGAAGGTCATCATCGCGGCGGCCGGCGGGGCGGCCCACCTGGCCGGTGTCTGCGCCAGCAAAACGCACCTCCCGGTGCTGGGCGTGCCCATGAAGGGCTGGGCCACCGAGGGCATGGACGCCCTGCTGTCCACGGTCCAGATGCCCTCGGGCATTCCGGTGGGTACCCTCGCCATCGGCAAAGCCGGCGCCATCAACGCGGCGTTGCTGGCCACGGCCATCCTGGCCACAGGGGATGCGGCGATCCGTGAGCGCTACCTCGCCTACCGCCAGGCCCAGACCGAGAAAGCCCTGGCTGACGACGATCTCGTGATGCCCTGACATGGAGCGCGTGCACCTCATCACCCTGTCCGACCGCGCCTCCCGGGGCGAGTACCAGGACCAGTCCACGCCGCTGCTCACCTCCTGGCTGAAGGGCCAGGGGGTGAAGACCGTGACCGCCTCGCTGATGCCCGACGAGCCGCACCTGCTCGAGCAGGACCTCCATGGCGCCGTGGCGGAAGGCGCGCCCCTGGTCCTCACCTGCGGGGGCACGGGCTTCGGCTCCCGGGATACCACACCAGAGGCCACCCGCCGCGTCATGGAGCGCGAGGCCCCGGGCATCTGCGAACTGATCCGCGCCAAGGGCGGCCACCCGCTGGCCTTCGCCAGCCGGGCCGTGTGCGGGATCGCCGGGAGAACGGTGATCCTGAACCTGTCCGGCCGGCCCGCCGCGGCCCTGGAGCAGATCCAGCTGGCCTGGCCCCTGCTGACCCACGCGGTGGCCGTCCTCCGCAAGGAGGGTGAGGCCGGGGGGCCCTGCACATGAAGGTCTGGGCCCGCATCAACCACGTGGGCTGGGTCCACCTCTGGCGCCTGCGCGAGGACTACGACTCGGCCCAGCCCTCGGCTCACTTCCTGAACGGGCGCACCGATCCGCGGTGGCTCGACGCGGGGTTGACCGCCGAACAGCGGGCGGGCCTGGAGGCGGGGGGCCTGGTCGAAATCGAGGACCCCGGCTACTTCCATGACGAGGTGTAAAGGGCCGGGCGCCGGACATCCCTGGTCAGCACCCCCTCGGGTGGTCTGTGAGATCGTGGAAGGGTATCTCTGACGAGGCCACGGAATGACCGGAATCCAGCCGACCCTCCAGACCCTGAGCCGCCTGGTCGGTCGCACCCCCCTCCTGGCCCTGGATCTGAAGTTCCGGGGTGAGTCGCGGCGGCTCTACGCCAAGGCTGAGAACTTCAACTTCACCGGCAGCATCAAGGACCGGATGGCCCTGCACATCCTGCGTCAGGCCCACGAAAGCGGCATCCTCAAGCCGGGGGCGCCCATCGCCGAGGCCACCAGCGGCAACACCGGCATCTCGTTCTCGGCCCTTGGCCGGGCGCTCGGGCACCCCGTCACCATCTTCATGCCCGACTGGATGAGCCAGGAGCGCAAGGACCTGATCCGCTCCTTCGGGGCGGAGGTGCGGCTGGTGAGCCATGGCGAGGGGGGCTTCCTGGGTTCCATCCGGCTCAGCGAGGCCTGGGCCGCGGAGACGCCAGACGCCTTCCTGCCCTGCCAGTTCGCCAACGATGCCAACGTGGAGGCCCATGCGACCACCACCGGACCTGAGATCTGGGCCCAGCTGGCTTCGGTGGGGCTGAAGCCCCAGGCCTTTGTGGCCGGCGTGGGAACCGGCGGCACCGTGATGGGCGTGGCGCGGTTCCTCAAAGGCATGGATCCCGGCATCCGCATCCATCCGGTCGAACCCGCCAACTCGCCGACCCTGCACACGGGGCACAAGGTCGGCAAACACCGCATCCAGGGCATCTCCGACGAGTTCATCCCCGCGATCGTGAAGCTGGAGCAGCTGGACGAGATCCTGGCCGTGGATGACGGTGACGCCATTCTGATGGCCCAGAAGCTGGCGGACCGGGGGCTCGGGGTGGGGATCAGCAGCGGCGCGAACCTGCTGGCGGCCCTTCAGGCCCAGGAGCTGCTGGGCCGGGACGCCGTGGTGGTGACGGTCTTCAGCGACAGCAACAAGAAGTACCTGTCGACGGATCTCATGAAGGAGGAACCCATCAAGGCGGGCTTCCTCAGCCCCCAGGTCGAACTGCTCGGGATCGGGCAGGCCATCCGGGTCTGCGAAGTATGCGTGCAGGCCGGAGCCGTCACCCCCGGTTGCGGCTGCTGAGCCTCAGGCGTCTGCCGAGGGCTGGGCCGCGGCCTCCAGCCGCTGATAGAGCGCCAGCAGGGCGCAGCTGAGCCAGAGGTTGAGCGTTCCGCCCAGGAGATTGAAGCACCAGAAGGCGGGATGTTTCAGACGCAGCAGGGCACCCGGCCCCAGGTCCGGATCCATCGCCGGGAGCAGGCGGTCCAGCGCCCAGCTGGCCGCCATTTGGTACGCCATCGCCACCAGCGTCATGGCCAGCACCGCCTGAATGACGCGCGGCCAGTGCCGCACCATGGTGGCCTGGCTCCACTTCAAGGCAGTCAACAGGCCCTCGCCGCGCAGAAGCATTCGGATGGGAGCCCAGCCGAACAGGGCCAGGATCAGGATCCCGGGGATCAGGAACATCAGCAGGCCCAGTCCGATGGCGAGGCTGATGCCCAGGCGGGCGAGGAAGGTCCGCAACCAGCGGCCATCGAAGGCCTCATGCCAGCCTCCGATGGGATTGGCGGCGTCATTCCGCGTCTCGGCATCCAGCTGGGCCTGCAGACGGGGGATGAAATACATCTCGAGGGGCAGCAGGCCCGCGAACCCGAACACCGCCTGGAGGATCAGGTTCGGCCCCACCCCTGCGGCCAGCTCCAGGGCCGGGCCCAGTTGGGCCAGGAGCATGGCCAGGACGGCGAGCCCGAGGGTCAGCCAAGGATGACGCTTGAGGAGCCTGAATCCTTCGGACAGGGCACCCAGGTGGGAAGGCGGGGGTGTGCGCATCCCTCCATGGTGCCCTGGGCTATCATCATCGGCATCATGTCGTACGAAGCCCCTTGCCTCCTGGTGGCGAGCCCCGCGCTCCTGGATCCGAACTTCCTGCACAGTGTGGTGCTGGTCGTGGAGCACGACGAGGAGGGGGCCCTGGGGCTGATTCTCAACCGGCCGCTGCCCCTGACCCTGGCGCAGGTGTGCGCCGAGGGCGACATGGCCTACCTGGGCTCCGAGGAGGCCACCGCTTGGCGCGGTGGGCCGGTCGATCCCCAGCGCGGCATCCTCGTGGTGCAGGGCGGGCTGCCCGAGGAGGAGGACACGGTGGTGGACCTCACCCACTTCGTGAGCCACCGCAAGGACCTGCTGGAGACCCTGCTGGGGGACCCGATCGCCCGGTATCGGCTGTTCCTGGGCTATGCCGGGTGGAGCCCCGGCCAGCTGGACCAGGAACTGGAGATGGGCGCGTGGACGCGCCGGCCGGTGGTCTCCGAGTGGCTGCTGCATCCTGATCCCACGGGGCTCTGGCAGGTCGCCCTGGGCAGCGAAGCCAGCGGGTGACGGCGGTTATGGGTTCATCAGAAATCTAAATGGATGGGTCATAACCCGGGCGTCGAATCGGGCCTTCGGGATAGGCTTTTTTTATAGCCCCACCCCTGGTTGGATTCACGAGCCCTTTTCTGGAGGACCCGATGATCTGGAAGCGCATCCTCTCCCTCACCCTGGTGCTGGGCGCGGGACTCCCCCTCTGCGCGCAGGGGGCCGGCCCCGTGAACGATTCCGGGGCCACCGCCTGGATGCTCACCTCCACCACCCTGGTCCTGCTGATGGTGCCCGGCCTGGCGATGTTCTATGGCGGCCTGGTGCGCACCAAGAACGTGCTGGGCACGATGATGCATTCCTTCGCCGCCATGGCGGTCGTGGGTGTCCTTTGGACTGTGGTGGGCTACGCCCTGAGCTTCGGTCCCAACGCGCTGGGCGGCCTCATCGGCTGGAGCCGCGGCTTGGTGCTGCTGCGGAGCATCGACCACACGATCCTGCCCGCCGGCGTGCCTGAGTACGCCTTCGCCATGTTCCAGGGCAAGTTCGCCATCATCACGCCCGCGCTCATCGCCGGTGCCGTGGCCGAGCGGATCTCCTTCCGGGGCTGGGTGGCCTTCATCACGGTCTGGGTGATCTTCGTCTACTGCCCGCTCTGCCACTGGGTCTGGGCGCCCGACGGCTACTTCTTCAACCTCGGTGCCAAGGGCGCCATCGACTTCGCGGGTGGCACAGTGGTGCACATCTCCTCCGGCGCCGCGGGTCTGGCCCTGGCCCTGTTCCTGGGGGCGAGGCACGGCTACCCCAAGACCGCGATGGCTCCCAACAACCTCACGTTCACGCTTATCGGCGCGGGCCTGCTGTGGGTGGGCTGGTTCGGCTTCAACGCGGGCTCTTCCATCGCCTCCAACCTGGAGACGGCCCGCGCCCTCACCGTGACGCAGGTGGCCGCGGCCTCGGGCGCCCTCACCTGGGTGCTCATCGAGACCATCCGTGACGACAAGCCCACCAGCCTGGGCATGGCCTCGGGCATCCTGGCGGGTCTGGTGGTCATCACCCCCGCCGCCGGCGTCGTGCAGGTGGGTGGGGCCATCGTGCTGGGGGCCATCGCGGCCTGCGCCTGCTTCGGCATGATCCTGTTGAAGAACCGCCTGGGTTACGACGACTCGCTGGACGCTTTCGGCATCCACGGCACCGGGGGCATCGTGGGGGCTTTGGGCCTCACCTTCTTCATCCGCGATTCCTGGTGGGCGGAGGCCGCGGCCAAGGCTCCGGGCTGGGGCCTCTTCGCCCAGCTGAAGGTGCAGGCCTTCGCCGTGGGCGCCACGATCCTCTTCTCCGTCTGCATGACGCTGCTCATCGCGCTGCTGGTGGAGAAGCTCGTGGGCTTCCGCGTGGCCGAGGCGGTGGAGAAGACCGGTCTCGACCATGAAATCCACGGCGAGCGGGCCTACGGCCTCAACAACCTGAGCTGAGCGGAGGCGATCATGAAGCTCATCACCGCCATCATCCCCGAGGACAAGCTGGATGAAGTCCGCGAAGCCCTTATCGACGCCGAGATCGAGCGCATCACCGTCTTGAGGGTCAGCGGCCACGGCCGCCAGGAGGAGATCGTGGTCCAGCGCGGCAAGAAGGTCGTGCCGAACCTCATCCCCAAGGTGCAGATCACCATCGCCTGCAACGACGCCTTCGAGGACATCACCGTGGACACCATCATCCGCACTGCCCGCCACGGTGGCGGCGAGGTGGGCGACGGGAAGATCTTCATCCAGGATCTCAAGGAGTGCATCCGCATCCGCACCGGCGAGCGGGGCGGCCAGGCCATCTGAGCGGCAGGCCTCCGGGCCGGTTTCATTGTTTTCAAAAAATGGCTCTATGAAACCCCTGGCCTCCCTGCCCACAATCAGCGGCAAGGAGGCATCCATGTCCGGCATCTACAAGAAGGTCGAGATCGTCGGCACCTCCCCGGTCAGCTTCGCCGAGGCGGTGAAGCAGGCCGTGGAGGAGGCCGGTAAGTCCATCCGCCACATGGCCTGGTTCGAGGTGGTCGAGCAGCGGGGTCGTATCCAGGACGGGACGGTCGCCGAGTTCCAGGTGACGATCCGCATCGGGTTCAAGCTCGAGCGCTGAGCCGGATCCCGTCCAGGTTTTGAACCGGCCACGGCCCGGGGGGCCCGGGGTAGCCTCGGGTCATGCGGTCCATCGTGTGGTTCAGGGGGAAGGATCTGCGCGTGGCGGACCATGGGCCACTGGCGGAGGCCGTGGCCAGCGGTGAGGTGATCCCGCTCTTCGTGCTGGATCCGTATTTCTTCGCACCCGAACGGGCCCGGGAGCTGCCCCACCGCATGCAGTTTCTGCTGGACTCGCTCCGGGCCCTCGAAGCCAACCTGGCGTACCTGGGCTCGCGCCTGCTGGTGGTGCCGGGTCGCAGCGTGGAGGTGGTGCCCCGCCTGGCAGCGCAATGGAAGGCAGACCAGGTGCTGGCCCACCGCTGGGTGGAGCCCTTCGGTCGCGAGCGGGATCGCCGGGTGGGCGAGGCGCTGGGTCGGGATGGCATCGCCTTCCGGCTCTTCGAAGGGGAGACCCTGCTGCCGCCCGGCTCCGTGCGGAATGGGCAGGGGGCCATGTTCCGGGTGTTCACCCCTTTTGGAAGGGCCGCAGGGGCGAAGCTGGACCTTGGGCCCGCGCTGTCCGCGCCACGGGCGTTGCCGCCCCTGCCTGATGGGCCCGCCTTCGAGACGGTGCCGATTCCGACGATGGAGGACCTTGGACTGGCTCTGAATGCCGATCTGCAGGCGGGTGGCGAGAAGGCGGGCCGCGACCGGCTCAAGGCCTTCGTTAAGGGTCCCATCGGCAACTATGGCGTGGACCGAGACCGCATGGACCGTCCCGGCACCTCGCGGATCAGCGCCGATTTGAAGTTCGGCACGCTGTCGGTGCTGACGGTCTGGCAGGCCGCCTGGGCGGCCGAGGCTGGCGAAGGGGGGCGGCGCTTTCTCAACGAGCTGCTCTGGCGGGAATTCAGCCACCACCTGTTGTGGGAGTGGCCGGAGCTGTTGGAGAAGCCCTTCCGCGCGGATTTCGGAGCCTTCCCCTGGCGAATGGACGCAGCTGCGTGGCAGGCCTGGACCGAGGGGCGCACGGGGTACCCGGTGGTGGATGCCGCGGCTCGGCAGCTGCGGGCCGAGGGCTTCGTCCACAACCGCGCCCGCATGGTCGCCGCCAGCTTCCTCACCAAGCACCTGCTGCTCGACTACCGCCTGGGCGAGGCCCATTACCTGCGGTGGCTCACGGATGGCGACTGGGCCCAGAACAGCTCTGGATGGCAGTGGAGCGCCGGCTGCGGCTGCGATGCCCAGCCCTGGTTCCGCATCTTCAATCCCACGGCCCAGGGGCAGAGGTTCGACCCGAAAGGTGTCTACGTGAAGCGCTGGGTGCCTGAGCTGGCGGACTGCCCCACGGCCTTCATCCACGAGCCCTGGAAGCAGCCCCGGGGGCAGCGGACCCGCCGGGACTATCCGGATCCCATCGTGGATCACGCCTTGGCCCGGGAGCGGTTCCTGGCCACCGCGAAAGGCCATCTGGGTCAGGGACCAGCCTGATAGAGTGGGGGAGGAACTGTCCTATCCCTTCTGCGTTAATGACTTATGGGTAACACATGCACACCATCCGATTCGACGGCAAGACACCTGGTGCCGCGGAATGCGACCGGGAGACAGCGCTCCTCGCCGCCAGCGCCAAGGCGAACGTGCCCCTGAACCACCGCTGCGGGGGACATGCGCGCTGCGGCACCTGCCTCGTCACGGTGCTGGATGGCGCCGAGCACCTCACGGAGAAGGGCGCGGCTGAAACGCGGGTGCTCCTCGCCCTCAAGGCCGCCCCCGACCAGCGCCTCGCCTGCCAGACCTGGGCCCGGGGCGACGTCAGCGTGAAGTACTAGGTACCGACGATCCGCCTGCCTTCCATGGCGCGGTCCAAGGTGAGCTCATCGGCATATTCGAGATCGCTGCCGATGGAACGGGGCCCCCTCCGCGATCCGGCGCAGCCGAGGAGCGGGAGTCCAGCGCGGGGCGCTGGGCGATCGGGGGATGGTCCGAGGGGCCCCATCGGCTAACCGACTGGACGCCTGCCTTCCATGGCGCGGTCCAAGGTGAGCTCATCGGCATATTCCAGATCGCTGCCGATGGGGAGGCCGAGGCCGATCCTCGTGGTGCGGATGCCGATGGGTTCCAGGAGGCGGGCCAGCCAGCTGGCGGTGGCCTCCCCATCCACCGTGGGGTTGGTGGCCAGGATGACTTCCTGGATGGCGTGATCCTCCAGGCGCTTCAACAGTTCACGGATGCGCAGCTGGTCAGGGCCCACGCCGCGCAGGGGCGAGATGAGGCCGCCGAGCACATGGTAGCGGCCGCGGAAGTGGCCGCTGCGCTCGAAGCTCAGCACATTGGAGGCTTCGGCCACGATGACCAGGCTGGTGGTATCCCGCCGGGGATCCAGGCAGATGGGGCAGGTTGGCTGATCCGTGAAGGCGCCGCAGACCCCGCAGAAGCCGACCTTTTCGGCGGCCTGCTGCAGCTGGTGGGCCAGGTGCGCCATGGCCTCGGGCCCCTCCTTCAACAGGTGCAGGGCCATGCGCTGGGCGGACTTCGAGCCCACTCCCGGCAGCTTCTGGAGGCTCTCGACCACGGCCTCGAGGGGCGGCGGCAGCTTCATCCGATCACAGCCCCAAACCCGGCAGGTTGAGGCCGGCGCCCATGCCGCCCATCTGCTTCTTCATGGCCTCGTCGACCTTGGTGGTGGCGTCGCGGAAGGCGGCCAGCAGGAGGTCCTCCAGCATGGAGGGATCCTCGGGATCCATGGCGTCCTTGGCGATGGAGAGCCCCACCAGCTCCTTGGAGCCATTGAGGGTGACCTTCACCAGCTCGCCGCCGGCGGTGCCGTCGACGCGCAGGTTGGCCTGGGCCTCGGCCAGCTTCGCCTGCATCTGCTGGGCCTGTTTCATCAGAAAGCGCATGTCCATGGGATCAGCCTCCGGGGGGAACGTCTTGGGGTGGGTGGGATGCGTGGGGCAGGTGGGGCCAGTGGATCCGGCGCAGCCGTCGAGTCAGCCAGAGCATGAAGAAGTATCCGATGGGCAGGGCGAGGACGGTGCAGATGAAGCCGCCGATGAGGTAGGACTTGAGGATTGGCCGCAGCATGGTGGTCATGGCGTCAAAGCCATCCCAGGTCAGGAAGCTCCGCCAGCCGATCTCATGCCACTGGACCTGAGCCAGGCTGCCGGCGCTGGTGCGGCCCCGCACCAGGTTGCCCACCCAGGTGCTGGCGGTGGCGATGGGCACCATGGTCCAGGGATTGTTGATCAGCATGGCCATGATCATCAGGGGGCGGTGGAGCCGCCGGAAGAGGAGGCAGAACGCGAAGACCATGCCCGTGTGCAGCCCCAGCAGCGGGTTCCAGGCAATGGAGAACCCCAGGCAGAAGCTCCAGGCCACCTGCTCGGGGCTCAGTTCCGGGTGGAGGAGGTGGGCCTTCAGCCGGTTCCAGAGGCCCTTCGGGGGCGGAGGGGGAGCCGGCATGGGCGGCGCTGCGGCATCAGTCATGGGGCGAAGTGGTCGAATCCAAGGTCCGGCAGGGCGCGCGGCGTCTCCCCATCATAGACGAGAAGGGGGGCCGGGCCTCTGGGGACGGCCCGTCCCACGGGGATCAGCGCCAAACCCAGCCTGGCTTGCAGCTCGGCCTGGGGCAGGTTGCTTCCGAAGCAGCGGGCGTAATCCTCGCCCCCCCGGAGCGCATCCTCCTCCAGATCCTGATCCACGACGATGCTGAGACCTGAGGCCTCGGCCAGGTTCCGCAGGTCCCGGCTCAGGCCGTCTGAGAGGTCCAGGCAGGCATGGACCTCGGGGATCGCCCCCAGACGTGGCCCCAGTCCCAGGTTGGGTCGGGGCGCCAGGTGGGCCGCCAGGTCGGGATCGGGAGCCGCCGGATTCCAACGCTGTCCGGCCTGGAGCTTGCGCAGGCCCCGCAGGCTGCCGCCAGGTCGCTGGTCCACGAAGAGCCGATCTCCGGGCTGCAGGCCATCCCGTCGCAGCCAGCGGGACGCGAAGCCGAAGGCCGTCAGGCCGAGGCCCAGGCCCGCGGGCCGGCCCACGGTATCGCCCCCCAGCACCCGCACCGCGGCCTCCCGGCTGGCGGCGGCCAGGCCCGCCAGGAAGGCCTCGAGCCAGGGCGCCTCCACCTCCGGGCCCAGGGCCAGGGTCAGGGTGTAGCCGAAGGGCCTGGCGCCGGAGGCATCCAGGTCCGACAGGTTCACCGCCAGCAGCTTGCGCGCCAGCAGGTCGGGCGGGTGCCACTCCAGCTTGAAGTGCTGGTCCGATTCCATCAGGTCCGTCGTCACCAGCAGGGTCTGGCCCGGTGGCGTGGCGGGGAGGGCCCCGCAGTCGTCCATGAGGCCTTCGCCCCCGGGCATCAACTCCCGGATCCGGGCAAGAATTCCCGTCTCCCTCAGGGACATGAAAGGACCTCCGTCACACTTCCAGTCTCCCACGGCCCAGGAGGCCAGGCGATGCTTGGTCCTGGGCCCCGGCGATGCTAGGTTGGTTGGGTTCGCCCAAGCCGGGCCCCCTACATGAATCGCGAGGAGACGACCATGGCCATCACCAAAGTCTGGATCGAAGAAGGCTGCATCGTGTGCAACGCCTGCGAGGCCGAGTGCCCCGACGTGTTCCACGTCACCGACACCAGCTGCAACATCAACGGCTCGGTCCGCAAGGATGGCGTCGACAGCGAGAACCGCGACGAGATGAGCGAGCTGAACGACGACGTCCAGAGCGCCCAGGAGGCCGCCATCGAGGCCGCCGCCGCCAGCTGCCCCGTGGAAGTCATCAAGTTCGAGAAGGCCTGAGAGATATCCGGCTGAAGCGGCCTCGCCGCTTCAAAACCAAAAGGGCGCCCTTTCGGGCGCCCTTTTCGCAGGCATGGCGGCGGTTCGGGACCGGGGCCTACTCCTTCAAGCCGACGTTCACTTCGAACTCGCCGAATTCGGTCTTGAAGGGGATGGCGATGCAGGGAACGTCGCCGCTGCGGCTGATCTTGTGGCCCTTGCCGACCACCACGGTGGGCACGGAGATGGACAGGCTGAACCCGTCCTGGATGAGCAGGCGGCGGGCATCGCCCACCACGATGTTGCCGATCTCGCCGACGGCGTCTTCCACGCTCTGGTCCAGGGTGGAGATCTCCTCCATGAGCATGTTGCTGGCGATGCGGCAGGCCACGGAGGCGGGGAAGCTCAGGATGATGGAACCGGAGGTGTCCCCGGTGATGCCGATGATGGCGGAGATGTCGTAGGTGGTGATGAGGTCCTCTTTCACCGACAGGCCGATCTTCTCGGCGGCGATGCTGGCCATCATCTCGAGGCTGCGGAGGGTGGACTCGATGAAGGGATTGATGAAGGCGACGTTCATGGGACCCCAGGCAAGGTGATGGTCGGTGTTTCGGCCCGGCCCTCCTTGGGCATGACTTCTGGCATTGAGGGTTGGGGGAACCCGCGTCACCATGGGGGTTCTGCCCTGGAGATTCCCATGCTCGACCGCCTGCAGGCCGACCTGAAGACCGCCATGCTGGCCCGGGACGCGGCGCGCACCCAGGTGCTCCGCATGGCCCTGGCCGCCTACAAGAATGAGGCGGTGGCCAAGGGCCTGGGCCCTCAGGGCATGCTCCCCGAAGCGGACGCCATCGCCGTGTTCAAGCGCCTGGTGAAGTCCCGGGAGGACAGCATCGCCCAGTTCGAGAAGGTGGGGCAGGCGGACCGGGCCGCCCAGGAGCGGCAGGAGATCGAGCTGCTGAAACCCTACTTGCCGGCCATGATCGAGGGGGCGGCCCTGGAGGCGGCCGTGAAGGAGGCCATCGCCCAGAGCGGGGCCGCCACGAAGAAGGACATGGGCCTCGTGATGAAGGCCCTGCAGGCGGCCCATGGGGGCGCCATCGATGGCAAGGCCGCCAGTGCCCTGGTGCAGTCGCTCCTCGCCTGAGGCCGGCCCCAGCTTCATGGGTTAGACTTGAAGGTTCGAGGCCCCCATGAAGCAATCCAAGCTCCTGATCCAGACCCTGCGCGAGACGCCGCGCGACGCCGACGTGGTGAGCCAGCAGCTCATGATGCGGGCCGGCATGATCCAGAAGGTGGCAGCGGGCATCTACAGTTACCTGCCCCTGGCCTTCCGGAGCATCCGCAAGTTCGAGGAGATCGTCCGCGAGGAACTGGCCAAGGACGGCTGCCAGGAACTGACCATGCCCGCGGTGCTGCCCGCGGAGCTCTGGCAGGAGAGCGGCCGCTGGAAGTTCTACGGCGACGAGCTGCTGCGGTTCTGCGACCGCAAGGCCAAGGCCGAGGTGGCCGAGCGCCGCGCCCGGGGTGAGAAGCCCGACGAACGCGAGTTCTACAACTTCTGCCTGGGGCCGACCCACGAGGAAGTGATCACCGACATCGTCCGCAAGAACGTCCGCAGCTACAAGCAGCTGCCCATGAACCTCTTCCAGATCCAGACGAAGTTCCGCGACGAGCGGCGGCCCCGGTTCGGTCTCATGCGCGGCCGCGAGTTCACCATGAAGGACGGCTACTCCTTCCACCCGGACGATGCCTGCGCCGACCGGGAATACTGGGCCATGTTCAACGCCTACAAGCGGATCTTCTCCCGCCTGGGCGTGAAGTTCCGTCCGGTGGAGGCCGACAGTGGCGCCATCGGCGGCAGCTTCACCCACGAGTTCCACGTGCTGGCCGGCAGCGGCGAGGACGCCATCCTGAGCTGCGATGCCTGCGACTACACCTCCAACATCGAGAAGACGGAGGCCCCGGCGCTCCCCGCCGGTGAGAACGGAAAGGCCTTTGCCTTGAAGCGCGACCACTTCAGCACGCCCGGCGTGGTGGGCCAGGTGGAGCAGGCGGCCGGCATGAAGGACGCCGACCACGACGGCATGCCCCTCACCCAGACGAGCAAGTTCTTCCTCTACCGCGTCACCTTCGCGGATGGCGCCACCAAGCTGGTGGGCGCTGTCCTGCGGGGGGACCACGAGGTCAATCCGGTCAAGGTGAAGAACTTCACCGGGGCCGCCGAGATGGAGCTCATGCCCCTGGACGAGGCCGAGGCCTTCACCGGGGCCAAGACCGGCTTCATGGGGCCGGTGGGCCTGAAAGAGGTCCAGATCCTGGTGGACGCCAGCCTGAAGGGCGCCGTGAACCTCACCTGCGGCGCGAATCGCACGGACCATCACCACTTCGGCCTGGACCCCGCTCGTGACCTGCCGGGCTGCACCTTCACCGACCTGCGCATGGCGGCCGAAGGGGACGCCTGCACCCGCTGCGGGAAAGGGCGGTACCAGTCCTTCCGCGGCATCGAAGTGGGCCAGGTGTTCAAGCTCGGCACGAAGTATTCAACATCCATGTCCTGCACCTTCCTGGATGAGCAGGGCAAGGAGAACCCCATGGTCATGGGCTGCTACGGCATCGGCATCACCCGCACGGTGGCCGCTGCCGTGGAGCAGAACTACGATGCCGATGGCATCATCTGGCCTTGGCCCATCGCACCCTACCAGGTGCACCTGCTCTGCCTGGACCCGGGCAGCGCCGAGGTGGCTGGCGTGGCCACCCAGGTGGAGAGGGAGCTCGAAGCCGCCGGGTTCGAGGTGCTCCACGACGACCGGGAGGGCATGAGCCCGGGCGCCAAGTTCAAGGATGCCGACCTGCTGGGCTTCCCGCTGCGCATCACCGTCGGCGCGAAGGGGCTCAAGGATGGCATCGTGGAGCTGCGGGACCGCCGCACCAAGGATGTGATCAAGCTCAAGCCCGAGGCTGCGGTGGCCGAAGTCTCCGCCGCGCGGGACCGCATCATGCTGGAACTGGAAACCGCAGGAGGGCGCTGATGGCGGAGGGCAGGGTCCACCTCACCACCTTCATCGAAGGGGTGCTGGTCCACGGCCAGCAGACGCCCTTTGTCCTGCTCGTGCCTTCGCCGCACAGCCCCCATCGCGGCCTGCTCATGCCCGCCCAGATCCCCTGGTCGCCGGGTTTCCTCCCGACCTCGCTGCTCAACGCGCAGATCGAGGCAGCCTGGGGCATTCCCTTCCGGTTCGTGGACTCCTCGGTGCTGCCCGTGGTGTTCGACGAGCGGACCAGCCGTCTGCCCACGCCCTGGCTCCTGCGCCTGGAGGGCTTGGAGGGCCAACAGCGCCTCTACCTCAGCCACCTCCTCCGCACCAAGTCGCCCGACGACCTGTTGCCGCCACCACCCGCCGGCGGGCAGTGGTTCAGCGACAAGGGCCTGCAGAACGCGGATCTGCTGCCTGGCGTCCGGCGGCTCTGCCAGTCAGCCTTGCAGGCGGTGGCTGAGGGATAGGTTTCGGGCCGGGGCCCTCATCTCCCAGTCCTCCATGAAACAGAAACGGCGCCCCGAGGGGCGCCGTTTCATGGAAGCCAGAGCCAGTCCTACATCTGCTCGAACGCATTGAAGAAGTAGCCCACCTCGAACTTCGCGCTCTCCGGCTTGTCGCTGCCGTGGGTGGCGTTGCGGCCGATGTTGGCGCCGAAGCGCTTGCGGAGGGTCCCTTCGGCGGCGTTGGCCGGGTTGGTGGCGCCCATGAGGTCGCGCCAGCGGAGGATGGCGTTCTCACCTTCGAGCACCATGATCGCCACGGGGCCTTCGGTCATGAAGGCCTCGAGCTCCGCATAGAAGCCCTTGCCCACGTGCTCATGATAGAAGCCCTGGCAGATGGCCGGAGTGAGCCGGGTCAGCTTCAGGCCCACGATCTTCAGGCCGCTCTGCTCAATGGCAGTGATGATCTCGCCGATGTGGCCGTCCTTGACGGCGTCGGGCTTGACGATGGCAAAGGTGCGCTCTAGGGCCATGGTGCCTCCGGAATCCAAACAATCAGTTTGCCTTGCTGGGGTAACTTCGGCAACCACGAAGGCTTGATGACAGGCACGGGCGCTGGGAAATGGCGACTCATCGCGCTACAATCGATGGTTTACGCGACTGGACGGCTCCATGCTCGATACCTTTCTCAAGAAACTCATCGGCTCCAAGAACGACCGGGAGCTGAAACGCCTGTGGAGCAAGGTCCAGGCCATCAACGTCCTCGAGCCGCAGATCTCAGCGCTGAGCGACGAGGCCCTGAAGGCCAAGACCCCCTATTTCAAGGAGAAGCTGGCGAACGGCGCCACCTTGGAGGACATCCTCCCGGAGGCTTTCGCCGTGGCCCGGGAGGCCAGCAAGCGCGTCCTCAAGATGCGGCACTTCGACGTGCAGCTGGTGGGCGGCATGGCCCTGCACGAGGGCAAGGTCGCCGAGATGCGCACGGGTGAGGGCAAGACGCTCACCGCCACGCTGCCGCTCTACCTGAACGCCCTGGCGGGCAAGGGCGCCCACCTGGTCACGGTGAACGACTACCTGGCCCGTCGCGATGCCGAGTGGATGGGCCGGCTCTACTCCTGGCTGGGCCTGAGCGTCGGCATCATCCAGCACGGCCTCGACGACCAGCAGCGGCGGGACGCCTACGGCTCCGACATCACCTACGCCACCAACAACGAACTGGGCTTCGACTACCTCCGCGACAACATGAAGTGGGACCTGGAGGACTTCACCCAGCGCGGCTTCAACTTCGCCATCGTGGACGAAGTGGACAGCATCCTCATCGACGAGGCCCGGACCCCGCTCATCATCGCCGGCAGCAGCGAGGAGGATACCTCCAAGTACTTCCGCATTGACGCCATCGTCCCCAAGCTCAAGAAGGACACTCACTACAAGGTGGATGAGAAGGACCGCCAGGTGATGCTGACGGACGACGGCATCCACTACGCCGAGCAGCTGCTGGGCGTGGCGAACCTTTACGATCCGACCAGCATCGAGACGCTGCACGGCCTCAACCAGGCCCTGCTGGCCCACAACCTCTACCGCCTGGACGTGGACTACATGGTCCGCCCCAAGGAGGATGGCAAGGGCATGGAAGTGGTCATTGTGGACGAGTTCACGGGTCGCCTCATGCCGGGCCGCCGCTGGTCCAATGGCCTGCACCAGGCCATCGAGGCCAAGGAGGGCGTGGAGGTCAACGCGGAGAACCAGACCCTCGCCACCGTCACCTTCCAGAATTTCTTCCGCATGTACAAGACGCTGGCCGGCATGACGGGCACGGCCGAGACAGAAGCCACGGAACTGCACTCCATCTACAAGCTGGATGTGATCGTGGTGCCCACCAACATGCCCATGATCCGCAAGGACTTCGCGGATACGGTCTACTCCACCCGCAGCGGCAAGAAGAAAGCCATCGTCGAAGAGATCAAGGACCTGCATACCAAGGGCCAGCCCATGCTGGTGGGCACCGCCAGCATCGAAAGCAGCGAGGATCTGTCCGACGCCCTCAAGGCCGCCCGCATCCCCCACGTGGTGCTGAATGCCAAGCACCACGAGCGCGAGGCGGAGATCGTGGCCCAGGCCGGCCGCAAGGGCGCTGTCACCATTGCCACCAACATGGCCGGACGCGGCACCGACATCATCCTCGGGGGCAATCCCGAGGGCCTCGCCAGGCTGGAGGCCAAGAAGAAGGACATCGCCCTCTACGATGAAGAGGGGAAGGAAACCCCCGAATTCTCGGCCCTGGTGGAGAAGATGCGCGAGCAGACCGCGGCCGAGCACGAGGAAGTGGTCTCCCTTGGCGGCCTGCACATCCTCGGCACTGAGCGCCACGAGAGCCGTCGCATCGACAACCAGCTCCGCGGCCGCGCCGGTCGCCAGGGCGATCCCGGTTCGAGCCGCTTCTACCTGTCCCTTGAGGACGACCTGATGCGGATTTTCGGTGGCGACCGCATCAAGAACCTCATGGGCGCCATGGGTATGAACGATGACGAGCCCATCGAGGCGGGCATGGTCACCCGCGCCATCGAGCGCAGCCAGAAGCGCGTCGAGACCCACAATTTCGAGATCCGCAAGCACCTGCTCGAATATGACGACGTCATGAACAAGCAGCGCATCTTCTTCTACGGGTTGCGCACCGAGATCCTGAAGGGCAACACCAAGGACTACGTCCTCCGTGTGGCTGCGGAGATCGCCGAGGGCATCGCCAACGACTTCCTGCCGGACAAGGGCGAGCGGGACCAGGCCGGCTTCCGCGAGCGGGTAGAGCAGCTCTTCACCCTGACCGGGGAAGAGGTGGATGCCATCGGCCAGATGCCCCAGGCCCAGGCCACCGAAGCCCTGGGCGCGCTGGTCCAGCGCTACTACGAAGGCAAGGACGAGCGCCTGGGCGGCGAGGGCATGCGCAGCTACGAGCGCTGGTCCATCCTGCAGATCATCGACGCGGCCTGGAAGCGGCACCTGCTGGTCATGGACCACCTCAAGGAGGCCATCGGCTTCCGCGGCTACGGCCAGAAGGATCCGCTCGTCGAATACAAGCGCGAGAGCTACGAGTACTTCGAGCAGATGCGCTTCGGCTACGAAGACGAGATCATCTCGTACCTCTACCGCGTGGAGCCCCAGCCGGCCTACGTTCCGGATGAGGATTTCTTCCGTGGGCCCTCTGAGACCTTCGAGCTCGGGCCCGACGAGCAGGGCAACCCCTCTGATGGAATCCAGCGCGTGCTCCGTTTCACGGCGGGTGGATTGGAGGATTAATCCTCCTTTGCCTCTTCTTCGCAAAACGCGGGGGCCATGCGGCCCCCGCGTTTTGCTAGGGTCGGGCACGCCCGGCCTGCTAGGGTCTTGAGGTATGGAACTAATCGTTGTCACGGGCCTCTCCGGTGCAGGCCGCCATTCGGTGCTCGGCGCACTGGAGGATACGGGCTGCACGGCCCTGGACAACGTCCCGCCCCGGCTGCTGGAACCTCTGCTCGAACTGGAAGCCAAGCTGCAGCCCAACCGGGAACGGCTGGTCGTGGGCATGGACAGCCGCCAGGCTGATTTCACTCAGGAGTTCGGCCCCCTGCTGGAGCGCCTCCGCCTTGGAAACGTGCCTGTGCAGGTGGTTTTCGTGGAGGCCTCGGAGGAGGTCCTGCTGCGCCGCTTCTCCGAGACCCGGCGTCCCCACCACCTGGCCTTGCTGGGCACGGCCGGAGAGGGCATCCAGCGTGAGCGGGAGCTGCTGGCCCCCATCCGGGCCCTGGCCACGACCATCCTGGACACCAGCCAGCTCACCCTTTCAGAACTCCGCCTGCGCATCGCGGCGCTTGTGCCCCAGCTGCCCACCCGGAGGACAGCGGTCCGTCTGCTCAGCTTCGGGTTCAAGCGCGGCATTCCACCGGATGTGGACGTGATCCTGGATGCCAGGTTCCTGCCCAATCCGTACTATGTCGAAGCCCTGAAGCCCCTCACGGGCCGCGACGAGCCCGTGCAGCAGTTCCTGCTGGAGTCCCGTGAGTTCAAGGAATTCCTGGATCGCGCTGAGGCCTGGCTCCGCTGGTCCCTGCCGCTCGTGCAGCAGGAGGGCCGCGCCTACCACACCCTGGCCATCGGATGCACCGGGGGGCAGCACCGCTCCGTGGCGCTGGTGGAAATGCTGGCCCAGCGGCTCCGGGGCGATGTGGCTGCCCTGACGGTGCGGCATCGCGAACTGGAGGGCTGAGACCCGCTTCAGCCTTCGGTGAACACCACGCCGCGCTTGGCCAGGTCCTCGCGGATGAAGGACCAGGCACCCGCTTCCTGCCCCACGAACTCCGGTGGGCAGATGCCCTTGCGGGAGAAACCACCCTTGGCCATCAGCCGCACGGCCGCCGTGCAGGTGTAGCCGGTGGTGCGGGCCATGGAGGTGGTCTTCGTGGCCCGGTCGTAGCGGTCGAGCAGGTTCAGCTGGTGGCGCACGGGCCGCCCGTCCTTCTCGCCCTCCACCGTGACCCGCATGACCGTGAAGTCCTCATCGCCCTCTTCCATGAACCACATCGGGAAGAGGAGGGCCGTGGTCAGGTCCAGGGGGCTGATGTCCACGCCCGCCACCCGGATTTTCTCCTTGTTGAAGAAACCCGATTCCCGGAGCATGCGCATCTTCTCGATGTGGCCCGGGTAGCGCAGGGTCTTCTCCTTCATGTCGGGGATGCCCGGGAAGCTCTTGATGAGGCTGCGAAGGCCATCGGTGTTGAAGGATTCCAGGGTGCCCAAGCCAGGGAAGTCGAGCAGTTCCGGTTCCGAGAGGGCCGGGAACACGACGACCTTGCCATCCTTCACGTAGCGGGTGGGGCGCGTGTACTCCTCGATGACATCGATGGGGCTGAAGCCGGCCTTGTATTCGTAGGGCCATGTGCGGATCACGGGGAGCCCGCCCACCAGGGTCTCGAAGCTCGTGATGCGGTCCCACTGGCGGGAGAGGTCGCCCAGGATGATGTTGTGGCAGCCCGGCGCGATGCCGCAATCCACGATGGCCGTCAGATTCTGCTGCTTCGCCAGCGCGTCCAGCTCGAAGCAGTCCTCGTCAAAGAATGAGATGTCCACCAGGGGCTTGCCCGCCTCCAGCACGGCCTTGGCGGTGGCGAAGCCCATGAAGCCCGGTACCGACCCCACCACCAGGTCCGCCCCTGCCACCGCGGCCTTCACGCCATCCGGGTTGGACAGATCGGCGGCCAGGGTGGTGAGACCCGCGGCCTGCATGCGGGCCAGGGCTGCTTCAGAGCGATCTGCAACCGTGACCTTGAAATCAGGGGCCAGGTCCTTGGCCATGGCTCCGCCCACGCGGCCGGCTCCGAGAACGACGACATGCTTCATGGCTGTCTCCCTGGGTGTGTGCTTGCCGGATTATCCACGGGATGCCGGCCGCCCGAGGGTCGGGCCGGGGTTTTCTTGACAGTTTGTCCAGGGCGCGCCGCAGGTACCGCCTAGGCCGAGGTAGCGACCCGGGGTTTCACGGCGAGGTAGACGGGCCAGCCCAGGGCTACCAGGACGAGCCCAGGCCAGGAGTAGCTGGGACGGTGGATGAAGAGGGCACCGACGATGGCGCATGCGCCCACCAGGTAGAGGGCGGGCACCACCGGATAGCCCCAGACGCGCACGGGGCGCTCCAGGTCGGGCCGGCGCCAGCGGAGCAGGAAGACGCCACCCACGGTGAAGACGTAAAAGAGGATTGTCGGCAGCATGACAAAGTCCAGCAGCTGACCATAGGTGCCTGTGAGGGTGAGCAGGCAGGTCCAGAGGGCCTGGATCCAGAGCCCGAAGGCAGGCACACCGTGGGCGTTCAGCGACGCCGCGCCGGGGTAGAACAGGCCATCCTCGGCCATGCGCTGGTAGACGCGGGCGCCCGACAGCACCAGGCCGTTCAGGCAGCCGAACATGGACACCAGGATGCTGCCCGCCATGATGAGGCCGCCGCCGGAGCCCAGCAGGGCCTGCAGGGCGGCGCTGCCCACGCGATCCTGGGGCGCGTTGGCGATGCCGGCGGGGCCCAGCACCTTCAGGTAGGCGGCGTTGGCCAGCACGTACAGGCCGCAGACCAGGGTGGTGCCGATGAGCAGGGAGAAGGGGATGGTCCGCTCGGGCTCCTTCACCTCGCCGGCGATGAAGGTGATGGCATTCCAGGCGTCCGCCGAGAACATGCTGCCGGTTTGCACCACCAGCAGGGCGGTCAGGAAGGGCAGGGCGGCGGAGCCATCCATGGGCAGGAAGGGCGTCTGGACGGCTGCCACCGGAGGCTTCAGGAACAGGCCCAGGAGGATGAGCGCTGCCAGGCCGCCGATCTTGGCAACGGTGAACAGGTTCTGGATGCGGGCGCCCAGCTTCACGCCGTAGAGGTTCACGGCGCTGAGGAACACCACCACCGCGATGGCTGAGAGGCGGGAGGGGGTCAGGCCCAGGTGGTACGGCCCCACGGCGATGCTCTGGGTGACCTGCCACAGGGGCACGTCCAGGTGGGGCCCGAGCCAGGCGGTGTCCGTGACCGCCGGGAAGAAGGTCCCCAGGTATTTCCCGAAGCCCACGGCCACGGCCGCGATGGTGCCGCACTCGATGACCACGAAGAAGGTCCAGCCATAGAGGAATCCGGTCGCCGGGCCGTAGGTCTCGCGGAGGTAGGTGTACTGGCCGCCCGCCTTGGGGAACATCCCCGCCAACTCCCCGTAGCTCAGAGCCGCGAAAAGCGTCAGCACCGCCGTGAGGCCCCAGGCCGCCAGCAGGAAGCCGCCCGAACGGCCGGTGCGCACCATGTCGGCGGCGACGATGAAGACGCCGCTCCCGATCATGGAGCCGGCGATGAGCATGGTGGCGGAAAACAGGCCCAGGTGGCGGCGGTAGCCCGTGGCGTTCATAGGTTCCTTATTGGGTTCATTGGGTAGATGGATCCACGCTACCACGGCATCCTGGAGGGATGGCGCGTCCCCCCATCTCCCTCCGGCTCACCGTGGCCATCCTCGTCCTGGCCACCCTGCCGATCCTCGGGGGGTGGTGGGCCTGGAAAGGGCAGGGACCGCTGCAGCAGGAGGCCACGGTCCTGGTGAAGAAGGGCACGAGCATCAATCAGATGGCCGACCAGCTGGAGCGCGAGGGCGTGATCCGCTCGGCCTCGCTGTTCAAGCTCTGGGCCCGGGCCCGCAAGCTGCAGCTCATCCGCGGGGAGTACACCTTCAGCTCCCAGGCCAGCCTCTCGGATGTGGCGGGCAAGCTGCGGCGGGCGGAGATCCACTACACCGCCGTGTCCATCCCCGAGGGCGCCCATGCCTGGTCCGTGCAGAAGCGTCTGAAGGACTTCGTGCCCGAGGAGGTCTTCTGGACCCTCTGGAAGAGCCCGCGCCTGGCCCGGACCGCCGGCTTCGAGAAAGCCGAGAGCCTGGAGGGCCTGGTGGCGCCCGCCACCTACAAGCTGCACCACGCCATGGAGCCTGAGGAGGTCATGCTCATGCTGGTGGAGGCCTTCCGCGACCAGGTCCGCCCCGAGCTGGAGGGTGGCGTCCTGCCACCCTATGAAACGCTGATCCTCGCGAGCCTGGTGGAGAAGGAGACGAAGCTGGCCGAGGAGCAGCCGAAGGTGGCGGGCGTCTACAAGAAGCGCCTGGACCTCGGCATGCGCCTGCAGTGCGATCCCACCAGCCTCTATGCGCGCTGGGTCAGCGGCGACCTGCGGTTCACGGCCCCGCTGATGGAGGACATCCGGCGCTCCCACCGCTTCAACACCTACTCGGTGGCGGGCCTGCCGCCCACGCCCATCGCCATTCCCAGCCCGGCGGCCATCGAGGCGGCCAAGGCGCCCCTGGCGGGGAGGGACCTCTACTTCGTGGCCACGGGCAGGGGGGGCCACAGCTTCGCCCCCAGCCTGAGGGACCACAACAAGAACGTGGGCGTGTACCGCAAGGAGATCGCCCGGCAGAGGAAAGTGGCCCGTGGCTAGGGTTCGTCTGGATCTGCTGCTGGTGCAGCTGGGCCTCTGTGAGACCCGTGCCAGGGCCCAGGCTCGCATCCTCGCGGGCGATGTGCTGGTGGAGGACCGCCCCGTCACCAAGGCCGGCACGGCCGTGGACGAGGCCGCGACCATCCGCCTGCGTGGCGAGGCACTGCCCTTCGTCAGCCGGGGGGGGCTGAAGCTGGCCGGGGCCCTGGACCTGTGGGGCATCGACCCTGCGGGGCTCACCTGCTTCGACGCCGGCGCCAGCACAGGCGGTTTCACGGATTGCCTGCTGCAGCGCGGCGCGGCAAAGGTCTACGCCGTGGATGTGGGCACCAACCAGCTGCACTGGAAGCTCCGCAGCGACCCACGGGTGGTTTCCATGGAGCAGGTGAACCTGCGGACCTGGGATGCCGCCTGCATCCCGGAGCGCTGCCACCTGCTGGTGGCGGACCTGAGCTTCATCTCGCTGCGGCTGGCCATCCCCCCCGTGCTGCCCAGCCTCGTGGCGGAGGCAGAGGCGGTGCTGCTGGTGAAGCCGCAGTTCGAGGCCGGGCGGGAGGATGTCGGCTCGGGTGGCATCGTGCGCGATGCAGCGGTGCACCGGCGGGTCCTGGTGGACACCTGGTCCTTCTTCACCGGAACAGACCTGCGCCCACGGGCCCTGGCCGTGAGCCCCATCAGGGGCGGCGAGGGCAACACCGAATTCCTGATGAGGTTGAAACTGGGCGGGACGCCCGGGGACCTGGGCGCTGCCTTGGCCGGCCTGGACCTCTGACCTTCCCCGCGCCCCTAGAGGCTGTCCCAGTCGGTCTTGAGGGTGGCAGCCACGGGTTCCGGAGCCTTGGTGCTGGCAGCTGCGGCCCACCCAGCCTCGCCCTGCACGGACAGCCACCGGGTAAACCCATCGAGGACGGGCTGACAGCCCGAGCGGGTGCCGTGGCCGGTGAAGGAGAGCCGGGTGGCCTGGTCATCGCGGGTGGTGTTGACCCGGGCGATGTCCGTCCGGGCGGATCGATGGAACAGCTCGATCTGTGCGGGTTCGTGGGTGTAGAGGCTGACCGTGGCGCCCGAGGTGGCCTCGGCGATCCAGCCCAGGGCCGCGTCCAGGTCCTGGAAGGTGCCCAGGGTCACGGTGGGGCCGGCCACCTGGTGGCGGAACAACCCCATGTCGGGTGTCACGCCCTCCCAGACGCAGGGCTGCATGTAGGCGCCATGGGAGATCTCGCCCTTCACCTGGGCCGTGCGGTTGTCTTCGGTCCACTGGGCACCGCCGGTGAGCAGCGTGGCGCCCTGGGCCCGCCCCAGATCCCAGTGCTCGCGGAAGGCCGTGGCTGCCCGGGCATTGATCATGGGGCCGTAGGCCACCTCCGGGTGCGTCAGGGGGTTGCCGACCTCCAGCGCGGCGACGCGGTCCAACAGGCGCTGCTTGAAGCCCGCCGCACAGGCCTCATGCACCAGGAGGTTGGCCAGACCGTTGGCACGCTGGCCGGCCTGACCGAAGGCGGCCTGGACGGCGTCGTCCGCGGCGCGGTCCAGGTCGGCATCGGCCAGGACCACCAGACTGCCTTTTCCCACCAGATCCAGGCTCGGGAGGATGAGGTTCCGGCCGCAGGCCTCTCCCACCAGGTGCCCCAGGGAAGCCGAGCCCACGAAGCTGAAGGCCTGGAAGTGGCCCTTGTCGATGCCTGCCAGGAAGTGCTTGCCGCAGCCGGCCCGCCCCCGGCCATTGACGGTGTTCACCACGCCCGGAGGCAGGCCCGCCTCCAGCATGGCCCGGAGGAGGAGGTAGGCGGCCGTGGGGGCATTGTCGCTGGGCTTCCAGACCACGGTGTTGCCGCACAGGATGGCGGGCAGGATCTTGCAGGCGGGGGCGGCCAGGGGGGAGCTGCCGGTGGCGAGGATGCCGCAGACACCCACGGGGCGGCGACGCGGGCCGGCCTCGCCCGGAAGGTCCTGGGTCCCAACGGCGGCCGCAAAGAAGGCACAGGCGTCGATGGCCTCCTGGACATCCCCCAGCGCCTCCCGGGGGGTCATGCCGATTTCACGGGTGATGATCCTGGCCAGCTTGTCCTGGTGAGCCGTCAGGATTCCGGCCGTGCGAAGCACCACGGCCTCCCGGGCTGGGAAGGGCGTTCCGGACCAGGCGGGGAAGGCCTCCGCGGCGGCCTTGGCGGCCCGGGCCACGTCCTTCTCGCCGCTGTCCGGGAACATGCCCACCAAGTCCCGGTTGTCCAGGGCGGATTTGGACTGGATCAGGGAGAGGTCTCCCTCGACCTCCTTGCCATTGATCAGGTTGAACCCGATGACGCTCTTCCCGGCAGCAGCCGCATGGGGCGAATTGGCTTTCACATACATGCCTGGCTCCGGGTCGAGGGATAAGCATAACCAGAGCCAGCACCGCCTCTGCATGCCATCCCTCGGTTCATCGGCCTCCGCCCTGTACACTGGAATATTGCCGGAGTCCGGGTGTTCGATAGCATCTCCATCCCCACCATCCTCGTCAGCTACGTGGCCCTGCTGTTCAGCCTCAGTGTCCACGAGGCCAGCCATGCCACGGCCGCCTATTGGCTCGAGGACGACACGGCGGCCCGGCTCGGGCGCATGACGCTGAACCCGCTGGCCCACATCGATCCCATCGGGACCGTGCTCTTCCCGCTGATCGGGATGACCACGGGCATTCCCATGATCGGCTGGGCCAAGCCGGTTCCGGTCAATCCGGCCAACTACACGCGGCGCTTCAGCATGCGGACCGGGGATGCCCTCGTGTCGGCGGCGGGACCAGGCTCGAATGTCGTTTTGGCCATTCTTTCGATCATTCTGCTGACCCTCGGGCTCCGCTTCCTGGTGCCTGGGCATGAGGAGCGCTGGGCCTACTTTGTCGGCGCCCTCAACGGGTTTGAATCCCTCAGCGAGATGAAGGTTGACCCGACCACATCGCTTTTCCTCGCGCTGACCGGGCGCCTCATTTTGGTGAATTTCGGTTTGGCGCTGTTCAACCTGCTTCCAGTGGGGCCTCTCGATGGCGCGGCCGTGCTCAGGGCATTCCTTCCGTATCGTGCCGCACAGGTTCTGGACAAGTACAGGCAGCACATGTACATCGTCCTGCTCGCCCTGGTCTTTCTCGGGGGCATGAAATATGTCTTCGCCCCGGCTTTCCGCCTCTACATCCATTTTCTCGCCTGGGTCGCCCCGACCCTTCTCGGAGTCTGATCCATGCAGCCCCGCGTTCTCTCTGGCATCCAGCCCTCGGGCTCTCAGCACATCGGCCACTTGGTCGGCGCCCTGGACAATTTCACGCGCCTGCAGGGGGAGGGCGACGCCTTCTACATGATCGCCGACTGGCATGCGCTCACCTCGAAGTATGAATCCGTGGCCGAGATCTGGCCCGCCACCCTGGAGCTGACGGCCACCTACCTGGCGGCTGGCCTCGATCCGCAGAAGGCCACGATCTTCGTCCAGAGCCTGGTGAAGGAGCACGCCGAGCTGCACCTACTGCTCTCCATGGTGACACCGCTCTCCTGGCTGGAGCGGGTGCCCACCTACAAGGAAAAGCTGCAGAACGCCGTGGCGGACCTGGGCAGCTACGGCTTCCTGGGTTACCCCCTGCTGCAGACCGCCGACATCATCATCTACAAGGCCCACAAGGTGCCCGTGGGCGAGGACCAGCTTTTCCACCTGGAGCTGGCCCGGGAGGTGGTGCGCCGCTTCAACCACATCTACCAGCGGGACGTCTTCCCGGAGCCCGAGGCGGTGCTCACCAAGACGCCCAAGGTGCCGGGCCTCGACGGGAGGAAGATGTCGAAGAGCTACGGCAACTGCATCTACTTGCGGGACACCAATGCCGAGATCCTCGAGAAATGCACCCGCCAGATGGCCTCGGATCCCGCTCGCGTGCGCAAGACCGATCCGGGCAACCCCGACATCTGCCCGGTCTTCGAGTTCCACAAGCTGTTCAGCGATGACGACACCATCCAACTGGTGAATACGGAATGCCGCCGGGCGGGCATCGGCTGCTTCGACTGCAAGAAGCGGGTGGCCGAGGCCATGATCCGCCGCATCGAGCCTGTGCGGGAGAAGATCGAGAGCCACCTCGCCCGCCCCGGGGACATCGAGACCGTGCTGCGGGACGGGAGCGCCAGGGCCCGGTCCGTGGCCGCCGAAACCATGGCCGACGTCCGGGATGCCATGAAGATGCCGGTGCTCTAGGGGCTTCCGGGGGGCCCCAGGACCTGGTGCAGAACCGGGACTTGCGTTCCGCGGCGGCCCTGGTAGACTTTTCCTCTCGATGGTCCCTTAGCTCAGCTGGTTAGAGCATCTGACTCTTAATCAGAGGGTCCCCGGTTCGAGTCCGGGAGGGACCACCAGACCAGGAGCCCGCAGACTAAACATCTGCGGGCTTTTTCGCGCTGTCTCTCCCGTCACATCTCAGGCTCGCCAGTGCGTTGTGGATGAGGACGGCCGCTATAATTCCCGATGAGGAAGCCGGTCCCGACGAGGGGCGCGGACTTGAAAAGCAGGGCTGCCGGGAGGAACACCGTGGATCTGAAACGCGCCATCATCGACCTCATGCCCGGCCCCCTGGTCCGGACCTTCGCCGCCCCGTACATCTCGGGCAAGGGCATCGCCAGTGGGGTTGCCAAGGCCGACGAGCTGCATGCGAAGCTGGGCATCTCCTCCACCGTGGACCTGCTGGCGGAGGAGGTCTTCAGCCGCGAGGACGTGGAGGCCACGGTGCAGGTCTACCTCCGCATGGTCGAGGCCCTGAAGGACCGTCCCTTCGCCAGCATCAGCCTCAAGCCCACCTCTCTCGGGATCAACGAGAGCGAGGAATACTGCCAGGCCAACCTGCGGCGCATCGTATCTGCCGCCGCGGTCCACGGCATGCACATCACCCTGGACATGGAGGACCGGAACTTCACGGATGTGACCCTGCGAATGTTCAAGGCGATCCGCGACGAGTTCGACAACTTCGGGATCGTCCTGCAGAGCCGCCTGTTCCGCACCTCCGAGGACATCAAGAATCTCCATGCCAAGCGCTGCAAGGTGCGCATCTGCATCGGCATCTACAAGGAGCCCGCCGACGTGGCGCTCCAGGAGAAGCCGGACATGAAGGACAAGCTCTTCGAGCATGTTCAGCTCCTGCTGCAGCACGGCCACTACCCTGAGATTGCCACCCACGACGAGCCCCTGGTCCGGCGTTGCATGGCCCATCTGGATCAGCAGGGCGTGGCGAAGGATGCCTATGAGTTCCAGATGCTGCTGGGGGTGCCCCGCGCCGATCTGCAGCAGGAGATCGTCAAGCGCGGCCAGATCATGCGCCTCTACGTGCCCTTCGCGGAGGACTGGAAGTACGCGGTCCACTACCTCAAGCGTCGCCTCGCCGCCAACCCCGCCATGGCGCTCATGGTCATGAAGAACATGTTCGGCAGCTAGTTCGAACTGTGTAGCCCTGATTTTGGGTGTTGGGAAAGCGATCCTTCGGGAGTATGGTGCTCCCGTGGGATCGTGTCCCACCCATCCGGAGGATTTCATGAAGAAGTTCCTGGCGCTCGCCCTCATCAGCTCTTTCGCCCTCGCCGGTTTCGCTTCCGAGGAGAAGAAACCCGAGGCCAAGAAGAAGCCCGCCTGCGGCATGGCCTGCTGCGAGAAGAACAAAGCCGCTTCCTGCAAGGACTGCCCAGACTGTGGCAAGAAGAAGGAAGCCCCCAAGAAGGGCTGACACCCACCAGCTCACTTCTCAAAAGACCCCGGGACCATGTCCCGGGGTCTTTTGCGTTCCCGACACATTCGTGATTGTCTGGATTCATGAAGATTCGTCCCTGGATTCCCGCCCTGGTCCTGCTTCTCCTGGCCGCTGCAGCCACGGCGGGCTGGATGTGGACACGCGAGGCTTTGCCGCAGCCCCAGGATGCCGCGGGGCAGGAGAAGGCCGGCTCGGCCCACCGGGGGCTCCGGCGCCTGGCCCCGGCCCAGGAGCGGCTGGTGGACCAGTCTCCGCTCTTGACCGCGCGCCGCCTGGTGCCGCTTGCCTCCACCCTGGAGGAGAAGCAGCTGGCCCTGCAGGCCGAGCGCCTGGGTAACCATTCGGTGGACCTGGCCTTCTCGGATGCCCTGCGCCGCGCCGCCGCCGCCCAGCCGCCGCAGACTCCCGAGATCAAGGCGCTGTCCCAGGCCAAGGACAAGGCTCAGGCGGCCGTGGAGACGGGCCAGCAGCTCGTCCAGCGGCTCACGCGGCAGCTGGCGGGGGCCCGCGAAGCCCAGAAGGACGCCCTGGAGGACCAGATCGAAGTCGCCAAGGCCCAGCTGGAGCTCGACAAGGATGAACTGGAGACCGCCTCGAACGACCTGGCGAAGGCCGGCGGCGATCCCCAGGCCAAGATCAAGCGCCTGAAGGAGGCGCACGAGGCTGCCGACCGGGAGTCCTCCCAGGCCATGGCGGCGGCCAAGCCCACGCCTGTCTTCCAGGCGGGCAGCCTGGTGGGGCGGATGCTGGCCTGGGAGGCGCAGCGGACCAAGCTGGCCCAGCTGGACCGGGCCAGGCAGGAGGCCCTGACCAAGGGACAATCCCTGACCAAGCGCCGGGCGGAGATCGAAGCCCAATCCCACAAGGAGAAGGAGGACCGGGAGGCCGCCAAATATTGGGCCTCAAACCTGGTGAAGGAATCCTCCGCGGCCAAGGGTGGCCCTGGCCGGGATCAGGCCCGCTCTGCCGTGTCCTACCTGCAGCAGTACGGGGATGTCCAGCGGAGGCTGTCGACCATGGCCCGCCGGATCCAGGACCAGCAGGCCCTGGCGGATACCTACGGGACCTGGATGGGCCTCGTGGACGGGTACCGGAATGCGGCCCTGCACCGGTTGCTCACCCAGGTGCTGGTGATCGTGGGGCTGGGCGCCTTGGCCTACCTCCTGGGGCTCCTCATCGGCCGGAGCTTCCACCGGGTGGAAGCCGCGGAGCGCGCCTCGGTGGCGGCCCACAAGTCGGTCATGAAGGTGATCCTGCGCGTGGTCATGGCGCTTGTCATCCTCCTGCTCATCCTGGGCATCCCGCCCCAGGCCACCACCGTGTTCGGTCTGGCCGGTGCGGGTCTCACGGTGGCGCTCAAGGATTTCATCGTGGCCTTCTTCGGCTGGTTCATCCTCATGGGGAAGAACGGCATCCGGGTGGGTGACTGGGTGGAGATCCGCGGCGTGGGCGGCGAGGTGGTTGAGATCGGCCTGCTCCGCACCGTGATCCTGGAGACCGGCAGCTGGAGCGATGCCGGGCACCCGACGGGCCGGCGGGTGGCCTTCGTGAACAACTTCGCCATCGAGGGGCACTTCTTCAACTTCTCAACCTCCGGGAAGTGGATGTGGGATGAGCTGCGCGTCTTGATCCAGCCTGGCCAGGATCCCTACCCGGTGATCGATGGGGTGCAGCGGCTGGTGGAACAGCAGACCGAGGCCAACGCGAAGCTCGCCGAGGCGGAGTGGCAGCAGACGGCGGCGCGGTACCGCGTCAAGGCCTTCACGGCCGTCCCCGGCGTCCAGGTGGTGCCGGGCACCAACGGGATGGAGGTCCGGGCCCGCTACATCACGCGCGCCTTTGAACGCCATGACACGCGCCTCCGGCTGAACCAGGCGGTGGTGGAACTGATGCACGGTCCCCGCGGCACCGCAGACGCGCCGCCCATGAAAGCCGAGGCCTGATGATTTCGTTTTCCAGCGTCAGCAAGCAGTACGGCCGGCAGATCCTGTTCATCGAGGCGGACTTCCAGCTGAATCCCGGCGAGAAGGTGGGGCTGGTGGGGCCGAACGGGGCCGGGAAGTCGACCCTGTTCCGCATGATCATGGGCGAGGAATCGCCCGATGACGGCTCCGTCACCCTGCCCAAGAAGCTCACCCTCGGGTACTTCCGCCAGGAGGTGGACGAGATGGCCGGGCGGCCTGTGCTGGATGAGGCCATCGCCGGCAGCGGACGGCTGGGCGACCTGCATCACGAGCTGCTGGATCTGGAACACGCCATGTCCGATCCCGACACGCCGGACTTCGAGGCGGTGCTGGAGCGCTTCGGCCACGTGCAGGAGGAATACCAGCACCTGGGCGGCTACGAGCTGGAAGCCAAGGCCCGGGCCTGCCTGCATGGCCTCGGCTTCGCCGACGAGCAGATCGATGGCGATGTGGGCGCCCTTTCGGGCGGCTGGAAGATGCGCGTGTCCATGGCCAAGGTGCTGCTCGGAAACTTCGATGTGCTGCTCATGGACGAGCCCACCAACCACCTGGACATCGAGTCCATCCTGTGGCTGGAGAGCTACCTCAAGAGCGTCCCAGCCACGCTGCTCATGACGAGCCACGACAAGGACTTCATGAACCGCGTGGTCACCAAGGTCCTGGAGATCGAGGGCGGCGACATCCTCACCTACAACGGCAACTACGACTTCTACGTGAAGGAGCGCGAACAGCGGGATGCCAACCAGGAGGCCGCCTACGCCCGCCAGCAGGCCAAGCTGGCCAAGGAGCGGCGCTTCATCGAGCGGTTCTCGGCCCACGCCGCCAAGGCCGCGCAGGTGCAGAGCCGGGTGAAGGCCCTGGACAAGATCGAACGCATCGAACCGCCGAAGCAGCGGCGCGTGGTCAAGTGGGACTTCCGCAGCCCGGGTCGCTCGGGCGATGACGTGGTCATGCTGGAGGGTGTCTGCAAGGCCTACGGGGCGCGGAAGCTCTACGACCACTTCGCCTTCCACATCCGCCGAGGCGAGCGCTGGTGCGTCATGGGCAAGAACGGCGCCGGCAAGTCCACGCTGCTGAAGATGGTGGCCGGCGCGATCCAGCCGGATTCGGGCTCCGTGAAGCTGGGCGCCAGCCTCAGCCTGGGCTATTTCTCTCAGCAGGCCCTCGACCTGCTGGATCCCGAACTCACGGTCCTCGAGCAGATGCAGAAGGACTTCCCCATGGAGGGCCTGGGCGTGCTGCGCAACTTGCTGGGCGCCTTCCAGTTCTCGGGGGACGATGTGGACAAGAAGATCCGCGCGCTATCGGGTGGCGAGAAATCCCGCCTGGTCATGGGCCGGATGCTCTTCAATCCCCCGAACTTCCTGGTGCTGGACGAACCCACGAACCACCTGGACCTGGCCACCAAGGAGATGCTCATCGAGGCGCTGAAGGATTTTGAAGGCACCATGCTCTTCGTGTCCCACGACCGCACCTTCCTGCGCGGCCTCGCCAGCCGGGTGTTGGAACTGGGAGGAGAGGAGCATGAGGGCCCCGTGGTCTTCGGCGGCTCCTATCCCGAGTATGTGGAGCGCATGGGCCGGGAGGCTCCAGGCGTGCACAACTAGCGAGAGGCTCTCAGCGCTGGCGGAGGCTGGCAGGCAAGCTCAAGGCGTCCGCCCGTGCGCGGGTGGGCCAGCCCCAGGCGGTGGGCGTGGAGCAGGTAACCGGGGTCGCCGGGCAGGGCGCGGGTCCCATCCAAGGGGATGCCGCCTGGGCCATAGAGCGGATCGCCCACCAGCGGGTGTCCCGCCCAGGCCAGGTGGATGCGGATCTGGTGGGGGCGGCCGGTCCTGATCTCCACGTCGAGGAGGGTGCCGTCCTTCCTGCGCTCCAGGACCGTCACCTGGCTGAAGGCGGGGCGCCCTTCTGGATGGTAGGCATGGAGCCTGCCGAGGGGCGGGTAGGGCACCTCCCCGATGGGGGCGGAGATCTCGAAGGCATCGCACGTGGGCTGCCCACTGCACAGGGCCCGGTAGATCTTGCGGGTGCCAGGGGCCTGAAAGGCGGCCTGGAGGGGTTTTCCGGAAGCCGCCTGGGGCGCGAACAGCACCAGGCCGGAGGTGCAGCGGCCCAGGCGATGCATGGGGTTGGCCTCGGGGTGGCGACGGCGCACCAGATTCAGAAGGGTGTGCTCGAGGAACTCCCCGCCGCCGGGCAGGGTGGGCAGCCCACTGGGTTTGGCCACGGCGAGCAGGTCGCGATCCTCGTAGAGAATGGCTGTGGCGAGGGGAACTTCGGGTTCAATCCAGGGCGGGCGATTCCAGGCGAGCCGCTGCCCGGGAAGGAGCCGCTCGCCACCCTCGGCTGCGCGCTCGCCGAGGAGGACCTGCCCCGCGTCGATCCGACGCAGCCACTCTGATTCAGAAGCAAGGGGATAGCGGGAGGCCAGGTAGGCGATTACCGTCCGGCCCGCATCGGCGGTCCCGATCTGGTCGAGGTGAAGGTGGCCTCCGTTCGGGGCGCGCATGGGCCTCCTGGGCCACCTGGACGATCCAGGCGGCCCAGGATTATCGCAGCTTGAACCGCTGCACGGTCTCCTTGAGGGTTTCGGCCACGCGGGACAGCTCGTCCGAGGTGCGGGCCACCTCATGCACGGTGGCTGCCAGCTGGTGGGTGGCTGTGGCGTTCTGATCCAGTCGCGAGGCGGTCTGGTTCATCAGCCGGCCCACTTCCTGGCTGGTCCGGGCCTGGCCCCGGCTGAGGCTGCCGATGTCATGGATGCTCCCGGACACCTCGGAGATCCGGTCCCGGATGGCTTCAAGGTGGTGGAGGGTCACGTCCACGCTGGAGGCGCCTTCGTGGACCGCATCCTGCATGGCATGGATGGTCTCCTCGATCTCCTTGGCGCTCTGCCCGCTGCGCTCGGCAAGGATGCGCACCTCCTCGGCCACCACGGCGAAGCCCTTGCCCTGGGCCCCGGCCTTGGCCGCCTCGATGGCGGCGTTGAGCGAGAGCAGGTTGGTCTGGCGGGCCAGGCCCTGGATCACCTTCACGGCCTGGACGATGCGCGAGGTGGCCTGCTGGATGGCCTGCATGCCCTGGGCCGTGCCCCGGCCCGTCTCGGCCCCCAAGTCCGTATCCCGCACGGCCTCGTCGGTCTTGGCCCCGGTCTGGCGGGTGTGATCGCCCATGGATTCGACATTGGCATCCAGCTGGCGGAGGGCCTGCAGGACTTCGCGTCCGGCCTCGCGCAGGTCCTCGCCCACCCGGGCGGTCTCCTGGACCGTCTGGCTCATCTGCTCTGCGCTGGCGGCGAGCTCCGTGCTGCCGGAGGCCACCTGCTCGGAGGCCTGGCCCATGTTCCCGAGGGCCCGGTTCAGGTCGGCGACCATGCCGTTGAAGGTGGATGCCAGCTTGGCCAGTTCATCTTCGCTTTCCACGGGGGCTCTCACGGTCATGTCCCCGGTCGCCACGCGCCCGATGGCCTTCGAGAGATGTTCGAGGGGAGTGAGGATGCTGGTCTTCACCCGGTGGGTCATGATCGCGCTGATGAGGCCCAGCAGGGCCAGGCCAGCCACGATGGAGAGGATGCGGATGTTGCGCTGGGTCCGGTAGAGCTCGGCCGTGGACATGGATACGCCGAAAGACGCGACCAGATCGCCCGCCTTCTTCGACTTGAAGGCCTCGATCCCAAAGGCGCCGTGGCAGGTGATGCAGGAATCCTTCAGGCGGCCCTGGCTCAGCACGTAGATCCTGGGGTCCCCGCTGGCGTTCTGGAACTGACCCACCTTGTATTCCATGCCGGGGTTGGCCTCGAACTGGGTCATGCTGCCGCGCTCGAAGGCCGCCTCGGTCGAATCGGCGGAGAATCGACCCTCGGCGACCCGGTGGAAGGTCATGCCGCGGGTCCGGCAGTATTCCTCGGCATCGGCATGGAACATGGAGCGCGAGGCCACGGCCAGGGAGGTCAGGTGCTCCTCGAAGGCCTTTTCGGCCTGGGAGATCTGGTAGGCACTGACCCCCCAGATGACCAGCCCGAGGAGGGTTGCCAGGGCCAGAGATACTGGCAGGAAAAATTTCAGGGCTAAGCCTTTATGGTTCATGGAAGGATACCCCTGGCAAAAAAGAGCGATTTCGGACCCTTTCTTTTCGGGCTCCCCGGGTGCCGGGTTGAATTCCGGCAGATGTATCTTTCTCCGCGTCGATTCTCAAGGGTGGAGGGGGGCCGGTCGCTAAGGAGTGGGAACCCCAGAGAGGGGCCCAACTTAGCAAGGAGCACACCATGCGCAAGACTTGGATCGTCCTGGCGGCTTCGGCCATGGCAGCGGCGTCCCTGACGGCCCAGACCCGCGACCAGGCCAAATCCTTTGTGAAGCAGGCGGTCGAATTCGCCAAGAAGAACCCCAAGGAGAAGTTCCTCGAGGAGGTCTCTGGCGTGAAGGGCCAGTTCCACTTCAACAAAGGCCAGAACAACGACCTCTACATCTTCGTCTACGACCTGGAGGGCAAGGTGCTGGCCCACGGGGTCCGGCGCGAGCTGGTGGGCGTGGTCCGCTGGACGGCCAAGGATCCGGACGGGAAGCCCTGGATCCAGGACTGGACCAAGCTCGTGAAGGAGAAGGGCAACGGCTGGATCGAATACAAGGAGCTGAATCCGGCCCAGAACAACAAGGTCATGAAGAAGGCCTCTTTCGTGGAGCTCTTCAACGGCATGGTCATCGGGGCCGGAATCTACGAATAGGGCCTGTGCTCAGCGAGCTGAAGGGGGCCATCGGCCCCCTTTTGCGGGGTCTGTCCTTGGCTGATCCACCCTCATAGAGTGATTGCATGGTCCCTCCTGCCCACCGGCAACTGCCCTCACTGCCCTACCGAAAGCCCCAGGAAGGGCGAGATTTCTGGGTCGTGGATGGGATCCTGCCTGACGCGGAGGCCTTGGCGGCCAGGTTTCGCCAGTTGAAAGAGTGGGAACTGGGTTTTCCACATACCCGGGAGACTTGGCCTGGAATGCGGTCGCGGAACGCCCTGACTCCTGCTGAGCTAGAACTGGTGGAGGCCAGGGTGCGAGAACTGACCGGCGCCAGGCGCCTATGGACGGAGACGGCACCGGATGGGGCCTTTCTCAACCACAACGTGGTGCAGGTGGTTGGAGCCAGGGAATCCGGCCCGCGGCCGCACACAGACTCGCGAAAGCTGTGCCGTTATGCCGCTGTCATCTACCTCACGCCAAAGGCACCAGCGGCTGCGGGCACCACCTTCTATCGCCTCCGTTATCCCAACGGCACCCTCAGCGGGAACGTCTGCCCGCCCCCCCATGCGAATCTGCGGGAGGCCCTGGGCGTGACGGGGCTGCCACTGCAGGCCTGGCACCCAGAACTGTCGATTCCCAACGCATTCAACCGCCTGCTGCTCTACCGGGCCGACCTGGTGCACTCGGCCACGGGTTATTGCGGCCATGACCTCACGACCAAGCGCATGACCGCCTTGTTCTTCTGGATGGCGGAGTAGGCGCTATTTCTTCGCCTTGTTTAGCCGATCCAGCAGCTTCTGGTCGATGTAGGCCGTCACTTCGGCGAGCTTGGCCGCTGCCTGGGTCAACAGCTCGGCGCACTGAGCCTGCATGTCGGCCACATAGGCCGCGTCGGTGATGTCCTTGAGGTTGATGACCACGTTCCAGATGCCGCCGCGAACCCCCGCGAAGGCCATCTGGGCACCCACGGCCGCGTCGGTGATGGAGGCCACCTTGCCCAGCTTTGAGGCTTCTCCAGCCAGTTCCAAGGCGGCGTAGCTGGCCTTGGCGGTGTCCAGAGGCACCTCAATCGCCACCTTCAGGCCTGCCTGCATGGCGGCCTGGCGGGCGGCCTTCTGGTCGGGCGTGATGTCCGGCAGGCGGCGGGCGTCCATGAAGGCGTTGAAGGCATTGGTGTCGGCATCCACGGCCACCATGAGGCGGTCCTTGAGGCTCTGTGCCTTTTCCGCCACGGCGATGAGCTTGGCATCCTTCTCGGTATCGGCCCCACCCTGGGCCAAGTTGGCCACCATGCTGGCCAGGGCCGCGCCCAGGCTGCCCGCCAGGGCCGCAATGGAGCCACCGCCGGGGGCCGGGGTGTCGCGGCTGACCTCATCCGTGAAGGCGTGGACCTGCATGGAGACGAGCGCCTTGGGATCGTGGGTGGGCAGGCCCAGCACCTTCTTCTCCACCTCGAAGGGCGCCACATCGTCGAGGCCCATGGAGAAGACCGCGGTCTGAAGGATGTCCGAGGTGGGCACGCCCGTGGACTTGCCCATGGCCTTCAGGTAGTGCCGGCCCGAGGCCAGCAGGCACTGGAAGGGCACCAGGCCGACGATCTCGCTGCCCGTGACCACGAGACCGCGCTCGGCTGCCAGGCTGCGGGCTTCCTCCAGCACGGTGTGCGGCGCGGTCAGCTTGTAGTCCGTGAGGTTGATGCTGATCTGGGCGCGCCGGTAGGCATCCACATACCATCCGATGGCCTTGCAATGGCTGAAGATGCCCCGGCGGCGAACCTTCTGGCCCACGGGGTTGGCGGGATCCGCGTCGTTGAGGCGGAAGAGCGCGGACAGGTCGTAGCCGTGGGCCTTCGCGCAGTGGTCCTCGGTCTCCTGGAAGGTGGCGCCGGTGAAGTCGCAGTTGCCGCAGGGGAAGCTGCCCTCGGCGTAGAAGATCAATTCACCCGTCTGGTAGTAGGGCTTCACGCGCCCGCGGCGGGCCACGCGGCCCTTCTCGCGCAGCTCGAAGGCGATGTCCGTGGCGTGGTCCTTGCTGCCTGAGTTGAGCGTCACGTTGTAGGCCACCAGGAATTCCCGGGCGCCGATGATGCAGGCTCCGGCCACCGCGTTGTAGGGCGCGGCGAAATCGGGCTGCCACTGGGGATTCTGGAGCTTCTTCTCCAGGCCCTCGTACTCGCCCCGGCGCACCTCGGCCAGGTTGCGGCGCTCAGGCCGCGAGGCGGCGGCTTCGTAGAGGTAGACGGGGATGGCCAGCTCAGCGGCCACGCGCTGGCCCAGGCGGCGCGCCAGCTCTGCGCAGTCCTCCATGGACACGCCCTCCACGGGGACAAAGGGGGTCACGTCCGTGGCGCCCATGCGCGGGTGGGCCCCTTGCTGCTGGCGCATGTCGATGACCTTCGCCGCTTCCCGGATGCAGACGAAGGCGCCTTCCAGCACGGCTTCGGGCTCGCCCACGAAGGTGATGACGGTGCGGTTGGTATCGGCGCCGGGATCCACATCCAGGATCGTGACCCCGGGCACGGCGGCGATGGCATCCGTCACCTGCTTGATCTTCGCGGCATCTCGACCTTCCGAGATGTTGGGCACGCACTCCACCAGCTTGCGGGACATGGCTCCTCCAGACGGGGCAGTCTACCAGTCCGGTCCGTTGATCCGGTTCACGCCAGACAAACCGTCAAGGCTCCTGCGGCTCGTTCTTCACGCCGCTCACCACATGCCCCGTGGGGCCCACGCGGGAGGCGGTATCGCAGTAGCCGGTCTGGTCGTCGAAGAAGAAGTCGGGCTCGAATTCCCTCAGGAAGTCGGCCTTCTCCAGACCACCCAGGAACATGGCCTCGTCCACCTGGATGTTCCAGGCCATGAGGGTGCGGATGGCACGTTCGTGGGCTGGAGCGCTGCGGGCGGTGACCAAGGCCGTGCGCACGCGCATGGGCGCGCCCACGGCCATGTCTTGCAGGGGACGCAGGGCTTCCAGCAGGGGCTTGAAGGGCCCCGGGGGCAGGGGGACGGCGGCCCGCTCGATCTCATGGGCCTGGAAGGCCGCCAGGCCGCCTTCGGCATAGACCCGCTCGGCCTCGTCACTGAACAGGACGGCATCGCCGTCGAAGGCAATGCGGATCTCATCGGGGTGGCGGTCCGCCGCCATGGCGCTGTCCGGGTAGACCCGGGCAGCGGCGAAGCCGGCCTTGAGGGCAGCCCGAACATCCTCCTCCTTTGCCGAGAGGAACAGGTTCGCCCCCAGGGAGGTGAGGTAGGGATAGGGGTTCCGGCCCCGGGTGAAGACCCCGCGCTCCAACTGCAGCTTCGCCTCCTGGGCACTGCGGAAGACCCGCAGGCCGCTCACGGGATCGTTGCGGGAGAGGATCACCACGGCCACGCGGGTGTCGGTCCCGGTGTTGAAGGCCAGCAGCTTCTTCACGAGGGGATAGGCCACGCCAGGCTTGGCGGGCACATCCAGGCGCGACAACTGGAGGTCCATGTAGGCCCGGTCATCGGCCTCTTCAAAGACCCGGTTCTCCTCCTCGAAGTCGAAGAGGGCGCGGGAGGAGATGGCGACGACGAGCTTGCCTTCCAGGGTTTTGGCCATGGCCTCAGGGTACATTGGTCCCATGCCGCGCCTCTACTTCGACGCCAACGCCAGCGCGCCGCCCCATCCGGAGGCGGTGGAGGCGGTGCGGCGGGCCATGGCCGAGGACTGGGCCAATCCCACCAGCACCCACCGGGAGGGCCAGCGGGCGCGGTTCCGCATCGAGGAGGCCCGGCGGGAGCTGGCGGCCTCCCTGGGCGTGGTGCCGGGAGAGCTGGTCTTCTGCGCCAGCGCCACGGAGGCTCTGCACCTGCTCATCCGCGGCCTGCATCCGGCCCTGGGAGACCGCCCAGCGGCCGTGTTCCCGGGCGAGCACAGCGCCTGCCTGAACCCCCTGCGCGACTGGTCGCGGCTGGCCTGGCTGCCGGAGCTTCCGCCGGATGGCGCCACCGTGGTGCAAATGGCGGCCAACAACGAGACGGGCCTCCTCTACGCCATGCCCGCCGCGCTCGACGCCGTGCGCATCAAGGACTGCTGCCAGGCCTGGGGCAAGGTGCCGGTGGAGCTCGCCGACTGCGACGCCGCGGTATTCAGCGGCCACAAGATGGGTGGCCCCCGGGGAGCCGCCCTGCTGTGGATGCGGCCGGGCCTGCCCTGGGAAATCGTGATGGAAGGGCCGCAGGAGCGCCGGCGGCGTGGCGGCACGGAGGACCTGCCGGCCATTCTGGGCCTGGCCGCGGCCGCCCGTCACCTGGCGGAGCGCCGGGAGATGAACGCAGCGCTGGCCCCCCTGAGGGACGCCTTCGAGACGGAGATCACCTCCTGGGGACGCAACCTTGAGGTCATCGGCCAGGGATCTCCGCGCCTGCCCAACACCAGCTGCATCCTGTTCAAAGGCAGGAACGGCGAGGCCCTGCACGCCTCCCTGGATCTGGCGGGTTTCGCCGTCAGCACGGGCAGCGCCTGCCACAGCGGTTCGGTGAAGCCCAGCCATGCCATCACGACCTTGGGCTATAGTCTGGAGGACGCGCGCTCGGTCCTCCGCGTTTCGATGCTCCCGGATGCCCAACCCGGCGACGTGGAGGCCCTGGCGTCGGCCCTCAAGCGGTTGACATGAACCCCCGGGGCGCCGGCCCCGATGCGGAGCAGGCATGATCGAGCAGGTCCTCTTTTTCTTCGCGCACAACCCCCTCCTCATGCTGTTCGCCGTGGTGGCGCTGGGCTATCCCATCAGCAAGATCCGTGTGGCCGGAGCCTCCTTCGGCATCGCCAGCATTCTCTTCGCAGGCATCGCCCTGGGCGCCCTGGTGATGGCGCCGGGCCTGGATCCGGTCCTCAAGAAGGACATCTCCAAGGAGATGAAGCTGGTCTACGAGCTGGGGCTGGCGGTGTTCGTCTATGCCATGGGCCTGTCCATCTCCCACAGCTTCTGGGCGGCCTTCAGCCGCGAGGGCATGAAGAAGAACGCGGTGGTACTGCTTGTGATGCTGACCTCCACCGCCTTCGTGGTGGTGCTGGCCAAGGCCATGGGCTTCAACGCCCGCTACGCCGCGGGCCTGCTCACCGGCAGCTTCACCAACATGCCGGCCTTGGCCGGCGTTATCGAACGGGTGAAGACCATGACCGGTGTCGGCCCGGTGGAGTTGGCCCAGCCCACCGTGGCCTCGGCCATCGCCTATCCCATCGGCGTGCTGGTCCCCATGCTGGTCATCCTGGTCAGCGCGAAGGTCTTCCGGGTGAACCTGCGGGAGGAGGCCGACGGCCTGAAGGATTACCAGACCGGCCATCAGAAGCTGGAAGTCTGGACCCTGCGGGTGACCCAGCCCGAGGCGGTAGCCATGACCAAGCGGGACATCCGGGCGCCCCAGGGCCTGCACGTGGTCTTCGGACGCGTGCTGCGCAAGGCGGAGCTGCTGATTCCCGGGCCGGATTTCCGCCTGCAGCTGGACGACCTCGTCACGGTGGTGGGGTCTCCAGAAGATCTGGCCAAGGTCGAGGCCCTCATTGGCCAGCGCAGCCACGTGGAGCTGGATCGCGACCAGAGCGCCCTCGACGCCACGCGGGTCTTCGTGTCCAGCCGGGAGGTGGTGGGCGTCCCCCTGGGCAAGCTGGACCTCATCAACAAGCACGCGGCCATCATCACGCGGGTGCGGCGGGGCGATCTCTGGTTCGTTCCCGATGGCGACACGGTGCTGGAACTGGGCGATCGCGTGCGCGTCACCACGCGGCGGGACAACATCGAGGCCATCGAGGAGTTCTTCGGTGACAGCTATCGCGAGCTCAGCGAGGTGAGCTTCCTCACCTTCGCCATGGGGCTGGCTGCGGGCCTGGCCCTGGGCCAAGTGCCCATTCCCCTGAGCCACGGCATCATCTTCAAGCTGGGCTTCGCGGGCGGGCCTCTGGCCGTGGCGCTGGTCCTGGGGCGGTTTCACCGCATCGGGCCCCTGGTCGTGAACTTCCCCTACAGCGCCAACCACACCATCCGCCAGTTCGGCCTGGTGCTGTTCGCGGCGGGCATCGGCGTCATCTCGGGTGAGGGCTTCCGGGCCATCGTCTCCCAGAACGTCTCGGTGCTGCCGCTCTTCCTGGGCGCGGCCTTCCTGGTCTGCCTCGCGGCCGATTCCCTCACCATGCTGCTGGGGCACAAGCTCTTCGGCATCCCCCTGAACATTATGTTCGGCATCCTGGCCGGAACCCACACCCAACCCGTGGTGCTGGGTTACGCCAACCACCATACCGGCAACGACCTGCCCAACGTGGGCTTCGCCACGGTCTACCCGCTTGCCACGATCCTGAAGATCGTCCTGGCCCAGGTGCTGTTGGCCCTGATCCGGTAGCACCGGGGCCGCAGCCTGGCGAGACCGGACTTCCTAGCGGATCTTGAAGCGAGACACCTCTTCCAGGAGGCTCTGGGCCTGCTCATCCAGGGATCGGGATGTCTCGTCGGCCGCCGCCACGAGGGCGGCGTTCTGCTGAGTGACCGTGTCCATCTGGGTCACGGCCAGGTTCACCTGCTCCAGGCTGGTGCTCTGTTCCTGGGCCGCCAAGGCGATCTCCTCCAGCAGGTCCGTCACTTTCCGCACCCCGGCCGTCACCTCGACCATCTTGGATCCGACGGTGCCTGCCAGGGTGGCCCCTTCCTGGGCCCTGGCCAGGCCCGCCTGGACGAGCCCGCGGATCTCCCTCGAGGCGTCGCTGCTTCGCTTGGCAAGATTCCTCACCTCGGTGGCCACCACGGCGAACCCGCGGCCCTGCTCGCCCGCACGAGCTGCCTCGACGGCGGCGTTCAAGGCGAGGAGGTTGGTCTGGAAGGCGATGTCATCCACGAGGCCGGTGATCTCGGCGATCCGCTCGGAATCCTTGCGCAGGGTGTCCATGGCCTGAACCAGCCGCTCCACCATTTCGCCACCCTCCTGGGTCAGGTCCCGGGCTTGCAGGGCCTGGCGGTTTGAGGTCTTGGCCGCCGCCGCAGTCTGCTTGACGGTGGCGGTGAGCTGCTCGAGGCTGGCGGCGGTCTCCTCCAGGCTGGCCGCCTGTTCTTCGGTACGGGTGGCCAGGCCCTCATTGCCTTTCGCGAGGTTGGTGGAGGCCTCGGCGATGGATTGAGAGGAGTTCAGAATGCGCCCGACGAACAGGGCCAGTTTCTCTGCAAACGCGTTGTAGCCGGCCGCCACGCGCCCCAATTCATCCTGGCTGTCAGTCTGGATCCGGCGGGTCAGATCGGCCTCGCCCGCGGCGATGTCCTCCATGCTGGAGGCCAGGCCCCGCAGGGCCATGGCGGTTTTCCGGCTGACCACGACGACGGAGATGAGGGTGAGGGCCCAGACGGTCAGGGTAATGATGGCCGAATTCCAAAGGGCCTGCCGGGCCTGGGCTTCGAGCTTTCTGGAGAGCCCCGACAGATCCGAGGCCATCTGGTCATCCACCTCTTTGAGGGCGTTGATGCGCTCGGTGGCCACCTGGAACCAGAGGCCGGGGTCCACGCCGAATCCTCCCACCGCCGCCCGGTCGAAGGCGATCCCCCTGATGCGGCTCACCTCGGTCGCGGCGGCACTCCCCAGTTTTTCCTGGAACAGGCGCTGCTGGCTGGGGCGTAGCCGATGCCATGAAGTTGGCGAAATAGACGTCCTGGGCTGCTCCAAGCGTCGCGAATCGCCTGAACAGGCCTTCCTCGAACTTGCCTGCAGCCAGGACATTGCTCAGGGTGGCCCGCTCGACCCCGGCCTTTTCTTTCCCCTGCATGAGGTTCACGTAGGCCTGCCCCATGTTGGCGATGCCGACGTCCTGGCTGAGGGCGGGGATCTGGCCGGTGACCGCCAGCCATTTGCTGATCAGGCCGGTGTAATAGGCCAGGTGCTCCTGGACCGACATCGTAAGCGCCGAGGCCGCCTGCCTGCGATTTTCGAGCGGTTCCAGGTCCCGGCGCGCCTCGGCGACCTTGGCCTGGAAACCCTCTCCCTGGACCCCGACGTCAAAGCCGTTGAGAAAAGATTCCAGCTCAAGGCGCCGCAGGTCGGTGGCTTTCCGCTGGGCCGTCACCTGGTCAGCGAATTTCGTGCCCCGGCTGCCCAGGTACAATGCCGTGGAGCCCCGCTCCTTCTGGAGTTCGTGGACGAGGGGACTGATCTTGGTGGCCAGGATGGCCAACTGGTCGAGTCGGGCCATGGCGGAGGCCTTGGCCGCCTGCTGGAACGTGTCCCGCAGGCTGTAGAAGGCAAAGCCGAGCAGGGGTAGCGCCAGGAGGGCCGCCAGCTTGCTCTTGAAGCTCATGCGGTCCAAAAAGCCCATGTTGCCCCCAAGGCGACTCAAGGGCTCATCGGGTGATAAAACCGAGGTGATTAATGTGAAATGGTTGAAATCACCTGCCCGTCCGGAGGTTTGATCCACCGGATGTCCAGCCAATGGGCCACGGTGGGGGCCAGGTCCCAGAGGGCCACAGGTCCCAGAGTCCCTTGTCCGGCGCCCAGCACCACCAGCCAGGTGCGCATGGCCTTGGTGTCGGCTGTGTAGGCGTGGGCGCCGCAGCGGCCGTAGCGCTCCTCGGCTTCCTCGCGGCTGGAACGGGCCCGGGAGAGCCACTGGCCCTCCCGGGCGAGGACCACAAGATCGCCGACCCGCCCGTTGCCTCCCAGGTGGAACCTGGCCGGTACCTCATCCCGCTTCCAGGCCCTCAGCCCCGCCCGGCGGAGGCGCGTCAGGGCCTGTTCCGCGTCCTGGGGCCGCTGCAGATAGACATAGGCGCTGCCGCCGTGGGTCAGGAGGTCGCAGCGGATGCCATCCAGCAGGCTGGGCAGGTGGATGCGGCGGTGCATGGGCGCCATGCCGTGGTCTGCGGCAATGACCACCCGCAACCCTGGATGGGTGGCCAGCAGGCGCTGGAGCCAGGGCGCCAACTCGTCGTCCATCTGCTTCAGCTTGGTGGTGGTCTCGGTGCTGCGGGGGCCCTTCACGTGGCCCTCTTCGTCGGTGCCGGAGAGGTAGGTCATGACCAGGCCAGCGCCCTCTTTCAGGGCGGCCTCGCTGAAGGCCAAGGCCTCCGAATCGGGCCGCCCCAGGCGGAAGACTTCCAGGCGCCAGGGGCTCACGCCCTCCCATGGGCCGGTGGCGCCCACCCACTGGAAGACGGCGGTGCGGATGCCGTTGCGGGTGGCCGCGGCCCAGAGGGGTTCGCGCTGCAGGTCCTCCACCCGTGAGGCGACCGGCACCAGGACCTTCGTGCCGGGGTCCACGTAGCCATTGGCCACCACACCGTGGTGCTCCGGCCAACAGCCCGTGGCCATGGTCACGTGGCCGTTGAAGGTGGTGGCGGGGAAGGGGGGCAGGCCCTGGCCGCGGCGCCCTTGCTCGGACAGGGCCCAGAGTTTCGGCATCGTGCGGGGGGTGAACTGGTCCGCACCCAGGCCGTCGGCGCTGAGCATAAGCACGGGCGGGGCCGCCTGGAGGGCGAGGGAGAGCAGCAGGGAGAAAAAGGCGGCACCACGCATGGTCCCAGGGTAACAAGCTACCCTGGATCCATGACCACCCCACGCTGGCCCTATCCCCTGCTCCGTCTGAAACCCGGCAAGGAGGCCCTGATCTCCAAGCGCCATCCCTGGGTGTTCTCGGGGGCCATGGCCAAGCCCGCGGATGCAGCCCTGGTGAGGCTGGCGGACGATTCCGGCTGCGTCCTCGGCATCGGCACGGCCAGCCCGACGAATCCCCTGGCCGCGCGGATCTTCCGTTTCGAGGATGCGCCGCTGGATGAGGCCTTCTTCCGGGACCGCTTCGAGTCGGCCCTGGCCCTGCGGAAGGAACTGGGCCTTTGGGATCCCGAAGGCGGCTGCCGCTGGATCTTCGGCGAGGGCGACGGCCTGCCGGGCCTGGTGGTGGACCGCTATGCCTCGGCTCTGGTCCTGCAGGTGGGCACGGCGGGCCTGGAACTCCTGCGGGAGACCTGGTGGCCCATCCTTTTCGAGCTCGGCAAGCGCGAGGGCATCACGGCCTTCGTGGAGCGCAGCCAGTCCGGCCGCCGGGAAGAGGGCCTGGACCCCGTGAACCGGCTGCTCAAGGGCAGCCTCGCGGGCCCGGTGACCGTGCGTGAAGGCGGAGCGAAGCTCACCGTGGACCTGCTGCGGGGCCAGAAGACAGGCTTCTTCCTGGATCAGCGGGAGCACCGAATGCAGCTGGGCCGCGTGTCGAAGGACAAGCGCGTGCTCAACGCCTTCGGCTACACCGGCGGTTTCAGCATCCATGCCGGCCTGGGTGGCGCGGCGGAAGTGGCCACCCTCGACATCAGCGCTCCGGCCCTGGATCAGGCCGAGCGCGACTGGGCCGCCAATGGGCTGGATCCCGCGATGCACCTGCGCATGGAAGGCGATGCCTTTGAGCTCATGCGCCAGCTGGAACCCTTCGGCTGGAACCGCGTCATCGTGGATCCGCCGGCCTTCGCCAAGCAGCGCAAGGACGTGGACAAGGCCTTCAAGGCCTACAAGGACGTCTTCCGTCTGGGCGCCCGCGCCACCGCCCCCGGCGGCATGCTCTGGTGCTTCTCCTGCAGCCAGCACCTGGATCGCACCCGGTTTCAGGAGGCCGTGTGGACGGCCCTGCTGGAGGCTGGCCGGGAGGCCCGGGTGCTGGCCCACCTCGGGCAGCCCGCGGATCACCCCTACGCGCTCAACCATCCGGAGGGGTTCTACCTCAAGGGACTGTGGCTGAGCGTTTCCTAGCCAAGTCGCTCCACCGCCTCATCCACGCCCTTGGCATGCAGGGCGCCGAGATTCAGATCGAGCAGGTGGCTCAGCTTCACATTGCCCATGGCGCCGAGCATGGAGGCCTTGAGGCGGGGGATGCTCGTTTCCATGGCGGCGATGAGCTCCTTCACCTGCTTGCGGCGGCTCTCCAGGCTGGAGCAGCCGCAGAGGGGACAGCCACAGGGCACGATGGGAAAGCCGCGCAGCCAGGCGTAGCGTTGCAGGTCCTTCTCCTCGCAGGTGCCCAGGGGGCGGATCACCGTGTTGGCGCCGTCGTCGCTCACGAGGCGCAAGGGCATGGTGCTGAGGCGCCCTTCGAAGAACAGGTTGATGAGCAGGGTCTCGATGAGATCGTCGAGGTGATGGCCCAGGGCGATCTTCGAATAACCATGCTGCTTGGCGAAGGAATAGAGCACGCCCCGGCGCAACCGCGAGCAGATGATGCACGGCAGCTCCTCGGGCTTGGCGCGAACCATCTTGTCGATGGGGGCGGGGATGACATGGTGGGGCACACCGATCCGCTCACACACTTCGGCAATGGGATCGGGATTGAATTGGGGGAAGCCGGGATCCACGGTGACGGCTTCGACGGCGAAGGTCACGGGCGCCCGCTTGCGCAGGCGCTCCAGCACGTCGAGGAGGGCCCAGGAATCCTTGCCGCCGCTCACGGCCACCAGGATGCGATCGCCATCCTCGATGAGCTTGTAGGCCGCATTCGTCTCGCCCAGGCGGCGGGCCAGCTTCTTCTCCAGGCGGGGCAGGGTCTTGAGATCCGCTTCAGTGGGGGGCAGGGCCAAGCTGGGAAGGGCGCAGGGATTGCTCACATCACTCCGCAGGCTTTGCGCTCACCCCGCACGATCTGACCCTGGACGTCCTTCACATACTCGGGACAGGTGCAGTCGGGGCAGGTGTTGCTGGAGGTCTCGGAGCAGAGGTCGGCGAAGGTGACCTTCTCCATGAAGGCGGAGATGTGGTCGTTCAGCCGGTTCCACAACAACCTGCTCATGCGTTCGTCGGCCAGCAAGGTCCTGTTGGCGGTCTTGGGATCTTCCTTGGCGGCGGCGTAGAAGCTGCTGTCCGTGAGGCGGAGGACCTCGCCCACGCTCACCTGGTTGCAGGGCCGCGTGAGGATGTAGCCGCCCTTGGGCCCGCGCACGCTGGCCACCACGCCGGCTTTCTTGAGCTTGTTGAAGATCTGCTCGAGGAAGGGCAGGGAGAGCTTCTGGCGTTCGGCGATCACATGGAGGGGCACCGGCTGGCCGTGGCTGTGGTGGGCCAGGTCGAACAGGGCCTGCATGCTGTACCTGCCTCGGGCCGAGATCTTCACGAAGGAGTCTCCAGATCCCCAGGCTAGTATTCCTGATCGAATGAGTCAAGTTTATGCACCCCAGTAGACTTGGTTCCGGAGTCCACCATGAAACCTGCCGTCGCGGTCCTGGCCGTCCCCGCCCTGCTGGCCCAGCCGGCGGCCACCATCCCCCCTGAATCCAAGGGAATGCTGCTTGGCGAGGTCACGGCCCCGGCCATCCTGGCTCATGGCACGGCCTTCCGCGACAACCTGGCCAAGGTGAAGGTGAATGCCGGCCTGCGGGCGCGTTGGGCAGCCATCCGGCAGCCGCTCACGCTGGTGGTGGTGTTCGGATCCTGGTGCGCCGACAGCCAGTATCATCTGCCGTACCTGCTGGCCCTGGAGATGGATCCCAATCCCTTCATCGAGGTGCGCTACCTGGGGGTGGGCCGGGACAAGACGCTGAAGCCCGCGGCCTGGCCGAAGGGCCTGGAGCCGCAGGCGGTCCATCGGGTGCCGACCTTCTACCTGTTCGCGACCCAGCCCGGGGGCGTCCAGCGCCTGGCGGGGACGCTGGTGGAAAATCCCCCCAGGGAGGGGCAGAGCATGGCTGAGGCTCTGGTGGAGCTGGCGGAGGCAGCCCTCAGGGCCGAGGGACGGTAGGGCTCGTTCTCAGGATTTGCGGGGGCCTACCGATGAAACAATCACCATGCAACGGCGCCTTCTCGTCCTGGTGATCTGCCTCTGTTCCAGTCTCTCGGCGGGAGACCCCATCCGCGTGGCCGTGAGCGAGTGGACCACCCTGAACCCCCTGCTGATCACCCAGGACACGGACACCGAGGTCGTGGACCTGGTTTTCGACCGGTTGGTGACCATGGACGCCCAGGGCCAGTTCATCCCGGAACTGCTGGAGTCGTGGACGATCCTGAAGGGGGGCCGGGAGGTGGTCCTGAAGCTGCGCCCCGGCCTGACCTGGCAAGACGGGGCTCCCATCCAGGCTGAGGATGTGGTCCATACCTGGAAGGCTCTCCGATTGCCCAGGGTCCGCCAGGTGGCGGACACGGTGGCGGGTGTGACCAGCCTCGACAGCCTGGTCGCCGAGGGGCCCCTGACCGTGCGCATCCGGCTGAAGCGGCCACGGGGCACCCTGATGTCGGACCTCTACAACCTCATTCCGGTGCCCCGGCGCCACTACCAGGTGGGGCCCAATCCCCGGCTGGACAAGGTGAACTTCACCCCCGTGGGCTCAGGCCCGTACCGGGTGGTGGGCCAGGCCACCACCAAGCATGCGGTCCTGGAACGCTGGCCCGGTTACCGGGGGCCGCATCCCGGGGTGGCTCCCGGTTTCGAGTTCCTGGACATGACGGGTGCGAAGACTCCCCTCATCCAGGACATGCGTCAGGAGCGGATCCACTATTCCGTCGCGAATGCCCTGCGCTACTACCTTGTCAAGAAGGGAGCCATTGGAGAGGGGCTGGTGACGCCTCTCTCCGTGCCCCAGGCCTCCTTCGGCGCCTACTTCCTGAACTGCGACCCCAGGCGCAGCCTTCTGGGGGATCTGAAGCTCCGACAGGTCATCGGTGAACTGGTGCCATGGAAGGACCAGGCGCGGGCCCGGCGGTTCTTCCCGACTCGCATCGCCAGCAGCTTCTGGCCACCGGAGAGCTGGGCCTTCGACCCCCAGCCTCGGCCGCTTCCCCAGGTCGAGCGGGCTGCGAGCTTGCTGGATGCGGCCGGCTGGAGGCCGGGCCCCGACGGAGTGAGGAGGGATGCCCGAGGACGGCGCCTGCACCTGGTGATCTACGAGCCGGAGCCGCGGGACCCCAGGGCCCCGGCGAACCTCCTGGCTCAGCAGGCCGCGCGCATCGGCATGGAGATCGAGGTCCGCTACCTTGATTTCGCCAGCCTGATCCGCAAGGCCATGGACCATGAGGGGGACCTGTGGTCCTACGCCTGGAGCCTGGCCCTGGATCCGGATGTGGACAGCCCGCTCTTCACCTCCGAAGGCTATCGGACCAAGGCCAACGTCAGCGCCTACCTGAATCCGGAGATGGACCGCCTGTTCGACGAGGGGCGCCACACGCTGGACTTCGAGGCCCGGAAGCGGATCTACCATCGGATCGCGGAAATCATCTATCGGGACAAGCCCGTGATCCCGACCACCTACACGCAGAACCGGGTGCTGGTGCACCGGCGCCTCCGCAGGGTGACCTTCAACCCCCTCGGCCAGAGCTACGGCTTCTGGCCAGGGCGGCGCGCCTGGAATCTGGAGGCGGCTTCATGAGGCGCGCCCTGCTGGCCTGCCTCTTCACGGCGCTCTCTCTGGGAGCCCAGCCGATCTCCGTGGCGCTCGACAAGCCAGTCATGAGCTTGAACCCCCTGCTGCTGTCGCGGGAGGTCGAGGTCCAGGTCGTGGACCTGGTCTTCGACCGGCTGGTGGCGCTGGATGAGCGCGGCGAGTTCGTCCCCCAGCTGCTTGAAGGCTGGGAAATCTCGAAAGACGGATGCAACATCCTGCTGAAACTCCGTCCTGGTCTGACTTGGCAGGATGGCACGCCCATCGAGGCCGAGGATGTGGTGGCGACCTGGCGCTTGCTGTCGCTGCCCCAGGTGCGGAAGATCAACGACCTGGTCGGCGTGCGCACCCTGGACAGCCTGGTGGCCGAGGGGCCCCTCCGAGTAAGGATTCGCCTGAAGACCCCCCGCGCCTCCCTCCTGTCGGACCTCTACAACTTCCAGCCTGTTCCCCGGCGGCACTATGGCCCAGGCGCTGGAGATCTGAAGCATCCGCTGAACCATGCACCCATCGGATCAGGGCCCTATCGGGTTCAGCCCGGGGCTCACGCGACCGACATCCAGCTTCACCTGTGGGACGGCTACCGCGGCTCGCACCCTGGCCGCTGGAGCGCTTTCCGCTTCCGGGTCCAGCCCCAGGACAAGGCCGAGTACGGACGGCAACTCCGGGCGAGGGAGTACCACTTCGGCGAGCTCGACTGGTTCCGCCACTACCTGCTGCGGCGAGGCGCTTTTGGGGATGGAAGCCTCATCGCTCAATCCACACCACTGGCCTCGTTCAATACCTTCTGGTTCAACTGCAATCCCGAACGGAGCCTCCTGGGCGACGTGCGGCTGCGGCGGGCGCTCGCGGAAGCCCTGCCCTGGGAGTTCCTCAAGGGGCAGCGGAGGCTCCGGGCCGAGCGGCTGGCGTCGAGCCTCTGGCCGCCCCAGAGCTGGGCTTTCGATCAGGCAGTGGCGCCGCTCCCCCGGGCGGAACGGGCGGGGGCCATGCTGGAACAGGCCGGCTGGAGGCTGGGCCCGGACGGGGTCCGTCTCGATGCCAGGGGACGCCGGCTCCACCTGGTCATGTTCGCCGCCTGGGGCTATTCCGGACGGGACCACGCCGATGCCTTCTGTGAGGCTCTCCGCAAGGTCGGGGTGGAGATCGACCTGCGACGCACCCCGGTCGACGAGCCGTTCATCATGTCCACCAAGGGCGTGGGGGACATCTGGGATTACGCCTGGAACACCGGCCTCGATCCGGACAATGAAAGCCCGCTGTTCTCCTCGGATGGCATTGCCAGTGGCAGCAACGTCACGGGCTACCGGAACCCGGTGATGGATCGCCTGTTCGAGCAGGGGCGGCATGAGCTGGACCCGGTCCGGCGCCGGAACATCTACCTGCGGATCAACGAGGGCATCCAGAACGACCGGCCGGTGCTCCAGCTGACCTACGGCGTGGCCTACCTGGTTCGGGACCGGCGCCTCCGTGGCATCGGATTCAACATGCTCGGCCAGACCTACGGCTATGTGCCCGGCCGCCGGGGATGGTGGCTCGAAGGCTCCTGATCGTTCAGAGCCGGTCGAAGCGGATGACTTCCACCTTGCCTGGCTTGCCCTTGGAGGGCTCGTCCCGCTCGGGACGGGCTTCCCGTTCCGGTCGGGCCTCGCGGTGAGGCCGGGCTTCGTGGCGGCGGGGCTGCTCCGGCGCAGGGTCCGGACGGGAAGGTGCCTTGGGAGCAGCGGGCAGAGGCGCCTGCCGCTCCCGGCCGGCCCAGACAGCGCCCACTTGCTTGATTCGATCCACGAGCCGGGCCGGCTCCAAGACCTGGATGCCATCGCCGAACTGCATGACCCAGCGCGCGATGGCCCGCAGATCCGTGGCGGAGAAGGTGATCATGGCCTGGCCATCACCCTGATCCTCCAGCTTGAAGTTCGGGAAGGCGGGGGGCGCCTGCTTCACCGCGAAGACCCACTGCTTCGCCAGGCTGGCTTTCACAGCGATGGGTTCGCCGCCCAGCCAGCCGCCGATCTGGTTGGCGGGAGTGCCCTCGGCATAGGGCCCCTGGGCTGCACGGCCCACGCCCTCGACCTCATTGACTTCGGCCAGCAGGTCCACGCGGTGGTGGCGCTCGGCGTTGTACCGGCGATCCCAGCCCCAGGTGTACCAGGCCTGGCTGAGGGCATCGTAGGTGAGATGCCGGGGCTCGAAGGTGCGGGGGGCGTTGGCATCCGCATCCGCGAAGATGAACTCGACCGCCCGGCCTTCGCAGATCGCGGCCAGGATGGCCTGGGCCAGAGGCGTCAGAGCGGGGGCGGCCGGCGCTTTCACGGTCGCGGGCTGGGCAGCCTCCGCCGGCGCTACAGGGGCCTTGGGTGCCGCCTTGGTGGCCTTGGCTTTTGCAGACGCCTTGGCGGCAGGCTTGGCCTTGGGCTCAGCCTTGATTTCGACCACCTCTGGCGCCACGACCTTGGGTTCAGCTTTCTTGACCGCGGCCTTTTTGGCCGGGGCGGCCTTGGCCTTGGGGACGGTTTCGTCCGCCTTCTCGGTGGTGCTCACGGGCTTCTTGCGGGGGGTCTTGGTCACGGCCATGGGTGTCAGGCTCCTGGCCCATCATCACCCATTCCCGCCGGCGGGGTCCACCTCGCAATTCGACTGCAGAGGCTCTCAGCCGCCGGAGCGCGGGTGCATCTGGTCGTAGAGGGCGCGGAGACGCGCCTGGTGGACATGGGTGTAGATCTGGGTCGTGCTGATGTCGGCGTGGCCGAGCATGGCCTGGACGGCCCGGAGGTCGGCGCCGTGATCCAGCAGGTGGGTCGCGAACGCATGTCGGAGCACGTGCGGGCTCACGGCTGCGGCGCGGAGACCGGCGGTGCGCGCGTAGCCCTTGAGCAGGCGCCAGAGGTGCTGGCGGGTGAGGCCCTCGCCCCGCTGTCCCACAAACAGTTCACCGCCTCTGGGATTGAACCCTGGCCGCAGGAGGAGCCAGGCCCGGATCCAGCGCTCGGCCCCGGTGCCGAAGGGGATGAGCCGTTCTTTGCGGCCCTTGCCCGTCACCTTCAGGAAGCCCTCGTCCAGGAACACGGACAGGGCGGGGAGCCCCGCCAGCTCGGAGACTCGTAGGCCCGAGGCGTAGAGGAGCTCCAGCCAGGCCCGGTCCCGTACGCCCAGGGGCATGGTCGTATCCGGGGCGTTGAGCAGGGCCTCGATCTGGCTCTCTCCCAGGGTGCGGGGCAGGATCCTTGGCGGCCGGGGCGGTTTGACGATGGCCTCTGGGCCCACACCGCCGCCGCCCTCCAGGCGGAGAAAGGCCAGGAAGGCGCGGAGGCTCGAACTCATCCGGGCGAGGCTGCGGGGCGCCTTGCCCATGGCTTGCTGGGAGACGAGAAAGGCCGAGAACTGGTCGCGGGTGAGGGCCTCAGCGGGGGTTTCCTGCTCGCAGGCCCAGGCCGCCAGGTGGTTCAGGTCCGACAGGTAGCCGGCGGTGGTGTGGCCGGAGAGGCCCCGCTCCACGGCCAGGTGGGTGCGGAATTCCAGCAGGCTGGCGCTCCAGCCCAGGGGCCAGCCGTGCTCGGGTTCCTCAAGGGTCCTGGGGCGGGGCATGACTCCATCCTCCATGGCTGGCAGATGGGCGCAATCCCTCCGGTCTGCAGGGTTTGGGACCGGAGCTTTACCCAGGGTTTGGAAAATCGGCCCGGTGTGTGTTAGGGTTTCCAGGTTCGTTTGGAGGAGCCCCCGATGGCTGATGTGCGCAAGAAGGTCATTGCTATTATCGCCGAGCAGCTGGCCAAGCCCGAAGATTCCATTTCCGAATCCAGCCACTTCGTGGACGATCTCGGCGCCGACAGTCTCGACACCGTCGAGATCATCATGGCGATCGAGGAGGCCTTCAGCCTCGAGATCCCCGAGAGCGAGCAGGAGAAGATCCGCACCGTGGGCGATGCGATCTCCTACATCGAGAAGCACGCGAAGGCTTGATCCCTACGCGTTAGTGACGTGCCGCAGCGCCCCTCATGGCCCTGCGGCACGTTTGTTTTCCCGAGCCTACCTGAGGTGAACCCATGACCAGGACTGTCCAGCGCCGCCGCGTCGTCATCACCGGCATGGGGACCGTCAACCCCTGCGGCCTCACCGTGCCCGAGACCTGGGACAACCTGCTGGCCGGCAGGAGCGGCATCAGCACCATCGACCGCTTCGACGTCACCGATTTCGCCTGCAAGATCGCCGGCCAGGTGAAGGGCTTCAACCCGGATCTGTTCATCGACAAGAAGGAGCAGAAGAAGATGGACATCTTCATCCACTACGCTCTGGGCGCGGCCCACGAGGCCTGGGTGGATGCGGGCTTCGACCAGGTCGAGCTAACCAAGGCCGAGCGCGAGGTGTTCGGAACCTACATCGGCAGCGGCATCGGCGGCCTCAGCACCATTTGGGACGAAGCCAATGGCTACCGCGGTCCCCGTCGCACCAGCCCCTTCTTCATTCCCAGCCTCATCGTCAACCTGGCCAGCGGCCAGGCCAGCATCAAATACGGGCTGCAGGGGCCCAACAGCGCCGTGGCCACGGCCTGCGCCACGGGCGCCCACGCCATCGGTGACGCGGCCCGGCTCATCGCCTTTGGCTATGCGGATCGCATGATGGCCGGCGGCAGTGACTCCGTGGTGAACCAGTTGGGCGTGGGCGGCTTCGCGGCCATGCGCGCCCTCAGCACCCGCAATGACGAGCCCAAGCGGGCCTCGCGTCCCTTCGATGTGGATCGCGACGGCTTCGTCATGGCCGAGGGCGCGGGCATCGTGATCCTTGAGGAGTACGAGCTGGCGAAGGCCCGCGGCGCGAAAATCTACGCCGAAGTGGCTGGCTACGGCATGAGCGGTGATGCCAACCACATCACCACCCCGGCCCCCGAGGGCGAGGGCGGTCAGCGCGTCATGCGGGCGGCCATCAAGGATGCAGACATCGCGCCCGAGCAGGTGGGCTACGTGAACATGCACGGCACCAGCACCCCGGTGGGTGACAAGCTGGAGTGCCTGGCCATCCAGAAGGTCTTCGGGGACCACGCGAAGAAGATCAAGGTGAGCAGCTCCAAGTCCATGCATGGACACCTGCTGGGCGCCGCCGGGGGCCTGGAGACCATCGTGGCCGTCATGGCCGTGAAGACCGGCAAGATCCCGCCCACCATCAACGTGGACAACCAGGACCCTGAGTGCGACCTGGACGTCACCCCCAACGTGGCGGGCACCTTCGACGCCGAATACGCCATGAACAATGGCTTCGGCTTCGGCGGCACCAATGGGTGCCTGGTGTTGCGGAAGGTCTGAGCCCAGGGCCAGACCCCTGAATGACATAGAGACGCGAAGGAAAAGCGAATTTTCCCTTCGCGTCTCTGCGTCTTTGTGCTTTCCTGTTCCTCCTATGGCCAAAGCGATCCCCTTCAAGCTCGTCTCCCCCTATCAGCCCGCTGGTGACCAGCCCGAGGCCATCGCCCAGCTGGTCGAGGGCCTGCAGCGGGGCGACCGTTGCCAGACGCTGCTGGGGGTGACGGGCTCCGGCAAAACCTACACCATGGCCAGTACCATCGCCCGGGCGGGGCGGCCCGCGCTCATTTTCGCGCCCAACAAGACCCTGGCTGCCCAGCTGTTCAGCGAGTTCAAGCAGTTCTTCCCCGAGAACGCCGTCGAGTACTTCGTCAGCTACTACGACTACTACCAGCCCGAGGCCTACGTTCCCGAGCGGGACCTGTTCATCGACAAGGATGCCCAGATCAACGAGGAACTGGAGAAGCTTCGCCTCAGCGCCACCCGCTGCCTGCTGGAGCGCCGCGACACCATCGTGATCGCCTCCGTCAGCTGCATCTACGGACTGGGGGATCCCAGCTCGTACCTGAACCTGTCCGTGGCGCTGAAGCAGGGCCAGTCCATTGACCGGGCCATGCTGCTCCGCGACCTGGTGGCCATCCAGTACCAGCGCAACCACCTCAGCTTCGAGCCGGGCATCTTCCGCGTGCGGGGCGATGTGGTGGAGGTCTATCCAGCCTACGAAGACGTGGCCTACCGCATCGAACTCTGGGGCGACGAGGTGGAACGACTGTCCAAGATCGACCCCCTGCGCGGCGTGGTCATCGAGAAGCTGGACGAGCTCACGATCTGGCCCAAGACCCACTACGTGACGCCGGAGGAGAAGCTGAAGGCGGCCATCCGCGACATCAAGCTGGAGTTGGAGGAACGGGAGAACGAGTTCCGCGCCCAGGGCAAGATCGTCGAGCTGCAGCGGCTCCACCAGCGCGTCATCTACGACGTGGAGATGATGAAGGAGATGGGCGTCTGCAGCGGCATCGAGAACTACAGCCGCTTCCTGGATGGCCGTCAGCCTGGCCAGCCGCCCCACACGTTGCTGGACTACTTCCCCGAGGATTTCATTGTCTTCATGGACGAGAGCCATGTGGCCACAGGCCAGCTTCATGGCATGTACAACGGCGACCGCTCCCGGAAAACCACACTCGTCGACTATGGCTTCCGCCTGCCCTCAGCGCTCGACAACCGCCCGCTCAAATTCGAGGAATTCGAGAGCCGGGTGAAACAGGTCGTCTATGTTTCCGCCACCCCCGGCGACTATGAATTGCAGCAGAGCGGTGGCGCCTTCGTGGAGCAGGTGGTGCGCCCCACGGGGCTGGTGGACCCCATGGTGGAGGTGCGCCCCGTGGGCACCCAGGTGGATGACCTGTTGGGGGAGATCCGCCAGGTGGTGGCCCGCGATGAGCGGGTGCTGGTGACGGTGCTCACCAAGAAACTGGCCGAGCAGCTCACGGCCTATTATCAGGAGCTGGGCATCAAGGCCGAGTACCTGCACAGCGAGATCGACACCCTGGAGCGGGTGGAACTGCTGAAGAACCTGCGCCGCGGTGTCTTCGACGTGCTCGTGGGCATCAACCTGTTGCGGGAGGGCCTTGACCTGCCGGAGGTGAGCCTGGTGGCCATTCTGGACGCGGACAAGGAGGGCTTCCTCCGCAACACCCGCAGCCTCATCCAGACCATTGGCCGCGCGGCGCGCCATGTGAGCGGCAAGGCCATCCTCTACGCCGACGTGATGACAGGCTCCATGAAGCAGGCCATCGGGGAGACCGAACGGCGCCGCAACAAGCAGCTGGCCCACAACCTCGAACACGGCATCACGCCCGAGACCGTGAAGCGCAACCTGGACGACGTCATGGGCGAGGCCCTGGCCCGGGAGTTCATCAACGTCACCAAGGAGGAACGGGCCGCCGAGGAACCGCTGCTCTACCTCGAGGACAAGCACTTCGAGCGTGAGGTCGCCAAGCTGGAAAAGCGCATGAAGGAGCTGGCCTCCCAGATGAAGTTCGAGGATGCGGCGGAAGTGCGCGACCGGATCCTGCGGGCCCGGCGCGAGCGGCTGCTGGACATCTCCGGGGTGGCCGCCACGGGACCCCAAGGCTGAGGCGACTGGGCCCTGCGGCGCCCCCGTGGGGAATTACCGCAGGTGCTGATCGAGCCAGGGGATGACCTGCGACCAGGCCTCGTCCCAATGGGCCGGGTCCATGGTGTGGCCGCCCGGATACTCCAGGAGGCTGAATCTGGGGCTGGAGCCGAACCGGGAAGCGAGGTCGTGCATGAACCGCTGCATCGGGCCCGGGGGCACCACCTCATCCCCGACCGCCACCACCGCGAGGAGGGCCGTGTGCTCCCAGGCCTCCGGGCGGAGGTGGGGCGACTCCGGCCGATCGTCCCAGCGGGGATCCGCCAGGAAGGCCACCACGGAGTCCACCCGGGGGGCCCGGCGGGGCGCTGCCAGGGCGGTGAACCCCCCCATGGAGATCCCAGCGACCACGATTCGGGTGGCCCCGGATCGGTCCAAGTGGTCCACCAGGGACGGCGTTTCCTTCGAGCTCTCTGCCACCAGATCAAGGAAGAGGGACCGGGCCCCCGCCGCCGTCGCGCTCGCCATGCGAGCGAGGTACCCGTCCGCGCGGAGCCCGTGGTGGGGCGCCTCGGGAATCAGCACGGCATACCCGGCCGCGGCCAGGCGCTCCGCCTCCGGCCACTGGACGGCCATGGCGCCGCTGAGCCCGTATTGGAGGACGATCCCAGCCTTGGCAGCCGCGAAGTCGCCGAGCGCCAGGGCCGGAATCGGGCCATGGGGGCCCGGGATGGTGATGGGTGGCGGAATGGATCGCATGGACGGGTCCCAGGTGCCTGATGCGCACCATCTTCGCAGGGCAGGGGCCGGTGGCTGCCCCCGTTTCCTCACGGGTGGCCCCGTTGCGGACCTTTCATGCCCGGGAAAGTGGCACCCTGTAACCCCTTCCCGGAGTCGCCATGACGTTGCGTACGGTTCAGGTGACCATCCTGCTTGCCTGCCTCCAGGCGGGGCTCCTGGGCCAGACGGAAGCCGGGCCCTACCTGGGCCTGCCCCTCCCGCGGTCCGAAGCGACCCCCTTCGCGCCGGGCATTCTGAACACAGGCCTCGCCACGCGGGACATCACCATGACGCCGGACGGGTCCGAGATCTATGTGGGCCTCTTCCTGCCGGGCTTCCGAAAGGCCGTGATCATCGAAACCCATCGGGAAGGGGGTCGCTGGACCGCGCCGGAAGTGGCGGCCTTCTCCCGCGATCCGCGCTGGCGCTGCCTGGAGCCCTGCATCAGCCCGGACGGCCGACGCTTCTTCTTCGTGTCGGACCGGCCGGCGGATCCCAAGGCCCACGAGCCCGGCCCCTTCGGAATCTGGGCCATGGAGCGGTCCGGCAGCGGCTGGTCGGAAGCCCAGCGCCTGCCCATGGAGGTGAACGGAACCAAGAACACGTTCTATCCCTCCATCACCCGGGAGGGCGTGCTGCACTTCCTGCGGGAAGAGGGGCAGGGCGGCTGGCTGATGCGTTCCGCCTGGACCCATGGCGCCTGGGCGCCCGCAGAAAAGCTTCCCCCACCCTTCAATGCGGATGCGCGCCAGGCCAACCCGCGGGTGGATCCGGAAGGGCGGTTCATCCTGGTGCCACTGATGGGTCGGCCGGATTCGCTGGGCGGGGCTGACTACTACGGCTACTTCCGCCGGGAGGATGGCACCTGGACGGGTCCGGTCCACCTGGGGCCCACCGTGAACAGCGCCGCCCGGGACGAGTTCTCCATCAACCTGAGCCCCGATGGCCGGGTGGTCTTCTTCGGCAGTGACCGCGTCCTGCCGCGGCTGGAGGGCAAACCGCTCCGTTTCGCCGATCTGCTGGCGGAGCGCACGCAGCCAGGCAATGGGCAGACCACGCTGTGGTGGGTGGATGCGGGCTTCCTGTGGGAGCTGCGGGCGAAGGCGCTGGCCATGCCCAGACGCTAATCCGGCACTTCCCGTCGAGCTGGTCCCATGAGGGAATGGTGCCGACCCAGTGACCGGTTCCGAGGAGAGGCAGATGAAACCCTGGCTGACCTGGTTCTCTGCCGCCTTCCTCGCCGCGGGAATCCCCTGGTGGACAGCGCCCTACAACCACTTCACCCTCTCCCACCCCCTGTCGATCCTGGGCTGTGTCGCCTTCGTCTGCATCGCAGCCTGGGTGGCGGGGTGGACGCCGCTGGGGCTGGCCCGTGGCGGCCTGGTCGTGGGTGGTGGGGTGCCTTGCGCCGTGATGGCCCGGGTGGTGGTGGAAACGGTGATGGACCCCACTTCCCACAACCTGTGGCCCTTCGAGGTGGTCCTCGCGGCCGTGGGCGGTTTCGCCCTGGCCTACGCCGCCGGCCTCTTCGGCCGCCTGTGCAGGATGGGCCTGCGCTCCTCCTGAGGGCCAGGGCCCTCCTGGGATGGGAGGGGCTCCGCAGGGTGGCAGGATCAGTTGTGACCTTCCTGACACGGCCTGTCGCCATGGGGGCGTGACGACTGAGCTAGCATGCAGCTCGGAGGTCCCGGATCCTGATGCGCGTGCTCCTGGTGGATGATGAGCGGCTGGTGCTGGCCATGGCGACGCGCGCCCTGCAGACCAAGCGCCCGGAATGGATCGTCGAGACGGCCAGCGATGGCCTGGAGGCCATGCAGGTGCTTCGATCGAAACCGGTGGACATCCTGATCACGGATGTCCAGATGCCCGGCATGGACGGCATGGCGCTGCTGATGCAGGTTCGCCGGGATCCGGAACTGGCGCGGCTGCCACTGGTTCTCATCAGCGCTCAGGATGACCGTTCCAGCGTGAGGCAGGGGATGTTCTCTGGCGCGGACGACTACCTCACCAAGCCCTTCACCGTCGATGAGCTGATCCTCACGGTGGAGAGCCGGCTCCGCCGCCTGGAGCGGGGTCCCGAGCCCGGTCCCCAGTCAGACGATCTCAAGAAGCAGCTGCTCCAGGCCCTCACGGAACGGGAAGTGGAGGTGCTCGCCCTCATCGGCCAGGGACTCGTGACCAAGGAAATTGCGGCCGAACTGGGGCTGAGCCCGAAGACGGTGAGCGCCCATCGTCAGAACATCATGGAGAAGCTCGATCTGCACAATGCGGCTGCCCTGGCGGCCCTCGCCATCCGGGCGAACGTGGCCTGAACCCGGATGCCCGGGGGCCTGGCGGTGCCGGGAGGGGCCTGACGCCGTGGGCCCTGCTGAGCTGCGGTCCGAGGGGCCGTGCATCTGCGCAGGGCTGCCGCCCCCTGGCAGACCGACTGCTTCCGAATTAGGTAATCGGCCCGATGGAATGGATTTTCAGCCCCTGAGATCTTCTATTCATCACGTCACGGGGAGCGCTCCGGAACGGGCCCTCCATCCAGTTTCCACCATCCATTCCCACAAGGAGTCACCTTGTTCCACGCCCTGCGCCTGTTCGTTTCCGCCCTGGTCGTCGCCGCGGCCCTGCCGGCTTCCGCCGGTGAGTTCGCCACCCTCAAGGACGAGATCGTCACGGCCCGGCAGGCCCTCGTCACCATGGTGCTCTACCGCGACAAGCGCGGCCCGGAGCAGCAGCGCACCGTCAAGACCACGGCCGACGCCGTGAGCGCGCACCTGGCCAAGCTCAAGGCGCCAGAGGGCAAAGTGGCGGAATTTAAGGAACTCAAGAGCACCTGGGATGCCTTCAAGCAAACGCGCGAGAAGGAGTTGGTCCCGGCCATCGTCAGCAATGAGCGGGAGAAGTACGAACTCCTCGGCGCCGGCATCCAGAAACAGCGGCTGGATCGCATGTACGCCCTGCTTGCGCTGCTCGACCGCTAATTCCGGGGCTGACAGGTCCAGACTCGCATCACGAGAGAAGGAGCCCGGGACGGGCTCCTTCTCATAGGTATGGGGGGGGCCACCAGTGGCCCGGCTCGCCCGCCTACTTCGCGTACTGGCGGATGACCCGCTCGATGGCGGCCCGGCAGGCGGCACAGAAGCCGGCGTCGTTCCGGGTGAACATGAGGCAGTCTTCCTGGCTGCGGAAGTAGCCCTTGGCTTCGTAGTTGGCGCCCTCGAAGGCGCCCACCTTGCCGCTGTGGGCGTCGGTGCCCAGCAGCTTCGTCTCGAACACCTTCTCCTTGGCGAACAGGGCATCCATCTCGGACTCGGGCCGGTTGGCGGCGCGGATGGCGCGGCGCTCCTTCTGATACTCATGGCTGTGGGCTTCGAACTCGGCCTTCTTCCAGGGCGTGGGCAAGGGCACCCCAGGGCTCAGCAGGGCCTGCCACTTGGGATGCTTTGGATCGACGGTGGCATTCGGCTCCCAGGGTTCGGGCCGGGCTGCGCTGTTGGTGACGGCCACGTCCGAGGTGTAGTACTCGTCGGCGAGCCCGGCGAAGTGGTGGCCGAACTCATGCACGAAGAGATACCCGATGGTGCTGTTGCCCGCGGAGGCTGTGCTGTAGAGGTTGTGGATGCCCCCTCCTCCGTAGGTCTCGGAGTTCGTGAGGATCTCCACGAACTCGTAGGGCGCCTGGGCTGCGATGTCCCGGAAGGCGCGGTTGTCGAAGGTGAGCACGTAGCGCTCGCTGCCGAAGGCGTCGTAGGTGGTGCCGAGGGGCGTGCGCCGGTGGATGCCGGTGGAGGGCCGGGAGATGCCGCTCTCCTTCGAGGGCGGGCAGAGGGCCCAGACGTTGAAGTCCCGGCGGTGCTCCTTGAAGGGGGTCTGCTCGAAGAGCAGCTCCATGACCTTGCGGGCCTGGGCCTCGAACTTGCCGCATTCGGCTGCGGTATAGCCGTCGCCGAGGATGAGGAAGTCCACCTTCTCGCCGGAATCCCCGCTCTTCTGCAACACGATGAGGCCACCGGCATCCGGGGCGGGCGTCCGCTCGATGAGCGGATCTTTGGGGTCGAGCTCGAAGGTCCACACGGGGACGAAGGCGTTCTGCGCGTCCCGCTTTTTCACCGTGATGCGAACAGGCGCTTCCGGCTGGGGAAAGCGCAGGGACTCGCCGAAGGTCCGGCTCAGGCCCTTGGCCTCGTCCGTGGTCTCCCACTCCCCATAGATGCTGGCAAAGCCCCGGGAATAGAGCAGCCGGCCCGTGCCCTTGTCCGCGACCTCGAAGCAGTACTTCCCCAGGTTGCTGGTGTCGATGGCCTTCGCGAGGTCTCCGGGCCAGGCCAGCGGCTCCAGCACGACCCGGTCCACCCCGAAGCGCTCCGAGGCGGCATTCCCGGTATGGCCGTAGTCCACGCGGAGGGTGCGGGGGGGCGCGGCGAGGCAGGCCAGGGTGGCGAGGGACAGCAGCAGGGCACGGATCATGGGGCACCTCGCCTTCCACGATAGACTGGGTGGCCGGAGATCTCATGCTCACCTCGAAGCAGCGCCAGTTCCTCAAAGCTCAGGCCCACAAGCTCAAACCCGTCATGCACGTAGGAAAAGGGGGCGTCACACCCGCCCAGGCCGCTGAGCTGGATGTGATGGTGGACAGCCTGGAGCTTGTGAAGGTCAAGATCAATCCCAACAGCTTCGAGGACGAGGACACGGCCGCCAAGGCCTTGTGCGCCTCCGTCTCAGGCTTGCAGCATGTCTGGACCATCGGCCACACCATGCTGTTCTTCCGGCCCAGCCGAACCCACGATACGCGGTATCCTTTGCCCGCCTGATTCAACACCGGCCGACAACTGCCGAAACAGGGTCGGTGGAGGTCTGATGGCGTACCTGTCCTGGCTGGAGGGGACTCAGCTCATGCGGCATGCCGTTCATGAGGCATGCCAGCTGGGTCGGGACCCCCTTGCCTGTGCCGTGACCCAGCCGACCCAGTACGGGGTCTCCCGGGTGCATGCCAGCATCGACCGCATTGGCGGGATCTGGTGGGTGAAGGACCTGGATTCCCTCAATGGCACGCTCCTCAATGGAATCCCAGTGGGCAACCCCCACGGGACCGCCCTGCAGGATGGCGATGAGCTGATGCTTGGGGACTGGCACCTGACCTTCACGGAGGGCTTCCCGGGGCTGGATGGCATCACCTTCGCCGAGCGGGTCGGCGACCTCTTCTACGAGGTCCGGCCGGAGCCGGCCCAGGCGATGGTGCTGATCCGGTGCATGGAGCTGCTGCAGCGGTCCACGGAAAAGCTCCTCCGCCAGGTGGACTCGGATGCCATGGTGAAGGGCCTGCTGGAGGAATCCCTGCGCCTGCTGCACGGGGACCGGGGCTTCCTGGTCATGACGGCCAAGGAGGGCGGGTGGCGCACGGCCCACCGGGTGGGCGACGTGCAGGAGGGCATCGGCCTTTCGCGGTCCGTCCTGGACTACGTGGCGCAGGAACACACGGCGGTGCTGTCCAACAATCCCCTGGCCGATCCCAGGTTCGGTGGCATGAGCCTTGTCGAGCTGCACCGGGGTTCCCTGCTCTGCGCGCCCATGGAGGACGAGGGCGAGATCCACGGGGCCCTTTACCTGGACCGCGAGTCCGAGGGGCGTCCCTTCACCCGGTTCGATCTGGCCGTCTTCCAGGCTTTTGTCCGGCTGGGATCCATGGCTCTGCGGCAGGCGACGCTCAATCGACGGGCCCTGAGCCAGGCAGAGCAGCAGGGCGAGCTTCTGCGGCTGCGGACCGGCTACCAGCGCGAGGCGGACCGCCATGGTGAGCTTCTGGCGGCCATGGCTTCGCCGATCCGCCGGGTGCAGAGCTGGGCGGAAGGTCTGCCGGATGCCGCAGGGATCGCCATCCGCGCCCAGCTGGATCAGCTGTCGGCCCTGCTCGACTGCGGAAGCCGCGAGGACCTGCCCGACCACGCCCCGCTGGCGGGCCATCCGTTGACCCTGGCGGCCCTCCAGGAGGAGCTGGTCGTCCGCTGGCAGTCCCTGCTCAACCTCCGAAGGGCCCGGTTGTCCACCGGGGAAGTTCCAGCGGCCTCGATCTGGATGACCGGCGGCCCCTTCGTGGTGGCCCTGGCCGGGCTGGTCGAGCCGATGCTGATGCAGCTGGCCGCCGGCACCGAGCTCTCCCTGCGCTGGGATCAGGAACGCAGCTTCCGGATCCTGCGTCTGAACCTTCCAACTGGGCTGCACGCGCCCATACCGGACCCCTGGACCCAGCGGATGCTGCAGGACGCCGGCGTCCGTTGGCACTGGGCGGACCAGGCCCTGGACCTGTTCCTGCCGGAAGGTCCGGACGCCATGCCGGAGGAGCCCGCCCGCCCGCTGCTGGGCCTGGTGAGTGAAGAGCTTGACCTGCTGGGCCTCTTCCAGACCGTGGCCGAGGCTGGCAACCTGTGGCTGCATCCCCTGGAGCAGGAACCGCCACCGCCGCCGGTCCCCAAGTTCCGCTTCCTGGTGGTGGACGCCCGCGGCACCAAGGATCTGGAAGGGTGCATCCGCGCCTACCGCCACCATCCCTCCTTCGCCACCACGCCCATCCTGGTGGTGCGCTCCACCGAAGAGGAGACGCCCCGCCTCATCGAGGCCGGCGCCACGGACTGGCTGGCGGAGGGCTTCCGCTGGGAGGCCCTGCACCACCGCCTCCAGGTGCTGCGCGGCCACACTGAACTGCAGCAGAGAGCCCTGGCGGCTGAGCGGCTGGATTCCTTCCGCCAGATGGCGGGCACCCTCAAGCACGAGATCAACAACCCGCTGGCCATCATCTCGATGCAGGTGGAGATGTTGCAGCGGAAGTACCCGGAGGAGGCCAAGCTCGGCAAGATCGGCGAGATGGTGGACCGCATCCGGGCCCTGGTCCAGGTGCTCCAGAAGATGCGGGAGACGCCCACGGAGGACTATGCAGACGGGTCGAGCATCCTGAAGCTGGGGTAAAGGAAGCCCTCAGTCCCCGGGGTTCAGGAGGCGGAGGCCGCGTTCGCTCAGGAGGCTCGCGACCGGCCAGTCATGGGGTTCGATGGGCACGGGCAGGTGCATCTGGGCCTCGAAACCCACCCCCACGGTGAGGATGTCTCCGGGCAACCTCGCCAGCAGCGCGTCGTAGAAGCCCCGGCCATAGCCCATGCGATGGCCGTCATCGTCGAAGACGAGCCCCGGCACCAGCAGCAGCTGCACTGGAGGGAGGAAGTGCTGGGCAAAGCCCGGCTCCATGAGACCCCACTGGCCCTTTTCCAGGGGTTCGGTTCCCCAGGCCAGGCGGGGCGGCTGGGTCGAGACCACGCGCGGGAAGAACCACAGCCAATCTGGATGCGCGGCGATGGCCGGGCGCAGGTCCACCTCGGAACCGAAGGGCCAGAAGGCCCCGATGCGCGTGAAGTGACGCTCCCGGCAGATGCGGTCCAGGTGGGCACAGATGGCTTCCGATGCAGCGGTCCGCGTGGTTTCCGGCATCGCATCCCGGCGGGCCTTCAGGTGGGCGCGGAACTCGGCCTTGGTCTCCATGCGACCAGATCAACAGGGCAGGCGGGTCGGCGTCAACGGAGTATCCTCGCCGGTGGAGCGACCCATGAACGCGCGCGCCTTCCTCCTGATCCTGACCGCCTGTCTAGCCCAGAACGCCGCCCAGCCCCAGGGTCCCCGCACCTGCCTGGTGCAGTCCATCCCGACGGAAACGGACCTTGCCGATCCGGCCCTGCCTTTCGCCAAGGAGGTGTGGCTGGCCATGCTGCGCGGGGCGAAGACCAGCGTGGACGCCGCCGAGTTCTACCTGACCAGCCATCCGGGCAGCGCTCTGGAGCCGGTGCTGGCCGAACTGGAGCAGGCCGGGGCCCGCGGCGTGAAGGTGCGTTTTCTGCTGTCTTCCAAAATGCTCGCCCAGGACCCCGCCTCCGTGGCCCGGCTCCGACGCATTCCGGGCGCGGAGGTGCGCAGCTTCGACCTGGCCGGCGTGTCGAAGGGCATCCTCCACGCCAAGTACTTCATCGTGGATGGCCGAGAGGCCTTCCTGGGCAGCCAGAACTTCGACTGGCGCGCGCTGGAGCACATCCACGAACTGGGCCTGCGCACCTCCGAACCCGTGATCGTGTCCCGGCTGGCGCGGCTCTTCGCCCTCGACTGGGCCTTCGTGGAGACCCGGAAGCTGCCGGACCTTCCGCCCGTGCCGCCCATGTCCGCCCGCGCCAAGGTGGAGGTGGTGGCCAGCCCGCCCTTCCTGACGCCCAGGGACATCCGGCCCGCCATCGAGGCCCTGGTGGACCTGATCGACCAGGCGAGGCAGACCGTGCGGGTGCAGCTCCTGACCTACTCTCCGCTCTCGGGTCAGGACCGCTTCTGGCCCGTGCTGGACAACGCCCTGCGGGCCGCCGCCGTGCGGGGCGTGAAGGTCCGGTTGCTGGTGTCGGACTGGGTGCTGGGGGGCCGGGCCCTGCCGCACCTGAAGGCCCTGGCCCTGATCCCCAACCTGGAAGTGAAGGTGGCATCCATTCCCGAGGCGAAGGAAGGCCACATCCCCTTCTCCCGCACGGTCCACAGCAAGTACCTGGTGGTGGACGAGGCCCATTTGGCCCTGGGCACCAGCAACTGGGAGGAGGGCTACTTCACCGAGTCCCGCAACATCGAAGTGGTCTTCCGCGATTCGCCCCTCGCCGCCCAGGCCGCCCGCGTCCATGACCGTCTGTGGAGCAGTCGGTACGCGTTCGCGCTCGATCCGGCCGGGGTTTACGAGAAGCGAAAGGTGGACTAGACCGCCTCGTACACGCGGTAGAGGTTGTCCCGCTCCAGGGCCTCGAAGCCGGCCTCCTCGATGAGGCGCATCAGTTCGCCCTGCTGCAGGCCCTGGGGGCTCTTGGCCCCGGCCAGATGGGCGATCTCCTCGGCGATGACCGTGCCGTCCAGATCATCGGCGCCGTAGCTGAGGCCGGCCTGAGCCAGGCCCGGCGAGATCATCACCCAATAGGCCTTGATGTGCGGGATGTTGTCCAGCAGCAGGCGAGCCACGGCGATCTCGCGCAGATCCTGCGTGCCCGTGGTCTCGTGGATCACGTGCGTGGAGCTCAGCTCGTTGTCCTCGTTCTGGTAGGCCAGGGGGATGTAGGCCAGGAAGCCGGTATGGCCCGCGGCCAGGGACTCATCCTGCAGCTTGCGCAGGCGCAGCAGGTGGTCCACCCGGTGTTTCGGCTCCTCGATGTGGCCGTAGAGCATGGTGCAATTGGTGGGCAGTCCCTTGCGGTGGCAGATGGCCGCCGTGTCCAGCCAGACCTGGGCGTCCTTCTTCCCGATGCAGATCTGTTCGCGCAGGGCCTCGTCGAAGATCTCCGCGCCGCCGCCCGGGCAGCTCTCCAGGCCCGCCGCCATGCAGCGGTCGAGGAAGGCGTCGGTGCTCAGGCCGGAGATGCGCGCGTAGTAGTCCATCTCGATCATGGTGAAGACCTTGAGATGGATGGACGGGAACCGGGCCTTGATCTTGCGGAACAGATCCTCGAAGTAGTCGATCTTCAGCTTCGGGTTGTGGCCCGACGTCATGTGCAGCTCCCGGACGCCAGCGTTCTCGGGCTTCTCCAGCTCGGCGATGATCTGCTCGGCGCTGAGCGCGTAGGCCCGGGGATCGCCGGGCTTGGCCTGGAAGGCGCAGAACTGGCAGTGCGTGTAGCAGACATTCGTGTACGAAAGGCGCCGGCTCACCACGTAGTAGGCGGCGCGGCCATGCTTCTGGAGGCGCACGTGGTGGGCCATGGCGCCCACCCCGTTGAGGTCCGTGGTCTCGTAGAGCAGCAGCCCGTCTTCGAAGCTCAGCCGCTCGCCACGCAACACCTTGTCAGCCAGGGGCAGCAGGCGCGGGTCGCGGATCCTCGATTGCAGTGACAACATCGATACCTCGGCCCTTCAGTGTAGCGCCCTGGGGAGCCCAAGCAGAAACGCTGGAACCCAGACACTGAATGGCCGGCCTTCGAGGGCTCAGGCGCGCTCGGCGGCGTAGGGCAACCGGATCTGGAAGGTGGTCCCTTGTCCGGCGCGGCTGACGAACTGGATGGAGCCCCCGGCCTTTTCCAGCAGGGACTTCACGGAGGCGAGGCCAAGCCCCGTTCCGATCCCGGGGGCTTTGGTCGTGAAGAAGGGCTGGAACACCTGGGCTTGCAGGTCCTCGGGGATGCCCATGCCCGTGTCCTCGACTTCAAGCAGGGGACCCAACGGGCCCTCCTCGGCCTTTGGAGCACGGCCTCTGAGGGTGATGACGCCTCCGGCAGGCATGGCGTCCCGGGCATTGCCTACGAGGTTCACCAGGATCTGCTCAAGCATGCCGCGGGTGCCCAGAAAGGGCATGGGCTCGGTGCCGTCCAAGCGGAGGGTCAGGTTCCGGGGCAGTAGCACCTGGAGCAGGGGCTGGATCGCCCGCAACTCCTCACCCAGATCCAGGAGGCCCGGAGGCTCGGCCTCCTGCCGCCCCAGGGCCATCAACCGGCCGCTGAGTGCCGCTGCGAGCTGGGTGGCTTCCTGGACCCGGAGCATGTCCTTGCGGTTCGGAAGTTTGCCCTCGTCCAGGTCCATGATGACGAGTTCGGCCCGGCTCTGGATGGCGCTCAGCATGTTGTTCATGTCGTGGGCCAGGCCAGCGCCGAGGGTGGCCAGCGAGTTCATGCGCTCCGTGCGGAGAAGCAGCGCCTGGGCCTGTTCCAGGGCCCGGGTGCGCTCCGTGACCCTGGCCTCGAGGGACCGGGAGAGGTTGGAGTAGTCCCGCAGCGCGAGGTATTGCCTTAGGAGCAGGACCAGAACGAGCCCCATGGCCAGCCAGACGAGGACGGGATGATGGCCTTCCCCAGAACCGAAAGCCAGCAGCCACATGCCAAGCGCCGCGGCACCCAGGACCGGCAGGTAGGGGAGAAGGCGGATCATGCGGGGGGGCTCGCCCGAATCTGGGCTTGAACCCACGGCGCGGGGAGACAGGGCGGCGGCCAGGTAGGCCAGGGGGAGCAGGAAAGTCACACCGCCCGGGAGGTCTGGAACCTGGGCCGACCCGGAGAGCTTCCCCAGGAGGATGTAGAGGTTCAGAAGGCTCGCCAGGAGAAAGGCCGCAGCCAGCCAGCCCAGGGGGCCCCGGAACCTAGCCGGATCGGCGAGGCCCAAGTACAGCGTGAACCCCAGCAGCAGGTCATAGACGATGAACGTGGCCATCCAGACGAGGCGCACGGCCATGGGGAAGCGGTCGCTCAGGAAGAGTGGCCCGAGCACCAGTCCCCAGAGCACGAAGAAGACGGCGATGGCGAACATCAGGCCATCGAGCCCGTAGCGAAGGCGTTCGAACCGCGTCCGGGGAGAAAGGTGCCAGCAGGACAGGGCGACGGCCTGGAGCGACGAACCCACCAGGGACAGCACGAAGGGCATCGGGCCGTACAGGAACGGCCAGTCCATGTGGAAGTGCTCTGGAATCCTGAGGACCTGGAGCAGGAGGGCCACGAGGAGGAACAGGGACATGACCTTCCAGCCCAGGGCCTCCGGGTCGGAACGTCGGCCCCGCTGGCCCGCGTGGAAGAGCCCCAGGGACACGAGCGTGATCATCCCGAGGATGACCAGCAGATCGCGATGGCGCTGGGAAAGCCCGAATTGGGCAAAGGTTCCGACCGCCAGCGCGCAGAGGCACACCATCATCAGGAGACGCCCTGGGTGGGCGCGGGTCGGAATGACGCCGGAGTTCATGAGGCCCAGTATAGACACAGGTTGGCGAAACCCGGGCGGTCAGAGGCCTGCTTGGATGCGGCCCACCAGGGCGGGGCCCTCGAAGATCAGGGCGCTGTACACCTGGGCCAGGGCGGCGCCATCGTCCAGCGCGCCACGCACGTCCCCGGCGGAACCCAGGCCGCCGCAGGCCACCAGGGGCAGGCGTCCGCGCAAGGCCGCGAGAATGCGGCGCCGCACGTCGCGGGCCTTGGACTTGAGCGGTGCGCCGCTGAGTCCACCGGCGCCCTTGGACTCCACGAAGGCCCGCAGCGGTTCTGCCACCACGCCCCGATCCAGCGTGGTGTTGGTGGCGATGAGCCCGGAGATGCCCGAGGCCACGGCCACTTCCACGATGGCGTCGAGGTCCTCGGGCGCCAGGTCGGGAGCCAGCTTCAGCAGCAGGGGCTGGCGTTCCAGGCCCATCTCCTTGCGCAGATCCAGCATGCCCGCCAGCAGGGGCTTGAGGGCCTCGGGCGCCTGCAGGTTCCGCAGGCCTGGGGTGTTCGGGCTGCTCACGTTCAGGGCCGTGTAGTCCACCTGCGGCGCGACGAGGCGATAGGCGGCGCGGTAGTCCTCCAGGGCGGCGGCTTCGGGTGTCTCTTTGTTCTTGCCGAGATTGCCGCCCACGATGAGTCCTGCCGGTCGGTGCCGCAGCCGGGCGGCCACCACCTCGGCCCCTTCGCTGTTGAAGCCCATGCGGTTGAGGATCAGCCCCGCCGAGGGGAAGCGGAACAGGCGCGGCCTCGGGTTGCCCGGCTGGGGCCGCGGCGTCACGGTGCCGACCTCCACATGGCCGAAGCCCAGGGCCTTCCAGAGCGGCAGCAGTGTCGCGCCCTTGTCCAGGCCCGCCGCGAGCCCGAGCGGCGTCGGAAAGCTCAGGCCGAGGACTTCCCGGCGGAGGGCAGGGGCATGGTCCGGTTCGGGCAGGTTCGGCCAGGCGGCCGCCCGGGCGCCGAGCCAGAAGGCCAGGTTGTGCGCGGTTTCGGGATCGAGGCGGAAGAGCAGCGGACGCAGGGCGCCGTACAGATCCATCACTTCACCGTGACGGTGGCCGTGGCGGTGACGCCGGGGAAGTCCTCGCGCCGCACTTCCACGTGGTAGGTGCCGGGCGCTGCCGGGGCCGTGTAGAGTCCCGCGGCGGTGATGCTGCCGCCCTCGGGCTCCACCACGCGCCAGGCCACAGGCTGGCGCATGTAGCGCATGCCCTCGGGGTAGTTGATCTCCGCCTGGAAGCTCTGGGCGGCGCCGCGGGCGAGACTCACCGCCAAGGGGCGCAGGGCCAGCCTGGGGACGAAGGGTTCGGCTTGCTTGGGAGGCACGGTGGTCCCGGGAGCGGTGCAGGCGATGGCCAGCAGCAGGGCGGTGGCGGAGAGCGTTCGGTTCAGCATGGCGTCCTCAAACCCCCACCATCTCGGTCACCCGGTCCATCACCAGCGGGGGCTCCGTCCTGGCCTGGACTTCTTCGCGGGTCACGCCCGGCGCCACTTCCACCAGCCGCAGGCCCTCGCGGCCCGGCACCACGTCGATGACGGCCAGATCCGTGATGATGCGGTGCACGCAGCGCTGGCCCGTGAGGGGCAGGCTGCACTTGCGGAGGATCTTGAACTCACCGTCCTTGTTGGTGTGCTCCATGACCACCACCACGCGCTTGGCCGCGGCCACCAGGTCCATGGCGCCGCCCATACCCTTGACCATCTTGCCGGGGATCATCCAGTTGGCGAGGTTGCCCTCCATGTCCACCTGCATGGCGCCCAGGAAGCAGAGGTCGATCTTGCCGCCGCGGATCATGCCGAAGCTGTCGGCGCTGCTGAAGAAGCTGGCGCCGGGCGCCGCGGTCACGGTCTGCTTGCCTGCGTTGATGAGGTCCGGATCCACCTCCGCGTCCGTGGGGAAGGGGCCGATGCCCAGCAGGCCATTCTCGCTCTGCAGGACCACGTCCATTCCTGCCGGGATGGCGTTGGCGATGAGGGTGGGGATGCCGATGCCCAGGTTCACGTAGAAGCCATCGCGCAGCTCCTGCGCCGCGCGGCGGACCAGCTGATCTCGGGACAACGCCATACGGACCTCGACAGGGAGCTTCAGGATAGCGCAGGCCGGAGGTCCTCCGTTCGCCCCGCGGGTCGCTCGCTTCGCCCCTCCTGGGCGGACGCCGGCGGTCGGTGCATGAATCATGGAAAGACCCGAGGTCCCCATGCACCAGGCCCCCCTCCTCCTCGTTCCGGCCCTGCTGGGGGCCATCGCGCCCTCCACTCGCACCCCCGAGCAGCGCCAGTTCGATTTCTGGGTGGGCGACTGGGAGGTGCATGATGCCAAGGGCCAGCGCCTCGGCCACAACCGCGTGGTGGCCCTGCTGGACGGGGCGGTGTTGCAGGAGCACTGGCAGGGCAGCCAGGGCGGTGCGGGCACGAGCCTCAACACCTACCTGCCGGCCCGAAAGGCGTGGCGCCAGTGCTGGGTTGATGCCAAGGGGGGCAGCCTGGAGCTCCTGGGTGGCCTGGAAGGCGCTTCCATGGTGCTGCGGGGCACGACCGAGGGGCCCAAGGGCCGGGTGCTGGAACGCATCACCTGGACCCCGCTGCCGGATGGCCGCGTGCGTCAGCTCTGGGAGCAGAGCCCCGATGGCGGTGCCACCTGGAAGGTGTCCTTCGATGGCTACTACAGCCGCGTGAAGCCCTAGAACACCCGGAAGGCCTGGAAGGCGGCGAAGCTCCAGCCCCAGCGGCCCGGCGCGGCGGGCAAGTCGTGGCGCCGCGTGGCCACGGAGGCCCCGGCCCGGCCCGTGGGCGTGCGCCACTGGGCCTCACCCTGGAGGAACCAGAAGGCCCCGCCGGACGGCGGATCCAGAGGAGCCGTCACCCGCATGGCACGGAGGCGGCCCTGGCCCTCCAGGAAGAGCGGCAGTCCCAGCTCCACGGTGCGCGTGGTGGCCTGCGGCCCGAAGGCCGGCCCCAGCGGATCCCCGTGGGTGGAGAACCCGGCGAGATGGGAGGGCTCCGTGGTGGAAATGGTCGCCCTGGGTGCCGCGCCGGCGTACTCCACGCCCAGGTCCCAGCCCTCCCACACCAGCTGCAGGCCCCCGAGCGTGCGGCCCGGGGCGAGGGCCAGCGACCGCCCATCCGGCGCCGCGCTCCGGCTGAGGGTGGCCGAGGCGCCCCGGGCGCGGACGAGCCGCGCGAGCTCCGGGATCCGAATGCGCATTTCCACCAGGGTTGCGGTGCGCGTGGCGGCTGCGGGGGCGGGCCGGCCCTGGGCATCCCGGCCGCCCTCCATGGTCAGGGCGCCGAAGGCCGTCTCCACCCGCGTTCCGAAGGTGGTGCGCACCAGGCCGCCCCAGAGGAGTGGTCGTTGCAGGTCGACGCCCGCGGCCCGGGCCTCCAGCCGCGCCCTGCGGTCCACAATCCAGGGCGGGATGGGGCGGTCCGCTTCCAGGCGCCCAGCGAAGGCCTCCAGGCGCCAGCGGCCCATTAGGGGCAGACCGGTCAGGGCCGCCTCGGGCGTGGCCAGAGAGAGGCGGGGGAGGCTCCGGGCGCCGTCGCCCAGGAGGTCGCCGCCGTTCAGGCCCGCGCCCCAGGCCAGGGGAGCCGCTTCCAGGGCCAGGCGCCAGCCGGACTCAGTCCGGTAGGCGAGGGCCGCCCGCTGCAGGACGCCGAGGGTGCGGCCCTCCGTGCGCAGGGCCAGGGCCGTGGCGGATACGGAGAACCCGCCGCGGGAGACGCGGCCCTGCAGGCCCAATCCCCAGCCCAGGGTGCCGATGCCGAGGCCCTCACCGCCCACCAGCGGGGCGTAGGCCCCCTCCGAGCCTGCGCCCCCCCAGCCCACCTCGAAGGAGGGCAGGGAGGAGGGCTCCAGCGGCGCCTGGCCCAGGGCCCAGTCCAGCCGCGCCTGGCGCAGGGCCGCCGCGCCGTCCTGGAGCATGGGGGCCTGGGCCATGGCGGCCACCGAGACCGAGGCCAGGAGCAGGCGACGGCTCACGGGTTCAGCACCTGGATCGAGACGATCTTCGCCCCCAGCTCCAGGTCATCCAGCACCTTCATGGCGTGGTCCAGGTCCTCCACCTCGCCCATGCGCGTGTACTTGCCCGTGAGGTGGGGTGTGGCGTTCGTGGTGATGAAGAACTGGCTGCCGCCCGTGTCCTTGCCGGAGAGCGCCATGCCCACGCTGCCGGGACCGTACCAGATCAGCGAGTTCTCGCAGCGCACCGTGTGGCCCGGCCCGCCGTCCATGGTGTCGTAGGGCGAGCCCATCTGCACCACGAAGTCCGGCACCACGCGGGGCACCAGGCGCCCGTTGAAGTAGCCCTTCCTGGCCAGCAGGACCAGGTTGGCCACATTCATGGGCGCCACCGTGGGATCGAGCCGCAGCGTCACCCGGCGCTTTCCCGAGAAGGTGATGCGCAGGCGCACCGGCTTGCCGCGCTCGGCCAGCTTCACGGCCTCCGCGAGGATGGCCTTGTCTACCTGGGCGGGCGCAGGCGCCGCCGGCCAGGGCGTGGACGGATCCAGCTTCACCAGCGCCTGGTAGGCCTCCCAGCGGCAGGCCCAGTCCGGGTGGGCCAGCCAGGGCCGCAGCTGGGCCTTCTGCGCTTCCGGCGCCATCTTCCACCGGGCGTAGCTCTGGATGAGCGTCTGCTGGGACTCGAACTGCGCGTCGGTCCAGGTGCGCTTCGTGAGGGCGGCGAGATCGGCGGGAGCGGAAGGCAGGTCCTCGATGGCGGCGGCGCGGGCGGTGGCATCCTGCCCTTGGAGGTACTTGGACCGAATGAGGTCCGCTGTCTCTGGGGCGAACTTCCGGAAAACAGTCAAGGCGGCAGCGTCAAACAGTGGTTCAGAGTTCAGAAGCATTATCGAGGCCCTCTCCACCAGAGGCCTCAGATCTTCTGCCTTGCCTGCCCAGGCGCTCATGGCCGTGAGGGCTGCGATTCGAACCAGCAGAGGATTCTTGGGATGGAGGACGATTTCGACGGTGCGGAGGGAGGCCGACCCGGCCTTACCAGCCGATCCCTCCAGGAGTCTCTGGCTCAGCCCGAGGTCAGCCGCTTCTCGAGAGGCACGGCCAGAGCGTGCAAAGCCTAGGGTGGTTGGTTGTTGTTCTCGCTCGAAATAGGGATCGCACTTCATGAATTCCATCATTTGGAGGTGTGTGACTGCCCTTGGATCCCACGGCCCCCGATTCCACGCATCCATCAGCGCCAGCACGCTGCCCGGGGTGGCTGGCACCGCCGGCAGCAGCTCCTTCTCCTTACCCGCCATGACCAGCCGCAGCCGTGCGGCCTGGGCGCGGACAGGATCGACCTTGCCGGCCTTCTGGAGCGCGTCGAGGAAGGCCTGGAGGGCGGGCGTCACCTCGCCGCCATTCAGGCGGGCGGTGGCGATCTGGGCGTCCAGGTGCAGGTGCCTGGGCCAGGCGGCGGCGTTGGCGGGGCCGAGGCCCATCAGCGCCGTCAGGGCCTTGGGGCTCTTGAGGCGGTTGAGGAAGAAGAGGGCGTCGACGCGCTCCTGGGGCGTTCGGGCATCCTTGGCCTTGGCCTCCCAGGCCTCCAGGGTGGGCTTCTCCAGCTCGGGCGGCAGCAGGGCGGGCGTGCCCGGTGCGCCGATCCGCATGAGCGTCCGCTCCAGCCGGGCCCGGTCCGCCGAGGGCAGGGCGGCCTTCTGGGTCTCGGTCCAGCTCAGAGGCTGGCGCGCCAACTCGGCCTGGATGGCCTCGCGCACCGTGAAATGCGGGGTCTGCCCCAGCAGAGGAAGGCTCAGGAGCAGGAGCAGGTGGCGCATGGGGACCTCGGGGAACCTCCATCCTAATCCATGGCTGCAGAGCGCTTCGGGCACAATGGGACCTGGAGGTGCAGGGTGGGGCAGGTCAAGCCGGGACATGAGCGCTTGCGGGAGCTGCTCCCGGCCTTCGAGCAGCCCGAGGTGTGGGTCCGCTTCCCCCGCCAGCTGGGCGACGTGATCTTCTCGATCCCCTTCTTCTGCGCCCTCCAGCGCAGCTGGAACGCCGTGGCCGAGGCCCAGGGCAAGCGCATCCGCTGGGTGGCCGTGGGCCATGCCATCGGCGCGGCCATCTTCAGCGAGGCCCATCCGGACTTCATCGCTGAGAGCGTCATCGAGGGCGGCCAGGCCCAGAAGCCCGATCCCTGGGCCCTCGTCCGCCGCTGGCGCAAACGCCCCCCCGTGGCCTTCATCAACCTGAGCCAATCTGCGCGGCTGGCCTTCGCCGCCTGGCTGGCGCGGGTGCCCATCCGCGCCGGGGACACCAACAACCACCTGCACTTCCTCTACCACCACACCTTCACCTACCGGGACCTGCCCATCCACATCGTGCGGCGCTTCGAGCCGCTGCTGGAGCAGCTCACGGGCAGCTCGCGGCTGGCCTGGGCGCCCATGCTCCCCGCCCAGTTCGGCGGCCAGGGTGGCTTCGACCTCCTGCGTGAAGCCGGCTGGAAGGGCGGCCCCTTCGTCACCCTCTCCTTCGGCACCCGGGGCTACAACAAGCGCTGGTTTCCCGAGATCCCCCAGTGGACCGGCCTCGCCCGCCTGGCCCAGGAGGCAGGCCTGGAGGTGGTCTGGCTTGGGGGACCGGACGAGGTGCCCCTGGGCGCCCAGCTGGTGGCCCAGGCGCCTGGCAGCCTGAACCTGACGGGACGCACCACCATCCCCCAGGCCTGCGCCATCCAGAGCGAGGCCTGGGGCAATGTGGCCGTGGACACGGGTCTGGCCCACACGGCCGCGGGCACGGGGCGGCCCACCCTCACCATCAATGGCGCCTCACCCGAGCAGCTCATCAACCCGCTGGGACCCTTCGCCCTCTCGGTGCGCGGACCCTGCGTGGATGTGGGCGAGCCGCAGCCCCATGGGCCGGAGGTGGACCTGGACAGCACGGCCTACCGTGTGTCGCCGCTCCGGGCCTGGAACCTGCTCCAGGGGCTGGTGGCCGAGGCCGACGGGGGACGCAAGCTGGGCCTCGAGCTGCCGGAGGCCCTTCGTGAGCATGCCTGAGGGGGCCCTCTGGGTCCGCCTGCCGAGGTTCATCGGCGATGCGGTGATGATCACCCAGGCGGTGGCGCCCCTGCGCGCCCTGGGGCACGAGCTCGTCGCCTGGGGCCCGGCCCCGGTGGTCGAGCTCTTTGAGGGCGCGGCACCCTACGCCGGCGCCCTGGCGGATCCCGCCGGGAAACAGGGCGCCTCGCTCATGGCCGACCTGCTGCAGGCCCAGCGGGCCGGCGGTGTCATCAACCTGCCCCGCAGCCTGCGGGCCACCCTGGCCGCGAAGCTGGCGGGTCTGCCCCTGAGGGTGGGCTGGTCGCCCTGGCTGGCGGGTTTCCTCGCCACGCACCGGCTGGACTACAGCCGCCTCCAGGGGCACCAGCTGGACCGCTACCGCCGGCTGTTGCGAAAGGCCTTCCCGGTCCTGGGGGAGGCTGAGTCGACCCCCTTCCTTCCACGGCCGACCGCGCAGGCGCAGGCCCAGGCCATGCTGGCCCCGAGGGTTGGCGCCGCGCCCTACGCCGTGCTGGCCATGGGGGCCATGAGCTGGAACAAGAAGCTTGGCGCCGGGCCCTTCGCTGCGGCGGCCCGCCACCTGCAGCAACGCGGCCTCCAGGTGGTGCTGCTGGGTGCCCCCGGGGAAGACCAGGCCCACGCGGCCCTGGTGGTGGCCCAGGCTCCCGGCGTGGTGGATCTGTCCGGCCAGGCGCCCCTCTCCGTGGCGGCGGGCATCCTGTCCGGGGCGCAGGTCGCCCTGGGCAACGACTCGGCCCTCAGCCACCTGGCGGCGGCCTGCGGCGTGCCCGTGGTCGTGGCCTTCGGTCCCACGGATCCGGCCCTGACCTGTCCCCGGGGGCCCTGGGTGCGGGCGGTGCGCGATGAGAGCCTGCCCTGCCTGGTCTGCCAACGCGGCGACTGCCGGACCGAGGGTCACCCCTGCATGCAGAGCCTGGATGCGGGCCTGATCTGCCGCGCCCTGGACGAAGGGCTGGCCGCGTTGCCCGTCTGAAGACGCCTGCGGGCTAGCTCGGCCCGGCGGAGGCGAGGGCCCCCTGCATCCAGGCCACGGTGCGCCGAAGGCCCTCATCGAGTCCGGTGGGGGCCTGCCAGCCGAAGCGCTCCAGGGCGCGGGAGGTGTCCAGCTGGCGCCGGGGCTGGCCATCGGGGTAGGCGGGGTTGAAGCGGAGTTCCCCGGTGAAGCCGGTGAGGGCCTGGATCTTCAGGGCCAGGTCGCGGATGGTGATCTCGGCCCCGGTGCCGAGGTTGACCGGGTCTTCGCCCTCATACCGGGAGAGACCCTCGACGATGCCCTGCGCGGCGTCCTCCACGAAGAGGAACTCCCGACTGGGGCTGCCTGTGCCCCAGAGCTCCACATGATCGTGGCCCTGGTTCTTCGCCTCGAGGAACTTGCGGATGAGGGCCGGGATGACGTGGTTGGTGGCCAGGTCCAGGTGGTCGCCGGGGCCGTAGAGGTTCACGGGGATGAGGAAGATGCCCCGGGTGCCGTACTCCTGGCGGTAGGCCTGCAACTGCACCAGCAGGGCCTTCTTGGCGACGCCGTAAGGCGCGTTGGTCTCCTCCGGGTAGCCGTTCCAGAGGTCGTCCTCGTGGAAGGGCACGGGGCAGAACTTGGGGTAGGCGCAGACGGTGCCGAGCACCAGCACCTTTTCGATGCGCTCGGCGCGGCAGGCCTCGATGAGGTGCAGGCCCATGGCCATGTTGGCGAAGAAGAAGGAGCCGGGATGGGCGCGGTTGGCGCCGATGCCGCCGACCCGGGCCGCCAGGTGCACCACGCCGGAGGGGCGGTGCTGGCGGATGAAGCGGGCCGCTGCCGCGGGATCCAACAGGTCCAGCTCGCTGGAGCGGGGCGCGAGGACTTCGGCGCCACGCCGCTGGAGTTCAGCCACCACCTGGCGGCCCAGGAAGCCGTTGCCGCCCGTGACCCAGATCCTCCGGCCCTGGAGGAGAAAGCTTTCCGGATGGCTCACCGGTAGCCTCCGCGGGGTGCCTCTTCATGGCCAGCCTTACGGAGCACGAGCTCCCGCTCGGCCATGCGGAGATCACAGTCCACCATCATGCGGGCCAGGGTGGCGACATCGGTGCGGGGTTCCCACCCGAGCAGCTTGCGGGCCTTGGCGGGGTCGCCCTCGAGGTGGTCGACCTCGGCGGGGCGGAAGTAGCGCGGATCGATCTCCACGAACTGCTTCCAATCCAGGTCGAGCTGCTCGAAGACCAGGGCCAGGAAGTCCTGGATGGAGATGGACACGCCCGTGGCCACCACGTAGTCATCGGGCTGCTCCTGCTGGAGCATCCGCCACATGGCCTCCACATAGTCCCCGGCGAAGCCCCAGTCCCGCTTGGCCTGGGTGTTGCCCAGGAAGAGCTTGTCCTGCAGGCCCAGCTTGATGCGGGTGGCGGCCCGGGTGATCTTGCGGGTGACGAAGGTCTCGCCGCGGCGGGGGCTCTCGTGGTTGAAGAGGATGCCGTTGGCCACGAACATGCCGTAGCTCTCGCGGTGGTTCACGCACTGGTAGTGGGCGTAGACCTTGGCGCAGGCGTAGGGGCTGCGGGGCTCGAAGCGCGTGCCTTCATGCTGGCGCGGCTTGGCCGAGCCGAACATCTCGGAGCTGCCGGCCTGGTAGAGGCGCACCTGGTTTCCGGTGGCGTCCTGGTAGGCCCGCACGGCCTCCAGCAGGCGCAGCACGCCGAGGCCCACGACGTCGGCCGTGAACTCCGGCTGGTCGAAGCTCACCCGCACGTGGCTCTGGGCCCCCAGGTTGTAGACCTCGGTGGGCTTGACCTGGTCGAGGAGACGCCGCAGGGCGCCGCCATCCATGAGGTCGCCATGGTGGAGGTGCAGCTTCGGGGACTGGTGAGGGTCGATGTACAGGTGGTCGATGCGGTCGGTGTTGAAGTTGGAGGCCCGGCGGATCACGCCGTGGACCTCGTAGCCCTTGGCCAGCAGCAGCTCGGCAAGGTAGCTGCCGTCCTGGCCGGTGATGCCGGTGATGAGGGCGATGGGGGATTGGGGCAAGGGACACCTGGAAAGATAGAAGGGTCGCGGGTTTGCATGGAGCGGCCCCAGTATGCCATGGGCCTTCAGGAGGTCGGCCGGGGTACTGCCGGAATCCCAATGAGGGTCGCAGCTCCTGGATGGTCCGCGACAACCGCCGCGCCGGCTCCGACGCGTGTGTCAGGGCCGAGGGTGACCCTCGGGCGCACGCAGCTGCCCACGCCGAGATCACACCGGCTTCCCAGGGTCACCCAGCCGGCCAGCCGGACACCGGGGCCCAGACTGCAGAAGTCGCCGAGGCTGCCGTTGTGGGCGATGGAACTGCCCACATTGAGCAACGCATGCTCCCCGACCTTGACATGGGTTTCCAGGACGGAGAGGGCCATGAGGACCGATCCCCCGCCCACACTGCTGGCTGGCCCGATGATGGCGCTGGGGTGCACCAGGGTGGCGAAGCGGAACCCCTTCGAGGCGTAGAGCCTGGCCACCTTTTCGCGAAGGGATGGCTCGCCGAGTGCCACGACGATCAGGGTGGACGGGGTGGGAGGTGCCGCGAGGAAGGCAGATTCGTCCTGCACCTCCAGGCCTTCTGGATCGAACTCGGGCGGGCCATCGAGCACGAGGAAACCCCGGACCTTCCAGGCCTGCGGGCCGGTTGCCTCCAGGGCCCTGGCCACGGCCCAGACTTCCAGGGCCGCCCCGCTGCCGCCGACGATCCAGAGATCCTGCATCAGCGTTCCAGACCGGCAAGGATGGCCCCGCAAATCCGGTCGAGATCCGCATCGGAGAGGGCCGTGTAGGTGGGCAGGTTGATGCCCGTGTCCCCGAGCGCTTCGGCCACGGGCAGCGGGCGGCCCTGGCGGAAGGAGGGGTCGGCGTACATCGGCAGCCGGTGCATGGGTGGGAAGAAGGGGCGGGTCTCGATCTGCCTTTCGGCCAGGAAGGTCATCAGCAGATCGCGCTGGGCGGCTGGCACTAAGATGCAGGAGAGCCAGTGCACCGAGCGGGCCCAGGAAGCCTCGCTGGCGAGCTGGAGGCCAAGGCGCTCCTGGTGCGGCGCCAGGCGTTCACGGTAGCCCCGGGCGATCCGCAACCGGTGGGCGATGAGCTCCTCCGCGCGTTCCAGCTGGGCGCAGCCGAGGGCCGCGGCGAGGTTGGTCATCCGGTAGTTGTAGCCCACGAGGGGGAACCAGTAGCGGCGCTCGGGATCCATGCCCTGGCCGCGGAGCTGGCGGAGGCGGGCGGCCAGGGCATCGTCATCGGTGGTGACCATGCCGCCCTCGCCGGTGGTGAGGATCTTGTTGCCGTAGAAACTGAAGGTGGCGGCGAACCCGAGGCCGCCGACCGTGCGTCCCTCCACCTTCGCGCCATGGGCCTCGGCGGCATCTTCGATGACCGGGATGCCGTGGCGCCGGCCGATGTCCAGCAGGGCTGCCATGGGTGCCGGATGCCCATACAGGTGGACGGCCATGATGGCTTTGGTGCGCGGGGTGATGGCAGCCTCGACGTGCCGGGGATCCACGGTCCAGGTGACCGGTTCCGAGTCCACCAGGACCGGCCGCGCGCCGGTGTAGGTCACGGCATTGGCGGAGGCCACATAGGTGAAGGAGGGGACGATGACCTCATCCCCGGGGCCGAGGCCCATGCCGAGGAGCAGCAGGTGGATGGCCACGGTGCCGTTGGCACAGGCCAGGGCGTGCCGGGTGCCGCAGAACTGCGCGAACTCGGTTTCAAAGCGGGTCAGGAAGCGGCCCGTGGAGGAGATCCAGCCCTCCTGGATGGCCTGGGTGACGTAGGCGAGTTCCTGGCCGCCCAGGTCCGGCTGCGCCACAGGCAAGAAGGAGTGGGTCACGGAGCGGCTCCAGGCTATGGATGAAACGCCGAGGATACGACCTCCATGGTGCATCCTGCAAGGCGGGCTAGAACAGCGGCGGGGCCGCCAAGAGCTCCTGGTCCTCGGCGCTCAGGACGCGCCCCGCGAGCTTCCGGTAGTGGGCCCTGAACAGGCGCGCGGTGCGATCCCAGGTGAAGCGCGCCACATTCTCCGCTCCCCGGGCCACCAGATCGGCCCGCAACCCAGGATCGGTCCAGAGCCGCTGGATGGCTTCCGCCAGGGCGGGCACATCCTCGGCCGGGAAGAGCAGGGCGGCCCCGGCGGCCTGGGCCGGCAGCGAGGTGGTGGTGGCGCAGGCGGCGGCCCGGCGGGCTTGGAAGGCTTCCCAGAGGGGGAAGCTCGCCGCCTCGAAGCGGCTGGGGATCACGACGCAGCGGCAGCGGGCGTAGAGCGCCTGGAGGGTTTCGTGGTCCACGAACCCGAGGAACCGGACCTGATCGCCCAGCCTCAAGTCCCGGATCCTGCGCTCCAGGACCGGGAAATGGTCCCCCTTGCGGCCCGAGGACACGAAAGGGATGCGGAGTCCGTCCCGGTCCCGCAGCAGGGCCAGCGCCTCCAGCAGGGCCAGGTGGTTCTTGTGCGGCCAGGTCTGGGCGGCGTAGAAGACGAAGCCGTCGGGCAGGGCCAGTTCGCTGGCTAGGGCCTCGAGGCGGCCGGGGGCCAGCGGGGCGATGGCCGCGTTGAAGGGTGCGAGGTTCACGACGGGGGTCTTGGCGGGTGACAGGCCGAACTGGGCTTCCAGGTCCCGCTGCACCCACTCCGAGGCCACGGGAACCAGCGAGGCCTGTCCGCAGAAGGTCCGGTAGAGGGTGTCCCGCCGGTGGATCTCACCGGCTGTGAAGAGCTCCGGAAGGTGCACATGCTGGAGGTCGTGCGGGTGGTAGAGGCTGGGCACCGCGGTGATGAAGGCGCTCTGCAGGGGGAAGTGGACCAGGTCCATGCCGGCGGCCTCGATGGTGCCGTCGGATCGCGGGACCTTCACGACGGCCTGTTCCTTCGATGGGAACCAGGCCCGGATTCGGTGGCGCAGGGCCCGCTCGAAGGCCTTCAGCGCCGTGGGCCGCTTGGGCGCTTGCGAGCCCTGCAACAGGCGGCAGGCTCCGCTGAGATGGGGCTCCAGCCAGGGCTGCGGACCGGCGAAGGTGAGGAAATGGTAGGCCTCGTCGCCTGGTTCGAGCCGGCTGAGTCCATGGGCCAGGCCCAGGATCACGGATTCCACCCCACCGGCCATGCCAGGATCCAGGCGGGCATCGATGGCGATGTTCAGCGTTCCCACGGGGCTCCCCAACCTGCACGCTATCATCCCATGTCCACAGCCATCCCACCGAAGGTCTGATCTCCGGGAAACCAGCCGCCCATGCCCGTTCCGTTCCAGCTTCTGATGCCCTCCTACAACCAGGCCCACTTCATCCGCGAAGCCGTGGAGAGCGTGCTGAAGCAGGAGGATCCCGACTGGGAACTGTGGATCCTGGACAACTCCTCCGACGAGACGCCCCAGGTGATGGCGGCCTTCACGGATCCCCGCATCCATTTCATCCACGAGCCCCGTCGCATGGACCCGGGCACCTGCCTGAACCTGATGCTGGAGAAGGCCCGGGGCCGGGGACGCGACTTCTCCTACATCCACACCGACAACCGCCTGCTGCCCTGCTTCGTGGGGGACCACCGCACCGCGCTCGCCCAGCATCCCTTGTGCCTGGCGGCCTGCGACTACTGGGAGATGGATGAGCAGGGCCGGCGGACCAAGATCCGGCGCCGGCCCGAGCCCTTTCCCCTGGGGCGGCTGTTCAGCGTGGACTCCATCGGTGTGCCCTTCGCGGCGACCTTGGAGCTGGCTGAGCGATTGGGCGGATTCTCCTCCGATGACCTCGCCGACGACGTGCTGTTCGTGCTGCGGGCGGATGCCATCGGCCCGAGGGTCCACCTGCACCAACCGCAGATGGAATACCGTGTGCACGGGGGATCCAGGTTTCTCTCGGGCGGTCACCTCCGCGTCCATCGGGCCATCCACAAGAGCGTGCTGAAGGCCTACGCCGAGCGTCCGGCGGGTGTGGCGGACCCCTTCGAAGGCGGCCCCGACCGGGCCCGGGCCCTCACCGATCAGGCTGCCCGCATGGCCCGCACCCACTTGGCCCTGGGGACGAACCCCCAGCCCGGCGCCTGGATCGAAGGCACGGGGCCGGCCTCCTTCTGGCTTGCCTGGGCCTTCGGAGATGCCGGCGCCCCCATCGCCGGATTCATCGGGCAGGAGTTCACGACCCTGCTGGGGGTTCCGGTCCTGCCCGCGGCGCCTGCAGGGACGAGGGTGGTCCAGCCGAGGTTGAGGGGAGCCGACGGGCTGCAGCAGGGCCTCCGCTGGTTGCTCCGGGGCCTGCCGCCGCTTGACCACGCCCTGAAGCGGCTGCCCGGCGACGTGATGGCCGGTCTCCTGGTGCCCTTCCAGTTGCAGGAGCCCGGGGCCACGCGGGTGCGGATCCGGGGCGAGGGGCCCCTGGCCGCCTACCTCGCCTATGCGGCCGAGTATCTCGGCGCCCTGCAGGTGGCCGGCTTCGCGGGGACCAGTTCCTGGCCGCAGCTGCCCGGCTTCCTGGCAGAGGACATCACCACATGGGATCTGGAAGGGCTGGCCTGAGCCTCGGCCCGAAAAGTCGATGACGGCCGAGGGCGGTCCGGTCCACCATGGCTGGATGCTCTTCGATTCACCCTCCTCCTTCGGCCGGGCCTTCCGCATCGTCACCTTCGGCGAGAGCCATGGGGCCGCCGTGGGCGTCGTCATGGATGGGGTGAAACCCGGACTGACCTTCGATCTGGCGGCCATCCAGCAGGAGATGGACCGGCGGCGGCCAGGCCAATCCGATCTCGTGACCCCCCGCAGCGAAGGTGACCGGGTGCAGGTCCTGAGCGGCGTCTTCGAGGGGAGGACCACGGGCCATCCCATCGCGATGGTGGTCTTCAACGAGAACCAGAGAAGCGGCGACTACAAGGCCATCTCGGACCTGTTCCGGCCGGGCCACGCGGACCTCACCTATGACCGCAAGTACGGCATCCGCGACCCGCGTGGCGGCGGGCGCAGCAGTGGCCGTGAAACCCTGGCCCGCGTGGCAGCCGGCGCCTGGGCCAAGCAGCAGCTGGCGGGCCTGGGCGTGACCGTGCGCGGCTTCAACCGGGAGATCGCGGGCATCGAAGGCCGGGCCATCGACTGGAGCTTCGTGGAGAAGAACCCCCTGCGGGTGGCGGACCCCTCCGTCTTCGAGGCCCAGAAGGCCGCCGTGGAGGCCGCCCGGGCCGAGGGCGACAGCGTGGGGGGCATTTGCGAGGTGTGGATCGAGGGCCTGCCCGTCGGGCTGGGCGATCCCGCTTTCGGCAAGCTGGACGGCCTGCTGGCCCTGGCCTGCATGTCCATCGGGGCCGTGAAGGGCGTCGAGCTGGGCGCGGGCTTCACCAGCGCACGGCGGCGGGGCAGCGAGAACAATGACCCGCTGGGGCCCCAGGGGCCGGAGAAGAATGATGCCGGGGGCACCCTGGGCGGCATCAGCACGGGGGCGCCGGTGGTGGTGCGTCTGGCCGTGAAGCCCACCAGCTCCATCTCGAAGGCCCAGCGCACCATCGACCGCGAGGGCCAAGCCGCGGACATCGTCACCCATGGCCGCCACGATCCCTGCATCGCGCCCCGCATCGTGCCGGTGGCCGAGGCCATGTGCGCCCTGGTGGCGTACGACGCCTGGCTGACCCAGCAGGAACTCCGGGACGGAAGCCTGCCCAGCCTGGGAGAATGGGACTGGGAGGCCATCGAGACCCTGGTTCCGCCGGGGCCCGAAAAACCGATGTGATGACCGCCACTTTCGCAGGGGCATGACGAAGCGATGACGGAGCCGCCCCATCCCGAACCGATGATGAGATCCGATATGGAACCCGTCCTCATCAGCTTCCACGCGCCTGTCCACGACCTGGACCTGGTGGCGCAGCATGTGGTCCGGGATGGCCTTCCGACCCACCTGAGGGAGTGGCAGAAGTGCTCCGGCGCCCGGGAGATCGTCTACCTCGCCACCTGCCAGCGGGTGCTCTGGATGGTGTGGGGAGGAGAGGCCGGGGCCATCAATCCGGGCCCCGGATTCCGCCGCTACGAGGGCGAGGAGGCCTGGACGCACCTGCTGGCCATGTCGGCGGGACTGGAGTCCGCCAACCTGGGCGATCGCGAGATTCCGGGCCAGCTGAAGGACGCCCTGGTGCAGGCCCGGCAGGTGGGCGTGGCCGGCGACGAAGCCCAGACGGTCGTGGAGGACATCATCCGCGAAGGACAGCGGCTGCGCGCGCGGCTCGGGCTCGCGGACGGCAACGTCAGCGTGGCCACCGTGGCGCTGAAGCACCTGACGGAGGGACTGCCCCAGGATGCCGCCGTGGCCCTGGTGGGTGTGGGCCCCATGACCCAGTACCTGGCGGAGCGCCTGCCGGAGCGGGGCTTCCGGGTCACCATCGCCAACCGCACCCGAAGCAAGGCCCACGACCTGGCGGACCCCCTGGGCCTCCCCATCGTGGACCTCGCGCAGCTCCAGCATGACCCCGCTGGCTTCGACGCCATTGTCACGGCCACGGCGGCGCCGGAGCCCCTGTTCACGCTCGACGCCTGGCAGTCCCTGAAGCGGCCCATCCTGCGCATCCTGGACCTGGCCCTGCCGCCCGACTCCGAGCCCGGGCTTGAGCAGCTCCCCTGGGTGCACCGGATCGACCTAAACGCCTTCCTGGCCCAGACCACCACGGCCCGGGCCCAGCGGGCCGAGGCGGCCCTCAAGGCGGAACCCTACCTGGTGGGCGCTGCGGGACGGCTGCGGCACCGGGCCGTGGCCCGCGCCCGGAAGAGGCACCTGGTGTCCGCCCAGGAGCGGCTGGACGCGGCCTGGGGCGCTTTGGAAGCGGAAGTGAAGACCCTCGAGGATTCCATGGCAGGCCTGGACGAAGCCCAGCGCGAGGCCCTCAAGGAGATCCTGAGCCGGGGCCGCACCCTGGCCTTCCGCGCCCTCATCCAGACCCAACCCAAGCCCAACCCCGATGGAGAGGCGGTCAATCCATGAGAACGAAGCAGGAGCGGAGTTCCACTTTGGCGCAGCCGAAGCCCGGAGGGTGCGGCACAGGGAGGCTCCGCCTCGGCGAGTGGAGCGAGCCGGAGCACGCACCGCGTGCGATAGGTGGAGGTGCCGCATGAGCACGAAACACGTCTCCGTCGCCACCCGGGGATCCGCCCTGGCCGTGGGCCAGGCCGAGCCCATGGTGCGGTTCCTCGAATCCAGGGGCTACGAGGTGTCCTGGCGCAAGTTCTCCACCTCCGGCGACCAGTGGCTGCAGGGCCCCCTGGACAAGCAGGTGGGCGGCGGCTTCTTCACCAAGGAACTGGAAGACGCCATGGCCGCCGGCGCCGCGGACCTGCTCATCCACAGCCTCAAGGACGTATCCCTGGAGCGTCCGGCGGGTATCGTCCCCGCTTGCATCCCCCTGCGCGAGGACCCCTCGGACTGGATGGTGATCCGTCCGGATGCCCCTGAGGATCTGGTCATCGGCACCAGCGCCGTTCGCCGCGAGCGCGTGCTTAGCCAGCTCTTCCCCAAGGCCCGCTTCACCTGGATCCGCGGCAACGTGCAGACGCGCCTGCAGCGCGTACGGGATGGCGTTCTGCGCGACGAGCCTGTCCATGCCACCCTGCTGGCGGCCGCGGGCCTGAAGCGCCTCGGGCTGGATCTATCCGGGCTCACCGTCCGGCCGCTGACGCCGGAGGAACTCCCCTCGGCGCCGGGACAGGGGGCCTTGCTGGCTGAGGCGAGGGCGGATCGTCCTGACCTCATCGAAGCGCTGGCGGACCTGCATGACGCCCTGACCGCCCGCTGCGTCACCCTGGAGCGCCAGGTGCTGGCCGGCATCGGCGGTGGCTGCCAGCAGCCGCTGGGCGCCCTTGCCACGCCCCAGGCCGACGGGACCCTGCTGCTCCAGGCTGCCTATGCGCCTGCCGGCGACCTGCGCCGCGCCGAGGCCCGCGGGACCGACGATCAGATCCTGTTGGCGACCGTTCTCAAGGGCATCGGCCTGTCATGACGCCCGCTTCCCACCATCCCCGCCTGGCGCTGGCCCGGCCCGCCCAGCACCCGCTGGCGGACACCGTGCGCAAGGCCGGTTGGCGGCCAGTCCCCTATTCCTTCACCTCCCTGCGGGTCACGGGCGCGGCCCCGCCCATGCTGCTGAATCGCGTCCAGGCCCTGCTGGTCCTCAGTCCCTCCGGGGCCAAGGTGGCGGCGCCCAGCCTGCCGCCAGGGATGACCTGCCTGGTTCAGGGAGCCGGGACCGCCGACGCCCTGGGGCGGGAGGATCTGGATGTCCAGCTGCCCGTGGAGGCCCGCGCCGAAGCGTTGTGGGAGCTGCTGCAGCGGCGCTTCCCGCAGGGCGGTGAGTTCGTCCTGGTGCGCGGGGAACGCAGCCGCGAGTACCTCGAGGTGGCCGCCCGGGGCTCCTCCTGGCGCATCCACCCTTGGGTCACCCACCGCGAGGCGGCCCGGGAGCCCTTTCCGGCCCTGCCCAAGGTGGAGGGCGTCCTGGCCCTGAGCCCTACCCAGGCCGAGATCCTCGCGCCGCTGTCACAGGGCGTGCGGCGCTTCGCCTGGGGCGAGGCCACGGCCGAGGCATTTGCCCGGGCGGGAAGCCCCGCCGACGCCTGCTGTGAGCCGAAGCCCAGCCTGCTCTGGGCCATGCTGGCCCAGGACCTGGCATCCAAAGAGAACCATCAGGAGGAGTCCCCATGCTGAACCGCTCCCGCCGCCTCCGCACCAGTGCCGCCATGCGCAACCTGGTGGCCGAGATCGATCTGCGGCCCCGCCACCTCATCCAGCCCTACTTCGTGCAGCCGCAGGCGGGCCGCAGCGAGATCGCCAGCCTGCCGGGCATCGACCGGGCCGGTGTCGAGGAGACGGTCCGGCAGGTGGAAAAGGACCTGAAGAAGGGCCTGGCCAGCGTGCTGCTCTTTGGTGTGCCCGACGCGGACGCCAAGAGCCCGGACGGCAGCTACGCCTGCGATGAGAAGGGTGTTGTCCCCGTCACCGTCCGCGCCCTTAAGAAGGCCTTTGGTTCCGACCTCATCGTCATGACCGACGTCTGCCTCTGCGGCTGCACCAGCCACGGCCACTGTGGCGTGGTCGATGAGAACGGCGTGGTACGCAATGACGAGACGCTGCCCATCCTGGCCGAGATGGCCCTCCGCCACGCCGAGGCGGGTGCCGATGTGGCCGCGCCCAGCGACATGATGGACGGTCGCGTCTCGGCCATCCGCGACGTGCTCGACGCCAACGGCTACACCCAGACCAGCATCCTCAGCTACGCCATCAAGCATGCGGGCGCCTACTACGGCCCCTTCCGCGATGCCGCCGACAGCAGCCCCAAGTTCGGGGACCGCAAGACCTACCAGATGGACCCCCGCAATGCCCGCGAAGGCCTAAACGATGCGCTGCTCGATGTGGATGAGGGCGCGGACATGCTCATGGTCAAGCCGGCCCTGCCGAATCTCGACCTCATCTGGCGCCTCCGCGAGGCCCAGCTGGCGCCCATCTGTGCCTACCACGTCAGCAGCGAGTTCAGCAGCGTGAAGGCCGCGGATCGCCTGGGCTGGGTGAACGGCGACCAGCTGCTGTACGAGCACCTCATCGCCATCCGGCGCGCCGGCGCCGACATGATCGTGACCTACGCCGGCCGCGAGGCCGTGGAGAAAGGCTGGATTTCGTGAGCAACGACACCCTCTTCCAGGAAGCCCTGACCCATTTTCCCGGCGGCGTCTCCAGCCCCGTCCGGGCCTTCCGTGCCGTGGGCGGCACGCCCAAGTTCTTCAAGAAGGCCAGCGGCGCCTGGTTCGAGGATGAAGACGGCGCGCGCTTCCTCGACCTCTGCATGTCCTGGGGTCCGCTGATTCTCGGCCACGCCCATCCCGACATCCTGGCGGCGGTCACCGAGTCCATGAACGAGGGCCTCACCTTCGGCGCGCCCAGCCGCCGTGAGCTGGCCATGGCCCGCAAGATCAAGGAGATGGTGCCGTTCATCGAGAAGATGCGGTTCGTCTCCTCGGGCACCGAGGCCGTCATGTCCGCCCTGCGTGCGGCGCGCGGCTTCACGGGCCGGGAGCGCATCCTGAAGTTCGAAGGCTGCTACCACGGCCACAGCGATGGCCTGCTGGTGAAGGCCGGCTCCGGCCTCGTCACCTTCGGCGCCCCCACCAGCGCCGGCGTACCCAAGGCCATCGCCGAGCTGACCTCCGTGGTCACGCTGGACGACCTGGAGACCCTGGAGCGCACCTTCGCCGAGATCGGGAACGAGCTGGCCGCGGCCATCATCGAGCCCATCCCCGCCAACAACGGTCTGCTGCTGCAGCGCCCCGAGTTCCTCAAGCGCCTGCGCGAGCTCTGCACCAAGCATGGCGTGGTGCTGATCTTTGACGAGGTCATCAGCGGCTTCCGGGTGGCCCCGGGCGGCGCGGCCGAGCGCCTGGGCATCACGCCGGACATGGGTACCTACGGCAAGATCATCGGCGGTGGCATGCCGGTGGGCCTCTACGGCGGCCGCAAGGACATCATGAGCGTGGTCGCGCCCGACGGCCCGGTCTATCAGGCCGGAACGCTGTCCGGCAACCCCGTGGCCATGGCCGCGGGCCTTGCCACCATGGAGAAGCTCACGCCCGCCTTCTACGCGGAGCTGGAAGCGACCGCGGCGAAGTGGGCCGCGGCCTTCGAGACCATCCCCGGCCTGCACTGCCCCCGCTATGGCAGCCTGCTGTGGCCACTGTTCCAGGATGGCGTCCGCCGCAGCGATGCGGTGCAGGGCGAGGCCATCAGCACCTTCAACCGCCTGCACAAGGCCCTCCTGGGCCAGGGCGTCTACCTTCCGCCCAGCGGCTACGAAGTGGCCTTCCTCGGCGCCGCCCACGGCGAGCCCGAACTGGCCCACTTCCAGAAGGCCGTGGCCGCCGTGGCCAAGGACTTCGCCTGACCTTCCCGGGGACGCCGCCTTTCTTCCTGAGTCCCCTGCGTTCCATGCAGTCTTCCTTCCGGTGATCCATGCCCCAGTCCCTGCTTCGTGTTCTCAACGGCGAGACCCTCGACAAGCCCCCGGTCTGGTTCATGCGCCAAGCCGGCCGCTTCCTGCCGGAGTACCGCGAGGTGCGGGCCAAGGTGACCTTCGAGCAGCTGCTCAATGACTCGGATCTGGCGGCGGAGGTCACCCTTCAGCCCATCCGCCGCTTCCCGCAGATCGATGGCGCCATCATCTTCAGCGACATCCTGGTGATCCTGGATGCGCTGGGCTGCGAGGTCACGATTCCGGAGGGCGGGCCGCGCATCGGGAAGACGCTGGATCAGATCGACATCAACCGCCCCCTGGACGAGAAGGTCTTCGAGCCGGTCTGCAACGCCATCCGCAAGGTGAAGGCGGCCCTGCCTCCCAAGGTCACCATGCTGGGTTTCGCGGGCGCCCCCTGGACCCTGCTGGCCTACGGCATCGAAGGGAAGGGCAGCAAGAGCTGGGCGAAGGCCAAGGCCTTCATCCACCAGAACCCCGTGCTGGCCCAGCAGTGGATGGACAAGCTGGCGGACGCCGCCGCCCGCCTGCTGAACCTGCACATCGAGGCCGGTGCCCAGGGTGTGCAGCTCTTCGACACCTGGGCGGGAGAGTTAGACGCCGACGATTACGCGACCTTCGCGCTGCCTTCGGTGAAGCGAACGCTGTCGCAGGTGACGGCCGCCCCCACGCTCTTCTTTGCGCGCACGGGCTACCTGCCGGATTCCCTGAACGACCTGCCTTGTCAGGGGCTGGCGGTGCCCTGGCAGGTGCCGATCTCTGAAGCCCGCCACCGCTTCCCCAAGATGGTGCTGCAGGGCAACCTGGACCCAGTGGCGCTGCTGGCCGGCAAGGAAACTGCCACCCGGAAGGCCCGGGCCATTGTGGACGCCATGAAGGGTCATCCCCACATCTTCAACCTCGGCCACGGCCTCACGCCGGAGACGGATCCTGCCGTGGTGGGCGCGGTGCTTGATGAGGTGAAGGCATGAACCAGCTCGCCGACCTCATCCGCCGCTACGACCGGCCCGGGCCCCGCTACACGGGCTATCCCATGCCGCCGGCTTGGAGCGACGATTTCCCGGAGCCCGAAGTGCTCGCGGCCCTGGATCGCGCCGACCAGCGCAAGGACGAGGCGCTGTCCCTCTACCTGCACATCCCCTTCTGCCCCCGCCGCTGCGCCTACTGCGGCTGCAACGTGGTGGTCAGCCCCCAGTACGATCCCGTCGAGGCCTACCTCGCCGCCGTCACCAAGGAACTCGATCTCGTCTGCGGTCACCTGAAGGAGCGCCGCAAGGCCCTGCAGCTGCACTGGGGCGGTGGCACGCCCACCTACCTCACCGCCGCGGACCTCAAGCGCACTTTCCAGCTCTTCAAGGATCGCTTTGAATTCCTGCCGGGCGCCGAGATCGCCATTGAGGTGGATCCCACCTACCTGGAGCCGGATCAGCTGCCAGTTCTTCGTGAGCTGGGCTTCAACCGCGTCTCCTTCGGCGTGCAGGATCTGGATGAAAATGTTCAGGCCCTGATCACCCGCGGCCAGACCTGGGACCACACCCTCACGGCCATGCGCCAGTGCCGCGAACTGGGCTTCGAGGGCGTGAACCTGGACTTGGTCTACGGCCTGCCTGGCCAGACTATGGACACCTTCAAGCGCACCCTGGAATCCACGCTGGAACTGTCGCCGGACCGCATGGCCATCTACGGCTTCGCCTACCTGCCCAGCATCATGCCCTTCCAGCGCAGCATTCCGGCCGAGACGTTGCCCACCCCGGAGCTCCGCCTGGACCTGCTGCTCATGGCCTCGGACATCCTGGAGAAGTCCGGCTATGTGGCCATCGGCATGGACCACTTCGCCCACCCCAACGATCCCATGGCCAAGGCCGTGCAGGAGGGCAAGCTCATCCGCAACTTCATGGGCTACGCCGTGAAGGCGGGTACGGATCTGCTGGGCTTCGGCCCCAGCGCCATTTCCAACGTGGCGGGAGTCTACGCCCAGAACGAGAAGATCCTCTCCAAGTGGGAGCACAGCATCCGGGACGGCCATCTGGCCATCCACAAGGGGCACCGGCTCTCCGAGGACGATGAGCTGCGCCGCTGGGTGATCCATCACCTCATGGGGCACTTCGAGCTGCGCTGGTCCGACCTGCAGGTGTCGTTCGGGGTGGATGGGCCCGTGCTCTTCGCCGATGCGGTCGCGCAGCTGCTGGATGAGGTTCCCCAGGGCACCGTGGAGGTCCGCCCCGAAGGCATCTTCATCACCCACCTGGGCCGGCGCTTCGTCCGCAACCTGGTGCAGCCCTTCGACGCCTACCTGGCCAAGCTCAGCGCCAAGACGCCCTTCTCCAGGACCGTCTAGCCCGATCCATTGAATAACTGACCCAAAGGCCTACATTGGAGGTGTGGAGACCCGCCCGGTGGACCGGGGCTCCAGCCTGCGGTCCCATCGGTGGTCTCCGCGAACCAGCCTGGCGAGCCAGGCGATGTCGCGGAGGGTTCCATGTCCAGGATTCTGTTCCTCCTGCTGCCAGCCCTGGTGCTCACGGCCCAGGACTCGGTCGTCCCTGGCGCCATGGAGGTGCGCCCGGGGGTCTTCGTTCTGCGCGGGGCCCCGGATGAGGGGACCTGCGCAGCCATCAAGAAACAGCGCATCACCCACGTGATAGATCTGCGCCGGGACGGGGAATCCAACCTGAACTGCGAATCGGAGTCGGCCCGCATGCAGGAACTGGGCGTGCAGTATCTGCGGTACGCCATCGGGAAGATTCCGCCCGCCGGGGATTTCGACTTCCTGCGTGCGATCCTCCGGGACCTGCCACGGGGGGCCAAAGTGCTGCTGCACTGCAGCAACGGCAACCGGGCGGCGGCCGCCGTCTGCCCCTGGCTCGTGCTCGACAAGGGCATGCCCCTGGAAGAGGCGCTGCGGATTGCCAAGCTGGCAGGCCTGCAGCTGCCCGAGACTGAGGGGGCCGTGCGGGGCTACATCGGGAGCAAGGCGAAGGCCTAGCGTCTAAGGGAGGGCAGGGGCGTCATCCATGGGGCGCCCGTCCGGTGACGAAGGCCGCGGGCGTGGCCCGGGGAGCTCGACCCTCTGGACCTCCTCGGCGGGCCGGGATCCGTTGGGCTCAGGGCTTTCACCTACCGGTCCCCAGGGGAACCCTGTAGTCATCATCCTGAAAGACCCTAGTCAAGACCGGGCCATCATCGTTAGGCTGTGACCTCAAGCTCACTCAAACCGAGGAAGACCATGGCCCCGGAAACGAAACACAGGCTGGTCATCGCGGAGGACCACACGATCCTTCGTGAAGGGCTGAAGGCCCTGCTGGCCGCCCGCCCGGAGTTGGAGGTGGTCGGCGAGGCCACGGACGGCCGGGATGCGATCCGCTGCGCCGAGGAGCTGATGCCGGACTTGATGCTTCTGGATCTCTCCATGCCGCGTTCCAATGGGCTGGAGGCCCTGAAGGAGATCAAGAGGCTCAGTCCGAACACGAAGGTCCTGGTGCTCACGGTGCACAAGACCGAGGATTACGTCTTCACCGCCCTTCAGAATGGCGCCGACGGCTATGTGCTCAAGGATTCCTCCTCCTCCGAGCTGACCATGGCCGTGCGCAGCGTCCTGAACGGGGAACGCTACCTCAGTCCTGCCATCGCCACCACCGTGGTGTCCGGCTATCTCAGCTCCAAAGACGGCATCTCCCTGAAGCCCGGCTTCGATGACCTGTCGAGCCGCGAGCGGGAGGTGCTGAAGCTCATCGCCGAGGGCTACCGCACCAAGGACATCGCGGAGTACCTTTGCATCAGCCCGAAAACGGTGGAGAAGCACCGCGCGAACCTGATGGACCGGCTCAACCTGCATTCCGTGTCAGCCCTGACGGCCTACGCCATCGAAAAGGGCCTGGTCACGAAGTAGGCTCCTCCGGCAGGGGCCACCGGGCGATGATCATGGTGCCTTCGCTCGGCGAAGAGGTGAGGATGAGCGAGCCGCCGAAGAGCTCGGCCCGCTCCCGCATGGAGGCCAGCCCGAATCCGCCGGCAGAGGTGGGGCGGCGAATTTCCCCGGGATTGAAGCCCACGCCGTTGTCCCCCACCACAAGCTGGAGGTCGCCCAGCACCTGCCTCAGGGCCACGGTGACCCGGGAGGCCTGGCTGTACTTGGCGGCGTTGTTCATGGCCTCCTGCATGATCCGGAAGATGTTCGTTTTGAGGATCTCGGGAACCTCGAATTCCTCGACTTCGATCAGGCGCTCCACTTCCATGTGGGGGTATGTCGCCTGGAACTCCCGGGTGAACCAGGCGATGGTGGCCAGGAGGCCGAGGTCATCGAGCGTCGTCGGCCTCAATGCCATGGAGATGCGCCGCACTTCCTCCACCGAAGATTGGATCACGGGGACCACGGCCCGGAGGCTCCGGGTCTGGGGGCTTTCCGGCCCCTCGGCCTGCTCATCGAGGGCCCGCTCCACCATGAATTTCACGGCGCTCAGGGACTGCCCGATGCTGTCGTGGAGCTCCCGCGCCACGCGCTGGCGCTCGCTTTCCTGGGCGGACATGAGCCGGGCGGAGAGGCGGTGCAGGGTCTCGCGGGAATCCCGAAGCGCCTGTTCGGCCTTATGGCGTTCGGTGATGTCCTGGATGTTCCCGAGGAGGGCGAACTCGCCTCCGTACCGGATGAGGGCCGTCCTGCCGCTGATCCAGCGGGTCTCGCCGCCCGAGTGGAGGATGCGGCACTCGTAATCCTGGGAGGCCCCGGTGCCAGCCAGCCGCCGCCGCCACATCTCCCGCACCATGGCCCAGTCGTCCGGGTGGATGATGTCAGCCACGTCCATGGCCGCGAGGTCGTTCTGGGAGCGGCCCACCATCTGGAAGAAACGCTGGTTGGCGAACTCCAGGCGGCCGTTCCGGTAGATAAAGATGCCCGTCGGCGAGTTCTCGACGACGGTGCTGTATTTCTCCTCGGAATCGCGGATGGCGGCCTCCGCCGATTTCCGCTCGGTGATGTCCATGAAGGTGTACACGAAGCCGGCCACAGAGCCATCGCCGCGCCAGATCGTCGAGCAGGTCAGGTAGGCGGGGAAAGAGGAGCCATCGCGGCGGATCGCTTTCACCTCGCCGGTCCAGCCCTTCACCGCACCGAATCCCGAGAGCCCGCTCTTGGCCGCCTCTGAGGTGAAGCCGGTCACCTTGGCCAGCGTCTGGTTCCTCACCTCTTCCTCGGTCCAGCCGAACATCCACTCCGCGAACCGATTCCAGTAGAGGATCACCCCGCCCTTGCCCGTGGCGACCACGGCCTGCTGCACCACCGCCAGGATCCGCGCCTGGAACTGGATGCGGGCATCGGCCTTGGTGCGCTCCAGGGCTTCGGCCCGGATGCGTTCCTCCGCGTCCTGGCGGAGGAACTCGTTCGAGGCCTGGACTTCCGTCAGCGCCCGCTCCGCCTCGGCCTTGGCGAAGAGGTCGCGAACCATGGGCTTGATGAGGAGGAAGTAAATGGAGGGGAAGCAGACGAGGATGAGCGTCGCGGAATCCACGAAGGCCATGGTCAGGTGGTCAGAGCCGAAAAGAGGCTCCAGCAGGACCATGATCGTGAGTTCGGTGAGGACGATGATGGCGCAGACCGTCAGGAAGGCGCGCAGCAGCTTGCCTGGCCGGAACGAGGCTGGGGGGTCCTTCTCCGGCGCCAGGGGCCGGATCGGAATCGGGGCCTTCGGGGGGCGTGGGAGCGTCAGGGAGCACCTCGAGGGGCTGGGGTCCGCGAACTATCGGATGTCGAGGAGTTCCAGTTCGAAAATCAGAGTGGCTCCGGAAGGGATGTCCTGTCCCAGTTCCTGAGGGGAGTAGCCGAGCGCCGGCGGCACGCGGAGGGCCCGCTTGCCGCCCTTCTTCATGGTGGCGAGCCCTTCCTCCCAGCCCTTGATCACTCGGCCGCCGCCCAGCGGGAACCGGACGGGGTAGCCCCGCTTCCGCGTATCCAGGAAGGACTTGCCCTTCGCGCCGCCCTCCTCGATCCAGCCCTGGGCCTCCACGATGCACGTCTGGCCGAGCCTGGGAGAAGCCCCCTGGCCTGGTGCGAGGTCCACGATGCCGAGCCCGCTGGGGAGGGTGGTCCAACCTCCACCGCGGGCCTCGGGGGCCTTGCAACTGAAGCCGATCACGGAGAGCAGGACAATGGGCAGGGCAGCACGGAAGCGCAAGGCGGTCCTCCATATGATGGATCGTCAAGGCTACCAGGATCTGAGTTTGGCGGGGACTGGGATCAGCCCTTGGGCTCGCTGTACATGCCTTCGATCCGGTCGGCGTACATCTGGTTCACCACCCGGCGCTTCACCTTCAGGGAAGGTGTCAGCTGTCCCCCTTCGAGGGTCATCTCGTGGTCCAGCAGGATGAACTTCTTGATGCGCTCATAGTTCGACAGGTGCTCGTTGACGCGCTCGAGCCGGCTGCCCATCTTGGCCAGGACCATCGGATCCTGGATGAGCTCGGCATGGGAGGCGAAGTGGAGCTTCTTGTAGCCCGCCCAGCGCGTCAGGCTGTCGAAGTTCGGCACGATCAGGGCGCTGATGAAGTTCCGCTGGTCGCCGAGGAGCACGGCCTGGGAGATGTACTTGTCGCCCTTGAGCAGGTTCTCGATGGGCTGGGGAGCGATCTTCTTCCCGCCGCTGGTGACGATGAGCTCCTTCTTGCGGTCGGTGATGTAGAGGCGGCCCTGGTCATCCTGGTGGCCGATGTCGCCCGTGTGGAAATAGCCGTCTGCATCGATGGCCTCCCGGGTGGCCTGCTCGTTGTTCCAGTAGCCCACCATGATGTTCGGCCCCTGGCAGAGGATCTCGCCATCCTCGGCGATTTTCACGAAGGGGCGGCCGTTCCAGTCCTTGTAGAGGGGGCGGCCGACGCAGCCTGGAAGCACCTCCCCGAACCGGTTGATGGTGATGACGGGGCTGGTCTCGGTCAGGCCGTAACCTTCGAGGATCGGCACGCCGACAATCCAGAAGAACTCCATGATCTTGCCCCCCAGGGGAGCGCCGCCGCTGACGGCCAGACTCAGGCGACCGCCGAGCCGGGCCGAGATCTTGTCGAAGACGAGCTTGCGCGCGATGCCATAGCAGAAGCCGCTCCACCCGCCGGGGGTCTTGCCCTCGTAGAGCTGGGTGACGATGCGCCGTCCGGCCACCATGGACCAGTGGAAGATCAGGCGCTTGACCAGGCTTGCGGAGGCCACGCCGTCGTAGATCCGGCCATAGATTTTTTCGTAGATCCGGGGCACCGAGGCCAGCACCGTGGGTCTGACTTCCAGGAGGTCCGCCGGGACGGTGTTGACGCTTTCGGCGTAGTAGATGGAGGCGCCGATGTGCAGCATGAGGAACTGGCCGGCCATGCGCTCGAAGATGTGGGTGAGGGGCAGGAAACTGAGGCAGCGGTGGCCCTCTTCCATACGCACGGCCTCGAGGGAGGTCACGACATTGGAGGCCAGGTTGCCGTGCGTGAGCACAGCGCCCTTGGGGTCGCCCGTGGTCCCGGACGTGTAGATGAGCGTCAGGACGTCCGAAGGCTTCCGCTGATCGGCCCATGTCCTCACCTCGGGGCGGCGGGACTCCATGGCGAGGCCTTCCTCCATCAGGGTGGCCCAGCGCACGAGGTTCCGCCCGGTCCCTTCGGGCAGGTCGCCATCGAAGAGCACGGCGGCCTCGAGCTGAGGCAGCTGGTCCCACTGGGCCAGGACCTTGTCCAGCTGGGTCCTGTCTGAGCAGAGCACCCAGCGGGACTGGCTGTCTTTAAGGATGTAGGCCGCCTGCGGGGCGTTGAGGGTGGCGTAGATGGTGACATCCGGGAGGCCCTGGAGGGCGCAGGCCAGATCGGCGATGGCCCATTCCGGGCGGTTCTCGGACAGGATCGCCACCCGGTCGCCCACCCCGAGCCCCCGTGCGGCCATGGCCAGGGCCAGGCGCTCGACCATGGCCACCAGCTCGGCGTGCGAAATGGGCACATAGCTCCCATTGCGCTTGAATGCCAGCGCATCGGGAAGGTTCCGCTCGACGGCCTGATAGAAAAGCTGGGCAATCGTTTCGATTGGCTGCGCCACAATGACTCCGGACACGAATGGGATGTGACGGCATGGTAGCAGGGAAGGGCACGGCGACGCTGGGTGGGGAGGTCCAGGCCTACCACCTCGAGCAGCAGGCGCGGGGCGTTTCGCTGCACACCGCCCGCGCTCAGAAGGGTGACCTGGAAAAGCTGCTCGACCACGCGGCGCGGGCCCGCTGGGAAGCCTGGGAAGTGACTCCCCGGACGCTGCGTGGCTTCGCCATGGAGCTGGGCGATCGCGGCCTGGATCCGGCGAGCCAGGCGCGCATCCTCTCGACGGTCCGGGCCTTCTTCAAATGGCTCTGGGAGACTCAGCGCATCGCGAAGAATCCCGCTTCCGGCCTGCGGAATCCCAAGCAGCCGAAGCGGCTGCCGGCATTCCTCACCGAGGGGGAGAGCCGGGCCCTCCTGGACCTTCCGGCCCCCGTCGATTTCCCCACGGCCCGCCTTGCCTGCCTGCTGGAGCTGCTCTATGCCTCGGGCCTCCGCGTGTCCGAGCTGGTGGGGCTGGACCTGCAGGACCTCCTTCCCGACCAGCGCACCTTGCGGGTGCTGGGCAAGGGCCGCAAGGAACGGCTGGTACCCTATCACGCGCAGGCCGCGGAGGTGCTCAAGGCCTACCTGGGCTTCCGCTCGAATCATCTGGCGGTGGAAGCCCTGCCGCCCAGTCAGGCCCTGTTCCTGAATCTGCGCGGGGGCCGGCTGACGCCCACCAGCGTGCGGGCCATGCTCCGAAGGGCCCTGGACGCGGCGGCGGTCCGCTCCAGGGTGAGTCCCCACGCGCTTCGGCACAGCTTCGCCACCCACCTGCTCAACCGCGGCATGGACCTCCGCGCCATCCAGGAGCTGCTGGGCCATGCCAGCCTGAGCACCACCCAGCGCTACACTCACCTGGGGCTGGATGAGCTGGCCCGGACCTACGAGAAGGCCCATCCGCGGGCCAAGAGCTGAACCAGGTTCCACAGGAGTGCCCATGGATGCGGTCGTCCCCGTTCCCTCAGTGCCCGTCCTCCCCATCGAGGGGGCCACGCAGGTCTTTCCGGTCCGCCGGATCTACTGCATCGGCCGCAACTATGCTGACCATGCCCGGGAGATGGGCATGGACCCAGAACGGGAGCCCCCCTTCTTCTTCGGCAAACCCCACGACACGGTGGTACCGGGCGGAGGCAGCATCGCCTATCCGCCCCTCACCTCGAACCTCCATTACGAGGTCGAGCTGGTGGTGGCGCTGTCGACGGGTGGCCGGGACATCCCGGCTTCCGAGGCCCCTGGCCACATCTACGGCTATGCGGTGGGCATCGACCTGACCCGCCGGGACCTGCAGGCGAAGGCGAAGGACAAGGGCCAGCCCTGGGACACGGCCAAGGGCTTCGACCAGTCAGCCCCAGTCTCCCGCATCCTGCCGGTGTCGGCGGGCGGGCACTTCGGTCGCGGAGCGATCTGGCTGTCGGTGAATGGCGTGGAAAAGCAGCGGGGCGACCTGTCCCAGATGATCTGGTCGGTTCCCGAGATCATCGCCCACGTCTCCCGCTTCGTGGCGCTGGCGCCCGGCGATCTCATCTTCACCGGTACCCCCGCAGGCGTCGGGCCCATCGTCCCGGGCGACAAGGTGCGCTGCGGCATCGAGGGGCTGGGTGAGCTGGAGATCGAGGTGATCTGACGGTCAGCTGCCGCCCGCCAGCTTGAACTGGGCGATGATGTCGTCGACGCTGTCCTTGCGGCTGTCGGCCTCCAGGCTGGTGTCGAAGATGTGGTCCTGGGTCGCCACCTTACGCTCTGCAAAGCCCTGGTTCTCGCTGAGCACGGCCGTATGGATGTTGAATATCACCAGCAGCCGGTTCAGGCCGCCCTGGAACTGCTTGAGCAGGATGACGACCTTCTCGATCTTCTGCCGGGTGATGTCCTGGAACTGGAGGACGTTCAGGATCTCGAAGGCCTCGTCGCTGACCTTCTGCAGCATGGCCTTGGCAGGCCCGAAATCCACTTCCTGGGGCGGGGCTGCCATTTGATGCGCGAAGAGGTATTCCAGAATCTCCTGGGCCAGGGCGTTCTGCTCCTCTCCGGCAGCAGCCCGGTCGAGGAAGCCCGCGATGGCGGCGTGGAGCTCGACCTGGTGCTGGTTCTGGCGGCCGATCCCGTCCTGGCAGGCCTGGACGGCGCGGGTGGCATCGTCGGAGGCGGCCATGAGGGTGTCCAGGCGGTTCATGACGCTCTGGGTGGCCTCTTCGGTGTCGGAGGTGATGGCGTCCAGCTGGGCGGCGAGTTCCGGCACCTGCGTGCTCTGGTGCTTCACGGAGGCGTCCAGCTGCTGAAGGTTCAGCAGGGTCTGGTTGATGCTGGTGACCAGGGCCCCGAGCTCGCCCTTGGCCTCGATGTCGATCTTCTGGTACACCCGGCCATTGGCCATGTCCTGCGCGGCTTCGGCCAGCCGGTGCAGGCTGGCTTGGGAATCCCCCTGCAGCTCGCTGCGGAGGTCCGCGATGAGCTGCTCCAGGCTCAGGAGGCGCTGGTCGAGGCGCTCCCGGCGGGTCTGGAATTCGGCCACCAGGCTTTCCGGGGTGCCTTCCTGCGGCTGCACTTCGGGCGTTTCACTCATGGCGACTCCAGGGGCGCCCTCAGGGCGCGGGCCTCACTTTGACATGGGATCCTTCGGTCAACCCCCAGGCCTGCATGAGTTCCTTGGGGATGGCCACCTGCTTCTCCGGAAGGCCAGTCACGAACTCCACCCGCTCCACGGCAGGCCCCTTGGGCCAGATGACCCGGAGGTTCTGGATGCCGTGCCGGTAGGGGCCGAGGGCGGTCCACCAGCCTTCCATGGCCTTGGGCAGCTGGAGCTGGCCACCCTTCTTGAAGAGCCCTGTCTTGGCGGGCACGACGGTCACATGGGCGTCGGGCTCCAGCACTTCCAGGCGCCCCGCGTCCTTTAGGATGGCCGCAGCCTGGAGGACGGCCACATCATGCTGCCCCGAGGCGGACATGACGTCCTGGAAGTCCCGGTAGCCATCGAAAAAAGGCAGGATCTTGCGTTCCTCCGCGAAGAGCTTGAGGCCCTCCAGCAGCTGCGGCGCCGGGAGGGTGGGCCAGGGCACGGCCGTCAGCCGCGGGAAGATGGTATGCAGGCGCTTCCGGCTGTCCTGGAGGCGCGCGGAGTCCATGAGCAGGTCGGGGACCGTCCGCCGGATGGTGGCGGGGGTCTGGACCTGGGTGGTGAGGAACTCGAAGTGGCCGGAGGTCCACTCCAGGATCTCGAACGCGGCCATCTCGCCGCGGGTCGCCAGGGTTTCCGCGTGGATGACCTCGCCGCTCGAGAAATACAGCACGCCGCTGATCTTGCCGGAACTCACCTGGAGCATGCCCGTCTTCCGGTTGACATGGAGCAGCTGGGCCACGTCCGTGAGGGAGATGCTCTCGAGGGTGCCGCGGAGGTTGCTCATGCCTGCCCCTCCGGCGTGAGGAGCTCTTCGAGCAGCACCTTGATCCGCTCGCGGTTCACCGGCTTGACCAGGAAGATGTCGGCCCCGCTCCGCAGGCCCTGCGACCAGGCCCGCTCGCCATCGAACCCGGTGAGCAGGATCACCTTCATGCCCTGGCACTCTGGATCGTCCTTGATGGAGTGGCAGAGAGCCGCCCCGCTCTCCCCGGGCATCAGCACGTCCAGGAAGATCAGGTCCACGCGCTCCTGCGCCAAGACCTGCCTGGCGAAGCTGGAATCGGCGGCCTCGAGCACGCGGTGACCTTCCAGCTCGATGAACGCCCGCAGGATCTCCCGGACCTCCGGGTCGTCATCCACGACCAGCACGGTGCTCATGGGCGGGCCTCCCCCATGGCCGTGAGCATCTCCTCGACGGCCCGCTCCAGCCCCACGAGGACAGCTCTGCCGATGAGGCTGTGGCCGATGTTGAGTTCCTCGATCTCCGGGATGGCGGCCACCGGCGCCACATTCTGGAGGTTGAGGCCGTGGCCCGCGAGCACGCGGAGATCCAGGCGACTGGCCAGCCGGGCCGCGTCCCGAAGGCGGCCCAGTTCCAGAGAGGGGTCTGAATCCATGGGCAGGTCGCTGTAGGTGCCCGTGTTCAGCTCCACCGCATCCGCTTCCAGCTTGGCGGCCATCTTTACCTGATCGAGTACGGGATCGACGAAGAGGCTGACGTGGATGCCCGCGCTGCGCAGTTCCCGGACCACCGGCTTCAGCATTCCCTGGAGGAAGATGACGTCCAGGCCACCCTGGGTGGTGAGCTCCTCACGGCTCTCGGGAACCAGGGTCACCCAGGAGGGCTTGACGGGGATGACGGCTTCCAGGGCTTCGGGCGATGCCGCGCATTCCACGTTCAGGGGCACGGCGAGGACCTCTTTCAGCACCCGGAGATCCCTATCTTGGATGTGTCGGCGATCGCCACGGATGTGGACCGTGATGCCGTGGGCACCGGCGCTCTGGGCCAGCAGCGCCGCGGCCACGGGCTCGGGTTCATGCCCTCCGCGGGCCTGGCGGAGGGTGGCCACGTGATCGACGTTGACGCCAAGCCTGAGATTCAATGCGCACTCCGGGGATGCCTTGTAGCTTACCCAATGCTGGAGCCCCGTCGGCATGAAGGTTGAGGGGATCGAGCCACAAAAAAAGAGTTGAAACACGCAATTGGTTGAATGACCATGGAACCATGAGCGCGTCATCCCTCCCCTCCGTGTTCCTGGCCCATGGCTCCCCCATGCTCGCCCTGGATGGAGAGGCCTGGGGCGAGGCGGTCTCGGCTCTGGGTCGCGGCCTGCCGCAGCTGCGGGCCATCCTCGTCTGCTCGGCCCACTGGGAGGCGCCAGGCCCCTTCCGGCTCTCCTCGGCCACCACGCCAGGCGTCATGCATGATTTCGGCGGCTTTCCGGAGGCCCTGTACGGCCTGGACTACCCTGCGCCCGGATCTCCGGACCTGGCCGCCGAGGCGGCCGGCTTGCTGCGGGAGGCGGGCCTGGCGGCGGAGCTGGACCCCAAGCGCCCCCTGGATCATGGGGCCTGGGTGCCCCTGCGGTATCTCCGGCCTGGGGCCGACATCCCGGTGGTGCAGCTGTCTCTGCCTCGGCCCCGCACGCCTGGACTGCTCCTGGCCGCAGGCCGGGCCCTGGCGCCCCTCCGCGACCGCGGGGTGCTGATCCTGGGCAGCGGCGGCATCGTCCACAACCTGGGCCGTCTCGACTGGCAGGGCGGCACGGAACCCCGGCCTTGGGCCCAGGCCTTCCAGAACTGGATCCACGAGCGCCTGGCCACCGGGGATGAGGCCGCCCTGGCGGACTGGCGGCAGGCGCCAGGCGCCGCGGAATCCGTGCCCACCTCGGAGCACTTGGATCCGCTCTTCGTGGCCATGGCGGCCAACAGGACGCCGCCAGAAGCCCTGTTCGCCGGTTGGCAGCTGGGCAGCCTCAGCCTGGCGAGCTACACGTTTCCCTAGGCCTCAGCCCGCTTCATGCTGCGGAGGGCCACGGTCCAGATGAGGGCGGTGAGGGCCAGCAGCTTCAGCACCTCCGGCCAGAAGGCCTCAAGGCCCACCCCGCGCAGCACCAGGGCCCGGATGATGATGATGAAGTGGGTGAGTGGCATCAGCTCCCCGATCAGGAAGAAGGGCAGGGGCATGCCTTCGCGGGGGAAGATGTAACCGCTGAGGAAGACGAAGGGGAGGATCGTCAACATGCTCATCTGGGCGCTCTGGCCCTGGCTCTGGGCGATGGTGGAGATCCGGATCCCGATGCCGAGCATGGGAATGATGAAGAGGCCCGCCATGACATAGAGCAGCAGGACGGATCCGGCCACCGGCACCTTGAAGAAGAGGTGGGCGACGCCGAAGAGGACCGTCATCTGGGCGTAGGCCATGACGACCACCGGGATCACCTTTCCGGCGAACAGCTCCATGGGCGTCACCGGCGTCACCAGCACCTGGTCGAGGGTGCCGCGCTCCTTCTCCCGGACGATGGCGTTGGACGCGAACATGATGCAGGTCATGGAGAGGATGACCCCCACCAGGCCCGGCACGATGAAGGTGGGGCTGCGCAGGTCCGGGTTGTACCAGGGTCGGATGCGCACCTCCACGGGCATCACGGGCTTGGCCGCGCCGCCGAAGCCCATGCGGTCGAAGAGCAGCTGGGTGTTCCGGAGCTGGCCCACCCCCGAGGCGGTGGCCATGGCACTGGAGGCCGTGGTGGGGCTGGAGCCGTCCACGATGATCATCACCTCGCCGGTCTGGCCGGAGCGGATGCGGCGGGCGTAGTCCGGGGGGAACCAGACGCCGACCTGGGCTTGGCCGCGGTCGAGGGCATTCCGGAGGTCCCTCTCGGAGCGGACGTCGGCCTTCACATCGAAGTATTGCGTGGCCACCAGGCCGTCCACGAAGCTGCGGCTCTCCTGGCTCTGGGACTCGTCCAGGACCACCGCAGGCATGTGCTTGACGTCGTAATTGATGGCGAGCCCAAAGATGACGAGCTGCATGAGGGGCATGCCCAGGGTGAAGGCCAGGGTCAGGCGATCCCGCCGGAGCTGTAGGAACTCCTTCCAGACCAGGGCCTTGATGCGGTTCCACATGGCGTACCTCAGGCGACTCGGGCGCGCTGGACCAGATCCACGAACAGGTCTTCCAGCGAGGGGGGTTCGGGCGGAAGGGCTTCGAAGGCGAACCCTTCGAGCCGAAGCCGATTCAGCAGGTCGGCGGGTTCCAGGCCGGCCGGCAGGGAGAGGCGGACGCTGCGGCCCAGCAGCACCGCGGCCAGCACTTCGGGATGGGCCCGGGCCGCTGACTGGAGGTCCCGGAACTGCTCGGTCCGGAGCTCGATCATCTGGCGGCCCAGGGACTCCTTGAGGCTCCGGGGGCGTCCGTAGGCCATGAGCTTGCCCCCGAGGATGAAGGCCAGGCGATCGCACTGGTCGGCCTCGCCGAGGTTGTGGGTGGTAACGAGGATGCTCATCCCTTCCGCCACAAGCTCGTCCATGGCCTCCCAGAACAGGCGCCGGCGCAGCGGATCCACGCCGCTGGTGGGTTCATCCAAAAAGAGGATCCGGGGGCGGTGCAAGGTGGCCGAGGCCAGGGCCACCCGCTGCCGCTCGCCGGTGGAGAGGGCCGCCACCAGCAGGTCCCGGTGCTCCCAGACCTGCATCTCGCGTAGCCGGAATTCCACCTCGGAGGCCAGGGCCCTGCCTTCAAGCCCGTACAGGCCGCCGAAGAACTGGAGGTTCTCGGCCACGGTCAGGTCGGTGAGGAGGCTGGATTTCTGGCTCATGTAGCCCATGTGGGCCCGCACCTGGTCGGCTTCGGTGAACAAGTTCCGGCCCAGGGCGCGGGCCTCGCCGCTGCTGGGGGCGAGCACGCCGCAGAGCATGCGGATGGTGGTGCTCTTGCCGGCGCCGTTGGGCCCCAGGAAGCCGAAGATCTCGCCCGCCTGGACCTCGAAGCCGAGGTCGGAAACGGCCGTGAATGCGCCGAACCTCCGGGTCAGCCCCTTCACTTCCAGCACGGGCTCAGGCATGGCCGCCGCCCTCCGAGAGCGCATGCAGGAAGACATCCTCCAGGCTCGCCTCCACCTGTCGGACCTGCTCCACGCCCGGCAGAGCCGCCAGGCGGGCCTGGAGCGGCCCGGGCTCCTGCTCGGGAAAGCGGACGCGGAGGAGGTCACCTTCCGCGAACAGGTCCAGAGGCGCGAGGGCGGCGAGGGCCTTCTGCACGTCCCGCCGGCGGGAACTCACCAGCCGGAACACCAGGCCTGGCAGGTTTCCGCGCAGAGTGGCCAGGTCGCCCTCCACGAGCACGCGTCCCTCGTTCATCAGCAGCACCCGGTGGGCGTACTCGGCTTCGTCCATGTAGGGTGTGGAGAAAAGCACGGCCACGCCCTGATCGTGGACCGCGTGGAGGAGCTTCCAGAACTCCCGCCGGCTGACAGGGTCCACGCCCGTGGTGGGCTCATCGAGCAGCAGCAAGCGGGGCTGGGTGAGCAGGGCGGCGCAGAGGGCGAGCTTCTGCTTCATGCCGCCGGACAGCGCCCCCGATAGCCGGCTCCGGAAGGGCGCCAGGTCCACGGATTCGAGCAGCCCGGTGAGCCGGGACTCCAGGTCTGGCAGGCCGTAGAGGCCGCCCTGGAAGCGGAGGTTCTCCTCGACGGTGAGGTCCGGAGCAAGGGCGAAAACCTGGGGGACATAGCTGACGCCCTCCCGGCCCAGGTGCCGCTTCAGCTCACCGCCGGTGGGCCGCTGCAGACCGGCGAGCATGCGGAAGGTGGTCGTCTTCCCCGCGCCATCGGGCCCGATGAGCCCCACCAGCTCACCTTCGGCCAGGGCCAGGTCCAGGTCCTGGACGGCCACTTTCGCGCCGAAATGGCAGCTGAGGGTCTGGGCCTCCAGGAGGATCATCGCGCAGGACCGCCCAAGCGCACGTCCACGGCCGCGCCGGGAACCAGGCCCTTGTCCCAGCCCTGGGGCAGGTTCACCCGGGCGGGGTAGACCAGGTTCACGCGCTCTTCCCGGCTCTCCACCATCTTCGGGGTGAACTCGGACTCGGAGCCGAGCTCGTCGAGGGTGGCCTCCAGCAGGCGCTGGTCGGCCGTGACCACCGTCACCGGGGCACCCAGCCGCACCTGACCCTGCAGGGTCTGGGGCAGGTACACCCGCACCCAGAGCTGGTCGAGGCGCGCGAGGGTGAGCACCGGCTGGCCCGCGATGATCACGCTGCCCGGCTCCCGCAGGCGATGGGTCACCACGCCGTCGAAGGGCGCGCGCACCTCCGTGAACCCCGCCTGGAGGCGGCTCTGCTGAAGCACCGCGCGGGCTTTCCGCGCCTCGGCGCCGCCAGCCTGGCGCTGCTCGATGCGAGCTCCGGCCCTGAGTTCCATCAGTGCCTTCGACTGGAGGTTCAGGTTGGCAGCGGCCCTGTCCCGGCTGGCCAGGGCGTTGTCGAGGTCGGCCTGGGACAGCACCTTCTCCCCGAAGAGACGCCGCGCGCGGACCAGGCTGTCCTCGGCCAGCTTCAGGGCCGCCGCGGCATCCTGCACGCGGGCTTCGCCCTGGGCGATGTCTTCCGCGCGGCTGCCCCGGTCCAGCTCCAGGCGCCTGGCATCCACGCTGTCAAAGCCGGCCTGGTCGCGCTGCACGGCGGCCTCCAGTTCCTCGGCGGCGACCCGGGCCAGCAGGTCTCCGGCCTTCACCCGCTGGCCTTCGCGGACGGTCAGTTCCACCAGGCGGCCGCCGGACCGCGGTCCCAGGTCGGTGAGGTAGGCTTCGACCCGGCCATTGAGCAAGGGCCGGTCGTCGCGTCGGCAGCCGATGAGGACGAGGGGCAGGAGGAACAGCAGCTTGCGCATGGGAGCCTTTCAGTCGACCGGATCGGGCAGGGGGGGCAGGGGAACGGATGGATCGAGGGCGACGCCGCGCCAGAACAGCTCGAACCAGGCCTTCATGCCACTGACCAGGTTCAGCGGGGTACCGGCACCCGCAAGGCGGGGCAGGATGGCCGGGAGCAGGTCGAGGATCTCGAGCTGCATTCTCACCAAAAAGAAGGTGGCCAGGAGGGGCTGAAGGTCCGGCCGCAGCTCCCCCCGGGCGATGCCCTGGTCGAAGATGGACCGGACGGCCAAGGCGATGGGGCGGATCTGCGCTTCGATGAGGTCCGTCAGCCCCTCGGCGCCCCGGACGATCTCCCCCCGGATCATGGCTCGGAGCCCCGGATCATCTTTCAGGTGGCGGTGGTAAAGCAGCAGCACTGCCCAGAGCCGTTCCGCCATGGGGCGGAGGTCTCCGGGGTCGGCCAGCTGCTCCATCTCCCGGAGCACCTGGGGGAACCGGCGGGCCAGCAGGGCCGCGAAGAGCGCCTCCTTGCTGTCGAAATGGTAGTAGATCAGGGCAGGGTCACAGCCCGCATGACGGGCGATGGCCCGGAGGCTGGCCGCGCGCAGGCCTTCCTGGGCGAACACTGCCTGGGCTGCGTCCAGCAGCTGGTCCGGGTCCACCTTGGTGGGCTTGGGACCTCGTGAGCGTGGCAGGGGGGTCTGGGTCATGGGGTCCAATTCAACGATTGTTGAATTATGTGCACGGTCCAGCCCTCGCGCAAGAGATAAATTCATTGGCCGTGGAAATTCTCTTTGGGCATGAAAAAGCCCCCGTTTTCCGGGGGCTGATCCAGAAAAGACCCGGGCCTACTCGCCCGAGATGGGAACCACGGTGGTGTCTTCGATGGTGAGGATTTCAGCCTCCTCGAAGGCGATGCGATTCTCTTCGACTTCGGCGACGGCCACCTGGCCCCAGAAGGAGGCGAGCTTGGGGGCATCCTGGGCCTGACCGTGCTTGTTCACGGGCACGACGACCTCGACCTTGGGGAAGGCGCCGCGCTGGAGCTGCTCGCAACGTTTGCCCGCGATGACGACGAAGCGGTACTTGTTGGCGATTTCTTCCGGGACACGAACGATGGTGCGCTGGGTCATGGGCCACTCCGAACCTGGAAGCATAGCATCTGAAAGGTGTTCCGGCAACGGTTCGGGCGGCCGCCTAGAGTAGGATGGGCTCCCGGAGCCGACTCATGCAGATCATCCTGGGCATCACCGGTGGCATCGCCGCCTACAAGTCCGCCGAATTGGCCCGGCTGCTGGTCAACCAGGGCCACCGGGTGCGCTGCATCCTCACGGAGGCGGGGTCCCGCTTCATCACGCCGCTCACCCTCACGAGCCTGACCGGCGAGCCCTGCTACGGCGCCAATCCCGATCAGGGCGAGTGGCGGGCCAATCCCGGCGTCGAACACATCGAGCTGGCCCGGTGGGCCGACCTGGTGGCGGTGGTGCCGGCCACCGCGAACATCCTGGGCAAGGCCGCCAACGGCCTGGCCAGCGACCTGCTCAGCACGGTCCTGCTGGCCACCCGGGCTCCGGTGCTGTGGGCCCCGGCCATGAACACCGGCATGTGGGAGCACCCCGCCGTGCAGGCCAACCTGCAGCGGCTGCGCAGCTTCGGCCATGCGGTGGTGGAGCCGGGCGAAGGGGTCCTGGCCTGTGGCGAGGAAGGGGCGGGGAAGCTGGCGGACGTGGCCGCCATCGCCGAGGCCATCCAGGTTCACGGCACTCCCAAGCTGGCCAGCCTCGCCGGCCGCCGGGTGCTCATCACCGCCGGGCCCACCCGGGAGGACCTCGATCCGGTCCGCACCCTCACCAACCGCAGCACGGGCTCCATGGGCATCGAACTGGCGAGAGCATTCCGGGACGCGGGTGCCCAGGTGCGGCTGGTGCTCGGCGGCGACCTGCCATCGCCCTGGGGCGTGGAGACAATGCGGGTCCGCAGCGCCCAGCAGATGCTGGAGGCCTGCACGGCACACTGGGCCGACTCGGACGGGCTCGTGGCCGCCGCCGCTGTGGCGGACCAGCGCCCTGAGGCTTCCTCCAGCGAGAAGGTGAAGAAGGCAGACGGCACCGAGACCCTGGCTCTGGTGCGCACCCCGGACATCCTGGCCACCCTGGCCGCCAACCGGCGATCCGATCAGTGGGTGGTGGGCTTCGCCGCCGAGAGCGAGAAGCACCTGGAGCACGCAGGCGACAAACTGAGGCGGAAGGGCCTGGATGCGGTCCTGGTCAACGATGTCCAGGCGGGCCGCGGCTTCGGGGCCCAGGTCAACACGCTCACGCCCCTCACTGTCCAAGGCCCGCACCCGGCCTTGGGGCCCCTTCCGAAGGACCAGCTGGCCCGGGCGGTGGTGCAGTGGTGGGCTGGTCGCCTTGAGGCCGGCAAGGGCTGATTCAGAGGGTCGGATCCAGCCAGGGCAGCACCTCGCTGGGACGACCGGGGACATTGCCTACCCGGACGGCCACCACCACGATCCAGCCCTGGGGCCGCTGCAGGGATTTCAGGTCCATGAGGAGGGCGGAGCCGGGGCCGGGCAGGTCCGGGCGCCTCCGCTCCAGGACCACCTCCCCGCGGCTGAAGACCTCCTCGGGCGTGGGCTTGGTGAGTCCGAGGGGAAGGTAGAGCACCCGCACCACCTCCACACCCACGAGCGGGCCGCCCTTCACGTCCGCCGAGGGCAGCACCAGCCTGACCTGGCGGAGGCCTTCGAGGCGCACCTCCATGGCCTGGGCCGCGGCCCGGGGCCTCGGGATGGGGTCGCCCTTTCGTCCGCATCCGAATATCAGGACGCCGAGGGTGATGACGAGGAGCGGGTTTGCTAGTCTGAAGGCAATCATCGCCAACCATCATGCCCGAATCCGAGGTCCACCCATGCCCGTGACCAAGATCCTGATTGCGAACCGCGGGGAAATCGCCATCCGTGTGATCCGCACTTGCCGCGAGATGGGCATCCCCACGGTGGCTGTGTATTCGGAGGCCGACCGCGGCGCCCTGCATGTGCGCATGGCGGACGAGGCCTATTTCATCGGACCCGCCGCCGCCCGGGAGAGCTACCTGGTGGTGGAGAAGATCATCGACGTGTGCCGGCGCAGCGGCGCGGATGCGATCCATCCCGGTTATGGCTTCCTCTCCGAGAACGCCGGCGCGGCGCGGGCCTTCGCCGCCGCGGGCATCACCTTCATCGGCCCCCGCCCCGAATCCATCGAGAGCATGGGCTCCAAAACCGCCGCCCGGATTGTCGCTCTTGAGGCGGGATGCCCTGTGGTGCCTGGCATTCAGGAGACCATGGCCGACGAGGCCCTGCTGGCGGCTTCCCAGAAGATCGGTTTCCCCGTGATGCTCAAGGCCGCCATGGGTGGCGGTGGCAAGGGGATGCGGCTCGTGCACAAGGCTGAGGAATTCACGGCCGCCTTGGCCCGGGCCCGGGGCGAGGCGCTATCCTCCTTCGGCGACGACAGCGTCTATGTGGAGAAGGCCATCGTCCAGCCCCGCCACATCGAGATCCAGATCTTCGGGGACACCCACGGCAACCACGTCTACCTGCACGAGCGGGAATGCTCGGTACAGCGCCGTCACCAGAAGGTGATCGAGGAGGCGCCAAGCCCGCACGTGACGCCCGAGATGCGCAAGGCCATGGGCGAGGCGGCCCTGAAGGTGGCCAGGGCCGTGGATTACGTCGGCGCAGGCACCGTCGAGTTCCTGGCGGACGCGGACCGGAATTTCTATTTCCTGGAACTGAACACCCGTCTGCAGGTGGAACACCCCGTCACGGAATGGATCACCGGGTTGGATCTGGTGAAGTGGCAGATCCTGGTGGCCCGAGGCGAGCAGCTGCCCATGACCCAAGAGGAGATCCCCCTCAACGGCTGGGCCATGGAATGCCGGGTCTACGCGGAGGACCCGGACAGAAACTTCATGCCGAGTCCCGGCCGGATCACCTACCTGCGCACGCCCAGCGGCCGCAATGTGCGCGACGACAGCGGTGTCTACGAAGGGGCCGAGGTGCCCATGTTCTACGACCCCATGATCAGCAAGCTGAGCACCTGGGGACCCACGCGGCTGGAGGCCATCGAGCGCATGCGGGCGGCCCTGGGCGAGTACCGGATCGGGGGCATCCGCCACAACATCGCCTTCCACGAAGCCCTCATGGAGCATGAGCCCTTCCGCGAGGGCGCCCTGCACACAGGCATGCTCGACAAGCCCTTCTGGAAGCGGAAGGAGCAGGGCCCGGACTTGAAGTTCGCCGTGGCCGCAGCCCTGCTGCACGAACTTGAAACCGAACAGCGCCGCGCCGCTCAGCCCGCCGCCAGTGGCGATGGCAAGCCGGATGCCTGGAAGCACTGGGGCCGGTTCAACCGGCTGTAGCTGAGGAGAAGCAGATGAAACGTTCACTCATCCTCGGCAAGGACACCCAGGAGGTGGAACTCAGCCACCAGGACGGCGTGACGACGCTGGTCTGGGAAGGGCAGAGCCACCCCATCGACATCCTCGAACTGGAGCCCGGCTGCTATTCGATCCTCATGGATGGCCGTTCTGTGGAGGTCCGCCTGGATCAGGCGAAGTCTCCGGATCCTGAAGCCCACGCCTACCGCGCCATGCTGTACGACGGAGCCTATGAATTCTCCCTGGTGGATCCCCGGCGCGCCCTGCTGTCCGGAAACAGCGGGGCGGGCGCTGGAGGAGGGCTGCTGACCTCCCCCATGCCCGGCAAGATCGTGAAGCTGCTCGTGAAGTCCGGGGACCAGGTCCAGGAAGGCCAGACCCTCCTCGTCATGGAGGCGATGAAGATGCAGAACGAGCTGAAGACCAACACCACTGGAACCATTGCCACCGTGCACGTCCAGGAGGGCGCCACCGTGGAAACCGGGGCCGCCCTCATCACCGTGGTGGCAGCCGAAGCCTGAGTTGGGACGGCTCGCACGTCCCCTGGATTTACGTTGAACAGGCCTGAACCTGCGGAGTATCGTGCGACGGAGGTCCCACCTCGCACTCGAACCGGAGGTCCTAATGAGGCGAACGCTGCTGTTCCTTCTCGCGGGAACTGCCCTGACCCTTTCCGCCCAGCAGGGCACGGCATGGGTGCTCGGCCATGTCGGCCAGACCTCTTTCGACAAGGACAAGAACAGCACGTTTGCCGGCACGAACGTCGAATTGAAGGATAAGTTCCACTATGGCATCGGCTTGGGGTACTGGTACACCGACCGTTGGGGGCTGGATCTTCGCGCCTTGAGGAACGGCATCACGGCCGATGTTCCGGGGAGCCACACCGGGAAAGAAGCCCATGTCCTCGCGTCGGGCCTCTTCAACCTCCGTCCAGGAGCCGGCAACTGGTATCCCTACCTCGCCGCAGGCGTAGGTGGGTCCCGGGTCGGGTCGGCCTACTCTCCCAGCTGGCAGAGCACCAACCGCTTCAACTACCACGGGGGCCTTGGGCTGATGGGCAGGCTCTCCGATTCCATGCTCGTGGATGTCAGCGCCAAGGCCCTGAGCTTCGAGTTGCCCAAATCCAGGATGGAATACCTTGCGACGCTGGGTCTTGGGTTCACTTGGGGTGGCCGGAAAGCCCCGGTTTTGCCACCCCGGGCTCCCGCCCCGGTGGTCGAGCCTCCGCCGGCACCGGTGGCGCCGCCTCCGCCTCCCCCACCGCCTCCCCCAGCCCCGGAGCCGCCGACGGTGGCACCCAAGCCTGTGCCTCCCCCTCCCCCTCCCCCTCCGCCTCCCCCTCCACCACCAGCCAGGATCGTGTTGGACGAGGCCGTGCTGCACTTCGCCAATGGCAGGGCTGAGCTGGGCCCTGCGGCCAAAGCCGCCATCCAGAAGGTGGCGGATGGCCTCAAGGCCTACCGCGGAGACTACGCCCTGGTTGTCAGTGGCCACACCTCCTCCGTGGGTGGCAAGGCTCTGAACAAGTCCTTGTCCAAACTGCGCGCCGATGCGGTGGCCAATGTCCTAATCGATGCCGGCGTGGCGGCCTCGCGGGTGTCCACGGTGGGCGTGGGCCCCGACAAGCCCATCGCCGACAACAGGACCAAGGAGGGCCAGGCCAAGAACCGCCGCGTGGAGATCGACGTCAAGGTCAGGGACGGCGGGGCGGAGGTCCGGAAGACCGAGACTGGCGTGGTGGAGGCCTCCCTGCCGGCCCCCACCCCCCGGAAACCCATCAAGCAGGCCGTGAAATAGGAAGCTTTGATGCTCTGGTGGGGGGCATGGATTCCATGGCCCCCTGCCTGGGCCAGGTACGGCGGTTGCCGGCACGCGGGCCTTGTAAGACTCGAAGGGCACGGCCTGACTCAGGTCGAACGATCCGCAGGTGGGACCGGGCATGAACCGGGAACCAGATGTTGTGACGGTTGAAAAATGCCAATGGTTTCCAGGCAAGTCATGGATTTTACGAGGGGTTCCCCTCGTGAAGGCGCTTGTTTTCATTTGAAACATTTTCTTCGCAAGGCTAGTGTGTGATGGAGGTCACACCTCGTCACTGGAGGACCAGATGAAAAGAACCCTCATGTTCCTGCTCGCCGGGACTGCCTTGACACTTTCTGCCCAGCAGGGGACTGCCTGGGTCGCCGGGTATGTGGGCCAGACGATGTTCGAGAAGGACAAGAACTTCCCACCGTTCTCCCTCGAGTTGAAGGATCAGTTTCACCTCGGCGCGGGCGTCGGGCACTGGTACACCGACCGCTGGGGCCTCGACCTGCGGGCCCTCCGCCACGACCTGAAGGCCGACAAGATCCCCGGCGCCCCCTCGGGAGAAGAGACCCACCTGCTGCTCTCGGGCCTGTTCAACTTCCGCCCCGGCGTCGCCAACTGGTACCCGTATCTCGCTGCGGGCCTGGGTGGCACCAAGATCGGCAAGGACTATTCGCCCAGCGGCCAGGACACCACCCGCTTCAACTACCACGCCGGTTTGGGCCTTATGGGCAAGCCCGCAGAGAACTTCCTGCTGGACCTGAGCGCCAAGGCCGTGAGCGTGGAACTGCCCAAGTCCCGCATGGAATACCTGATCACGCTGGGCCTGGGCTACACCTGGGGCGGCGGCCGGAAGGCTTCCCCCGCCCCCGCTCCAGTCCCGGCCCCGGCGGCCCCCATGCCTGAGCCGAAACCCGAGCCGAAGCCCGAGCCGGTGGTCCCTCCTCCGCCCCCGGCTCCCGAGCCGCCGAAGGAGATCGCCAAGCCGGTGCCGCCTCCCCCACCGCCGCCTCCGGCCAAGATCGTGCTGGATGAGGCCGTGCTCCACTTCGCCAACAACAAGGCCGAACTCGGCGCCGATGCCACTGCCGCCATCCAGAAGGTGGCTGAGGGCCTGAAGGCCTACCCGGGCGCCTATTCCCTGGAAGTCAGCGGCCACACGTCCTCGCTGGGCGGCAAGGCCCTAAACAAGGCGCTGGCCAAGCGCCGCGCCGATGCGGTGGCCAAGGTGCTCGTGGATTCGGGCATCCCCGCCTCGAAGGTCACCACCGTGGGCGTCGGTCCTGACAAGCCCATCGCCGACAACGCCACGAAGGAAGGCCAGGCCAAGAACCGGCGGGTCGAGATCGATGTGAAGGTGAGCGATGGCAAGGCCGAGGTGCGCAAGACCGAGACCAGCATCGTCGATGCCGGCACCTCCGCGCCCAAGAAACCTGCGAAGAAGGCCGCCAAGTAGGTGGGATGATCCAGCGACGGGGGCCCCAGCCCCCGTCGCCCTATCCGGAGGGACGCCATGTCCATGAAAGACGAGTTCAAGGCCTTCATCATGAAGGGCAATGTCATCGACCTGGCTGTGGCCGTGGTCGTGGGCGGCGCCTTCGGAAAGATCGTCACCGCCTTCGTGGATGGCATGGTCATGCCTCTGGTGACCTACGTCCTGCCCGCCAACATCAAGTGGGAAGAGTGGGTCCTCGGCAAGTTCAGGATCGGGGCGGTGCTGGGCGCCACCGTGAACTTCCTCATCATCGCCCTGGTGATCTTCCTGGTGCTGATCAAGCTCCTGGGCCGCTTCATGAAGAAGGAAGAGGCCCCTGCGGCCGAGCCCACCACCAAGGAATGTCCCGCCTGCCTGGAGCAGGTGCCTCTCAAGGCCACCCGCTGCAAGCACTGCACCAGCCAGCTCTGAGCCGGATCAAACCTCTGGACGGGCCCGGGTTTCCGGGCCCTTTTCCTTGTGAGGGCAAGGCTTCCCGTGGTGAACTGGAAGTTCAACCCCGGGGCGCTTGGGTGCGCCCCCCGACGCACGAGGGCGCCGATGAGCGAGCAGGCTCCGGTTAAGAAGTATTCGGTTTTCCTTCCCAAGACCGATTTCCCCATGAAGGCGGACCTGCCGCAGCGGGAACCCAAGCGGCTGGAGCGCTGGAAGGCCGAGAGCCTCTATCGCCGCATCGAGGCCAAGCGCAAGGCCGACAACGCCGCGGGCAAGGGCAAGGGACGGGAGGTGCTGCATGACGGCCCGCCCTACGCCAATGGGGCCATCCACATGGGCCATGCGCTGAACAAGATCCTCAAGGACGTGGTGGTGAAGTCCCGGTGGATGGAGGGCTACGAGTCCCCCTACGTGCCCGGCTGGGACTGCCATGGCCTGCCCATCGAGCATGCGGTTGAGAAGGACCTGGGCCCCAAGCGCCGGGAGATGAGCCGGGCCGATTTCCTGCAGCGCTGCCGCGCCTATGCCCAGAAGTGGATCGACACCCAGCGCACGGCTTTCCAGCGCCTGGGCGTGCTCGGCGCCTGGGAGCAGCCCTACGTGACCATGGACCCCGGCTACGAGGCCGAGACCGTGCGCCACCTGGCGAAGCTCTTCAAGAGCGGCAGCGTCACCCGCAAGCTGAAGGTCGTCCACTGGAGCTACGGCGCCCGCACGGCCCTGGCCGAGGCGGAAGTCGAGTACGCGGACAAGACCAGCCCCGCCATCACCGTGGCCTTCCCGGTGGAAGCACAATCTGGAGTGGATTTCGTTCGCCGCTTCGGTTCCCGCCTTCTGGCGGCTTCGGGCGACAAGCCCGTGGAACTCTTCCTCCCAATCTGGACCACGACGCCCTGGACCTTGCCTAGCAACCTTGCTATTTCCGTAAACCCGGATATGGATTACCAGCTGTTGGTCCGACCCTCGGGTGGCTCCACCTTGCAGGTGGTGGTTGTGGCCGTTGCCTTAGCTGAGGACTTAGCCAAGAAGATGCAGGTTGATGTCTTCTCGAGCACGGCCAACCATTCCGAGTCATTCAAAGGAAGTGAGTTGAAGGGCCTTGCAGGGCTGCATCCTTGGCTGGGTCGACGGTCACCCATCCTCCTCGGCGCTCATGTGACTGCCGAGGCGGGGACCGGGCTGGTGCACACAGCTCCCGACCACGGTGTGGATGACTTCAATGTGGTGGCCTTCCACAACCACTCTTTGCCGGACCTGGAAGAAAAGCTGGGCCTGCTCCAACTGGTGGGGCCCGACGGCAAGTTCCTGCCCGCGGTGAGCGACCCGGAGCTGGAAGGGAAGAACATCTTCGAGTGCAACCCGCTGGTGGTGGACAAGCTTCGCCGCATCGGGGCGCTGCTCCACGAGGAGACGCTGACGCACAGCTATCCCCACTGCTGGCGCACGAAGACGCCCATCCTCTTCCGCGCCACCGAGCAGTGGTTCATCACCATGGATTCGGAACTGGCGGGCAAGGGTCGCAGCCTGCGGGAGCTGGGCATCGAGGGTGTCGAGCAGACGCAGTGGATCCCCGCTCAGGGGCAGAACCGCATCCATGCCATGATCGCGGGCCGTCCCGACTGGTGCATCAGCCGCCAGCGCGCCTGGGGCACGCCCATCACCGTGCTGCGCTGCGAAACCTGTGGCGAGCCGCTGGTGGCCGACTCCATCTTTGAGACCGCCGCCGCCGCCATCGAGAAGGGCGGCATCGAAGCATGGTCCGACCTGCCGGTGGAGCAGCTGCTGCCCGCAGGCGCCACCTGCACGTGCGGCTCCAAGGTCTTCCAGAAAGAAACGGACATCCTGGATGTCTGGATCGATTCTGGCGTCAGCGCCTCCGTGGTCTGCGAGTCCCACCCCGAGCTGAGCCGCGCCGACTACAGCCAGTTCATCTACCTCGAAGGGTCGGACCAGCACCGGGGCTGGTTCCACAGCTCACTGCTGTTCAACCTCGCCGCCACGGGCACCAAGCCCTACAAGCAGGTGGTCACCCACGGTTTCGTGCTCGACGGCAAGGGCCAGAAGATGTCCAAGAGCCTGGGCAACGTCATCACGCCCGAGGAGATCCTCAAGACGCTGGGCGCCGACATCCTGCGCTGGTGGGCCGCCTCCTGCGACTACAGCGAGGACATCCGCATCTCCAAGGAGATCCTCGACCGCAGCGCCGACGCCTATCGCAAGATCCGCAACACCCTGCGCTTCCTGCTGGGTGCCCTGGCGGATTTTGATCCCGCGAAGGATTCCGTGGTCGAAGCGGAACTCGCCCCACTGGACCGCTGGGTGCTGGACGCCTTCGCCCGCACCACGGTCGAGGCGCGGGACGCCTACACCCGCTTCGAGTTCCACCGCGCCACCCAGGCCCTCCACGGGTTCTGCCAGCTGGAGCTGTCCAGCCGCTACTTCGAGATCATCAAAGACCGCCTCTACTGCGATGCCCTGGATTCCGCCCGCCGCCGCAGCTGCCGCCACACCTGCTGGGAGCTGGCGAAGGGCCTCTGCACCTTGCTCGCCCCGGTGATGAGCTTCACCGCCGACGAGGCCTGGGAGCAGATCCCGGGCGTCGAGGGCAGTGTCCATGAACAGAGGTTCCCTGAACCCCCCGGCGCCTCCGCCGAACCCAAGTGGGACAAGCTCTGGATGGTGCGCGAGGCCGTCCAGGCGGCGATGGAGCCCCACCGTGCTGCCAAAACCATCGGCACCAGCCTGGATGCGGCCGTGCAGATCACGCTGAAGACTCAGGCTGAATGGGACCTGCTCGACACCCTCGGCGAATCCCTGGATGACCTGCTGGTGGTGTCCTCCCTCGCCCGGAGCACCGCTCCGAGCGCCGAGAGCGGTCCCATCGTCACGGTCACCGCCCATGACGGGCAGAAGTGCCCCCGCTGCTGGAACCACAAGGGCGGCCACGGGACTGGCGAAGACGCCGGCCTCTGTGCCCGCTGCGCCTCGGTGGTGGGCTAGTGCGCCGATTCTGGTGGTTGCTCCTGCCGCTCTCGGCGCTGCTCGCTGACCTCGGCTCCAAGGCCTGGATCCTGCGGACCCTCAGGGAGGGGGAATCCCTGCCTGTCATCAAGGGGTTCTTCTACCTGACGCTGGGCTTCAACCGGGGAGCCATCTTCGGCAGCCTGACCTGGCTTCCCGCCCCGGCGCGGTATGTGCTCTTCGCTTTGGCCGGACTGGCGGCACTCCTCTACTTCGGCCGGCTCTTCGTGGCGAAGGAGACCCCTGGCTGGGAGCGCCTGGCGTTGGGCCTCATCCTGGGCGGCGCCCTGGGGAACGGCATCGACCGCCTCTACCGCGGGGCGGTGGTGGACTTCCTCGACTTCGTGTTCGGTACCTGGCACTACTGGACCTTCAACCTGGCGGACAGCTTCATCCTCGTGGGAGCCATCCTCTATGGACTGCGGATGATCGTGGTTGCCAAGGGCGACCACCCCACTCCCACGGCCTGAACCTCAAGATTGGAGCGCTGGTCTGGCCACCCATGGCCACGGGTCTACCTTGGGCCTGTGGTTCCCCGTGTTCGTTCGCGGAATGCCTCGGCTTGCTATTGGGCTTCGATGGCCTTGAGCAGGGCGGGATCCTTGGGCAGCTGGTCCACCTCGGCGAGGCGAGGCACGAGGCGCTTCCAGAACGGCTCGGCGGCGAAGACCTGCTTGAAGAGGGGCAGGGCCTCGGTCAGCTTGCCGCTGGAGGCCAGGGCCACGGCCTGCCAGAAGGGCATCTCCCAGATGCCGGGGGCCAGCTTCGCGGCAGCCTCGTAGGAGGCCTTGGCCTCGGCCCACTTGCCGGCGGTGACGAAGCCATCGCCCTCGTCCATGAGCCGGTAGGCTCGGCGCAGCTGGATGAGGCGGCCCAGCTCCTTCAGCGGATCCGGGTGGTCTTCCACCCGGAGGTCGAAAAGCCGGTCGTTCCAGGGCTGGCCCGAGGGCTTGCCTTTCACGATGAGGATGGCCGCGCTCTGCTGGCCGCGGATGTCGCCGCCCTCGGCCTGGGCGGCGCGCAGGGCGGCCAGCAGGCGGTTCGCGAGGTCGCCTTTGGCGCTGCGGAAGGCTCTGGCCATGGCGGGCCAGACCGTGGCCCTGTCCATGAGGTTGGCCTCCACCGTGAAGCCCTCGCCCACCTCGTGGCCTGCGGCCTGGATGCACTTGGCGCCGGTGTGCGCCGCGGCTCGGCCCTGGGCGTCCACCATGGCCACCTGGCGCACCTCACGGTCCGCATCCGCCGAGAGCAGGGCCTTCATGGCCTCGGGTGCGGTCTTGCCAGCCTTCATGAGCGCCAGACCCAGGGAACCATAGCTGGGCTCCGTGAAGCTCTGGGTGGCCACGGCGCCCACGCCGGGCTCGGCCCAGGGCACGGCCGAGCCCACCGAGAACCAGTGGCTCTGCACCGCCACGCCCAAATCCCCGGTCACGGGGTCCCGGGCCACGATGGAATAGGTGTGGACGGGGCGGCGGGGGACCTCGGCAGCGCGGCCACTCAGCGCGAGGAAGAGCAGGAGGAACGCGGTGGTGTGGCGCATGGGCACTCCAGGGAGGGGCGGGGCATGGGGCATCCTAGCGGGTTCCGGGGCCTCCAGCCCAGCCCGGGCTGGTACGATGGACCGCATGAAACGGTGGATCCCTCTCCTCTTCTCCAGCGCCCTGGCGCTGTCCGCCCAGACGCCCGAGGCCTACGCGCCATCCGTGGATGCCTGGCATGCGGCCCGCGAGGCCCGGCTGGCGGCCGAGGATGGCTGGCTCACCCTCATCGGCCGGGACTGGCTGAATCAGGGCGAAAACACCCTCGGATCGGCCCCTGGCTCCACGGTGCTGCTTCCCGAGTGGGCCGCGCCAGCCAAGGCGGGTCTGCTCATCCTGGAGGGCACCATGGTGCGCTTCAGACCCCTGCCCGGGTGCAACCTGCTGCTGAACGGCAAGCCTGCGACCGAAGCGGTTCTGAAGTCGGACGCCGACGGAACGCCGGATGTGTTCAAGGCCGGCCGGGTGACGTTCTACCTGATCCGCCGCGGCACCCGCCTGGGCGTCCGCATCAAGGATCCCGAGAACCCGGCCCGCAAGGCCTTCCGCGGTGTGCCCCGTTACCCCGTGGATGCCACCTGGCGGGTGGAGGCGGAGTTCATTCCGTATGCCACGCCGCAGGCCCGGGCCATCCCCACGGTGTTGGGCACCACGGAAACCATGACGGCTCCCGGTCTCCTCAAGTTCAAAGTGGCGGGCCGCGACATCACCCTCGAGCCCATGCTCGAGGAGGGCGAGCGCTCCGAGCTCTTCATCATCTTCAAGGACACCACCAGCGCCCACGGCACCTATCCGGCCGGGCGCTTCCTCTACGCCGACATGCCGAAGGACGGCAAGGTGATCCTCGACTTCAACCGGGCCATCAATCCGCCCTGTGCCTTCACCTTGTTCGCCACCTGCCCGTTGCCGCCCCGGCAGAACCAGCTGGACGTGCCGGTCCGGGCCGGTGAGAAGGAGCCTGCAGGGCACTGAGCGGGCCAGGGTCTGAACCCGCCTGCGGCCTGGCATCCGTGACGGTTTCCAATGCCCATCCAAACCAGGTGTGGATGGTTTGTCTGGCGAAGGGATGATGTCTGACTTCGGATGGTTGCTGAAGGTGGCGGGCCTGGCCTGGGTCGGCTGTTCCCTCTGCACGGGCCGGGCGGTGGACCACGCGCCCCGGCCCAAGGCAATGGAAGGCGGCATGAAGGGCCTTGAGCCCATGGAGGGGTTCCAGGTCGTCATGGCGCGCCAGGCCGCGGAAAAGGGGGATCCCCGCGCCCAGTTCACCCTCGGCTGGTGCCATGCCACGGGGCAGGGCGCCCCCAGGGACGACGCTCAGGCGGCGGCCTGGTACGGCAAGGCGGCAGCCCAGGGACTGCCCGAAGCCCAGTTCAACCTCGGGTTGATGCTGCTCCTGGGCACGGGCATCCCCCGGAATGACGAGCAGGCCGTGGCCTGGTTCCGCAAGGCCGCCAGCCAGGGCCTCGCCCCAGCCCAGTACCACCTGGGCCTCTGCTTCAACCTCGGACGGGGGGTGGAGAAGGACCTGGCCCAGGCGGACGAGCACCTGCAGAAGGCCGCCGAGCAGGGATACGCCCTCGCGCAGTACCTCCACGCCGCGAACTGCCTCGACGGGAAGGGGCGGGCCAAGGACCTGCCGCGCGGCGCCGACTTTTCGCGGAGGGCCGCGGAACAGGGGGTGGTGAAGGGCCAGTGGCAGTGGGGCGTGTGCCTGTCCGAGGGGATCGGCGTGCCCAGGGATGAGGTGGAAGGCGTCCGCTGGATCCAGAAGGCCGCGGCCCAGGGCGACCTTGCCGCCATGGTCTCCCTGGGCCTGGCCCATGGCCTCGGCCGGGGCGTGGCGAAGGATTCCCTGGAGGCCCTCGCCTGGTTCAGGAAGGCCGCGGACTTGGGCGATGCCTCCGCGCGCTACCACCTCGGCATGTGCCACAGCAACGGGCTTGGGGTGCCGGTGGATGATCGGGAAGCCGTGCGCTGGTTCACTGCCTCGGCGGAGCAGGGCGATGCGCGCGCCCAGGCGGCACTTGGGTCTGCCTACCATGCAGGACGGGGCGTGCCCAAGGACGATGCCGAGTCGTTCCTCTGGACCTGGCGGGCCGCGGAGCAGGGGCATCCCCTGGGGAGCTTCCACCTGGGCCTGGCTTATGAGTACGGCTGGGGGGTTCCCGTCAACGAAAGCTCAGCCACCTGGTGGTACCGCAAGGCGGCCGAATTGGGAGAGGCCCGGGCCCAGTTCAATCTGGCTCTCCGGCTGGAGCTGGGCAAGGGGGTTCGGCGGGACCTCGCGCAAGCTGTAGATTTCTACAGGAAGTCTGCCGAGCAGGGTCTTGCCGTAGCCCAGCTCAACCTGGGCGTCTGCCTATCCACCGGAAGGGGCGTGCCCCGCGACCCGGCGGAAGCCACGTCCTGGTACCAGAAAGCCGCTGCCCAGGGGGTTCCTGATGCCTGGTTCAACCTTGGATTGATCCACGTGTCCGGTGCCCGGCCCACCTGGAAACCCCGGCAGGCCGAACCCCTGTTCCGGAAGGCGGCCCTCCATGGGCTGGCCAGGGCCCAAGTGGCCCTGGGGAATCTCTACGCCGAAGGCCTGCTGGGTGCGAAGAACCTGGTTGAGGCCCATGCCTGGTTCAGCCTCGGCGCGGCCCAGCCTGGGGAGTCGCAGGTCCGGGCCCAACGGTTCCTGGACAAGGCGGCCCGTCGCATGTCGGCGGACCAGGTGGCCAAGGCCCGGCGGCGCATGGAGCAGCTGCGTGCGGAGATGGCGGCGCTTCAAGCCGAAGCCGCCCGCCATCCGGCAGCGTCATGAGGGCCGGCCAGCCGCTGTTGGGCGCCATCCAGTGCCGGGACCGACGGAACCATTTCTGGCTCTCAGGAAGCGGGCAGCTCCAGCACAAACAGGCTTCCCTGTGGGGGGTTCTCCTCCGCCCAGATCCGCCCCTGGTGCGCCTCGGCCACCAGCTGGCAGAAGGCCAACCCCAGGCCGGAGCTGGACCGGGTGCCCGGTTGCCCGTCCTCGAGGCGCACGAATTTCTGGAAGATCTGCTCGCGCATGTGCTCGGGAATGCCCCGGCCCTGATCGCGGACCTCCAGGCGGATGCCGCCTTCCGTGCGCTGGGCCTCGAGCCGGGTGCAGGAGCCCCGGGTCGAGTATTTCAGGGCGTTGTCGAGGAGGTTCAACAGCAGCCGCCGGAGGAATTCCTGGTCGGCCTCGATCTCGAGATCGGGGGGACATTCCCAGACCAGTTCGTGCCCCCGGGACTGCGCCAGGGGTTCCATTTCCTTGAGCAGGCATGGGATCCACTGGCGAAGAAGGATCCGGGTCTTGCGGAGCTCCAAGCCGACCTGCTCGGCGCGCCCGATGTCGAGGATGTTCTGGATCATCCGCCCCATGTACTGGGAGGTGTCCCGCAGGCGGCGGAGCTGGCTCCGCGAGGTGGCGTCCCCATCCTCCCGTTCATCGAGGAGCTGCAGGCCGGCCTGGATGGCCGATAGGGGATTCTTCAGGTCGTGGACGATGAACTCGAAGAGCTGTTCCCGCTGTTTCTGAAGGTCGAGCAGGTTGTCCCGCTCGGCCTGGACCTCCGCCTGGAGACGCTTCAGGCGCATGAGGCTGCGGATCCGGACGACGAGTTCCGCCGAAAGGACGGGCTTGCGCAGGAAGTCATCCCCCTTGACCTGGAAAGCCAGGGAGTGGATGTCCGGGCGCTCGTCCCCGGTCAGGAAGATGATGGGAAGCAGGTCTCCGTTCGGCAGCTCACGGATCCGTCGGCAAACCTCCAGGCCATCCATGTCGGGCATCTGGATGTCCAGAAGAACCAGGTCAGGTCTGAAGGGTGAGAGAAGCGCCAGGGCCTCGGCCCCACCCTCAGCGGTTTCCACCTGGTAATAGGCGCGCTCCAGCATGGCCCGGAGGCTGCGGCGCGTGAGGGCGTCGTCGTCGACCACCAGAATGCGGGCCCCGTGATCGGCCCGGCGGATGAAGATGGGTCCTGCTTCCATGGCTTGCCCTCAAGGGATTTCTCGGAAGACAGCCGCTGATCCTTGAATTTTCACGGTTTGCCCATGAAAAAGACGGGTAGGTTAAAAATGACTACTGCCCCGCTGGGGCCAGCAGGAGGGCTTCGGCCGCCTAGGGGCTGGATGGGAGAAATCGGCTCCCGTTATTCCTTTACAACACCATCGACATACACCCAGCGCCCGTTCTCCCGGGCAAAGGTGCTGGTTTCGATGTGGAGGGTGCGGCGCCCATTGGACTGGAGGCTGGCATGGAAGGTCACGAGGCCCGTGTCGTCGCTCTTGCCGCCCTTCTCCTTGCCTACGATCTTGAGCCCGACGGCCTGGACCGACTTGCAGTAGGCGGCCAGCTCCTCCCGGTTCTCCTCCGCCCGCTTCGCTTCCGGCCGGGTGGCGATGAGGTAGTCCGCTTTGCCCAGGGCATAGGCCGAAAAACGGGAGCGCATGAGCAGCTCGGCCGTCTCCGGCAGGGCCTGCCCTGAGTGGTAGGGGCCACAGCAGCGGTCATAGGGTTTCTTGGAGGTGCAGGGGCAGGGGCGGGACATGGTCAACCCTTCATGGGGATGTGCAGGCCGATGGTTTCGGCGTGCTCGCGGGCGCTGTCGTAGCCGGCGTCGGCGTGACGGAAGACGCCCATGGCCGGATCGTTCCAGAGGACGCGGGTGATGCAGCGCTCGGCGCGCTCGGTGCCGTCGGCCACGATGACCACGCCGCTGTGCTGGCTGTAGCCCATGCCCACACCACCGCCATGGTGGAAGCTCACCCAGGAGGCGCCGCCGCCCACGGCGGTCATGGCGTTCAGCAGCGGCCAGTCGCTGACGGCATCGGAACCATCCTTCATGGCCTCGGTCTCGCGGTTGGGGCTGGCCACACTGCCACTGTCCAGGTGGTCGCGGCCGATGACGATGGGGGCCTTTACCTTGCCGGTGCGCACCAGCTCGTTGAACTTGAGGCCCGCCAGGTGGCGTTCCCCTGCGCCGATCCAGCAGATGCGGGCGGGCAGCCCCTGGAAGGCGATCTTCTCCTGGGCGGCCTTGATCCAGCGGACCATGCCCTCGTTCTCGGGGAACAGCTCCATCATGGCGGCGTCGGTGACGGCGATGTCCGCGGGATCGCCCGAGAGCGCGGCCCAGCGGAAGGGGCCGATGCCCTTGCAGAAGAGGGGCCGGATGAAGGCGGGCACGAAGCCGGGGAAGGCGAAGGCGTTCTCGCAGCCGGCCCGCTGGGCCTGGGCGCGGATGTTGTTGCCGTAGTCGAAGGTGACCGAGCCGCGGCGCTGGAACTCGATCATGGCCTCCACGTGGGTGCGCATGGAGGCCAGGGCACGCTGCACGTAGGCTTCGGGCTCGGCCTTACGCATGGCGGCGGCCTGCTCCAGGGTCATGCCCGCGGGAATGTAGCCGTTGTATTCGTCATGGGCCGAGGTTTGGTCCGTGACGAGCTGGGGAATGTAGCCGCGCTTCAGGATCTCGGGCAGCAACTCGGCAGCGTTGCCCAGCAGGCCGATGCTGCGGGCCTCCTGCGCATCCACGTATTGATCCACCAGGGCCAGGGCCGTGTCGAGGTTGTCGGTCCACTCGTCGAGGTAGCGGGTATCGATGCGCTTCTGGATGCGGGTCTGATCCACCTCGATGGCCAGGCAGACACCACCGTTCATGGTGACGGCCAGGGGCTGGGCGCCGCCCATGCCGCCGAGGCCGGCGGTCAGCGTCCAGGTACCGGCCAGGGTGCCATGGAAATGCTGGCGGGCGGCCTCGGCGAAGGTCTCGTACGTGCCCTGGACGATGCCCTGGCTGCCGATGTAGATCCAGCTGCCGGCGGTCATCTGGCCGTACATCATGAGGCCCTTCTGGTCGAGCTCGCGGAAGTGCTCCCAGGTGGCCCACTTCGGCACCAGGTTGGAGTTGGCGATGAGGACCCGGGGCGCGTCGGCATGGGTCTTCACCACGCCCACGGGCTTGCCGCTCTGCACCAGCAAGGTCTCGTCATCGCCCAGGTGCTTCAGTTCCTTCACGATGGCGTGGAAGCAGTCCCAGTTGCGCGCGGCCTTGCCCAGGCCGCCGTAGACCACGAGATCCTCCGGGCGCTCGGCCACCTCGGGATCCAGGTTGTTCATGAGCATGCGCAGGGCCGCCTCCTGTACCCAGCCCTTGCAGTGCAGATGGGTGCCGCGGGGAGCGGTGATGACTGGGGATTCGGAAGCGGCAGACATGGGAGCTCCAGCGGAACCCCCAAGTTTCCCACGGCTTCCCTCAGACGGCGATCAAAGGCTCCTGAGATGCCGGATGGCCTGCTCCAGGTCGCGCCGCATGGCCTCGGGGCTTTCCGCTTTGTGAAGAAATCCGTGGCCCGGAAGCACCCAGCTGAAGTCGAAGGCCAGCAGTTTCTCCAGGCTGGCCAGCTGCCGTTCCCAGGAATGCCAGTTGTAGGCGCGGGACGCGGACAGCCGGCCCGCCTCCGGGTTCCACCAGAGGTGATCTCCCGTGAACAGGAAGTCGCGATAGAGCAGGCAGAGGCTCCCGGCCGTGTGGCCCGGGGTCGGGATGATCAGCAGGTCTTCGGCGAGGGCGATGGGTTCGTCTCCGTCCACGAGCTTCTCCAGGCCGGTCATCCGGTCGGCCCGGTGCATGACCCGCTCGCACTTGAACCGCTCACGGTAGGCGGCATGGTCCGCCACATCATCCTGGTGGCTGAGCACCATCATCGCCACCCCGCCCAGGGCCTCCAGGTTCGCCATGAGCGGTTCCGCGGCCCGGGGCGAATCCATGAGCACATTGCCCTTGGACCGGCGGATCAGGTAGCTCCAGGCGCCAAAGCTCTTCTCGCTGGCATAGCCGCAGAAATAGACCTCGTCGGCGAGGGCGTGGGGGAAGGCCTGGGTAGCCCTGGCAACATCAGTCTTGTCATCGGTGCCGATGGAGCCCACGGGACAGGCCACCAGGGCCATGGAAGCCCATAGCCGCGAGACGGGATCCCCAGGCTGAGTGTGGACCTTCGCATGGTCGCCGCCGTCCTGGAAGGTGGCCGGTGCGAACTGATAGCAGGTGCCGCAGTCGATGCAGGTCCGGTCAACGAAGAAGGGGCCGGGGGCATTGTCGGCATGGGCCTCCGTCCGGCGGGCCATGGGTCCTCCCGGGATTTGGATGCTAACGGTTCACCATGTGCATCATCGCCTCGGGATAGCGGGTGCCCGCGGCCGCGCCAGGCGGGAACAGGCCGCTCAGCTCCTGGAGCTCGCCAGGGCACAGCACCTGCTCCAGCGCGCCCAGGTTCTCGTCCAGGCGATCCCGGCGCTTGGTGCCGGGGATGGGTGCCAGGTCGCCGCCCTGGCCCAGCACCCAGGCCAGGGCCAGCTGGGAGGCCGTGCAGCCCCGGGCGCTGGCCATGCCCTGGAGGCGGGCCACCAGGTCCAGGTTCTTCTGGAAGTTCTCCCCCTGGAAGCGGGGCGAGTTCCGCCGGTAGTCGCCGGGCTCGAAGTCCTCGAAGCGCCGGATCTGGCCCGTGAGGAAACCCCGGCCCAGGGGGCTGTAGGGCACAAAGCCCACGCCCAGCTCCCGGCAGGTCTGCAGCAGGCCCTCCTCGGGATCGCGGGTCCACAGGGAGTACTCGGACTGCACGGCACTGATGGGGTGCACCGCGTGGGCCCGGCGCAAGGTGGCGGGGCTCACTTCTGAAAGCCCCAGGAAGCGCACCTTGCCCATCCTCACCAGTTCGGCCATGGCGCCCACGGTCTCCTCGATGGGCACCTGGGGGTCCACCCGGTGCTGGTAGTAGAGGTCGATGGTTTCCACGCCCAGGCGTTTGAGGCTGGCTTCACAGGCACTGCGAACGTAGTCGGGACGGCCGCAGACTCCGCGCACGGCCGGGTTGGCCGGGGCACGGAGGATGCCGAATTTTGTGGCGATCACCACGTTGTGGCGCACGCCTGCCAGCGCCTGACCCACCAGGGTCTCGTTGGTGTGCGGTCCGTACATGTCGGCGGTGTCGAAGAAGGTGATGCCCCGCTCCACGGCGTGGTGGATGGTGGCCGCGGATTCCGCGTCATCCCGCTGGCCGTAGAAGTCCGACATGCCCATGCAGCCGAGGCCGAGGGCCGACACCGTGAGTCCCTGGGTTCCGAGTGTGCGGGTCAGCATGGGGACCTCCTATGGGTATCAAGTATGAGGCCCGGGAGTGGCGAGTGCCGACCCCCGGGCCCTGGCAGGGAGAAGGTCAGCGGTGGTCGACGACGTCCTTCGCTTCGAACCGCACCTTGGGAGCGGTGGCGTACTTGTCGTCCTCAGCGCGATAGCCCACCGGGCAGGCACTGATGGTGGCATAGCCGCTGCCCTTGAGGCCCAGGATCTCGTCGTACTTGGCCGGCTCGATGCCCTCGAAGGGGCAGGCATCGATGCCCAGGAGGGCTGCGGAGGTGAGCAGGTTGCCCATGGCGATGTAGGTCTGGCGGGCGGCCCACTCGTGGATGACGGCATGGCGTGGCCCCTTCACGAGGTCGCCCAGCATGTAGCCCTTGTAGCCAGCGAGGCTCTCCACGGTGGTGCCACGCACCTCGGCCGTGCGGGCGAGGAAACGATCCAGATCGGCTTCGGTGATGTCCTGTTTGGCGGTGAAGACCACCAGGTGGCTGCAATCCTCCACCTGGGACTGGTTCCAGGAGGCGGGGCGCAGCTTCGCCTTGAGGGCCGGATCGGTGACGATGATGAACTTCCAGGGCTGGAGGCCGTAGCTGGAGGCCGTGAGGATCAGGGCCTGTTCGAGCACGGCCCAGTCTGCCGGGGAGATCTTCTTCGTGGCGTCGAATTTCTTGGTGGCGTAGCGCCAGTTCAGCTGTTGGAGCAGGCTCTCGCCAGCAATGGAGCTCATGGGTTCCTCAGGATCGGGGTTGACGGGTTCAGATGGCCTGCTGGATGCGGGCCCGGAGCTGCTCGATGGGCAAGGAGCCCACGATGCGGTCCGTGGGCTCGCCATCCTTGAAGATCACCAGGGTGGGCATGCTCAGTACGTCGTACTGCTCGGAAAGCGGGGTGTAGTCATCCACGTTCAACTTCGCGAATGAGGCCTTTCCCTTGAATTCGGCGGCCAGGAGCTCGGTGACCGGGGCGATCTCGCGGCAGGGGGCGCACCAGGGCGCCCAGAAATCCACGACGGTGGTGCCCGTGGCCACAGCTGCAGTGAAGGTCTTGTCGGTCAAATGGGGAATGAGGCTGGACATGCCGGGACTCCTGTTTCAGAAGTCCAGATTAACGGAACTGGGCCGTTTCTCGGTCATGACAATCTCCTCGGTCGCGGATGCCAGGGTCAGGAAACCTTGGCCCAGCGGGCACTGGCGGTGGCGATGCGCTGGCCGAGACGCTCGGCGCCCTTGCGGTCAGCCTCATTGGGCTCGACCTCGGGGGCCACCTGGCCGGCCTGCGCCATGACGCCGCTGAAGCTGCCAAGGCGGTTGGTCCCCGCCTCGTTCTGAGGCAAGTCCGTGAGGCCGACCCAGACCATGCCGTGCTGCATGGCGAAGATCATGAGGGTCTGCAGGGTGTTCAGCTTGTCGCCACTGGGGCTGCCGCTGATGGTGAATCCCGCCGCCAGCTTGTCCTGCCACTTCCGCTCGTACCAGGCCTTGGAGCTGGCATCCATGAAGGTCTTGAAGGGTCCGCTCACGCTGCCCATGTAGGTGGGGCTGCCGAAGACGATGGCGTCGGCGGCCTCCAGGTCCGCCCAGTGGGCCTCGACCTCCTCGACGGGGACGAGGGTGGCCTGGGTGCCGGGTACGGCTTCGGCGCCGGCCTTCACCCGCTCTGCCACCACCCTGGTGTGGCCATAGCCGCTGTGGAACACGATGGCGATCTGAGTCATGCTGCCTCCTCATCGAGCACTTGCTTTCGAATGGCTCGTGGCCCAAACTTTAGGTGCTTACAGTCAAAAAGAAAGTAGGCACTATTTTGGAAGGTAGGCACCCAATGGTTCGTAAAGCCTGTTCCCTCGAGCCCAACGTCTTCAGCGCCCAGTGCCCCACCCGTCAGGCCCTTGATCTCATCGCGGACAAGTGGACCACCTTGCTCATCTACCTCCTCTCCCGCGGCAAGCAGCGCTATGGCGACCTGCACCGGCAGGTGGGTGGCATCAGTCAGAAGATGCTCACCCAGACCCTGCGCAAGCTGGAGCGGGATGGCCTGGTCACGCGCCATGTCTACCCCGAGGTGCCGCCACGCACCGAGTACGAGCTTACGAAGCTGGGCCACACCCTCATTGAGCCCCTGGGCGCCCTCTGCGAATGGGCCGGCACCCACCTGGCGGAACTGGAGCAGGCCCGCAAGCGCTACGACCACTTGCAGAAGAAGGCCGCGCTCAGCGCGTGAAGCGGGTGAGATCCCCCGGGGCATCGAGATCCCAGGCCCCCTCGGGGAAGGGGATGGCCAGGGCGTTTTCGCGCAGGAGGATGGGCTTGGCGCCCCGGTCGCCCGTCAGGGCCAGCAGTTCTGGAAAGAACCGGGCCGGAAAGATCGCCGGGATGCCAAGACTGCCTTGGTAGGCGCAGGCCACAGGGGCGGTGCCATCCCGGGAGCCATGAAGCTGGAGGAGCCGCCTGAGCAGGGGCGCATCCACCGCCGGCTGGTCGATGGCGAGGATGAGGACCGCGCTTGCGGACCCGGGCAGGGCGGCGACGCCCGCCCGGATGGAGCTGGCCATGCCTTCCGCGGCTTCGGCATTCCGGACCAGCTGCACCTGCGGATCCAGGGCACCCGCCTCCCAGCTGCCCACCACGGCGGTCACAGGTTCGCAACCGGCGGCCTGGGCGATCCTCGCGGCCCGCTGGAGCAGGGTTTCGCCCTCGAGCATGAGCAGGGCCTTGGGACCGCCCATGCGCCGACCCGAACCGGCAGCCAGGATGAGCGCAGGGATCACGGTGTGACCCGGATTTGGGTCCCGCGAAGCGGCCGGCCGGAGCGCTCGGCGGCGAAGGCCTGGATCTCGGCGAGGATGGCCAGGGCGATGCCTTCGGGATCCGTCGCGCCGAGGTCGAGGCCCACGGGTGTGTGGAGCCGCTCATCGGGATGCAGGCCCTCCGCCGCCAGCTCCCCCAGGAGCCTGGCTCCCCGGGCCCGGCTGCCCATGAGGCCCAGGTAGCCGGCTTTCGAGGGCAGGAGCAGGCGCAGGGCTTCCAGGTCCTTGGCGTAGTGGTGGGTCATGAGCACCACCGCGCTGCGGGCGTCCAGGGGCAAGGTCGGCAGCACCTGGGCAGGGTGGCCCGAGCGCACCGCATCCGCCTCGGGAAACCGCGCCGGCTGGGCGAAGGCCGGCCGGTGGTCCAACACGCCCACAAACCAGCCCAGGGTTTTCGCCACGTGGACGAGGGGACGGCTGTCATCGCTGGCGCCGAGCACCCAGAGGGCCCGGGGGGGATGGATGATCTCCGTGAAACCGGAGCTGGGAGCTTCAGGCTGGGCGAGGAGGCTCCGCTGGCCGAGTCGCTCCGGATCCAGATCGGTGTGGAGGCGGATGCCGGTTCTGGAAGCCCAGGCCTGCTCGACCCAACGCATCCAATCCGGAAAGCCCTGCAGCGGCTCGATCAGGATGTCGAGCACGCCTTCGCAGCCGCTCCCGCTGCCCCAGACCAGATCGAGCTCGCCGCGCAGGTCGTACTGCACCAGCTTCGGCCGACCCTGGGCCAGCGCTTCCAGCGCCCGCGCCTGGACATCGCCTTCGAGGCAGCCTCCGCTGAGGGAACCGCGCAGGGGCCCGCTGGCGTCCAGCAGCAGCCGTGCTCCAGTGCGGCGGTAGCTGGCCCCCTCGGCGCGCACCAGGGTGGCGAGGGCCAAGGGGCCCGGGCGCTCGCGGACCAGGCGCAGGATGTCCTGGAGCTCTTTCACTTGAAGGAGTCAGAACTGACCGGCACCCGGCGGATGCGCTTGCCCGTGGCCGCGAAGACCGCGTTCAGCACCGCGGGGATGGCCAGGGGCACGGGCGGCTCGCCCATGCCGGAAGGCGCCTCGGCGCTGGCGACGATGACGGTGTCGATGGCGGGCATGTCCGCGAGGCGCAGCACGGGGAAATCGTGGTACCCCGTCTCCACCGTGCGGCCCTTGTCCCAGGTGATCTGGCTGAAGAGCGCCGACAGGCCGAAGGCGATGCCGCCCTCCACCTGGGCCTCCAGCCCGGCCGGGTTCACCACGAAGCCGCAGTCCACGGCGCAGGTGATCTTGTGGATGCGCAACTGGCCCTTCTCCACCGAGACTTCGGCCACCTCGGCGGCATAGGTTCGGCCGTCATAGGCGTGGCAGGCCAGGCCCAGCCCCCGTCCCGCCGGGAGCTTGCGGCCCCAGCCGGCCTTCTCGGCGGCCATCCGCAGCACCTTCTTCAGCCGCCGGATGTCCGCTTCGTCCCGGCCGAACCTGACGATGACCTGGTTGCCCATCAGGTCGAGCCGCAGGCGGAGGGGATCCTTGCCGGTGGCATGGGCCACTTCATCCAGGAAGCACTCCCGGGCGAAGACATTGGGCACGATCTCGATGCCGCGCCACCAGCCCAGTGGCGTGGGGGCCTCCACCTCGGCGTAGTCCACCTTGATGGCCGGAATGGCGTAGGGGATGTCCAGGGCACCGTTGGCTTCGGCGGAGGCCATGGCCGGCGATTTCTGGCCGCCCATCCAGGAGCGCAGGATGGAAGGGCCGGCGATGCGGTGCGCCCAGGCCGACAGGCCGCCGGCAGCGTCCAGGCCCGCCCTCATCCGGTGCAGGGTGGCCGGGTGGTGCAGGTCGTGGCGGAGGTCGTCCTCCCGGTTCCACACCACCTGGACCGGCCCGCCCCCCAGGGCCTTGGCCACCTGGGCGGCCTCGGTGCTGAAGTCCGTGCCCAGGCGGCGACCAAAGCCTCCGCCGATGAGGGCCACGTTCACCTTCAGCTGCTCGGGCTTGAGGCCCAGGGCGGCCGCGGCGGTGCTCTGGGCCCGGTTCGGGGACTGGGTTCCGGTCCACAGCTCCGCGCCTTCGGCCTGGACCTGGACCGTGGCATTCATGGGCTCCACCGTGGCATGGGCCTGGTACGGAAAGGCGTATTCGGCCTCCATCACCTTGGCGGCGGCGGCGAGGGCCTTCTCGGCGTCACCGGCCTTCCTGGCCTCGTCGGCGGGCCCGGTCAGGGCCGTCCGCATCTGGGCCTCCAGCGCGGTGGAGCTGAACTCCTTCCCGGCGCCTTCGTCCCAGGTCGCGGTGGCGGCCAGGGCCTCCCGGCCCTTGAAGGCGGCCCAGGTGCTGTCGGCGACCACCGCCAGGCCCGTGGGCACCTTCACCACGGCCTTCACGCCCTTCACGGCCTTGGCTTTGGTCTCATCCCAGGCCTTGGGCTGGCCGCCGGGAACCTGGCAGCGCAGCACGGCTGCGAAGCGCTGGCCGGGGCGGCGCACATCGAGTCCGAACACGGCCTTGCCGGTGACGATGGCGGGGCCGTCGAAGCGGGGCATGCGCTTCCCCAGCAGCCGGTATTCGCCGGCCTTCTTGAGGGGCGGATCCTTGGGCACCGGCAGCTTGGCGGCGGCCTCCGCCAACTCGCCATAGCCGAGCTTGCGATCACCGGGTCCCAGCACGAAGCCGTTCCCGGTGGAGCATGCCTGGGCGTCGACCTTCCAATGCGCCGCGGCGGCGGCCACCAGCATCTGCCGCGCGGCGGCGCCAGCCTTGCGGAGCGGGGTCCAGGTGCTGCTGACGCTCGTGCTGCCGCCAGTCTGCATGGACTTGAAGTCCGGCCCTGGGTTCGCGTTGACAACCTCGATGCGGGACCAGTCGAGGTCCAGTTCCTCGGCCAGCGCCATGGGCAGGGCCGTGCGGACTCCCTGGCCCATCTCGGTCTTGGGGACCGTGATCCGCACGGTGCCATCCGGCCGCAGGGCCAGGAAGGCATTGGGCCTGAACTCAGCCCCGGCGGCCTCCCCGGGCCTGGGCTTGGCCTCCAGATGCAGCCCCAGGACGAGGCCGGCTCCGGCCGCACCCGTCACCTTCAGGAATTCCCGGCGGCTGGTCATTTCGCACCTCCCGCGGCGCGCAGCACGGCTTTCCGGACGCGCGGGTACGTGCCGCAGCGGCACACGTGGTCGGCGAAGGCCTCGTCGATGTCGCCGTCCGTGGGATGGGCCTTGTGCTTGAGCAGGGCCGCGGCCGTCATGATCATGCCCGGTTGGCAGTAGCCGCACTGGGCCACATCCTCCGCAAGCCAGGCCTGCTGCACCGGGTGGGTGCCATCCTTTGAGAGGCCTTCCACGGTGACGATCGTGTGTCCGGCGGCCTCCCTCAGGCTCGTCTGGCAGGACTTCACGGCCTTGCCGTCCAGATGGACGGTGCAGGATCCGCAGACGCCCTGGCCACAGCCGAACTTGGTGCCGGTGAGGCCGAGGGTGTCGCGGAGGACCCAGAGAAGCGGCGTGTCGGCCTCGCCGTCCACGGTGCGGAGGCGGCCATTCACAGTGAGCTGGTAGTCGGGCATGGCAGCTCCTTCAAGTATCGCGTGATGAGGCTTCACCCTACGCCCACAGAGGTTCCGTCGCAACGGTGCTAGGGTGGGATCACTTTTCCGGAGGTGCCATGTCGAGAGCCTGGAGGCTCCTTCCGTGTCTCTTCATGGGCGCTGGGCCTGCCCTGGCCCAGTCGCCCCCTCTGGAACCGGTGCTCAGAGCTGAGCAGGCCTTCGCCCGCATGGCCGATGAGAAAGGCATCCGCGCGGCCTTCCTGACCTGGCTGACCGAGGATGCAAGCGTGTTCTCGCCGCGGATGACCACCCGGATGGCGCAGTACGGGCCCGAGCCCGGTGACCCCGGCCACCTGGTCTGGTACCCAGAGGCCATGGGCCTCGCCGCCTCGGGCGACCTGGCCTGGAGCCTTGGTCCCTGGACCTACGCGGTGAAGAAGGGGGGGGCTGTCCTGGTGCATGGCCACTTCCTCTCTCTCTGGCGGAAGCAGGCCGACGGCGGCTGGAAGGCCGTGGCCGACATCGGCGTCCCTCACGCGGCGCCGGAGCGCCCGGTGGAGCCACTTGCCCTTCGGGAGGCCACGCCGGTGGTGCCTGCTTCGAAGCCGAAGCAACCGGACGCCACACCCAGGCTTCAGAAGAAGGAAGCCGATCTCGCGGTGGCCTGGGCAGAGAAGGGGGGACTGGCCCTGCTGCCAGAGCTGGCGAAGCAGGCGCGGGTGCTGCGTCCGCGGCGGATGCCCCTGCGTGACCCCGCGGAAATTGAGAAGGCCCTGGAGGCCGACCCGCCCGGGGCGCGGTGGGCACCGGCCCGCATCCAGGTGGCGGCCAGCGGCGACTTGGCCTGGACCTGCGGCGAGTCTGGCCCCGATCAGCGGGGGACTGCGGCCAGCTTTCTCCGGGTCTGGACCCTCGAAGGGGCGGAGTGGAAGGTGTTGTTCGACGTGCGCCTGCCCCACCCCCCTCCACCCAAATAGCCCTGGCATCCCTCTCGCCCCTCTCCCGGGCTGTGTCGGGAGTTTGTCGTGCTGAGACGGTGGGTGCTTTCCCTTGGATTGATGGCGGGCCTGGGTCTCGGGGCCCAGGCGCAGGATCGATCCGCCCCCCCGCCCACGGCTTCTGAAAAGGAACTGCAGGCTCCCTTGACGCTGGAGGACGGAAAACCGACGCCCGGCCAGGCTGCGGAGGCCCCCCCATCGGGCCTGCGGGCCTTCGGGTCGCTGGTGCTGGTGCTGGGGCTGGCGGGTGCGAGCCTCTGGGCCCTGAAGAAGTACGGCCGGGGCCGGATTCCCGGCGGCGGGGGCCACAAGCTGCGGGTGGAGGAGACCCTGGCCCTGGGGGACCGGCGCTTCGTCTCCATCCTGGATGTGGAAGGGGAGCGGTTCCTCATCGCGCTGGCGCCCCAGGGCATCAGCCTGCTTTCGCGGCTGGACCCGGGCGACCGTGGGGAGCCGGGCACCTTCGACGACGCCCTGAATCGCCAGGTGGACCTGGGTCGCCCCGTCCCCGTGAAGGAGATGGAAGCGATGCTCAAGCAGGGTGGGGGTGGGCAGTGAACCGGCTGCTGCGCTGGCTTCCCACGGTTCTCCTGCTGACGGCTGGCCTGAGCCTCTGCGCCCAGCAGGCAGCCCCACTGCCGTCCGTCACCGTGGATTTCGGCAAGGCGCCCTCGGGACCGGCCCTCAGCTCCAGCCTGCAGGCCATGCTGCTGCTGACGATCCTGACCCTGGCCCCGACCATCCTCATGACCGCCACCAGCTTCACCCGCATCGTGGTGGTGATGCACTTCCTCCGCCAGGGCCTGGGCACCCAGCAGACGCCCTCGAACCAGGTGCTCATCAGCCTCTCGCTGGTGCTCACCTTCTTCATCATGGCCCCCACGGCGCGGGAGATTAACAGCACGGTCCTCCAACCCCTCCAGCGCAATGAACTGACCACAGATCAGGCCCTGGACCGCACGGCGGCGCCCATGAAGGTGTTCATGCTGCGCCATACGCGGAAGAAGGACCTGTCGCTCTTCCTCAAGATCGCCAAGGCCCCGGCGCCGAAGACCAAGGCCGACGTGCCCATGGAGTGTCTGCTGCCGGCCTTCCTCATCAGCGAGCTGAAGACCGCCTTCGAGATCGGCTTCATGATCTTCCTGCCCTTCCTGGTGGTGGACATGGTGGTGGCGAGCATCCTGCTCAGCATGGGCATGATGATGCTGCCGCCGGTGGTGATCTCGCTGCCCTTCAAGGTGCTGCTCTTCGTGCTCGTGGACGGCTGGTACCTGATCGTCGGCTCCCTGGTGAGGGGGTACACCGGATGAACGAACTGGTGATCGCCCAACTCGGAAAAGAGGCCCTCAAGACCGCGCTGCTGGTGGCCGGTCCGGCCCTGCTGGTATCGCTGGTGGTGGGCCTGATCGTCTCCGTCTTCCAGGTGGTGACGAGCCTCCAGGATCAGACCATCGCCTTCGTGCCCAAGGTCATCGCCGTGATGGTTGTGGTGGCCGTCAGCTTCCCCTGGATGCTGCAGGTGATGCTCCGGTTCACCACGCGCATGTTCACGGATTTCAATGCCGTCGTACGACAGCTGAGCTGAGGTCGCCGTGACCCCCACGCTCATGAGCACTTCCGTCTGGGCCATCACCGGCGCCAAGGCGGTGCTGTGGGTGCTGGTGCTCACGCGCATGACGGGTCTGCTGGCGACCCTGCCGATCCTGGGTTCCGAGCAGGTGCCCCTGCAACTCCGGGCCGCCCTGGGCGCCCTGCTGACGACGGTGCTGCTGCCGGTCATTCCCGTTCCGGCGCACCTCCCCTCGGGCCTGCCCGAACTGGTGGGGCTGATGGCCTCGGAGCTGGCGATCGGCCTGCTGCTGGGAAGCGTGGTGGCCTGGATCCTCGAGGCGGTGTCCTTCGCGGGGACCCTCATGGATACCCAGATGGGGTTCTCCTTCGTGCAGTTCCTGGATCCTGCCACCTCCCAGAGCGCCTCGATCTCAGGCTCTCTGATGATGCAGATCTCAGCCCTCCTGGTTTTCCTCACGGGGCTGCACCACCAGATGATCCTGGCCCTGGTGGACAGCTACCGGATCGCCCCCATGGGCCAGGGCGTGCCCATGCAGGCCTTCGGCCTGATCATGCTGATCGGTCAGATGCTGGGGAAGGGCTTCCAGCTGGCGTTCCCCGTGCTGGCGGTCCTGTTCCTGATCGATCTCATCCTGGGCGTCTCCGGCAAGTTCATGCCCCAGCTGCAGCTGCTGCAGCTGAGCTTCCCGCTGAAGATCGCCCTCGGCATGACGGTCCTGGGCCTGGTCCTCCGGGAGCTGGGGCCCTGGCTGACGCCGCTTCTGGCCTCCGCCCCCAAGCTCGCCCTGAAGCTGCTGGGAGGCTGAGGTGGCGCACGATCCCGCCAAGACCGAGAAGGCCACCCCCAAACGGCGGCAAAAGGCCCGAGAGGAGGGGTCCGTCCCACGCAGCGCCGACTTCGACGGCGCCATCCTGCTGTGGGGGAACTTCTTCCTCTTCCTGGGGTTGGGTGGGGCCACGCTGGCCCTGATGGCGAGGCAGGTGGCCCACTTCCTCGATCTGGCCCGGCCGGGGGCCCTGGCGGATGCGGGCCGGGTGTCCCTGCTGGGCGATGTCTTCATGATCCTGGGCCGGCTGCTGCTGCCCTTCCTGCTCGTCAACCTCCTGGTGGCGCTGATCACCGGGTTCGCCCAGCGGGGCTTCACCATCAGCGCGAAACCCCTCCTCCCGAAATTCGAGAAGCTGGATCCGGCCAAGGGGTTCCAGCGTCTCTTCTCTTCCAAGGCCCTGGTGGATCTGCTCAAGAGCCTGGCGAAGTTCGGCCTGCTGGCCTGGGTGGCCTACGCGGTGCTGGAACCGCGGATCCCGGCCCTGCTGGGCACCCTCAAGCTGCCGCTCGGGCAGTCCCTGAATCTCTTCCAGGCCACGGTCTTCGCGCTCTACCGCAACGTCATGCTGGCCATGCTGGTGCTGGCCGTCGCCGACTTCATCTGGCAGCGCACCTCGTGGGAGAAGAGCATCCGGATGACCAAACAGGAGGTGAAGGACGAGTTCAAGGATGCCGACGGCAGCCCGGAGATCAAGCAGCGGCAGAAGGCCATCATGATGGCGGCGGCGCGGCGCCGCATGCTGTCCGAGGTGCCGAAGGCCACCGTGGTCGTGACGAATCCGACCCATGTGGCCGTGGCCTTGCGCTACGACGAGAAGACCCTCGCCCCAGTGTGTGTGGCCAAAGGCCTGGACCATCTGGCCCTGCGGATCCGGGAGAGGGCCAAGGAGGCCGGTGTGCCCATCCTCGAGCGTCCTGAAGTGGCGCGGGCCCTCTACCGCTCCGTGGAGGTCAGCAAGCCCATCCCCCGCGACCTCTACCAGGCCGTGGCCCAGGTGCTGGCCTTCGTCTACCGGCTCCGGGGGGCCGCATGAGGTCTCCGCTGGAGTTCCCAAGCCGACGGGCCGAAAGGGTATCGTTAGACCAGCCTGAGGATGTCCCTTGACCCGGCCCATCGTTCCTCCCCATCTCCCCGCCCCCAGCCTCCTGCTGGTGGATGACGACCCCATGCCCCGGGAGACGCTCTCGACGCTGCTCTCGGCCGAAGGCTTCCAGGTGGTGACCGCCTCCACAGGCGAAGAGGCCGAGGGGAAGCTCAAGGCGGAGCAGCCGCCCTTCGATCTGGTCATCACGGACCTGGTCATGCCGGGCAAGACCGGCATGGATGTATTGAAGTGCGCCCTGAACCGGAACCCCAGCTGCACGGTGCTGGTGCTCACCGGATTCGGAAGCGTCCGCGAGGCCACCGAGGCCATGGAGCTCGGCGCCTTCGACTTCGTCACCAAGCCGATGCAGATCGACCAGTTCCGGAACACCCTGCGGCGCCTCATGGAGCGGCGGAGCCTCACCCATGAGCGGGATGAACTCCGAATCAAGGTGAAAGCCCTGACTGAGCGGGCCGAGCGGTTGGAGACCACCCTGGGCCGCATGGAGATCCTGGCCAATCAGCTGGCCCCGCCCACCGGCGGAGTGGTCCGTCCCGACGCCCTGGCAGACCTGGAACGGCTCGCGGCGCTGAAGGGGAAGGGGCTCCTTTCTGACGAGGAGTTCGAGGTGGGGAAGAAGAACCTCCTGACCCGGTGGCTCGCATGAGCCTCCGTGGGCGCCGGGCCGGCTCGTTCCTGCTGCTGGTCGCCCTGCCCCTGCCGGCTCAGCATGAGGCGCCCATCCAGGCCGGGGCCCACCCACCTGCGGTGAAGGCTTCCCCGGGGCGCATGACCGATGCCGAGGTGGCCGAGCTGGCGAAGGGGGCGCTAACCGCCGAAAATACAGTTTCCATCCGGGCGGCCCTGGGCCGGCTCAAGGCGCACACCTTCAAGTCAAGCAAGGCCCCCGAGCGGGAGCTGGTCCTCTATGCCCAGGGCGTTCTCGAGGCGAGGTTGGGCAACCTTCCCGGGGCCACTGTGGCCCTCAAGAAGCTTGAACGACAGTGGCCGAAGTCCCCCTTCATGGGAGAGGCCCATACGATCCTCGCCGAGGATGCGGTGGCCCACCGCCGGTACAAGGAGGCGGAGGGGCGGCTCCACCAGGCCCTGGCCTCGGACCTCCCCTCGGAGCAGAAGCGACGGCCCCAGGAGCTGCTGATCTGGGCCCTGGTCGAGCAGGAGCGCCCCCAGGAGGCCCTGCCCATCGTGCAATCCCTTCGGCCCCTTGAAGGGCGCGACAAGCCCAGCGAGCGGGGCCTGGCGGCCATCGTCGAAGTCCTGTGCGCCACCGGAGAACGGGAGCAGGCGGCCGGCGCGCGCAAGGACTTCCTGAACCTCTACCCCAAGAGCGAGCTGCTGCCCCGGGTGGACCTGGTGTGGGGTCGGCTGCTGGGCCGGGCTGGTGAGGCCCAGGAGGCCGCCCAGGTCCTGCGGAAGCTCATCAAGGACCATCCGGGCTCGGCCCAGGCCGATGATGCCCGCCTCGCGCTCGCGAACCTCCTCACGGACGGCAGCCTTCCGGAGGCCAAGGATCTGCCCAGCGCCGAAGCTCTGCTGGCCGAGGTTCGGAAGGGGGGCAAGGGCCTTCCGAAGCGGACCGCCCAGCTGGTGGAGCTGCGTCTGCTGATCGGGAAGCTGCTCTGGGAAGATGCCCTGAACCTGGTGGATCGCATGGACCCTGCCACCCGCGAGACCGTGCCCGAGGTGAAGAAGCTCTGGGGCGAGGCCTGGAATGCCTGGGTGGTCCAGCGCCTGGAGAAGGGGTTCCCGGGTGAGCTGCTCGCGCGCCTCAAGGGTGGCGCCTTCGCGGCGCTTGAGCCGGCCTCCCGCAAGGGCCTCGTCGAACTGCTCGCGGCCCAGGGCCTGCTCGATCTCATTCCCCGTCTCCTGCCGGAAGCCCCAGCCGCCGAGCGGGCCGGCCTCCGCAAGGCCGCCCTGGCCAAGGTTCAGCCGGAGGCCCAGGCCCAGGCCGTCCTCCGCCTGCTGCCCTCGAAAGGGGACACCCCGGAAGAGGCCCTCCTGAGGGCCCGCGCGGAGGGCGCGCTGGGACACTGGTCGCCGCTCCGCGCCGCGTTGGGGCGCGCCAAGCCTGGGCCGGAACGCATCGCCGGGATTCTGCGCCTGCTGCAACGGCCGTTGGCTGCTCCGGAAACCGCTGCCCAGCGGCTGCAGGAGGCTGAAGGCTGGCTGAAGCGGGCCACCGAAAAGCCGGAGGCGAAAGAACCCCTGGCGATCCTGGTGGCCGACCTGCGCTTCCAGCATGGCGACGCGCGCGGCGCCTTGGCCCTCTATCCCGCCAAGCCCGTGGCGGCGGAACAGCGGGGGTGGGTGGCCCTCATGCGAACCCAGGCCATGCTCAAACTCGGGCAGCGGGACCAGGCCAAGGGGCTCATCAAGGAGGCCCGGGATGAGCAGGGCTTCAAGGGCCAGCGCGATGCCCTGGCCAGGAGCCTCGGGGCCTACTAGGCGCCCTCGTGGTACAGGTATGCTGGGGCTTCCCCCCGGAGATCCTGATGCGCCCCCTGATCGCCGCCCTTCTGCTCATCGCCGCGTGCGATCTCAGCGCCGCGCCCAAGCCGAAAGTCAAGCTGACGACGAACATGGGCGTCATCGTGATGGAACTGGAACCCGAGGTGGCGCCGAAGACCGTGGAGAACTTCCTCAAATACGTGAAGAAGGGCCAGTACAAGGGAACCATCTTCCACCGAGTCATCCCCGGTTTCATGATCCAGGGGGGCGGCTATGTGGACTACCTGGGGAAGAAGCGCACCGATGCCTCGATTCCCAATGAGGCCGATCGCTCCGCCGCCGCGGGGCTGAAGAACAAGCGCGGGACGCTGGCCATGGCCAGGACCTCCGATCCCCACAGCGCTGCCGCGGAGTTCTTCATCAACGTGGTGGACAACCCCTTCCTGGATTTCAAGGGCAAGACCAACGACAAGACCTGGGGCTACTGCGTGTTCGGCAAGGTGGTCCAGGGCATGGACGTGGTCGACCGCATCAAGGCCGTGAAGACCAAGAACGAGCGGAGCGACTTTCCGTCCCTGCCCGTGAAGCCAGTGCTCATCACGGATGCGGTGCAGTTGCCATGACCGCGAAGGCCTCGGGCGGAGCGCCGAGCTTGCGGAGACTGCGCTCGAGCCGGGCCCGGTAGCGGGGCCAGAGATCGGGCTCGGCGTGTTCGAAGCGGGCCCGGTCCCAGTCGAGCAGGAGGGCACCTCCCGAAGGCGGCAGGATCACATTGGTGGCGTTCAGGTCCGGTGACCAGAGCCCCCAGTCGCAGAGGGAACCGATGAGGCGCCGGATGGCCGGGCCGCGTTCCGCGCTGAGGTCCCAGCGACGCGGCCAGGGCTCCCCCTCGGCGAGACGGGTGATCAGCACGCCCTCGACGCCGAGGGCCCTTGGACGCCACGCATAGCCGACGGGCTCGACGGTGGGGAAGCCCGCCTCCCATAGGCCTCGATGGATGGCATGCTCCGCCGCGAAGCGGAGGTGGGTGCGATAGGTCCGCTCGTTGACGTGGCGCAGCAGGCCGCCGCGGCGGTAGGGCCGGAGCACCAGGTCGCCCACGCGGAGGATGCCACCGCGGCCGAAAGCACCTGATAACGAAACGGGCTCGCCGGTGGGAACCGCGCCGCCGGGCGTGCAGACGCGCCAGCCGCCGCCCAGGCCTGGCAGCTCCAGGTTCAGACGGCATCCCAGTGGTCGAAGGGCGGCCCCGGGTTCAAAGGGCCACTGGGGCGGGAGCGGGGGAATGATGTAGGGGTCGTGGATCATGGCGTTGGTGTACAGCTTGCCGTGCCATCGTCCGGAACGCAAAAGAAGGAAGTCGGAACGAACCCATGAGCACCTGTCAACCCGAAGATGTACCGCACGGCTGCCACCAAATGTGGGCAGCGACTCAAGTGTCTTGTGCTGAAAGGAATTCTCAGGGTTCACCCGGCGACTTCCCACAGTGGATGTGGAAATCCCCGGGGGGCTCGGTTGTCCATCAGGACCTTCGACTCGATTTCTGCCGGGCTGGCGGGCGGGGTTCCTGTCCCATCTTCTCCATCGACCACTATGCTGAAGAGGTGAGCAGCCAAGCGAGTCATCCCGCCATTCCCGCCGAAGCACTGGCCCGGCGGAGCCGGTTGCGGGCCGAGTTGCGCCGCATGGAAGCCGCCGGGCCCAGCCGGGAGCCAGCCTGCCTGCAGGCGGTTCGGGCCTTGGTCGAAGGGGAGGCGTCCTCCGGCCTGGAGGAGTTGCTCAGGGCCATCAGCCAGGCCGGGCTGGCAGAGGAGGCGAGCGAGCGGATCCGATCTCTGCGCCCGGAGGCTGAGAACCTGGGCGTGGCCAAAGCCCTCGCCCTCCAGCTCGCACCGCTCGCCGCCGCCGCCCAGCAGCGGCGGATCGCCCGCTGGCAGCTGGACACCCGCCGCACCCTGGTCCGCTTCGCCTATTCGAAGGGAGCGGGGGTCCTCGACTACGATGACGGGGACCTGCATGCCTTCTTCCTGCAGGCCTTCCGCCTGGAGGGGCTGGAGCTGGCCCTGGATCTGGGCAAGCGGCCACGGCCATTGCTGACCGTCGGGCTTCCGCTCTCTGCAGGCATCGCCAGCCGAGGCGAATCCATGGATGTGGTCCTAAAGCGAGAACCGGCGGAGGATCCGGCAGCGCTGATGGCCAGGCTGAACCTGCGCCTTCCCGAGGGATTGAGGATCCATGAGTGGCTGCCGCTGCCCGGGTATGCGACGGCGCCCTCGGAGCTGGCCCGGCGGTCGCACTGGGTCTGGACGTCGGATGCGCGGCTTCGAGCCCAGCAGAAAACAGGCGTGGAGGCCTTCCTGAAGGCGAGCACCTGGCCCTGGGAGCGAGGGCCGGCGAAATCCGGGACGCTCCTGGACCTCCGGATGATCATCTCGGACATGTACTGGACGGACGAAGGTCTCTGCTTCAGCACCCTCATGGGGCCTCATCAAGCGATCAATCCCCTCAAGCTGCTCGGGGTGATCCTCGGGGTGGACCCCTCGGGCATCACAGGGCTCGTGCGCATCGGCGTGGACCTCGATCCCGACCCGCGGCTCGGCCAGGCTGACCGTTTCGAGCCCAAGCTGAAGAACATGTACGAGGATGCCGTGCTCCTGGGTGGCGGGTCGAACATCGTGCTGGTGGACGAGGATGACGACGAGCCCACGATCCTGGGCTGAGGCTGGCTAGGCCGAGACGTCCTTGCTGATGGAGAGCAGCAGCCCGAGGCAGATGAGGCTGGTGATGAGGCTGTTCGGGCCGAAGGAAATGAAGGGCAGGGGGATGCCCTTGTTCGGCGCCAGGGAGAGCACCACACTCATGTTCATGAGGGCCTGCACCACCAGCAGGAGCACGAAGCCCATGGCGCAGAGCTTCAGGTAGCCATCGCCCACCCGCCGGGCGATGCGGTAGCCGCGCCAGAGGATGGCGATGAAGAGGGCCAGGATGGCCACGGTCCCGATGAGCCCCGCCTCTTCGGCGATGACCGCGTAGATGAAGTCGGTGTGGGCCTCCGGCAGGAAGAAGAGCTTCTGCTTGCCGCCACCGAGCCCCACGCCCATGAAGCCGCCGTTGCCCACAGCTACGAGGCTCTGCAAAGCCTGGTGCCCCTTGCCAAGCGGATCGGCCTCGGGGTTGAGAAAACTGGTGACGCGGGCCAGACGGTAGGGCGAGAGCACCACGAAAGCCGTGCCCAGCACGCCCAGGATGGGAATGGCCACGGCGAAGATCCACTTCGGGGCCCCGCCCAGGAAGACCACCATCAGGGCCACGAAGACGATGAGGAACGTGGTGCCGAAATCAGGCTCACGCAGGATGAGTGCGAGAGGGACCAGGAGGACGCCGGCGAGTCCGAGCAGCTTGGGCAGCGCGTCCCGGTGGTGGGTCCAGGCCTCCCGGTTGCGGATCATCCAGGATGCCGCGATGAGTACGGAGAGGGGCTTGAAGAACTCCGAAGGCTGCAGGCTCATGGGGCCCAGGCGGATCCACCGGTGGGCGCCATTGATCTTGGGGCCCAGGAAGAGCACCGCCACGAGGAGCCCGATCAGGGCGAAGTAGGCCACCATCAGGGGGCGGGGATGGTCCTGGAGGGTCGCGAGGTCCACCTGGGAGAGGGCCAGCATGAAGGCGATGCCGATCGCCCCGCCCACGAGCTGGCGCGTGAGGAAGGCCGTGGCCGCCGCGTGGTTCTGGGAGGCCTTGATGGCTGAAGCGGAGTAGATCCAGACCATGCCCACGGCCACCAGGGCCAGGGCGAACAGCACCAGCCAGCGGTCGACGGGACGGCGGACATCCGCGGCCATGTCAGGCGATGGCCAGGTCGCGGCGGGCCGCGGCTTCAAGTTCGCGGAGGGCCTGATCCACCCAGGCGGACTCCTGGGCCTCCACCATGAGGCGGAGCTTGGGTTCGGTGCCGGACCAGCGGATCACCTGTCTGACTCCATCGCCCCAGCGGTCGTCGATGGCGGCCATGGCGGCGCCCAATTCGCCACAGGCTTCGACAGCCTTCCGGTCCCGGGCCACGAGGTTGACGAGGCGCTGCGGCCAGGGCCGGAAGGTCCAATCCCAGCGGTGCTCCGGCTTGCGATGAAGCAGGGCGCGGAGGATGGACAACCCCGCGGCGAGACCATCCCCGCTGGGTCCCACGCGCTTCTGGATGAGGTGGCCGGAGGCCTCCGCGGCCAGGTCCCAGCCGCGCTTCGCCATCTCGCGCAGCAGGAACTTGTCGCCGACCGCGGTACGGACGAAGGGGATGCCCGCGTGGTGCAGGGCCTGAGCCAGGCCCCCGTTGGTCATCAGCGTGCCCACCACGCCGGGAGGGGCATCGCCGCAGGCCAGGCGATCCTGGGCCAGGAGCCAGACCATCTGGTCGCCATCAACGACGCGACCGGCGCCATCCACCAACAGGCAGCGGTCGCCGTCTCCATCGAAGGCGATGCCCAGATCCGCGCCTCGAGCCGCCACGGTGGCGGCCAGCGCATCGAGGTGGGTGGAGCCGACGCCCACATTGATGCTCGCTCCATCTGCCGGAACGCCGAGCCAGTGGATCTCGCCGCCTTTGAAGAGCTCCAGGGCAGCCTCCGCTGTCGCGCCGTGGGCGCAGTCGAGGACGAGGCGGAAATCAGGGGGCAGGGTGATGCCTTCGAGGTGGTCGAGGTAGGGCTGAAGCTCCAGGTGGACCGGGGGTGCAGTGATCGTCGTGGGTTCCGCGAGTTCGGCGAAGGCCGCCTCAATGGCCCGCTCCTGCTCCTCCTCCAACTTCTCGCCGAGCTCGTTGAAGCCCTTGAGGCCATTGTCCTCCGGGGGGTTGTGGCTGGCGGAGATCATGAGGCCCCAGGTCTTCTCCCCCTCGGCGCTGAGCTTCGCCACATTCCAGGCCACCGCGGGCGTCGGCGCCATGCCGAGCACCAGCACCTTGAGGCCCAGGCTCACGCCCAGGATGAAGGCCTCGGACATGGGGCCCGAGCTGGTGCGGGGATCCCATCCGATCACCAGCCTCCGGACGCCTGCCAGGCGCGCCACCTGGGCCCAGGCGGCGCCCCAGCGGGTCACCTCCTCCAGGGTGAGCGGAGCGCGCAGGGCGGCCCCTCGAATGCCATCAGTGCCGAAGTAGCGGAGACTCATCAGGCAAGGTTACCCGATGGCGTGGGTTCTGAAGACCCTGTAGTCCCACTGCCGCGCCTCGGCATGGGCCCCGGCCGTGAGCCCGTCGCGCTGGTCTGGCGGCAGGCTGGGCGCTCCGGCGCGGGCAGCCAGGAAGCGCTTGCGCGAGAGGCCGAGGCAGAAGCGCTGCGCCGGCCACGCGAGCACACCAGGAAGGCCCGGCAGGGCCTCCCACAGGGCCAGGTCCTCCTGGAAGGTGGTGCCGAAGCCGAAGCCCGGGTCGAGCAGGAGCCGGCCCGAGGAGATGCCCGCCCTGCGAAGGCGGTCGCAGACGGCGCGGAGCTCCTGGATGGCCTCCTCCGCGTCCCTGGGCGCGGGATCATCGTAGGGCGGCATGTGGAAGCCGGCGCCTTCCGGGCGGCTGCGCATGGCGATGAGGCCACAGGCCGACCCGCGGGCCAACTCGAGCATGCCGGGGTCTGAGAAGCCGGTGACATCGTTGAGCACGGCGACGCCCGCGGACAGCCCGCGGGCTGCCACCTCCGCGTGGCGGGTATCCAGGCTGAGGAGGATGGTGGGGAGCTGCTCGCCGAGGGCCGCCAGGACCGGCTCCAGGCGCTCCCACTCTTTGGCTGGGGGCACGGGAGTGGCACCGGGACGGGTGCTCTCCGCGCCCAGGTCCAGCATGCCTGCTCCGGCCGCCACCAGCACCCGGGCCTGTGCCAGGGCCGCTTCCGGCGCCAGGAACCGGCCGCCGTCACTGAAGGAGTCTGGCGTGAGGTTCAGGATGCCGATGAAAAGGGGACCGCCCTCCAGGAGCGGTCCCCAATCAAACGGAGGCTTGATCACGCGGGCTTGAGGGCCGGGTTGAGTCCGGGGTCCGTGGAGGGACCTTCCTCCACCGTGGCGGGGGCGGTGGGCGTGCTGCCGGCCTTGGGCGGGGGCAGGGTGCCACCCTTCATCAGGATCTCGATGTCGTTGCCGTCGAGTGTCTCGCGCACCAGGAGTGCCTCTGCGATGGCCACCAGCTGCTCGCGGTGGCTCTCGATGGCGGCCTTGGCCTTGCGGTAGTTGCGCATGACGAACTCGTGGACTTCCGAATCGATCATGCGAGCCGTGTCTTCCGAGATCTCCCGGTGCTGGGTGAAATCCCGACCCAGGAAGATCTCGTGCTGGCCGCCCCCGAAGTTCAGCGGGCCCAGCTTGTCGCTCATGCCGTATTCCATGACCATGGACTTGGCCATGTCCGTCGCCTGCTGGATGTCGTTGGAAGCGCCGGTGCTGAGCTGGTTGAAGAAGATCTCCTCCGCGATGCGGCCGCCCATGGCGATGGCGATGCGGCTCTCCATGTACTCCCGGGTGGTGTTGTAGCGGTCCTTCAGGGGCAGCTGCCAGGTCACGCCCAGGGCACGGCCGCGGGGGATGATGGTCACCTTGTGCAGCGGGTCGCTCTGGGGCACCAGGGCGGCGACGACCGTGTGGCCGGCCTCATGGTAGGCGGTGATGCGCTTGTCCTCATCGGTCATGACGAGGCTGCGGCGTTCGGTGCCCATGTAGACCTTGTCCTTGGCGTTCTCGAAGTCATGCATCTCCACCCACTTCTTGTTGCCGCGGGCGGCGGTGAGCGCGGCCTCGTTGCAGAGGTTGGCGAGGTCGGCGCCGGCAAATCCGGGCGTGCCGCGGGCGAGGACCTCCAGATCCACATCAGGGCTGAGGGGGATCTTGTCCGCGGTGTGCACCTTCAGGATCTCGAAGCGGCCCTTCACATCGGGGCGGTCCACGACCACGCGGCGGTCGAAGCGGCCCGGGCGGAGCAGGGCGGGGTCGAGCACGTCGGGGCGGTTGGTGGCGGCGACGAGGATGACGCCCTCGTTGCCCTCGAAGCCGTCCATCTCGACCAGCAGCTGGTTGAGGGTCTGCTCGCGCTCGTCGTGGCCGCCACCCAGCCCGGCGCCGCGGTGCCGGCCCACGGCGTCGATCTCATCGATGAAGACGATGCAGGGGGCGCTCTTTTTGGCCTGCTCGAAGAGGTCGCGCACGCGGCTGGCGCCGACGCCCACGAACATCTCCACGAAGTCGGAGCCGGAGATGGAGAAGAACTGCACCTTGGCCTCGCCGGCGATGGCGCGGGCCAGCAGGGTCTTGCCGGTCCCCGGAGGGCCCATGAGCAGCACGCCCTTGGGGATCTTGCCGCCCAGCTTGAGGAACTTGGCAGGGTCCTTCAGGAACTCGACGATCTCCTTCAGCTCCTCCTTGGCCTCGTCGCAGCCGGCGACATCGGCGAAGGTGGTTCGCTTGGCGCTGCCGGAGAGCCCCTTGGCGCGGGCCTTGCCGAAGCTCATGGCCTTGTTGCCGCCCATCTGGGCCTGGCGCATGAAGACGAACCAGAGCACCACGAAGACCAGCAGCGGCGCCCAGAACATCAGCACGTAGGCGAAGTTGTTCTCGCTGGGCTTGGCGGCCTTGAACTCCTCGATCTGGCCTTCGGTCTTCCAGCTGAGGATGACCTTGCCGAGGTCCTGCATGGGCGGAGCCACGGTGCGGAACTTCTCGACGATCTCGCCGGGCTTGGGACTGAACGGCTGCTTGTAGGTGCCTTCAATGTCGAAACCGGAGAGTGTCACAGACTTGTACTTGCCCGCCACGCCCTCGGTGTAGAAGGTCGAGAAGGGGACTTCGATCTGCTTGCTGTTCTGGGGGATCTGGCGGAAGGCCAGAACCAAGAGGGCGATGATGCCCAGCCAGACCAGCACGCTCTTCATCATGGAATTCAAAGGGTCACTCCTTGGGGCCGAAGCCCAGGTGGCCCTCCAGTTTACTAGGTCCGGGAAGGCAGCGGACCTTGACTTAGATGCAGATACCCGCCGCCTGGTTCAGGGTTTAGGTGAAAATTCCCCCAGGACGAGGGTTTACGGCTGTGGGCCAGCTGTCTGGCAAGCCAGGGTGCGAGGTCCCGCAGCAGTCCGGATTCGCGCTCCCAGCCCAGGTGGCGGAAGGCGGATTCCAGCGCCCAGCGGAGCTCCACCTCGTCCCAGCTCCTCTTCTCGAACACGACGCTTCCATCCGCGATGGACCAGCGAGAACCTTCCCAGCTCTGGACCAGGCTTCGCGCCAGTCGCTCGGCCTCCTCCGCCTGCCGGTGTGTCTCGAACAAGTGGTGGTCCAGGTCGGGGGCCTCCCGCCTCAGCTCCACTAGGAGCTTCCGCCAGCGGTTGCGAGGCGTGAAGGGTTCACCGTTGCTCGCGTCCTCGCGCCAGGGGAGCTTCCGCAAAGCGAGGTAGGTCCGCAGATCCTCGCGTCGGACCTCCACAAGCGGAGACCAGCGCAGAACCTGCCGCGGTGCCAGCGGATGCAGACAGCCCAATCCGCCACCCCGCGCGAGGCGGATGAAGACAGTCTCGGTGTGATCGTCCAGCGTGTGCCCCGTGGCCACGGCCGCGGCACCGGCCTGCTCGGCCTCCTGGCGCAGCCAATCCCAGCGAAGCTCCCGGGCGGCCATCTCCAGGCCGATGCCCTGGTCCCGCGCGTGGGTCCTGACGCCGAGGGTCGCCTCGACCAGGTCCAGATCCAGGGCCCGGCAGAGCTGGCGGACGAAATCCGCATCCTCCGCAGACTCCGGCCGAAGGCCGTGGTCGGCGTGGGCGACTGACAATTCCAGGCCCAGGCTCTTGCGGAGCGTCCAGAGCAGGAGCAGCAGGGCGACCGAATCACCGCCGCCCGAGCAGGCCACGAGCACCCTGCCGGTCACGCCGTCGCCACGCCGCTGAATCTGCGCAAGGAGATCGGATTCGAAACGGTTCACGCAGGCTCTTCCAACTGGGCGAGAAGGTCGGTGAGGGGTTTGGGTACCGGCCGCTCGCACCACAGGGCCTCGGCCCAGTCGCACAGGCGCAGGGAGCCCCAATGCATGGCGCGGCCCAGGACCCCGCGGCGGAAGGCGGGGTGCGCGATGCGGGTGGCCGGCTGGGCGGGATCCTGATCGAACTGGCTGCCGAAGGCGTCGAAGGCGGCCATGCGGCGTTCCCACACGGCGCTCACGTCCACCAGCAGATCGGGCTGGCCGGGGTTCTCGCCGCCCACCCAGGCCAGGGCCTCGGGCCGGAACGGAGAACCAGGGCAGGGGTAGTTCTTCAACCCCGCGTAGTAGGCTGCCTCCCGGGCGAGTCGGTGTGCGCGGCGATGGTCGGGATGGCGGTCGTCCGGGGCGGGCAGGATCAGGATTCGGGGCCGGAGCCGGCGGAGCTCGGTCATGAGGCGCAGGCGGTAGGTCTCCTCCTCGGTGAAGCGGCCATCGGGGAAGTCCAGCACGAGCCTGGTCGCGCCGAGGATCCGGGCCGCTTCTCCTGCCTCCAGGCGGCGGGTCTCCGCAGTGCCGCGCGTTCCGAGGTCGCCGCTGGTGAGGTCGAGGATGGCGGTCTTCAGGCCCCGGTCCGAGGCCAGGGCGAGGATGCCACCCACGTGAACCTCCACATCATCCGGGTGGGCGCCGATGGCCAGCAAGTCGCAGCCGTCGTGGGAGGCGATGGGACTCATGGTTCCTCCACCAGGATGACGGGATGGGCTCCGTCCATGCGGTCCAGGATGGCCTCGAGCAGGGCACCCGAGCGCAGCCACGGGACGCCTGGAATCACCCGCTCCTGGGGTCGCCCGAAGGGGAAGAGGGTCTGCCGGAGCCACTCTGGATCCCCGCCCAGGATCTGGCTGGCGGCCTCCCGATGGAGCCGGCGGTCGAGCTTGCCGAGCCGCGTGCGCGTGCGGGCCAGTTCGCGCCGGAAGCGTTCCTGGATGGGCAGGGGCCAGGCCGGGTCCGGCTGGGTTTCCTGGACCGTTCCCGTCGGGAAGGGGCCGGTCCACGAACCGACGTGCTCCCAGGCACCCAAGCGGAGGGCATCAAGCTGGCCGGGGGCCACCTGGATTCCCGAAGGCACCACGAAGACGCTGGGGCGTGGCAGGATCTTCGGCGCGGTCAGGCCCACGAGGTCCCACAGCGGCTCGCAGAGGCGCCAGTAGGCGCGCTCCGAGGGACCAAGCACCACGGCCGTGACGGGCAGCAGCAGGGACTGCATCAGGGGCCGGAGGGCGGCGCCGGGGCTGAGCCAGAGACCTCTGGGGAGGGCCTCGCCGGCCTCCAGGCGCTGCCGCCGGCCCGTCTCGGGATCCAGGGAGAACCAGGCGGCCTGGACCCGCGGGTCCAGCGGCAGGGGGGCACCCTGGGCCTTCAGGATGTCGGCCTGCCGGATAAGCCCGATTTCCAAGTCCAGGCTGCGCCAGCGTTCCAGTTCGGCCTGAATGGGCTCCCGCACGGCTGCATGGGTGGGAGAGAAGGGCCGGAGCCCCCGTTCCCACAGGGGCTGGCCCAGGGCGAGGACATGGCCTCGCAGCGTGGGGGCCTCAGGCTCCGGCAGGGGACCCCAGAGCCTAGTGGCCTCGGCCTGGTGCTGGGGGGTCCAGGGCAGCCAGCCCGTGGCCGTGCCGGGGCGGGTGTCGAAGCGGAAGCGATGGCGGAGCAGGCGGGGGCCTTCCCAGCCCACCACGGATGCCACCTCGGTGCGGTCGTGATCCTCATCGGCCAGCCAGTACACGGCCTCGGCCCCGGTGCGGCGGGCTTCGGCCAAGGCCGCCAGGGCCTTGGCGATGGACAGGGCCGGGCTCCACCCCGCGCCGATCTGCTGGCCGGTGGCGATGACGGGCCGGGAACTCATGACCATCTCGTGGGAGATGGCTTCGTTCGCGGCAGACCCCCTTGAGGCTCGGTACACATGGGCCCCAGCCTACCCGATATGCGATGCTCGACGGGATGCTGAGCGTCGAACCCTGGATCCCCCCCGCTTCGCCCGATCTCGCGACCCTCGCCATGGAGGCGGCGGATGAGGCGGGTCTGGCCTCGCTGCGGGCCTGGCCCGAGGTGCGCAAAGGGGGCATCGGGTTCGGTTCGTTGCCCCCCTTCCTTTGCTGGCGGGGCCGGGTTCATGGGGCCTGGCACCTGGTCCTGCTCCAGGCCCGCGAGGTGGGGGCACTGGTTCCCGGGGCCAGGACGGCGCCGCTGCCACCAGGCTGGCTGGAGGCGCTGGACCTGGACGCCCTGTGCAGGCCCCTGGCCAAGCATCCGGATTTCCAGCGTGACGCCTCGATCCACGTGGTGCATCTCCCGGTGGCCGGGGCCTTCCAGGTCCGCACCTTCGGCGTCCCTTCGCCCGATCTGGTCCGCGAGGTGCTGGCGCGCACCAGCCAGATCCAGATCTGGCATCTGGCCGACTAGCCGGATCTGGCACAGGGCCGGCCCAGGCGAGCGCGCTGGGGCTACTTCCCGCGGTTGCTCATGCGGGTGTGCGCCACGCCGCTCTTGCCCTGGGGCTTGGTGGACGCCCGGACAGTGGGCTTGGGGCCGGCGGTCGCCTTGGGCTTCCCGGTCGTGGCCGTGGAAGCGGGCTTGTCCGCAGCCTGAACGGACTTCAGGAGGTCGGCGGGGACGAGCGGCTTGGTCATGGGGTGCTCCTCTTCACAGTCTAGCCGCTTCCAGAAGGGAATCCCCGCATTGCCTGATGTGACAGGGTTCCTGGGAGGCAGCGCGGAACGGCGGATATGCTGGATGGAGCCGGAACTGCCGGCGGACCTTGACCTGGGGTGGTGGGCCATGAGCGCAGAGGGATGGGAGGGATTGGCAGAACATGCCCTGCAGGCCTTCGGCGCCTGGAGCGATGCCTCCAGGCTGGTCCGGAGGCGCCTGCTGGAGGTGTGGCTGGAGGAACTGGGGCCGGTCCGCGAGGTCCTGGCCCAGGAGATGACCCGGGAGACCGGAAAGCCCATCACCCTCGCCCGGGGCGAGGTGGGGCGGGCGGAGGCCACCCTGAAGGCCACCATCGAAGCCGTGGCTTCGTTCGGTGCGGAGAGCGTCCCCTATGACCTGATGGCCGGAGCAGACGGATGCCGGGCCACCTTGTGCCGTTTTCCCCTGGGCCCCGTGCTCGCAATCACGCCCTTCAACTTTCCCGTGAACCTGGCCATGCACAAGCTGGCACCCGCGCTGGGCGTGGGGTGCAGCGTCATCTGGAAGCCCTGTCCCCAGGCGCCTCGCACTTCACAGCTGCTCTGGGAGAGCTTCGAAGTGGCGCGGTCACGCGTGGCGGCTCCCGGCCACCTGCTGCAGCTGGCCGACTCGGATCCCGAAAAGGCCGAGGCCCTGGCCCGGGATGCCCGCATCGCTGCCGTTAGCTTCACGGGGTCCGAGCGGGTGGGGCGGCACCTCGAACAGGTGCTCGCCGGCAAGCGGCTGCTGCTGGAGCTGGGCGGGAACGGGGCCGTGGTCGTGGACGAGGACGTGGATGCCGCCGCAGTGGCTGCCCATCTCGCGCCAGCCGCCGTGGCCGGGGCCGGTCAGAGCTGCTCCAAGGCCCAGCGGATCTATGTGCATCAGGGTCTCTGGGAAGCCTTCGTGCCCGCCTTTGTCAACGCGGTGAAGGCCCTGCCCGTGGGCGATCCCATGGATCCCGCCACGGTGGTGGGCCCGCTCATCGACGAGACCACCGCCATCCGCATGGACGCCAACCTGGATCGCGCCGCGGCGGCCGGTTCAGAGATCCTGCTTCGGGGCGTCCGCCAGGGAGCACTGCTGCCGCCGGCCATTCTCACGGGCGTCGCTGAGAGCGACCCCCTGCAGCGCGAAGAGGCCTTCGCCCCCGTGACGGTGCTGACCCGCGTGGGCACCTTCGAGGAGGGGCTCGATCGTGCCGCGGCCACGCGCTTCGGCCTGCGCGCCAGCGCGTACAGCCGGGATCAACGGCGGCTTCGGCTGGCGGAATCGAAGCTCCGGGCCGGTGGTGTGCTCCTGAACCTGCCTCCCACCTTCCGCCTGGATGCGGCCCCTTTCGGCGGTGTGCGGGCCAGCGGCAATGTGTTCGAAGGCCCGCGCTGGGCCATGGAGGGCTTCACGGAAGGTCGCCTGATTGTCGAAGGCCCTGCGCTTTGATCCCCCGGAGCCCTGACATGCCTCTGACCATGCCCTTCGGACCTGGCGACTTGGTGGTGGTGGTGCTCCAGTCGCCCCGGGAGCGCATCTGGGGCGCCCTGCTCGGGCTGGATGCGGCTGGCATCGCCCTCCGGGGCCTCGACCTCACGCCCTGGGAAGAGGTGCTCTCGCTGATACGGACGGGCGAAGCTGATCAGGTGGCCCTCGGCACCCGTTTTCTGCCCATGCACCGCGTGGAGGCGATGTACCTCGACGAGGCCAGCTCGGGCGCGCCGAGCCTGGCCGAAACCTTCAGGAACCGCACGGGCCATGAGGCCCGCGCCTTCCTTGTCCCCACCCTGCCACCCCCGGCCTGACCCTCACGGAGGAATCCATGTCCCACCCCAACCACACCCTCTGGATGGAGCGCTTCCGGGCCCGCGCCAAGGAACTGCAGCGCCACATCGTGCTGCCGGAGGGCCGGGAGGATCGCACGCTCCAGGCGGCCCAGCTGCTGCTGGACCAGGGGCTCTGCCGCCTCACCATCCTGGGTGACCCTGCCGCCATGACCTCGCGGGGCGCGGCCCTGGGCCTCTCCCTGCAGGGCGCCACCTTGGTGGATCCCGCCACGAGCCCGCTGCTGCAGGAGCTTGCCGGTGCCTACTATGAGCGCCGCAAGGCCAAGGGCATCACCGAGGCACAGGCCCTGGAGGCCGTCCACAACCCGCTCTGGTTCGGCGCCATGATGGTGCAGATCGGCCACTGCGACGGCATGGTGGCCGGGGCCCTGAACACCACAGCCGAGACCGTGCGCGCCTGCCTCCAGGCGATTGGCGCGGCCAAGGGCATCAAGACCGTCTCCAGTTTCTTCCTGATGATCCATCCCGAGGCCACCTTCGGCGAGCAGGGCGCGGTGATCTTCTCGGACTGCGCCGTGGTGCCCGACCCCACGCCGGAGCAGCTGGCGGACATCGCCATCGCCGCCGCCGAGAACGCCAGGAGCGTCATGGACGTGGAGCCCCGCGTGGCCCTGCTCAGCTTCTCCACCCGCGGCTCCGCCGAGCATCCCTGCGTGGACAAGGTCCGCGCCGCCCTGGCCATCATCAAGGAGCGCAGGCCCGACCTCGCCGTGGACGGGGAGCTGCAGGCCGACGCCTCCCTGCTGCCGTCTGTGGGGCAGAAGAAGGCGCCTGGTTCCGCCGTGGCAGGCCGGGCCAACGTGCTGATCTTCCCAGACCTGGATGCCGGCAACATCTCCTACAAGATCGCCGAGCGCATGGGCGGCTGCGCCGCCATCGGCCCCTTCCTCCAGGGCCTGGCCAAGCCCGCCAACGATCTCAGCCGGGGCTGCAGCGCCCAGGACATCGCCGACACGGTGGTGCTCACGGCCCTTCAGTGAAACGGCTCGCCCTTTTCATCTCCGGCACTGGCGGCAATGCCCTGAACCTGCTCAGGGCCTGCCGCGAGGGCCGGGTGGCGGGCCTGCCGGTCCTGGGACTGGCCTCCACGGCCAGGGCTGAGGGCCTGGCCAGGCTGGAGGCTGAGGGGGTGGCCACGGTGGTGGTGGTCCGCCAGGACTTCGCCACGGACGAGGCCTTTTCCGAAGCCTGCTACCAGGCGGCGGAAGCTGCCGGGGCAGAGTTCATCTGTCTCTGCGGCTGGCTGAAGAAACTGACGGTACCCACCCGCTGGGCCGGCCGAATCCTCAACATCCACCCGGGCCTTCTTCCCCGCTATGGGGGGGCAGGCATGTATGGCAAGCATGTCCACCGCGCCGTCCTGGCCGCGGGGGAGGCTGAATCCGGCGCCACGGTTCACCTGGTGGACGATGAGTACGATCACGGGCGGATTCTCGACCAGCTGCGTGTTCCGGTCCTGGCTGGAGACACGCCGGAGGATCTCCAGAAGCGGGTCTACGCCGCCGAGATGGAGCTGTTTCCCCGGGCGCTGGCGGCATATCTTTCGGAACGGGCCTAGACTGTTCGCATGAGGACGAAGCAGGAGCGGAGTTCCACTTTGGCAAAGCCGAAGCCCGGAGGGCGCGGCACAGGAGGTGCCGCGTGATTCCCCTCCTTACTGCCGACGAGATGCGGGCCGCGGAACGCCAGGCCATCGAGGGCTGGGGCATTCCGTCGCTCACCCTCCAGGAGCACGCCGCCCTCGGGGCCCTGGCCCTGCTGCCTCCGGGCGAGCCCATCCACGTCCTGGCCGGGCCAGGCAACAACGGAGGGGACGCCCTGGCCCTGGCGCGCCTGGCCCGATGGCAGGGGCGGACGGTCCAGGTCTGGGCGCCCAGCATCTGGGGTGAATGGCGAGGAGACGCGGCCATCCAGGCCCGGCTCTGGAGGGGGCTCGGAGGCGAGGTTCAGACTGCGGCTGATCCGGCTGAACTCATGAGGACCTGGCGGGGCTGGGTGGTCGATGGGCTCTTCGGCCTCGGCACCACGCGTCCCCTGGAGGGGATGGCCTTGACCTGGGTGCGGGCCCTGAATGCCAGTGGTCTGCCGGTCCTGGCGCTGGATCTGCCTTCGGGGCTGGATCCCGGTGCGGCCGAACTTCCAGGGGAGGCCGTCCGCGCCACGCGAACCGCCTGCTTCGGGGCGCTCAAGGTCTGTCATGGACTGCTCCCGGCCCGGGACTTCTGCGGGGTAGTCTCGGTCATCCCCATTCCCTTGGACCGGGCGCCCAAGTCGGCCATGCAGCTCCTGGAGCGCCCCGTGCTTCCGACACGGGAGTGGAATGCCCACAAAGGCAGCTTCGGGCACGTGGTCATCCGGGCTGGCAGCCTAGGCATGAGCGGCGCCGCCGTGCTGGCGGCCCTGGGTGCCCTGCGGGTGGGGGCGGGCCTGGTGACGGTGCTTTCCGAGCCGGAGGTCCGGGCAGAGATCGCGGCCCAGGTGCCCGAGGCCATGGTGCGGGCCTGGCAGGGCTCGGTGCCTCAGGATGCCGATGTCCTGCTGGTGGGCCCGGGCGGCATCAACCAGGTGCCGGACTGGGACGGTCCGCTGGTTGTGGACGCCTCAGCCCTTAGGGAAGGCGAAGGCCGGCGCTGGATGGACCGGCCGGGCACGGCCATCACGCCCCACCCTGGCGAGTTCGCCCGCCTCTTCCGCCTGTCCCGTCCGCTCCTGATGGATGAGCGCCTCGCACAGGCCCGCCAGGTGGCGTCCGGGCGACCCGGCGTCCTGCTGCTCAAGGGCGCCCAGAGCGTCATCGCCGGGGGAGCGCGGGAAGATCTCTGGATCAATCCCACGGGCCACCCGGGCATGGCCACCGGCGGCAGCGGCGATCTGCTGGCGGGCATGGTGGCGGGCTTCCGGGCCCAGGGGCTGCCCATGCGTGAGGCCGTGGCCGCCGCGGCCTGGTTCCATGGCGCGGCCGGGGACCGCCTGCCCGGGGCCGGCCTGCTTCCCACCGATCTGGCTGGGCTCCTGCCGGAGCTCCTGCGTGCCTGAGCGGTTCCTGGCCGATGAAGAGGCCACCGAGGGCCTGGGTGAAGCCCTGGCCCGGCTGACGCCCCCGGGCGGCACCTGGCTGCTGGAGGGCGAGCTGGGCGCAGGCAAGACCACCTGGACCCGGGGCTTCCTGCGAGGACTGGGCGGTGATCCCGAGGAGGTCGCCTCCCCCACCTATGCAATCCTGCACCACTACGACTGTTCCGGAGGACGCCTGTTCCACCTGGATCTCTTCCGCACGGGGCCCGAGGGCGCCTGGTCGTTGGGCCTTGAAGACAGCCTCGGGTCCGAGGATCGCCTGGTGGTCGAGTGGGCGGGTGAGGATGGGCCCTGGCCCACGGGCTGGGTGGCGCGCCTGACGCTCAGGGCGCGGGAAGCAGGACGGCAGGCGGATTGGACACTGCCTGACGAGCCGGCCGCGCGATGATGGAACCATGAGCCTCGCCCTCACCCTCGCCGTTCTCACCCTCCTCCTGGCTGCCGTGGCGGCCTGGGCCAGCCTTCGCCGGCCCGCCGCGGATCCTGCCCCCTTCGACGCCCTGCGGCGCCACGCGGAGGAACTGGCCTCGCGGAACCGGAGTGAAGCGCAGCAGGCCCTCATCGCCCAGCTCCAGCCTCTGTCGGCCGAGCTGGGCGGGCTGCGCACCGCCCAGGCCGAGAAGCTGGCCGAGGGCTTCCGGTTGCTGGTCACGACCACGCAGGAGGCCCTGAGAGCTTCCCGGGAGGAGCAGGCGGCCCAGTTGAACCAGGTGCAGCAGCAGGTGGAAAAGCGTCTGGCGGCCATCCAGACCTCCACCGAGGAACGCCTGGAGCAGATGCGCCGCACCGTGGACGAGAAGCTGCACGAGGCGCTGGAGAAGCGCCTGGGCGAGAGCTTCAACCTGGTGGCCCAGCGCCTCGAGCTGGTGCAGAAGGGGCTCGGCGAGATGCAGACCCTGGCCCAGGATGTCGGCGGACTGAAGCGGGCCCTCACCAATGTGAAGACCCGCGGCGTCCTCGGCGAGGCCCAGCTCGGGGCGCTGCTGGAGCAGTTCCTCTCGCCCGGGCAGTACGCCGCCAATGTGAAGATACGGCCCCGCTCTCCGGAGATCGTCGAGTTCGCGGTGAAGCTGCCGGGGGCGGAGGAGGGTGGCACGGTCTGGCTGCCCATCGACGCGAAGTTCCCTCTGGAGGACTACCAGCGGCTCATGGAGGCCTACGAGCTGGGCGATCTCCCCGCCGTGGAGGCCGCGGGCCGGGCGCTGGAAGTCCGGCTGCTGTCCCAGGCCCGGGATATCCGGGACAAGTACATCGCCCCTCCCCACAGCACGGACTTCGCGCTGCTGTTCCTGCCCTTCGAAGGCCTCTACGCCGAGGCTCTGCGGCGGCCAGGCCTGCTGGAACGGATCCAGCGGGAGTGCAAGGTCACCTTCGTGGGTCCCACCACGCTCACAGCCTTCCTGAACAGCCTGCAGGTGGGGTTCAAGACCCTGGCGATCAGCAAGCAGAGCGGCGAGGTCTGGAAGGTGCTCGGGCAGGTGAAGACCGAATTCGGGAAATTCGGAGAGGCCCTGGCCTCGGTCCAGAAAAAGCTCGACGAGGCCAGCACCAAGCTCGGGGAAGTCTCCAAAGGCAAGGAACGCATGGAGAAGCGTCTGGCGGGGGTGGAGTCCCTGCCGGAAGTGGACCTCCAGGGCACGCTGCCGGGCCCGTACCGAGGGGAATAATTCCCTTCACAATCCCCGGGAATGCCTTAGGATTCCGGCAAACACCGGGGGGGTGATGCTGAAGGGACGCGAACGCAGCGGGGCCGGCGAAGTCATTGCCGTGGACCGGAACTACGTCCCCATGCAGGAAGTCAGCCGCCGTCGCGCCCTCTGTGCGGTCGTTTCGGGGCGGGCCCACGTGCTGAACCCCGCCACCTTCGAACGGCATGGCGACCTGGCCGGACGGTTGGAACTGATCATCTTCCCCCACGCCCAGGCCTGCAGTGATTCCAAGCTGCTGCTGGGGCGCCTGGAGCGGCGGGTCCTCCGTCGCGATCACTTCCTCTGCCAGTACGAGGGGTGCACGAAGAAGGCCACCACGGTGGACCACGTGATCCCCCTCTGCCAGGGGGGCTCCACCACCTGGCAAAACCTGGTGGGCTGCTGTCTCACCTGCAACCAGACCAAAGGCGGGCGCACGCCGGAGCAGGCGGGCATGGTGCTGAAGCGCCAGCCCAAGGGGCCGAGGGCCCATCTTTTCGAGCGCTTCGAGGAGCTTCTCAAGCGGGCCAGCGCCGCCTGATCAGCCGCTGATGGCGCGGGTCTTCAGGTGCAGCTCGGCCCACTCGCGGGCCGGGTCGCTGCGCCGGGTGATGCCGCCCCCGCTCCAGTAGGTCAGCTGCTCGCCCTGGATCTGGGCGGTGCGGATGGGCAAGGCAAGGTCCAAGTTCCCACTGGGGGAGATCCACCCGACCGCCCCGCAGTAGAAGCCCCGGGGACCGGCTTCGGCCTGCGCCAGGTGGCTGCAGACGGCGTGTTTGGGGGCGCCGGTGACGCTTCCACCGGGCAGCACCGCCCGGAACAACTCCGCCAATCCGAGCCCGGGCCGGGCAGTGGCCTCCACGGTGCTGACCAGATGCTGCACCGTGGGAAAGGACTCCACGGCCATGGCGCGGACCACCTGGACCGAGCCGGCCAGGGCCGCCCGTCCCAGGTCGTTGCGCACCAGATCCAGGATCATGGTGTGTTCCGCCCGTTCCTTGGGATCGGCGGCCAGGGCCTCGGCCGCCACGTGGTCGCGTTCTGGGTCCCCGGTCAGCGGCGCGCTGCCCTTGATGGGCTGGGAGCGGAGCAGGCCCCCCCGGCGGGACAGCAGGCGCTCCATGCTGAGGCTGAGCAGCTGCAGTCCCCCGAGGTCCAGCAGGGCGCCGAAGGGGGGGCGCGCCCGTTGGAAGGCCCGGAGCGCCAGGGCCACGGGATCCCCGGAGAGCCGCCCCTTGAAGGGGACGCAGAGATTCGCCACGTAGAAGGCGCCATCCAGGATGTGGGCCTGGATCTGCGCCACGGCGGCCCGGTGGCGGGCCTCCGTCCAAAGCGCCATCAGGTCCACGGCGGATTCCCCCAAGTCCGGGGTCGGGGTCAGCCAATCCGTCCAGCGGTCGGTGGCTGCGGGAGCCTCGGTCCAGGACCAGAGCTCCGCCTCACCGTCCTTCACGTGCAGGGCTTCCTCCACGGCCACCCAATGCTGGCCGAGGGTGCCGGTCTCGATGGGTTTCCTAGGGAGCTCAGCCTCGTCACAGGCCAGCTCGAAGGTGGCGGCGCCGATCCAGGGGCGGGGCAGCTGGCTCACCGCGGAGGCCAGGGTCTCCCAGGGTGAGCCGGGCAGGGCTCTACCGCCGATCCGGTTGTCCCAGGCACGGCCATCCCAGCGGGAGACCAGGGCCTGACCCGGCAGGGCCAGCAGACTCTCCCCGGTATCGCCCGTGTGCAGCCAGGCGGCGCCCTCCCGCAGCAGCCTCTGGGCGCAGGCTGGCCAGGGGCCGGGAAGGGAGATGGGCTGACGGTGCCGGGGGGCGAGGTCCATGGGACATGATCCCATCGGAAATCGCAACTGGCTAAGGTGACTAGTGTTTGAAAACTGGCTGTTAACAAATTGCATGTTTGTGACAATTAAAGATCGGAAAATGAACTTTCCATTTTTACCGAACCGATCTAGCCTCTTTCCCAAGGAGGAACTCCCATGCCTTCAGTGGATATCAGCTCTCAGACCGGTAAGGATTTTTCCGGAGATGCTTTAATCGTTCCGGTGTTTTCAGGGCGTGAGCGCCACCGTCTGCCGCTTGCCATCAGCAAGGTCGCGCGACAGGTGATGGACGAAGAGGATTTCAAGGCGGACTATCTTGAAGTTGTGCCGCTCCACCATCCCAATGGTGTGAAAGAGAGCCGGTGGATGGTGCTGGTCGGTCTCGGCGACGAAGAGAAGGTGACGCTCAACAAGATCCGCAAGGCCGTGGGCACCGCCGGGCGCTTCTGCCTCAAGAAGAAGTGGAAGAAGATCGGGATCCTCTCCCCCTCCACCTCCACCATCGACCATGACGCCGTGCAGGTGGCCGTCACCGAGGGCGTGCTGCTCGCGAATTACGATTTCGTTTCATTCAAAGGCGGAAAGCCTGAAGCAAAACAGTTCTCCTCCATCGAGATCTTCACCAACGGCGACGACACCCGCAAGGCGCGGCGGAAGTTGCCAGCGGTCGAAGCCGGGGTGGCCGCCTGCCACCGGGTCCGCGACCTTGCCAACACGCCGGCCGGGGATCTCTACCCCGAAGTTTTTGCCGATATGGCGGTGAAGCTCTCAAAGCAACACAAGCTCCACTGCGAGGTGCTGGATGTCCCGGCTCTCGAAAAGGGCGGCTTCCGGTCCGTGCTGGCCGTCGGCCAGGGCAGCGTCAGGCCTCCCCGGGTCGTCAAGCTGGAATACAAGCCCAAGGAGAAGCCGAAGAAGCATGTGGTCCTCGTGGGCAAGGGCGTCTGTTTCGATTCCGGCGGGCTCTCCCTCAAGGATGCCTCGGGCATGGAGACCATGAAGGACGACATGACCGGCGCTGCCATCGTGCTGGCCACGCTGGTGGCTTGCGCCCAGCTGGAGGTGCCGGTCCAGGTCACGGGCCTGCTGGGACTGGTCGAGAACATGCCCTCGGGCTCCAGCTACAAGCCCGGCGACGTGCTCCGCAGCCGCAGCGGCAAGACCATCGAAGTCCTCAACACAGACGCCGAAGGGCGCCTGGTGCTGGCCGACCTGCTCCACCACGCCAGCGAGTTGGGGGCCGACCATGTGGTGGACCTCGCGACCCTGACCGGCGCCGCCCTCATCGCCATGGGCGACGGGGTCTCCGCTGTGATGGGCACGGATCAGAAGCTGGTGGACCGCCTCATGGACGCCGGCGGCTCCGTCGGCGAGTACCTCTGGCAGCTGCCCTTGGTGGAGGAATACACCGACCTTCTGAAGAGCCCGCTGGCCGATCTGAAGAACATCACCGGCATCCGCTGGGGCGGGACCATCACCGCTGGCCTGTTCCTGCGGGAGTTCGTGGGGCAGGCGTCCTGGGCTCATGTGGACCTGTCCGGCAGCTGGTCTGGCAAAGAACGGGATTACCGGACCCACGGGGGGAGTGGGGAAGGCCCCCGCTTCCTGCTTGAGTGGCTCATGGACTGAGGGACCCGGGCGTCCGCTTCGAACGGGGGGCTTCGGCCCCCTTTTTTTCAAATGGATGAAGATGTCCCCCTTGACCGCAGGGCACGGATGGGGATTTATTGAGGACTGCCCTCACGTCACCTAAGCCCCCTCACCCCTCGGAGTTCCCATGGAAGCGATGGAGACCCTCACCAAGGCCGACCTCTCCCGACATCTGATGGAGCGGCTCGAACTGGGGAAGAAAGATGCTGATCTCCTGGTGAATACCTTCCTGGAGAGCATCATCGAATCCCTGAAGACCGGGGAAGGCGTGGAACTGCGCGGTTTTGGCAGCTTCCGCCTGCGGGACCGCCGGGCCCGGCAGGGCCGCAATCCGCGCAGCGGCGAGAGCATCCAGGTGCCGCCCAAGCGGGTGGTGTATTTCAAGCTGGGCAAGGAACTGCGCAGCAAGCTCATCGACGACTGAGCCCTGTTCCCGACTGGAGTCCCCATGCGTCTTCGCAAGCTGATCCTCTCCCTCCTGGCCGTATTCGCCATCACGGCGCCCGCCTTGGCCCAGAAGAAGATGTCCAAAGAGGAGAAGGCCAAACTTCCCCGCTTGGCCATCCTCGACTTCAAGGCGGCCCCTGATTGCTGGCATGGCTGGCGCCACGGTGGCTGGGGCAACCAGATGGGCACGATCTCCAACCAGCTGCGGGACCTCTTCACGACCGAAATCATGGACAAGGCCAACGGCAAGATCCGCCTCATCGAGCGGGAGCGCCTCCAGGACATCCGGGCCGAGCTGAACTTCCAGCAGAGCGGTGAAGTGGATACTGCCACCGTGCAGAAGATCGGCAAGCTGCTGGGCGTGAAATACGTGATGACCGGGAAGGTCACCCGCTTCGCCTACAAGGAATCCGGCTTCAGCTCCGGCTGGGGCGTGGGCGCCCTGGTGGGCAAGCTCACCAAGGACGGCACAGCCGGTGCCGTGGCTGGCAGCGTCAACATCAAGAAGGCCTCCTTCACGGGACGCCTGGACATCCGCCTCATCGAAGTGGAGACGGGCGAGATCCTGTTCGCCAAGGGCGATGATGGCAAGGTGGACGACACCAGCGTGAAGGTCGCCGGAACCGGTGCCGAGGTCTCCTACGATGAGGAGTTGGTGAACAAGGTATTCGAGCCCATCGTCCAGCGCCTCGCCCCCAAGCTGATTCGCGCCACGGGGCAGGCCCACGAAGAGGAGTAGACCCGCCTCTCAGCGGATGGGAAGGGGCCTTTCGGGGCCCCTTTTCGCATCCAGGGGGAACCATTCGTCCACGGCGGACCGGATCGCGCCCGTGTAGGCGGGGCCCAGGGCCTCCGCGCAGTGAAGGTGCCAGGTGGGCACTTCAATCACCCGGCTGCGCTGGAACTGGGCTGCGAGAGTCCTCTGGACCTCGGGTGGGGCGAGCCGGTCCTGGGTGGCCAGGAAGCACAGACTGGGGGTCGCCAGCCGCATCCCTCTGGTGCGTCCGAGCAGGTCGGTGTCCTCGGGCACGTAGCCGCCCATGCGCCCCGCAGCGACGGCAGCCGCGGCCCCGATGGGCGGAGCGAGCAGGTGCCACCAGCGGTCCTCGGGCCCCCGGACCAGGCGCTCGGCAAAGCTGCGGCTGCTGGCCGGGGCGCCCTCCCAGATGAGACCCGCCAGGGGTCCCCGGCCTTCGCGTTCCAGGTCGGCCAGGGCCAGCAGCCCCACGGAAGCGCCCAAGCTTCGTCCCAGCAGGAGGATCCGGTGGCGTTCGACGCCGGAAGCCTCCAGGTGATGAACCATCCGGACGACTTCCCTGGATTCCATGGCGCCGAAGGTGACGGCGGGAGCGGGTTCACCGCGCCGCAGGGCATCGTCCCGCCGCCGGTAGGTGAAGATGGCCACGTCCAGGCGGGGGAACCACTTCAGGGCAGGGCTGGTGCCCCAGCGGTCGTCGCCAAAGCCGTGGAGCAAGAGCACGATCCCTGGGGATGGGGTGGGGCGGGTGAAACGCCAGAGCTGCAATTCCCCCACTTCCTCGCTGCGCCAGGTGCCTCCCGGGTCGCCATCCCGGCCCTGGGCCAGCTCCCGGTAGGTCGCATCCACCCGGGCCAGGGCCTGCGGCCGGTAGAAGGGGGGATCGACCAGCTCCCGGGCCACGGAACGGGCCTTCCAGGCCATGAAGCCGCCGACGCCCAGCAGAGGGATCATGACCAGGGAGGTTCCGACGAGGCGTCTCACCAGTAGCCCGTGGTGAAGAGGAGGTCGGCCTCCCCGGCCGGCAACCGGAGCTGGCAGCTGAGGCGCTGGCCCGGTTCGGTGGCGTTTCTCGCCAGGACCTCCGTCTCATGCGCATCTGCGGGTGCGAGCAGTTCCGAGCCCTGAAGCACGGTGACCACGCACCTCCCGCAGGCACCGCGTCCGGAGCAGGCCGAGGCCACTGGAAGACCCGCGGCCAGGCAACGGGCCATGAGGGACCCAGGCCCCCGAAGCTGGTGGTCCCGCGTCCGGGTCCGGGCCACCACCGCCATGATTACTTGAGGAGGACAGCCGTCACGCCCGGCAGGCCTTCGGCGGGCGGCAGGGGATCGGGTTTGCCATAGAGCACGGAGTCGAGCTTCTGGGTGAGGGTGACCTGGTAGAGGCCCTTGTCGGCGGGCAGATCCAACTCGCCCATGTCAGGGCTGAACGTCTCGCGCTGGCTGGTGAGGAAGTAGCGGTGCTTGCCGGGGGCCAGTCCCTTCACATGGAGGCTGATGGCGCCCTTGGGGGACTGCTGCACCGGGATGCGGGTGCCGTCGAGGGTGAACTCCACGGGGCCGCGGACGGGGCGGGTGAACCGGAAGACCACTGAACCCGCAGGTACCGGCGTCCTGGGCGTCAGGGGAACTTTGCTGCATCCCAGGAACAGCGGGGCGCCCAACAGCACCATGGCGGGAAGAACGACGGGGAACTTCATGAAACCTCCGGACCTTTCATCATATGCGATGAAGGGAGCAGAGGTCCCGCGTTCATGGCCGCTGGATCAGGACGACCGCCTGGGCCGCCAGACCCTCGCCGCGGCCCGTGAAGCCAAGCTTCTCTGTGGTGGTGGCCTTCACGTTGACCGCATCCGGCGGGAGTCCCAGCAGTTGGGCCACCCGCTCTCGCATCCGCTGGCGGTGGGGACCGATTTTCGGCCGTTCGCCGATGAGACACACATCCGCGTTCACCACTTGCCAGCCCCGCTCCGTGAGATCGCCCATGACCCTGGCGAGAAGGCCGGCCGAGTCCGCGCCCTTGTAGGCGGCGTCCGTATCGGGGAAGTGCTGGCCGATATCTCCAAGGCCCGCCGCGCCCAGCAGGGCGTCCATGAGGGCATGCAGCATAACGTCCGCGTCGCTGTGCCCGGCCAGCCCCCGGTCATGGGGGATCACGCAGCCCATCAGGATCAGGGGACGGCCTTCCTCGGGAGCGGCGAACCGGTGGACGTCGAAGCCCTGGCCGACGCGGATGCCCGTCATGCGCCTTCCCTCCCGAGGGCCCGGTGGTTCCCCGTGGACTCCTCGGCGACCTTGAAGGTGCCTGTGATGGGATGCTCGGGCAGGGTGATGATCACCTCGGTCCCCCGGCCCTCCTCGCTGAGGAACTCCAAGGTGCCGCCGTGCTCTTCCACGATCTTCTTCACGGTGGCCATGCCAAGTCCGGTGCCTTTCTTCTTCCCGTAGCTGAAGAAGGGCTCGAAGATGCGCTTGATCACCTTGCGCGGAATGCCGTGGCCCCGGTCCTTCACCCGGATCTGGACGCCTCCCGTCACCTGGGTCCAGGACACGAGCACTTCCCCGCTCATGTCCGTGGTCGCGTCGAGGGCGTTGGCCATGATGTTCTCCATGACCCGCGTGAAGCGGCCCGGGTCGAGCTTCACCAGGCACATGGGGCCCTCCGCGCGGAGGTGGACGCCCAGCTCCGCCGCGCGCGGCACCATCGGCTCGAGAATGGCATCCAGGAAGGCCCGCAGGTCCACGGTCTCGCGCTTGGGCTCCCGCACCTTGGCGAAGTCGAGGACATCCTGGCTGAGGTGCGTCAGCCGGTCCACGCACTCCAGGATCTTCCGGCAGTGGTGGCGGATCTTGTGATCCTCCGTGGACAGTTCCAGCAGGTCCGCGTGACCCCGAAGCACGAAGAGCCCGTTCTTGAAGTCGTGGACGATGGAGCTGGCCACCTGGCCCACGGTGGCGAGCACGTGGGTACGAAGGTTCTCCTCCGAGAGGCGGGTGCGCTCGATGGCGATGGCGCAGAGGGCGACGATGGCTTCGAAGGTCTCCCGGTCCGGCGGCTCGGTGATGGGCCGGCGGCTGTCGAGGTAGACCACGCCCAGGCGCCGGCCCTGCAGCAGCAGGGGCAGGCAGAGGATGGTCTTCAGCTCGAGGCGCTGGATGGAGTGCTGGTTGAGCAGGTGGTGCTCGTCGGCCACGTTCAGGATCCAGATGGGATCGCCGGTCTCGAACACCTTGTGCACGCTGGAGAGTGAAAGCTGGATGGAGCCCTCGAGTTCGTGGCCGAGGTTGCGCTGCACACGGGTCTCGAGTTCCCCGTTTTCGAGCAGCATCAGGAAGCCGCGGTCGGTGCCGGAGATGGACAGAAGCTTGTCCATGGACTGCTCGAGCAGGTCCTCGAGATCCACCTCCTCCGCGAGGAGCTGGGCCGTTTCGAGGATGGCCTGGAGGTGCAGCTCGGAGCTGGACTGGTCGAGGCTCAGCAGTGTGAGCGTGTAGGCGCCGTCGGCCAGGCGGAGGGGCGTGCCGGGATCCCAGGCCACCCTGCCGAGCTGCTGGTCCTTGTAGAAGCTGCCGTGGGTGGTCTGCAGGTCCTCGGCCCACCAGATGTCGTCGCGCAGCTCCATCCGAAGGTGGTTGCGGCTGATCATGCTGTCCGAGAGCACCACATCGCAGAGGCTCTGCCGGCCCAGGGTGACGGAGCGGGAGAGCGGCACGGTGCGCTCAAAGCCATGGCGGTCTCGGATCAGGAGCTGGTAGCGCTGGGCCACAGCACCTCCCGGGTGATGAAGGGGGAAGGCGGGGTTGGACTGCGTGAACCAAGATTATCCGTCCATCGGCTGGACACAAGTGGAAGTCCCGTGAGGGAATAGGAGCCATGCACCGACATCCCGACCTTGATCCCACCGGCGGCGCCGAGGACCCTGCGGAATTCTCCCTGAGGCCGCAGAGGCTGCAGGAATATATCGGCCAGGAGAAGGTGAAGGCCCGCCTGGAGATCGCACTGAAGGCCGCCACCAAGCGGGGCGAGGTCCTCGACCATGTGCTGCTGTTCGGTCCTCCGGGCCTCGGCAAGACCACTCTGGCCCACGTTCTGGCCAACGAGATGGGCGCCCCCTGCAAGGTCATCCAGGCCCCGGCCCTGGAGAAGAAGGGCGACCTCGCGGCCATCCTCACCAACCTGGAGGAGGGCGAGTTCCTCTTCATCGACGAAATTCACCGCCTGTCTGCGCCCATCGAGGAATTGCTGTACTCGGCCATGGAGGACCGGAAACTGGACATCCTCATTGGCCAGGGCCCCAGCGCCCAGACCCTGAAGGTGGACCTGCGACCCTTCACCCTGGTGGGCGCCACCACGCGAGCCGGGCTGATCTCCAAGCCGCTCCACGACCGATTCGGCATGGTCCACCGTCTGGAGTTCTACGCCCGGGCGGATCTGGCCATCATCGCCAACCGCTCCGCCGCGCTCCTGGGCATCCACCTGGCCAAAGAAGGCGCTGACGCCATTGCCCGGCGGAGCCGCGGCACCCCGCGCATCTGCAACCGGCTCCTTCGGCGCTGCCGGGACTACGCGGAGGTGAAGGGGGATGGCACCATCACCGAAGCCTCCGCCGATGCCTGCCTGAAGCTGCATGAAGTGGACGATCTGGGGCTGGATGCCCTGGACCGGGAGTACCTCCAGGCCATCTGCCACAAGCACCGGGGCGGACCCGTGGGGCTCCGGACCCTGGCGGCGGCCCTGGGCGAGGATGAAGGCGCCCTTGAGGATCTGGTGGAACCCTACCTCATGCAGGTGGGCTTCCTCGACCGCACGCCGCAGGGCCGCAAGGCCACCGATGCCGCCTATGCCTACCTGGGCGTGAAGTCGGATCCCGGGCCGCTGTTCCGCTGAACCGGATGGCCTAGCGCTTGGTGTCGGCCTTCTTGGCTTCGGAGTCCACCTGCTTGGCCGGGGGCATGGAGCCGCCTTTGGCTGCAGCCTGGGACTCGGCCTGGTCCTTGCGGACGCAGACGCCCTGCAGGGTGCCGCCCTCGTCCACCACCAGCGATCCCACCTCCACATCCCCCTCCACGTAGCCCGTGCCGTGGATCTCCAGGCAGTCCGAGATCTTCATGATGCCTTCGGCCCGGCCGGTGACGACCAGGTGCTTGGCGAAGATGGTCCCCTTCACGAGGCCGCCGGGCGCGATGGAGACTTCGCCCGTGGAGTGGATGGTGCCTTCCACCACACCCTCCACCCGGAAGCTGCGGGAGTTCGTATGGACCTCGCCTTTGAACAGCACATCCTTGCCAAGCAGGGAGTGGATGGCGGGGGCAGGCTCGGGCTTGGGCTTCTTGCTGCGGAACACGGCCATGGATCACTCCTCGAATCAGGACTGCTTGCCAAGGGCGCGAAGCCACTGGCGCTGGAGCCGGAGGTAGGGCTGGGGATTCACGGGTTTCCCATTCCGACGGACCTCGTAGTGGAGGTGGACGCCCGTGGCATTTCCCGAGCGTCCCATGGCCCCCAGAATATCCCCGCGCGAAACCTTCTGGCCGACTTTCACGGCCAGCCGGTTCAGGTGGGCGTAGAGGGTTTCCTGGTCTTCGGTGTGGCGGACGCGGACGCCCCAGCCGTAGCGGTCCATCCAGCCTGCCTCCACGACTTCCCCATCGGCCGTGGCCTGCACGGGGGTGTCGACGGCGTTGCTGATGTCGATGCCTGTGTGGTACCCAAGCAGGCCATCGCCCTCCTCGTTGGACCTGGAGAAGGGGCTGACCCGGACGCCGAAGCCGGAGCTGAGGTAGCCGGCGGTGGGCGGGATCGAGGGGGTGTGGGACCAGGCCCGGATCACCGGCTCCATGCGCGCACGCACCACGGCGGCCTGCTTCGAGGTGTAGTCGAGGTCCTGCCGCAGGCGCGAGAGGCGTTCCTGGGTTCCAGGGGGGAGGGGGGTGACGCTCGGCTGGCCCGGCGGGGCGGGGAGGGGGGATCCGGCGGGGGCCTTGGGGTCAAGCAGCTTCAATAATTCCGTGTGCTGCTTGCGGAGGGTGGCCACTTCGTTCTCGAGGGCCTGTGCCTGGTCGAGGGAGGACCGCAGCTGCTCCTGCTGCTCCTGGGTCTCCTTGGCCAGCCGGCCGAAACTCATGATCTTCTTCGTGGCCCAGAGGCCATAGCCGGAGCCGATCATCGCAAGGGCCCAGAACCCCACCACGCCGCCGAGGACCCAGAGCATCATCCGGCGGGTCAGCGACCAGCGGAATGTCCGGTCGCTGAGGACCACCATCACCGTAAGCCAACGCCCGGAATCAGGGCGGCTGGAGCGCAGGGCGCGGCGGCGTTCAGGCTGATGCGAGGACATGGCCCCCCAGCATACCTGGGAACAGTCACACAGGCGAATCGTCTTCTTACAACCTATGGTCTAGAGCGGCGCCAGGAGCGATCTCGACAGCCAGTATTCCAAGGCGTGCCCCGCGAAAAAGACGAGACCGATCAGGCTGTTCAGGGTGAAGAAGGCCTGGTCGATGTGAGTCAGGTCCCCCGTTCGCACCAGCCACTGTTCCCGGGCCAGCATGGCCGCAACCGCACCCCATCCGGCCCAGGGCCAAAGATGTCCGCCCATCTGGTGGTTGAACACACCCCAGCAGGCCAGGGCCACGACGTGCAGGGCGCGTGACAGGAGCAGGGCCCCACGGGTGCCCAATCGGGAGGGGATCGAATGCAGGCCCCTCGACCGGTCGAAGGCCTCGTCCTGCAAGGAGTAGAGGATGTCGAAGCCCGCGGTCCAGGCCAGCACGCCGACCGAGAGCCACAAGGCCGGTGTCTCGATGCGCCCGGACACGGCTATCCACGCGCCGAGGGGCGCGCCAGACAGGGAAAGACCCAGCACCACATGGGCCCAGGCGGTGAAGCGCTTGCAGAGCGAGTAGCCGAGGATGATGACGAGGGCCAGGGGCGAGAGGGCCCAGGTGAGGGGTCCCAGGGCTCCAGCCGCCAGGCCGAACAGGACAATGCCCGCACCCAGGAGGGCCATGGCCGCCACCTTGGACACCCGGCCAGCCGGGAGGGCGCGGCTGGCGGTGCGCGGGTTCTCGGCGTCCACATCCATATCCACCAGGCGGTTGAAGGTCATGGCGGCCGTGCGAGCACCCACCATGGCGAGGAGGATCCAGAGGGCAGTGCGGAGCGGAGGCAGTCCCTGGGCCGCACCGATGGCGCCCAGCAGGGCGAAGGGCAGGGCGAACACCGTGTGCTCGAACTTGATCATGTCCAGGAGTTCGCGGAAGGACCGGAACCCGGACCCGGGGGAGGCGGACGGGAGGGGGGGCTCCGCCGATTCAGGGGGCACAACCGCGGGGTCTGGGGCATGCATCGGGTCGGGTTCGATCGGTTCCATCGGATCCCATGATCGGATGAAAGCGCAGGTTTGTCTCCGGCCGGGGTCTCAGCCGAGTCCCAGCTGGTGCAGGTGCCCCTGGACCTCCTCGGCGGAGAAGGGCTTGGCCAGCAGGGCCGTCCCCGGGTGGGCCGCCACGAGATCCATGGCGGTCTGGTCGGCCCGTCCCGTGGAGAGCAGGATGGGGAGGTCCGGGTGGGCGGCCTGCAGGAGGGGCAGGGTGCCGGCACCGCCCAGGCCCGGCATGTTGAGGTCAAGCAGGACCAGATCCACCCGAAGACCCTCCTCCAGGCAGCGCAGGGCTTCCTCGCCGCTCCCGGCCAGGAGGGGCTGGTGCCCCAGGGTATGCAGGAGGGCCGACAAGCTCTCTTGCATGAGCTCGTCGTCGTCGACCACGAGGATGTTCAGGGAGCGCACCCTCCCGGCGGGTACTCGGATGTCTGCGAGGTGCTCCGAAGTTTCCGCAGCGACCGGGAAGTGCAGGATCACCCGCGTTCCTTCGCCCACGGTGCTCAAGAGGTCGAGCCGACCGTGGTGGGCCTTGACGGTGCCGTAGACGATGGCGAGCCCCAGGCCGGTGCCCTTCCCCTGGGCCTTGGTGGTGAAGAAGGGGTCCAGAGCCTTCTCCAGCACCTCGGGGGGCATCCCGATTCCGGTGTCGGAGACCTCCATCTCCAGCTGATCCGGACCGGCGTTCCGGGTGCGGACCCGGAGGATGCCTCCGGCCGGCATGGCATCCATGGCGTTCACGCAGAGGTTCATCAGGATGTGGCTCAAAGCGGCAGGGTCCCCTTCCATGCGGTGCAGGTCCTCGGCCAGGTCGGGCTCGACCCGGATGCTGGCGGGGATGGTGCGTTCCAGCAGGGCGAGGTCCTCGCGGACCACCTCATTGAGGTCCAGGATCCGCACCTCATCAAGGCCCTGGCGTGCGAAGCCCAGGAGTCCCTTGACCATGGTGCGTCCCCGGGTGCAGGCCTTCAGGATCGTGGTCATGCTCTTGTGCAGCCGAGACCCTTCAGGTTCTTGGTCCTGGTGGATGGAGGCCAGGCCCATGATGGCGCCCAACACATTGTTCATGTCGTGGGCCACGCCTCCCGCCAGGCTCCCGAGGCTTTCCATCCGCTGGGTCCTCGCGACCTGCAGTTCCAAACGGGCCCGGGCCTCTTCAGCCTGTTTCTGGCTGGTGACGTCGGTCACCAGCACCGCGAACTGGCGGAGGGCTGGGCGGTAGGCGGTCACCCGGTACCAGCGACCCAGGTCCTTAGACTCCTCCTCAAAGGTGATGGGGCGCCCCGTCAGCGCGACTTCACCGTATTCCCGGATCCACCGTGGCTCCGTGCCGGGAAGGATCTCCAGCACCCGCCTGCCCAGCCAGCGTTCCCTCGGAATGCCAGTCATCTCCACGAAGGCCGGATTCACGTCGAGGAAACGGTAGTCCACCGGGCGGCCCTGGCCGTCGGTGAGGATCTCGTGGAGGGCGAATCCCTCCTGCATGGATTCAAACAGCCCCCGGTACTGGGCCTCCCGCTCCCGGAGGTCCATCTCGGCCTGGCGGCGGGCGGTGATGTCCCGGAAGTAGGCCACCAGCTGGTCCAGGCCCGGGAGGTAGGTCACCGACAGGTCCACGGGGAAGTCTGTCCCATCCTTTCTCCGCAACCGTGACTCGAACTGGTCCCAGCCACGCTCGCGGATGCGGGCCAGGTGGCGCAGCACCTCTTCCGGATTCTCCTGAACCTCCAGATCGGCCACGCGCAGGCTCCGGAGTTCTTCCGCGGAGTAACCCACCATGCGGCAGGCCGCCTCGTTGATCTCCTTGAAGCGCCCCTCTCCGTCGATGAGCCAGACGCCGTCCATGGCGGTCTGGAGCATGGCTCTGGCCCGTGCCTCGCTGGCCGCAAGGGTCGCCTCGGCCCGTTTGCGCTCGGTGGTGTCCCGCACCTGGGCCAGGGCCCGGAGGTGCGCCCCGATCCGTGTGACCGTCACCGTGGCCTCGACGGGGAATTCGGTGCCGTCCTTCCGGCGGTGCATGGTCTCGTAGGTCCGTGGCGGTTGTCCGGCCTGCAGGCTGAAGCTCTTGTGGAACTTGCCGGGGTCCAGGGTGGGATCTACCTGGAAGATGCTCATGCCAAGGAGCTCCTCGCGGGAATAGCCGAGGGCGCGGCAGGAGGCCTCGTTCACCTGCAGGTAGCGGCCCTCCTCGTCCAGCAACTCGAAGCCGTCCCCGGCCTGCTCGACGATGGTGTGCCAGCGGGTCTCGCTCTCTTGCAGCGAGGCCTCGAGCCGTCGCCGCTCGGTGAGGTCGTGGAGGGTGACCATGACGCGATACGGCGCCCTCTCACCTGGATGAAACTCGGGGACGGCGCTCACCTCCAGCCAGACCCGGAATCCGGTGCGCGGATTGGCCACGCCGAGAACCTCTCCCAACACCGGCTTGCCGGTTCGGAGGGCCTTCATGGAGGGGTGGTCCTCTCCGGGAAACGGGAGACCGTCTTCTCTGACCACATCCCAGCTGGGAGTCATGGACGTTCTACCCAGGAACTCGTTCCGGCTCAGCCCGAAAAGTTGGAGGGCCGCTTCGTTCACATCGATGAGGCTGCCGTCCGCCCTCTGCCGGAAGGCTCCGTGGGCCATGCTCTCGAACAACGTGCGATAGTCGGCTTCGCTCTGGGTCAGGGCCACCTCGGACCGCTTGCGCTCGGCAATGTCCCAGGCCAGATCCGCAAGTCGCTCGACGGTCTGGAGGTCGCGGTTGCCATAGGGGAAGGGCTTGTTGCCCACGCCGACGAGGGCCACGATGCGCTCCTCCCGGAGGACCGGCACCACCAGCTCCCGCAGCACGGTGGCATGGCCCGCGGGCATTCCCTTCTTGTGGGACAGGCTCGCGTAGTCATTGTGGATCACGGGCTTCCGGGCATGCACGGCGTCCACCCAGACTCCGGCCTTGTCCACTTCATAGTGCAATCCACGGCCTTCGGCGTGGCAGAACTCGCTCTCGGTGCGGGTGCTCCAGGCCTGCAGGGTCAGGCTCTTCTGGTCCGGTTCCATGAAGTGGAAGAACCCGATGCAGCTGCCGGTCAGGCGCTCGGCCTCGTCGAGCGTGGCCCGCAGGACCTGTTCTAGGGTGGCCGAGGAGGCCAGCTCCGCGATGCGGGCGCGGGCGGCGAGGATGGTCTCCGTCAGGTGATGTCGGGTGATGTCATCGAAAGAGATCAGGGCGCCCCCGCCCTGCGTGGGCTCTGCGGAGATGTCCAGCCAGAGGACATCACCATCGTCCTCCACGACTCCGACCACCTGGCGGTGGACAGGCTTCCCGGTCCTCAGGGTCCTGGCACCCGGGGTTTCAGCCACGGACATCACAGACCCGTCTGCCGAGAGGAGGTTCCACGAATCTTCGCCCAGCCTGCGGGCCCGCAGCGTCGGCCGGTCCGTGCCGAGGAGTTTCAGGGCCGCGGCGTTGGCCTCGAGATAGCTGCCCTCCCGGTCCACCAGCAGCACGCCCTGGGGCAAGGCCTCGAAGAGCGAGGACCAGTGGGCAGGGTGGCCAGTGGGTTCAGGCATGCGACGCCGGGCGGAGGTGGTATCCGGATTATGGATCGGCAGGGCATGTAACGAGTGTGATCTTTGGTAAAATTTGGGCACCGGGAGGTGCCTCAGGCTACTGTTTCCGGATCATCAGGAGGGTGCGGTCATCCAGGTAGGGCGCTCCCTGGGTGAACCGGTCCAGCTCCCCGAGCAGGGCGGCATCCAGGGCGGGGAGCGGTTCGTTGCGCCGCGCCCCCACGAAGGCCGTGAGGGCCTCGGTGCCAAATTCCTCCTCCCGGCGGTCGGTGGCTTCCGTGATGCCATCGGTGTACGCCACCAGCAGGTCACCGGATTCCAGCTGGATCGTGGCTTCTTCGTAAGGGTTTCCAGGCAGCATGGCCAGGGGCAGTCCCTGGGCGTCAAGGTTTCGAATCGAGCCGTCTGGCCGGAGAAAGAGCGCTGGGTTATGGCCTGCGTTGGTGTAGGTGAGCGCGCCGGTCCGGGGATCGAGCAGGGCGAGGAAGGCGGTCACGAACCGCCGCCCGTCGGTGTGCCGCGCCAGCATCCGGGAGAGCTGGAAGGCCAGGCCCGCCGTCGAGGTGTCCCGCTCGGTCCAAGCCTCCAGGGTCGCCTGGAGCGAGGCCATCAGCAGGCCCGGCCCGAGGCCCTTGCCGCTGACATCGGCCAGGCAGAAGAGCCAGCGCCCATCACTCCGCGGCCACCAGCCAAAGAGGTCGCCCGAGACCTGGCGGCTGGGCAGGTTGTTGCCATGGATTTCATAGCCTTCAATGTCGGGCGGAAAGCCTGGAAGCAAGCCCTGCTGGATGTGGCGGGCGAGGTCCAGCTCTTGGTCCACCTTCTTGCGGGCCATGGCCTCTTCGCGCAGGCGGCCCTGTTCCAGCTTAGCTGTCGCCAAGTGGGCCAGGATGCTGGCCAGGCGGAGGTCCTCTTCGTTGAAGGGCAGCCTGGGCGGGTGCGAATCCAGATAGAGAAGGCCCTTCACCACGCCCTGATGCTCCAGGGGCGTGACCATGGCCGAGGTGACGCCGCTCAGCATGAGCGAGGGCGAGGCGAGCCCCTCGTTGTCCCCGAGGTCGTTGAAGAGCACGGACTCTTTGCGTTTGAGGGCGGCATCCACGAGGCTGCGCGCCAGCAGGATGGGCTGATCACCTTCCGGTCCGCGGGAGGCCACGGTATGGAGTCCGGTCCGGCTGTCCTGGATGAGGACGGCGGCCCGCCAGGGCTTCAGCAAAGTCCAGAGGCGATCCAGGAGATGGGAGAGCAGCTGCTCGGGCGGGCTGTCCTCCAGCAGTTCCAGAGAGAGGGCCTGGATCTCGCGGATCACTTCGCGCAGACGCAGCGTCTCCGGAGGTTCGCTGCGACGGTCGGGGACGGCGCGCAGCCGGTCCAGCGGAAGCACGATGGAACCGGCCGAGGATGAGGCGTCCGACTCGGGCCCGATGCGAACGCGGGGGCCCTGGGAGGGGGTGCCCAGGCGGATGGGCACCTGGCCCAGCCGGATCTCGTCTGCCTCCTGCAGGGGGTGTGGCAAGGTGATGCGCTCACCGTTGAGCGAGGTGCCGTTGAGGGAACCGAGGTCCTCCAGGTAGGGCACACCTTCTCTCAGGGTGATGCGGGCATGGTGACGGCTCAGGCTGGCGTCCGGGATGGCCACGTCGTTCTGTGAAGAACGCCCCAGCGTCCAGGACTTCGCCTCCCCCTCCAGAGGAATGGGCGGTCGGCCGGGGATGTGCAGCATCAGGGGCTTCATGCGGCCTTCGAGGTCAGGAATGGCGCGGGCTGAATGGTGAATTACAGGCAAGGTACACCACCTTGGAAGTCCCGGGTTGACCTATGATGGGGACGATCCCCAGGAAACCATGTCCCTACAGCCAGGCACCCCTCTTGGACACTGCGAGATCTTGGCACCGTTCAGGGCGGGTCGCAGGGACGATGCGGCCTGCCCAGCAATCTGGCGAATCGTGTGAGCGAGGTCCAGGGTGATCGGCCCGGTCCATCCGAAGACCCGCAGTTCTCCCAGGCGGAGACGCTGGCAGGGGACGCTTCGGCCTTCCCGGGTTCCCAAGGGAGCTGCCATGGCAAGGCGGTTCCCGAGTTCCCAGTAAAGAACTGGGACCGCTACGAGTTCCTGGGCTTCCTGGGGCAGGGCGGCATGGGGGTGGTCTTCCTGGCCCGGGACCGCAAGCTCGGCCGCGAGGTGGCCATCAAGTTCGTCCGCATCGAGGAAGAGCGGCATCTCCAGCGCTTCATGGTGGAGGCCCGGGCCCAGGCCCGGGTGGACCACGAGCATGTCTGCAAGGTCTTCGAGGTGGGCGAGGTCGAGGGCAAGGTCTTCATCACCATGCAGCGCATCATGGGCAGGTCCCTGGATGCGGCCGCCCCGGAGCTTTCGCTGGAGCAGAAGGTCATCGCCCTGCGCGATGCGGCCCGCGGAGTGCATGAAGCCCACCGCGTGGGCATCATCCACCGGGATCTGAAGCCGTCGAACATCATGGTCGAACGGGCGGAGGATGGATTGCTCCGGACCTTCGTCATGGATTTCGGCCTGGCGCGCGAGTGGGACCAGGATGTGACGGAGACGGGCTCAGTGCTAGGCACGCCCGCGTACATGTCGCCCGAGCAGGCCCGGGGCGAGATCAGCCTGCTGGACCGGCGCACCGATATCTACAGCCTGGGGGCCACACTGTACCAGGCCGTCACCGGACGCCCCGCCGTCGTCGGGGCAAACGCGCTCGAGGTGCTCAGCGCCATCGGCTCCGCCGAGATCAAACCCATGCGGGTGCACAGCCCCGATGTCCCCATGGACCTGGAGGCCATCGCGCTCAAGTGCCTGGAGAAGGATCGCTCCAGGCGCTATGACTCCGCCAAGGCCCTTGCCGATGATCTGGACCGGTTCCTCGCTGGAGAGCCGGTCGTGGCACGACGAGCGGGGCTCATCTACCGCACCCACCGCCGGTTCATGCGGCACAAGACCCTGGCCATCACCGGCACCGTGGCGGTGGTCCTGGTGCTCCTGGCGTTGGGCGTGGCCCTCAAGACCCGGCTGGAGGCGAGCCGCCGGGAGCGTCTGGCTCAGCACTTCATGGAGTCCATGGCCCGCATCGAGTCCATGGCCCGGTATTCCGCACTCTCCCCGCCCCATGACATCCGGCCCGACCTGAAGGCCGTCCAGGCTCACATGGCCCAGCTGCAGGCGGACATGGAACAGGCGGGGACCCTCGCCAACGGACCCGGCCACTATGCCCTGGGGCGCGGCTACTGGACCCTGGATGACGGTGAAAAGGCCCGGAACCACCTCCAGATGGCCTGGGATGCAGGCTACCGCGAGCCGCGGGTGGCCTTCGCCCTGGCCATGGTCCTGGGCCGCCAGTACCAGGAGAAGCTGCTGGAGGTCGAGCGCATGGCCTCTCTCGACCAGCGGGAGGCCCGGAGGCGGCAGATCGATGACACCCTGCGCGCCCCAACCCTCGCCTATCTACGGCGATCCTCGGGGGCCGACGTTCCTTCTCCCGCCTACCTCGAAGCGCTCATGGCCTTCTACGAGGGCCGCCTCGACGAGTCACTGCAGCGCCTGAAGGTGGTGGAAAACGAGCTGCCCTGGTTCTACGAAGCCCCCCTGCTCAGGGGCTCCCTCCTGCAGGCGCGCGCCTGGAAGTGGTGGAACCAGGGGCAGCGGGACCTGGCCCTGGCGGATTTCAACGCGGGCCGGCGGGATCTGGCGACGGCGGCCGCCAGTGGCCGCAGCGCCCCGGTGGTGCATGCGGCCATGGCTGAACTCGAGCTCAATGCCCTGTTTATGGAGAAGTACGGCATGGGCCAGGTCAGGCCTCCCTTCGAGCGTGGACTCGCGGCCGTGAAACGAGGACTGGCCGCGCAGCCGGACCATGTTCCGACGCTGATCCTGAAGGCCGCGCTGCTCGGTCAGCTTGCGGACTCCCTGACCTCCCGCGGCGAGAACGCGGATGAGCTGGTGCAGGAGGCTGTGGCGGTCGCGCGCCAGGCCCAGCGTGCGGGGCCAGACCGGGCGGATGCCTGGGTGGCGCTGGGAAAGGCCTACTACCAGTGGGGCAATGCCCGGCTGGAGCGGAATCTCGATCCCACGGACCAGCTGGAGGAGGGACTGCGGGCCCTCGAATCCCTCTCGACCGAAAAGCGGGATTACACCGTGGAGAACCACATTGGCCTGATCCACCAGACCTGGTCGGATTTCGAGGAGCAGCGGGGCAGGGACGCGAGGGCTCATCTGAATGGCGCCATCGAGGCCTACGAGCGGGCGACGCGCATGGAGCCTCACCTGCTTCCGGCCTGGATCAACCTGGGCACCTGCCTCCGGCAGCGGGCGGACCTGCCTCAGGCCGTCTCCCCCGAGGCCGACCTGCAGGCCGCCCTCAAGGTGCTCGAACAAGCCCGCACCCTCAACCCCAAGCACTTCGTTCCGTATTTCGTTCAGGGTCAGGTGCTGCTCAGCCTCGCCGAGCGCAAGCAGGAAAGGGGTGAGAATTCCGAGGCAGATCTCCTGCGTTCCCTGGAAGCGAGCCGCCGGGGGCTCAGCATCAATTCGGGCGTTCCCCTCCTGCACAACCTCATCGGGGTGGCCCAGGTGCAGTTGGCCCACCATGCGTGGGAGACGGGGAGGGATCCACTGCCTGTCGCTGCCAGCGCCGAGCAGGCCTTCCGCAAGGCGATCGAAGTGGGGCCTGGCCAGGTGCTCGCCTACGTCAACCTTGGGGACCTTCTGATCTGGAGGGCACGGTACGGCGTGGGGCCCGGCGCGGCGCAGCGTCTCCAGGAGGCCGAGGCCGTGCTTTGGAAAGCACAGACGGTATCCCCGGGGGACCCCGGGGTCCTCGCGAACCTGGGCCGGGTCTCAGCCGTCCGTCTGGAAGGGATGCTCAGGCTTGCTGGTGAGGTGATTCAGCCCTTGGCCGAGGGCGAGACGGTCCTCGCGAAAGTGCTCGCCAAGGACCCACAACGCCGGGATGCCCTTCAGTACCTAGGTGAGCTGCGCACCGCGGCGGCGAGACTGAAAAGTCGCCGCGGCCTGGCCCAACGGAAGGACTTTGAAGAGGCTGAGCTGGTCTTGAGAAGGGCCCTTGACCTCCGCCCGAATTCCCGGGAGACCCTGTTGAGCCTGATCCGCCTGCTCCTGGCCCGGGTCGAGTGGGAGCGGAACACCCGGCAGGATCAGTCAGCCAGCCTCGCCCGTGGAGCTGTCTATCTGACGCAGGTCCTCAAGGCCAAACCAGGGTCAGGCGAGGCAATCGCCTTGCGCGCAAGCATGAGCATGGAAAAGGCGCGAGCCCAAAGCTCGGACCGGGGCCATCTGATGGAGGAGGCCTGGCTGGATTTCCAGGCGGCTTTTTCCGCCAATGGCAACCTGCTCACGGAATTCAAGCCCTTGGCCGACCAGGCGAAGCTGATGGCTCAATCTGGGCGATGATGGGCCGAAAGGCCTCCGGGGTGGATTCAGCCGGTGACTTTGATCGAGCCCGTTCCACCTGTGGTCGCCTTGGAGGTTGAGGTGAGGCTGGCCTCGATGGAGGCCTGTTCCTGTTCGTCGGACTCTGGAGCGGGGTTCTCCGGATCCGGGATGATCGGTTTGGTGGTCACGGGCTCTCCTTGTGAAAAAGGGGGCTGTGATCAGGAACTTGAGACTCAGAACCTGATAAGCCTGAAGCAGGGCCCAAGCCTAAGTCTCTTCCCCTCGGAAACCAAAGGAATTTTTGGGGAGCTTGGTATTTCTGTGGGCTGGAAGCCGAGGACGCCCTGGTGGATCGCCCTTTATAGCTTGCTCATCAAATGAATTAAATATATTTAAATCAATAAATTGAATCTACAGCGGCAGTTAATTCCATCGACGATGAGTAGGTCGGAACCCGAATTGCTGCTGACTCCCGGTGGGCTGGCTCCTATCCTGTTGGATTGACCGAAAGAGGTGACCATGACCCGCGTGCTCCTGCAGACCGACAAGGGCGACATCAACCTGGATCTGTTCCCGAAGGAGGCCCCGGGTACCGTGGCGAACTTCGTGAAGCTCATCGAAGCCGGTTTCTACGATGGTTTGGCTTTCCATCGCGTGATCCCCGACTTTGTCATCCAGGGTGGCTGCCCCAACACCAAGCCCGGCGCCTCGGGCATGCCAGGGACTGGCGGTCCCGGCTGGAAGATCAAGTGCGAGACGGCCGGCAACCCCCACAAGCACAAGCTGGGCGCCCTCTCCATGGCCCACGCTGGCCCGAACACGGGCGGCAGCCAGTTCTTCATCTGCAATGGCAGCGCCCCCAGCCACCTCGATGGTGTGCACACGGTCTTTGGCCAGTGCGCCTCGGAGGCGGATGTCAAGGTCGTTCAGGCCATCAAGGCCAACGACCGGATCGTCAAGGCGACGGTGGTGGAGGCCTAATCGGCTCCAACTTGCGCGCAGAATCGGGCGGCGGAGCCGCCCGATTCTGCGTCAGGAACGGTGATGGGGGATCTGATGCCCGAGCGGTGCGGCTGGTGCGGAACGGATCCGCTCTACATGGCCTACCACGACGAAGAGTGGGGCGTTCCTCAGCACGATGACCAGCGGCTCTTCGAGAAGCTGATTCTCGAAGGCGCCCAGGCCGGATTGAGCTGGATCACCATCTTGCGCAAGCGCGAGGCTTATCGGAAGGCCTTCCACGCCTTCGATCCGGTGAGCGTCGCAGCTATGACGGACGCCGAACTGGAGGCCGTCCTCCGGGACCCGGGCATCGTGCGGAACCGGCTGAAGGTCTTCTCGGCTCGCAGGAACGCCCTGGCCTTCCTGGCCGTCCAGCGTGAGTTTGGCACCTTCGATGCCTTTCTCTGGTCTTTCGTGGGCGGCGTGCCGAAAGTGAACCAACCGAGGACGCTTTCGGAAGTGCCTGCCGTGACCCCTGAGGCCGAGGCTCTGAGCAAGGCCCTCAAGAAACGCGGCTTCACCTTCGTGGGGCCCACGATCATGTACGCCTACATGCAGTCCATGGGCCTGGTGGACGATCACTTGGCAGGTTGCTGGCGAAAGGCACCCTAGATCTCTTTTCGCGAACGCGAAAGGAAGGCGGGAACGCTAGACTGGAGGATCCGGAGTCCCTGTGTCCAAGCCCTTCTATGTCACCACGCCCATCTACTACGTGAACGACCGCCCCCACATTGGGCACACCTACACCACGGTCCTTGCAGACGTGATTGCGCGATTCCACCGCATGCGTGGTGAGCAGGTCTATTTCCTGACCGGCACGGACGAACACGGGCAGAAGGTGGAGAAGGCCGCGGCAGCCCGGGGCATCACACCCAAGCAGCTGGCCGATGAGGTGGTGGCGAACTATACGGAGCTGTGGAAGGCCATGGGCATGACCCACTTCCGCTTCATCCGCACCACGGACCAGGACCACCGCGACCAGGTGCAGCGCCTCTTCAAGCGCCTGCTGGATAAGGGCGACATCTACAAGGCCACCTACAAGGGCTTGTACTCTGTCAGCGATGAGGCCTACGTCACCGAGACCCAGGCCAAGGAGTTGCAGGCCCAGGGTCTGGCCCACCAGCTCATCGAGCTCGAAGAAGAGACCTACTTCTTCCGCCTCAGCGCCTACCAGGACCGCCTGCTGAAGCACTTCGAGGAGCACCCGGATTTCGTCCAGCCCGACTTCCGCTTCAACGAGGTGAAGCGCTTCGTGGAGGGCGGCCTCCAGGACCTCTCCATCAGCCGCACCAGCATCACCTGGGGCATCCCGGTCCCTGGCGACGAGAAGCATGTCATCTACGTGTGGTTCGACGCCCTGCTGAACTACCTGACTGGCTGCCCCGCCAATACCTGGCCGCCGGACCTGCAGATCGTGGGCAAGGACATCCTCCGCTTCCACGCGGTCTACTGGCCGGCCTTCCTCATGGCTGCGGGCATGTTCCAGCCCACCACCATCCTGGCCCACGGCTGGTGGCTCATGGGCGACGACAAGATGTCCAAGAGCAAAGGCAATGTCGTGCGGCCCGACACCCTGCTCCGTTTCGGCAACGATGCGCTGCGTTTCTACTTCATGCGGGACATGCAGGTGGGCCACGACCGCGGCTTCTCATTCGAAGGCTTCATGGACCGGCTCAACGCCGACCTGGCCAACGGCCTGGGCAACCTGGCCTCGCGGACCCTGAGCATGATCCAGCGGTACCGTGGCGGCGTGGTGCCCATGCCCGCGGTCCTGGACGAGCTGGATCAGCAGATGGCGGATCAGCTGCTGGCGGTCTTCCCGGAGTATCTGGAGCAGGCCCGGGCCAGCAACTTCCACGGGGCTCTGGACACGCTCTGGACCTACTTGCGCGCCCTGGACGGCTACATCGTGAAGGCCGAGCCTTGGAAGCTGGCCAAGGATCCTGCCAACGATCCCAAGCTCGACGCGGTGCTGGCCAACCTCTATCGGGCCCTGCGGGCCACCGCGCTGCTGGTGGCGCCGGTGATGCCGGAGATCGCCCAGACCCTCTGGGAATCTCTGGGGCACGGCACCCAGGTGGCCGAGACCACGTTCCATGGCTTCGCCCTCGACGGCCCGGCCGCCGGGCCCATCGGCGAGGCGAAACCCCTGTTCCAGCGCATCGACAAGGAGAAGGAATTGAGTGAACTGCTGCCTCCCGAGGCCCCGGCCGAAGCCAAACCCAGCCTGGATGTCCCCGAGATCCGCGAGACCGTGGACGCGGATACTTTCTTCAAGGTGGATCTGCGCGTCGGGAGGATTCTCGAGGCTGAGCGTGTCCCGAAGAGCGACAAGCTCATCAAGATGAAGGTGGACATCGGGCTCGAGCAGCGCACCATCGTGGGTGGCATCGGCAAGGCCTATGAACCGGCCGACCTGGTTGGGAAGCTGGTCGTCGTCGTGGCAAACCTGGCTCCCCGCAAGCTCATGGGCATCGAGAGCCACGGCATGCTCCTGGCCGCCAGCGACAACGCCAGCAAGCCCTATCTCGTCGCCCCCCCCGCCGATGCCATGCCCGGGTTCCTGGTGAAGTGAGGCGCCCCGTCTTCAGTTTCGAAGCAGAGCTCCTCACGGATGCGCCCTTCGAGCACATTGCCCGGCGGCTTCAGAACGAGACCCCCGGCGCCTTCGAGTGCCTTCGATCCCTCCGGGGTTGGACCGCTCCGGAGGAGGCCCACGACGGATTGCTGCTGCGCTGGGAGCGCATCCTGCCAGGCGCCGTGGAATCGGGCGTCCTGACCATCTCCCCGGATCCGAGGGGGGCCCACCTTCACCTTGAGGGGCGCATGAAGGGTTGGGGCGGATTCTTGTTCTTCGGAATCCTCCGTTGGCGGACGGACCGCCTGCTGGATCGCTTCGTGGAGGAACTGTGAAGGCCCTGCTCTGGATGAAGTCGAGCTGCACCACCTGCCGCAACGCCAGAGCGAAGCTGGCGGAGCTGGGCATCGAGGTGGTTGTGCGGGACTACTTCAAGAAGCCGCTGGAGGCCGGGGAATTGGAACGGCTGCTGCCGCAGGACCCGACACCCATGCTCGGCACCAAGAGCCCCAAGTTCAAGGAACTGGGGTTGAAGGACCGCAGCCTCAGCAGGGCGGAGGCGATCGTGCTGATGGTGATGGACAACAACCTGCTCAAGCGCCCCATCCTGGTGCACCCCAAGGGCGTGATCATTGGATTCGATGCCAGCGCCTATGAGAAGCTGGTGCCCTGAGGGAGGTCCCATGCGCTTCTACAGCTGGAACGTGAATGGCTTCCGTTCGGTCCTGAAGAAGGGCTTCATGGACTGGCTGGAAGAGACTGAGCCCGACGCGCTCTCCCTCCAGGAAATCCGCTCCGAGTGGGAGGAAGTTGATCTGGGTGTCCGCCGGCAGCTGGAGAGCGCCTACGACATCTGCTGGTTCCCAGCCACGAGCAAGAAGGGCTATGCAGGTTCGGCCACCCTCACGAAAAAGGACCTGGGCTTCAAGCACACCAAGGGCCTGGGCATCGAGGGCTATGACGCCGAAGGACGCATGATCGTCTCCCGGAAGGAAAAGCTGGTCTTCATTGCAGGCTATTTCCCGAACGCATCCCAGGGGCTGGTGCGTCTGCCCTTCAAGCGCCAGTTCGCCAAGGACCTGGCCGCGATCGTGGCCAAGCATCACAAGGCCGGGGATCAGGTGATCCTGACCGGCGACATGAATGTGGCCCCGGAGGAGATCGACCTCGCCCGTCCCAAGGACAACACCAAGAACCCGGGATTCACGCCCGAGGAACGCGAGGACTTCAAGCTCTACCTGGATGCCGGACTGGTGGATGTCCTGCGGGAGCGGAACCCGGCCACCCCCGGCCTGTACACCTGGTGGACGGCCCGCGGGGGGGCGCGGGAGCGGAACGTGGGCTGGAGGATCGACCTCTTCCTCGCCAGCCGCGACCTGTTGGAGCAGGTGAAGGACGCCAGCATCCATGCTGACGTCCTGGGTTCGGATCACTGTCCCATCAGCCTCGAAATGCTCTGATCTTTTCTTCACCAAATGCGATGGGGCCCCGGTTGGGGCCCCATCGTGTTGGAGTGCAGGACTACTTGATGTTCTTCAGGGAGGGATCCTTCAGCATATCCTTGGCGGTGGCGGCATTCTTTCCGGCGGGCGCCAACTCCAGGTATTTCTGCAAGTTGTGCTTGGTGCCCTTGAGGTTGTTCTCGCCGAACTCGACCATGGCCAGGAGGTAGTGGGCCTCGGCGTACTTGGGATCGACTTCGAGGGCCTTGGTCAGGTGGGCCTTGGCTTCTTTGGTCTTCCCGGCGTTGAAGGCCTCCACACCTTTGTTGTAGATCAGGTCGGGGTTCGGCCCCTGGAGAGTCTCGAGCAGAGCGAGGTACTTCTGCTCGGCGGCCTTGTCGGCCTTGGCCTTGCTGGTCTCGATGAGGCCAATGACCACGCGCTCATCCTTGGGATTGCGCTCCAGAGCCTTCAGGAGGTAGGGCTCGGCCGCCTCCTTCTTCGCGCCGGCCTGGGCAAGGCAGATCCCCAGCACCCGCTCGATCTTGAGGAGCTCGGGCGCGAGCTCGGCCTTGGCCTGCTCATCCTTCAATTTCTCAGCAGCCTCGGTGAGCGTCTTGTAGGCCTGTTCCACCAGAGGGAGGGCCTCCTCATACTTGCCCTCGTTGTAGAGCGGGATGGCCGAGTTGAAAGCGTCACGCCCCTGGCTATCCAGGGCTGCACCCGGGTCCTCGGCGGCGGCCTGGCCACCGCCGGAGGGCGCCTGAGTGCGCGCTTCCGCCGGCGTCAGGAGGGTAATGTTCTTCACGATGACGTCGGCCAGGGGAATCTTCACCGGCGATTCCGTGTAGGTGACATAGCCTTCAGCCGTCACCGTCATGGTGAAATCCTTGGGTTCCAGTCCAACCTGCAGGAAGTTGCCGTTCTTGTCCGGAATGAGGTCCTTGCTCCAGTTGCGGTCGATGCGCTTGAGGTTGACCTTGGCGCCCGGAATGGGCTTGCCCTCCTTGTTGAGGACCTTTCCGGAAATCCGACCGGTCTGTTCCGCGTGGATGGACAGGCAAATGACGGGGAGCGTAAGCGTGAGAACGAGGCGTCGCATGGGTCTTCCTCCAACCCCATCATCGTTCCACAGGGCTTCATTTCTACCGAGTGCTTTTCGTCAAAAATAGCCCTCACCAGAGCCCTTTGGTGTGGGGAAGGGCGCGAAACCAGGGCGGATGCAGGAAAATTCGGGCTGTGGTAGGCTTCCCGGCAGACAAGTCCTGAAAGTGTTCGAGGTAGCCCATGACTCCAGCGGTGCCGGAAGCCTCCTTGACGGCCTTGATGCAATTCCTGGCTGAGATGGCACTCCTCTGCATGGGCGGACAGAACCCCATGACCAAGGAGCCACTCCCCGCGAACCCCGCCATGGCGAGGTTCTATGTCGATCTCCTCAATGTGTTGAAGGAGAAGACCGGAGGATCGCGAACGGAAGCCGAAACCGCCCAGCTGGAGGAAATCCTCTACCAGCTGCGCATGCGCGTCATGGATCTCCAACCCGCGGCTCCGAAGTCATGAGCGTCAGGAGGATCAGCATGGGATTCTTGCAGGCCTTCCGGACGCCCCTCCTGCTGGCCGCCCTGGTCGCCTCCCTCGCCGCGGCACCCCCAATCCCGGGCCCCACGGCTCGCCCAGCCACCTCGGCCCCCGCCGTGGTGGCACCCTCCACGGACCCCCTGCCCGCCATTGCGCTCAGCCACCGCGCTCAGCATCTGATGGCAGCCCTCGCCAAAGGCGATGCAGAGGCTGTCCGTGCCGCCCAACTGGAGGTGGAGGCCTTGCGCCGGAGCTACTCCACGCTCGACGTGGCCCCCCTCGTCGAGGCCATGGCGCTCTGGGCCCGCAAACAGGGCATGGATGGAAAGGTGGCCCTTGGGCTGGAAGGTCTGCAATCCGTCGAGCGCTGGGCCCCGGAGCACCCGACCCTCCTGGGGACCCGCATAACCCTCATGCGGCAGCAGGGGATTCAGGGCTGGCTCTGGAGTTTCCCCGACCTCCTGAGGCTGACCAGGCATCGCATGGAACACCCGGCCCATCGCTGGTTATGGATGGTCCAGCATCTCGGCATGCTCCGTCTTGCCGCCACCCTGCTGCTGTGGGGCTGGGCCCTGACCATGGGGCTGCGCTATCGCAACGTCCTGCGCCACCTGTGGGAGGAACCCCTCAAGCACAGGGGCGCATCCCCGATTCTGGCGGCCCTCCTGGGTGGCGTGATCCTGGCGGCACCGGTCATCCTGGGGCTGGACCCCCTGGTGGCAGCCATTCTCTGGCTCTTCCTGCTCGCCCCCTTCCTCCTCGCCGCGGAGGTGAAGGTGACGGCTTTCATCCTGGTGCTTCAGCTGGTTCATCCCGCCCTGGCCGCGCTCGAACCTTGGGCGGCCCGGGAGCCCCAGCCCAGTCTCATGACGCTGCAGTTGCAGCCCCAGGTCCAGCCGATTTCGCCATCCGTTCTCCGCCTGCTGCCACCCTCGGACCAGGCTTTCCTGGCTGGCTGGGGGCAGTTGCAGAATCAGGATTGGAAAGCCGCCGAGGCCACCTTCCAGGCCCTGGTGGGCAGGCACCCCGACCAGACCGCAGTGCTCAACAACCTCGGTGTGGCCAAGTGCCAGGCCGGCGATGGCCCAGGCGCCGACAAGGCCTTCGAGATGGCCCTCCAGGCCGGATCCAAGATGGAGGTCCTGCTGAACCAGAGCATCCTCGCCTTCAACCGGCTGGATACCGTCCAGGGCGCCTCCAAGCGGGATGAGGCCCAGGCGGCCGCGCCCGAGGCCTACGCGCTTCTGATCTCCCTGAACGATGCGCAGAAGGATGTCCGGACCTATCCAATCCCCCTGCCGGACACGCCCGAGCGTGTCCAGGCGCTGGCTGAGGCCGCCGGGGGAGGCAATGGCTCCGGGACCTTCCCCCTGAGGGAACCGGCCTTCCTGTTCGCCCTCCTGCTGCCCATCCTCGGGCTCATTGCCTTCCTTGCGCGGGTCAGGGCCAGTGTCCGCATGGCGCACCCGACCCAGTGCGTCCGCTGCGGAGAGCCCTTCCACACCACGGACAGCCCCGACACTGAGGTCTGTCAGAAATGCCATCACCTCTTCGTGCTCCGTGACGGCCTCCATGCGGAGAACCGCCGGAAGAAACTCGACGAAGTGGCGGACCACCAGCAATCCACACGCTGGGTGCACAAATCACTCATCGTGCTGCTGCCTGGCTGCGACCTCGCCTTCCTTGGAGAGACTCGCGAAGGCCTGGTCGAGTTCCTGCCCTTCTGCCTGGCCGTGGGGATGGTTCTCGCCACCGGTCGCTCCGTGCGGTATCCCGGCGAGATCCTGGCGGACCCCACCTCCACCTGGCTGGCCGTGGGCGCTGCTTTGGTGGGTCTCTACTACGTCCGATCCTGGCTGAAGCTCGTCCTGAGGAGGGCCTGACATGGCACTGGAAGGATCCCTCCGCGACTTCGACCTCTTCTCTCTGTTCAACATGATCAAGATCCAGGGGAAGAACGGCACCCTGGTGCTCTCCCAGGGGCAGGAGTTCGTCAAAGTCTTCTTCGAGAATGGCGAGATCGTCGGCTGCGATTCGAACCAGGTCCGCATGGAGGACCGGCTGGGCACCATGCTCGTCAGGCTGGGGCGGCTCACGGGAGAGGAGCTCCTGGGCATGGTCCAGGTCCAGCGGCAGACGCTTAAGCGCATGGGCACGCTCCTGCTGGAAAGCGGCAAGGTCACCGCCTCGGATCTGCAGGACGCCTTGTTCAACCAGGCGACCTCGATCCTCCACCGCACCTTCCGCTGGGTGGAGGGCGACTATCGCTTCGACTCCATGCTGCCGCCCGACCTCGACCGGGACCACTTCGTCCCGATTCCCGTGGATACCGTGCTCATGGAGGCGGCCCGGATCCAGGACGAGTGGCCCGAGGTGGAGCGGCGCCTGCCCGGCCTGGACGTGCCCCTCGGCAAGTCCCCGCGCGCCCAGTCCCTGCACCTCGACATCGACCGGGATGTGTCGTCCGTTCTGGATGGCAAGGGGCAGATGCAGCATGGGTCCTCCGGACTCACCCACGAGCAGGAGATGGTGCTTTCGTACTTCGATCACGCCCAGGCCATCAAGGACGTGGTGCAGATCAGCCGCTACGAGGAACTGGACACCTGCAAGGCCATTGCCGACCTCATCGAGGCCGGGCTGCTGGAGCCCATCACCGGCGACGCGCCGAAGGTCGTACGCCCCTGGGTGTTGGACGGCCACCCCGACCTGGTGCCTGGGGAGTGGGAGGCCAGCCGCCTCCTCTGGCCCATCGTGGCGCTGTGCTTCCTCCTGCCCCTGGCACTGTATGTTCCCCACCACCGGGGCTCCATGAACATGGGCCTGGCCAGTCTGCAGCCTGTGGATGTGCGTGTGGTGCCCGAAGGCCCCACGCGCCTGCGGCAGGCCTGGGCGCTCCGGATGGCCTCGCCCAAGGACGGCGGTGTCGCCCTGGCCAAAGACCTGGGGAGGCCCTTGAACGGGATGAACCCCGTTCCGGATTTCTCGAAGTTCCCGGATCCCATGGCCCAGGCGGCCGTGCCGCCTCCGGAACCCGTCCCCACCCCCAAGAAGTAAAAAGGATTTCCGATGTTCGTGCACCAGCGCCAGGGTTCCCTGGAGGTGATCTGCGGTCCCATGTTCTCCGGCAAGTCCGAAGAACTCATCCGGCGCATCAAGCGGGCCATCATCGGCAAGCAGAAGGTGCAGGTCTTCAAGCCGGCCCTGGATGACCGCTACGATGTCTCTGCCATCGCGAGCCACAGCCAGCGCAAGCACGAGGCCATCCCGGTGAAGGACACGGTGGAGTTGGCCCGCCTTCTCGATCCCGAGGCGCAGGTCGTGGCCCTGGACGAAGTGCAGTTCATGGATGAGGGCCTCATCCCGATCATCGAGGATCTGGCCAACCGCGGCATCCGCGTCATCGCCGGAGGGCTCGACCAGGACTCCAACGGCGAGCCCTTCGGGATCATGCCGCTGCTGCTGGCGAAGGCGGAGTACGTCACCAAGCTCCAGGCCATCTGCATGGTGTGCGGTGCCCTGGCAGGCCGTACCCAGCGCATGGTGCATACCGGCGGCCAGGTGCTGGTGGGGGCCGCCGAGGCCTACGAGGCACGCTGCCGCCACTGCCACGAAGTGCCCCATGCCACCGGGGACCGGCTGCTTGAGGACCTTACCCAGAGGTCGTGATTTTTCAGATCGTCAAGGCGATCGGCGACATGACAGGCATCCTCCCGGTTGGAGAGGATGCGCCCCTGGCCCGGTTTTGACGCAGCGGTAGACTGGCCCCGGCGCGCTGCTGCAGCGCCGATTCCATCACCCGCCCGAGGCTTCAGGGCACACCAGGAGGTCCCCATGGCTGGCGCCTATGCCACCTTCACCCACATCACCGACTACATGGGCTTCGAGGGGCTGCTCACCGACGAAGAACGGATGATCCGCGAGTCAGCCCGCAAGTTCATCAATGCGGAAGTGCTGCCGATCATCGAGCAGCACGCTCAGGCCCAGACTTTCCCCAAGCACCTCATCCCCATGATGGGCGAACTCGGCTTCTACGGTCCCTCGCTGCCCGAGGAATACGGCTGCATGGGTGTTTCCAACGTGGCCTACGGGCTGCTGATGTACGAGCTGGAGCGGGGCGATTCCGGCCTGCGCTCCTTCGCGTCCGTGCAGGGCAGCCTGGTGATGTACCCCATCTACGCCTACGGCAGCGAAGACCAGCGGCGGTACTGGCTGCCCAAGCTTGCCACGGGCGAAAAGGTGGGCTGCTTCGGCCTCACCGAACCCGACTTCGGCTCCAACCCCGGGGGCATGCTCACCAAGGCGGTGAAGGAACCCGGCGGCAAGTGGCGCCTCAATGGCACCAAGATGTGGATCACCAACGGCACCGTGGCTGATGTGGCCGTGGTGTGGGCCCAGACCGAGGACGGCATCCGCGGCTTCCTGGTGGAGAAGGGCACTCCGGGCTTCAGCGCCCCCGAGATGAAGGGCAAGTGGAGCCTCCGCGCCAGCACCACTTCGGAGCTGGTGCTGGAGGATGTGATCGTGGATGAGGCGAAGTCCCTCCTGCCCAACGTGAAGGGCCTGAAGGGGCCCCTGGGCTGCCTCACCCAGGCCCGCTACGGCATCGCCTGGGGCGCCCTGGGCGCGGCGGACGCCTGCTACCAGTGCGCGCTGGACTACGCCAAGAGCCGCATCCAGTTCGACAAGCCCATCGCCAGCTACCAGCTGCAGCAGGAGAAGCTGGCCTGGATGGTCACCGAGCTCACCAAGGGGCAGCTGCTGGTCCACCAGCTGGGCCGGCTCAAGGACGCCAAGACCTACACCACGGCCCAGGTCTCGATGGCCAAAATGAACAACGTGAATGTGTCCCTGGAGATCTGCCGGAAGGCCCGCACCATCCTCGGCGCCAACGGCATCCTCGACGAGTACCCGGTCATGCGCCACATGGCCAACCTCGAGAGCGTCTACACCTATGAGGGCACGCATGACATGCACACCCTCATCATCGGCCAGGAAGTGACGGGCATCCCGGCGTACCGCTGATTCGGCAGTCAGTCCCACCGCGCCAGACAGGCCCGCCGCATGGCGGGCCTGTTGTTTCAGGCGGTCTTCTCCGTCCGCACCACCAGCACATCACAGGGGGCCAGCCGCACCACGCGGGCGGCGGTGCTGCCGAAGAGCAGGCGCTCCAGGGTGGAATGACCCACTTGAGCCACCACCAGAAGGGTCTGGGGGGTCGCCTCGGACACGAGCTCTTCCGCTGGCCCGCCCCACTTCACGATGACCGACGCGGCGGCATAGGGCTTGATCCAGCCCTCCAGCTGCTCGCGGGCATGGTCCTCCATGCTGTGCAGCCAGGCGGGGTCGGGCAGGGCGATCTGGGCTTCCGGCAGCATCGGCGCCGGTGGCTGCAGCACATGCATGGCCACCAAGGGCACGCCGAGCCGAGCTGCCCAGGCTCCCCCCCGTTCCAGAGCCTGTTTCGAGGCGTCTGAGAAATCCACTCCCGTCAACACCCGGGTGATCATGTCGACCTCCGATCAGACACCCCAAAGATAAGTCATGGGTCATCTAAGGGCCTGAGAAATATTCGAGCGGGGGGACTTGAAATAAGAGTTGCAACACATAAACTGAATTCAGGAAGCACCATGATCACCCTTCGACCTTCTGCTGCACGGGGCCACGCCGACTTCGGCTGGCTGGACACCCACCACACCTTTTCCTTTGGCGATTACTTTGAACCCGACCACACGCAGTTCCGGGCCCTGCGGGTCCTGAACGAGGATCGTGTCCAGCCCGGCAAGGGTTTCGGCACCCATGGCCACCGGGACATGGAGATCCTGACCTGGGTGCTGTCCGGCGCCCTGGAGCACCGGGACAGCCTGGGCACCCACGGGGTCATCCGCCCCGGGGAAGCCCAGGTCATGAGCGCGGGCACGGGCATCCGCCACAGCGAATTCAATGCCTCGCCTTCAGAACCTGTTCATTTTCTGCAGATCTGGATCCTGCCCGAACGACAGGGCTTGGCACCCCGCTATGACCAGGTGGCCTTCCAGGAAGCGGACCTGCGCAACCAGTTCTGCTTGATCGCCAGTCCCGATGGCGCTGCCGGCTCCGTCCAGTTGTTTCAAGACGTGAAGGTCTACGCCGCCCGCCTGGACACAGGGCGCGGAGTCGAGGTGGCGGTCCCGGTGGGCCGGGCCGGCTTCCTCCAGGTGGCTGCCGGATCCATTACGCTCCATGGACGGGCCTTGAACGCCGGGGATGGCGCGCGCATCGAAGGTGAGCCCCCCTTCGGCGTGGTGGCCGGAGCGCCTGCCGAAATCCTGTTCTTCGACCTTGCCTGAGGAGCCACCCATGAGCCCCAAACCCGTTGCCTCCCTTGTGACCGGCCTTCCCACCCAGGACGGGAACCGCGTGCCCCTGGTCCGCCTGGTGCCTGGCCGCGGGCAGCACGGCACTGAGGCCTTTCGTGCCATGGATCCCTTTCTGCTCATGGACCACTTCGGCCCCATGGTGCTGCCGCCAGGCACCGATGCGGGCTTCCCGCCCCATCCCCACCGTGGGTTCCAGACCCTCACCTACCTCATCCAGGGGGCCTTCCGGCACCGGGACAGCACTGGTGGGTCCGGGCTCCTCCGGCCCGGCGGGGCCCAGCTCATGAACGCCGGCGGGGGCATCGTCCACGAAGAGATGCCGGTGCCCGAGCACCTCGAAACAGGCGGCCCCATCGAGGGCGTCCAGCTCTGGATCAACCTGCCGAAGGCAGAGAAACGGAGCCAGCCCGGCTACACGGACCTGCAGCCCGAGAGCATGCCCTGGGTACCGCTGCCAGGCGGCCGCATCCGGGTCCTGGCGGGAACCTGGGCCGGCATCACCGGTCCGGCCCGCACGCCGGCCCGGATCGCCTATGGGCACCTGGAGCTGGAGGCCGGCGCCCGCTTCCAGCAGGCCGTTCCCGAGGGTTGGACTGCGGCGGTGGTGCCCCTGCACGGCTCCGTCCGCCTGGAGGGCACCGAGGTGCCCGCGGACACCGTGGCCTTGCTGGGGACCGGCGAATCCCTGGCCCTGGAGGCCATCACGCCGGTGAGCCTCATGCTGCTGGCGGGCGAACCCATCGGTGAGCCCATTGCCCACTACGGCCCCTTCGTGATGAACACCCGGGAGGAGCTCGAACAGGCGGTCCTGGACTACCAGCAGGGTCGCATGGGCCACCTGGACTGAACTTCAGATCGGAGCGAACCCGCCGATAGTGATGGCAACCGAAAGGCCAAGCATGTCCGAGTCCGAACCGAGACCCGCTTTGGATGGCTTCACAGCAGGCGATTCGGACCGGCTCTACCAGGATCTCGTCGGTCTGGAAAGGGTGATCAACAAGTCTGCTGCCGGCGCCGCGAGGACCTCGGTGCGGGTGCAGACCCTGGCGCGGGAGATTGATCAGATCCTCGCCAGCAACCGCTCCATGCAGGAGACCCTGGACAACCTCGGGGGCAACATCTCCCTCTCGGCCATCGCCACCGAGGAGGCGGCCGAGTCCACCCGCCGCATGGCGGACCAGACAAAGCTGGGCCGCCAGGAGAGTGACCAGGCCGTGGCCACGGTCCGGCACCTCCAGCAGCAGACGACGGTGACTTCCGAGCGCATGGAGTCGCTGCTGGGCCACATCCTGAAGGTCAATGAGGTCTCCCAGGTCATTGGCGAGATCGCGGACCGCACGGGCATGCTCAGCCTCAACGCGGCCATCGAGGCGGCCCACGCCGGCGCCGCCGGGCGGGGCTTCGCCGTGGTGGCCGAGGAGGTCCGGAAGCTGGCGGACCGGACCTCGCTCCAGACCCAGGAGATCGCCGCGCTGCTGGAGGCCATTCGGAAGGACCTGGATCCGGCCCGAGAGGCCATGGAGCAGAGCCTGGGACTGGCTGCCACGACGCGCGACCAGGTCGAAGCGGTCGAGCAGCGCCTGTCGGAGATCGCGGATCTGGCGGAATCCACGGCCGGAAGCGTGTCCAGCCTCGCAGGGACGGCCACCAAGGAGCAGGAGGCGGCCGAAAGCCTGGTGGCGGCTTCGGGGCGGCTTCTGGACTCCACGGACACCCTGAAGTCCGCAGCCGAGGCCGTGGCTCAAGACGCCTTCGCCGTGACCTCCCTCACGGAGGCCGGCCACCGTCATCTCGCGGCCTACGACACGGGCTCCCTTTTCCATCGCGCCCTGGGCCTGGCGCGGGATCTCGCCGTGACAAGCTCTGAGATCCTCGAGGGGCCGGTCCGGGAGGGGCGTATCCGACCCGAGCAACTGCTGGCGCTGGATTACACCGAGATCCGGGGGGCCGAGGTCCAGACCCTGTCCCGCTTCTTCAATGTCCTGCATGTACCCCCGGAAGGATTCACGCCGCCGAAGTTCCGCACGGCCTACGACGGCCTGGTGGACCTGGCCCTGCAGAAGGCCTTTGATCGCGTCCTGGAGCAGGAGCCGCGGCTGACCTTCGCCCTGATCATCGACCTGAACACCTACGGGCCTTCGCACAACAAGGCTTTCACGAAGGACTGGACCGGCAAACCGGACAAGGATCTGGCCGGCAACCGGGCGAAGCGCTTCTTCACGGACAACCGGGTGCTGGTCCGCGGGGCGCGGCATGGGCTGGGCGAAGCGGCCGAGGCCCTGCCGGATCGGGCCGACCGGGCCGCCTTCCAGCGGGTGGCCGATCTCAGCGAGACGGCCGCTGGCCACCAGGAGTTCCTGGTGCAGACCTATGCCCGGGACACCGGGGCCATCATCACGGTGCTGACCGTGCCGCTCTTCGTCCGGGGCCAGCGCTACGGCGTCAGCCTCCTGGGCTGGAGCAGCGACGACTAGGCGATGGGTTTCGCGTCGAGCCTGCGCAGGAGCGTGAAGCGCCCCGAGGCCAGCTTGCCCAGGGCCCGGGCCAGGGCCTCCCGGCTGCAGGCCAGCGCCTCGCTCCAGGCCTCCAGCGGCAGCTCGCCACCCTCGGGATGGGCCTCCACCCAGGCCCACCAGAGGGTGCCCAGGGCCGCGGCATCCGGCTCCTGGCGATCCCGCCAGCTGCGTTCCTGGGGCCGTTTTGGCTCGTAGAAGGCCGTGCCGCGCAGCTTGTCCGGCAGGAAGGTCTGCTCGCGGTCGTAGTCGTCGTGGGAGTAGTGGTACCCCGCGCCGCGCCCCGCCTTGCGGGCCGTGGCCGTGTGGGCGTCGCGGATGGCCTCGGGGATCGGTGCGTCATCAGCGGCCAGGGCCGCATCCACGGCCAGGATGGTGGCGTTGCTCTTGGGTGCGTTGGCCACGTAGATGATGGCCTGGGCCAGGGGGATGCGGGCCTCGGGCCAGCCGATCTGCTCCACGGCGCGGCTGGCGGCTTCGCAGAGGAGGAAGGCCTGGGGGTCGGCGTTGCCCACATCCTCCGCGGCGCAGACCATGAGGCGCCGGGCAATGAAGCGGGGGTCCTCGCCGCCACGGATCATGCGGCTCAGGTAGTACAGGGCCGCGTTTGCATCGGAGCCCCGCAGGCTCTTCTGGAAGGCGCTGGCCAGGTCGTAGTGGCCATCGGCGCGGTCGAACATCATGCGCCCGCCCAGGGCCCCCTGCAGGGACTCCAGGTCCGGCTCGGGCATCTCCAGCCAGGTCTCCAGGCCCGACAGCGCCGAGCGCAGGTCGCCGCCGGCCCAGTTCGAGAGCCATTCGAAGACCAGCGCCGGTTCGGCTTCGGCGCCGCGCTCCTTGGCCCAGGCCCGCTTGAGGACGACCAGGATGTGGGCGGGCTCCAGAGCTTTCAGGGCGATGAGCTGACAGCGGCTCCGCAGCGCGGGGTTCAGGTAGAAGGCCGGGTTCTCGGTGGTGGCGCCGATGAGGATGGCTTCGCCGCGCTCGAGGTAGGGCAGCAGGATGTCCTGCTGGGCCCGGTTGAAGCGATGGATCTCGTCCAGGAACACCACCGGAGGTACGCTGCGGAATAGCGGCATCTCTCGGCTGTCCGCCAGGAATTTCTTCAGCTCTGCGGCGCTGCCGCTGACGCCCGAAAACTCGATGAAGCCGTGGCCCGTGGCCTCCGCCAGGATGCGGGCCAAGGTGGTCTTGCCCGTGCCGGGCGGGCCCCACAGCACCATGGAGGGCAGGCGGCCTCCTGCCGTGAGCCGCGTCAGCGCGCCCTTGGGGCCCAGGAGGTGTGACTGGCCAACCACCTCATCGAGGGTGGCTGGGCGGTGGCGTTCGGGCAGGGGGACGTGGGACATGGCGACCGCTCCAGCCTATCAGCCCGGCTGTGCTAGGCTCCCCGCATGCCCAAACTGCCCGCCTATGAAACCGATCCTTTCGCCACCTCGCTGGAGACCCGCGTCTTGCAGCTCGGTGACGAGAAGGGACGGCCCTTCGCCATCCTCGAGGACACGGTCTTCTACCCCGAAGGCGGCGGCCAGCCCTGCGATCTGGGCACCTTGAACGGCATTGCCGTGGTGGAGGTCCAGAAGCGCGGGGGCGAGATCCGGCACTACTTGGATTCGCCCCTGAGCCCAGGCCCGGCATCCCTGCATCTCGACTGGGTTCGCCGCTTCGACCACATGCAGCAGCACACGGGCCAGCATCTGCTCACGGCCGTGGCACAGGACCAATTCAAGTGGGAGACCACGGCCTTCCACCTGGGGGCCTCGGTTTGTGACATCGAGCTCACGGCCCAGGCCATCTCGCCCCGTGACCTGGAGCGACTGGAAGAGGCCGTGGCCGCCGAGATCCGCGCCCGGCGCGAGATCACAGCCCGCTGGGTGACCGCCGAGGCCTACGGCCAGGAGGCCGTGCGCTCGCGTGGGCTTCCTGAGGGCCACATTGGCGACATCCGTCTGGTGCAGATCGCGGGTGTGGACCTGAACACCTGTGGCGGCACCCACCTGCGCCATACGGGCGAGATCGAGGTCCTCAAGCTGCTGGGCACGGAGCCCATCCGGGGCGGCACGCGCCTGTTCTATGTGGCCGGAGGGCGGGCCCGGCAGCGCCTGGGCGCTCATGAAACCCGCAATGCGGAGCTGCGCGCCCTGCTGGGTGCGCCGGATGAAGACCTCGTCGCCGCCCTCCAGATCAAGCTGGAGCAGCTGTTGGCCCTGGAGCGCCGCGGCCGCAAGCTGGAGGAAGAGCTGGCGGAGTTCCAGGCCACCGCGCTCGGCGCGCAGCCGGGCGCCTTCGTGGAGGCCCATGTCGAAGGCCGGGACATGGCCTTTCTGCAGAAACTGGCCCGGGGCATCCTCGCCATCGATTCCGCCAAGGCCGTCTTCCTCACCGCCGATCTGGGTGGGCAGGGGATCTTTCTCTTGAGCGGAGGGGAGGGCTCCACACTGGACATCCCCGCCGCCGGGAAGGCCGTGGCGGCGATCCTGGGCGCCAAGGGCGGCGGCGCTGGGAAGAGCTTCCAAGGGAAGGCGCCCGACTTGGGGCAGCGAAAGGAGGCCTTGGCATGTTTCTACCGTTACCGATAGCCAGGGCAATGCCGGAGGTCAGACAGGTACTCAGGTGGCTCATCAAGTTGGTTATTGGTTTCTCAGCCGGCCTGTGTGCCGCACAGACCCATGCCTGGGGGCCGGAAACAAAGGCCTGGTCAAAACATCTCCTCACGATTAGGGGTGCAAGTTCGACAGCCAAACTCCATCTCGAGGTGCCAGGTGGTCTTGACCCGAATTTCATCGTTCCAGACCCGGATCACTCCGTTGTGGGAGTCTGGCCCTTCACCGATCTCCGCATTCCACCGACATCCAAAGTCTTCGGGTACGAATTGGCCTCTCTGTATTGGGCTTACAAGCGGTGGTTTTGGCAGGGTGTTCACGGTTCCCTGCACCTCCGCATCTCAGTGCATCAGGTGCCTGAACCACCAGGGGACCTTCGTGAAAAGGCCGTTATGGAGCGGTTCTTAATCAGCACTCACGAATCAAACAACGAAAGGATCAAACATGGACGGTTCATCGATCCAGCCATTTCGATCCTCCCCGGTAACTGGGTTGAACAGGGCGGGCGAGATTGGTACCAGATCTGTTTTCGCGGAGAAAAGGCCAACCGCAGTGATTTCCTGGCCACCACGGCTCTGGATGGTGATCACCGACTGATGGTGAAGTTCACTTTCATCAGCAACACAGGACCTCGCTATGGCAGCGACTGGGAAGCCCAGGCCAGAGGTCTCGCCGCCAAAATCTTTCACACGATCAAGGTTGAGATTTCTCCTAACGTCCCTTGAGCCCGGAACGAGCTCCAGCGCCATGATGGCCATATGAAAATGATCTACCTCGACCACAACGCCACGACAGCCCTCGATCCCGAGGCTTTCGAGGCCATGCGTCCCTGGTTCACGGAGCGCTTCGGCAATGCCAGTGCGGCCTATGCGCTGGGCCACCTGTCGGATGGCGCGGTGGTGGCGGCGCGGGAGCAGGTGGCCACCCTGGTGGGCTGCACGCCCGCGGAGGTCGTCTTCACCAGCGGCGGCACCGAGAGCCTGAACCACGCCGTGAAGGGGGCCTGGGAGGCCTTTCCTGCGAAGCGGCACCTGGTCACCACCGCCGTGGAGCATCCCGCGCTGCGGGCCCTGGTGGCCTGGTGGAAGGGGCAGGGCGGGGCGGTCACGGATGTGGGCGTCGATGGGGAGGGGCGCCTCGATCTCGGTGCCCTCGAGGCCGCCGTGCGGCCGGATACCGCCCTGGTGGCCGTCATGGCCGCCAACAACGAGACTGGCGTGCTGTTTCCCGTGGCTGAGGCGGCCCGCCTCGCCCAGGCCAAGGGGGCGCTCTTCCTGGTGGATGCCACCCAGGCCGCCGGGAAGGTCCCGGTGGATGCGGTGGCCTGGGGCGCGGATCTGCTCTGCCTGAGCGGCCACAAGTTCCACGGTCCCAAGGGCACCGGCCTGCTCATGATCCGCCGGGGCGTGCGCCTGAAGCCGCTGATGCTGGGCGGGTCCCAGGAACGAGGAAGGCGGGGTGGCACCGAAAATGTGCCGGGAATCGTGGGGCTCGGCAAGGCGGCCGAATCGGCTCGACTTGGTCTGCGGCACATGGAAGAGGTCCGCCGGCTGCGGGACGGGTTGGAGGCCCGGCTGCGGTCCGAGATCCCAGAGGTTCGCATCCACGGCGCCCTCGCCCCGCGCCTGCCCAACACCAGCTTGGTGGGCTTCGCGGGTCTCGAAGGCGAAGCCCTCCAGCTCAGGCTGGGCGAGCACGGCATCTGCGTGTCCACCGGCAGCGCCTGCAGCACGGGGATGCGCGAGCCCAGCCACGTGCTCCGCGCCATGGAGGTACCGGTCGCTTATGCCTCTGGCACCGTCCGGTTCAGCCTGGGGCGGGGCAGCACGGCGGCAGAAGTGGACCGGACCCTGGACCTGCTGCCCGGCCTGGTGGCGGAACTCAGGGAAACCCGGGGGTTCAAGAGGCCTGAACGGTAATTGCCTAGTGCAATCCTCGAAACGATTGCGTTTGGGGTTTTCTGGGACATGGCCAGCTGGGATACTTCACCTGGAAGATCTTCTGAAGAAGCCGGCGGAAGGGGAATGTCATGGCCATGGAAAGCCTGAGGCGCCTTGCTCAAAGCCTCCGCCCGGGCAGGTCCAGGGTGCTGACGCCCTGGCGCACGCCCGTCGCGCTGGATCGGGGCAGCCTGGGGGAAGCCTGCCTGGCCCTGGATGGGCATGGGCTCGGCGCGGCCTTGTGGGAGAGCGGCGGCCGTCTCTGGACCATGCCCATTGGTCCCCACTCCGCCCCGGCCCTGGTGCGGCTCCCACTGGGCGCGGGGACCACCCCGCGGATCCTCCTGAATCCCGAAGGGCGGGGACTGGCCCTGTGGCAGGCCCTGGTCGGGGAGGAACGGCAGATCCTGGGCAAGATCCTGGGTGGTGAGGAGGGGGGAGCCCATGTCCTGTTCCGGACTTCGGGACGGGTCCACCACCTCCAGGCGGCGGTGGACCGGCGGGGCAATGCCCTAGTGGTGTGGCTCCTGGAAGCGGATGGGCGCGCCGAGGTGATGGCGCAGTCCTTCGACACCCGAGGCCAAGTCTGGGAGCAGGCTCCCACGACCCTGGCCATTCCCAGCGCCGCGTTGGTGGAACCACGCCTCGCCGCGAACCACCGCGAGCACGCCATGGTGCTCTGGGAAACCGAAGGCGGGGGCCAGGAAGGGCTCGTGGCCAGCCATTACTGGCCCTCGGACCGCATCTGGTCCGACCGGCCCGTGCCGGTGGTGGATCATGCCACCCGCCACCACCAGGTGGTCATGGACGACCTGGGGAACGCCCTGGCCGTCTGGATCCATGCGCCCAGGGGCCAGCGCAGCAGCCTGGAAGCCAGCTACTACGATGGCCAACGCTGCGAGTGGGGTGCGCCCGAAGTCCTCAGCACGGCCCAGACCCACACCCATCCCAGGCTTGTGATGACGGGGGCCGGCGAGGCGCTGGCGGCCTGGTGCCAGGCGGAGGGACATGGCGCCTCGCGCCTGATCACCAAGGCCTTCACGCGAGAGGGCTGGGAAAGCGGGGTGGAGTGCCTGGAACTGGGGCACGATCCCGTCCGGGAATTCGACTTGGCCCTGGGGCCGGAAGGCCGGGCCGGCCTGATCGCTGTGCACCACGGGGCCGAAGGGCACTGGGTCTCCGCCCGGCTGCGGCACGGTTCCTGGGGCGAGACCTTCACGCTGGCTCCCGCCTCCCAGGCGGTCTGCGCCCTCCCCCAGATCCGGCTCTGTCCGCAGGGGGCCTCCGCGATCTGGATCCAGGGTGCGGGCCGGGAGGGGAACCTGATGCTGGTGGAGACCTGGTGACCGGGTAGGCCGGCGGGCCCGGGGCTAGTCCAGGAGCTGCCTGGCGTAGTGCTCGATCGCGTAGGGAAGCCACCGGTGTCCTGGCAGGTCCCGGCTGAGGTAGCCCATGTGGCCGCCATGGTCTTCGAGGTGGAGATACACCCGGGAGGAAGGCTTCGATTCAACGGCGTGCCGCCATGGGATGAAGGGGTCGTCCTTGGCCATGAGGAGCACGGTGGGCACCGTGATCTTCGACAGGTGGTGCCGGGCCGAGCACCGGGCGTAGTAGTCATCCGCATCGATGAAGCCGCCGGCCTTCGTCGTATAGGCCTCGTCGAACTCGCGGAGGCTCATGAGGGGCCAGGTGCGGTAGGCGTCCGGGATCAGCCCGTCCTCCAGCCGCTGCCGGATGGCGCTGCGGCAGCGCCGGATGAAGCGGAGCTCGTAGAGGCGGCTGAGGCCTCCGTGGATGGACTCGGCGCAGGCGCCCAGATCCACGGGCGGATTCACCGCGATGGCGGCATCGGGGGCCGCTGCTGGTTGAGGCAGGCCCCCGCCCAGGTTCAGCAGCAGGGCGTTGGCGGAGAGGGAGTAGCCGATGGCCAACTGGCGCAGCTCCGGGTGCCGTTCCCGCGCCGCAGCGAAGGCGGCGCCCAGATCATCGCCGGAGCCGCTGTGGTAGGGCTTCCGGGCCAAGCCACGGCCCTCGCCGCAACCCCGGTGGTTGACGGTCCACACATGGTGGCCCAGGCGGCGTGCCAGAGCCACCGTCCGCCGCACGTAGTGGGCCTGGTCGTCTCCCCCCAGGCCATGGAAGACCAGCGTCAGGACCGGCCGTTCGCCGCGGTAGTGGCGCACGGCCAGCTGATCCCCGTCTGGCAGGGCGATGCGCAGGGGTTCGGAAGGGTGGCTGGGCGGCTCCCCCGGCAGGTAGTTGCCCAGGATCGTCTGCAGGTGGCCCGAGGCCGCCCACCAGGGGGGGCGGCAGGGCAAGGGGGGCGGGGCGAGCTGGCGCATCTTTCCAGTGTGCCCCAGGCCCCGGTTACTCCTTGCGCTTGTAGACGAGCTTGTACGAAAACGGATTGTCCAGTTTCGGGTGGGTGTAGGTCACCTGCAGGGCCAGGGAAGCACCGTCCTTCCGCATCGAGTAGACGTGCTTCAGGGTGTAGCCCTCCCCTGTGAGGGTCTGGGTGAGGGTCGGCCCCTGGCCGCTGAGCGAGACCTTGAAGGCCTCGCCATCGCTGCGCTTCCAGGCCTCCTCGGTGCCGTCGAAAGGCGTATCGATGGAGCGTTCCTTATCCAGGGTCACGGAAAAGGTGCTGCCGGCCAGGATGTCGAGCTGGCCGAAGCTCTTGCAGGCGGACTGGAGCTTCTTCTTCCAGAGCAGCCGGAGTCCGAAGTTCAGGTCCTTGAGGTGGGTTTCGATCTGCTCGTCGATCTTGTCGCTTTGTGAAGCGTGCAGGGTCCATTCGCCGTCCCAATTCACCTTGGGTTCCTTGGCTGGTTCGGCCTTGGTGGGGGCCGGTTTGGCCTTCTGGGCGAGGATGGGCAGGGCAATAAGGCAAGGCAGCAGCAGGGCCAGGGCGCGCATGGGGACCTCCAGGAGGAGCCTACGCCGGCGCACGGGCTTCTGGAAGTTTTGAAAGCATTCCATGTGATCGGCGCAACAAAGAGGCCGATTGATGACCTTCCAGGAAAGATCGCGTGATGCGAGGTGTAAGCTGGGGGCATTCAGCCCACAGACAGGGCACTCAATTCCAAGGAGTGTGGCCATGAAGAAACAGGAAGCCCTCGATTACCATTCGATGGGACGGAAGGGGAAGATCGAGGTCATCGCCACGAAGCCCTGCTCCACCGCCCGCGACCTCTCCCTGGCCTATTCTCCCGGTGTGGCGGAACCCTGCCTGGCCATCGAGAAGGACCCTGAGATGGCCTACGAGTACACCGCCAAGGGCAACCTGGTGGCCGTGCTCTCCAACGGCACCGCCGTGCTGGGCCTGGGCAACCTCGGCGCCCTGGGCGGCAAGCCCGTCATGGAAGGCAAGGGCGTGCTCTTCAAGCGCTTCGCCGACATCGATGTGTTCGACATCGAAGTCGACGAGACCGACATCGACCGCTTCTGCCAGGTGGCCCGCGCCCTGGAACCCACCTTCGGCGGCATCAACCTGGAAGACATCAAGGCCCCCGAGTGCTTCGAGATCGAGACCCGTCTGAAGAAGGAGATGAACATCCCCGTCTTCCATGACGACCAGCATGGCACCGCCATCATCAGCACCGCCGCGCTGATGAACGCCTGCGAGATCACCGGCAAGAAGATGCCCGACATGAAGGTGGTGTTCAGCGGCGCCGGCGCCTCCGCCATCGCCTGCGCGAACATGATGATCGAGGCCGGCGTGAAGCTGGAGAACCTCTGGCTCTGCGACACCAAGGGCCTGGTCTACACCGGTCGCACCGAGGGCATGAACAAGTACAAGGACAAGTTCGCCAAGCCCAGCGAGTGGCGCACCCTGGCCGACACCATCAAGGATGCCGACGTCTTCGTGGGCTGCTCCAGCAAGGGTGCCCTGACCCCGGAGATGCTGCTGAGCATGGCGAAGCAGCCCATCGTCTTCGCCCTGGCCAACCCCGATCCGGAAATCGACTACCCCACCGCCATGGCCACCCGCAATGACATCATCCTGGCCACGGGCCGCAGCGACTACCCGAACCAGGTGAACAACGTCCTGGGCTTCCCCTTCATCTTCCGCGGCGCCCTCGATGTGCGTGCCAGCGAGATCAACGAGCCCATGAAGATCGCCGCCGCCAAGGCCCTGGCGGCCCTGGCTCGCCAGGAAGTCCCTGAAAGCGTGTCGCGGGCCTATGCCGGCCAGAAGTTCAGCTTCGGCCCCGAGTACATCATCCCCAAGCCCTTCGATCCCCGCGTGCTGCTGTGGGTGGCTCCGGCCGTGGCCCAGGCGGCCATGGATACGGGCGTAGCCCGGAAGCCCATCGCTGACATGAAGGCCTACATCGAGCGCCTCGAAGGCCTCCAGGGCCGCAGCAAGGACGTGATCCGCAGCGTGGTCCACCGCGCCAAGGAGAACCCCAAGCGCGTGGTCTTTCCTGAAGGCGACCACCCGCTGATCCTCCAGGCCGTCTCCCAGATGGTGGACGAGGGCATCTGCGTTCCGATCCTGCTGGGCGAGCCCGCCAAGATCAAGGCCATGGCCGCCGATCACGGCATCGGCCTCGAGGGCATCGAGATCCTCGATCCCGGCACCGTGGCCTGGCGCCAGGAGGCCGAGGACGCGTTCTACGACCTGCGCAAGCGCCGCGGCGTCACCCGCACAGAGGCCAAGCGCCAGATCCGCCGCCGCATCTACTTCGGCGCCATGATGTGCCGCCTGGGCAAGGCCGATGGACTCATCGCCGGCCTGACGATGTACTACCCCGAGACCATCCGGCCCTGCCTGGAAGTCATCGGCACCCGCAAGGGCGTGAAGAAGGTCTGCGGCGTCTACACCATGGTGCTGAAGAACCGCGTGCTGTTCTTCTCCGACACGACCATGAACATCGAGCCCACGGGCGAGGAGCTGGCCGAGATCGCCATGCTCACCTCGGACCTGGTAAAGGACACCTTCAACATGGAGCCCAAGGTGGCCATGCTGAGCTTCTCCAGCTTCGGCAGCGTCGAGCACCCGCTGGTCCGCAAGGTCCAGAAGGCCGTCGAGATCGTGAAGGCGACCCGTCCCGAGCTGAAGTGCGACGGCGAAATGCAGGCCGATACGGCGCTCGGCGAAGGCATCCTGGCCGAGAATTACCCCTGGGTGGACCTGCCGGGTGGACCGAACGTGTTGATCTTCCCCGACCTCACCAGCGGCAACATCGGCTACAAGCTGGTGCAGCGGCTGGCAGGCGCCGAGGTGATCGGCCCCATCACCTGCGGCATGGCCGCGCCGGTGCACGTCCTGCAGCGGCACAGCGATCTGAACGACATCATCCACCTCACGGCGCTCACTGTCGTCGAGGCGCAGCAGAAGTAAAAAACCGATCGTCGATCTTCCCGAAGCGGGGGCCGGTGGCCCCCGCTTCCTGTTCAGGGCCGGGCCGGGAACGGTCGCAGCAGCTGGTGCACGGCCGCTTCGATGCTCAGGGGACGGCCATCGGGGCCCTGCTCCCGGTGGTCCAGGTTCGCCTCACCCTGCCAGACGGTCAGGCCGGAACGCCGGTCCTGAATCTGCACGATCACGGCAAAGGTTCCCCTGGAACCCCCCTCACGATCGGGGGCGGCCTCGCCTCCGCCGTCCGGACCACCCCGGCCTCCTCCGCGATGGCCTTCGCCGCCCCCGGACCGGTGGGAGCCCTTGCCTGCATGGCTTCCACCGGCTTCCGGCCGGCCACCGGTCAGGACATAGACAGCCACCCACAGATCGGCCTCGGCTGGCGGAACGGGCTGGTACTTCCGGTCGGCCAGCTCGGCCTGCACGGCCTGGAGGTGCGCCGCGGGATTCAGGGGCCGCATCCCCTCGCGAATGAGGATTCGGTCCTTCCTTGGATCGGGCGCCATGGTCGCGTAGGATCCGGAACGGAAGGCAGGGTCCACGTCATAGGTGAACTTGGGGTGGGAGCATCCCAAGGCCGCCACCGCCAGGAGGATTGTCAGAGGCCAGGGAGTCGTGGATCGCATGCCTGAAGGATGCCCCCAGGCGGGCCGGCGTTCCTCAGGTTTGTTCGATCTGGGCCAGCCAGGCCCGGATCTCGGGATCGGGGTCGGGGCTCAGGCGCAGGGCCTCCCTCAGATCCAGAAGGGCCGGGGCCGTCTCGTCCCGCTGCAGGTGGATGAAGGCCCGTTCCTTGTGGGTCCTGGGATTCGAGGGGTCGAGCAGGATGAGATGAGTGGCCGTCCAGAGCGCCTCATCCCAGTCCTCGGCATGCATGAACCGCAGGTGGAGGTTCCGCACCAGCCGGATCAAGGTCGCACGGTGGGTGGCGGGGCGGAGCATGTCCCGATGGAAGGCCACCCGGCCTGCCGTGGCCGACTGCACCAGCTCGGCGCCGCGTTCCTCGCCCACGGCACGGCCCTTGTGGAAAGGGTCGAAGCAGAGCAGGCCGAAATCCGTCCGGAGAGCCGCGATGTAGTGCCCGGGCAGTCCCACGCCCACGGCATCGAAGCCCATGCGGCGGGCCAGGTCCACCCACAGGATCGAGAGGGAGATGGGTAGGCCCTTCCGCCGGGCGATGACCGCGGGCAGCAGGGCATTGAGGGGGTCGTCGTAGGTCTCGCGGTCCCCGTCGAAGCCCAGCTCCTCGAAGAGCAGGTGGTTCAGGGCATCGATGGCTCGGTGGGTGTTCCAGGGCAGGGGCATGCGCCCTGCCAGGATGAAGGCCCACTCGTTGAGCTGCATGGACACCTGGTCGGGATCCGGGTCGTCCAGGGCGGGAGCCACGGCATGCACAGCCCCTTCCGCCAGGTTCCTGCAGTCCGGGTCCTCGCGGAGGTAGTCGAGCAGCGACATCAGGCGCGCCGGCGGATCACCGAGCGCCCCACGAGCGCCAGGGCGACCAGGCCGACGGCGCCCCAGACCCAGCCCTGCCAGGAGCGGGTCGCGGCTTGGACTTTCCGCGCCTCTTCCGCCTTGCGGGCGTTCTCTTCAATGGACAGCTTGGACTGGGCCTCCCGAGCCTCTTTCACGGCCTTGTCTGCGGATTCGCGGGTGGCCTTGAGCTCCTTGGCCGCGGACTCCTGTTCTTCTTCCGCGCCCAGGACGGCCACTTTCTTGGGTGGAGCGGTTGGCGGACCAAAACTCGCCGGGACGGCCTCACCCTCGTCTTGGAAGCCCGCCGGCGACTGCCCGTTCTCGATGGATTCCGTGAGGGCCTGGATGTCTTCGCGCAGCCCCTGCAGCACCTGATTCTGGCGGTGGAGCTGGGCGCCGTGGATCCAGAGCAGCCCAAGCTGGAGGGCCAGGAAGGTCGGGATGATCCATCGGAGAGAAGAGCGCTTCATCAGGCCTCCCTCCCTAGGATAAACAGAGTCCGGTCGTCGCGGTTCTGGGTATCGAAGGCGGCGACGTCGTGGAAGACCGCCTCGCAGGCGGCGCGCGGGCTGCCGGTGCCCCAGAGGCGGCGCAGCTGGGAGCTGAGCCGGTCCAGCCCGTAGAGCTCCCCCTCCCGGTTCATGGCTTCCGACAACCCATCGCTGTAGAGCACCATCCAGCCCTTGGGCGGGAGCACGCCTTCGATCACCTGCCAATCGCCCGGTCCCGCGGGCCGAAGGCCCAGCCCGCGCCCATGGGGGGCCACCTCCCGGGGCCTCTCTCCGGAGGGTTCCTCCAGGACCAGGGCCCCGGGGTGTCCGGCCCGGGCGAGGCGGTAGTTTCCCGCCTCGTCCCACTCCAGGAGGATGAGGGTGAGGAAGCCCCGGTGGCCGAGCAGCTGCCTCAGGGTGAGATCCAGGGAGCAGAGGATCTCCTCCAGCTTCTGGTTTTCCGTCTGGGCGGCCTGCTCGAGCAGGGCCGTGGCCTGGGCCATGTAGAGGGCCGCGGCGAGGCCCTTGCCACAGACATCGCCGACCGCGGCCAACCAGGTGCCGCTGGGGCGGCGCTTGACGAAGAGCAGATCGCCGCCCGTCTCCAGGGCCGGCTCCAGGCGCAGGGCCACGTGGAAGCCGGGGATGGGCGGCACCTGAGAAGTGACCAGTCCCTCCTGGATGCGCCGGGCCGTTTCCAGCTCCTGGCTCAGTCGCTCCTGCGCCACCAGGCGCTGGTGCATCACGGCTGTCTCAAGCACCTGGCCCGCGGCCAGGGCCACCTCACGGAGCAGCTCGCGGTCCTCGCGGCCATAGTTCAGCTCAGCGTACTTCCCGCCCAGGAGCACGACGCTGTGGGGGGTGTCACCAGCGAGGATGAGCAGCAGCAGCTGGGCTTCGAGGGCGTCCACATGGGCCCGCAGCATGCCGCCCTGGTCGCGGATCCAGTCCGCCTCCTCGCTGCCGAGGCCCAGTACCAGCTCACGGTTCTCCCGCGCCAGGCGGAGGAGCCCCGGGGGGATCCGGAGCGGCTGGGGGGGGAAGTAGACGCGGCGGTCTTCCCGGTCCGAGGCCTCGGCGGCGGGCAGCAGGATCGAGCGATCCTCGACGGGCAGGATCTCGAGGAGGTGGGGCTGGAAGGCCTCCCCGAGGGCGCGGCGGAGGGACTTGAGCAGCGACTCCTCGCTGAAGCGCTTCCGGGGCTCGCGGATGGCGCTGAGGGCGATGTCGCGGGTGCTGGAGAAGTCCCGCCGGAAGCGGCGCCGGATGCCCCTCAGCAGGCGCCGCAGGGCCCAGCCCAGGGGCAGGGCGAGGATGCCGATGAGGGCCCCCGCCCAGCCCGGGGGGATGGCGGAGAGATGGGAGAAGGCCCAGGCCAGCCCACCAAGGTAGGCGGCCACCGTGAGGGCCAGGATGGCCATGTAGCTCACCCAGCGCAGCAGGACCTTCTGCACGTCGAAGAGCCCATGGCGGAAGATGGCGTAGGCGAAGCTGATGGGGATGAGCGGGGCCGGCAGCATGAAGATGAAGATCTGCCGGCGGAAGAGGAGGCTGTGCCCGTACTTGGCCTGGAGGACGGTCCAGGCCAGCAGATCGAGGCAGATGGCCGCCGTCACGATCAGCGAGGGCAGCAGGGCCTTCCGGAGCCGTTCAGGCGCCTTGAAGGCCCCCGAAATGAAGAAGCCAAGCCCGGTGAGGGCGGCCGTAATGTAGAGGGGGGTGGCTACAAACCCGAAGGCCGTGAGCGCGAGTTTCAGCAGGCCGTCCGGAGGGGTGCCGGCCACCGTTTTCAGGACACCGTCGCCGGCGATGGCCCAGAACCGGACCATCATCTGCACCAGGGCCAGCAGCGCGAAGGTCCCGTAGACGGACTGGAGGAGGCGACGGTGCTTCCGCCACTCGGAAGGGTAGGGGAAGCGCAGGAAGAAGTGGATCCAGAGCGGGGGGAGCAGCGCCGAGGCGACCCCGGCCATGAGCGTCACCAGCACCAGCATGACCGTGGGGGGGTTGCCGGAGATGGCCGCTCCCGACATCAGCAGGGCCGTGGCCGCCAGGTAGAAGAAGTGGCGCGAGGACTTCCGTTCCGGGGCGGAGAGCACCACGAGCAGGCCCACGGCCCAGGCCAGGATGCCGTTCGCCAGGAGAGCCAGCTGCACCCAATCCAGGGGCTTCACCAGGCGCACCGGCAGGAGGATCTGCCGACCCTGGCGTTTCACGGTGTAGATGAGGATGGATCCCTCGGGCTTGCCATTGATGTAGCGCTGGGCCTTGAGGGTGCCCTCTAGGGTGGGTTCATAGGCCCGCCCCTGGATCTTCACCAACTCGTCGCCCTCGAGCAGGCCTGCTTCCTCGGCCACGCCGTCCGGCAGGATCTCCCGGATGACGATCTTCCCTTTCTCCACCACCCAGGAACACTGGTCGTCGGAACCCGCATAGACCCACTGGTTCAGAGCGAAGGAGCCCAGGGCCAAGGTCAGGCACGCGAAGCTGATCCACAGCAGGCGCCACCGGATGCGTTTCAGATAGGGGTTCATGAAGCCTTTGTGGAAGAATGCCCAGATGGAGCGGAATTCTGGGAATGGCAGGGCCTGCTGGGTTCTGGTCGGGGGAAGGCGGCGGCTGGGCCGGGCCTTGGCGGAAGATCTGGCCCGGGATCACGACCTGGTGCTGACCAGTTCAGGGGCCTGGGACGGGGAAACCTGGGTGGAAGGCTTGGTGAAGACGGGGAGGATCCAGACGCTGCAGTGGGATGCCGGGAGCCCGGACTTGGTTTCCCGCATGATGGCAGATCTGGACACGTTGGAGAGGCAGGGCCGGGTTATTTCGGGGGCCGTGATTCTCGCGGGATCTTTTCCCGAGAGTCCCTTTGGAACCTGGACGGCAGGGAGCCTGGAGGCCACCTGGCGGCTCAACCTGGGCTTCCCCTTCCTCTGCGCCCAGGCCCTCGCACCGCGCATGCCGGAGGGCTCCTGTCTTCAGATCGTGTTGGATACATCCATCCACCGGCCCTGGTTGCAGCGGCTGCCTTACAGCGCGGCCAAGGCCGGCCTGGCCACCCTCGTGCCGGGCCTCGCCCAGCTCCTGGCGCCCGAGGTGCGGGTTGTGGGCCACGCCCTGGGCGTCCTGCTCCCCCAGGAGGGCAGCGATGCCGCCTGGCTGGGCAGCCGCACCCTGCTGAACCGCATCGGCGATCCCGCCGACCTCTGCCGGGCCGTGCGCTTCGCCGCCGAGAGCCCCTTCTTGACCGGGGAGATCCTGACCCAGGATGGGGGCCGGCGCTGGGTGGACCGATGAAGTTCAAGGTCAACGAGGTGTTCCACAGCATCCAGGGGGAGGGCGCCCGCATGGGACGCCCCTGCCTCTTCATCCGGCTCACCGGCTGTCCCTTGCGCTGCGTCTACTGCGACACCGAGTACGCGTTCTACGACGGGACCCTGCGGGAGCTGGATGACCTCCTCCACGAGGTGCGGCAGCGCCTCGGGCCGCCCGGCCATGGTCCCAGCGCCCCCTTCGTGGAGCTCACCGGCGGCGAGCCCCTGGCCCATCCCCAGGCACCGGAGCTGCTGCGGGCGCTGCTGGACCTCGGCTACGAGGTGGCCCTGGAGACCGCGGGCAGCCACGACCTGGCCCCGGTACCCCGGGAGGTGATCAAGATCGTGGATCGCAAGACCCCGGGGAGCGGCGAAAGCCACCGCTGGCTCGACTCGAACCTGGATCACATGGTCTCTGGCCAGGACGAGCTGAAGTTCGTTCTCTGCAATGAGTCCGACTACGCCTGGGCCAAGTCCTGGTGTGCCGAGCGCGCCATCTGGGACCGCCTGGAAGTGCTGTTCAGTCCCGTATGGGGCAGCCTGGACCCAGCCTGGCTCGCCGAACAGGTCGTGGCCGACGGCCTGCCCGTTCGCGTCCAGGTGCAGCTGCACAAGGTGATCTGGGGGGCGGAGAAGAAGGGCGTCTGAGGACTACTTCAGTCCCTTCCAGGCGGCCAGCTCCTTCTCCAGGTTCTCGGTGTATTCCTTCGGGGCGCCGCCGGGCTTGGACAGGTCGATGGCCTTCTGGAGGTGGGTGAGCGCCTCGGGCATGCGCTTGGCGTCCTTGTAGATCCGCGCAGCGGTCTCGTGATTCCAGAAGCTCTCGCCGATCTTCAGGCTCTTCTCGATCCACCCCAGGGCCTTCTGGGCCTCGATGGCCTGGTCCTGGCAGTACTTCGCAGCCTGGTACCAGGGCACCCAGTCCGTCTCCGGAGCTTGCTTCAGCTTGTCCTCCAGGTGGGCCCAGTAGATGGCCCGGGTGTCGAAGGCCACGGGGAAGCTCACCTTCAGCTTCTCCCAGCCGAGCTCCACCACGGCGCCATCCAGGCCCGTGGGCAGCACCCGGTATTCCAGATACTCCTGGTGGGCGGCGGCCTGGGGTGTGGCCTCCCATCGCATCACGTCTTCTTCCTTCTTGTACTCGTAGGCGCCCCACTGCTTGGCCTTCCGGTTCAGGATCAACGTCCAGGATTTCTCGGAGGGGATCACGAAGAAGCCATAGGTTCCGGCGGGGACATCCTTGCCGGCGACCTTGGCCGGGTGGCTGAGGGTGAACACCGTGGCGCCGTTGGCACCGGCCCGCCAGACCTGGCCGTAGGGCACGACCTCGCCCCAGATCTTCCGGCCCTTCACGGCCGGGCGGGCGAAGGTGAGCTCAATCTTGCTGATGCCGATCTCCTGGGAGAGCGTGGCGGCGGGGCTGACGCGCAGGGGCGTCAGCCGCACGGGGGCCGGCTTGTCCTGGGCGACCAGCGAGGTGGCGAGGAGGGCGGGAAGGAGCAGGCTACGCATGGGGGTCTCCTGGGTGGGGGGAATCGAGGGTAGCACCGGTGACCGGGGGACGGAGGAATCGCCCGGGCTGTCGGTTGAAGGCCCGGAGGATGTTCCACCAGAGGTGGCGGCTGGCGCGGCCGCTGAGCCCCCGGGCCCGCAGCGCGGTCCACAGGGCCAGGGCGAAGGACACCGCGAAGTTCAAGGTGCCGATGAGGGCAATGCCCAGCAGGCCCCAGAGCGCGTCCGCCCAGGGCAGGGCGCCCTGGGCCCAGAGGCTCGCCGAGGCCAGGGCCAGTGATGCGGATTGGAGCGTCACATGGCGCACTTCCAGGTGGATGCCGGCGAAGGCGAAGGCCATGGGCACGAAGACCAGCAGGCCGCCGAGGACGGCATAGCCCACGAATCCGGAGATGTGGCGGTGGACGAAGCGGCCCAGGGCGGCGGCCCGGGACCCGCCGAGCAGGGCCTGGATCCGGTGGCTCTGGGCCAGGGCCTCCGGCAGGCGGCGATAGGCGCTCCAGTTGGCGGCCCAGCCTGCCGCCAGGCTGGACAGCCACAGAAGCACGCCCGTGGCTGCCGCGAACACCAGGGTCCAGCCATGGAAGGGGTGGCTGCCGTGGAGGCTGTGCAGGGCGGTCTCTGGGCTGAGGGGGCCGTGCCCGCTCAGCCAGATCCACAGTGCGGAGATGCCCAGGGCCGCAGGCATGGCGGCGAGGACGTTGCCCAGGGTGGCGATGACCTGGGTGCGGGTGATGGCGGCGATGAGGTCGATCTCGCGGGTCTGGTCTTCGTCGGCTTCCAGGGCCCGGGCCAGGGCCGCGGCGGTCATGGCGGGCTGCTTGGACGCCAGGCTGAAGCCCAGCAGCTGCATGAGGCAGAAGCTTCCGGCGTAGTTGAAGGAGAGGGCGAGGCCCAGCAGGAGGGGCGCCAGAGGCAGGGCGGACAAGCCGTACTTGAACAGGGCCGTTCCGGCCGTGAGGAGGCCGCCCCCCGCGGCGGACCAGCCCATGAGCCGCCATTCCCGACGGTCGCGGGCGATGTAGTGCTCGCCGGTCTCTCCGGTATGTTCGACGACCTTCCGGGCCAGGCGCTTGACGGTGGTCCGGAGCAGCGCCATGACCCCGTGCTGGGAGGCGCTCCCGCGCACCAGCTCGGCGGTGAAGGCCAGGCCATCCCCATCGCCCAGCACGAAGGCCAGCAGCTGGGCGATGCGCTCCAATTGAGCCTGGAGAAGCTCGAGGCGGAAGACCAGGTCCGTGGACACCCCCTTTTCCTCGATCCGCTCCTGGGCTTGGTCCAGGGCCCTGGCGCATTCCGCCCGGCACCGCTCCCATGCCAGTCGGGCTTCGGGATCCTGGGGCCGCTCGCCCCGCTCCCTCACCGCCTTGGTCAGATTGAAGAAGGGGGAATCCGCATCGCTGCCGGCGGGATCCAGGCTGAGCAGGTCCCTGGACAAGCCCACGGCGGCGGCCCGGTGGGCGAGCAGCCGGGCCGCATGCACCCAGATGTCGGTGGGCGGCCGCACCAGGCTGGCCCAGGTGCTCTGCAGGTCTCTGGGCAAGCCCTCGATCCAGGCGGCATCGGCCTCATCCAGATCCAGCCGGTCCAGCAGGGCATAGAGGTCGCCCTCGGCATCGAGGCGGGGGATGATCCGATCCACCAAGCGGAGGAAACCCTCGCCCAGCAGAGAGGTCCGGTCCGGCAGGCCGGTCTCCGCCAGGAGGCGGATGGCCGAGGCATGGTTCCATTCCTCGGCCAGCTTGGCGACCAGACCCCGCTCATCCAGCGCCTCCCGCAAGCGCCGCAGGCGGCTCGTGCGGCGGGCCTCGCCATCCACGGAAGCCACCGGGGAGGCCTCCAGCAGCCAGCGAAGCAGAGGCTCCAGCTTGGGACCCTTTCCGCTGAGCAGACTGTCCAACCTGGGGTCTGACAAGGCCATCGGCGCTCCGGAATCCTCCAGAGTGCCATGAACCTAGGGGGCGGTTCCGAACCGTCGGATGCCGCTGCGCCGGCGGTCCAGGAAGCGCTGGACGGCGACGGGATCCACCGTGGCGGGCGTGCCGGACCAGGCCTGGGAGGGTTTCAGCATGCCCAGCATGTCCTCGGGGCAGCCCACCTGTTCGTAGAGCCGCTCCACCCGGGCGGCCAGCCGGGTGGCCGTGGTCTCGGTGCCCAGCGCTTCGCGCAGGAGGGCCTCGCGCCAGCGATCCTGGGCCTGGGACCAGCGGGAACTGCCGGGCCGGGGGGTCTTCCCCACCGCCTCGGCGCAGGCGGCCCATAGATGCGCCTCGAAATGCTTGAGCGCGGAGCCCTCCAGGGCCCGGAGCCGCTGGACGGCCAGGCCCTCGCCGGGGGCCGCCATCTGGATCTCCAGGGAGGTGAGGAAGCCGAAATCATAGCCCGTGACCAGGTCGTCCCAGGTCAGGGGACCGATGTGCAGGAGGAAGGCTTCGATGGGCGAACCGGTGGGCGGCATGGCGACCTCAGGCGAGCAGGTGGAGGGCGAGGTGGACGGCGACGCGGGCACTGGCCTCGGCGCCGTCAAGCGTGGGGGCCAGCTCCATGAGGTCCGCGCCGACCCAGGGTTCCGGCCACAGGCGGGCGGCGTGGATGAGGCGCAGGGTTTCGGCCAGGCTCAATCCGCCCGGCACGGGTTCGGCCACAGCGGGCACGAGGCTGGGGTCGAGGGCGTCCAGGTCCAGGCTCAGGTAGGCCGGGCCTTCCCCAATGGCGGCCAGATCCTCCTTGAGCCGGAGCGCCAGCCGCGGATCGCGCAGATCGGCCGGCGTCCACATTCGCACTCCGACACTTTGCAGAAAAGCCAGTTCCTCATCGTCGAAGCGGGGGGCCCGGAGGCCGGCCTGCATCACGCGTTCAGGGTCCAGCAGCCCTTCTTCAAGGGCCTGACGCAGCCAGGTGCCGTGGTGGATGTCCGTGCCCCAGGCCGCGCCGTCCGCGGCGTCGGGGTGGGCGTCTAGATGCAGGAGGCCCAGGGGCCCATGCTTGCGGGCCAGGGCGCGGAGGGCCCCGAGGGTGAGCGAGTGGTCGCCGCCCAACATCAGCGTGCGGCAGCCCGCCAGGGCCCAGGCGCCCACGGTGGCCTGCACCGTTTGGAGGGCCTCCCCCAGCGAGAAGGGCAGGGTGGGGATGTTGCCGCCATCGAACCAGCCCTTGGCAGCAGGGTGGCCGCGACCGGGGCGGCCATCCCGGAGCCGCTCGGGCATGGGGTGGGAACCAACACCCATGGAGGCGGCCCGCATGGCCCAGGGGCCCAGCCGGGCGCCTGGCCGGTTGATCACGCCCGCATCACAGGGCGCGCCCAGCACCACGCCCATGGCGGGCCGGGGATCGAGGCACAGGGGCAGGCCCAGAAAAGGGGTCAGTCCTGTTCGAAGGCCCTGCAGGAGGGTGTCAGCGGACATCGGAGCTCCGGGGGGCCAGGGCAGACCTGAAGGCGCCGATCCAGGAGCTGGGATCGCCGAAATCGGCGGGGTAGAGCGTGTCCTCGGCGGTGACGATAACGCGGGTGCGGGTGCCGAAGAGGGTACGGAGATGGGGCAGGAGCGTTTCATGGCCCGTCCAGGGATAGTGCGGCGCGGGGCTGGAGATCCGCAGCGGCTGCGCGGGCAGGCCCAGGTCGAAGGCCGCGCGGAGCCCGCCCTCGTAGAAGTCCGCCAGCCGGTCCCCGCGCGTGGTGGTGCCTTCGGGGAACAGCAGCATGTCGCGGCCAGCGTCGAGCGAGGAAGCAAAGCTGGCCAGGGCCGCGGCGCGGCTGGTGGCGTCCTCCCGGTCCACGAAGTGGATGCCGGATTTCTGCGCCCAGCGGCCGATGAGGGGATAGGCGGCGACCTCGCCCTTGGCGATGGTGCCCATGGGGCGCAGGCTCATGAGAATCACCGGGTCCACCCAGCTCAGATGGTTCGATACCCAGAGCTGGATGTCGGCGCGGGGGTGGCCGATGACCTCCAGGTCCACCCCGAGGGCTGGCACCATGCGCCGCGCCCAGCGGTGCATGCCGGACTGCGGCTCCGCGCCGGTCGCCAGGCGTGGCAAGACGGCGAAGGTGGGCCAGAGGACGCCGGTCCAGCTCATTACGAGACCAATTTCAGGCGGGTGTAGCGGGCCCGGACGCGCTCGAGGTCCTCCCTGGTGATGGCCGACCAGAGGCGCGTGTCACCGGGGCCGTAGAAGTCCCGGACCTCCTCCACCACGCGGGCCCCCAGGGCGTTGTGGACGCTGCGGGCATCGTTGTTGTCGGGTTCCACGAGGAAGCGGCATTCCTCGACGTTCTCATTGAGGAGCTTGGAGACCATGGCGCGGATGAGCAGGTAGTTGACCCGGCCCTTCTGATACTCGGGGTGCACGGCCAGGGTCGCGCAGTAGACCGTGGTGCCCGCCACGAAGTTGAGCACGTAGCCCACGGGGCGCTCGCCGTCGAAGGCCAGGAAGCACCAGTCGCGGTAGAGCTCCGTGCAGAGCCGCAGGTAGTGCGGGCAGAGCTCGCCGGCGCCATCACCGGACCAGATCTCGGCCTCCAGGCGACGGAGGTGGACATAGTCTGCACTGCCCAGCGGGCGGACGGAGTAGCGCACACCTTCTGGATGCGGGGTGAGGGTCTCGATCGTCATGGTCGTGCCTCCCTGGGTTCAGGACCAGGATCGGCCTCGGCGGTGACGGCGGCATGGCGGCCGCGCCAACATCACGGAACTATGGTGAAACCAGGCGGTGACGGGCATCCGCAATGCGAGGAAGGCAAGTGTCCGACTCAATCGTGACCGGAGGATGCCCTGCCGGGAACGTCTTCGAAACGATCAGAAGTAGGGTGTGACCAGTTTGAGGAAGGCCGCGGCCAGCAGGGCACTGATGGGGATCGTGAGGACCCAGGCCACCAGGATGTTGCCAGCCACGCCCCATCGGACGGCGGAGACATTCATGCTGGCGCCCACGCCCATGATGGCGCCTGAGATGACGTGGGTCGTGCTCACGGGGATGCCCAGGTGCGCCGTGGTGAAGAGCACGATGGCCGCGGAGGTCTCGGCAGCGAAGCCGTGGATGGGCCTGAGTTTCACGATCCTGGAGCCCATGGTCTTGATGATCTTCCAGCCGCCGGACATGGTGCCGAGGCCCATGGCCGTCGCGCAGGCCAGCTTCACCCAGATGGGGACATCCACCTTCACCCCGTGGGCCTCGAGCTTGCCGTAGGTGATGAGCGCAAGGGCGATGATGCCCATGGCCTTCTGCGCATCATTGGTGCCGTGGGTGAAGGCCATGGCACCGGCGGAGACGAGCTGCAGCTTGCGGAAGGCGATGTTGACCCGGTGCCCGGCCATGCGCCGGCAGGTCCAGAGCAGCAGGATGATGATGAGCATGGCGATGAAGAAGCCCACCACCGGGGAGACGACGAGGAAGGTGGCCACCTCCTTCAGCTTGGTGGTGTGGAGGGCGCCCAGGCCTGCCTGGGCCACCACCGCGCCGGCCAGGCCGCCCACCAGGGCGTGGCTGGAACTGGAGGGGATCCCGAACCACCAGGTGATGAGGTTCCAGGCGATGGCGGCGAGGAGCGCCGCGACGATGACGGCGGGAACCACGAATTGGCTGTCTGCGATGCCCTTGGCGATGGTGGTGGCCACCTGGGTGCCGAGCAGCGCGCCGCCGAAATTCAGGAGAGCCGCCATCAGAATGGCCTTGCGGGCGGAGAGCACGCCCGTGGATACCACCGTGGCGATGGCATTGGCGGTGTCGTGGAAGCCGTTGATGTAGTCGAAGGCCAGGGCCAGCAGGACGATCAGGACGAGCGCGAGGACCATGGAATGTCCTCAGGCGTTGCGCATGACGGTGGAGCCCACCACCTTCGCCACGAGCTCGATCTTGTCCGTGGCGTCCTCGATGCGGTTGAGGAGCTCCTTCCACTTGATGATCTCGATGGCATCCTTGGGATCCTCGAAGATCTGGGCCAGCGCGGTGTGGTAGATGGAATCGGCCTTGTTTTCAAGGGTGTGGACTCGCTGGATCCGGTCCCGGATCTCCTTCTGGTTGGACATGTTGCGCAGCGAGCGGATGAGGTGGAGGATCTCGCCGGCGCCCTCGACCATCAGGGAGCTGATCTCGGTGACTGCGGGCATCACATGGGCGATCCGGTAGAGGATGAGGCGCTCACAGACGGCATGGATCGAGTCCACCACGTCATCAAGGGCGTGGGCCAGGGCCATGATGTCTTCCCGCTCGATGGGTGTGACGAAGGTCTGGTTCAGGCGGTCCATGGTCTCGCGGGTGTAGTCGTCTCCAGCGTGCTCCAGGTCCTTCATCTGGCGCCGGAGCTCGGCGAAGCGGACGGGATCCCCGGTGCGGATCTCCAGGTCGAAGAGCTGGGCGGCCTGGTAGGCATTGCCGGCGGCGGATTCCAGGAGGTCGAAGAAGACCATCTCCCGGGGTTTGAGCCAGCGCATCAGGGCGTTCAAGGACATGGGGATCTCCAGCGTTCAACCTTCAACTGTACCGGGTCCAAGGGCGTAACTGGGGCGTAAATTCTCACGGGATCACGGCCTGGCGCCCCTCAGGCGGTGTATGGTCTGAGGGCATGAATCAGCATGAATCCCAGCGAGGCGATGGGTCGGGAATGCCGGTCTTTCTGGGGCGCGCCCTGATCTGCCTGGTTTCGATGCTCTTCCTGGGTTTCGGGCTGGGCATGAGTGTCCACAAGGGGACCTCCATCTTGTGGAGCCTGGGCTTTCTCGGCACCCTCGGCCTGGTCGTATTCCTCATGGCCCGGTGGCAGGTGCGTCCCCTGTCCGAGCCGCTGGGGCAGCTGCTCGGGGGAACCCGGCCGCGGAGCATCGAGGAACTGCCCAGGGCCTGGTCGGCGCTGGAGCGCGAGAACGATGATCTCAAGGAGCGGGCGGCCCGGGAGGACCGGTTGCTGCCGGGCATCATGGCGCGCCTGGAAGAGGGCGTGCTGCTCTTCGGGCCTTCCGGGAACCTGGAGCAGTTCAATCCAGCCGCCCAGCGGCACCTGGGCCTGGGCGCCCCTCTGGCCAAGGGCATGGGCGTGGGTGAGGTGTTCCGGGATCAGGTCGGCCAGGACGCGATCCAGCAGGCCTTCCGGGGGACCTCCTGCGAATGGCGCCTGGCACGGGCGGGGCGGACCCTGCGGGTCCGCGCCATCCCCTTCGCCCCCCTGGGATCGGTGAGCGGGGTGCTGCTCACCCTGGATGACGTCACGAACCAGGAGGCCCTGGAGACCACGCGCCAGAAGTTCATCTCCAACGTGAGCCATGAGCTCAAGACACCGGTGACCGCCATCCGGATCGCCGCCGAAAACCTCCAGGAAGAGCGCCTGGAAGAATCTGCGCAGGCCAGCGCCCAGTCCATCATGCGTTCCGTGGACCGCCTCACCCTGCTGCTGGGCGATCTGTCCGAATTGAGCCGCATTGAAAGCGGTGCCCTGCATCTGGCTCCGGTGTGCTTCGACCTCGCGGGCTTCCTGGAGAGCCTGATGCGGGACCTCCAGCCTCGGGCCGCGGCCTGTGAGGTGGAGTTGGCACTGAAGGTGGATGCCCCGGAGGGGACGAAGCTCCTGGCCGATCCCCTGCGACTCCACCAGGTGCTGGAGAACCTGCTCTCCAACGCCCTGAAGTTCAGCCCCGTGGGCGGCCAGGTCGAGCTGGCTGTGCGAGTCAACAGCCAGGGCCAGGTCTGGGAGGTGCGAGACCAGGGACCGGGCATTCCCGAGGCCGAGCAGGGCCGGATCTTCGAGCGCTTCTACCGGGCCCAGGCCGCGAAGGCCAAGCCGGGCACGGGCCTGGGGCTGGCCATCGTGAAGCACCTGTGCCGGTTGATGGGGGGGGAAGTCGCGGTGGAGAGCCGCCCGTCAGAGGGCGCCACCTTCCGGGTGATTCTGCCGCCCCAGCCGGAGGCGACCCCTCAGGACCCCGCGGGTCCGCCCAGCCGGTAGCCGACGCCCACCACGGTCTCGATGGCTTCCGCGGCCGCTTCGCCGATCTTGGCCCGGACCCGGCGGACATGGGCATCGATGGTGCGGCTCTCGCCCAGGTACTCGAGGCCCCACACCTGCTGGAGGATCTTCTCCCGCGTCAGGACACGCCGGGGATTGGCCAGGAAATACGCCAGCAGCTCGAATTCCCTCCGGGTCAGCTCCACCAGCTGACCGTCCACCCGGGCGACGTGCATGTCCAGGTCCACGGTGATGGGGCCGAAGGACAGCTGGGGTGCCCGCTCCATGCCCTCGAAAGGGGTGGATCTGCGCAGGATCGCCCGGAGGCGCGCGGCCAGCTCCCGCACGGAAAAAGGCTTGGAGATGTAGTCGTCAGCTCCGAGTTCGAGGCCGAGCACCCGGTCGATCTCCTCGCTGCGGGCCGTCACGAGCAGCACCGGCAGGCCGCGAAGGGTCGCATGGGTCCGGATGGCGCGGAGCACGTCCAGGCCGTCCATGTCGGGCAGACTGAGGTCCAGCAGGGCGGCATCGAGCTTGGGCCCGCCGGCATTGAGGGCCAGTAGGGCCTCGCGGCCCGTGCCGACGGGAATGAGGCTGAAGCCCTCCCGGCGGAGGTGCTGTTCCAGGCCCAGCCGGATTTCGATGTCGTCTTCGAGGAGGAGGATGCGCGGCATGGTCACCTTTGGTCCCTATTCTGCCGCATCGCCCTGGAGATAGGTGTGCTTGGCGCTGCGTCCCTCCAGGATGAACAGCACCTCCTCGGCGATGTTGGTGGCCTGGTCGGCGATGCGCTCCCAGTTCTTGATGACCAGGATGAGGTGGCTGGCCCGCTCGATGCAGAGCGGGTCGGACATCATGAGGCGCAGCAGCTCCCGGTAGATGGAGCCATAGAGCTCATCCACCGAATCATCGGCCTGGATGACCATCCGAGCCAGTCCGGCGTCGTTGCCCACGAAGGCGTCCACGCTCTGGCGCACCATGGCCCGGGTCTCTTGACCGAGCCGTTCCAGCGAGCCGCTGGACAGGATCGGAGGGTGCACGTAGGTTGCCCGGCGGGCGATGTTGCAGCAGTGGTCGCCGATGCGCTCGAGTTCCGGGACGATCTTGAGGCTGGAGGCGATGCGCCGCAGGTCCGTGGCGGCCGGGGCCCGGAGGGCCAGGAGGTCGATGCACACCTGGTCCAGCCTGAGTTCCCACTCGTCGAGCAGGCGATCCTGCTGCATGACCTGCTCGGCCTTCGAGGCGGATCGCTCGGAATGGGCCTGGATGGTCAGGTCGATCATGTCCTCGGCGATGCCCGCCATGGTCATGATCCCCTCCCGGAGTTCCTTCAGTTCCGTGTCGAACTGCCGCATCAGCCGAACCTCCCCGTGATGTAGTCTTCTGTCATGCGTTCCCTCGGCGTGGTGAAGATGCGCTCGGTGAGGTCCATCTCGACCAGACGCCCCAGCCAGAACAGGGCCGTGTAGTCGCTCACGCGGGCCGCCTGCTGCATGTTGTGAGTGACGATGACGATGGTGAGGTGCTCCTTGAGCTCGATGATGAGCTCCTCGATCTTCGCGGTGGCGATGGGATCCAGCGCCGAGCACGGCTCGTCCATCAGCAGAACCTCGGGGCTCACCGCCAACGCTCGCGCGATGCAGAGGCGCTGCTGCTGGCCGCCGCTCATGCCCGTGGCGCTCTCCTTGAGGCGGTCCTTCACCTCGTCCCAGAGGGCCGCCTTCCTGAGGGCGTCTTCCACCAGTTCGTCGAGCGCGGCCCGGTCCTTCACGCCGAACAACCTCGGTCCGTAGGCCACGTTCTCGTAGATCGACTTGGGGAAGGGGTTGGGCTTCTGGAAGACCATGCCGATGCGCCGGCGCAGGTCCACCACATCGATGCCCCCGCGGTAGATGTCGATGCCGTCGATCTGCATGTCACCGCCGACCTTCACCTCGCTGGCCACTTCGTGGATGCGGTTGAAGCACTTGAGGAAGGTGCTCTTCCCGCAGCCGCTGGGGCCGATGATGGCGGTGACGCGCTCGGCATGGATGTCCAGGGAGAGCCCATCCAGCACCTTTTTTTCGCCGTAGCTGAAGTGCATGTCTTTCACGGACAGCTTGACGGGCTTGGTTTCGGGTGTTTTTGGGTTCAGCATCAGCGGGTCCGCCGTCGGATGGCGCGGTCCAGGAAGCGGACCAGCAGGTTCAGGATCAGCAGGGCGAGGATCATCACGGCCGCGGTGCCCGCGGCAATCTCGCGGGCATCGGGCAGGGTACCGTCGGAGGTGACGTACCAGAGATGCACGGAAAGGGTCTCGCCGGGAACCGTCCACCGGAAATCCGGGAACTGGGCGCTGACGTTGGTTCCGGCAGTGAAGACGAGGATGGCGCTCTCTCCGAAGGCGCGTCCGGCGGTGAGCACCAGGCCGGTGAGTATGCCCGTCGCAGCGTAGGGCAGGGACACTTTGAGGATGGTCTGGAGCTTGGTGGCGCCCAGGCCGTAGCTGGCCTCCTTCAAATCCCGGGGGACCGCGAGCAGGCTCAGTTCCGTGACGCGGGTGATGACGGGGATGTTGAGGAGGGCCAGGGTGAGGGCGCCAGACCGGATGGAGAAGCTCCAGCCCATGGTCTGGACGAAGAGGATCATGCCGAACAGGGCGAGGACGATGGATGGCGTGGCCGCCAGGGTTTCGATGCAGAGGCGGAAGAACCGGAGGGCCCTTCCCCTGCCTGCATATTCGGACATGTAGATGCCCGCCCCCAGGCCCACCGGAAGGGACAGGCCCAGGGACAGGACGACGAGGTAGATGGAGTTGAAGAGCTGGGGCTTGATCCCGCCGCCCGCTTCAAGGGTCTCCGGCATCCTGGTCAGAAAGCCCAGGTTCAGGACGGGCCAGCCCTGCTTCAGGATCGCTCCCACGAAGAGCAGCAGGACTGCGATGAATCCTAGGGCGAGGGTCCAGAGCAGCCCGAGCATGAGGCGATCGACCACCTTGGCGGTGGTGGAGGAGCGGAGAACGGGACGGGTCTGCATCAGGCCTCCGCCCCCCGCCCCAGCCGCCGGGTGGCGAGGATCAGGAGCATCGTGAGCAGGTAGAGCATCAGGCCCATGGCGAACAGCACGTTGTTCCAGGTGGACCCGGCGGGCGTGTTGGGCAGTTCCTGGACCAGTTCCGTGGTCAGGGTCGCGGCCGGCGTGAAGAGGGCGCGGAGGAAGGGGGCCCGATCGGTGGATTCCCGCATAAGGGCGATCCACTGGGGATTGTTCCCGATGACCATCTGGACGGCCATGGCTTCGCCGATGGCCCGCCCGAGGCCCAGCACCGCAGCCGTGATGAGGCGTGGGCCGGCCGCCGGGATCAGGACGCTGGCAATCGCCTGCCAGCGGCTGGCCCCCAGGGCCTGGGCCCCCTCATCGAGGTTCTGAGGCAGGGATTCGAAGGCATCCGTCGACAGGCTCACGATGGTCGGCACGATCATCACGGCCAGGATCATGGCCGAGACGGCGAAACCCGAGGCGGGAGCGTCCTTGAGCCAGGTCCGGCTGATGACGGGCAGCATCACGGTCAGGCCGAAGATCCCGTAGACCACCGAAGGAATGCCCACCAGCAGATCCATGACCTGCCGCATGAGGGTCCGCATCCAAGAGGGTGCGAGCTTCGCGATGAAGACGCCGGTCAGGATGCCCGTTGGCGCGGCCAGCAATAGAGCGAGCCCTGTTACGGTCAGGGAGCCCCCGATGAAGGGCAGGATGCCGTAGTGGTCATTGGAGGGCGCCCAATCAGCGGACAGGAAAACCTCACTGAAGCCCAGGGTGCGGCCGGTATTGCCGGAAAGCGGGAGGAAGGCCGCAAGCCCCTTGGATGACAGGAAGACGAGGATGCCGGCAATGAGCGCCACCACGAGGAGGCTGCAGCCCAGGAAGAGCAGGTGGCTCCAGCGGTCGGCAAGCCGGTGCAGGCGGCTCAACCGGAAATCGGACGGACCGGGCTTGACCTGGGTCGAGGCAGGCAGGACCGCGATGGACAGGGGGTCGCCGAGGATGCTGTCGGAGGGCTGGTTCATGGCTCGGGCTTTCTGCAAGCCACCCGGTGGGTGGGCCACCGGGTGGCGATGCGGCTCCATGCGTGGATCAGAGCTGGGTCTTCAGCGACTTGACGTAGTCCACGGGCAGGTAGCCGGCCTTGAGGACGGAGGTCTGCTGGAACGCGGGACTCAGGACGAAGGCCAGGAAGGCCTCCACGGCCTGCTTGACCTTGGGATCCGTCAGCTTGGCCGGGTTGGTGTAGGCATGGCCGTAGGAGAAGACCGGATACTTGCCGGACTTCACGGCCTCATTGCTGCATTCCACCCCGTTGTAGGCGATGCCCGCGACGCGGGCCCGGTTCTTCTCCAGGTGTTCCAGCTCCACGAAGGACACCGCCCCGGGCGTGGTGGCCACGGCAGTGACCACCGCTCCCGTGGAGTCCTGGATGAGCACATCCTTGGTGAATTCCTGGCCGTGGAGGATCTCCTTTTTCTGCACGGCGCGGGTGCCCGAGGATTCTGGACGAATCACCCGGACGATCTTCTGGTCGCGGCCGCCCACGTCCTTCCAGTTGCCGATCTTGCCCGTGAAGACCTGCTCGGCCTGCTGGGCGCTGAGGGTCTTCACGCCTGCGCCGGGGTGCGCGATGAGGGTGAAGGGCTGGACGACGATGTTGTGGTTCTTGAGCCCGGCCTTCTCCTGGTCCGGGGTGGCGAAGACATCGGAGATCCCGATGTGGCACCCCCCGCTGACCACCTGATTCAGGCCGGTCATGGAGCCGCCGCCGCTGACGGCGATCTGGACGCCCGGGTTGGCCTTCATGTACTCTTCGGCCGCCTTCTTCAGGATCGGGCCCAGCGCGGTGGAGCCCATGACGGTCACGGTCTGGGCCTGGGCGGCCAGGGCGGACAGCAGGGTGGCCAGAACGGTCTGGGCCAGGAATCGGATCCTCATGGATGCCTCCTAAGTAGCCTTGATTCTGGGTTCCCGGGGTGAATCCCCCTGTTACAGCCCGTGACATCCCTGTAACTTCATTCCCGAACCAGCTTGCCTTCGAACAAATAAGTGGGTTTAATGCTTGGAGATCCTGCGTGCTGATCGAGGCACCGCCCGCGCACGGGGATCGCGACCATCCTGTTTTTTCCTACGGGTGGCCGAAGTCAGGGCAGGGCCCCCTTCGGTTTCCCGATCCACCATCCCAAATCCATCACCACACCCAAGGCCGCTGAGCCTGCCGGGCGTAAGCCGCAGCCAGGACCCTGGGCCCCCAGAGGAGCCTCCTTGAGCCCCAAGAAAACCATGATGATCAATGCCACGGATCCCGAAGAGATCCGCGTGGCGACCCTGGTCGACGGCCTGCTGTTTGATTACGACGTCGAATTCCTGCACAACGAGAAGATCAAGGGGAACCTCTACAAGGCCCGGGTGGTCCGCGTGGATACCAGCCTGCAGGCGGCCTTCGTCCACTTCGGCGGCCAGAAGAACGGCTTCCTGCCCCTGGGCGAGCTGCCCCGGGATCTGAGCGGCGATGGCCGCCGGGCCCGCATCCAGGACGTCCTTCAGCGCGACCAGGAGATCCTGGTGCAGGCCGTGCGCGAGGAACTGGGCTCCAAGGGCGCCATGATGACCGGCCAGGTGAGCCTGGCGGGCCGCTACCTGGTGATCACCCCCGGCAATCCCGTGAACGGCATCAGCCGGAAGATCGAGGCCACGGAGGAGCGCCGCCACTTCAAGCAGCTCATCGACACCCTCGAGATCCCCGAGGACATCGGTGTCATCGTCCGCACGGCCAGCCTGGGCGTCACCAAGGAGGACTTCCAGCGCGACCTGGAGTACCTCCTGGACACCTACAAGGAGGTGCTGAACCGCTACAGGCACCGCCACGGCGTGGGCCTCGTCTGGCAGGAGGATGATGTCGTCACCCGCACGCTGCGCGACACGTTCACGGCCGATGTCGAGGAGGTGCAGATCGACGACGAGGACACCTTCCGGGCGGCCCAGTCCTTCTTCAAGCGCACCATGCCGCAGTACCTGGACGTGCTGAAACACTACACAGGCAAAAAGCCGCTGTTCTCCCGGCATCAGCTGGAAGAGCAGATCGACCGCGTCTACGGCCGCAAGGTGGGCCTGCCCAGCGGTGGCGCCCTGGTGCTGGACCAGACCGAGGCCCTGGTGGCCATCGACGTCAACAGCGGCAAGACCTCCGGCGATGGCGTGGAGGACATGGCCTTCAAGACCAACATGGAAGCCGCCGAGGAAGTGGCCCGGCAGCTGCGGCTGCGCGACCTCGCCGGCCTCATCGCCATCGACTTCATCGACATGAAGCGCGAGTCCCATATCCGTGCCGTGCAGGACAAGCTGGTGGACTGCCTCAAGGCGGACAAGGCCCGCATGGAAGTGGGGAAGATCAACCGCTTCGGCGTGCTGGTCATGACCCGCCAGCGCATCAGGCCCAGCCTCCAGCACGTGAACCACGAATCCTGCCCCACCTGCGCGGGCACGGGCAAGGTGAAGACCATCGAGGCCATGGCGCTTTCCGTGGTGCGCAAACTGCACGGGATCCTGGCCAAGGGCGGCATCGGCGAGATCCGCGTGAAGCTAGCCCCGGCCATCGCCGCCGCCGTGCTGAACGAGAAGCGCAGCGACCTGACGCAGATGGAGGAGGAGAGCGACGCCAAGATCCTCATCCAGGCGGATTGGTCCATGAGCTACGGCGAGATGTCCGCTGAGATCGAGCGGGCCGAGGAGGCTCCGGTCGAGAAGCCCGCTCCGAAGCCGCACCGAGAGAAGGGCGCGCCCGAGGACGAGACCGTGGTCCTGGGCGGCGATAGCCCCATCTCCTTCGAGAAGGCCCTGGGTGTCCACGGCGATGGCCCGAAGGATGCGAAGAAGGAAGCCTTCAAATACGACCGCCGCGACCTGCAGCGCGCCGCCCTCGACGAGCGGGAGCGCCTCCGCGCCCTCTTCGAGAGCGCCAAGCCCGAGGATGAGGATGCCGAAGACGGCGCCGAGGAAACGGCCGATGAACCAAAGGGCGACGGCACCAAGCGCAAGCGCCGGCGGCGGCGCCGCAAGGGCGGTGCGGATCGCGGCGAAGGCATCCCCTCGTCTCCTGTCCCGGAAGGGGCCAAGGCCGCCGTCGTCGAGCCCATGCCCGAGCCCCCGAAGGCCACCCCGGACCTGGTTGCCAGCCTGCTGACGCCGAGCCCCCGGCCCCGGATCGGTGCGGCTCCCAAGGCCGCCGAGGCCGCGGTGGCGGAGGCCCCCAAGCCCAAGCGCACGCCCAGGGCCAAGGTAAGCTCCGCCCCGGAACCCGTCGCGGCCCCCGCTCCCATTCCCGCGCCCGAGCCGACGCCTGAGCCCGCGGCTCCGGTGAAGAAGAAGGCCGCACCGAAGGCCAAGGCCCCCGCCAAGGCGCCTGCGAAGAAGGAGAAGGCCGAGAAGGCCGCCGAGGCGGCTCCCAAGGCCAAGGCCACCCGCGCGAAGAAGGCCAAAGCCGAGTAGTCGCGGATGTCCACCTTCTGGATTGCATCCCTCGCCTCCCTGGCCACCCTTCTGGGTGGCTGGGGGGTGGTCCGCTTTCTCCAGGGACGCGCGCAGTTCATGCGCCTGCTTTCGGGTGTGGCGGCGGGCTACCTGCTGTCCGTCACCGTGGTCCGCATCATCCCCGAGTGCCTGGAAGCCAAGGGCGGAGAGATCAACGCCTACTGGGTGCTGGCGGGCTACCTGCTGGTGCACGTCATGGAGCACGGCATCACGCTCCATTTCCACTACGGGGAGGAGACCCACACCGATGGCTCGCCCCTCAGCGGCGTGCTGGCCCTGGTCGGCCTGTCGCTGCACAGCCTCATGGACGGCGTGGCCATCGCCGCGGCCCTGTCGACGCACAGCAACCTGGGACCGCTGGTGGTCCTGGGCATCCTCTTCCACCGCATCCCGGAGGGGGGCACCATCGCCTCCATCTTCCTGGTGCGCGGGTTCGGGAACCGGGGCGCCATGCTGGCGGCAGGCACGCTGGCCCTGGCCGCCCTGCTGGGTGCCGCCGGACAATCCCTGCTCAACCTGCCGACGGGACCGATCCTCGGCCTGACGGCCGGCCTGGCGCTCTACGTGGCGAGCTCGGATCTGCTGCCCGAGGTCCAGAAGGTCTCAGGTCTCCGCAGCACGATCGCGCTGCTGTCGGGTGTGGGGATCTTTCTCGTCAGCTCGCGGCTGCTGCCGCACCAGCACTGAGCTCGGCATGGGCCGTTTCCGGAGGCGAAGCAGAGGCTTGGTTCTAAGCGCCCTGCCAGCTTTCCTGGCCGCCCAGGGCCTGCCGCCGACCCCGGCGATCCCCTTCCTGGACGCGCCCACCCCGGCGGAGCTGCTCCCCCTCCGTCCTTTCCGTATCGAGAAGGGCCCCGGGAACTCCCGGGTGCCCTTCGACTGGCGGGGGGATCGGGTGCGGGAGGTGGGCGATGTCTGGATCCTCGAACAGGGCGCCATCCAGGCGGAAGGCCTGCTCCTCCTGGCCGATCGCATCGAGTACCGCATTCCCGAGGGCCGCCTCATCGCCGAGGGGCACATCCGCCTGGAAGGGCCGGGCCTCCGCTTGCGCGGGGAGCGCCTGCAGATGGACTGGGGGCTTCGCTCAGGCGAAGCCTGGGCGCTGCAGATGGATCTGCCGCCCTCCTGGACCCTCCGCTCCGGCCACGTGGCCTTCACCACCCTGCGCACCTGGTCTTTTGATGAGGTGGAGCTAAGCCCCTGCCCTGAGGAGAAACCAGGCTGGACCGCCAAGCTCTCCAGTCTGAAGGTGGATCTCGATGGCTTCGCCACCCTGTGGAACACCCGGGTCCTGCTGGGCTCCGTACCCATCTTCTACCTGCCCTATGCCCTCTATCCGGCCCAGGCGGAGCGCACCTCGGGCCTGCTGCCTCCGCGCCTGGGCCTCTCCAGCTCCTTCGGCTCCACGGTGGGGCTCTCCTACTTCCAGGTGCTGGGCGATTCGGCGGACACCACCTTTTCGCCGGAGTATCTGAGCAAGGAGGGCATGCTCTGGGGTGGGGAGCTCCGGTGGCGGCCAGACCTCACGCATCAGGGCAGCTTCTCCGGCGAGACCATCCACCAGCGGAGCCTGGACACCCACCGCTACCGCTACAGCCTGAAGGAGGTCTGGCAGCGCGAGGATGGGTGGCAGCTGACGGCGGATGTGAACCAGGCCTCGGACAACTTCGTGGATGCCGACTTCGGGAAGGGCCTCGGCTCCCTGGGCGCCACCAGCTTCGATTCGGCCCTGTACCTCGGGCGCAGCTTCACCTTCGGCAGCCTCAGCCTTTCGGCGGCGGAACAGAGGAGCTTCTTCTTCACCAAGGACCAGGGCGACCCCTTCTACAGCGCCCAGTTCCCAGCCTCCCTCCGCCGGCAGACCCTCCCCCAGGGGGAATTCCGGTTCTTCCCGGTCCCCCTCCTGGGTCAGCTGTACGTGGACGGCGGGGTGCGCCTGGGCCGCTTCGCCTACCGCATTGAGGGCAGCTCCTCCGTACCGGACCAGAGCTACGCCTGGGACCGCCAGGACGCCAACACCCGCATCCATGGCCGACTGGGGCAGTGGGGCCCCTTCCGGGCCGACTTCGAGCTCCTGGGGCGCGCCACCCACTACAGCTCCACGCTGTCCTCCGCTGTGTTCGATCCGGCCGGCGGGGCCGATGGCACCGTGGTGGATCCGGCCACCAGCCCCTTCCAGGTGGACGGGGTTCCGGCGACGCGCTTCCTGCTCTCCAGCCATCTCCGCCTGTCGGGGCCTCAGGTCGGGCGCAGCTTCAAGGACGTGTCCATCCTGGGTTACCAGGGCGAACTCAAGCACGTGGTCGAACCCTACTTCGGGCTGACGGAGACCAGCCGTTTCGGCGAGGCCGGCATCCTTCCCCGGTTCGATGCCGTGGATTCGTTCCCCGGGGTCAATGACAGTGCCTCCGGCGAGCGGAGTTTCGAGGTGGGATTCAAGCAGCACCTCCTGGGGCGCTCCGGGGCGGGCTCCGGCTTCGCGGATCTGGCCCGGCTGCGTGTGGCCACCCGGTACCATGCCACTCCGATCATCCTCAGCGACGGACGCTACAAGAAAGGCTGGTCCTCCCTGGACACGGACCTGGATGTGGAGCCCGATGACCGCTGGCGCATCAGCCTGCGCCGCTCCTCGGACATCGGGGCCGGGGGCTCGGACAATGCCCTCAGCGTGGATGTGAAGGGCCGGGATGGCGGCCGCTTCAACCTGGCCTACTTCTCCACGGGCATCAACCGGTTCCTGGTCCGCCAGCAGGGGCTCCAGTTCGGCGGTCTCCAGCGGCTCTGGGACGACCGTGTCAGGCTGGAATTCAGCGCCAACTATGATTTCCGGAACCACGGCTTCGCCTCGAGCCAGGTGGCCCTGGCCTATGTCCAGCCCTGCGTGGCCTATGTCCTCAAATACAGCCACCTGGCCATGAACACGGCTCTGGTGTCGGGGGGGCGGGAGGATCGTGTGGACCTGACCCTGACGCTGCGGGGACTCGGCGACCTGTTCAGCTTCCGACGCTGATGGTTCGGGGCGGGAATTCGCCGTCACCGGAGACCACGACCCGGTTCCGCCCCAGGCTCTTGGCGCGGTAGAGCGCCTTGTCCACCTCGGCCATCAGGGCGCTGAGGTTGGGGGCGCCGGGCCCGCCCACACCAAAGCTCATGGTGGGGAAGATGGTCTGGCCCCCGGGCAGCACGATGGGATCCTCGTCAATGCGGCGCCGCAGCTTGTTGGCCACATCCGCTCCGGCCTTGAGGCTGGTTTCCGTCAGGAGCACGGCGAACTCCTCGCCGCCGATGCGGAAGGCGAGGTCGGACTTGCGGAGCGCCGAGCGGATGCGGCCGGCCAGCTGGCGGAGCACCTCGTCGCCCACGGGATGGCCGAAGCGGTCGTTGATCAGCTTGAAGTGGTCCACATCACCGAGGACGAGGACGAAGGCGCGCCGGTGCCGCTCCCACTGCCGGACCGCGTGGTCCAGGTTCTGGTCGAAGGCGCGCCGGTTGAGCAGTTCCGTCAGGGGATCCGTCAGCACCTCGTTGCGCAGGGCGGCGGCCTCGATCTCCAGCATGCTCCGGCGTTCGCGCAGGTCGTGGATGGCGGATTCGTACTCGGCCTGGATGCGGCGGGCGTGCATCCACTCGACGGCCCGCTTGCAGGCATGGACCAGCCGGGGGGCCGGCAGCGGGAGCGGCACCCAGTCCGAGATGCCGGCCAGCAGGAGGCGCCGCTGGTCGGCCTCGTTCTTCATCTGGCCCACGAGGATCGTGTAGGGTAGGCGGCCCTGCTCCCGCAGCTGGGACAGCACCGCCAGGGCGCCCTCGACGCCGCCGGCGGAGAGGCCCACCAGGAGCACGGGGGCCTTCAGAGCGCGCTGGGCTTCCACGGCGTTGCGGGCGGGAGGGGAATGCACCTCCATGCCGTAGTGGTGGAGCATGTCCCTGGCCTTCTGGGCGAGGGCGGACTGGAAGCCCACCGCCAGGACGGGGAGCCGCTGCCCCTCCTCACGGGATGCGCTGCCGGCCAGCACCGGGCCGAGGTGGTTGATCAGCTGCTGGATGGTGTGTCCGGAGGCGAGGAAGCCGTCGCCCTGGGCTTCCTGCAATGCCTTGAGATCCTGTTCCGTGGCCGCGTGATCGAGGATCAGGAATATGGGGAGGTTGTGGAAGAGCACCCGGGCCTCGCCCCGCAGCAGCCGGCAGAGGCGGTAGCCATCCATGGGGTCGCCCCCGGCATCGACGAGAAGCACCTGGGCCTCCCCCCAGGCGTCCCGGGCCAGGGCCTCGAGGGGATCGGCGGCCTGGACGATGCGGTGGCCTGCGCCTTCGAACGCCATCCTCAGGCGTTCGACGAGGTCGTCATGGCGGGAGATCACCAGCAGGTTCATGAAGGGCCGGAAGGAAGTCCTTCATATTAGTGTGGATCGCACCTGATTTAAGGGAAATAACGCCGGGAGATCCGGCGGTGGAGGGCGCAGGTCAGCTCGTAGGGGATGGTGGCGAGCACCTGCGACAAGCGCTCGATGCTGTGCGGCGCCGTCGGATCCGCGCTGAAGAGGGTCATGGGATCCCCCGGGGCCACCTGGGCGCCCAGGGGCAGGGCCACCGTCAGGTAATCCATGGAGACGCGGCCCACCACGGGGAAGGTCTGCCCGGCGAAACCGACGACCCCGCGGTTCCCCAGGTCCCGCCGGTATCCGTCGGCGTAGCCGCAGGCCAGCGTGGCGATCTGCATGGGCTGCGGCGCCACGAAGGTGCGTCCGTAGCCCACCGTGGTGCCGGCCGGGACGGTCTTGACCCGGGCCACCTCGGCCACCAGGGCCAGGGCGGGCTCCAGGCCAAGCTGCCGGCCTTCCGGCAGGGTGGTGAGCCCGAAGAGGGCCAGGCCAGGGCGGAGGTGGGTGTCCTGGTCCAGGAGGTTCCGCAAGCAGGCATCGCTGTTGCCGTGATGCCGCTGGGACGGTTGGATGCCGGCGTCCGCCAGCTGGGCGATGCAGCCCTCAAAGACTCGCCGCTGGCGAAGGGCAAAGCCCTGATCGGGATCGTCGGCGGTGGCGAAGTGCCCCATGACCCCCTTGATCCATGGGGCCAACAGGCGCAGGGCGACCAAGCAGTCCCCCAGTTCGGAGGGGAGCAGGCCGAAGCGTCCCATGCCCGTGTCCAGCTTCAGGTGCAGCTGGACCGGGTGGTCCGGCAGGATCCGCGCGTACTCGGCCAGATGCTCCGGCCCGACCACGGCGATGCTCAGGCCCTCTGAACTGGCGGCCGGGAGGGCCTCCGGGCGGAGGCCGCCCAGCACGAGGACGGGGGCGGTGATGCCGCCCCGGCGCAGCTCCAGGCCTTCTTCCAGGCTGGACACCGCCAGACCATGGGCCCCGGCGGCGGCCAGGGCCCGGCTCACCGGGACGGCGCCGTGGCCGTAGGCGTTGGCCTTCACCACGCCCCAGACCTCGCGACCTCCCGCGGCGGCGCGGATGCGCTCCAGGTTCCGCCCGATGCGGCCCAGATCCACCTCCGCCCGGAGGGCCCGGCCTTCGGGGTGCCGGATCAGAGGTTCGAGGTGCTGCTCATTCACCTGTCGCTCGTCATTCGGCCAGTCCCTGTTCGGCCAGCCAGCGCTCCGCATCGATGGCGGCCATGCAGCCGCTGCCCGCGGCGGTGATGGCCTGGCGATAGGTGTGGTCCTGCACATCGCCGCATGCGAAGACGCCGGGGATGGCGGTCCGGCTGGAACCCTTCTCCACCACGAGGTAGCCGGTCTCGTCCATGGGCAGCTGGCCTGCGAAGAGGCTGGTGTTCGGCCGGTGGCCGATGGCCACGAAAAGGCCCTCCACCGGCAGCTCGGACTCGCTGCCGTCCACCGTGTCCTTGAGCTTCAGGGCGCGGATCTTCTCCACCTTCTCGCCCATGGGCGTTTCGATGGTGTTGGTGAGGACATCCAGCACGACCTTGTTCCAGACGGGCTGGATCTTCTCGTTCTTGAAGGCGCGCTCCTGCATGGCCTTGGAGGCGCGCAGCTTGTCCCGGCGGTGGATGAGGTGGACCTTGGTGGCGAACTTGGTGAGGAAGGTGGCCTCCTCCACCGCCGTGTCGCCGCCGCCCACCACGGCGATCTCCTTGCCGCGGAAGAAGAAGCCGTCGCAGGTGGCGCAGGCGCTGACACCGCCGCCGGAGCGGGAGAGCTGCTCGTCCTTGTCGATGCCCAGCCACATGGCCGAGGCGCCGGTGGCGATGATCACGGCATCGGCGGTGTACTCGCCCTTGTCGGTGGTCAGGCGGAAGGGCCGGCTCTGCAGGTCGGCCTTGAGAACCGTTTCGGACTTGATCGTGGTTCCGAAGCGGAGCACCTGCTCGCGCATCTCCTCCATGAGGGCCGGGCCGTCGATGCCCTTGCGGAAGCCGGGGAAGTTCTCGACCTCGGTGGTGATGGTGAGCTGGCCACCGGGCTGGACCCCCTCGAAGACCAGGGGAGCCAGGTTGGCCCGGGAGGTGTAGAGGGCTGCGGTGTACCCGGCGGGGCCCGTACCGATCACGATGACTTTATGGTGGTTCACGCGTTTCTCCTGGCGGGGACGGGCCGGGGCCCAGCCTCCGAGTCTACCGCGCCAGTCCCCGCTCCCGAAGCAGGGCCTCGGCCGCTGGCACGTCCGCCGGCACATCCACGCCCAGGCTCAAGTGGGGTGTGTCGGCCACGCCGATGGCCATGCCTGCTCCCAGGGCCCGGAGCTGCTCCAGCATCTCCAGCTGTTCGAGGGGGTGGGGTGCCAGCTGGGTGAAGGTGCGCAGCGCCTCGGGCCGGTAGGCGTAGATGCCCAGGTGACGGCGGAAGTGGGCGAGCTGCCCGGGCTGCATCCAGGGCCGGAAATCCGGCTCGAAGATGGAACCGTTCCGCAGGTAGGGAATGGGGCTGCGGCTGAAGTAGAGGGCCCGATGGCGATCATCCACGACCACCTTCACGGCGTTCGGGTTGAAGAGCTCATCCGGATGGCCGAAGGGGCAGGCGGCCGTGGCGATGGGAAGGTCCGGCTGGGCCTGCATCAGGGCGACCACGGCCGCCACTGTGTCGGGGTGCATGGCCGGTTCATCCCCCTGGATATTGAGAATGCAATCAAAGGCCTCGCCCAGGGCCACCAGGGCCGTGGCAGCCCGATCCGTGCCGGAGGGCAGGGCGGGGTCTGTCATGATCGCCTCGCCGCCGAACCCCTGCACGGTGGCCGCGATGCGCTCATCGTCCGTGGCAACCACCACCCGGTCGACGCCCCGGGCCCGCTGGGCCGCCTCGAAGACCCACTGGATCATGGGCTTTCCGGCGATGGGGGCGAGGGGCTTGCCGGGAAACCGGGTGGCCTGGAAGCGGGAGGGCAGGACGGCGAGGGTGCGCATGGGCCCAGTGTAGTGCCCAGGGTGGCGTCGGGGATCGTCGGGATTCCAGACCGGAGGGCCCGATGCCGATGCCTCAGGAACCAGAGGGCTTTCACTTGGATCAATCCTTCGACGATGTCTGGGCTGAGTTCGAGGACCTGTTCGTACAGGCCCGGCAGACCCTTGCCACCCTGAAGGAGCCTCAGCCCGCCCACGTGGTCCAGGCCTCGGTGAACGCCCTGTTCCGGACCACGCACACCCTCAAGGGGATGGCGGGCATGCTGGGCTTTCCCAGCTTCAGCAAGGCCGCGCATCGCATGGAGGACATCTTCGACCTCATGCGCAAGGGCCGCCTGCGTTCCACGGATTCCCTGGTGGAGACGCTCGAGGCGGGCATCCTGGCCCTGGAATCGGGCGTGGGGGGCCTGCGCAGGGGGCGCTCGGAGCCTGAGGACTACCTGCAGCCCCTGCGAAGGCAGCTGGGGGAACTGGAGGCCCTGGCCCGCCCTGCGGAGGGGGGGGCCCAGGACCTCACCTCCATGCTGGATCTGCCCCCCGATACCCTGAAGGCCCTCTCGGAATATGAGCACACCCGGGTGACCTCCCTGCTTCTGAGCGGGATGCCCATCCATGGGGTGAGGATCTGCCTGGACTTCGCCACCTTCGACGAGAGGCTCCGGGTCTATGGCGAAGCGCTGGGGTCATTCGGCGAGCTCATCTCCACGCTGCCCTGGGATGTTCCGGAGGACCGCGAGGGGCTGGCTTTCCTCCTGATGATCGCCTGCTCTGATCTCGAACCGAGCCGGCTTCCAGCCCTGGAAGGTGAGTTGCTTGGCCTGGCCCTGCTGGCCGATCCGGCGCGGGTGCCGGCCAGCCTCAGGGCCGAGGAGGCCGTCCCTCCCCCCTCCGAGGAGAAGGAGCCGGTTCCGGTCGCGTCAGCTGCGGCGTCGCCTGCGCAGGAGGTGGAGATCCTCCGACTCCCCGCCCAACGGGTCGAGGCCCTGGAGGCCCGCCTCATGGCCGTCGGCCAGCTGCGCGATGCGGCCAGCCAGCTGCTGAACCGGACCCGTCGGGCCAGCGATGATGATCGTCCGATGGCCCTGATGGGGCAGATGGAAGATGGCCTCCTGGATGTCCAGAAATCGCTGCTGCAGATGCGCATGGTCAAGGTCGAAAGCCTGTTTTCTCGCATCGAACCCATGGTGAAGGGCCTCAGCCGGGATACCGGCAAGCCCGTCAAGCTCACCTTCCAGGGGGGCGACCTGGAACTGGAGCGGAGCATCCTCGGGCGGCTCACGGAGCCCTTTCTTCATCTGGTGAGGAATGCCGTGGATCACGGCCTGGAGCCGCCTTCCGAGCGGGCCGCCCTGGGCAAGAGCGAAACCGGATCCCTGCGGATCTCCGCATCCCAGCGGGGGCGAAACCTCCGGTTCGACATCCGGGATGACGGGCGGGGCTTCCACCTGGAGCGCATCCAGGCCCGTGGCATCGAGTTGGGCCTGCTGAAGGCCGGCGACAACCCCACCCCGGAGCGGCTGCATCGCCTGACGCTGGAACCCGGCTTCTCCACCCAAGACAAGCCCACCCAGCTTTCCGGCCGTGGTGTGGGCATGGACGTGGTACGGGCCGAAATCGAGGCCCTGGGCGGCGAAGTGCACCTCTCAAGCGAGGTCCGGCGGGGCAGCCTCATCCGCTTGAGCTTCCCGCTGAGCCGGGCTGTGGTGAGCTGTCTCAAGGTGCGCTGTGCTGGCCAGCCCTTCGGCATTCCGCTGGGCAGCGTGGTCCGGGTCCAGGCCGGGCGGCAGGTCTGCCGGGGCGGCGATCAGGTCCGGGTGCTCGGCGAATCCCTTCCCCTGGAGTCCCTCCAGGCCTGTTTGGGCCTGCCGGAACCGGACGGGCAGCGCGCCTTCGTGGTGCTGGGCCAGCAAGGTGCCGCGGCCCGGAGCGTGGAAGTGGCCCTGGGCGTGGATGAGATCGTGGGCCGGGGTGAGGTGCTGCTGCGCAGCCTGCCCGAGTTGGCCCATACCGCAGGCATCATGGGGGGCAGCGTCCAGGAGGAGGGCATCCTCTGGGTCCTGGACCCCGATGCCATGCTGGGTCTGGCCATGGACTCCCTGATGAGGAGGGTGGCCCGTGTCTGAGCAGGGCTCATGGCTCCATGTGCGGGCATCCGGGATGGATTTGGCCCTGTCCACGCTGGACCTGCGCGAGGTGGTGGGAATGGAGACCGTCTCCCCCCTGCCGGGCCGCCCTCAGGGCATTCAGGGCGTGGTGGTCTTCCAGGGGGAGTTCCTGCCCGTTCTCGCCTGGGTCGACCTCCCGGGCTGCGCCGTCCCCACGGCCCCTCCCATGGCCATGGCCGTGCTGCGCCCCCGGCTGGCCATCCCCATCGAGCGGATGATCGGGGTGATCGATGCGCCTGCGGCGACCTTCCGAGATATCGACGAGGATGACCCGGCCACTGGCTGGGCCGGTGGCCTGCTTCACGCGGGCGGGCTGGACCTCCGCCTGCTGGACCCGGATCGCCTCATCGCGCTGCTGCGCCGCTTCCGGGGCGACCGCTGACGGCACCAAGCGCTTCGTGCGATGATGGCTGTTTCGTACCGGAGGCCCTTTGAACCGTCGTCTCGCCGCCCCCGTTGGCATCACCGGAACCGGACAGTGTTTCCCCCCTCGCGTGGTCACCAACGACGACCTCTCCAAGATCATGGAGACCAATGACGAATGGATCCGGACCCGCACCGGCATCCGCGAGCGCCGCTGGGTCGAACCCGGCGTGGGAGCCTCCCAGCTGGGGGCGCCCGCCCTGCAGATGGCGCTGGACAACCGCGGGATCAAGGCTTCCGAGCTGGACCTGATCCTGGTCACCACCGTGACCCCGGACACCCTCTTTCCCGCCACCGCCTGCCGCATCCAGCACATGGTGGGTGCCACCAATGCCTTCGGCTTCGACCTGAATGCGGCCTGTTCGGGCTTCCTCTACGCCCTCACCACCGCCGCGAGCCTGGTGGCCGCGGGCGGCGTCAAGCGGGTGGGCGTGGTGGGCGTGGACATCATGTCCACCATCATCAACCTCGAGGATCGGGCCACCTCGGTGCTCTTCGGGGATGGGGCTGGCGCGGCCATCGTGGAGCGGGTCGAGGACGGCCTGGGCATCCTGGACTTCGAGCACAAGGTCGATGGCGCCGGTGGCTGCTTCCTGTACATGCCCGCCGGCGGCTCGCTGAAGCCCGCCACTGCCGAGACGGTTGCCGCCAAGGAGCACTACATCCACCAGGCCGGCAGCGAAGTGTTCAAGAATGCGGTCCGGGAGATGGCTGACAACAGCCGCCTTCTCATGGACCGGAATGGCTTCACCGGCGACCAGCTCAAGCTCTTCGTGCCCCACCAGGCCAACATCCGCATCATGGATGCCGCCGCCAAGAGGCTGGAACTCGATCCCTCCCGGATGATGGTGAACATTGACCGGTTCGCCAACACCACCACGGCCACCATCCCCACCGCCCTGCACCAGGCCTTCGAGGAGAAGCGCATGGCCAAGGGCGACCTGGTGGCCCTGGCCGCCTTCGGCGCCGGGTTCACCTGGGGGGCCACGCTGCTCCGCTGGGCCTACTGATCCCTGCATGCGGGTGGTCGCTGGAACCCTGAAGGGGCGCCGATTGGTGGCACCCCCGGTCGGGGACCTGACCGTCCGCCCCACGGCGGATCGTGCCCGGGAGGCCCTGTTCTCCATCCTCCAGCGGTGGGGGCAGGGGCCCTTCCTGGACCTCTGTGCAGGCACCGGAGCCGTGGGGCTCGAGGCTCATTCCCGCGGGTACGGGCCGGTGGTGTGCGTGGAATCCGGGGAACCTGCCTGGACCTGTCTGAGGAGGAACCTCGCCGGCTCCCCGGTCCAGGCGCTCCGATCGGATGTGAACCGGCTGAAGGGGGCTGCCTTCCGGGAGCAGGCCGTGATCTTCCTGGATCCCCCCTACGAGCGCGCGGCGGCCCTGTGGACCAGGCTTTCGGCCTGTTTGCGCTCCTGGATCGCCATGGACGGGGTCCTGGTCTTCGAAACAGACCGGAAAACCACGCTGGAATTACAGCCCGGGTGGAACCTGGCCGAAACACGCGAGTATGGCGCAGCCCGATTCCATTTCTGGATCCCTGCCTGAACTCAGGCTGGAGACCCCCGTCCGCCTAGGCAGGGCCGAGGGCGAGCTGATTCTCGGCCGCCTCCGCCTTGGAACCTGGATCATCTGGGGCTCCGGGTTTTTCGTTGCGACCGTCCTCTTCCTGCTGGCCGCCCCGCCTGGTTTTCGCCTCAACTTCAAAGGCTTGTTGATCACCGCGGCCCTGCTGGGCCTGGTGGCCGGAGCCTCCTTGTTCCACCTCCGCCAGCTTGGCCGGATGCTGGCGGATCAGCCCCTGGGGCCTGATGCCTACCGCACCCTGACGCGCTTCCCCCAGGTCTCCTCCCTCCTGCTGTTCCTGCTGGCCCTGGGCCTTTGCTTCGCCACCTACCTGTGGGTCAAGCTCTACCTGGGGCAGAGCCTCTGGGTCAGCTTCATCACCATGGCCATCTTCACGGTGCTGGCGGCCCTGGGGGCGGTCTGCCAGTACTTCCTTGCCAAGCGGAACCTGATGAAGGTCTACAAGATCCTGGCCGGACAGCCCGGGTTCTCAGACTCGCTCTCGCGCTTCACCACCAGCCTGCGCGCCAAATTCGGCTTCGGGGTCCTGGGGATCACGGGCGGCGTCCTGCTCCTCTCCATCCTCGTGTCAGGCCTCACCCTGCAGTCGTCCATCCGCACCAAGGTGGCGAGCTACGCAGGCAACGAATTGGCGAACCTCGCGGACTCCGTGGTGTTCGTGTCGGAGATGAACACCACGCCCGAGGACCTGGATGCCTTCCTCAGCACCCTGAAACTGGGCGCCGGCGGAGGTGTGTCCCTGCGTCTTCCCGCCGCGAAGGGCGGGGGCATCCTGGGCTCCAAGATTCAGCCGGCTGGGGGCGGGGACATCATCGTGAGCCAGAACCTGCCGGACGGCTCGGAGCTCCGGGCCGTGATCCCGGAGGCGGAGTACGCCGACGCCATCTGGCGGGCCCTGCGACCCAACATGGCCATCCTGGTCCTGGCGGCCATCTTCCTGATGTATTTCATCCCCTTGATTCTCCGGGACGTCCAGCAACCGCTGCTGCTGCTGAGCCGCAACACCCAGCAGGTCGGCGAGGGGCGCATCGACCGGCTCGAGCCGGTCTACAGCGATGACGAGGTGGCCCTCCTGGTGCAGGGGTTCGGCCACATGGTGGGCAGCCTGCGGGGCATGGTGGTCCAGATCAGGTCCGCCAGCCGGGACCTTGCCAAGGCCTCCGCCCTGATCCGGGAATCGGGCGATGGCATCCGCCTTTCGAACCAGGGGCAGCGCGAGCTCATCGAAGCCTTCCACGAGGAGATCAACGAGCTGACGGACACCTCCATTGGCATCAGCGCCAGCTCCATGGAGCTGAGCCTGGCCTCCGAGAGCACCAACGCGACCATCGTGGAGATGGCCGCCAGCGTGCAGCAGATCAACCAGAGCATGGACGAGCTACTGATGGTGGTGGAGGGCATCACCTCCGCCATCCGGGACTTCGATGTGGCCATCAAGAACGTGGGCAAGAACGTCGACCACCTGGCTGGGCATGCGGAGCACACCAAGGAGTTCGCGGAGAACCTAGAGCAGAGCACGTCGGCCATCGATGACAGCGTCAAGATCGCCCAGCGCTATACCAAGAAAGTGATCCACAACGCAGGTCGCGGCATGGAGCTGGTGGCCCGGAACCGCGAGAAGATCCAGGTCATCGAGCGGGTCGTGCAGGATTTCCACGGCACGACCCGGACCCTGCTCCAGCTGGGCGCCGACATCGCCAAAATCCTCGACTACATCGGGGACCATGCCCAGCAGACCAACCTGCTGGCCCTGAACGCGGCCATCATCGCCTCCCAGGGAGGCACCGGGGACGGGCAGGCCAAGGGCTTCTCCGTGGTCGCCGATGAGATCAAGCAGCTCTCGGAGCAGACGGCCCGTTCCACCCAGGAGATCCAGCAGATCATCGGGACGCTCCAGTCTGAGATCCGCAAGGCCTACCAGCAGGTGGAACTCGGCCTGGACGCTGTCCGGGATGGGGCTGAGTCCGTCGGGCAGAGCCAGGAGGCGCTCCAGGCCATCCTGGAATCCGTCAGCGAGACCGACAGCGTGGTGGAGAGCATCCTCAGCGAGACCCTCCAGCAGGCCGGCCAGGCCTCCCTGATCCATGAGGCCAACCGGAACATCCACAACCAGGTGGAGACCATCCGTTCGGTCATCGAGGAGCAGCAGCAGACCAGCAACTACATTCTTTCCCTGGCCATGAACGTCCAGCAGGCCACGGCCGTGGTGCGGGATTCGACCAAGGAGCAGAGCACCGGCAGCGACGAGATCGCCAAGGCCACCGAGCAGGTGAGGGCCCTTGCCAGCAACCTGCACGAGATCCTGGCCCGTCAGGAGGACCATGTGGTCTCGCTGAAGGAGACCATGAACCGGGTGCTGGGTAAGGCCATCGAGAGCGAGAAGGCCATCGAGGCCTCCAGTGGCGCGGTGGAGCAGCTCGGGGCTCAGGTCCACATGCTCAACCGGGAAGTGAATCTCTTCAAGCTTTAGCGTGGCTGGCAAAACCCCAGGGGCCCGGCGCCCCCGCGCGGCATTGCCGGGTTCTGTTGAGGACTCTAACTGGTAGGCTGGAAGGCGGTTCCACAGGCCCCCCTCCATGTACCGTCTGTCCATCAAGACCAAGCTGAGCGGCGTCATCAGCATCCTGGTCCTCTCGTTCATCGCCTTCAATCTGCTCTACTACCCGCGGTGGGTGGAGCATCAGATCCGCGCCCAGGCTGAACTGAGCGCCCGGCAGGTGGCCGAGACCGCGAGCTATGCCCTGGGGCCGGCGGTCAGCAGTGGCAACAGCCGGGACATCACCAAGGTGCTGCAGGGCGTCCAGAACATCCCCTCCTTCCGGTTCAGCGCGGTCTATGGCGCCAGCGGGGAGCCGCTGGACAGCACCTCCACCACGCCTGACTGGGCCATGGGCCAGGTGCTGAAGGATGGGATCTCGCACACCTACACCCGGCGCGAGGACAACATGCTCGTGGCGGTGGCCCCGGTCTTCTACGAGGAACCCCGTGCCAACCTGGTGGGAACCCTGATCATCGGCTTCACCACCGAAGGCACCCAGCGGGCCGTGCGGGAGAACATCAAGGCCAGCCTCGCCGTGGGTCTGGTCACGCTGATCCTGGGCATCGGCGTGGCCATCTTCCTCTCCAACCGCTACCTCCTGCCCGTGATCCAGCTGACCGAGGCCGCCCAGAAAGTGGCCCAGGGCAACCTGGAGGCCGTCTCGGTGAAGGTCTACACCCGCGACGAGATCCAGGATCTCAGCCAGTCATTCGAGGTGATGACCGACAAGCTCCGGGTTTCCCGGGACGAGATCGAGCGCCAGAACCGGCTGCTCGAGTACCGCGTCCAGGAACGCACGCGCCAGTTGATGGAGACCATCTGGGAGCTGGAGGAGATCCGGGCCAACCTCGAACAGCTGGTCCAGGACCGGACCCGCGGCCTGGAACAGAGCCGCTCCGAACTGAAGGCCTGGGCGAACACCCTGGAGGAGAAGGTTCATGAGAAGACCCAGGAACTCCGGCAACTCAACGACAACCTGCTGACCAGCTACCAGAAGCTGAAAGAGGTGGACCGCCTGAAGGACGAATTCCTGGCCAACATGAGCCACGAGCTGCGCACCCCCCTGAACTCCATCATCGGCTTCTCGGGCATGCTCATGCAGGATCCGCAGGGCCGGCTCAGCACCGAAGCCCGGGAAGATCTCCAGATCATCTACCAGAACGGCCGATCCCTCCTCACCCTCATCGATTCGATCCTCGACCTGTCCAAGATCGAGGCGGGCAAGATGGAGCTGGAGCTGGAGGAGGTCGACCCCGTGCAGTTGCTGGACGATGTCAGGGCCATGGCGGTCGGGCTCATCAAGGGGCGCCCCATCGACCTCCAGTACCATCGGCCTGAAGAGGAGGTCCGCGTCATGGGTGACCAGGACCGCCTTCGGCAGGTCTTCACCAACCTCGCAGGGAACGCCATCAAGTTCACCGAGTCCGGAGCCGTGCGGATTTCAGCCAGCTGCGAGGGGAACCGCTTCAAGGTGCGCATCGAGGACACCGGCATCGGCATGAGCGAGGAGGAACTTGACCGCCTCTTCAAGCCCTTCCAGCAGGTGGACGGGAGCATCACGCGGCGGTTCGGCGGGACCGGCCTGGGCCTGGCCATCAGCCAGCGCTTCATGAGCCTCATGCGGGGCCGCATCAGCGCCACCAGCCGAAAGGGCGAGGGCAGCACCTTCATCGTCGAGATGCCGCTGGCCGAGGGAGCCGCCCGATGACCGCCGCCCCCCGCATCCTCTGCATCGAGGACAATCCGATGAACTGGCGTCTGGTGCAGCGCCTGCTCTCCCAGGCCGGCTATGAGATGCACTGGGCCGAGGATGGCCTCAAGGGCTGCGACATGGCCCTGGCGTTGAAACCCGCCCTGATCCTGCTCGACATCAACCTGCCCGGCCTCTCGGGTTTTGAGGTGGCCACGAAGCTGCGGCAGAACGCCAGCATGGACGCCACCCTCATCGTGGCCCTGACCGCCAAGACGATGCGCAGCGACCGGGAAACGGCCCTGGTCACGGGGTGCGACGGCTTCATTCCGAAGCCCATCGATCCCTTCCTGTTCGTCGGCCAGGTGGAGGCCTACCTGGGCGGCCAGCGGGACCACCTTGAGCAGGGGCGGGAGGGCGCGGCCCTCCGGCAGTTCAGTCAGCAGGTCGTGGAGCACCTGGAAGCCCAGCTGAAGGAGGCCCAAGAAGGCAACCGGAAGCTCCTGGCGGCCCAGTCGGAATTGGAGCAGCGCAGCCACCACCTTTCGCGCCTGCTGTCGCTCAGCAAGGAGATCATCCCCATCGTGAACGATGGGGACATCCTGCTCCGGGTGCTGGGGCAGCTCCGGGAGGAACTCCGCCTCGATCGGCTGCGCGCCTACCGGGTCCATGCCAGCGGAACCTATTTCGAGGGGTGGGAGATCACCGCGGGCAGCTGCTCGGAGACCCCGGTCCTCGCCATGGTGCATCCACTGGTTGCCTGGGCTACCGGTCTTGCGGATGGTGCGGTCCTCACCGGGAACGACCTCCGTCAATCGGGCCCCTGGGAACAGGGCATCGACCTGGGGCTCTGGTCTCCCAGGGCCCAGGCCATGATGCTCCCCCTCCGCAGCAGGTCCGGAGACGAGCATCTCTGGGGGTTCCTGGCGGCCGATCGTTCCGACCAGCCCTTCCTTCCTTTCGAGACGGAGCTGGCCGCCCTCCATGCGGGCATTCTCCAGGTCAGCCTGGAGAATGCCCGCCTCATCGCCCACCTGGCCGACACCAGTCGGGCCCTGGGCACCAGCTACGAGGGCCTTGAATCGGCCTACGAGGCCTTAAAGGAGGCCCAGCGGGCGCTGGGGGCCCAGAACCAGAAGACGGCTCTGGGGACCCTCTTCATGAGCATGGCCCAGCGACTGCAGGCCCCCGTGGGCGTGCTCAAGCAGGAGAGTGCGGCGCTCACCCTCTTCATGGACCGCCCGGAAATCCCGGAACCTGGGGACAAGGTGGAGTGCCAGCGGTCCATGCACCAGATCTGCGAAGCGGTCTCCCAGATGGACGGCCTGGTCCGGAGTCTGCTCCGTCGCGCGGGACAGGGCGAGGCGCGTTCTCCCGAATGGATCCACCTCCATGACCTCCTGAGTCAGGAATTGGAGCTGCTCCGCGCGGAGGGCACGCTTCCGGACGCGCTGTCCGTGGAGCTGAACTTCCAGGCCCCCAGGGATCTCCTTTTCGGTGTGTACTCCGACTTCGCAGAAGTGCTCGGCCACCTGATCGGCCACGCGGCGCAGGGTCAGGCCACGCGGGTCGCCCTGAGGACCTGGGGGGGGAACAGCCACTTCAGGATCGAGGTGGAGGACGATGGGGAGCCCATCGAGGCCGCCCTCCTCGACACGGCCTTCGAACCCTTCCCCGATTTGCGCCCAGACGCCAGCGCCACCGGCCGGAAGCCGGGGCCGGGCCTTCCCAGCTGCGGCCAGCTCATGAGGGCCTATGGCGGGGCGGTCCAGATCCTGCCAGGGGAACGTGGCTCCCTCGTCCGGATCAGCCTGCCGATGGAATAGGCACCTGCCGGGTCACCCGCTTCTCGATGCGCTTTTCATAGCTGGAGCCCAGCACCAGGCGGTGGACGAAGATGCCCGGCGTGTGGATGGCGTCCGGATCCAGTGCTCCCACCTCGACGATCTCCTCCACTTCGGCGATGCAGACTTTTCCGCAGGTGGCTGCCATGGGGTTGAAATTCCGGGCCGTCTTGCGAAAGACCAGGTTGCCGAGGCGATCCGCCTTCCAGGCCTTCACAAGGGCGAAATCCGCGAAGATCCCGGCCTCCAGCACGCATTCACGGCCTCGCAGCAGACGGGTCTCCTTGCCCTCGGCCACCTTGGTCCCGGCGCCAGTGGGGGTGAAGAAGGCGGGGATGCCCGCGCCGCCGGCCCGCATGCGCTCAGCCAGGGTGCCCTGGGGCACCAGCTCCACTTCCAGCTCGCCGCTGAGGAACTGGCGCTCGAATTCCGCGTTTTCGCCCACGTAGCTGCTCACCATCTTCCGGATCTGATGGTTCCTGAGCAGGATACCGAGGCCGAAGTCATCCACGCCCGCGTTGTTGGAGTAGCAGGTGAGATCCTTGGCGCCGGTCTGGGCCAGGGCTGCGATGAGGTGCTCGGGAATGCCGCAGAGACCGAATCCGCCAACCGCCAAGTGTGCCCCATCGGGGATGTCCCTCACGGCTTCCAGGGCACTGCTGATGCGCTTGTCGATCATGGGCTGTCCTCAGAGGATGAATCTAGTGTGCCACTTCTGCCATGCTTCTCCGAAGTCACTGTTGTGAAAGGTAGGTTGCCTCCATGATCCGGAATCTTCTTCTGCTGACTGCCCTGGCTCTGCCCGCTGTGGCCCAGGCGCCCGCCCACGGCCAGGCTGCGCCTTCCGAAGAGACCGTCCCCGGCGATGGCCTCCGCCACGTGAAGGAGGTCCACCTCCGCCACGTCCAGAAGCTGACGGGAACGGGCTCCAACGCTGAGGCCTACTGGTCGGGTGATGGGAGGAAGGTCATCTTCCAGAGCACCCGAGACGGCTATCCCTGCGACCAGCTCTACACCATGAATGCCGATGGGAGTGACCAGAAGCGTGTGAGCACCGGCCAGGGCCGCGTGACCTGCGGCTGGTTCCTGCCCGGGGGCAAGCAGATCATCTTCGCCAGCACCCATGGCGCCGGCCCGGAATGCCCCGAAGGCCCCCCCTTCACGCCGGGGAAGTATCAGTGGCCGGTGTTCCAGGGCTATGACCTCTATGTCGCCAATGCCGATGGCAGCGGGGCGAAGCCCTTCCTCCCCTCGCCGGGCTACGATGCCGAAGCCACGGTGGCGCCCAATGGCAAGTGGATCATCTTCACCAGCGAGCGCAGTGGCGATGTGGATGTCTGGCGCGCCGACCTGGATGGGAGCCATCTGCTGCGCCTCACGGATGGCGTGGGCTACGATGGCGGCGCGGTTTTCAGCCCCGACTCGAAGCTCATCGTTTGGCGCACCAACTACCCCAAGGGCGACGCCGCCTCCGCGAAGTACCTGGAGCTGCTGAAGCAGCACCTGGTGGAGCCCATGGACATGGACATCTGGGTGATGAACGCCGATGGCAGCGGCAAGCGGCAGGTGACGAAGCTGCCGGGCGCGGCGTTCGCGCCCATCTTCACGCCGGACGGGAAAGGCATCGTCTTCGCCAGCAACCACCACGACCACGAAGGCAAGGGCCGGGGCTTCGACCTTTTCCGGGTCAACCTGGACGGCACGGGCCTGGAGCGGATCACCTGGACCGGCGTGTTCAACTCCTTCCCCCACTTCAGTCCCGACGGCCGGAAGCTGCTCTGGGTCAGCGGGAGGGCGCCCCGGGGTTCCCGGCAGTTCGATGTGTGCGTGGCCGAGTGGGTGAATTGAGCATGGTGCAGGAGCCTCGGCACTACCTCAGCCGGCGGGGCAATCCGGAGCGCTCAAGGCACGCGTCGGTTGGAGCGGCCGCATGAGCCACGGCGCGAATGCGAGGCCCGCCATCTTCCTGGACCGGGACGGCACCCTCAACGAGGAGGTCGACTTCCTCTGCGACCCTGAACAGCTGGTCCTGGTCCCCGGGGCCGCCGCTGCTGTGGCCCGCCTGAACGCCAAGGGCATCCCCGTGGTGGTGGTCACCAACCAGAGCGGCATTGGCCGCGGCAGGTACGGGTGGCAGGACTTCGCCGCCGTCATGAGCCGCATGGGCACGCTGCTGGCCCTGGAGCATGCCCGGATCGACGCCGTCTATGCATCTCCGCACCATGAGCATGCGCTGGGAGAATACGCGGTGCCGGATCATCCGGAACGGAAGCCGAACCCCGGGATGCTGCTCCGGGCCGCCGAGGAGCACGGCCTCGACCTGGCCCGGTCCTGGATGGTGGGTGACAAGGCCATCGACCTGGAGGCGGGCCGCCGGGCCGGTTGCCAGGTGGCCCTCGTCCGGACGGGCTATGGCTCCGGTGTGGACGGCTCCACGGCGGATCTGGTGGCGGAGAGCCTTCCGGAGGCCGTCGACTGGATCCTGGCCCGGTGGCCATGATCCTGATCGAGAAGGCTGGTTTGGTGGAAGGGCGCCTCATCCAGCGCTACAAACGCTTCCTGGCCGATGTGGAACTGGAGGACGGCAGCATCGTCACCGCCCACACCACGAACACGGGCTCCATGAAGACCTGCTGGGAGCCGGGGGATTCCGTGCTCCTGGAACCCGCCGCCAATCCCGAACGCAAACTGAAGTTCACCTGGCTGGCGGTGGAACGCCCCGGCGGCTGGGTGGGGGTGGAAACGGGCATGCCTAACCGCGTCGTGGCCGAGGCGGCCCGTCGGGATGCGCTGCCCGGCCTGCCGGGCCTCCACACCGTCCGCACGGAGGTGAAGTATGGGAGTGAACGCAGCCGCATCGACGTGCTGGCCCTGGACGGAGAGGAACGCCAGGTCTTCATCGAGGTGAAGAACACCACCCTGAAGGAGGGCCCCTGGGCCCTGTTCCCGGATGCTGTTACCGAGCGCGGCACCAAACACCTGCGCGAGCTCCAGGCCATGGTGCGGGAAGGGCACCGGGCGGCCATCGCGCTCTTCGTGCATCGCACGGACGTGGATCGCTTCGACGCCGCGCGGGAGATCGATCCCGCCTACGCGGCGGAGCTGGAGCGCGCCGCGAAGACCGGTGTGGCGGTGCTGCCCCTGGCTGTGCGTCTCGTCACAACGCGGGAGCCCAGCGGTCTGTGGAACCTTGCCTGGGAATTGCCGGGCCTTCTGCCCTGGGTTCCCCGGCGATAGACTGAGGGTTCCTGCTGGAGCACTCATGTCGATCGCCGCCTCGGAACTGATGAAGACGCCCCTCAACGCAGCCCATCGGGCCCTGAACGCCAAGATGGTGGATTTCGGCGGCTGGGACATGCCCGTGCAGTACCCGGCCGGGATCATCGCTGAGCACGAGGCTGTCCGCACCAAGGCTGGCCTCTTCGACGTGAGCCACATGGGAGAGATTCGAGTCAAGGGACCCGGGGCCCTGGCCCTGGTGGAGCACCTGACGCCCAACGCCGTCTCCAAGCTGGCCATCGGTCAGGTCCACTACACCGCCTTCCTCTACGAGAACGGCACCTTCGTGGACGACCTGCTGGTCTATCGCGAGGCCGAGGAGGAGTTCCTGCTGGTGGTGAACGCGGGCAACTCGGACAAGGACTTCGCCTGGGTGCAGCAGCACGCGCCCGCCTTTGATTGCACCGTCGTGAACGAAAGCCCCATGACCGGCCAGATTGCCCTGCAGGGGCCGCTGTCCGTCCAGATCCTCCAGCCGCTCACGGCCACCCAGCTGGAGCCCATCGGGTACTACTTCTTCACCCATGGCGAGGTGGCTGGCATCCAGTGCCTTATCAGCCGCACCGGCTACACCGGCGAAGACGGCTTCGAACTCTACTGCGCCGCCGGGGATACGGAAAAACTCTGGAATGCCGTCATGGCCGCAGGCGCCCCCCAGGGCCTGCTTCCTGCGGGCCTCGGCTGCCGCAACACCCTGCGCCTGGAGTGCAAGATGGCCCTCTACGGCCACGAGATCGACGACACCATCCACGCCCTGGAGGCTGGGCTGGGCTGGATCGTGAAGCTGGACCACAGCGACTTCATCGGCCGTGAGGCACTCCTGGCCGCCAAGGCCGCACCCGCCACCCGCAAGCTGGTCGGCTTCAAGACCCTTGAGAAGCGCGACATCGCCCGCGATCACATGCCCGTGGTGCAGGATGGCAGGCAGATCGGTTTCGTCACCAGCGCGGCGCCTTCCCCCACCTGCGGTTTCAACCTGGGGCTGGCCTACGTGCCCACGGAGCTGGCCAAGGTCGGTGGCACCATCCAGATCGAGATCCGCGGCCGGGCCGTGAATGCCGAGATCATCCCCACCCCCTTCTACAAGCGGACCAGGTAGTCCGCCCCATTCGTGCCTTCCACCCTTTCCGGAGGATCCATGTTCCCTGCCGATCTCAAATACACCAAGGACCACGAGTGGCTGAAACCTGCGGGCGACGGCACGGCCCTGGTGGGCATCACCCAGTACGCGCAGGAGGCCCTGGGCGACGTGGTGTTCGTGGACCTGCCGGAGGCGGGCGCCTCCTTCGCCGTGGGCGAGGAGTTCGGGACGGTCGAATCCGTGAAGACGGTGTCCGAGCTGAACATGCCCGCGGCCGGCGAGATTCTCGAAGTGAACGCCTCGCTGGGCGATCATCCCGAGGCCGTCAATGAAGACCCCTACGGCAAGGGCTGGATGGTGAAGCTGAAGCTGACCGGCGATCTGACCGGCCTGCTGGATGCCACGGCCTATGAGGCCCTGGTGAGCGCGGAAAGCCACTAGCCCCATGCCGGCAGCCCTGGTTCTGGCCAGCCTCCTCTGGGGGATGGCGCCGCCGCAGGCGCCGCCCCTGGCCCAGGCACCAGCGGCCACGGCCCCGCCCCGGGCCGCCGAATCCGACGCCGTTCGCATCCAGCGCCTCCGGGCGCTGGTGGAGGCGGCGGAGAAGGCGGTGGAAGACAGCGAGGAGAAGACGGCCGCGACCAAGTCTGAGGAGGCGGATGTCCTCACGGCGGACTGGTCCCCCGAGTTGCTGAAGCAGGCCGACGTCCAGGACCTCCTCCTCCGCCTGAAGGAAGTCCAGGAGCAGATCCCTTCCGGAGATGCCACCGAGCCGGAGCCGGGGCTGAAGGCCCAGGAGGAGGTGGTCTCCATCAGTGGCGCGGACCTCCGCGCCGAGCTGGAGCTCGTGCGGTCCGCCGAGCAGGGCGCCAGCTACGACTATCCCATCGATCTGAATGACAAGGTGCTCACCTGGGTGAGCCTCTTCAGCACCACGAAACGCGGCTTCATGGAGAACGCGCTGGGGCGGGCCTCACAGTACCTGCCCATGATCCGCCAGGTCTTCGCCGAAGAAGGGGTGCCTTCTGATCTGGCCTACCTTGCCGTCATCGAGTCCGGCTTCCGCAATGAGGCCAAGAGCAAGGCCAAGGCCGTGGGGATGTGGCAGTTCATCCGCTCGACGGGTCGCATCTACGGGCTGAAAGGCACGGCCTGGGTGGAGGAGCGCCGCGATCCCGTGAAAGCCACTCGGGCCTCCGCCCGCTACCTCAAACGGCTGTATGAGATCACAGGCGACTGGTACCTGGCGGCCTCCAGCTACAACGCTGGGCCGCTCACGCTGGAGCGGGCCATCCAGAACGTGGGCACCCGGAACTTCTGGGACCTGGCCCGATCCCGGTGGCTGCGCACCGAGACGAAGAACTACGTCCCGGAGCTCTGCGCCGCCATCTTGGTGGGCCGGAACCCCGAGCGCTACGGCCTCCGGATCGTACCGCTCACGCCCTACGCCTATGAGACGGTCCCCGTCCCCTCCATGACGAGTCTCACGGTCCTGGCGCGATGCGCAGGCACAGATGTGGCCACGCTGAAGGCCCTGAATCCGGAGCTGCTGAGGGGGTCCACGCCCCCAGGAGCCTATCTGCTGCGCGTGCCACCGGGCAGGGCCATGGATTGCCTGCGCCAGCTGGCCCACATGCCCAACGGGAAGCGCCTCGATTTCCCGGGCTATACGGTGAAGAAGGGTGACACCCTCGCGAAGGTCGCCCAGCGCTTCAAGCTGAGCCCCGAAGATCTGCTTCAGGCCAATGATCTGACGGCGAAGCAGTTCAAGCCCGGCAGGCGGCTGCTGGTTCCCCCGCCTCCCTTGTCCCCCGTGGAGGCCCGCGATCTGGTTCCGGCCGTGGCGCGGGGCAGGGCCCTCGGGGACCGGCCCCTGCCGCCGCTTCCGGCCGCGCCCCGCGACCTTGATGGTCCCGCTGAAACCCTGCCCGCGCCTCGACCGGAGCCTGCGCCCCTGGCGGCGGTCAAGGCGGCGGAGACTCCTGTGCTGGTGCCGGCTCCCGAGGCGCCTACGCCCGCTCCAAAGACCGGAGCGGCCGGCGCCACCTTGCGGGCGAAGGCAGGCGATACCCTGGCGAAGCTTGCGAGGCGCCATCAGGTGCCGCTGGGCGAACTCATGCGCCTGAATCCCCAGGCCACCAAGGCCCTGCATCCGGGGGATGAGATCCGCCTGCCGGGCGGCGGCGCGAAATCCGAGAGCCTGCCCGCCAGCCAGGCCGCCTTCCACCGGGTCCAGAAGGGGGACACGCTCGCCTCCATCGCCCGCAAGCACGGCGTGGAAGCGAAGGATCTCAAGGCCTGGAACGGGCTGAAGGGCGATCGGATCCAGGTGGGCCAGAAAGTGCGGCTGGCTCCCCGTTGATCAGTGCTTGCAGAAGCGCAGAAGGGGTGTGATACTGGTTCTTCCCGATTGGGGCCATAGCTCAGCTGGGAGAGCGCTTGCATGGCATGCAAGAGGTCGTCGGTTCGATCCCGATTGGCTCCACCAAACAGAAGGCCACCGCAAGGTGGCCTTTTTGCTGAGAACGGACACGGCCGGACATGCTCGCATCCCTCAACCACGTCGACCTGCGTTTCGGCCCCCAGGAGGTGCTGAAGGACGTGACCTGGGCCATCCAGGAGGGCGAGTGCTGGGGCGTCATCGGCCGAAATGGCGCGGGCAAGAGCACGGTCTTCAAGCTGCTGCTGGGTCAGCTGGAAGCCGATGCGGGCACGGTGGTGAAGCCCACGAAGGAGCGCGGCATCCGCATGGGCCACTACGCTCAGGACCTGGTTCCCGAGACGCAGGGCAGCGTGCTGGAGGAGGCCCTGGCCGCCTTCGGCGACATCGAGAAACTGCAGCACGAGATGCGGGACCTGGAACACCGCATGGGGGAGGCCGGCGCCGACCTCAGCGAGGTGATGGAGCGCTACCAGAAAGTGACCGAGGCCTTCGAGCACCTGGACGGCTTCACCATCCGCGCCAGGGCCGAGAGCATCCTGCAGTCCCTGGGCTTCAGCGCGGCCGATTTCGAGCGCTCCGTGGAAACCCTTTCCGGCGGGCAGAAGAGCCGAGTGATGCTGGCGAAGGCGATTCTCCAGGGGCAGGACCTGCTGCTGCTGGACGAACCCACCAACCACCTGGATCTGCCGAGCCTCCGCTGGCTGGAGGGCTTCATCCAGGAGGTGGATGCCACTGTGGCCATCATCAGCCACGACCGCTACTTCCTGGACAAGATCGCCACCGAGATCTTGGAGCTGGAGCAGGGCCGTTCCCGGGTCTACGAGGGCAACTACTCCGAGTTCATGGAGAAGAAGGAGCAGGAGCTGGAGCTGCTGGAGCGACACTACGAACAGCAGCAGGCCTACATCAAGAACCAGGAAGAGTACATCCGCCGCAACATCGCCGGGCAGAACACCAAACAGGCCCGTGGGCGGCGCACCCACCTTGCCAAGCTGAACCGCATCCAGAAACCCCTGCGCGACCGCCGGAAGGTGAAGTTCAGTTTTCCCGAGACCCAGCGGAGCGGCGACGTGGCCCTGGTGCTGGAGAACGCCAGCGTGGGCTGGGGTGGGAAGCCCCTCTACGCGCCGCTGGAGCAGCTCCAGATCAAGCGCGGGCAGAAGATGGGCATCGTGGGCCTCAACGGCACGGGCAAGTCCACCCTGCTGAAGGCCATCGCCGAGGAGATCCCCTTCATCACCGGCCAGGCCCGGCTGGGCAGCCAGGTGAAGCTGGGCTACTTCGACCAGCACCACCGCAACCTGGATCCCCGCAATACCGTGTTCCAGCAGATCCACGCCGTGACGCCGCAGGCCGTGAAGCAGGACGTGCTGGGCTTCCTGGCCAAGTTCCAGTTCCGCGGCGACGAGGTGGACAAGCCGGTCACGGCGCTGTCCGGCGGCGAGCGGGCGCGGCTCAGCATCGCCACCCTGATCCGTCATGGTGTGAACCTGCTGCTGCTGGACGAGCCCACCAACCACATGGACATCCCCAGCATGGAGGCCATGGAGGACACCATCCTGAGCTTCACGGGGGCTGCCATCGTGGTGACCCACGACCGCTACCTACTGGGCCGTGTGGCGGACTCCCTGCTGCGCATCCATGACGGCAGGGCGGAGTTCCGCGAAGGCGGCTACGAGGACCACCAGGCCTGGGTCGACCTTGACTTGGGCAGCGAGGACGAGGCGGGCAGCCAGGAACCCGAGGCCTCTAGGAAAGTGGCATCCGTGCAGGCGAAGCCTGCCGCCGCGGTGAAGCCGCAGAGCCCCGCGTCACCGAAACCCGCGGCCATCGACAAAGACAAGCAGCGGGCCATCAAGCGGTTCGAGAAGCAGGTCGCCGAAGCCGAGGCCAAGGTGGCTGATCTGGAAGCCCAGCTGGCAGGACTCCAGAAGGAGATGGCCGCCATGGACCCCACGGACTGGCAGGCCTTCAGCGCCCGCCTGGATGCCCAGAAGGCCTTGGAAGGTGACCTGGCCTATGCCATGAGCGACTGGGAAGCGGCCCAGGGGGCCCTGGAAGACGCCCAGCGCTGAGGCGCGGCCGGAGGGGCTAGAAGTATTTCAGCGTCAGGTCGATCATCCGTCGCACGAAGCCCGTGTAGGGCGGATACATGAGGCGGAGTGCGGAGAACCGGCTCCGCTGGCGCAGGATGCCTCGGGCATTGGAGAAGGCCTCGAAGCCATGGCGGCCGTGGGCCTTGCCGAAGCCCGACGTATTCACCCCCCCCGTGGGCAGGCCCGTGTGGGCGAAATGCAGAAGCGTATCGTTGATGCAGCCGCCACCGGCGGTGGTGCGGGCGATGAGGGCCTCGGCGTTCCGGCGGCTGCCGCTGAATACGTAGAGGGCCAGGGGCTTGGGCCGGGCGTTCACGAACGCCACGGCGGCGTCCATGTCGGCCACCTTCAGGATGGGCAGCAGAGGGCCGAAGATCTCCTCCTGCATGATGGGCGAGGCCGGATCCACCTCTGTGAGCAGGGTTGGCCCCAAGTACCTCGTGGCGGGATCGTTCTCACCGCCGAAGACCACCAGCCCGCGGGAATCCCGCAGCAGCCGCAACAGCCGCGCGTGATGGCGGTCATGGATGATACGCGCGAAATCCGGGTTCAGCCTCCGGGTGTCGGCCTCCGCCCCGTAGAAGGCCACCAGCGCCTCTTTGAGGGCCTCCACCAGGGCATCATGTACCCGTTCATGCACCAGCAGATAGTCCGGAGCCACGCAGGTCTGGCCCGCATTCACGCACTTGCCCCAGGCGATCTTGCGTGCGGCGTTCGCCAGGTCGGCATCCGCGTCCACCAGCACCGGGGACTTCCCGCCCAGTTCAAGGGTCACGGATCCCAGGTGCTCGGCGGCGGCCTTCATGACCACCTTGCCCACGGTGGGACTGCCGGTGAAGAAAAAGTGGTCGAAGGGCAGGGCCAGCAGGGCTTGGGCCGTGTCAACCTCGCCCTCCACGAGGGCGACCTCCTCCTCTGGGAACAGCCCTTCCAGGAGCTTGCGAAGGAAGGCGTTGGTGCGGGGCGTGAACTCCGAGGGCTTGATCATCGCGCAGTTGCCCGCTGCGAGGGCCGAGACCAGCGGGCCCAGGGTGAGGTAGATGGGGTAGTTCCACGGAGCGATGATGAGCACCACGCCTCGGGGTTCGTGGACGATGGTGCCGGCGCTGCCGAGCAGGCCGATGGGAGTGGGCACCTTGCGGGGCTTCATCCAGCGGGGCAGGTGGCGCAGGGCGTCCTTGAGCTCGGAGATCACGGGATACAGCTCCGTGAGATCCACTTCCTCGGGGGCTTTCCGGAAGTCCGCCGCCAGAGCCGCCTGGGCCTCGGCACGGTGGGCCATGAGGGCCTCCAGGAGGGCCTGGAGCTTGGCCTTCCTCTGTTCGGCCGACGTGGCCGCGATCCGCCACCGGGCGCCCTGCTGGCGGGCGAAGAGGGCTTCGAGGGTGGAGGAGGTCATGGGGACCCTGGTCAGGAGGTTCTGCCCATCCTACAGGATTCAGGGCTCCCGCAGGCCCATCTGGGTCTGCGAGGCCATGCGGCGCCAGCGGGTGATCAGCCAGATGGCCACCACCGCGTTGAAGATCAGCCCGAAGAGGGCCTCGCCATTGAAGATGCGCACCTGGCCCCCGAAGAGTCCGGCGTGGCCGGTGTAGACATTGCCGAGCACGATGGGGTTCCACAGGTTCCAGCTGAAATGCAGCACTGCGCAGGGCCAGACGGAGCGGCCCCAGAGGTAGAGGGCTGCGAAAGGGACCGCCGCTGCCGCGATGGAAAGCAAGAACACCGTGTTCAGCACCGGGTGGCCCTTCTGGGCTGACGAGAAGATGACGGGCAGGTGGAAGCTCGCCCACACCGGCATGGTGATGGCCGCGGCCACCAGGGGACGGTCCGCCCAGCGCCGCACCAGGTAGCCCCGCCAGCCCATCTCCTCGCCGAGTTCCCCGGGGAAGATTCCGTGGAGGAGGAGGGTGGGCAGGAAGAGCGCCGCACGGAAGGCGTGGTGCAGCCAGGCCCAGGAGGAGGGCAGGGCCGCTTGCAGGCGATCCGGCCACTGGGCCCGGTAGGCCGCGGCGGCCAGCAGCCAGGGCAGCAGGAGGGCCACCCAGGCTGCGGCCGCGAAGCCCAGGGCCCGCAAGCCATGGAAGTCGAGGTTCTTCGAGATTCCGAATCGGAACTCGGCCAGGGGCCTCAGGTAGATGAAGTCGGTCCGGCCCGAGAGGGCGCGCCACAGGTAGGCCAGGCCCAGGCAGACCAGGATCATGATCCAGGGGTAGGCCATGGCCAGCAGCCAGGGGCGCCAGCCGCTGAACGCGAACCCTGCCGCCCGGGGCGCCTCCCGCCGGAAGGCCCAGGCGCAGCCCATGGCGACGAAGGCCGGGACGCACATGAGCAGGCGGATGAGCAGGAACCGGCGTTCGTCCAGCAGCCACCGGGCGCCCACACCCCAGCTGAGCAGCAGGGCCAGGACGATGAACCAGAGGGTCTCCTTGCGGGAGGGCATGCGGACTCCAGGCGGCGTTCGGAGTAGCCTACGCGACTTCGCCTCGGGAGATGAGCCCTGAATCAGTCGGGACGGTACGGTGCTTCCGGGCCTTAGGCCCAGGCCATCTCCGCCGTGAAGTGCCGCAGATACTTGCTCTGCTTGACGATCTTCACGCCGCGGATCTCTCTGGCCTTGGCCTTCACTTCGGCGATGACCTCGGCGGCGAAGTCGAAGTGGCTCTGCGTGTACATCCGGCGGGGGAAGGCCAGGCGCACCAGCTCCATGCTGTGGTAGGTCTCGGTGCCATCATCCAGGCGTTTGCCGAACATGACGGAGCCGATCTCCACGCCCCGGATGCCGCCTTCCAGGTAGAGGGCATTGCACAGGGCCCAGGCGGGATACTGCGCCACGGGCATGTCGGGCAGTACGGTCTTGGCGTCGATATAGACGGCGTGCCCGCCCGTGGGCTTCACGAACCCGACACCCGCGGCCTCCAGCTTCTCGCCCAGGTATTCCGCCGTGCGGAGGCGGTAGCGGAGGTAGTCCTCCTCCATGCCCTCTTCCAAACCCACGGCCAAGGCATCCAGATCGCGGCCCGCGAGGCCGCCGTAAGTGGGGAAACCCTCGGTGAGGATGAGCATGTTGCGGACGGGGTCCAGCCACTCGTCGCTGCGCAGCATGATGAAGCCGCCGATGTTCACCATGCCGTCCTTCTTGGCGCTCATGGTGCAGCCGTCGGCGTAGCTGAACATCTCCTGGCAGATGGCCTTGATGGGCGTGTTCTCATAGCCCGGCTCGCGGAGCTTGATGAACATGGCGTTTTCCGCGAAGCGGCAGACATCCATGATGAAGGGCTTGCCGTGCTGCTTGAGCAGTTCCGAGTAGGCGCGGATGTTGGCCATGGAGACCGGCTGGCCGCCGCCGGTGTTGTTGGTCACGGTGATCATCCCGAAGGGGATGCGGTGGCCTTCCTGCTTCAGCATCGCCTCGACGCGGGCCAGATCGATGTTGCCCTTGAAGGGGGCCACGAGGCTGGGCTGCAGGCCTTCGGGGACCACCAGGTCCGCGGCCTCCACACCGTTGAATTCCAGGTTGGCCCGGGTGGTGTCGAAGTGGCAGTTGTTGGGGACCAGGTCCCCCTTCTTGCAGACGGCGCTGAACAGGACCTTTTCGGCGGCCCGGCCCTGGTGGGTGGGAACGAAGTGGTCCATGCCCGTGATGTCCTTCAGCACGGATTCCAGGCGGAAGAAGCTGCGCGAACCTGCGTAGCTCTCGTCGCCCACCATGATCGCCCCCCACTGGGCGGAGCTCATGGCGCCGGTGCCCGAATCCGTCAGCCAGTCCAGCAGCACGTCCTCGGCCCGCAGCTTGAACACGTTCAGCTGGGCGGCTTCCAGCATCCCCAGCCGCTCCTGGGCGTTGGTCATGCGGATGGGCTCGACGGACTTGATGCGGAAGGGTTCGATCATGGTGCGGGGCATGGCGGCTCCAGGCAGACCCCCAGGCTACCGAAGGCTGGCGGGAATCCGCATCACAAGGGGCTGGCATCGCAGACCACCCTAGGCGATCCTGGATGGCTTGGAGCGTGCGCATGAGTCTTCTGCTGGCCGTGGATGTGGGCAATACCAACGTGGTGTTGGGGATCTTCGACCTGAACCAGGGGCCGGACGCGCCCTTGCTGCACTCCTGGCGCCTGGCCACCAGCCGTGAACGCACCGTGGACGAGTATGGACTGTCAGCCCTGGCCCTCATGCGGCACCAGGGCATCGAGGCCAGCCAGATCAAGCACGTGGCCATTTCCTGCGTGGTGCCGCCCCTGCATCCCGTGCTCATGAGCCTGGCCAAGACCTTCTTCCACGTGGACGCCTTTTATGTCGAGCCGGGGGTCAAGACCGGCGTGAAGGTGCTCATCGACAATCCGGCGGAGTTGGGGGCGGACCGCCTGGTCAACGCCGTGGCGGGCATCGAGAAGTTCGGCGCCCCCCTCATCGTGGTGGACTTCGGCACGGCGACCACCTTCGACGTGGTCAACGCCAAGAAGGAATACCTGGGAGGCCTGATTTGTCCCGGCCTGAAGATCAGTGCCGACGCCCTGTTCCAGCGGGCCAGCCGCCTGCCCCGCGTGGAGATCGCCGAACCCGAGCGCCTGGTGGGCCGCAACACGGTGCAGGCCATGCAGTCCGGCATCTTCTACGGCTACGTGGGCATGGTGGACGGCATCCTGGATCGCCTGCTGGAAGAGTGCCCCGAGGCCAAGGTGGCCGCCACGGGCGGGCTGGCCAAGGTCATCGCGCCGCACACCAAGCACATCCGGCACATCGCCCCGGACCTGACCCTGGATGGCCTGCGCATCCTCTGGTTCCGCAACCAGGGTGGGCGGAAATAGCGTGGACCTGCCGCTGATCCGGCTGGCCCTGGTGGACTCCACCCAGGCCTTCCTGCGGCGGAACCCCCACCTGGGTTTCTGCGCCGTGCTGGCGGAACGCCAGACGGACGGGCGGGGCCGTCAGGGCAACCGATGGGAGAGTGCCGCTGGGGCTGGCCTCTGGATGTCCGCGGCCCTTCCGGCCCCGGAAGGCGTGGCGCCGGGGCTCATCCTCCAGCGGGCGATGGTGGCCGCCACCCAGGTGCTGGACCCGGACGGTCAGGTCCTGGGGCTGAAGTGGCCCAACGATCTCGTGGCCCGGAAGGGTGGCCGCCTGGTCAAGGTGGGGGGCATTCTGGGCGAGCAGTTCGGCCCTCGCCTGATCCTCGGACTGGGGGTGAACCTCACCTCGGCTCCCGCCATTCCCGTCCGGGCCTTCCCACCGGCCAGCCTGACGGAGCTGGGCCTGGGTGGGCCGGCCGCAATTGACCTGGGAGAATCCATCATTGCTCTTTGGAAGGATTTGACGAGAAACATTCAACCTCCCTTCTGCTGGCCCGAACCCGGTGCCGCCATCCGCTGGGAGGATGGGCAGGGCACCTGTCTGGGCTGGGAGCCGGATGGGCGGCTGAAGGTGGCCACCGCCGAGGGGATCCGACGCCTCAGCGCCGGGGACGTGACCGGGATGGCCTGACCACGTGATTCAGAGCACGGCCCGGATCTCGGCTTCGCTGAGGATCCTCGGGCTGTTCTTGGCGGCCTGGAGGATGCGGTCCACGCGTTCGGCACTGGGGTCGTAGCCGTTCATCTCCAGCCAGTAGACGACGTTGCTGTGACCGGCCAGGGGACCGATCTCGATCTCCTGGCGGCGGCCCACCAGGGCCGCGGGGACGCCGGAGTAGACAGCATCGGCCAGTTCCACGTCGCCTCGATGCAGCGCCTTCACGATGGCGGCGGCATGGACACCGGTGCCCGTGCGGAAGGCGTCGCGGCCCAGCACGGGGTAGTTGGCGGGAATCTCCACATCGCAGAGCTCCGCGACCAGTTCGGCCAGGGCCGGGAGGTCCGAGAGGTCCCCCTTGGGGTAGCCCATGAGGTGCAGGTTGATCATGAGCTGGTCCAGGGCCACGTTGCCACAGCGCTCGCCGATGCCCAGGATGCTGCCGTGGAGGCGGTCCGCGCCAGCCTCGAAGGCGGCAATGGCATTGGCCACGCCCAGGCCCCGGTCGTTGTGGCCGTGCCAGTCGATGCGGACCGAGCGGTCCTTCACCACCTCGTCCTTGATGAACTGGACCAGACGCCGCACGCCGTACGGGGTGGCGTGGCCGCAGGTATCGGACAGGCAGATGGACTGGGCGCCCTCATCCATGGCCGCGCCATAGATGGCCTTCAGCACGTCCGGCCGGGCCCGGGTGCTGTCCTCAGTCACCATCATCACGGGGACTTCGTGGCGGCGGCAGAAGGCGATGGCCTTGCGCGCGGTGCCGACCAGGAAATCCAGATCCCAGCCCTCCACGTCCATGCGAATGGGGCTGGAGCCCAGGAAGGCCCCGGCTTCCAAGGGCACACCGGCGCGCTGCTGGATCTCGGCCACCTGGGCGAGGTCGGCTTCCAGGGTGCGAACCGCCACGTTGGGCGAGATGGGCAGGCGATGGTCGCGGATCTCCACCATCAGGGCACGAACGGCCGCCAGGGCCTTGGGGCCCGCCCCGGGCATGCCCAGGTCGACTGCATCGACCCCCAGGCGGGCCAGACGGTGGGTGAGGTCCCGCTTGGCAGAGATGTCGGGATCCCGCACGGAGGGGCTCTGCAGGCCATCCCGGAGGGTCTCGTCGTTCAGCAGGGGAATCCGGTCGCCCTTGGCGGGCAGGCCGTTCCAGTCGTTGATCAGCTCGTCGAGGGTCATGGAATGACTAGACTACGGTGACTTCAATCCGGCGGTCCAGCAGGGTTCCCAGGAGGGTGCCCTTGTCGAGAAAGGCCTCCATCTCCGGGCCGGCATCTCCGGCGGCATCCAGGATGAGGTACAGGCGCTGCTCGTCGGCTTCCACGGCCAGGTGGCGCACGGCCTGCCGCCGGCGCCGGTCGAGGGCATCGGCGGCGCGGAGGATGGCCGCCAGCTTGCGGACCACCTGGCGATGCCAAGGTGCCAGGGCCCGGAAGGTCTCGTGCTTCGCGTGGTGGGGCACTTTGCCCCGGTGGAAGCGCACCACCTGGGCCAGCACGTCGACCTCCTCGGGCCAGAAACCGGGCAGGGCAGCATTGCGGATGAGGTATTCGCCGTGCTTGTGGTGGCCCTTTTCGGAGATGGAAAAGCCGATGTCATGCAGGCGGGCCGCGAAGGCCAGCCACTGGCGTTCCGTGTCGCCCAGCTCGAAGTGGGGCTGGAGGGAGGTGAAGAGCTCATCGGCCAGGCGCGCCACGTGGCGGCTGTGGCCTGGGTCCGGATCGAGCCGGGCGGCCAGCTGTTCGACGGAGCCCCGACGGCGCTCCGCCAGGGGCGGGATGGCGGCGCCGCCGTGCTTGAGTGCCTCCCAGATCATGCCCTCGCGCAGGCCCACGGGCAGGTGGCGCAGCGGCGGGCAGCCCAGCCACTCCATGAGCGAGAGAGCCCAGATGGCGCCCACATGCAGGACCTCGGACCGCTTGGGATCCACACCGAGGCGATCGGTCCGGTGCAGGGAATCCACCCGCCAGAGCTTCAGGGCGAAATCCCGCAGCTGCCCGACCGTGAAGGCCTGGCCTGCGGCCGCGCCCCGGGCGAGGTCCTCCAAGGTGCCGGAGGTGCCGAGGATCAGGGCGGGCTCGGGCAGCTCCGAGGGCAGGTCCTTGCGGGCCTTCTTGAGGATGCGGCGGATCATCTTCCGCAGTCGCTTGAGGTCCTGGGCCGTGGGCGGATCCGCGGTCTGGGCCGCGTCCGCCAGCCGTTGCAGACCCCAGGGCAGGGAGATGCTCGCCGCGACGCGGCCCCCCTGCACCCAGGTCAGCTCTGTGCTGCCGCCCCCGATGTCCACCAGGGCGACGGGCTCCGGCGGAAAGGGGATGGCGTGCGAGACTGCCTGGTGGATGAGGCGGGCCTCCTCCTCGCCGGAGATCACCTGGATGGGGATGCCCAGACTTTCGGCCTCCAGGACGAAGGCCTGGGCGTTGTTCGCATCGCGCAGGGCCGCCGTGCCGCAGGCCATGAGGGTGTCGCAGCCGAAATCCTGGATGAGCCTGGCCATCTGCCCCAGGGCCTCAAGGCCGGCGCGGAAGGCCTCGGATCCGATCTCCCCGGACTTCGCCTCGCCCCGGGCCAGGCGCACCATGGCCTTCTCCCGGGCCAGCACGCGCTGACCGCCCATGGGATCGGCTTCCACCACCACCATGTGGATGGAGTTCGAGCCGACATCGATGGCTGCGATCCGCATGGGACGATTGTGGCCAATGCCGTCATCCTTGAGGCGGGAATCTTGGAGGGACCTTGCTCAAGCGACTGCTGATCCTGCTGGTGACCCTGCCGCTTCCGGCCCAGAAGGTCGCCCTCAGCCTAGATGATGCCCCTTTCCTGCGTCCGGCGCCCCGCCTGGCCGCGCCAGCTCAGCATCAGGCCATGCTGGCCGTCCTGAAAGCCCGGAAGGTGCAGGCCATTCTCTTCACCAACGGCGTGAACGGCGGCGACACGCCCGAAGGCCTGGCCCTCCTCCGCGCCTGGGGCGAGGCCGGGCATCTGCTCGCGAACCACAGCTACAGCCACTGGGACCTCAACCGCGAGGACGTGACCCTGGAAGCCTACGAGGCGGATGTCCTCAAGGGGGAGGCCCTGATCCGGGATCTGCCCGGGTTCACGAAGCGCTACCGCTATCCGTTCCTCCGGGCCGGCAGCACGGTGACCAAGCGGGATGGCTTCTACGCCTTCCTGAAAGCCCGGGGCGACGCCATCGGCCATGTGAGCATCGACACCGCGGACTGGCTGCTGGACGAACGTCTGCGGAAGCGCCTGGAGCGGGAGCCCTCCGCGGACCTGGCCCCCTACCGCGACCTCTACCTGAAGCACCTGTGGGCCTGCGCCCGCTTCTACGACCGCTGGAGCCGCGAGGTCTTCGGCCGGGAGATCCCGCACGTCATCCTCATGCACAGCCGCCTGCTCAACGGCCTCTTCCTCGGCGACGTCATCGACTTCTTCCGCGCCAAGGGTTGGGTCTGGATCGGCCCCGGCGAAGCTTTCCAGGATCCGGCCTATGCGCTCATGCCGAAGAACCTGCCCGGAGGCGAGGCCCTGGCCGATGCGGTCTCCGCCGAGCGTGGCGATCAGGGCTTCGTGAAAGCCTGGCGGGCCAAGGCCACGGATCCCGATGACCTGCTGTTCTCGGAACGACGCCTGACGGAACGGCTGGACCAGCTGGGGCTGTGAGGCCCGGACCAGGTGTGCTCATAATGGGGATTCCATCATCCACAAAGAAGGGGACTGCATGTTCTACCGTCGCTGCTTTGGTTTGATCCTCGGCATGAGTCTCCTGGCGGGCCAGCCCGGACAGCCCAGGAACGAGGCCTGGGTGCTGGCGTTGGACGCCCGGGGCGCCATGGTGGGCGACCTGAAGCCTGAGGAGTTCCGGGTGAAGGTCGACGGCAAGCCCCGCGCCCTGGTCCAGGTGAAGACCCCGGCCCAGACCGCGGACGCCGCCCAGTCCTGGGTGCTGGTCTTCGAGCCCATCCGCGATACGAACATGCGTGCCACGGCCTTCGTGGCGGCGGCGGATTTCCTGACCAAGGTGCCGGATGGGGACCGGGTGTTCATCGTGGCCCGGGGCAAGGATTCCCTGGAGTCGCTCATGCCGGGTTTCTCCCTCCGCAGGGCGCTCTGGGCCGAGGCGCTGGCGAAGGTGCCGGAGCTGCTGCCGGAGAGCCTGGTGGGGATGTCCAAGGAATCGCTCCAGGGCTCAGGGTTCCAGGCTGGCTTCTCGGATGCCTCCGATGGCGCTCCGGGCCAGGAGGCCCTGACCGCCCTGTTGGCCCGGTTCAGAAGCGGCGCTTCAGGGTGGGCCAAGGGCACCATTGATCAGCGCGGCGTCAATGTTCTCGACCGGCTCAACTTGAACAACCCGGGATTTGTCGCAGGACTGCTCGCGACTGCGGCCCGCGAGTCGAAAGTGCTGGGAGGGATCCTGGACCAGCTCGCTCCCCTGGCAGGCCAGAAACACCTCATTGTGTTCTCCAGGTGTGAAACGGATGATCTGTCCCACCCGACTGTGAAACACGCGGCGACGAGGCCGGATCGCAGGCCTGGCGACACGAGTGGCCGTGGTTTTGTGCGAGAAAAGGGCGACTTGGGCGGACCCGCCGAAGCGGCCTCCCTGGCCACCCGCGACATGACCCTGCTCCAGGCGGAGTTGAAGAACAAAGCTGTCGCCGCCGGCGTCACGCTTTATTCCGTGGCGGGGGCGGGCCAGAACGTCATGGGGCACATCGGCACCGTCGCTCCAGCCACCGGTGGCTTCGCCTTTCCTCTGAGCGCCGGGGTGGAGGCCCAGTTCGGGCAGGGCATCCAGGTGTTCGGGTCCCGCTATCTGGTGCGGTGGACGGAGGATGCAACGCCAGCCACACCCGTGGCGCTGGACATCGCGAGCACCCGGAAGGACGTGAAGCTGGTGGTTCAGGCGCTTCGGTAGGCTCCCGGCCCAAACAGGGCGGCTTATTGGAAGGGGCGGTCCGCCGTGGCGTCGAAAGGGGCTGGCAAGCCCCTTTTCCGCAGGTGGACGGGCATGGCGGAGCTTGACCTCTGGTAACCGTTGCACAGAGTCCGAACGCCCGGCCATGCTCGATCCACAATCCCGAGGTGACCCAATGGCTTTGACGGTGGACGGCATTTTTGCGCTCATGCCCGAGCTTTTCCTGCCCGAGAAGGCCCAGGGTTTGACGGTCTCCGTCTACTACCAGGTGACCGGCGAGGGCGGCGGCGACTACACCTGCCTCATCGAGAACGGCGGCTTCTCCCTGAAGCGTGAGGCCAAGCCGGATGCCACGTCGGTGGTGACCATCGGTGCCGAGGACTGGATTGCGCTCAATGAAGGCAAGCTCGATCCCATGCAGGCCTTCATGACCGGCAAGCTCAAGGGCACCGGCGACCTGGGGTTGCTGCAGAAATTCCCCAAATTCTTCAAGAAGCCGCAGAAGCAGAGCGGGCCGCTGAAGCCGCTCAAGGACCTGGTGCCGGCGCGGCTGGCGCTGGCCGGGGCCGGCCTCAAGGTCACGGCGGGCGGCGAGAGCTGGGGTGAAGGCGCCGAGCTGACCGGAGACGACTCCGCCGTGCGCGGCCTGGTCTGCGGTCTCTCCGATCCCGGCCCGGCCCTGCTGGGTGGCCAGCTTCGCTTCACGGGCGACATGGCGCTGCTGCGGGGGGCTTGGAAGGCCTGGTCGGCCGAACCTGAAATCAGCTTCCCGGATACGCCGGGTGGCAAGGCCCTGGCAACCCTGCGCAAGCGGTACCGGGGCGGGGCCAGCGGGACCCTGGAGGTGAAGGTGGATGGCGTGCCCTACCGCCTTGACTTCAGCCCTGAGGGGCTTTCCCTGCGTCCCGGCGAGGTGGAGGGGGGCGCTGCCCTCGGGATATCCGATGCTGATTTCGCCGCGCTCAATGCGGGCAAGCTGAACCTCGTGGCGGCCCTCCTGGGTGGCGCCATCACGGTGAAGGGCGACATGAGCCAGGTGGCGGCCTACACCGCCCACTTCGATGCGGATGTCAATCCGGCCCAGGGTCTGCTGGAGTCCATGCCAGAGCGGTTCAACGCCGAGAAGGCGGGCGACCTGGAAGCCGTCGTGGGCTACCAGATTGACGACATCGCTTACACAGTGTTAATTCGCATGGGCGCCTGCATGGTCTTCCCGCGCCTGCTGAAGCCCTGTGATACGCTCCTGAAAGCCAAGGCTGATGACTTCGTCGCCCTGAGCACCGGAATGCTGAACGCCCAGGAGGCCTTCATGACCGGCAAGATCCAGATCGAGGGCGATCCCCTGCTTATGCAGAAGGTGGCGAAGTCCTTCCGGCGGCCGGAGGCCTAGGAGCCATGCCCAGGGGCACCACCCGCAAACCCCTCCTCCCCCCCAAGGCAGACTCGGGGGCGGGTGTGGTGCGGATGGCGAAGGCGGTCCCGACCTTGGAGCGGTCTGTGCCCGCGAAGGACCTGCCCCCTCCCGTGGACAACGGGCTGCCCTGCAGCGGACGATGCGGGCACTGCGACTGCCATCCCTGCAAGCTGCACGCGCCGATCTGATCAGGCTCCTTCCCAGAGGTCACGCAGGCGCTGGAAGCCCGCCCGGCTCACAGGCAGTCGGGTGCCGTCCCGGAGGATGGCGTCCCGGTGCTCCTTGGAGTCCTGCTCGACCCGGATAAGCCGGTCGAGGTTCAGGATGTAACTGCGGTGGATGCGGATGAAGCGACTGGAATCGAGCTGGGTTTCCAGGCTGGCCAGGGTCTGCTGCTTCAGGAGGTTCTTCCCCTCGGTCCGCAGGAGCACATAGTCGTCCTGGGCCTGCACCCAGTCGAGGCGGTCGAGATGCACCACGGTCACCTTGGGCCCGTCCTTGACGACGATGCGCTCCAGGGGCCGCCCCTGGCGGGCGCTGGAGGCGAGTTCTGCGGCTGGTGGAGGTGGCGCGGCTGGCTGGGCCGCCTGCAGGGCCCTCGCCTTGGCCAAGGCCGAGTCGAACCGCTCCTTGGAGAAGGGCTTCAGCAGGTAGTCCACCGCATGGGCCTCGAAGGCTCTCAGCGCGTGCTGATCGTACGCCGTGACGAAGACCACGGCCGGGCGCCTGCCCTCGGTTTCGAGCAGCTCCAGCACCTCGAAGCCGTCCAGCTTGGGCATCTGGATATCCAGGAAGATCAGGTCCGGCTGGTGCTGGGCGGCGGCCTTGATGGCCTCGAAGCCGTTGGCGCATTCACCCACGACTTCCACATCCGGGTGGGCCGCCAGGTGCTCACGCACCACTGCGCGGGCCAGATCCTCATCGTCGATGATCAGGGTTTTCATGGTTCCACCTCGAGTGGGAATACCAGGGTGACTCGATGGATGCCGTCCTGTACGGCGGCTTCGAAGCGGGCGCGGTTCCCGAAGCGCCCCAGCAGGCGCTGGCGGACTTGGCGCAGTCCAAGACCCAGGCCCTGCGGGGCCGGGGAATCCGGATCCAGGGGATTGTCCACCCTCAGGACGACATGCCCCTCCAGCACGTCGGCGGCCACGCTCAGGGTGCCGCCTTCCGGAAGGGCGGCGATGCCATGCTTGATGGCGTTCTCCACCAGGGGCTGCAGCAGCAGGGTGGGGAGCAGCGCGGGTTCCGCGGCGGCATCCACGGTCCAGGCCAGCTGCAGGCGGGCTCCGAAGCGGATCTGTTCGATGGCCAGGTAGGCCCGGGCCAGCTCCAGCTCCTCGCGCAGGGCCACCAGCCGTCGCTCGCCCAGCCCGAGGCTGCGGCGGAGGAAGTCCGAGAGCAGCACGCACATCTCCCGGGCCCGGACGGGATCCACGGCCGTGAGGGCGGAGAGGGAGTTGAGGCTGTTGAACAGGAAGTGGGGATTCAACTGGGCCCGCAGGGCCTTGAGCTCGGATTCCTGGGCCAGGAGCTGCAGTTCGGCGCCCTTCCGCTCGGCCTCCAGGGCCCGGTCCTGGGCCAGCAGCAGATAGCTGAGGGCCACCGCGGCCAGGTAGAGGAGGACCCCCAGGCCCGTAAGCACCGGCAGGGCCGTGTCCACCCGCTGGGGCAGGGCGCCCAGGCCGGGGATCCAGGCCAGCAGCCGGGCCAGGATCCAGGCCAGGCCGGCCCACAACCCACCCATGAGGGCGGCGGCCATGCCCCAGGCGGCGCCGTGACCACCCAGGCCCTCGATGGTGCGCCCCAGGGGCAGGGCCCGGCAGAGGAACCAGGCGGAGAGGAAGAGCAGGGCGGCCAGCAGGCAGAGGGGCAGGGCCAGGCAGGCCGCCTCGGCCCAGCTCCAGCCCTGGCTGCGGGCGATGCCCGTCAGCAGCAGCGCGATGGGGGCCCACCCCAGGAGGTAGGCCCCCAGGCGCGCACGGCTGGCCAGGAGGGGGTGCATCAGCTTTTGACTTCCGTGCCGCCGAAGAGGATCAGGCCGGTGATCACGAGGCGGGGACGACCCTCTGCCGGGCTGGGGCCATGGTGCGTACTGTCATTCAGGGCGCCGGCAATGGCGGTGGCCCGGTTGGCGATCTCCCAACCTTCGGGCACGCGGATCTCACCGCCGCCGAAGAGCACGAAGACATCGATGCGGGCCTGACCAGACTCCAGGGCGGCCTGGCGGAGGTCGACCTCATAGCCCCCGAACATGGCGGTCAGCTCGCCGCCCTTGAAGGTCTGGGTGAGCACCCGGCGCTTGAAGCCACCGAAGATGGCCGTGCCCTGGAGGAAATCCTCGGAGCGGGCCAGCTCCGGCGGCACGCCGCGGTTCTGCTTCAGGGCCTTGATCACGATGAGAATGCCCACGCCCACGACCAGCATCGGCGCCAGGGCCTCGGCCAGATGGCCCCGGGCGAAGGTGAAGAGCAGCAGGAAGGACCCGCCCAGCACGAGGAACCAGCCGCCCATGCCGCCGCCGCTACCCTCCTGGCGGATCTTCGCGATGCCCATGGCCACCAGCACCAGGGGCCAGAGCTTGAAGATCGTGTGGGCCTCGATGAGCCCGAGGTTGTCCAGGGTGAGCACCAGGCCCGCCACGATGATGGCCACGCCCAGCACCAGTTTGGGGCTGAAGGGGCTGGGGGCCTTGGTTTCGTCGGGGGCGTTCATGGTTTCACCTGAGGGGCATCGGTTCCAGGATCACAGGAATCGGCGGGGATTGGCGACGGGGATCCGCCCTTCGGCCGCTTGGCGCGTTTGGGTTGGGGGAAGATGGCGCGCAACGTGACGATGAGGCCGCCCCAGACCAGGAAGACCGGCCACCAACGCTCCAGCAGGCCCCACGGCCCGAACTGCGAGATGAAGCCCGCCACTGAGAAGACCAGCCAGATGTGGCCGCGCAGGCTGAGGATGCCGTCCTGGGCCAGACGGGCGAGGCCGAAGGCGGCCAGGACCAGGGGCCACCAGGTCAGCAGGTGCCAGGCGTCGTACCAGCGCATGGAATCAGCCAGGAAGATCAGGCCCAGGGCGATGACCGTGAGGCCGAAGACGAGCTTGGTCGAGAAGAGGGGCGGGCGTGCCTGGGTGTTCATGAGCGGTGTTCCTTTCTGCCGGCACCGAAGGGGATCGCGAAGGCCAGGGTGGGCAGCCACAGCGCCAGCCACCACCAGGCGCTGTCGATGAGCCAACCAGTCTGAGCCATGGGTCTCCTCCCGTGTGACCAAGCTACGGGCGTCCAGCCCCCGATCGGGCCGGGGATCGGCGAACGGGGGGCGGGAGTCGGCGAGCGGTCAGTCCCAGCGAATCGAACCGCCCCGGCTGCGTTCTTGCCAGGCGTGCTCCAGGGCCTTGGCCAGCTCCGGGGGGCACGCGAACCGCAGCAAGGCGAGCTCTCCGTCGAAGGCCTGATCCTGAACCGTGATCCCGGGGTAGGCCCCCAGCAGGGCAAAGGGCAGGTGGGCTTGGGCGGCCGGGACCTGGATCTCCCCCGTGCGGACGATGCGGACCTCCTCCCACAGCCCTCTGGCATCCGCATCGGCCAGAGCCCCCTGCACACCCTCGGTGTAGGCACGCACCAGGCCGCCGGTGCCAAGCTTCGTGCCGCCGTACCAGCGGATGCAGATGGCGATGAGGTCCGTGGCCTGGGCCCCTTCCAGCACGGCCAGCATGGGGCGACCCGCGGTGCCGGAAGGCTCGCCGTCATCATCGGCGCCAAAGGTCGCCACCGGCGCGCCCTCCCGCCAGGCACTGCAGTGATGGGTGGCGTCGAAGTCGCGCTTCCGGAGGGAGGCGAGCACGGCCGCGCGTTCTGCTGCATCCCGCGCGGGGTGCAGTTCTGTGAGGAAGACCGAGGCCTTCTCGCGAAACCGATGGACTGCGACTTCGTTCAACCTGCGCATGGATCCAGGATGGATGGGGCCCTGGGTGGAATCAACAAGGGCCCGCGACTGCGGGCCCTTGGCATCTCGGGGGAGGCGGCCCCCCCCGGCATTCAATCAACTACATCAGGCCGTCAATGATCGCGTTGAAGGTCGCGCTGGGCCGCATGGCCTTGCCGGTCTTCACCTTGTCCGGGTGGTAGTAGCCGCCCATGTCCACCGGGCTGCCCTGGGCGCCGATCAGCTCTGCGTTGATCTTGGCCTCGTTCTCGCTGAGGGCCTGGGCCACCTTGCCGAAGCGGGCCTGCAATTCGGCATCCTTGGTCTGGGCAGCCAGGGCCTGGGCCCAGTAGAGGGCCAGGTAGAAGTGGCTGCCCCGGTTGTCGATCTGGCCCACCTTCCGGGCGGGGGACTTGTCGTTATCCAGGAACTTGGCGATGGCTTGGTCCAGGGTTTCAGCCAGCACGGCGGCCTTGGCGTTCTTGAAGGCATTGGCCACATGCTCCAGGGAAGCGGCGAAGGCGCTGAACTCGCCCAGGCTGTCCCAGCGGAGGTAGCCCTCCTTCTGGAACTGCTGCACGTGCTTGGGGGCGGAACCGCCGGCGCCGGTCTCGAAGAGGCCGCCGCCACCCAGCAGGGGCACGACGGAGAGCATCTTGGCGCTGGTGCCCAGCTCGATGATGGGGAACAGGTCCGTGAGGTAGTCGCGCAGCACGTTGCCCGTGACGGAGATGGTGTCCTTGCCAGCGCGGATGCGCTCGCAGGAGAGCTTCATGGCGTCCACAGGATGGAGGATGCGGATGTCCAAGCCGTTCGTGTCGTGGTTCTTCAGATACGTTTCGACCTTGGCGATGATCTGGGCGTCGTGGGCGCGGTTCTTGTCCAGCCAGAAGATGGCCGGGGCCCCGGTGATGCGGGCCCGGGAGACCGCCAGCTTCACCCAGTCCTGGATGGGGGCGTCCTTGGCCTGGCAGGCGCGGAAGATGTCGCCGGCCTCGACCTTCTGGGACAGCAGCGTTGAGCCGGAGGCATCCACCACGCGGATGGTGCCGGCGGCAGGAGCGAAGAAGGTCTTGTCGTGGGAGCCGTATTCCTCGGCCTTTTGGGCCATGAGGCCCACGTTGGGCACGCTGCCGATGGTGGCCGGGTTGAAGGCGCCGTGCTGCTGGCAGTCCTCGATGATGGCCTTGTACATCGTGGCGTAGCAGCGGTCCGGGATCATGGCCAGGGTGTCGTGGAGCTTGCCGTCGGCGCCCCACATCTTGCCGGAATCGCGCACCACCACGGGCATGGAGGCGTCCACGATGATGTCGTTGGGCACATGCAGGTTGGTGATGCCCTTGTCGGAATCCACCATGGCGAGGGCCGGGCGGGTCGCGTAGACGGCCTGGATGTCGGCCTCGATCTCCGCGCGCTGGGCGGCGGGCAGGGTCTGGATCTTGGCGTAGAGGTCGCCCAGGCCGTTGGCGGTGTTGACGCCCAGTTCCTTGATCACGGCGGCATGCTTCTCGAAGACATCCTTGTAGAACACGGACACGGCGTGGCCGAACATGACGGGATCCGAGATCTTCATCATGGTGGCCTTGAGGTGCAGGGAGAGCAGCAGGCCGTCCTTCCGGGCCGCTTCGATCTGCTCGGCATAGAAGGCGCGGAGGGCTTTCACGCTCATCACGGAGGAATCGAGGACCTCGCCGTCGGTGAGGGGGGTCTTTTCCTTGAGGACCTTCACGGCGCCGTCCTCGCCCACGAATTCGATGCGGACGGTGGTGGCCTTGGCCACGGTGGTGGAGGTCTCGCTGCCGTAGAAGTCGCCGCCGCTCATGTGGGCCACGCGGGCCTTCGATTCGGGCGTCCAGGCGCCCATCTTGTGAGGGTGCTGCTTGGCGTAGTTCTTCACGGAGAGCGGGGCCCGGCGGTCGGAGTTGCCCTCGCGCAGCACGGGGTTCACGGCGCTGCCCAGCACCTTGGCGTAGCGGGCCTGGATGGCCTTCTCGGCCTCATCCTTCGGCTGCTCGGGGTAGTCGGGCAGGTTGAAGCCTTGGGACTGCAGCTCCTTGATGGCGGCGATGAGCTGGGGGATCGAGGCGCTGATGTTCGGCAGCTTGATGATGTTGGCCTCGGGCTTCTGGGCCAGTTCCCCCAGGGCACCCAGGTTGTCGGGGATCTTCTGGTCGGCGGCCAGGTTGTCGGGGAAGTTGGCCAGGATGCGGCCGGCCAGTGAGATGTCCGAGGTCTCAACTTCGATGCCGGTGCCACAGGTGAAGGCCTGGATGATCGGCAGCAGGGAATAGGTGGCCAGCGCGGGCGCTTCGTCGATCTCGGTCCAGATGATCTTCTGGGTCGTCATGGGGTCTCCTTGGGTGTCGGACTCCCCCGGGTCGGCCGACCGGGGGCTCAGGCGGGATTGAAAGAGCGGGTAACAAGGCAGACTCCCACGGGGAAAGCCCTGCTTCAAGCGGCTTTCCCTGTTGGGACGGCGGTTTGGGACTTAGGTCACGCCCCCGGGATTATCCCAGCACTGGCATGGCAGCTCCTGAGGCCGCACGGACCGAGCCGCGGCTCACGGCGAAGTCCATCCGGCCCAGGTTCACGCCCCCAAAGCCCACCTGGAAGACGAGGGTCTCCCCCCGGGCCTGGGCCACCCGGGTCGGGGCCTCCAGGAAGGTGTGGCTGTGGCCGCCGATGATGGCATCGATGCCCGGTACCTCGCCAGGCATGCGGAGATCGTCCGGTGCGCTCCCGTTCAGGTTGTAGCCCAGATGAGACAGCACCACCACGAGGTCCACCTTCTCCACGTCGCGCAGGCGCTTCACCACGGGGCGCAAGGACTCGTAGGGATCCCGCCAGTCGATGCCCTCATGGTTCTTCGGGGCCACCAGGCCCGCGAAGGCCACGCCCACCCCGGCGATGCCGACCTTGAGCCCCGGGAATTCGCGGATCAGGTAGGGGCGCACCCGCTTGGCGAGGGCCGGCGCGCCCTTCATGTCGAAGTTGCAGTTCACGAAGCCGAAGGGCGGGTTCTTGTGCTGGAGTTTCTCCATGGATTCCATGGCCTCGACCAGCATGGCCACGCCGTTGTCGAAGTCGTGGTTGCCCAGGGTGCCCGCATCGTAGCCCACCATGCGCATGAGCTGGTAATCCAGGCGTCCCTTGTAGCGGTTGAAGTAGGGCGTTCCCTGGAAGGTGTCGCCCGCGTCCAGCAGCAGGACCGGCCCCAGCTGTTGCCTGAGCTGGCGTACCAGGGTGGCCCGCCGCGCGACGCCACCCAGACCGCTGATGGCCCCGTTGCCGGGGCCGAAGGGCTCGATGCGGGAGTGGGTGTCATTGGTGTGCAGGAGGGTGATGCGCCCCGAGGTGGGGCCCTCCTCTCCGGCCTTCAGGGGGACCTGGGTGGCGAGGGCGGCGGCACCCAGCGAGGCGAGGAAATCGCGGCGTTTCATGGTCGTTCCCTACAGCTTCAGCTTCTTGTCGCGGATGGCTTCCTGAATCGGCAGCGGGATGGCGATGCGGCCCGGCGGGGGCGGGAGCAGGTCCTGCTTCGCCTTCGCGAGGGCGGAACATTCATCCAGCAGCATCTGGCGCAAGGTCAGGCCGGTGGTGAAGGGCTTTCGGCCCTTCTTCAGGGTGGGAATGGAATCCCCGCCCCCATACAGGTAGTCCGAAGTGGCCACCTTCACCGTGGCCGTAGAATCGATGGGGGAGCCATCCTCCCAGGTGATGGCGTAGGTCACAGCCTCCGGTGTGCCTCCCACCACGGTCTTCACGCCGGAAGCGGGCTCGCCGCCACGGCGCACGATGCCCTCCTTCATGACCTGGATGACCTCGGCCCCGGTGAGCTCGATCACCACCAGTTCATTCTCGAAGGGCATCATCTCGAAGATGTCGGCCACCTTCAGTTGGCCCGGGCGCAGGTTGGCCCGCAGGCCGCCGGCATTGGTGATGGCGAAGCGCACTGGGCTGCCGATCACGCCCTGGGCGGCCTTGCGCATCACATCCGCCACCCAGTAACCCAGCAGGTTCTCCTCGCCGCGGCGGCCCCGGAAGACCCCCTGGGGCGCTGGGACCAGGGGCAGGTCGAAGCTGGCCTTGATCTCCGCCGCCAGGGGCGCGATGACCTTCTGGATGGCCTCGTCCTCGGGAATCGTGGCGGCCACCGGGATGACCTCGGCCTTGCCAGCCGGAGACTGGGCCATCAGCCCCAGCGTGAGGAAGGAGCAGAGCAGGGCGCTAATGGGCTTCGGCATCACGGAGTGTTTCCTTCAAAGTCATGCGGACATCCTGCACCAGGACGTCATGGTTCCAGAACCGGGCCGTGGCCCGGAGCAGCCAACTCATCACCCAGCCGTTGACCGCGGTGACCAGAAGCTGGAGGAGGAGGAACAGCCACACGCGGAACGTGGTGCCGCCACCCAGTCGCCACGCCAGGAGCAGCACCAGGAAGGGCGGGAGAGCCCTCAGGGCGGCGCCGCCGATGGAAAGCAGACCCCACTGGATGGGATGGGACCAGAGCCGCATGAAGCTGATCCCGAGGTGAGCGCGGTAGCCATGAGCCAGTCCAGCCGAGCGGCCCAGGCGGCAGAGCCACCACTGGACATTCAGGGCGGCGACCAGGGACATCCACACGAGCGGGCGGCCGAAGAAGGCCGCCCAGCCCAGGGCGTCCAGGCCGGAACCCCCGGCCTTGGCGAGGCCCAGATCGACGATCCAGGCCACGAGCCCAAGCGGTACCACGCCGATCAGCAGGGTGTCCAGGGCACCCAGCAGCCAGGGGCCCAGGCGGGCCTTCTGACCCGCTACCTCAGCCTGCATGCGCCAGCCGCACCAGAGCACGAGGACGAGGCCGAGGCCGAAGAGGTGCACCGTGGGGGAGTTCGTGAGGCGGTGGCGCAGGCCCCCGTTCTCCCAGAGTTCCCAGAGGTCCCGGGCGCTGAGGCTCTCGCCCCAGTGGCTGGGCAGGGCGCTCCAGCCGGCGGCGCGGCGCAGGTGGCCCGCCCAGCCCAGGGCCGGGCCCAGCAGCACGAGCATCCAGCCGCCCATGAGCCCCCAGCCCCAGCGGGTGAAGCCACCGGCCAGGGTCTCGCGCAAGAAGGGCCAGGGTCCCCGGGGGGCCAGCTCCTCCTCGGTGTGAATGGTGGTGGGGCGCTCAGGTTCCATGTCCGTCCACAGGCAATCTCCCATCAAACCACACTTGACAGGGGCTGGACCGATGGGGTTTCATCGCTTCCATGCCGCTGTCCTTCCCCATCCCCTGCCAGGGCCTCTCCTCCGAGGCTTGGCGGTGGCGTTTGGGCTCGGACGGCTCCCAGTGCGAGGCCTAGCGGCCGACGCCATTCCGGACCCTCCGAGCCCGACCCCGCGGTCGGGCTTTTTCGTTATGGAATGAATCCATGTCTGAGCAAGCCCAGTCCCAGTCCCCCATGCACCTCATCCGCCACCCGCTTCCTGCGGACCTCCTGACGCCCCTCGCGGCCTACCTCGCGCTGCGCTCCTCGGGGGCGAGCCTCCTGCTGGAATCCTGCGACCAGGGCGAGCGCGTCGGACGGCACAGCTTCGTGCTCATCGAGGGGGCCAGCGAGTGCCGGCTGCCCGCCCCGGCCACCGGCTGGGCCGAGGCCATCCGCGCCCTGGCGGGCGCCGCTCCCACGGCGACCCTCCACGATCCCGCTTCCACGCTGCCGGTCCTGCGGGAGCCGCTTCCGGTGGGTGTGGGCTGCGCGGGATACCTGGGGTTCGAGGCCATGGGGGCCATGGAGCCCAGCCTCCCGCTGCCTGCGAAGAACAGCCTCGGCCTCCCGGGGCTCTGGGTGCGCCGCTTCGACACGGCCCTGGTCTTCGACCACCTGCACCAGGTGGCCGAATTGCAGACCCTGGCCAGGGTTCCCGAAGCTGGCTTCAACCGCCTGGCGGCCCTGAAGGCTCGGCTGCTGGAAGGGGCCAAGGATCCCGGCCCTGGGGCTGCGAAGCCCAGCGCCCAGGCCCAGTTGACCCGCGCCGCCTACGAAAGCGCCGTGGCGGCGGCCCAGGAACTGATCCTTGATGGCGACATCTACCAGCTGGTGCCCAGCCAGCGTTTCCGCATCGAGGACCCGCCCCTGCCGCTGGAGGCCTATCGCCGCCTGCGGCGCCTCAATCCGAGCCCCTACGGCTACCTGCTCGAGTGGGGGGACTTCGCCCTGGTGGGCGCCTCGCCGGAGATGCTGGTCCGCGTCCAGGAGGGGGAGGCCGAGACCCTGCCCATCGCGGGCACCGTGCCTCGGGGGGCCAGCGCCGAGGAGGATGCGCAACGCTTCGAGGCCCTCAAGCGCGACCCCAAGGAGCTGGCGGAACACCAAATGCTGGTGGACCTGGCCCGCAACGATCTGGGCCGGGTGGCCGTACCCGGCGGCGTGCGCGTGGAGCTGCCCCTGGCCCTGCAGCGCACCAGCCACGTGCTGCACCTGACCACCACGGTGCGGGCGAAACTGAAGGCGGGCGTGGATGCCCTTGATGTGCTGGCTGCGGCCTTCCCGGCGGGCACGGTCAGCGGCGCGCCCAAGCTCCGGGCCTGCCAGCGCATCGCGGAGCTGGAGGGGGAACAGCGCGGTCCCTACGGTGGCGTGCTGCTGCGGCTGGGAGCCGACGGCGTGCTGGATACCGCCCTCATCCTGCGAACGGCGGTCTATGCGGGCGGCGTCGCCCATATCCAGGCCGGGGCCGGCGTGGTGCGAGCCTCCCGTCCGGAGGCAGAGTATTTCGAGACCCTGCACAAGCTCGGCGCCATCGCCCAGGCCCTGGGCGTGAAGCTGGAAGGGGGTGTGCGGTGATCCTGCTCATCGACGCGCTGGATTCGTTCACTTACAACCTGGTCCAGGCTTTCGAGACCCTGGGCGCCGAGGTGCGTGTGGTCCGCCACGATGCCATCTCCCTGGCCGAGGCGAAGGCCCTTCGCCCCGAAGCCGTGGTGCTGTCACCTGGGCCGGGCCATCCCACCGAAAGCCCCGCCCACATGGCTCTGGCGGCGTCGGACTGGGGCGTGCCGCTGCTGGGCGTGTGCCTCGGGCACCAGGCCCTGGCCGCGGCCACGGGCGGGAAGGTCATCCGGGCCATCGAACCCCTGCATGGCGAAGCCACGGCGCTGGAGCACGATGGCACCGGCCTCTTCGAGGGCCTTCCGATGGGCTTGCCGGTGGGCCGGTACCACAGCCTCATCGCGGAGCCTTCCAGCCTGCCGGCCTGCTGGCGGGTGACCGGGCGCAGCCCCGGCGGCGAGATCATGGCCATGGCCCACCGCCAGCTGCCGCGGTGGGGCGTGCAGTTCCATCCCGAAAGCATCCTCACGCCGGACGGTCCGGCCATGCTTGCGAACTTCCTTCGTCTGGCCAAGGAATCCCGATGACGCTTCTCACGACGCACAACCCCATCCGTCCCCTGCCGGAAGCCACCGCCTCCGAGCTCATGCGCATCTTCATCGACCAAGACACGGACGCGCTCCTGGTGGGCGCCTGCCTGGCCCTGCTGGCCCAGCGGGTGCCCGAGGCCCATGAGCTGGCGGCCTTTGCGGACGCCCTTTCGGCCGTGGCCGTGCCATTCCCGGCGGTGCCTGAGGGCGCCATCGACGTGGTGGGCACGGGGGGCGATGGCGCCTCCACCGCCAACCTCAGCACCCTCTCCGTCCTGCTGCTGCCCCGCTTCGGCGTGCCCGTCGTCAAGCACGGCAACCGGGCCGCCACCGGTGTCTGCGGCAGCGCCGACCTCATGGAGGCTCTGGGCTACGACCTCTCCCGGCCCATTCCGGACCTCGAAAGGGACCTAGCCACCCGCCACTTCGCCTTCCTCTTCGCCCCGGCCTACCATCCGCTGCTGGGCCGCTTGCGGGAGATCCGGAAGCGCCTGGGCATCCCCACCATCTTCAACCTGCTGGGTCCCCTGCTGAACCCAGGCCATCCGCCGCTGCAGCTGCTGGGCGTCGCCCGGGAGGAACTGCTTGCGCCCATGGCCGGTGCCCTGGCGCGTCGCACGAGCCTGCGCCGGGCCTTCGTTGTCCATGGCAAGGACGCAGAAGGGAGGGGGCTGGACGAGGCCTCCATCGAGGGACCCACCATGATCCTGCCCGTGGCCGAGGGCCGCGTCGGCGACCGCCAGGTGCTGGTCCCTCGGGAGCTGGGACTGGCGACACCCGCTCGGAGTGCCCTGCGAGTGGCGGATCGGGCCGAGGCGCTCGCCGTGGCCCGGGGCCTGTTCGCAGGGGCCGCCCATGCGGATTTCCGCCCCGCCGTGGCTGACGCGGTGGCCCTCCAGGCCGCCCTGGCCCTGCACCTGCACCGGCAGGCCGGGCTGGAAGGCTTGGCCGACACCCTCCGCGAGACCCGGGCCCACATCGACCGGGGCTTCCCGCCACCCTTCGCCGCTCCGGAGGTGCAGCCATGAGCGGGCTGCCGGATCCGGCCGGCCTCGTCCACGGGACCGGCCTGGGGTCGCGCTCCCATCTGCAGCGGGTGCTGGTCTCCGAGTTGGCCCGACTGGCCACCCTGGGATCTCCGGCCGCGCCGAGCCGCGCCCGGCTGGCCGAGCCCGGCCCCTTCGAGGCGGCCCTGCGGCGCGAGGCCCGGGCACGGGGCGGCGCGGTCATCGCCGAGTTCAAGCAGGCCTCGCCCTCGCTGGGCCCCTTCGCCGTGGGCACGCCGTTGCTGGCGCAGCTGCAGGCCTACCTGGAAGGGGGCGCCGCGGCCTTCTCCATCCTGGCGGAACCCGCCTATTTCAAGGGCTCGGCGGACCAGCTCAGAGCTGCCTCGGCCCTGCAGCAGCCCCGGCTCTACAAGGGGTTTGTGGTCGCTGAGGCCCAGCTGGCCGAAGCGGAAGCCTGTGGGGCCGCGGCGGTCCTGCTCATCGCCCGGGTGCTGAAGGAGCACACCGCTGCCTTCTCCGAGGCGGCGCGGGCCCGGGGCCTCGAACCTCTGGTCGAGCTGCACGACATGACCGAAGTGGGCTTCGCCCAGGAGGCCGGTGCGAGGCTCGTGGGCATCAACGCGCGGGATCTCTCCACCTTCAACCTCGGCGTACCCACGGCCGAGCCCCTGCGGCGGGCCTTCCCCGAGGCGGTGCTGATCCGGGAGTCTGGCCTGGCCACGCCCGAGGATGCCTGCGCGGCCCTGCGGGCGGGTTTCGATGCCGTCCTCATCGGCGAAGCCCTGATGCGCAGCCCCGATCCGCGCGACTTCCTCAGCCGCATCCTGGCGGGCCTGCGATGACAACCCTCGCCAAGGTCTGCGGCCTGGTCCGCCCGGAAGACGCCGCCGTCGCCGCGGGGCATGGGGCCGATCTGCTCGGCTTCGTGAACCATGCTCCGAGCCCCAGGCATTGTCAGGATCTGACAGTGGCCGCGCCCTACCTGGACAAGGCCGTGCTGGTTCAGGTGGCCACGTGCGCGGAGGCGATCCTGGCCACGGCGCACCGTCACGGTTTCCGTTGGGTCCAGCCCTACCTTCCCTCGGCCACGCGGGAAGCCGGTGTCCAGATGCTGCGTGGGGCGGGACTCCAGGTCCTGCTGCCCTGGCCCGATGAGCCCAGCCAGGTCCCGGTGGCCGCGGATCTCTACCTCTGGGAACCCAGCCCCCAGATCACCGGCGTGGCCGGCGGCTCTGGGCAGGGACACGCCATGGCCCATCCCCCTCCGGGGGCCTTCCTGCTCGCCGGTGGCCTCGACGCCACGAACCTGCGGGAGCGGGTGCGCGGGCTGGCAGCAACGGTGCGCGCGAATGTCCTCGGCGTGGACGCCGCCAGCCGCCTCGAGGCTTCGCCTGGCATCAAAGACCCCTCCAAAGTCGCCGCCTTCATCCTTGCCGCCCACGCCCTGGAGCTTCCATGACCGACACATTCAGCCTGGCCTCCCGCTTCGGCACCCAGGGGCTTGGCGGCTGCTACGCGCCGGAAACCCTCATGCAGCCGCTCCTCGACCTGGAGGCCGCCTTCCGTTCGGCCCTGGCCGATCCGGCTTTCCAGGCAGAACTCAAGGGCGAGCTGCGCCACTTCGTCGGGCGGCCCACGCCGCTGACACCCGCGCCGAGACTGGCCGCGAAGCTCGGCTTGCGGGCCCTCTTCCTCAAGCGGGAGGACCTCACCCACACCGGCGCCCACAAGATCAACAACGCCCTGGCCCAGGCCATCCTGGCCCGGCGCATGGGCAAAACGGAGATCATCGCCGAGACCGGCGCCGGCCAGCACGGCGTCGCCACGGCGGCGGCCTGCGCCCGCCTGGGACTGGACTGCACGGTGTACATGGGGGTCACCGATATGGCCCGCCAGGCCCCGAACGTGGCCCGCATGCGGCTCTTCGGCACGAAGGTGGTGCCGGTAGAGGCCGGCCAGGGCACCCTCAAGGAGGCGGTCAATGAGGCGCTGCGCGCCTGGGCGGGACGCTGCGACAAGGCCCACTACATCCTGGGCTCGGCCCTGGGACCGCATCCCTTTCCCACGCTGGTGCGCAGCTTCCAGACGGTCATCGGCGAAGAGGCCCGGGCCCAGGCGCTGGAGCAGTCCGGGGCGCTTCCCGAGGTGGTCCTGGCCTGCGCGGGCGGGGGCAGCAACGGCCTTGGCCTCCTGGTGCCCTTTCTCGGGGATGCGGTGCGCCGGGTGGCGGTGGAGGCCGGCGGCCACGGCCAGGCCCTGGGCGAGCACGCGGCACGGCTCGACGGGGGCCGCATGGGCGTCCTCCATGGCTGCAAGACCCTGCTGCTGCAGGACGACGACGGCCACACGGCCGAGACCGCCAGCATCAGCGCGGGATTGGACTACCCGGCCCTGGGGCCTGAACTGGCGGCGCTGGCCCTGGACGGCCAGGTCGAGGTGCGCCGCGCTTCCGATGAAGAAGCTCTGATGGGTGCGCGGCTTCTGTGCGAGGCCGAAGGCATCCTGCCCGCCCTGGAGAGCAGCCATGCCCTGGCCCTGCTGCCCGGGCTAGCCACCGAGGGGGCCGCCACGGTGCTGCTGGGACTCAGCGGCCGCGGCGACAAAGACCTGTCCACCTACCAGTCGCGCCTGGGGATCTGAGATGAGCCTGAATCCACTGCTGCCCTTCCTCATGGCCGGCGATCCCTCGCTGGGGGCCTTGCCCGGCCTGCTGGCGGAAGCCAAAGCCCTGGGGCTTCAAGCCCTCGAACTGGGCCTGCCGCACTCCGATCCCATCGCCGATGGCCCCGTGCTGCAAGCTGCGGCCCAGCGGGCCATCGACCGCGGCGCCACGCCGCTTCGGGTGCTGGAGGCCCTGGCCGGGGTCACGGACTGCCCCGACCTGATCCTCTTCACCTACCTCAATCCGCTGCTCCAGATCGGGGCAGGGCGCTTGAAGGCACTGCTCGCACCGACGCCCGTGAAGGCTCTGCTCGTGGTGGACCTGCCCTTCGGCGAGGAGCCTGTCTTCGAGGCGGACCTGCGCACGGCGGGCTATCCCATGGTGCCCCTGCTGGCGCCGACCACCTCCCTGGCGCGGGCCCGGCAGATCCTCTCGGAACGCCCGGATCCCGGGACCGTCTCGCCCTTCGCCCAGCGCTTCGCCTATGTGGTGGCCCGGCTTGGCGTCACTGGCACGGGGCAGGCCATGGACCTGGAACCTGTGTCCACGCGCATCCATCCGCTGCGAACGCTCACGGACCGTCCCCTGGCGGTGGGCTTCGGCCTGTCGGATCCGCACAGCCTGGCACGCGTGCGCTCCTTGGGGGCCACCCCGGTCATCGGCTCTGCCTTGGTGTCGGAGCTGGCCGCGGGCCAGAGCCTCCAGGAGGCGCTTTCGCCGCGAATGGTTGGTGATGCCTAGATCGTGAATGGGCGGCCGGATCCGGGTGCCGAGAGAGGTTGCAGGACCGGGATGATTTGGTATCGTGGTCCATCTTCATCCCTACGGAAACGGCTGGCGACAGCCACTCACCCCGGGACACCGGGTCAGGAGCTATGCCCCTATGAGTCATCGTTCGCGTCTCACCCTCACCGCCCTGACCCTGGTCGCGGCCGGGGCCTTCGCGCCCCAGGCCAAGGCCAGCGGCTTCCAGCTCCGCGAGCAGAGCCCGCTTTCCCAGGGCAACGCCTTCGCCGGCATCAGCGCGGGCGGTGGCGACATCAGCGCCCTCTTCTTCAATCCGGCGGTGATGACCCAGTACGATGGCTGGCAGTTCTCCATGGGCGGCACCTACGTCGGTCTGAGCGCCAAGTTCGAGAATGCCTCGGCGACCCGCACGCCGACGCTGCTTGGGCTCGGTTTCCAGAGCGCCCCCAACACCGGCGCCAACCTGAACACCATCTCCGGCCCCGCCAGCCACGGCAACGCCGCCATCTCCGCCGTGCTGCCCGAGTTCAACATCATGTACAGCGTGAACAAGGACCTGAAGATCGGCCTCTCGCTGAACGTGCCCTACGGCCTCACCACGGAGTACGACGCCAACTGGATCGGCCGCTACCATGCCCTGAAGTCCGACCTGAAGACCATCGACATCTCCCCCAGCATCGCCTACCGCGTGAGCAACAGCGTCACCATTGGCGCCGCGTTCATCGCGCGCAAGGCGGATGCCGAACTCACCAACGCCGTGGATTACGGCACGGCGCTCGCGCTGAAGGTGGGGGCTGGCCTGGCAGCTGCAGGGTTGTCCACGGTTTCGCCCGGCCCCGGGCAGAACAGCCCTGTGGCCAACGTCGCCATGGGCTTGCCCAACGCCACCTTCGGCACCCCCGGCTACGCCATCCCCGGCGCCTGGGACGGCAAGGCCGGCCTGAAGGGCGATGGCTGGGGCTACGGCTGGAAGGCCGGCATCATCTTCGAGCCTTCCAAGGATCTGCGCATCGGCCTGGCCTACCAGGCGGCCATGGACATGACCCTGAAGGGCAACGCCTCCTTCGAATACCCCGCCTCCATGCCCGCCACAGACTACGCCGCCCTCACCGGCGCGGGTCTCAAGAATGGCAAGGGCCAGGCCGACCTCAACCTGCCCTCCACGCTCTCCCTGGGCTTCGATTGGAAGGTGTCCCCCACTTTCGCCCTCCAGGGTGAGGTGGCCCGCACCACCTGGTCCTCCTTCAAGACCCTCGTGGTGAAATTCACGGACAACACGCCGCCCCAGACCACCGAATCCATCACGGACGAGAACTGGAACGACACCACCTTCGTGTCCCTGGGCGGCACGTGGAAGCTGAACCAGGCCTGGACCTTCCGCGCTGGCGTCGCCTTCGACAAGAGCGCCGTGGACGATGCCCACCGCACGCCCCGCATTCCCGACAACGACCGCAAGTGGGTGTCCTTCGGGGCCAGCTATGCCGTCTCGAAGCAGACGACTTTGGACTTCGGCTACAGCCGCCTCATCATCACCGACGGCAAGGTCCAGCTCACCTCCGGCACCACCTCGGCCGATCCGAACCTGACCCGCGGCAACCTCAACGGCACCATCAAGGCCGAAATCAACATCCTCGGCGCCGCCCTGCGGTACAGCTTCTAGTCAGACCTTTGTCTGCGCAGCAAGGGGGGCCGGCAAGCCGGCCCCCCTTGCTGCGTGTGAACGGGCTCGTGGGTGGATCAGGCCCTTTCCACCGCCATGGCGATGGCGTTGCCGCCGCCCAGGCAGAGGGCCGCGACGCCCCGCTGCTTCCCGTGGCGCTCCAGGGCGTGGAGCAGGGTGGCCATCACCCGGGCGCCCGATGCCCCGATGGGATGGCCCAGGGCCACCGCGCCACCGTGGATGTTGAGGCGGTCGGCGGGAAGCTTCAGCTCGTTCATGGTGGCCACCAGCTGGACGGCGAAGGCCTCGTTGATCTCCCAGAGGTCCACGTCGTTGGCAGCCCAGCCCACCTTGGCCAGCAGCTTCCGGATGGCCTCCACCGGGGCCATGAGCACCCACTCCGGCTCGAGGCCCGCCGTGGCGGTGCCGAGAATCCGCGCCTGGATGGGCAGGCCGTGGGCCCTGGCGTAGTCCTCGGTCGTCACCAGGGCTGCGGCGGCGCCGTCGTTGACGCTGGGGGCATTGCCCGCGGTCACGCTGCCGTCCTTCTTGAAGGCCGGGCGCAGCTTGGCCAGGGATTCCCGCGTGCAGTCGGTGCGGGGACCCTCGTCCTCCGTGATGATCAGATCACCCTTCCGGCCGGGCACCGCGATGGGCACGATCTCGGCCTGGAAGGCGCCAGCCTGCATGGCCGCCAGGGCCTTGCGGTGGCTTTCGGCGGCCCAGGCGTCCTGAGCCTCGCGGCCCACGCCGTACTTGTCAGCCACCAGCTCACCGGTGTGCCCCATGTGCTGGTCGGTCATGGCGCACCAGAGGCCGTCGAGGATCATGGCGTCCTTGGCCTCCGTGTGGCCCATGCGGGCGCCGGCGCGGAGCTTGGGCATGAGATAGGGCGCATTGGACATGGACTCCATGCCGCCCGCCAGCACCACCTCGTGGTCGCCCAGGCGCACCGCGTTGGCCGCCAGCTGGATGGCCTTGAGGCCACTGCCGCAGACCTTGTTGATGGTGAGGGCCGACACGCTGGCGGGCAGTCCCCCACGCAGGGCAGCCTGGCGGGCCGGGGCTTGGCCGACGCCGGCTCCGACCACGTTGCCGAAAATGGCCTCGGAGGGCAGGGCCCCCGGCACCGCGGCCAGCAGGGCCTTCACCACCTGGGCGGCCAGATCCGGCGCCGCGAGCGGGGCCAGGGCGCCCTGGAACTTGCCAATGGGACTGCGGAGGGATTTGAGAATGACGGCGTGGGACATGGGGACTCCGGGGGTACGCGGGATGATCAGCCCAGGTTCGGCCGCTTCTGGGTGGGGAAGGTCTCGTCCAGGGCGCTGAGGTCGAGGTTCTCGAGGTTCAAGGTGGGAGGCGCGGCCAGATAGACGTCCGGGGCCTCGTCCTGCAGGTGGCGGCGGGTGCGGTCCATGAGGGCCTCCACTTCCCGCAGGAACTTGAGGCGCTCCATCTTCAGGTTGCGGATGTGCACTTCCAGCTCCACCACGTGCTGCTGGGCCTCGCGGACCACCTCCTCGGCCTTGAACTGGGCCTCGCGGATGATCAGCTCCTTCTCGCGATTGGCCCCGTCCAGCACGTCCTCGCGGGTGCGCTGGGCCTGCAGCAGGGTCTCGCGGAAGATGCGGTCCTGATCCTGGTACTGGCGAAGCCGCTCACGGTTGTCGAGGATCTCCTCCTTCAGCTTCTGGTTCTCGGCCAGCAACTCCTCCCACTCGCCGGCGATCTCGTGGAGGAAGGTGCGGACCTCGGATTCCTCCAGGCCCCGGAAGACCTTCTCGAATTCCCGGCGCTGGATGTCGAGGGGGGTGTATTTCATGGTGGCCTCAGGAGGTCAGGGCCCGAAGGAAGACCCGCTGGATGACGCCGAGCAGCAGCACGGCGATGAGGATGTCGAGGCTGAAGCCCCCGATGGGCGGAACGATGGCGCGGATGGGATGGAGGATGGGATCGGTGACGCTGTGCAGCAGGCGCACCCAGCGATTCCGGGGGTCGATGGGGAACCAGGACAGGATGGCCGTCGCGATCAGCAGGTAGATGACCGCATCGAGAGCGTAGTAGGCGATGGTGAACAGAAGGGGCATGGGCAGGATCCTGGGAAGGCTTCATGATAGCTGGGACGAGGATCTTCCATGCGCATCGGCATCTCCTGCTACAGCACCTTCGGCGGCTCGGGCGTGGTGGCCACGGAGGTGGGCAAGGCCTTGGCGGCCCGGGGCCATGAGGTGCACATCCTCAGCCCCAGCCTGCCACCGCGCCTGATCGGCTTCGAGGACCGCATCACCTTCCACGAGGTGCGGGCCAGCCCCTACCCGCTGTTCGAGGATGCCCCCTATTCCATCGCCCTGGGCTCGAAGATGGCGGACGTGGCCGAGCACAATGGCCTGGACATCATCCACGCCCACTACGCCATCCCCCATGCCATGGCGGCCCTGCTGGCGCGCATGGCGGTGCCCCACCTCAAGGTGGTGACCACCTTGCACGGCACGGACATCACGGTGGTCGGCAGCGATCCCAGCTACCTGCCCATGGTGAAGATGGCCATCCGTGAAAGCGATGGCGTCACCGCGGTCTCCGAATACCTGCGGGAGGAGACGGTCAAGACCTTCGGGGTGGACCGGACCATTGACGTCATCGGCAATTTCGTCGAACCCCCGGGCCAGGAGCGGCCCGATTGCCGGGCCTGGCTGGCCCCCAAGGCCGCCTTCGTAATGACCCACATCTCGAACTTCCGCGCCGTGAAGCGCGTCATGGACGTGCTCAAGGTCTTCGAGCGGGTCCGGAAGGACGTCCCCGTGCGCCTCGTCATGGTGGGCGATGGTCCCGACCGCGTGGAGGCCGAGGCCTTGTGCCGGGACCGCGGCTTCGCGGCGGAGGTGCGCTTCACGGGCAAGCAACTGGACATCGGCACCGTGCTGGCCTGCTCCGACCTGTTCATCCTGCCCAGCGCCACGGAGAGCTTCGGCCTGGCAGCCCTGGAGGCCATGGGCCACCGGGTGCCGGTCATCGCCAGCCGGGTGGGTGGCCTGCCGGAGGTGGTGCGGCATGGCGTGGATGGCTACCTGGAGGAACTGGGGGATGTGGATGCCATGGCTGCCGATGCGGTGCGGCTGCTGCGGGACGAGGACCTGCGGCTGACCATGGGGGCGGCGGCCCGGGAGCGGGCCCTGGGCACTTTCGCCGAAGGCCCCATCGTGGACTGCTACGAGGCTCTGTACCGTCGCGTTCTGGGCCAGGACTGACCGGGCGGCCTGGAATCAGCCAAAGGGCGCTATCCGCCGATGAAAGGGAATGAAGGAGTCCGGGTGAAGGTTCGGCAAATCGTGCGCATGGTCCTGCTCCTCGGGTTGGCCGGGGTGGCCTGGGCAGCTGGGGGCTGGCGGCGCCCCTTCGAGGTGCTGGGACCGGCCCAGGGCCTCCCCGATGGCGGGGTTCTGTGCATCGCCCAGGATTCGGACGGGTTCATCTGGCTGGGCAGTGAGGTGGGGCTCTTCCGCTACGAGGGCGGGCAGAGCAGCCACTGGAGCCGGAAGGAGGGGATGCCCTCGGACCATGTGGACCGGCTGGCCGCCATTCCCACTGGAGGCGTGTGGGTATCCAGCACCCAGGGCCTGGTGCGGCTCCGGAACGGGCACATTGAAGCGGCGCGTTTCCCGGATGGGAGCCCCTTCACCGGCACCCGGGCGATGGTCCACGATCCTTCCGGGCGGCTCTGGATCGCGGCGGCGACGGGGCTCTTCGTGGAAGCAGAGGACCTGACCTTCCGGCCCCACCCCCAGGGCCCCCGCGGACAGCTCTTCACGGTGAGCGTGGGGCAGTCAGGGGCCATGCTCGTGGGCGGTGAGCACGGCCTGACCGCCTTCCGGCCAGGCGGGGCCATCGAATCCTGGACGACGAGCCAGGGCCTGCCTGCGACTCAGATCGACCTCGCCCGGGAAGACAACCAGGGCCGCTTCTGGGCCTGCTCAGGCCGGACCCTGGTCATGAAGGAGGCCGGCGCGGCCCGGTTCACGGACCAATCCAGCCTCCTGAAAGCCCCGATCACCCCCTACGGTGACTTCTTCTTGGACCGGGACGGCTCGCTCTGGCTGCCCACCCTGAAGGGCGCGCTCTGCCTCCATGGCCCGAAGAGCGCTGCGCTGGACGACACCGCAGGCCTGCCCATGCGCTGGGTCCGAAAGGTCTTCCGGGATCGGGAAGGGGGGCTCTGGCTGCTGGGCACGGCGGTGGCCCGGCTGCAGGGCAACGATCAACTCTGGAACCATCCGCTCGCCGAGGGCCCCTCCGGCGTGATCGTCTGGGCCTTCCTACGGGACGCCCGTGGTCAGCTTCTGGTGGGCACAGACGACGGTGTCTTCCGGGTGGGTGAGACCACCCACGCGCGCATTCCCGGCACCGAGGGACGGCGCATCAAGGGATTGGCGATCGACGGGACCGGACGGCTCTGGATGGTGGGAACCACCGGTCCCACGCTCTGGCTCGACCCTGGCGAATCGCAGGCGAAGGTGGCGCCGCTGGGCCGCCTGGGCAACGCCCTGAATACGGTCATGGCCGATGGGTCAGGCCGGATCTGGGCCGGTCATTCGCTGCTGGGCATCCTGCGCTGGGACGCGGGCCAACAGCGCCTGGTCCAGGAGGTGGGGCCGGAGGTGGCCGCTTCGGGGGCCCTGGGTGCGTTCCAGATGCGCCAGGATGCCTCGGGCCGGCTGTGGGTGGCGACCACCCGCGGCCTCTACCTTCGGGAACGCTCCGGGGTTTGGCACCTCTTTGATGAGAAGGATGGAATCCTGCCCTTTGGCCTGCATGGGATGGCCTTCCTGCCGGATGGGAGCGCCTGGGTCCACTACACCGAACCCCAGGGTCTCCAGCGGATCCGCATCGATGGGACCCAGATCACCGTGCTCGAGCGGCGCAGGGCGGGGCAGGGCCTCCGTTCGGATCGGATCTACGCCGTGGAGGTTGATCCGGACGGGCGCGTCTGGGCCAGTTCCAGCCAAGGCTTTGAATGCCTCGACCGGCCCATCCACCTTGGCCGCCGAGAGGGCATGATCAGCGAGGACTGCGACCTCCTGGCCCTGATGGCCGAGAACGGCCGGATCTGGGTGGGGACCTCAGCGGGCATCGTTCGCTACGACATTGGCGAGGGGCCGAGCCCGCTGGCGCCGCCTCGGCCCCAGATCCTGTTCGTGCAGAAGGGGGAACAGCGGCTGGAGGCCCCCTCGGGTTCCCTGGAGCCGGTGGGCCCGCGGGAATCCAGCCTCGCCTTCCGGGTGGCGGTTCCCAGCTACCGCCACGAGGGCCAGTTGAAGGTGCAGGTTCGCCTGGTGGGCCTTGGGGAGGATTGGCGCGACCTCGAAGCGCCCCTCACCCGCTACCCGGGTCTGCCCGGCGGCCAGTACCGGTTCGAGGTGCGGGCGGCCCAGCCTGATGGAGCCTTCGGTCCCGTGGTCAGCCTCGCCTTCGAGGTCCTGCCACGGTGGTGGCGCACCTGGTGGGCCCTGACCCTGTGGGGGTTGGCCGGGGCGGGGGCGGTCGTCTTGATCGTCCGCCTCCGAGTGGCGAGCCTCGCCCAGAGCAAACTGGCGTTGGAGGCGCTGGTCGCCGAGCGGACGGAGGAATTGCGCTCCAGGAACGCGGACCTTACCCAGGCGCTGGGGCGGGTCAAGCAGCTCTCGGGTCTGCTGCCCATTTGTGCGAGCTGCAAGAAGATCCGGGATGACCGGGGCTACTGGAACCAGCTGGAGCAGTACATCAGCGCCCACTCGGACGTCGGGTTCTCCCACGGCATCTGTCCGGATTGCCTGGGCAGCCTGTTCCCGGACTACTCGGGCCGCCATAAGGTCAAGACCAAGGACAAGCCCTGATCGAACGCCGGTCCGGCCCGACCTAGAACCGCCGACCCACCCCAAGCCAGACATTGGGACCGGTGGAATCCGTATCCGCCGTGACCGCAGGCGACGGAGCCAGGGACCCCGCGGCCGGGACCGAGTGCCTGAGGCGCGCCCAGGAGTAGCTGAGGCCGGCTTCGGCGTACCAGGTCCTCCGACTGGTGAGGTAGGCGTCCACGCCCACACCGAGGGTGGCGATGGGGAACCACCCGCTGTTGTCCACCCGCAGGGATTCGTCCAGCAAACTGTTGCGCAGCACCAGGCGGGTCTGGTCCCTCTCGTAGGCAAGGCCGAACCCACCCAGCAGGAAGGGCACCCAGCGCCGGTTCGAGCCCATGGGCCGGTACTGGGCCAGCAGGAAGAGGTCTGCGTAGATCGAATACTCCTGCTTGAAGCTGAGGGTGGCTGGGCCCGCATGCGTGGCCACCGTGGCCGCCCCATCGACCTTCCCGCGCGAATAGTCCAGGCCGAGCCCCAGCTTCCACCTCGGGTTCAGCTCCCGGAAGACGTGCAGGCCCAGGTTGAGGTTCGGGACATCATCCCAGGTCCGGAAGGAGGCGCCGAAGGCCGTGTTGATCTCCCTGATCTGCCGGTTCGTCTCGGTCTGTTTGGGCCAGCTCTGCTGAAGGTAGGCCGTCATGGACCAGGGACTGGAGGCCTCCTGGGCCCATGCGGAAAGGCCCAGCAGGCCGAAGGCAGCCTGGATGAGACGGAGGCGGAGCCAGGGAAACAGCATGAGGGACCATCCGGGAAGTGCTCCACGGATAGACCAGGGGCCATCACCTGTCAATGCGGAGAGCGAGGTCGAATTCGATCCGCAATCAGAAGTCGAATCATATGATTCGATTGATGCCGAACTGTGATGCCTGCCACTCCACTGGAAATGGGCGATCGAGCAGACTGGACCTTTGCCCGGAGGGGCTCCCTTGCCAAGCCAGATGCATCCCGACAGCCAATCTGTCTTCAGCCTCTTCAACGTTGCGGAGGGGGTGGATGTGGAGGCCCTGACCCTCGAGGTGCACCAGCTTCGGGAGAAGGAAAACTTCCTCAACCGCCTGCTCATGGCCATGACCCTGCTCAGCCGCCACCGGTCCATCGTGTCAGGCGATCTCGGGAACGCCCTGCGCGACATCACCCGCATGGCGGCGCTATCGGTCCAGGTGCAGCGGGCCAGCGTCTGGTTCCTTGACGACACTCGAACGAACCTGTCCTGCGCCTGCATCTTCGACGGGCTGGAAGGCCTGCACAGCGAGGGCGCGCGACTGTCGGCCAGCCGCTACCCGACCTACTTCGCGGAGATCGAGCGGGGCCGCGTGGTGGCCGCGGAGGATGCCCGACAGGACCCGCGGACCCGCGAATTCACCGAGGGCTACCTCGTCCCCCTGAGCATCACCTCCATGCTGGACGTGCCCATCAAGCATGGAGACAGGCTGGCGGGCGTCGTCTGCCTTGAGCACACGGGGCCCGCACGGGCCTGGCTGCCGGAGGAGAAGCAGTTCGCCGCCTTCGCCTCCAGCTTGGTGGCCCTGGCCATGGAGGTCACTGAGCGGATCGCGAGCCTGGAGGAGGCCCGGTAGGGACCAACTCCCGCGGTTCAGCCACATCGGAAACGGGTCCGATTGGACCCGGACTCCGGGGCGAAGCGGGTCGGCATCGCCCCACGGCTGCTGGGGTGCCGGCCTATTTCAGGCAATGGAATCATTTATCAAAGCAATCCTGCAGGCACACTCCTTGCGGTCCTGGGCCCCGATCACGGGAACGCCGAAAACCGCTCAGAGTAGGCACGCCTCAGGAGGATCAACGCCATGCAAGAGGACATCACCGAACTCCGGAACCTTCCCTTGGAGCAGCTGATCTCGGCGCCCCTGAACGCCGTCATCAAGGCCCAGGCCCAGGCCGCGATGACGACCGTCCAGTTCATCGAGGAGGTGGGCTTCATCCGAAAGGACGAGGATTCCCTCTCCCTCTTCGATGCGCCCAGCGATGGCACCGCGAACGACTACGACGTCCGCGTGGCCAAGCTGCAGGTCTCCGTGGACAAGGATGGCGTCAAGACCATCACGAACGTCGACCTCCCCTTCATCACCCTGTTCAATGTCCCGAGCTTCGAGATCAACAACTTCGACTGGTCATTCAACGTGAAGCTGAAGAGCATGCAGTCCTTCTCCGCCAAGTTCGCGACCAGTTCCACCACGACCACCACCGGTAACGTCGGGGGCTCCCTGAGCATCTTCTCCCTGCTCAAGATCGGGGGAGGCATGAAAGTGGAATCCACCACCAAGACCGATTTCGAATCGAGGTTCAAGACCGGGCGGGAGCAGGAGTACAACCTGAACATCAACATCAAAGGCAACTCCGCGCCTTTGCCCAAGGGCATCGAGACCCTGCTGAGCATCGCCGAGAACGCCACCAAGGTCGCCACCGCGCCAGCTCCCTGACCGAATCGAAGGTCCTGAATCCACCACCGCCAGCTTGGGGGCTTCCGAGGGGACTGCCTTCGGAGGCCGGGAGGAATTGATTTCATGGAAGCCCTTCCCCTGAAGGAAATCCTGGCCAGCCTGCTCAAGGAGTTCGAGGCAGCCGGCGTGGCGGCCGACGTGAGCCGCGAGCACTGGCGGCAGGTCTATGAGAGCAACAGCCTGCTCAAGGAGTTCTCCCCCAGCCGCATCCGGATCACCGAGGCGACGGTATCCCTGCCCCTTGCCCTGGCCCAGATCAGCACCCCCAGGGCCCAGACCCCCATGCTGACCAGCATGCAGCTGCTGAGGCTGCTGCCCGCAACGCTACCGCTGGACCTGCGGGGCGAACTGGCCGAGGAGGCGGCCCACTACATTCAGAAGACCAAGCGCATGACCTTCGCCAACAGGAAGCTGGCCCGCACGGTGGTTGCCTACCTCGCAGAGCGGGTGCGGGACCGGAAGATCCCGGACTTCGAACCCGAGGCGGCCTGGAACGACATGGCCGGGAAGCTCGACAAGCTGCGGGAGGACTTCCTGAACCGGACCAACCAGAACCCCGAGCGGGAGGCCCTGTTCTCCTATCAGACCGAGGAACTCCTCAAGATGGGGTCGGACAAGATCACCCGGTTCGACCTGAAGATCGCCATCGACTAGCCCAGGGGGGGCTTCTGGGAGGGGGATCTCCGGGGCCGTGGATCCAGTCCCAGCCTTGATCCACGGCGAAAATCGCCTTTTGCTGATTGGGGTTTGGGCCCGGCGCAGGGGCCCTGGAAGCGGCTTCAGAGGCCCTTGGCAGGGCGGGGCTCCCCCGCAATTTTCTCGTGAACTCAATTCGGGCTTGATTCTGCCGAGATTGAGGGCATCATCCTGTGCGGGCCCACGCCCTTACACAGGAGCCATTTCATGGCCGAGAACCTCACCAAGGCTGAACTCGTCGAAGCGGTCGCCAAGGCTGCCGACATCACCAAGTCCGCTGCTGCCGCCGCCATCGGCTGCTTCCTCGGAACCATCGCCGGCCACGTCGGCAAGGGCGGGAAGGTGACCCTCGTCGGCTTCGGCACCTTCTCCCAGAAGGTCCGCAAGGCCCGCACCGGCCGCAACCCCCAGACTGGCGCCGCGATCAAGATCGGCGCTTCCAAGTCCATGGGTTTCAAGGCCTCCAAGGCCGGCGCCGCCAAGAAGGCCGCCCCCAAGAAGGCTGCCAAGAAGAAGTAGCAGCGTTCTGAGAAAGGCAAGCGGGGAGGCTGTCGGCCTCCCCGCTTGTTTTGTACAGGGGGGCCTTTCAACTCGACAGCCACTGTCGATAACAGCCTTGAGCCGATGGCCGGGGCAGCTCGACTTGGGGGCGTGGCTGACCCCACTGGGGCCTTGCTCGCTGCAGCCTACTGGGCCACCACTGCTTCTCGGCAGCACGAGTCTGGTTCCGTTCCCGTTGTACGAAAGAAGATCGGGGCCGAGGCTCCGATCTTCTAAGTGGTGGCTGGAGGCAGACTCGAACTGCCGACCTAGGGATTATGAGACCCTCGCTCTAACCACCTGAGCTACCCAGCCACGAAGGGACAGTCTAGCGCGGGCGGGGGCCTGGGTCTAGGCGAGATCCTGCACCAGCACCACGATGAGGCGCTTGGGGCCGTGGACGCCGTAGGCGAGGGTCTGCTCGATGTCAGCAGTCTTGCTGGGGCCGGAGATCAGCAGGGCATTGGGGGGGAGACTGCGGCCCCAGCCCAGGGCCTTTACGGCGGACCAGAAGGTGTCCTGGATGGTGGAGGCCCGCAGCAGGGCGATGTGGATGGGGGGCACCAGGGACATGAGGCGCGGCTCAGCGGGGCCGGGCATCAACAGCAGGCCACCCGTTTCAGCGACCCCCCCCACGGTGCCGGTGAAGCCGGCGTCCACGCCTGTGAACAGCTCGTCTTTGAACGTCTCGACAGGCCGGTCATAGGGCATCAGCTTGGTGCCCCCGGGGGCCCAACTCCTGGCCAGTTCGGCCCCGTCTTCGCAGGTGGGACCGAAGAGAAGGTTCTTCAACCCCTCCCGATCGCAGAAGGCGCGAACCACGGCGGGCCAGGTGGCGGAGGTGGCCTCGAGGAATTCCGTGTGGACGGCCTCCATGCCCTTGCGGAGGCGCTCTGCGCGCTCCGCGGCGGGCCACTGGCGGCGCTCCAGGACGGCGGTATCGAGGTCGGGCAGGGGGCCGGCCCCTCCCGCGGCGCGGAGCCGGCCGAGGATGGCGGTGCGGGCGTCACTCATGGGAGCCTCCCTCGGCGCGCATGCGCTCGCTAAGCGAGCGGCGGGCCGGAACGGGTTTGGTGCGGGTGCGGGTCCAGTTCTTGATCAGGGGGGCGCTGGCGGGCAGGGCCTTGCCGAAGCGGGTGGCGAACCAGGCCGCGACCCGGTAGAGGGCCGGCCGCTTGAGGACGCCCGCCCAGATGCGCCAGGCCCAGTCCTCGGTGCCCGTCCGGCCGGTGCCCCGGCCGAGCACGTTCGAGCCCACGTCCTCGTGGGTGGCCTCCCGGCGCAGGCGCACGAGGATCTCGGGGATGGGGATCTCCACCGGACACACCTCCGCACAGGCTCCGCAGAGGCTGGAGCCGTGGAGGAGATCGTGGCGAACGCCCACCCCCTCCATCTGCGGCGTGACCATCTTGCCGATGGGGCCGGGATAGATGGCCTCGTAGGCGTGGCCGCCGATGCGGGTATAGACGGGGCAGTGGTTCATGCAGGCCCCGCAGCGGATGCAACGCAGGGTGGCGCGGAGCTGGGGGTCGGCATACATCCGGGAACGGCCGTTGTCGAGGATGACGAGGTGGACCTCTTGGGGGCCGTCTTTCTCGTCCGTGCCCCGGGGCCCGGTGATCATGTTGAAGTAGGTGCTCACAGCCTGGCCCGTGGCCGAGCGCGTGAGGATGGCGTAGAGCGGCGCCACATCCTCGAGGCGGGCCACCACCTTCTCCAGGCCCATGACAGCGATGTGGAGGGGTGGGACATGGGTGCTCATGCGGCCGTTGCCTTCGTTCTCCACCAGGCAGAGGGTCCCGGTCTCGGCCACGGCGAAGTTCACGCCGGAAAGGCCCGCGTCGGCCTTCAGGAACTTCTCGCGCAACACTTTCCGGGCCATGGCGGTGAGTTCATCCACGTCCTCGGTGTACTTCGCATCCTTGATCTTCTGGCTGAACTGCCGGGCGATCTGATCCTTGTTCTTGTGGATGGCCGGCATGATGATGTGGCTCGGCGTTTCGCCATCGAGCTGGATGATGTACTCACCCAGGTCGGACTCCAGGGCCTCGATGCCCTTGGATTCCAGGAAGGCGTTGAGGTGCATCTCCTCGGAGACCATGCTCTTGCCCTTGACGAGCGTCTTGGCGCCCTTGGCCTGCATGATGCTCAGCACCAAGTTGTTGGCCTGCTCGCAGGTCTCGGCCCAATGCACCTTGATGCCGTTCTTGGTGCAGTTGGCCTCGAACTGCTCCAGCAGCTCGGGCAGGCTCAGCAGGCTCCGCGAGCGGATGGTCGTGCTGAGGTCGCGCAGGTCCTGCAAGTCGCGGGGATCCGGAAACTGGTTCCGGCGCTTCGTGATGAGGCCGTCCATGGCCCGGCGGAAGTTGGCCCGGAGCTGGGGGTCGAGCAGGGCCTTCGAGGCGGAATCGCGAAAGAGGATTTCCTTCTCAGCGTGCATGGGTGCGCTCCCAGAGGAACTCGGCGATGTGCTGGACGCGGAGCGGGCTCTGCTTCGCCTCCAGGGTGCCATTCACGTTGAGCAGGCAGCCGCCATCCGTGGAAAGGAGCACCGAAGCCCCGGTGGCCTCCGCATCCGCGGCCTTGTCGCAGGACATGGCGCCGGAGATCTCGGGCTGGCGCACAGAGAACGTGCCCCCGAACCCGCAGCACTCGTGGGTGCGCGCCAGCGGCGCCAGCTCCACGTTCGAGAGCTGGCCGATGAGGGCCTGGGGCTCGCCCTTCAGGCCCAGATCCCGCACCGCGTGGCAGGAGCTGTGCCAGGTGACCTTCACCGGCTCGCCCAGATCCTTCAGCTTCACGTCCAGGACGTCGACCAGGAACTGGGTCAGCTCATAGACCCTGGCGCTGAAGGCGCGCACCCGGGCCTCATCCGGCTGACTGTGGAAGAGCTCGGGGTAGTGGACCTTCATCATGCCGGCGCAGCTGCCCGAAGGCAGGATCACCGGCAGATCCTTGGGGAAGAGGGCCACCTGGGTGCGGGCCACGTCCCTGGCCTCCTCCCAGTAGCCGCAGTTGAAGGCCGGCTGGCCACAGCAGGTCTGGCCCTCAGGGAAGATGACTTCCACGCCAGCCTGACGCAGGAGCTGGATGCCGGCCATGCCGGCATCGGGGAAGAACAGGTCCACGAGACAGGTCCCGTAGAAATAGACTTTCGTCGGCTTGTCGCTCACTTGGCCACCTCCGGACGGGTCGCGGACTCGAGCAGGTACAGGAAGCTGCGGTAGATCTCGCCCGTGGAGCGGGTCATGCCCACTTCGCACGTGCGACTGCTGGCGTAGTGGCCATCGAAGGCCTGGCTCTTCACCTCCTTGGCCTCATGCTTCGTGGCCGAGGCGGTCAGCTCGGCGTGGGTGAAGCCGCGGTCACCCGCGAAGCCACAGCAGCCCGCATCGCGGGGCACCACGACCTTGTCGGCGCAGGCCTGGGCCACGCCCTCCAGCTTGGGGAGCAGGTTCATCTTGGTGAGCGAGCAGACCGGATGAAGCACCACGGAGCCCACCTTGCGGGCCACCTGCAGCTTGGGCAGCAGCACGTCGTAGGCGAAGGCGGTGCTGTCGATGATCTTGAGCTTGTCGAACTTCGCCTGGTTCTCAGGTGTGAGGTAGGAACGGCTGGTGACCACGCCGTAGGTGCAGGGGCTGGTGTCCATGACGATGGAGAGCCGGCCCTCCTGGCTCCACTCCCAGAACTTCTCGATGGCGTGGTTCACGGTGTACTTGTGGGCCAGATCGAAGCCCTTGGAGGAGAAGGGCACACCGCAGCAGGTACCTTCGACATCCAGGGGGATGTGCACCGGCACGCCGGCCCGCGAGGAGACCTTCACGAGGGCTTCCACCAAACTCAGCTCCTCGGGCTCACCAGGCAGGTGACCCATCATGCGGGAAATGCAGGCGGGGAAATAGATGGCCTGGGCGCCCTCCAGCGACGTCACTGGCAGCGGGGCCTTGGCGGCCTTGGGCATCTCGGGGCTCCACTGATGAGAGGCTCCGAACGCCTTCATGATCCGGGTAATGAAAGGCATGGCCCGATTGCCGAAGATGCCCTGCACCAGGTGACCGGAGCGCAGGGCCACGCGCATGACCGGCTCCACCGTGGCAAAGTTGCGCGCCACGGAGAGGGCGATCTTCTGGGCCCGGCGGCTGTGGCTGGCCCGGCGGAAGCGCTTGGTGAGCTGGCCCGTGTCGATGCTCACGGGGCAGGCCGTGGCGCAGAGCCCATCGGCCGCGCAGGTGTCCAGGGCCATGTAGGGGAAGGCCTCCTGCAGTGAGGAGAGCAGGGCGGGGTTCTCGCGGCTGGATTCCAGGCGGGCCATCTCGCGGCGCACGACGATGCGCTGGCGGGGGGTCAACGTGAGCTCGCGGCTCGGGCACTTGGGCTCGCAGTAGCCGCATTCGATGCACTTGTCGACCTCCTCCTCCACGCCGGGCATGGGTTTGAGGTCGGCCACATGGCACTTGGGATCGGCGTTGATGATGACGCCGGGATTCAGCAGGTGCAGGGGATCCACCAGGGCCTTGAGCTTCTCCATGACGGCCTTGGCCTCGGGGCCCCACTCGGCCTCGACGAAGGGGGCCATGTTGCGACCCGTGCCGTGTTCGGCCTTCAGGGCACCGTCGTATTTCTTCACCACCAGCTCCACCACGTCGTCGATGAAGCGCTCGTAGCGGTCCACGGCGGCCTGGTCGTTGAAGGACTGGGTGATGACGAAGTGGAGGTTCCCATCCTTGGCGTGGCCGAAGATGATGGCCTCATCGTAGCCGTGCTTGGCGAAGAGCTTGGTGAGGTCCACGGCGGCATCCGCCAAGCTCTCGATGGGGAAGGCCACGTCCTCGATGAGCACCGTGGTACCGCGCTTCCGGACCGCGCCGACGGAGGGGAAGGTGCCGGAGCGGATCTTCCAGAAGAGGGCCTGCTCCACCGGATCGTGGGTGAAGCGGGCGGGCTCCATCAGCTTGAGGCCGGCGGTCGTGGCCAGGGCGGTGCGCTCCAGGTCGGCGCGGACGGACTCGTCCCGGCCGTGGAACTCCACCAGCAGCGCCGCGGCGCCATCCGGCAGCGTTTTGATGGTGGGCGGAATGCCCGGCTGGTTCTCGACGGATTTCAGGGAGGCGCGGTCCAGCAGCTCGAGCGCGGCGGCGCCGGCATCCCGCAGGGGGATGATGGCGGCACAGGCCGCGTGCAGGTCCGGGAACAGCAGGAAGGCCGTTACCTTCACCGGCAGGTCGGGCACGGACTTCAGGACGGCTTCGGCGATGAAGGCCAAAGTGCCTTCGGAGCCCACCAGCACGTTGCGGAAGATGTCCACAGGCCGGTCGAAGTCGATGAAGGCATTGAGGGAATAGCCCGTGGTGTTCTTCATCTTGTACTTGGCCCGGATGCGCTCGGCCAGGGCGGGATTGGCCAGGAGGTCCGCCTTGAGGTTCAGCAGCCCCTGCGTCAACTCAGGCTCCGCCTCGCGGAAGCGGGCGTCGGCATCGGGGGCCGCGGTATCGATCACGGTACCCGAAGGCAGGACGAAGGTCAGGGATTCAAGCGTGTGGTAGGCGTTCTGGGTGACGCCGCAGCACATGCCGCTGGAGTTGTTCGAGAGGATGCCACCCACCGTGCAGGTGTTGATGGAGGCCGGATCGGGGCCCATCTTGGCCTTGAAGAACTTGAGGGCGTGGTTCACGTGGGCGCCGATGACGCCGGGCTGGACCTTCACCTTGGCCCCGCCTTCGAGCACCTGGATCCCGCGCCAATTGCGGGCCACTTCCACCAGGATGCCATCCGAGACCGACTGGCCCGAGAGGCTGGTGCCCGCGGCCCGGAAGGTCATGGGGATCTTCGCCTCGTGGCTGAGCCGGAAGAGCCCGCGGACATCCTCGACGCTTCCCGCGAAGGCCACAGCCTTGGGAATCAGGCGATAGAAGCTGGCGTCGGAGGCGAAGGCGATCAGATCCACCGGCCGGTCCAGCACGCGGTCCGGACCCACGATGGCGACAAGGGAATCCCTCAGGGAAGTGGCGGTGGCAGTGGTCATGAGAAACATCCTCTCCCCGCGTGGGGGCGGTAAAAAGTCCCGCCGACGATCAGGATGTCGGCGGGACTCAGGTCATTCGTCTGAAGTCCGCGCGGCCTACTTGGCCGGGGCGGGGGCGGGCGCAGCTGCGGGAGCAGCCGGAACGGCAGGCGCGGCAGCCGGGGCAGTCACCACGGCCGGAGCCGCAGGCTGCTGGGGCATCCAGTTGGCGGGCAGGACCTTCGCATAGAGGAAGATCACCACGCCGACGAGGGAGGCCAGGGCGAGGCTGTGGAAGAACACATAGCGCAGGATGGTGCCTTCTTCACCCTGCTGGTTGGTGGCCACGGAGGCGACCACGAGGCTCTGGGCATCGATCATCTTGCCCATGACGCCACCGGTGGTGTTGGCCGCGGCGGTGAGGATCGGGTTCAGGCCCAGCTGCTGGGCGGTGATCTTCTGGAGACCGCCGAACAGCACGTTGGCGGAGGTGTCACTGCCCGTGAGGGCCACACCCAGCCAGCCCAGCATGGCGCTGAAGAAGGGGAACAGCACGCCGGTGCTGGCGAAGGCCAGGCCCATGGTGGCATCCAGGCCGGCGGATTTGGACACGAAGCCCAGACCCAGCATGGCGGCGATGGTGAGCAGGGAGATCTTCACGCGGTTGACGGTGTTGCCCCAGATCTTCAGCAGGTCCAGGATTCCGAAGCCAGCCAGGAAGCCGCTGCAGATGCCGGCGAGCAGCAGGCTGGTGCCCGTGAGGGAGAGCCAGTTGAAGGTCCAGACCGCGGCTTCAGGGGAAGCCTTTGCGACCACGGGGGGAGCCTTGATGACATTCTTGTGGAGCAGGGGGATTTCGAAGGTCTTGACGGTGTAGCCGTTCAGGAAATTGGGGGCGGTCTTGGTGCCGCCGTTCAGGAAGGTCTTGACCTGGGGGGTGCCCCAGGCGAACACGAACAGGGACAGGAACACCCAGGGCATCCAGGCCTTCACGACCTTGCCGGTGGTCTGCTCGACCTTGGCGGCATGGGCCTCTTCCCGCTCATGCTCATAGCGCCAGATGGTCTTGGGCTGCCAGACCTTCAGGAACAGGACCAGGGCGACCATGGACACGATGGCACCGATGATGTCCACCAGCCAGGGACCGTGGAAGTTGCTGACCGCGAACTGGGCGATGGCGAAGCTGCCACCGGCCACCAGGCAGGCCGGCCAGACTTCCATCATCGCCTTGCGGCCGGCCATGGTCCAGATGATCCAGAAGGGCACGATCAGCGAGAAGATCGGAAGGATGCGGCCAGCGGCGGCGCTGAGCAGGTTCAGGTCCAGGCCCGTCACACCGGCGAGGGCGATCAGCGGGCTGCCCAGGGCGCCGTAGGCGACGGGAGCCGTGTTACCGATGAGGGCCAGACCCGCGGCCTGGAGCGGCTTGAAGCCGAGGCCGATCAACATGGCGGCCGAGATCGCCACGGGGGTGCCGAACCCGGCGGCACCCTCGATGAAGGCGCCGAAGCTGAAGGCGATCAGCAGGGCCTGGATGCGACGATCACCCGCCAGTCCGGCGATGGAGTGCTTCACCACTTCGAAATCGCCCGACTTCACGGTGATGTCGTAGATGAAGATGGCATTCAGGACAATCCAGCCGATGGGGGCCAGTCCGAACAGCGCGCCGTGGACAGCGGCCATGCCGGCCATGCCGGCGGGCATCTTGTAGACGAGGATGGCCACGGCCAGACAGGTGATCAGGCCCAGGATGGCGGAATAGTGCGCCTTCACATGCTTGGCCAGGAAACCCAGCAGCACGAAGACCGGCAACGCGGCCACCAGTGCGGAAAGGAAGATATTCCCCATGACGGGGGAATAGACTTGGGTCCAGGGGGTCATGCAGCCTCCAGAGGGGGGTAGGAAGAAGATGGGGGGGTAGGGTTTTGGTAAAGAGCTTGGCGAAGGTTACAATGGGTCTAGTGGTCAGACCATACTGAAGAGTGGTATTTTTGATCACAGTTTCCATGTAGTATTTTTTTCAACAGTTAAATTTTTTCACAAAGTGACCCCATGGAATTCTCTCCCATCAAAACCAAGCGGCTCTACGAGGAGATCGTTGAGCAGATCAAGCAACTCATCACCGAGGGGAGGCTGAAGCCCGGGGATCGGCTGCTCGCAGAGCGGGAGCTGGCCGATCAGTTCCAGGTGAGCCGCGCCTCCGTGCGAGAGGCCATCCGGACTTTGGAGATGCTCGGCGTCATCGACATCCGCCCGGGCGAGGGCACCTTCGTCAGGGGCACCGAGACCGACGACATCATCCGTCCCCTCGCCATGTTCCTGGCCGTGGAACGGAGTTCTCTCCTGGACATGTTCGAGATGCGCCGCATCTTCGAGACCGCCACGGCAGCCCTCGCCGCGGAGCGGGCCACTGAGGAGGAACTGGATCACATCGGGGCCATGCTCGAGAAGATGCGGGAGCGGCTGAACGTGCTCGACCCTGAGAAGGGCGAGGAGTATGACGCGGCCTTCCACTACGCCGTGGCCGAGTCCACGCACAACAGCCTGCTGACCAAGCTGTTCAAGACCGTCTCCGAGGAGTTCGCCAAGGCCAACTCCGTGGCGCGGCGGCAGCTGTATCACGACAACATCCAGAACGCCCAGAAGATCATCGACCAGCATTCCGAGATCCTCGAAGCCATCCGCTCCCGGTCGCCGAAGGCCGCCTCCGAGGCCATGCTCGCGCACCTGATTTTCGCCGAGGGCGAATTGAGGAAGTGGATCGTCTAGCTGACAGGGGCGCTGCAACCTCGGCTCGCCGCAATCGCCATTGGCGATGCCGCCCGCTTTGCCTTCTGGCAATCAGATGCGGCGCATCTCTGGCAAATGGTGGCCCCGGTGGGGTTCGAACCCACGACCAAGCGGTTATGAGCCGCCAGCTCTGACCGCTGAGCTACAGGGCCAGAGGCAGTGTAGCAAACGGTTTCGGGCGCGCGGGGTCACAGCCCCCGGATGGAGCGGCCACCCACGGCGAAATCCAGGAGCTGCAGCATGCGGTCAGCAAGGGTCGGCAGATCCTCGGACTCGAGGAGGAACTGCCGTTCGGTGGGTTCGAAGTCCAGGGCCATGGCCAGGGTGTTCAGGCGGCCCGCATCTTCCAGGGGGAGGTCCAGGAGCTCCTTGAGCTGGACCTCGATGCCTTCCGCGGCCGCGTAGGCATGGAGAGACTCCATGAGGTGGCGGCGATGGGGGCCCGGCCAGAGCATCGAGGCGTTGAATGGAACCGCTTCGTACCGGCACTGGCGGAAGGGCTTGCCGGGGACCTCGCCCTGGATCCGCACCGCCTCCTTCCCCTGGAGCAGCAGGTTCCAGCGCCCCGAGGTGAGGGGCTCGGCCCTCACCACTTCGGCCAGACAGCCCGTCTCGAAGATGGGGGCGGTCTCGCCCAGAGAGCCCGGGTCCGGCGTCTCCCGCATCAGGGTGAGCACCAGGTGGTGGTGGGAGTTCAGCACCTCCACCGTCATCTCCTGATAACGGGGCTCGAAGATCCGCACCGGCAGGAAGGTCTGCGGGAACAGCACGACCTGGGGCAGGGGGAAGAGGGGGAGAATGGCTGGTAGCATGAACACCTTGCTCGCCAACGCATCGGAGTCGAAACAGTGAAGGATGAGAACGAGGCTGCTGGATCGCTCGAGGTCGGAAATGCCGTGCTGGACGCGGCCCGGGAGGCCCTCCGGGAACTGAGGGAAACCTGGGATCCGCAGGTCGTGGATGGCTGGGTGCAGATGGTGGCGGGCAGAAGCGGTCGGGTGGTTCTGACCGGGATGGGCAAGTCCGGGCTTGTGGCCCAGAAGATCGCGGCCACCCTCGCCTCCACAGGTTGTCCCGCCTTCTTCCTCCATCCCGCGGAGGCCCTGCACGGGGACCTGGGCATGGTCACGCCTGAAGATTCCATCCTCGCCCTCTCGAACAGTGGCGAGAGTGAAGAACTGGTGCGCCTCCTTCCGAGTCTGCTCCGACTGGGCATTCCCATCGCCGCGATCACCGCTCGGCCGGAGAGCAGCCTGGGCCAGGCGGCCGAGTGGACCTTCGGCTACCGGCTCCCCGAGGGGGAGGGATGCCCCCTGGATCTGGCCCCCATGGCCAGCACGACCCTCCAGTTGATCTGGGGCGATGTCCTGGCCAGCAGCCTGATGGCCCGGAAGGGCTTTACCCGGGACCTCTTTGCCCTCAATCACCCCGGTGGAAGTCTTGGTGCCAAGCTTTTGAAGGTCTTTGCCTTAATGCACACTTCATGGCCAGTTGTCAGGCCCGAGGCCACGCTCACTGAGGTCCTGAAGGCCATGACCGAAGGACGGCTCGGGATGGCGGGTGTCATGGAAGAGACGACACTCGCGGGAGTCATCACGGATGGGGACCTCCGCCGGTCGCTCGAAAAGGCCGAACAGGAGGGATGGAACCCCTTGGACCTCTCCGCCAGCCAGGTCATGACCCGGACTCCCGCCATCATCGAGGATCAGGCCCTGGCCATCGAGGCCGCAGGCATCATGGAGGCCCGGAAGATCACCTTCCTGGTGGTGATGAGGCAGGGGACCCCCTGCGGCGTCATTCACATCCATGATCTGTTGGCAGCCAAAGTCTTATGAAGCGTTCGAAGGCGCCCGCAGTCCACATTTGATGTTACATAATATACATTATCGAAACTAAAATCAGGACCCACCAGGTGTCATCCGTTCTGTCCCGATATGTGCTCCGACGCTGGGCAACCCCCTTCCTGGGGGCCCTGCTGTTCTACGGGTTCCTCCTTCTCTCCTGGGAGATGGTCACCATTTCGAAGGAAATCTTCTCCCAGGGAGCGCCCCTTCGCTGGCTGCTGCCGATGCTGCTGACCTCCATGCCCGAAAACCTCGGGCTGGTGCTCCCCATGGCGGCGGTTCTCGGGGGACTGATCGGGACCCAACAGCTGATGGAGGGCTCCGAACTGGTGGCCGCCCAAGGCCTTGGGGCGGGACGCCGGACCTGGACCGCCCCCTGGCTGAGGATGGCTTTCTGGCTGGTCCTGCTGGCCACCCTGAATGCCCACGTCCTGGTGCCCATCGCGGCTCGAGTCCAACAAACGGTGCGGGTCCGGATGACCGAGGATGCCAAGGCCCGGTTCCTCCGGCCCGGGTCTCCGCCCTGGTTCCCCCCGGGGGCCCCGAACTCGGCCTTCTGGGTGTCGCCCGAAGGCCAAGTCCACATCATGGAGTCCACCCCCCAGGGGGTTCAGCATCTGACGGCCACGACCATGACCTATGCCCTGGAGGCCAAGCCGGATGGCTCCTCCGAGTTGCAACTCCACCTGACCGGCCTCCAGGGGGCGCTCTACCAGACTTCCGGGCTTGGAAGCGTCATCCACCTGAGCCAAGAGAAGCAGGTCCTGCGGTTCGGCATTCCGGCCGGTACTCGGCTCCTGCCACCCACCCCCCTTCGATATGAGAGCTCGACGGCCCTGCTGCGAATTCTCCGATCCGCTTCGACGGTCACGCAGGACCGCGAATCAAGGGAGCTGCGCCTCAAGTCGGCCATGGAGTTCTGTCGGCGGACCACCCTGCCCCTGGCAGCCGCGGCCCTCCTGTTGCTGGGTGTCGCCGTGGGCTTTGGCCACCCGCGCTTCCATCGCGGCGGGGCCATTCTCAAGAGCCTCGCCATCATCATGCTCTACTATCTTGTGATGAAGTACTTTGAAAACATGTGGATGAACGAAAAAATTAAATCGGTCATTCCGCTCCTCCTGGTGCCCTTCCCGTTTCTGCTCGGAGGCTGGCTGCTGCTCCGGGAACGCCTGAAGCCCCACCGGTCCAATCCCATGGGGGGAGGAATGGACGCCATCTTCCGCCCGATCCGGGAGCGGCTGGCCCCCCTGCTGGGCCAGGTGAAGCATCGTCGAGAGGCCCTCGAAGCCTGGCTCCACGGCAAGGGGACCCAGCACGGGATCCTGAGGCACTGGTCGACCTTGGCTTGGTGGCGAAACTGGGGATCGGCCCTGGGAAGCCTGCTCGTCCTGAACCTGCTGGTTGAGTACGCCAGCTTGGCCGGTGATCTGTCGAAGAATGGAGTTCATTTCATTGTTTTTATTGAGTATTGGTTCTGGAATCTCCCACCCTTCCTGGTTGTCGCGCTGCCCATCTCGTTCCTCCTCGGCACCCTCCTGACCCTCTCGGAGGCGGCCCTCAGTCGGGAGTGGCTGGCTCTCCGGGCAGGCGGCGTCAGCCTGCTGCGCTGGTTGTGGAGCAGTCGCTGGGCCTGGGGCCTGGTCGCCACCCTCACGCTGGTCCTGCAGGTTGGCTTGGCGCCACGGGCCATGACCAAGGCCAATATGCTTTACCGGCAAATTCTCAACCGACCCCAGGGCCAGTTCACCACGCGCCCCTGGCTCTACCTCGGCTCCACAGGCGTGCTCTGGCACCTCCAATCCGAGCAGCGCTGGGGTTTTCCTCTCAAGGCCCCCGGGGAAGCTCCGATCCTCCTCCGGTGGCGGATGGGAGATCCCCATTCCGAAGCTCTGGCCTGGGGGGGGCTGCGCCTCATCCAGGGACCACCGGCCGAGCGCCTCTTCCCGTCCCGGGCCCTTCGGAACACCGCCAACGCGGAGGAGGCTCAGACACTGGATCTGGTTCGCTGGCAGGCGTGGGCCCCAGATCCAGAACGCGCCTACATGCTGTGGAGCCGCCTGCTGGGCTGGCTCGCAGGTCCCTGTCTGGTCATGGCCATGCTCTCGTTCGCCTTCCCCGGCCCCAGGCAGGGACGAGGCCAGGCCCTGGGTGCAGGGCTGGTGGCGGGCCTGGTGTTCCTCGGGCTGCAGACCCTCTTCGGAGGGGCGGCCAGGGCCTCAGAGATCCCGGCCTACTGGGGGGTGGTCGCGCCCCTGCTCCTGCTCTTGGCGGTCGCCCTCCTCCGCCTGCGCCGGCTGAGGACCTGACCGTGAGCAGCCTTCTGGACCGGGCCATCGCTGACCTGAAGCAGCATCCCACCTTGCGACCAGGGGATCGGGTCCTCGCGGCCATGTCCGGCGGCGTGGACAGTTCGGTCATGGCTGCGCTTCTTCATCGGGCAGGCTTCGAGGTCATTGGCATCTCCATGCAGCTATTCGAGAAGAATGCCATTTCACTTTCTGAAGGGAAATGCTGTACCCTCGACGACTTCCATGATGCGCGGAGGGTTGCGCATCAACTGGGTTTTCCACATTACGTCATGGACTTTGAAGCCCGGTTCCGCGAGACGGTCATCGATGGATTCATCGAAGGGTATTTGAACGGCGAAACACCAAGCCCTTGTATTCGTTGCAATCAACACCTCAAGTTCTCGGCCTTGATGGAGCGCGCCGAATCCCTGGAAGCACCCTTCATCGCGACGGGTCATTATTCAACCATTGCCCATGAGGGTGGCCGCTGGATCCTCCGCAAGGCCTCGGATCCCGCCAAGGACCAGAGCTACTTTCTCTTCCACCACACCCAGGCCACGTTGGCGCGCACCCTGTTCCCCCTGGCCCACCTCACCAAGCCCGAGGTCAGGCGCCTGGGGACGGACCTTGGGCTCCACCTTGCGGAGAAACCCGAAAGCCAGGAGATCTGTTTCGTCACCCAGGACCGTTACGACGCCTTCATCGAAGCTGAGGGTTTTGATCCCGGCGTCGGCGAAGGGGACATCCGGCATCTAGATGGACGGGTCTTGGGACGACACCACGGGTACTGGCGGCACACCGTGGGCCAGAGGCGCGGCCTGGGGGTGGCCTTTTCAGAGCCTCTCTACGTGGTCAGGACCGAGCCGGCCACGAACACCGTGTGGGTCGGATTCGAGTCGGACCTGATGGCCCATGACCTGGTGGCCCGAGATCTCAACTGGGTCGGCGCCGCTCCGAAAGGTCCGTTGGCCTGCGAAGCGCGCATCCGCAGCCGCGCCCCGGAGGCGGAGGCCCTGGTCATCCCGCTCCCCGATGGGCGGGTGAAGATCGCTTTTGCCGAGGCCCAGAGGGCCATCGCGCCTGGCCAGGCCGTGGTCTTCTACCGTGAGGGTGAGGTGCTTGGTGGCGGCTGGATCGACGGCCGGCCTGGTCTGTGACCCCTGCCCTCACCGGCCCTGGTTAGCCTTCCTGCATGAACAGCTACCGGCTATGGGTCGCCACCCACCCCTTCCTCTCGGCCGCGATCCAGTTCGGTCTGCTTGGCACCCTGGGCGAGCTGTGTGCCGCCTCCTTGAAGGCCCGCCGTCCGATCCTTCCCTGCACCCCCCTGCAACTCCTTTTCAAGGGGCTGGCCTGGGCCCTGCTCGGACTCGTCATCAAGGCCGGCTTCGTGGGCATGAAGGGGTTCACGCGGGCGCTGCTTGAGCACCGCCTCCTCCCGGCCTGCCTGGCCTCGGGCATCGGCTGGGCTTTCTCGCTCTCGACCCTGACCAACCTTTTCTTCGGGCCCCAGATGATGTTGTTCCACCGCCTGGAGGACAACCTCATCCTCCGCCGCCGCGGCTTCGACGGGATGATGCCCGCCATCAGGACCCTCGTTTGGTTCTGGATTCCAGCGCACACGCTCACCTTCAGCCTGCCTGCCGAATTCCAGGTCGGCCTGGCGGCCCTCTGGTCCCTGGCTCTCGGAATCATCCTGGGCCTGACCTCGTCCCGCGGATAGTCCGGGGGAGCGCCACGGCAAAAGGAAGCCCCCTTGCGGGGGCTGGGCTGGAGGCGCCGATCGGATTCGAACCGATGTATACGGGATTTGCAGTCCCGGGCCTTACCACTTGGCGACGGCGCCTTGCGTTGGTGCAGTGTGGCTTTGAACAGTGCGGGCCGCTTGCGCGGCCCGGGCAGTGGAGCGGGTGATGGGATTTGAACCCACGACTTCAACCTTGGCAAGGTTGCACTCTACCACTGAGTTACACCCGCGTGAGAGATCAAGCCTAGCAATGGCGCGTGATCCGGTCAACGGTCTTTTTCGGATCGGCAGGTCCCGCAGAGCCCGAACAGCTGGAGCTGATGGCGCGTGATCCGGAAGCCAGACAGCGCTTCCAGATGCCTCAGTGATTCATCGAGGCCGCAGGCGTCCACCTCAACCGTGCGGCCGCAGCGCTCACACTGGAGGTGGTGGTGGTGGTCGCGCGATTCGCAGCGGACGAACCGCATCACCTGGTCCGATCCGAGAATGCTCTCGGCCCATCCTTCCTGGACAAAGCGCTCCAGGTTCCGGTAGACCGTGGGAAGACCTGATCGTCGCTCGGGCATGCGCTCCCAGATCTCCTCCACCGTGAGTGGGCGGTCCGAGTCCCTGAGGACCCGGAGGATGCCCTCTCGTTGGGGCGTCTGCCGCATGCCTGCGGCACGGAGGGAGGGGGTCGGGGAAGTGGCAGAGTCGGCCATGGCCCCAGGATGGCAGATTCGGGCACCATGGTTGCCATGCTCCAGCGCACCTGGGGCAGGTTGGGCGTGTCGGATGCCAGCGCCCCTTTCCTGCCTCTCTCCTTCCGACTCTTCGCCAGCTTCGGCCTGCTGGTGGTGCATGCCGCCCTTCCTGCGGAGGGCCGGGCCTCGGGACCTGGAGAGCATGCCTACCTGTCGGTCCTCCTCCTGATGTTCCTTGAAGCCATCTGGGAATCCGGGCGCGGGCTCATCGCCATGGGGCAGCTCTTCCCAACCCCCCGTGCGGCCTGGATCCGGTGGAACCTAGCCCTCGACCTGGCCCTGGTGACCCTGGTGATCGCCTTCCAAGGTGTGGTGCAGGAACGCTTCGCGACCCTATACATCTTCCCGGTGCTGGCCTCGGCCTTCTACCTGGGAACCGTGGAGATCGTCTGGGTTGGCGTCGTTTCCTCGCTCACCCACGTCGTCCTGGTGCTCGGGTTCACCTTCGGAGTGCTCCCCCCCTTCGGTCTGTCCGGTGAACTTGTCGATCCCGATCCCAGCCGGCTCTCCTTCCTGCTCGGCACGGCCTCGCTCCAGGTCTTCGCCGCCACACTCCTGGTGGTCCTGATCCGACGGAACCTCGACCGCCTCCGGATCGACCTGAGCGTCAGCGAGGCGGCGGTCGATGAGCTATCAGCCCTCCACCAGAGGGTCGTGGAGTCCTTGAACTCGGGACTGATCACGCTGGATCTGAAAGGGCGGGTCACTTCCGCCAATCCCGCGGCCCAGGCCATCCTGGGCCGCCCCGTCGATGCCGGGATCGCCATCCAGGACCTGCTGCAGCTCAGGGATCCCCTGCCCTGGCGGCAAGGCCGGGAACACCGCTTCGAGGTGGTGCTGGCCGTTCCGGACCGGGGTCGGCGCATCCTTGGCGGGCACCTGGCTTCGCTGCGCGGCGCCGCCGGCCGGGAGTCAGGCCAGCTCCTGCTCTTCCAGGACCTCACGGACCTGAAGGCGTTGGAGGAGCGCACCCGGATCAGCGAGCGGCTTGCGGCCATCGGCCAGCTCGCCGCCGGTCTCGCCCACGAGCTGCGGAACCCCCTGGCCTCCATCAGTGGCTGCGTGCAGCTGCTCCAGAAGGCGGGGGCTCCTGAGGATGTCCGCGCCCGGGTGCTGGGCATCCTCGAGCGCGAGACCCACCGCGTGGGGGACATTGTGTCCGATTTCCTGGACTTCGCCCGCCCGGAGACGCCCAGCGGGTTCGTGCTGTCCCTGCCGAAGGTCATCGAGGAGATCCGCTCCAGCTGGGAGATGGATCCACGAACCGCAGGCCTGCCCCTGGCCACGGATCACATTCCGGCAGTGAACCTCCGCTCAGATCCCACGGGTCTCCACCGGGCGCTGATGAACCTGCTCAGCAATGCACGCAAAGCTGTGAAGGATCTGCCGGACCCCTCCGTCCGGTTGTCCTGCCAGGTCTCAGGCACCACGATCTGCCTGACGATTTCCGACAACGGCTGCGGCATGGCCGCCGATCAGTTGGAGCGACTTTTTGTTCCCTTCGCGGGAAGCTTCGAGGAGGGCTCGGGGCTCGGCATGAGCCTCGTCTACAAGTTCATCGAGGCGATGGCGTGGCGAATCGATGTCGAGAGCGCGCCGGGAGAGGGCACGCACATCCGGATTTCCCTGCCCGTGCATGCCGATGAAGAGGCCATGGCGCCCCCCTCGGATCAGGCGTAAACTTTTCCCAGCTTTCAAGCATCCAACTCGGCATACACCCTTGCATGGTCCACTTGGCACCTGCCACAGTGGTTCATCCCCTTTCAACGCGTTCAGTCCGCCCCACGTGGGTCTGGCTCTGCGGGTTTGAGCGGGGTTCGACTCACGGTCGATGCCTTTGACAACCCCGCACCGCCCGCTGGACCAGGATTCTCCATGAACCGGAAGCTCATCCGACCGAATCTCAGTGAACTCAAGGACAAGCTTGGCATCCCTGCAAAAGGCGGCGGGGCGGAAGCCATGACTCCGGTGCCTCCCGCCATGACTGCCGGCGGCGAGCCCAATCCCGCTGTGAATCCGGCGGCGGCCACGGCACCGCAGGGATTGGGGAGCCCCCGGCGGAAGATCGCGCCGCCCGAGCAGACGAATGCCGAGAGTTTCTACTACCTCAAACAGATGCAGTCCAAGACGCCGATGGTGATCGTGCTCCAGGACGATGAGAAGGTCCGCGGTGTCATCGAGTGGTACGACAAGCACTGCCTGAAGATCAACCGGGTGAAGGAACCCAACGTCCTCGTGCCCAAGCACAACATCAAATACATCTACAAGCAGGAAGAAGAACCCAGGATCCGCCGCAGCCGCACCGCCAAGAAGGAAGAACCCATGGCGGCCGAAGTCGAGATCCCGGTTTACGATTGAGCCCCGGGCCATCCAGCACAGGGAGCCCCATGAGCCGTCGCCCCCACATCATCGTCAGCTTGGGGGACCCCTGCGGCATCGGGCCCGAGCTGCTGCTCGGAAGCCTGCCGGCCCTTCAACCCTGGACCGACGTCACCGTGGTCGGATGCAAGGCGGGGGTGGATCTGCTTGAGGGGCAACCGGGCGCCCCGGTCGCCTGGCGTTGGCTGGAGCCCCATCCAGCCCCATCCGGCGCCCTTCCGTGCCAGTCGCACAGACTGCAAGTGCTGGCTCCGGGCGAAGCGCCACGGGTTTTGGGCGAGGCCCTTTGGCTGGATCCGACGCCCGAGATCGGAATTGATCAGCTGCAGCTGGGCCAGGGGTCCGCGGCTTCTGGCCGGGCCACCGTGGAAGCCATCCGGGTGGCTGCCCTCATGACCATGGGGGGCACCGCCGACGCCCTGGTGACCTTGCCCATGGCCAAAGCCGCCGCCCACCTGGCCGGGTATGACCTCCCCGGGCACACCGAGTTCCTCCGGGACCTCTCGGGAAGCGTCCACACCCGAATGGCCTTCGTGAGCCCCCAGTTGAACGTGGTCCTCCACACGGTCCACCAGAGCCTGCGTTCCGTCGTGGAATCCATCACGGCGGACGGCGTCGCCGAGACGCTCATCTTCGCCACCGACCAGTTCATCCGGCTCACCGGGAAAGCCGATCTCAGGGTGGCCCTCTGTGCGCTGAATCCTCATGCCGGAGAGCAGGGAGCCTTCGGGGGGGAGGAGGCGCTACTGGAGGAGGCTCTCAGGCAGGCCGAAGCCGCCTTCCTGAGCTTCACCAGCGATCCCGCCCCACCTGGTTCAGAGGAGGGCGCCCTCTCCCGGGCAACCGGGTCCCGACACCAGAACCCGGCGGGGCAGCGCGGATTGGAGGTGCTCTCCACCCGTGGCCCCTCAGATACGCACTCGGCCCCCCTGTTCTTCGGCCCGCTGCCCTCTGACAGCGTCTTCCAGCGGGCCTCCAAGGGTGAATTCGATCTTGTGGTGGCCCTCTACCACGATCAGGGGTTGATCCCCGTCAAGCTCCTGGAACCGACCCGGGCCGTGAACCTGACCCTGGGGCTGCCCTTCATCCGCACCAGCCCTGATCATGGAACCGCTTTCGACAAGGCGGGAAGGTGGATCGCTGATTCCCGCAACTTCCTGGAAGCCGCCGCCCTGGCCGTGCGGCTGGCCGGTCGCAGGGATCTGGACCTCCTGCCCTCATCCGGCGCATGAAGACCGACCGATGGTTCGGACCTGAACAGGGTCGCCCTGTCGGTGCGGTCAGCTCCATCCAGACGGCGCTGCCCAGGACGGCCCTGGCCATCCAAAGTGGCAAGCCGCGCCACCTCCGGGCCCACCTGCTGCGCCTTCAGGATGGGGCGGCAGCCATGGGGGTGGAGGTCACCTGGCTGGCTGGAATCCAGCCGGAGATCGAAACCTGGCTGGGCGCTGAATCACCTGGGACGGATGCGGCCCTGCGCCTGATCCTCCACCCGGAGGCCGCCTGCCTTCAGGCCCGCCTAGAACCGCTTCCGGGAATTCCCCAACCCTATCGGCTACAGGCCCTCCCCCATCCCCTGCAGGCTAGGCGCCAGGACGCCACCATCGTGCACAAAGGGCTGGCGGGCCCCTGGAGCCAGACCGTGCTGTCCGCAGCGCGGGAAGCTGGCGCCGAGGATGCGCTTTTGTTCTGGAACGACGGGACCCTGGCGGAAACCGCCATCGCCTCCGTGGCCCTCGAACGGGAGCATCTTCTGGTTGTCCCGCCGCCCCAGGGCCGGGTGGGGAGCTTGACCGAGCGGCTGGATCTTCCGGAGTGGGCCCGCTCGCGGGGCCTCCGCATCGAGGTCGACAACCTGCCCCTCGGGGCCGTCCAGGAGGGCCGCCTGTGGTGCTTGAATGCCCTGCGCGGCATCTGGCCGGCCGTCCTGACCTGAACCTCGCCCTGTCACCATGGACCGGACACCCGGCTGTTGTAGGCTGGTTGCGGGAGGTGGCATGTCCACGGTGGCGGTGATCCTGGCAGCGGGCCTCGGAACCCGCATGAAATCGCGGCTTCCCAAAGTCCTCCACCCCATCCTCGGCGATCCCTCGCTGCTGTGGGTCCTCCGTGCGCTTCCCGGGGACCTCAAGGGTGCCATCGTGGTGGTCCACCACGGGAAGGAGCAGGTCGAAGCAGCCCTGGCCACCTGGCAGAAGGCGGGGCTCCTGCCCTGCCCCATCACGACCGTGGATCAGGGCGTTCCCCTCGGCACCGGCCACGCCCTCCAGGCCTGCATCCCGGAACTTGACCGGCTCGGGGCCACCCAGGTGGTCATCCTCTGCGGGGACGTCCCCTTGACGACTGGCGGCACCGTCCTCCAGCTCTGCGCCGCGGAGGCCCTGCTGCTGGCCATGGATCTTCCGACCCCGGGTGCCTACGGTCGCGTCCTCCAGCATCCGGACGGGCGGCTTGCCGGCCTGGTGGAAGCCAAGGACGCCACCCCCGAACAGTTGGCGGTGCAGCGGGTCAACGGCGGCGCCTACTCCCTGCCCTGGTCGGCCCTTCGCCAAGCGCTCCTGGGGCTCACCAACGACAACGCCCAGCGGGAGTACTACCTCACGGATGCCGTGGTGGCGGTGGCCCGGGCGATCCCCGTGGCGGTGGAGGTCTGCGATCCCGAGGAACTGGCAGGCATGAATTCCCGGCATGACCAGGCCGCGCTCCAGGCCGCCGCCCAGCTCCGCATCGAGCGGCACTGGATGGCCGAAGGCGTGACCTTCCTCCATCCGGGCAGCACCCTGGTGGGCCCCCGGGTTCAGCTGAGCCAGGATGTTCTGCTCGAACCTGGCGTCCGGCTGGAGGGCGCCGTGGCTGTGGGCGAAGGCACCCTCATCGGTCAAGGCACGGTGATGGTCGATTCGACCGTGGGCTCCGGCGTGGAGGTCCGCCCCTACTGCGTCATTGAGAAATCCCTCGTGGGCGAGGGCTGCAAGGTCGGTCCTTTTGCCCGGCTGCGTGAGGGCACGACACTGGGCGAGGACGTGCGCATCGGGAACTTCGTGGAGACCAAGAAGGCCCGGTTCCATCGAGGGGCCAAGGCGAGCCACCTGGCCTACATCGGCGACGCGGACGTCGGCGAAGGCACCAACATCGGCGCCGGTGTGATCACCTGCAACTACGACGGCGTCAACAAGCATCGCACGGTCATCGGCCGGAACGTCTTCGTCGGCTCCGACACTCAGCTGGTGGCCCCTCTGGTCATCGGCGATGGTGCCCTCATCGGGGCCGGCAGCACCATCACCAAGGACGTTCCCGCGGATGCCTTGGCGCTCAGCCGCACGCCCCAGGTCTCCCGCGAGGGCGGCGCCTCGAAGCTCCGGGTCCGGCAGAAGAAGGGGACTGGGGTAAGCTAATCCTTTCAGTTCGGAGTCCCATGGTCCTGACTTTATTCGACAAGGCCGGCGCAGGCGTGCTCAAGGCCACGGATACGTTCGGCGATTTCGCGGTCCTGGCGGGCCGGACCTTCGCCGCCATTTTCAAGCGCCCCTTCGACGGCAAGAACCTGCTGTTCCAGTTCCAGTCCGTGGGGGTCAATTCGATCCCCGTGGTGGTCCTCACCAGCCTGGCTGTGAGCATGGTGTTCGCCGTGCAGTTGGCCTTCGGCTTCAAGCAATTCCAGGCCGAAGGGCTGGCGTCCCAGGTGGAGGGGTTGGCGATCATGCGCGAGCTCGCGCCGGTGATCACGGGATTGATGCTGTCCGGCCGCATCGGCTCCGCCATGGCCGCGGAGCTGGGCACCATGCAGGTCACCGAGCAGATCGACGCCCTCGAGTGCCTGGCCACGGATCCGATCCACTACCTGTTCGTGCCGCGACTGCTGGCCTCCATGGTGATGGTCCCCATCCTCACGGTTGTGTCGATCTACGTCGGGTTCTGGGGTGGCTACCTGATCCTCGTGGGCGTCGAAGGCCAGAGCGCCTACGTCTACGGCAATGAGTTCTACAAGCTCCTCGCCTTCCGAGACCTCCGCATCGCCCTCTACAAGGCCTTCGTCTTCGGCATGATCATCGCGCTGGTGGGCTGCTGGAAGGGCTACCGGACCAAGGGTGGCGCCGAGGGCGTGGGCAATGCCCCCACCAGCAGCGTCGTGACCAGCTCGCTGTGGATTCTGATCTCAGACTTCTTCCTAACCAAGCTGCTGCTGGTCTGACGACATGGCCGTGATCGATGTCGTCAACCTCTCCAAGGCTTTCGGCCCCAAGGTCGTGCTGTCCAACGTGAACCTCCAGGTGCAGGAGGGCGAAAGCCTGGTCGTGCTGGGTGGCTCCGGGACCGGCAAGACCGTGCTGCTCCGCAACATCATGGGGCTCCTCACCCCGGACTCCGGCCACGTGGCCGTCGAAGGCAAGGTCATCGCCCAGCTCTCCCGGGACGAGCTCTTCGACGTCCGGCAGAGCATCGGCATGTGCTTCCAGATGGCGGCCCTCTTCGATTCCATGACCGTCTTCGAGAACGTGGCCTTCGGCCTCCGGAGGCATCGCCGGATGACCGAAGCCGAGGTCCGCGCCCGGGTGGAGGAATGCCTGGCCATGGTCGGCATGAAGGGCACCGATCAGCTCAAGCCCGCCGAGCTCTCCGGCGGCATGAAGCGGCGGGTGGGGTTCGCCCGCGCCATCGCCCTCAAGCCCAAGATCCTCCTCTTCGACGAGCCCACAACGGGCCTCGACCCCGTGATGACCGATGTGATCGGGCGGATCATTCTGGACCTCAAGCACGAACTGGGCATCACCAGCATCACCATCACCCACGACCTCAAGTCCGCCTTCGAGATTGCCGACCGCATCGCTCTGATCTTCCGGGGAGAGTGCATCGCCTGTGAATCCCCGGCCGACTTCAAGGTCAACCCGCACCCGGTCATCCAGCAGTTCCTCCGGGGCGACGCGGATGGTCCCTTTCTTCAGGACCCTCCCCCCCCCAAGCGCAAGACTCAGGAGGCCCCATCATGAAGCTCGAAACCAAGGTCGGCCTCTTCTTCACCGGTGGCATCGTCCTCGCGGCCGTGCTGATCTTCCGCACGGAGAAGCTGGAATTCGGCGGCAAGCGCAACCAGAACGAGCGATACACCTACTTCCAGCAGGTGGCGGGACTCAACCTGCAGAGCGCGGTGCGCATCGCCGGCGTCAAGGTGGGCGACGTCCGCACCATCGCGCTGGAGGATGGCAAGGCCCGGGTGGTCCTGGGCCTCTCGAACGAGGTGCCGGTCTACGCCGACGCGGTCGTCTCCCTCGGTTCCATCGGCATCCTGGGCGAGAAGTTCATCGACCTCGATCCGGGCCACAGCGCCAAGGGACCCTTTCCCGAAGGGAAGCCGCTGCCCAGCAAGGCCGGTGTCAGCCTCGACAACCTCATGGAAACCCTTTCCGAGATCGGCGCCAACGTGAAGGGCGTCACCCAGGCCCTGAACCAGTCCATCGGCGGCGAGCAGGGCCGGCAGAAACTCGACGAGATCGTGGACAACATCCGCGTGCTGACCGCTGAGTTCCGCTCCATGGCCCAGGAGAACCACGGCGCCATCAACCACACCATGGCCAACGTGGAGGCCCTCTCCTCCGACCTTCGGGACAAGCTGCCCAAACTGGCCCAGCAGTTCGAGGCCGTGGGCAAGAACCTCAACGCCATCCTCGAGGAGAACCGGCCCGAGCTGAAGGGCGTCGTGGGCGACGTGCGCAAGCTGGCCCAGAGCTTCCAGGGCACCGCCGAGAACCTGAAGGTCCTCACCGATCGGGTCAACAAGGGCGAGGGCACCATCGGCAAGCTGCTGAATGACGAGACCACCATCAAGAAGATCAACGAGGCCGTGGACAACGTGAACGGCCTGCTGGGCGGCTTCAACAAGATGGACTTCCGCCTCGACATGAACGCGGCCCAGTGGGAAAAGCGCAAGGACAGCCGCGTGGGTCTGGGCCTCGAAATCGCCCCCAGGCCCGACTACTGGTACTCCCTGGGCTTCGCGTCCACGCCGGATGGCAAGCTCAGCGAAAGCTCGCGGACGGTCACCCAGATCGACCCCGTCACGGGCAAGCCGGTCAGCGTCCTGGAGCGTACCAAGACCGTCACCACGGACCAGACGTTCACCGCCTCGGCCCAGTTCGCCAAGCGGCTGGGACCTGCGATCTTCTCCGCGGGCATCGTCGAGAACAAGGGCGGCGGGGGGCTGGAGTTCCGCTTGCTGGAGGATGACCGCCTACGGCTGGGCATCCTGGCCTATGACTTCACCAAGCGTGATGACAAGCCGAACCCCCGCTACCGCTTCACCAGCAGCTACCAGTTCTGGAAGGGCGCCTACATCCAGGCCGGCGTCCAGGACATCGGGAACAAGGACCTGCGCACGATCTTCTTCGGGGGCGGCCTGCGCTGGAAGGATGATGATCTCAAGAAGATGGTCGGCCTCGCCGGAGCCGCCAAGTGAAGGAACCCCGCGCCCCCGCCCTCCCCGGCCCCCTGCCGGATGAGCGGGGCCTGGCGTTCCTCCTGGTGCGCCGGGGCGTTCCCCTCCTAATCGCCGGAATGTCCTTCGTGATCGCGACCCTGCATGCCGAAGGCCGGGGCTGGTGGCTGCTGCTCGGTGTGGGCTCCCTGGCGGCCGCCTGGCCGAGTTTTCTCCGGGGGCAGGCTTTCCTCCGGAATAGGACGGCGATCATGCGCCAGGACAGCTTGTGGGCCAATGCCCTCCTCCCCCTGGCCCGCCGTCTGGGCCTGGAGGACGCCTGGATCCTGGCCTTCTGCGGGTACAACAACCAGCGTGTGCGTGCAGCTTTCTCCGGCCGCCGGGCCCGGCGCGCCCTGATCCTCCTGCCCCACTGCATCCAGATGTCCCGCTGCAAAGCAGGCATCCTCGACGATCTCCAGGCCTGCTACGACTGCGGCCTCTGCCCCGTGGGCGACTACATGAACGCGGCCCTGCTGAACCGCTGGGAGGGGCGCATCACCAACCGCAGCCACAAAGCCTATCGCGAAGCCCGGGAATACAGGCCAGACCTGGTGGTGGCCGTGAGTTGCACCGACCGGCTGCTCAAGGGGCTCAGCAAGATGCCCGAGATCCCCTGCTACGTCATTCCGCTGGTCCTGCACCACGGCATGTGCGTCGACACGGATTTCAGCGTGCCCCACCTCTTCTCGGCCATGGAGGCCCTGGTGGAGCCCCGCCGCCCAGGCGGGGAGATCCAGCCGCTGCGTCGTGAAGGCATCGCATGACGGGGAGCCGCTTCCCCCTCCGGCGCTTCTTCGAAACGATCGTCGGGCCCAGGGCGATGCCCTACCTGCTGCACCTGCGCCCGCTGGAGTGGCCCATCATGTCCGCCCACTTCCTGCTGGGCACCCTCCTGGCCGCAGGCTGGACGCTGCAGGCCCGGCCCACCCTCCTTGGCTGGTTCGTCTTCGTGGCCCTCATGAATGGCGGGACGCTGGCCATCAACAGCGCCTTCGATCAGGACGAGGGGGACATCGGCTACCTCAAGGCTCCGCCCAAGCCCCCTGAGCATCTGGCGGCCTTCTCCTCCTGTCTCCTGGGGGTCTCGGCCCTCCTCGGCTTCCTGCTCCCCCTGCCCTTCGCCCTCATCAACCTGGGCTGCGTGGCGATGAGCGTTCTCTACTCCGTCCCCCCGCCCCGCCTGAAGGCCCGGGCAGGCTGGGACCTGCTCATCAACTGCGTCGGGTTCGGCCTTTTGACCCCCTTGGCCGGCTGGGCGCTGACCGGGCGCCCGTTCACTCGGCCCATCCTCCTGGCTTCCGTCGGCTTCGCCTTCCTGTTCGCCACCCTCTATCCCATGACCCAGATCTACCAGGTCGCTGAGGACAGCCGCCGGGGGGACCGGACCTTGGTGATCCAGGTGGGCGTGGGACGCAGCCTGGGCCTGGCGCTTCTCTCCGCCGTGGCCGCCCATGGGTTCTTCTGGGTCGGCATCCTGGCCCTGGGACGCGACCCGCGGTTCCTCATCCCTTCACTGCTGGCCTGGACGGCCGTCCTCCTGCCCTGGCTGCGCGGCTGGCACACCTGGACCGACCAGCAGCATGAAGCGGGGATGTACTGGGGCCTGGCTGCCTGGGCCGTCACCGATCTGACCCTGCTGGCCCTGCTGTGGCCATGATCCCTTGAGTTGGGGATCTCCAGATCCGATAGACTGGGAAGAAGTGACGACAATCGAAATCTTCTGGAGCTGGAATGGGATTCACCAGGATGAGGGGATGGAAGACCGGTTCATGGCTCCTGCTGGGCGTGACCTTGGGCGCGGCCTCGCCGAAGGCCTCCCCGCGGCTTTCCCTGAAATCCGCCTCGGCCCTGGTTCTGGACCAGAGCACAGGGCAGGCGCTGGTGGAAAAGCAGGCCGCCGCCGTGGTGCCCATCGCCTCCCTGACCAAGCTGATGACAGCCATGGTGCTGCTCGACGCCCACCTCGACCCCAACGAACTGCTCACCATCACCAGCGATGACAAGGACTCCCTCCGCCACAGCCGCTCACGGCTTCCCGTGGGCACCCGCCTCCCCCGGGAACAGGCCCTCCTCCTGGCCCTCCTGGCCTCGGAGAACCGGGCGGCCCATGCCCTGGGACGCACCTATCCCGGCGGCTTGGCCGGCTTCGTCCAGGCGATGAACGCGAAGGCCCGGGAACTCGGCCTCAGCGGCGCCCATTTTGAGGACCCCGCAGGGCTTTCCAGCGGCAACGTGGCCACTGCCTGGGATTTAGCGAGAATCATTCAGGCGGCTTACAACTACCCGGAGATCAGGGATTTCAGCACGCGGCCCGAGACCACCATCCAGTCGGGACGGCACAGCATCCAGTTCCCGAACACCAATGCCCTGGTGCGCAACCCCAGGTGGAACATCGGCCTGTCCAAGACCGGTTACATCGAGGAGGCCGGCCGCTGCCTCGTCATGCAGGCCATGCTGGCCAATCGGCCCGTGCTGGTCATCCTTCTGGATTCCTGGGGCAAGTACACCCGGCTGGGCGATGCCAACCGCATTAAGCAGTGGCTGGAAGGCCGCTCCGGATCAAAAGGCTGATCCACCCGGTGCTGACCCCGGAGATCCCGACCCCATTCCCGCTCCGCTGGGGATTCTCCACGCGCCTGGATCCACCAGATGCCTTGCCACAGGCCCTTCTGCGCCAGGTCCACCGCTGCGGCGTGGTGGAGGCGCCCGAGGCCGTGGTCGAGGCGGACGGACTCTGGACCACCAGGCCCGGCATCCGCATCGGCGTGCGGGTGGCGGACTGTGTGCCGGTGCTGCTGGCCGGCCGGCTGGCCGCTGGCACCCCCTGGGTCGCTGCACTCCACGCTGGATGGCGCGGGGCCACCGGCCACGGCGATCCCGAGCCCGGTGGCGGGATCCTGCGTCGGGGCGTGGCCCGGTTTCGAGCACTGGGCGGCCATCCAGGGGATCTGGTGTGGGCCTGCGGACCGGCCATCCAGGCCTGTCATTTCGAGGTGGGTGCCGAAGTCATCGAGGCCGCCCGTCAGGACCCCGCTTGGCGGGAGGACCTGGGGACCGTTGGACCCGGCGGCAGGGCCCATCTGGATCTGCATGGCTTTCTGAAGGCCCAGGCCCTCGACCTGGGCATGGCTCCGGAGAAGGATGGCAGCGTGGGGCTCTGCACCATGTGCCGGCCGGACCTCCTCTTTTCCTACCGCCGGGGCGACACCACCGGCCGCCAGTGGGGCTGGATCGAGATCGGCTAACCTGGAAGTCGCCTCGCTCCTGAAGACCGAGGACCGACGCGCGAGGACGGCCATGCTCAACATCACCGATATCCGGATCACCAAGGTGGAGGGCGACGACAAGTTGAAGGCCTTTGCCGCCCTGGTGATCGAGGACTGCTTCCTGGTGGGGGACCTCCGCGTGGTGGAGGGTGAGGATGGCTACTTTGTGGCCATGCCCAGCCGCCGCAAGCGCGACGGCAGCTTCAAGGACATTGCCTACCCCCTGAACAACACCCTGCGTGAGGTGATCGAAGAGAAGGTCCTGCTCGCCTACGAGGCAGCCACCGGGCACCGCGCCTTGAGCCGTATCGAGCGGGGCGAGGCCGCCCAGGTGCGCCCTGACTTGCTGGGCGTCGAGGAGTTCGGATTCACCCCCAAGACCAATCCCTGAGGCCCGCTCCCAGGGCTTGGGCAAGACGCAGACCCGCGCTATGCTTGCCTTTCCGCCTGGGGAGTAGCCAAGTGGTAAGGCAGCAGGTTTTGATCCTGCGTATCGAGGGTTCGAATCCTTCCTCCCCAACCAAATGGCCGCCGTGAGGCGGCCATTTGCGTTGGGAAGCGTGTGCGGGATCGCCTCAGAGCTGGAAGCTCAGGAGCTTGTCTCCGGTCAGGTCCACGGTCTCGGTCTTGCTGCCCTTGGGACCGCGCACCGTGATGGTGTGTCGGCCCAGGGCCAGCTGGATGGGGCTGCTGCCATCGCTTTCGGTCCCGGTATCCACGCCATCCACAAAGACCTTTCCCGAGCCCGGGAAGGTATTGACGGTGAGGGAAGCCAATCCCGGGACACTGAGGGGCGCCGTCTGGCCTGCGATCACGGTGACGGCCCGGGTGTCTTTGTAGAAGTGGCGGACGCTGCTCAGCTCCAGCTGATGGGTGCCGGGGGGCAACGGCAGCTTCGCACCCGGGCTCAGCTCGCCCAGGTCCTTGCCGGCCGTCTTCACACGGATGCTGAAGCCCCCGGACAGCTTGAGGGCCCCAGGTTCGTGGGGATTCAGGGCCGGTTCCTGCCGGGTCTCGGCCGTGGTGGCCTCCTTGAGCTCGAAGGCCCGCCCCCCGGGCGCCTCGCCCACACCGAAGTCCGAGGCATGGCCCAGCTTCTCCTTCGTGAGGGTCAGACGGTGGGGTTGTCCCTGGTTCCATCGGACGGTGAGCGGTGTCACCCCTTCAAGGGGCTTCTCATCCAGAACCACCGTCGCCCCCCGGGGCGTCGAGTCGATGAGCTCCTCGCTGATGACGGGTTGGAGCGGGAAGGCCTTCGGGGCTTCCCCGGGCCTGACCTCATAGGTGACCGGGCGATGCCCCTTGAGTTCGAGGCGCAGCTTGTCGCCGGCGGCCAAGGCCTGATTCATGGGCGTGGTGCCCACGGCCAGGTCGTTCACATAGACCTTCGCCCCCGTCGGCTGGGAGTCGATCTGGAGCCGCGTGCCCTTGGCTCCCCGGAAGAGGAACCAGCCCAGGCCCCCGACGGCCACCAGCGTCAAGGCTGCGATCCATGACCATCCGAACGGCTTCGACTCGGGCCGGGCCACGACCATGGTTTCGTCGAAGGAGGTGGACACGATCTCAGGCAGAGGGGCCTCGCCGCTCATCCGCATGAGGCCCAGGATCTCCCGCCGTTCCTCCTTGCCGAGCTCCACCACCGCGTCCAGCAGCTCGCGGGCGAAGGCCGTGCAGGTGGGGTAGCGGTCGGCGGGCCGTTTCGCCAGCACCCGGTCGAAGACGCGCCGCCAGCCTTCCGGCAGCACCCCCAGCACCGGCGGCTGGATCTCGACGGGGGGCTCATTGACGATGCGGTAGAGGATGGTGTTGATGGACGATCCAGGAAACGGCGACTGCCCGCTCATCAACTCGAAGACCAACACGCCGAAGCTGAAGATGTCCGACCGGTTGTCGACGCTGCCCTCTTTGATCTGCTCAGGGCTCGCATAGCTCGGGGTGCCGAGGAAGGTCCCGGTCTGGGTGAGGCTGGCATCCTCCCGCTTGGCGATGCCGAAGTCCATGAGTTTGGGGCGGCCATCTTCGCCGACCATCACGTTCCCGGGCTTCACATCCCGGTGGACGATGGCCTTGGCATGGGCGTGGTCCAGGGCCTCCGCCAGGCCGACGATGATCTTGAACTTCTCCTTCATGGTCAGGGCGGGACCGGCCTTCATGATCCCGTCCAGGGGGCGGCCAGCCACGTATTCCATGGCCAGGAAGGGACCGTGGCCCTCCACCTCGCCCACATCGTAGATGGCCACGATGCCCGGGTGGTTCAGGAGGCCCGAGACCTCCGCCTCCCGCTGGAACCGGGCCAGGTATTCGTGCTGGTCGGCCTCGGTCCGGACAGCATCCAGCTTCATGAGCTTGATGGCCACCTTCCGCTTGATCCGGGGATCCTCCGCCAGCACGACGCTCCCCATGGCCCCCGAGCCGAGCAGGCGCAGAACCAGGTAGCGGCCGATCATTCTGGGGAAGTTGAGGTTGTCGATGTCGCCCATGTCAGCATCCTACCGAACCCATCGAGGATGGAGCGGTAGATTGTTAGGTTTTTCATGGATTTTCCAAGATCTTGTGACACAATAAGGCAGGCCCTCTGACCTGGGCTGTGGAGGGTTTATTCCGTGATGGAAGTCGTCAAATCCGTCGTACTTGTCACCTACTTCACGCTGCTCTCCATCCTGAGCATCTACGGGGCGCACCGCCTCTGGATGCTGCTTCTTTACTACCGCCATAAGAAGGATGTTCCCCAGCCCCAGGGCGATGAGAGCTACCTTCCGATGGTCACGGTGCAGCTGGCCGTGTTCAACGAGATGAACGTCATCGAGCGGCTCATGGACTACGTCGTCAAGATGGACTGGCCCAAGGAGAAGCTCGAGATCCAGGTGCTGGATGACTCCACGGACGACACCGTAAAGGTCGCCAGCGCCGTGGTGGACCGCTACAAGGCCCTGGGCTTTGACATCCACTACCTGCACCGGACGGACCGCACGGGCTTCAAGGCCGGCGCGCTGTCGGAAGGCCTCAAGGTCGCCAAGGGCGAGCTGGTGGCCATGTTCGACGCCGACTTCCTCCCCACCGTCGACTTCCTCCGCAAGGCCGTGCCCCACTTCGCCGATGGCAAGGTGGCCTTCGTCCAGGGCTGCTGGGCCCACCTGAACCGCGAGTTCTCCCTGCTGACCCAGGTGCAGGCCATCCTGCTGGACGGCCACTTCGTGTTCGAGCACACCGCCCGCAACCGCTCCAAGGCCTTCTTCAACTTCAGCGGCACTGCCGGCATGTGGCGCGTGTCCGCCATCGCCGACGCCGGGGGCTGGGAACACGACACCATCACCGAGGATGCCGACCTGTCCTACCGTGCCCAGCTCAAGGGCTGGAAGGGCGTCTACCTCAAGGACCTGGTGGTCCCCGCCGAGCTGCCCGTGGAAGTGAACGCCTTCAAGAGCCAGCAGCACCGCTGGGCCAAGGGCAATGCCCAGGTCATCCGCAAGCTCATGAAGACCATCTGGAAGTCCAACGAGAGCCTGCACACCAAGCTGGAATGCTGGTTTCACCTCACGGCCAACTGCAACTACATGCTGATGGTGGTGCTCTCCATCATCATGGTGCCCGCCATGATCTTCCGTGCCGGCACCCCCATCCACATCCTGCTGCTGACCGACGGTCCCTTCTTCCTCCTGAATGCCGTCAGCGTGGGTCTCTACTTCGGTCTTTCCCAGAAGGAACTGACGGACAACACCGGCTGGACCCGCCGCCTGAAGTACATTCCCGGCCTCATGGGCCTGGGCATCGGCCTCGCCCTGAACCAGGCCAAGGCCGTGCTGGAAGGCTTCTTCACCGAGGACAAGGAGTTCAAGCGCACCCCCAAGTACGGCGTGGACGCCAATGGCAACTCCGTCACCAAGCGGGCCTACAAGGTGCCCAAGAGCCTCATGACCTTCCTGGAACTGGGCTTCGCCATCTACTACTTCGGCGCGGTGCTGGTGGCCATCTACATCCGCAAGTGGGCCTCCGTGCCCTTCCTCTGGCTGTTCTTCAGCGGCTTCTCCTACATGAGCATCCTGTCCCTGGCTGACGTGAAGCTGTTCCGCCGTCTGGCCATGGATGAGCCCGCCGACGACGCCCAGAGCGCCTCGAACTTCGTCCAGTAATCGAAGCGTCCGATAAGGGACCATGGCTCGTCCAGCGGCCCGCCCCGGATCCTCCCGCCCCCGTGCCGCCGCCCTGCGGTACCGGCCGGAGGCGCCGTTCCAGGACGCCGCGCCCAGGCTCGTCGCCAAGGGCCAGGGGCTCCTGGCCGAGCGGATTCTTGAGCTGGCCAAGCAACACGGTGTGTCGATCACCAAGGATCCGGATCTGCTGGCCGCCCTCGAACCGCTCGACCTGGACCGCCTCATCCCGCCCGATCTGTTCCAGGCCGTGGCCGTGCTGCTGGCCGGGCTGTACCGGGCCAACAAGGAGCTTTCCACCAAGTGATCGACCTCCACTGCCACACCCTCCATTCCGATGGCACGGATACCCCGGAGGGCTTGGCTCTGCTTGGGGAGGCTGCTCACCTGTCAGCGCTCTGCCTCACGGACCACGACACCCTGGGGGGAATCCCCGGGTTTCTGGCCATGCAGCCCCGGGTGATGGTGCGCCTCCTGGTTGGCACAGAACTCAGCTGTCGCTTTCTGGGGCAGTCGCTGCACATTCTTGGGCTGCTGGTGAATCCGGAGGATGCCGTGTTCCAGTCCCGGCTGGTGGAACTCCGCGGGCGCCGGGAGGACCGGAACCGGCGCATGATCCTGCGACTGGCGGAGCTGGGCTGCCCCATCACCCTCGAGGAGGTGCAGGCCCACGCGGATACCCCCCTGCTCTCCCGGGTCCACTTCGCGAAGGCCCTGGCCGCCCGGGGCTTCGTCAGGCGCGCGCCGGAGGCCTTTGAGCGGCTCATCGGGGATGACTGCCCCGGATTCGTGCCTCGGGAGGAACTGAGTCCCAGCGAGGCTTCCCGCTGGATCCGCGAGGCTGGCGGCGTGCCCGTGGTCGCGCATCCCGGGCGCTTCACCGGCGGCGGCTTCCGCTGGGACGACGCCATGGCCGACCTCCAGCGTCAGGGGCTCGAAGGGCTCGAGGGCTACTACGGCGAATACCGCGCCGCCGAGCAGAAATACTTCGTGGCCCTGGCCGCCCGGCTGGGCATGGTCGTCACGGGCGGCAGCGACTACCACGGGGCCAACAAGCCGGGGCTTCGGCTCGGCCGTGGCCGCGGAGGCCTCCAAGTCCCCGATGACCTCCTCGATCGACTGGAAACCCAGCAAAGATTTGGCAGTTACCGCTGACTGCCGATAGGCTGGGAAGGCCGAGGCGTTCATGTCCAACCGGATCCTCCTGGTGGAGGACGATCCCATCAATGTGAAGTTCATTCAGACCGTGCTGGCCAAGAAGGGCGGGTACGAGGTCCTGGTATCGGAGGAGGTGGACGAGATCCTCCACCTGGCCCGCGAAGCCGACCTCGCCGCCATCATCATGGACGTGAGCCTCTCCCGCTCCAGCTACGAAGGCCGCAAGGTGGATGGCATCTTCATCACGCAGCTGCTGAAGAAGGACGAAATCACCCGCCACATTCCAGTCCTGCTGGCCACGGCCCACGCCATGTTCGGCGACCGGGAGAAATACCTGGAACTCACCGGGGCCGAAGGCTATATCGCCAAGCCCATCCACGATCCCGCCACGCTGATCACGGCCGTCAAAGCCGTCATCGAGCCCTGACATGGCCGTGAAAGTGCCGCCCATCGCCGCCTTCCGGCTGCTGCTCGAATATGACGGATCCCGCTTCCAGGGCTGGCAGCGGCAGGGTGCCAAGCAATCTCGGGAGGGCGTCCGCACCGTCGCGGGCAGCCTGGAACATGCCATCCACGAGGCAGGCCTCCGCCTGGTGTACCTCGGCGGCGCTGGCCGGACGGATGCCGGCGTGCACGCCCTGGGCCAGGTCGCCCACCTCCACCTGGAAGCCAAGGGCGCGCCCCGGCCCGGCGAGCTGCGGCGCATCCTGGACGCCGCCCTCCCCCAGGACATCGCCGTCCGCGACGTGCGCACCTGCCCACCCCGCTTCCATGCCCGTCATGACGCCGTCGACCGCACCTACCTGTACCAGATCAGCCGCCGGCGCAGCGCCTTCGGCAAACCTTGGATCTGGTGGGTGAAGCGCAACCTGGATCTCGACCGCCTGGGCCACGCCTGGACCGCCTTCGAGGGCGACCACGACCTCTCCGCCTTCGCCGACCTGGACGCGGAGGAGGATGGCCGGAGCCGAATCCTCAGCTGCGACGTGGTTGAGGCCGGCGCCCTGATCCTGCTGCGGGTCCGGGCCACGCACTTCTTCCGCCGACAGGTGCGCCGCATGGTCGGCGCATCCGTGGCCTGCGCCCTGGGCGAGGAGGAGCCCCGCCGGGTGCTGGAGGATCTGCGGAATCCCACGGAAGCCGCCAACCTCTACTGGGGGGCCAAGGCTGCGCCATCCTCGGGCCTGTTCCTGGAGACCGTCCGGTATGCCGGGGACCCCGAGCCTGGACCGCCGAAGCCCACCCTCTTCATTCCCTGAGGTCGTTCCCGATGCTCACCCGTGACGAAGCCTGGCAGCTGCTCTGCGACTGGACACCCTCCGAGAAGCTGCGCACCCACGCGCGGGCCGTGGAGCTGGTGATGCGGGACCTCGCCACGGGCCTGGGGCAGGATGTGGAGCGCTTCGGCCTGGCGGGCTTGCTGCACGATGCGGACTACGACGCATGGCCCGACGAACATCCAACGCGCATCGTCGCCTGGCTGCGGGCCAGGGGCGATGAGGACCTGGCCCACGCCATCAGCGCCCACTACACCCGCTGGAACGTCCCCTACGACAGCCTGCTGGACAAGGCCCTGCTGGCCTCGGACGAGATCACCGGCTTCATCATGGCCTGCGCCCTGGTGCGCCCCACGCGCACCGAGGGGCTGGAGCCTAAGAGCGTGAAGAAGAAGCTCAAGGACAAGGCCTTCGCGGCCGGCGTGGACCGCTTCGAAGTGGCCGAGGGCCTGCGAATGCTCATCGAGGCCGTGGGCGGCACCGAGGAAGCCCACCTGGCCCGCATCATTGCCGTGCTGCACGAACACCGGGCGGAGCTGGGGCTCAACGGCTGACGAAAGCCTCGCCCACAATCCCGGCGACCCGACGCCGCCGCAGGATCAGCGTGCGGAGGTATTCCTGCTTCTCCAGGATGGCCTTCCGGCGCTGGGCCGCGTCCGGCTGGAGCCTGGGGCCTTCCACGACGTCTGAGAGGCGGTCCAGCTCAGCGCGGACCCTCGCTTCCGCGGCGGCCACTCGGATGACCCGGATCTCCCGCCGGGTGGCTGGGACGCCCCAGTTGTTCTCGGTCCAGAGGGGCTCGGCAGAGGCCGCAGCGAGCATGACCCGTCCCTGGCCCTCGGGGCCGGGCGGGCGTTCGAAACGGACCCTCAGCGCGGCCCCGTCCCGGTTGTCCCCTCCGGCCACGGGAAAGAGATCCGCCCGGTACATGCGGTCCTGGTTGCTGATGAAGTTGCCCAGCGAGTAGGCCACCACAGCCCGCCGCCCCCCGGACTCCAGCAGCTCCACGGGTTGGAGCACATGGGGGTGGTGCCCCAGGATCAGGTCGCAGCCGGCGGCCACCAGGCTGCGGGCGATGTCCTTCTGGCGCTTGGTGGGCTCGTGCTGGTACTCATTGCCCCAGTGGAGGCTCACCACCACCAGGTCGGCCTGGCCTTTCGCCTCCCGGACCGCCTGCAGGGCCGGCTCGAGATCCAGGGGGCGCACCCAGGGCTCGGAGGCGCGATGGTTCAGATCGAGGTTGAAGAGGTCTGTAAAGCCGAGGAAGGCCACCTTGATGCCCTGGCGCTCCAGGATCTGGAGCCGCTCCGCCTGGGCCTGATCCTCGCCACTGCCGATGGCCACCAGCTGCTCGGCCCGGAGGCGCTCCAGGGTCTCCCGCACGCCCTTGGCTCCCTGGTCGAAGGCGTGGTTGTTCGCGGTGGCGAGCACGGAGAAACCGCTGGCCCGCAGCGCGGCAGGCAGCACCTCCGGCGCGTTGAACTGGAAGGGCACGCCGGGTCTTCCGGTGCGAGGGGCGATGGGCGTTTCCAGATTCCCGAAGGCCAGATCCGCCCCCTTGAACACCGGGATCAGGTCGCTCCAGAGCGACGGAAAGCCGTCGGGATCCAGCTCGGCGGCCCGCTTCACATCCTGGTGCATGAGAATGTCGCCCACGGCCACCAGCGTGAGGCTGGGTGGAACGGGAGCAGGCGGCTCCGCCTTACGCGACCGGCAGCCCAGCAAGCCGGACCCGAGGAGCAGCCCGACTCCGAGGTGGAGCGGACGCATCAGGCCCATTCCTCCGGACCGTAGTAGACCTCCACCGGCAGCCCCGGAAGCCGGCCCCGGAGGCTGGCGGCGATGGCGTCCATCTCGAGGTGCCAGAGGGGCCTCGCCTCCGGCTCGGGGGTGGGCCGGGCCACCGTGTAGAGCTGGAGGGCTTGCAGCTGGCCACCCTCGTTGAGGATGTGCTCCAGCCTGCCACAGTAGGCCTCAAGCTCGGCCTCGCTGGGCCCCTGCCCCTTCCATTCGAGGAAGAGGGTCTGGATCAGGATCGGCCAGCGGCGGGCCGTGGCCAGCAGGTTGTCCAGGATGCGCTGGAAGGGAACCTGGCTCCGGCAGATGTCGTGATAGAAGGCCTCGGTGCCGGCATCCAGCTTGGCCCAGATCTCACCCTGGTGCGCCATGAGGGTCTCCAGTCCCGTCACCACATCCGGTGCCTGGAGCCGGCTGGAATCCGTGATGAGCACCAGCTTCACCAGATCGAGGCCCCGCTGATCCTTCAGCCGAGCGACGCGGTGCACCGCCTCCGCGAACTCCCGCGCGGTCGTGGGCTCGCCATCACCGCTGAACGCGATGTCATTGAGGCGGCGCTGCTCGGGGCGCGCCGAATCGAAGGGCGGGATCTGGTAGATCTCGCCGCTGGTGGCGAGGTCGAGCAGCAGACCCAGTTCCTCCACCAGCAGCTCCAAATCCAGATCCCGGCGCTTGGGGGGCGTGAGGCGATCCACCTCGCAATAGACACAATCGAAATTGCAGACTTTGTCCGGGTTGAGGTTCACGCCCAGACTGACCCCCCGGCTGCGACGGGAGATCACGGGGTAGCAGTAGTCGAAATCCCGCCACACGCGCCGATGATCCAGGTGGGCCTTGATGAGATCCGTCATGCCACCAGCATACGCGAATCAGGACCTATCTGCCCTCAACCCAGGGCCGGGCGGCTTCAAGCGCCTGTGGTCGCCTGGACCATGTCCGGCTTCCAGAGGATGGGCTCGGGCCGGAGGGCTTCATCCACCGCCACCATGACGAACTCACCGCTGGTGACATCGCGCCGGCGGTCCGGTACGGGCTCATAGACCTGCACCTTGATCCGCAGCGTCATGCTCGAGGTTCCCTGCTGGGCGATGGCGGCGAAGAACTCGATGATCTCCCCGGCCCGCACGGGGCTGTGGAAGCGGAGCTCGGACACTTTCAGCGTGAGAAAGCGCCGGTTGCGGGACAGCAGCGACGCCGTGATGCCCGCGACCTTGTCCATGCGGGCCATCATGTCCCCGCCGAACATCGCCTCGTTCAGGGCGATGTCCATGTTCAGGACCATCTCGCGGGAAATCAGCATGGGGCGAGTACACCACGAACGCCGCGCCTGGATAGCAAAAAGGGCACCGGGGAGGCCCGGTGCCCTTTTTGAATCGAGGGTGATCGGCCTACTTTAGCTTCTCAGCCAGGGCCTTGCCCATGTCGGCGGGGCTCTGCACCACGGTGATGCCCGCGGCGGTAAGGGCCTTCATCTTCTCGGCGGCGGTGCCCTTGCCCCCGGAGATGATGGCGCCGGCATGGCCCATGCGGCGGCCCGGAGGGGCCGTCTGGCCGGCGATGAAGGCGACAACGGGCTTGGTGACGTACTGCTTCACGAACTCCGCGGCCTCCTCCTCGGCGCTGCCGCCGATCTCGCCGATCATGATGATGGCGTGGGTATCGGGGTCGTCCTGGAAGAGACGCAGGGCGTCGATGTGGCTCGTGCCGTTGACCGGATCGCCGCCGATGCCGATGCAGGTGCTCTGGCCGATGCCGAGCGCCGTGAGCTGACCCACGGCCTCATAGGTGAGGGTACCGGAGCGGCTGACCACGCCCACATTCCCCTGCTTGTGGATGCGGCCGGGCATGATGCCGATCTTGGCCAGGCCGGGGCTGATGATGCCGGGGCAGTTGGGGCCGATGAGGCGGCTCTTGGGATAGTCGGGGAGGACGCGCTTGACCTTCACCATGTCGAGGACGGGAATGCCCTCGGTGATGCAGACGATGAGCTCGATGCCCGCTTCCAGGGCCTCAAGGATGGCGTCGGCCGCGCCCACCGGGGGCACGAAGATCATGGTGGCGTTGGCGCCCGTCTTGGCGACGGCGTCCTTCACCGTGTTGAAGACGGGAAAGCCCTCGATCTCGGTGCCGCCCTTGCCGGGGGTCACGCCGCCGACCACGTTGGTGCCGTAGTCGCGGGAGCCCTTGGCGTGGAAGAGCCCTTCGCGGCCCGTGATGCCCTGGACGATCAATTTGGTGTGGTTGCCTACGAGAACAGCCATGTCATACCTCGTGAAAGTGGTCTCTGTCGGGTTCTGCGGAGATGCTACTTGATGGAAGCGACCACCTTCTCGGCGGCATCCTTCAGGTCGGCGGCGACGATGAGGTTCAGGCCGCTCTCGGCCAGGATCTTCTTGCCCTCTTCGACATTGGTGCCCTCGAGGCGGACGACCACCGGCACCTGGATGCCGATCTCCTTCGCGGCGTTCACGATGCCCGCGGCGACCACGTCACAGCGCATGATGCCGCCGAAGATGTTCACCAGCACGGCCTTCACGGCGGGATCCTGCAGGATGATGCGGAAGGCGTTCTTCACCGCATCCTCAGTGGCGCCGCCGCCGACATCCAGGAAGTTGGCCGGGGAACCGCCGTGGTACTTGATGATGTCCATGGTGCCCATGGCCAGGCCCGCGCCATTGACCATGCACCCGATCTGGCCATCCAGCTTGATGAAGTTCAGGTTGAACTTGCTGGCGGCGATCTCCTCCTCGGCCTCTTCGTTGAGGTCGCGGAAGGCCAGGACGTCGGGGTGGCGGAAGAGGGCGTTGTCGTCGAAGCCGATCTTGGCGTCCAGGGCCGTGACATCCCCCTGCTTGGTGATCACCAGCGGGTTGATCTCCACCATGGAGCAGTCCTTCTCCATGAAGAGCTTGTAGAGGTTCTGGAGGAAGACCACGCACTGCTTGAAGGTGTCGCCTTCGAGCCCGAGGGCGAAGGCCACCTGGCGGGCCTGGAAGCCGCAGAGGCCCAGGGCCGGATCCACGGCCACCTTGACGATCTTCTCAGGGGTCTTCTCGGCCACTTCCTCGATCTCGACGCCGCCTTCGGTGGAGGCCAGGATGGTCACGCGGCTGGAACCGCGGTCCACCAGGAAGCTCAGGTAGAGCTCCTGGGCGATGTCCACGGGCTTCGAGATGAACACGGTGTGGACCTTGCGCCCCTCGGCGCCGGTCTGCTTGGTGACCAGCTGCATGCCGAAGATGGCCTTGAAGAGTTCCGCGGCCTTGTCGGGATCGGTCGCGAACTTCACGCCACCGCCCTTGCCACGGCCACCGGCATGGATCTGCGCCTTCACCACGCTGGCGCCACCATATTCCTTGGTGATCATGCGGGCCTCTTCCGCGTCCTGGGCGACCTTGCCGTCCGGCGTGGCCACCTTGTAGAGCCGCAGGAGTTCCTTGGCTTGATACTCGTGGATGTTCATGCTGTCTCCAGGAAGGGTCGATCAACAGTCTACAGGCTGGATGCCCTAGCCCGAACCCTGAAGGCTGTGACCCGTGGCATCCTTTGAAGCTGGGGAAATACCGCCATGGCCCAACTGGATCGTCTCCTCACCCAAGTCATCACGAAGGCTGGCAGCCGCCTGGAGGTGAAAGCCGACAAGAAGCCCCGCCTCGAACTGAAATCCGGGGAGGCCGTCGAGCTGCTGCCCAATCCCCTGCCCGCCGTGATGGTCGACGTGCTGGCGGGGGACGTGGTTCCTCCCGAGCTGAAGGCCTCCTGGCAGAAGGATGGCCAGGCCGAGTTCGACTACGACCTGTCCGGGCAGTCCTTCCGGATCCGGCTCAGCCGCTACATGGACCTGCCCCAGATCCAGGCAGAACACCAGGGGCCCTCCCGCACGCCGCCGGCACCAGCGCCCAAGCCCGCCGCGGCCGTGGAGGCGGCGCCTGCTGCCCCCAAGGTGGTTCCAGCGGCGGCCCAGGCCCCGGCCCCCACCGCCGCGCTGCGCCCCCCGCCGCCGAAGACCGAGACAGGGACCCGAAAAGCCCAGACCCACCCCCTGGCGGAGAGGCTCTTCGCGACCCTCGTGGAGAAGCAGGGCTCCGATCTGCACTGCACCACCCATGAGCCCCCGCTGGCCCGCATCCATGGCGACATGAAGGAGCTGGAGGGGTTCGGCAGCCTGGATCCCGCCACCCTCCTGGAGATGATGGAGGCCCTGGCCACCCCCGCCGTCTGGCAGCGCTTCGAAGAGCATCACGATGCGGACTTCGCCTACAGCTACGAGGCCGGGGGCTGCCGCCTCCGGGTCAACTACTTCCAGGACCGGGTCGGCCCTGGCCTGGTCTGCCGCGTCATCCCCAACCAGCTGCCCGATCCCGACAAACTGGGCCTGTCCGACCCCGTGCGCCGCCTGGCCACCCTGGCCAAGGGCCTGGTGCTGGTTACCGGCCCCACGGGCAGCGGGAAATCCACCACCCTGGCCGCTATCGTGGACCTGGCCAACCAGAAGCGGAGGGACCACATCCTCACCATCGAGGATCCCATCGAGTTCGTGCACCCCCGCAAGGGCTGCCTGGTGAACCAGCGCGAGGTGGGCACCCACACGGACAGCTTCAAGAGCGGCCTCCGCGCGGCCCTCCGGGAAGATCCCGACGTGGTGCTGGTGGGTGAGATGCGCGACCTGGAGACCATCGCCATCGCCCTGGAGACGGCCGCGACCGGGCACCTGGTCTTCGGCACCCTGCACACCAGCAGCGCCATCGGCACCATCGACCGCATCGTGGACCAGTTCCCCTCCGACCGGCAGCAGCAGATCCGGGTCATGCTCGCCGACGCTTTGAAGTGCGTGGTCAGCCAGGTCCTGCTGAAAAAGGTTGGCGGAGGGCGAGTGGCCGCCCTGGAGACGCTCTTCGTCACGCCCGCCATCGCCAACCTCATGCGCGAGGGGAAGAACTTCCAGATCCCCAGCGCCATGCAGACGGGGCGCAGCTACGGCCAGCGCCTCATGAACGACGCCTTGATCGAGCTGATCCAGGGACGGAAGGTGGAGCCCATGGAGGCCTACCTGAAGTGCCCGGACAAGGAGAGCTTCATCGCCTCATGCAAGCGGGCCGGCATCCCCTTCGACCTGAGGCTGGGCGAACCGGAGGCCTGAGCCGCTACATGCTCCGCGAGAGCAGCGCTTCCGGGATCTCCTTCAGCAGGTCGCCGGTGGCGGGATCGCCTTGCAGGCCCACCACGTGGTTCACGGCATTGCCCGAGGCCTGCAGGGCCAGCGCCCGGGTCTCGGCCAGGGCATCATGCTTCTGGATGAGGGCGCGAAGCTTGATTTCCTCCGCCTCGGGAATGGGGACTTCCTCGCCCCGGTCCCAGATGGTGCGGATCAGGGGGCGCACTTCGTCCGGTGCCTTCTCCAGAAGGGTGAGCATGGGCAGGGTGAGCTTCCCTTCGCGCAGGTCGCTGAAGGCCGGCTTGCCCAGCTGGGCGCTGGTGGCGGTGTAGTCCAGCAAGTCGTCGATGAGCTGGAAGGCCCGGCCCACTTCCAACCCGTAGCCGCGCATGGCCCGGCAGTCAGCCTCGTTCCGGCCCGTGAGCACGGCGCCGGTCTCGGTGCAGCCGCTGAACAGCAGCGCGGTCTTCCGCTCCTGGATGTCGAAGTAGTCCTTCCGGCTGGTATCAAGCTTAAAGAGCACGTCGTTCTGGATGAGCTCGCCCTCGATCATGCGGGTGGTGACTTCCACGAAAATTTCCATCATCCGCCAGTTGCGGCAGGCGATGGCCTCGCCCATGGCCACCAGATACAGCACGTCGCCGAAGAGCACCGTGAGGGTGTTGCCCCAGAGGCGGTTGAGGGTCGGCTTGCCGCGGCGGAGCTGGGCATGGTCGATCACGTCGTCGTGCACCAGGGTGGCTGTGTGGATCAGCTCGAACACGGCCCCGAAGCGGACGTCATCCTCATTCTGCACGCCGCAGAACCGGGATGAGAGCATCACCAGGGCCGGCCGCAGGCGCTTGCCCTGCCCGCCGCGCACATGATCCGCCAGCTTCTGGACCACCTCCACGTCGCTCTGCAGAATGCGCTGCAGCTCCGCCTCCACGCCGGCCAGCTTGGGCGCGATGGGAAGGAAGTAGTGGGCGAGGTCCAGTCGAGACATCAGCTCAGCCGCGGTAGTTGGTGAACTGCAGGTCCAGGCCATGGTCGTCCTTCTTGAAGAGGGCGATGACCTCCTGCAGGTCGTCGCGGCTCTTGCCGCTCACCCGCAGCTGGTCGCCCTGGATGCTGGCCTGCACCTTGATCTTCGAATCCTTGATGGCCTTGATGAGCCCCTTGGCCTTCTCCACGGGGATGCCCTGCTGGATGGTCACCTCCTGGCGCACGGTGCCTTTCGCCGCAGGTTCAAGCTTCCCGTAGCTCATGCTGCGGATGCTGACGCCACGCTTGTGGAGCTTGGTCTGCAGCACGTCGATGACGGCCTTGAGCTTCACTTCGTCGTCACTGGTAAGGACGAGCACCTTGTCGTCCTTCAGCTCGATCTTCGAGACCGAACCCTTGAAGTCGTAGCGCTGCCCGATCTCCTTCATGGCCTGGGAGACGGCGTTCTTGACCTCGTCCAGGTCCACCTTGCACACGACATCGAAGGAACATTCGCTGGCCATGGGGCGCTCCTCAGTTGGATCCAGGCTCCAGACTAGCGCCTAAACCCGCATGGACTCAAGGCTTGGCGCCGCCGCCGAGGCTGCGGAAGAAGGCCACGGTGCTGAGGCGGAAGCCCACCAGCATCACGGCCTCGTCCTTGCCGCGGGCGCCCTTGTTAACGGAGCCCTCCATGTAGAAATCCCCGCTGGCCCCCTGGGAGCCGAACTGCGTGAGCACCACCCGGCCCCGCATGTAGATCCGGTCCTGGCAGCGGAACAAGGGGTCCCGGAGGTAGGACCACTCGGCGAAGGACCCCTTGAAGGCCCCCTCCTCCTGACGGGTGGTGACGCCCACCTTGAAGCGGTTCCGGAACTCATCCCGGGAAGTGGCGTTGAGGTCGGCCTGGTTCACGGGCTGGCTGAAGCCCACCACGCCGGCGGAACCCACCACGCCCCAGCTCACCCGCTCGGTCAGGGCCTTCATCCACCAGAGGCCCACCTCTCCGCGGAAATGTCCGCTCGAGGTGATGACATTGAGGGTCTCCGAGGTCTCAAAGCTGGAGGACTGGAAGGCCAGGGTGCTGAACACCTCCCACCAGGTGTCCTGGGCAGGACGCCGGAAGGTCTGGCGGATGTCCAGGGCCACGAAGGGGCGGGACTTGGAGAAGAAGGATCCCTTCTGATCCTGCTCGCTGAAGAGGCTGGAGAACTGGAATCCCCCGTATAGGTCCACCTTGAGCTCGTCGGCATCCAGCTTCAGGGGGTCATCCTCCCAGCGCCGGCGGGCGATGACCTTGTCCATCTCGCGGAACTCCGCCAGCATCCGGGCCTGCCCCTCCACGAGGGCCTGGGCCTGGGGCAGGTTCGCGGAGCCTTCCCGCTCCAGGGTGTTCCGGAGGGACTGGGCCTGCTGGAGGCCCCGTTCCACCTCGAAGATGCGCTGCTGCAGCTCCCGCTGCTTGGCACGCAGGGCCTTGAAGAAGGCCTTGCGATCCCGGGCGGCCAGGGACTGCACCGCGGCATCCAGCTCGGCTTCGAAGCGGGCATTCGGGGCGCCCCCGATCTGGCAGGGGGGAATGGCCGGCATGGGCGCCTGCGCCACCAGGAGGGGGGAGACGAGCAGGCAAGTCGTCGAGCGGATCACGTCAAGCCTCCAGCCGGCGGAGCAGGTCGGGCCAGCCGTCCCAGAGGCCCAGGAACTGGAAGGCGCTCAGCACCAGGGCATGGTGGATCGCACCGCTCCGCAGGAGGGCCTGCCATTCCGCCCAGGGGCAGGCCCAGACCTGGAGCTCCTCGGCGGGATCCAGCTCAAGGCCGCCATCCGGATCGCAGTCCAGGGCCAGGAAGGTGTGGCAGCGGTTGTTCTGGGTGGCGGGATTGGGGGTGCAGGCGCCCAGGGCGACCCACTGCTCGGACACGAAACCGGTCTCCTCCCGGAGCTCCCGCCTGGCCGCAGCTTCGGGGCTCTCGCCCGCATCGCAGCCGCCGCCGGGAATCTCCAGGGTCGCCGCGTCGATGCCGTGGCGGAACTGCTCGACCACCAGGAGCTCGCCAGTCCGGGTGAAGGCCACCACGTTGACCCAGTCCGGGCCCTGGAGGCGGTAGAAGGCATGCTCCCGGCCCGTGTGGGGGCTCCGCCGCAGGGCCACGATCTGGCGGAAGAGGCGGGAATCCTGCCGCACGCTTTCGGATTCCTGGATCCAGGGCACCGCCGGGTCGAATCCCACAGGTTGGGCGTGAAGCAATCTCATCAGTATCTCGGCACCGAGGGATCCATCCGGCTGTAGGCATCAATGCCGCCCGCAAGGTGGGCCAGGTCCGAGAATCCCACGCTCTTGAGAAACCTCAGGGCCTGCAGGCTGCGCATGCCATGGTGGCAGTAGGCGGCCAGGGGGCGGCTTGGATCGAGCTCCCCGACGCGATCCACCAGTTCGCCCAGGGGGATGAGCTGCGCCCCGGGCAGGTGGGCCCGGTCGTATTCCCAGGCCTCCCGAACATCGAGGATCTGCACGGAGGTGGGATCCAGGGCCCGGAAGGCGGCTGGATCGAGGTGGGGACCGGCCTCAAACACGGGAGAGCCCCTCCCGGTTCAACACCCGGCTGCAGATGTGGTGGGTGATGATGTCCAGGGCCGTGCGGTTCTCCACACCCGTGGGGACGATCAGGTCGGCCCAGCGCTTGCTGGGTTCGACGAACTCCAGGTGCATGGGCCGCACGCTGTTCTCGTACTGGTCCATGACGCTCTCCAGGCTCCGCCCCCGCTCGCGGGTGTCCCGCCGGATGCGGCGGAGGATCCGGATGTCGGCGTCCGTGTCCACGAAGACCTTCACATCCAACAGCTCCCGGAGTTCCTGCAGCGCGAAGAGCAGCAGGCCCTCCAGGATGACGACCTGGCCCGGCGGAATTGGCTCCTCCCAGCCCGTGCGGTCCGACAGGGTGAAGTCGTACCGGGGCTTGCGGATGGGCTCCCCCCGGTGCAGGGCGGACAGGTGGGCGGCCATCAGCTCCAGATCGAAGGCGTGAGGATGGTCCCAGTTCACAGGCCTGCCGTCGAAGCGCCCCTTCACCACCTCCAGCGGGGCGTAGTAGGCATCCATGTCCTGCAACATGGCGGCGATCCCCTGCTCCCGCAGGCGCTTGACGAGTTCCGCCGCCACGGAGGTCTTGCCGCTGCCGGACCCCCCAACGATGCCCACCAGCATCGGCCTGTCCGTCATGGTGCCCCCCTTGGCTTCCATGCTACTTCAAGCCGGGCCCAGGCTCTGCTATGGTTCGGACCATGCGCCACCGCCGCTTCGCCCCTGCCCTGGCCCTCCTGCTGCTGGCGGCCGGGTGCAGCTCCGAGGACCCCAGGCTGCCGGCCAACCTCTACGAAGAGGCCCGAAAGCTCAACCTCGAGGGCCGGAGCCTTGAGGCCCGGGCCATGATGAAACAGCTGACCGAGCGCTACCCCGAATCTGAGGCCGCCCAGCAGGCCAAGCGGGACCTCTACCTCATCGAGGCCTTCGTGAACCGGGACATCGCCGACCGCCAGAAGCAGGTTCGCGCGGCCATGAAGCGAGTCACCGACGCCCTGATCCGCTACCGTTCCAAGCGCAGCGAGTATCCCGTGGCCCTGGGGGAGCTGGTTCCCGAATACCTCGACCAGCTGCCGGAAACCCCCTGGGGGCACCCTTTCCTCTACCGGCCCTACGTCACCCGGCCCATCGAGGACGTGCCCGTCAAGCGGGGCCCGGCGAGACAAAAGTTCAACACCAAGCTCGACGGCTACTACCTGCTCTGCCTCGGCACGGACCTTCAGCCCGGCGGGGAGGGCATGGCCGCCGACATCCTCATCAAGGATGGGGCGCCCCTGAGCGAGAGCGCCTTCCCCCCCATCCCGCAGCCCCAGCCCATCCGGTAGCCATCGGACTCAGGGGGATCGCGCCTTGCCTCAAGGCAGGAGGGGCGCCATGGGCGCCCCTCCTGCGGATTCAAGCCTGGGGACGGAAGGCCTACTTCACACCCCAGTCCAGGATCACCTTGCCGCTCTGCCCGCTGCGCATGGCGTCGAAGCCCTTCTGGAAGTCGTCGATGCCGTAGTGGTGCGTGATGACGGGCGTGATGTCCAGCCCGCTCTGCACCATGGCGGCCATCTTGTACCAGGTCTCGAACATCTCCCGGCCGTAGATGCCCTTCAGGATGAGCCCCTTGAAGATCACCTGGCTCCAGTCCACGGCGCAGTCGCCGGGCAGGATGCCGAGCAGGGCGATGCGACCGCCGTGGTGCATGGCCTCCAGCATGGATTCGAATGCATTGCGGTTGCCGCTCATCTCCAGGCCCACGTCGAAGCCCTCGGTCATGCCCAGGTCCTTCATGACCTCGGGGAGGATCTTCTTCATGGGGTTCACGGCCACGGTGGCACCCATCTTCCGGGCCAGCTCCAGGCGGTATTCATTCACATCCGTGATGACGACATGGCGGGCGCCCACGTGCTTGGCGATGGCCACGGCCATGATGCCGATGGGGCCGGCGCCCGTGATCAGCACGTCCTCGCCCACCAGATCAAAGCTGAGGGCCGTGTGGGCGGCATTGCCGTAGGGATCGAAGATGGCGGCCACGACGTCGGGCACGTTGTCGGGCACCTTGAACACGTTGAAGGCGGGGATGGAGAGGTACTCGGCGAAGGAGCCCGTGCGGTTCACGCCCACCCCGAAGGTGTTGCGGCAGAGGTGGCGCTTGCCTGCCCGGCAGTTGCGGCAGTGGCCGCAGGTGATGTGGCCTTCGCCGCTGACGCGGTCGCCGACGCTGTAGCCTTCCACCTCGGTGCCCACGCGCTCGATGACCCCGACGTATTCATGGCCCACCACCATGGGCACGGGGATGGTCTTCTGGGCCCACTCGTCCCAGTTGTAGATGTGGACGTCGGTGCCGCAGATGGCGCTCTTGTGGACGCGGATCAGCACGTCATTGGGTCCCACCTCCGGCATGGGGACCTCCCCCATCCAGATGCCTTCCTCGCGCTTGGTCTTCAACAGGGCTTTCATCGGTGCCTCCAACCGGACCATTTCATCATCAAGCGCAAGCGGGACCAACTTTTGCCAATCCAACCTTGACGATCCGTGAAAGGCACCGATAAGGTTCTATCAGGCGACCCATGACCCTCTCCCCCCTGCGGCTCAACCGCAATACCAATCGGCTCCCCCGCGCGAATCGCGCGTGGGCCGGCAAGGGTCTCTCCTAAGATTCCTGACACCCCGGACCACCCCGATTCGCGAAGGCGGATCGGGGTTTTTTCTTTTTGGAGCCTCCATGTGCGGCATCGTCAGCATCCTCAACCTGGACCCCATCAAGTCCCCCCTGGCCGACCTGCGCCGGCAGGCGCTCGCCATGGCCCGCAAGATCCGGCACCGGGGCCCGGACTGGAGCGGCATCTTCAGCGATGACCACGCGATCCTCGTCCATGAGCGCCTTTCCATCGTGGATGTGGAGCATGGCGCCCAGCCGCTCGTCGACACCCTCCAGGGCACGGTGCTGGCGGTGAACGGCGAGATCTACAACCACCAGGAGCTGCGCCAGGGCCTGCGGGAGACCCACGACTTCCAGACCCTCTCGGACTGCGAGGTGATCCTCTACCTCTACGATGAGCTCAAACCCCGCGACTTCCTCAACCGCATGAACGGGATCTTCGCCTTCGTGCTCTACGATCCCAAGCGCGAGACCTACCTCATCGCCCGGGATCCCATCGGCGTCATCCCCCTCTACGTGGGCTGGGACCGCCACGACCACCTCTACGTCGCCTCCGAGATGAAGGCCCTCGTGGGCACCTGCGAGCGCATCCGCGAGGTTCCACCGGGGCACTACTTCCTCGGTCATGAGGCCGACAAGGGCTTCCAGCGCTACTACGAGCCCGACTGGGCGGCGCCGGGCCATGTCCCCTCAGCGCCCTACGATCCCGGGGCCCTCCGCGCCGCGCTGGAGGCGGCCGTCCGCCGGCAGCTCATGTGTGACGTGCCCTATGGCGTGCTCATCTCCGGTGGCGTGGACTCGTCCCTCGTCTCGGCCATCGCCGCCCAGTACCGGGAAGGCCGCGTGGAGGAGGGCGGGTCGGCCCCCGCCTGGTGGCCGCGCATCCACTCCTTCGCCATCGGCCTGAAGGGCGCGCCGGATCTCGCTCCCGCCCGCCTGGTGGCCGAGCACATCGGCGCCATCCACCATGAGATCCACTTCACGGTGCAGGAGGGCCTGGACGCCCTCCCGGACGTGATCCACCACATCGAGACCTTCGATGTGACCACCATCCGGGCCTCGACGCCCATGTATCTCCTGATGCGGAAGATCCGCGCCATGGGCATCAAGATGGTGCTGTCCGGGGAGGGGGCCGACGAGATCTTCGGCGGCTACCTCTACTTCCACAAGGCACCGGATGGGCCCGAGCTGCACTTTGAGACCGTGCGCAAGCTCCAGAAGCTGCACCTCTACGACTGCGCCCGGGCCAACAAGTCCAGCGCCGCCTGGGGCGTGGAGGCCCGCGTCCCCTTCCTGGACCGGGAGTTCCTGGACGTGGCCATGCGCATGGATCCCGCGGTGAAGCTGCCCCGGAACGCCGACCGGCCCCGGCCCATCGAGAAGTTCCCCCTGCGCCAGGCCTTCGACGGCTTCATCCCTGACGAAGTGCTCTGGCGCCAGAAGGAGCAGTTCTCGGACGGCGTGGGCTACGCCTGGATCAACGCCCTCAAGGCCATGGCGGAGCGCGAGATCAGCGACAGCATGATGGCCGGGGCGGCGGAACGCTTCCCGGTGAAGACCCCGGAAACCAAGGAGGCCTACTTCTACCGGCAGCTCTTCGAGCACCACTTCCCCAGCGCCACCGCCGTCAACTGCGTGCCCTACGAGCGCAGCGTGGCCTGCAGCACGGAAACCGCCCTGCGCTGGGACGCTGCCTTCGCCAAGATGGCCGACCCCTCGGGACGCGCCGTCATGGATGTCCATGATCAGGCCTACCAGGAACCGGGGAGGCCCTGAGCCCGGCGTGAACCCGCGCTATCATGGCCCGCACGGATTCCGCCCATGACCCCATCCCCCGAGAAACGCCGCTTCCGCCGCGTCCCCATCGCCTACGAGGTGAAGCTGATCGTCGAAGACCGCATGATCAGCTTCCCTTCGGCCATCGACCTCAGCCTCGGGGGCATCCTCGTGGACAACAGCAGTCCCCTGCCCCTCGGCACCAGCTGTGGCCTGGCCATCCTGCTCGGGGCGGGGAGCCCCGGAAAGCGGATCGTGACCCGGGGCATGGTGGTGAGGGCCGATGAGCGGGGCATCGCCATCGCATTCGCCAAGGCCCTCGATGCCGGAAGCGTGGAATCCCTCAAGGCCCTGATCCACTCCCTGGATCCGGGCGCGGAGGAGCCCTGCGAGGGCGACTGAACCATGGAGCTGAAGATGCAGTCCCCCGAGACGTCCCTGGCCCACCTGCTGGACCGCATCAAGCCTGGATCGTCCCGGCACGCCGCCATCGTCGTCGAAGGGTGGGAACCCCCGGCCTTCGAGGACTACGAGGCCATCCGGCTCTGGCTGCGGGACTCCGTGATGAGCGCCACCCTGTTTGAGCGCTACCCCGATGGACGCTGGACCATCCAGCTCCTCCTGAAGGAGCAGAACCCCGGCACCTACCGGTACATCGTGCTTTGACCCGGATGCTGCGATCCATGCCGTCCAAGCCCGGCGCCACCCTGACCCGCATGCTGGCCCTGGCGGCCTTCGCGGGGTCTGCGGCCCTGCTGTCCAATGCCCTGCAGCCGCCCTCCCACCGCCTGCCCTGGTCGGGCTTCCGCCCCCCCAGCCCGGTGCCCCCCCCTGAAAAAGGGGCGTCCCTCCCCCAGCCGCCAACCCCCTTGGTGACACCGGTCCAGCCAGCCCGTCCGACTCGCCCCACCCCGCTGGTTCCCCCCCCGGCTCCCAGGCCAAGTGCCCAGTCGACCCCACCGCCCGCCGTGCCCTCAAGCCCGATTCGGGAGATCAGCAGCCAGGAGGCATGGAAGGCCTTCCAGGGCGGGCTGCCCTTCCTCGACGCCCGGCGGAGCGAGGAATACGCAGCGGGCCATGTGGCCGGAGCCTGGTGCGCCCCGGTGTGGGAGGCGGATCTGGAGGACCGGCTCCTGGCCTTCAAGGCCGCCCGCCGGCCAGGTTCCGAGGATCCCATCATCATCTACTGCAGCGGCGGCGACTGCCGGGACTCCCACCTCCTCGCGGAGCGGCTCCTGGGCGAGGGCTACTTCCACCTGCTCATCTACCGCGATGGCTTCCCGGACTGGGTGGCCCAGCAGCGCCCGATGGCCCAGGGGCAGCCATGAGGGCCTGGGTGCGCCATCCCGGGGTGACCCTGGCCGCCCGCCTCGTCCTGGGCCTGGTCTTCCTCGCCGCGGCCCTGCCGAAGATCGCGGATCCGCCGGGGTTCGCCAAGGCCATCTGGGGTTATGCCCTGTTCCCGGCCTGGAGCCTGGGTCCGCTGGCCCTGCTCCTGCCCTGGCTGGAGCTGGCCTGCGGCCTCGCCCTCTGCCTGGGCTTCTGGGTCCGGGCCGCGGCCCTCTGGACCGGGGCCCTGCTCCTGTCCTTCTGCCTAGCCCTGGGCCTCAACCTGGCCCGCCGCCACCCCGTGGACTGCGGCTGCTTCGGCGCGGCGGCCCCGAAGACCGAGGCCGAGCGCCTCGCTGACATGCGCTGGCTGATCCTGCGCGACGCGGCCCTGCTCCTGCTGGTCGCCCAACTGCTCACGGCGACCCGGCTGAATCAGGAACTGGGGGACGGGAAAGAAGCGGAGGAAAGTTCAGGAATGGGGCGGTGAACCCGGCTCCTCTCCGCGCTCCTCAGCCCCTTTCAGGTTCTCGGCCCATCAGGGTCATTTTCGGCCAAAGCTACTGAATCACGCCCAGGTCCCGGCCCACCTTCGTGAAGGCGGCGATGGCGTGGTCGAGGTCGGCGCGGGTGTGGGCGGCGCTCATCTGCGTCCGGATGCGGGCCTGGCCCTTGGGCACCACGGGGAAGAAGAAGCCGATGACGTAGACGCCCTCCTCCAGCAGCCGCTTGGCGAACTCCTGGGCCAGGGGCGCCTCGTAGAGCATGACGGGCACGATGGGGTGTTCGCCGGGCAGCAGCTTGAAGCCGGCCTTCTCCATCCCGGCGCGGAAATAGCGGGCATTCTCGTGCACCTGCCGGATGAGGCCCTGGCTGTTCTTGAGCAGATCCAGCACCTTCAGGGTGGCGGCCACGATGGTGGGAGCCACGGAGTTGGAGAACAGGTAGGGGCGGGCCTTCTGGCGCAGCCAGTCAATGGCCACCTGCTTGCCCGCGATGTAGCCGCCGGAAGCGCCGCCCAGTGCCTTGCCGAAGGTGCCGGTCATGAAGTCCACCCGGCCCATGACGCCGCAGTGCTCGTGAGTGCCCCGGCCGTTCACGCCCATGAAGCCCACCGCGTGGCTGTCGTCCACCATCACCATGGCGCCGAACCGCTCGGCCAGGTCGCAGATCTCGCCCAGCTTGGCGATGTAGCCGTCCATGCTGAACACGCCATCGGTCACCACCAGCTTGAAGCGGGCGCCGGCCTCCTCAGCGGCCTTGAGCTGGGCTTCCAGGTCGGCCATGTCGGAGTTGGCATAGCGGAAGCGCTTGGCCTTGCAGAGGCGGATGCCGTCGATGATGGAGGCGTGGTTGAGGGCGTCGCTGATGATGGCGTCCTCCTCGCCCAGCAGGCCCTCGAAGATGGCGCCGTTGGCGTCGAAGCAGCTGGAATAGAGCTGGGTGTCCTCGAAGCCCAGGAAGGCCGCCAGCTTCTGCTCCAGCTCCCGGTGGATGTCCTGGGTGCCGCAGATGAAGCGCACGGAAGCCATGCCGAATCCGTGCCCGCCCATGACAGCCTTGGCCGCTTCGATGACGTCGGGGTGGTTGGCCAGGCCCAGGTAGTTGTTAGCGCAGAGGCAGACCACGTCCCGCCCGTTGGCCTTCATCTGGGGCTGCTGGGGCGAGGTGATGACCCGCTCGGTCTTGAAGAGCCCCGCCTCCTTCAGCAGCTCGATCTCGCGGGTGAGGTGGGTCAGGTAGGCGGAATTCACGGGGATCTCCTATCATCAGAGGCTTGATAGGATACTGCGGGGTTGTGTGACGGCGAGGCCGTCGCGCCAACCTCTTTGCGAACTGGAAAGGAATCCCATGCGCCGCCTCGTGCTCCTCCCCGCCCTCCTGCTCACCCTGGCCTGCAGCTCCAAGCTGGAACGCAGCAAGGCCGAGGACCTGATCCGCAAGGATTACCCCGTGGTGGTTCCGGTCACGGTGCCGGAGAAGGCCTCGGCGGAAAAGGGCTCCCCCGCCCACCTGCGGCTCACGACCCTGAAGGAGAACCTCGAGGCCAGCGGCTGGTTCACCTGCGAGGTCAAGGCCGAGGCGGGCCAGGAGACCTTCAGCTTCCGCCTGAAGCCCGATGCCCCCAAGGCCATCAAGGCGGCGCCCAAGGGCGGGTTCCTGATGCCGGCGGCCGAGGCCGCCTTCGTTCGCGCCACCAAGATGGAGCCCACCCGGGAGGGGGCGCGGGTCATGTACGAGATCCGCCTGGAGAAGCCCACGGCCCAGTTCCCCCTCTTCCAGGCCCTGCACCAGGACGTGAAGGTGGGCCAGACCAAGATCCGGTACGCCACCTTCGAGAAGAAGAAGGGCGCCTGGGAGCTGACCGGCACCGACGAGGTCTTCCGCAAGGCGGAGTGACCGGCGTTACAGCTTCGTGGCTTGGGGGATCGGGGTCCCCTCATTACCCTTGAGGACATCGAGGTTCCTTTGGATCACAGCCCCGCCTTTCGCCTGCGCCGGTTCCTGAACTGGTTTCCCCTGGGTCTGACCTACGCGGCCATGTACATGGGCCGCTACAACTTCAACATCGTGAAGAACGACATCGGCGCCTGGTACCACCTGGACAAGGCCCAGATGGGCCTCATCGCCTCCGCCGGCTTCTGGACCTACGGCCTGGCCGTGGCCCTCAACGGCCCCATCGCCGACCGCATCGGCGGCCGCAAGGCCATCCTGGTGGGCTCCCTGGGCGCGGCCCTGCTGAACCTGCTCATCGGGTTCATATTCCTGAACGGCGACGCCTCGAAGGTGCTGGTCAGCATGAGCCTGCTCTGGAGCCTGAACATGTACTTCCAGAGCTTCGGGGCCCTCTCCGTGGTCAAGGTGAACAGCACCTGGTTCCACGTGAAGGAGCGCGGGGTCTTCGGCGGCATCTTCGGCATCATGATCAGCTCCGGCTACTTCCTGGCCACCACCATCGGCGCCTGGCTGCTGGCCAGTTTCCGCAGCTGGACCGTCATCTGGTTCGTGCCCGCCGCCGCCATGACCACGATGTTCATCATCGACTGGTTCCTGGTGCGCAATCGCCCCAGCCATGCGGGCCTGGCCGACTTCGATACCGGCGACGGCTCCAATGCCGCCTCGGCCGAGGACGCCCCCCTGCCCCTGGGCGAGCTCTTCCGCAAGGTGTTCCACAACCCCGTGATCGTGGCCCTGATCTTCGCGGAGTTCTGCACCGGCTTCGTGCGGCAGGGCGTGATGCTCTACTTCACGGAGTACCTGCAGGAGGTCTACCATCTCAGCAAGAAGGACCACCTCTTCTGGTGGACCGGGATCGCCTTCATGGGCGGCGGCATCCTGGGCGGCCTGCTCTGCGGCTGGATGAGCGACAAGCTGTTCCAGTCCCGCCGGCCCCCGGTGGCCTTCCTCTTCTACCTGGTGCAGGTGGTGATGCTGGGCCTGCTGGGCATGACCCTGGGCCAGGGCAGCACCGGCGGCCAGGTCTGGGCCGTGATCCTGCTGGGGCTCACGGCCATGTTCATCTTCGGCGTGCACGGCATGCTGAGCGGCACGGCCAGCATGGATTTCGGCGGCCGCAAGGCCGCGGCCTCCGTGGCCGGCGCCCTGGACGGCATCCAGTACATCGGTTCGGGCCTCACGGGCTTCGGCCTGGGCTGGATCCTCAAGACCTATGGCTGGGACGGAACGCCGCTGGCCCTGGCCGGGGCGGGCGCCCACGGCCACCAGCCCGCCCACGCCTGGGTCTGGGTGGGCGCCATCATCCCCTTCAGCCTCATCGGCGCCTTCATCATGACCCGCATCTGGAACGCCAAGGCGGGCGCCGGGGCGCACTGAAGCGAATCCCACTCGCGGATGGTCCTGATTTCACCGATTCAACGCCTTCTGGTGCCGACGTGAATCGGTGAAATCGGTGGGTGATGGCCGAATTACTTCGCCAGCTGGTCGAAGGCCGCCTTGAGGCCGCCGTGGATGGCCTGCACGTCGGCGGGCTTCCAGAGCGTCTGGTCCTCACGGACGAAGGTGGTGAGGTCGCCGCGGTTGTCGAAGCGGGCCACGGGCAGGTGGTAGACCTTCGTCTCGTAGCGATCACCGGCCTGGACGATGCGCTCCACGCGGATCGTGCCGGGACGGTCGCTCTGCTCCATGAGCCAGCCCATGTCGTCCGTGCCGTACTGGCCCAGCATCACCTCCATGGGGACGCTGTGGTGCAGGATGCTGCCCTGGCCATTGGGCCGGCCCCGCTCGATGTTCTTGCGGCGGCTCTCGGCGGGATCCACCCAGACGTACAGCACGGAGGCCTTCGCCAGGATCGCGGGGTCCAGCGTCTGGAAGGCGGTGTCATAGCCATGGGGCGGGCACAGGGGGAAGGCGGAGCCATGGGCACCCCCCCGGGCGGCCTCGATGACCAGGGTGCGGCCCGCCTTGTCCTGGGCATTCTGGCGGTTCAGCGCGTCCAGCTCGGCCCGGCACTCGGCCTCCAGGGCTTCGGCCATGCGCACCCGGATGCGGTGAGGGATGTCGCCCAGGGGCTGGGACAGGCCCACCTTGGCGTGGGCGGCGTCCAACCGGTCGAAGAGGTGCTGGGCGGCGCTGGGGACCTCCGTCTGGCGGCTGGCCATGAGGTTTGCGTGGTCCTCGTTCAGCAGCTCGATGAGCACGGCCCAGGTCCAGTTGTCGCGGAAGGGGCGGCTGGGGCCATGGTAGTAGGCGTAGCCCAGACCGTTGGCCTTCAGCTCGTCATCGATGCGGTGCATGAGGTGGACGTAGGGGTAGTCGTCCAGCTGCAGCGTGGGTCCCATGTGGAAGTCGTTCCGGCACTGGTCCGGCGTGAGGCTGGCCAGGTAGCGGCGCACCTCCGACTTGCCCGAGGCGGGCAGGCTGAAAAGCAGGATCGTATCAAGCAGCTGGGTCATGGGGCTCCGCCGTGCGAATCCTCAAGCATGCCACGAGTCCTCGATCCGGGCCCGGTCTCGTGTTATGCCTGGAGCATGCGTGACCGCGAAATCGTCGAGCGCGTCCGGGACGCGACGGACCTGCTGGCCCTGGTGGGCTCGGCGGTCAAGCTGCGCAAGCAGGGCTCGGCCCACGTGGGCCTCTGCCCCTTCCATGCGGAACGCAGCCCAAGCTTCCAGGTGGTGGCCAACCGGGGCTTCTACCACTGCTTCGGCTGCGGCAAGCACGGCGATGCGTTCGCCTGGCTCATGGAACGCGAGGGCATGACCTTCCCCGAGGCCCTGGAGCAGCTGGCCCGGGCCGCAGGCATCGACCTGCCCCAGCGCCGGGAGCGGCCCTCGGCTGAAGTCGACCTCGAAACCCGCATGCGCGCCGCCCTGGAGGCCGCCCAGGCGTTCTTCGAAACCCAGCTCACCCGCCACGAGGGCGCACGGACCTACCTCCGCGACCGTGGCTACGAGGGCGCCTTCCTGGCCGAAGCCGGCTTCGGCATGGCCCCCGATGCCTGGGATTCGCTGGTGAACCACCTGCGGGGCCTGAATTTCTCGGGCGAGCTGCTGGAGCAGGCGGGCCTGGCCAGCCGCAGCGAGCGGGGCACCCAGATCGACTTCCTGCGCAACCGACTGACCATCCCCATCCACGATGCCCGCGGCCGCGTGGTGGCCTTCGGCGGCCGCATCATGGGCGAAGGCCAGCCCAAGTACCTCAACACCCGCGACACGCCCCTCTTCCACAAGGGCGGCACCCTCTTCGGCTTCCACCGCGCCAAGGGCGCCATGAAGGATGGGGCCCTGGTGGTGGAAGGCTATTTCGACGTGCTGCAGCTGCACCAGCACGGCATTCATCAGGCGGTGGCGCCCCTGGGCACGGCCCTCACCGAGGAGCACCTGAAGGCCCTGGGCCGGTTCACGCGCCGGGTCATCCTCTGCTTCGACGGCGACTCGGCCGGCCGGCGGGCCATGGAGAAGAGCCTGCGCCTGGCCCTGCCCCTGGGCTTCGAGGTGCGCCTGCTGGAGCTGCCCCAGGGCGAGGATCCCGATACATGGTGCCTCAAGCTGGGCGGTGACGCCTTCCGGGAGCTGCTGCGGGCCGCCCCGGACTGGACCGCCTTCATGGTGGACCGCGCCATGGAAGGCAAGGACCTTCGGCGCATCACCGACCGCATGGGCGCCTTCAAGGACCTGCTGGACTTCCTGCCCTACCTGCCCCGCACCACGGAATCCCGGGATCTCTTCGCCAGCCTGGCCCACCAGCTGCAGGTGCCCCTGCAGGAGCTGGACCGTGCTGTGAAAGGGCGGGCCGTCTCCACCCGGCCCCAGGAGGCGGAGGCCCCCGTGTCCCCGGGTCTGCCGGAGCTGGACGACCTGATCCGCCCCCTGCTGCTGCTCAGCACCGCGGGCCACTGGCGCCGGGTCCAGGAGGTTCCCCCGGCCTGGTGGGAGAGCCTGCAGGGCGCCCCCCTCCTTCAGGCCCTGCTGGATGCGGAAGGCGAGGTCAGCTTGCTGCCCGAGGGCGTGGTGGCGGCCCTCCGCCACCTGGAGGCCCTGGCCAGCCGCCAGGACGAGGCGGGCCGGGATGCCGACGCCCTCTTCGCCCGGCTCGAGGGGCGCTACCTGGATCGGGAACTCCAGGCCAACAACCGCCTCCTGCAGGATCCCGCCACCATGGTGGACGCCGCCCTGATGAACCGGGTCATGGCGAGGCAGAACGACCTCCTGGTCCGCCAGAAGGAGCTGTCCCGCCGCCGGAGGGGCCCCCGCTGAGCCCGGCCCTTGCCTGAAACCGTAGATTCCGTATACTGAAAAGTTCCGGATTCGGCCGGTACATTGGCCGAACTGTGCATATCCCTCGGCCCCCGGGTCCCCCGGTCCGATGATCGCAGCGCTCTTTGAGGTACGAATGGTTCCGACGCCGCACCTAGATACCTACTACACCCTGACCAAAGCCCTGATCTCCATCGGAAGGAAAAACGGATTCCTGCTGGTCGACCAGCTGAATGACTTCCTCCCCAACACCGCCTCCAGTCCTGCGGACCTGGAGACGGTCATGGCTCTGTTCGCGCGGCTGGGTGTGGGCATCGGCGCCACCGAGGAAGAGGCCCAGGCGGCCCGCGAAGCCATCGAGCCCGAATTCGTCCTGGTCGAGGGCGGCGGCAAGGGCGACAAGGATCTCGAAGTCGAGATCGACAGCCCCGACAGCGACAAGTTCAACGATCCCGTCCGGATGTACCTCAAGGAGATGGGCACGGTGCCCCTCCTCAAGCGCGAGGACGAGGTCGAGATCGCCAAGCGCATCGAAGTGGGCGTCCGCAGCGTCATGCGCGCCCTCTCCCGCAGCCGCCTGGCAGCCAGCCTGCTCATCGACATCGGCCGCATGCTGAAGGAGAATCCCGGCAAGATCCGCGAGGTCGTGGGTCTTTCCGACGAGGTGGATGACGATGAGGATGCCGAGAGCACCTCGGCCACCCAGCACGTGCACCACCAGTTCGAGAAGCTGCTGGTCTACGACCAGGCCCTGCAGGACCTGCTGGAGCTCAAGGTGCAGGTGGATGCCGGCGCCAAGACCCTGCCCAAGCGCCGCAAGCTGGGGCGCGAGATCCTCGTGGCCCGCGGCCGGCTGTCCCGGCAGATCCGCAAGCTGGGCCTCAACAGCCTGGCTGTCACCCGCCTCATCGACCGCATCACCCACCAGCACAGCCAGGTCATGGCCGGCGAGCGCAAGTGCCGCGAGCTGCGGGACCGCCTCAAGAATCCCGCCTTCGCCAAGCTGAAGGACAAGTACAAGGATGAGCTGGCCCACATCGAGAAGACGCTGGCCGACTTCTTCATCAAGTACGAGACCACCAGCGAGCAGTTCCACAAGGACTTCAACAGCCTCAAGGGCGCCGAGAGCATCAGCCGCGCCGCCAAGGCCGAGCTCATCGAAGCCAACCTGCGCCTCGTGGTCAGCATCGCCAAGCGCTACACCAACCGCGGCCTGCAGTTCCTGGATCTCATCCAGGAGGGCAACATCGGGCTCATGAAGGCCGTGGACAAGTTCGAGTACAGCCGCGGCTTCAAGTTCTCCACCTACGCCACCTGGTGGATCCGCCAGGCCATCACCCGCGCCATCGCGGACCAGGCGCGCACCATCCGCATCCCGGTGCACATGATCGAGACCATCAACAAGCTCATCCGCACCCAGCGCGAGCTGGTGCAGAAGCTGGGCCGGGAACCCTCCAGCGAGGAGATTGCCCACGCCATGGACATGCCCGTCGGCAAGGTCCGCAAGGTGATGAAGATCGCCCAGGAGCCCATCTCCCTCGAAACGCCCATCGGCGAGGAGGAGGATTCGCACCTTGGCGATTTCATCGAGGACAAGACCGTGGTCTCCCCCGTGGAGCAGGTCGTGCAGCAGCGCCTCAAGGAGACCGTCCGCAACGTCCTCAACACCCTCAGCGAGCGCGAAGAGCGCGTCCTCCGCATGCGCTTCGGCGTGGGCGACGATGGCTCCGAGCACACGCTGGAGGAAGTGGGCAGCGAGTTCGCCGTCACCCGTGAGCGCATCCGCCAGATCGAGTCCAAGGCCTTGAGGAAAATTCGCCACCCGCGCTACTCCAAGACGCTGAAAGCCTTCCTGGGCTGATACCCGATCCAGCCACCCGAAAAAGCCCCGCCTCGGCGGGGCTTTTTCGGTCATCCTGAACCCATCGATTTGGAGCCATCACTCGTGCTTTCCAAGGACCAGACGCTGGGCAAATACCAGATCCTGGACCGCCTGGGTTCCGGCGGTTTCGGGGCGGTGTACCTGGCCATGGACACCTGGGTGAACCGCAAGGTGGCGCTCAAGGTGCCGCATCAGCAGCAGGAGGAGATCGTCGACCTGCTGAAGGAGCCCCGCATCATGGCGGGCCTGAAGCACCCCAACATCGTCGAGCTCATCACCGTCGAGCGGAAGAACGGCATCTTCTTCATGGTGCTGGAATACGTGGAGGGCGAGGGGCTGGACCGGCTCATCCGCCGCGAGCGCGCCCTGCCGCCCACCCGGGCGCTGGAGATCGGCATCGATGTCTGCTGCGCCATCGCCTTCGCCCATGGCCACCAAATCCTCCACCGCGACCTGCGCCCCGCCAACATCCTGGTGAACCGCGAGGGCGTGGCCAAGGTCACTGATTTCGGCACCTCCCGCGTGCTTGAGCTCCAGCATGTGCCCTACGCGCCCACCCGCATCGGCTCGCCCCCGTACATGGCCCCCGAGCACTTCAGGGGCCGGGCCGTGTTCCAGTCCGACCTCTGGTCCCTGGGCATCACCCTCTACGAGATGCTGACGGGCACCGTGCCCTTCTACGACGCGGACCCCCTGAAGATCGCCCAGGCCTTCACCACCCAGCAGATCGTGGCGCCGCACCTGCGGAACCCCATCGTGCCCAAGGCCTTCTCCGAGGTGGTGATGAAGGCCCTGGCCGTGAACCTGGGCGAGCGCTACCTCTCCGCCCAGGCCCTCCTGGAGGCCCTCCGCCGGCTCAAGGACAACGTGGCCCGGGAGACCCGCCCGCTGGGCACCGCCGTGCTGTCCACCTCCACCTCCGGGCCCCACCCCACCCTGCGGGCCGCCACCCAGTCCAGGCTCTGCCGCTTCTGCTACCGGCAGCTGCCCCGCATGGCCATGAAGTGCCCCAACTGCGGCGAACCGGCCACATGACCTGGCCTTCCGCCAAGGACGCGGTGCGCAGCCTCTGGCGCAGGCGTTGGGTTCGCCGCGTCTCCTACGCCCTGGTCGGTGGCGCCACCCTGGCCACCGTGACCCCCTGGATCGCGTCCAGGCCGGCCGTCCTGCGCTGGGTGGTGGGCCGGGCCGATGCGCTGGTCCGTGAGGAGACGGGGCTCCCCCTGGCCATCGGCCGCATCGAGCTCCATCCCATGCTGGGCTCCCTGGTGCTCCACGACATCCAGCTGGGCGGCGACCTGCTCACCATCCGGCGCCTCGAAGCCCGCGCCGACCTGTGGTCCCTCCTGGGGCCCACCCGCCGCATCTACCGCGTCCAGGTGGAGCAGCCCCACCTGCGGCTCACGGCGTCAGGTCTGGCCGCGATCAAGCTCAAGGAGCACCCGCCCCGGAAGGGCCCCCTGCCCCAGTTCCGGCTGGACAGCTTCAGCCTGACGGGCGGCCAGGTCGAGGTCCCCGAGCCCCTGCGGGGGATCCCCGCCCTGAGCTGCCTCTTCGAGGCCAAGGCCACGGGCCTGGGGCCCAACCACCTGCGCGTCGAGCTGGCCGGAGCCCAATTGGCCGTGAAAAGCCCCCGGGGCTGGGAGAAGGGCCGCCTGGACCTCCATGGCGAGGTGTCCGAACCCGCCCTGGTGCTGCACGAGGCCTACCTCCGGCTCGGCGAGAGCCAGGTCCGCCTCCTCGGCCGCTACGAGTCGAAGACGCCCGCAGCCGCCGAGCGCGTGGAGGCCCGCCTGTCCGGCCTGGTGGATCTGGCCCAGGCCGGCCGCTGGGGCGGCGCCGCCAAGCCACCCCTCGCGGGCACCCTCGACCTCTTGGGCACCCTCCAGGGCTCCCTGGCCCACCCCGTCTGGACCTTCTCGGCCGAAGGCCAGGACCTGCGCCCAGGCCTGGCCGCCTTCGTCCCCGGCAACCTGGCCGCCAAGGGCGGCGGCACCCTGGATCAGGCCAGGCTGGACCACCTGCGCTGGACCTCTCCCCAGGGCGACCTCGAGGTCCAGGGCAGCTGGTCCCGCACCGCCCCTCTGCAGCTTGGCCTCCAGGGCAAGGGCATCGACCTGGAGGCTCTCGGCGCGGCCCTGCGGGTGCAGGAATTCCGGGGCGCCCAGGCGCATGTCACAGGCCAGGTCCAAGGTCCGCAGCCGGGCCTGCCGCTCGATCGCCTGGACCATTGGCAGGCCACCCTCCAGATGGACCTCTCCCAGAACGGCCGGGAGGCCGGGGGCCTGTCGGCCAGCCTGAACCGGGGAAGGGCTTCCCTGGATCGCCTGAAGCTGGACCTGGACACCCTGAAGCTCGACGGGGCGGGTTGGGCCACCCTGGATGCCCGGGGCCTGGTCCAGCTGGAGGGCGAAGGCCGCACCGGCGTGGACGCGAACCAGGTCGCCCGGACCCTTCAGGCCTGGCAGATCGTCACCCTGGACATGGAGGGACAGACCAGCGCCCAGGCCAAGGTGCGGTGGAGCCGGGCCAAGGGCCTGGAGCTGGATGGCTCTGGCCAGGTGGACCATCCCCGCTGGCACGGGGCCCGGGCCGATCGGGTGCTGGCCAAGGTGGTGGAGATCCGCGGTTCCGACCTCCGGATCAGGAACATCGAGCTCACCAAGGACCAGGGGACCGGCGGCGGAGACCTCTGGCTCACCTGGGCCAGGACCGCCCCCGGGCAGCCCCAGATGGACATGTGCTACACCGCCCAGCGGCTGCCCGTGGCCGAGGGCCTGCGGGCCGCCGACCTCAAGGACGAGGCCGGGCAGGACCTCCCCCTCACGGGCCTCGGCAGCGGCTGGGTGCGGCTCCACGGACCGTACGATCACCTTCTCATGTATGGATCCGCCCAAGTCGAACAGGGTGAAGCTTACGGAATCAAGATTCCAGCGGCTTCTGGGGACTTCTCCATGGACATCGAGGCCCTCCAGATGTCCCTCAGGGGGGTCCGGGTGGCGGAGCGCCTCGACCTGCTCGGCCGAGGGGAGGCCCCTCCGGAAGGCGCCCTGGCCCTCCAGGGGCAGGCTGACATGGACTTCCAGCGCTGGACCTGGTGGGTGGAGCTGGGCGGCCGCCTGGACTCCCAGCTCCTGGCCCTGCCCGGCCCCCGGATCCAGGCCCAGGCGGAGGCCCGGCTCCTGGGTCCCATCACCGCCCCCTTCGGCGGCTACGACCTGCCCCAGGGGCGGATCCAGCTGAGCCGGGGCCGCCTCTTTTTCGGAGATCGCAGCGTGGAGGGGCTCCAGGGCCGGGTCTCCCTGGACCGGGGCGCCCTCGAAGGCCAGCTGGGCATGGAGGGCATGCCCAGTCCCCTGCTGGAAGCCCGGGGCCGCCAGGCGGGGCCGGATCTGGTGGGCGGGCTGAAACTCAGGATCTCCCCCGAGAGCGCCCGGACCGAGCTGCTGGCCCGGGGCCTGACCGATGACCTCCTGGAGGACCTGACCCTGTCCGCCACGGCCCAGGGCCGCTGGACGAACGGCCGGGACCTGGCCTGGAGCGGCTCCCTGGATCGGCTCGCCGCCCAATTCGGCGCGTTCGAGCTGCACCAGACCGGTGCCTCCATGCTCCGCGGCAACGCGCTCGGCGCCTCCGTGGACCTGAGCCTGGAGGGCGGCGCCCGGGGGCCGGTGGGCGGGGTGAACGCCCAGGCGGCCCAGGTGCGCCTCTCGGGCACCGTCCCCTTCTCCGCCTCGGCGCCCCTGGCCCTCAAGGTGCAGGGGTCGGCGGATCTGGCGCACATGAAGGCCATCCTCGACCGGTTCATGGAGGTGGACGACTACAGCCTGCTTTCCGAGCTGACCGTCCAGGGCACGAGCCGCTTCGACACGCTGGCCCACGGCACCTACCTGGAACCGCTCCTGGACGGCGTGGTCTCCCTGGACAAGGGGCGCATGAACCTGCGGGGCTACCAGGGTGCCGAGGACATCCAGGCCGAGGTGGTGCTCAAGGACCGGACGGTCACCATCGCCGAGGACCGCCCGGTGCGCGGCACCCTGGCCCACGGCGAGCTCAAGGCCAGCGGCGCCATCACCTGGCGCCAGGGCGGGCTGGACACCTACGCCCTCAAGGCCGGGCTTGCGAACTTCCAGCTGCGCGACGTGCCCGATGGCCTGGACCTCCAGGGCACCCTCGAGGCGAACCTGACCGGCACGGAGGAGGGCGGCCTGCTCAAGGGCCGGCTGCGGGCGGACCGCCTCAGCTACCAGAGCGAGGTGAAGCTGTCGGACCTGATCCTGCGCAGCGCCCTCAGCGACAGCGGCGGCCTCACCGGCCTGGAGCTGGACGATCCCCTGGAGCGCATCCGCCTCGACCTGGAGCTGGACCTGCGGACGCCCTGGAGTTTCGACACCAACCTCCTGAAGCTCGAAGGCCGCACCGACGGCCCCTTCCAGGTGCTCGGCACCCTGGGCCACCCGGTGCCCAAGGGCACCCTGGTCTTCCAGGCCGGGGGCCGGGTCACCAACATCTTCCCCGCCGGCGACATGGTGGTGGACCGGGGCTCCCTGAGCTTCTCCGAGTTGCGCGCCCTCGACCCGGTCATCGCCATGCAGGGCAGCGTGAGCTCCATTCCCGGCTACACCGTGAACCTCGACATCCGGGGCACGCTGAGCAACCTCACCATCGTGCCCACCTCCACCCCCAGCCTGCGGCAGGACGAGATCGTGGCCATCCTGATCAACCCCGGCAACGTGGCCAATGTGGGCACCGCCGGCGGCACCTCCGGGGCCACCCAGGGGGCCATCACCTCCGGCCTCGCCAGCGCCGGCTCCGGACTCATCACCACCCTCGCCTTCGCGCCCTTCCAGGAGCAGCTGCGCCGGACCCTGGGCCTGGACCGGGTGAACGTGGCCGTGCGCACCACGACCCTGGGCAGCACCGAGACCGAGGTGACCCTGGGCAAGAGCGTGAGCCTGCTGGGCCAGCGCAGCGCCTTCGTCGTCTCCCACAAGAAGAGCGGCGAGCTGAACATCACCTCCGGCCAGGTGGAGTGGCGCTTCGGCAACCTCATCCTCCAGCTCGGCGCCAGCAAGGGCGGCGATGCCGGGATCAACCCCTCCGGGGAGATCCGGCACACCTGGAGTCCCAAGTAGGTTTGGCCCGGAGCACAAGGAGCTGCCCATGATCACGGTGAAGGCCTTCGCGCGGTACCGGGCCCTGCTGGGTTTCAGCGAGCTGAGCCTCCCCTGGGCGCCCACCCTGGGCGACCTGCTGCTCGATTCCCGCTTGGCCGCCCTGCCCCCGGAGGCCCTGCTGGCCGTCAACCAGAGCTTCGCCGACCGCGCCACGCCCCTGCGGGACGGCGATGAAGTGGCCCTCATGCCGCCGGTGTCGGGCGGCTGAGCCGGTCATCTCCCTCAGCCCTCGCGGCGGATCTCCAGCACTTCGCCTCCCGTGAAGCGCAGCAGCTCCTGGAAGGCCGGTTCGCGGCGGAGGCGATCCTCGGGGCGCTCCGGCGCGGTCACGCCCTCCCCATCCTCGAAGGCCACCTCAATGGCCTGCATGCCCGGCAGCACCGCCGCCAGGGCCGCCAGGAGGTGGGGGCTGGCCTTCTCCCGCTCGAAGTCCTGCAGGGTCTGGCGCACATTGCCCGGGAAGCGGAAGCGGAGGGTGGGCGCCTCCCAGCGCAGGTCCGAGGCCAGCTGGGGCGCCGTGGCCAGGCCGCGCAGGCCGGGCGCCTGCCGCAGGGCCTCGGTGCAGGCGGCACGCAGCTGGTCGGGGGTGGTGGGCACCCGGTGGGGCCTCGACGCGGGGGCCTCGGCAGCGGATGACGGGGCGGATGACGGCGGGGGCGTGTGCGCCAGCGGGGGCGCAGGCACAGGCGGGGCCGGCCGGCGAGGCCCCTCAGGCGCCGGCGCGACCTGGGGGGCCTTAGGAGGGACCGGCGGTGGACTGGCCGGCCGGGACGCCGCGCCGGACACCAGGGCATCCAGGGGCGCGAGATGGGGCAGCTGGGCGGCGGTGATGAGGGCCAGCTCCACCACCACCCGGGGCAGGCTGCTGTCCCGCAGATCCCGTTCCCGGCTCAGCAGCAGGTTCAGCATCCGGGACCAGCGCAGCAGCTCCTGGGGCCCGCGGTTGGATCGGGCTTCCTGCTCAAGCCGATCCCGGAAAGCCAGCACCAGCTCCCGCCAGAAGGTAGCCCAGTCGGCGCCCTGCTCCGCCAGCTCACGGCAGGATTCCACCAGGGCCGCCGAATCGCCGATGGCCAGGGCGGACATCACGCCCTGCACCAGGTGTGCGCTGACGATGCCCAGCTGCTCGCGGACGGCCTCTTCCTGAACCTGGCCGTCCCCGGCCGAGATGACGCGGTCGAGGATGGTGAGCGCGTCGCGCATGGAGCCCTGCCCCGCCTCGGCCACCAGGCGGAGGCTCCCGCCCTCGAAGGCGACGCCCTCCTGCTCGCAGACGTGCTTCAGGCGGCCCTCGATGAGGCCCACGGGGATGAGGCGGAAGGGGAAGATCTGCACCCGGCTCTTGATGGTGTCGGGCACATCCTGCAGCTCGGTGGTGGCCAGCACGAAGATGGCGTGGGGCGGCGGCTCCTCGATGACCTTCAGCAGGGCGTTGAAGGCCTCGGTGCTGAGCATGTGCACTTCGTCGATGATGTAGACGCGATAGCGGCAGAAGGCGGGCCGGGTCTGCACCTGCTCCCGAAGGGCCCGGGCGTCGGCCACGGAGGCGCGGCTGGCGGCGTCGATCTCGACGATGTCCAGGCTGCTGTCGGGCTGTTCCGCGGCCCGGCAGGGATCGCAGACGCCGCAGGGGGTGGCCGTGGGGCCCTCGGCGCAGTTCAGGGCCCGGGCCAGGATGCGGGCCGTGCTGGTCTTGCCCGTGCCGCGCACGCCCGCGAAGAGGTAGGCCTGGTGGATCCGGCCGCTCTCCTTGGCCCGCTTCAGGGCGTTGGCCAGGGCCTTCACGCTGCCCTCCTGCCCCACGAGGTCGGACAGGAGGCGGGGGCGGTATTTGAGGGCGAGGGTGGTCATGACGGAACCAGTCTCCCACAGGGTCGGGGCGGTGGCATAAGCAAGTCTTGGGATCCCATAGGCCCGGCTTTCGGGGTACTCTGCTTCCCATCCCGAAGGACATCCGATGCGCGGAGCAGCCCGGAACGAGCACGATGCGTGCGGGGTTGGCTTCATCGCCAGCCGCACCGGCGAGGCCTGCCACCAGATCCTCAAGGATGCCCTCCACGCCCTGCGCTGCGTGGAGCACCGGGGCGGCTGCGCCGCGGACCAGGTGTCCAGCGACGGTGCCGGCGTCATGACCGACATCCCCTTCGACCTGCTGGGCTACCGGCCCGGCGAGATCGCCGTGGCCAGCCTGCTGGCGCCGCCGGACCTGCTGCGCCTGCAGGAGGCCCTCTCCATCTTCCGGGCCACCTTCGACTTCTTCGACCTCAAGGTGCTGGCCTTCCGGGAGGTGCCCGTCAACCCGGCCGTGCTGGGCGAGGACGCCCGCCGCACCCTGCCCGCCCTGCGCCACGCCATCATCCGGCGGCCCGCCCACTGCCGCACCGACGCCTCCTTCGAAAAGCTGCTCTACAACGCCAAGCAGGTGCTGCGCACCAAGCTGTCCGAAGCCGGCATCCGCAACGAGTTCTTCTTCGCCTCGCTGTCCGCCCGCACCATCGTCTACAAGGCCCTCACCCGCTCCGAGGACCTGGACCGCTTCTACCTCGACCTGCGGGACCCGCGCTACGTCACGCGCTTCGCGCTGATCCACCGCCGCTTCAGCACCAACACCCGCACCTCCTGGGACAAGGCCCAGCCGTTCCGTCTCATCGCCCACAACGGCGAGATCAACACCATCGCCGGCAACCGCTCCCGCGCCATCTCCCGCGAGATGTCCATCGGGCTCAAGGCCGACCAGCTGGTCACCCACGGCTCCATCAGTGATTCCGGCAGCCTCAACGAGATCGCCGAGGCCCTGCTCTACCGCAGCAGCATCCCGAACATGGAGGACATCCTCGCCATCATGATGCCCCCGGCGGAGGGGCAGAACGACTTCTACACCTTCTGGAGCCGGGCCATGGAGCCCTGGGACGGTCCGGCCATCATCATGTTCTCCGACGGCATCACCGTGGGCGCCCGCCTCGACCGCAACGGCTTCCGCCCCGCCCGGTGGACCCTCACCGACGACCGCTTCATCCTCGCCTCCGAGGCCGGCGCCTTCCCGGTGGACGAGGCCCGCGTCGAGAAGAAGGGCATCGTCTACGCCGGCACGGGCGTGAAGCTGAACCTGGCCACGGGCAAGGTGAACTTCCGCGACGCCAGCCAGTCCCGCGAGAACCGCTACGCGGCCTTCGATCCCCGCGCCACGCCCATCGGCACGCTGCCGGAGGAGCAGGCCCCCGCCGGCCCCGTCACCGTCTTCCGCAAGACCCTCTTCACCTGCTCCCGCGAGGAACTGGAGAAGATGATCTACCCCATGGTGGCCACGGGGAAGGAAGCCATCGGCTCCATGGGCGACACGGCCCGGCCCAATGTCTTCTCCTCCCAGCCCCGGCCCTTCTTCGACTACTTCTACCAGCACTTCGCCCAGGTCACGAACCCGCCCCTGGACTACCTCCGCGAGGGCAACATCACCGACCTGCGCGTGTTCCTGGGCCGGGCGCCGAACATCTTCTTCCCCAAGGACCTGGTGCCCCTGAACGAGGCCCTGGAGCTGCCGCGCCCCATCCTCGACCTGGGGCAGATGCGCTTCCTCAACCGCATGCAGACGCTGCGGCCCTCGGAATCCCAGATCATCCCCCGCAGCTTCCCCATGCTGTTCCGGCGGGCGGACGGCATCCGCGGCTTCCATGCCGCCATCGAGCAGCTGGCCGCCGATGTGCGCCACGCCGTGGAGACCGGCACCACCGTGATCATCCTGAGCGACCAGGAGGCCACCGTGGAGCAGCCGCCCATCCCGGGGCTCATCGCCCTCCGGGCCGTGGTGCACACGCTCAACGAGTCGGGCCTGCGCCTGAACGCCTCCATCGTCATGCAGACCTCGGAGGCCCGCACCTCCCACCACGTGGCGGCCCTCATCAGCTTCGGCGCCTCGGCGGTCTGCCCCGCCCTGGCCCTGGAGATCGCCCGCCGGGACGAGCACCCCAGCTTCGCCCACCTCACGCCAGACCAGCGCGAGCAGAACCTCATCGCCGCCCTGGAGTCGGGCCTGCTCAAGATCATGGCCAAGTGCGGCATCTCCGTGGTTCAGAGCTACATGAGCGCCAAGCTCTTCACCGCCGTGGGCCTGGGCCCCGAGCTCATGGAGATCTTCTTCCCCGGCCACGCCAGCCCCATCGGCGGCATCGGCTACGAGGAGCTGGCCGGCGACGTGCTGCTGAAGACCGGGTTCGCCGCCCAGTCCGGCTTCGCGGACAAGCTGCTCCACACGCACCAGTTCCGGGAATCCGGCAAGGCCGAGGAGGGCGAGAAGCACGGCATGACCACCGCGCGCTCCCGCCTCGTCCACAAGCTGGTGGCCCTGGATCCCGATTCGCCCGAGGCCGCCGGGCTCTACCGCGAGTACCTGGCCTCCCTCAAGGCGGACGAGCCCATCAACCCCCGCCACCTGCTGGCCTTCCGCGAAGCCGCCGCGCCCCTGCCCCTGGCCGGGGTCGAGCCCCGCTCCGAGATCCTGGCCCGCTTCGGTGCGGGCGCCATGTCCTTCGGCGCCGTGAGCGCCGAGAGCCAGCGCGACCTCATCCTGGCCATGGAGGCCGCGGGCGGCCGCAGCAACAGCGGCGAGGGTGGCGAGAACCCCTTCTACTGGACCGACGGCCTCACGGCCAGCACCAAGCAGGTGGCCTCGGCCCGCTTCGGCGTCACGGCCGAGTACCTGGTCTCGGGCCAGGAGATCCAGATCAAGGTGGCCCAGGGCGCCAAGCCCGGCGAGGGCGGCCAGCTCATGAAGGTGAAGGTGGACGCCACCATCGCCCGGGCCCGCTTCTCCCTGCCCGGCGTGGACCTCATCTCCCCACCGCCCCTCCATGACATCTACAGCATCGAGGACCTGAAAGAGCTCATCTACGAGCTGAAGCAGGTGCACCCCGCCGCCCGCATCAGCGTGAAGCTGGTCTCGGGCACGGGCATCGGCACCATCGCCATGGGCGTGGCCAAGGCGGGCGCCGACATCATCTACATCGCCGGGGGCGACGGCGGCACCGGCGCGGCCACCCTGGGCTCCATGAAGCACGCGGGCCTGCCCTGGGAGTTCGGGCTCATCGAGGCCCACCGGGCCCTGCGCGAGAACCGCCTGCGCGACCAGGTCGAGCTGCGGGTGGACGGCGGCCTGCTCACGGGCAAGGACATCGTCACGGCCGCCATCCTGGGCGCCCAGGGCTTCGAGTTCGGCAAGCTCCTGCTGGTGGCCGAGGGCTGCATGATGGCCCGCATCTGCGAGAAGAACACCTGCCCGGCGGGCATCGCCACCCACGATCCCAAGTTCAAGGCCCGCTACACGGGCAGCCCCGAGGCGGTCCTGCGCATGCTGACCCACCTCGCCGAAGACGCGCGCCGCCACCTGGCCGCCCTGGGCCTCGGCAGCTTGGCCGACCTGCAGGACCGCACCGACCTGCTGACCATCGCCCCCGCCCACGCCACCTTCGTGCACGACCGGAAGCTGGACCTCTCCGCCTTCCTGGAGGCGCCGCCGGCCCCGGAGGCGGGCGAGCCCATCGTGGTCATCCCCGAGGGCGTGGGCCAGCTCAACCAGCAGCTGGTGGCCGCCGCCCGGCCCTTCCTCGAGCACGGCGGCGACCACGCGCTCGCCTTCCCCATCGGCACCGAGGACCGCGGCGTCCTGGCCACGCTCTCGGGCGAGATCGCCCAGGGCATCCGCGAGCGCCGCCGCACCGGCGCCGACGCCGCAGTGCCCGGCCTCCTGCGCATCACCTTCAACGGCAGCGCCGGCCAGGGCTTCGGGGCCTTCCTCACCGAGGGCCTGCACGTGAAGCTGCTGGGCGAGGCCAACGACTCCGTGGGCAAGTCCATGTCCGGCGGCACCCTGGTCCTGCGACCCGGTCCGCTGTCCACCTACACCCCTGAAGAGAACGCCATCCTCGGCAACGGCGCCCTCTACGGCGCCACCGCCGGCCGCTTCTTCGCCCGGGGCCTCGCCGGCGACCGCTTCTGCGTGCGCAACAGCGGCGCCACCGCCGTGGTGGAAGGCGCCGGGCACCACGCCTGCGAGTACATGACCCGCGGCGCCGTGGCCATCCTGGGCCAGGTGCTGGCCAACGCCGGCGCCGGCATGACCGGCGGCATCCTCTTCCTGCGCCGCGACCACGAGGCCCGCGTGAACCGCGACTACCTGGCCGCCATCCCCTGGCGCCCCGAGGAGGAGGCCACGTTCCGCAGCCTCCTGGAGGCCCACGCCCTCGAGACCGGCAGCGCCACCGCCGCCCACCTCCTGGCCGACTGGCCAGGCACCCTGCAGGCCTTCAGCCCCTTCGTGCCCGTGGCCGTGGCAACCGATCTGGCGAACCGCCAGGACCCCTGATCCCGGCGAAGCGCGCGGATGCCAGGCGTTCGCCCGCCCGGAGGCTCCATCCGCGCAAAACGCGCAACAGACGGGCTGCAGGAGACGCCATTCCCCCCAAGGCCGGCGCCCAGTTCGGCGCTCGGGCCTGCCCGGAGGCCCTCGGTACGCCCCGGGTGAATCCCTCCTGGGGGCGAACGGGCCTCTCCCACCATCCCAGCCTGAAAGGCTCCCCCGGGGTTCACCCTTCCCCCCTCCGGACAGTTCCCAGAGCATCGACTCCCGTCCGCCTCCGACCGATCTGCCTATCCTTTCGCTAGGTCCAGGGCCTTTTCAATGCTTAGCGCCTCGCAGTCCCTGATTAGGCGAACGACGAAATCCATCGTATTCATCGTCCAATCCGGACCTTCGCCCCTCTCGACCAAGCCGATGGCCCGTCCAGGCCACCTGCACCACCCCCGGCGGCCTGCCAGGCATCGGCTGAAAGCCAGCTGCCAAGCACCTTCAACCCCATCCACCCCCCGTCCCGCATCCATTCGAATCGCCCGCCAGCCCCCAGTTCGCCCTAACATTTAGTCCTGCATCGCCACCCAAGGTATCGCCCCCCAAACCCCGCCTCCATCCGCTCCCCACCGGTCTGCCTATCCAGCCCCAACGCTCCGATACCCCCACGGTTCCTCCAATACTTACCCCTCCCCCTCCCCCGATTAGACGAACCCACCCCCCAAACCAGACACCGTCCAACTTACTAGTTAGGCCGCTCTTTCGAAATTCTGGTTGAACAACTTCTTGTTCAACTTCGGGCGTCGGGAAACCTGACCCTTGGCGGTGGCCCACCATTTCCCGCTTCGGCGGTCTCGCCCTGGTTGGTACCCTGGGTCATCGCCCAGCAGTTCATCCAATCCAAGCCCTTCAAACCCAAAATCCAAGTTCTCGGCCTAACCCCTCGCTCAAGTCGGACCCCGCCTGCATTGCCTTTCGCTCTCTCTCAACACTTCGCTATCTCGGCTCCGTTCGCCGTCTCGGTGCAGGCGTGGCCGCTTAGCTTCTTTCGTTAGGCGTCCTAATCAACCAGGAGAAGCATGGCCCCAGCTTCCACGCCTCAAATCAGCAGGCCTGAAGACATTCCTGGTGCATTCCAGATGGCCTGGAACGCCCATGACATGGCCGCTCTTGGTTCATTGTTTGATCAAGATGCAACGTTCGTAAACCGCTTTGGTCACTACGTCCGCGGGGTCAACGAAATCGTGGCACTCCATGTCCCCATTCATGAAACGATCTACCGCGACTCCACGCTCGAAAATGAGCTGATCGATGTCGCCCACGTTGCTCCTGGAGTGGTGGTCACTCATTTCTGGAGCCGCTTGACCACCGGTCCCGCTCATCCTGCCGGACCGCACGAAGTCGATACAATGATCCTGGCCGTGCTCACCAAGGAGAATGAGACTTGGCGAATTCGAGCACTCGAGAATGTGACCCTCACAAACCCACGAACCGGAGAGGTCGTGTTGCGCAGCTAGGACGGCCATCTCGGTCACAATGGCTAGCCCGGTCCAGTCGTGCGATCCATGAAAGGAGACAGCCCCGATGAGCAAGGTAACCCCCTTCCTGATGTTCAACGACCAGCTTGAGTCCGCCATCGCGTTCTACAGCGCCACGTTCCCGGACTCCCGGATCACGAAGGTCGCCCGCACGGGCGAAGATGGCCCCATCAACTCGGCCGAATTCGTCATCGGCGGGCAGTCCTTCATGGGCTACAACGGCGGTTCCTATTTTTCCTTCTCCGAAGGCTTCTCGCTGTTCGTGGCCTGCGAGGACCAGGAGGAGGTGGACAAGTACTGGGATCAGTTCCTCCAGGCCGGGGCCACCCCCATGCAATGTGGCTGGATCAAGGACCCGTTCGGACTGACCTGGCAGATTGTCCCGAAGCGATTCGTCGAACTCATCAGCGATGGGAACCCCGCGAAGGTGAAGGCCGTCATGGACGCCATGATGGACATGGTGAAGCTGGATGTGGCGGCCCTTGAGCGGGCGTACGACTCGGTGTGACGGGTCGGCCGACCCGCCCAGGACGCCACCCGGGAGCGGGCCAGCCACCGCGTGACACCCTATGGCCCGCCCCCTTCCGCGGGCCGCTCCCTCATCCCCGCAGCTGATCCAGCGGATTCGGGGCCTGGGCGATCAGGCGGGTGGAGACCCGCAGGTAGTGCTCGGTGGAATGGATGCTGGCGTGGCCCAGGAGGGCCTGGATGACGCGCAGGTCGGCCCCGGCCTCCAGCAGGAAGGTGGCGTAGGTGTGGCGCAGGGCGTGCGGGGTGGCCCGCCGCTCCAGGCCCGAGGCCCGGCACGCGGCGCGGAAGACCCGGCGGGCATGGTCGGGATCCAGGGGCCGACCCAGGCGGCCGGTGAAGAGCCAGGGGGCCACGGGGCGGGTTTCGCGGCAGTGGCGGCGGAGGGCCTTGAGGAGGTTCCGGGGCAGCGCCACCTGGCGCTCGTGGCCCCCCTTCCCCACGGTGCGGATGACCCCACGGGCGGCATCCAGATCGCAGAGCCGGAGACGGCAGGCCTCGCGGATGCGCAGGCCCGTGGCCACCATGGTCCGGAACAGCATGCGATAGCTCGGGTGGGGCACGGCCTCCAGCAGCGCCGCGACTTCCTTGAGGTTCAGCACCACGGGCAGCTTCCGGGGGATCTTGGGCCAGGAGAGGAAGGAGACGACCTCGGGCCGGCCCAGGGTCTTCCGGTAGAGGAAGGCCAGGCCTGAAAGGAGCTGGCGGAAGCGCTGGGGGCTCATGGTCCGGCCGCGGAGGTGCTCGACCCAGGCCCGCACCTCCGCCTGGCCCATGACCTCGGGATGCCGGCCGTGGAAGGCCGCGAAGGCCCGGGCCGCCGAGAGGTACACCCGCCTGGTGAAGGGCGAGCGTCCCGCCAGGGCCAGGTCCTGCTCCATCCACTGCCAGAGCAGATCCATGTCCGCCTCCCGGTCCGCGGCATCCGGCCGCCGGATTCCGGAGGACCTCATCCCACGCGGTCGAACAGCCCCGGCTGGCGCGGGGGCGGCGGCGCCGCGGGCGCCTCCGCCCTGGGCCGGGCCTCGCGGGTGTGCTTCCGGGCCGGGAAGGCCTCGAGGAAGGCCGCCCGGATGCCCTCCTTGTAGTCGGGATCCAGCACCTTCAGCCAGCCGTGGTCAGCCAGCAGCTTGTAGAAGGGGTCCTGCTTGAGCAGCCGCAAGCCGCCCACCCATGCCTTGGCGGCGCCGCTGGCCCGGGCCCGGCGGGCGAAGGCCCTGGCGTCATGCACGGCCAGCAGGGGCGCCACGCCGATGGTGACGGCGATGCCCGCCGCCGCCAGGCGCTCGGCGGCGGCCCAGCGGCTGGGAATCGCCGGGGCGTGGGGCTCCACCACCTGGCGCACCGTATCGTCATCCGTGGGGATGGAGAGGCCCACGGTGAGGCGGCCACCGAAGGCTTTCAGCAGCTCCAGGTCCTGCAGCACCAGGGGCGAGCGGGTGTGCACGATCACCTCGGTGGTGGGGCAGAGCAGCAGCACCTCGAGGCAGCGGCGGCTCAGGCGGTACTGGCGCTCCAGGGGCTGGTAGGGGTCCGTGGCCGAGGCCATGAAGACCCGCGCCTCGTGGAGCTTGTGTCGCTGGGCCCAGAGCAGCTCAGGCGCGTTCAGCTTGGGCGCCACCCAGCCGCCCCAGTCCTCGGGCCGGTGGAGCGTGTTGGGGTACTCCCGCACATAGCAGTAGCGGCAGCCATGGCCGCAGCCCCGGTAGGGACTCAGCGCGAAGCCGAAGCCGTACCGCTCGTCCTTCTGGGGCCGCAGGATCGAGCGGGCCTCCTCGGGCTCCACCCGCAGCCCCTCGAAGAGCGGCGGCGCATCCACGGGTGGCAGGAGGGGCGTCATGCCCCCAGTGTTCGCTTTTTATTCGTTTCGTCAAGCCCTGTCCGGCGCTTTGGCAATGACGTTGATCCGGCCGTTGGTCTCCAGGATCGCCACCCGCACATCGGCCAGGTCGGTGAGCCCCGCCTGGCGCACCGCGGCCATGAGCTCGTGGCGCGTGATGCGCTCCGAGGCCAGCACCGCCTCGTCCAGCTCGCCGTTGTGGACCAGGATCAGGGGCCGCCCCTCCAGCAGGGTCTCCGCCCGCTTGCTGCGGGAGGTGAGCCAGGACAGGAGGCCATTGGCGGCCAGCAGGGTGGCCACCAGGATGTAGCCTGCGGCCACCGTGTTGTCGCCGGCGTTCATGCTGTTCTGCACGGCATTGCTCAGCACCAGCAGCAGCACGAGGTCGAAGGGCGCCAGCTGGCCCACCTGCCGCTTGCCGGTGAGCCGCAGCATGACCAGCAGGAAGCCGTAGACCAGCAGCCCGCGCAGCACGAACTCCCACCAGGGCTGGGCGAGCTTCCACATGGAGACGCCCACCGGCAGCGGGCCGTCGAGCAGGGCGGCGAGGGACATGGCCACTCCAGAAGGGGCGGAGCTACTGGAACTCGACCGTGAACTCGGCCTTGCCCAACTCGGCGCCGTCGGCGGCCAGCACCTTCGCCGTCCAGGCACCTTCGTCCCCCATGCGGAAGGTGCGGTAGGCGTGGGTGCGATAGGGGGAGCGGGGCACCTTCAGCTCCTGGCGCGAGGACTTGTCGCCCTTGGTGAACACCACCGCGATGGTGGTATCGGCGGCGCCGCTGACCTTGGTCCAGGCATGGATCTTCGCGCCTGCCGCCACCTTGAAGGCCTTGGCCTCGCCCTTGAGCTCCATCTTCTCGATGCCGGTGCCGACCTTCACCTCCGCCGTCGCCGGACCCGCCGGAGCCTTGGCCTTGGCGGCCTGGGCCCGGGCCACGAAGGCCACGGCCAGCACGAGGGGCACCGCCACGAGGAAGGGAAGCAGGCGCTTGGGACGCATGGGAGCTCCGGAAAGGATGGAGCCATTCTGCGCCTGAGGGCGCTCTAGCGCCACTCCTCCAGGCCTTCCAGGATGTCGCGCACGCCGGGTCCGAACCGCGCGTTGCTCAGCCAGTCCAGCCCCGCCGGCAGGCCCGCCAGCGCGGTCTGCACGCGGGCGCGGTGCCCCAGCTCCGGGCGCGGGATGGCGCGCTCGGCGCGCTCGTGCCGCACGGCCGCGGGTTCGCCCAGCGCGGGGATCCAGTGCTTCAGGCGGGCGTGGATGCCCTCCCAGGCTTCCAGGTCGGCGGGCTTGCCGAAGGCGCCGCCGATGAAGCTGCGGAGCTGCATGACGCCCTCGGGCGCGCTCTGGGGATCCATCCAGGAGGGCACCAGGGAGCCCAGGTAGCCCTTCCCCTCGGGCGGATGGATGAGGAAGCCGAAGCTGTCCTTCAGGGCGGGCAGCGGTGCGTGGCGGCTGTGCCAGAGGTCCACCGAGGTGTAGGGGATGGCCGCCAGGGCCTCGGCGCTCCGGGAGGCCACCGGACCCAGCAGCAGGGCGGCCTCGAAGGCCGGGAGGGCCAGCACCACCCGGTCCGCCTCGCGGACCTCGCCGCCGCCGCTCACCTTCCAGCGCCGGTCGGGCAGCGCCTCCAGCCGCTCCGCGCGCAGGCCGGTGCGCACCGCGGGCAGCTTGGCGGCCAGCCGGATGGGCAGCTGGCCCATGCCGCCCTCGGGCACCACCATGTGGCTCACGCCGCTCTTGCGGATGCCGTTCACCAGGCTGCCCGTGGCCTCCCACTGGCGCAGCTTGGGGATGGCATCCACGGAGAGGATCTCCGGCGGCGCGGCCAGCACGCCGGCCACCATGGCGGGCAGCAGCTCCGTGGCCACCCCCCTGCCCAGGCGGCGCGCGATGAAGGCGCTGAGGCCCTCTTCGGGTTCCGCCGTCCGCACGGGCTGGAAGGGCTCCAGCACCATGCGCAACTTGGCGCCCAGCGACATCAGGGGCGAGGTCATCAGCCCCACGGGCGAAGCCGGCACGGGGATGAGGCGCCCGCCCTTCCCCACCCAGCGGGCACCGGTGCCCGGCGACTTGAAGGGCAGGTCGAGGGCGCTGAAGAGGCGATCCACCGCGGTGCCCTTCTGCCACAGCACGCCCTGGGGGCCCGTCTCGACGTGGCCGCCCTCCCAGGGCAGGGTCTTCATCCAGCCGCCCACGGTGGCGCCGGACTCCCACACCTCCACGGCCTCGCCGCGCTGCTGCAGATGCCAGGCCGCGGCCAGACCGGTGACGCCGCCGCCGAGGATCAGGGTGCTCATGGGAGGATCTCCAGGACGCGGCGGGTGAGGCAGCGGATGTACGAAGGGTCGGTGCCCGGCGGGGCCACGCGGCGGTAGGTGCGGATGCCGGCCTGGTCGGCCACGTGGCGGTACTCGATGTCGAGCTCGTGCAGGGTCTCGATGTGCTCGGTGACGAAGCTCACGGGCACCACGATGACATCCTTGCCGCCCATGGACTCCAACACCGCCTTCAGCGGCGGTTCCAGCCAGCGCACGGGGCCGGTTCGGCTCTGGTAGGCCAGCAGGTAGCCGCCGGGTAGCTCGCCGATGCGGGCCTTGAGGGCATCGCAGGTGGCGTGGATCTCCTCCTCGTAGGGATCGCCGGCCTCGATCTGGCGCACGGGCAGGCTGTGGGCGCTGAAGATCACCGTGGCGCCGGGCAAGTCCCGGAGGGCCGCGCGCAGGGGCCGCTCCAGCGCATCCAGGTAGTCGGGATCCGTGGCGTAGTGGTCCACGCCCGGCAGCAGCTCCAGGCCGGCCTTGGCGGCCTCGGTGGCCAGCTCCCGCAGGCTCGAGCCGGTGGTGGCGCGGCAGTCGTGGGGATAGAGCGACACGGGCACCAGCTTGCGGATGCCCTGGCGCTTCAGCGCCTGCAGCAGCCCCTTGGCCCGGGGGGCCGTGCAGCGGAAGCAGAGCTTCACGGCCTCCTCCCGGCCCGCCGCGCGCAGGGCCGCCCGCAACGCCGAAGCCTGGTAAGCGCTCTCCGCCAGCAGGGGAGAGCCTCCGCCGATCTCCGCGTAGCGGCCCTTGGCGCTGGGGGCCCGCAGGCGGGCGATGAGCCGGGCCAGGGGCGGCTGCAGCCAGGCCGGCCCCGGCAGCTTGATGAGGTCCCGGTCCCCGAACAGGGCCGCCAGGAAGGGTTCCACCTGGCCCAGGTTCACGGGACCGCCGAGGTTGAGGAGGAGAAGGGCCGTGTCGCGCATCGTCCTCCACCTTACGCGAGGGAGCCCGTCACTTTCGTCACGGAAGCCTGGACGCGGCGTGACAGACGGCGGGCATGGCCACAGTATCGCCGGCATCCCATAGACTGTTCCGACACCAGGAGTGCCCATGCCCGCTTCAACGTCCGTCCCAGCCGACCTCTCCGCCTTCACCCACCTGCCCGACGAGGCCCGGCTCTGGCTGCTGGCCCTGACGCGCGATGCCGACGCGGCGGTCCTGGCGCCGGAGGTGGAGGCCCTGCTCGGGCGCTGGCGGCACAAGGGCGTGCAATACCAGGGCGCCTGGACGCTCCTGGAGCGCCGCATCCTGGCCGTGGCGGAACCCACCCTCGCCGCCCAGCCCTCGGGCTGCGCCATCGACGGCATGCTGCGCGGCGTGAACCAGCTCACGGCGAAGCTGGGCTTGGCCCTGGAAGATCCCCAGGCCGTGATCGTGCGGCTGGCGGACGGGATCCGCGCCCTGCCCCGTGCCGACCTCGCCGCCCGGCTGGCCGATGGCACCCTGGATGGCGCCACGCCCGTGCTGGACCTGGCCCTGCTGACCGTCGGCGACCTGCGCCAGGGCCGCTTCGAGCGGCCCCTCGCCGCCACCTGGATCGGCCGGAAACACCTCCGGCCGGCGCCCACCACGGTGTGAGGCGCTGAAGCCACCCCAACACGGAAACGAGGCGGCCAGGCCGCCTCGTTCCAACCGGGCAGGTCGAACCCTAGAAGATCGATTCGCCGGGCTTGCGGCGCCAGGCTTCGGAGCGCTTCTGGCCCTCGGCCTTGGGCTTCGCGTCCTTGGCGGCGGCCAGGGTCTGCAGCAGGGAGCCGCCCAGCAGGGAGGCCACGTTCTTGGCCAGGGCCGGCGCGGCGGGCACCACGGGGGCGCTCACGGGGCCGGAGGCACTGTCCTCGGCGGGAGCGGCCTTGGCGGTGATCTCCTTCAGGCGCTTCTCGTACCAGACCTTCCGCTTGGGATCGATGACCCGGATGTTCCCGGCCTTCTCGCCCTTCTTGAGAACCTTCGGCTTCGGCTTTTCACGGTCTTCCCGCAACACGGAATCAGGCTTTGCGGCTTCTTCGAGGATCTTCGCCAGGTTGCCAAGGCCACGCAGGTTCATCATGTGCGGTTGTTTCTCCAGAGGGGCCACGGGCCACCATCCACCAGACTATCGGGAAGTGCTTCACCTACATAGTGATTTTAGGCACGAGGCGGGGTTTTTTCCGGGCCATCGCCGCCGGCGATCCTGGGACACTGGCGCCATGGCGACCGCGACGACTGCCCTGAAGGCCCGCCTGGATGGCCTTTGCGCCCGCTACGACACCGCCGGGGCCCTCAGGAGCGACCCCCTCCGCGTGGTCCTGGCCTATGCCTCCCCGCTGGACCGGGAAGTGGCCGCCTTCGTGGCCGCCCACCTGGCCTATGGGCGGGTGGAACCCATGATCCGGGCGGTGCAGGGTGTCCTGGCGCCCCTGGGAGACCGTCCCGCGGACTGGCTGCGTGAGCGCAGCGTCCCCGTGGCCCGCAGGGAACTCACCCACGCCCTGGGGAACTGGGCCTGGCGCTTCCACACGGGTCCGGATCTGGCGGCCTGGCTGCTGGCCTGGAAACGGCTGGATGCGGAAAGCGGCGCGGGCCTGGAGGCCCACCTCCTGCCCGGCCCGGAGGAAGGGCCGGACGAGGCCCTCTCCCGCCTGGTGCAACGGCTCCGCCGGGAGTTGCCCCCCTCGTACGGGGCCCGCTTCTCCCTCCCTGATCCGCTGGAAGGGGCCGCCTGCAAGCGCTGGCGCATGTTCCTGCGCTGGATGGTGCGCAGCGGCTGGCCCGACCTCGGCCTCTGGACCCGCTACCCGGCCCATGGGCTGGTCATCCCCCTGGATACGCATGTGGCCCGCGTGTCGCGGTTCATCGGCCTCAGCCACCGCGCCACCCCGGACGGGAAGATGGCCCGGGACATCACCGAAGCCCTCCGCCGGCTGGACCCCGCCGATCCCCTGCGCTACGACTTCGCCCTCAGCCACCTGGGCATCCTGGGCGACTGCCCCGGCGTGCGGAAGCGCAGCACCTGCGCGGCGTGCCCGCTCTACACGGTGTGCCGGGCGGGCTCCAAATCCGGTGTGCGGACCCGGGCGTAGGAAGGGCTAGGCTTGCCCGCGCGCGACATGCGACATGCGTGGGCCGTTGAGCCGATCCCGCGGGACCCGCTGGGAGCGCAGGCCAGTGCCGTAGGCGAGGCCGGACCGAAGGCTCCGGAATCGTACGTTCCCTGGCGGGCGATCTCCTCAGCCACGAATCCGCTGCGCGGCTTCGTGGGCGGCTGTGATTCCTTTTGCTGGCGAGCGCTGCGCGCTTGGCACAAAAGGAGGGGCCGGGCTGACCACGGCACTCGGGGGAACGACTTAGGGCTGCTTCTTCCGACCTGACCCGGTTCATCGCACCCCGATGCATGGGGCCCGGCTTGAATTCAGCCTAGCCGCGATGACCCACCGCACACCAGCGGGAAGGACTCGGCGCGACCGGGCCTCCGTGCTCAAAGTCCCTGATTTCCGGGGTCTTTTTAAACGATGGAAAAATCCGGTTAGCCCCCCTTGACACCCCTACATCTTGGGGCCATCCTTTTCTCCCGGCACAACCCATAGAGGTCACCTCATAGCCTCCCACCCCCTGGGGAGGGCTTTGTACGCCTCGCGGAAAAGCCATGTCTTTCGATCCGTCCTTCTCCACCCCCTGCCCAGGACAGCCCCATGAAGATCGCCCGCCATTTCACCAAGGCAGGTCACGACCCGCTGGAAGGAATTCCCTTCGTCCCGCGCACCAGCCGCATCTCCAAGCTCGACGGCACCGTGGTGTTCGAGGCCAAGGATGTGATGGTGCCGGAGACCTGGTCCCAGGTGGCGGTGGACATCCTCGCCCAGAAGTACTTCCGCCGGAAGGGCATCGACGCCCAGAACAACGGCGAGAAGGATGCGCGGCAGGTGTTCCACCGGCTGGCCGGCTGCTGGCGCCACTGGGGTGACACGCACGGCTATTTCGACACGGCGGAGGACGCCCAGGCCTTCTACGACGAGCTCACGTACATGCTCGCCAACCAGATGTGCGCGCCCAACTCGCCGCAGTGGTTCAACACGGGCCTGCACTACGCCTACGGCATCAGCGGCCCCGCCCAGGGCCACAGCTTCGTCAATCCCGTCACCGGCGAACTCGAGAAGTCCACCTCGGCCTATGAGCGCCCCCAGCCCCATGCCTGCTTCATCCAGAGCGTGGCCGACGACCTCGTGAACGAGGGCGGCATCATGGACCTGTGGACCCGCGAGGCCCGCATCTTCAAGTACGGCTCCGGCACGGGCACCAACTTCTCCAAGGTGCGCGGCTCCGAGGAACCCCTGTCGGGCGGCGGCCGCAGCTCGGGCCTCATGAGCTTCCTGGCCGTGGGCGACCGCGCGGCCGGTGCCATCAAGAGCGGCGGCACCACGCGCCGCGCCGCCAAGATGGTCTGCCTCGACCTGGACCACCCCGACATCGAGGCCTTCATCGATTGGAAGGTCACTGAGGAGCGAAAGGTGGCCATGATCGCCGCCGGCAGCGCCGTGGTGCGCCGCCACTGGGATGCCATCTGCAAGACCGTGGAGGGCTCCACCACCAAGGATGCCGACCCCAAGACCAACGAGGCCCTGCGCAAGGCCCTGGCCCGGGCCAAGCGCGAAGGCGTGCCCGCCGCGTTCCTCACCCAGTGCCTGGGCCGCCTGGCCGAGGGCGATTTCGCCCGCGACCTCGAGGGCTACGACACCTCCTGGGACGGCGAGGGCTACCTCACCGTGGGCGGCATGAACTCCAACAACTCGGTGCGCGTGCCCGATCCCTTCATGCGCGCCCTGGAGATGGACGGCGATTGGGAGCTGAGGCGCCGCATCGACGGCAAGACCTCCAAGAAGCTGCGCGCCAAGGATCTCTGGGAAAAGGTGAACCGCGCCGCCTGGGCCTGCGCCGATCCCGGCATCCAGTTCAACACCACCATCAACGACTGGCACACCTGCCCCGAGGACGGCCCCATCAACGCGAGCAATCCCTGCTCCGAGTACATGTTCCTGGACGACACGGCCTGCAACCTGGCCTCCCTGAACCTGTGCACGTTCCTCACCGAGGACGGCGGCTTCGACCTGGCGGGCTACCGCCACGCCATCCGCCTCTGGACCGTGGTGCTCGAAGTCAGCGTGCTCATGGCCCAGTTCCCCAGCGAGGCCATCGCGCAGCTCAGCTACGACTTCCGCACCCTGGGCCTGGGCTACGCCAACCTGGGCGCCATGCTCATGCGCATGGGCATCCCCTACGACAGCGCGGAGGGCACCCAGTGGTGCGCGGCCCTCACCGCCATCCTCACGGGCGACGCCTACGCCGCCAGCGCCGAGATGGCCCGGGAGCTCGGCCCCTTCCCCGGCTACCAGCGCAATGCCGACCACATGCTGCGGGTGGTCCGCAACCACCGCCGCGCCGCCTACAACGCCCCGGCCTCGGAGTACGAGCAGCTGTCCATCCGGCCCCAGGGGCTGCATGGCGCCGGCGTGCCCACCCGCATCGTCGAAGCCGCCCGCGAGAGCTGGGACACGGCGCTCACCTACGGCGAGCAGTGGGGCTTCCGCAACGCCCAGGTGACCGTGCTGGCGCCCACCGGCACCATCGGCCTCCTCATGGACTGCGACACCACCGGCGTCGAGCCCGATTTCGCCCTGGTGAAGTTCAAGAAGCTGGCCGGTGGCGGCTACTTCAAGCTGGTGAACCGCGCCATTCCCGAAGCCCTGGCCCGCCTCGGCTACAGCCCGAAGCAGATCCAGGAGATCGAGCGCCACGTGGTGGGGTGGCTGCAGATCACCGATGAGACGCCCGGCATCACCCGCAGCCAGCTCAAGGGCGCGGGCTGGGCCGACGAGGAGATCGCCCTGGTGGAGCAGAAGCTCCCCACGGCCTTCGATCCCGCCTACGCCATCGATGTGGATCGTCTGAAGAAGGACTTCAGCCCCGAACAGGTGGAGGCCTTCCTGCTCGCCCTCAGCGGCTCCATGACCGTGGAGGGCGCCCCCCACCTCAAGGATGAGCACCTGCCCATTTTCGACTGCGCCAACCGATGCGGCCGCACGGGCAAGCGATACATCGCCCCCATGGGCCACCTGAAGATGATGGGTGCCGCGCAGCCCTTCCTCAGCGGCGCCATCAGCAAGACCATCAACCTGCCCGCGGAAGCCACCGTGGCCGAGATCGGCGGCATCTACGAGGCCAGCTGGCAGCTGATGCTGAAGGCGGTGGCCCTCTACCGCGATGGCTCGAAGATGAGCCAGGCCATGGCCACCAACCTCGACCTGCTGGACGGCGCCGACACGCTCATGGACGAGCAGGCCACTACCGCAGAGAAGACGCCGGCCGTGGCCCAGGCCATGACCAACCAGCTGGTGCGCACCTACCGGCGGCGCATGCCCAACCGCCGCGGCGGCTACACCCAGGCCGTCAGCGTGGGCGGCACCAAGATCTACCTCCGCACGGGCGAATACGAGGACGGCAGCCTCGGCGAGATCTTCCTGGACATCCACCGGGAGGGCGCCGCCCTCCGCGCGATCCTCAACTGCTTCGCCATCGCCGTGAGCATGGGCCTCCAGCACGGTGTCCCCCTCGAGGAGTTCTGCGACGCCTTCCTGTTCACCCGCTTCGAGCCGGGCGGCATGGTCATGGGCAGCGACACCATCAAGATGAGCACCAGCCTCATCGACTTCGTCTTCCGCGAGCTGGCCATCAGCTACCTGGGCCGCTACGACCTGGCCCACGTGGACGCCGACCAGGTGGTGAACCCCACCACGGGCCTGCGGCCCAGCAGCCAGGCGCCGGGCCTCGCCGCTGCCCTGCCCAGCCTGCCCACGGGCACGCCCCTGCCCTTCCCCGAGACCACCGCCGCCGGCGCCCCGCCCAGCCCCGCCCCGGCGCTGGAGCCCGTCCTCGTCGGGGTCTCCGGCGCCCGGACCGCCGTCAGCGCCGCCCAGGCCGCCCGCGAGAAGGGCTACACCGGCGATCCCTGCCCCGAATGCGGCCACCTCACCCTGGTGCGCAACGGCGCCTGCATGAAGTGCCAGACCTGTGGCGCCACCACGGGCTGCAGCTGATCCAGGGCCCCACGCATGGCCGAAGGGCGGGAGTCATCCCGCCCTTTCTTTTTGGCGAAGCGCTTGCGCTCCGGGCCTAGCCTTTATGCGCGTGAGCCTTCTTCAGCAGACCGTCGCTCCAGCCGCGCTTGTGGCAGGTGGTGCAGAAGGGGGCGCCGGGACGCACCAGCCCGGCCGCGCTGGCCTTGGCGGGGTCCTTCATGGTCGCCATGGCCTTGTACTCGCTCCCGGCGCCGTGGCACCCCTCGCAGTCCAGCGGCGGGTTGCGCCGGGCGTGGGCGGTCTCCGACCAGGAGGCGAACTGGACGCGGTGGCAGAGCTTGCAGGCCTGGCTGCCCACCTTGGCGAGCCCGGCCTTGGCGGGCTTCACCGCGACCTCGCCCCCGGGATCGACGATGGGACTCGTGGCCGGGGCAGGAGTCTGGGTAGAAGCCTGGGCAGAAGTCTGAGCAGGCGCCGCAGGCTTCGCCTCGGGCGCGGGCGAGGGCACTGCGGTGACCGGCGCAGGGGCCGGAGCAGCTGCGGCGGCTGCCGCCACCGGTGAAGGGGAGGCCGCAGGCTGCGCCGCCACGGGCGTCGAGGGCCTGGCCGTCGGTGGCGGTGCGGAGCTTCCGGGGGTGGGCGCAGCCGCCGGGGCGGCTCCGGGCTTCGCCTCGGCCGCTGGCGCGGAAGTCGTCGCCGGCGGCACCTCCTTGGGACCGCAGCCCTGGAGGCCCAGGGCCAGGGCAGTCAGGAGGCCGAAGCCGGCCGTGCGGAGGGGATGGCGGACGTGCAGGCGCATGGGAACCTCTCCAATGAACAGCATCTAGCGCCTGTCGTGGCCCGGGTGCTCGCCGCGCGCCCGGTTCTGGCGCTTCTGCTGGCCTTTGTGCTTTCCCTGGTCGCGGTGCTTCTCACGCCTGGGCGGGCGCTCGGCGCGGCGGCCCTCGCGGGGGGCCGGGCGAGGAGCCGGGCGGGACGGCTCGGGTTTCCTGGACAGGCCCAGGGGATCCGGCAGGTTCAGCGGATTGGGGAGCTGGGCCATCAGGAGCGAGCCGCCGAACAGCATGGCCACGAGGGTGCGGATGAAACGGGTCATGGGGTCCTCCCCAGGCAGGGTCCGCAGGTTGCGGAAGCCGCCGCGATGTTCCCTGATCCTACGCTCCTAGACGAAGACCACCGCATGGACCGGCGGCAGGTGCTCGGCCAGGGTGAGCCAATCGTCGCCCTGGTTCTCGCTGATCCACACCGAGCCCGTGGTGGAGCCGAAGGCCAGGCGCTCCCCGCTGCCATCCAGATCCATCGCGTGGCGGTAGACCAGGTCGTAGGCCCAGGCCTGGGGCAGGCCCCGGTGCAGGGTCTCGAAGGTGCGGCCACCGTCCCGGGTGCGGTTCACCACCACCCGGCCCTCCACGGGGATGCGCTTCTCGTCCTTGATGGCGGGTATGAACCAGGCCGTATCGGGATCCTTCGGATGCACCACCACCGGGAAGCCGAAGACCGAGGGCTGCACGTCGGTGACCTCGGTCCAGCTCCGCGCGTCGTCGGTGCTGCGGAAGATGCCGTTGTGGTGCTGCACCCACCAGTGGTCCGGCTGCCCGGGGCACTGCACCAGTCGGTGGGGATCCTGCGATTCCGGGGCCTCCACCAGCTCAGGCGGCGCGTAATCGGCCCGCATGCCCTTGGTGTGGGCCGTCCAGGTCTGGCCGCGATCCCGGGTCTGCCAGATGCCGCCGCTGGAGACCGCCACCACCACGCGGTGGCCATCGCGCGGGTCCACGACCACGGAGTGGATGCCGGGCGCATCGGCACCGCCGCCCATCCACTTGCGGCGCTCGGGCATGTTCCAGAGCGATTCCACCATCTGCCAGGTGGCGCCCCAGTCCTCGCTCCAGAAGAGGCCGCCGGGCAGCGTGCCGGCCCAGAGCAGGCCCGGCTGGGAGGCGAGTCCGGGCGTGAGGCACCAGAAGCGGATGAGGCGCCAGGGGATCTCGCGGCCCAGGAAGTCCTTCTCCACATGGCCTTCGGGCGGCGCGGGATAGGCGGGCACGCCGACCTCCTCCCAGGTGGCCCCGCGATCCCGCGAGCGGTGCAGCTTCGCGCCGAAGTGGCCGTGGTCCAGGGCCGCGTACCAGGCGCCATCGCGGGGATCCCGCATGCTGAGGGAGACATTGTCCCCCAGGAAGAAGACCTCCTCCAGGGCCCAGGCACCCTTCCCCTGGCGGCGGGCGGAGAAGAGCCCCTTGCGGGTGGATACGAGCAGCTGGTCGGACATCTCAGCCTCCGGACAGGGCCTGCATGACGAAGATCTCGGCGCCCTCGGGCACGGGATCGCCGAGCCCCTTGCGGTCGGCGATGGGCACGCCATCCACGTAGATGGACATGTGGAACCGCAACTCCCCATGCTCATCCAGCACGTAGCCCCGGAGCCTCGGGTAGAGGGCGAAGGCCGCCTCCAGGCTCTCGCGCACGGTTGCACCCGCCACCGCGCAGGGCGGACACGCCACGTGGCGCTGGAGGTTGCGGGTGAACGCGACGCGGGGCATGGGGCTCCGGGAAGGCCCCGCCACTGTCCGTCCGGGCGGCCTTCCTGTCAAGACAGGCGAGTCGGTCTAATCGAAGCGCGGGGGGTCGTCCCAGCGCTCCATGCGCGCCAGGAGCTGCTGTTTCTCCCGATCACGCTGTTTCCGGGCCTCCTGGAAATCCTCATCCTCGAGCCGGGTGGGGTCCGGGAGGGGATGGCCATCCAGCACCTTCACCGGCGCAGCGCGCCGCTCCACCCCCACGATCCTGCTCCACGTCTGACGCCGTTCCACGGGACTCATCACGGTCCACCTCCGGCTGATGATCCAGCATAGGTCCAGCCAGGGGGAGCGCCACCCGGGAACCCCGTGGCAACTGCGGTGGCGGCGAAAAAAAACGCAGGGGGTCGCCCCCCTGCGTCTTCACCTCCACTTGGCGCGGCCTAGATGAGGCCGAGCTGCTTCACGGCCTGGCGCTCTTCGTCGAGCTCTTTGGCGGTGGCGTCCATCTTGGCGCGGCTGAAGGCGTTGATCTCCAGGCCCTTCACGATCTCCACCTGGCCGTTCTTCACGGTGACGGGGAATCCGTAGACCAGGCCTTCGGGCACGCCGTAGCTGCCGTCGGACACGAAGGCCATGCTGGTCCACTCGCCCTCGGGGGTGCCGAGCGCCCAGCTGTGCATGTGATCGATGGCGGCATTGGCGGCGCTGGCCGCACTGCTGAGGCCGCGGGCCTCGATGATGGCGGCGCCGCGCTTGGCGACGGTGGGGATGTAGCTCGTCTCGTACCAGGCGTGGTCATTGACCAGGTCGTAGGCGTTCTTGCCGTCCACGGTGGCGTGGTAGAGGTCGGGGAACTGGGTGACGCTGTGGTTGCCCCAGATCGTCATGTTCTTGATGGCGGTGACGGGCCTGCCCGTCTTCTCGGCCAGCTGGGAGATGGCGCGGTTGTGGTCCAGGCGCACCATGGCGTGGAACTGGGTGGCCTTGAGCTTGGGGGCGTTGGACAGCGCGATGAAGGCGTTCGTGTTGGCGGGGTTGCCCACCACCAGCACCTTCACGTTGCGGCTGGCCACTTCGCTCAGGGCGTGGCCCTGGGGCTTGAAGATGCCGCCGTTGGCGTTCAGCAGGTCGGCGCGCTCCATGCCGGCCTTGCGCGGCAGGGCGCCCACCAGCAGGGCATAGTCGGCGTCCTTGAAGGCCACCATGGGATCGTCGGAGGTGACGATGCCGGCCAGCAGCGGGAAGGCGCAGTCGTTCAGCTCCATCACGACGCCATTGAGCGCCTTCAGGGCCGGGGTGATCTCCAGCAGCTGGAGGATCACGGGCTGGTCCTCGCCGAGCATCGCGCCGCTGGCGATGCGGAAGAGCAGGCTGTATCCGATCTGGCCGGCGGCGCCGGTGACGGCCACGCGAACGGGGGTCTTCATACTCGATCCTCCTGGGAGATTTGGCCCATTCTATACCCCGCCCCAGATCTGGAAACCAGCAGGTCGGTAATCGTGACCAAGGTCCCTCCGGCACTCGGGTGGAGACTCGACCCGGGCGTCCTCAGGCCTCCAGATCCTTCACCACCTGGTCTCCGCCCAGTTGGCGCATCTGATTGAGGATCCAGCCTTGCCGTCCGCGGATGTAGTCACTGGGGGCGTTCGCCTTGAATTTGCGCGGGTTGGGCAGCACCGCCGCCAGGAGGGCCGCCTCCGAGGGCGTCAGCTTCTTGGCCGGCTTGCCGAAGTAGGTGCGCGCGGCCGCCTCGGCGCCATAGATGCCATCGCCGAATTCCACGATGTTCAGGTAGACCTCGAGAATCCGCTTCTTGGACCAGCCCGCCTCGATGAGCAGGGTGAACCAGGCCTCCAGCCCCTTCCGCGTCCAGGAGCGGCTGTTCCAGAGAAAGAGATTCTTGGCCGTCTGCTGGGACACCGTGGAGGCCCCCCGCTTGCGGCGGCTCTTCTCGTTGTGCTGCACAGCCTTTTCGATGGCCTGCCAGTCGAAACCGAAGTGGTCGGTGAAGTTCTGGTCCTCCGCCGCAATCACCGCCACGCCCAGGCTGGGGGAGATCTCCTCCAGCGGCACCCAGCGGTGGCGCGAGACATAGGGCTTGCCGCTGGACCAGGACTCCACCCGCCGCTGCACCATCAGGCCCGACGTGGGTACCGGCGCGAACCGGAACACGAGCACCAGGATGATGTTCAACGCAAGAAAAAGCCCCAGCGCCCAGGCCAGCCCCACCAGGATCCGCCGCTTCCATCCACGATTCTGCTTGGCCATGCCGACCCGTCCCCTCCTGCAATTCAGTCTGCCAGCCCCTGGGCCGATAGGTCTGCATGGGACCCTGTGGAGCGAGCTTCCGCGGGGTCTGGGCATGGAGATCCACCGGCATGACCATGGAGCAGGATAAGCGGAAGTACCCGCGGCTGAGCACCACCGGCGGTGAGTACGGCGTCCGGTTCAGGACGAAGGATGTGGACATCCTCGACGCGAACCTGGCGAACCTCAGCGCCGGTGGTTGCGGCCTGGAAGTGCAGCTCCACGAGGCGGCCCACCTGGACGTGGGGGACCTCATCGAGTTCCTGGTGCTTGATCATCCCGACCTGCCCTTCGTGCCCCTGACCGCCAACATCCTGCGGATGCTCGGCAAGGTGGCCGGAAAGACCACGGGCTATGTCCTCATCGGAGTCGAGTTCCAGGACATCACCCCGTTCGTCCGGGAGCTCATCGCAGGCCACGTCGCCGCCGCTCTGGCGCGGGAGTGACCATGGCGGCCGGCAGGATCAACGACAGGCAGGACCGGGCATGAGGCAGAACCCCTTCGAGATGTTCCTGGACCGCCTGGACCCGGCCTGGCGCGGGGATCAGCTCGCCTTCTTCCGCACCCTGGCCGATGTGGGCCGCGGGGCCGTGCCCGAGCTGGCCGAGCGCGTCCTCAAGGCCTCCTGCCCCGCCGCCCTGAGGCAGCTGGTGCTCGAGGCCAGCTTCTACCATCCCTGGCCCGAGTGGATCCCCATCACCAGCCGCCTGCTGCGCCATGAGAAGGATCAGGCCATCTTCGAATCCGGCGCCCGGGGCCTGGGCAGAATGGGCACGCCGGAGGCGCTGTCCGCCCTGCGGGAGCTGTCCCAGACCCGGGCCACCCAGCCCTTCCGCGACATCCTCGACCTCGTGCTGCGCGAGTCGGACCCCACCGAGGCCTTCCATCACCACTTCGCCCGCCTGCTGCAGGGCAGCGCCCAGCCGGCCGACGCCAACGAGGGCGCCCACCAGCTCGCGAAGCTGCTCACCCCCGAGGCCCTGGAGCCCCTCCGGACGCTGGCCGGCCACCCGGATCTGCTGGTGTACCGCCATGCCCTCCGCCTGCTGGGACAGATCCCGTCGCCAGAGGCCGCGGACTGCCTGCTCGACCTGCTGGAGGAGGCCCACCAGGACGCCCTCGCGGACCGCGAGGTGCGCAACCAGCTCACGGCTTTCCGCGCCATGGCCCGGCCCGAGGTGCAGGCCCAGGTCATCCACCTGCTGGCCCAGCGCTGGGAGGCCGTGGATCCCGCCGTGACCGTGGACCTGGGTTCCGACCAACCGGAGCGGGTCCAGAGCGCCATCCGCGTGATCCGGGATGGGGAACCCGGGCTCCTCGACACCTTCCTGCTGGACACCCTGGTGGCCTCGCAGGAGGAGAAGCCCGCCCACCTCGCCCGCCATCTGGGCCAGGCGGGCGATCAGGCCGCCCAGCGCGCCCGGCGCCTGGAGTTCGCCTTGGACGCCACCTCCCAGGGATTGGCGGACCTCGCCGGCCAGGGCTTCATCGATCCCCAGCGGCTCCTGAAGCCCCTGGCCGAATGCCTTCGCCGCAACACCGGCCGTGCAGGCGTCTCCTCAGCCCTGGCCCGGCTGGTTCCGGTGACCTCCGAGGAACTCCTCGACCTCCTCGTGCAGGAGCCGGATGGCGCCTTGCGGATGGCGGCGCTGGAGGTGCTGGGCGAACGGCGGGATCCGGCGCTCCGGGCCACGCTCCTGAAGCTGCGCCACGATCCCATCGCCGACCTGGCCCAGCGGGCCCTCTGGCACCTGGGCCAGCTGCCCGATCCCGAAGGGCTGGCCCGGGAACGCCTGGCCCTGGCCGATCCCGAGGAGATCAAGGTGGGGCTGCGCTTCATCGCCATGCACCAGCTGGATGCGCTGGTGCCCCAGCTCCTGGAGCTCGTGGCCTCGGAACCCCAGGAGGCGCTCCTGGTGGCCGCCCTGGAGACCCTCGGCGCCCTCGGTTCACCCCAGGCCGTGGACCCGCTCCTGACCCTGCTCCACTCCGGACAGAACGCCCGCGTCCAGGTGGCCCTGGCCCAGGCTCTGCGCGACCTGGGCGATTCCGTCGGAGCCATCGCCCTGTGCGGCAAGGCCCATGAGCTGAATTCTCCGGAACTCCACACCCTGGCCGTGGAGGCCCTGGCCAGGGCCCATGCCACCTCCCACGAACCCCTGCCGCTGGCCCAGACCCATGCCCTGGATGTGGCCGTACGCGCGGCCTGGAACGCCCGCACGCCTTCCTGGTCGCTGCGCCGCCGCATCGGGGATGCCCTGGTGGCCTTGCACCTGGAGCACCGTCCCTCCTGGGTGGATTTCGCCAACCTTGTCCAGGAGACCCTGCACGAGAAGCGCCCCTCCGGAACCGTGCCCACGGAAGACCTCGCCCACCTGCAGGCCGCCGCCCGGGCCCTGGCCCAGAAGGCGGGTGGCTGAGGCCCCCCACGGCTCGACAGGCGACGCCGGCCCAGGCATCCTCCCGGTGGGAGGACTGCATGAGCGAGCGGTTGAGCGGCCCGGAACTGGTGGCCCTGGTGCAGCGGGTGTTCCAGCCCCAGCAGGGCGAGCGCGCCTTGGCTGTCCTCGTGGATCTGCCCGATGCCCAGGTGCCCGACGAGCCGGCCTGGGCCGAGCGCCGCGCCATCGCCGCCGCCTGGGTGGAAGAGCTGCAGGCCCACCGTTCCGAGCTGGGCCTGGACACACACCTGGTGGTCTATCCCAACGTCCACACCAACAACGGGGATCTGCCAGAGCGGGCCTGGCTCCACGCGGAAGGGCCCCTGCCCTCCACGGAGGCGCTGGATCCGGCGGCTTCCACCCCGTTTGCCGACCTCTACGCCGCCCATCCCATCCTCATCGCCATCACCAAGTTCTCTGCCACGGCCCCCCTCAAGCTGGCCGCGAAGAAACACCCCATCCGGGCCGCCACCATGCCGGGTTTCCGGTCGGACATGATCCCGGCCCTGCGCCTGGACTACACGGAGGTGAACCGCCGCGTGAACCTGCTGAAGGACCTGCTGGACCGCGCCGAGGGCGCGGACTTCCGCTTCGGCACTCCCACCGGCCCCTGCGAGTTGCACGTGGACCTGCGCCACCGGACGGGCCACGCCTCGGGCGGCCTCCTGCCGAACCCCGGCGTGGCCGGCAACCTGCCCTCGGGGGAGGCCTACATCGTGCCCTATGAGGGCGAGCTGCCGGAGGACCCCAGCCGCACAGCCGGCGTGATGCCCGTCCAGTTCGGCCCCGAGGTCGTGCGCTACCGCATCGTGGCGAACCAGGCCGTGGAGGTGCTCAGCGAGGGGCCGAAGTCACGCGAGGAGGCCGCCCTGCTGGCGAAGGAGCCCGCCTACGGCAACCTCGCCGAGCTGGGCCTGGGCGTGCTGTCCGCCTTCGGGGTGAAACCCATCGGCGAGATCCTGCTGGACGAGAAGCTGGGCCTGCACCTGGCCTTCGGTCGCAGCGACCACTTCGGTGGCCAGGTGGGACCGGCCCAGTTCTCCGGTCCCGAGGCCGTCATCCACATCGATCGCGTCTACGTTCCGGAGACCCAGCCGGAGGTGAAGGTCCTGAGCGTGGATCTGGTCATGCCCGGTGGCGGTACAGTGGCGCTCCTGCGGGAGGGTGAGTACGCCGTGGGCTTCTGACCCTGTCGGAAGCGGCTGGAAACCGCCCTGAGGCCTGGGGGGGTGCCAATCGGTCCATGTGTTGATACCCATTTGCAACCGTTACATTTTCAGACTAATAAGTCGGTTGTGGGCAAAAATCACAGTTGGTATTTTTTTCATATTTCCAGTTTTTTTCTGTTCCGTTTTGCTAGCCTGGAGCGAATGCCTGACCACCGTGGACCTGAAGGAATCAGGAGCCTGGAGAGAAGGATCCGTTTCCCAGGGAGGCCATTGGAATGTCCCGGCTGAAGAGCATGCTGCTGTGGAAGTCGATTCTTCTGACAGCGCTGTGCGGGCTGGCCATTTTCGGCCTCTGGTGGTGGGGGCTCGTCCATTCCGTGGAGTCCCAGGGTCAGGCCCGCGCCGAGGGCTCCCTGGTCCAGATCCAGCAGATCATCACCCGGGAGTTCCTCCGGGCCGAGGAGACCGGAACCGCGTTCGGCCTCTGGTGGGCCCGGGAGGAGGGCCGCCTGGATGGTCCCGAAGGTCTTCAGAGCGTGATCCCCTTTCTGGAAAAGGGCGCCATCATCACAAACCTCATCCTCAGCCGCGAGGACGGAGATTCCGCCTGCGTGGTGCGGAAGGAAGGCACCTGGAACCTGGTGCTCTTCAAGGGTGGCCGCAACCCCAGGCGCTACCTGGTGCAGGGGGGACGCTGGGTGCCGGGCCCCATCGACGAACGGGAGGTGTACGAGGCCCGGGAACGCCACTGGTACCGGTTCGGGTCGGTTCAGACGGCCCCGGCCTGGACCCCAGAGGCCTACCGGTACTACACCTCGGCGGTGGCGGGGTTCACCTTCACGGTACCCATCCGCAACGCCCGGGGATCCCTGGTCGGCGTCATCGGCGTGGATGTCTCCCTGGAGGAGCTCACCCACCTGATCTGGGAGAACCGGCCCACCCCCGGTTCCCGGATGATCGCCACGGATCCCGTCGGCCGCCTCCTGGTGCCACCGCGCCTGCCCGGGTTGCTGGATCAGGGCGCCCGACTCCAGAACCACCTGGCCTCCCTGGCCCCGGGCCCCGGGGGTGACCTGCTGGGGGGCGGCGTGGCGGCACCCCCTGGAGCGGGGTTCGCCTTCCTCGATGCCGGCAAGTCCTATGTGAGCGCCTCGGGCACCTACGCCTCCAAGGGCGAACCCCGCATGAACCTCCACATGGCCATCCCGAAGGAGGATCTCTTCCCCGGCCAGCGGCGCTTCGCGGTCTTCACCTTCCTGCTCGCCCTGGCCGCGGTTCTCGGTGTGGCCTGGACCATGCTGGACCTCCACAACCGCCTGGCGCGGCCCATGAGCCAGCTGGCCGATTCGGCCTCAGCGCCCGCCGGAGCGGTCGCCGAATCCACCGAGTTTGATTCCGACATCTGGGAACTGCAGCGCGTGGGCGAGAAGCTGCGCCTGGCAGGCCGGGCCGACCGCGAGCGGGAGCGCCTGCTGCACCAGGTGGAGCACAGCCAGCGCGTGGACTCCGTGGGGATGCTGGCCCCGGGCATCGTCCACGACGTGAACAACCAGCTGACCATGGTGCTGGGCCAGATCACCATCTGCCAGACACTCCTGGAGGATCACCCAGAGTTGCAGCCGCACCTCCACGCGGCCGAAGGCGCCACCATCAAGTGCGCGGAAGTGCTCCGCGCCCTCATGGACTACAGCCGGCCGGACCTGGGCCGCCGGGAGCAGCTGAGCCTGAACGTCGTGGTGGAGGAGGCGGCCTCCCTCCTGCGGCGGGTACTGGGTCGGAGCATCCGGATCGAGACGGAGCTCGCCCCCGACCTGCCCCTGCTCTTCGGTGAGCCCGTGAAGCTCCAGCAGGTGCTGGTGAACCTAGGCTTGAACGCCCGGGACGCCATGCCTGATGGCGGGCTGCTCCGCCTGCGGACCTGCAGGGTTGGCAGCGGGGCCTGCCTGGAGGTGGAGGACGGCGGCTGCGGCATGAGCGACGAGGTGAAGCAACGGCTCTTCGAGCCCTTCTTCACGACCAAGGAGCCGGGCAAGGGCACGGGCCTGGGGCTGTCCATGGTCGCCAACATCGTCGCCGCCCACGGTGGGCAGATCCAGGTGGAAACCGAACCCGGCACCGGCACCCTCTTCCGCATCCAGTTCCCCCCCTCCCTGCGGAAGCGGGGCGGCCTGGCGCCTGGAATGGCCGATCTGGAATCCACAGGGGCCTGAGCCCGATGGCCGGGTGCGGGGAACCCTGCGGTCCAACAGGTCGGGTCCAGAAATCCAGCCTCAACCGGCGATGAACAGTGCTCACCGTTCATCACCGGTTTGACTCGTCCTGCTTCGCGCCTTCAGGTGATTCGATTCCAGGTAGTTCGGCTCACCGCTTGGGGTAGGCGGGCACCGGCGGGAAGGCCGGCGTGGGGTTCTCCTTCAGCTGCCTGAGGAGGGTGGCGATGCCCGTCTCCAGCTGCGGATCGCGGCCCTGCATGAGGCTGGCGGGGTCGTTCTCCACGGTGATGTCCGGGTCGGCGCCATGGTTCTCCACCCACCACTGGCCTTCGCGGCCGTAGAAGCCATTGTTGCTCTGCTCCACGGTGCCACCGTCCAGGGTGAACTGGGTGTTGATGATGCCCACCAGACCGCCCCAGCTGGGCACCCCCACGATGGTGCCCAGGTTGCGGGCCTTCACGTGCATGAGGAAGGCCTCGCCATCGCTGCCGTTCTGCTCGTTGGTGAGGAAGACGTAGCGGCCGTCCGAGGCGGTGTTGGGGTAGCGGAAGGGCGCCATGCCCCGCAGCACGTTGAAGCCGACCTGCTTGCGCTCCAGCTTGTCGATCAGGAAATACTCAGTCCAGCCGCCGCCGTTGCCGCGCACATCGATGACGATGCCCTTCTTGTAGCGGAAGGCGCGCCAGTACTTGTCGAACTGGCCAATGTTCTGGTCGCCCATGGCCGTGATGTGCATGTAGCCCAGCTGGCCGTTGGAAGCCTTGTCCACGGCCTCGATGTTGCCGGCGACCCAGCGGTGGTAGCGCAGGTCCCAGTCGTTGGGCACGGGCTCGACTTCGATGGTGCGGGCGCCGTCCATGGTGGGCTTGCTGTTCACCGTGAGCGTCACCTTCTGCCCCCTGATGACCTGCAGCCGGGCCTGGATGGCCTCGGGGGCGCGCAGGGGCCGGCCATCGACGGCCAGGAGGTACTCGCCCTCCTTCACCTTGGGCGCGGGGTCCGCCAAAGGAGCCTTGAGGTCCCGGGCGTAGGCCGTGGGGCCAAAGACCTTGGCGAACCGGTAGACGCCCTGCTCCGCCGTGAAGTCCGCGCCCAGCAGGCCGGGGTAGACCGGGTTCGGCAGGGGACGGCCCGGGCCGGCATCGCCGCCGCCCACATAGGTGTGGCTGGCGCTCAGTTCGCCCACCATCTGGCTCAGCAGCCAGTTCAGTTCCTGGCGGGAGTTCAGCTCCGGCACGAGCGAGCGGAACTTGGCGCCGATGGCGTTCCAGTCGTTCCCGTTCATGTCCTTGTCATAGAAGAAGTCCCGGTACCAGCGCCAGGTGTCCTCGAAGATCTGCTTCCATTCGGCACGCGGGTCCACCGTCAAAGTCATGCGTTCCAGGTCCAGCTTCTCGGGCAGGGCCTTGGCGGCGAACACGGCGGCAGCCTCGCCGGTGTGGAAGTTCGGTCCCTTTCGGATGAGGAGCCGCCGGCCCTCGGCGTCGAAGGCCCAGTCGCTCACCGGCTCCGCCAGCACGGCCTCCTTGTCCTTCTTGGCCGCAGGATCATAGAGGTGCAGCTTCCACTTCTCCGCGCCGCGGGGCCCGTAGAGCTCCTCCACCACGCTATCATCCCAGCCCTCGACCTCGTCCCAGCCCACCATTCCTCGGCCCGCCTTGAGGTGGAACAGGTTCCCGGGTTTCACGGGCAGGGGCGCGATGCGCTCCGCCAGCCCAGCCGTGTCGATGCGGAAGGCGCTGCCGGAGGCCGAGGAGGACGCCCCCTTCTCCTCACCCGCCTTCAGCGTCACGGCCATGACCTGCACCGGCGCGGACTGGATGTGGTTGTCCTGGCTGGGGTCGAGGCGCGTGTGGAAGTTGCTGTAGCTAAGGAAGTAGAGGGTGCTGCCATCCAGATCGAAGCGGGGGTTCAGGCAGTCGAAGAAGCCGTCCGTCAGGGTCAGCTTCTGCTTCGTGGCGAGGTTGAAGAGGTGGATGCGGCTGTTCCGGTTGGCCTCCACGAAGCTGTAGGCCACCCACTGGGAGTCCGGCGCCCAGGCATAGTCGCTCACCTCCCAGGTGAACTGGTCGTTCTTCAGCTCGTGGGATTCGTCCACCTTGGTGAGCTTCTTCGTGGCCACGTCCATGACGTAGAGGGCGAAGCTCTTGTCGCCGAAGAGGACTTTGGTGCCGTCCGGGCTCCACTCCAGGTGGTAGAGGGCGGTCTTCAGGCCCGTGGGGATGCGCTCCGCGGCACCATCCACAGCCTGCACGTAGAGGTCGTAGTCGCCGCTGGCATCACTGAAATAGGCCACGCGCTTGCCATCCGGCGACAGGCGGGGGAAGCGCTCGCGCACGCCGGGGGTCTTCGTGAGGTTCAGGGCGGGCTTGGTGGCGTCCGTGGGCAGGAGGAACACCTCGCCCCGGGCCTCGAACACGGCCTGCCCCGCCGCGAGGCTCATGGCCTGGATCCAGTCCTTGGGGTTCACGGGCCGGGGTGAGGTTTTCCAGCCATCGCTGCTGGTGGTCACCGGCACGGGGCGCACCATCTTGGTGGCCAGGTCCAGGGCCTGCAGATGGCCGCCCTGCAAGAAGACCACCGTGCGGCCATCGGTGCTGGGCTGCTGGGCGTCGAAGGCCTTGAGGTCCGTCAGCTGCTCCACGGCCTTGGTGCCCGGGTCCACCGCGTAGAGGTTGGTGATGCCGGTGGTGCCACGATCCGATTCAAAGATCACCTTGCCGCCGGCCCAGATGGGGGCGCCGTTACGGCCCACGAAGTCGGTCAGCTTCTCGAAGCGGCCGCTTTTCAGATCCGCCAGCCACAGGTCCGGGTGGTCGCCGCCCTTGTAGCGCTTCCAGTAGTATTCGGCCCGCCCTTTGGCGTTGTAGGCGAAGCGCTGGCCGTCGGGCGACAGCGTGCCCGCGGTGCCGCGCGGGACCGGCAGGGCCTCGGGCTGGTGACCCTCGAGGTCCACGGTGAAGAAGCGCTCCACGGGCCGGCGGTCGAAGTCCGCCACCGTCTTGAAGAGCACCTGCTTGCCGTCGGCCGTCCAGCCCTGCACGGTGGCGCCGCCGCCCCAGGTGAGGCGCTTCGGCGTGCCACCCCCGGCGGGCATCACATAGACCTGGTTTCCTCCGTCGTACTGCCCCGTGAAGGCGATCCACTTGCCGTCGGGGCTGAAGCGGGCGGCGGTCTCCACGCCGGGGTGGGTGCTGAGGCGCCGGGCCGGGCCGCCCTTGAGGGAGCCGAGCCAGAGGTCGTCCTCCCAGGTGAACACCACGCGGTCGCCGTTCACATCCGGCGAGCTGACAAAGCGGGGGACGCGGTCCTGGGCCACCAGGGCGAAGGCCACGAGCGCAAGGGCGGAAACGCGGAAGCTCGGCATCAAAGACTCCGGAAACGGGTCCACCACTATACATCGCCTAACGAGGAATCAAGCCTGCGGCCCGCCCCACCGTTCGCCCCAGCCTTGTGCGGCCCGGGGGGTGGTGCTAGCTTGGCTGATCCCAGTTGCCGCCATGACACCTTCCGTCCACATCAGCATTCACGCCGCCATCGCGATGATTTCGCGCGAGGGGGCATAGGCCGGATCCCATTCCGATTCCAAGCCCCCCGCACCGCCAGGTCGGGGGGTTCTTCTTTAGGCGGAGTCCACCTTGAGCACCCTCCCTTCCCGCGACCTGCTCGAACGCATCCTCACGGCCCTGGTCTACGACGTGGCCATCGAGTCGCCCCTGGAGGCGGCCCCGAAGCTGTCGCGCCGCGTCGGCAGCCCCGTGTGGCTGAAGCGGGAGGACCTGCAGCCGGTCTTCTCCTTCAAGCTGCGGGGCGCCTACAACAAGCTGGCCCACCTCGATCCCGGGGCCCGCGCACGCGGCGTCATCGCCGCCTCGGCGGGCAACCATGCCCAGGGGGTGGCCCTGGCGGCACGGGAGCTGGGCTGCGACGCGGTGATCGTCATGCCCGTCACCACGCCCGCCATCAAGGTGGACGCGGTGCGCACCCTGGAGGCCCAGGTGGTCCTGCACGGCGATTCCTTCGAGGAGGCCTACGCCCACTCCCAGGCACTGGCCCACTCGGAGGGCCGGGTCTACATCCACCCCTACGACGACCTCGACGTCATCGCCGGCCAGGGCACCATCGGCCTGGAGCTGCTGCGCCAGATGCCCCGGGGCATGGGGGCGGTCTTCGTGCCCGTGGGGGGCGGCGGCCTCATCGCGGGGATCGCGGCCTACCTTAAGCGCCTCCAGCCGGGCATCCGCATCATCGGCGTGGAGCCGGTGGATGCAGACGCCATGTGCCAGTCCCTGGCAGCGGGCCACCGGGTGCGCCTGGAGCGCGTGGGGCTCTTCGCCGACGGCGTGGCTGTCAGCCAGGTGGGCGAGCTCACCTTCGACCTCTGCCGCCAGTTCGTGGACGAGGTCGTGCTGGTGAACACGGATGAGCTCTGCGCTGCCATCAAGGATGTGTTCGAGGAGACGCGCTCCGTGCTGGAGCCCGCCGGGGCCCTGGCCGTGGCGGGCTTGAAGGCCTGGGCTGCCCGTCAGGCGCCGGGCGCCGCGACCGGCAATCTGGTGGCCATCCTCTCGGGGGCCAACGCCAACTTCGACCGCCTGCGCTTCGTGGCGGAGCGGGCCGAGCTGGGCGAGCGGCGCGAAGCCATCCTCGCCGTCACCATCCCGGAGCGGCCCGGCAGCTTCAAGGCCTTCTGCGAGCTCATCGGCCAACGGTCCATCACGGAGTTCAACTACCGGCTCGCGGATCTCCAGCAGGCGCACATCTTCGTGGGCCTGCAGATGGCGGACCGCTCGGAGCTGGGACCCCTCCTGGCGCGCCTGCGGGCCGAGGGACTGGAGGCCCAGGACCTCAGCGACAACGAGATGGCCAAGCTCCACGTGCGCCACCTGGTGGGCGGACGGGCGCCCGGCGCGGCCCATGAGCGGATCTACCGGTTCGAGTTCCCGGAGCGTCCAGGGGCCCTGCTCCGCTTCCTGGAGCGCATGAACCGCGGCTGGAACATCTCCCTCTTCCACTACCGCAACCACGGCGCGGATTATGGCCGGGTGCTGGCGGGCATCCAGGTGCCGCCTGAAGATCAGGCGGCCTTCCAGGGCTTCCTGGACGGCCTGGGCTACCGCTTCGTGGACGAAGCCGACAACCCGGCCTACCGCTTGTTCCTCGCCTAGAACAACCTTCCCACCAACGCCGCGAGGGCGGTCTCGGTGCGCAGGATGCGGGGCCCCAGATCCAGGGGCTGCAGGCCCGCCTGCAGCAGGCTCTGCACCTCGGCGTCGATCCAGCCGCCTTCGGGGCCGATGGCCAGGGTGATGGGGGCGGCTGGAACCCTGGGCGCGGTCCCCCCGGTGCCGGGATGGGCCAGCAGGCCCGTACCCCCTGCCACCAGGCCCGGCAGTTCATCTTCCACGAAGGGCCGGAACAGCCGCGCCAGCGTCACTTCGGGAAGCACGGTGTCCTTGGCCTGCTCCAGGCCCAGGAGCAGCTGCTCGCGCAGGCTCTCGGGCTTCATCCTCGGGCTGGCCCAGTAGGCCTTTTCCACCTTCCAGGCGTTGAGCAGCACGAGATGGGCCACGCCGAGGCTGGCGGCGGCCGCCACCACGCGGTTGAGCACCTTCGGGCGGGGCACCGCGAGGACCAGGGTCAGCGGCAGTTTCGGGGGCGGGGCCTGATCCAGGCTCAGGTCCAGCTCCAGGACCCCCTCCTCCAGGCGCAGCACCCGGCCCTGGCCCATGGGGCCACCCAGCAGGCCCACGGCCAGGTCATCGCCGACTTCGGCGCGGTGCACCTCGCGCACATGCTCCAGCCGGCGCCCGCTCAGGCGCGCGAGACCCGGCCTGACCAGATCCTCGGGAAACAGCAGCAGCAAGTTCAGGAGAGGTCCCGGACCAGGATCAGGTCACGGTCGACCTGCTGGCCGATCTGGAACACGTGGTCGCCGGCCTCGCGGAAGCCGTGGCGGGCATAGAAGGCCAGGGCCTTGTCGTTGTGCTCCCAGACGCCCAGCCAGAGCACGTCGGCGCGCCAGGCCCGGGCCATCTCCACCGACGCTTCCATCAGGGCCGCGCCGAATCCGCGGCCGTGGGCCTCCCGCAGCACGTAGATGCGCTGCAGCTCCACAGGCCGCTGGCCCGGGACGCAGGGTTCCCGGTGGCCCATGCGAAGCTGGGCGAAGCCGACGGGCCGCCCTTCCGTTTCCAGGACGATGGCGGGTCGGGATGGATCCGAAAGCTCCGTCCGCTGGATCGCATCGCCGTAGGCCGCCGCGAGGAAGTCGGAGAGATCCTGGGAAGTGCAGATGGCCTCGAAGGTTTCGCGGAAGGTCTGAGCGCCCAGCGCCGCCAGGGTCGGTGCATCGTCCAGCGTGGCGGGTCGGATGGTGTAGGTCGACATCATCGGCTACCTCTTCGGATCAAGCTTGGCTTTGGACTTGGCCTTCGGCTTCGCCTTCATGGCCACGGCGATGGCCTTCGCCATCCATTCGGCCAGCGCATCCGGATCCTCCAGCACCTCCTCCGGCAGCTCGTAGTACTGCATGGGCTTGTCCGGATCCCCGAAGGGCAGGAAGGGGCCCTTGCCCGCGGCCACGAAGTCGGGGCGGTTGCTGTCGTCCACCTTGAAATAGATCACCCCGTCATCGGCCAGGGCGAATGCGCGGCCCTCCGCGAAGAAGGTCAGACCGCCGAACATGGGCCGGGTGGTGATCGGACGGATCTGCCCCAATTGTTCGAGGAGGTATGTGCGGAAGCTCACTGAGACGGCCATGGCGACCATGCTACCTTCCCCTGGGCCCGCCGGTGCAACCGGCCTTTTGACAGGAACCGCCATGCGGATCAACACCCTCGACGAGCTGCTCCTTGCCGTGAAGGATCGCCCCCGCAAGCGCCTGGTGGTGGCCTGGGCCAACGACGCCCACACCCTCGAAGCTGCGAACGCCGCCGTGGAGGCCGGACTGGTAGAGGCGATCCTGGTGGGCGATGAAGCCCTCATCGAAAAGGTCTGCCAGGACCTGGGCCTGCCGAAAGAGCGCTTCCGCGTGGTGCACACCGCCACCGATTCTGAAGCCGCCACCCGGGCCGTGGCCATGGTGCGCTCCGGCGAGGCGGACCTGCTCATGAAGGGCCTGCTCAGCACGGACAAGTACATGCGCGCCATCCTGAACAAGGAGCAGGGTCTGCTGGATCCCGGCGCCATCCTCAGCCACGTGACGGTCATGGAGCACCCCGGCCACGCCAAGCTCATCATCGCCGGCGACGTGGCCGTGATCCCCGAGCCCGAGTTCAAGGAGAAGCTGGCCATCCTGAACTACCTGGTGAAGACCGCCAAAGCCCTGGGCGTCGAAACCCCGAAGGTCGCGGTGCTGGCGGCCTCCGAGCAGGTGCTGCCCAAGATGAGCTCCAGCTCCGACGCCGCCATGCTGTCGAAGATGGCGGACCGCGGGCAGATCAAGGGCGCCCTGGTGGACGGGCCCCTGGCCCTGGATGGCGCGCTGGATGCCGAGTCCGCCCAGATCAAGGGCCTGGGCGGCCCGGTGGCGGGCGATGCCGACTGCCTCCTCTTCCCCAACATCGAGGCCGGCAACGTGTTCTACAAGGCGGGCACTAAGCTGGGTGGCGCCGAGATCGCGGCCGTGGTGGCCGGGGCCCGGGTGCCTTGCGTCCTCAGCAGCCGCGGCGACAGCGCCAAGACCAAGCTCAGCTCCATCGCCCTGGCGGCCCTGCTGGCCTGACCCTCCGATGCCAGTGGCTGCTACCAGAGGATTTCGCGGTTCGCAGCTTTAATCCATCGCCGCTGATCATGGAAGCAGCTTCCAAGTCAGGCCATCCGCCATAAGTTTCCGGATCTGGGTCCGATCCTTTTTCGCAGCAGCGACCCCTTCGTCCCTTTGGTCGAATCCGTAGTACGCGGGCTGGGATCGATGCCGGAACTGAATTTTGAGGCGGCTACCCGCAGCCTCGGGTTCGGCGCTGGCGCGCCAGCTGTAGGTGCGGAATGGGGTCGAGCCATCCTGGACTGGGAGGAGAGGCTGACAGGGTCGGGCGGAGTGGAGATCGACCTCAAAATCCAGATCAGGCTCGGCGAATCTCTGGAGAGGGAAGAGCCTGGGATTCCCTGGTTTCTGGGCCTGTGCCGGAATAACCCTCAGACCCAGGCCGGTGAGAATCCCCTCGTTCCCAGATACCTTCAGCCCTTCCGGATGCTGAATGTCCAACTCGAGGTCGAAGGGAATCTCCAGGTTGAGTGGGTTGGTGTAGGGCCCGATGGTCAAGACGGCTGTGGGGGGAAGCTCAAAGATCCGCTCCTGAAGGAAAGCCTTCAGCCGCGGAACGCCGCCGACCTGAGTGACTTCGCGCAAACCCCACCCCGAGCCCTGTTCCTGGACGCGGAACCTAGCCTTCATGCGTCCGAATTGTTCAATATCACCGGTCCAGAGGATGGCGACTTTCGACTCCTGGATGGACTGGGACGGGGCCTCCACCCAGATCCCTCCCTCCGGGGTGCAGACAAGGAGACGCCGGCCGCGGTGGTGCGCCCCCAGTTTCCCCAGGGGCGTGAAGCGGTCCGTCGGATCGAACAACAGGAACCGCCCCTTGGCGGTCTCCACTTCGGCGGGCAAGCCCAGAGTCCGATCAAGCCCAAGGGCACAGATCACGTGGTTGAACACGGGCGAAGGCGGATCCTTCTCCTCGACCTCCCCTTCCACAATGCGGGCTAGTACCGGCCGTGGTTGGAAGCCCACCCGTTGGGCATGAGCCAAGAAGAAACAGGCCAGATCCTTACAGTCGCCATACTGCCGTCGCCCCACCTCATCAGCCGGCAGGGGCACCCAGCCCCGCTCAGGCGTGAGATACACGGCCTTGTAATGCAGTTCCCTGGCCATCCAGGTGCACAACTGCCGAAGCGCCTCCAGTGACCCGACCCCCTTCAGATCTGGCTGGGAACCAGGACGGAAGGCCTCTGCGAACCGTTGGTAGATCCATGTGGCATGGGCATCCCAGGTCTTCCAGGAAGTCATCCCTGCCAGCTCTGGATCCAAGAAACGGATAAGGGCCCATGGAAGTACGTTGTGGGGATTTGGATGGAACAATTCATCCTTGGGAATGGGGGGAATGGCATTGGCGGCCAAGCCCTGACCTTGGCGAAGATCCAATCCTTGGATCCAAGGCTCGAAATGGCGGGCATCGAGAAGGATCTCGACCCTTTTCAAGTCTGTGAACCAGCCTTCCTTCTTGGCGACCTCCAGCTCCCAACGGCGGATGGGATATTTCTCCATCACAGAGGCTGTGGCGATCGGCCCCAAGGGATGCTGGATCACCTGGAGCGACTCAAAGGCGACCAAGCTGCCCTTCATCACCCGCGGAACCACAGCAGCAGTAAGGGTATCCGTGGAGGCTTCCGCCTGGCCGGCGTTGTCCACTGTGATGATGCGGTCTTCGTCCAGTCGAGTCAGTTCCCCGTCCGGGCGGAGGTTCCAGGCCTTCATCCGCTTCACCTTGGAACTCTTCCCCCCAAGCCCATGGATCACAAAGACCGCCACATCGGCACCCCGGTCGGCCAGAATTTTCACTAGCCGAAAGCGCCGGGTACGGATCTCACCATCCCCCGTGTAGGCAACCTCAGTGCGGTCGAACAGGACCCATGCATCGGCCTCCTGGGGAGGCCGCGGCTCCCTTGAAAGGGCCTCAGCGTGGGGACGGGCCCAATCAGGAAGTCGGGAAAGGTCCTGAGCGGCTAATCCCGACATCAGGATCAAACCGGATAGCAGCTGCCGAATGGGGACCCCGATCACGGACGCTCCAGTGACAATGTGCGGCGAGTAGCACTCTCGACCCACCCGATGTACTGCTTGAAGGATTCATATTCAGAGGCCGGGGCGAACATTCGGCTGACCGTCACCACCATTGTCACTTCCACTTCGGCATCTTCACCTTGGGAACCCACCCGCGCCTTCCAGTTCACTTGGCCGAAGCTGTTCTTCTCTTCCATGTCCGCCTCAGGGATGAGCCGCCAGCCCTTGGGAAGCAGAAACCTGCAAGTGGCGATGGCTTGCTGGCAGTAGGGAATCACGATGGCGTTCTGGCGTTTATCCGGCCATGCGGCAGGGATGTTCAATGGCAGGGGCAACCCTGGAAATGGGAGCACCCGGCGTGAGTCATCGTCGGCTTCTCGAACCCCTTCGAGGCGCCAGGCAAGGTTCGTCCGTGCATCCGTCGCATTTTCAACCTTGGCTTGCGTGAGGGTGTACCCCTTGAGGCGGCTTTCCATGCGTTCCTTCAACACCTTCATTTGCTCGTTCGGGTCCAGATGGAGGTAGTTGGAACGCTCAAGGTATTCCGGATAGCCGAAAAATTTGCCATCCATGGAGAACCGCTCTTCCTCCCCGAGGCTCAGGGCGTAATCGAAGCGGCTTCGGTTCACCACGGCCGCCTGAGGCGGGAGGAAGTAGGGCTTGCAGGACCAGTCCTTGGGATCAATCAACAGTCCATGGGTCCCCTGGAAATTCGGGTGAATGATGCCGGGCGGGCAGAAACGACTGACTGGATCGAACCAACCGAGAAGGCCGTTGCCCCCTTCCACTCCGATCAGACTGTTCGTGAACTGGAAGATGTTCGGGAGCTTGTAAAGAAAGACACGGTTTTCCCGGTCAGCAACTCCAAGGATCTTTGGCTCCAGGCCTTCGTCCACGAGCAGCTGATAGAACAGGAAGTGCATGCCCAGGCCATTGGTGCGGCGGCGCTTGACGCTTGAATCGAGATCGTTGGCCTTGTGGTCTTCCGCAGCCTCCTTTTTGGTGAGCGCCGCGGCTTCTGCATGGGTCAGTCGAGCGCTGTTCTGGATCTGGTTTTCCAGGCGTACCAGAATCTCCGCGGCCCGGACCAGGCGATCACCTGCCAGATCCTTGCGCAATTCCTTCGACCACTTCTTGTAGGTGCTGCCGAAATCTAGGTTGCTGGTGTACCGCTCCTTGTAGATGAGCCTTGATACTTCCTTCCAGTAAGCTTCCGGTCCTTCAGTCGAGACGTCTCTGAGCCCTCCAGGCTGGAGGAAGAACAGGAACCTGGGCCGATCGTTGGCTGTGAGAATCGAGAAGGGTTCTTGTTCATCGGCCGGAAGGTCGTCAAATGTGTAGATACGATAGGACCCACTCGTGGCCTGAGACGGCTTTATGTCCCGGAAGCCCATGAGCACAGAGCCCAATCCAGAGCTCGTGATCATTTCCATGACTTTTTTTTTGACTGGATAGGGCTGCAGCACAGGAATCTCCACCCAAGTGCCCCAGAGATAGGTGCCAATCCTGTAGTGGAGATCGACGAGGCAGTCCCCTGTAAGGCCCGGTGGAATCAAGCGCTTCTCCTTCGATTCCCACCCTCCCCACTTGGCGTGGCTCGTCACGAGGTCCTTCTGGCTGCTGAACACCGTGATCCGACCGTCCGGGTGAACGGTCCGTCCTTCGAATTCGCGGATATTGGAACTGAACCAGGGAATGCTGGCCGCCCCCTTTCCCTCCTCTCTGAAGATCCTGACCCTCAGGCGCACTTCGGTGTCATAGATCCCGTATCGCACCCACTCAGACAGAATTACCGCCCCCTTCGAACCGGTGGCCGAGTCCTTCATGGTCCAAACTTCCGGCGGAATCGGCTCCCAGCTTCCCGCACGAAGGGGAGTCAGCGCGGTCAACGCCGCCAGTAAAATGCCTTGGATGACATGTCTCACGGCAACCTCGGGTCCATTTCAAGGGAAGCTGGCTAGCAGGATGGAACTCCGCCTTGGAGATGGATGGCCCATGTTTTCACAGGACTCAGGTTGATGTCAGTCACATCAGGACCTCCCCCTCGGGCACGGGGGTTCCTTGCACGCAGTTCCCAAGCCTGCACGGGCCGGGTTTCCTTCAGGCCGGTGGATAGTCCTTGGCCGTTTCCCGCCCCGAGAGCACGCGCAGGGCGCCCTTGGCGAGGGCGGCCATCTCGTTCTCGCCGGGGTAGACCTTCACGCCACAGCCCAGGGCCGCGGTGAGGCGGCCCAGCTCGGCCACCAGCTTGGCGGAGCGGGCCATGCCGCCGGTCAGCAGGATGGCGTCGATGGGTTCGCCCTCGAAGGCGGGCGCCAGGGCCGTGATGGCCTTGGCAATCTGGTAGAGCATGGCTTCGTAGACCAGGCTGGCCTCGGCATCCCCAGCTTCCACGCGGCGCTCCACCTCCCGCATGTCGGCGGTGCCCAGCAGGTCGATCATGCCGCCGCGGCCCTTGTTCAGGAGCTTCAGCTCGGCCTTGGTGTACTTGCCGGAGAAGCAGAGGTCGATGAGCTGGCCCGGCGGCAGGCTCCCCGAGCGCTGGGGTGAGAAGGGGCCTTCTCCATCCAGGCCGTTGTTCACGTCGATGTAGCGACCCTTGCGATGGGCGCCCACGGTGATGCCGCCGCCCATGTGGGCCACGATGACGTTGACGCGCTCGTAGAAGGTCTCGTGCTCCTCGGCGTAGCGCCGGGCCGTGGCGATCTGGTTGAGCGCATGGCTGATCACGCGGCGGGGCAGTTCCTTCAGGCCCGTGACCTTCACCTTGGGATCCGCCTCGTCCACCACGACCGGATCCACGATGAAGGCGGGCTTGCCCGTGCCTGCCACCAGCTCCGAGGCGATGAGGGCGCCAAGGTTGGACGCGTGCTCGCCCCGCTTGCCGGCCATCAGGTCCTCCAGCATGGGGGCGCCGACATTCCAGGTGCCGTGGGGGATGGGCCGCAGCAGGCCGCCGCGGCCGGCCACGGCGTCGAGATCCCCCTGGCTGAGCCCCTTCTCGGCGAGGAAGCGCAGCACGGCCTCTTTGCGGAAGGCGAACTGCTCGGTGATGGGGCGGCCCTCGAAGGGCTTCATCTCCTCGGCGCTGTGCTGGATCTCCTCGGTGCAGCGCTCCTCGTCGCCTTCGAAGACGGAGGTCTTGGTGGAGGTGGAGCCGGGGTTCAGCACCAGCACGCGGTGGCGGCGGAAGAAGGTGTCTTTGGGCGTGCGCTTCCACTCGCCGTAGTGATGCAGGCGCATGACCGAGGCCTTCACGGCCAGGCGGATGTCCTCGGGCGTGCAGTCCATGGGCAGGTCCACGCCCTGGAACCAGAGGCCGAACATCACGGGGAACTTCTTGGCGTCCGGGAAGCGGGTGGAATACAGGTGGTAGAGCAGGTTCCCCATGTCCAGGTTGGGGCAGACGATGACGTTGGGGCCGCCCTCCCAGGGCAGGCCGTCGGCGTGGTAGAGGTCCGCTGAGCGGCGGGACAGCGCCACGCTGACCTTGACCTCGCCCCGGATGTGGATGGTGCCGTAGCGGGCGGCGTGCTTGACGCGCTCGGCCAGGATGCCGGGCACCAGGTCCGCGGCCTGGCGCACCAGCTCGGGCGAAGGCCCTTCGTCGCTGCCGCGGTTGGAGTAGGACACCATGGCGCAGCGGATCTCGGGCAGCACCTCCTCGGGGATGAGATCGCGGGCCACTGCGCAGGTGCCCACGGCCACTTCGGCGAGGGTGCGCGGGTTCATGGAGGCGTTCACGCCCACGTCGCCGAACACCACGATGTTGTGGGGATAGACATCATCCGGATGGGAATCCGGCAGCACGAACACGCCGGCCTCGCAGGCGACGCTGCGCTGGGCCAGCAGCTCCACCATGGGACGGAAGAAGGCCTTGGGCTCGTGGATGGCTCCGCCCACCACCATGTCGGCGTGGCCCAGCTTCACCGCCCAGATGCCGAAGAGGCAGGGGTCCGCCATGCCGCGCTGAGCCTCCTCCAGGCTCTGGTAGCGGCCATGGCTGTGTCCCCACTCCACGGCGGCGGCGGCGAAGGCCGCCTGCAGATCCGGCCGCGAGGCCGGATCCACGAAGGCGCTCTCGGACAGGGTGTAGGCCACCCGGTCTTCGCCCAGGCGCAACAGCTCCCGGGCCGCCAGGGCCCGCACCTCGGCCTCGGAGGCCAGGAAGACGGGGCGGATGAACCGGGCCAGGAAGCAGGCCGCTTCCAGCGTCCGGGGGTCCAGGGCCTCGGGGAAGACCACCGTGGGCCGGTTCCGGGGCTCCGCCAGCAGGCGGCTGTCGAGGGAGGCTTCGATGTCAAACATGGGACTCCAGGACCACTCAGGGGCCTTCGCCCGCCGAGTCTATCAGGGCTCCGCAGCCGCTTTTCTACCTGATGGTCATATGTGACCTCAGCGGTCTGCGATGGCCGCGGATTCGACCCAGACCACCTCGCAGGAACCATCCCCGGTATCCGTCCGCGTGAGGCTGCTGACCCAGTGCCAGCCGTCCTGCCCGTCGGCCCGGACCAGCTGCCCGCGGAGCGTCACAAGCTGCCCGGGTTTCACGGCCAGCAGGCGCCGCTCCACCGCCGCGGTCGCCGGAATCAGGTGCATGTTCGCCGCGTGGCTCATGACCGCGGCGGGCGAGATCGACAGGCGCACCGCACTCCAGAAGAACCAGCGGTCCCGCTGGGTGACGCGGATGTCCTGAAGGACCCGGGAATCGGACATGGGACCCCAGCCCAGCGCCAGGTCCACCGGCGACAATTCCGCCGCGCGGTCAAAGCGGTACCGCTCGACGCCCAGCACGCGAGCCCGCACCTCAAAGCGGGCGAGGGGCGTGATCCGGTGGTTCCGGAAGGTCCACGGGGCGGCGGGTTCCGCAGCGCCTTGCAGCGGGTCCTCCGGCGCCAACACGCCAGCGGGCTGGGCGTGGGGCCGTCCCTGCCACCACCAGAGGCCCAGAGCGGCGGCGGCTACCCCCAGCGTCAGCAGACCCCAGCGCTCCCTCAACCCATCCCGGAGATCGTCCATCCCGCCAGCATACTCGCCGGAGATTGGTGATGCCCGTCACGGCGCGGGCGGCAGCCCAGCCTATGTTTCGTGCCTTCGTATGGTTCTTTTCCCCCTGGATCCAAGCCGCCCGCGCCATGCTGAACCAGCTGAGCCGGGGCGCCGGACCATGGAAGAACCCCGGCATCCGGGCGGGACGGCGCCTTGGACCGGTTCACGCACCCAACCCCGTCCCCTGGAGTCCTCATGGACCTCACCTGGCTTTCCGCCAATCCCGGCCTGACCCTGCTGACCCTGCTGGGGGCCGCCTTCGCGCTGCTCCTCCTCAGCAAGTGGATCCGCTACATCCCCAATACCCGTGTGGGCATCGTCGAGAAGCTCATCAGCGGCAAGGGCTCGGTCAAGACCGGACTCATCGCGCTCAATGGCGAAGCGGGCTTCCAGCCCCAGCTTCTGCGCGGCGGCTGGCACCTGCTCACGCCCTTCCAGTACCGCATCCACAAGATGCCCCTGGTGACCATCCCCCAGGGCAAGATCGGCTACATCTTCGCCCGCGACGGCAAGGACCTGCCGCCCACCCAGACCCTGGCCAGCAACACCCGGGGCGCGGACTTCCAGGATGTGCTGGCCTTCCTGCAGAACGGCGGCCAGAAGGGCCCGCAGCGCCAGATCCTGCGGGAAGGCATCTATGCCATCAACCTGGCGCAGTTCGTGGTGCTCACCGAAGACCGGCTCTTCTACCTGCCCATGGATGCGAGCGAGCTGGAGACCTTCCAGAAGATGAGCGCCATCATCACCGAGCGCGGCGGCTGGCGCCCCGTCATCATCAAGGGCACCGATGACGCCGTGGGCATTGTCACGGTCCACGACGGCCCCTCCCTGGCCAGCGGCGAGATCATCGCGCCTTCCGTTGGCGAGGACTCCCAGCATCCAGGCACCTACCACAACAATTTCCAGGACGCCGACAAGTTCCTGGCCGCGGGTGGCCAGCGGGGCCGGCAGTACCAGGTGCTGGTGGAAGGCACCTACTACATCAACCGCCTCTTCGCGACGGTGGAGCTGATCCCCAAGACCGTGGTGGAAGTGGGCACCGTGGGTGTGGTGGTGAGCTACACCGGCCAGACCGGCACCGACATCAGCGGCCAGGAGTACCGCCATGGCGAGCTGGTCGCCAAGGGCAACCGCGGCGTGTGGTCGGAACCCCTGATGCCGGGCAAGTACGCCTTCAACACCTACGCCGGCAAGGTGGCCATCGTGCCCACCACCAACTTCATTTTGAAGTGGACCAAGGGCGAGGTGGGCAGCCACAAGTTCGACGAGAACCTCAGCGAGGTGAGCCTCATCACCAAGGACGCCTTCGAGCCCAGCCTGCCGCTCTCCGTGGTGGTGCACATCGACTACCGCAAGGCACCCCTGGTCATCCAGCGCTTCGGCGACATCAAGAAGCTGGTGGAGCAGACGCTGGACCCCATGGTCAGCGCCTATTTCAAGAACATCGGCCAGACCCGCACCCTCATCCAGCTCATCCAGGACCGCAGCGCCATCCAGGAGCAGAGCGGCGTCCAGATGAAAGAGAAGTTCAGCCAGTACAACCTGGAACTGCAGGAGGTCCTCATCGGCACCCCCAGCAGCGGCGCCCAGGGCGGCCAGATCGAGCAGATCCTCATCCAGCTCCGCAGCCGCCAGATCGCAGATGAGCAGGTGGAGACCTACGGCCGCCAGCAGAACGCCGCCGCCAAGGAGCGTGAGCTGCGTGAAGCCGAGGCCAAGGCCAAGCAGCAGACGGCCCTGACGGAATCGGCCATCAGCATCGAGGTGCAGAGCAACCAGGGCAAGGCCGACTACGCGAAGGCCCAGCAGCAGGCGGCGCAGATCCAGACCCTCGCGGGCGCCGAGGCGGAGAAGGTGCGCCTCATGGGCGAAGGCGAAGCCAAGCGCATCAAGGTCATGGCCGAAGCCCAGGCCGAGCAGGCCGCCCGCGTCGGCATCGCCCAGGCCATGGCCATCGAGGAGCAGGTCCGCGCCTACGGCGGTCCGCAGTTCCAGCTGGTGCAGCAGGTCATGAGCCGCTTTGCCGAGGCCATCGAGAAATCCCAGGTAGATGTGGTCCCCAAGATCCACATGGGCGGCGGCGACAAGGGCGGCGGCAGCCTCATCGAGAGCCTCCTGGGCCTCCTGCTCAGCGAAAAGGCGGGCCAGCTGGCCGGCGTGGCGCCCACCGCGGCGCCCAATGCCGAGGCGGAAGCCCTTAAGGCGACGCTGCGCCAGAATCTTTCGAAGTAGTTCCGGTACGCACGCAGCCCCCGGCGGCAGATCCCTGCCCCGGGGGCTTTCTCCTGCGGGACCCGCTTAGGGCTTCGCGGGAGCGGTGGCCAGCTCCGCGCGGATCGTCTTGCGGCTCGACCAGAGCAGCCAGGTGGCCCAGGCGTTGAAGAGGGTCACGCCGCCCAGGATCGCCGCCAGGCGGATGAAGGGCTGCTCGTAGGCCATGCGCAGTTCCACCCGCATGACGGTCATGACCGCCCAGATCAGGGTGCAGAGGCCCAGCACGACCGTCATGAGGGCCCGCACCTCGGACCAGGGCACCAGGGCGGCCAGCATCAGCATGCCCGTCAGCGGCACGATCATGATCAGCGGGAAGCCCAGGCGCATGGCCAGCACGGCGACCAGGAGCAGACAGAACTGGGCGGGAAGGACGCGGGCGAAGGACATGGAAACCTCCATCTCCATATTTCATACCATGAATTCCTAAATATGGATCACAACCCACCCCGTCAACATTCTGCATCCGAACAATATATCTATGTGAAGATATGCTTTGCCTAGTGAAATCCCCCTAGGCCTCAACCGCTCGGACCATCCCGTTTTCCAAAGGCGCTGGCCTCACAGCCCGCCCTAAAGCAGCGCGAGATCATTCATGTTCATTCACCGTCACCTCCTTCTTCTCTCGATCTGTGTATTCCTCCCCGCGGCACGGCCCGCGACGCCGACCCCTGAGTCGGAGTTCCGTCTGCTGCAGAATTGGGCTGGTCCAGGCGCCTCCAGGCTGGGGTTCACTCCCGAGTCTCTGAAAGCCTTCCTGGCCGACCGGCTGGCCGACCTTTCTGCCGCTCGCCAACCTGCCTGGTCGGCTTGGCTGAAGGGGCTAGAAGCGTCCACAAACCCTAGCCTTCGGGCCTGGGCGCTTGCCCGCCGCGTGGAAGCGGGAGACTACGACGCCTACCCTGCCCTGCAAGAGGCCATCACGGAACACCTCCTGGGCATCTCGAAGCCCGGGAGCGGAAGGAGCGACCGCATCATCACCGATCCGCCTTGGACAGGAACTTTCCGCATGCCAGAGCCCCTTCGGCTCGACCACGCGAGCATTTTCTGGCGTTCCCTGCGGAAGACCCTCGAGGCCTCGCCAGAGCGCAACCTGGACGGTGGAACCTACGCGGTCTGGTGCTTCGGCACCCACCCTGACCAGAAGGACCTGATCCTGAATCTGGCTTCCCAGGTCCAAGCCCGACCAACCGTCCACAACCAGCAAGCGGACCCCTGGAACGATCCCCGGTTCTGGATCGTCCTCGACTGGACCATCACCTGGGGTGGCCGGGTTGACGTCGAAACCATCCGGACTGCCCTGAAGGAGGGCCCCTCTCGCACCGCCTTCGATCGGGCCATCTCCGCCCTGAGTGCGATCCCGGGCTACTTCGCCGACAGCGCTCAGGAGCCTTCGGATGAACACCCCCCGAAACCCCAAGCGGAGCCCACCCCGACTGCCGCCATGCCCGTCCACTTCGATTTCAGCCAGATCCGCATCAAGGAGCAGCCACCGGCCCCGCGCTACCCGGACGAAGCCCGGCAACGAAAAATGATGACCAACCTGATTATGGACATCATCGTGGACCCAGAGGGACGGCCCGTGTCCTGCCGACCACGTCCGGGTCCATGGCTGGGATTCTTCGCTGCGACGGGCGCAACCTACGGGCTCCGGTGGCGCTTCCACCCGGCCCTACTGAACGGAATCCCGCAGTTCGCCAGATTCAGACTCACGATGCCTTTCCGCCTGAGGAACTGATCCGGTCCTACACTGGACCCATGTCCGAAGCCCTCCTCAGCGACCTCCTCGACGCCTGCCGCCGCCTCCATGCGGGGGGCCTGCTGGCGGCGTCAGACGGCAACCTCTCCGTGCGCCTGCCCAACGGCCTCATCGCCATGACTCCCAGTGGCGTGCCCAAGGCCAAGGTGCAGTTGGGCGACCTGGCCCACCTGGAGCTCGATGGCACCATCCTGTCCGGCCGCCCCAGCAGTGAGCGGGCCATGCACCTGGCCATCTACCGGGCCGTGCCCGAGGCGAAGGCCATCGTCCACGCCCACCCGCCCACGGCCATTGCCTGGTCTTTGGCCCGGCCTGAACTGGCGGAACTGCCTTCTGATGGCCTACCGGAGGTGATCCTGGCCGCGGGCCGCATCCCCATCGTGCCCATGGCCATGCCCGGCACCGAGGCCATGGGAACCCACCTCCTCCCCTTCCTCCCAGCGCACCGCCTCCTGATCCTGGCCCGCCACGGCGGACTCTGCTGGGGCGGGCACATGGACGAGGCCGCCGGGGGCATGGAACGCCTGGAGCAGGTGGCCGCCATCCTCTGGAAGGCCGAGACCCTGGGCGGCGCCAAGCCGCTGGCTGCTTCAGAACTCGAGGAATTGCGCGCCCTGAGGGCCAAGCTCGGGCCAAGGATCATCTGATGAACCCCTTCGACTCCCTTGGCCTCAGACATGACGGCCGCACCCTCTGGGTGCTGGACCAGACGCAGCTGCCGGATGGGGAAGTCTGGCTGGACGGCAGCCAGCCGGAGGCCATGATCGGCCTCATCCAGCGGCTGGCCGTACGGGGCGCGCCGCTCATCGGCGTGGCGGCGGCCACTTGCCTGGCCACCTTCGCCCACCGGGGCGCCTCGGCCTCCGAGTACGCCGCTGCCTGCTCGGCCCTGCGCGCGGCCAGGCCCACGGCCGTGAACCTCATGTGGGCCATGGAGCGCATGAAGGCTGTCAGCGACCCGGTGCGTGAAGCCCAGGCCATCTTCGAGGAGGATGTGCGGCTCTGCGAAGGCATGGCCCGACATGGGGCCGAGCTCATCCAGGATGGCGAGGGCCTGCTCACCCACTGCAACACCGGGGGGCTCGCCACCGCGGGCATCGGCACCGCGCTGGGCGTCATCCGCCGGGCCCACGAACAGGGCAAGCGCATCCACGTGTACGCGGACGAGACCCGCCCCCTGCTTCAGGGAGGCCGCCTCACGGCCTGGGAGCTGCGGAAGCTCGGAATCCCCTCGACGCTCATCACCGACAGCATGGCGGCCCTGCTGCTGCGCGACCGCAAGGTGCAGCGGGTGCTGGTGGGTTCGGACCGGGTGGCCGCCAACGGCGACTTCGCCAACAAGGTTGGTACCTACGGTCTCGCCGTGCAGGCTCGGCACCACGGCGTGCCTTTCCATCCCGTGGCCCCCTTCTCCACGGTGGACCTGGCCTGTCCGAACGGCGCGGCCATCCCCATCGAGCTGCGCGGCGAGGCCGAAGTCCTCGGCTACGGCGCCCTGCGCTGGGCTCCCGAGGGCATGCCCGCCTGGAATCCCAGCTTCGACGTCACCCCCGTGGACCTCGTCACCAGCCTGGTGCTGGACTGTGGCGTGTACGGCGCCAATGAGCTGCGCTCTGGCGTGCTGACGGCCCTCTGCCGCTGACCCGCCGGGGCACCTCAGGCATCCCGCAGCGGGTCTTCCGGCTCAGCCCACTTGGCCAGCTTCTCCATGAGCAGCCTGGCGGTATAGGGCTTGCTGAGGAAATCGTCCATGCCCGCCGCCAGACATTCATTGACGTCCGCCTGCGTGGCATTGGCCGTGAGGGCGACGATGGGAACCCTCGGCAGGGACCACTCCGACTCCCACTGCCGGATGCGCCGGGTGGCTTCATAGCCGTCCACGCCGGGCATCATGCAGTCCATGAGGATCAGGTCGAAGGCCCCGCCCGTCCTGGCCTCGGCGGCCTCCAGCCCGTTTTCGACCAGGACGAAGGTGCAGCCCAACTTGGTCAGGAGGGTACCGGCCAGCTTCTGGTTGACCGGGTTGTCTTCGGCCAGCAGGACATGGATCGCCCGATCTCGGCCCGCCAGCGATCCCGTCACGGGTTCCAGGGGGCGGGCCCGGTGGGCGTCCCCGCCAGCCAGGGGGAAGGCGGCCTCCATGAAGAACTCCGACCCCTTGCCGGGGCTGCTCTCCACGCCGATGCGTCCCCCCATCAGCTCCACGAGCCCCCGGCAGATGGCCAGGCCGAGGCCTGTTCCGCCGTAACGGCGCGTGATGGTCCCATCGGCCTGGGTGAACGGGTTGAAGAGGCGGGACGCGTCCCCCGGTTCAAGGCCGATGCCCGTATCCCGCACCGAGAAGCGCAGCAGGGGACCCTCCACACAGGAGACCGCCACGGAAACCCGCCCGGACTCCGTGAACTTGATGGCATTGCTGATGAAGTTGGTGAGCACCTGGCGGAGCCTTCCGGGGTCACCCAGGACCCAATTCGGCACCTCAGGCGCCAGGAGGGTGTCCAGCCCCAGCCCCTTCTTCCGGCAGTTTTCCGAGAAGAGCGCCGTCAAGTCCGTCACCAGCGCCCTCGGGTCGAAGGGCACGCTCTCCAACTCCATCTTCTCGGCCTCGATCTTCGAGAAGTCCAGGATCTCGTCGATGATGGAAAGGAGGTGCCGGCCGGAGGCCAGCACCGTCTGCACGTACTCGCTCTGCTCCTTGTCCAGGCGGGTGTGGAGCAGCAACTCCGACATGCCCAGCACCCCATTCATGGGGGTCCGGATCTCGTGGCTCATGGTCGCCAGGAAGATGGACTTGGAGGCGTTCGCAGCCTCGGCCATGCGCTTGAGTTCCAGCGTTTCGGCCATGTCTGCCTCGCGCTGGCGGATGGCCCGGACCAGGACGGTGAGGGCCGCGAGGATGAGGGCCAGGCTGAGCGTGGCCGCCACCAGGATGACTTGGCTCAGGTGCCGCCAATTGGCGAGAAAGTAGGCTTCCGTGAGGGTGAGGTTGATGATGAGGGGGTAGCGGTCCACCACCCTGGCCGCCCCGAGGCGCGCCACGGGCCGGTTCTCGGCCTGGCGTCGGTCCTTGGTGTACAGGGTGCCTGAGGACTTCCCCTGCAGGCCCACGATGGCATAGGTGGACCCGCTCACGTTGCGCTGGCCGATCTGGCTCTCCACCTGCGGCCAGCGGGTGAGCAGGGTGAAATCGTCACGGTAGAGGGAGATGGAGGCGCCCTCACCCAGATTTGATCCGAAGCGGCGGTAGAAGTCGGTGAAGACCTCCACCGACATGCCCACCAGGACCAGCCCGAGAAATTCCCCCCGCGCGTTCTGCATGCGCCGGCTGATGTAGAAGACCCACTTGCCGTTGCCCTTGTTGCGCACGGGGATGCTGATGAACGCGCCCATCTCCGGATTCTTGAGGCGGGCCTGGAAGTAGTCCCGGTCCTGCAGGTTGATCGGTGGAGCCGGGTAGCTCCGGGTGAAGTTGATGACATCGCCGTTGGCCGCGACGATGGTGGCCACATCCACCTGGGGCATGCCCTCGGTCCGCTCCCGAAGCATCTGGAAGGTGTCGTGGCCACCCAACCGCCGGCGGAACTCGCCCGGATCCTCGATCCTCGCGGCCCGGACGCGGTCGGCGATGCCATCCAGGGCGAGGGTGGCCGTCGCCATGTTCTGGAAGGCGTGTTCCGCCAGCACGAGCGAGTGGCTGCTCATCTGCTTCTGCCACAAGGCCACTTCCCGTCCCCGGAGGATGAAGATGGATCCAACCGTGGCGGCGACCACCAGAAGGATGAGCAGGACGCCTAGGCCCACGGCCAGCTGGCTGGTGCCGAATCGGCTTCGAGCGTTTCCGGTAGGTTTGCCTGACGGTGGGTTCATGGGGTTGTTGGAACGGCTGGACGGGGGCGATCCAGGGTCAGTGCGGTCAAGCGGTCCCGGTCGCCAAGGATGCGGCCCGAACCTCCCGGCAGAGCTTCCCTGAGGGGGTCTCCTGTCTCCCGCCATCGGCCTCGTCAGCCCACAGGTTGAGTTTCCCTCGCCGCCGGGGCATTGGTCTTCGTGGCGAAGCCCTCGGGCGGGTAGATGTAGTCCAGGTCGAAGCAGGCGGTGCAGAAGCCCTGGCGGCGGCCGGGCAGGATGGCCTCGAAGTCCACCACGTCGAGCCAGCTCAGGCTGTCGGCACCGAGGTAATCCCGGATCTCCGCCTCCGACATGCGGTTGGCGATGAGCTCCTCGCGAGTGGGGGTGTCGATGCCGTAGAAGCAGGGGCCGATCACCTTGGGCGAGCCGATGCGGACGTGGATCTCCTTGGCGCCGGCCTGGCGGACCATCCGCACGAGCTTCCGCAGGCTGGTGCCCCGCACGATGGAGTCGTCGATGAGCACCACCCGCTTGCCCGGGAAGAAGTCCGGCAGCGGATTGAATTTCTGCTTCACCCCCTCGTCCCGGCTCGCCTGGGTGGGCTTGATGAAGGTCCGCCCCACATAGTGGTTGCGCAGCAGGCCCATCCCGAACTCGGCACCCTTGGCCTTGGCGTAGCCCAGGGCGATGAAGTTGGAGCTGTCGGGCACGGGCATCACCACCAGGTCGTCGCCGTTGGCGAGGGCCCCGTCCTTGGCGGCCATGCAGGCGCCGATGCGCTGGCGGGTCTGGTACACGCTCTCGCCGAAGTGGCTGCTGTCCGGCCGCGAGAAGTAGATGAGCTCGAAGACGCAGTGCCGGGGCTGGAGGGGCGCGTGCCAGACGGACCGCAAGGGCTGCCCCTTCTCGAGCCGGAGGATCTGCCCCGGGAGGACTTCCCGCAGCAGCCGCGCGCCGACGATGCCGAAGCCGCAGGACTCGGAGGAGAACACGATCCCTTCGCTGGGTGGTTCGCCCTCGCCCTCGTGGGTCAAGTGGCCCATGACCATGGGGCGGAAGCCGTGAGGATCCCGAAAGGCATAGAGGCGGTCGCGGTACATCAGCACCGTGGAGAAGGCCCCCTTCAGCTCGGACTGCACCCGGGCGATGGCCGCCTCGATGTCCAGGCCCCGCACGTGGTACATGGCGATGAGGCGGCCGATGAGCTCGGCGTCGTTGTCGCTCTTGAACACCACGCCCTCGCGCTCCAGGCGGCCGCGGACCTCCCCGTAGTTGATGAGGTCCCCGTTGGAGGAGATGGCCATGATGGGGCCCTCGGCCAGCTCGATGAGGTGGGGCTGGGCGTTCACCACGTCGCTGCAGCCGGCGGTGGGGTAGCGGACATGGCCGATGGCCGTGGCGCCCGAGAGGCGCGCCTGGACCTCCTCGTCCAGGACCTGCTTCACGAGGCCCATGCCCTTGTGGCCCACGATGCGCCCGCCCGCCTCCCGGGCGGCGGCGCCACAGCTCTCCTGCCCCCGATGCTGGATGGCGAACAAGATCGACGCGATGAGCCCGGCGGCGCCTTCAGCTTCAAACACACCTGCAATGCCGCACACGCTGGGCCTCCAGAGATGAACATGCCGTCCCAGTCCGGGGGATGCCCCTGGGAGTCCCTTCCAGCGCAGACGGTGGGATCAGGATACCAAGGGCGGCGCCGATTCCCGATGAAGGGGGTCGGCCGGGAAGATCAAAGCCTGGCGGTTTCCACTCGCCTCAATGCCCCCGTCCACTCAGTGCCTGCAAGCCCACGCCCACCACGATGACCGCGAGGGCCACCCAGCGCATGGGCGTCATGGCCTCGCCCAGGAAGGCGCGAGCCATGAGGGCGTTGGCGATGAAACCCAGGGCGAGGAAGGGATAGGCGTAGTTCACCTGGACCATGGAGAGGGCGCCAAGCCAGACGACCACGCTCACGGCGTAGCAGGCCAGGCCCGCGATGACCCAGGGCTCGAGAAGGAGGCGGAACAGCGGGCCCGCGGCCAGCTGCATGCCCCCGGCCGCCTGCAGGCCCTTCTTCAGACAGATCTGGGCGGCGGCATTGAGCAGTACTCCCAGCACGATGAGGGGGATGGCCTTCAGGTTGGGGCTCACGGGGCCTCCTCGGGAGTGGGCGTCAGTCGTTTCTTCAGCAGCAGGATCTCACCCCCCCCGGTGGGTACGGCCGCCAGCACCTCGAAGCGGGCCCGCAGGGCCGGTGTCATCCCCCAGGCGTCCTGCTCCCACTCGCCACGCTGGGCCACCAGGCGGGCCTCGGGATCCATGGACTCCAGGGCCTTGGCGGTGCGCAGTTCGGGCATGAGGTGATCGGTGTAGACCATGACGCCGCTGCGGATGGTCTGCCAGTAGAAGACGGGACGGCCGGCGATGAGCGGCTGGACCGCGGTGGTCCAGCGGCGGTAGGACTTGGGGGGATCCAGCAGGCGGAACCCCCAGGTCCCCCCCACCAGATAGAGGAGGCCCAGGGCCAGCGCCGCGCCCGGAACGAGCCCGCTGCCCCGGCCCCGCACCGCCTGGATCATCACGAAGGCCGTGCCCACGCCCATGCCCAGGGCCATGAGGCGCAGGGGGCCGAGGAAGGGGGCGATCTGCGCCTGTACCTTGGCGCCACCCAGCCCCAGGGCCAGCGCACTCAGGGCCGCAGCGGGCAAGGCGAGGCCCCCGGCGAGCAACCCACCCAGGCGGCGGATCCGGGCGGGTTCCGCCCGGCGGGCCAGATCCGCGAGCAGCAGGGCCAGGAAGGGATAGCCCATGAGCAGGTACTTGCCCTGCTTGCTCTGCACCAGGCTCAGGAAGAGGAAGGGGACGGCGAAGGCCAGCAGGAGGAAACGCGTCGCGGGATCCGCCAGGAGGCGCTCCCGACGCACGTGCAGGGCCAGCGCGGGAAGCCAAAGCACCCAGGGGAAGAAGTCGCCGAGGAGGTACTCGCCGTACTTCCACCAGGGATGGATGTGGTCCCAGGCCTTGGTGGCCCGCTCGAAGTTCTGGAAGATGATCAGCTCATAGGCGTAGTGCGCACCGCCCTTCAAGCCGGCGGCGATGTACCAGGGCGAGACCAGCAGGAGCGTGATGGCCAGACCGGCCACGATGCCCGCCCGGCGCAGGACCTTGAAGTCCCGCTGCCAGGCCAGGAAAGCGGCGAGCACGAGCACGGAGAGCACCGGGGCCAGCGGCCCCTTCGCCAGGAACGCCAGGGCCAGCCAGAAGTAGGCCTTGAGGAACCAGCGGCGGGGGCTGTCGGACGCGCCCGACTCCCCGGGGCGGCGCAGCAGCAGGTACCCCCCCAGCCAGCAGAACCAGCTCCAGGCCAGCAGGGCGGAAAACAGCAGGTCGATCTGGATGAACTGGCTCTGCCAGAACCACAGGGGGGTCGTGGCCAGGATCAGTGCTGCGGGCTCTGCGAGGCCAGGCTCCAGGAAGCGCGCGGCCCATCGCCGAAAGGCGGAAAGGAAGGCCACGGCAGCGACCACCGACGGCAGGCGCAGGGCCCAGGCCGCCACGCCCTGGGTGAAACCGAACCCGCCCGTGAGCGCGTCCAGCAGCACCGAGGAGGCCTTCATCACCCAGTAGTAGAGGATCGGCTTCTCGCTGTAGGGCACGCCGTTGAGGTAGGGGAGGATCCAGTCGCCCCGCAGGCGCATCTCCTTCACACACTGGGCGAAATCCGGCTCATCCGGGGCCCAGAGGTCGCGCATGGGGAGCACGGCCAGCAGCAGGATCGCAAAGAGCAGTTCCGGCGCGTGGGCGCGCAGCCACGCGGCGAGCGGAGAGCGGGGCGTCGGCTGGGGCGGGGGCGCATCCATCCCTCCATCTTCCCCTGGAAGCCGCCCTTCCGCCCAGGGCGTAGAATGAAGCCATGAAACCCCTCCTCATCGCCACCCTCCTCCTCGCGCTTCCCCTCGCCGCCGATGGCGTGAAGGAGGACCTCAAGCAGGCGGGCAAGGAGGTCGGCCAGGCCGCCAAGACGGGCGGAAAAGCCGTGGGCCACGCCGCGAAGGAAGGTGGCAAGGCCGTAGGTCGCGCGGCCAAGGAAGGCGGCAAGGCCGTGGGCAAGGGGGCGAAGACGGCCGCCAAGGGTGTGGCCAAGGGCGCCAAGGAAGCCGCGCAGGGGGTGAAAGAGGCGGTCAAGAAGTAGGCTGTAGCGGGGCCCTGCCCTATCGCCTTCGCGCCACCACCGCTGTGGGGTTCCGTGCCAGTTCTTCCCAGCGGCCCTTCTCCTCGGCGCTGAGCTGCTTCCAGTTGGCGGCCTTGGCCAGGACGAGCACCGGCTTCGAGGGTGCTTCCGCCTTCAGCTGATCGGCCATGGCACCCAACGAAGCGGGATCCTCGTTGAACCAGCGGGCTGCATCGGGGAGGCGCTCACGGCCATAGGCCAGTTCCCCCGTGCCCGCCACCACCACCACCCGGGTTCGGGCGTAGAAGGGGAGGCCCTGGAAGTAGGTTCCGTAGCTGATCCAGCGGGCTTCGCCGGGAACGCTGCGCACGAGTTCCGCCACGGACTTGCCGGGTCCCGCCGCGGCCTGGGCGGCCAGCACCAGCAACCAGAGGGCGGTTCCCAGGGCCGCCATGAGCCGGGGGCCAGTCAACCCCCGGGGTCGCAGCGCCCAGGCACCGAGGCCGGCGAAACCGGCACCCAGGGCGACCATCCAGCCGAGGCCGGCCAGGTCCTTGCGGAAGAGGGCCGCCGCCAGCAGGAAGATGGCGCCCAGCAGGATCAGCTCCCAGCCCATGCGGCGCAGGGCCCGGCGCTCCTCGCCATCGCGCTCGAAGGTGCAGGCCAGGGCCGCCAGGGGCACGATGGCCGGCAGGATGTAGGGCGGCAGCTTGGAGCCCGAGACGCTGAAGAAGACCAGGGGCCACAGGAAGGCCAGGACCGTGAAACCCACGATCCAGCGGGCCAGGTGGTCCTGCCCCTGGGGGCCCCGGCCCGTCAGGAAGGTCCAGCTGCGCCTCAGGCCGACCACGGTCGCTGAAAGCCAGGGCAGCAGCCCCAGGGCGAGGACCCCGAGGAAGTAGAGCTTGTCCAGCAGCCAGTTGTTGGAGCCCTGTCGCGCGTGCTCGTGGGTGAGGAAGCGCCGGAAGTGCTCGTGGATGAAGAAGAAGTCCGCATGGCCGGGGTTGGCCTTGTTCACCGCCCAGAACCAGGGCACCACCAGGGACAGGTACAACAGCCAGCCCAGGGGATCCAGGGCGGTCCGCAGAACCGCGCGGCGGAGCTCCGCATCCTTCCAGGCGAAGGCCAGGGAGAAGACCAGGATGCCGCCGGTGAGAATGACCTCCGCCAGGCCCTTGGTGAGCATGGCGCCGGCCAGCAGCACGAAGGTCAGCAGGGTCCAGCCCTGGGCCGGGCGCCCTTCCCTGCGCCGCGCCGCGGCCTCCACGAAGGCCGCGATGGCGGCCACCAGGAAGGCGCTGAAGAGGGCGTCCAGGGTGAGCAGCTGGCCCACCAGGAAGGACAGCAGCCCCGTGGCGGCCATGAAGGGCGCCCAGAGGGGGTCCCGGGCGCCCAGGCGCTTCGCCAGCCGCCAGGCGGCCCAGATCATGAGGCCCGAGGCGAGGGCCAGGGGCAGCCGCGCCGCGGCGCCGTTCAGGCCGAAGAGCTTCATGCCGATGGCCGAGAGCCAGTACTGCAGGGGCGGCTTCTCGAAGTAGAGGACGCCGTTCAGGCGCGGGGTCAGCCAATCCCCACTCGCCAGCATCTCCCTCGGAATCTCGGCGTAGCGCCCCTCGTCCGGCTCCCACAGCGGGCGCACCAGCAGCGGGAGCAGGCCCAAGGCCAGCCACAGGAGGATCAGGGTCCAGCGCTCGCGGCGGGTCATGGGCTGGGCCTCCGGAAGGGCGCTAGTTCTCGGTCTCGATGACCTTTTCCTGCGCCTTGTGCTCTTCCACGAAGAAGTCGATGGTCTTCTTCAGCGAATCCATCATGGAGACCTTGGGCGCGAAGCCGAAGGTGTTCTGCATCCGCTTGATGCTCGGCGTGCGGCGCGCCACGTCCTGGTAGCCCTTGCCGTAGAACTCGCCACTGCCGGTCTCGACCATGCGGCCCTCGGGGATGCCCCGCTCGATGCGGAAGGGGTGCTCCTTCCAGATGGCGATCATCATCTCGGCGATCTCGCGCACGCTGTAGTCGTTCCCGGGGTTGCCGATGTTGAAGATCTGGCCGTCGGCCTTGCCGCCCTCGTTGCGGAGCACGGCCATCAGGCCGTCCATGGCGTCGGCCACGTCGATGAAGCAGCGGCGGGCCGTGCCGCCATCCACCAGCTGGAGTGGCTCGCCATTGAAGAGGTTCCAGCTGAACTGGGTCACCAGGCGGCTGCTGCCCTCCTTGGCGGTGTTGAGGCTGTCGAGCTTGGGGCCCATCCAGTTGAAGGGGCGGAACAGGGTGAAGCGCAGGCCCTGCTGGAAGCCGTAGGCCCAGATCACGCGGTCGAGCAGCTGCTTGCTGGTGCTGTAGATCCAGCGGTTCATGGGGATGGGGCCGGTGACCAGGGGCGACTCGTGCTCATCGAACTCCGCGTCCGGGCACATGCCGTAGACTTCCGAGGTGCTGGGGAAGATGACCCGCTTCTTGTACTTTACGCACTGGCGGACGACGCGGAGGTTCTCCTCGAAGTCCAGCTCGAACACCCGCAGGGGATCGGTCACGTAGATCTTCGGCGTGGCGATGGCCACCAGGGGCAGCACCACGTCGCACTTCTTGATGTGGTACTCGATCCATTCCTTGGAGATGGTCACGTCCCCCTCCACGAAGTGGAAGCGGGGGTTGGCCAAGTGGTCCGCCACCTTGTGCGCGCCCAGATCCAGGCCGTAGACCTCCCAGTCCGTGTCCTGCATGATGCGGTCCACCAGGTGGGAACCGATGAAGCCATTGACACCGAGGATGAGGACCTTCACGGGGGACTCCTTGCGCAAACGAACCAGTTTACCTGCACTTTCGTGACTTGGCGCCTGCAGATTAGCGCAGCCAGCCCTTCCGGCGGAACCAGACCCAGATGCCCAGGGCGGTGAGGACCATGGCGGCGATCACCAGGGGGTAGCCCAGCCGGTGCTCCAGCTCCGGCATCCGCTTGAAGTTCATCCCGTACACGCCGGCGATGAAGGTCAGGGGCAGGAAGAAGGCGCTGAAGACGGTGAGCACCCGCATGACCTCGTTGGTACGCTGGCTGGCCACGTTGATCTCCATGTTCATCAGGTGGGTGGCACTCTCCAGCAGCTCGTCGGCCCAGGTATGGAGGCGGTCCGCCTCCTCCACCACGTCGGCGAGCAGGCCCAGGTCGTCGGGCACCTGCTCCTTCAGGGCGCCCAGAGCCGCCATGGAGCGCCAAAGCGTCCGCTTGATGACCGCACAGCGGCGCTTGAGGCCATAGACCTGCTTGATCCCCATGTGGGGCGTCTGCCGGCTGAACAGGGCGGTTTCGATCCGGTCGAGCCGCTCTTCGCATTCCTTCAGGGGCTCGTCGAAGGACTTCACGGCCCCCGCGCAGAGGGCCAGCACCGCCTGCTCGGACCGGAGGGCCGGACCGGCCGCCATCGCCTGGGCCGCCTCCGTGAAGAAGGGCTGCTCCCGGCGGTGGACGGTGATGAGCGCCCCCTCCGTGGTCAGCAGGACGAGGCGGCGGGTCATGGCCTGGATGGTGTCGCCCCGCTTGGCCACCTCATCGTAGGCCCGGAGGATCAGCAGCCGCTGGCCCGGCAGGCGCTCGAACTTGGGCAGGTGGGGCTGGTTCAGGAAATCCCGCACCACGGCCGGGTGCAGGCCATAGCGGCCGGCCACCTCGGCCATCTCGGCCTCGGTGGGATCCACCAGATCCAGCCAGGTGAACGAAGATCCCTCGGGAAGCGGAAGGTTCCTCAGCATCAGGCCACCCGGCAGGCGACCTTGCCGAAGCCGGTCCCCGCCTCCAGGTGGCGTTGGGCCTCCGGGTACTCCGCCAAATCGAAGATCCGGTCGATGACCGGGCGGAAGGGCGGATTGGTGGGGCTCTTCTGTAGGAGTGAAAGCAGGGTCCAGAGGTGCTCCCGCCGGCCCATGTACGAACCCCGGATCTGGATCTGCTTGGCGAAGAGGGCCCGCAGGTCGAAGGCCGTCTCCCGCCCCGTGGTGGCGCCGCAGGTGACGATGCGGCCGCCCCGGGCGCAGACGGCGAGGCTGGTGGCCCAGGTGGCGGCGCCCGTGTGCTCGAAAACCACATCCACGCCACGCTTGCCTGTCAGCTCGCGCACCTTGCCTGCCAGGGACTTGAGATCGCCGCGGACGAGCACGTGCTCGGCGCCGAGGTCCCAGCACTGCATGGCCTTGGCCTCGCTGCCGACCACGGCGATGGCGCTGCCGCCCAGGGCCTTCACCAGCTGGATGGCCGCGCTGCCCACGCCGCTGCCACCGCCCCAGACCAGCACGGTCTCGCCGGGCCGGAGGTGGCCCTTGTGGACGAGCATCTCCCAGGCCGTGAGGAAGACCAGCGGGAAGGCCGCGGCCTGCTCAAAGCTCCAGTTGCCGGGGATGGGCAGGAGGTTGGCCGCGGGAACCAGGACGTGGGTGGCGGCGGTGCCATCGTGCACGTGGCCGAGAATGCCGTAGGTCGGGCAGAGCATGTCGTCGCCGCGCAGGCAGGCCGGGCAGACGCCGCAGCTGAGGCCCGGCGCGATCATTGCGCTGCCGCCCAGTTCCAGGCCCGGCGGGAGGGCGCTGCCTTCGCCCATGGCCTCCACCACGCCCGCCCCATCGCAGCCCGGCGTGAGCGGCAGGGGCAGCGGGAAGCCCGGGATGCCTTGGGTGGTCCAGAGGTCCAGGCGGTTGAGGGCCATGGCCTTCAGCTCCAGCCTCACCCAACCTGGGCTGGGAGCGGCGGGCGTGAAGGGCTCGCGCACCGGGGAGCCCGCCGGGCCGTGCTCACGGATTCGGAAACGGAACGCTTCGGCCATGGCAGCCTCTCCTCCGTTAGAGTGCGGTCATTCCGACTTCAGGGAGCGCGTCATCAGCCGCCGCACGGCCTCTTCGGGCCGTTCGCCATTCAGGAGCCGCAGCACCTCAGCGGCGATGGGCAGCTCAAGGCCATGCTCCCGGCCCAGGTCCAGGGCCGCCTCGCAGGTGAACATGCCCTCGATGACCTGGCCGCCCAGGGCATTCCGGGCCGCCTCCACGCTCTGGCCCTTCCCCACCTTCTCGCCGAAGGTGCGGTTGCGGCTCTGGGGACCCGTGGCCGTGAGCAGCAGATCCCCCATGCCGGCGAGGCCCATCACGGTGGAGGGCTGACCGCCCAGCACCTCCACCAGGCGGGACATCTCGGCCAGGCCGCGGGTGATGAGGGCCGCCCGGGCGTTGTAGCCCAGACCAAGCCCATCCACCAAGCCCGCCGCGATGGCGAGGACATTCTTCAGGGCGCCGCAGAGCTCGATGCCCAGCACATCCCGGCTGAGGTAGATGCGCAGCTTCTCGGAGGCAAGCTGCGCCTGCAGGGCCTTGGCGCGCGCTTCCGAGACCGTGGACGGCAGGGCCAGCACGATGGCCGTGGGCACCCCCAGGGACACCTCGTCGGCAAAGGAGGGGCCGGAGAGGGCGCCGATCGGTCCCTCGAAGACACCGGCGAGGGCCCGGGACAGGGTCTGGTGGGTGCTCTGCAGGATGCCTTTGCTCACATGGACCACCAGCTCGGGGCGCTGCGGGGTCCGCTGGAGCAGGCCCCGCCAGGCCTCGGGCGTCACCTGGGTGGGCATGGCCGAGATCCAAAGGGGTGCCTCGAAGGCCTGGGCGGGATCATCGGAGGTCTGCAGGCCCTCCGGAAACTCGACGTCCTTGAGGCGAAGGTGCCGCCGCGTGGTGGCCATCTGGGCCATTTCCTCTGGGAAGGGTCCCCAGAGGGCCACCTTCGCGCCCTTCCGGGCCCAGGTCATGGCCAGAGCCGTGCCCCAGGCGCCGGAGCCGAAGACGCCAATGTCAGCCTTAACCATGGGCCTGCTCCTTCTTGGCGCCCCAGAGCGGGGATTCGGTGCCCTTCAGGAGGCGCCGGATGTTCTCGTGGTGCTTGGCCACGACGATCAGCACGATGTCCGCCCAGAGCAGCAGGACCAGGGGCGTGGCCCCCTTCCAGATCAGAACGGCCAGCAAGGTCAGGGCGGCCATGACGCTGCCCAGGCTCACGTAGCGGAAAAGCAGCAGCAGGACGATGAACACGCCCAGGGCGGGCAGGATCATGGCCGCGCGGAAGGCCAGGGCCACGCCCAGGGCCGTCGCCACGCCCTTGCCGCCCTGGAACTTCAGCCAGGGGGTGAAGACATGCCCCAGCACCGCGCAGAGGGCGAGCAACGACAGGATGGATTCCCCCATCCCACCTTGCTTCGCCAGGAAGACCGGCAGGAAGCCCTTGAGGATGTCCAGCAGCAGGGTCACGATGCCCAGGGCCTTGCCGCCCACCCGGCTGACGTTGGTGGCGCCGATGTTGCCGCTGCCGTGATCGCGCACATCACCCTTCCCCGCCAGCTTCACCAGCAGGAGGCCGAAGGGGATGCTTCCGCACAGAAAGGCGCCGAGGCACCACAGGACCAGGGAAGGCAGGGACATCAGAGGCATTGGGCCAGTGTATCAGCCGTTCCCGAGGGACCGCCGCAGCAGGTCCAGCGCCTGGGCGGCGCTGCGCAACTGGATCTCGGCCCGATCCCCGGCCATCTTCGGGGCGCGCACCTGGGTGCCCGCCGGCCCGGCCAAGGCGATGAAGACCGCACCGACGGGAGCCCCGCCTTCCGCGCCGGGTCCCGCATTGCCGGCAATGGCCAGGGCCCAGGTGGCGCCCAGGCGTTGCCGCGCCGCCTCGGCCATGGCCACGGCGCAGGGCTCGGAGACCGTGCCCACCTGGGCGAGCCAGGCCGGATCCAGGCCCAGGAGGGCCGCCTTCGCCGCCATGGTGTAGGCCGTCGCACCCCCCAGGAACGCGGCGCTGGCGCCGGGAATGGCCGTCAGGCGCGAGGCCAGGAGCCCCCCGCTCATGCTTTCGGCCACGGCGAGCGTCTCGCCCCGGGCCTTCAGGCGGCCCAGGATGGCGTCCTCCAGGTTCCCGTCCCCCACGGAGGCCAAGTCCTCGCCCAGCACCGGCTCGAAATCGAGGCGGGCAGATTCCAGCGCCCGGGGTTCGGGGCCCCGGGCCAGCAGCTCCACCTGGGTGAGGTTGGCGAGGATGGTCCAATCCAGGTGGCCATGCCGCTCGCGGACCTCCCGCGTGCGCTCGTCCAGGTTGCTCTCAGGCACGCCGCACACGACCATGCGCAGGGTGTGGACCGGCCGCCCGGCCAGGGACCGCAGCCGCGGTTCAACCTGCCCTTCCCACATCGTCTTCATCTCGCGGGGCACGCCCGGCATCATGACGATCCGCACGCCGGGATGGCCCGGCGGGTCCTGCCACCACACGCCGGGGGCCGTGCCCACCGGGTTCCGCAGCGGCTCTGCGCCGACGGGGATGAGGGCCTGCTTGAAGTTCACCTGGGGCGGCACCCGGTTGCGCGCGGCATAGAAGGCCAGCATGTCGGCCCGGCTGGCGGCATCCTCCACCAGGTCTGCGTGGAGGATCTCCGCGAACAGCTCCTTGGTGAAGTCGTCGAAGGTGGGACCGAGCCCGCCCGTGGTGAGGATGAGGTCCGAGCGCTTCAGCGCCTCGCGGAAGGCCTCCCCCAGGTCCTCGCGGCTGTCGCCCACGGCGGTCTTCCGATGGAAGGCCAGGCCCAGGCCGGCCAGCCGCTCGCCCAGCCAGACCGAATTGGTGTCCAGGCGCCGCGTGGTGAGCAGCTCCGTGCCGATGGCGATGCATTCGATGCGCATGGATGGAATGGAACCACGGAGGCCGGGAAAGCTCAAAGCCTTCAGCCCTCCAACCACCGCTGGACGATCCGGCGCCCGGCCCAGAGGCCGAAGCCGGTACCCACCATGCTCAGCACGACGCCGGTGGTGAACCCCACCAGGGCGCCGACATACCAGCCCACCAGACTGCCCACCGTGGCGCCCACGAAGCCCATCAGCTTTTCCATTCGCGGCCTCCCGAGACTAGGATGGGCCTACTGCCCGAGGTGTTCCCATGATCGTGCCCGACCTCGATGACCTGGTGCTGGAATCCGATGAAGAGTCGGGCATCCAGGAGCTCGGACGGCGCTTCCTCGCCCGTGGTCCCTGGACCACGGTGGCCTTCCTGGTGAAGACCAGGATCGACCCGGAGGGCGGATGGGAAGGTCCCTTCCTCTGGCTGCACCGCTACCAGAAGGTGGCCCAGGGCTGGAAGCTGGTGAGCCGCTTCCGCACCACGGAAACGGCGCAGATGGACCAGCTGATGACGGCCTTCGAGGACTGGAAGGACTACTTCAACCCAGGCAGGTAGCGCTCCCGGATCACGGCCAGGTGGTGCGCCGCGTGGCCGTGGATGATGTAGGGAATGCAGCGCGTGGTGATCTGCTTGCCGCTGGTGGTGCCCTTGAAGTCCCAAGCCGCCTCCGGCAGGCTCCGGCAGAGGGTGAGGGTGGCCTCCCGGGCGGCCCGGAAGTCCGCCAACAGGTCAGCGAGGCTGCGCGCATCGGCCTTGGCCGCCGCGGCGTAGTCATCCTCCTCAAAGCCAGGCAGGGGCGTGGCATCGCCCCGGCCCAGGCGCAGGGTGCGGTACGCGAAGATGCGCTCCCCGTCGCTGAGGTGCTGGAGCAGGTCCTTCAGGCTCCACTTGCCTGGGGCGTAGCGATAGGCGCCCTGGGCCTCGGTGAGGGCCCCGAACAAAGCCGCCACCTCCCCCGCCTGGGCCTGAAGCACCGCCAGGAGGTCACCCTCCGGCGGGGCGGCCAGGTAGTGGGCATAGGCGTCGCCGTACTCGGTGGAAAGGGGTTTCCTGAGGCCCATGGCTTGTCTCCCCAAGTTAGAAGGTCATGACCTTCATGGTGTTGGTGGTGCCGGACTTCCACAGGGGCAGCCCCATGGTCATCACCACCCGATCAAAGCTGCCCACGTCGTGCTTGGCGATGAGCAGCTCCCGGACGGCCTCCACCATCTCGTCCGTGCTGGCCACGCGGGGGATGATGAGCGCGGTCACGCCCCGCAGGATGCCCATGCGGCGGGCCGTCAGTTCGTCCACCGTGGCGCCCAGCACCGGCGTCCGCCCCGCCAGACGGCTCACCATGCGGGCGGTGCCGCCGCCTTCGGTGAAGGCCACGATCCACCGCGCGTTGATCTCCTCGGCCGTGCGGCAGGCGGCGAAGGCCACGGAGATGTCCGTGCGGGCCAGGACCTTCTCAGCCAGATCTTCCGGCAGGGTGGTGGCCCGCTGCTTCACGTTGGCATCCGCCTCGGCGGCGATGCGGGCGAGCCACTGCACGGCCTCCACGGGGTGCGCGCCCGAGGCACTCTCCGCGCTCAGCATCACCGCGTCGGTGCCATCCCAGATGGCGTTGGCCACGTCACTGGCCTCGGCTCGCGTGGGCTGGGCGTGCTCGATCATGCTCTCCAGCATCTGCGTGGCGGTGATGACCGGCTTCAGCGCCTTGCGGGCGGCCTTGATGATCTGCTTCTGAAGCCCGGGCACGCGCTCGACGCCCAGTTCCACGCCGAGGTCGCCGCGGGCGACCATGACCCCCCAGCTGACCTCGAGGATCTCGCCCAGATGCGCCAGGGCCGTCGGGTGCTCGATCTTGGCGATGATGGGCTGGGTGCCGCCCAGGTGGTGGATGATGGCCTGCAGCTGCTGCACATCCGAGGCCCGGCGCACGAAGCTCTGCGCGAAGAGGTCCACCTGGTGCTCCACGCCCCAACGAATGTCGACATGATCCTTCTCCGTGAGGGGATCCATGTTGATGTCCATGCCGATGGGATGCACGCCCTTGCGCGCCTTGAGGGGGCCGCCGATGACCACCTCGGCCTTCAGCAGGTCGGTGCCCTTGGCGAGGATCTTCACCGTGATGGCACCGTCGTCCAGGAGCCAGTGCTGCCCGGGTTCCGCGCCTTCGAACAGCTCGGGGTGAGGCAGGGGCGCAGCCCAGGCGAACCCTGCGGGAACGGGCGTGCCTGGCGCGTAGAACACGCCCTCGCTGCCCTCCGCGAGGTCCAGCGGCGCTTCAAGAAGGCCGACGCGCCACTTGGGCCCCTGCAGATCGAGGAAGACCGGAATGGACCGGCCCAGCTCCACGGCCAGGGAACGCACCTTCGCCAGGGCTTCGGAACGCGATTCCGGGTCCCCATGGCTGGCATTCAAGCGGACCGCATCGGCCTCTTTGAGCGCTTCCCGCAGCCGGTCGCCCTGCATGAGGGCAGGCCCCAAGGTCATCACGAGTTTGGTCTTGCGCACATCATCCCCCATCGCTTGCACAGGCATTCCACACACTTTTCCACATGCTGGGCCCGCGTTACAAAGTTATCACAGGCCCTTTCCCTAGCGTCATCGCGGTGATACCTTCGTTCTCCCGATACGGTTGTTGGAGAAGACGGAATGCGAGACAAGCTGCGAATGCTCGTAGCCGAGATGGTGCGTGGCGGCATTCCGCTGGAGCTGGCCCGCCGCGAGTTCGAGCGGGTCTACCTGGAGGAGGTGCTGGCCGCCCACGAGGGCAACCACAGCGCCGCCGCCCGCGAGCTGGGCATCCACCGGAACACCCTGGCCAAGAAGCTCGAGACCCCGCCCAGCCGGCTGCGCCGCGTGAGCCTCGCCAGCTGATCGCGGATTGTCCATCTGTCAAAGCCCGGCCGCGCGCCGGGCTTTTCTTTCGACAGGGCGGACCAGGGCCGCTACAACAAAGGATTCCGGGGGGATCGTGAAGCAGGTGGCCATCAATGGAATGGGGCGCATCGGTCGCCTCACCCTGCGCCAGCTGGTGAAGGTTCCCGAGGTCCAGATCGTGGCCGTCAACGACCTCACCGATGCCGCCACCCTGGCCCACCTGCTGAAATACGACACGGTGCATGGGCAGGCCGATGTTTCGGTCCGGGCCGAGAATGATCATCTCATCGTGAACGGCCACCCCATCCAAGTCCTAACGGAGCCAGATCCCGGAGCGGTGCCCTTCGGAGCGCTCGGCGCCGGGCTGGTCCTCGAATGCACCGGGAGGTTCACCCGGCGGCAGGCGGCCTCCCTCCATCTGCGGGACAGAGTCGGCCACGTGATCATCAGCGACGCCTCGCCGGACGCGGATCGCACGGTGGTCCTCGGCGTGAATGAGGGCACCCTGGATCTGGACCGGGATCGAGTGATCTCCGGGGCCAGCTGCACCGCCACCTGCCTGGCGCCCATGGTCAAGGTCCTCGACGATGCCTTCGGCCTCGACCACGGCTTCATGACCACGGTCCACAGCTACACCAACGACCAGCGCATCCTGGACCTGCCCCATGAGGATCTGCGCCGGGCCCGGGCCGCCGCCGTGAACATGATCCCCACCAGCACCGGCGCCGCCCGGAGCCTGGGACTGATCCTGCCCCATCTCGAGGGCCGCCTCGACGGCCTCGCCGTCCGGGTACCCACGCCCGATGTGAGCATCGTCGACCTCACGGCCACCCTGCGCCGCGACGCCACCCCTTCCGCCATCGACGCTGCCTTCCGAGCCGCCGCGGAGGGTTCTCTGGCGCCCTACCTCGAGGTGCTGGATGCCGAACTCGTCAGCGCCGACCTGGTGGGGAGTGCCGCCAGCTGCCTCTACGATCCCTTCCTCACCAAGGTGCTGGGTCCGCGACTGGTCAAGGTCTTCGGGTGGTACGACAACGAGTGGGGCTATGCGGCCCGGCTGAAGGACCTCTGCCTCCTCGTGCTGGCAGGGAGGGGACGATGAGGCGCCTCGCCCTCAACGGCCTGGGCCGCATCGGCCGGCTCGCGGTGCGCCATTTCGGTGCCACACGGCCTGAGCTGCTCGGCGCGGTGAACGACCCCGCGCCCCTCGACCAGGTGGTCCAGCTGCTCCGCATCGACTCTGTTCACGGCCCCAGCGGCCTCGCCATCGATGGCTGCACGGAGCAGGGCCAGGACTTCCTCCTTCTGGGCGAGTGCCGTGTGCCGCTCTTCCACGCCCGGGATCCGGAGCTGATCCCCTTCCCGGCTGAGACGCGACTGGTGGTGGAGGCCAGCGGCCGCTTCACCAGGCGGGCCGATGCCGCGCGGCACCTCAAGGGCGGCATCTCCCATGTGGTCATCAGCGCCCCCAGCCCGGACGCAGACCTCACTGTCATCGCCCCGGTGAACGGCGCCGAGCTGGATCCGGCGCGGCACCGGGTCATCTCCAACGCCAGCTGCACGGCCCACGCCACGGCGCCCATGCTCCGCATCCTGGACGAGGCCTTCGGAATCGAGCACGCGGGCATGAGCACCGTCCACGTGGTCACGAACGACCAGCGCCTCCTGGATCTGCCCCACAAGGACCGGCGGCGCGGCCGGGCGGCCTTCCAGAGCATCATCCCCACGACCTCCAGCGCCTTCGGGGCCCTGCACCGGGCCATGCCCGGACTGCCCACGGGCTTTGACGGTGTGGCCTTGCGGGTGCCCACCCTCAGCGTCAACCTCGTGGACCTCGTGGCCACGGTGCGGCGGGACGTGGATGTGCCAAGGCTGCGCGCGGCCTTTGCTGCCGCGGCCGCGGGCCCCTGGCGCGGGATCGTCGCCCTTGCCGGGCCCCACACCGTCAGCGGCGACATCACGGGGCGCCCCGAGAGCGTGGTCATGGATTTGGACCTCACCATGGCACTGGGGACCCGCTTCGTGAAGGTCTTCGGCTGGCACGACAACGAGACCGCCTATGCCGCGCGGTTGTGTGAGCTCGTCGAGAACTTGGCAGGAAGGATCTAGATCGATCCCGCGGCGAACCCCGTGCTGAAGGCGGCCTGCAGGTTGTAGCCGCCCACGGGGCCATCGACATCCAGCAGCTCGCCGCAGACGCGCAGGTTGTCCCAGCCCCGGATGGCCATGGTCCGGGGATCCACGGCGAGGAGGTCCACGCCGCCCGCGGCGACCTCGCCCCGCGCCAGGGGCACTGGCTGGGGCTCACCCAGGGGCAGCGCCGTGACCAGGGCCACCAGGGCCCTGCGGCCGGCCTTCGGCAGGTCCTTCAGCATGAGGGACCGCTCCAGCCCAGACGCCTCCATCAGGGGCGCCACCAGCCGCTCAGGCAGGTGCCGCTGGAGCCAGGTGGCGGCGAGCAGCCTGGGGTTCGAGCGCTGCGCTTCCTGCAGGGCCGCATCCACGGATTCGGGGGGGTCCAGGACCGAGGCATAGGTCAGCCAGGCCGCCCCATCACGCCGCGCCCGCTCGGCCGCCTGGCTCAACTCCAGGGCGGCGGGACCACTGACCCCCGCCTTCGTGAAGACCACATCCCCCCGGTGGACCGAAAGGCGGCGGCCTTCCGCGCCCGCGGCCAGACGGAGTTCGCCATCCCGCAGGGAGACGCCCTCCCAGGCCGGGCGGGGGCGCTGCAGCGGAATCGGGGCCAGGGCCGGAAACCAGGAGCGGACCGGCACCCCCAGATTCCGAAGCCAGCCCAGCACTTCGCCGCGCGTCCCCGTTTCAGGATAGCTCGCCCCTCCCGTGGCCAGGATGAAGACCTCCCCGGTCATCGGGGCCCCGTCCACCAGGAGGCTCTCCAGCTGGGGTGCCTGCCCCTGCAGCGCCCCCACCCTGGCCCCGGTGCGCACCTCCACGCCCGCCCGCCGCACCAGCGATTCAAAGGCCGCCACCACGGCGCCGGCACTGCCTGGACGATCCAGGGGGAAGATCCGGCCGTTGTCGCGGCTGTAGGTATCGACCCCCTCGCGGCGCAGCAGCTCCAGCACGGCCTGGTTGTCGAAGGCCAGCAGCGAGGGGCGGAGGAACCGGGCCTGGGGCTGGGGGAAGGCCTCCAGCAGGGCCCTTGGCGAACCGGCGTGGGTGATGTTGCACTTGCCCCCGCCGCTGATGCGAAGCTTCACACCCAGGCGGCCGTTGGCCTCCAGCAGCTGCACCTGATGCCCCAAGGAAGAGGCTCGCCAGGCGGCCACCAGTCCCGCCGCCCCGCCGCCCACCACGATCACTTTGGCCATGCTTCCATCATGGCCCAGGGCTGGCAGGCCTGAGGGCCGGATTGACCGGGTAGACTCGATCCATGGCCGCCTTTGGTTTTTCCGTCCCCCGCCCTGCCCAGCTCCGCCGCTTCGGCCGGGTGTTCTACCCGGCGGGCCTGCGGATGCAGAGGGCCCTGGCCGAGCACGTGAGCGCCGGGGACCGCCCGGACCAGCTGGTGATCCTGGAGCATGACCCGGTGTTCACCCTGGGCCGCAATGCCACGCCCGCCGACATCCACATGAGCGACGACTTCCTCCGCGCCCAGGGCGTCAGCGTGCATCGCACGGACCGGGGCGGCGAGGTGACCTACCACGGTCCGGGCCAGATCGTGGCCTACCCCATCTGCAACTTGCGTGGCGGCCGTGAGGATGTGGGCCGCCTCGTCCGGGGGCTCGAAGAGGCCATGATCCGCACTGCGCGGGACTTCGGCATCGTGGCCGACCGGCTGGCTGGCGCCCCGGGCATCTGGGTGGACACGCCGCGGGGGCCGGAGAAGCTCGGCGCCATCGGCCTGCACCTGAGCCGGTGGATCAGCACGCACGGCATCGCCTTCAATGTGCGGCCGAACCTGGATCACTTCCGCTGGATCACGCCCTGCGGCTTCACCGACAAGGGCGTGTGCAGCCTGGGCTCCCTCCTGGGCGAGGCGGCTCCGACCTGGGAAGCGGCCGCCGATCGCCTCCAGGCCCACCTGATCGAGTTGCTGGCCCTGGATCTCCAACCTTCCCGGGAGCCCAGCCGGAGCGTGTCCGCCCTGACCTGGCGCCGGGGAGAGGCCGGCCCCGAGGTCCTCATGATGCTGCGCGTTCCCGAGCACGGCCTCTGGTGGCAGAGCGTCACCGGCATGATGGAGCCCAGGGAGACACCCGAGCAGGCGGCCCACCGGGAGCTGGCGGAAGAGACGGGACTCACGGGGACCCTGCGCCCCCTCGGGCTCTCCCACAGTTTCTGGGTGGATCCCGCCATCGTGCGCTTTCCCGATGCAGAACCGCGCTTCAACACCGAGGTCTGCTTCTCCATGGAAGTGACCCCGGAGGCCCAGGTTCGCCTTGAGCCCCTGGAGCACAGCGAGTATGTCTGGTGCGGACTGGACGAGGCCCAGGAGCGCATGAAGTGGGAAGGCTCCAAGGCGGCCGTGGGCCTCCTCCGGAAAGCCCTCACCGCCTGATCCGAGGCCTTCGCCAAGGACTCATGGCCACCCGCCCCTGGACCGATGAAGGGTCCAGATCGACATGCCCTCCCTGGACCCTGCCCCCCCGCCTCCGTGGCTCGGCACTTGGCCGAGGTCCATGCCATGGCTGCTCCTTGGTTATGGCGCCCTGGGCCTATCTACGCTGTTTCTGCCCGCCACCGCCCGGGGTCTGAGCCTGAATGCGCTGAACACCCTCGTCTTCGCCCACGCGGGTCTGCTCACCCTCGGCCGCTCCAGGCGCGAGCCGGAGGCCCGACGGGGCTGGCTGCTGTTCTCCATGGGACTCTTCGCCCAATCCTTCAACCAGGCCGGGGCCACCCTGCACATGTTCCACCGGGGAGCCCCCCCCTCCTTCCCCGCCTGGGGGGATCTGTTCTCCTTCCTCTCGCTCGGCCTGATCACCGCCTCCCTCCTGGCCTGGCCCCTGGCCGCGGCCTCGGGATCCGAGCGCTGGCGCAAAGGCCTGGACGGACTTGGCGCGGCCCTGTCGGCCTTCTTCCTGGGGTGGTATTTCGCCCTGGGCCCCCTCTTCCGGCAGTCGCAGTCCTCGCCCCTCGAGCGCGCCGCCCTGGTGGCGTTCTTCCTGGGGAATGCCATGGTGCTGGGCACCTGTGCCTACCTGGGCGCCCGGCAGACATCCCGGTTCCGAGGTCCGCTCGGATGGATCACCCTGGGCTTCGGGATTTCCATCCTCCAGGTCATCCTCCAGGTTCCCCTGGCCCTGGCCGGGCGGTACCACCTCGGCGATCCCGTCGACCTGCTGGTGCTCCTCGCGGCCCTCTTCATCTTGGCGGCCCCCCTGGCCCGGCGTTCCCTGGAGCCGGGCCTGCCTCCCAGCTCCGAGATCCGGGACCACTCCCCGGCCGCCCGCATCCTGCCCATGCTCCCCGCGGCCACCTCCCTGGCCTTCGTCCTGCTCACGCTCGCCTGGGCGCCGGCCCGCCTGGATCCCGTCATCCTGGCCCTGGCCTCGGGGATGGCCGCGCTCGGGCTGCTCCGTGGCGCGCTCGCCCTGCGGGACCTGCAGCACCTGTCGGTGGCGCTGGAGGCCCGGGTCATGGACCGGACCCGCGACCTGGAGGTCATGCAGGACGCCATGCTGCGGACGGAACGCATGAACGCCATGGCTGTGCTGGGGGCGGGCATGGCCCATGACCTCAACAACACCCTGGCCACGGTCCGGGCCTGCGCCGAGCTGGCCCGCATGAAGCTGGAGGATGGCCAGCGTCCCGAGATCAAGGACCTGGACCACATCCTCGTGGCGGCGGACCAGTCCGCAGCCCTCACCCGCCGCCTCATGAGCTTCGGGCACATGGAGGACACCCCACCCCAGGTCATCTGCCTCCGGGAAGAGCTGTCGCACCTGGAGACCATCCTCCGCATGCTGCTGGGGCGGCAGATCAGCCTCCGCCTCGACCTGGGCGGGGCCAGGATCCCCGTGCTGGGCTCCCGCGCCCAGATCGAGCAGATCCTCGTGAACCTGGTGGGCAATGCCCGGGACGCCATGCCACAGGGGGGTGAGATCCTCGTGCGCCTCTCGAAGGCCACTTCCGCTGGCAAGCCCATCGCCCGCGTGGAGGTGGAGGACAGCGGCGAAGGAATGACGCCCGAGGTCCAGGAGAAGATCTTCAGCCCCTTCTTCACCACCAAGGGCCCTGGTCGTGGCACGGGCCTGGGTCTCGCCTCCGTGCGCCAGATCATGCACGAGCTCGGCGGCACCCTGGCGGTGGCCTCCCAGCCCGGCATCGGGACCACCTTCGTCCTGCGGCTGCCGCTGGTGGAGGACTGACCGGTCGGGCATCCTTCTGCGGGACCTTGGCCCCCGATAGCTGCGGTCTGTGGTTCGTGGCCGCAGGCCTTCCGCCCCGGATCCTTGCGAACCCCGTGCTTGGTAACCTTAAGCAAACCCCGGAGTGTCCATGTTCCCCCATTTCACCGAGGACCAGTCCGCCATCCGCGAGGCCGCGAAGGACTTCGCCATGGCCGAGATTGAGCCGGGCGCCGCCGCCCGGGACGCCAGCGGCGAGTTCCCCAAGGAGATTCTCAAACAGCTCGGCGAAATGGGCTTCCTGGGCATGACCGTCCCCGAGTCCTACGGCGGGGCGGGCGTGGATTTTCTCAGCTACATCCTGGCCCTGGAGCAGATCGCCTATGCCGACGCCTCGGTGGCCGTGACCATGAGCGTGAACAACTCCGTGGCCTGCGCGCCCATCCTCTCCTTTGGCAACGAGGCCCAGAAGCAGAAGTACCTCAAGCCCCTGGCCAGTGGCGAGGTGCTGGGCGGTTTCATGCTGACCGAACCCGACGCAGGCTCCGATGCGGCCGCCCTGAAGACCCGCGCCACCCGCGTGGACGGAGGCTGGCGGCTGAACGGCGCCAAGGCCTGGATCACCAATGGCGGCGTGGGCCGGTACTTCGTCGCCATGGCCCGCACCGATCCGGATAAAGGTAAGAAGGGCATCAGCGCCTTCATCCTCGACGCGGACCAGACCGGCGTGGTCATGGGCCGTCCCGAAGCGAAGATGGGCCTCCGCTCCAGCAAGACCGTCATGGTCGCCCTGGAAGACGCCTTCGTGCCCGAGGACGCCATGCTGGGCAAGCCCGGAGATGGCCTCAAGGTGGCCTTTGGCGGCCTGGATGGCGGCCGCATCGGCATCGCCGCCCAGGCCCTCGGCATCGCCCAGCGGGCCATGGACGAGAGCGTGGCCTATGCCAAGGCGCGCATTTCCTTCGGCAAGCCCATCGGCGAGCACCAGATGATCCAGACCTACCTGGCCGAGATGGAATCCCGCCTGCAGGCCTCCCGCTTGCTGGTCTACCGGGCCGCCTCGCTCAAGGAGGCGGGGAAGTCCTGCACCGTGGAGGCCGCCACCGCCAAGCTCTTCACCACGGAGAGCGCCGTCTGGCTCTGCGACCGGGCCGTGCAGATCCACGGCGGCTACGGTTACTCCCGGGAGTACCTCGTCGAGCGGCTCTACCGCGACGTGCGGGTCACCACCATCTACGAAGGCACCAGCGAGATCCAGCGCATGGTCATCGCCCGGGAGTTGTTGAAGTAAAGATTTTCAACAACCGATGAAATGGTCCTTGCCCTCAAGACGCGAGGGAGCGATCCTCGTTAGGGTTAATCTAAACCGGGGCCTGCATTTGTCCGTAGTCAGGCTGTCCCCGAGGCAGTTCTTTTCGATCTTCAAGGAGTGGTGATGACGCGTCTCCCGATCCTCCCGGCCCTGCTGGTGGCCTTCTCCCTGGTGGCCCAGGAGGCCCCCAAGGTCCAGCCCCCCGCGGGCGCGCCCACGAAGCTGACGCTCCAGGGCGCCATCGAGACCTCCCTGAAGAACAACCTCCAGGTGCAGATCTCGCAGGAGACCCGGGACTTCACCCGCGCAGGCGTGCTGAACGCTGAAGGCGACTTCGACTGGAACCTGAGCGCTGGGCTCACGGTGACCAAGAGCCAGGATGGGGCGCGCTTTCCCGATGGCGGCGGCGGCTTCACCACCGAGGAGGGCACCACGTCGAGCCGCAGCCTGACCCTGGGCTCCACCAAGGCCTTCGACTGGGGCGGCAACCTGAGCCTGAACTATGCGCCGAAGTACTCCTACAGCAGCGGCTCCCTCTATGGCAGCAGCACGACCATGCCCTACAAGGGCAATTTCTCCGCCACCTACACCCAGAGCCTTCTGCGTGGCCTGGGCCGGGATGTTGCGGGCAGCCGCCTCATCGTGGCCCGCAAGAGCGCCGAGGCCGCGGACCTGACCTTCCAGCTGGCCATCATCAACCTGGTGGCCAGCACCGAATCCCTCTACTGGGATGTGGTGTTCGCCCAGCGGAACCTGGAGAACAAGAAGCAGGCGCTGGAGCTGGCCCAGAAGCAGCTCAAGGAGAACCAGATCCGCGTGCAGGTGGGCACCCTCGCGCCCATCGAAGTCACCTCCTCCGAAGCCTCCGTGGCCCAGCGCGAGCAGGACATCATCAGCGCCGAGGCCCAGCTGCTGAACGCCAAGGACGCCCTCATCCGCGCCCTCTACCCGACCTCCGAGCGGCCGGCCGGCCTGGAACTGACCGATGGGCCGACGGTGAAGCCCCTGGGCATGGATGAAGCCACCGCCGAGAAGCAGGCCCTGGCCAGCCGCCTGGAGATGAAGGCCGCCCGGCTGGACCTGGAGTCCAGGCAGGTGCTGGAGACCGCAGCGAGGAACGGCATCCTTCCCCGGCTGGACGCCTTCGCCACCTACAACGCCAACGCCGCCTCGCAGGTCCCCTCCGAAGGGCTCGCGGCCGTGAACAAGGACATCACCAAGGGCACCTATCCCGGCTACTCGGTGGGCCTGTCCTTCGCCATGCCCATCCAGAACCGCGCCGCCCGCGGCGCCCAGGCCCAGGCCCGCGCCAACCGCCGCTCCAGCGAGCTGAGCCTGCGCGACCAGGAACTGGGCATCACGCTGGAGGCCCGCCAGGCCTTCCGCAATGTGGAGGCTTCCGCCAAGGGGGTGGCCGCCGCCGAGAAGACCCGTGTCTTCCGCGAGAAGGACCTTGAAGCCGAGCAGAAGAAATTCGAGAACGGCATGAGCACCAACTTCCTCGTGCTCTCCAAGCAGAACGACCTGGACACCGCCAAGAGCAACGAACTCCAGTCCCAGATCACCTACGCCAAGGCGATCACGGCCCTGGAGAAGGCCCTGGGGCACCTGCTGGAAGCCCGGAAGCTCGAGGTCAAGTAATCACACTCGAGGCCCTGCGAAGAAGCCCGGCCATGCCGGGCTTCTTCATGTCCAATCCGACATGGACGGTACGTTATTTCCGTCCCGGGGCCGCCGCGCCTGCGGACGCTTCGGGCTTGGCCTCCGCATCTGCCGGCAGAGTGTCCAGCAGGGCCTTCCAGTCGAACCAGTCCTTCTTCCCCTTGATCCACTTCTCGAACCAGTTGAACTCGCTGACCATCTTCACCAGCTGGTAGCGCGGCTCAGTCAGGCCGTGGGGCATGCCGGGATACACGATGTATTCCACGGGCACGCCAAGCTTCTTGAGGGCCATGTAGAGCTCGTCGCTCTGGGGCTTGGGCACACGCTGATCCGCCTCGCCCACATGGATGAGGGTCGGCGTCTTCGCGTTCTTGATGTATTTCAGGGCTGATTCATTCACGAAGTTGTCCCAGGCATCGTAGGGCCGGCCGCCCAGGTAGAACTCACGGACGCTCTGGACGTCACTCTCGGCGTACATCGAGATCCAGTTCACGGCGCCAGCTCCGGTGCTGATGGCCTTGAAACGGTCTGTCTGGGTCAAGGTCCAGCTGGACAGGTGCCCTCCGGCGCTCCAGCCCATCATGCCGAGCCGGTCCGGATCGGCGATGCCCTCCTGGATGAGATGGTCCACGCCGCTGATGATGTCGCCATAGGACAGGCGCATGAAGTTGCCGCCGATCTGGCGCGTGAAGGCCTCCCCGTAGTTCGTGGAGCCCCGGTAGTTGGGCTGCAGCACGGCGTAGCCGGCGGTGGCATAGACATGGGGATAGGTCACGTAGCGGCCCTGGAAGCCGTTCATCTCCGCCGCGGCGGGGCCGCCGTGCAGCTGCACGATGAGGGGATACCGCCTGCCCTTTTCATAGCCCAGGGGCTTGATGAGGAGGCCCTCCACCGCGACGCCATCCTTGGCCTTCCAGCGCACGGGCTCCGTGGTGGCCAGGGCCAGCTTCGCCACCTGGGGATTCGCGTCGGACACCTTCACCCAGGCCGTGACCGAGCTGACGGTCTGCGGCTTCGCCACATACAGATCTAGCGGCTTGCGGGGGTGGCTGTAGGTCAGGAGGAAGGCTTTGGCTTCGGGGTTGTAGCTTCCTGCCAGGACGCCGGCCTGCTTGGTCAGCTGGGTCATGGTCCCATCCACCACCGACAGCGCGAAGAGGTGCTGGTCCACCCCCACGGCTTCCGTGAAGTAGAGGGTCTTGGCGTCTTCACTCCAGCTGGCCGCGGACACGCTCATGTCCTTGCCGGCCATCAGATTCTTGGCACTGCCGCCGGCTGAGGGCACCACCCACAGCTTTTCGTTGCGCAGGCGTTCGAAGCGCTCCGGGGCGGCGTAGACCAGCCACTGGCCGTCCGGAGAGAAGGCCGAGAACCGGGCGTACTTCTCCAGGACCGGATGCGCCTTGCCGCTGCCCAGGTCCAGCAGGTGCAGGCTGGCCTCTTCCTGGGTGATGTCGCCGAGGCGGCGGGCCGCTGGCAGGGCCCGATACGAAGCCCAGCGGCCGTCCTTCGAGAGCTGGAAAGCAGCCACCGAGAAGTTCGCACCCTCCGTCCAACGCTTCTCCGCCTTGTCCTTCAGGTCCATGGACCAGAGGTGGACCGGCGCCTGTTCCAGGTCCGCGACCCGCACATCGAACTTTTTCTCTTTGCGCTTCACATCGTCCTTGTCCAGACGGTCAGGGCTGGTGAAGAAGAGGCGGCTGCCATCCTCGGCGAAGGCGAAGTCGCGGATGGGTGTGGCGTGCTTGGGCAGCGCGGTGACAGCCAGTTCCTCCGAGCTCAGGTCGACGAGGGACATCTGCCGCTCCTCGGGCTTGCCCGCGCTGAAGGCCAGCCACTTGCCATCGCGGCTGAAGGCGAAGGCGTGGACCCCGTCCTTGGCCTCCGTGAGCTTCCGGGCTTCGCCACCCTCCACGGCCATGAGGTACACCTGCTGACTGCCCTCGCGGTCGCTGAGGAAGGCGAAGCGCCGGCCGTCCCGCGCCCACTGGGGGCCTGATTCGTTCTTTTCCCGGGTGAAGGTCATCTGCCGGGCGACACCCGTGGCGGCATCGGCCACGAAGATGTCCGTGTAGGCCTTGCCCGACTTCCAGTGGGGCAGGCTCACCGTGTAGACCACCCGGGCCCCATCCGGCGACAGGGAACCGCCGCCCAGGCCGCGCATCTCCATCACGTCCATGAAGGTCATGGGCCGGGGTTCCTGGGCCCACATGGGGCTCAGGAATACCAGGGCCGCCAGAGCGCCACCCCATCGCATCGAACGCATACCGCCTCCTGCCTCGTGACTTGAGGCTTTCATCATGGCCCGAGGGCGCCGCTCAGTCCATCCGCAGGCTGAGGTCCACCGCCGGGGCGCTGTGGGTAAGGGCCCCCACGCTGAGGAAGTCCACGCCGGTCTCGGCCACGGCCCGGGCCCGGTCCAGGCTGAGGTTGCCGCTGGCCTCCAGGAAGAGGCGCCGCCCGCTGCGATCCCGCAGGGCCACGGCCTCCCGCATCTGCTCCAGGCTCATGTTGTCCAGCAGCACGCCATCCACCTCCGGCAGCTCAAGGCAGGCCTTGAGCTGGCCCAGGGTCTCGGCTTCGACTTCGATCTTCACCAGGTTCGGCGCCACCCGGCGGGCCGCCTCCACCGCGGCGCGGACACCGCCAGCGGCGGCCAGGTGGTTCTCCTTGAGCAGCACACCGTCGCCCAGGGTGAGCCGGTGGTTCACGCCGCCCCCGCAGCGCACGGCATACTTCTCCAGCAGTTTGAGGCCCGGCGTGGTCTTGCGGGTGTCGAGGATGCGCGCGCCGGTGCCTTCGACAGCCTCCACGAACCTGCGGGTGAGCGTGGCGGTGCCCGAGAGCCGCTGCAGCAGGTTCAGCATCACCCGCTCCGCCAGGAGGATCCCATGGCTGGAACCCTCGATGTGCAGCACTTCCGTGCCCTTGGCCACGCGCTGGCCGTCCTCGGCCCTCAGGGTCACGGCCAGCAGGGGATCCGCGAGGCGGAAGACCTCGCGCGCCACGGGCAGGCCCGCCAGCACCAGGTCGCCCTTGGCCACCACGCGGGCCACCATGGGCCGGTCCGGCACCGCCGCCGTGGTCCAGTCCTGGGTGCCCCAGTCCTCCCGGAGGAAAGCGCTCAGCAGCTCACGGTAGGTTTCGGGGTGCGGGGGATGGAACATCGGCGACTCCACGTCTCAGCGTACAATGAGAAAAACCCCGGAGACCCCATGTCCTTCGTCCTCGTCGACAAAGTCGACCGCATCGCCTGGCTCACCCTCAACCGCCCTGAGAAGCTCAACGCCCTGAACAACGAGGTGCTGAAGGAGCTGGAACAGGTCTTCGCCGACCTGGAGCACGACGCCGAAGTGGGCGTGGTGGTGCTGACTGGGGCCGGGGAGAAGGCCTTCGTGGCCGGAGCGGACATCGCGGAACTCAAGAGCCTCGACACGGCCGCGGCCCGGGTCCAGGCTCTTCGCGGCCAGGCGGTCTTCCAGCGCATCGAGGCCCTGCCCAAGCCCGTCATCGCCGCCGTGAACGGCTTCGCCCTGGGCGGCGGCTGCGAGCTGGCCCTGGCCTGCCACATTCGCATCGCCAGTGAGAACGCCTGCTTCGGCCTGCCCGAAGTCAGCCTGGGCGTCATTCCCGGCTATGGCGGAACCCAGCGCCTGCCCCGCCTCGTGGGCAAGGGCGTGGCCCTGGATCTCATCCTCAGCGGCGACATGGCCTCCGCCCCCGATGCCCTGCGCATGGGCCTGGTGAGCCGCGTGGTGCCCCAGGCCGAGCTCAGGGCCACCGCCGAGAAGCTGGCGAGGACCATCCTCTCCCGCGGCCCCCTGGCCCTGCGCAGCGCCCTGGCCGCCGTCCACGATGGCCTGGAGATGGCCCAGGACAAGGGGCTGGAATACGAGGCCTCCCTCTTCGGCCTCCTGGCCACCACCCAGGACATGCAGGAGGGCATGGGCGCCTTCCTGGAGAAGCGCCAGGCGGTGTTCAAGGGGCTTTAGCTTCCACCAGTCCAAAAATGAGCGGGCCAATGGGCCCGCTCATTCTGTGTCAGGGGAATGGCTAACGCTTGGCGCCCGCGGTGCCCAGGGTCACGGCGGCGGCCTGCTCGTTGTTGTGCTGGTCCACCACCTTCACCAGGATGCGGTCGCCACGGACGGCGTCGCGTGGCACCAGGACATCGAACCGCTCCTCCTTCTGGTCGAAGACCCGGTCCTCCGGCACGATCTGGAGCCAGCGTTCGCCATCGGCGCTGACGGCCGCCTCCTTCAGGACCGAGGTCTCATCCCGGGCCAGGAAACGCACCCGGACGCCCTCGCCTTCCACCACCGCGCTCAGCTCGGCGATGGCGGGCGGCGTGTGATCCACGGTGAAGGGCGCCGTGCGCCAGGTGCTGGTCAGGGCCGCGTTGAAGGGGGCCGAGGGGGCGTCCGTGGCCGTGACCTCCAGGCGGTAGCGGCCATCGGGCACGGGCAGCGTGTCGAAGCTGAAGAACTTCTCCTTCCAGGCCTTCTCGATCAACACCGGCGTGCCCCGCTCAGGAATCAGGCGGATGGCGAACTGGAGCGCGTCGCCATTGGGATCGTTCACCCGGAACTGGAAGCTCTGTCCGCCCCGGCGGAAGCTGCGCTTCTCGGCACCCATGTAGCCCAGGGCGGGGATGAGCTTCTGCGTCTCCAGGGGCACCCGCTCGATGCCGATGTCGTCAGGCGGCGCCGTGCGGGTGATGACCAGGCCAGGCGGCATGATGTCCACGCCCTCCCATACCGGGGCCAGGTTGCGGTGGGCCCAGAACAGATTCACGGTCTCGACGACCGGGGTGGCACCACCGCGCGTGCTGCTGAGCCGGAGGCGGAACTGGGCGAACCGCGCCGGCGGCAGGGCCGGCCGCTCGCCACTCCGGAGTGGCGGCGTCCAGGCACTCCAGGTCGCATCGGGGGTTTCCGTGCTGCCGGTGCGGAATTGGAGCTCCACGCTGGTCCCCGTGGGCGTCTCCGCATCCAGGTAGGCCCGCCCCCAATCCGCGAGGGGCGCCCCCTTGAGGATTCGTGATTCCAGGGTGCCCTCGGTGGCCTGGGCCTCGGACAGCAGGTGCAGCTCGGCCGGATTCGACCCCACCACCAGCAGGTCCCCGCCGGAGGGCAGGAAGGCCGTGGCCTGGGCCGTGCCCAGCTCCTGAACCACCGCGAAGGGATCCGTGTCGCGGGCCTTGCCCAAGGGCAGGGAGAACAGGCGGGAGCGGTTGCCCGTGCCCACCAGCAGCTGCCCTTTCCAGACCGTGAGGGCATAGACCTGGCTCTGGGCGCTCTGCCAGAGGGTCTCCGGCACGCGGTCGCGGTCCAGGCGGATGACGGCGGAGCGCGCGGTGATCAGGGCATCCGCCTGAAGGTAACCCTCCCGGCGTTCCAGCTGGCCCGTGCTGAACTTGGGCGTGAGTCCATTGTCGGCGCCGATGTACAGCTGGCCATCGGCCACGGCCAGGGCGCGGACCTCGTCGAAGGGGGTGTCCATCAGGGTGTCCAGGCGGTCGCCCTGGCGGTTGTAGCGCAACACCAGGCCTCGCCCATGGCTGCCGAGATACCAGCCGCCCTGCCCGTCGGACGTCAGGGCCGTGAAGGCCGTCTCATCCGCCAGCTCCGCCAGGCGGCGGCTGGAGCCTTCCCGGGCCTGGATCAGCTGGGCCCCCTTTTCGGAGCCGCCGGCCACGATCACCGCATCGCCTTCCACGGCCATGGCCCACACGATGCGCGCCTCAATCTCGGCGAAGGGCTTCACCTCGCCACCGGGTGAGACCCGAATCAGCTTGCCCTCCCCGGTGGGAGCCACGATGAGATCCTGGCCCAGGCGGGCCATGGCGAAGACGATGCCGCCCTTCACCTGCCCCAGGGGCTTCATCTGGCCGCCAACGTAGTGGAACAGCTTGCCATCGGTGCCGGCGGACAGGTAGGCGCCACCCGCACCATCCGGCAGCGCCGACCAGATCACCCCTTCCGGCAGCTGGCCGACCCGGCGGAGGTTCGGGGCCAGGCGCAGGCGCCCATCCGCGCCGATGCGGACGCCCCGGGTCTCTGAGCCGAGCCAGTCATTGAAGCCCGAGAACGTGGCCGTGGGCTGGTCGGCGAGGGCGGACACCCCCATGGCGGCGGAAAGAAGGACGGTCATCCAGCGCATAGAACCCTTTCGCGAACGCATCTATTCAATCTCCACTTCCAGCTGGCTGATGCCGCGCACTTCCCGCTCCAGGGGCAGGAGGGCGCGCCCGATGATGCGGCGCTGCAGACGGTTGTCGCTACTGGCCCCATCGCCGCCCACCAGACTGGCCACGGAGGGCGGAATGCCCTCGATGCGGCTGCCGCGCAGGCCCGCGCCGGGCTGCGCCTGCACCAGGAGGGCATAGGCATGGTTGTTCCGCAGGGCCCCGTTAAGGATCCGCACCACATCGCCGAGGGAGGCCGTCTCGATCACGCGTTCGTCGGGATCGGCCGCGGTGAGGCTGTAGCCGTCGCCCACCATGAGGATGGCCTTCCCCTTGGCCGCCGAGGAGGGCACCTGGATGTTGAAGGTCGCGGTTTCGCGGACACCCTGGATGTTCTGGAGCGTCACCAGCACCGGCAGGACCTCGCCCCGCTTGGCCCGGGCCTTGAGCAGGCGCACCCCGGCGATGGCGGTCAGGTCCAGCCGCTCCTCGGCCTTGATGGTGAGGGAGATGCCCTCGATCAGCGGCTTCTCGAAGGGGTTCAGGCAGATCGCCTGCAGCATGGCGCCCACGTACTGCGACATGCGGCCGGGGTTCAGGTCGGCGATGACGTTCTCGATGACGATGGCCGGCTGCCCTGCGAGTTTGATGTTGCCCTGCATGGAGAGGCTCTGCAGGCCGAGGCCCCGGGTGTGGGCATCCAGGGTCTGGGCCACGGCCGTGGCGGCCAGGGCCGCAGTGGCCACCGGATGGTCCATGAGCTCGAAGCGGAAGTTCAGGGTTTTCTTGCCGCCCAGGTTCAGGCCGATGCGCATGGGCACCATGCGCGCCTCAGCCCCCAGGATGCCGGCGACGCCGGAGCTGCGGTCCAGCCGCAGGGCGCCGATGGGGGCCACGGGCATGGCCAGCTTGAAGGAGTTCTGGTAGCTCGCCACGGTGGTGGACACCGTGGCCGACCAGAGGGGCAGGTCCACGGGGCCCAGGTTGAACAGCTGGTGGCCGAAGAGCAGGACCCGCTTGCCCGAGACATAGGTGATGGTGCCGGAGGCTGCCAGATCCAGGTCCCCCTGCATGAGGGTGATGGCTGCCATGCCTCCGGGCTCGATGGGACTCGCGTCCTCCCGGCCCCCGGCAAGCGTGGGCACCGCCGTGAAGGTGACCGGCCAGCCGGACCAGAGGCGCTGGGCGTCAGCACCGAGGGGGCTGCCCGCCAACGCCATGGGCAGGGCCTGGGGGTCGCTTTCGCCGGCCAGGGTGTTGAAGTCCAGCATCTGCCCCAGCAGGGCGGCCTTCAGCACTTTGGGGGGCTCCAGCTTGGGCAGGATGAGGGGCGTCCGGCTGGGGGCCAGCTCGGGGATGTCCCGCAGCTGGTCCAGCATTTCGGCGATGGGGGTGATGCCGCCGATGGGCTCCTTCTCGAAGGCGATGCCCGTGCTCAGGGCCCCGATGAGCTTGCCGTCGATGTAGCAGGGGCTGCCGCTCATGCCCGCCAGGATGCCCGTGTCGGCCAGGGGGCCGCCGGAGGCCCGCACCATGATGCGGCTGCGGCCTGGCGCTGCGTTCTTCTGCACGCCCAGCACTTCGAACTCGAAACGATCGATCTTCCCGGCCTGGAAGACGGTGCGACCAAAGCCCTTCATGCCAGCCCGGATCTCTCCCACGCCCATGGTGGCCGGGGTCTGGGCAAAAAGGGACCCGAAGGACAGGAATAAAACGAGAAGGCCGGCCAGTTTCATGTGGATCTCAAGGAAAGAAAAAGCCTAACAGACGGCCCCCCTTGGACCCCCCTGTGACCATCAGGTGTTCTGGCGGTCACATTCGTTCCACGACCCAAAGGTCCCCTTCTTCGGGGGCCCCCTCCCCGCTACCCTCGAAGCATGGAGGAACTTCCTATGCGTTCAAGGCACTTGAGCAGCTCATCCCTCGTGGCTCTGCTGGTGGCAGCGGCCCCCCTCATGGCCCAGGGCGTGTCCGTCCAACTGGGCGGCCGGGTGATGGATACCAAGGGTTCCGCCGTGGCCGGTGCCACGGTGGTGATCCGCAACGGCGAGACGGGCCTCACCCGCTCCCTGCAGACGAGCAATGAGGGCCGCTACCTGGCCACCCTGCTGCCCGTGGGGCCCTACACCGTGACCGTCACCAAGGCCGGTTACCAGACCGCCGCGAACATCAAGGTGAACCTGAACCTGGGCGACGCCGCCCCGCTGATGATCAAGCTCGCCCCCGAAAGCAGCGCCGTGGTGGAAGTGGTTGCCTCAGGCACCCAGGTGGATTCCGAGCGCGCCAGCGCCGCCGCCATCGTCTCCCCCGACAACCTGACCAGCCTGCCGGTCTTCGGCCGCAACTTCACCAACCTCGCCACCCTGGCTCCCCAGGTCGTGGTGGACAGCAGCCGCGGCAACCTGGCCATCGCCGGCCAGCGCGGCGTGAACACCTCCATCAACATCGACGGCGGCGACAACAACGAGCCCTTCTTCGGCGGCGCCACCGGCGCAGCGGAAGGCAAGACCCCCTTCACCATCTCCATCGAGGCCATCCGCGAGTACCAGGTGGTGACCGATGGCGCCAGCGCCGAGTTCGGCCGCATGGGTGGCGGCTACGTGAACGCCATCACCAAGAACGGCACCAACGACCTCAGTGGCAGCCTCTTCTACTACATGCGGCCTCGGAAGGCCGTCGAGGCCGGTCCCACCCTGCGGCAGCCCAGTGGCAGCACGACCACCAACCCCGTGGGCGACTTCCAGCAGGAGCAGTTCGGCTTCAGCGTGGGCGGCCCCATCGTCAAGGACAAGCTCTTCTACTTCGTCGCCTACGATGCACAGCGCAAAAAGTCTCCCATCAACCAGGTCTGGGGCGGCAACAGCCCCGTGACGCTGGATCCAGTGGCCAATCCCAGGGATGCGGTGCTTATCGCCAAGGGCGGCAGCTACTCCGTGCCCGAGGATTCGGATACCTATTTCGTGCGCTTCGACTGGAACCCCACCGTCAACCACAACATCCAGTTCCGGGTGAACCACTCCAGCTTCAAGGGCGTCACCGGCGCCGGCACCACGGCCGCCTACGAGAACCTGGCCTCCGATGACGTCAAGACCGATGCCTACGTCCTCCAGTGGAACTGGGTGCTGGGCGCCAACTGGATGAACGAGTTCCGTGTGAACATCGTCAAGGACGACATGCCCCGGTCGACCTTCTCCAAGATCCCCGAAGTGAGCATCAGCAATGTCGGCTTCTATGGTGCCTACCCCTTTGACCGGACCTACAACACCAAGCGCACCCAGATCCAGGAGAACCTCAGCTACGTCACCCCCACCTTCCAGGTGAAGGCCGGCATCGATCACAACACCGTGGACGTCTCCGAGTTCTTCGCCGGCAACTGGCAGGGTGTCTACCTCTTCAGCTCCCTGGCCAACTTCCGCGCCGGCAACTGGTCCACCTACCGCCAGAATTTCGGCCTGAGCGGAGCCGTGCAGGATGCCGGCCTCTTCAGCGCCAGCGAGAAGCAGACGGCCATCTTCGTTCAGACTGACTGGCGCCTCGCTGACAGCTTCAAGCTGGGCCTGGGCGTCCGCTGGGACCGCCAGGAGAACCCCGAGTACCCGATCCTGGACATGAGCAACACCTCGGCGAATCCCATGCCGCTGACCGGCAAGATCCCCACAGACAGCCAGTTCTCCCCCCGCGCCTCCTTCACCTGGACGCCTGGCTTCGACCAGGGCAAGACGGTGGTTCGCGGCAGCTTGGGCCGCTATGTCAGCACCACCCCGGCCGTGTTCCTCTACCAGGCCTTTGCGGCCAACGGGCGGCGCACCGGCTCCAAGGATTTCACCGCCGCCGAGGCCGGCACCTACGGCATCCCCATCGGCGCAGCCTTCAACGCCAGCAACCCCTACTGGATCTCCTCGTTCCCGGCCGGGGCGCCCATCCCGCCTTTCAACATCTGGACCTTCAGCAAGGACTTCAAGAACCCCTACACCGACCGCGTGAACCTTGGCGTGGAGCGCCCCTTCTTCCGCGACCTCGTGTTGGGCCTATCCGCCACCTATGCCAAGAGCAACCAGTTGGAGCGCACGGCGGATCTGAACCTCGGCACGCCCACGGCGAATGCCCAAGGTCGCTTGATCTACCCCAGCACCATCAGCCCCATCGTCATCTCTGCCCCGAATCCGACCACGGGCCTCTCCACCTGGTCCGGCGGCGCCTACACGCCCGTCCGTCCCAATGCCGCCTACGGCACCATGGGCTACTACCTGTCTGACGCCACCGGCATCTACCATGCCTACACGTTCAGCCTGAAGTACCACAAGGACGACAGCGCCTTCGATGCCCAGGTCTACTACACCTACGCCATCAACAAGGACAGCGATTCCAACGAACGGAACTACTCTGGCATCAGCATCCAGGATGCTGGCCTGCTGGGCAACCAGTGGGGCTACGCCGACACGGATCGCCGGCACGTGCTCACCGGCTACCTCAGCTTCATGGACAAGAACCTCACTGGCATCCTTTCATCTCTCTCATTCCGCTATCAGTCCGGCACGCCCTACACGCTGACCTATGGCACGGACGTGAACGGCGATGGCAACAGCTCGAACGACCGGTATTTCCAGAACGGGGTTGACTCGGGCCGCAACACTCAGCGGGCTGGCTCGGTCTTCACGCTCGACCTCGGGCTGCGCCGCGATTTCCAGATCACCAAGCGCATGAAGGCCACGGCCTCTCTCGACATCTTCAACCTCCTGAACCGGCAGGACACCTACCTCTCCAACCGGGTCTCCTACCCCAGCACCGGAATCAACCCCACCAATCCTGGTGTGGTGCCCGCGACTGTGGATGCGAACTATGCCAGGAACCTGCAGCAGCAGCAGAACTGGCTTGGTTCGGCCCGCCAGATCCAGATCGGTGCCCGGTTCGCCTTCTAGACCCGGACGGCATGACCCAAAAAGGCGGCGCACCTGCGCCGCCTTTTTCATATCCCGACCCCCTCGACCCGGCCGGCGGGGGGGCTTGCGAAGGAATACAGATAACCCGCCTGAATTCAATGCACGTGGCCGTTACCTGGAAATAGCACTCGGAGAGTGGCATTTCGCCCTGCTTCAGCCATAATTCGTCCATCCCGAAACGGATTTCCCCGCTTTTCAACCTGCAGGCCGCCCCCCCGGCCCTTCTTGGAGGACTACATGCTCTTACGCCGCACTCCGATCGCCGTCCTCACGGCGTTCGCCCTCTCTGTCGTGGCCCACGCCCAGACCAGCCAGACGTCCGGCGCCCTGCGGGGCACCGTCAAGGACCGCGGCGGCAAGGCCATCAGCGGCGCCAGTGTCCGCGTCACCAACCTCGAGACCGGCGCTGGCCGCACGGTGCGCAGCGCGGCCGCCGGCGACTACACCTTCCCCCTGCTGCCCAGCGGCACCTATGAGGTGCTCGTCTCGGCCCCCGGCTTCAAGCCCGTGAAGGAGAACGTCCGCGTCACCCTTGGCAACTCGGTGACCCTGAGCCCCACGCTGGAGGCCTCGGAAGTGGGCGCCGTGGTGGAAGTGGTGGCGGCCTCTAACACAGTGGACACCAAGCAGGTGAGTACGGTGACCACCCTGGAGCAGGATCTCGTGCAGTCCATTCCCCTCGTCACCCGCAACTTCACGGACGTGGCCAAGCTGGCCCCCGGCGTCACTTCCGGAGCCGGCACGCGCCTGGTCGTAGAGGGTGGCCGCCAGATCTTCAACGCCATCCAGATCGACGGCGCCAGCAACAACTCCGCCTTCTTCAATGAGCAGCGCGGCGGCGTCTACACGCCCTTCATCTTCGGCGCCGACACCATCAAGGAACTGCAGGTCGTCACCAACGGCTTCGACGCCCAGTACGCCCAGGCCGGCGCCACCATCAACGCCATCACCAAGGGCGGCACCAACGAAGTGACCGGAAGCGCCCTCTACCAGATGCGCAAGACCGCCTGGACCGAGTCCTCCGAGCGCCCGCCCTACGGCACCACCGGTGCCGCCCCGCGCACCAACGATTCCGAGAACATCAACTTCAACATCGGCGGTCCGCTGGTCAAGGACAAGCTCTTCTACTTCGTGGGCGTGGAACGCTTCACCAAGAAGATCACGGCCAATCCCAATCCACTCCTGGCCAACGGTTCCGCGACAAGCGGTAACGATGCTGCGGGTTTCACCGCCTTCGCGAACTCCCCCCTCGCAGGCGTCGTGACCAACCGCTCGGGGCTCACCTTCCTTCAGGAACTCGGGAATCCCAACACGGGAGTCGCCGCCCACGCCTACCCCATGGAGAACACCAACACGGTGTACTTCGGACGGCTGGACTGGGTGGCCAGCCCGAACCACCGCTTCGTGCTTCGCAGCAACTTCCAGGACATGACCGACACCCTGCAGAACACCAGCGCCAACAAGAACAACGCCGAGAGCAACAACATCCCCACCAAGGTGCAGTCGATCAGCTGGGTGCTGGAGGCCAACGACATCTGGACCAACGAGCTGTACACGGAGAGCCGCCTGCAGTTCGCCCGGGAAGCCCGCCCCATGCGCAACAACGCAGCGCCGGGTGTGCCCTCCATGGTGATCACCAATCCCGGCAACCGCATGGCCGTCGGCACCAAGACTTCCACGCCCCGCGAAAGCAATGAGCTCACCACCCAGTTCTTCAGCGCCACCACCTGGAATCACGGTGACCTGCAGCTGAAGGGTGGCGTGGACCTCCTGCGGGTAGACGAGGACAACCAGTTCTTCCAGAACAACGCGGGTTCCTTCACGTTCAATTCCTACGCCGTCGCCGCAGCCTGGGCGACCAACACCCTGACCGCCGCGACCCCGGGGCTGACCACCAGCGCCGGTATCAACTACGCCGGGGCCATCAGCGCCTACAACGGGCGCATTCCCATGAAGACCAGCACAGATGGCTTCTTCGGCCAGGTCCAGTACTCCGGGCTCTTCAGCAAGCGCCTGACCCTCACAGCTGGCTTCCGCACCAACAAGCAGACCTTCTCCGACAACCCCCACCCGAACCCGAACCTCAAGGGACTGGATCAGGGCTTCGGCGGCAGCACGACGGATCCCCGCCTTGCCTTCAGCTTTGATGTGAACGGCGATGGCAAGACGGTCATCCGCGGCGGCTATGGCTCTTTCACCAGCCCCACCCCCCTGTTGCTCCACTCCAACACCATGACGGGCAACGGCCAGATCATCACCAATTACAGCCTCAACCTGAGGAGCAACAGCACCGCTTCCATCTTCAACGCCTACAGCACGGGTGGTGCCCTTGGCGCCGCCAACCTGATCAGCGGAACGACGATGCGGAACCTGACCTCCGCGGAGCTGCAAGGCCTCAACTCGGTCTCCTCTCCGACCTCTGTCTGGGATCCCGCCAACAAGCTCTCCCAGTCCAAGAAGGTCAATCTCGGCCTCGAGCATGACCTCGGGAACAAGCTGGTCCTCGGAGTCAGCGCCACCTACGTGAAGTACGAGCACCTCCAGCGCTTCGAGAACATCAACCTGGGTCAGTTGGACGGCGCCGGAGTGCTCATCGCCGGCGGTTACTACAACGACGGCTATGCCTCGGGCAACAACGCCTGGTCCACGGCCACGGCCAATCGGCCCGGCCATGCCACCGTTGGCGGCCGGAACCTGAACTTCCTGCCCGGAACCGGCCTCCCGGGCTCCAATCCCATCGGCGGCTTCGACAATGTCTACCTCGTGAAGACCGATGGCTACGGCGACTATCGCGGCATCAGCTTCACCGCCAAGAAGAACTGGGATGATCGGACCGGCCTCATTGCCAACGCCACCTGGTCCAAGGCCAAGGACACCGGCTCCTTCGAGCGTGGCACCTACACCTCGAATACCGGCGATTACACGGGTGAACTCGGAGCGTCGCTGACACCCGATCCCCAGAGCCCCGCTTCCAACTACGGTTACGGGGATAGCGACCGCCGCCTGGTGGCGAACGTCGTGTTCTTCTTCGGCTTCGGCGAGAACACCGATGTCGCGCTCCGCGGCCTCTACCAGACGGGCCTGCCCTACACGGCCTACTACGGCACCGATCCCAACGGGGACGGCATGATCAACAACATCGCCGCCGGCCACACCCGGAACGACCAGCGCCAGCCGAACTACTACCAGATCGACCTGCGGGTCACGCACGCCTTCAAGATCAGCAAGCGGTTCCAGGTCGAGGGCATTCTCGACATCTACAACCTCCTTAACAGGCCCGATTTCAACGTCCCCTCCGCCGGCTATGCCGTGACCACGAATGGTGGCGTTGCAAATGCTGCTTATTCTCAGCTTGCCGCAGTTGACAGCAACAAGTCCCGCGAAGTGCAGCTGGGCATCCGCCTCAAGTACTAGTCGGATCCGCCCCAGGAAAAGGCCCCCGCACCCCGGGGGCCTTTTTCATGCGGAAATTCGCTAGGCTGGATCCATGCGGATTCTGGCGTTGGGCGACGTGGTGGGGGAACCGGGGCGGCGGCTGGTGGAGGCCTTCGTGCCCGAGCTGCGCCGGGAGACCGGGGCGGACCTGGTGGTGGTGAACGGCGAGAACGCCGCCCACGGTCACGGCATCACCGAGGCCATCGCCCGGGAGTGGTTTGATCGCCTGGGGGTGGATGTGATCACCACGGGCAATCATGCCTTCGACGTGAAGGGCATCGAGGGCTATTTCCGCCAGGAACCCCGGCTGCTCCGCCCGGCGAATCACCCCGCCGAAACGGCCGGGAATGGCTGGGTGAAGCTGCACACCCCCTCGGGGGCCGAGGTGCTGGTCATCAACCTCATGGGCCGGGTGCACATGCCCCCCTGCGACTGCCCCTTCCGCTGCGTGGACCAGATCCTGCAAAAGGAGCGCGCCGACCTGGTGTTCGTGGACTTGCACGCCGAGGCCACCAGCGAGGCCCAGGCCATGGGCTACCACTTGGAGGGACGGGCGGCGGCCGTGCTGGGCACCCACACCCACGTGGGCACCCTGGACGCCAAGGTGCTGTCCGGAGGCACCGCCTATGTCACCGACATCGGCATGACCGGGCCCTACGAGGGCGTCATCGGCATGAAGAAGGAGGCCAGCCTGGGCCGCTTCCTCCGGGTGGTGCGCCCAAAGTACGAAGTGGCCGACGGGGACCTCCAGCTTCACGCCGTGCTGGTCACCACCGAAGGCAAGAAGGCCACGGGGATTGAGCGGATCTTGCGTCGGCTCTGAATCAGCGGCTGAAGCGCCTCAGCATCCGCATGTTCCTGCGGTAGGCCAAGCCCCGGGTGAAGTTGATGGCCACCTGACGGGGGAAGCGGGTGATGGAGCTGGCCAGGGTGATGAAGGTGCGCACGGTCTGGGCTGCGCCCCGGCCCTGCCGGCTGGCATTGTCGTAGTACACCATCAGGGCCTGGCGCATGGTGGCGCGGGGCAGGTTGAAGAGGCCGTAGCTCTCGATGACGTCGTGGTTGATGCGGCGGGTGCCGTCCTGCTCGGTGACGATGAGGTCCTCGGGTCGGATCTCTTGGCTCATGACAGCTCCCTGGGTCAAAAGTGTATCGGCCCCTTGCCGGGATTGCTCAAGCCGTGCCAAACCGGAGGGCTATTCCTCCAGCTTGGGGAACATCACGCCCGCCAGGGCGGCGCCGAGGAGGGGGGCCACCCAGAAGAGCCAGAGCTGGGAGAGCGCCCAGCCCCCCGCGAACAGGGCCGGCCCTGTGCTGCGGGCCGGATTCACGGAGGTATTGGTGACGGGGATGCTGATCAGGTGGATGAGGGTGAGGCAGAGGCCGATGGCGATGGGGGCGAAGCCCGGTGCCGCCTTCTTGGCCGTGCTGCCAAGGATGACCAGGAGGAAGAAGAAGGTCATGACCACTTCGGTCAGGAAAGCGGCGCCCAGGCTGTACTTTCCCGGTGAGTGATCGCCATAGCCGTTGCTGGCGAAGCCGCCGATGGCGGAACCATTGCCGGTGGCGATCACATAGAGGATGGCCGAGGCTGCCACGGCCCCCAGCACCTGGGCGATCCAATAGGGGACCAGGTCCTTATAGGCGAAGCGGCCACCCACCGCCAGGCCGAGGGTCACGGCGGGATTCAGGTGGCAGCCGGAAATGGGGCCCACGGCAAAGGCCATGGTCAGCACCGTGAGCCCGAAGGCCAAGCTGACCCCGTGGAGGCCGATGCCCACGCCGGGGAAGGCCGCCGCCAGGACAGCGCTGCCGCAGCCGCCCAAGACCAGCCAAAGGGTTCCAAAAAATTCCGCCGCAAGCCGCTTGTTCACAGGTCCCTCCTGGGAAGAAAAAGCGCATGAATGGTGGGTCGCGCTCAGTCTAGCGCCCTCCTTCCGGCTTGCAAGAAAAGGCTCAAGCGAGCCCGGCCCAGCCCTCGAGGTAGACATGGAATCCCGGATCGACAGCGGCCTTCTGCTGGACCAGGGCACGGATCTGGGCCTCCTCGGCTTCCATCTGTTCGGGCGTCAGGTGGCCTGAGAGGGTCATGGCCCGCAGCCACACCAGGAAGGTGGTGAGGGCGTCGAGCTGGTTGTAGCGGACGATGCCGGCGACATCCCCGGCCCGCCAGAGGTCGATGACGCTCTTGCCATCGGTGCCCAGCTTGCCCGGGATGCCGCAGGCCGTGGCCAGCTCGTGCAGGGTGGACGAGGCCTTGCCCCAGGCGCCTGTGATCTCCCGCAGGTCGATGTGCTGGTTGCCGTAGCGGTCGAAGAAATCGCCGGCCGCCCACTTCTCGGCGCTGCGGCCGAGACCGGGGATCGAGAGGCGATGGACCATCGCCCGCTGCACCAGGATGGGCAGGTCCGCATCCCGGGAGTTGAACCCCACCAGCTGGGGTTTCTTGTCCCCCATGGCCACCAGGAAGCGGCGGAGCAGGTCGTCCTCCGGCAGTGCCTCGGGGCCTTCGGGCAGGGCATAGAGCCGGTGTGTGACTTCGCCATGCTTCACGGTGCGGATCACGGCCGCGATGGAGACCACGCGGCACAGGATGGTCTTCAGGTAGGGGCGGGGCTCGGCCTCGGTGGCCCCGCCATAGGCCCACATGCGCTCGATGACGGCTTCATCCGCCATGTCCCCGGGCAGGCCGAGCACCCGGCGGCCCGTGGCGGGGTCCGGCACCCACTCGGCATCGAAGGCGAAGATCTGGTGATGGGGGGGACGCAGCATGCCGGACCTACCTTTCCAAAGCCCACCTGCCGCCGCCACCGAGGGCGCAGGCCAGGCCCACCAGCAGGCGGAAGAGACCGCCCAGGTTTGAGAGCACCCCGGCGCCATGCAGCCAGACGTGCACCAGGGGCCAGCCCAGCACGGCCACGAGAACGCCGCCCGCGAGGGAAACCCAGATGCCGACGAGGATCATCCCACCGCAGACCAGCTCGCCCAGGGCCAAACCCCAGCGCACCGTGTGGTCGAAGGTGATGGCGCCGTGCGCGTTCCGCAGAACCGGGAAAGCCTGCGCCACGGCCATGCCCCCCACGGCCAGCCGGAGCAGGAGCAGGGCCCAGTCGGTGCGAGTCTTGGAGGCGGCCATGGTGTCCCCGGGAATCGTCCATTGTAGGCTGGGGACACCCCGCAGGAACCGCCATGCTCCGATCCCTGGCCTTCGATGCCGATGACACCCTCTGGCACAACGAGACCCACTATGCCGAGACCCAGGAGGCCTTCCGGGCCCTGCTGCGGGACTACCACGACGATGCCTGGATCGACGCCCGCCTCCACGACACGGAGATGCGGAACCTGGGCCACTACGGCTATGGGATCAAGGGCTTCACCCTCTCCATGATCGAAACGGCCCTGGAGCTCACGGAGGATCGTCTGGACGGGGCGGGCATCCGGCAGGTGGTGGATCTGGGCAAGGCCATGCTGGCCAAGCCCGTGGAGCCCATGCCTGGCGTGACCGAGGTGCTGCAGGAGCTGTCGAGATCCTTCGACCTGATGCTGATCACCAAGGGCGACCTCTTCGACCAGGAGACCAAGCTCGCCCGGTCCGGCCTGGGCACGCACTTCTCGAAGGTGGAGATCGTCTCCGAGAAGGACGAAGCGACCTATGCCGCCATCCTCGCCCGCCACGGCATCGCGCCTCAGTCCTTCACCATGGTCGGCAATTCCGTTCGGTCCGACATCCTGCCGGTCCTGGCCCTGGGGGCCCGGGCCGTCCACATCCCCTATGCCCTCACCTGGGCCCATGAAGCGGTCGCCAGTCCCCTGGAGGCTCCCTTCCCGGTGCTGGCGTCCATCCGGGAGTTGCCCGCCCTCCTGCGGAGCTGGTGACGAACGGCAAAGGGCCCAGGAGGTAAGCTTAGGATAGCTACCCCCAGCCGGGCCTTCGCCCACCCGATCCTGATCCCTTCCTCCAAGGAGATATCCCCATGAGCATCCAGAACATCGGCATCATCGGCGCCGGCCAGATGGGCAACGGCATCGCCCACGTCTTCGCCCAGGCCGGCTATCACGTCCTCATGCAGGACATCAGCGAGGCCTTCGCCGCCAAGGGTGTGGCCACCATCGACAAGAACCTCCAGCGGGGCGTGGACAAGGGCAAGATGACGGCCGACGAGAAGGCTGCCGTCCTCGGCCGCATCCGCACCACCACGAAGCTGGAGGACCTGGCGGGCTGCGACATCGTCATCGAGGCCGCCACCGAGAAGTGGGAGGTCAAGAAGCAGATCTTCGAGACCCTGGATGCCGTGTGCAAGCCCGGCGCCATCCTCGCCTCGAACACCAGCAGCATCTCGATCACCAAGCTGGCGGCGGTCACCAAGCGCCCCGAGGCCTTCATCGGGATGCACTTCATGAACCCGGTGCCAGTCATGCAACTCATCGAGGTGATCCGCGGCCTGGCCACCAGCGAGGCCACCTACACCGCCGTGATGGACCTCTCCGCCAAACTGGGCAAGACGCCCATCGCCTGCAATGACTTCCCCGGTTTCGTCAGCAACCGCGTGCTGCTGCCCATGATCAACGAGGCCATCTACGCGCTCTACGAGGGCGTGGCCTCCGTGGAGAGCATCGACGGCATCATGAAGCTCGGCATGAACCATCCCATGGGCCCGCTCACCCTCGCCGACTTCATCGGCCTGGACACGTGCCTCTTCATCCTCAATGTTCTGCATGAGGGCCTGGGAGATCCCAAATACCGTCCCTGCCCCCTGCTGATCAAATACGTGGATGCCGGCTGGCTCGGCAAGAAGTCGGGCCGCGGCTTCTATGACTACGCCGTGAAAGGCTGAAGGCAACCGTCCCACCCCAACCTTCCCCCCCTCTCTGGAGGTTCAGCATGGCCACCGCACGCGTCCGCGAAATCCTCTCGTGGTACTCCTCTGAAACGCCCGGCGTGAAGGCCAACCTGGCCCGCATCATGAACACGGGCCGCCTAGCCGGCACGGGCAAGTTCGTGATCCTGCCCGTGGACCAAGGCTTCGAGCACGGCCCGGCCCGCAGCTTCGCGCCCAACCCCGCGGGCTACGATCCCCGCTACCACGTGGAGCTGGCCATCGAGGCCGGCTGCAACGCCTACGCCGCCCCCCTGGGTTTCATCGAGCACGTGGCCTCCGACTACGCCGGCGACATCCCCCTCATCCTGAAGCTCAACAACAGCGACTGCCTGAGCAAGGGCCACGAGCCGTGCAGCGCCATCACCGGCAGCGTGGAGGACGCCCTGCGCCTGGGCTGCGCCGCCATCGGCTACACCATCTACCCCGGCAGCGGCGCCCGCAACGAACAGTACGAGAACCTGCGCGAACTGATCCTGGAAGCCAAGGCCGTGGGCCTGCCCTCCGTCGTGTGGTCGTATCCGCGCGGCGCGGGCCTGACCAAGGATGGGGAGACGGCCGTGGACGTGGCGGGCTATGCCGCCCAGATCGCCGCCCAGCTGGGCGCCCACGTCATCAAGGTGAAGCCGCCTAAGAAGCACCTGGAAGTGAAGGAGGCCGCGGCCGCTTTCGAGAAGAACGGCATCGCCATCGACAGCCTCTCGGACCGCGTGAAGGAAGTGGTCCGCAGCGCCTTCGGCGGACGCCGCATCGTGATCTTCAGCGGTGGCGAAGCCAAGGGCACCGAGGAGGTGCTGCAGGAAGTGGCTCAGCTGGCCAGGGGCGGCGCCTTCGGCTCGATCATGGGCCGCAACGCCTTCCAGCGCCCCAAGAAGGAGGCCATCGAGCTCCTGCATGCCGTCATGGACACGTTCAAGAACGCTTGACCCTGCCATCGTTCCCCACGGGAAGCGGCGCCTTGGCGCCGCTTCCTATTTGGGGGGATGCTCCAGGAAGGCCAGTCCCGGGCATTTCTCTGCCGTGGTCCGGCGCTGCCAGTCGTTCTCGAAGAGGATGGCCGGGTTGCCCTCCACGTCTTCCACCAGCTCGCCCCAGAACTTGCTCGGCTCCGGCCAGCCGCCCGTGATCCAGCGGGCCATCTGGTAACCGCGGGGCTCCAACAGCACGGGGCAGGCGTATTCCTCCTTGAGGCGGTGCTGGAGCACCTCGAACTGCAGGCGGCCGATGGCACCCAGGATGGGCAGAGGCGCGCCCCCCTTGGGCCAGAAGACCTGCACCACCCCTTCTTCCGCGATCTGGCTGAGGCCCTTCAGGAAGCCCTTGCGGGCGCCTGGATCGGCCAGCCGCACGGAGGCGAACTGCTCCGGTGAGAACCGGGGGACCGCGTGGAACTCGATGGCCCCCGAGGCGCTGAGCACGTCGCCGATGCGGAAAAGGCCGGGGTTGATGAGGCCCAGGATGTCGCCCGGATAGGCCTCGTCCACGATCTGCCGCTCCCGCCCGAAGAACATGTGGGGGTAGTTCAGCTTGATGGACTTCTTCTCCCGCACGTGGAGCGCGTCCATGCCGCGCTCGAACCTGCCGGAGACGATGCGCGCGAAGGCCACGCGGTCGCGGTGGGCCTTGTTCATGTTGGCCTGCACCTTGAACACGAAGGCCGTGAAGGGCTGCTCCGGAGCGACCTCACCGCCGTTCATGAGGGGACGCGCCCCCGGTGCCGGGGCCAGGTCCAGGAATTCCTCCAGGAATTCCGCCACGCCGAAGTTGTTCACGGCGGACCCGAAGAACATGGGTGACTGCTCGCCCCGCAGGAAGGCCTCGCGGTCGAAGGCGGGAAGGACGTGATCCATGAGGTCCACGTCGTCCTTGAGCTGCTGCAATTCAGCGGGCGTGAGCAGGGCCGCAATCTCGGGATCGTCCAGCCCGCCCTGCCCGGCCACCCGGGCCTTGCGGCCGGCCTTGGCCCGTTCGAACACTTGGATCTGGCCCGTGGCGCGGACGTAGACGCCCTTGAAGTCGGTGCCCGAGCCGATGGGCCAGGTCATGGGCACCGCATGAAGGCCGAAGAGCTCCTCCACCTCGTCGATGAGCTCCACGGGTTCGCGGCCGGGGCGATCCAGCTTGTTCACGAAGGTGAAGATGGGCAGCCGGCGCTCGCGGGCCACTCGGAACAACTTCTTGGTCTGCTCTTCCACACCCTTGGCACAGTCCAGCAGCATCACCACGGCATCGGCCGCCGTGAGCGCCCGGTAGGTGTCCTCGCTGAAATCCTGGTGGCCCGGCGTGTCCAGCAGGTTGATGACCCTGCCCTGGTACTCGAACTGCATGGCCGCGGAGGTGACGCTGATGCCACGCTCCTGCTCGATGCTCATCCAGTCCGAGTGGGCCGCTGCCCCGCCCTCGCGGGCCTTGACGCTGCCCGCCCGGTCGATGGCACCGCCGTAGAGCAGCAGCTTTTCCGTCAGCGTGGTCTTGCCGGCATCGGGATGGCTGATGATGGCGAAGGTGCGTCGCCGCTGGATTTCTTCAAGAAGGGACATGGGGTTCCATAGACAAGAAAGGCGCGGCTGGGGCCGCGCCTTTCCATTGTCGCGGGTTAGCCCTCAGGACTCAACCTCGGGCCGCCATCCGGCGCTGGATCTCGGCGTCATCCACATCCTCGATGTGAGTGGCGATCCACCAGTTGTTGCCCCAGGGGTCCTGCACTCCGGCGTTGCGGTCCCCGTAGAACTGGTCCGCGGGTTCCAGCGTGGAGACACCTCCCGCCGCCAGAGCCGCCTGGTAGACCGCATCCGTGTCCGGCACATAGAGGTAGAAGCCGGATGGCATGGGTTTCCAGGGGTCCCTGGCCTGGGCCATCATCAGCTTGGAGTCGCCGATCTGGACCTCCGCGTTGGCGATGGTCCCGTCGGGACGCAGGGTCCGGCTCTTCTCCACCGCTCCGAATGCCTTCTCGATGAAGGCCAGGAAGGCCAGGCCATTGGGAACGACCAGGTAGGGCGTAACGGTGTGGTACCCGGCGGGAATGGGCGCGACCATGGGGCCTCCGAGGAGAAGGGTTACTTGGTGATGCCCACCTGGCTGAGCATCCAGGCGGTCTCGAAGGCCTTGTCCTTGAGCGCGTCGTAGCGGCCGGAGGCACCGCCGTGACCGGCGGGCTCCATCTTCATCTTCAGCAGCAGGGGATTGCCATCGGTCTTGAGGGTGCGGAGCTTGGCCACATATTTCGCCGGCTCCCAGTACATCACCTGGCTGTCGTTGAAGCTGCTGGTGACGAGGATGGCCGGGTAGGACTTCTTCGCCAGGTTGTCGTAGGGACTGTAGCTCCGCATGTAGTCGAAGGCTGCTTTCTCGTTGGGGTTGCCCCATTCGAGGTACTCGCCCACGGTCAGGGGCAGGCTCGCGTCCATCATGGTGTTCATCACATCCACGAAGGGCACGGCGCTGTGCACGGCCTTGAAGAGGTCGGGACGCAGGTTGGTCACGGCGCCCATGAGCAGGCCACCGGCACTGCCGCCCTCGATGACCAGGCGATCCTTGCTTGTCCACTTCGCCTTCACCAGGAAATCCGCGGAATCGATGAAGTCGGTGAAGGTGTTCATCTTCTTCATGAGCATGCCGTCGTCGTGCCAGGCCTCCCCCATCTCGTTGCCGCCCCGGATGTGGGCTATGACATAGACCATGCCGCGGTCCAGCAGGCTCAGGCGTGGGGAGGAGAAGGTGGCGGACTGGCCATAACCATAGGAGCCATAGGCGTAGAGGAAGAGCGGCGCGGAACCATCCCGCTTCACGCCCTTCTTGTAGACCACCGAGAGGGGCACCTTCACGCCGTCCCGGGCCGTGGCCCAGAGGCGTTCGGTCATGTACTGGCCCTTGTCGTACCCGCCCAGGACCTCCACCTGCTTGAGCAGGGTCTGCTTGCCAGTGGCCATGTCGCAGTCGTAGATGCTGGCGGGGGTGACCATGGACTGGTAGCTGAAGCGGAAGGCGCTGGACGTGTATTCCGGGGTCCCGCCCGGGAAGGCCGCGTACACGCTCTCGGGGAAGCCGACGTCCCGCCAGGTCTTCTGCTTCATGTCGAAGATGCGGAACCGGTCCAGCCCCTGGCTCTTCTCACTGACCACGAGGAAGTCCCGGAAGGGCTCCATGCCCTCCAGCAGCACGTCGGCACGGTGGGGGAGCACCTCTTTCCAGTGCTTGGGATCGGGTGTGGCCACAGGGGCGGTCACCAGACGGAAGTTCTTGGCGCCCTTGTTGGTGCGGATGTAGAACAGGCCCTCCCGGTGTTCCAGGTCGTACTTGTGGCCTTTTTCCCGGGGCAGAAGGACCTTGAAGGCGCCCTTCGAATCCGTGGTGGCCAGGTAGCGGGCCTCCCAGGTGTCCGTCGACTGGCACTCGATCAGCAGGAATTTGTGGTCCTTGGTCCGCCCCACGCCGATGCGGTAGAGCTCATCCTTCTCATCGAACACCATCTCGGGCTTGCCCCCCTGAAGGTCGAGGCGCCAGGCGAGGTTCGAGCGCTTGGTGACGGCATCCTCGGTCACATAGAAGACCGTCCGCCCATCGCTGGCCCAGGTGAAGGAGGTCACCCGCTCGGCAAGGGGTGCGCTCACCTTCCCGGTGGCGAGGTCCTTCGTGAACAGGGTGTATTGGCGGAACCCGGTGGCGTCGGTGCTGAACAGCAGGGTGCAGTCGTCATCACTGACCGTCATGCCGCCCAAGCTCAGGAATTTCAGGCCCTTGGCCAGCTCGTTCTGGTCCAGCAGGATCTCTTCGGCGGCCTTTTCGTCATAGGCACCGCTTGGCGCGGCCTTCCTGCGGCACTGGATGGGGTACTGCTTCCCCTCTTCCGTCCGGGAGTAGTAGTGGAAGGCCCCCCGGCGTACCGGCACGCTCAGGTCCGTCTGCTTGATGCGGCCCAGCATCTCCTTGTAGAGGGCTTCCGAGAAGGGCTTGAGACCAGCGGTCATGGCCTCCGTGTAGGCGTTCTCCGCGTTCAGGTAGGCCACCACCTCGGGGTTGGTCTTCTCCCGCAGCCAGAACCAGGGGTCATTGACCTTCTCGCCGTGCCAGACAGAGATGTGCTCGAACTGCTTGGCGACTGGCGGCACCGGCCCCTGGGCAGTCAGGCTCATGGAAGCGCTCATGAGGGCCGCCAGGCCCGCAAGGCGGAGGGAACGGGTAGGCATGGAGGTCTCCTCTGGAACATGGCGTCCAACGTACCACGAAAAAACAGGCCCCTCGGTTGAGGGGCCTGGCCGTTAATTCTTTGTCAGGTTGGTCGGACTACTTTTCCTTGAGCACCGGAATGCGCATGCCATAGAAGGAGCGCCACACGAAGACGGTGGAGATCACGAAGAAAACCAGCGCCCAGCCATGGGCCACGGCCGGGTTCAGCTCGATGGCCAGTTCCACGGCCAGGAGGCCGAAGAGGGTCGTGAACTTGATGACGGGGTTCAGGGCCACCGAGGAGGTGTCCTTGAAGGGATCGCCCACGGTGTCACCCACGACGCAGGCGTCATGGAGTTCCGTGCCCTTGGCCTTCAGCTCGGTTTCCACCAGCTTCTTCGCGTTGTCCCAGGCGCCACCGGCGTTGGCCATGAAGATGGCCTGATAGAGGCCGAAGACGGCGATGGAGATCAGGTAGCCGATGAAGAAGAAGTGGTTCAGGCAGGCGAAGGCCAGCGTGGAGAAGAACACAGCCAGGAAGATGTTGAACATGCCCTTCTGCGCGTACTGGGTGCAGATCTCCACGACCTTCTTGGAGTCCTCCACAGAAGCCTTGGTGGCACCCGAATCCAGGTTGATGTTCTGCTTGATGAATTCCACCGCCCGGTAGGCGCCCGTGGCCACGGCCTGGCAGGCCGCGCCGGAGAACCAGAAGATGATGGCGCCGCCGGTGATGATGCCGAGCAGGAAGAGGGGGTTGATGATGGACAGCCCCTCGACCACCTTGGGCACGCCGAACTTGCCATTCAGCAGCTGGATGATGGAGAAGATCAGGGTAGTGGCGCCCACCACGGCGGTGCCGATGAGCACGGGCTTGGCCGTGGCCTTGAAGGTGTTGCCGGCGCCATCGTTCTCTTCGAGGTACATCTTGCCGTTCTCGAAGTCGGGCTTGAAGCCGAAGTCCTTCTGGATCTCGGCCTCGATGCCAGGGATGGCTTCGATGGTGGAGAGTTCGTAGACGGACTGGGCGTTGTCAGTCACGGGGCCGTAGGAGTCCACCGCGATGGTGACGGGCCCCATGCCCAGGAAGCCGAAGGCCACGAGGCCGAAGGCGAAGATGGCCGGGGCGGCCATGAAGTCACCCAGACCGAAGGTGGAGACGTAGTAGGCCGCGCCCATGAGACCCACGATGGTGAGGCCCATCCAGTAGGCGGAGAAGTAGCCCGCCACCAGGCCGGAGATGATGTTGAGGGAGGCGCCACCCTCCTTGGAGGCCGTGACCACCTCGTGGACATGACCCGAGTTCGTGGAAGTGAAGGACTTCACCAGTTCGGGGATCAGGGCGCCGGCCAGGGTGCCGCAGGTGATGATGGTCGAAAGCTTGCACCAGAGGTGGCCGGGCAGGTTCCCGATGAGCATGTAGGACAGGACGTAGGTGATGACGATCGAGAGGATCGAGGTCAGCCAGACCAGGGTCGTCAGGGGGGTCTCGAAATCGAACTTGCCCAGGCCGCCGAACTTGGCCTTGGACCAGAGGCCGTTAATCCAGTAGGACGCGGCGGAGGTCACTACCATGCCCACGCGCATGACGAAGATCCAGACCAGCAGCGCCACCTGGATGTCCTGGTATTTGGGCCCGGCGGTCAAGGGGTTGACGGCCAGCAGGATGAAGGTGATCAGGGCCACGCCCGTCACACCGTAGGTCTCGAACCCGTCCGCCGTAGGACCGACGGAATCGCCGGCGTTGTCACCCACGCAGTCGGCGATGACGCCAGGGTTGCGGGCATCGTCTTCCTTGATCTTGAAGACGATCTTCATGAGGTCGGAGCCGATGTCGGCGATCTTGGTGAAGATGCCGCCCGCGATGCGGAGGGCCGCGGCACCCAGGGACTCGCCGATGGCGAAGCCGATGAAGCAGGGGCCAGCCGCGTCACCCGGGATGAAGAGCAGGATGCCGAGCATGAGCAGCAACTCCACCGAGATGAGCAGCATGCCGATGGACATGCCCGCCTTGAGGGGGATCTCCATGGTCGGGTAGGGCTTGCCGCCCAGGCTGGCAAAGGCCGTGCGGGAGTTGGCGAAGGTGTTGATGCGGATGCCGAACCAGGCCACGGCCACGGAGCCCAGGATGCCGACGATCGAGAAGAGCAGGACCACGATCACCTGGCCCCAGCCCATGGGCGTGTGGGAGAGATACTTGAAATAGGCGACCATGATGACCGCGATGAAGGCCCAGAGGACCGAGATGAACTTGATCTGCGTAACCAGATAGGTCTTGCAGGTCTCGTAGATCAGCTCGGAGATCTCCAGCATGGACTTGTGCACGGGCAGGTCCCGGATCTGGGCGTACTGCACGAGCCCGAAGCCGATGCCGAGCAGACAGATGAAGAGCCCGATCAGCAGCAGGTTGTGGCCCGTCATGCCCAGGAAGGTCCCCTGCAGGGCGGGAATCTTCAGGTCCGCCTCGCCGGCCAGGGCCGGACTGGTGCAGAGAAGGGCTAGGGCGGCAGTCATGCCCAGCCTAAAGACTCGGGTTGACGCCAGGGCGCCAAGCAGGCGTTTCATCGTCTCCATGGGTTTCCTCCAGTTTGGATGCGGGGATGGGGGACTAGGGGTGTGGAAGGTGACGTTTGTCGGGACGATCGAGGCGGCCTGTGTGGATGCAACACGAGCCCCCAACCCGGGGGCGAACCACCAAAGATCATGTTTGGATCGGGGGCAACTCTAGCGCGGAAGGGGCCTCCGCCGCAAGACCGGCGCCTCTCCGCAGGGCGGATTCCAGCCCACTGCCAGGCCGGGGCGCAGTGTGACCTAGGTCCACGCCTGGGGGCTTGGGATTCCGGCCCCCCAGGCAGATAATCGGATCCCATATGACCCCGTTCCTCGAAGCCGGTCCCCTGCCCACCTCGGGATCCCTGCTCCACCACCACGCCTTCTTCAAGGAGTCCCCCTATGTCCGTTGCTGAACAGAGCATCGCGGGCGCGGAAGCACGCGGCCACGGCTTCATGGCTTCCTCGGTCGGCCGGAAGGTCATCATGGCCGCCACCGGCATCGTCCTTTTCGGGTTCGTCACGGTCCACATGATCGGCAACACCCAGGCCTACATGGGCGCCGAGACCTTCAACGGCTATGCCAAGTTCCTGCACAGCATGCTGCATGGCGGCGGCATCTGGATCTTCCGGGCCGTGTTGCTGGCCGCCGCCGGCCTCCACATCTGGGCCGCCGTCACGCTGACCCTGGACAACCAGGCCGCCCGCCCCGTGGGCTATCGCACCCAGCAGAGCGTCGCCTCCACCTGGTCCTCCCGCACCATGCGCTGGAGTGGCTTCATTCTGGCGGCCTTCATCGTCTACCACCTGTTGCACCTGACCACGGGGCAGGCACACCCCAACTTCGACCATGCCAACCCCTACGCGAACTTCGTGAATGGATTCAAGGTCCCCGCCGCCGCTGGTTTTTATGTCGTGGCCCAGCTCTGCCTCGGCCTGCACATGTGGCACGGGGTCTGGAGCGTCACCCAGTCCCTGGGCCTGGCTCACCCCCGCTACGACAGCCTGCGGCGCCACTTTGCCACCGGCCTCACCTTCCTCGTGGTCGGCGTGAACATCTCCTACCCAATCGCCGTCCTCACCGGCGTCATCCACTGATCCAGGAGCAGCCATGGACCTCAATGCACGCATCCCTGACGGCCCCATCGAGAAGAAGTGGGAGAAGCACAAGTTCGAATCCAAGCTGGTGAACCCCGCCAACAAGCGGAAGTACCGCGTGATCATGGTGGGCTCCGGCCTGGCCGGTGGCGCCGGCGCGGCCAGCCTGGCCGAGCTGGGCTACAACGTGGACTGCTTCTGCTACCAGGACAGTCCCCGGCGGGCCCACTCCATCGCCGCCCAGGGAGGCATCAACGCCGCCAAGAACTACCGGAATGATGGCGACAGCGTCTACCGCCTCTTCTATGACACGGTGAAGGGCGGCGACTTCCGCGCCCGGGAAGCCAATGTCTACCGCCTTGCCGAGGTCAGCGCCGACATCATCGACCAGTGCGTGGCCAACGGCGTGCCCTTCGCCCGCGAGTACGGCGGACTGCTGGACAACCGCTCCTTTGGCGGCGCCCAGGTGAGCCGCACGTTCTATGCCCGCGGGCAGACCGGCCAGCAGCTCCTCATCGGCGCCTACCAGGCCCTGGAGCGCCAGGTGGGCCTCGGCACAGTGAAGATGCACAACCGCCACGAGATGCTTGAGCTCATCGTGGTCGATGGCGTGGCCAGGGGCATCGTCACCCGCGACATGGTCACCGGGGAGATAGAGTCGCACATCGCTGACGCGGTCATCCTCTCGACCGGCGGCTACGGCAACGTCTTCTACCTGTCCACCAACGCCATGGGCTGCAACGGCACCGCCGTCTGGCGCGCCCACAAGAAGGGCGCCGCCTTCGGCAACCCCTGCTTCACGCAGATCCACCCCACCTGCATTCCCGTGACCGGCGACCACCAGTCGAAGCTCACGCTCATGTCCGAGTCGCTGCGCAACGATGGCCGCGTGTGGGTGCCGAAGAAGAAGGAAGACTGCAAGCGGAACCCCAACGACATCAAGGAAGAGGACCGCGACTACTACCTCGAGCGGAAGTACCCCTCCTTCGGCAACCTGGCGCCGCGCGACATCTCCAGCCGCGCCGCCAAGCAGGTCTGCGATGAGGGCCGCGGCGTGGGCGAGACCGGCCTGGGCGTCTACCTGGACTTCTCCGACGCCATCCGGCGCCTGGGCAAGGCCAAGATCGAGGAGAAATACGGCAACCTCTTCGAGATGTATGAGCGCATCACGGATGAAAACCCCTACGAGACGCCCATGCGCATCTACCCCGCCGTGCACTACACCATGGGCGGCCTGTGGGTGGACTACAACCTCCAGAGCACCATCCCCGGCCTCTTCGTGGCGGGCGAAGCCAACTTCAGCGACCATGGCGCCAACCGCCTAGGCGCATCGGCCCTCATGCAGGGCTTGGCCGACGGCTACTTCGTGCTGCCGGCCACGGTGAGCAACTACCTGGCGGGCCTCAAGCCTGGGGTGCGTCCCGCCGCCGACCACCCGGAGGTGACAGGGACCGTGACCGCCGTGAAGGACCGCATCCAAAAGCTGCTGTCCATCAAGGGCACCAAGAGCCCCACGCACTTCCACCGCGAGCTCGGCAAGATCATGTGGGAATACTGCGGCATGGCCCGCAACGAGGCCGGCCTCAAGAAGGCGCTTGAGCTCATTCCCAAGCTCCGCGAGGAATTCTGGAAGGATGTCCGGGTGGTGGGCGAGAACGAAAGCCTCAACCAGAGCCTGGAGATGGCCGCCCGTGTGGCCGACTTCCTGGAACTGGGCGAGCTGATGTGTCTTGATGCCCTGCAGCGCCGCGAAAGCTGCGGCGGCCACTTCCGCGAGGAGTTCCAGACCGAGGACGGCGAAGCCCTCCGCGATGACGAGAACTTCTGCCACGTCGCCGTCTGGGAATACACGGGCGAAGGCCAGGCTCCGGTGCGCCACATCGAGCCCCTCACCTTCGACAACGTCCACCTCGCCACCCGCAGCTACAAGTGAGGGCCTGAGCCATGTCCCATAAATCCATGAATCTCACCCTCCATGTGTGGCGCCAGAAGAACGCCAAGTGCGACGGCAAGTTCGTCGAATACAAGGCCGATGGCGTCAGTCCCGACATGTCCTTTCTGGAGATGCTCGATGTCGTGAACGAAGGCCTCATTGCCAAGGGCGAGGAGCCTATCGAATTCGACCACGACTGCCGCGAAGGCATCTGCGGCATGTGCAGCATGGTCATCAACGGCCGCCCCCACGGCCCCAAGGAGCGCACCACCACCTGCCAGCTGCACATGCGCAGCTTCAAGGATGGCGACAGCATCACCCTGGAGCCCTGGCGCGCCGAGGCCTTCCCCGTCGTCCGCGACCTTGTGGTGGACCGCACGGCCTTCGACCGCATCGTCGCCGCCGGGGGCTTCATCACCGCCCCCGCGGGCACGCCCCAGGATGCCAACGCCCTGCCCATCTCCAAGGAGAACGCCGACCTTTCCATGGATGCCGCGGCCTGCATCGGCTGTGGCGCCTGCGTGGCCGCCTGCCCCAACGCCAGCGCCATGCTCTTCGTCTCCGCGAAGATCAGCCACCTGGGCCTGCTGCCCCAGGGCCAGCCCGAACGCTACATCCGCGTCCGCGACATGATCGCCCAGATGGACGCGGAGGAGTTCGGCACCTGCACCAACCATGGCGAGTGCGAAGCCGCCTGCCCCAAGGGCATCAAGATGGAGAACATCGCCCGCATGAACCGTGACTACATCAAGGCCAGCCTCACCTACCGCCCCGCCACCAGCGGTGGCGGCGGCGCGGGCTGACGAGGCCAGGTTTGGGGAACGCCCGGCACCCGCCGGGCGTTTTTTTGGGGGTCATCAGGGCCAGGCCTCAAGCTGCAGGGCTCAGTCCTGCGGCCGCGGTTGGCGGTTCAGTGGCCCGCCGGATCTCGTCGCACGAAGTCCGCGAGCCGGTCAGGGGTGTTGGCCGCCGGATCGTCCAGCACGACTTCCAGCAGACGCTTTTGCAGTGCCCCCAGCCAGGGGCCGCCGCTGCGGCCAGCCAGCTTCATGAGGGCGGCCCCGTCCAGCGCCAGCTCCCGGACGGTGAGGGGAGGCTTGGCCGCCAGCAGGCCCTCCAGGCGTGCCATGAGCGCCGCGTGCTCGGCCTGGCTCGCCTCCCAGTCGAGCCCCTTGGCCCGCAGGTCCGCCAGCCGGAAGGCGGCCCAGGGCGCCAGCCCCAGCCCGTCGGCCTCGATCCGTCCCAGGAATCGGCGACAGGCCGCTTCGCCCCAGGCCGTCGTGGGGTGGACGCCATGGTGGCGGATGAGGGCCAGGATCGCCTTGCGCAGGGTGTGACTGGCCTTCAGCCGATCGAAGATCCCCTCGGCCAGTTCCAGGGACCGGGCCTCGTGGCCATGGAAATGGATCTCGCCGTCTGCTCCGACGCTGCGGGCGCCGGGTTTGCCCGCATCGTGCAGGAGGGCCGCCCAGCGCTGGGCCGGCTCCGGCGGCGCAAAGCAGACCACCTCCATGGTGTGGCGCCAGACATTGTAGGCATGGTGGCGGTTCTGGCCGCAGCCCACCATGGGCCTCAGTTCCGGCAGCCACAGGTCGAGGAGCCCACTCTCGGCGAGGAGCGCCAGGCCCCGCTGGGGCTCCGAGCCCCGCAGCAACTTGTCCAGCTCCGTGAAGACACGCTCCACCGCCACTTTGCGGGCCACGTCCAGCCGCTCGGCGATGGCCGACCGGGTGGCCGCCTCCACCTCGAAACCCAGCTGGGCGGCGAAGCGGCAGGCCCGCAGGGGCCGGAGGCCATCCTCGGCGAAGCGCTGCAACGGATCGCCCACGGCCCGGATCCATCCAGCCTTCAGGTCCGCCCGGCCACCGAAGGGATCCACAAGGTCGCCTCCACCCACCGGGAGGGCCATGGCGTTGATGGTGAAGTCCCGCCGCGACAGGTCCTCCGCCAGGCCCACCCCCAGCCGCACCGTCTCCGGCCGACGCCCGTCAAGGTAGTCGCCGTCGCTGCGGAAGGTGGTCACCTCCACCGGGCGATCCTCCAGGATCACCGTCACCGTGCCGTGCTGCAACCCAGTGGGGATCACCTTCAGGCCCGCCGTCCGGGCCTTCGCCATCACGGCCTGGGGGAGCAGGCGCGTGGCCAGATCCCAGTCCGCATGGTTCCGCCCCAGCAGCTCGTCCCGGACTGCGCCGCCCACGATCACCAGCTCCGAGTCGGGGCCCAGGGCCTCCTGGAGGCGCAGCAGCGGAGGCCAGGTCAACCCGCATCCTCGGCAAGGCGGGCCAGGGCCTCACCCTCCACCCGGCAGGTGAGCCAGGGGCGCATGATCTTCGCGCCATGGGCCTCGTAGAACTCGATGGCCGGCGTGTTCCAGTCCAGCACCTGCCACACGAAGCGGGTCCAGCCGTTCTGAACCGCGAGGGCCGCCAGATGCTTCAGCAGGGCCTTCCCGATGCCATGGCCCCGGAAGGCCGGACGCACGAAGAGGTCCTCCAGGTAGATCCCGGGCTTGCCTTCCCAGGTGCTGAAGTTCAGGAACCAGAGGCAGAAACCGGCGGGCTGATCGTGCCACTCAGCCATGGTCACCTTAACCAGGGGATGCTCGGAAAAGGCGTGCCGGAGAATGTCGGCCTCGGTGGCGACGGCCGCCTCGGGATCCCGTTCGTACTCTGCCAGCTCGCGGATGTACTGCAGGATCAGGGGGGCATCGGCGGGGACGGCGGGACGGAGGGTCAGCATGGGTCTATGCTAACCCGATGGACCAAGACACCGCCCGGCGCCTGTACGAGGCCATGCTGCTCACCCGCCTCGCCGAGGAGCGCCTGGTCAAGCTCTTCCGCCAGGGCCATACCCTTGGCAGCGTGTACCGCAGCCTGGGCCAGGAGGCCACCGCCTGCGCCACGGCCCTGGCCCTGGGACCCGATGACGTCATCGCACCTCTGATCCGCAACCTGGGGTCGATGTTCGTCCGCGGGGTCACTCCGCGGGAGGTGTTCCTCCAATACCTGGGCCGGGCCACGGGCCCCACCGGCGGGCGGGAGCACAACAACCACTTCGGCTCGGTGGCGCGGGGCATCATTGCCCCCACCTCCATGCTCGGGGCCCTCATCCCGGTGATGGCCGGAGTGGCCCTCTCCTTCCGGCAGAAGGGGGAGCGCCGGGTGGCCATGACCTGGATCGGGGATGGCGGGAGCTCCACCGGCGCTTTCTACGAGGGGCTGAACTTCGCGGTGGTCCAGAAGCTGCCCCTCATCGTGGTGGGCGAGTCCAACGGATTCGCCTTCTCCACCCCCCCGGAACGCCAGATGGCCGGGCGGATGTCCCAGCGTTCCCAGGGCGCCTTCACGCTGACCGTGGACGGCAATGACGCCACCGCGGTCTACGAGGCGGCCGCCCAGGCCCGGCAGCGCTGTCTCGAAGGAAAGGGACCGGCCTTCCTTGTCTGCGAGACCTTCCGCCGCTCGGGCCACGCCGAACACGATGATCAGCGCTACGTGGACCCGGCGGCAGTCGCCGAATGGGCCGCCAAGGACCCCCTGCCCCGCTTCGAGGCGTGGATGGTCCTGCGGGGTTGGACCGTGGACCCCAGCCTTGCCGGGCGCCTCGAGGCCAAGCTCATGGCCGCCGCCGACACCGCCCTGGAGGCCCCCTGGCCCGATCCAGGCACCCTGATGCAGGGGTTGCACTCGAACTAGTTGCCAGGATTAAGTCGCCCTTTCCCTGCCCCCGATAAGGTCTGACCACGGGGTGGATCATGAGCATCGGAAAATTCCTTGACGATCTGCGCATGCGGGGGAAATTCAACCTGCTCCTCGCCATCCAGACCCTGGCTCTGATTCTGGTGGGTGGGCTGGGTTGGCTATCCGTCAACGAACTCCAGAGCGGCCAGCGGGATGTGGCCAAGGAATTGGCCAAGACGGCCACCCTCTCCCGGGTGCTGAACGGCATGAACGTCTTTCGCACCGTGCACGTGAGCATGATCGGCGGAGCCGGAGATCCGGGCTACATCAGCATGCGGCAGGGGGTCATGAAGAAATACGGGGAGACCCTCGAGAAGGACCTGGCCGAGGCCAAGGCACTGACCTGGTCCCCGGAGGACAAGGTCATTCTGGACGAGGCCATCGAGGCCTTCCGGAAATACGATGCCGGCTTCCCCGCCCTGCTCGCCCAGGCCCAGTCCGACCGGTCTCCCCAGGCCGTTTCCAAGTTGATGGAAGGCAATGTCGAGATCATGCGCACCGCCCGTGACAGGGTGCTCAAACTCCAGAAAGCGGCTGAATCGGCTGCCGAGCGTTCCATCCAGGAAGACCTTGGCCACTCTGCCCTGGCCAAGGGCTGGATCGGCGGCGTCGGGTTGGCCGCCATCCTGATCGGCGTCATTCTGAGCCGGACCATCGGCTCGAGGGTCGGCCGGAAGGCCCACGACATCGAGGTGATCATGGGTGCGGTGGCCAATGGCGACCTGACCCAGACGCCCAAGGTCCACGGCAAGGACGAACTGGCGCAGGTGGCCGCCGGCCTCGCGCAGGTCATTCAGGGCCTGCGCTCGGACATCCAGGCCATCGCCCAGTCCGCAGAGGGCACCGCCTCCAGCGCCACGGAGCTTTCGGCCACGACCGAACAGGTCAACCGCACCACCGAAGAGCTCCGCCGCAGCACGGAACAGGAACGGCTGGCCATGGAGCGCTCCTCCGCCGCCCTGGAGGAGATGAACGCCAACATCCAGCAGGTGAAGCAGAGCACCCTGCGCGCGGAGGAGCTGGCCGCCCGCTCCCAGGAGGCGGGCCAGCAGGGTCTGACCGCCGTCGAGGACACAGGCCGCGCCATGGAGGCCATCGAGGAGAGCTCCTCCAAGGTGAACCGGATCATCACGGTGATCACGGACATCGCCCGGCAGACCAACCTCCTTTCCCTGAATGCGGCCATCGAGGCGGCCAAGGCAGGGGCCATGGGCAAGGGCTTCGCCGTGGTGGCCGAGGAGGTCCGGAAGCTGGCCGAACGCAGCGGCACAGCGGCCAAGGAAATCACGACGCTCATCCAAGAGAGCACCGAGCGAGTGGGCTTTGGCACCGAGTCGGTCAAAGAGGCCTCCCGGAGCCTGGAGCGCATCGAAGTCCATGTGCGGGAGAACGCGGGCCAGCTGAAGGGGATCGCCAACGCCATGGACGAGCAGGGCCGGGCCAGCGAAGAGGTGGTTCTGGCCATGGAATCCGCCACCCAGATGGTGGAGCGCAATGCCTCGGCCGCCACCCAGCTCTCCGCCACGGTCCAGGAAACGGCCCGGACGACGGAGGAGCTGGCCAGCTTGGCCCAACAGCTTCAGGTACTTACGCGTCGCTTCAAGCTTTCATGACGACCCCAATATCGACAATGCGACACTGGTCACGTGGTCAGACCGGTAGACTGTTCCTGTCATGGGGGAAATCGTGTTCGTTCTCGTCCTGAATGCCGGCTCCTCGAGCCTCAAGTTCAATCTCTTCGACATGGGGAAGGAAACGTCCATCGCCGAGGGCATGGCCGAGCGCATCGGCTTGGCCGACGGCAACCTGACCTTCGTCTTCGACAATGACAAGCACAAGGAGGCCCTGCCCCTTCCCTCCCACCGGGAGGCCCTGAACGCGATCATCGATCGGCTCAAGGCGGTGGTCCTCCACGACACGCCGATCCACGCCGTGGGCCACCGGGTGGTCCATGGGGGCCCGAAGTATGGCGATTCCCTGATCGTGACCGACGAAGTGCTCACCGACATCGACACCTTCGCGATGTACGCGCCGCTCCACAACCCCGCCAACGCCCTGGGCATCCGTGTGGCCCGGGAGGCCTTCCCCGACGTGCCGCACGTAGCGGTCTTCGATACGGCCTTCCACCACAACATCCCCGATCACGCCCGCACCTACGGCATCCCCTACGAACTGAGTCAGAAGTACGGCATCCGCCGCTACGGCTTCCACGGGTCCAGCCATTCCTACGTCGCCGCCCGCACCGCCATCCTGCTCTGCCGCCCCCTCCGCGCCCTGAAGATCGTTACCTGCCACATCGGCAACGGCACCAGCATCTGCGCCGTGCACAATGGCCGGAGCGTGGATACCAGCATGGGCATGACCCCCCTCCAGGGCGTCATCATGGGCACCCGCTGCGGCACCATCGACCCCAGCGTGGTGGAAATGCTCATGGAGTACGAGCACCTCGACTACAACGGCATCACCGACCTGCTGAACAAGAAGTCGGGCCTGCTCGGCATCTCCGGCGTCTCCTCGGATTTCCGCGAGATCGAGCTGGCCGCCGACGCCGGCAATGACCGGGCCCGCCTCGCCCGCGACCTCCTGACCTACAACGTGCGCCAGTACATCGGCGCCTATGCGACCGTGCTGGACGGCGTGGACGCCATCACCTTCACCGCCGGCATCGGCACCCACAGCACCTTCGTCCGCGCCAAAGTCTGCAGCAAGCTCAGCTTCCTGGGCGTGAAGCTGGACCCCGAGGCCAACGAGCATGGAACCGGCGAGCGCATCATCAGCACCCCGGATTCCCGCGTGGTCGTCACCGTCGTCCCCACCAACGAGGAACTGATGATCGCCCGCGAGACCGTGCGGTAGGACGCCCCCACCCCCTTTAAGCGGCCCCCAACTGGGGGCCGCTTTTCGTTTGCCCCGGACCGGCATTCCCCGGTCCCGGCGGGAGGCTGGCCGACCGGCGGGGGGTGGTGGCCGAATCCCCCGGGAGGCCGGCTCTAAACGGCGGCAGACTCTGATCCGTAGTCGTTCCATCATCCCGGTCTGTCCGGCGTCTTTCCCATCTGGGGGGTTTCATGCAGAAACGATGGGTCATCCTGTCCGTGGCCGGAGTGGCCCTGGCGGCCGGCATGCTCTTCACCTTGAAGGGCGGCGACGGAAAAGCCAAGAAAGCCGAGGCCAACACCCCCTTCCGCCTCGGCAAGGTCCAGGCCGAGGATCTGCAGGTGAGCGTCCGCGAAGTGGGCGTGGTGGACCCGCTCACCAAGGTGGAGGTCAAGTCCACCGTGTCCGGCCGCATCGTGGGGCTGAAGGTCCGCGAAGGTGCCCTGGTGCGGGCCGGGGAGATGCTCGCCGAGGTCGAGCCGGACGTGAACCAGGCCCAGACCCTTTCTGACGTGCAGGGCAGCGTGTCCCAGGCCCGGGTGAGCTTCAAGAACGCCGAGCGGGACTTCAACCAGCAGTCGGAGCTGTTCAAGGCGGGACTTATCTCCGACCAGGCCTTCCGGGGCGCGAAGACCACCCGGGACCTCGCGGAGGAAGCCTACAAGAGCGCTCAGACCCGCTACCAGATCGTCGAGGACCGGGGCATTCCCATCAGCGGCAACGCTTCCACCCAGAAAGCCCGCATCACCGCCCCCATGGACGGCGTGGTCATCAAGAAGGGCGTGGAGCTGGGTGACACCATCACCTCCGGCGTCAGCTCCTTCAACGCAGGCACCGTGGTCTTCACCGTGGCGGACCTGAAGTCGCTCATCGTGAAAGTGAACCTAAATGAGGTGGACATCGCCAAGGTCCGGGTCGGCCAGCCCGTCCGCATCACCCTCGATGCCTACCCTCAGCGCGCCTTCACCGGCAAAGTCCGCTTCGTGGCCCCCGCCGCCGACCTGGTGGAGAAGATCAAGGTCTTCAAGGTGGAAGTGGCCCTGGATGAGCTCACCGACGACTTCAAGACCGGCATGAGCGCCAACGTCGAGATCCTCGGCGAGAAGCGCGACAAGGCCGTGAGCGTGCCCCTGGAGGCCCTGCAGCGGCGCGACGGCCAGACCGTGGTCTACCGCCTAAAGGAGAACCTCTCGCCTCAGGACCTGGCCAAGGCCAAGGAGGGGCTCACCGGCCGCGGGAAGTTCATCTGGCTGGCGGACCACTGGAAGGAATACTTCGACGTGGTGCCCGTGAAGGCCGGCATCGCCACCCTGGAGCGCGTGGAGATCCTCTCAGGCCTCAAGGCCAACGACCAAGTCAGCCTGGAAGACCCCAGCAAGAAGAAGGTCGAGAAGGATGATGAAAACAATTAGCGGTTCGTCCTCCCCCATCATCCAGACCACAGGCCTGACCAAGGTCTACGGCGCCAATGGCGCGGCGGTGCATGCCCTGCGCGGCATCGATCTCACGGTCGAGAAGGGTGAGTTCGTGGCCCTCATCGGCCCCTCGGGCTCCGGCAAATCCACCCTCATGGCCATCCTGGGCTGCCTGGACCTGCCCACGGAAGGCACCTACACCCTGGACGGCCGTCAGGTCCAGGGGTTGGCCGGCGGCGAGCTGGCACGCATCCGCAATGAGAAGGTCGGCTTCGTCTTCCAGAGCTACAACCTGTTGCCCAAGGCCAGCATCGCCCGCAACGTGGAACTGCCCATGCTCTACGCGGGCGTGGGCCGCAAGGAGCGCCGCGAGCGGGCCCTGGCCCTGCTCGAAAAGGTGGGCATCGCCGACAAGGCGGACAAGCTGCCGGCGACGCTCTCCGGCGGCCAGAAGCAGCGCGTGGCCGTGGCCCGGGCCCTGGCCAACGACCCGGCCCTCCTCCTGGCGGACGAACCCACGGGCGCCCTCGACTCGAAAACCGGCGCCGAGGTGCTGGACCTCTTCCGCGAGTTGCACAGCCAGGGCAACACCCTGCTCCTGGTCACCCATGACCCTTCCATCGCCGCCCTGGCGGAACGCCGTGTCGAGATCAGGGACGGCCTCATCGCGGTGGCGGAGGGAGTGGCCTAGATGAAAGCCTCCGGCGCCTTCCGTGAACGGCTGTTCGGAGCCTGGGTGGAGATCCGGGAGAACCTCGGCCGCTCGGTGCTCCAGGCCCTCGGCGTGCTGCTGGGGGTGGCGTCGGTGTTGGGCGGGTTCTCCATCTCCGACAGCCAGCGCAAGCGGTCCGACGAGATGTTCGTGAAGATGGGCGGCCTCGACAAGCTGAACGTGCAGCCCCGGGCAGCCATCAAGGATGGCCGCCCCACGGCCCTCCAGCAGGCCAACCTCGGCCTTCGGGACGCGGATGCGGTGGGTGGCGAGGCCTTGAAGGCCGAGGCCATCCAGGGCGTGAGCCGCCAGAAGAACGCCCGCTCCCGGGTCGTGTCCGCCTATGCGGACCAGGACCGGCAGATCAGCGGCATCGGCGGGGATTTCATTCCCGCCAACGGCTATGGCATCGCCCAGGGCCGCGGCTTCTCCAACACCGAGATGGAAACTGGCGCCCCCGTCGTCGTCCTGGGCACCGAAGCGGCCAACACCTTCTTCCCCAAGGGTGATGCCTTGGGACAATCCCTCCGCATCGGCGACATTCCCGTCACCGTCATCGGCACCTTCCAGGAGCGGGTGTTCCGCTTCCGTGAGAACCAGGGCAACCAGTTCTGGTGGCGCAACCGCATCATCGCCGTGCCCGCGAACCTGGTGCAGCGCCGCATGAACGGGGACGCCTACCGCAGGGTGGACCGGGTTACCTTCCGCATCCCCGACATGAACGCCATGAGCGGCTTCGCCCAGCAGCTCAAGAACCTCGTGAAATCCAACCACCGCCTCCAGGAGGACTTCCGCCTGGACGACGTGGCCGCGCGCGTGCGCCGGCGGCAGAGCCAGGGCAGCGTCTACGACATCATCTTCATGCTCTCGGGCGTGCTGGCCCTGGTGGGCGGCGGCATCGTGAATGTGAACATCCAGATGGCCAGCTTGAAGGAGCGCGTGCGCGAGGTCGGCGTGAAGATGGCCATCGGCGCCTCCGGTCGCGAGATCTTCAAGGGATTCATGACCGAGGCCCTGCTTCTGACCGCCCTGGGGGGCCTTGCCGGCCTGCTGCTCGGCGTGGGCTTTTCCTGGGTCATCACCAAGAGCATCGGCATCCCGCTCTACATGACCCCCGCCAGCTTTGTCTGGGCCTACGGCCTGGCCGCCGCATTCGGCTTCCTCTTCGCGCTCTACCCGGCCTGGAAGGCCTCCCGGCTGTCTCCGATGGAGGCTCTGCGCTATGAGTGACGAAGCCCTCATCCTCCGATCCCCCGGCCCTTCTCTCCTCAATGGCGAGGCCCCAGTCCCGGCCGCGCCAGCCCGCGGCTTCTCCTTCGCCATGTTCTGGGAAGTCGTCCGCACGGGCCTGGTGGAGTTGTGGGCCCACAAGGTGCGCAGCCTGCTCACGCTCACCCTCCTCATGCTGGGCGTCTTTGCCCTGGTGGTCATGACCTCGGTGCTGGACGGCGTCATGGACAAGATCAGCACGGGCTTCGCCGGCATGAGCTGGGACGGTACCGTCCGCATCGCCCCCAAGACACCCGAGACCAACGAGGAGCGCAAGCGCTTCACCATGAGCCCCGGCCTCCGGTACGAGGACCTCAGCCGCCTGAACGCGCCCAATCCCAAAGTGCTCGCCTTCCTTCCCAGGGCTCAGAAAACGGTCACCGTGCGGGTCCTGGGCGATACGGAGCGCATCTTCGTGAACGGTGTGTCGCCGGATTATGCGCAATGGATGAACCGGCCCATCGGCATTGGCCGCGGTCTCACGGAAGATGACCAGCGCCGCCGCTCCACCGTGGCCGTGGTGGGGGCGACGCTCGCCACCAAGCTCTTCGGCGGGGCCGATCCCGTGGGCCGTGATCTGGTGGTGGACGGCGTTCCCTTCCGCATCGTCGGGGTCCAGGCACCTGGGCAGATCTTCAACGATGAAAACTACTTCGACGCCAACGGCATCCTGATTCCGCTCGAAACCTACATGGACCGCATGGACCCGGCCCACAAGCTGGCCCAGATCACCGTGAAGCTGCGCCGCCCCGAGGACATGGGCGAGGTGTCAGCCATGCTGCTGGGCCGCGTGCGGCAGGCCCACCACGGCATCGAGGATGCCGAGGTGGTGGATCTGGACGCCGAGGCCGCCAAGGGCTACCAGAACTTCCTGGAGCAGATGCGGGGCTGGCAGATCGTGCTGATGAGCCTGGCTGGCACGGTGCTCCTCGTCGGCGGCGTGGGTGTGCTGTCGGTGATGCTCATCAGCTTCAGCGACCGGCGCTTCGAGATCGGCCTGCGGAAGGCCCTGGGGGCCTCCGACCAGGAGATCTTCATCCAGTTCCTGCTGGAGGCCGTGGTGCTCGCCGCCATCGGCGCCCTTCTGGGCACGGTCTCAGGCGCCCTGCTCTGCCAGGCCCTCTCCGCCAGCTTCCCCTACGGCCTGGTGGTGAATCCCATCGGCCTGCTCACGGCCTGGCTCGTGGCCCTCACCCTGGCGGTGGTCTTCGGCCTCTATCCGGCTTTCCGGGCCATGCGTCTGAGCCCCATGGAAGCGATGCGCTAGCATCATCGGATGGCCGATCCCATCCTCGTCTCCGCTTCCGTCCGGGTTCCGGGCGATGCCATCCGCTTCAGGGCCGTCCGTGCCGGCGGCGCGGGCGGCCAGAACGTGAACAAGGTCTCCTCCAAGGTGGAGCTGCGCATCGACCTGGCGGCCATCGAGGGCCTGCCTGAGGATGCGCTGCTCCGGTTGCGGGCGGCCCAGCGGAACCGGCTCGATGCGGAGGGCCTGTGGATCGTCGTCAGCGATAGGACCCGGGACCAGCTCAAGAACCTGGACGATGCCCGGGAGAAGGCCGCCGAGGCCATCCGCGCAGCCCTGGTGCGGCCTATCCCCCGACGGGCGACCCAACCGACCCGGGGTTCCAAGGAGCGGCGGCTGGAATCCAAGAAGCGGGCTTCGGCCGTCAAGCGACAGCGCAGCGGCCCCATCGAGTAAGCTGGGAGCCCCTGCCGGAGTTAGCATGGCCACGCCTCAAACCTACGCCAACCACCGCCGCATCGAGCCGCTGCAGCACTTCATCCTGATGCCGATCCTCCTGATCACCTGGATCGCCGCCATCTGGACGGGCATCAAGCACCCGAACCTCCACACCATCTGGATGGCGGTCCTCGGCTTCGCCCTCCTCATGATCGCAATCCAGGTGCGGAGCTACGCCCTGAAGGTTCAGGACCGGGTGATCCGCCTGGAAGAGACCCTGCGCATGCAGCGCCTCCTCCCAGCGGACCTGGCTGGGCGCATTGGCGAGCTTGCCCCCAAGCAGCTCGTCGGCCTGCGCTTCGCCTCGGATGCCGAGCTGTCGGACCGGGTTCGCGAAGCCCTGGACGAGCACCTCGATGGCGAGACCATCAAGAAGCGCATCCAGAGTTGGCGGCCCGACACCTTCAGGGTCTGATCAGTCCCGGACGAAGTGGCAGGTGTAGCCACCGGGGTTCTTGATCAGGTAGTCCTGGTGGTACTCCTCGGCCTTCCACCACGGACCGGCCGCTGTGATCTCGGTGACGATGGGCCGCTTCCACTTGCCGCTGGCCTCAACTTCCGCCTTCACACGCTCGGCGATCTGCCGTTGGGCTTCGGAGTGGTAGAAGATCGCACTGCGGTACGAGGTGCCCAGGTCATTGCCCTGGCGGTTGAGCGTGGTCGGATCGTGCATGCGGAAGAAGAAGCGCAGCAGGGCCTCGTACGTGGTCTTGGAGGGATCGAAGCGGATCAGCACGGCCTCGGCGTGGCCTTCGTGGTTCTGGTAGGTCGCGTTCGCCACGCTGCCGCCCGTGTAGCCCACCTCGGTCTTGACCACGCCGGGCTGCTTGCGGATCAGATCCTCCATGCCCCAGAAGCAGCCGCCGGCCAGGGTGGCGATCTCCTCCTTTGGAGCGGACGCGGCCTTGCCGAAGAGAGGCAGGAAGGCACCCAGGCCCTCCTTCTCCAGATCACCAACTGGCACAAAGCGCATGGAGGCGCTGTTGATGCAGTAGCGGAGGCCGCCCTTGTCCCGCGGTCCGTCATCGAAGACATGGCCCAGGTGGGAATCGGCATCCTTGGACCGAACTTCCGTGCGGACCATGCCGAGGCTGACGTCGCGCTTCTCGACCACATCCTCGGCCGCGATGGGCTTCGTGAAGCTGGGCCAGCCGCATCCAGAATCGAACTTGTCCTTGGAGGTGAAGAGGGGCTTTCCGCTGACGATGTCCACGTAGACACCGTCCCGGTGCTCGTTCCAGTACTCGTTGCGGAAGGGCGGCTCCGTGCCGGCCTCCTGGGTCACGTGGTACTGCATGGGCGTGAGCTTCTGCTTCAGGTCGGCAGGGCTGGGCTTCTTGGAGTCGGTCACCTGTTCCTCGTGGGGGATCGGGGCGCCCGCGCGCGCGGGGCCGTGGGTGGTGGTGAGGGCGAAACCGAAGCCCGCCAAGGCCACGGTGAGGGCGAGGGCGCCCCAGAACATGCGTATTCGCATGGATCGCCTCCTTTGTAACCCTTGGATGCATCAATGGGCCTGAATGGTACACCGAAGACGGGCGCACCCCAGCCACCCTGGCCCAGGGCTGGGGTGCCTGGGGTGCCGCGGTCTGGGCGGCTACTTCGGGGCGAGGACGAAGGCCCGGACGAAGCTGGCGTCGTACTGGGACTGGCGGGACCAGCCATCCGTGGTCATGGCGGAGACATAGAGGTTCTCGCTGAATCCGGCCACCGGGCACCCACCCGGCGTGCAGCCACCCGGGAGGTTGTCGTTGAGCAGGTGGTCCACGGTGCGGGAGGCGCTGAAGGAGCCTCCGCCCACGCCGCCGCTGCTGCTGTAGACTCCGCTGACGCCGCGCACGACGCCGAAACTGTAAGTGGCGAAGCCATGGGGATGACTGGCCTGCCAAGCCAGGGTCACAGAGTCGCCATGCCCATATTTCAGGACGCCGCAGCAGGGATCGGCGACGACCCCGCCGATGGCGGGGGGCGCAATGTTGGCGCTGCAGGCCTCGTTGTTCACGTGGAGGGTGATGACCATGGTGTTGCCCGCCACCAGGCCCAGGGTGGAGGCATCCACGGTGTGGATGGTGCCGCTGAGGTCCGTGGAGGTGGGCACGAAGTAGCGGATGCCCCTGGCGCCGATGTCCACCGGCGCCCCGCCGGCGTCGAAGAGTTCGACCCGCACCTGCACCTTGCCATCCAGGATGGGCGCCCCGTCGGCGGCCACGGTGTTGAACTTGCCGCTGGTGGTGTCCTCCACCGCATCGGGGATGCTCCACTGGCCCAAGGGCGGAATGGAGGGCGGAATCTCGAAGAGGTTGCCTTCCGAGCCCTTGGTCTGGGGGCCCAGGGGGTAGGCATCCAGCACCAGGTCCGTGCCGATCATGTGGGCGTAGTGGCGGCTGATGGCCCCGTTCATGGGCTTGTAGGCCGTGGCGGATTCGGCGTCCCGCTTCCAGGAGAGCCGGTAGTACTTCACGCCGAGGCTGTCGCGCAGGGCGTTGTCGAACTCAAGCCGGGGCCGCAGGAGACCGCCCCAGGGCGCCTCGCCATCGGTGAGGCCCAGGTTGGTGGAGGTGGAGGCTCCCAGCACCTGACCCGTGCCGTGGATGCGGCTCAGGGGGAAGTTGCCGATGGCCATGAAGAGCACCCAGTTGTCGCCGGCGATCACGGGTGGGCACGGGGAGCAGGTCATGGCCAGCGGGTGCGTGGTGTACAGGCTGACTTCCGTGCCGCAGGCATAGTCCCACCAGGTGTGACAGGCGATGGGAGTCGGCGCGTAGATGGTGACATCGAAGAAGCCGAAGAGGCGCTGGGTGGCTTTGAAGTAGAGGTCGGGCTGATCGGGATTGGCAAAGCCCTTGAAGATGGTGGTTCGGAAGTGCCCGCAGTCATCCGTATAAGCAGTGCCGATGCGCTGCATGGTCACCAGGGTGGGGTGCAGCCAGCAGAGGATGGGACGGATGAGCTCAGCATGGTCGATGAGCGACTGCCGGAAGGCCAGGTCGCTGCCGCTGAGAGCCATGAAGCGCAGGGTGGTCGAGCCGGAAGCCTGGTGCAGGGCAGAGATGGCCACGGGATCCACGCGGTGGGTTTCAGCCGAACGGAGCGCGAACGGGGCGGGATCCGGCCCGGGACCGGGACGCGGCCCGGGGAAGGGTGTGGGCCCCAGGCCCGGGAAGATCTCCGGGGGAGGGTCCGGCAGGGGGATCGGATTCACCAGCACATCGCGCAGCCGGTCGATGAGGTCCTTGGGCAGCTTTGGAATGAGGATCCAGAGGGGATCGACTTCGTAGATTTCCACCGTGGCATGGCACACCGGTAGGTCCACCGTGACGCCATCCCGGAGGACCCGCTTCTGCAAGGTGCCCTTCACCAGGCAGAGCCCCAGCAGCCAGAGCCGCCAGATGTCCGGGTGGATGGGCAGTTCCACCTTCAGACGGGCTTCCCCCGACCCCACCCGGAGATGCCGCTCCTGGGCCCCCCGGCGCAGCAATTCCTCCAGGTTCGGGAGCTTGTCGTCCGTGGCGGGACCCACCAGCAGCCGAAGGCCGGTGGGGGCCTCGCCGAGGCCCACTTCTAAGGAGGCCTGGCCTTTGGCGTCGATGGCGCCCTGCCCCAGGAACCGGCCTCCCGGGGAGAAGGCGTAGGCTGCTGTGGCGGGTCGGCGGTCCGAGCCTTGGGAGTCGAGGAGGGGGGCACTGAGCATCAGGCTCAGGCTCCGGGTCGAGGTCTGCTTTGCCATGGGGGCTCCTTGCGTCCAGAAAAGGTGGAATCGCAGGGGACCAATGGCAATCGATGTGCCGATGCAAAGCCCTTCGATCAAGCCCCGTCTATGCTTGAAATGTAAAATTAAGGCATTTCTTCTCAATTGCCGTTCAATGACCCAGGGTCCTGACCTGCTGGCAGGGTTAAGCCACTGATCCCAGAGGGGTCCGCTTCCTCCACCCAGGTGGGTTCGATTCGCCCCAGAGCCAGGGCCGCCACCCCCTACGGGGCCAGGTAGGGCTTATAGTCCCGATCCTCGCGCAGGATGTGGTTCGTGAGCCAATCCGCCAAGAACCGGACGACGGCTTTGTGGGTGACATGACCGCCAGCTGCCATGTTGCTCCGCATTTTCCGGACCTGATCGAGCAGCTCATCGTGCATCTTCCTGTGATCGACCGCCTGCGGGAATCCGATGCCCTGGAGAAGCCCCTCCTCGAAGCGGAAGTGGGCCTCGCTCAGATCGATGAGGTCGTCCACGATGCGGGGAAGTTCCTCATGCATCCCCATCCGGATGACGTCATCAAAGTGGTTGACGAGTTCAAAAAGCCTCACGTGCTGCTGGTCGAGTTCAGCGTGGCCCACGCTGAACCGCTCGTGCCAAGACAGGAAGGCCATGCAGGACTCTCCGGTTAGATCGACATCCATGGTTGAAGCAGCACCCTGCTCGGTTGGTCAATCGCAGACTAGCATCCGGTTGTTCCAGGAAAGGATCAAGGCCCGCCCGAGAAGGAAATATTGACTTCAACTACATTGAAGCCACCCTGGACCTCGGGCCCTAAGATGGAACCATCAAGATCCAAAGCCGCGGAGGCCTGAATGCCCCTAGCCGTGTGGAGCGACCGGTACGTGACCGGGATCCCGGAAATCGACGCGCAGCACAAGCGCCTCTTCCAGGCCATCAACCGCCTGGATGCGGCTTACCGGGAGGGCACGGAAGAAACCGAAGCCCAGGAGAGCCTGGCCTTTCTCGCCCGATACACGCTGGAACATTTCGACACAGAAGAAGCGCTCATGCGGGCGATCGGCTATCCGATGCTGGAGTTCCACCAGAAGGAACACGCGGACCTGATGACCCAGATTCTGGCCATGAAGGCGAAACTCGACGGAGGCTTCCAGGTTCCCCTGGATGGGGCCGACTTCGCCGCCCACATGGCCAACTTTGCCGCCGACTGGCTTGCGCACCACATCAACGAAGCGGACATGGGCTATGTGCAGTTCGCCAAGGAGCGGCAACCGGGACGCCCCTGAAGGCCCCCCTCGATCACCACCCCGGCTCCTGGCTTGGTCCCGGGAAGTCATGGGGTAAACACTGTAGTTTCAGGTTGAGGACTGGCAGGGCGTGAATCGCGCCCCTAGAATTGAGACACTTGTCCCAATCTCTGGAGTGCGCCGTGGCTATCGCTGACTGGAACGAGAAATTCGAGACCGGGATCGAGGAGATCGATGCCCAGCACAAGCATCTGTTCGAGGTCATCAATCGGCTATCCGAGTGCTTCAAGGCTGGCAAGGCCGAGGCCGGCGCCCGGGAGAGCCTGGCCTTCCTGAATGAGTACACGAAGGAGCACTTCTACGCCGAAGAGGAGTTCATGCGGGTGGTGGGCTATCCCAAGCTTGAAGTCCACCGGGTCGAGCACACCGAGCTGCTGACCAAGGTGCAGAACCTCATCGTGAAAATGGATGAAGGCTACCTCATCACCGCCGACGTGGCCACCTTCGTGGCGGACTGGCTGGCCCACCACATCAACGAAGTCGACATGGGCTATGTCCAGTTCATCCGGGAGAAGACCGCCCACCTTCCGTGAAGAAGCCGATGGATCACCCCTTCGGCGCCACCCCAGTCAAATGAGGTGAGAGGCACCTCATCCGATGCCTGCCGTCATTCATGCCTTCAGGCCCATGAGTTTCTGGGCAAGCTCTTCCAGCGAGTAGGGCTTGGAAATGGAGGCAGCCTTCGGGTCTGTCCGCAGGAGTTCGCTCGTCCTGGCATCGAGATGCCCGGTGGCCAGAAGGATGGGAAGGTCCGGCCACACCTCGCGCAGGTGGCCGTGGGTTTCCACGCCATTCATGCCCGGCATGTTCAGGTCCAGGATGACGAGGTCAACTGGCTCCCCAGCTTTCAGACGAGCCAGCGCCTCGGCGCCGCCCTCGGCGGTGGTGACCGTGTGGCCAAGCGCTTCGATCATGCTGGGCACTGCGGCCCGGATGAGCTCATCGTCATCGACCAGGAGGATTCTCAGAGAGCCCTCTGTGGCGATCGGCCCCTCTTCAGCCTCGATCAGGCGAGTTCCCTCAGTCAGCATCGGCAGACAAAGGCGGACGGTCGTCCCACGCCTCTCTTCGCTCTGGATTGAGAGGGTGCCGCCGTGGGTCTGGGCCGTGGCATAGGCCAGCGCAAGACCGAGCCCAGTCCCCTTGCCGATGGATTTCGTGGTGAAGAACGGATCCATGGCCCTGGCCGCCACCTCTGGAGGCATGCCCGTCCCGGTATCCTCCACGGACAGTTCAACCAGGGCGCCCGGCAGGTTCCGCGTCCGGATGGTGAGCGTCCCCCCCTCGGGCATGGCATCGAGAGCATTGACGCAAAGGTTCATGAGGACGCTGGCCAGGGACCCCCGCTCGCCGGAGACCGGACTAAGGGACTCGTCCAGATCCATGACCAGGCGGAACTTCTGGAGGGTGGTTCGGCTCAGAAGATCGATCTCCTCCTTCACGAGCAGGTTGAGTTCCAGCACCTCAGGTTCCTGGAGGCTCTTCCGGGCGAATTTCGTCAGTCCGTTGACCAGCACCTTCCCCCGGGTCGAGGCCCGGTCGATGAGGTGGAGCGAGGCAGCCAGGGCTGGGTCCGCTCCGTGCTTCCGCTTCAGGGTTTCATTGACGGCCTGGATGGCTCCCAGAATGTTGTTCATGTCGTGCGCCACGCCGCCGGCAAGGCTGCCCAGGCTGTCGAGCTTCTGGGACTGCTGGAGCTCTGCGTTCAATTTCTGTCGAAGCTCTTCCGCCTGCTTCCGCACACTGATGTCGCGGATGATCACCCCGGCCTTCGAGCGCCCCTGTTTGTCCTTGAAGAGAACCGAGGAGATCTCGCAGGGGAAGGTGGTCCCATCCCGGCGGAGGAAATTCAGCTCTCCGATCCATGTCCCGGTCATCGCCCGCGCCTCCAGCGCGGCCGGAAGGCGGGAATCTTCGGTATCGATGAACCCATTCCGGCCAAGCGCTCGGATCTCCTCCACGCTGCGGCCGAACATCCGGCAGGCGGCTGGGTTGGCATCGAGGATCTGACCATCGGGGGACGTGAAGATGATGGCGTCCAGGCTCCGCTCGAAGAGCAGGCGGTACTCCAGCTCGCTCTCCTGCAACTGGGCCTCGATCCGCTTGAGATCCGAGATGTCGCGGGTGATGGACAGCTGCACCAACTCCCCCTCCCAGGTGATGGAGCGGGAGGAAACGAGGCAGGCGATCTCGGAGCCGTCTGACTTCCGGAATCGGACTTCCAGGTTGTCGACCTGCCCGTCCCGCCGAAGGGCCGCCGCCCAGCGCTCCCGGTCGCCAGGATCGACCCAGACCCCCAACTGCATGGAACTCTTGCCGATCACCTCTGCCGTCGACCGCCCCAGCATCCGGCTGAAGCCCTCATTCACCAGAACATAGACACCATCGGAGAGCCGGGTGATGGCGATGGCATCCGGGCTCGCATGGAAAGCCAGGGCGAACCGCTCTTCGGAGCGCTTCAGGGCCTCTTCGGCGGTCTTGCGTTCCGTGATGTCCATGATGATCCCGTGCCACAGGGTCCCCCCATCAGGCAGACGCTCGGGCCTGGCATCACAGGCGCGCCAGCGCAGCCCCTGCCTGGGCAGCACCACCCGGAACTCCCAGTGGAACAACTCCAGCGTGCGGGCGGATCCGAAAATGGCGTTCGCCGTGGCCTCCAAGTCTTCGGGATGGATCCGCCCGAAGACCGGGGTCGCGTCCTCCCGCACCTCCTCGGGGGTCACTTCGTAGATATCGAAGAGGCCTTCACTGGCATAGGGGAAGCAGGAACTCCCATTCGGGCGAAGCAGGTACTGGTAGACCACCCCCGGAACCATGGCGGTCACCTTCTTGAGAAGCGCCTCCGTTCGCTTCATGGCCGAAACATCCCGGGAGACCCCGAGCACCGAACGCACCTGGCCCTCTGCATCGAATTCAGGGGTGAGCCGCAGGTTCAGGAAGACGGGACCATCGGCCCCGATCCACTCAAAATCGACATCGACCGGCATGCCTGTGCGGAAGACCAGATCGATCCGGTGCTCCCAGAGTTCGCAGAGATCCTCCGGGAAGCCGCTCTCGCGGTGGGTCTTTCCGATCAGGTCACTGGCGGCCATGCCCGATACCTTCAGGCCGGCAGGGTTCATGTAGGTGTGCCGGTGGTGCCGGTCGTACCGCATGATGTAGTCGGTGCTGCTCTCCGCCAGGGATCGAAACTTCTCTTCACTCTCGGCCAAGGCCTGGTTGCCGTGCTCCCGATTCAACCAGAGACGCCGCAGGATGAACCCTGAAGCCGAGAAGCCCAGGAGGGCCAACCCCAGCCCGATGAGAATCCGCTTCCGGCCCACGCGCCACTGGGCCAGATAGTCGTCCTCAGCCAGGGCCGCCACGACGAACATGGGCAGGCCTTGGATGCGCCGGAAGGTGAGAACCCGTTTGGCCTTGTCGAATGGGATCTCCGCGAAGTAGGTTTGCTGCTGCGCTCCGGAAGCAAGAATGCCGTGGAGTTCAGGCGATATCTCCTCGCTTCCGACGGCCAGGCGCTGGCCCTTTACAAGCTCTGGATTGCGCACCATGAACCCGCCATCCCTGTCTCTCAGGGTGAGCGTTCCACCCGCTCCGAGGTCGAATCCTGCAATGGCCTGTTGAAGGCGGTCCAGGAAGATCGGAGCGACGACGACTCCACCGAATTGCCCGTTCGGTGCGTTGTAGCGCCTGGCGGCCACAAAGACCCACTTCCCGGTGAAGATGCCGATGATGGGCTTCGAGACATACAACCCCGCCTCCGACTGGTCGCGGAGGGGAATCCAGAAGGGACGATCCCGGAAGTGGGCCATCGGATTCTGGGTGGGGTTGTTGATGATCACCCTGCCTTCCGCATCGGCGACCCTGATGGCCACTGCTTCGGGGACGAGCTTTTCCTGGTCCAGGACAAGGAGCTTCATCTCCATCCGGTTCCTGGCCCCGGAGGCCTTGCCCCGCTCCAGCTCAGCGACCACGGTCAGCAACGCCTGATCCACGCGCCGGAGCGTGGATGAGATTCCGAGGTCCATGGCCTGGGCAAGGTTGCGGGTCTGGACCTCGGCCAGGCGCACCGCATCCTTCCGGCTGGCCTCGAGGCTTCGAACCCCGAGATACACCAGGGACAGGTTCACTCCGAAGGTGATCACAAGAATCAGGAGGCCGATGGGGGATTTGCGTCTGGAAGTCATGGGCGACTCGGAGACGTTAAGAATACCTGAATATCAACAGACCGGGATCACTGGCCCCGCAAGGCTGAACGCCCAAGGACGCTTGCTTGAAACCCGCAATCTTCCATGCGTCGATCCACCCGCACGGGACATTGCTTCCTCAAAGTCGCACCCTCTGCGGATCATCCTGATGGTCGTCACCAGAGGCTTTCATAGGGGGGATTCACTCCAGTGAAAAGGCCCCCGCAAGCGGGGGCCTTTTCACTGGAGCCAACTACAGGATTCGAACCTGCGACCTGCTGATTACGAATCAGCTGCTCTACCAGCTGAGCTAAGTTGGCGCTGGCCTTCCAGTCTGCCCTGGGAGGCCTTTGGAATCAACTACTGGCCGAAGCCGGCGGGCAGCTTCATGCCCAGGTTCTTGACCAGGAAGGCCCACTGGTCGGCCCGCTCGGCGATCTGCTTGGCGGTGGGCTTGCCGGCGCCGTGGCCCGCGTTGGTCTCGATGCGGGTGAGCACGGGGGCGGGTCCCGCCTGGGCGGCCTGAAGGGTGGCGATGAACTTGTGGCTGTGGGCGGGCACCACGCGGTCATCGTGATCACCAGTGGTCACCAGGGTGGCCGGATACTTCACGCCGGGCTTCAGGTTGTGCAGCGGTGAGTACTTGATGAGGTTCGCGAAGCCCTCGGGCGTGTCGCTGGACATGTAGTCGCTCTTCCACATCCAGCCGATGGTGAAGGTGTGGTACCGCAGCATGTCCATGACGCCCACGGCGGGCAGGGCCGCGCCGAAGAGCTCCGGGCGCTGGGTCATGCAGGCGCCCACCAGCAGGCCGCCGTTGGAGCCGCCATGGATGGCGAGCTTGGGGGTGCTGGTGTACTTCTCCTTGATGAGCCACTCACCGGCAGCGATGAAGTCGTCGAAGACGTTCTGCTTGGTCTCCCGCTTGCCGGCCTCCCACCAGGTCTTTCCGTACTCGCTGCCGCCGCGCAGACAGGCCACGGCATAGACGCCGCCCATCTCCATCCAGACCTGGGCCACGGGCGAGTAGTTGGGGGACTGGGCGATGTTGAAGCCGCCGTAGGCATAGAGTAGGGTCGGGTTGGTGCCATCCAGCTTCAGCCCCTTCTTGTAGGCCAGGAACATGGGCACCTTCGTGCCGTCCTTGCTGGGGTAGAAGACCTCCTTGACCTCGAACTCGGCGGGCTTGATGTCCACCTTGGGCTGGCGGAACACGCTGCTGGTGCCGGCCTTCAGGTCATAACGGTAGAGGGTGGGCGGCTGGTTGTACGAGGTGAAGGTGTAGAATGTCTCGGTGTCCTCGCGGCGGCCGTTGAAGCCGCTGAGATTGCCCAGCCCCTCGACCTTGATCTCCTTGAGGAAGCGGCCCTTCAGATCGTAGAGCTTCACGATGTTGAGGGCGTCGATCTTCCAGGTGACGGCGAAGGTGTTGCCGAAGAGATCGGCCGCGGCCAGGACGTCGCGCCCCTTCCCTTCGGGAATGAGGTCCTTCCAGGCCGAGGGTTTGGGATCCTTGAGGTCCACGGCGACGATGCGGTGGCGCGGTGCGCCGGCATCGGTATGCACATAGAAGGTGTCGCCGTCGTTGCCGAGGATCGCGTAGGAGCCGTCATAGCGATCAAAGAGGGGTACCACGGGGCTGCCGGCCTTCCGGAGATCCTTCAGGTAGACCCGGTTCTTCCGCTCGGTGCCCTGGCGCTGGGAGATGACCAGCCAATGGCCATCATCCGTCACGTTGGCGCCGAAGCCCCAGTCCGGCTGATCGGGCCGCTCGTAGACCACGGCATCCTTTTCCACCGGGTCGCCCAGTTTGTGGAAGAACAGCTTCTGGTTCTTGTAGACGGCTGTGAGGGCCTTGCCCGCTTCCACCTTGGGATAGTCGGTGTAGTAGAAGCCGCTGCCATCCTTCGCCCAGGCGTTCACGCCGAGACGGCCCGCCGGGAAGGCATCGGGCAGATCCACCCCGGTGGCCACGTTGCGCACCTTCCAGGTGCTCACGTCGGACCCGCCCTTGGACAGGTTGTAGGCCACGTAGGCGCCATCCTCGCTGAAGCGCATGCCCCCGAGGGACACCGTACCATCCTTGCTCAGCGCATTGGGATCGAAGAATACGCGGCCCTTCTCCTCCAGCCGCTCCGTGAGGTAGACGACCGCCTGGTTCTGGAGCCCGGAGTTGTAGGAGTAGATGTAGTACTTGCCGTGCTTGCTGGGCGCACCGTACTTCTCGTAGTTCCAGAGGCGGGTCATCCGGGCCTCGATGGCCTTCCGCTCGGGAATCTGGGCCAGGTAGGCCTGGGTCACCTGGTTCTGGGCCTCCACCCAGGCGGCGGTGTCGGCCGCATGGTCATCCTCCAGCCAGCGGTAGGGATCGGCCACCTTGGTGCCGTGGTAGTTGTCCACCACGTCGCCCTTCTTGGTGGCGGGATAGGTGATTGGTGCTTGGGCCACCAGGGCCGTGGCGGCCAGGGCCAGCAGGCAGGTTCGGGGCAGCGGCATGATGGGCCTCCTGAAGGGCACGGGGATGCCCTTCAGGATACCTCGTAACACAAGGTTGAGCTAGGCCCTCAGGGTTTCATGCCCAGGTTCTTCACCAGGAAGGCGAGAACATCGGCCCGCTCGGCGATGGCCTTGGCCGTGGGCTTGCCCGCGCCATGGCCCGCGCTGGTCTCGATGCGGGTCAGGATGGGCGAGGGGCCAGCCTGGGCCGCCTGCAGCGTGGCGGTGAACTTGTGGCTGTGGGCGGGCACTACGCGGTCATCGTGGTCGCCGGTGGTGACCAGGGTGGGCGGGTACTTCACGCCGGGCTTGATGGTGTGCAGGGGTGAGTACGTCATGAGGGTCTCGAAGCCCTCCTTGGTTTCGCTGCTGCCGTAGTCGCTCTTCCAGCCCCAGCCCAGGGTGAACTTGTGGAAGCGCAGCATGTCCATGACTCCCACCTCGGGCACCGCAGCGCCGAAGAGGTCGGGCCGCTGGGTCAGGCAGGCGCCCACGAGCAGGCCACCATTGCTGCCGCCGTTGATGGCCAGCTTCGGCGTGGAGGTCACCTTGTGGGCGATGAGCCATTCGGCCGCAGCGATGAAGTCGTCGAAGACGTTCTGCTTCTTGCCTTTGCGGCCCGCGTCGTACCACTCCAGTCCGTACTCGCCGCCGCCCCGGAGGTTGGCCATCGCATAAACGCCGCCCATCTCCAGCCAGACCATGCGGGAAACCGAAAAGCCCGGCGTCAGCGACACGTTGAAGCCGCCGTAGCCGTAGAGGAGGGTCGGGTTCTGGCCGTCGAGCTTCAGGCCCTTCTTGTGCACCAGGAACATGGGGACCTTCGTCCCGTCCTTGCTGGGGTAGAAGACCTGCTTCACTTCGTAGTCCGCAGACTTGAAGGCGACCTTCGGGGTGCGGAAGACGCTGCTCTTGCCCGTCTTCAGGTCCAGGCGGTAGATGGTGCCGGGATAGGTGAAGCTGCCGAAGGTGTAGAACGTCTCCTGGTCCTCCCAGCGGCCACCGAAGCCACCGGCCGTGCCCAGAGCCGGCAGCGCGAGGGTGCCCGTCTTCTTGCCCTTCAGGTCGTAGAACTCGATGGCCGAGTGGGCATCCCGCATCCAGGTGGCCACGAAGCGGCCCCCGACAAGCGACACGCCCTCGAGTACGTCCTTGCCCTTGGCCTGGGGGATGATCTCGGTCCACTGGGCGGGATCCGTCTGGCCCTTCCGGATGGCCACCAGGCGGTTCCGGGGGGCGCCCAGGTTGGTGCTGACGAAGAAGCGGTCGCCTTCGTTGTCCACGATGCTGTAAGTGGCGTCCATCTTGTCGAGGAAGGGCTCCACCGGGCTGCCGGGCTTCGAGAGGTCCTGCAGGAAGAGGCTGCTCTCGGGATTGGTGCCCTTGCCGGCGGAGATCACCAGCCAGCGACCGTCGTCTGTGACCGAGCCGCCCAAGTACCACTCGGGCTGGTCGGGGCGCTGGTAGACGAGCACATCCTCGGCCTGCGGCGTGCCCAGCTTGTGGAAGCAGAGCATGTGGTTGTTGTTCACCCCGGTGAGCGCCCCGCCCTCCTTGGGAGCTTCGTAGCGGCTGTAGTAGAAGCCGCTGCCGTCCTTGCGCCAGGAGGCGCCGCTGGCCTTGGACCACTGGATCTCATCGGAGAGATCCTTGCCCGTGGCCACCTCGCGCACCTTCCAGGTCTGCCAGTCGGAGCCGGCCACCGATACGGAATAGGCCATGAGGCGGCCGTCCTCGGTGAGGCTGATGCCGCTGAGCGCCACGGTCCCATCCTTGCTCAGGGTGTTGGGATCGAGGAGCACCCGGCCCTGGGCCTTGGGATCCTCCGTGACATACAGGACGGCCTGGTTCTGCAGGCCGGTGTTGTAGGAATAGAAGTAGCGCTTGCCGCGCTTGAAGGGGGCGCTGTACTTCTCGAAGTCCCAGAGCTTGGTGATGCGCTCCCGGATCTTCTCGCGCTGGGGGATTTCGGCCAGGTAGCCGAAGGTGACCTTGTTCTGGGCCTCCACCCAGGCCTTGGTCTCGGCACTGTTGTCGTCTTCCAGCCAGCGGTAGGGATCGGCCACCTTGGTGCCGAAGAAGTCGTCCACCACGTCCGCCTTGCGGGTCGGAGGGTAGGTCAGGGGCGTTTGGGCTGAAAGGGCTGCGGTGACGGCGAGGGCCATGGCGAGCTTCCTCATGAGACAGACCTCCGGACAGGGGGCCATTCTCACACCAATCCGCGATCGAATCCCAGCCGTGCAAGGGTGGCCGCTTGGTGGTAGGGTGCCTGCAGCCCTGGAGGTTTCTTTGGTCCCGCCATCCGGCAAGAAGGTCTTCGTCCTTGATACGAACGTCCTCCTGCATGATCCGAACTCCATCCTCCACTTCCAGGAACATGACGTGGTGCTGCCCATCGTGGTCATCGAGGAAGTGGACCACTTCAAGAAGGACCAGACCGAGATCGGCCGCAACGCCCGCAGCGTGTCCCGCCTGCTGGACAAGCTGCGGGCCGCGGGCAGCCTCAGCCGGGGCGTCCCCCTGGAGGGGGGCGGCACCCTGAAGGTGGATGTGGCGGCCCACAACCTGGACATCGGCATCCTCTCGGCGGACAAGCACAAGGCCGACAACCAGATCCTGGCCTGCGCCCGCGAGCTCCTCCACACCTGCAAGGATCGCGTGGTCCTGGTCACCAAGGACACGAACCTGCGCATCAAGGCCGACGCCATCGGCGTGCAGGCCGAGGACTACACCACGGACCGCGTGGAGATGGATGAGCTCTACACCGGCCACAAGTCCTGGGAGGTGGATCCAGCCATGGTGGACCAGCTCTACGACGGCGGCCTGGCGCCCGATCCCGACCTGCACCTGAACCCCAACCAGTTCCTGACCCTGGTGGACCAGACCAACCCCAGCCACACCGCCCTGGCCCGCCACCAGGCCGGCGAGGGGCTGCTGCGGCCCCTGCGGCGCATGGAGTCCTATCCCTGGGGCATCAAACCCCGCAACCGCGAACAGCAGTTCGCCCTGGAGCTGCTGCTGGATCCGAGCGTCCAGGTGGTGACACTGCTGGGCAAGGCGGGCACCGGCAAGACCCTGCTGGCCATCGCCGCGGGCCTGCAGCAGGTGGTGGACGACGAGTCCTACGACAAGATCCTGGTGAGCCGCCCCGTGATGCCCATGGGCCGCGACCTGGGCTACCTGCCGGGGGACATCGGCGAGAAGCTGCGGCCCTACATGCAGCCCATCTACGACAACCTCGAGTTCATCGTGGGCGCCAACACCGAGGCCCGGAAGCGCACCACCATGACCGCCAACCAGCTGGAGGAAGCCGGCTACCTCAGCGTCGAGCCCCTCACCTACATCCGGGGCCGCAGCATCCCCAAGCAGTACCTGGTGGTGGACGAGGCCCAGAACCTCACCCCGCACGAGGTGAAGACCATCCTCACCCGCGCCGGGGAGGGCACCAAGGTCATCTTCACCGGCGATCCGCACCAGATCGACAACCCCTACGTGGACGCCAGCACCAACGGCCTCAGCTTTCTGGCGGAACACTTCAAGCACCTCGACATCTCCGGCCACGTGACCTTGCAGAAGGGCGAGCGCAGCAAGCTGGCGGAGCTGGCGAGCAATCTCCTGTAGGAGGCTTCCATGGCGGATGGATCCTGGGACAACGGTGGCCACGGCGTTCCGGCCAAGGCCGGCCTGCCCCTCTGGGGCAAGATCGCCCTGGGCTGCGGCATCGCCTTCCTCGCGGTGGTTGTCACCTGCGTGGGCGCCGGCGCCTTCTTCGTCAACAAGATCAAGAAGGATCCCGAAGGATTCAAGAACAAGGTGATGGGCTTCGCCCTCGAGAAGGTCCGCCCCGACTGGGAGGACTTCCGCGCCGTGGTGGAGCAGCTGCGCTCCCGGGAGGGCTCCCAGGCCCTCTACGCCGCCAATCCAGGCCTCGCCAAGACCTGGCCCACCGAGGCCGCCTTCCTGGAGGCCGCCTCCCGGTGGCACAAGGAGGTGGTCTCAGTGCCGGACCTCTCCCCCGATCTGATGGAGCAGCAGGGACTCCAGATCAACCATGACTTCGGCGGCAAGGTGACGGTGGGCTGGAGCCCGAAGAGCGGGCGCGCCGTGTATGTCACCTTCGAGAAGGCCCGGAAGCCAGGCGACCCTGGGCCCAGGCGCGTCGTCGAGCTGGATGTCCGCTAGCCCCTCAGGCCCTTCCGCATTGAGCCTGTAGGCTTTTTCCGCCAAGATGCAGTCATGACTGCAGCTTCCGGATCCGTATCTGATGCCCTTGCCCTGCTCACGAAGGGCACCGTCACCTGCCACAAGGTTGAGCAGCTGGAGGCGAAGCTCAAGGAAGGCCGCCCCCTGCGCATCAAGGCCGGCTTCGATCCCACGGCGCCGGACCTGCACCTCGGCCATGGCGTGCTCATCCGGAAGATGGCGCAATTCCAGAAGCTGGGCCATGAAGTCACCTTCCTCATCGGCGACTTCACGGGTCTCATCGGCGACCCCACGGGCAAGAAGGCCACGCGCCCACCCCTCACCCGCGAGGAGGTGCTGGCCAATGCCGAGACCTACAAGGCCCAGGTCTTCAAGATCCTCGATCCTGAAAAGACGAAAGTCCGCTTCAACAGCGAATGGCTGGGCAGCATGGTCGGCGAGGGCTGGATCCGCTTGGCCTCTCGCTTCACCGTGGCCCAGATGCTTGAGCGCAACGACTTCGCCAAGCGCATGGAGGCCCGGGAGCCCATCGCCCTCCACGAGCTGCTCTACCCCCTGACCCAGGCCTATGATTCCGTGGCCCTCCAGGCTGACGTGGAGCTGGGCGGCAACGACCAGCTCTTCAACCTCATGCAGGGCCGCATCCTCCAGGAGGCCTCGGGCCAGAAACCCCAGGTGGTGCTCACGGTGCCGCTGCTGCTGGGCCTCGATGGCGTGGAGAAGATGTCCAAGTCCCTGGGCAACTACATCGGCTTCATGGAGGACCCGGACACCCAGTTCGGAAAGGCCATGAGCGTGAGCGACACCCTCATGTGGGACTGGTACCTGCTGCTGACGGACAAGCTGCCGGCCGCGATCGAGGCCCTCAAGCAGGGCCATCCCATGGAGGCCAAGAAGGCCCTGGCCCGTCAGATCGTGGCCGACTTCCACGGCACCGCCGCGGGGCTTGAGGCGGAGGAGCGCTGGGTGCGCCGCTTCTCGGAACGCAGCCAGGGGGAGGCCCCCGAGGTGGCCATCCCCCCCACGGAGGGCGAGGTCCCCCTGTCCCGCCTCCTGGTGGACCGGGGTCTGGCGGCCAGCCGCAAGGAGGCGGAGCGCCTCATCGCCCAGGGAGCTGTGAGCCTGGATAGCCAGAAGGCCGCGGACCCGGCCCTCCGGCTGGCGCTCAGCCCCGGGCAGGCCCTGTTGGTCAAGGTCGGCAAGCTGAAACTCGAGCGATGGATGGTGACCCCATGAGCCTTCCGGCCCTCAAAGATCTGTTCGCCAGGCACCGGGAGCGCGTGACCGGCCTGTGGAAGCTGGGACAAGAGCCGCACCGGACGGTCTTCATGGAGGCGGGGGACATCGTTTTCGCCGCCAGCACCCACCCCCTGGACCGCCTGACCCACCTGCTGGTGGAGCGGGGCAAGATCACCCAGGCCCAGCTCGACTACGCCATGGCCAACCTCAATCCCGCCATGTCCATCGGCAAGAACCTGATCGAGATGGGCTTCATCACCCAACGGGACCTGCTGGACGTGGCCCGGGGCCAGGTGGAGCGGGTGGTCTGGGCAGTCCTCGCCTCCACGGACCAGACGCCGGCCTTCGAGGCCAAGGATCTGGATGCCACCACGGTCAGACTGCCTTTCGACACGGCCGCCATGCTGCTGGCTGGCGTCCTGAAGCTTCCAGACCGGGAGCGGGTGCTGGAAGAGCTGGGCCCCCTGAACCAGGTGGTGGTATTGGAGGGCAAGCGCCTGTTGGAGCTCACCCTGCCCCCGGACCTCATGAAGCTGCCTGGGCTCCTCGATGGCAGCCGTACGCTGATGGAGCTGAGCCGGGAAGCCGGGGTTGAGCCCTTCCGCCTGGGGGCCTTCATTCTCTTCCTCCGGGAGATGGGCTGGGCCCGCCTCCATGAGCTGCCCCCCCTCGACCGCCGCGCCCTGGAACTGGCCCTGGACCCGGTCGAGGCGCCCATCACGCCGCCCCTGCCCGAATCCGTGCCCACCCCGCCCTCCCTGTTCGCCGAGATCCATGCCAGCCAGCGGCCGACCACCAACCTTGAGCATCTGTCCGAGGCGCTGGACCAGCTCGGTCCTGAAGACGAGCTGGAAGACCCCTTCCCGGCCGACCCGCCCCCCCCCGAACCGGAACCCGCCCTGCCCATCCACCATGAAGCCGAAGGCAGCACGGAGCGCCCCGAACCCCTGTCGCCCCTGCCCTCTGAGGCACCGCGGTCCTCTCGGCGTCCCCTGGTGCTGGCCGCCCTCCTGGCCCTGGCCGGGCTGGCCTGGTTCGGCTTCAGCCGGTTCCGGCGTCCCAAGGCTCCGGTCCCCGCAGCCCCGAAGGCGGCCGAAACCGCTCCCAAGCCTGCGGCCCCGGCTGTGAAACCGGCCGAGCCCCTGGCGCCTGCCCCCGAAGGGGTCAAACCCGGTCCAGATGTGGTCAAGCCTGCCCCGGCGGCTCCGAAACCGGAGAAGAAGGCCGAGCCCGTGGCCCCCAAGCCACCCGCTGCCACGCCGCAACCGCCAAAACAGAAGGAGGAGACCGCGTCCTTGGCCTCCAAGTCTGATCGGCTCCAGGCCATCACCCAGGGCGACTGGAAACGCGCCATGTCCCAGGGGTCAGCCCAGAGGAAGGCCCTGCAGGGAAAATGGACCCTTCGGCTTGAGATCGCCTGCCAGGGCAGCACGGTCCAGCATGCCGCGGATCTGCTCAAGGGCCAGGATCCAGACCTCTTCCTGGTTCCCATGACCATGCGGGATGGCCGGACCTGCTACCAGGTGTTCCTCGGGACATTCGGATCCGAGGCGGCGGCCAAGGACGCCGCCCGAAAGCTTCCACCTCCCTTCCTGGCGGAGGGAAACCGGCCCAAGCCTTTCCGGGTGGCCCAGATCCCCGACCGCCAGTAGCTCCTGCTAAACGAAACAAGTGCACGATATATGCACTATTGCAATGCCGGTCCTTTACAAACGATCTAAACGCGCGCATACTTTATATGTATACGAGCTGGTCCATTAAGTTACGGCCAAATGATCTTTGTGGAGTCCGATGCCTTCCCCCTTCCATCCCACCAACTGGAGTCAGGCCTGTGTCTCGTGGATCCACGAGATCCAGATCGCCTTCGATCCTCCAGCCCCGGTGGAGCCAGGCAAGGGCGGCTTCCTCAGGCTCATGCGCTGGAGCACCCCCCGGGTGGCCACCCTGGTCATCCTCAGCTTCACGCTCCACTGCACCCGGCCCCCGGGCTCCATCCCCGAGTCCAGCGCCAGCTCCAGGAACGGAGTGAACACCCAGGATGCCCAGGCCTACGTGGAAGAGGGCGTGGCCAGCTGGTATGGCGGTGAGGATGATGGATTCTCCGGCCGGCCTACCGCCAATGGGGAAATATTCGACCCAGAGCAGTACACCTGCGCCCACCGGACGCTCCCCCTCGGCAGCTTCGTGGAGGTCGAGAACCTGGAGAACCGCAAGCGGACCGTCCTGCGGGTCAACGACCGGGGCCCCTTCATCAAAGGCAGGATCCTCGACCTCTCTCGCCGGGGCGCCCAGGAGCTGGGCTTTCTCGGACAGGGAACCTCCAGGGTCCGGCTGAGGTCCGTGGATGCCATGGGTCTCCCCGTGGCCCTGGACGCCGTCAGCAGCCAGGGCGACCCCTATGTCGTGCAGGTGGCATCACTCACCGATCCAAAGAATATCCAATTACTTACAAAGGAACTTGAAAACACCTTCGGCGTCGTCACCCTGCAAAGCGCCGTCACGCGCGGGGGGCTGTCGGTCAAGCGGGTCCGGGTCGGGAGCTACACCACCCGCCAGGACGCCGAGCAGGCCGCCGAGCAGATCGCCAAGCTCCTGAAGGATCGCGGTGTCGAACCCTTCATCACCCGCCAGCGCTGATCCCCTGCGCCCCTTCCTGGTCATCCCCGCCGGTGGGCGAGGCATGCGCATGGGCGGCGGTCTGCCCAAGCAGTTCCGCGACTGGGATGGCCGTCCCCTCCTGCAGGTGACCGTCGAGGCCTTCCTGGCCCCCGGCATGCCCCGGCTCGCCGGAATCGCCCTGGCCGTTCCCGAATCCCACCTGGAGGAGGCCCGCAGCTGGTCGTTCCAGGTTCCGTGCACGGTCGTTCCGGGCGGCGAGACCCGTCAGGAGTCCGTCTGGCTTGCCCTGCGAACCCTGCCGGACCTGCCCCTGGCACCGGTGATGATCCACGATGCGGTGCGGCCCTTCCCGCCGGCGGCTCCCCTCTGGGAAGCCCTGGAGACTCTCAACCGGTTCGACGGCGTCCTGCTGGGCGAACCTTCCACCGATACCCTCAAACGCGTGGATCCCCTCGGCCGAGTGCTGCGCACCGAACCCCGGGAGGAGTTCTACCGAGCCCAGACCCCCCAGATCGCCCGGCTTGGCACCTGGCTCCATGCCTTCGAGGCGGCCTACCATGCCGAGTTCCTCGCCACCGATGACGCGACCCTGCTCGAGCGCCTTGGCCTGGCCGTGAAGCTCATCCCCAGCCCAAGCTCGAACTTGAAGCTCACCACCCCCGAGGACTGGGAGCGGGCCCGGCGCCGCTGAGGCACCACAGTGTGTGGTGGCCCAACCCACACACGCGGTTCTTTCATCGCTGTCTAAATATTGAAATAAATCAAACAAATAAACGGCATGGAAATGGCTTGGTGGCTTGCGAGGCCCATCCATGCCCCGATGCACCACGCCCCAGACCCTGAGCCGCGAGATCACGATCTCGGGCCATGGCCTGCATGGCAACCGCCCCTGCTCAGTGCGCCTGGTGCCGGTGGCCAGCCCTTCGGGCCTTCTCTTCGTGCACACGCCCACCGGGACGGAGATCCCCGCCAAGGCCGACCTCGCAGGCGACCTGGTCCTGGCCACCACCCTGGTGAAGGATGGCGTACGGCTCCAAACCATCGAGCACCTGCTCTCCGCCCTGTCTGGCCTGGAAGTGGAGCACCTCCGCATCGAAGTGGACGCCGAGGAGCTGCCCATCCTGGATGGCAGCGCCGCCCCCTGGGTGGACGCCATCCTCGAAGCCGGCGTGCAGGGCCTCGAAGGCCGCCGCCGCTTCATGAAGATCACCCGCCCTTTGGAGATCCGGAATGGCGACCGCTGGATCCGCGCCCTCCCCTTCGACGGTTTCCGCCTCCGCTATGTCATCGACTTTCCCATCCCCGCCCTGGGCCGCCAGAGCCGCGAGCTGAGCCTCACGCCGGAGAAGTACCGCCGGGAGCTGGGCGCGGCCCGCACCTTCTGCCTGGCCCAGGAGATCGACATGATGCGCGCCCGGGGTTTGGCCCTCGGCGGCAGCCTGGACAATGCCGTGGTCTTCGGAGCTGACGGCCCCCTGAACGAGTCCCTGCGCTACGAGGATGAAGCGGTCCGCCACAAGATGCTCGACCTGGTGGGCGATCTGGCCCTGCTGGGCGCGCCCCTGATGGGTCTGGTGGAAGCCCACGCCGCCGGCCACGCCATGCATGTAGCCCTGGCGCAGGCCATCCTCGCCGATCCCGGCTGCTGGGAGTGGACCGAAGACGCCGAGCCCGCCAACGTCAGCTTCTTCTTCCATCCGCTGGTCGCGCAACCCGCTTGAATCTTCCGGTCGCGGGCCCTTTGCTGTTGCGACGGACGCCCTGAAGCTGGCAGGCTGGATCCTTCACCTCCGAGGTGCATAGGTGTTACTTCATCCCCATCACTGACCTGACGAACCGGGCGGACCTGCCTGGATGGGTGGCCGCACTGGCCAGGAACGGGGAGAGCGAGGCAAACACGCGGGAGGCCGTGATGGCCATCCTGGCGGACGTGCGCCGGAACGGGCTGCCCGCGGTACTGGGCTGGACGGAGCGCCTGGACGGCGTCCGCCTGGATCCCGCGTGCCTGCGCATCCCCCAGTCCGCCCTGGAATCCGCCCGGGCCGACCTGGACCACCAGCAGCCTGCGCTCATGGCTGCCCTCCGCGCAATGATCGCCAACATCCGCCGCTTCGCCGAAGGCCAGCGCGGCTGCCTGCTGGACCTGGAGGTGCCCCTGCCCGGCGGCGGCATGGTGGGCGAACGCTGGTGCGCCTTGAAAACCGCCGGTGTCTACATCCCCGGCGGCCGGGCCTTCTATCCCTCCACCCTGGCCATGACCGTGATCCCCGCCCAGGTGGCCGGCGTCGGTCGCATCGTAGGGGTGACGCCGCCCAAGCCTGCCGTCACCCTGCCTGGCGCCTGGGGTGTGGATCCATTGGTGCTGGCTTGCGCCGCAGAACTGGGGCTCGCCGAACTCTACCCCTTCGGTGGGGCCCAGGCTCTCGCCTGGCTGGCCTTCGGGGAACCCGCGGTGGACCTCATCGCCGGACCCGGCAACCGCTTCGTGGCGGAAGCCAAGCGGCAGCTCATCGGCACCTGCGGCATCGATGCCCTGGCGGGCCCCACGGAGCTGCTCGTCCTCGCAGACGGCAGCGCCGACCCCGCCTGGCTTGCTGAAGATCTGATGGCCCAGGCCGAGCACGACCCGGACGCCGCCGCCGTGCTGGTGAGCGCCGACCGTCCTCTGCTCGACGCAGTGGCGATCGAGCTCCAGACCCGCGTGGCCGCCTCGCCCCGCCGCGCGATCCTCGAACAAAGCCTGGCCAGCCACGGGCGGCTCGTCTGCGCCAGTCGCGATCTGGCCATCGCCTTGGCCCAGGCCTGGGCCCCGGAGCACCTGGAGCTCTGCGTGGGGGATCCGGAGACCTGGCTCCCCTCGCTCACCACCGCAGGCGCCGTGTTCATCGGAACCGCCAGCGCCGAGGCCTTCGGGGACTACGGTGCCGGACCGAACCACGTGCTGCCCACGGACCGCAGCGCCCGCTACACCAGCCCCTTGGGCGTGGCCACCTTCCTCAAGCGGCAGAGCCTGTTGCGCCTGTCCGCAGCCGATGCCGCCGCCATGGCCCCCTGGGTGGAGCGACTGGCCGAAGCAGAGGGCCTCACCCACCACGGCCGCAGCGCCGCCCTCCGCGGCCACCATCACCCTTAGGGAACGCCTGTATCGCCGGCGTTCCGTTCCGCTTCTCTCCCAAAGAAGCTCAGTTTTCTCCTACCCTCAACTCGAGCCACCCATGTCCCTGCTGCGACCTGATCTGTCTGACCTGCCCGCCTACCAGCGGCCCCCCGAGCCGCCCACGGGGGTGCGCCTGCACATGAACGAGCCGGCCCAGGACTGGCCCGAAGCGCCCCGGAACGCCCTGCTGGCGCGGCTTCGCGACATTCCCTTCCACCACTATCCCGAGCGCCAGGCCGAACTCACGGAGCGGCTCTGCAGGCGCCTGGGCGCGCCGGAGGGCGGCCTGCTGCTGGGTCCCTCCAGCGGCGCGTTGCTGGACCTGGTGGCCATGGCCGGGCTCAGCGCCGGCGAGTTGGTGGCGATTCCCGATCCCGGCTTCAGCCTCTACCCCTTGCTGGTGCGGCGCCACGGGGGCCGCGTGCGGCTGGTGCCCCAGGGCACCGGTTTCCCGCTGGAGCCCTGGTTCAGCGCCCTGGACTGCCGCCAGGTCTGGCTCACCCTGCCCAACAATCCCACGGGCGCCTGGCTCCCGGCCGAAGCCTTGGAGCCGCTGCTGGCAGCTGCCGCCGCCCGACCCGAGCCACCCCTGGTGGTGCTGGATGAGGCCTACGCCGAGTTCGCTCCGGCCACCCACCGCCTGGCCGTGGACCGCTATCCGAACGTGGTGCTGCTGCGCACATTCAGCAAAGCCCTGGCCTCCGCCGCCTGGCGGCTCGGCTACCTGGTGGGCCATCCCGCCCTGATCTCGAAGCTCGCCACCCTTCAGCTGCCCTACTCCCTGCCCACCGCCAGCCTCGAGGCTCTGGACGTGGCCCTGGATTTCGCCGCCGACTTCGAGGCTGCCGTGCGTGCCGTGCCCGAGCGGCGCGACCGACTCGCCTCCGCCCTCGCCATCCATCGCGCCGCGCCCAGCGCGGGGAACTTCCTCCACCTCTCACCGGATCCCTCGGACACGCTGGAGGCCGCGGGGCTCAAGGTGCGGCGCCTGCCAGGCGCAGACGCGGCGCGAGTCACCCTTGGCACCGAGACCGCGGCGGCGCGCGTGGCCTCCGCCCTGGGGTCCACCCTGCCGCCACCCGGCCCGCGAACCCGGCGACGCCTGCTGGTCCTCGACATCGATGGCGTCCTCATCGATGCCGACCGCAGCTTCGCGGAAGCCGTGGCCCGCGCCCTGGCCGAGCTGCGCCCCACTCTGCCCTGGTCCGATGAGCTCTATCTGGCCTTCAAGCGCCTGGGGGGCTTCAACAACGATTTCCGCCTCGCGGCCGGGGCGCTGGCCCTCGCGGAAGCGTATGGCGATGAGGGTCTGCTGCCGCGCGTGCGGGGCGCCACAGGCCAGGGCTTCCCGGAACTGGAAGCCCGCTTCCAGGCCCTTGAGCCTGTGGCCCAGGCCGTGGTGCAGAAGCACTACGCCGACACCATCCACATGGAGCGACCCCTCGTCTCCCTACCCGAGCTCCAGGCCACGGGCTGGGATCTGGCCATCCTGACCGGGCGCCCACCCGAAGAACTGGAACTCGCCTGGCGTGTCCTGGGCTTCCAGCTGCCCGCCATCTGCGATGCCGCGCCCCACCTCCGCAAGCCGGAACCCGCCGGTCTTCTGCAGCTGGCCGATGCCTTCCGCGCCGAGGAGATCGTGTTCGTGGGCGATACCGTGGACGATGCGCGCTGCCTGCAGGCCGCCGCCGCCCAGCGGCCGGAGCTGGCCTGGCGCTTCGTGGGCGTGGGCCCCGACCGCGCGCGGTTCTGCGGACCCGGCGATGGTCAATCCGCGAGCCTGCCCGATTTCCTGCCGATGCTGAACCAGGAGCCATCATGAGGACCGCCAGCCTTCGACGCGCCACCACCGAGACCGAGGTGAAGCTCTCGCTTCAACTGGATGGGGGCGAGGCCCGCATCCGCACAGGCCTGGGCTACTTCGACCACATGCTCATGCAGCTGGCCCGGCATGGCGGCTTCGGCCTCGACATCGAGGCCAGGGGCGACCTGCCCGTGGACAGCCACCACCTCGTGGAAGACGTGGGCCTCTGCCTCGGCGAGGCCCTGAAGGAGGCCCTGGGCGACCGGGCCGGGCTGGTCCGGTTCGCCCATGCCTACGTGCCGCTGGACGAAGCGCTGGCCCGCGTGGTGGTGGACCTCTCCGGGCGGCCCTGGTGCGAGTTCCATGCGGAGCTGCCCAACATCATCCTCGGCGACGGTTTCCAGGTGGAGATGGTCCGGGAGTTCTTCGTGGCCCTGGCCATGCGCGGCGGGCTGGCCATCCACGCGGACCTGCTGCGCGGCGTGAACACCCATCACAAGGTCGAGGCCCTCTTCAAGGCCCTGGCGCGGGCGCTGCGGCAGGCCACCCGCATCGAAGGCGGCGGCGTGCCCTCCACGAAGGGAACCCTCTCCGCATGAGCGACGCCAGCGCCATCACCCTTATCGACTATGACGCCGGCAACCTGGCCTCCCTGGAGGGCGCCCTGGACCGCCTGGGGCTACCCTACCTGCGGGCGGCGACCCCCGACCAGGCCGCGCTCGAAGGCCCGATCGTGCTGCCGGGCGTGGGCCACTTCGAGGCCGCCCAGCGCTCCCTGCGCGAACGCGGCTGGTGGCGCGTGCTCCCCAGCCTGGTCGCGGAAGGGCGGCCCCTGCTCGGCATCTGCCTGGGGCTGCAGCTGCTTGCCGAGGGCAGCGAGGAGGCGCCGCGCGCCTCGGGCCTGGGCCTCCTCCCCGGCATCGTCCGCCGCCTCGGCCCGGGCGTGAAAGTCCCCCACATGGGCTGGAGCCAGGTCCAGCAGCGCCGTGCCCACCCCGGCCTGCCGGACCCCAACGGCGGCTGGCTCTACTTCGTCCACAGCTACGCCCTGGCGCCCACCGTGGAGACCATCTTCGTGGCCGAGCACGGTCGCCCCTTCGCCGCCGTGGAGGCCCGGGGAAATGTCATGGGCTTCCAGCCCCACCCCGAGAAGTCCGGGCGCGCCGGCCTGCTCCTGCTCCAGTCCTCCCTCGCCTGGATGGGCGTGTCGGCCCCGCAGCCGGAGGTGCCATGCAACTGATCCCGAGCCTCGACCTGATGCAGGGCCGTCTTGTCCGCCTGCGCCACGGCGATCCGAAGCAGGCCACCTTCTATGACATGGAACCCGAGGACTGGGTCGGCCAGCTGGCCGAGGCCGGGGCCCGTCGCATCCACCTGGTGGACCTGGACGGCGCCTTCGGCCGGCCGCTCCAGGGCCGGTTCACCGGCTTCCCCGTTCGCTTTCCGGAGGTCCACTTCCAGCTGGGGGGCGGCCTGCGGGATCGGACCGCCATCGAGAGCGTGCTGGACCTGGGCTTCGACGCCGTGGTGGGCACCCTGGCCGTGGAGCAGCCCGCCTCCCTCAAGGGCCTTTCGGGCCATCGGATCATCGCCGCCCTTGACCTCAAGGGCGACCGCATCGTCACCCGGGGCTGGCAGGCACCCAGCGCCTGCGCTTCCACGGATGTCTTCGAGGCCCTGCTCAGCCTAGGCTTCCACCGCGCCCTGGTGACCGACGTCAGCCGGGATGGAACCCTTGAAGGCCCGGGCATCCACGCGGCCGCCTGGGTGGCCCGCGAAGGTTTTCTCGTCCAGGCCTCCGGGGGTGTCAAGGATCTCGCAGACCTCCTGCCCCTGGCCGAGGTTCCAGGCGTGGTGGGGGCCATCAGCGGCAAGGCCCTGATGGAGGGCTTCATCCCCCTGGATGACCCCCGCCTGCGTCCCGCGCTGGAAGGGAGTGTCTGATGCCAGCCAAGCGCATCATCCCCTGCCTGGACGTGAAAGCGGGACGCGTGGTGAAGGGCGTGCAATTCAAGGACCTCCGGGACCTGGGCCACCCCGTGGAACTGGCCCGGCGTTACGACGCCGAAGGGGCGGACGAGCTCGTCTTCCTGGACATCGCCGCCTCCCTCGAGAACCGCGGCACCCGCGAAGCCTGGGTGCGCGACGTGGCCCACGAACTGAGCATCCCCTTCACGGTGGGGGGCGGCGTCTCCCGGGTGGAGGATGCCCGGAGCCTGCTGCGGGCCGGTGCGGACAAGGTGGCCGTGAACACGGCGGCGGCCCTGCGCCCCGCCCTGGTGTCCGAACTGGCGGATGCCTTCGGCCGGCAGTGCGTGGTGGCGGCGGTGGATGTGAAGCGCGACCCGGACCTGGGCTGGCGGGTGTTCCTGAAGGGCGGCACCGAACCCACGCCGCGTGCCGCCCTCGATTGGCTCTGCGAGCTGAATGAGCTCGGCGCAGGCGAGATCCTGCTCACCTCCATGGACCGCGACGGCACCGGCGATGGCTTCGACCTCCAGTTGCTCGAGCAGGCCTCGCGGCTCCCCATCCCCCTCATCGCCTCCGGTGGTGCAGGCCTGGAGATCCACTTCCTGGAGGCGCTGGAGCATGGGGCCGACGCGGTGCTGGCCGCCACGCTGTTCCACGAGGGCACCCTGCCCATTCCCCGCCTCAAGGCCTACCTGGCCCAGAACGACCTTTCCGTGCGGATCTGACATGAACCCAGACACCCTCCGATTCGACTCCGACGGCCTCATTCCAGGCATGGTGCAGGACCGCGCCGGCACCGTGCGCATGGTGGCCTGGCTCAACCGCGAGGCCCTGCGGATCACCCTCGAAACAGGCTTCGTCACCTTCTGGAGCCGCTCCCGGCAGGCCCTCTGGACCAAGGGAGAGAGCAGCGGGAACCGGCTGAGGCTCATCCAGATCAGGCCAGACTGCGATGCCGACGCGCTGCTCATCCTGGCGGACCCCGAGGGCCCATCCTGCCACCGGGGTACCGAAAGCTGCTTTGATGCCGAACCCTGGCCGGCGTCCCTGCCCTGGCTCGGCCGCCTGGAGGCGCTGCTGAAGTCCCGGAAGGCGGCCGCCTCCCTGGATGGCAGCTACACGCAGAAGCTCTTCGCCCAGGGTGTGGACCGCATCGCCAAGAAGGTGGTGGAGGAGGCCGGCGAGGTGATTCTCGCCGCCAAGAACGAGGACCGCGCAGCCTTCCTCGGGGAAGCCGCAGATCTGCTCTTCCACCTGGATCTGCTGCTGGTGGAGCGGGGGGCCAGCCTCCTTGAGGTGGTGGAGGTGCTGCATGGCCGCCACGCCGAGCGCGCGGGAGGGCCCTCCTGATGCCGGTCCGCACGCCCCACTTCCCCGACCTGCTCTTCGATTCCGCCGCCAGGCTCCGCCGCTGGGAGGCGGCGCTCATGGGTCTGCTCGCGGCCCAGGGCTACCGCGAGCTGCACCCATCGCTGGTGCTGCGGGAATCCCTCCCGGAGGGCGCCCTGCGCTTCTTCGATGGGGATGACCTCGTGGCCCTGCGCTGGGATTTCACCGTGGCCCTGGCCGGCCTGCTGGCCCGGGGGTTCGCGGCCCCGCCGGACCGTGTGGCCTACGCGGGAGCCGTGTTCCGCCGCCCCGTCCAGCCCTGGGAGGCGGTGGAGCGGTTCGAGGTGGGCTGCGAGCGCATCCAGCCCGAGGGGGAGCGTTCCGACGAAGCCGACGTCGAGTTGGCCTGCCTGCTCATGGCCATCCCCGGCGCCCTTGGCCTGAAGAACGCCATCCTCCACCTGGGCCACGCCGCCCTGGTGCGGCGTCCCCTGGAGGCCGAAGGGTTGTCCGGAGGACTGGCGGATGGTGTGGTGGCGGCCCTCTCGCGCCGGGCGCCGCACCGGGTCCGGGAGGTGCTGAAGGGGCACCCCGCCGCCTCGAGGCTGGCGGCCCACGCCGAGGCCCTGCTGTCCGAACTGGACGGCCCAGGGACCCTGGATGCCCTGGGCGCCAGCCCCTACGCGCACCTCCTGGAGGGCGAGCGGGAGCACATGGATCGGGCCCTGAAGGCCCTGCTCCCCATCCTCCCCGCCAACCTCGAACTGCGCGTGGACCTGGCCGATGTCGCGGGGCTGGGCTTCTACACGGGGCCCACCCTGCGGCTCTGGGCTCCGGGCGCCCAGCAGGAGCTGGCCGCGGGCGGCCGCTACGACCGCCTCTTCCCCGACCTGGGGCGCCCCTGGCAGGCGGCGGGCTTCTGCGTGCGGCTGTCCCGCCTGCTTGATCTCGCCGAAACCCGCCCCGATCTCTTCGAGCCGCTGCCATGACCGCCTCCACGCTCCTCATCGCCTTTCCCAAGGGGCGCCTCGGCGACGAGCTGGTCCCGAAGCTCGCTGGAACGCCCCTGGCCCTCGACGCCCAGGCCCTGAAGTCCCGGGTGCTGCGAATCCCCACCGCCACGCCGGGCGTGGCGGCCCTTCTGCTGAAAGGCGCAGACCTGCCCCGCTATGTGGCCGCGGGCGTGGCCTCACTGGGCATCGTGGGCTCGGACACCCTGGACGAGATGGACATGGACCTGCTGGAGCTGGCGGACTTGGGCTTCGGGGCCTGCCGCCTCTCCCTCTGCGCCCAGGAGGGCGTCACCCTGGATTCGCTCCGGGCCAAGCCGCACCTGCGTCTCGCCACCAAGTTCCCCAGGGCCACGGAGGCCTGGCTCACCCGGGAAGGGCTCACCGCCGAGCTGGTGCCCCTCAGCAGCAGCGCGGAGCTGGCGCCCTTGCTGGGTCTGGCGGACGCCATCGTGGATCTGGTCCAGACCGGCGGCACCCTCCGGGCCCACGGCCTGGTGGAGACCGCCGTGCTCGGCCATTCCTCCGCCCGCCTCGTGGCCGCCCGGGGGGCCTACCTGAGCGAGCCGGGCCGTCTCAGGCCCCTGGCGGACCAGCTGACCGCCCTGCTCCGCCGGGAGGCCTAGCCGGACTCAGGCCCGGCGGACTTCGACCCCTGTCCTGAAGCGGCTGACGATCTCGGTGAGCGCATGGGCCTGGGCATCCAGGGATTCGGCGGCCGCGGCGGCCTCCTCCACCAGGGCCGCGTTCTGCTGGGTGACCTCGTCCATGGACACCACGGCCTTGTTGATCTCGTTCAGACCCGTGCTCTGTTCCTGGGTCGCGTTGGCGATCTCGCTGACCAGCGACGTCACCCGCTGCACGTTGCTCACCACTTCCGCGATGGTCTCGCCCGCATGGGCGGCCACCTTGTTGCCGTCCACAGACTTGGCCACGCTCTCGCGGATCAGGCCCTTGATCTCCTTGGCGGCGTCGGCGCTGCGCTTGGCGAGGTTGCGGACTTCCGCGGCCACCACGGCGAAGCCGCGGCCCTGCTCACCGGCCCGGGCCGCTTCCACGGCGGCGTTGAGCGCCAGCAGGTTGGTCTGGAAGGCGATCTCATCCACCACGCCGATGATCTCGTTGATCTTGGCGGAAGACTGGTTGATGGCCTCCATGGCGGCGATGACCTGGGTGACGGCGGCGCCGCCGTCCTGGGCCACCTGGCGCGCTTTGCTGGATTCGTGGTTGGCCGATTTCGCGTTGTCGGCGGTCTGGTTCACGTTGCTCGTGATCTGCTCCATGCTGCTGGCGGTCTCCTCCAGGCTGGCGGCCTGCTCCTCCGTGCGCCGGCTCAGGTCCGTGTTGCCCATGCTGATCTCGCCCGAGGCCGTGGAGATGGCCATGGCGCTCTCCTGGATCTGCAGCACCATCTCGCGGAGGCCCTCGTTGGTGGCGTTGAGTACGCGGCCCAGCTCGCCCAGTTCGTCCCGGGAATCCAGGTCCACCCGCTGGGTCAGGTCACCCTCCGCCACGGTCTTGATCACGGCGCCCATGGCGCGAACCGGCCGGAGAACACTCATGGTGATGAACCAGGCCAGCCCCGCGCCAGCCAGCAGGGCCGCGCCCGCGATGGTCAGCATGAAGACCATGGCCTGCCTGTGGCTGTCCTGGGCCTGCTTGAAGCGCTTGTCGATGGCCTTGTCAAAGTAGCTCACCGCCTCCTGAATGTGGGCCTGGAGGGCCTGGTCGGCCGGACGGGCCTCATCGAACATGAGCCGGATGGCCTCCTTGTCCCGGCTGGCCAGGGAGGCCTCGATGACACGCGTATTGGCTTCCCGGTTCTTCAGAAGACTGGTCTGGATTTTCGAGAACAGGGCCTTTGATTCAGCGCTCCGGAGGGTTCCCTCCAGCGCCTTGGCGGCGCTGTTGTAAGCTTCCCGGGCCTTCGCGATCCGTTCGACGTTGGTCTTCCGGTCGGCCTGGCTTTCCATCACCAGCATGGTTCGAAGCATCCGGGAGATGAGGTAGGCCTGCTCACTCAGGTCGTTCGCGAGCGCCAATTGCCGGTTGTAGTGGGTGACGATCTCCTCGGTATTGGACTCGATCGCGTCCATGCGGTTGAGGCCCACGCCCGCGATGAGCAGGAGCAGCGCGAGCACGAGGCCGAATCCCAAGCCCAGCCGGGTCCCGATCCTGAGGTTGTTGAACATGGCTGGACCCTCCCCTTGGCCAGCCTGCGAGGCCGCCTGGGAGGTTCATCGGCCCGGCATGCCCCTGGATTTATAAATGACTCTTGGGTTGTTATTTACCGCAAGTCAGTACGGGCCAAATCCGGCCAGATCCGAAGTCAGCCCGGGATCTCCCCGTAGATGTTGTCCCGCTGCCAAGGCTCGTACCCGGCGGCGGTGATCATGCGGGTCATCTCATCCCGGTTCACGCTGTAGCAGGTGCCTGCGGCGCTGACGACGTTCTCCTCCAGCATCAGGCTGCCCATGTCGTCACAACCGTAGTGCAGGGCCAGCTGGCCGGTCTTCCGGCCCATGGTGACCCAGCTGCTCTGGATGTGCGCGAAGTTGTCCAGGAAGATGCGGGCGATGGCGATGGTGCGGAGGTATTCGACGTCGGTGGGCTTGGGCACCTTTCCTTCCCAGGGGGTGTGACCACTCTGGAAGGGCCAGGCGGCGAAGGCCGTGTAGCCGCCGCCATTGTTTCTACCGAGCGCACGGTCCTGCTGGTCCCGCAGCGCCTCCAGGTGCTCGATGCGCTCGGCCAGGGTCTCGGTGATGCCGAACATCATGGTGCCGGTGGTCTTCACGCCCTCCTCGTGGGCGGCCTCCATGACCTCCAGCCACTTCTCGCGGCCCCCCTTCAGGGGCGCGATCTTCTTGCGGATGCGGTCCACCAGGATCTCCGCGCCCCCACCGGGTATGGAACCGAGGCCTGCCCCGTGCAGGTCTGCGATGGTCTTGCGCAGGCTCTGGCCGCTCAGCTTCGACATCATCTGGATCTCCACCGGTGAGAAGCCGTGGACCCAGATGCCCAGGTCGTGGCGGAGGTAGTGGACCAGGTCCAGATAGTAGTCCCAGGGCAGGTCCGGGTTCACGCCGCCCTGCAGCAGGAAGCCGGTGCCGCCGATGGCCTTCGTTTCCTCGGCCTTCTGCTTCAGCTGCTCCTTGGTGAGCACGTAGCCGCGGCTGTCGCCGGGCTTGTGGTAGAAGGCGCAGAACGTGCAGTAGACGTTGCAGACGTCGGTGTAGTTGACGTTGCGGTCGATGACGTAGCTGACGCGGCGTGGGTCGTTGTGGCGGTCCCGGGCCGCGGTGGCGGCCACAGCCAGGTCCGGCAGCTCCGCGCCTTCGAACAGCGCCAGCGCCTCGGCGGCGGAGATCCGCCGACCCTGGAGCACGCCGTTCAGGATGTCCTCGGGCGTCGCGAGGGCCTTGAGCATGTCTAGACCTTGTACCCCATCACCTGGAGGCAGCGCCGGCAGACGCAGTTCTGGTCCTCCACGCCATGCTGGAAGTGCTCCAGGGTGTAGGCGCAGCGACACTTCTCGCAGATCTGGGTGGGATCCGTGCAGGTCTTGGGCGCGTAGAGATGGGTGGGATCGGGCATGGCGGACTCCGGACCTCCAAGAATACCAAAGGCGGCCCCGCAGGGCCGCCTTTGGTGCAGATGGGGCGACTATTCCTCGATGGCTCCGGCCTTGGCGCTTTCGTGTGGGCGGGTGTTCCGCCTGTCCTGCTGCTTGTGGGCCTGCACCTCCAGCTTTTCAACGGCCTGGGTGATGCTGGCATACATGTCGTCGGTGGTGGCGGAAGCCACGAAGGCGCTGGCGCGGGTCTTCAGCGTGATCTCCGCGGCGTGGCGGTGCTTCTCGACGCTCAAGATCACGTGCACGTCGATGATGTCGTCCAGGTAGGTGGCCATCTTGTCCAGCCGCTCCTTCGTGAACTGCTTCAGGGGCTCGGTGAGCTCCATGTGGCGGCCGGTGTAGTTGACCTTCATGGGACACTCCTGAAAGGGGCCGGTCGGCCCGGTGTGGATGGGGGCTCCGGCCCTGTTATCGGCGCCGGCGCTGGGAAGCTGGAGGAATTTTCAGTTCCTCGCGGTATTTATTCACGGTACGCCGTGCCACCTTGATGCCGTCCCGCTCCAGCAGGCTCGCAATGGCCTCGTCTGACAGGGGCTTGGCGATGTCCTCCGCCTGCACGAAGGCCTTGATCCGGTGCTTCACCACCGTGGCGGACACGTCGGAATCCTTGGGCCGGGCCGAGAAGAAGTAGTTCAAGTCGAAGAGCCCCTGGGGCGTGTGGATGGTCTTGGCTTTCACCACCCGGCTGATGGTGCTCTCGTGAAAACCCGTAGCCTCGGCCACGTCACGCAGCACCATGGGGCGCAGCCTCTCGATGCCGTGCTCGATGAACTCCTTCTGGAGTTCCACGATCTGGGCCGAGACGCGCAATACGGTGCGGTTGCGGTCCTCGACGCCGCGGATGAAGTCCCGGGCGCTGCGGAAGCGTTCACGGATGAAGTCCTTGTCGCACTTGGCTTCGCTGGAGGCCATGAAGCGCGGATACTCGCCGTTCACCCGCAGGCGCGGGAGGCCCTCATCGTTGAGGTAGACCTTCCAGTTCCCGTCCTCACCCTTGAGCACCACCACATCGGGCTTCACCACGCGCTCGCCGTCAGGGTCGAAGGCCCGGCCGGGTGAGGGATTGAGGTGCTTGAGCTGCTCCATGGCCAGGACCAGCTCATCGTCGGTGCAACCCAGAGCCCGGCGCAGTTTCGCGCTGTCCCGCTGGGAGAGGAGTTCCGAGAAGTCCTGGATGATGCGGACAGCCAGGTCATCGGGTTCCGCGCCGGCATGACGCAGCTGCAACAGGAGGCACTCCTGGACGGTGAAGCACCCGACCCCGGAGGGATCGAACTCCTGGAGGACGTCCAGGGCCGCCCGCAGGGCCGCCTCGCTGACGCCCAGGTCCGCCGCCAGCTTGGCCGGCGTGGCCTCCAGGGAGGGCTGATCCGGATCCATGCGGATGAACCCCTTGGGGTCCAGCCGGTCGATGAGCCGCTCCACCAGCGGCGCGCGTGGATCCTCATGCTCCAGGGTCTCGTAGAGCTGCCCGAGCAGATGGTCCTGGAGGGATTCGAAGGCGCTGAGGCGGTCCTCCCAGGAGAGACGGTCCTCTTCCGGCAGGTTGCTGGTGCGGGGCAGGTCCTGATCCCAGCTGTTCTCGGCGCCCAGCTCGGTCTCCTGCACCTGGGCCACGCCCTCTTCGGTGAAGCGCTCCAGGTCGCCCTCGGGATTCATCTCGCCTGCCGCATCCAGGATGGGCCCGAGATCCACCGTGTCCACCCCCTCCGGGAGTTCCACGGGGTCGGCCATCTGCTCGGCGGAGCCTTCGGTCACATCCGAGTCGCGGCCCTCCTCGATGGCTTCAAGGGTGGGCACTTCATCGCTGTCCTCGGCCAGTTCCAGCAGGGGGTTCTCCTCCAGCTCCCGCTCAATGGTTTGGGATAGCTCCTGCAGGTTCATCTGCCAGAGCTTCAACTTGAGCTGCATGGCCGGCGTCAGGGCCAGCGTCTGGCTCTGGGCCAGTCTTTGGGAAAGGAACGGTCCGGCAGCCATCAATCCAACCTGAACCGGTCGCCCAGGTAGACCCGGCGGATATCCGGGTCCTCTGCGATTTCACTGGGCAGGCCGTTCTTCATGATCATCCCGTCCGCCAAGATATAGGCCCGGTCGGCGATCTGCAAGGTCTCCCGGACATTGTGGTCGGTGATGAGCACCCCGATGCCTCGCGCCTTGAGGTCGCTGATGAGGCCCTGGATCTCGAGCACGGATTTCGGATCCACCCCGGCAAAGGGCTCGTCGAGCAGCATGATGCGGGGTTCGGTCACCAGGGCCCTCGCCAGCTCGCACCGCCGCCGCTCGCCACCGGAGAGGCTCATCCCCAAGGTGTCGCGCACCTTCTCGAGGTGGAATTCTGCCAGCAGCCGCTCGCAGCGATCCTTCTGCTCAGCCTTGGGAATGGGCTGCAGCTCGCCCAGGGCCATGAGGTTCTCCCACACCGTGAGGCCCCGGAACACACTGGCTTCCTGGGCCAGGTAGCCGATGCCGAGCCGGGCCCGCCGATGCATGGGCAACGCGGTCACGTCCTGGCCCAGCCAGCGGATGGTCCCCCGATCGGGAGCCTCCACGCCCACCACCATGTAGAACGTGGTGGTCTTGCCGGCGCCGTTGGGTCCGAGGAGACCCACCACCTCGCCCATCTCGACACAGAGGCTCACATCGCGCACCACCGTGCGGTCACCGTAGCGTTTCTGGAGGTTCACGGCCTCAAGACAGGGAGGGGCTTCAGTCATGGTTCTATCAGAACACACGAGGCCGCCCTTTGGCCCGGGGTGCCAGGATCCACGTCAGCCCCTCGGAGGACAGGGCCCTTACCAAGCCGAACCGGCGCCCTTGCCGCGCACGCGTCCCTGCCACTTGACCGTCTGGGTGTCGGGCTCCAGTTCGAGGGCCTCGCCCTGCCCCTCCCCCAGCCGGCCCCGGAGGGACACGGAGCCCTTGGCCTGCACCACCTTTACCGTCCGATCCGTTCCCAGGGTCACGATCACCGTGTCCGCAGCCAGCCGCCACCCCTGCCCCTGGCACTCGACCCCGCCACTGAGGGTGACCCGCTGAGCTTCGCTCTGGCCCCGTTCTGCCCGGAGGAAGAGGTCGCCGTCCGCCGCCGCAAGGGCCCCGCTCAGGCCCTCCGGGAAGCTCACCAGCTCGGCCTTGCGGAGGATGCGGGGGCCCGAGAGCCGTTCCCGCAGCCGGGTCCAGGCCGCAGGCCGACCCGTCAGCGTCCACAGAGCATCCTCCCAGACCAGCTTCGCCCCCCTCAGGCTGCCCCCCGCGAACAGGTTCACCTGGACGGGCCCCTCGATGGTCCAGGAGCGGGGGTCGCCATGTCCCGCGCCACCCGTGAAGGTGCCATCCTCCCCCCGGCCCAGCACCGGTCCCTGGAGCGTCCACCGGCGGGTGGCCCGTTCCACCTGGATGCGGGGCGAAGACAGGGTGCGTCGGCCCCAGGTGAGGAGGGCCTGCCCCTCGGCCATGGCATGGCCCACGGGCAGGGATTCGGGGAGATCCTTGCCCGCTGCCTCGCGCATGAACACCCGCGGGGCCTTCAAGGTGAGCCGCTGGCCATCCACGGGCTGGTCCCAGACCACGCTGCCCTCCAGCCGCAGGCCCGCAGGCGTCCATCGCGCCCCCTCCGTGGTGAGCTGTTCTTCCCCGGCCGCCAAGGCCCTCCGGGCCCGGAAGGACCGGAACTCCACCTGCTGAAAGCTGGTGCCGGGCTGGGGCCGGGGGGCCCGGCCGCTCTGGGCCTCGCCACGCCACCCATCCGCCCGCTCAAAGGACAGGGGCCCAGGCCAGGTCACGGTATCCGGCGAAAGGTCCGCCACGGTGGCCTGCAGGGAGCCCTCGCTCAGCCGGGCCTTCACGCCCTCCAGATGGCCCGACTGGAAACCGGGGGTGGCCCACAGGCGCTCCGCATCCATGGCCTGGAGGGTCGGGGCCGCCGCGCCGCCAGCGGGGGCCTGCCAGCGCACGGGACCATGCTCCACATGCAGCTTGCCATCCGTCTCCCGCCGCCAGCCGGCTGGCAAGGTCCAGAGGCCCCGGGCGGACCCTTCCATCGATTCCCAGCGGAGGGGCGCCAGGCCCTCCCACTCTCCTCCGTTCCAACGGATGGCCGGCCCCTCGCTGTCGATGCGGCCCTTGCCCAGGGGAACCGTGGTCCCCGGCTGCGCCACCCCGAGGTCCATGGGGCCCTGGAGGGTCCACACCCCGGCCTGCCGCCGAGCCTTGGGCGAGAGCAACCGCCACTGCCCGGCCTGCTCGTCGAGGCGCCCTGTCACCTGCTCCAGGAGGAGGTCCTGCTCGGAGCCCGAGATGGTCTTGTAGGCCAGCACCATGCGGTTCGGGCCCAGCTGCTCGGTGACGGTGCCCTTGGTGCCCTTGGTGCCCTCGCCGAAGAGCGCATCACCGCCCACCGTGCGACCCGGCATGCCCTCGCTGCCATTGGCGAGGAAACGCAGCGTGAGCCCCAGGGTGGCCGCCACCAGGCCCCAGCCCAGGCGCCGCCACAGGGGGTGCCGGGCCGGCGGAATGCCCTGCATCAGGGCGGAGGCCTTCACGGCTGGACCTCCCCGAGGACCGAATCCACCAGCCAGGAGCGCCCCCAGCGGGCGCTGCCCTGGGGTGCGGCCGCCACGCAGAGCCGATCGCCCACACGGGGCTGGGCGGGGCGCTCATGGTTGGCAAACCAGGTGAGGGGATCCGACAAACCGTTCAGCCTCAGCTTCCAATGATCCGCACTGAAGACGGCGGAGGCGGTGACCGTGCCCTCCAGGCGGGCCAGTGGCGGCGCAAAGCCCTGGCCGAAGGGCTCCAGGCGGGCCAGCTCTGCATCCTCAGGCAGCTCCTCGGGCCCACCATCCAGCCGCAGGGCCGGCTGTTCCCGCCCATCCGCCTGGAGGGCCGCGCCCCGCTGGAGGGCCTGGAGGACGAAGGGGAACCGTGCCGCCTCGAAGCTGAGCCCCGCCGCCACGCGGTGGCCGCCCCCACTCAGGATGAAGGGTTGGGCCAGGGCCAGCAGCTCGCCCAGGTCATAACCTTCGGGGGCCCTCAGGCTGCAGTGGGCCACCCCGTCGAGGACCGTGCAGACGCCCGAAGGGCGGCCGCTGACACGCATCCGGTGGCCGGCCACGATGCCGATGACGCCCTTATGGGCCGCCGGTTCCAGCACCAGATCGAAGGCCGCATCCATGGGCGCCGGCAGACGATCGGCCACCTCCTGCTGGATGGCCCGGCGTTCAAGGTTGAGCGCCTCCACCCGGGCCATCAACTGGTCAGCCTCGCCGGAATCCTTGGTCAGCAGCAGGCGGACCGCATCTTCGGCCCCACCCATGCGGCCCACGGCGTTGAGCCGCGGCGCTAGGCCGTAGGCGATGTCCTGGGCGCCGATGGCGCCCTCCTTCTTGGCGGCCTTCAGCAGGGCGGCCAAGCCGGGCCCATTCCTTCCGCTGAGGGAGTCTAGTCCCCGGCGCACGAGCAGGGCGTTCTCGCCCACCAGGGGCATGACGTCCGCCACCGTGCCGATGGCCACCAGCTTGAGCAGACCATCCAGGAAGGCCGAGTCGGCGCCCGAGGGATGGGGCACCGCGCCGAGCAGAGCCTGGGCCAGCTTGAAGGCGACGCCCACGCCCGCGAGGTGCGGATTGGCATAGTCCTGCAGGTGGGGATGCACCACCGCGCAGGCCGGCGGGAGCTCCCCGCCCAGGGCGTGGTGGTCCGTGATGACCCAATCGAGGCCCAGCTCCGCACTCGCCACCACCTCGGCAAGGCTGCGCACACCGCAATCAACGGAGATGAGCAGGCCCGGATCACGAGTGGCCTTCAGGTCCTGAATGCAGTCCAGGTGGAGGCCATAGCCGTCGGAGAAGCGGTTGGGAATGAAGAAGGAGGCATCGGCGCCGAGGCGCTCCAGGGTACGCATCAGCAGCGCGGTGGCGGTGACGCCATCCACGTCGTAGTCGCCGTAGACCACGATGCGCTCGCGGGCTTCGATGGCCTTGCGGATGCGGGCCGCGGCCCCGTCCACGCCCGGCAGCAGGTGCGGGTCCGTGCTGCGGGCCCAGGCCGGTTGCAGCCGCCAGGCCAGATCCTCACTGCGGTCCACACCGCGCAACCAGGCGAGGCGGGCCAGCCTGGGATCCAGATCCCAGGCCTCGGCCATGTTCTTCCAGGGCGCCAGACCCGCCGGAATGCTCCGGCGGAGGCGCCAGGGCAACGGCTTCATTTCAGACCACGCTGCCCATGCGGGCGAACTTCTGGTACCGCTCTTCCACCAGTTGCTCCGCCGACAGCTCCGACAGTTCCGAGAAGGCCTCCACGATGGCCTCCTTCAGCGCTGCGGCCGCGGCGTCGAAATCCGAATGGGCACCGCCCAGGGGTTCCTTCACAATGCCGTCAATGACGCCCAGCTCCAGCAGGTGCGGGGCCGTCAGCTTGAGCGCCGCCGCCGCCTTGGAGGCCTGGCTGGCGTCCTTCCAGAGAATGGAGGCGCAACCCTCGGGGGAGATCACGGAGTAGATGGCGTTCTCCATCATGAGCACGCGGTCGGCCACGCCCAGGGCCAGGGCCCCGCCGCTGCCCCCTTCGCCGATGACCACGGCCACCACGGGCACTTCCAGCTTGGCCATCTCCAGCAGGTTCCGGGCGATGGCCTCGGCCTGGCCCCGCTCTTCAGCATCCACGCCGGGATAGGCGCCGGGCGTGTCGATGAGGCAGAGGATGGGCCGCTGGAACTTCTCGGCCAGCTTCATGAGGCGCAGGGCCTTGCGGTAGCCCTCGGGCTTGGGCATGCCGAAATTCCTGAGGATCTTCTGCTTGGTGTCCCGGCCCTTCTGCTGGCCGATGACCATGACGGGATTGCCCTCAATCCAGCCGAATCCGGACACGATGGCCGCATCGTCTCCGAAGCGGCGGTCGCCATGCAGTTCGTCGAAGCGCTCGCAGAGCCGCTCGATGTAGTCGAGGGTGTAGGGACGCTTGGGGTGCCGGGCCAACTGGGCTCGCTGCCAGTCCGTCAGGTTGGTGAACAGATCCGCCTTGAGCTTGTCGAGCTTCTTCTCCAGCTTCTCCCGTTCCTTGGCTTGAGATGGGTCCATCTCCATGGCCCGAATCTGGGCCTCCAGCTCAAGCACCGGCTTTTCCAGCTGGGACAGATCCATGGCCTGTTCGGGGGACGCGTCTTTCATGTGACCTCGGGTAGGTGAGGTGGAATGGACCAGTGTAGCCGAGCCATCCTGGGCCGACATCTCCCCCGCTCCGGGCTTGCTCCGGTGCCCCGACCCCGGCCATGAGCCATGAAGCGGGTCAGGGCAGGCGCGTGAACACCAGCCCGTCATCCAGAATGCGTTTCAGCCCGGCCCGATCCTCCTTCCAGGCGGTGACCCCCTGTTCCCGCATGGCGTGATCCGCAAAATAGGGTTTCCGGGACTGTCGGAAGCTGAGCCGGAGGATGCTCCCCTGGTCCTGGACGGAGGATTCGGCCTTCCAGGAGACCTTCCGCAGAGCCGTCTCCAGGTCGAGGGCGCCCAGCTCAGGGCGCAACGCCCATGGAGCCCGGATGATCGCTTCGTAGTCGATGCTGGATGAGGCTTCCACCTCGATGGGGAAGGCTCGCGGAACGCCGGCGCGTTGAAGGACGGGGGGCAGACCCGGCAACCCCCAGCGCATCAGCGTGGCCTCCTTCCCGGAGAGGTTCAGTCCGGTGGGGTGGGAGAAACGGATGGACACCTCGAAGGGCTTGGCCAGATCGAACGGATCACTGGGGGGCAGGAGATCCAGCTTCCCGGTCGGAGGGAGGTCCAGAACCTCCCGCAGCAGGTGGGCCCGGAGCCCTGACTCGCCCAGGTGGATCCGCGCCAGCCGCAGGCCCGCATCGCCGGACTCGCGGAAGCGGAGGGTGCCGGTCAGTGCGCCCTGGGCATCAGCCGTGGCCTCCAGGCGGACCTCCACTTTCGTGCGGAGGATGGCCTCATCGGGGATGTCCGCCCAGATGCCGCCAGAATCGGTGCAGATCAGCACGCGGCCCCGATGGTGGGCAGTCCCCAGATAACCAAGGGGAGTGGTTCGGCTGGTCATGTCCACCAGGAGGAACCGCCCCTTGGGCGTCTGGACCTCGGCGTTCAGGCCCAGGCTCTGATCAAGGCGCACGGCGGCAATGGCATGGTTGAAGCAAAAGGGTGATACAGGCTCGTCGGCCTCCACCCGGCCCTCCCCGATCCGGGCCAGGGCGGGAAAGCCGGAAAGGCCCCCATGCTTCAACTGGGCCATGAAGCAGGTGGCCAGGTCCTTGCAATCGCCGTAGCGCTTCCGAATGGTCTCGGCAGCCGATTCAGGGACCCACCCGCGATCGGGCGAGAGGTAGACCTGCCTGTAGGTGAGTTCTCGGGACATCCAGCGGTGGGCAGATTCCAGGCAGGTGCGGGGATCCTTCACTTCCCCTCCCGGCAAGGGGTCTGCGTAGGCTCTCGTGCCGTAAGTGTTCCACACCCAGGTGGCGAGGGTGTCCCAGCTTTCGCAAGACGGTGCCGACTTGAGCTCGGGATCCAGGAAGCTTACGACCACCTTCGGCAAAAGGTTCCGGAGATGAGGCTGAGCCGTTTCCCCTCGAGGCAGAGGAGGCAGGTCGTCCGCCTGGATGGATTCCCCGGGAACGGCCCGGGAGACCACTACCCACGGAGAGAAATGCCGCTTCTCCATCCGGACGTTCACCTGCCTCAGGTTCGTGAACCAGCCTTCCTTCTTGGCCACCTGCAACTCCCAGCGCCGCACGGGATGCCTTCCAAGCAGGTAGACCTCGTCCACCGGGCCCATGGGGTGCCGGAAGACCTGAAGCGACTCGAAGGCCACCAAGCTCCCCTTGACCACCCGAGGCACGGAGGCAGCCGTGAGCGTGCCCGTGGTCAGGGTGTCTTCGGAATCGGAATCCACCGTCACCACGGAATCCTGATCCATCCGTTCCAGGTCCCCGCCGGGACGCAGGTTCCAGCCCCTGAGCTTCTTGACGGTGCTGGTCTTTCCGCCCAGGCCGGAGAGCACGAACGTCCCCTCCCGGAGCCCTCGCTCCGTGAGCACTTTCACAAGGCGCAGGTGCCTCACGCGGACCTCGCCGTCTCCGGCGTAGGCGATTTCAGTCCGATCCAGGAGGACCCACGCGTCCGCTCCCCTGGGTTCCGGCAGGGCCGCCACCGCCTGGGCATGGGGCGTCGCCCAGGCGGGCAGGAGCGAATGGTCCACTTCGCCGGCCCTCGCAGATCCGAAGGCCAGACAAAGGCCGAGAGCCAAGCAGAAACCCTTCCAAAACGGGATCACGAGGCGCGCTCCAGTGTGACCGTCTGCCGCCTCGCCCGGTCCACCCAGCTGAGGAAGGTCTTGAAATACTCGTACTGCCCTGAGCTGGCTGTGTGGGTCGTCACCGTGACCCTGAACCGCACCACCACCTCATCGGGAGCCCCGGAGGGCGCGGGTGCCGCCGTCCACTGCACTTGACCGAACACATTGCCCAGATCCATGGAGGGCGCCTCGCCCAGCTTGAACCCCTTGGGCAACCGGAAGCGGCTCACCGCTTCCCAGGTCCGTCGATAGGGGATCTGGATGGGCACCTTCCGCTGTTCCGGGAATGCATCCGGGATCCAGATCGGACTCTCCATGCCCGGGAAGGGCCGGACCACCCGATGTCGGCCGCTCTCCTGTTCGAGGCTCCCTGCCACCTTGATCAGCACGGGTTCATGTGGAATCCTCGCGTTCTCCACAGCCGCCTCGCGCAGGCTCAATCCCTTCAGCTGCCCCTCTAGGCGCTCTTTGAGCAACCGGTCCTGTTCCTTCTGGTCCAGCAGCGCGTAGCGGTTCCGCTCCCGCTGCGCAAGGTAGCCGGTGTAGCGAGCCGCCATGGAGAACTGATCGCCCTCATCCTCCAGGCTCAGCTGGAAGTCGAACCGGGCCTGGTTCGAGGCCTCTGAATCCGCCGGGACCTGGAAGGAGGCGACCGACCAGTCCTTCGTATCCACGGCGAGCGCCCAGGTACCCTGGTAATCCGGGTCCACCTGTCCGGGTTTTGTGAAGCGGGCCGCCGGATCAATCCAGATGGTGGAAGCTGGATCAGTGCCAACACCGATCAGTTCATCCGTGAACTGGAAGATGTTGTGGACCGAATAGCGGAACTGCCAGCGGTCCCGGTCTGCCACCAGGGCGATCCTCGGCTGGATGCCCACGCCCTTGAGCAGGTGGTAGTAGAGCAGGCGCATGCCGGCAGCAGAGGCGTACCCCCTCAGGGCGGCCTCTTCGAGGTTCTTGACTTCCGCGAGTTTCTCCTTGCGCGAGACGCCCGCCTCCTCACTCTTGGTGAGGTGGTGGGCGTTCTTCACGCGGGCGTTCAAACGGTAGAACAGCTCGATGGCCTTGGCGCGGGGCTCATCGGGAAGGCCGGAGGAAAGTTCGGACAGCAACCTTCCGAAGGCAGAGCTCTTTCGCATGCCATTTTCAAAGTATGGCTTATAGAAGAATTCGACGGCCGCCTTCCAGTATTCCTGGTGGGGTTTCTGGTTGTATTCGCTCAGGAACGACAGGGGGGCATAGAGGGTGAACCTCGGCACATCGCGGGCAAATTCGGACGAGTAAGGAGGCTCCGTCATCGCCGGAAGGTTCTGGAATGTGTAGATCTTTGAATCGCCCCTGTATTCGATCTTGGGTTCCTGCGACTGGTACTGGATCATCTGCGCCCAATACAGCTTGATCGGCACTTCCAGAACGGAGAGCTGGGTCATGTAGGGGCCACCGAGCCGCCACCAGTGCATGTAGCCGTAGCTCCTGGGCATGGGTCCCCAGTCCGGGTCGACGGGCTCCTTCCACTTCAATTCCACCACGCAGTCACCGCTCAACCCCGGAGGGACCAGGCGAATCCGCTTCAGTTCTTCACCATTGGCCGAAACGACCGGCTTTTCCTGAAAATCCTTGCGGCTGTTGAAAACGACGCTTCGGCCATCCCGGTAGACTGTCCTCCCATCGATCTCGGTGGCCTCGGCCGGGAACGAGGCGTATTCCATGGAGTCCTTCCCCGCCTCGCTGAGAATGCGGACGCGGCGAACGTATTCTAGGAATTCAGGACGGAAATGAACCCGCTCCTCCAGCACCACCGCTCCCGAAATCCCCTTCTCCCTGTCCTCCTTCATCGCCCAGACCTCCGCAGGAATCGGGGCCCAGCCAGTTCCCGCGGAAAGCCAGGCGCCCATCCAGATTCCAACGAGGACTGTGCGGAGTTTCATGAGCCGCTCCCTAGGTATTTCCGGCATGCTGACAGGCGGCCTCAATCCAGGACAAGAGACGCGCGTCACCAATATTTACCTTGGCCTCCCTTATCGAATCACCGATGTCCCTCCCCAGCGTGAACCCCCATCCCTTCCCCCTCCTTGGACTCAGCGGCGGCATCGCGGCCGGCAAGTCCTTCGTCGCCGCCTGGATGCGAGACCGTGGCTGGGCGGTCATCGATGCCGATGACTTGGCGAGGGAGGCGGTCGCCCCTGGAAGTGAAGGTCTGAAGGCCGTGGCCGACGCCTTCGGCCCCCCCGCCCTCCAGGCGGATGGCCGCCTGGATCGCGTCTGGATGGCCGCTCATGTCTTCGCAGATGATGCCGCCCGGGCGAAGCTCAACGCGGTCCTGCACCCCCGCATAGAGGCCCTGCTGGAGGCTCGCCTGAGCCGACTTCCCCCAGATACCCGGGGGGCCGTCCTCGATGCGGCGCTTTGGGTGGAGCGGGGAAGGGCGCACCACTTCGACTCGTTCTGGGTGGTGGATGCGCCGGAGGAACTCAGGCTGGCGCGTTTGATGTCCCGCGATGGAGTGCCGCGCGAAGCGGCCCTGGCGCGGCTTCGTGCCCAGGCTGCCGCCGCGGAGCGGGCCCTGCATGCCGATCTGCTGATCCCGAACGACGGGCGGGACCTGTCCATCCTTCTCGCCGGAGCGGAGGCGGCCCTTCTGGCAGACTGGAAGGCCCGCCGCGCGCGGACCTGGAGACCCGATATGCCCGCACCCTTCAGCGCCGATCAGCTGCGCCTGGTACTGATTGACCTGCTCAGCCGCGGGGGGGACTACGGGGAGATCTTCGTGGAGCGCCGCCGGGCCCACGCCCTGGGCATGGACGACGGGCGCATGGAGGACGTGCTGGCCTCGGAGACCTTCGGCGCCAGCCTGCGCCTGGTGGACGGCGAGACCACCCGCTTCGCCGACCTGATCGCCCCGTCCTTCGACGAGCTGGTGGAATCCGCGCGCACCCTTGCTGCGCCCGGCGGGGGTCCCGCCGCGGCCATCCCCGCCCTGATGGCGCAGGCCTTTCCCACTCCCAGTCCCGTGGTCCAGGACCCCGGCAAGGTGCCGCTGGCCGAGAAAGTGGCCCTGGTGCGTCGCGCCGAGGCCACGGCCCGCGTGCATGCCGAGGCCCTTCGTCCCGGCGCCCTCAGGCAAGTCTCCATAGGCTATGGCGACAGCACCCAGCGCGTGTGGATCGCCGCGGCCGAGCTGCGGGACGGGGCCTGGTCCGGGCGCATCACAGAGGACCACCGCACGCAGGTGGTGCTGCGCGCCAATGTCACCGCCGGGGACGACACCCAGCTTCAGACGGGCTACCAGCCCCTGGGCGAGACGCGGGGCTTCGAGCTCTTCACCGATGAGGCCGTCACCGCCATGGTGCAGGAGGCCGTCCGCCTGGCCATCCAGGCCCTGGACGCCCAGCCCGCACCGGCCGGGACCTTCCCCGTGGTGCTCAGCAGCAGCGCCGGCGGCACCATGATCCACGAGGCCTGCGGCCATGGCCTGGAAGCCGACCTGGCCCTGGCGGGCATGAGCTCCTTCGCGGGCAAGCTGGGCCAGAAGGTGGCGGCCGAGGGGGTGACCATCATCGACGACGGCACCCTGCCCCACAAGCGCGGCAGCCAGGCCATCGACGATGAAGGCAACCCCGTGAGCCGGGTCGTCCTCATCGAGAACGGAATCCTCAAGGCCTACCTGCAGTCGCGGAAGACCTCGCGGAAGATGGGCACGGAGCCCACGGGCAACGGCCGCCGGGAGAGCTACCGCCACCTGCCCATCCCCCGCATGCGGAACACGTTCCTCGCCCCTGGCAGCGAAGCGCCGGAGGCCATACTGCGCGACCTCGACCGGGGCCTGCTCGTGAGGCACATGGGCGGCGGCCAGGTGGACACCGTCACTGGCAACTTCGTGTTCCAGGTGACCGAGGGCTACTGGGTCGAGAATGGGGTTGCCATGTATCCCGTGAAGAACGCCACCCTCAGCGGCTGCGGACCCGAGGTACTGAAGGGCCTCACCCGCATCGGCAACGATCTCCAACACTTCGACATCGGGACCTGCGGCAAGGACGGCCAGGGCGTGCCCGTCAGCGACGCCCTCCCGACGATCCTCTGCCCGGCCCTCGTGGTGGGCGGCACCGCCGAACCCCTGCCGAGCGTGATCTAGATGAGCGATGCCGCGACCTTCATTCCCGAAGCAATCGAAGCCCGTCTCCAGGATGGCATCCAGCATGCGCTGAGCTTGGGCGCCGAAGGGGCCGAGGCGTTCATGTCCGTGTCCCGCTCCCGCAAGGCCAAGGTCCAGAACGGCCAGTTGGAGGATCTCTCCGTCAGCAAGCGCGGCGGCCTCGGTGTGCGCGTCATCCGCGCGGGACACAAGGGGTTCCGCACGGGACTGGCCACCACCACCGATCTCGCCGCCCCGGATTTCCGGAACCTCTTCAGGCAAGCTTGGGAGCTCAGCGCCCTCGGGGACGAGGATCCCTGGTTGCGCCAGGCGGAACCCTCTGGCGAGGATGACCTGCCCAGCCGCTTTGATGCGGCCATCGAGGCCATCACCCCGGCTCAGCGCATCGGGTGGGCCTTGGAACTCGAGGCCGAGGCCCGCAAAGCTTCCAGCAAGGTCGCCGCCGTGCGGGAATCCGTGTGGAGCGATGGCTCCGGTGCCAGTCTGCTCTTGACGCAGAAGGGCGTGCGCACGCCCGATGTCTGGACCAGCTGCTCGGCCTCCATCGACTTGGCCGTGGCCGAGGGTGAGGAACGCCAGGCCGCCTGGCACTGGGATGTCTCCCGCCGGCCAGGCTTGGATCTCGCATCCATCGGAGCCGAGGCCGCCCTCAAGGGCGAGCGGAAGCTGAATCCCCAGCGCCTGCCCGCAGGGAAATACCCCGTGGTCCTGCATCCCGAAGTCGCCGTGGACCTGCTCGGCATCGTGGCCGGCATGCTCGATGCGGAATCCGTGCTCAAACAGCGGAGCCTCTTCGCCGGGAAGCTGGGCGAGACCATCGCCTCGCCCCTGCTCACCCTCGTAGATGACGGACGTCTTGCCGAAGCCCCGGGCCGCCCCGCCCTGGGTACGGAACCCTGGGATGCCGAGGGCCTGCCCACCCGGCGCAATGTGCTGCTGGAAGGCGGCGTGCTGAAGACCTACCTGCACACCCTGAAGACCGCCGCGGAAATGGGCGTGGCCCCCACCGCCAGCGCAGGGCGGGGCTTCGGCAGCCAACCCGGCGCCACCACCTTCAACCTGTTCCCGCTGCCGGGAGACACGAGCCCTGAGGCCCTCTACCGCCTGGCCGGGAACGGCGTCCTCATCACGGAGATCATGGGCCTGCACACCGTGGACCCGGTCAGCGGCGATCTCAGCGTCGGTGCCAGCGGCATCCGCATTCGCGACGGCCGGCTGGCCGAGCCTGTGGACAAGCTCACCTTCGCCGGCAACCTGCGGGACTTCCTCACCCGGATCGTGGCCCTGGGCAGCGATCTCCGGTGGTACGGCAGCAGCGCCGGCCTGAGCATCCTGCTGGAGGACATCGCCCTGGGCGGCGCATGACCCTCCATCTCTCCTCCACCCTCTAGCATCGTTCCCGCGAGGTTCCCATGTCCCTGAGCGCCGCAAAACAGTACCTGTCCTTTCCCCATCTTGAAGCGGGCCTGCGGGCAGATTTGGAACCCCTGGTGAAGGCCGCGGAAGGTGGCGACGCCAAGGCCATCACCGAGCTCGAGGACCGCTTTTTTGAGCCGCTCGCCTTCGGCACCGGCGGCCTCCGCGGCTTCATGGCCGCCGGCCTGCGGCGCATGAACCAGCCGAACGTGCGCCGGACGACCATGGCTCTGGCCGCCGTGGCCCAGCGCCACGCCCCGGGCAGGAAGGTGGCCGTGGTGGGCTATGACACCCGCATCAACTCGGAGGTCTTCGCCGCCGAGAGCGCCGCAGTGCTGGCTGCAGCTGGCTACCATGTGTTCCTGGGCCAGCGCCCCCTGCCCACCCCCTTTCTCTGTTTCGCCATGAAGGCCCTGGGCTCCGCCTGCGGGGTGATCATCACCGCCAGCCACAATCCAAAGGAATACAACGGCTTCAAGGCCTACAACGACCTCGGTGGGCAGGTGGTGGATCCGTGGGACGCGGAGATCGAGGCCCACATGGCCACGCTGCCCGTGGTACCCGTGCCGCCGGTGGCCCCCGAGGGCCGGATCAGCCCCATCCCCCAGGAGGTGGAAGCCGCCTACCTCGCCCTGGGGATGGATCTGCTCCAGGACCTCAAACCCTTCACCCCGGCCCGGATCCTCTACACGCCCTTCCACGGCACGGGCATCGCCTTCGTGCCGGCCCTCTTCGAGCAGGCGGGTCTCCCACTGGCGGTCAGCCCCAGCCAGGGCCTCCAGGACGGGTCCTTCCCCACGGCCCCCCGGCCGAATCCCGAGGAGCTGGCGGCCTATGCGGCGCCCCTGCGCGAAGCCGAAGCCATGGATGCGGAGGTGATCCTCGCCAACGATCCGGACGCGGACCGCATTGGCGTCGTCGCCAAGCGCCACGGGGTCTGGGAGCTCATGAGCGGTAACGACCTGGCTGCCCTCACCCTGGATTACCTCTGCTCTGGGAAGGGCCGCAAGGGGGCGGTGGTGAGCACCGTGGTCACCTCGGACTTCATGGCCGAAGTGGCTCGCCACCATGGCCTGCCCGTGGTGTGGACCCTGACCGGCTTCAAGAATATCGCCGTATGCATGGACCGGCTCGACCAGCTGGGTGAGGCCTACGCCTTCGGCGCCGAGGAGAGCTATGGCATGCTGCTGCCTCCGAGCCTGCGCGACAAGGACGGCGTCACAGCCGCCCTGGTGGTCGCGGAAATGGCCGGTCACTACAAGGCCAAAGGGCAGACCCTGTTCGAAGCGGTGGAAGCCCTCATGGCACGGGTGGGGACCTTCCACAACCGCCTGGTGAACCTTGAGGATCCCCGCCCCGGGGGTGCCAAGCGCTTCGCCGAGGCCATGGGCCGCATCCGGACCGCTGGCCTGGCCACCTTCGGGGGTGAAAGGGTTGTCAGCTGGGAGGACTTCCAGACCGGACTGTGGCACAGCGAGGGCCGCAGCGAAACGATCCTGGACAGGCCCGACCGCCGAGCGGTCGCCCTGCCCATCCCCGCGAGCAACGCCTTGAAGTTCCGCCTGGAGAGCGGCGCCTTCGCAGCCTTCCGGCCCAGCGGCACGGAGCCCAAGCTGAAGGTCTACCTCCAGAGCCGCACGGACTCGGCCCTGCTGGACCGGATGGAGGCGGAGGCCCGCGCCCTGCTCGGACTCTAGGCTTTCACGAGCGAGAGGGCTGGTCTGCGAACACCTCGCAGGCCAGCCCTCTCGGTTTTCAGGTCAGGCAGGAATTACAGGGACTTCTTGGTGACAGTCAGCTTGCCATCGGCGAAGCCGTGGCATTCCTTGCACTGGGCTTCCTTGTACTTCGCGAGCATCTTGACGGTGGCAGGGTTGAACTTCTTGTCCTTGGGCGTGCCCTCGTGGCAGGCAGTGCACTTGGCACCCTTGACGGTGGTCATCTTGGCATTGGCCACGGGGGCGACGGCCAGGGCGAGGAGGGCGGTGAGCAGGGTGATGCGGCGCATGGTGACTCCTGAGGTGGACTCGACATCCAGATCGAGCCAGAGGTGGACTGTCATGATTGTGCCACAGAAGGACCCAGGAAGGCCCATGGCGCCTCAGTGACCAGCATCACAGCGCGCCGGGGGTCCGGTACACGGCCTCTGAATGGCAAAGGGGCCCGGACAAGCCGGGCCCCTTTATCCATCTCCTCCCCCCTAGTGGGAGAGGCGGGAAGTCATGGCGTAGATGATGAGCACGAGCAGCACGAGGCCGATGCCGAAGAAGATGTAGCCGGCGCTGCGGGCAATGCCCTTCCAGGCCTCCCACTCGTCCTTCACCCGGTAATCGTCCAGGCGGCCTTCGGCGACCAGGCGGTCATACCAGCGCTTGCGCTCGTGGAGCATCTCGGACTTGGAGATGCGGCCGGAGAAGATGACCGTATCCATGGGGAACTTCTCCAGACGGAAGTGCGTGTTGAAGAAGTGGACCGTGAAGATGAAGCCGGAGGCCAGCAGTGCCTCGTCGGAGTGCACGATGAGGGAGACGTTGATCATCCAGCCCGGCATGAACTTGCTGAAGAATTCCGGGAACCACATGATCAGGCCCGAGACGCCGATGGCGAACACGCCCCAGAACACGGCCAGGTAGTCGAACTTCTCGAAGTAGGTCCAGCGGTCGAACTCGGGCCGCGGGCCCTTCCCGAAGAACCACTTGTTGTGGGCCACGAAATCAGCCAGATCCTGCTTCGTGGGAATCATGGAATCCGGGTGGGCCATCGCCTTCAGCAGGCGTGAGAACTGGAAGGCGCCCGTTTCAGGATCCTTCAGGTAGCCGCGCCGCTTCCACAGGTGGCTCACCATGGTGGTCACGTGGAGCACGAAGTAGACGAAGGTGACGACCGCGCCGAAATGATGCAGCGTGCGGGCCACTTCGGCGCCGCCGAAGAAGCTGAAGATCGCCTTGGCCCAGTCGGTGTAGTAGAACTTCAGCGGCATGCCGGTGATGGTCAGCAGCAGGAAGCTCGTGACGACCAGGATGTGCAGGAACCGCTCGAAGGGCTGGAAGCGGGTGAACTGCTCGTCGTCGTCGTGGATCTTGGCCTTCGCCTCCCGGAACTGCTTGGAGTCGTGGCGGTAGAGCCAGATGGAGCGGAACAGCCAGAGCAGCGTGTGTCCGCCGAAGAGGGCGAAGGTGCACACGAGCAGGGCCGTCATGACAATGAAGACATAGTTGAGAATGGGGTAGTTCTTGCGGTCCATGGGGTTGGCATGGGGCGCGTACTTGGTGAAGCTGGTCGTGGCTTTCGGGTGGCACTGCTTGCAGGTGTTGACGATGTTGGCCGGGGACAGATGCGACTCGGGATCGGCGGCGCGGCGGACGTCATGGTGCCCGTGGCAGTCGTAGCACGCGGCGACGGCGCTGGCGGCGTTGGCCTTGCCCAGGGCCATGGCCTTGCCGTGGTAGGTGTCCCGGTAGTGCTCAAGGCGATCCGCGTGGCACTTGCCGCAGACCATGTCGCTGCCGGCCTTGAAGTGGCCGCTGGTGGGCGTCTCGATGGTGTGGGCGGAGTGGCACTGGATGCACACAGGGCCACGTGGATCGCCCTTGGCCAGGAGCTGACCGTGGATGCTCTTCTCGTAGATTTCCTCGACCTTCACATGGCACTTGCCGCAGGTCTTGGCCACGTTGGCGTGGTTGATGGGCGAGCTGCGGTCCACGCTGCGCTTGATGTCGTGAACGCCATGGCAGTCGTTGCAGCTCGGGGCCACGATGAGGCCCTTCACCAGCAGCGCCTTGCCGTGGATGCTCTCCTGGTACTGGCTGCCCACCGCCGGGTAGCGCATCTTGTACTCGTCGGTGATGTTCTTGTTGGCATGGCACTTGGCGCAGGTGGTCGGCAGGTTCATCTTGTAGACCGGCGAGTCGGACTGGCTCACCTTGCCGATGTAGTGGTTGCCATGACAATCCGTGCAGGCGGGCGCCGCCGAGGCTCCCATGGCCTTGCTCATGCCGTGGATGCTGCCTTGATAGACCTTGTCCTGGTCGGAGTGACAGTTCCCGCAAGCGACCTTCGGCACTGGGTTGCCATCGCCGGGATGGTCCTTGTGGATCTGGGCGTGACAGTCCTTGCAGGACAGAGAGCCGTGCACCGCCTTGCCGAACCGCGCCTCGTCGACAAACAGGGAGAGGGTCTTCCCCCCGCCCAGGTCCTTGGTCATGTCCTTGTCACTGTGACAGTCGTAGCAGGATTCCTTCGCCTTTCCCGGGGCGGCCTGAGCTGGCCGGGCGGCAAAGAGTCCCGCCAGAAGCAGGAGCACCGGGAGCGCGCGCCTCCAGGGGAACTGGAACCGATCCGGGTTCGGGGCTGGATGGGCGCTGGATCGGACATCCGAATTCATGGGGCCTCCTTGGACGGCAGCACGGGATATAAAACCGGGACCCCACAGGATGGGGTCCCGATATATTGTCCACTCTTGGGTAGTTTGAAAAAAGCGGAACTGCGTCACAATTCCCGGCGATTAATGGCCGGAATGGTCCTCACCGGCCCCAGTGGATCTCTTCTCCATGAGCTGCCGGTAGTATTCCGGCCGGGTTTCGCGCAGGTGGTCTGCGGAGGCCTTGCCCGTCAGCCAAGCCAGGTCCATGGGATAGACATCGGGATCGAAGATCACCAGATACCAGTGCCAGACCAGGATGGACAGGGTGGCCAGGATCGCCTCGTACCAATGGGCCGCGGTGGCGGCATCCAGCACCCAGGTGGGGAAGCGGCGCAGGCTCCAGTTCTGGGCCCAGAGCAGGATGCCGGACACGGCCATCACCACGGTTCCCCACATGAAGGCCCAGTACTCCATCTTTTCGGCATAGCCGAACATGCCGAAAGTGGGGCGCTTGTCGATGAGGCCCAGGTTGTAACGGAGGGTATTGGCGATGTCCTTGGCGTCCTGCCAGCCGGGGAGCAGCTCGACCAGGATCACTCGGTCCTTCTTGACCAGGGCGAGGTGCACGAAATGGATGACCGTGGCCGCCGAGATCACCACCGCCGCGATGCGGTGGAGGATGGCCCGCGCGACTCCGGCGCCGTGGAGGCCGATGGCCTGCACCCAGCCCGCTTCGGGGAACTTGAGGGCGAATCCGGTGATGACCAGAACGATGAAGCTGACCATCACCAGGCCGTGGGTGATGCGGAACATCTTGTTCATGCGGGGCAGCTGCTCGCCCGTGCCATGGTGCGGCTTGTGCCGGCGCAGCTTGGCGAGCCAATCGAGGCCGTTGTGGAACAGCATGAAGCCGATGGTCATGGGAATGAGCGCGTAGTAGGCCCAGCGGATCCACTGCACGGAGATGTGTTCGGCGCCGCCAGCGGTGCGGACGTGGACCTTCCCATGGCTGATCTTCTCGCCCAGGCCGGGATGGCACTGGCCGCAGGTCTTCTGGAGGTTCGCGGGATTGATGGTGGAGCGGCTGTCCTCGGAGCGCAGGATATTGTGCACGCCGTGGCAGGAGGCGCAGTTGGCGGCCGTCTTCTGCCCGCCGCGAATGGCGAGGCCGTGGAAGCTGTCCTGGAAGGCCGGCACCTTGTCGCCGAAGTCATAGCGGGAGTTCATGCGCTCGTCGCCGTGGCAGCGCCCGCAGGTCACCGTGGAGACGCGGGCGGGATTCACCAGCGATCCCGCCTCCTTGGGCGCCAGAATGCTGTGCTCGCCATGGCAGCCCGTGCAGGTAGGCGAATCGTTGGAGCCGCGCTTGACCGCCAGGCCGTGCACGCTGTCTGCATAGATGGCCTGCACATCGTTGTGGCAGACCCCGCAGGTATCGGCCACATTGGCGCGGTTCACCCGTGCCTTGGGATCCTTCGAGGCCAGGATGTCGTGACTGCCGTGGCAGTTGGAGCAGGATGGCGCCGAGGTGTTGCCCTTGGCCACTTCGCGGCCATGCACGCTCAGCCGGTAGGCTTCCACCGGCTTGGCGAAGGGGATCTTGTGCTTGGAGAGGAAGTCGGGGTTGGAGTGGCAGGCCCCGCAAGTGTCCGCCAGGTTCTTGCTGTTCACGGGGGAACTCGGCTGGCTCCCGGACTGGATCTTGTGAGCGGAGCCGTGGCAGGACTGGCAGGTGGCCGAGTCGGCCATGCCGTTCAGTTTGGCCAGACCGTGGACGCTTTTCGAGTAGGCCTTGACCTGGTCCTCGTGGCAGGTGGCGCAGTTCACGGCCTTCGGTTTGTCGGCATGCGGCAGGCTGGTGATGCTGCTGTGGCAGCCCACGCAGCCCATGCCGCCGTGCTTGGAGGCCTCGAAGGCGACGAGATCCACCTCGTGGCAGGAGGTGCAGTCCTTGGGCGTCGGCGCAGCCGCGAACATCACCACGGACATCAACCCAGCAAGCAGAAGACGCATAGCCACCTCGTTAGTCCTCTAAACTTTAGCCTGAGAACCCGTCAAAACAGGACCTTCTGGTGATTTAGGTCACGACAAATGTCGGCATCCTGGATTTTCTTGGCAGAAACAAGAAGCGCCGGATGGACTCCTCCATCCGGCGCCTCCAATGGGAGAGTGCGTCAGTTCACTTGCCCTTGTAGTCCTTCAGCCAAGCCAGGTCCACCTCGGCGGCCTTCTTCTCGGCCTTCATCTTGAGGAGGAACTTGCCCCGCTCGTTGGGATCGGAGGCCCCCTTCTTGGGCATCTTATCGACATGGCAGGACTGGCAGCCGGTGATCTCGGCGAAGCCGAGATCCTTGGCCTTCTTGACGAAGGGCAGCTTCGCCTGGGCTGACAGGCCCGCGAGAAGCAGGATCAGGGTGACGGACAGGGCGCGACGCATGGAGCCTCCGAAGCTTTGGAAAGGTGGGGTTGGTTGCAGGCAAGCATGACAGGTAGGCCCAGGTGTCACCAAACCAGAAGGCTCCTGCAGAATCCCGGGGAGGCCGAAGCCGCCCCGGGGGGTTCATATGGCATGCTCGGCGATCACTTGCCTTTGTATTCCTTCAGCCAGGCCAGATCCACCTCGGCGGCCTTCTTCTTGGCCTTCATGTCCTCGAGGAACTTTCCACGTTCGGTCAGTTCCCCGCCCTTCTTGGCCATGCCCACGTGGCAGGCCTTGCAGTCCTTGATCTCGGCGTGGCCGAGTTCCTGGGCCTTCTTCACCCAGGGCATCTTGGCCTGGGCAGGAACGGCGAACATCAGCGCCGCGGCGGCGATGAGGGTGAGGGTGCGCATGGAGCCTCCTGGGGCTGCGGTCCCGGGGATCGGGACAGGTTCAGCCAGTTAGATGCAATTCGGATGCCCGCATTTGCACCTATTTCCAGAATGAAGAACCAGCCTGATCAGAACACCAACTGTTCCTGGTATTCCCCGAACACGCCTCGCAGGGTGTCGCAGATCTCCCCCACGGTGGCCTCCGCCTTCACCGCCGCCAGGATGCGCGGCATCAGGTTCTCGGTTCCGGCTGCGGCTTCCCGCAGCGACGCCAGACGAGCATCCACCGCGGACTGATCGCGGCCCGCCCGCACGGCGGCGATCTGGGCGCGGCGCTGGGCGCCGAGGGCCTCGTCGACCCGCAGCAGGTCTGGCTTCGGCTCCCCGGTCACGGTGAACTTGTTCACGCCCACCACCACTTGGGAGCCCTGCTCCACCGCCTTCTGGTAGGCGTAGGCCGCGTTCTGGATCTCCCGCTGGGGGAACCCCTTCTCGATGGCGCTGACCATGCCGCCAAGGTCGTCCACCTTGGCCAGTAGGGCACTGGCGCGGGCTTCGAGTTCATCGGTGAGGGACTCCACGAAGTAGCTCCCCGCGAAGGGATCCACCACGTCGGCCACGCGGGATTCGAAGGCCAGGATCTGCTGCGTTCGCAGAGCGATGCGAGCGCTTACCTCCGTCGGCAGGGCCAGCGCCTCGTCCCGGCTGTTGGTGTGCAGGCTCTGGGTGCCGCCGCATACCGCGGCCATGGCCTGCACCGTGGTGCGCACGATATTGTTGTCCGGCTGCTGGGCCGTGAGCGTGCTGCCCGCGGTCTGCGTGTGGAAACGCAACATCTGGCTTTTTGCATCGTCCGTCTTGAAACGCTCCTTCATGATCCGGGCCCAGAGGCGGCGGGCGGCGCGGAACTTGGCCACCTCTTCGAAGAACTGGTTGTGGGCGTTGAAGAAGAAGCTCAGCCGGGGCGCGAAGGCCTCCAGCTTCAGGCCGGCGTCCAGGGCCGCCTGCACGTAGGCGATGCCATCACCCAGGGTGAAGGCGATCTCCTGGGCCGCCGTGCAGCCGGCCTCGCGGATGTGGTAACCGGAAATGGAAATGGTGTTCCAGTTGGGCACCTGATCCGCGCAGAAGGCGAAGATGTCCGTGATGAGCCGCAGGCTCTGGCGCGGAGGGAAGATGTAGGTGCCCCGGGCCATGTATTCCTTGAGGATGTCGTTCTGGATGGTGCCGCTCACCTGGTCCAACCGAACGCCCTGCTCCTCGGCCACGGCGAGGTACAGGGCCAGCAGCACCGCCGCAGGAGCGTTGATGGTCATGCTGGTACTCACCTTGTCCAGGGGGATGTCCTGGAACAGGCGGCGCATGTCGTGGATGGAGCTGATGCTCACCCCCACCTTGCCCACCTCGCCCAGGGACATCTCGTGGTCCGGATCCATGCCGATCTGGGTGGGCAGGTCGAAGGCCACGGAAAGGCCCGTGGTGCCTTGCTCCAGCAGGTAGCGGTAGCGGGCATTGCTCTCCTCGGCGGTGGCGAAGCCCGCGTACTGGCGCATGGTCCAGAGGCGGCCCCGGTAGCCGGAGGGCTGCACGTGGCGGGTGAACGGGAACCTTCCCGGCGCCCCCAGGTCCCTGAGGGGATCGAACTCAGCCAGGTCCCCCGGCGTGTAGCTGTTCTTGAGCGGGATGCCCGAGCTGGTCTCGAAGGTCCGCTCGCGCAGTTTGGCCGGGTCTTCCTTCACCGTCAGCTGCGCGCGCACCTGTTCGAGGAAATCCTTCTGGTACATGAGGCCTCCGATGGGATCCACCTTATCCCCCGGAGGCGCCCGGACGCTACACTGGCCCTTCCCACCCGCGAGTTCCCATGCCCCTGCCGCCCCCGCCCCCCGCCCAAGTCCAGCTCTTCTCCGGCGCCGACCTTTGGACGGCCCAGGGCCCGCAGAAGGGCCAGGCCGTCGCGGTCCAGAAGGGGAAGATCCTGGCGGTGGGCCCCGTCGAGGCCCTCGCCCGGTCCCATCCGAAGGCCCAGCGGGTGGACCTTCCTGGCGGCACCCTCATGCCCGGCCTGATCGAGGGCCATGCCCATGTGGGCGGCCTCGGGTCCCTGGCAGGGAAGGTCGATCTCTCGGGCCTGGACAGCCTGCCGGAAACCCTCGGGCGGATCCGGACATGGGCCGACGCGCACCCCGAAGGCTGGCTGCAGGGCCGCGGCTGGGACCAGAACCGCTGGCCCGCCAAGGGCTTCCCCCGGGCCCTGGATCTGGATGCGCTGCTGGGCACCCGCCCGGCCTGCCTCCAGCGGGTGGATGGGCACGCGGTGTGGGTAAATACGGCGGCTCTGGCCATCGCCGGAATTGGCTCCGACACCCCGGATCCGGTGGGCGGACGCATCCTGAAGGACGGCTACGGGCGACCCAATGGGATCTTGCTAGATGCGGCCATGGACCTAGTGACAAAGCACATCCCGGCCCCCTCGGAGGCCGAGGTGGAGGCCCGGCTCCGGGCTGGCCTCCTGGCCCTGCAGGCCGAGGGCTTCACCGCCGTGGCCGACATGGGGGTGGATGGCCGCGAGCTGGCGGCCTACCGCCGCATGGCCGGGGCCGGAACCCTGCCCATCCGCGTCTTCGCCTACCTGGCTCATGACCACGACCTCATGCTGCGGGAGCTGCGCCCCGGCAAGCGCAAGCCGCTGGGCTTCTTCCAGGTGCAGGGCGTGAAGTTCTACCTGGATGGCGCGCTGGGAAGCCGCGGCGCCCGCCTGCTGGCGCCCTACGCCGATGAGCCCGAAACGAGGGGCCTCTGGGTCACCGAACCCGCCAAGGTCGGCGCGGATGCGGCTATCACACTGCGGGCGGGTTATCAGCCCGCCATCCACGCCATCGGGGATGCCGCCAACCGCGCGGCCCTGGATCTGCTGGCCACAGCCATGAAGAAGGGCAAGGGCGCCCTGCCCCCCCGCATCGAGCACGCCCAGATCGTCACCGCCGAGGATGCGGCCCGCTTCGGGAAGCTCGGCATCGTCGCCAGCGTCCAGCCCGTGCACTGCACCTCGGATCACAGCTGGACACCCGCCCGCCTGGGCCCCGAGCGGGTGGACGAGGCCTTCCCCTGGCGCAGCTTCGCCGCGGGCGGCGCCCTGCTCGCCTTCGGCAGCGATGCCCCAGTGGAGGACGCCAACCCCTTCGTGAGCCTCGCCGCAGCCGAAACGCGGCAGGATCCCCAGGGTGATCCGCCGGGCGGCTTCCTGCCAGGCCAGCGTCTCTCCCGCATGGAGGCCATCCGCGCCTACACCGCCGGCAACGCCACCACCCTGGGCCGTGCCAAGGAGCTGGGCACCCTCCACAAGGGCGCCGCGGCGGACCTGCTGTGGGTGAACGTTCCCCTCGGCGAGCTCACGCCGGAGGCCCTGCGCAAGGTCCGGCCGGGACGGCTGTGGGTGAACGGGGCGGAAGTCCCCCTGGCACACTAGAGCCATGAGCCTCCGCCCCGCCTCCCCCCTGCTCGCGCCATCCCTGCTCTCCGCCGACTTCACCCGCCTCGGCGACGAGCTCCGCATGATCGAGGCCTCCGGGGCCCAGGTGGTGCATGTGGACGTCATGGACGGCCGCTTCGTGCCCAACATCACCATCGGTCTGCCCGTGGTGGAGAGCCTACGCAAGGCCACCGCCCTGCCCCTGGACTGCCACCTCATGATCGTGGAGCCCCTGCGCTACGCCGCCGACTTCGTGAAGGCCGGCGCCGATTGGGTGAGCATCCACCAGGAGGCGGATCCCCACCTGCACCGCACCCTCGATGCCATCCGCAAGGCTGGCGGCAAGGCCGGCGTGGTGCTGAACCCGGGCACCCCGGTGGAAACGCTGGTGGATCTGGTCGGCGATTTCGACTTCGTGCTGCTCATGAGCGTGAACCCCGGCTTCGGCGGCCAGAGCTTCATTCCCCGCGTGCTCGACAAAGTGCGGCGCCTGGACGCCCTGCGCACCGAGCGCGGTGTGCCCTTCTTCATCGAGGTGGACGGCGGCGTGGGCATGAAAAACGCCGGCGACCTGGTGCGCGCCGGGGCCGACGCCCTCGTGGCGGGCAACGCCTTCTTCAAGGCCGAGGACCCGAAGGCCGCCGCCGCGGGCCTGTTGGGCGAGATGGCCAAGGGCCGCTGAATCGCGCCTGGGTCAGCGGGAAGGCGCAGGCACGGGCCCGCTGTCCCAGAGGATGGTGGCCCAGTGGTGCATGTCCCCGGGTGGAATGACCAGGGGCAGCCGGTCCTTCCGCGAGGCCTGGGGGGCGTAGACGGCCACGGCCAGCTCGCTGCAGTAGTAGCGGTCGGCCACGTTGAGCCCGATCAGGCCCGTGAAATCATAGGGGCGGCCCACCAGGGACCGGGCCTTCTCCACGGCGGCCCGCTGGCGCTCCGGGGTGGTGGCCCACATGGGGCGCATGAGGATCACCCGGTGGGCGCGGTGCATGAACTCAGCCAAAGGCGCAGCGCGGAGTCCCTTGCCCTCGGCCTCGATGACCTGGTTCCGCTCGAGATCAAGGACGGCCACATGGCTGAAGGGCTCCGCCGTGACCGCCGCCACCAGGTTGTCGGTCGCATGGTAGCCGCGCATCACCAGCCAGTCCCCGGGCTGGCCCAGGCGCGTCACCTGCTCCAGGGCCAGCGCCGCCCGCGCCTCGCGATCCGCGGGCGGGCGCACCACCACGGGAGTGGTGCAAGCAAGCAGGAGGGCGATGGGCCACAGGGAGGCGGTGAGCAGGCGCATTCCACATCTTGCCACGGCCCGATCCCCCGTCACCGATGGCCCACCAGCGTGACTTTCTTCGCGCGCGGCAGCCGCTTGATCGCCCGCTCGCGCCGCAGGGCCTCCGCTCGCGAGCTGCAGGCCTCGCGGTAGACCAGCTCCAGCGGTCCGCGGCCCCGCGTGTACTTGGCACCTGTCCCCGCCCGGTGCTGCTCCAGTCGAGCCGTCACATCTAGGGCGATGCCGCAGTACAACGAGCCGTCTCCGCAGCGGAGCAGGTACACCCACCAGGTCATGGCAGCCGCCAGGAGATGGGGAAGGCCTCGGCCAGGATCTGCTCGGCCGTGGCGCCCTGTGCGGCCCGCCAGCGGGCCGTGGCCAGGCAGAGCCCCACATTGTGGCCCCAGCCGCGGCCAAGCAGGCGCAGCGAGCCGTCCGGCTGGAGCTCGCCTTCGCAGGCGTTGCTGGGCCAGAGGGTCCAGCCGAAGCGCCGGCCCGTGGCCAGGCGCAGATCCTCCACGGCATAGGGTCCGGAATCCCCCAGTCGGAGGCCCGACTGACCCGCTTTGACGCCGGGCTTCACGTCCCGTTTGAGCGCCGCGACCTGGGCCGCACTGAGGGTGCGTTCCCAAGCGGCCCAGCGGTCCCCGGGCACCTCAAGGGCGGCTCCCGCCTCCCCGGGCCCCTCGCCCCAGACCCCGCGAGGACTGAGGGAACGACCACCGGCCGAGCCGGTGAAGAAGGCCCACCCCCCGTCCAGGTTCAGTTCCGGTGAGACCGCCACGGCACCCACCGTGTCCGTGGAGGCTGCGCCCCGCACCACGGCGCAGTGGGTGAGCGGGCAGAGCGCTCCCCCCTCATGCTGTCGCGGATGGCCCTCCAACCAACGGCCCAGCACGGCGGCCAAGGCACGGCGGGCCTCGAAGGGCGCGTCGGTGCCCAGCTCACCCTCGGTGGCTGCCGCGATCCAGGCTGCCTTCGACGCCGTCCAGGCCAGGCGCCAGCCCCGGGCCTCGGCGCTGATCCGCACCAGGCCCCGCAGGTCGCGCACAGGGAATTCCGCCGAGAACCGCACGCGTCCATTGAAGCGCCAAGTCCTTCCGAGGCGGTGCGGCAGCCGCTGACCGTTCACCGTGAGCGGGCCCCGCAGCCGCTCGGCGGGCCAGACCACGGTAACGGAGGGAGCCGCTGTGAGGGCCTCCTTCCTCCAGGCTTCGGGCTCCTGCACCCGCACCGGCGGCGGCGGCAGGGGCTCGCGACGCAGCCAGGCGCGGAGCCAGCGGTAGGCCCAGGCCTGCTCCCGCGTGGTGCCACCGGCCAGAGCCCTGTCCAGGCGAACCTGCAAGGCGGCGATGGGCGCCGGTGGCCAGGCCTTCGGCGGGCGCCGCTGGGACTCGGCCCAGAGGCAGCGGGCCTCCTCCTCCCAGCGGCGCAACCCGAGGTGGCGCAGCCGCCGGTGGGTCAGCTCGTGGCGCAGGATGGCGCCGAGGTCGCGCCGCCTGAGCTGTTCCCAGGGGCGCAGGTGCAGGACCTCGCCCACCCACTGGCCGCTGCGTCCCGGCGGCGCGCCCGTGGCCTGCTCGAAGGCGGCGGCATCGGCATGCAGATGGACCCGCCATGGCCCCGCGGGCCAGGCACCCTGGGCACCTGTGGCCGCCAGGGCGGCCCTGAGGGCTTCTTCGAGGGGTACCTGCGCCCCGGGATCCCCCTCGAAGGTCGGCGGCGTGAAGGGCGGCCCGGGCGCGACCAGGAGGATCATTTGGCCTTCAGCCCCAGGATCTCGCGGATGCGGGTCAATCCTTCCGCCTTGCCCCGCCCGCGAGGCAGGTGCAGCACCACCAGGGCCGATCCGTGCCCGCCCGCCACCCAGGCGCTGGTGGCCGCGGGCTCTCCGGGCACGGGGGCGGTGCCGGTCTTGAACCACCAGTCCTCCTTGCCAAACAGGGCCTGAAACTCCACCCAGGTGCCTGCCAGGAACCGCTTCCCGAAGCTCACCACCTCGGCTTGCTCTGGCTCCATGAGCCAGCGCAGGAATCCCTCCGGGCTGGTGCGCAGCAGATCCCCATCGCCCACCCAGGCCGCTGTCAGGGGTGGCAGGCCTTCACCAGGCGGCAACCGGCGGCCCAGGAAGGGCGCGAAGACCTCCTCCATCCGAACCCGGGCCGCCGCTTCCCCGTAGTCGGCCTTCCAGTGCTTCTGCGAATCCTCGATCCAGAAGAGGAAGGCCAGGTTGCAGCTCTCCTGCAGCGCCTTGCCCAGGTCCATGCGGCCATGCCCCTCCCGGTTCCAGCAGACGAAGGGACCGGCCGCTCCCGTGCACTTGAAGCGCACGTTCCGGCTGGCCCAGTCGGCACCCTCCATGCGCAGCCACACCAGCTTGGCCAGGCTGCCCATGGGGGCCTCCTTTTTCACCTCCCCGTAGCTCCGCACCTCTCCATCCCCGAGCGTGATGGCGAAGCCTTCGCCCGGTCTCAGGGCGGGCTCCTTCAGCAGAGCGGGAGCCGGCTGGGCGGAGAGCAGCAACGTGCCGACGAGGGCCAGCAGCGAGCTCCTAAGGCTCCACATCAAAGGTCCCCAGGGTCACGGTCCCGGCTCCGGGCAGTATCAGGCGCTCCCAGGTCCAGCGGCGCTCCTGGTCGGTGCCGCCATCGAGCACGGCCTCCACCTTGATGCGGGCTGGCTTGCCACCCCGCCAGCCCCCCCTCCACTTCAACGTGTAGGTGCCGGGCGGCGGCGTGTCGTGGGTGTACTCACCGGACCAGCGCAGCATGCCGCCGGAGGCCGTGCGGCGGCCCCCCTCGGCCACGGCGCCATCGGGTTCCAGCACCTGGAGGCTGCCGCCGGTGTATTCATCGTTGGCCTGGATGGACACCACCCGAAGCCGCGTCCGCGCGGTGGAGACCCACCAGCTTCGGACCACGCGGAGGCCCGAGTCCGGCTCCAGGATCTCCAGCCGGTTCTCGCCGTTCTGGGCAGTCAGCTCGGTGTTCAGGGTGTACCCCACGCGGACAGACCAGCTGAGCGCGGCGCCGTTGAACCACACCTTCAGCGCGCGGCTCCGCCAGGCCTGGCGGGCAGTCTCGGCCTCCCGCTCCAGGCGGGCCTGGCGCAGCTGCTCGGCGGTGCGGGTGTCCTCCCCGCCGGGATCGTAGCCACCCTCGTCTTCGTAGTCGTCGTAGTACCGCCGCGCCGGCTCATCCTTGGGGGGAGCCGGATCCTTCGGATCCACCAGCTTGATCCGCAGGTTCACGGTGCGGTCGCTGGACCAGCCGCCGAGGTCGGGCCCAACCTCCAGGCGCCAGAGCTTGAGGTCCGGAGCGTACGAGGCCGCCAGGGGGGCCTTGGGCCTGGCGGCCTTTTGAGCGACCAGACCCGGGGTGACCAGCAGCAGGAGAGACACCACCAGCGGCCTCATCGCGCACCTCCGTCCTGCACCTTGAGGTCGAGTCCATCGCAGGTGGCCCACTGCCCCTCGTTCGACATGAGGCTCAGTTTGGCGGGCCGCAGGCGGTAGCTGCCCGCCATGCCGGCCCGCAGGTGAATGCGCACCGTGTGCGTGTTCCAGCTCCAGGCCCGGTGGAAGAGGAAGGTCACCTTGTCCGGATGGACCTCGACTCGGGGCTTCGTCCAGACATCCGACGAGCCCTCCTCGATGAAGGCCTTCCCCTCGAGCACGAAGCCTTCCAGCTTCACCGTGGGGTTGAGGCCACCGGGAATGGGCACTTCCAGCATCACGTAGTCGGCATCCCGGTCCGTGCGGAACTGCACCTGCATCCAGGCCTCCTCGCCGGCCTTCAGGGTGCCGGTCCAGGGCTCGCGGACCCAACCCTGGCGTGCATTCCCGGTCTGCTGCGGCGTCCTCAGGCGCCAGAGGTTCCGGGTCACAGAGAGACGCAGGGCCGAGGAGGCCTCACCCTTCGGCACCCCCGCGGCACTGCCGGGCACCTGGTAGGCGTAGGTCCACACCAGCAGACCCTTCCCGCCCGCCGTGACCGTCACTGGCTTCGGCTCGGCCATGGCGTAGCTGCCAGCCCGCGGCTCCCGGGCGTTCCAGCGCCGGGCCTCGGGACGCTCCTTGAACTCGAAGGAGGGCCCACCTTGGATCGCCGCCTGGATGGAGAGCGGGCCGAAGTCCAGCTTCCGGGTCTTCATCAGGTAGGGCAGCAGGTCCACGATCTGGCCCGTGCTCCAGGTGGAATACCAGCCGTAGCCACGATACTCCGAGGCCAGGAAGGTTTCGCCCTGGCGGATCAGCGGGGACTGGGGCCGCGCCAGGCAGAGGGCCTTGAGCGCCATCACCGTGGGGACGATGTCGCCGGAGTTGTAGCTCCACCAGGTCTCCCGGCGGCCCTCCCAGCGGGCGAGGCCGCCCTTCAGCACGGCCTTCTGCTCCAGGCGCTCGGCCAGGGCGGTGGCCTTGGGATGCTTCGCCGCAGCGGCCGCGAGGGCGACCATGGCGTGGACATGGGTGCCACCCCATTTCCCGGCCAGCACCTTGTCGGCGGAACTGTCGATGAGCCCGGCGATGGGCTCGCCGGTCTGGGCCAAGGCCATGAGCAGGAACGCGGCATCGCCTTCGGGATCGGGACTCTTTGATCCGGCCACCCGGCCCCCCTGATCCGCCTGACGCGCCACCTGCTGGAAGAGGCTCAGCGCGGCCATGCGGCCCCGCCGGTAGACGCCCTCGTCCACGGCATAGCCCAGGCGCTTCATGGTGGCGAAGCTCTGGATGGCGTAGCCCGTGGTGTGGGGGTTGGCCTCCATGCCGAAGTCGTTGGGCGCGTACCAGCCCCAGCCGCCGTTGGGCTGCTGGTAGCCATAGACCTTGAACACGCCATCGCGGATGTTGCGGTCCAGGTCCGTGAGCTGCTTCCAGTCGAGGTTCGGCATGGCGCCCTGCTTCACCAGGTCCGCCACCAGCAGGTTGGGCACGAAGCTGGACAGGGTCTGCTCCACGCAGCCATAGGGGTAGCCGATGAGGTAGGGCAGCGAAGGCGCCACCAGGTGTTCCAGGTTCCCGACAGGCGTGAGGACCAGCATGGCCTCCCCCTTGGCCGCGGGGGGCGCGGGGATCGTCACGGATTGGGCGCCCCCGTCCAGCAGGATCGAGCCCGACTGGGAGGCGGGCACCAGCTGGTCCTGGACGGTGACACGCTGGCGCTCGGCATCCTTCAGTCCGCCGCCCTCCACGCGGGCGGTGACGGTCAGGGGTCCCGTTTTGTCCGAGAACAGCGGCAGGGCGAAGCGGTACTCGCCCTGGTCCTGCAGGCTGAAGGTGCCCTCGGGCGTGCCGGCCAAGCGGCCGTTCTGGACTTCCAGCTTGATCTTTCCGGTGATGGGTTGGCCGGAGAGGTTGCGCACCAGGGCGATGGCCCGGGCCTCCTCCCCCACGCTCAGCGTCCGTGGCAGCGTCAGCGCCACCTGCAGGGGCTTGGATGATGGCCTGGAGCTGCGCCCGACGCCCACCTTGGTGTCGCTGGTGATCGCGGTCGCGGTGGCGCGCCAGGCCGTGAGGTTGTCCGGCAGCACCAGGTCCACGCTGGCCTTGCCGTCGCGGCCCGCGGCCACGAAGGGCGTCCAGGAGGCCGTGTCCTTGAAGTTCTGGCGCACCTTGTCGTCGTCGTCGGCCTTGAAGTCGCCGCGCTTGGTCTGCTTGAGACTCCACACGGGGCGCTGCCGGCGCAGCAGGTCGTGGAAGCTCCAGTCCGTGGATCCCGAACGCAGGACACCGTGCCGGCGCGTCGGATGGAAGAAGCGCACCGGATCGGGATGCAGCTCCTGGCTGAGCGCATAGATGGCCTCGTCCACCACGCCCACGCTGAGGTCGGCGGCGGCGGGCTTCCCCGCGGCGTCCGTGACAGCCACGGAAACCTTCATGGGTTGGCCGGGCTGGTAGCGCTCCCGATCCGTGGTGACGGCCACGGACAGGCGGCGGTCCCGCTTGGGAACGCGGATGGGAACCTCCACCATCTGGCGGCGGCCCTCGGCCACGATTTCGAACACCGCCCAGACGTTGGGCTGCATGGCCGCAGTGATGGGGATCTCCACCAGGGCCGTGGTGCCCGGCACGGCGCGGCTCTGGCGCTGGCCCAGGCCCTCGTGCTCGATGGCCCAGTGCAGGGTCAGCTTGGGCCGGGGCAGCTGCACGAGGATCCGGGCGGTGTCCCCCGGCTGGTATTCGGGCTTGTCGGCGGCGGCCCGCAGATCAGGCACGGCAGGCAGCGGCGTGCCTTCCGCGGCCACGGTGATCTGCCGCTGGGCCACCACCGGCCGGCCCTTGGAATCCTTCGCCTCGGCCACCAGCAGGAAGGCCCCGCCTTCGGGGATGCTCAGCATGGCCTGCGGCCCCGCGGCCGAGGCCACGGTCTCCCCGGGCTTCAAGGCGCTGGGTCGCGACCACCAGTAGGCGCTGTCCTTCAGCGCCACGATGCGGGCGGCCCGCAGGGCGATGGCCACGCCGGGCACCTCCTTGCCGTCCAGGTCCAGGGCCCGCGCCGTCACCTGGAAGGGCTTGCCCGGCAAGGCCACCTGCCGGTCCGCGGCGACCATCAGCACCAGATCCCCGGCGGCGGCGCGCACCTGGGCCTGGCCGCTGTTGCGCTGGCCCGCGGCATCCGCGACCTTCACCACCATGCGCCAGAGGCCATCGCTCTCGGCCTTGAAGCTGGGGAGGTCGGCCTGGCCCTCGGCGTCCAGCTCCAGTTGGCCGCTCTCCATCAATTCCGGCGCGGGGCCCGAGTCCTCGTCGTCCCAGATCCATTTGGATTTGGGCGGCACCACCTTGTAGAGGAACCAGTCCGCCTTGGCGCCGCGCACCGCGGCGCCGTAGAAGTAGCGGGCATTCGCGTGGAAGGACAGCGCATCGCCCAGGCCCACCTTGGTCTTCTCCGTGGTCACCTTCACCTCGAAGGCGGGCTTCACGAACTGCTCCACCTTGAACTCCGCCTGGCCCGGTCCCTGAGGACCCTGGAAGACGATGCGGTAGAGCCCCAGGCGCCCTGCGCCCGGCAGCGGGAACTGGGCGGCATAGGTGCCGGTCTCCGCGTTCAGGAGCTTGGCCTGGCCCTCGGTGACCTTGGTGTCCTCAGGATCCAGCACGGTGAAGGCCAGGGCCTGGGCACCATTCACCACGCGGTTCTCGCCGTCCTGCACGCTGCGCAGAATGGCCTTGGCGAAGACCTCCTGGCCGGGGCGGTAGAGTGGGCGCTCCGTGAAGGCGTAGAGGCGCTGGCGCACCGAGGCCGCGCTCTGCCCCTCGCTGGCGAGGATGGCCAGGCTGGCGCCGCTGCGGGCCAGCACCACCCGGCGCACCCCGGGCGTCACGGGGGCTTCGGCCCGGCCAGTGGCGTCGAAGGCGAGGGCCTGCAGCTTCGTTCCCTCCATGAGCTGGCCGACCGCGCCCGATTTCACGGCCCCATCGCGGGCGTCCACGGCCTGCACGCGCAGCTTCGCCCCATCCTGCTCCGAAAGCAGGGCTAGGTCTGTGACCATCCAGGGGACATAGGCCGCATCCGTGCCGCGCAGCACCTCGACCAGGTACAGGCCTGCGGGCTGGGCGGGAAGCTCCACGCGGCTGAGGAAACCCTCATCGCCGGACTCATCGTCCTCGCGCCCCTTCCTGCCTGCGATGTCCTCACTCACCTTGGGCACAAGCTCCGTCACGAAGGTGATCCCAGGCTGGCCCTCCAGCGGAAGGGCCGACCCTTCTCGCACCCGGGCGGGGCTGGTCTTGGCCGAGGTCAGGCGATCCGTCTGCTTGGCCGCGTCCCGCAGCACCTGGGTGGCGGTGCGATGCACGGTGACGAAGGCGCGTCGGCCACCCCAGAGCACCGCCTCGCGCAGCACATCGAGGGGATCCTGCACGCCCCGCCCGCCTTCGGCCGCCGCCGTGCTGCGTTCCAGCAGAACTTTCTTCAGGAAGGTGTCCGGGTCCTCCACGCGGTAGATGCGGATGCGGGCCTCGGAGGGGATGGGACCCGCGGCCTCCAGCTGGCCGGGCTTCCCCGGCAGTGTGGGCCGCAGGGTGGCGAAGGCGCCGGTCCAGCCGCCTTCGCGCCAGGGACCTTCGGCCGCGCGCTTCTGCGCCGTGCCCAGGGTGGGCAGCAGCAGAACCGCGGGGAGCAGCAGAGTGAGGGCGGAGCGGAACCAGCGCATGTCAGGACCTTGGGGTGAAAGCATCGGGGGCCTCGCCCGCCAGCAGACGCCAGCGGTAGAGGCCCAGGAAGGCGGGGTTCTCGGGCAGGGGGCGGAAGTCGGGATCGGGGTGGTGCAGCAGGTCGTCCAGGCGCACGCGGCGCAGCTCGCCCGCCTGCCGGAGGCTGCCGCTGCCTTCGGGCCCGGTGTGGTAGAGCAGCATGGGCGCACCATCCACGTCGGGTCGCACGAAGGCCATGGCATGGTCAGGCTGGGCGTGGGCCCCGCCCCGGGCGAAGAAGATCAGATCGCCGGGCCGCGCCAGCTGCAGGTCCCGCCCCACGGGCGTGCAGGCCAGGCGGCGGAGGTACAGGCCCCGGGCGAAGGGCTGGCGGCCCTCCGGTGTCGGGAAGCCGGCCCGCCATTCCTGGGCGAAGGCGGGCGACGGATCCTGCCCGGGAGCGCCGATGGTGAAGGCCACGCGCTCACGCCAGGCAGCGGTGTGGCTCGCCAGCGCTTCCCGGAAGGCGAACCGCAGCAGGCCGGAGCAGTCCCGCTGGGCGGGCTCCCAAGCGGGGCTGGGTCCCTCCAGCTGCTGCTCCAGCAGCGCCACGAACCAGGTTCGGAAGGCCTCGCGATCCCCTTCCTCGCCAAGAGCCGCGGGGAAGGCCGCCGCGGTCGGCGCGATGGACAGGGATTGCCGGAACCCCGGCCAGGCGGTGACGGCCACCACGACCGGATGCTCGGCGGTGAAGTAGAAGCCAGCGGCGGCGCCACCCCAGGCCGGAGCCCCGGAGAAAGCCACGCCCCAGCCCGGGCGCCTCAGACCGAGCAGGCTGCGGCTCTCCACCCGGACATGGCGCACAGGGTTGGCGGGGTTGGCCTCCACCACCACCCCATGGCGGACGGGGACCAGGGCCGCGAAGGCGGCCAAGACCGCGGCCGAAGCCGCCGCCAGGATGGGACCGGCCTTCATCGCGAGCGTCCCTCCAGACCCCCAGGGGTCCAGTTCCAGTCGATCCGGACAGGTCCCATGGCCTTCACCGCGCCCAGAAAGGGGCCGAGGCTGAAGGCGAGTTCCGCGGCGGCCTCATCACCGGTGGCGGTTTCGCCGATCCACCAGCCGCTGCCGGTGCGGCTGCGGAGGAAGGCCAGCAGCAGGTTCTCCAGTTCCTTCGCGGTACGCGCGCCATCCAGCTCCATGCGGGCCCAGGCCTTCGAGTCGCTGTCAGCCAGCGTGGGCGCCTGGCCCTGCAGGCCCGCGGCCACAGCCTTCACGGCAGCCTCGTCCGTGCCCAGCACCAGGGTGTCGGCCACGAGGGTCCAGGCGGGCCGGAAGGCCTGGGCGGTCATGACGCGGTGCAACTCGGCGCTGCCGAAGGCCTGCTTCTGATTCTGGCCCTTGAAGAGCCGGGGCGTGAGCTTCTTCAGCAGGTTCTCCACCTGGACCTTTTTCACACCCTGCACGGGCAGGGCCAGGGCCAGGCTGGGCACCATCCCCGGCTCGCCGAAACCGCCAAAGGCCTCGATCTTGCCGTCGCGCTGGGCCTGCATGGCCCGCCACGGGTCCTCGCGCCGCAGCCGGGCCAGCTCCGCCAGCGAGGCCTTCTCCGCAGGATTCAGCGCCGGAGCACCCACCCAGCCATTCCAGAACAGGGCCGCACCGCGAAGGTCCAGGCAGGCCTGCAGGGCCACAGCATCCTGGCGCAGCGAGGTCCGCTGGCGCTGGCGCTCCTGGGCCCTGGCCAGGGCCTCCTGATAGGCCTTCAGCTGCGCGGGATTGAGCGCCTGGCCACCGTTGGCGAACTCGGGCATCTGGGGCAGGCGGAATTCGCTGGCGTCATCCACGCGCAGGATCGCCTCCACCAGCTTCTCGGTGGGCCCCGCGCCCAGGGCCACGGTCAGGGCTCCTGTGCGGGGCGCGGCCTTGGCCACGAAGGGATTGGGCCAGGTGCCCTGCTGGGCATTGGCGAGGCGGCGGCGGATGGCCTGGATCTCAAAAGCGGCATCCGCGCCGATGCGAGGAGCCACCCAGAAGGAGAGCTCCGTATCCGGCGCCATGGCCGAGAGCGCCACCCGGGCCCACTCCCGCCGTTCGCCCAGGGTGGGTTCGGCTCCCGGGAACAGCAGGGCGCGCAGGGGTGCCTCGCGGTCGCTGATCCAGGTACCCTCGGCTTTCTGAATGAGGTGGAAGACGCCGCCGGAGCCGCGCAGCTGCTGGACCTCCGTGGTGGCACCGGGGCCAGACCACTTCACGACGCGGCTGCGGGCCCCCGAACTCAGAGGGTTCAGTTTGAGCAGCGTCATCATCAGCTGGGTGCGGGTCGGCAGGTCGCCGGGAATGAACACCAGGGTGCCCTGCAGGTTCCGGCCGCCTTCGCGCTCCGTGCCGTAGTGCATCACCCAGGCCTCGCGGTTCGCCAGCGGTTCGAGCGCCGGCGAGGCCTGTTTCAGCCAGGGCTCCAGGTGCCGCACGGCGAAACCCAGGCGACTGCCCTGGGCCAGGGCGGGCACCAGACCCGAAGGTGCGCCGTTGGCCGCCGCGCCCGCTCCACCCGCCAGGGCCACCAGCTTCTCCAGCCCAGGCCGAAGCTGCTTCAGGTGGATGAGCACACCGGGCTGAGCAGCCTGCTCAAGGCCCTTGGGCAGCGCCGCCTGGCCCGCCTGCGTGAACAGGGCCGGGCTGGGAATCCACTGGAAACGCCAGGCGCCCTTGTCCAGGTGCAGGCCCAGTCCGTGGGTCCAGGGCCGCTCCAGGCGATCTGGAGAGCCCAGGTAGGCGAAGGGGTCCTTGCCCCACTGCTTGTAGCCGCGCTGGTAGAGAAACTGCGCGGCCTCGGCTCCCCCCGTCTTCAGTGCGGCGTCATCCCATTGGTCCACCGGCCAGGCCGTCAGGGCCCACAGGGCCGCCCGCCGATCCTGCGCGCTCCGCAACCGGTGGCGGGCCTCGGCGAGCTGATCCCCCCAGGTGGCCTGGTCCCATTTCTTTCCGGTCCACTGCTGATTGCCGGCCGCATCGTAGCGGGAGACGCTCCAGCCGCGAATTCGCTCCGAGGCCCAGGCCGGAATGGGCGAAGGCCCCTGGGCCCAGGCCAGCTGAGCCGTCAGGCCGAGGGCAAGCACGCAGGATCCCTGCGCGAGGTGTCGCATTCCCGTTCCCCTGCCCCGCACTGGCACCTCCGGTGTCGAGCGATCCTACCAAGCCGCGCCCCAGCCGCAAGGGACCTGGGCGTGATTTTTTACAGTCTCGTTCAGTGGCAGACTGATCCCATGTCGGATCGTCGCGTGCTCGTGAACCTCCGGGGTCTGCTGACCCCCGATCCCGCCCGGGCCTGGGCTGTGGACCGCGTCCCGGACGCGGCGCTGGCCCTGGAAGGCGGCCGGGTGGCCTGGCTGGGCCGCCGCGCGGACCTGCCCGCGGCCTGGGCAGACGCCCCCAGGGTCGATGGGGGCGGCGCCTGGGCCACGCCTGGCTTCGTGGATCCCCACACCCACCTGCTCTTCGGGGGCAACCGATCCGGTGAATTCAACCGGCGCCTGGCCGGGGCCAGCTACCAGCAGATCGCCGCCGAGGGCGGTGGCATCCGCGAGACCGTTCGCGCCACCCGGAGCGCCACGGTCGAGGAGCTGGTGGCCTTGGGCGAGGAACGCCTGCGGGCCTTCCACGAGCGGGGCGTCGTCCACCTCGAGTGCAAGACCGGCTATGGATTGGAGCTGGAGGCTGAATCCCGCCTCGCGACCGCCTATGCCGAGTTGATGCGCCGCGGCTGGAGCCTGGATGTGACCCTGCTCCCCGCCCATGACCTGGCACCGGAGTTCGCCGGCGATGCCGAGGCCAATGCCCGTGCCGTGGCCGAGGAGTGGCTGCCGGAGCTGGTGTGCCGCCATCCCGGCGTGGCCCGCTTCTGCGATGTGTTCGTAGAGACCGGCGTCTTCAGCGCCGGGCAGGGCCGCCGCATCTTCGAAGCGGGGAAACGGCTCGGCCTGATCCCCCGCATCCACGCCGATGAGCTCACCTGGACCGGCGGCGCCGAACTGGCCGCCGAACTGGGCGCCGCCAGCGCGGACCACCTCATGTTCTGCAGCGACGCCGGCATGAAGGCCATGGCGGCCGCCAACGTGACGCCCGTGCTGCTGCCGGGCACCACGCTGTTCCTGGGCATGCGCGACTGGGCGCCGGCCCGGAAGATGATCGAGGCGGGCTGCCGCGTGGCGCTGGCCACGGACTTCAATCCTGGCTCCTGCCCTTGCGTGGATCCGCTCACCATCCTGCGCCTGGGTTGCCTGCAGTTGCGCATGACCTTCGAGGAGGCCTTCACCGCCATGACGCTCCATGCGGCGCGCAGCCTGCGCCGCGGCGACCTCGGCCATCTGCATCCTGGCGCCCGGGCTGACATGCTGCTCTGGGATGTGGGTGAACTGCTGGAGTTGGTGTACTGGGTGGGAGAGCCTTATCGCCCGAGGTTCTGTCCCGCCTGACCTACGGACGTTGAAACCCGGCTGACACCGGTGGCCGCCGATCAAGGGCTGGCTCCATCCAGGCGAACCGCCGCCATCGGCGCCTCGAGAACTCAGTTCAAGTGGGCCACCGGACCGATTCCATCCAAGCACGAACCAGTCTGTCCATGGAGAGGCTGGATCCAGGGCTTGTGATAGATGACCTCAAAATCCCCCGCTAAGATGGTCGCTCCTTCTGGAGCCTCCATGCGCCTGGCCACCCTCGCCACCCTCGCCACCCTTTGTTCGGCACCCCTGGTGGCTGAGGAGGCCCCCCGCGCCAAGGTCCAGCTGTTTGGGGAGCGCACCACCTTCCACAAGAGCCCCGTGCTCTTCGTCGTCGAAGGAGGCCAGACCTACACCACGGAAGATCAGCCCAAGGACCAGACCTCCTGGGGCCTGCGCCTCTCCCTCGGCATCGACGACGCGGCCACCTGGAATGTCGAGCTGGCAGTCCGGGCCAAGAAGAAAAGCCCACTCACCTACAGCGGCCCCGTCAGCCCGACCCTGACTGCCGACTTCACCCAGCAGGGTCTTGAATACGGCTGGTGGGGCCCCGGCCTCAGCTACGCCCTGAAGCTCGGCCCGGCGGTGTCCCTCAGCGCGGGCCTGGATCTCCGCATCGAGCGCTTCACAGCCTTCATGCCCGCTGGCGTGGTGGTGGAGGAGGGCTACTCCGAGACGACCATCTACGACCGGCCCTGGGCCCGGGCGGCCCTCACCTTCACGATTCCCGTTTCGGCGCGCGTCAAGCCGCAGATCGGCGTCGAAGGCTCGGTGGCCCTGACCCGCAAGAAGGTGAAGACCTACTCGGACACCCAATATGTGGACGCCGAGGACATGCGTCGCGGCCTGGCTCCGCGGACCGCCTTCAGCTTCTTCGCCGGCATCACTTTCTAGGGCGCAGCTCCCGCCGAAAAAACGAAGCCCCGGGCCGATTCCCGGGGCTTCTCCTGTGAGTGAGGCGGCCTACTGTTCGGCTCGCTTGGAGGCCTCCTGCACGATGTGATAGATGCGTTCCTTGGCGCGCAGCTTGATCTTCTTCAGCTCAACTTCTTCCAGGGATTCCTTGGCGGAGAGGCTGGGCTTCTTCTGGAGGTCACCAAGCCGCGAGTCCGCGGACTTGTGTTCTTCCATGAGCTTGCGGAATTCAAAGTGTTCCTTCATCAGGCGCTCCTGAAGTTCTGGGCGCAGGAAATCCATGACTCCTCCATGCCATGGCGGGACCGGTTCAGGTTCCGCGGGGTGATCGGGTGGACCAAGGTTAGGACCGCCCCGGAGGGCGTCAAGGCCTATCTGCGTGCACTTTGGAACTCCTTTGACAGCCATCACTTCCATGCAATCCTCTGGGCATGTCCCTGGTCGTCGAGGAACTGGTCCTGCAGCGGGCGGATGGCGTGCCCCTGCTGGGGCCCCTGAGCCTCACCCTGGCCCCGGGAGAGCGCCTGGGCCTGGCCGGGGAGAGTGGTTCCGGCAAGAGCCTGCTTGCCCGGGCCCTGTTCGGCGTGCTGCCGCCTGGCGTGTTCCAGTCCAGCGGGGCCCTGAGCGCCTTCGGGAGCCGCCTGGATCGGCCCAGCCCGGCCCGGGATGCCATCTGTGGCGCCAGGCTGGCCTGGGTTCCCCAGGATCCCCTGGGGGCCCTGAACCCCCTGCTCACCCTGGGGGAGCACCTGTCCCTCCTGCCGGGCATCCACCGGAAGGAAAGCCAGGGCGCGGCTCTGCGGCGCCTTGACCCCCTGTTGGAGCGGTTGCGGCTGCCCAGCGAGGCGGCCTTCCTGGCCCGCTTCCCCCACCAGCTCAGCGGCGGGCAGCGCCAGCGCCTCTGCCTCGCCATGGCCCTGTCCTGCGACCCGGAGCTGTTGGTGCTGGACGAGCCCACCACGTCCCTGGATCCGTTGGTGCAAAAGGATTTCCTAGGACTGATGAGGGACCTGCAGTTGGAACGGGGCCTGGGCTTCCTGTGGATCACCCACGACCTGGCTGTCGCATCCGAGGCATGCGAGCGCCTGCTGGTGCTGTACGGCGGCGCGCCCATGGAGGCGGGTCCCGTGGCCAGGCTGCTGACGACGCCCCGGCATCCCTACACCGCCCGACTGCTGCAAGCCGCCCGGCGCCAGCCCACCGATGAAGCCGGCTTCCTGCCCGCGCCCCAGGACCGGCCGCCCGGCTGCCCCTTCCAGCCGCGGTGCGAGCGTGCACAGACCGACTGCGTCGCCTGGGGCCCCTGGCAGGGCCCAGCGGCAGATGGTTTGCGCTGTGGGCATCCCCTGAGGGTGGAAGCCGCCCCGGCGCCATGAGACCATGGGCTGCAAGGTCCCGCAGGCCGCGGGTCCGGATCCTGGAATCCCCATGCTGACCTTGCCCCTGCCGCGCGCCCTGACCTTTGACGACGTCCTGCTGGTGCCGGGCTACTCGGAGCTCCACCCCAACCAGGTGGATCTGGGCACCCGCCTGACCCGCGACATCACCCTGCGGATCCCCCTGCTGTCCGCCGCCATGGATACGGTCACCGAGAGCCGCATGGCCATCGCCCTGGCCCAGCTGGGGGGCATCGGCATCGTCCACAAGAACCTCAGCTTCGAGCGCCAGGCCGAGGAGGTGGACAAGGTGAAGCGCAGCGAGTCGGGCATGATCACCGACCCCATCACCATCGAGCCGGATGCCCCCATCCGCGATGCCGAGGCCCTCATGGCCAAGTTCCGCATCAGCGGGGTGCCCGTGGTGGAAGGCCACAAGCTGGTGGGCATCCTCACCAACCGCGACCTCCGCTTCGAGACCCGCTGGGACATCCCCGTGCGCGAAGCCATGACCAAGGACAACCTCGTCACCGTGCCCGTGGGCACCACCCTGCAGGAGGCCCGTGCCATCCTGCAGAAGCACCGCATCGAGAAGCTGCTGGTGGTGGACGGCCAGGGCCAGCTGAAGGGGCTCATCACCGTCAAGGACATCGAGAAGTCCATCGAGTACCCCAACGCCTGCAAGGACGGCTTCGGCCGCCTTCGGGTGGGCGCCGCCGTGGGCGTGGGCAAGGACCTGCTGGACCGCGCCGCCGCGCTGGTGGAGGCCCAGGTGGACGTGCTCTGCCTGGACAGCTCCCACGGCCACAGCCAGGGCGTGCTGGACGCCGTGAAGGCACTGAAGAAGGCCCACCCGGCGGTGTCGCTCATCGCGGGCAACGTGGCCACCTACCAGGGCGCGAAGGACCTCTGCGCCGCGGGTGCCGACGCCGTGAAGATCGGCATCGGACCCGGCTCCATCTGCACCACCCGCATCGTCACCGGCGCGGGCATGCCCCAGATCACCGCCGTGGCCGAAGCCAGCCGCGCCTGCCGCGAGGCCGGCGTGCCTTGCATCGCCGATGGCGGCATCAAGTTCAGCGGCGACGTGGCCAAGGCCATCGCCGCGGGGGCCAGCGCCGTGATGATCGGCAGCCTCTTCGCCGGCACCGACGAGGCCCCGGGCGAGACAATCTTCTACGGCGGCCGCACCTTCAAGGCCTACCGCGGCATGGGCTCCCTGGGTGCCATGAAGCAGGGCAGCAAGGACCGCTACTTCCAGGAAGGCAAGGACGACACCAAGCTCGTGCCCGAAGGCATCGAGGGCCAGGTGCCCTACAAGGGCAAGATGGGCGACCTGGTCACCCAGCTCATGGGCGGCCTCCGCGCTGGCATGGGCCTCAGCGGCGGGAAGAGCATTGCCGACTTCCAGGAGAAGGCCACCTTCGTCGAGATCAGCGGCTCCGGTCTGCGCGAAAGCCACGCCCACGACGTGATGATCACCAAGGAAGCGCCGAACTACCGGATGGAGTAGGAGCCAGCCGGTGTCGGCCACTGGCAGCTGACAGCGGAGGCCTGCCAGCCCAAACTAGATCTGAAGCCACCTCCGGAGTTCCCATGTCCCTCCTCGTGAAGAATGTCCGCCTGGTCGATCCCGCCCAGAACCTCGACGGTCCGGGCGTGCTGCTGGTGACGGACGGCAAGGTGGAGGCCATCGCCACGGGGGCCGCGGCCATCCCGACTCGCGATGGCATCGAGGTCCTGGACGGCGGCGGCGCGGTGCTGGCGCCGGGCTTCGTGGACCTGCACGTGCACTTCCGCGAGCCGGGCCAGACGCGCAAGGAGAGCATCGAGACCGGCAGCCGGGCAGCGGTGGCGGGCGGTTTCACCGCCGTGTGCGCCATGGCGAACACCAAGCCCGTGAACGACAGTGTGGCCATCACCGAGATGATGCTCACCCGCGCCGCCAAGGCCGATCTCTGCCGCTACTTCCCCATTGGCACCGTGAGCCGCGAGATGAAGGGTGAAGAGCTGGCGGACATGGGCACGCTGAAAGCCGCGGGTTGCGTGGCCTTCTCCGACGACGGCCTGCCCATCAGCAACGCATCCCTCATGCGGCGGGCCCTGGAATACACACGCTGGCTGGAAGTCCCCGTCGTGGCCCATGAGGAGGACCGGGACCTGGCCGGGAAGGGCTACATGCACGAGGGGGCGGTAAGCGCGTCCCTGGGCTGCCTGGGCATTCCGGCAGCCGCCGAAGAAGCCATGGTGGCGCGCGACATCGTGCTGGCCGAGCACACCGGCGGCCACCTGCATCTGGCCCACCTCAGCACGAAGGGCTCCATGCGGATGGTGCGCGAGGCCAAGGCCCGCGGACTCAGCGTCACCTGCGAGGTGACGCCGCACCACTTCGCCCTCTCGGACCAGGAACTGATGAAGTTCGACAGCGACTACAAGATGAATCCGCCGCTCCGCACCGAGGCCGACATCCAGGCAGTGCTGGAAGCCATCGCCGACGGGACCGTGGACGCTATCGCCACGGACCACGCGCCCCATGGCTGGGACGACAAGGAGGTGGAACTGCCCATCGCCGCCTTCGGCGTCATCGGCCTGGAGACCGCCCTGCCCCTCACCCTGGAGCTGCTGGTGAACCGCGGCATCATCAGCCTCGCCAAGGCCATCAGCCTGCTGGCCTGGGGGCCCGCCAAAGTCTTCCACCTCGACCGCCAGGGCCTGGGCAGCCTGAAGCCCGGCGCCCCCGCCGACTTCGTGCTCTTCAACCCCAATGCGAAGGTCCAGGTCGACCGCGCCTTCATCCAGTCCAAGTCCTACAACACGCCCTTCAAGGGCTGGAGCCTCCCTGGACAGGTCCTCGGCACCTGGGTCGCTGGCCAGCGGGTGTGGGGCTGAGGGCACCTGACACCGCGGCCCAGGGGTTGCGGGAGGGCCGCCTGGCAACGAGGTGAGGAGGGCAGGATGAATGGGCTGTTGTGGGGTTTGCAGATCCTGGCCGCGCTGGTGTACGGCGCATCAGGCGTCATGAAGGTCTTCCTGTTCGAGAAGGTGAGCCAGGATGTCCCCTCCTTCCGTGCGTTGCCACGGGGCGCCTGGATGGCCCTGGGCATCCTGGAGCTCGTGTGCACCGTCGGGCTCATCGTCCCCACCGCCTTCCACTGGCTTCCGCGCTTGACCGCCCTGTCGGCCGCGCTCCTGGCCTGCGAGAGCCTCGTGTTCATCTGGGTGCACGTCCAATGCCGTGAGACGGCGCCCTTGATCCTGAGCGGCATGCTCGGCCTGCTCATGGCCTTCCTCGCGTACGGGCGATTGATCCTCAAGCCCATCCTCTGAGCGGCCCGATCATGCTTCCCGGATTCTGCGCGATCATCGGTGCCGTCATCGGCTCGCTCGGCGGCTTCTACTACCTGTACGAAACCCTCGCCGGCAAAGCCCAGCCCAACCGCGTCACATGGCTGCTGTGGGGCATCTTTCCGATGATCATCTTCGCGGCGCAAAGGGCGCAGGGTGTCACAGGCATCTCGTGGACATCCTTCGCCGCCGGGTTCACGCCGCTGCTGATCGTCGCCGCGTCCTTCTTCAACAAGAAGGCGTATTGGAAGAGTGAGCCGCGCGACTACTTCCTGATGGCGGCGGCCGTCGCCGGCATCATCCTCTGGGCCACGACCAAGCATCCCAACCTGGCCATCCTGTTCTCGCTGCTGGCGGACGTGCTGGCGGGCCTGCCGACCCTCCTCAAGGCGCATGGCCACCCTCATTCCGAGAGCTGGGTGGCCTATTCCGTCAGCGCCCTGGGCTTCGGAGTCAGCCTCCTGTCGATCCAGAGCCACGACTTTGAAAGCACCACCTTCGCGGCCTACCTGTTCATCCTCAATGGCACCCTCGCGGTGCTGGCCTCACGACGCCGCAGGCATCGACCGGCAACCGGCCTCCTCGGCTAAACTCGGCACCAGCCCGACCTTCCACCTCGGCCGCCCAGGTGGAAGCCGCCTCCGAAGGAGCCACTGACATGACACCGGGCGAACCGACCAGGCAAGATTCCCCTTCCCGGCTGATCGACGCGAGGATCCAGGAACTGGATGACTGGCGTGGCCAGACGCTCGCCCATCTCCGCGCGCTCATCCGGCAGGCAGTCCCAGATGTGGTGGAGGAATGGAAGTGGAGGGGGGTGCCGGTCTGGTCCCACCATGGGGTCATCTGCACCGGCGAGACCTACCAGCGCGTCGTGAAGCTGACCTTCCTCAAGGGCGCCTCCCTCAGCGATCCTTCCGGGCTGTTCAACGCCAGCCTCGAGGGCCATGCCCGGCGCGCGATCGATGTCCATGAGGGGGACGCGGTGGATGAGGAGGCCTTCAAGGCGCTCATCCGCGCCGCCGCGGCCCTGAACAGGGCCCCGGTCCGGTAGCCGGCGCCGTACGACCTTCATTCACGCCTCCAGGCCCCAGAAGGACTCCCCGCCGCCATGGACCGCTCCTCGCGCAACCGGCTCACCGAAAGCCTCCTCGCCCAATTTGCGGGGGGCACCCTCTTTGATGCCATCGCCCGGGCGGTCTGCCGGGCCGGGTGCCTGCCTCGCAAGGAGCTCTACGAGGCCTGGGAGGTGGCCCGGAGGGTGCGGCGCCGGTTCCGCGGCGGCCGGGTCGTGGATCTGGCCTGTGGCCATGGCCTGCTGGCCCAGCTTCTCCTGCTGCTGGACGACAGTTCCTCTGGGGCGCTGGCCGTGGATCAGAGGCTTCCGAAAAGCGCCACCACCCTGGAGGCCTCGCTGTGCGCCGAATGGCCGCGTCTGCGGGGCCGCGTCACGTACCTCGAGGCGGACCTCGGAATGGTCCCGCTCCAGCGGGGGGATCTGGTCGTGTCCGCCCATGCCTGCGGCGGACTCACGGACCTGATCCTGGAGCGGGCCGTGGAAGCCGGGGCCTCCGTCGCGGTCCTGCCCTGCTGCCATGACCTCAGGCGGGGGAGTCTCGGCGGCCTGGAGGGGTGGATGGATGGCCCCCTGGCCATGGATGCCACCCGGGTGGCCCGCCTCCGCGCCCAGGGGTACCGGGTGTTCACCCAGCACATCCCCGGAGACATCACCCCAAAGAACCGGCTGCTGATGGCCGAGCCCGAGCCCGTGGGCAGCCAAGACCCGTTGTATCGTCATCAGTCGTGATACCAACCAAGGAGGCAGCCATGAAACGGGTCGTCGGCATCGGTGGCGTGTTCTTCAAGGCCAGGAACCCGGAGGAGCTCCGGGCCTGGTACCAGCGGCACCTGGGCATCGATGTGCAGGACTGGGGCGGAACCTCCTTCCCCTGGACCAAGCCCGGGGGGATGACGGTCTGGAGCATCTTTCCGGACACCTCGGAATGCTTCACTCCGAGCCGGGCCCCCTTCATGGTGAATTACGTGGTGGAGGACCTGCAGGCCGTGATCGACGCGCTCCGCGCGGAGGGCTGCGACGTGGACCCGAAGGTGGAGGCGTCCGAGTTCGGCACCTTCGGCTGGGTCATGGACCCCGAGGGGAACCGGGTCGAGCTGTGGCAACCTCCCGCTGCGCCCCTGTCCTGAGACCCTCCCTGGCGCTCCGGTCCCCGGCGACTACCTTCTTCCCATCGTGCCTCGCGCCCGCGCCTGTCCGCCCGGACCCCGTTCCAGGCTCCTGCCATCTCCCATGAAAGGGCCATGCCATGTCCACGAACACCGTCCGGCTCCACCGGGTGCTCCGGGCCACGCCCGAGCGGATCTACCGGGCCTTCCTGGATGCCGATGCCATGGTCAAGTGGCTGCCGCCCCATGGTTTCACGGGCCGGGTCGAGCACGTGGATCCCCGCGTGGGAGGCACCTACCGGATGTCCTTCACGAACTTCTCCAACGGCCAGAGCCATGCCTTTGGCGGCCGGTACCTGGAGCTGGTCCCGAACGAGCGCATCCGCCACACGGATGCCTTTGACGATTCCAACCTGCCCGGGGAGATGCAGACCACCATCTCGCTGCGGCCCGTGTCCTGCGGCACCGAGGTGGACATCGTGCAGGAGGGCATCCCCGCCATGATCCCCCCCGAGGCCTGCTACCTGGGCTGGCAGGAATCCCTGCTCCTGCTGGCGCAGCTGGTGGAGGCCGAGATCCCGGGCTGACCTGGGCCGCTGATCCCGTACACTGCTTCTTGAAGCCACCACACTGGAGGTACGACATGGAGCGGTTGTTCCCTGATGCGGGGCATCCCTATGGGGTGAGCCCTTCCGCCTTCTTCTCCCTGCGGGACGGCAAGCTCTATCCCGATGTGGGCCACCCCGATGGCGTGGGAACGGCCCCTTGGTTCTCCGTCCGCGGTGACAAGGTGTACCCCGACAAGGGGCATCCCCAGGGGATCAGCACCACGCCCTGGTTCCGGATCCAGGCGGGCCGGCTGTACCCGGACGCCGGCAATCCGGACGGCACCAGCGCCCTGCCCTGGTACGCCATCCGCTGATTCCATCCCACCTTGCCCACCGGGCCGCCAGCTCCGGCCTGCGGTCCCCATCCGTTCGAAAGGTTCTCCCAGGATGCGCGTCACCTTCAAGCCCATGACCTACCTCGTCAGCTTCACGCTGTTCGTGCTGACCTTCACGGTGCTGGGCGCCTACGTGGGCTACGGCAAGATCGCCGACCAGCTGCTGACCCAGGCCTACCTGGAGGCCGTGCCCCTGCGGATGCAGGTGCTGACCGACCCGCAGGGGCCCACGCTGAGCTGGGACGAGCGGGTGACGCTGCCCCAGGGGGGCTTCGTCCGGGTGGTGGCGAGACAGCGCCCAGCGGCCATCACCATCGACGGGGATGACGCGGGTCTCCTCCTGGCCGCCCAGGAACGCCCCGAGGATCTGCGCATCGATGCGGGCGGCCGTTACCTCTTCGCCCGCACCCTCACCACCGCCAAAACCAAGGCCGAGGAGACCACCTGGATCTGCCGGTACGACCTCAAGCGCCGCCGCCCGGGGCGGCGCACCTCGGTCAACCCGATCCTGCTGCCTGCGCCCTTCCGGCCCTGAGGCCGAGCTAAACCGTCCCGCCCCGGGGCCGTACTCTTGGGAACCACCCACCGGAGGTCCCCGTGAACCGGAATCACCTCATCGCCAATGCCATTCTCTGGGCGGCGGCCATCCTGGCCTCGGCCCTGGTGGGCGCGCCCTCCGTGCTGTCCGCCCTGCTGCTGCCGACCCTGGCCATCGCCTCCCTGCTGTTCATGGGTCCCCGGCTCAGGAAATGCGGCGCGGTGCGCTGAAGGTCCACGCGCCTGGGCAGACCTGCTCCCTTCGACCACCCCTTTCCTTCTTTTGGAGGTTGAGATGAGTGCCAACGCCGTTGCATGGTTCGAGATCTACGTCCAGGACATGCCCCGGGCCAGGGCCTTCTATCAGACCGTGTTCCAGGTGGCGCTGCAGCAGCTGAATGCCCCGCTTGACGAGTTGGAGATGTGGGCCTTCCCCTCCGACATGGAGCGCTACGGCTGCTCCGGCGCCCTCGTGAGGGTGGCTGGCGTGCCCTCGGGCGGCGGCGGCACCCTGGTCTATTTCCACTGCGAGGACTGTGCCGTGGAGGAGGCCCGCGTGATCCCTGCGGGTGGCCAGGTGCACCGGGCGAAAATGTCCATTGGCGAGTTCGGCTTCATCTCCCTGCTGGTCGACACAGAAGGGAACATGATCGGCCTGCACTCGATGCAGTAGGTCGGAGAGAATTTTTCACGGAATCTTACAATTGGTGTACAACGTGGGTGGAATGGATCCAGCCGGTTCCACCCCCGGGAGATGCGCCATGCCGACCAATTCCCAGCACCCGTACCACCCCATCATCTACGTGCGCGGTTTTGCCGCCACCCAGGGCGAGATCGAGGACACCGTCGCCGATCCCTACATGGGATTCAACATCGGCTCGACCAAGGCGCGCACCGCCTGGACCGGCGACGTGAAGCGCTTCTACTTCGAGTCCCCCCTGGTGCGGCTCATGAGCGACCACGGCTACAACGACGTCTTCGTGGACGGCGAAGACCTGGTGGCCGTGGTCCGCCCGGACAGCGTGGTGCCCTACCGCAGCGTCATCATCTACCGCTACTACGACGAGGCCAGCAAGGACTTCGGCACCGGGGAGACGCCTCCCATCGAGCGCTTCGCCAAGGGGCTGGATGCCCTGATCCTCCGGCTGCGTGACAAGGTCTGCGCCAACCCGAAGCTGGGCATGGCGCCCGAGGACTTCCGCGTGTACCTGGTGGCCCATTCCATGGGCGGCCTCATCTGCCGCGCCTTCCTGCAGAATCCGCAGCTGGGCTCGGCCGAGGCCCGGGCCGCCGTGGACAAGCTGTACACGTATGCGACTCCGCACAATGGCATCGACATGCGCATCTTGCGCAACGTGCCAGGCTGGCTCACCTTCGGCGATATCAACAACTTCAACCGCGAGCGCATGGCGAGCTACCTGGCCGTGCCCAGCGGGGACGATGTCTCCGTGGTGACCAACTTCCCGCCCGAACGGATCTTCAACTTGGTGGGCACGAACCCCCGCGATTACGCCGTGGCCGGAGGTCTGTCGTCCTGGGCCGCCGGGGAAGCCAGCGACGGGCTGGTGCGCATCGAGAACGCCACCACCCACGGGCGGGGCGCCGATGGCCGGGAGGTCAGCTCCCCGCGCGCCTTCGTCCACCGCAGCCACTCGGGCCCCTACGGCGTGGTGAACTCCGAGGAGGGCTACCAGAACCTCACCCGGTTCCTCTTCGGGGCCCTGCGGGTGGACGGCATCCTGGACATCGACGACATCACCCTGCCCGCCGAGGTGCTGAAGGAGCTCAAGGCCGGCAAGCAGGTGCGGGCCTCGTACCAGTTCGAGATCGCCGCCAGCGTGCGCGGCTGCCAGTGGCAGATGACCCGGCGGGAAGTGCGTGAGCACTCGGCCATCTTCCGCACCTACGAGGCGCTCTTCCCCGGCGCCCCCGGCAGCCAGCGGAAGCCCGACCGGAGCCAGAGCCCCCACCTCTTCTCCGTGTTCCTCGATCCGGCCAAGAGCGTCAAGGCCTCAGGCTCCGTGAGCTTCGCCTTCGACCTCAAGGTGCTGGTGCCCGACTACGAGGTGGACGGCATCCTGTTCCTGAAGCGCCACTTCGAGGGCGGGTACGTTCTGCGCGAACTGGTCATCGTGGAGGCCTTCCCCGATGCCGCCGCGCCTGGGGGCTGGCGCATCAAGTACGGCTTCCAGGGCGACAATCCCGGCAAGCCCGGCAAGGATGCGGTCACCCGCCCGCTGGACGGCGGCCTCGCCTTCGACATCGCCATCGACCAGAAGACCAACCCCGGCCTGAAGGGCACCCTGCGCATCGAAGCGCGGCCCTGGACCTGAGGAGGGCGCCGCCATGACCAAGCGCCCCGCAGCTGTGGTGGCCGAGTGGGTCGCCGCCTTCAACCGGAAGGATGTTGACGGCTTGGCGGCCATGTACGCCGAGGACGCCGTGAACCATCAGGTGGCGGAGGCTCCTGTCTCGGGCCGCCAGGCCATCCGCGCCATGTTCGCGGCGGGCTTCGCGGCGGCAGACATGGTGTGCCTGGTCGAGAACCTCTTCGAGGATGGCGAGTGGGCCATCCTCGAATGGCGGGATCCTCTCGGCCTGCGCGGCTGCGGCTTCTTCCAGGTGGTGACGGGCCGGATCGTCTTCCAGCGGGGCTACTGGGACAAGCTCAGCTTCCTGCGCCAACAAGGGCTTCCGCTGCCGACCGAGTAGCCAGGACCAAGGTTCCTAGGGAGCCGCGAGGATGGCCTGCCGCAACTCGGGCCGAACGGCGACGCGGGCCGCCTCGGCTTTCTGCAGATCGGCGCGGGCCTGGGCGGGATCCTTCGCTTCGAGGTCCAGGGCCAGCAGGTTGTTCCAGGCGTTGGCGTGGGCAGGGTCGATGGCCACGGCCTGCCGGAACTGGGCCCGGGCCTCGTCGCGACGGCTCAGGCGGTACAGCGCGTTGCCCCGAAGGAACCGGTGGCTGGCCGGAACACCGTAAGGGTTCTCGACGTCATGCAGGGGTCCCTTGCGTGCCTGCACTGCCACCACTTCTCGTTCGAGGGCGGCGAGATAGGGTGCGACGCAGCTCGTGGGGTCAGTCACACGCATATTGACGGCCTCGAGATTGGACCGCGCCGTCTGCTCCTCGACCTCGATCCGGGCCTTCAGGTAGTCCATCAGGTCCCGATAACGACGATTCAGGAGGGCCAGGCTGCGCTCGGCCACGTCCAGGTGCGCCAGCGCGCCCTCGAAATCTCGGGCCTCATAGGCCATGCGGGCCAGCAGGAAGTGGGCCTCGAAGTGGTCAGGCTGTTTCTGGAGGCAGGGCTCCAGGAACTTGCGGGCCTCCTCGAACCGGCGCTCACTGGTCGCCCGGTCCGCCTGCTCGATGGCAGAGTCCAGGGACCGGTAGCGCTGGAAGATGGCGGAATCCACTTCCTGGGTCGGGGCCGCCCTAGTCCCACCCAGGACCAGGCTGCCCAGGAGGAGCGAGGTCCGGACCCAGGCTGGCAGGCAAGCGGACATGGCGCGGCTCCAGGGCGACCCTATCCAGGATAGGCCGAAGCCGGAGCCGCGCATGGGGCAGGCTAGAGGGTCTTCATGTCCAGCACGAACCGGTAGCGCACGTCGTTCCTCAGCATGCGCTCGTAGGCCTGGTTCACCTGCTGGACGGGGATCACCTCGACGTCGGAGACGATGTTGTGCTCGGCACAGAAATCGAGCATCTCCTGGGTCTCGGCGATGCCGCCGATGAGCGAGCCGCTGAGGCTGCGGCGGCCCATGATCAGGGGGAAGGCGGCCACGGGCGTGGGCTCGGGCGGCACGCCCAGCAGCACCATGGAACCCTCCACCCGGAGCAGGCCCAGGTACTTGTTGTAGTCATGGGGGGCGGAGATGGTGTCGATGATGAGGTCGAAGTGGCCCGCCAGCTTCTTGAAGGTGGCGTCATCAGAGGTGAGCCCGAAATGATGGGCGCCCAGCTTGCGGGCGTCGGCCTCTTTCGAGGTCGAGGTGCTCAGCATGGTGACCTCGGCGCCCATGGCGGCGGCCAGCTTCACGGCCATGTGGCCAAGGCCGCCCAACCCCACCACGCCCACCTTGTCGCCGGCCTTGGTCTTCCAATGGCGCAGGGGCGAGTAGGTGGTGATGCCCGCGCAAAGCAGGGGCGCGGCAGCGGCCAGGTCGAGCTTGGGGGAGATCTTCAGGGTGAAGGCCTCGTCGGTCACGATGCTCGACGAGTAGCCGCCCTGCGTGATGGTCTTGCGATCCATTTCGGTGCTGTTGTAGCTGAAGGCAGCGCCCTTCTCGCAGAACTGCTCGAGCTGACGCTGGCAGCTGGGACAGGTGCGGCAGCTGTCCACCAGGCAGCCCACCCCTGCGAGGTCGCCGACCTTGAAGCCCTTCACGTGGGCCCCCACGGCGGTGACGCGGCCCACGATCTCGTGGCCGGGCACCATGGGGTAGGTGCTGTTGCCCCACTCGTTGCGGACCTGGTGCAAATCAGAATGGCAGATGCCGCAGTAGGCGATCTCGATCTGGACATCGTGCTGCCCCACGGCCCGGCGCTCGAACTGGTAGGGTCCCAGGGGCGCGGTCGCGGAGGTGGCGGCGTAGGCTTTGGCAAGGGTCATGGGGGCTCCTCGGTGCTTGACCTATTCACTCTAGCCCAGGGGTCCAGGAGGCACCTCCAGGTGCGTGGGCGGTTGGCAGGTTTCGGCTCCCCGGACATCCTTGGGGGATGGACCCCATCCTGACCGAGCGACTGATCCTCCGGCCCTTCGTGCTCGAGGACGCACCCTTCATCCTGCGGCTGCTGAACGAGCCCTCCTTCATCGAGAACATCACGGACAAGGGCGTGCGCACCCTGGAGCAGGCGGCGGCCTACCTCAGCGAGGGGCCCCTCGCCAGCTACGCCATGCATGGCCACGGGCTCTGGCTGTTGCTGCATCGGGGCACGGGCAACCCCATGGGCATGTGCGGCCTTATCAAGCGCGATGCCCTCGACGAGGTGGACCTGGGCTACGCCCTGTGCCCGGAATTCTGGGGCCTGGGCTACGCCCGGGAGGCCGCTCAAGCCAGTGTGGAGTGGGGTCGCCGCCACCTGGGCCTGAACGGCCTGCTGGCCATCGTGTCACCGGGCAATGCAGCGTCCATCCGCCTGCTCGAGGCCCTGGCCTTCCGCCGAACCGGCACCATGGCCTACGCACCGGGCGACGAGGTGGAGGTCTTCCGTCTGGACCTCGGCGACCGGAACGCCGGCTGAGGCCCCAGCATCCAACACATTCTGGAGGTCCCATGCCCCGCCCAGCCATCTTGCCCGTCATCGACTGGAAGGCCGTGTTCGACTCCGGCCTTGACTACGCCGCCTGGCTGGCAGCCGCGGAATCCGCCGAGCAGCGGGACAAGCTGGTGGCCCAGCACCTGGCACTGAGCCTGGAGCCCGCCGTGGCAGGCTACCTGGCGGCCCTGCCCCGGCCCATCCACGTGGTGGCCATCGCCGAAGACTGGTGCGGCGACGTGGTGCGCCACGCACCGGTGCTGCAGCGCATGGCCGAAGCCGCGCCCATGTTGAAGGTGCGCTACATCGGCCGGGAGCAACACCCGCAGGTCTTCGCACGGTTTCTCACCAACGGCGGCGAGGCCATCCCCAAGTTCATCTTCCTGAGCGACAGGTTCGTGGAGTGCGGCAGCTGGGGCCCCATGCCCGAGGGCTGCCGGGAGCTCATCGCCCGGGGCAAGGCCTGCGGCAACGTGGCCGCGGCGCGGAAGAAGGTCTCCGCCCGGTACGAGCAGGACACCCAGTGCCGCGAGGTGGTCGCGGAGCTGCTCAAGCTGGTGGACATCGCCGCGAGCCGCGAACCCTGACCCTCAGCCGCCCACCATCCGGAACATCAGAATGGCGCCCGCCGCAGCCACGTTGATGCTGTCCATGCCGGAAGCCATGGGGATGGCCACGGCGCGGTCGCAGCGGGCCAGGTGCTCCGCGCCCAGGCCAGTGTCCTCGGGCCCCATCACCAGGGCGCAGCGGGCGGAGGGCCGCCACAAGCGGGCGTCCTCGGCCGTCTCCGTGAGGGCGGCCGCGACGATCTCCGAGCCCGGCTCGGCCGCCTTCCACTCCGCCAGGCGCTCCCAGGGATCCTCCACGCGCCACACGGGAATGCGCCATACAGCCCCCATGGACACGCGGACCGTGCGCCGCGTCCACTGGCCCGGTCCCGGTCCCGCCAGCACGCCATCCAGCCCCAGCGCGGCGGCGCTGCGCAGCAAGAGGCCCAGGTTCTCGCTGTCGTACAGGCGCGGCAGCACCAGTAGGCGCCGAGCCTCGCGCAGGGACTGCCCAGGCGGTGGCGCGGGCACCTGGGCGCAGGCCATGAGCCCCCGATGGAAGGGAAAGCCCGCCAGCTCGGACAGGGCCTCGGGCGCCATGGTCAGCAGCTCGGTGCCCTCGGGCAGGCGTTCCCGCAGGCCAGGCGCCGCCGTGGTGGTGGCGGCCACGGAGACCACCTTCAGGTTTCCAAGGCGAGCGGCCGCCAGCAGATCCTCCACCAGGATGCGCCCCTCGGCAATGAAACACGCGCCGTGCTCTGGATGCTCGCGCGTGCCGGCGAAGCGCAGATCGCGATAGGGATCCCAGGGATCGAAACCGCTCACGCGGCACCTCCGCCCCATTCACGCGGTGGTTGCTTGGGCCCGCGCGGCTTACCGGAGCGGAGCCTCCCCGTGCCCCGCCCGGGCTTCGGCCTCGCCGAAGGGGCCCTCCATCCCTTGGGCGCAAGGCGCCCTCCTGCCCGCGTTGGCTCGCAGAGATGGAGGCTCGGCTCCAGGTTCGTGTTCATGGGATCAGCGTAGCCTCTGGGCCTGTGGGGAGGTCCGGAATTGAGCGCCCCGCGGGGATTGTTTCCAAATTAGACTTTAATGATGTCCGACACTGCCATGCTCCCCGTTCCGTCTCCGACCCGGCGCGCCATCGAGAAGCTGCCCGCCCACCTGCGCCGCTTCGTGGTGGACCAGGACCACGGGGCCTACACGCCCAGGGACCACGCCGTGTGGCGGCACATCCTGCACCGGCTGGCCGACCGCCTGAAGGACACCGCCCACGCCAGCTACCTGTCGGGGCTGGCGGCCACGGGCATCGGCCTGGAGCGCATCCCCAGCCTGGACGAGATGAACGGGAAACTGGAGGCCCTGGGCTGGTCTGCCGTGGGTGTGCGCGGCTTCATCCCCCCGGCGGTGTTCACGGAGCTGCAGTCCCTGGGCGTCCTGGCCATCGCGGCGGACATCCGCAGCCACGAGCACATCGAATACACGCCGGCCCCCGACATCGTCCACGAGAGCGCGGGCCATGCCCCCATCCTCGCGGACCGGCGCTACGCGTCGTACCTGAAGCGCTGTGGAGAAGTCGGCTTCCGCGCCATCGCCTCGGTGGAGGACCAGGCCGTCTACGAGGCCATCCGCAACCTCAGCGTGGTGAAGGAGGACCCCGCCGCCACCGAGCAGGAAGTGCGCCTGGCCCAGGAGCGGCTCCATGCCGCAGGCGCCAGCCGCCGCTACGTGAGCGAGAGCACCAAGGCCAGCCGCCTCTACTGGTGGACCGCGGAATACGGCCTAGTGGGCAGCCTGGACGATCCCAAGCTCTACGGCGCGGGCCTGCTCAGCAGCCTGGGCGAGGCGGCCCACTGCCTCACCCCGGCGGTGAAGAAGGTGCCCCTCGGCCTGGTCTGCGCCGACACGGAATACGACATCACGCGCATGCAGCCCCACCTCTTCGTGGCGCGGGACTTCGACCACCTCTTCGAGGTCCTGGAGGCCTTCGAGGCCACCCTCGGCTGGCGGCGCGGCGGGGATCACGGCCTGGAGGAGGCCCTGCGCGCCCGCACCGTGAACCATCTGGTGCTGGACGACGGCCTGGAGCTCACGGGCAAGGTGGTGGCGCGGATCCCCGCCCGGGGCGAGCTGATGCCGGGCCTTTCCACAGCCCTGGCCCGCATCGAGGGCCCGGTCCAGCTCTCCCGCCACGGCCAGGGCGGCCAGCGGCCCTGGCCCGGCGAGGCCCTGGTCGCCTTCGGCAGCGGTCGCCTGCCCCACCGCGGCGCCTTCAGCCTGGACCTGCCCTCGGGCCTCTTCCTCACGGGCTTCCGGGTGGGCGAGCATGAGGTGATCAACCTGCGGGGGCACCAGGATGGCCGTCCCCTGGACCTGCCCAGCTGGGCCCTGCTCTTCCTCAGCGGCAGCCTGCCCTCGGTGGCGGGCGGTCCCGCGGATCCCGGGGCCTGGGATGCCTGGTTCGGCGATCCCTCCGCCCTGGCCGAAGGAGAGGCCGAGGCCCAGGCCCGGGATCGCAAGGCCCAGGCCCTGCCCGCCGATCTCGCGGAACTCTATGTCGAGGCACGGTCCCTGCGGGAGAGCGGACGGGTCGAGACGCCGCGGCTCCGCGAGTTGGCCAGCCGGGCCGCCAACCACCCCCAGGAATGGCTGCTGCAGGCCGAGCTGGCTGAACTGGAGGCGATGCGGTGAGCTGGCGAGAGGAGAACGGCGCCCTGCTGCGGACCTTCAAGACACCGGATTTCCTGACGGCCTTCAACCTGGTGAGCGCCATCGTTGGCCCGGCCGAAGGCCTGAACCACCACCCGGACATCGCCTTCGGTTGGGGCTATGTGCGGATCACCCTCACCACCCATGACGCGGGCGGCATCACAGCGTTGGATCACCGGCTGGCGGCCGCCATTGACATGGCAGCTAAACCGTTTGATCTATAACATTTGCAGAATTTCGACCTGTTCATTCACAGCCGGGTCCGGTATTCTGGAGTGTCCATCGAGGAGTCCCTTGCCGAATCCGTCCATCCCCCTCCACCGTCCCAGCCTCAGGCCCACCTCATCGGCCGCCCTGCTGGGCGCCGGGCTGCTTCTCCTGGGCCTCGGCTGCAGCTCTGAGCAGGTATCCCACTACCGCGTGCCGAAGGAGAGTGCCTCCGCCCCGGCTCCCATGCCCGCCATGCCCCCGACGCCCATGGGCGAGCGGACCGGCGAGCCCTCGGACGTGCCGCCTCCCCCCAAGCCCAAGGGATCCCTCAAGTGGTCCCTGCCCAAGGGCTGGAGCGAACTGCCGGGTGGCGGCATGCGCTTCGCCACCTTCAAGACGCCCTATGCCGGCAAGCTGGAGGCCACGGTCGTGGTGCTGCCCGGTCCTGCCGGCGGTGAGCTGGCCAACGTGAACCGCTGGCGCGGCCAGATCGCCCTCCCCGCCCTAGACGAGGCCGCGCTGGCCAAGGCCCGCACCACCCTCAAGGCCAAGGTCGGCACCGTGAACGTCTACGATTTCACGAGCGAGGGCACGGCCAAGAGCCGCATGGTGGCCGGCTATGTCGCCACGCCTGACGGCAACACCTGGTTCCTGAAGCTGACGGGCGACGCCGATCCGGTGGCCAAGGCCAAGGCCGATTTCATGACCATCCTGGGGAGCCTGCACCTTGATTAACGCTTACGCCTCCCGAATCTGGAATGTCCTGAAGTCCTTCCAGCTCACCATCGTCCTGCTCGCGCTGCTGATGTGCCTGGTGCTGTTTTGCACCTTGGCCCAGGTGGAAATGGGCACCCAGGGCGCCGTCAACGCCTACATGCGCAGCTTCATCGTCTGGAACCAGCCGCTGCTGCTGAGGCTGCCCTTCCCCGGCGGGGCCCTGGTGGGCCTGCTGCTCACCATCAACCTCATCGCCAAGACCATCGACATCAAGCTCAGCTGGCAGAAGTCGGGCATGTGGCTGGTCCACGCGGGCCTGGTGGTCCTGTTTGCGGGCGAGTTCATCGCCGGCATGATGCAGGTCGACACCAACCTGACCATCGAAGTGGGCCAGACGGTCAACTTCGTGCAGAGCTACAAGCAGATGGAGCTCGCCGTCATTGACGTGACTGATCCCACCTGGGACGAGGTCTACTCGGTGCCGGACACACTGCTGGCCAAGGGCGGCGCCGTCGCCATCCCGGGCACGCCGATCACCCTGAACGTGAAGAAGTTCTACCCCAACGCAGAACTGGCCAACCTGGCGCCCGGTGCGCCGCCCTCCCTGGCCAACGCCGGCGTGGGCGCCGGCGTGTCCATCGTCGAGAAGCCCGTCGTCTCCGCCGACAACGAGATGAACCAGACCTCGGCCTTCGTGGAACCCGTGGCCGGGGGCCGCAGCTACGGCACCTGGCTGGTCTCCGTGGCCCTGGGCGCTCCCCAGTCTTTCACGCACGAAGGCCGCACCTACACCCTGGCCATGCGCCTGCGCCGCCAGTACCTGCCCTACGCGTTCACGCTGAAGCAGTTCCGGCACGACGTGTACCCCGGCACCGACATCCCCAAGAACTTCTCCAGCCTGGTCCAGGTGGTGAACCCCTCCCGGAACGAGTCCCGCGAGGTGCTGATCTACATGAACCAGCCCCTGCGCTACGAAGGCAAGACCTTCTACCAGGCGAGTTTCGGCAAGAACGATACGTTGTCCGTCCTTTCCGTGGTTGAAAATCCCGGCTGGCTTCTCCCCTATGTGTCGTGCGTGCTGGTCTCCATCGGCCTGCTCGTGCACTTCGCCATCGTCCTGCGCCGCTCCCTGAAGCGCCGCCAGGACAAGAAGGAGGGCTGATCATGGCTTTCGTTCAGAAATACCTCGCCTGGGGCGCCGGCGTCCTGGCCCTGCTGGTTGCACTTATTGTCGCCCTGCCCGGCGGCAAGGCCCGCGGCTTCGACGTCAGCGGCTTCGGCACGCTGCCGATCCTCGAAGGGGGCCGCGTCAAGCCCCTGGATTCCCTGGCCCGCAACTCCCTGCTGGCCATCCACAGCCGCCAGGGCTTCCGCCACGACGGCCGCATGGTGGGCCCGGACGAGTGGATCCTCGACGTGCTGTTCCGGCCCCAGGTGGCTGATCAGCAGCCCATCTTCGTCATCGACGATCCTGAAGTGATCAGCCTCATCGGCGCCAAGCAGACCAAGAACCGCAACTACTTCAGCTTCGCCGACCTCTCCTCGCACCTCGACGAGGTCCAGAAGCAGGCGGCCTCCGCGCAGCCCATCTCCGCCCAGAAGCGCACGCGCTTCCAGAGTGCCATCGTGAACCTCTTCGACCGCGTCTACCTCTACTACAAGCTCCGGAATACCCTGCAGCTGGCCGGCTCCCCCGGCCTGGGCTGGGAACTCCAGTCCCTTGGCACTCCCGAAGCCGCCTTGCGCCACCAGGACCTGACCCAGCTGGCCCACTTCCGCATGCTGCCCCCCACCACGGCGGCCAACCCGGATGCCTGGCAGAGCGTCGGCCAGGCCCTGACCGCCGCGAATGCCGGGGGCAGCGTGCATCCCGCCCTGGTGCCCCTCGCCAAGCTGAACGCCGCCTACGTGGCCAATGACGCCGCCAGCTTCAACGCCGCCCTGGCGGAGATGAACGGCGTGGTCACCACGCTGAAGCCGGACGCCCTCGGCCATGCCTCCAACGAGCTGATCTTCAACCGGGCCCAGCCCTTCTTCGTCGGCCTCTCGATCTACTTCGTGGCCTTCCTGGCGCTGTGCATCTCCTGGATCTACAAACCCGAGATCCTTCGCCCCACGGCCTACGCCCTGCTTTTCTCGGGGGCCATCGTCCACACCATCGGCCTGGCCGCCCGCATCATCCTGCAGGGCCGCCCCCCCGTCACCAACCTCTACTCCTCCGCCGTGTTCGTGGGCTGGGGCGCGGTGATCCTCGGTCTCATCGTCGAGCGGATGTACCGCAAGGGCTTCGGCACCGCCGTGGCCGCCGCGGCGGGTTTCGCGTCCCTGATCGTGGCCCAGAACCTGGGCACCGAGGGCGACACCATGGAGATGATGCGCGCCGTGCTGGATTCCAACTTCTGGCTGGCCACCCATGTCGTGACCATCACCATCGGCTATGCCGGCACCTTCCTCGCCGGCTCCATCGCGATCGCCTACGCGCTCAAGAAGCACATCGCCCCCAAGGTGGACGTGGAGACAGACAAGGCCCTGGCCGACATGGCCTACGGCATCATCTGCTTCGCCCTCTTCTTCAGCTTCGTGGGCACCGTGCTGGGTGGCATCTGGGCGGACCAGTCCTGGGGCCGTTTCTGGGGCTGGGATCCCAAGGAGAACGGCGCGCTGCTGATCGTGCTGTGGAACGCCATCATCCTCCACGCCCGCATGGCCGGCTACGTGCGGGAGCGCGGCACCATGGTGATGGCCATCTTCGGCAACATCATCACGGCCCTCTCCTGGTTCGGCGTGAACATGCTCGGCGTGGGCCTGCACTCCTACGGCTTCATGGACAAGGCCTTCGTGGCGCTCACGACCTTCTGCATCAGCCAGGCGGTCCTCATGGCCATCTGCTACGCGCCCGCCCGGTTCTGGGTGGATCCATCGCAACGCAAGGCCTGATGGTTTTCGGCTCTGCAAAATGGGCTCCCATGGGGAGCCCGTTTTGCATCAAGGAGGGCGCAAGCCAGGTCACTTCACCCTGTGAGTGGTGGCTTCGATGTAGGTGGCGAAGGCCTCGGGCTTGCCAGGCGGGGCGATCTCGAAGCGCAGGGTGACAAGGCTGTCGGGCTTCTTCAGATAGGTCAGGCGGAACCGCGGACCTGGGGCGGGCTCGCTGGTGAAGGTGGCGCCATCCGGCCGTACCGAGACCAGGTAGCGGATGACATGCCCCTCGTTGTCCACGTACAGGGCCCTGAGCTGGCCGCTCTCCTCGAACACGGTCATCAAGTCCTCATGGTGGGAGGCCGGACGTCCGTTGACCGCAGGGATGTCGGCCAGGCTGCGACGGACCATAACCTTGCCGTCCAGCTCAAAACGGAATAAGGCGCCGCCGCTGGAGGCGCCGGGTTTGCCATCGCCCTCCCCGGCCCACTCACCGGTCAGGAAGCGCAGGCCGGAAAAGGGATCCGGGGCCGCCGGAGACTGGGCACCCAGGGAGGCGACGATGGCCAGGGGCAGGAGGACGGCGCGCATGGTGATGCCTCCGCTCAATCAAGCTTGGTGGTTCCCAGGATGCCCTCCGCATCCAGGTGGGCCTTCAGCTTCCCACTGAGGGCGCGGATGACGGCGGGGGTATAGGCCTCGTAGAACCGCTGATTGTGGGGCCCCACGCCGTGCTCGGCGCTGTAGCTCCCCTCGAAGCCCTTCACAGCCAGGTCGTAGATTCTGGACTGCAGCTCGGGCACCAGATCAGGGGTGGGCCGGGGTGAGGCGGCCTCGTTCCAGACCAGGTTCAGGTGGGTCCCCCCGTCGCCCCAGTGTCCGAAATCGCAGCATCGCACGAAGGGATAGTCGGCCTGGAGGAGGGTGCGGGCAGCTTCCGTGAAGGCGGCCATGCGGCTGCGGGGCACGCTGATGTCGAAGGCCAGCACCTTGCCTTCCTGGCGCAGGCTCTCGCTCACGTGATGCCGGATGGCCCAGAGGTCCTCCGCCCGGCCCATGAAGATGTCTGTGATCCCTTCTCCCGCCTCGGTCTCGAGGAAGGCGCCCAGCCGTTCCTCCAGCAGGCCAGGCAGGTCCAGGGCGGCTGAAGGCAAGGTGGAGGCCAGCTCCACCAGGGCCGTGTAGGCGGGGGGTTGGGAGGAACCATAAGGATTCCTCACCGCCGGATGGTGGACAAAGACCGGAACCAGGGCCTCGGCACTGATCACTTCGAAAGCCGTGAAGACATCAGCCAGATCCCGCTCCAGCGACCTCAGCAGGAGCAGCGCCGCCTCGCCGGAGGCGCAGCCCACCAGGGCCGTGGCCTGCTGGCCGGGCACCGGCACCACCTGGAGCACCGCTCCCGTGATGACGCCGAACACGCCGCTGGTGCCCACGAACAGCTGCTTCGCATCCAGGCCTGTGTTGTTCTTCCGCAGCTGGTTCATGGCCTCGACCACAGTGCCGTCGGCCAGCACCACCTCCAGGCCCAGGAGGTTGTGGCGCACATCGCCGTAGCGCAGCAGCCGCGTGCCGCCGGTGTTGGTGGCGATCATGCCTCCGATGGAGGGATCCGCGCCGAGATCGATGGGAAACATGAGGCCATGGTCGAGGAGCGCCCCGTTCAGGGTGCTCAGCAACACGCCACCATCGACCCGGGCCGTGCGGTTGACGGTATCGATCTCCAGCCGCCGGTTCAGGCGCTCCAGGCTCAGGACAGCCATGCGGCCACTGGCGTCCGGGGTGGAGGCACCCACCAGGCCGGTGTTGGCCCCCTGCGGAATGACGCGGACCCCGGCCGCGTGGCAGGCCTTCAGCGCCTCCGCCACCTGGGCGGTGCTGCCGGGGCGGACAGCGAACAGCGCCTTGCCTTTGCCGTAACGCCAGCCCTCCTCGTAGCGGACCAGGTCCTCCGGCTCCGTCAGCACCGCGTCGGCGCCCAGCAGGTTCCGCAGGTTGCGGATCAGGGCCTCGCTCATGACCGGCTCCAGGTCTGCACCAGAGACTCGAAGCGATCCCCCCGCTGCTCAAAATTGTCGAACTGGTCGAAGCTCGCGCAGGCGGGACTGAGCAGAACCTGGTCGCCTGGCCGGGCCAGGGATAGCGCTGCGGCCACCGCTTCATCAAAGGCGGGGACCACCTCATGCGGCAGGTCGCCGAGGTCCCGGCGGAGCTGGGGGATGGCCTCGCCCAGGAGGACCAAGCGTCGCAGCTTGCCCGCGAGGGCCTCACGCAGCGGCTCGTAGCTGGCGCCCTTGTCGGTGCCTCCGAGCAGCAGGACCAGGGGTCCGGAGAGGGCGCGGATGGCCGTCAGCGTGGCATCCACGTTGGTGCCCTTGGAGTCGTTGTAGGCCTTCACGCCGCCTTTCTCGCCGCAGAATGCGATGCGGTGCGCAAGGCCGGGATAGGTCCGCAGGCCCTCGCGCAGGGCCGCAAGGGAGGCCCCGCCATGGGCGGCCAGGAGGCAGGCGGCCAGGGCGTTCTCCACGTTGTGCTCACCGGGGATCCGCAGATCCGAGCGATGCAGCAGGGACTCGCCCCGCAGGGTCATGGCGCCGGAACCATCGCACCAAGCCTCGCACTCGGACCAGCCGAACCGCGCCGTCCGGCCCGCTCCCGGAGCATCCTGCCACCACTCCGGGTGGGCCGCGGGCACCACGCGCAGATCCTCGGTGGCCTGCCCCTCGAAGATCCGCAGCTTGGTGCGGCGGTAGGTCTCCATGTCGCCATGCCGGGCGAGGTGATCGGGCGTGAGGTTGAGGAAGGCCGCGGCTTCGGCATGGAAGGCCAAGGTCGATTCGAGCTGGTAGCTGCTCAACTCGACCACGAGCACCGAGCCCGGCTCCGCCGACTCGACGGCTTCGATCACGGGCGTGCCCAGGTTGCCGCAGGCGATGGCGGGGAGGCCCGAAGCCCGCAGCAGGTGGGCGGTGAGGTCCGTGGTGGTGCTCTTGCCGTTGGTGCCGGTCACCGCGAGCACCTTGCTGCCGTCAGCGCGCTCGCGGATCAGGCGATGGGCCAGTTCCACCTCGCCGATCACCGCGATGCCCCGGCCCAGGGCCTCGGCCACGAAGGGCGCGGTGCGGGGGATGCCGGGGCTGATGACAAGCTCCCCACAGCCCTCCAGGAGCGCCAGCGGATGGTCTCCCCAGATGCCGGGAATGCCCGCGCGGGCCAGGTCCAGCTCCAGGGCGGAACTGGGCTCGGGCCGGCTGTCCGTCAGGACCACGGAGCGACCCTGCGCCGCGAGAAAGCGCGCCGCCGCCAGCCCCGACCGTCCTGCTCCCATGACCACGGTGCGCATGCCGCCTCCCCCTCCAGACTAGGAGCCTGTCCGCATGATTGGAATGGCCGACCGGCTGGGACATCACCCACTGCCCACGCTACACTGAAGCCAGGACGCTGGGTCGGAGGCGAAGTGAACATGCCGAAGGGCATCCTGGAGAGCATGCTGCGGGGCGAAGGCGTCATCGTGCCGCACGTGCAGCCCATGTACCGCCTCAATGACAACCGCCTGATGGCCCATGAATACCTGGCCCGGCACCTCGATGAGGCGGGCGTCGCCCATCCGGTGGGCCCCCTCCTGCAGGACCCCTCGCTGTGCCTGGAGGACCGCCTCGCCCTCGATCTGCGCTTCCTTGAGTCCACCTTCCAGACCCTGGCCCGCACCGGCCACGACAGCTACCTGCACTTCGTGAACCTGGAGCCCGTCAGCCTCGAGGCCCCGGGCTTCTGGGACTGCCTGCCGCGCTGGATGGAGGCCCTCCCCTTCGATCCCGGATGCGTGGTGATGGAATTCACGGAATCCCAGGGCGTGCATGACCTCCAGATCCTGCAGGGCTACGCCAACCGGCTGCGCGGCCTCGGGCTGCGGGTGGCGGTGGACGACCTGGGCGCTGGCGTGGCCAGCCTCACCCACATGGCGCGGCTGGCTCCGGATTTCATCAAGGCGGACCGCAGCCTCGTGGAGCAGGTGCACCGCCGCCCGTACCAGGCCGCCCTGCTGAACGCGCTCTCCCACTTCGCCCAGCGCATGCGCATCGGCTTCATCGCCGAGGGCATCGAAACGCTGGAGGAGCTGCAGGCCGTCATGGATGCCGACGTACCATGGGGCCAGGGCTACATCCTGGGCCAGCCCTGGCCGACGCGCCCCCGGCCGATCATCGGAGCTATCGCAGCTTCAGAGAGCTGAGCGCCAGGATGGAGCACACGATCGCGGTGATCCACAGGCGGATCACGACTTTCGTTTCTTGTAGCCCACCCAGTTCGAGGTGGTGGTGGAAGGGGGCCATGCGGAAGATGCGCTTCCCGCCCCGCAGCTTGAAGCTGCCCACCTGCAGAATCACGCTGACGGCCTCCAGCACGAACAGCCCGCCCGCGATGACCAGCAGCACCTCCTGCTTGATCACCACAGCCACCGTGCCCAGCGCCCCACCCAGGCCCAGGGACCCCGTGTCGCCCATGAACACCTCGGCCGGATGGGCATTGAACCAGAGGAAGCCCAGGCAGGCCCCCGCCATGGCGCCCATGAACACCGAGAGCTCCGCGCCGCCGGGGACGTGGGGCACCACCAGGTAGCCTGCGATCTTCGCATGCCCCACCACATAGGCCAGGATGGCGTAGGTGATGGAGACGATGAGGGTGCCGCCGATGGCGAGGCCGTCCAGGCCGTCCGTGAGGTTCACCGCATTGCTGGTGCCCACCATCACCAGCCAGATCCAGGGGATGAGGAACATGCCCACGTCCGGCTTGAAGTTCTTGAAGAAGGGCACCGAGAGCTTGCTGGTGGCCGCGCCGCGCAGGCCGAAGTGCAGGATGAGCCAGGCCACCAGCAGCGAGATGGCCGTGAGCAGCGCCATCTTCTGCCAGCTGGTGAGGCCCAGGTTCTGCTTCTTGAGGAGCTTCTGCGCGTCATCGAAAGCGCCCACGATGCCGAAGCCCAGCAGGGCGATCAGCACCACCCAGATGGCGCCGCTCTTGAGGTCGCACCAGAGCAGGGTCGAGACCGTGATCACCAGCAGGATGAGGATGCCCCCCATGGTGGGCGTCCCGGCCTTCTTCTGGTGGTTTTCGGGGCCCACGTCGCGGATATGCTGGCCCATCTTGAGGGCCGTCAGCGTGCGGATGACCCAGGGCCCCAGCAGCAGGCTCAGCACCATGGCCGTGGCCGCGGCCATGGCCGTGCGGAAGGTGACGTAGCGGAAGACCGAGAAGCCCGGAACCACATCGCGGAAGGGAAAAAGGAGCCAAGGCAGCATGGAGGATCCGGAGGCAGCGGGTCAGTGGGCGAGGAGCCAGTCCACGGCGCGTTCCGCGCGCCAGAACCGGCTGCCCTTCACCAGGATACGGGCTCCCGGCGGAATTGCGGAGAGTCCCGCCGCCGCATCGCGCAGGGATTCGAAATCCGGGAAGGCCTGGGCTCCGGGACCGAATCCTGCGGCATAGTCGGCCGCATGGTCTCCGTAGGCCCAGAGCCTCACAAGGCCGAGGCCCCGGAGCGCCCGGCCGGTCTCCTGGTGGATCTTCGGGGCTTCGGGCCCCAGTTCCCGCATGGACCCCAGCACCGCCACGGCCTCTCCGCCCGGCAGCTGCAGCAGGGCGCGGGCGCAGGCCAGGATGGAATCGGAGCTGGCGTTGTAGGTCTCATCCAGCAGACAGCCCCCGCCCGGCAGGGCGTGGAGGCGCCCCCGGCCGGGCTCCGGGACGACCTGGCCAAGCCCCTCGGCCACGCGCTCGGGGTCATGCCCGAGCCGGATCGCCAAGGTGGCGGCCAGGGCCGCGTTCCGGATCTGGTGCTCGCCCGGCAGCTGCAGGCGGATGGGGACGCTGCCCTCCGGCGTGCGCAACCGGAAGGCCCCGCCCGCGGCACCGAGGGCTTCCACGGCCTCCCAGCCGAAGGCCTCCGTGTCGCCCACGGCCAGGGCCTGGGCGTGCTGGGCCCAGGGCTGGGCGGCGATCCAGCGACACCAGGCATCCGAAGCCAGGTGGACCCAGAGCCCACCACGGTTCAGGCCCGCCACCAGCTCGCCCTTGGCCTCGGCAATGCCCTGCTGGCCCTTGCTGAAGTTCTCGATGTGGGCGGTGCCCACCAGGGTGATGAGGCCCGCATCCAGCGGCGCCAGCTCCGTGAGCCGCCGGATCTCACCGGGCGTGCTCATGCCCATTTCGAGCACCGCCGATGCCAGGCCCTCGGGGAGCGTGGCCAGGGCCTCGGGCAGGCCCAGGGTGTTGTTGCGGTTGCCTGGGGTCTTCCAGGCCCCCATGGCCGCGGCGAGCAGTTCCTTGGTGCTGGTCTTGCCCACACTGCCGGTGATGCCGCACACCTGCCGTGGTCGCACGGCCGCCAGGCGCGCCTGGCCCCACTTCTGCAGGGCCGCCAGCGTGTCCGGCACCACCAGCTGAGTGCCGCCGACCGCGAGCGGATGATCGACCAGGAGCGCGGCCGCGCCCTTCTCCACCGCCTGGGCCGCAAAGTCGTGGCCATCCCGCTCGGCGCGCAGGGCCACGAAACAGGCCCCGGGCTGGAGGGTGCGCGTATCGAGGGAGAGCGAGGTGGGCACCACGGACCCGTCGCCAAGGATCTCGCCGCCCACCTGGGAGGCCGCCTGGAAGAGGGACCAGAGTGTCATTCGGAATCCTTCGCTGAGGCGCGGCGCAGGCGGTCCCGGATGGCCATCCAGGCCTCGCCCTCAGGGGGCCGCTCCATGACCACGCGATCAAAGCCGGCATCGTCCAGCTCGTGGAGCAGCGCGAACAGGCGCGTGCCCACGGCCTCCGCATCCAGCGGCAGGAGGATGCCGTGGATGGACTCCGGCAGGGGTGGAAGGTGGCCGAAGGCCACGTAGGCGATCGGCCCAGGCCCCGCGACCTGCCCACTGCCCGGCGCCACCAGTTCCAGGCTGGCCCGAGGGGCGTAGTGACGCTCGGCCATGCCAGGCGCGGCCTGGATCTCCCCCTGCTTGACCGCGCCCTCCCACAGCTCCACCTCGCCCAGGAGCGCCGCCAACTCGGTGGGGGCGATGGGACCGGGGCGGAGGAGGCGCGGCTGGGCTCCGCTCAGATCGAGGATGGTGGATTCAAGCCCGGCCTCGGTGGGTCCCCCATCGAGGATCAGGTCCACCGCAGCGCCCAAGCTGGAGGCCACGTGCTCCGCGAGGGTGGGTGACAGGTGCTGGCTGCGGTTCGCGCTGGGGGCGGCCAGGGGGCGGCCCGCCGCCTGGATCAAGGCCTGGGCGATGCCATGGGCTGGACAGCGCAGGGCCACGGTGGGGCCGCCGGCCCGAACGATGGCCGGTACCTGCTCCGAGGCCGGCAGGACCAGGGTCAGGGGACCGGGCCAGAAGCGCTCGACCAGGGCCGTGGCTTCGGCCGGCCAGCGCGAGGTGAGCGCCCTTGCTGACGCGGGGCTGTCCACGTGGAGGATCACGGGATTGGTCGCCGGTCGTCCCTTGGCCGCATAGATGCGGGCCACGGCCCCGGGGTTCAGTCCATCGGCGCCCAGCCCGTAAACGGTCTCCGTGGGAAAAGCCACCAGCCCACCTGCTGCCAGGATCGACGCAGCCTCGCGGATGGCCGGATGGCCCGGCCCGGTGACCGGGAGGACGCGCGTCACCGGAGGCTCCGGAGCGTGGATTCCACGGCACTGCGGTCGCTGTAGGGGTGCTTGACGCCGTGGATCTCCTGGTAGGGCTCGTGGCCCTTGCCCGCCAGCAGGAGCAGATCGCCGGGGCGGCAGTCAGCCAGGGCCTGGCGCACGGATTCCCGGCGGTCGGCGTTGCGGTGGTAGCGGGTGGCGTCCCCGCGGAGGCCTTCAGGAATGCCCGGCGCGGCGTCGTCGAGGATGCGCTCGGGATCCTCGGTGCGCGGGTTGTCGCTGGTGTGCCACAGCACGTCGGCGCCGGCGGCCACGGCGGCAGCCATGAGGGGGCGCTTGGTGCGGTCGCGGTCGCCGCCGCAGCCGAAGAGCACGTGCAGCCGTGCACCGGGCGGGAGCAGGCGGCGGCCCTCGGCCAGCAGCTTCTCCAGGGCATCCGGCGTGTGGGCGTAGTCCACCATGACGCCGAAGGGCTGGCCGCAGTCCACGCGCTCGATGCGTCCCGGGGCGCCGGTGACCTTCGGCACGGCGGGCACCAGACGGTGGAGGTCGAAGCCGGCCTCCGCGCAGGCAGCCAGGGCCGCCAGCAGGTTGTAGGCGTTGAAGCGGCCCAGCAGAGGGCTGTCCACCGTGAAGTCGCCCTTCAGCCCCCGCAGGTGGAACTTGGTGCCCGTGGTCCCCAGCACCAGGTCGGTGGCCCGGTAGTCCGCCTCATGATCGATGGCATAGCTCCCGCAGCGGCCACCTTCGAGGAGCCGGCTGCCATAGGGATCGTCCGCGTTCACCAGGAATCGGCCACTCTGGTCCCGCAGCCGCAGCTTGGCCTCGAAGTAGGCCTCCAGGGTGCCGTGGTAGTCGAGGTGGTCCTGGGTGAGGTTCGTGAAGAGCCCCACCTTGAACTGGGCACCATGGACCCGCCCTAGGCACAGGGCATGGCTGCTGACTTCCACCGCCGAGGCGGCGTCTCCCGCATCGACGCTGCGCCGCAACCAGCGGTAGAAGGCCGGGCTCTCCGGCGTGGTTCGGACGGCCTCCTCCTCCCGATCGCCCGCCGCGTTCAGCACGGTGCCGACCAGTCCGCAGCCGATGCCTGCGCCGCGGAGCAGCTGGCGGATGAGCGTGGTGGTGGTGGTCTTGCCGTTGGTACCAGTGACACCGATGAGGGCCAAGTGCTCGTCCGGCGCGCCATGCAGGCGCCGGGCCATCTCGGCCATGCGCAGGCGGGGATCTGCCAGGAACGTGCAGGCCGCGACGGTCTCCGGCACGGCGACGGAGCCTTCAGAGATGGTGGCGACGGCCCCCCGGGCGAGCGCTTGAGGAATGAAAGCAGCACCGTCGGCCTTCTCACCCTGCAGGGCGAGGAAGGCCCAGCCGGGCATGACTTCGCGGCTGTCGCTGGTGAGGTCCACCACCTCGACGTCGGCCCCGGAGCGCCGGACGGCGAACCCATCAATGAGCGCATCGAGCTTCATGGCATCCCCGCCTTGATCTTCACCACGGTGCCAGGCTCCAGGACCGCCCCCGGCTCGGGGCTCTGGCCCAGCACGCGCATGGCTGTGACACCTGGCGTGGTCTCCACCCGGGGGTTGCCGCCCACCAGCACAACCCGATGGATGGCCGCCTTCAGGCTGAGCCCTTTCAGATCAGGCACCCGGCCCCGCTCAACATGCACCGCGGCCTCATCCGTCTCGCTCACGGGCCAGTCTCGGAGCGACAGCTTCAGGTCGGCTTCGCGGTCGGGATCGGGGGAGGTCTCGCGGAAGCGCAGGATGCCATCGCCGATGCGCTTGAAGAGGGGGGCCGCCACGTCGCCGCCGGTGGTATCTCCCGCCGGGTCGTCCAGCATGACCAGCACCCCGAATTGCGGTTTGTCGGCCGGGAAGAACCCCATGAATGAGGCGAAGTGGCGCTTGGGATCGTACTTGCCGTCGATGAGCTTGCGGCTGGTGCCGGTCTTGCCAAAGGCCTCCACGCCGCCGTCGAGCCGGGCCTTCTTGCCCGTGCCCTGGGTGAGGACGCCCTTGAGCGCCTCCTTCATGAGGTTGGCCGTCTCCTCGCTGAGGACCTGGGCCCTCACCGTGGGCTTGACCTCCTTCATCAGGAGGCCCTTGTCGTTGTAGATCCGCTGCACGAGGATGGGCTGCATGAGCTTGCCGCCGTTGGCCAGCGCGCAGCCCGCCATGAGGATCTGCAGGGGCGTGGTGCTGAGCCCGTAGCCGTAGGAGAAGGTGTACTGGGTGGGCACGCTCCACCGGTCCGGCGCGATCATGCGGCCCGGGCTTTCGCCGGGGAAGTTGAGGCCCGTGGCATCGCCGAAGCCGAACTTCCGCAAATACTGGTAGTGGACCGCAGGATCCAGGCGGATGCCCATCTTGGCCGCGCCGATGTTCGAGCTCTGCCAGAGGATCTCTTCGAAGGTGAGCACCCCGTGGCGGTGCGTGTCCGTGATGGGGGGGACCTTGGGGCTGTAGAGCCACCGCCCCCCCAGGCAGTCGATGCGCTCGCCCAGCCGGACCTTGCGCTCCTCCAGCGCGATGGCCGCCGTGAAGATCTTCATGGTGGAGCCCGGCTCGTACACATCCTCGACGGGATGCACCTTGCGGGCCGCCTTCTGCCGCTCCAGCTCGCGCCGAAGCTCTTCGCGCTCACCGGCCGACAGCTCGGACTCGCCGCGGTTCCGGAACTTCTTGGGCAGGATGTGGTTGGGGTCGAAGGTGGGCGTGCCGGCCATGGCCAGGATCTCGCCTGTCTGGGGGTCCACCACCACGGCGTAGGCGGTGCGAGGCCGCGAGAGGCGCATGCCCTCCTCCAGCGCGTCCTCGACGATGTGCTGGATGGAGGCGTCGATGCTGAGTTGGAGCGAGGCCCCGTTCACGGGGATCTGGCTGTAGTTCTCCTGGAGGATGAGCAGCTTGCCGTGGGCATCCCGGGGGGCGATGAGCTCTCCCTTCAGGCCCGCCAGTTCCTTGTCCTTGTTCTGTTCGATGCCGAGCTGCCCAACCCCGTCGATGTTCGTGAAGCCGATGATCTGGGCCGCCAGGCTGCCCCGGGGATAGAAGCGTCGGCTCTCGGGCTGGAACTCGATGCCGTCCAACTCCAGGGCGCGGATCGCGGCCACCTTCATGGGCGGAAGGTGCCGCTCCAGGTAGACGAAGGTCTTCTTCCTCAGCAGCTTGTCCAGCACCTGCCCCTTGGTCTGCTCCAGGATGGGCGCGAGTTTGGCGGCCACTTCGGCGGCCGCCTTGCGATCGGGATTGCCCCATTGGCGCTCCTCGCCCTTGCCCGGCTTGTACTCCGGATAGAACACGCGGGGATCGGCGAAGAGGCTTTCCACCTTGATGGAGATGGCCAGGGGCTCGCCGCGGCGGTCCCGCAGTTCCCCGCGGATGGGGGGCACGGGCACCACCGTCGTGTGCTGCTGCTCCGCCTTGGCCCGGTAGCGCTTGTGCTCCACCCCTTGCAACCAGAGCAGACGGAGGAGGATCAGCAGGCCCCAGAAGGCCATGCCACCCATGATCCAGGGCATGCGTTGGCTCAGCAGGTCCTGGGGATCCTGCCGGCCCAGCAGGCGCCGGGAAGCATGCGGTTCAGTGGCGAAGCGGAGAGACACGGGAGATGACCTGGGGGGTGCTGGGCCGGGATAGGCCCAGCCTCTAGCCTACAGCCCCTCGGACGACACGGGTCGCAGCTTGGCGATGCGCTGATCCTCGGGCGTGAAGCCCCGCCGGATCAGATGGCCCTGCTTGCGGGGCTGAAGGCCGGCCTTCTGCGCGTAGACCTGCACTTCCTCGTCCCGCTGGAAGCGACTGCGTTCGAGCATCAGCTTGCGCTGCAGCTCCTCTTCCTTGTGGATGCGCTCCTTGAGGTCGCCCATGGCGTAGCTCAGGCGGGTGCTCTGGATCTTCAGGTAGGCGAGGGTGCCGAGGGGCATGGCCAGGGCCAGCACCAGCAGCAGCATGCGCAGGATGCCCTCGCTCTCCACCATGCGGGCGGGGGAGGTGGAGCTCGGAAGCGTTCCGGCAACCATGGGGACCTCGTTCAGGAAAGGCGTTCGGCCACCCGCAAGCGGGCGGAGCGGGAGGGGGGATTCGCAGCGGCTTCAGCCTCACTGGGCGCGATGCCACCGGCATGGATGAGCTTGAGGGCTTTGGGGAGTTCGACCGGGGCGGTGCGGCCCGGGCCGTCGTAGATGCCCGCGAGGCGGCGCAGGGTCTGCTTGACGATGCGGTCCTCCAGGCTGTGGAAGCTGATGACCGCCATACGGCCACCGGGGCGCAGGTGCGACGTGGCCGCCTCGAGCGACGCGGCCAGGCGGTCCAGCTCGCCGTTCACGGCGATGCGGATGGCCTGGAAGGTGCGGGTGGCGGGATCGCTGTGGCCCTTGCGCTTGGCGGGTTCGCGGGGGATGACGGTGTAGACGGCCCGGGCCAGGTCGTGGGTGGTATCCAGGCGGCCTTCGTGGAGGGCCCGCAGGATGGCCCGGGCAATGGGGCGGCTGGCCCGTTCCTCCCCGTACTGGTAGATGGCGTCGGCCAGGCTTTCATCGGTCTGCTCGGCGATCCAGGCGCGGGCCGAAAGGCCGTGCTCCTGGTCCATGCGCATGTCGAGTGGGCCCTCGTCCCGGAAGCTGAAGCCCCGGTCCGGGGTCCGCAGCTGCAGGGTCGAGACACCAAGATCCGCCAGGATGGCGTCGAAGCCCTCAGGAGCCTGCGCGGCTCGCCAGGCCAGGAAGTGGGCATCGTCCCAGAGATCTTCGTAGGCGCAGGCCAGGATGCTCAGGCGGCCATCCGTCCCCAGCCGCTTGGCGGCCAGGGCGCGGGCCTCGGGATCCCGGTCCACACCAAGGTACCGCGTGTCGGCATCAGCCTTGGCCAGCAGAGCCTCCGCATGGCCGCCCAACCCCAACGTGAGGTCGAGAACACGGGCCGCCGGGGGCAGAACGAGGTTATCCAGCACTTCCTGGAGCAGGACGGGGACGTGGACAGGGGGCGTCGCCGTCATCATCAGATCCCCAGGTCCGCGAGCTGGGCCAGGTCGTCGGCGCCGAGCGGCTCGGCGGCCAGGCGGCGCTGGAAGCCGGCCTTGTTCCAGAGGGCCAGGTGGTCCATCTGCCCCAGCACGGCCACTTCACCCGTGAGCTGGGCGGCCTCGCGCAAGGTGGGCGGAATGACGAAGCGCCCCTGGGCGTCGGGCTCCACCTCGCTGCCGTAGTAGGCGGTGGTCTCCAGGAACTTGCGCTTGGCGGGACTGGTGGAAGGCAGGGCGGCCAGGCGGGCCTCGATGGCCTCCCAGACCGGCATGGGGTAGAGACGGGCCGACCGGCCGTCCAGCGAGGTCAGGTAGTGCCGCAGGCCCCCGGTGCCTTCACGCAGGGCCTGGCCCCCCTCGCCCTGGGCGAAGGATTCCAACTCGGCCTTGAAGGAGGAGGGGAGTTTCAGTCGGCCCTTCTCATCCACTGTGGCCGGTGAGTTTCCGCGCAATCGCAGCACCGGTATCGCCTTTCAACCATCAATCCAGGAGAGCGGCGTAAACTGGTGTGAGACCACTTTGATCCACTACAGCCCACTTTTCTCCACCGAGAACCACTTCGAAGTGTATAAACCCCTAAGAAGTCAACAAGAGGAAATAAAAGCGAAAATCGATGTCCTTCGGGGCCCAAAACCCAGGAGGAGCGGGATCTCACTCAGAGGCCTGGTCCGGATCCACGCGGATCCCGCACCGCCAGCTCAGCGAAAGTAAAGCGATCCGGATCCCGAAAAATCCGCGGGTGTGGGGTATCGTCTGGGTCATCTCCACCCAGCGAGCGAGCCGCCATGATCCTCCAGGCCGACCTCCGACATCTGATCTGCACGCTCTCCGATGCGCTCGATCTGGTGGGCGTGGATGACGTGGGCCACGGCAAGCGGGTGGGCGTCATGGCCGCGGAGTGCGGCAGGCGGGCCGGACTCGCCCCCGAAGAGGTCACCTTCCTCTTCGACCTCGGCATGCTCCACGACATCGGCGTGTCGTCCACCCAGGTTCACCACAACATCATCACCACCTTCTCCGCGCCGGACGCGCAGGCTCACTGCGACACGGGCGCGGCGCTGCTGGCCAGCTTCCGACCCCTGGCCGCCCTCGCCCCGGCCGTGAAGCGCCACCACACCCCCTGGACGCGCCTCGTCGAGGAGGACACCGACCCGGCCCTGGCCTGGCAGGCCAACCTGCTCTTCCTGGTGGACCGGGTGGACGCCCTGGCCGTCACCCTCGCCGCCAAGGGTTCGGCCCTGCTTCACGCCCCGGCGATCCGGGAGCGGATCCGCCAGCACGCAGGCACCGATTTCAACCCGGAACTGGTGGATCTCTTCCTGGAGACATCCGCCTCAGAGGCCTTCTGGCTGATGCTCGAACCCCGCCCCATGACCGACTTCATCCAGGAAGTGCACAGCCAGCGGCTTGGGTACTCAGCCAGCATGGGGGACCTCAGGCAGCTGGCGGAGATCTTCTCGCGGATCGTCGATGCCAAGAGCCCCTTCACCGCCGAGCACTCCCTGGGGGTGGCCGAGCTCGCGCGGTTCCTCGCCCGCAAGGCGGGGCTGGGGGAGGCCAGCCAGAGGCAGCTCGAGATCGCGGGCCTGCTGCACGACGTGGGGAAACTGCGCGTGCCGGACCAGATCCTGGACAAGCCGGGGCAACTGGATTGGCAGGAACGGCAGGTCATCAACACCCACAGCTTCGAGACCTACCAGATCCTGCGCCACCTCCATGGCTTCGAGGAAATCGCCCAGTGGACCGCCCACCATCACGAGGCCCCGGGCGGCAGCGGCTACCCCTTCCGCCTCGATGCCAGCCTCCTGCCCCTGGAGGCCCGCATCCTGCGCATTGCGGACATCTTCCAGGCCATGGTGCAGGACCGGCCCTACCGAAAGGGGCTCAACCAGGCACAGGCCCAGACCTTCATGGCGGACCTCGCGGCCCGGGGGCTGGCGGAACCGGAGCTCGTGGCCCACCTCGTCTCCTGTGGCGACGAGGCCATGGCCGCGGCCCACGCCGGCCTCCGCCGGGAGCCGACCTGAGCCCCCGCCCCTACTGGCAGAGCTTCCCGCCCAGGGATTTCCCGCCCAGCAGGTGGAAGTGCAGGTGGAAGACCGTCTGGCCACCGTCGGCCCCGCAGTTGCTGATGAGGCGCCAGCCGCTGGCCTGGACCCCGTGCTCCACGGCCAGCCTCGCCGCCAGACGGGGGATTCGGGCGGCCGCGGCCTCCGCCTCCGGGGTCAAGTCGCCCAGGCCCTCGCAGTGGACCTTGGGAATGATCAGGAGGTGCACCGGCGCCTGCGGGAAGATGTCTTTGAAGGCGATGAGAGTATCGTCTTCGTACACGATGGCCGAGGGGATTTCCTTCCGGGCAATCTTGCAGAACAGGCACTCACTCATCAGGACCTCCGATGTTCCACATCATTCTGCACCAGCCTGAAATTCCCCAGAACACGGGAAGCATCGGCCGCCTCTGCGTGAACAATGGCGCGAAGCTCCACCTCGTGCATCCGCTGGGCTTCGAGACCACGGACGCCCAGGTGCGCCGGGCTGGCCTGGACTACTGGGAAAAGCTGGATCCCATCCACTACGAAAACTGGGAGGACTTCCTGGCCCGGAACCCGGCAAAGCGGCTCTGGTTCTTCAGCACCAAGGGGGCCCGGCGCCACACCCAAGTGTCCTGGGCCTACGGCGATGGCCTGGTCTTCGGCCGCGAGACCGTGGGGCTTCCGGCGGACCTCCTGGCGGCCCATCCCAATCACCTCGTGCGCATCCCGATGCTGGGGGACCACCACCGGAGCCTCAATCTGGCCCAAGCGGCCGCCATTGGCCTTTACGAGGCCCTGAGGCAGACTGAGAACTGGTAAACCCCGGAGTCCCCATGAGCCAAGCGCCGATCCGCGTTGTCATCGCCAAACCCGGCCTCGATGGGCATGACCGCGGCGCCAAGGTCGTGGCCCGGGCCCTGCGCGACGCCGGCATGGAAGTCATCTACACCGGCCTCCGCCAGACCCCCCAGCAGATCGCCGCCGCCGTGGTTCAGGAGGATGCGCGCGTGCTGGGCATGAGCATCCTCAGCGGCGCCCACAACCAGATCTTCCCCGAGGTCCTGCGCTTGCTGAAGGAAAATGGCGCAGATGACGTGCTGGTGTTCGCCGGCGGCATCATCCCCGATGAGGACATCCCTGCGCTCAAGACCGCGGGCATCCGCGAGATCTTCCAGCCTGGCACCAACACCGACGACATCGTGGCTTTCATCCGCAACTCGATCCAAGACTGATGGCCAAGATCAGTCCCCATTTCGAGTGCACGGCCTGCGGCGCGCGCCACCCCAAAGCCATGGGGAAGTGCACGGCGTGCGGGGCCTGGGACACCGTGCAGGAGGTGCGGGGCGCCTTGAAGCGCGACCTTCAGAGGGCCGGGTCCGCCTACGCGCAGAGCCACTATGCGGGCCCCGTGGCCCTGCCCGATGTGGACGTCACGGACACCCAACGCACGGCCACGGGCCTGCGGGAGCTGGACCGTGTGCTGGGCGGCGGCGTGGTGCCCGGCATGGTGGCCCTGCTGGGCGGCGAGCCGGGCATCGGCAAGTCCACCCTGCTGCTGCAGTGGGCCGCCACCACCTCGGGCACCGTGCTCTACGCCAGCGGCGAGGAGAGCGAGCGCCAGATCAAGCTGCGGGCCCAGCGCCTGGGCGCTGAGAACCCAGGCATCCACCTGCTGGCGGAAACCGATGTGCGGCGCATTCTCGAGGAAGCCGAGCGCATGAAGCCGGGCCTGCTGCTGGTGGATAGCATCCAGACCCTCTTCGATCCTGATTTCGAAAGCAGCGCCGGCAGCGTGAGCCAGGTGCGGGGCTGCGCGGCCCTGCTCACGCGGTGGGCCAAGACCACGGGCACGCCCCTGGTGCTGGTGGGCCACGTCACCAAGGACGGCAGCCTCGCGGGCCCGAAGGTGCTGGAACACCTCGTGGACACCGTGCTGGCCTTCGAGGGCGACCGGCACCACCATCACCGCCTGCTGCGGGCCCTGAAGAACCGCTTCGGCGCCGCCTTCGAACTGGGCGTCTTTGCCATGACGGAAAAGGGCCTGGTGCCCGCCGAGGGCAACCCCTTCTTTCTGGACGCCGAGCCCCGACCCGGTTGCGCGGCCACGGTGGTGCTCAGTGGCACGCGGCCCATGGTGGTGGAGATCCAGGCCCTGGTGGCCTCCGCAGGCCTGGGCATCCCGCGCCGAACCGCCTTGGGGATCGACGGCCAGCGCCTCTCCATGCTCTGCGCCGTGGCCGAGCGCCGCGGCGGCGTGCAGCTGCACGACCGGGATGTCTATGTGAACGTGGCCGGGGGCCTGGAGATCGAAGACCCCGCGGCGGACCTCGCCGTCATCGCCGCCCTCTGCAGCAGCGCGGGCGGCCGGCTGCTCGCGGAGAAATGCCTCTTCATGGGTGAGGTGGGACTTACGGGCGAAGTGCGTCCCGTGGCCCAGCTGCCCCTGCGCCTCCAGGAAGGCGCGCGGCTCGGCTTCGCCAGCGCCGCCGTGCCGCGCCTGGGCTTCGAGGGCAAGGCTCCCTTGGAGCTGTTCCTCGAGACCAGCGTCGAGCGCCTGCGCGGCAAGGCCTGGCTGAAGGGCGTGGTGGAGGAATAACTCCCGGACAAATGCCACCCAGTTGGAAGATCCCGGATTTTCCAGCATCCAAGGAAGCACACGGATGGGGGTGCCATGCCTGGCTTGAAGGTTCTCGCGCTCTGGATCGGGCTCCTGGCCTTGAGCGTCCCTGGACGCGCCGCCGCCCTGGAGCGCATCCCCTCCGCGCGCCTCAAGCGGGAAGTCCCCGTCGCCCTGCACGTGCCGACGGCAGAGGTGACTGCGCGCTGGGTCCTCAGCCATCCGGGAAGGCCCCTGCAGATCGTCCTCTTCCTGCCCGGTGCCTGGGACGGCCCTGAGGACTTTCTGGGGCAGGGGCTGGAGGCCTTCCTGTCGGAGCAGGAAGCCAAGGGCGCCATGCCGCCCAGCCTCTGGGTGGCGGTCACCCACTTCCAGAGTTGGTACGCGGACAGCCGGGATGGCTCCTTTCCCTACGAACGCTTCCTCATGGACGAGCTGCTGCCCCAGTTGGAGGCACGGCATCCGGGCTTTGGCGGAACCCCGAAGGCCCGCTCCGTGGCGGGCCTCAGCATGGGCGGGTTCGGGGCCCTGAACCTCGCGGCCCGCACCGGAGCTTTCTCCCGCTGCCTCGCCCTCTCCCCAGCCTTCGTGGAGGCCCCCTTCGCCAGCTACCAGTGGTTCATCCGGCGCAGCCTGCGACGGACCTTCCCGCAGGACCCGGCCCTCTTCGCCCCCTGGAATCCCTGGCTCCACCTGGGGGGTGACACGGAGCTGGTGATCGGGGCGGGCTTGGAGGATCGCTATCACCTGGCCGGAGCCTGCCGCGACTTTGCGCGGCTGTGCGCCGATCGGGGGTCCGGTGCGGGTGGACCTGCGGCCGGGCGGCCATGACTGGGCCTATTGGACCCCTGTCTTCAAGGACTGGATGCCCTGGCTCACCCGGATGCCCGACAGCAGCCAGCCCCCCCCCGTGGCGGGTTCTGTTTCGGGAGGGGTGGGGAGGTAGGCTCGGGCCGTCAATTCTTCAGATGCCCCACAGCGGATTTGGTTCTAGGCTCGTCCGATGACCTGGAAGCCCCGTCCCCGGGCAGGGGTGGATGACCTCGCCCTGCCCCTCGATGCCCGCCAGGGCTACCTGCTCTCCCTGCTGGACGGCACGCTCGATGTGCCGACCCTCGCCGCCCTCATGAATCTGGGCGAGGACGCGGTGACCGGGATGCTCCAGGACATGCAGCGCCTGGGCGCCGTGGACTCGCTGCACCCGGCGCCCGGGCGGGTGGCGCGACCAGCCGCGGAGGCCGCGCCGGAACCCAGCCCAGCACCCGAACCGACTGAACCAGAAGGGGAGGATCCCCTCGCCGCCACCAGGGCGGCGACGCACCGCCAGCTCTTCGAGCAGCACCTGCACGCCCGCCCGCAGGACCAGCGGGTCGCCCAGGCCAAGGTGGCCGTGGAGCCGGATCTCAGCGCCTGGTGCTTCGACCCCACGGCGGAGGTCATCCGGGCCGTGCTGGAGAACCCCCGGGTGAGCGGCCTCCACGCCCGCCTCATCGCCGCCCACCACCGCACCACGGCCGGGATCGAAGCCCTTGGTGGCCGCCCGGCCTTCACCCAGGATGCCGGCGTGCGCCGCGCCCTGCTTCAGAACCCGCTCCTGCCACCGGGACTCTATCGCCGCCTCTGGTCCCCCCGGCGCCTCCTGGACCAGTACCTGGTGGCCATCTCCCGTGAGGCCCCCGAGCAGGTCCGCACCATGGCCCGCGACGTGCTGCGCGCCAGCTTCAGCCAGCGGGCGGGCGAGGAACGCGCGGACCTGATCCTCTCGACCGAGGGCCGGTGCCTGGCCAGCCTGGTGGGGCTCACCCTCGACAGCCACGCCACGGCCATCCTCTGCCGACGCCCCTACACCTCGGTCCTGCTGGTCCAGAACATCGCCCGCTGGAGCGCGGCCCCGCCCCAGCTCATCACCCACCTCCGCCGCCAGGACCTGGTGAAGCGGAACCAGGTCCTGCGGCAGATGCTGGAGCGGCATCCGAACGCCAGCTGAGCCTGAGACCTACTGGAACTCGGCGGCTTTCCTCCCCACATTGGCCAGGGCGGCGGCATTGGTGCCATTGATGTTCACGGTGAGATCCGGCGTGAACCAGGCCTGGTAGGTGGCCTCGTCGATGAGCAGGTTCAGGACGGGGCTGGTCGGATGGTTCTTCACGACCTGGTTGTAGGGGTCGTCGCCATGATCCAGGTAGAGCTTCTCGGAAGGGAAATAGGCCAGTTCGTGGCCGCAGATCCAGACGGGCTGCACCGGCACGTTGAGCACCCTCAGCACCGCGTGCAGGAAGCCCACGCTGCCATGGCAGCCCGCCGTCCAGTGCTGCGTCCCGAGCCCCGGATTGTTCGCGTCGATGGTGCCACCCACGATCTTCGACAGTGGCACGTGGCCCCGGTACTGCCACACGGCCTGGTGGTTGCCAAAGGTGTCGGGCCCGTAGAAGTGGGCCATGTTCCCGCGCATCCACTCCAGCACCTTGCCGATGGTTTCCTGCCGCGTGGTGCCGATGAGCCCTGCCTGCTGCAGCCAGGGATAGGTCCACATGGGCGGGGCGAAGGTCGTGTGGGGCCGCGTGTCGGCGCGCAGGGCGGGCGGATAGGCTCCCGCGTAGGTACCCATCCAGAAATTCCCGTTCGGCAGGTTCCAGGCCTTCACGCTGCTGTCGAGGAGGTAGCGCAGGGTCTCGTCCGTATCGTCCACCAGACTCCAGGGCAGCGGATGCGTGATCTCCTGGGCCAGAGCGAAGGCCACGTGGGCGACGTAGAGCTTCCACATGTGCACCGGCGTCACCCACTGGAGGGTGGTGAGGCTGTCGATGCTGGTCTGGGGATGCTGGTTGACGGGCTCGTCCGTGAGCCCTGCGGGATCCATGACCACCGGGTGGGCGCCCTGGGCAAGCCAGGCCTTGGCATCCAGAAAGGCCTGGTTGAGGTCCGCCTGCTGCTGGGAGGACCAGGCGGCCCAGGCCACCTTGTCCGTGTCCGCTGGGGCCAGGTAGGCATTCGCGGGATCCGCAGGCCGGAACTGCCAGCGAATCGCTGCCGCCACCCGTGGGTGGGCCGTCAGCCAGGTGGCCAGCTCCGCCCGCACCGTCACATGGGCCGAGGCGCTCGTGGTGCTGCCACCGTAGCCGTCGCTGACCACCACACTGAAGGCAGCCCCGTCATCGGCGGTCACCAGCGGGTCTGAGGTGCAGGTGGTCCCCGTGGCCCCGGCAATGGGCGCGCCGTCCCGTCGCCACTGGTAGGTGAGCGAGCCTGTGCCCGTGGCGGTCACCGTGAAGGTCGCGGCGGCATGGAAGTCCACGGTGGTGTCAGCGGGTTGGGCGGAGATGCTGGGTGGAAGTGGATTGACTGCCAGGCTGGGCGAGACCGACGAGCTTCCACCCGAGTTGGTGGCGGTGATGAGGTAGCTCATGGAAGCGCTGACGGCCGTGGGCGTGCCGCTGAGGCTGCCATCCGCGGTGCTGAAGACCAGTCCCGCAGGAATGGCTGGCGAGATGGACCAGGACACCGCGGCACCACCGAGGTTCGTCGGCACGAGCGCGGCGATGGCCTGCCCCGTGGTGAAGGTGTAGCTGTCGTTGCCGTAGCTGATGGCCGGAGGCACATCCACCACGGTCAGCTGGACTTGGGCCTGGGTGGATCCGCCAGGGCCCATTCCTGTGACCGTATAGATGGCCACAGGCTTGAGGACGGTTGGTGTTCCAGTGAGCACCCCGCTGACGGCATCCAGGGCCAAGCCTGGCGGCAGGCTGGGCGTAACGCTGAAGGTGCGGATCTCGCCACCAGACCAGGCGGGACGGTTCGGCGCGACCGCCTGGCCCAGGGTGTAGACGGCCGGGTTGCGGCCGTAGGACAGGCCGGACGGGGCCGGCGGCGGCGCAGAGCCACCCCCACACCCGAGGAGCGTCATGAGGGCCAGGAGCATCGACGTCCAGCCGAACACGGTGCCCCGCGCGTCGCTCCCCATCTCCCACCCCCTGGGTCCCTTATCGACCTGGAGTCGGGGTTGATGATCCCCGGTTCCCCTAGGCGTAGACGCGTTGGAGGCCGGGATCCTGGGTCAGTTCCTCGATGAGGTCGCGGACGCTCACCAGCTCGCGGAGCTTGGCGCCGTTGCTGCCGGTGAAGAAGAGACCGTTTTCCTGGTCGCCCTTCATGGCGTCGGCCAGGCGGTCGGCGATGCAGTAGCCCACGGCCATGGCGCCCTTGCCGTGGCCGCAGGGCGACAGGCAGTTGCTCACGCAGCGCACCTGGGGCGCGGTGCCGGCCTCGATGCGGTGCTGCAGGCGGGTGCGAACGCCGCGGGCGGGCAGGCCCACGGGGGACTTCATCAGCTCGATGTCCTCGGCCCGGGCGCGGAGGATGACCTCCTTGAAGAGGGGCGAGGCGTCGCACTCGAAGGTGCCGATGAAGCGCGTGCCCATCTGCACGCCATCGGCGCCCAGGGCCAGAAAGCGCTGAATGTCCGCGTGGTCCCAGACACCTCCCGCCACCAGGATGGGGAAGTCGCCCCACTTGTTCCGCTCCTCGATGACCTCGGGGAGGATGTTCTCCAGGGTGTGGGCCGGATCCAGGCAACCGTCGTGGCTGAAGCCCTGGTGGCCGCCGCTCTCGGGGCCCTCCAACACCACCGCGTCGGGCAGGCGGTTGAACTTGCGCTGCCACTGCTTGCAGATCACCTGCAGGGCGCGGCCCGAGGACACGATGGGCACCAGGGCCACATCCGCGTTACCCACCATGCCGGGCAGGCCCAGGGGCAGGCCCGCGCCGCTGACGATCATCTGGGCTCCGCCGGCCACGGAAGCCTTCACGGCCTCCTCGTAGCCCTCAATGGCGCAGAGGATGTTCACACCCACGGCACCCCTACCGGCGGCGCGTTCCCGGGCCGCCCGCACGATCCATTCCAGGGCCTTGGGCGGATTCAGCGATTCGGTGCCGTCCGGCCGCCCCAGGCGCATCTTGGGATTGGCGCTGCCGTGGTAGCCCGTGCCGATGGCGGAGACCAGGCCCACACAGCCCTCATGGGCCACGGCTCCGGCGAGACCCTCCCAGGAGACGCCCACCCCCATGCCGCCCTGCTGGATGGGGTAGGCCAGGTCGAGGTTGCGGATGCGGAGGCGAGGCAGGGTGCAGGCACCACGGCGCACCAGCGCCTGGGAAATGGAGTCGAGCCCGGCCATGAGCCGCGATCGGAAAGCCGCCAACGGCGAGGCGTCCAGAAGTCCTGGGGTACGGGGCTGCAGGCCGATGGCGCCATCGGCCATGGCCTGCCGGGCCTCGGCTTCGGTATCGGCCACGGCCATGACGGGCAGGCCCAGTTTACGGATGGCGGCCACATCGCAGGCGCGGGCCAGCAGGGCCGCGGCGCCGCCGGCCTTGGCCTGGGCGGCCTCCTCGGGATTCTGCACGGCCACGAGGCGGGGCATGTTGGTGTGGCGAAGCACGGCCAGGGAAGGCGGCAGCTCAGCCGTGTGCAGCAGGAAGGCCACGCCGGCTTCGCGGGCGGCGGCCATCACGCTGTCGGCGCTGTCCCGCAGGCCCCGAAGGTCCAAGCCGATCTTGCCGCCGTCGCGCATGGAAGCCTTGAGCTCTTCCAGCCGGGCCCGGAGCTTGGTGGCATCGGGAAACGCGTCGGTGCGGGGAAGCGCCCAGCCGCCGGCCCTCAGGAAGGCGGCCTGGAAATCCAAGGATCCGGGCGCCTGCCAACCCTGGAGGGTGGGCGAGGTGGCGGTCTTGAAGAAGGATTCGGCCATTCAAGGCTCCTGGGCGCGGAGAGGTTTCCGCGCATAGATACCATTCTGAGGCCAAAAGCTGTGACGGGGCTCAAGCATTTGACCCTCGGTCAAGGCACCCAAACCCCTTCACGGAAATTCCTCAGCCCTTCGCCGTGGGAGGAGCGGTTTCCACGGGATCAAGGAAAGGCATCATCCGGCGGAGTTTTCTGCCCACCTGCTCCAGGGGGTGCTCGTAGTCCGCGGCCCGCTGGGCTTCGAACCAAGTCCGCCCCGTCTGGTTCTCCTTGATCCAGGCCGTGGCGTAACGACCATCCTGGATCTCCTTCAGGATCTCCCGCATCTCGTTCTTGGTCTCCTCGGTCACGATGCGCGGCCCGCCGGTGTAGTCGCCGTACTCGGCCGTGTCGCTGATGCTGTAGCGCATGTAGCTGAGGCCACCCCGCTGCATCAGGTCCACGATGAGCTTCAGCTCGTGGAGACACTCGAAGTAGGCGATCTCAGGCTGGTAGCCCGCCTCCACCAAGGTCTCGAAGCCGGCCTTCACCAGGGCGCTGGCGCCGCCGCAGAGCACGGCCTTCTCGCCGAACAGATCCGTTTCGGTCTCCTCCGTGAAGGTGGTTTCCAGCACCCCGGCGCGGGTGAGGCCGAGCGCCGCCGAGTAGGCGAGGGCCACGGCCAGGGCCTGGCCGCTGGCGTCCTGGTGGACGGCCACCAGGCCCGGCGTGCCCCCGCCTTCCACGAACACCTCCCGCACGCGGTGGCCGGGGCTCTTGGGTGCCGAGAGGCTCACGTCCACGCCTGCGGGGGGCTCGATGAGGCCATAGCGGATGTTGAAGCCGTGGGCGAACATCAGCGTCTTGCCCGGGGCCAAGTTCGGGGCGATGTCCTTCTGGTAGAGATCCGCCTGCCCTGTATCCGGCGTGAGGATCATGATCAGGTCGGCCCAGGCCGCCGCTTCGGCGGGCGTGGAGACCGTCAGCCCCTGGGCCTCGGCCTTAGCCTTGGAGGCGGAGCCGGGATGAAGGCCCACACGGACATTGACGCCGCTGTCGCGGAGATTCAGCGCGTGGGCATGGCCCTGGGAACCATAGCCGATGATGGCCACCTTCCGGGCACGGATGAGGTCGAGGTCGGCTTCGTAGTGGATGACGGCCATGGTGGGCTCCTTGAGGTTGGGTGTCGTGGGGAAGGCGTGGATCAGACGGACATGGCTTCAGGCCCGGTGCCAGTCCTCAGGGGCACGGGAGCGCGGGAGGGGGCGGGGGTGCGGGTACCGCGGGCCATGGCCACGGCGCCGGTGCGCCCCAGCTCGAGGATCCCGAAGGGACGCATGGAGTCCACCAGTGCGTCGATCTTGGCCAGGCTGCCGGTGCACTCGATGACCACGCTGTCCTCGGCGATGTCGACCACGTTGGCGCGGAAGACCTGGGCCAGCTGGAGCACCTCTGACCGCACCTCCGGGTTGGCGGCCACCCGCACCAGGACCAGATCGCGGACGACCATGGGCCGGTCGCCCAGCTGCTCCACAGCCAGCACGTTCACGAGCTTGCGCAGGTGTTCCACGGCCTGGCGCACGGTCGGCGCCTCCGCATCCACCACGATGGTCATGCGGGACAGGCCGGCCCGCTCCGTGGGGCCCACCGTGAGGGAGTGGATGTTGAAGCCCCGGCGCCGGATCAGGGAGGCCACGCGGGTGAGAACCCCGGGCTCATCGTCGGTATAGACCACGAGGACATGGGCCATGGAACCTCCTTTCAGACGGGATCAGAGCCGGTTTCGGCCAGCGCGCTGGGGCGGCGGATCATTTCGTGGAGAGCCGCGCCGGCGGGCACCATGGGATAGACGCTGTCCTCCTGCTCGACCTTGAACTCGATGAGCGCTGCGCCCTGGGCCTCCCGGGCCTTGGCCACGGCCGCAGCGAGTTCCCCGCGCCTCTCCACCCGCTGGCCGGGGATGCCGAAGGCCTCCGCCAGCTTCACGAAATCCGGTGACAGGATGGGGGTGGCGGCATAGCGGCCCTCGTAGAACAGGGCCTGCCACTGGCGGACCATGCCCAGGTAGCCGTTGTTGATGATGGCGATGTTCACCTTCACGCCCTCCTGGACCGCAGTCATCAGCTCCGCGAAGGTCATCTGGAAGCCGCCGTCACCCGCCACCACCCAGACCTCGGCCTCGGGCCGGGCCAGCTTGGCGCCGATGGCCGCGGGCAGCGCGAACCCCATGGTGCCGGCGCCGCCGCTGGTGACGAGGCTGCGCTCCCCGTCGTGCTTGTAGTACTGGGCCTCCCACATCTGGTGCTGGCCCACGTCCGTCACCACCACCGCCTCGCCCTTGGTGAGGCGCCAGAGGTCATGCATCACATGGGCGGCGTAGAGGTGGCCGTCATCGGGCAGGTTCTTGATGTCCCGCACGGCGGAATCCCCGCGCCATTCGCGGATGGTGGACAGCCAGGCGGAGCGGTCCGCCACGGGCACTTCGGGCAGGAGGGCCCGCAGCACGGCGCCCAGGTCCGCGGCGATGGCCACATCCACGGACACATTCTTGTTCAGCTCGCTGGCATCGATGTCGATGTGGATCTTCTTGGCGTGCGGCGCATAATCCTTGAGCTTGCCGGTCACGCGGTCGTCGAAACGCATGCCGAAGGCCAGCAGGAGGTCTGCCTCCTGGATGGCGCGGTTGACCCAGGCTTCCCCGTGCATGCCCATCATGCCGAGGCTGAGCGGGTGCGTGGCGGGCACGGCGCCGAGGCCCAGCAACGTCAGGGCGAAGGGGATGTCGGCCCGCTCGGCCAGGGCGATGACCTCGGCCCGGGCGCCGGAGAGCTGGATGCCATGGCCTGCGAGGATGACGGGACGCTTGGCCTGGCGGATGAGGTCCAGGGCCCGGGCCAGGTCGGCCGGCTTCGGCGTGGGCGGGATGTGGCGCAGGTGGCGCTGGGGCGCGGCCGCCTCCCAGTCCAGGCTGGCCCGGGCCTGCTGGGCGTCCTTGGTGATGTCCACCAGAACGGGGCCGGGGCGGCCGCTGCGGGCCACGGCGAAGGCCTCCCGGATGGCAGGCACGATGTCCTCGGCCCGGGTCACCAGGTAGTTGTGCTTGGTCACGGGAATGGTGATGCCCGTGATGTCCACTTCCTGGAAGGCATCCGTGCCCAGCAGGGCCGAGCCCACCTGCCCGGTGATGGCCACCAGCGGCGTGGAGTCCAGCATGGCCGTGGCCAAGCCTGTCACCAGGTTGGTGGCGCCGGGGCCCGAGGTGGCCACCACCACGCCCACACGACCGCTGGCCCGGGCAAAGCCGTCCGCCATGTGCACGGCGCTCTGCTCGTGGCGCACCAGCACGTGGCGGATGGTGTATCCGGTCATGGCGTCGTAGGTGGGCAGGATGGCCCCGCCGGGGTAGCCGAAGACCGTGTCCACGCCCTCGCGGAGGAGGCTCTCCCAGATGAGCTGGGCGCCGGTGAAAGATCCAGGTTCGGACATGCTCGCCTCCTTCACTGGGCGACCGTGACGGCGCCTTCGGAGGCGCTGGCCACGGTGGCGGCGTACTTGGCGAAGACGCCCGTTCGATACCGCGGGGCCGGGGCCTTCCACTCGACCCGGCGCCGGTCCAGCTCCTCATCGGCCACCTTCAGGTCCAGGCGCCGCGTGGGCACGTCGAAGACCACCGTGTCCCCCTCACGCACCAGCGCGATGGGGCCGCCCACGGCCGCTTCGGGGGCTACATGGCCCGCCATGAGGCCGCGAGTCGCGCCGGAGAACCGGCCATCCGTGAGCAGCGCCACCGTCTCGCCCAGGCCCGCCCCCATGAGCGCCGCCGTGACGCCCAGCATCTCCCGCATGCCGGGCCCGCCGCGGGGTCCCTCATAGCGGATGACCAGCACGTCGCCGTGATCGATGCGGCCTGCCTGCACGGCGGCGAAGGCCTCGTCCTCGGTTTCGAAGACCCGCGCCGGTCCCGTGTGATGCAGGCGCTCATGGCCGGCCACCTTGATGACACATCCTTCCGGAGCCAGGCTGCCCTTGAGGATCACGAGGCCGCCGCTGGCCTTGATGGGATTGGCAAAGGGACGCACCACCTGCTGGCCCGGCGTTTCCTGGGCCGAGCCAAGTTCTTCAGCCACGGTGCGCCCGGTGACGGTGAGGGCGGCGCCATGGAGCTTGCCGCCCTCCAACAGGCGCTGGGCCACCAGCCGGATGCCCCCGGCCGCGTGCAGATCCGGGGCGGTGAAGCGGCCGCCGGGCTTTAGGTCCGCCAGCAGCGGCGTGCGGGCGCTGACCTGGTCGAAGTCGTCGATGGTGAGCGGCACACCGGCTTCGCGGGCCAGGGCCAGGTAGTGCAGCACCGCGTTGGTGGAGCCACCCGTGGCGGCCACGGCAGCGATGGCGTTCTCAAACGCCTCCCTCGTGAGGATGGCGCTGGGCCTGAGGTCGCGGCGCAACAGGTCCATGACGAGGCGGCCGCAGGTCTCAGCGGCCTCGCCCTTGCGGGGATCCTCCGCCGGAATGCCATTGAGGCCCATGGGGCTGAGGCCGATGAGCTCCAGGCTGGCGGCCATGGTGTTGGCCGTGAACTGCCCGCCGCAGGCGCCGGCGCCGGGACAGGCGGCGTCCTCCACCTTCTTGAGCCCCGCAGCGTCGAGCTTGCCTGAGCTGTGGGCGCCCACGGCCTCGAAGACATCCTGCACGGTGAGGTCCCGCCCTTCGCACTCGCCAGGCGCGGTGGAACCCCCATAGAGGATCAGGCCCGGGATGTCCAGGCGGGCCAGGGCCATGGCCACGCCGGGGTTGGTCTTGTCGCAACCTGAAAGGCAGACCAGGCCATCGAAGGCGTTGCCGCGGGCCACCAGCTCGATGGAATCCGCAATGACCTCCCGGCTGACCAGGGAGGCCTTCATGCCTTCCGTGCCCATGGTGATGCCGTCGCTGATGGAGACGGTGCAGAACTCCATGGGCGTGCCGCCAGCGGCGCGGACGCCGGCCTTCACGCGCTCGGCCAGATCGCGCAGGTGGTAGTTGCAGGGGCCGATCTCGGTCCAGGTGTTCGCAATGCCGATGATGGGCTTGGCCAGATCCTCGTCCGTGAAGCCGATGGCCTTCAGCATGGCCCGGGCCGGGGCGCGGTGGGCGCCCTGGGTGATGACCCGGCTGTGGCGGTTCAGGGGCTGGTCACTGGAGGTCATGGTGGTCCTCGTGGTTCAGAAAGTCAGCGGCCCCGCTGTGGGTGCGGGGCCGTCGTCGAAGTGGTTTCGATCGGGTGGCCCCTAGTCCGTCAGCCGCAGCACGATGCCCAGTCCGATGGTTCGAATCCAGAAACGGTCCGCCGTCGAGGGGGACCCGGCAGGTGTTGGCGAGCTGGGGCGTTGGCGCATCATGTTCGGGGGTTCCTGGAGGGTTGTCAGAGCTGCGACCGGTGGCCTTCGGGCGATCCGCAGAAGGAGTAGGCGGAATCCACCAGGCGGGGCGCGGTGGCCCGGGGCGGCCGGATGGCCTCGCGGATGCGGGCGCCCATGAAGCGGGTGCCGTGGATGTACTTGGCTCCGCCCCGGAGGTCGCCGGTGCCGTGGCCGGCCTTGACCACGCGGTGCACGGCCTGTTCGAGGGCCAGGGCCTCGTCCTTGAGGTTGAGGGCGTGCCGCAGCAACATGGCCGCCGAGAGGATGGTGCCGATGGGATTGGCCACATCCTGGCCGGCGATGTCCGGCGCCGAGCCGTGGATGGGTTCGTAGAGGCCCACGGAGCCCCCCAGACTCGCGGAGGGAAGCATGCCCAGGGAACCGGCCAGCACCGCCGCCTCGTCGCTGAGGATGTCGCCAAACAGATTCTCCGTGAGCACCACGTCGAAGTCCCTGGGCCGCGTGATCAGGGCCATGGCGAAGCTGTCCACGTAGTGGTGCTGGACCTTCACCTCCGGGTAGCTCGGGGCGAGGTCGTTCACCACCTGGCGCCACAGGCGGGAGGTTTCCAGCACGTTGGCCTTGTCCACGGACACCAGGTTCCGCCGCCGGGAGCCGGCCAACTCGAAGGCCACCCTGGCCACCCGCTCGATCTCGGCGCGGGTGTAGGGCAGCGTGTTGACGGCGGCCTGGTCGGAATAGGACCGGGGCTCGCCGAAGTAGAGGCCACCGCTGAGCTCGCGCACGAACATCAGATCCGTCCCGCGCACGACCTCAGCCTTCAATGGCGAGGCATCCTCCAAGGCCGGGTGGACGGTCACGGGCCGGAGGTTCGCGAAGAGGCCCAGGCCCTTCCGCAGCCGCAGCAGACCCGATTCCGGGCGCTGGTCGCGGGCATGGCCATCCCAGGCAGGTCCGCCCACCGCGCCGAGCAGCACCGCATCGGCGCTGCGGCAGAGGTCCAGGGTCGCCTCCGGCAGGGGATCGCCCGTGGCGTCCACAGCGGCCCCCCCAATGAGCGCCTCCTGGAAGGTGAACTGGTGGCCGAAGCGCTCGGCCACGCTGGCGAGGCAGGCCACGGCTTCCGAGGTGACCTCGGGACCCACGCCATCGCCGGGCAGGACTGTGATGCGGGCTTTCATGGTCACACCCCCCAGCCGTAGGAATCGGAGCCATCCATGGGATCCGGGACCAGAGCCGCCGCCAGCGCCGCCTCGGCGGCGCGTTCCGGGGTATCGGACTGGGGTGCGGGTCTGGGATCCGTCATGCATCACCTCATTTCGGTTGCCGCCGGCGCGGCCGCGCGGCGGGCGAAGAGCACTTTGTTCGTGGCATTGAGGTAGGCCCGCACGCTGGCCTCGACGATGTCGGTGCTGGCCCCCTTCCCGCCCTGGGTCACCCCATCGAATGCCACCTGGACGAACACCTCGCCCACCGCATCGGCGCCGCCCGTGATGGCGTGGATCCGGAAATCCAGCAGCTTCCCCTTGAGCCCCGTGAGCTTGTCCACGGCCGCGAACACCGCGTTGACGGGTCCGTCGCCCATGGCGGTCTCGGTGGCCTCGCCATCGTCGGAGAGCAGGGTGACCAGGGCCGTGGCGAACATGGAGGTCCCGGCCGTGGCCTGGAGGGCGCGGAGCTTGAAGGTCTCGGGGATGTGCGTGAGCCCGTCGCGGACGATGGCCAGCAGATCCTCGTCGAAGATCTCCTTCTTCTGGTCGCTGAGCTTGGTGAACAGCTTGTAGGCCTTGTCCAGCTCGCCGCGCTCCAGGGGGTAGCCCAGCTCCTCAAAGCGCTTGGCCAGCGCGTGCCGGCCCGAGTGCTTGCCGAGAACCAGGTGGGTCTGGCGCACGCCCACGGACTCGGGAGTCATGATCTCGTAGGTGGAGCGGTGGCTCAGCATGCCGTGCTGATGGATGCCGCTCTCGTGGGCGAAGGCGTTGCGGCCCACGATGGCCTTGTTGGGCTGGACCTCGTTGCCGGTGATGTTGGCCAGGGTCTGGCTGGTGCGGTAGATGGCCTCCTGCTTCACGCCGGTGGTGAAGGGCATGGCGTCCCGCCGCACGGACAGGGCCATCACCACTTCCTCCAGCGCCGCGTTGCCGGCCCGCTCGCCGATGCCGTTCACGGTGCACTCCACCTGCCGGGCTCCAGCCGAGATGGCGGCAAGGGAGTTGGCCACGGCCAGCCCCAGGTCGTTGTGGCAGTGGACGCTGATGGTGACGCCGTCGATGCCCGGCACCTTCTCCTTCAGGTGGCCGATGAGGCGCCCGTACTCGTCGGGCACGGTGTAGCCCACGGTATCAGGCACGTTGAGCACGGTGGCGCCGGCCTCGATGGCCACGGTGAAAACCTCAACGAGGTAGTCCCAATCGCTGCGGGTGGCATCCTCGGCGGAGAACTCCACCTCGGGGCAGTACCCCTTGGCGCGGGACACCCCTTCCCGGATCATCCCCAGGGCCTCGGCGCGAGATTTCTGCAGCTTGTATTCCAGATGGATGTCGGAGGTCGCGAGGAAGGTGTGGATGCGGGGCCGGGCCGCTTCCTTGAGCGCCTCCCAGGCCCGATCGATGTCCTTGGGAATGGCTCGGCACAGGGCGGCGATGACCGGTTTCCGGCACTCGCGGGCGATGGCCTGCACGGCGGCGAAATCGTCCTCCGAGGCCACGGGGAACCCCGCCTCGATGACGTCCACCCCCAATGCCTCCAGCTGGCGGGCCATCTGCAGCTTCTCGTCCAGGTTCATGCTGCAGCCCGGGGACTGCTCGCCGTCGCGAAGGGTGGTGTCGAAGATGGTGATCCGCTCGATGCCCATGGGTCGAGATGCTCCTTCACCCGGCCGTAGCCGGAGGGATCACCCAACGATGGCGCGTTCCAACTCATAAATGTATTTAATTTTTTTTATGATTCCATAAGTTATTCTTTGGAATCTACACTTCACACAGGAGCGGTCATGGACCTCGGGCAGCTGGAAACCTTCCTGGTGGTGGCGCGGGAGAAGAGCTTCTCGCGGGCCGCGGAACGCCTGTACCGCACGCAGCCCGCCGTGAGCCTGGCCCTCAAGCGCCTGGAGGAGGAACTGGGCGAGACCCTCCTGGACCGCACCACCAAGGGCGGCACCCTCACGGACGCAGGAGCCACCCTGCTGCCCCTGGCCCAGCGCATGCTCGACCTTCGCAAGCAGATCATCGATACCTTCGGCTCGCTCAAGGGGCTCCAGCAGGGGCGGCTGAACATCGGCGCCAACGAGAGCGTGTCGGAGTTCCTGCTTCCGGGCGTCCTGCTGGCCTACCAGCAGGCCCACCCGGCCATCCGCATCCAGGCCTACCGCCAGAGCTCCGAGCGCATCCCCGCCGAGGTGCTTGAGCGCCGGCTGGATGTGGGCTTCGTCTCGTACGACCCCATGCATCCCGAGCTCCAGAGCGAGGTCATCCTCCGCGACCACATGGTGCTCGTGGTGCCCCCGGGACACAAGCTGGCCCGCAAGAAGGAGATCAACATCGAGGCTCTGGGCCGAGAGACCTTTGTGGCCCACAACGCCATCACGCCCACCCGCAACGCCATCATCGACCTCTTCGCCCGCCTCGGGACGCCGCTGCGAATCACCATGGAGTTGGGCTCACTGGCCACCATCCAGGAATTCGTGGCCCTCGGCGCAGGGCTGGCCATTCTGCCGAAGATGACCGTACTGGAGGGCATCCGCCAGGGTCGCCTGGTGGAGGTCGCCGTCAAGGAACTCCAGGTCGAGAAGCTCATCCGCATCGTCACCCGCCGCGAAGAGGCCCTGTCCCATGCCGCCAAGGCCTTCCTGCAGCTGATCCGGGCCACCGACTTCACGCGCACGACCCCCCAAGCCAGGAGGAAGCAGCCATGAGTCCCCGCACCCTCTACGACAAGATCTGGGACGAGCACATGGTGGCCGTGCGCTCGGATGGCAGCAGCCTCCTCTACATCGACCGGCATCTGGTCCACGAGGTCACCAGCCCCCAGGCCTTCGAAGGTCTGCGGGAGGCGGGGCGGCCGCTCCGACGGCCCAACGCGATCCTTTCGGTGGCAGATCACAATGTCCCCACCATCGACCGCGAAAAAGGCATCGCGGACGAGACCTGCCGACTCCAGGTCGAAGCCCTGGAAGCCAACGTGAAGGCCTACGGCGTGCCCTACCTGCCGCTGCTCGACGACCGCCAGGGCATCGTCCACGTGGTGGGGCCGGAGCAGGGCTTCACCCTGCCCGGCACCACCATCGTCTGCGGCGACAGCCACACCAGCACCCACGGGGCCTTCGGGGCCCTGGCCTTCGGTATCGGCACCAGCGAGGTGGAGCATGTCATGGCCACCCAGACGCTGCCGCAGCGCAAGTCGAAGAACCTGCGGGTGCGCTTCGAAGGCGCCCTGCCCCCGGGCCTCGGCGCCAAGGACCTGGCCCTCGCCCTTATCGGGCGGATCGGCACCGCCGGCGGCACGGGCCACGTCATGGAGTTCACCGGCGCCGCGGTCCGCGCGCTGTCCATGGAGGGCCGCATGACCCTCTGCAACATGAGCATTGAAGGCGGCGCGCGCTCGGGCCTGGTGGCGCCGGACGAAACCACCTTCGCCTACCTCCAGGGCCGCGCCATGGCCCCCCAGGACGCCCTCTGGGACCAGGCTCTCGCCCACTGGCGCACCTTGGTGTCGGACGAGGACGCGGCCTTCGAGACCGACGTGGTCCTCGATGTCTCGGCCCTGGCCCCGCAGGTGACCTGGGGCACCAGCCCCCAGTGGGTGACCGACATCGCCGGACGGGTGCCCGATCCCGAGCGGGTCGCCTCGGAAGACGACCGTCAGGCCATGCGACGCGCCCTGGACTACATGGACCTGAAGCCCGGCACACCCATCGCGGACATCCCCCTGCAGGCCGTGTTCATCGGCTCCTGCACCAACGGCCGCATCGAGGATCTGCGGGAGGCCGCCGCCGTGGCCCGGGGCCGCAAGGTCGCGGCCGGCCTCCGCGCCCTGGTGGTGCCGGGCTCGGGCCTGGTGAAGCGCCAGGCCGAGGCGGAAGGCCTGGACCGCATCTTCCTGGAGGCCGGCTTCGAATGGCGCCAGCCCGGCTGCAGCATGTGCCTGGGCATGAACGACGACCGCCTCGACGAGGGCGTGCGCTGCGCCAGCACCAGCAACCGCAACTTCGAAGGCCGCCAGGGCCGTGGCAGCCGCACCCACCTGGTGAGTCCGGGCATGGCCGCCGCAGCGGCCGTGACGGGCCACTTCACCGATGTCCGCCGTCTGATGGGGATCTGAGATGGAACCGTTCACGACCTTGACTGGCGTCGCCGCGCCCCTGCTCCGCCCCAACATCGACACGGACCTCATCATCCCCAAGCAGTTCCTGAAGACCCTGGTGCGCTCGGGCCTGGGGCGGAACCTCTTCCACGAGATCCGCTACGACGCCGCGGGGGCCGAGCTATCGGACTTCGTGCTCAACCGCGAGCCCTACCGCCGCGCCTCAATCCTGCTCGCCGGCCCAAATTTCGGCTGCGGCTCCAGCCGGGAGCACGCCCCCTGGGCCTTGAAGGATTTCGGCATCCGCGCCATCCTCGCGCCCAGTTTCGCCGACATCTTCTACACCAACTGCTTCGCCAACGGCCTGCTGCCCGTGCAACTGCCCATGGAGGCCATCGAGGCCCTCGCGGCCGCGGCGGGCCCGCTCACCGTGGACCTCGCGGCCCAGGAGGTTCGCAGCGGCGGCCTCTGCTACGCCTTCGAGATCGAACCAGCCCGCAAAGCGGTGCTGCTGGAAGGTCTGGACGAGATCAAGCGGACCGAGGCGAACCTGGCCGACATCACCAGGTACGAAGCCCACCGCCGGTCGGAGGCCCCCTGGCTGGAGATCCGCAACCACTGATGGCCAGAACGCAGGCTACCCTTGGGGTTCAGCCCAGGGACCGCCCCATGAAATCCATGACCGCCTTCGCCGAGATCGTCCGCCCCCTGGAGGCGGGACAGCTGCGGCTCACCCTGCGGAGCGTCAACTCGAAAGCCCTGGATTTGAGCCTCCGCCTGCCTCCAGCGCTCTTTCCCCTGGAGGCGGGCATCCGCGCCCAGGTGCGCACTGCCGCCAGCCGCGGCAAGCTCGACCTCACCATCGAGGTTCAGGACGAGCCCTCCCTGGAGCCCCGCATGAACCGCGCCCTGCTCCGGGCGGTGGCCAAGGGTTGGCAGGAGGACGCGGAGTGGCTGCATCTTCCTCCCCTCACAGCCGAAGCCTTTTTCCGCCTGCCGGGCGCCTTCCAGGCCCCGGCCTCAGACCTGGGCGAGCGCCTGGAGGCCCCCGTCCGCGAGGCCGTGACGGCCCTCCTGGAAACCTGGAATGCCGGACGCAGCAAGGAGGCGGAGCGCCTCCGGCCCTTCTTCGAAGAAGGTCTGGCACGCCTGAAGGCCCTGCGGGAAAAGCTCAAGGCCGAGGCCGAGACCCAGGCGGCGGAGCTGCCCGGCCTCTACCGCCAGCGCATCGAGCAGATCCTGGAAGATGCGCGCCTGGCGGGCCAGCTCCCAGCCGAGCGGCTGCTGGCGGAGGCCGGGGTCCTGGCCGAACGCCAGGATGTGCGGGAGGAGCTCATCCGCCTGGCGGCCCACCTCGATGATTTCGCCGAGCGCCTGGGCGGAGACCGGCTGGAAGGCAAGGCCATCGATGTCTGGTGCCAGGAGGTGCTGCGGGAGCTCAACACCACCGGCAGCAAGTGCAAGCGCATCGACATGACCCGCGCGGTCATGGAGGCCAAGGGTGTGCTAGACCAGATCCGAGAGCAGTCCGCGAACCTGGAGTAGGCCTACATCCCCAGCGGGTCGTAGGGCAGGTCCATGGCGCCCTTCCAGACGCCGAAGAGGCGGGTGCGGGTCCAGTCCTCCTGATCCGGCCGAAGGCGGCGCATGCGCCGGGACAGGAACCAGACGCTGCCGTCCTTCATCCGCAGTTCGTCGTAGGGCGCGAGCCGTACGCGGGCCATGTCCTCCGGCGCCACCTGGCCCGGGAAGGCGGCCCAGGCCCAGCGGCCCGAGGCCAGCCCATCGGCCCAGGCGCGGCTCGCCAGGAGCGCCGGATCGGTCAGGATCCGGATCTCGGCGACCCCGGCCCGGCCGTAGATGAACCCATCGAACCGCGCCAAGGATGATTCCTGCTGAATGAAGGGGCCGGTTCCGGGAATGAGCCAACGCGAGAGCCAGGCCGCCGCATCGGAAGGTCGCTCGCCAAAGCGGATCTCGACGGTGGCGGCGTCGATCACCAAGGCCTGGAAGCCCAGCTTCCCTTCCATGGGCATCCAGAAGGCCTTCAGTCTGGACGCATCCAGATCCCCGCCCTGGTGCAGCCGCCACCCGGGACGCAGGTGGCAGCGGAGGCGTCGGCCGTTGCGGGAGATGGCGAGTTCCCGCGCAAGGACGCCGGTCCAGCCGGCGGACGGATTCGAACGGACGAGGGGGAGGGCCGATTGGCCTGCGATGAAAGCCTCGGTCCGCTCTCCCGCCGGCAGGACCGCCTCCACCCGCGCCTGGTCCTCGCCGTATTCGGGTTTGGCCGGCACGAAGAGGCCCGCCCCATCCACCAAGGGCACCGGCACCAGCCCATCCTGGTACAGGAGGTAGCCTCCGACACCCAGGGCCGTGGCCAGGAGGATGGCGAGGGCGACGAGGGTTTTCTTCATGCTCAAGCTCCGCGGAGGACCGGCACCAGCGGCTCGATGCGGCAAAGAGCCTCCTCGATGTCGGCCGTGGTGAGGTCGCGGTGGGCGATGAAGCGGATGGCGGGTCCCACGGGCAGGGCGCGGACGCCAGCGGTCTCCAGCGCGACCAGCGCTGCAGCGACATCCGGCACGGGGACCAGCAGGATGTTGGTGTCGGGCACCGGGGCCGGGAGGCCGAAACGCCGCAGGCCCTCCGCGAGGCGGCGGATCTTCGTGTGGTCCTCGGCAATCCGGGGCAGGTAGTCCAGGGCCACCAGGCCCGCGGCACCCACCACGCCGCCCTGGCGCACGCCACCCCCGAGCATCTTGCGAATCCGCCGGGCCTCGGCGATGTGGGCTCTCGATCCGCCCAGCAGCGAGCCCATGGGTGCGCCCAGGCCCTTGCTGAGGCAGACCTGTACGGTGTCCACGCCCTCTGCGAGGGCCGAAGGCGGCAGGTCGAGGGCGGCGGCTGCGTGCCAGAGGCGGGCGCCATCCAGATGGACCGCCAGCTTCGCGGCCTTCGCCGCCGCCACCAGGGCCCGATGCTCGGCCAGAGGCGTGACCGCGCCGCCAGCGAAGTTATGAGTGTTCTCCAGGCAGAGCAGCGTGGTGCGCAGGGTGTAGTAGGGACCCGGAGCCCCCGCAGCCTTCGTCACCTGGGCGGGGGTGGGCCGACCGGGGCCGCCCTCCCAGGCCAGGGCCTCGGGCATGCCGCCCGCCAGCCACGCACCCGTGCCCAGCTCCGAGCCCAGCACGTGGGCCTGGGCGGGGGCCAGGAAGCGGTCGCCGCGCTTGAGGTGCAGCATCAACGCAATGAGGTTGCCCATGCAGCCCGAGGGCACCCACAGGGTCGCCTCGAGGCCGAGCAGGCCGGCCACACGGTCCTCCAGGCGGGCGAGGGTGGAGTCGCGCTCCAGCACATCGTCGCCCACTTCGGCGGAGGCCATGGCCGCGCGCATCTCGGTGGAGGGCTGGGTGACGGTGTCGGAGCGGAGGTCGATGGGGCGCATGAAGAGATTCAATCACGCATGGCACACTGGTACGTCATGGGAGATTGAATGAACCTGCTGCACGCCATCCTCCTGGGCCTGGTCCAGGGCCTGACGGAATTCCTGCCGGTCTCCTCCACGGCGCACCTCACGCTGGCGGAGCACCTGATGTTCGGGGGGCGTCCCATGCCCCTGGCCTTCGACGTGCTGCTGCACGTGGGCACCCTGGGGGCCCTGATGGTCTACTTCCGGCGCGAGCTGGTGCAGGTAGTCATGGGCTGCTTCGGCATGGACAAGGAGGGCCGGCGCCTGGCGCTCTGGCTGTTCCTGGCCATGATCCCCACGGCCATCTTCGGGCTGGCCACCAGGGGCGTGAAGGAGGCCGCCAAGGAGCACCTGTGGGTCTATGGGATCGGGCTCCTGACCACGGCGGTGCTGCTGTTCCTGGCCAACCGCCTCAGCCGGGAACGGGTGAACCAGCGCGAACAGGACCTGGCGGGCCGGGACCTCCAGGATCTGCGGCCCGTGGACGCCCTGGCGGTGGGTGCCATCCAGGGCCTCGGCGGAGGCTTCGGTCTGTCGCGTTCGGGTTCCACCATCTCCGTAGGTGTCTTCCGCGGCCTCAAGCTCCCGGCCTCGGCACGCTTCAGCTTTCTCCTGGGCATGCCCACCATCGCCGCCGCCGCGGTGGTGGAACTGAGGGGGCTTCTAAAGCCGCTCCTGAAGCATCAGCCCCTGCCGGCGGACATGGCCTTTCCGCCCGGCTCGCTGTCCCCCGTGGCGCTCTGCGCCGTGGGCGTAATCGCGGCCGCCGTCTCCGGCTACTTCGCCATCGGCCTCCTGGACCGCTTCACCCGGAAGCCCCGGCTCAACGGCTTTGCCGCCTACTGCGTCGTCATGGGACTGGTGCTGCTCGGCCTTGGCACGACGGGGGTACTCGGCCACCGCTGAAGCCCCGGGGCGTCCCGTTCGCCGGTTCCCCGCCCCCGTTCACCGATGGGGCCATGGGCCCGCCAGTGCGCCGCCTAGACTGGGGCCTTCCACCCGGAGGTCCTGGTGATCCAACTGAACGAGGTCCACAAGTCCTTCACCGTGAAGGACCGCAAGACGCGGACGACCAAGCGCATCGACGCCGTGCGGGGCATCTCCCTCACGGTGAAGCCGGGCGAGATCTACGGCCTGCTGGGGCCCAACGGCGCCGGCAAGTCCACCACCCTGCGGATGATCGCCGGCCTGATGGACCCGGATGTCGGCGCCATCGACGTCTGCGGCTTCGACACCCGCCAGAAGCCCGAGGCCGTCCGCGGCTGCCTGGGCTACCTGAGCACGGACATGGGGGTCTACACCCGCTTCACGCCCCGCGAGCTCCTGCGCCTCTTCGGGGAGTTCCAGGACGTGGACCCGGGCACCGCCGAGCGCCGCGGTCTGCACCTGCTGGAGAAGCTCCAGCTGGCGGACTTCGCCGACGTGAAGATGGAGGGCTTCTCCTCGGGCCAGAAGCAGAAGGTGAGCATCGCGCGGGCCCTGCTGCACGACCCGAAGGTGGTCATCTTCGACGAACCCACCACGGGCCTCGACGTGCTCACCGCCAAGACCGTGCTCGACCTGCTGCGCATCATGCGCGAGGAGGGCCGCACGGTGATCGTCTCCACCCACGTCATGCCCATGGTCGAGGACATCTGCGACCGGGTGGGCATCATCTTCGACGGCAAGCTCCACGGGGACGCGCCGCCACGGGACATCCTGCAATCCAGACGCGCCAAGACCCTCGACGAGGTCTTCTTCCAGCTGGCGGCTGAATCCGAGGGAGGCAACTGATGCGCGGCGCCCTGCTCATCGCCAAGAAGGAGTTCCTGGAGCTCTCGAAGGACCGCAAGACCATGTTCTTCGCCTTCGTCCTCCCCTTCCTGCTCTACCCGGCCATCTTCGGCATGATGGCCAAGATGGGGAAGCGGGACGAGGCCCAGAACCGCAACAAGGCCAGCCGGGTCTACGTGGCCGACCCTTCGGGGGCCCTGAACGGCCTCCTGGCCGATTCCAAGCTCTTCGAGCGGGTGGCCAAGCCCGAGGGTGACCTCAAGCAGGCCATCCGCGATCAGAAGCTGGAGCTGGCCCTGGAAGCGGATGCCAATGCCGCCGAAGCCCTCCAGAAACACCAGACCTTTAAGCTCGTGGCCACCATGGACGAAAGCGAGCGCGCGTCGGAAGTGGCCCTCAAGCGCCTGAAGGAGTCCCTCAAGGGCCAGGAGCAGTCCTGGGTGCTGGGACGGCTCCAGGTGCTCGGCGCCTCCGCCCAGCTGGCTGAGCCGGTGAAGCTGGAAGTCAAGAACGCCGCGGACGTGGCCCTCGAAGTGGGCAAAGCCATGGGCAAGTTCCTGCCCTACCTGCTGATGATCATGATGTACACGGGCGCCATGCAGCACGGCATCTACGCCACGGCCGGCGAGAAGGAGCGGCAGACCCTGCTCAGCCTCATGGCCACGCGCCTGCCCCGCAACCAGATCATCCTGGGCAAGCTGCTCTACATCTTCTGCATGGGCGTCATCGCCGCCCTGCTGAACCTGCTGAGCATGGGTCTCTCCATCGGCTTCATGACCGGCGGCTCGGCCAACTCGATGCAGGCCATGTCGGCCATCGCCAACCCCGTGACCCTGGGCCTCACGTTCCTGATCATGGTGCCCCTGGGCCTCTTCTTCTCGAACTTCATCCTGCTCATGGGCATCCAGGCCAAGAACACCATCGAGGCAGGCAGCGCCATCACGCCGGGCATCTTCCTGGTGGTCTTCCTGGGAGTCTTCACCATGGCCCCGGGCGTGGACAAGATGGCCTTCCTCTCCTACGTGCCGGTGGTGAACGTCTGCATCGCCCTCCGCAAGATGTTCAGCCAGCAGCCGAACTGGCTGGAATACGCCATCGCCTTCGCGATGACCGTGGGACTGGCGGGGCTCATGACCCTGGTCTCGACCCGGGTCCTGAACCGGGAAAAGGCCCTGTTCAAGATGTGATCACCGCCCTTATCGCCATGCGGACCCGGATTTGCCGGAGAAACCCTGTCACTCTATAGTTTCTCCAACGCATCCCGAGGATCCCGCATGGCGACCAAGGCCAAGACTGAACCCGCATCCAAGTCCGCTTCCACTCCCTCCCATCCGGCCCCCTCGCCGCTGGCTCTGGCCTTCGCCAAGGCCGTGAAGCTCGTGGACTCAGGCAAGTTCCCCGAGGCTGCGAAGGCGCTGGAGACGCTTCGCGACGAGGCCCAGGCGGCCGGTGAATGGTCCATGAAACGCCGCGCCCAGGTCTACCTGTCCTTGGCCCAGGAAAAGATCCAGCCCGCCAAGGTCGTTGCGGCTGACGCCGTCACGGAAATCCAGGCCTGTCTCAACCGGCGCGCGACGGAGGAGGCCCTCAAGCTCAGCGAGAAGGCCATCAAGAGCCACCCCGCCAAGGGGGCCCTCCACTATCTGCGTGCCGTCGCTTTCGCACAGAACGAGAACACCGAGGCCGCCGCCGAGAGCCTGAAGAAAGCCGTGGAGCTGGACGCCGACTTCGTTTACCAGTGGCACATGGAGCCGGACTTCAACCCCATCCGGAAGTCCCCCCTCTTCGCCTTCACGGAAGGCCGCTGAGCCAGGCCCCCCTCGCCATGGCTGGCCCACCGAGCCTTGATGCAGACAAGCCCCTGCGGGTGGTGGCCCTGGGCGGGGGCACGGGCTTGGCGGCCCTCCTCCGGGCCCTCAAACGGGAGGCGGGGCGGAGCCGCGATCCCTGGAAGCTGACGGGCATCGTCACCGTCTCCGACAACGGAGGTTCCTCGGGCCGCCTCCGGGATGAGCTCGGCGGCATCCCCCCAGGCGACCTGCGCAACTGCCTGGCGGCCCTCACCTTGGAGGATTCGGCCCTCTCGGATCTCCTGAACTACCGGTTCCGCGGTGAAGGCAGCCTCGCCGGCCACTCCCTCGGCAACCTGATGCTCTGGGCCCTGGCGGATCTCACGGGCGATTGGGTGCGGGCCATCCGCCAGCTGTCGGGCGTGTTGGTGACCCTGGGGCGCCTGTTCCCCTCCACGGTGGTGCCCGTCACCCTCTGCGCCGAGGACATGGCGGGGCGCTCCTATGTGGGCGAGACGGCCGTTGGGTCCTGCCAGCCCCCCCTCGCCAGGCTCTGGCTGGAACCCCGCGAGGCCGAACCGCTCCCGGAGGCGGTGCTGGCCCTGCTCCGGTCGGACCTGGTGCTCCTCTCGCCCGGCAGCCTCTACACCTCCACCATCTCGAACCTCCTCATTCAAGAGCTCCAGGAGGCGGTGGAATCTTCCCGGTCCCCGGTCATCTATGTCGCCAACCTCATGACCGAGCCCGGCGAGACGGCTGGGTTGGACCTCGAAACCCACGTGGCCGCCATCTCGGCCTTCGGGCGGACCCGGATCTCGGCCATCATCGCCAATGCGGCCCCTCTGCAACCCGACATGCTCGCCAGATACCAGGTCGAGGGGGGCGAGCCAATCGTGACGCAGGCTGACACCATCCTGGGCATCCCGGTCTACCGGTTTCCCCTCCTGGATCCCGAGGCCCCCATGGCGAGGCACCATCCCGACCTGCTGAACCGGGCCATCCGGGAAGTGCTTTCGAGGCTCTGAGCTCCTATTGAATCCCAGGGGCATGCCGATACGGAGACAGAGCGCCCCCGGCGGGGCCTTGTAAATTTTGGTGAAGATTGTTTTTCTGACAACCAATGGAGTAGGCTTGTCTTCGTGGGAGGCGGCAAGTGGCGCTGAGCGGTGATCTGGCGACCATGGGCCTGGAGGACATCTTCCAGTGGCTGGCCGTGGGCAAGAAAACCGGCGTCCTGGAGCTCAAGGGCCCTCTGCACACCAAGCGCGTCGCCTTCCATGAAGGCCGCATCACCAGCATCTGGTCCTCTGACCCGCGAGAGTATCTGGGCCAGTACCTGCTGGCCTTCAACCGCATCACCGAAGAGCAGCTCCGGGACGCCCTGGCCACCCAGGAGGACGAGCAGCAGCTGCTGGGCCGAATCCTAATCAACCGCCAGCTGGTCACGGAAGCGGAGATCCGCCGCATCGTGCAGCTGAAAGTGGAGGAGAGCATCTTCGATACCTTCCTCTGGAACGTCGGAAGCTTCGAGTTCCACGATGGGGCCGCCTCCCACCAGAAATCCATGCTGCTCAGCCTGGACGTCACCGGCATCGTGCTGGAGGGTGCTCGGCGCCTGGATGACTGGAAGCGCATCCGGCGGGTCATCAAGGGTGGCGACGCGGTGCTCTCGGCCATCTCCGAGGCCATCGCCGAGCGGCTACCCCTGGCGCCGGAAGACGCCGACATCCTGGCCCGCTTGGACGGCGCCAAGCGCGTGGATCAGCTCGTGATCGACATGCGGATGCCTGAGTACAAGATCAACAAGCTGCTCTTCGATCTGCACGAGAAGGGCCTGGTCCGCATCGTGAATGCCGGCGGCAACCTCGGCGAGAATCCCAGCCTGCAGCTCCAGCGGGCCCGGGCCCTGGTGGAGAAGCAGAAGCTCCAGGAGGCCCAAGAGGAGCTCCGGCGGATCCTCAAGGACCAGCCTCGCCACCTCGACGCGAACAAAATGATGGCCGTGGTCCAGGACCTCCTCGAGGAGAAGAAGCTGGACCAGGATCTGGTTCCAGAGCTGGCTGTCAGCCTGGACGAGTTGATGACCACCAACCTGGGCCCCAACGAGGCCTTCCTCGCCAGCCGGGTGAACGGCCTCTGGACCATCCGCGACATCCTCTCCATTGCGCCTTTCGAGCCGAACGAGTGCCTCGGCATCTTCTCCAAGCTCCTGAAGCGTGGGATTCTCAAGACCGCGAAACCCGCCCAGGGAGGCGACCAGCTGGGCTTCCAGCGCTAGGGCCTCCCGATCCGGAGGAACGATGCGCATCGCCCTGTCCCTGCTGCTGATCGCCCTGCCCCTCGCAGCCGCCAAGAGGCCCACGGCCGCCCAGTTGCAGGCCCAGGTGAAGCGGCTCACCGAGGAGCGGGACGACCTCAAGCAGCGCCTCGCGGCGACGGAGGACCTGCAAAAGGAAATTGGCAGCGCCCGGAAGGCCCGGGACCTGGCCAAGGCCGAGACGGAATCAGCCCGCAAGGAAACCGAGCAGCTCCGGGCCACCCTGCGGGAGAACCAGGGCGGCAGCGATGCCATCCTCAAGGACCTCCAGGAGGCGAAGCAGGCCGCCGCTGAGGCCAGGGCCGAAGCGATCCGATTGAAAACAGAGAACGAGGCGCTCCAGCTCAAGACCGCCGCCATCCCCAGCGAGGGCGACCTGGTTCAGCTCGCTGAAGACATCCAGCCGGCCCGCGCCATCAATCTCAACCGGGCGACGCCCCGGCTTAAGGCCGCGGGCTTCTTCGCAGGCCGGCCAAAAGGGGTGGTGGTCGTCCACGTACTCATCAGCGAGAAGGGCGACGTCCTCGCCGCCAGGCTCATCCAGGGGCTTCCCGGCGACTCCGCCGAGGCCCGGGAGGCCGGTGAGGCCTGCGTGGAGGCGGCCAAGCACCTGGTCTTCGATCCGGCCGCGTCCAAGGATGGCAAGACGAAGTTCAAGGTCTGGCAGGGCGTGGGTTTCTACCTCGACTAAGCCCTCTCTCCCCAGGGGCAGGGGTCGCCGATACCCCACTGAGCTCCATACCAAACCTTCTCCAGGCACAGCCCTTTCGGAGGGGCGGTGAGCCCCGCGCAGGTGCGATTCCTCGCCGCCAGCACGCTGGCCAGGGAATTCGCGGCGCGTCGGCCCCGGCCCACCTCCACGAGGGTTCCCGCCATGATCCGCACTTGGTGCATGAGGAAACTGGTGCCCTCGAAGACCAGGTCCACCCGGCCTTCCGCCAGCTCGATGCGAATGTCGTGGATGGTGCGGATGGGTGTCTTGGCCACACAGTCCACACAGCGGAAGCTCGTGAAATCGTGGGTTCCGATCAGGGGCCGCATGGCCTCCGCCATGGCATCCAGGGCGAGCGGAGCCGACTGGTGGACGTGCCAGCGGAAGGCCGCCTGCAGCGGATCCGCGGCCGATCCCAGGTCCAGCCGATAGACATAGCGCTTGGCCACCGCATGTTGCCGGGGGAAGAAGCCCTCCGGCGCAGGCTGTACCCCCATGACCCGGATATCGGGCGCGAGGTGGGCGTTCAGGGCCATGAGCAGACGGTAGGGTTCCCATTCCCGGCTCGCCTGGAGCAGCACCCCCTGCCCCCGGGCATGCACACCGGCATCGGTCCGTCCGGTGCCCTGGGGCATGGGCGCCTCCGGATCGAAGGCCCGGAGGGCCTTCCAGAGGTCGCCCTGGCCACTGCGGAGCGTGGACTGCACCTGCCAGCCGTAGAAGGCGGTCCCATCATAGGCCACGGAGAGGAAGAAGGAGTGGGGCATGGCTCCATCATAGGCTGGGCCCGGATAGGGCGCGTTCCATGGGGCGGAGGGTCCCATTCTGCGGGGATTTTTCAGACTCATGGAACTTACAGCCAAGCATTTACGGCCATTCAGCTGTTCCACAACCCTGCAGACCCTTCAATGATCGCACTCTCCGTTTTTTCATGTCAGAAAAACCTTGACCACACTGCATCCGCGGCGTAACTTTTGTCCAGTTTATAAAATCTAGCATTCATGGGCCTCTCAGGGCCGGTGATATCCAATAAACCCAGCAAACATGGTCGTTCCACTTTCGGGACGATTCCATTTCCTTCAACCATGGGGCACAGTTCCCCAATTTCGGAGGTTCTCATGAATAAGGCCGAACTGGTCAGCGCCGTTGCCGATAAGGCCGGCATCACCAAGGCCCAGGCCGCTGCCGCCCTGGATCAGGTCATCAATGGAGTTGCCGCCGCCCTGCGTGCGGGTGACAAGGTTACTCTGGTGGGTTTTGGCACCTTCTCGGTCTCCAGCCGAGGCGCCCGCACTGGCCGCAACCCCCGCGACAACAAACCCATCAAGATTGCCGCTAAGAAGGTTGCCAAGTTCAAGCCAGGCAAGAAACTGGCTGATGAGGTCAACGGCAAGGGCGGCAAGAAACGCAAGTAGGATTCAATCAACTGGAAATGCCCAAACATACTGATTAGCGGGGCCTGTTACGGCAGGCTCCGTTTTTATTTCAAATATTATTATTTGTTTGTTAGTGAGCACACATAACAGGAAATATCAGATCCTTGCTGCCAGCGCATCTCCACGTCTGAGAACCTGGTAAATTGCCATCCCACAGGCAACTTGGTGCCCTGACTCCAGACCTCACGCTATTCAGGGTCTTCCCCGGGTCATCCGATGAAGTGGGATCCGATGAGGTTTCCATGTCCGACGAAGCTGCCGGCCCCAAGAAGAGTCCCCTGAAGCTGATCATTATCATCGTGGCGGCCCTGGCAGTCCTCGGCGGCGGCGGCTTCGGCACCATGTGGTTCCTGAAGAAGCGCGCGGCCGCCAAGGCTGCCGCAGCTGAAAAAGCCAAGGCTGAAGCGGCCGCCGCCGAGGCCACTTCAGCCGGCGAATCAGGCCACGGCGCTGAGGAATCCGACGACTGCGGCGATGCGGGAGAAAAAAAGGAGGGCGGTGGGCACGGCGGGACGGAGGCGGCGCCAGTCATGGTCCTCACCCGCACCGTGAACCTGATGGGCCCGCGGAGGAATGCCTTCCTCCGTTGCGAACTGAACATCCTGTTCTGCGACACCGAGTTGGGCAAGTTGGTATCCGGTGACAAGCCCTCGCCAGAGAAGAGCCTCATCCAGTCCATCGTGCTCGGCACCCTCTCGGGCAAGAGCGTGGAGGAGGCCTCCGATGCTGAATCTCGGGAGGCCCTGGCCAAGGAGATGAAAGATAAGCTGAACGAGCAGTTCAAGCCCCATCCCCTCAAGCCGGGCGAGAAGGAGGATCCGAAGCACAAGAAGCCCAAGCGGCCCATCAAGAGCGTCCTCATCGTGGACTGGGCCATCCAGCAATAGGCGGGCATCTGGCACGGCCGTTGCGATGATGGTGGCCGGGGTCCATGCTTTGACAGGACGTTGGGGAGGCACATGGCCAAGCGAGGGGAGCGGATCGAAGGGGACCGCGTGCTCAGTTTCGAGCAGGTGGTGGCCGAGGTCATGCCCTTCATCGACACACCCCTCCGTCTGGAGATCCAGCTGGGCCAGGCCCGCATGACCATCCGCGACCTCCTGGACCTGGAGGCCGGCTCCCTGGTGGAACTCAAGAAGAGCGCCGGCGAGCCCATGGATGTGCTCTGCAAGGACCGTGTGCTCATCCGCGGGGAGGTGACCGTGCTGGAGGACAGCCTCGGCCTCCGGGTCACCGAAATCGTGGATTCCGATCGCAAGGTCTGATGCCTTCCAGGCGAGGCTCCACCTCCGCAAGGAACGGGCGGAAGCGGCCTCCAGTGGGGGTCGCGTCAGGGCGGGGGGCGTCGGGCGCCTCCGAGAGACGCGCGCGGTGCCTGCTCCTATCCCCAACCTGGCGGTCCTGAAGCCTACCTCCAGCCCCGCGCCCAGCCCGGCTGAGCCGGCCTTCGCTGGATCCACGCCCCTCCTGTGGCATTCTGGGAGTGCCCATGGATGTCACCCGCCTCAGCGCCGTCCCGCTCGCCCTCTGTCTGGGCGGGATGGACCCGTCCGGGGGGGCCGGGCTGCTCAGGGACGCTCTGACCCTATCCGAGCTGGGCTGCCAGCCCATGACCGTGAGCCTGGCTGAAACGCTCCAGAACGGGCTGGCCTGTACTCGCATCGAGCCCCCGTCCATGGATCCTGTGGCGCGCCTCGAAGCCCTGGCACCCCACCTGGCAGGCCGCTGGGGGGTGAAGTTGAGCCTCTGCGCCCTGGATGCGACGGGGTTCCGGCGCCTCTGCGCCACCCTGCGGCATCTGGCGCCACCGCTGCGCATCTGGGACCCCATCCTCGCCCCAAGCGCCGGCGTGGGCCTTCACGATGGCGGAGACCTCCGCCGCATGGCCGCGGACCTGCTATCCATGGGTGGGTGGGTCGTCAGTCCCAACCGGGGCGAGGCTGCCGCCATCGCAGGCCTGCCCCCAGCGGCGATCCACTCTGCCAGCACCGAGGTCTTGGCTGCTCCATGGCTGGAGGCCGGCGCCGTGGCCGTCTGGCTCAAGGGCGGCCACGCCTCGGGCGACCAGGTCCAGGATGCCTGGGTCAGCGCCGAGGGTGTCCGTTTGCTGGAGGCTGCACCGCGGCTCTCTGGAGAGCGTCGGGGCACCGGCTGCCTTCTGTCGGCCAGCTGGCTGGGCCTGCGCCTCCTGGGCCACGACGATCTGACCGCTGCCCTGACCTCCGCCCGGTGGCTCCGGAACCGGTGGGACCGTGCCATCGCTCCCGGCGGTGTGGGCCGCCCCATGTTCATGCCCCAGGTGCCAGCCCAGGAGGTCACGTGACCGGGACGGAGGGGCGTGGCTTCCTCCTGCGCTCGGCGTCTGATGGCCCCTGGGCCGGCTGGGCCGGCTCCCGGTTCCTGGAGGAGGGCCTGGCCTCCGTCCATGCGGCACCTGGGAGAGCCCTCGCCCGTCTCATGAACCTGGTCTCCCTGCTCCCGGGAGGCTTTGGCCTGATCTGGGATCATCCACCCGCCTGGATGCAGGCCCTCCCTTCTGAATCCCGCCAGGGTTGGTGGGAGGCCATCACAGCCATCCCTCAGCTCAGCCTCCACCTGGGTCCCGACGCAGCTCAGCAACTGCCCGGCGGCGCCTTCCGCGGCTGGATGCACGCCCCGGAGATGCCCGAAGGTCCCCTGGGCGAGCACTGGCGCCATGGCATCATCGGGTGGGTCCCCCGGCAGGGAGCCCCCTGGCGCCTGCCCGAACTCGGCGTGACCACTCCCGGCGACGAGGTACCCCCCGGCTGGCTGTGGGGTGAGGTGACCTTGGTTCTGGGCGCCCTGCCCTCCCTCGCCTCGGGCGAGGCCCTGGTTGCGGCCATGTCCGAAGCCCAGGGCACGGCCGAGCGGGGCCTCGCCCAGCGCTTGGCCTCGGCCGCCTGGGTCGATCTGCCCTTCTCCCGCCGGGCCGTGGGCTGGCGGCTCGCCCTCTCCGGGGGCATTGAATTCCAGAGGGCCGGCGGCGCGTGGCCCGCCGCTCTGGGCCAGCTTCGGGCCCTCAAGGCCCTGCTGCAGGAGCGCCTCCGCACGCCCATCCACCTGGGCGCGAGCTCTGATCTCCAGGTCGCCGCCTTGCTGGGCCGCCAGGCCCTGCGGGAAGGTCACCCTTGGCGCGCCAGCCTGGCCCTGCCGCCAGCGCCCGGGGCCTTCACTCCGGGCCTGGCTGCGGATCCCAGGGACCCCGTGCCCCTGGAGGCCCGGGCCATGCAGCCCGCGGGTTGGCCCGACACCCTCGACCATCCCCCCATCGCCCTGCTCCGGGTGCCCGCCATCCCGCCCGAAGCCGGGGCCCAGACCCTGCTCGGGCAGATCCAACCCTCCCCCGCCCTGCGCTGGCTGCCGCCCGAGCTCCCGCCGCCCGGGCGCTTCGATCCGGATCGCCCCTGGGCCCCGGCCGCCGTCTACCCCTTTCCGGCCGATCCCGGCAACGGGGTCCAGCGTGGGCTCTTTGAAGACCTCGGCTGATACCCTGATGCCCGGAGCCGCCATGTCCGCCGACCACGCCGAACAGAACCGCCGGATCCGCATCGCGCTCCTGTCCATCACTGCAGGCGTCTGCGTCCTGGGCCTGAAGTATCTGGCCTTCGTGCTCTCTGGCTCGGTGGCCCTGAAGTCCGATGCCATCGAGAGCATCGTGAACGTGGTGGCGGCCGTGTTCGCGCTGGGAGCCGTGATTTTCGCAGGCAAGCCTGCGGACCGGGAGCACCCCTACGGCCACGGCAAGATCGAGCACTTCAGCGCCGTCTTCGAGGGCGGGCTCATCTCTCTCGCCGCGGTGTTCATCCTCCTCGAAGCCGCCAAGGGCCTCATCTACGGCGTCGAACTGAAGGACCTGGGCAAGGGCCTGCTGGTGAACCTGCTGGCGGGTGGCCTCAACGGATTGCTGGGCTGGTTCCTCCTCACCCAGGGCCGAAAGACCCGCTCGAAGGCTCTGGAAGCCGATGGCCACCACATCCTGTCGGACTTCTGGACCACCATCGGGATCGCCGCCGGGCTGCTGGCGGTGAAGCTCACAGGCCTCAAGTGGTTCGATCCGGTCATGGCCATGATCGTCGGCCTGCTCCTGGCCCGCACGGGCTTCCGGCTGGTGAAGGAATCCTCCCAGGCCCTCCTGGACATGGAGGATCCGGAGGTGCTCGGCAAAGTGCTCGCCGCCATGAACGCGGTCAGGACCTGGGACATCATCGCCATCCACGAACTGCGCACCTTCCGTAGCGGCCGCTACACCCATGTGGACGTCCACATCGTGGTTCCCGAGTTCTACCCGGTGCGCCAAGCCCACGACCTCTGCGAGTCCTTTGGCGTGAAGGCTCTCAGGGAGGGGGCCATCGAGGGCGAAGTGCATACCCACGTGGACCCCTGCGGGCGCCTCTACTGCGACCGCTGCCCTGCCGTGGATTGCGCCATCCGGCAGGTTCCGAAAAACGCCGGCACCGCCTTCGTCATGGAAGAGGCCATCGCCGAGGGGCCGGCGTGATGCTCTAGGGAGTGGGCGCGAATCGCCACTCCCAGGGAGGACGTCGGGAGGCCAAGCGAAGCTCGCCTGCGCCGGGCAGAGCGCGGGGCTCCCGGGGGAGGCTCCAAGTCCACGACCGAGCGAGCGTGAGCGTGCGTTACCTGGAGGCGCGAAGCGTGGAACCCCCGGAGGGGATCAGGCCGCCTGATGCCTCAGGGCATCGATGGCGGCCATGAGGGCCTGGGGATCGCTGGCGGCATGAAGGTTCTGGCGGAAGCCGTGCCCGCCGGGCACGCCCTTGGTGAACCAGGCGCCGATCTTCTTGATCTTGTGCAGGGCCTCCCGGGGCTCCAGCAAGTCCAGCAGGATCTGAAAGAGCCGCAGCGTGGCATCGATGCGCATCTCGGTGGTCACCGCAAAGCCCGGCTCCAGGATCTGGCGGAACAGGAAGGGGTTGTAGAGGGCTCCGCGCCCGATCATGACGGCGGCGCAGCCGGTCTCCTCCACCATGCGGAAGGCATCCTCGCGGCCGTTCACGTCGCCGTTGCCGATGATGGGGTACGAAGTCCCCGCCTCCACGGCCCGGGCGATGATGCTCCAGTCCGCGTGACCTTCGTACTGCTGCGCGCGGGTGCGCGGGTGGATGGCCAGGGCCTGCACACCCGCCGCCTCGAACATGCGCAGGAAATCCAGGAACTCACCGCGGTCCTTCTGGGAGGCATCCCACCCCGCGCGCATCTTCACCGTCACCGGCACCTTCACGGCCTTCACCATGGCCGTGACGCAGCGCTCGGCCAGCTTGATGTCGCGCAACAGTGCGGAACCGGCGCCCCCCTTGGTGACGTTGCTGGCCGGGCAGCCCATGTTGAGGTCCACCAGGTCCGCGCCGGCGGCCTCGCACAGGGCCGCACCCTCTGCCAGGGCCTCGGGACGCCCTCCCGAGATCTGCATGGACAGGGGCCGCTCGCCCGTGGCCGCCATCATCTTCTCCGCCTTCACCGCATGCCGGATCAACGCCTCGCTGCTGATCATCTCCGACACCACGAGCCCCACCCCACCGACCTCCCGGATGAACTTGCGGAAGGGCTGGTCGGTGATCTCGTGCAGAGGTGCCATCACGAGGCGGTTGGGCACCTCGATGTCGCGGATCTGGAAGGGGGTGTGGGGAAAGGTCATGGCTTGTCCGACCTTCCAGTGTAACGAAGGCTCTGAATCTGGCCTGCGGCCAAATTCAGAGGCAGGGAGGCTGACGCCTCCCTGCGCCAAGGTCCTAGAATCGTAAGGCGTCCCAATCCTGAATCCGACGCCGCAGGGTTCAGAACCGTGCCACTACCGCCGCGGGGGCGGTTCCTGGAGATTGGCCAGGAACTCGTCGTTGGTCTTGGCCTTGCCCAGGCGGTCGACCAGCAGCTCCATGCTCTCGCTGGGGCCGCTGGCGCCCAGGATCTTCCGGAGCACCCAGATCTTGGCCAGCTTGGCGGGCTCGATGAGCAGGTCTTCCTTGCGCGTTCCCGACTTCTGGATGTCCATGGCCGGGAAGATGCGCTTGTCGCTGAGCTTGCGGTCCAGCACGATCTCGCTGTTGCCGGTACCCTTGAACTCCTCGAAGATCACGTCGTCCATGCGGCTGCCCGTCTCGATGAGCGCCGTGGCGATGATGGTGAGGCTGCCGCCGGCCTCGATGTTGCGGGCCGCGCCAAAGAAGCGCTTCGGCCGCTGCAGCGCATTGCTGTCCACGCCACCGGACAGCACCTTGCCGCTGGGGGGGACCACGGTGTTGTAGGCCCGACCCAGGCGGGTGATGGAGTCCAGGAGGATCACCACGTCCTTCTTGTGCTCCACCAGGCGCTTGGCCTTCTCGATGACCATCTCGGCCACCTGGACGTGGCGCGTGGCGGGTTCGTCAAAGGTGCTGGAGACCACTTCGCCCTTCACGCTCCGCTCCATGTCCGTCACCTCCTCGGGCCGCTCGTCAATGAGCAGCACGATGAGGAAGACTTCCGGGTGGTTGGCCGTGATGGAGTTCGCGATGTTCTGCAGCAGCACGGTCTTGCCGGTGCGAGGCGGGGCCACGATGAGGGCGCGCTGGCCCTTGCCCAGCGGCGTCATCAGGTCCATGACCCGGGTGCTCAGCTCCTGGGCATCCCGCTCCATGCGCAGATGGTGCTTCGGGTAGAGGGGTACGAGATCGTCAAAGTGCAGTCGCTCCTTGGCCTGCTCAGGCGGATCGAAGTTGACCGCATCCACCCGCAGCATGGCGAAGAACTTCTCGCCTTCCTTGGGTGCGCGGATCATGCCCGATAGCGTGTCGCCGGTGCGCAGGTTGAACTTGCGGATCTGACTGGGGGAAATATAGATGTCCTCGGGTCCGGCCAGGTAGTTCTGGTCAGGGCTCCGCAGGAAGCCGAAGCCTTCGGGCAGCACCTCCAGCACGCCCTCGGAGAAGAACTGGCCTTCACGCTCCGCCTGGGCCTGCAGCACCCGGAACACCAGTTCCTGCTTCCGCATGGCCAGGGGGTTCTCGATCGAGAGTTCCTTCGCCAGGTCGGCGAGCTTGCCGATGGAGAGTTCCTTGAGCTCTTTCAAGCTCAAGATGGTCGGCGGCTGAGAAGGGGTGGCCATAGGTCACCTCGGGGGCAGGGCGAGTCAGGAGTGGCTCGGGAATGCAGACAGGATAGGTCAGAATCCGCGATCGGCCAAATCCCCCTGCACTTCGTCAATAAAGGCCCGCACCCGGGCCACGAAGGCCTTGGGATCCTCCACGGGGTAGGCGTGACCGATCCCGGGCACCACTTCAAAACGGCTGTGGGGGATCCGGCTCGCGGTCCCCAGGCATTTCCAGGGCGGGGTCAGCAGGTCTTCGGCCCCGCTGAGGAGGAGCACCGGCGCCTGGATGCTGGACAAGCGTTCCCGGATGTCCCAGCCCTGGGTGCCTCTGATCTGATGCAGATTCCCGTGCTGGGGCTGGTCGGCGCCGCCGGTGACGACCTGGTGGTAGGCGCGGAGGACGCCGTGCCGGGCCTCCAGGAAGGCATCGCCCCAAAGGAAGGGAGCCACGGCATCGAACTGCATGAGTGGACCGCCCACCTCCAGGCAGCGCGCCCAGTGCTCGGCCTTCAGGCTCATGGCGAAGTCGAAGCAGGGCATGGCGCTGGTGAGCACGGCGCCGGCAAAAGCTTCTGGATGGGAGGAGAGCAGCTCCAGGCTCATGGCGCTGCCATTCGACAGGCCGATGAGCCAGGGGTTTTCGATGCCCAGGGCACGAAACAGCTCCCAGGCATCCTCGGCCAGCTGGGCGGTGGCATAGGGACCTTCCAGCGGCGCATCCGACTTGCCCTGCCCCCGGCTGTCGAAGGTGAGGATGCGGTAGCGGTCGGCCAAGCCCGGCAGCACGCCCGCCCACATGGTGGTGTCCGAGAGCAGCCCGTTGAGCAGCACCAGCCAGGGCCCGGCGGGATTCCCCTGCACCCGGTAGTGCAGTTTGATGCCCGAGGGCAAGGGCGCGAAAGCCGGCTGGGCGCGCATGGTCAACGCCGCAGCTCAGCGGGCTGGTACTGGCGCTCCAGGCGCCAGATTCCACCTTCCCACCGGACGAGGGTGCAGCTGGCCTTCTTCACGTCCAAGTCGCAGGCCGTGAGATGGAAGATGAGCTCGCCCAGGAAGGGCTGGTGGCTGACCAGGACGAGGGTCTCCCCTGTGCCCACCTCGGTCAGGAGCCCGCGCAGCCAGAGGTCCACCTGGGAAGGCGACCCATCCGGCCTCAGGTCCACCCGGGTCTCCATGGGGAAGGCGCCCGCCGCCTCCTGGAGGCAGGCCATCGTCTCCACCGCACGCCGGTACGGGCTGTGGAAGCCTCGCGTGGGCACATGGCCACGGGCCACCAATCCCTTCATGGCCGAGCGCGTTTTCGCCCAGCCCTCTTCGGTCAGGGCACGGTCCGCATCCTTCTGGCCCGGGCGTGGATCCTCGGCGATGCCGTGGCGGATGAGAAGAAGCGTCGTCACGCGGCACCTCCGCGCATCACACGCCAGGCGTGTTCCGGCGCGCTCCGCTTGCCGACGCGGAGCCTCCCTGTGCCGCGACCTGTGGGCTTCGGCTTCGCCAACGTGACACTCCGCTCCTGCTGCATGTTCATGACCTGATCTTATCCCCTCGCGTTTCGTCCGGCATTTTCCCTTGTATTTCAAGGTATTTCGCGCGATGATATCCGTTTGGGCCCCTCCCGGCTGGCGCTGTTCGCCAATGGAAGTGACTGCCACTCGGCACACTCACGCAGGGATAGCCCCGGGAGATTCCAGTGAGTGAGATGACCTTCGCAGCCCTCGGCTGCAGCGAAGCCCTGTTGGCCGCCCTGGCCAAGCGCGGCTTCGAAACCCCCATGCCCGTGCAGGCCCAGACCATCGCGCCTGGCTTGGAAGGCCGCGACCTGCTGGTGCAAAGCCGCACCGGCTCGGGCAAGACCCTGGCCTTCGGCCTGCCCCTGCTGCAGCGGCTCTCCGATGAGCGCCACCCCCAGGCCCTGATCCTCGCGCCGACGCGCGAGCTGGCCCAGCAGGTGGGCGCGGAGTTGCACAGCCTAGTGCCCAAGCTGCCCATCGCCTCCCTGGTGGGCGGCGTCAGCTACACACCCCAGCTGCGGGCCCTCGCCATGGGCGCCCCGGTGATCGTGGGCACGCCGGGCCGCGTGATGGACCATCTGGAGCGCGGCACGCTGGACCTCGGCAAGGTGGGCATGATCGTGCTCGACGAGTGCGACGAGATGCTGAACATGGGCTTCCTCGAAGACGTGGAGACCATTCTCGCCAAGGTGCCCCAGGGTCCCCAGACCTACCTGTTCTCGGCCACCCTGCCCGCCCCCATCGCCAAGCTGGCCAAGCGCTTCCTCAAGAACCCCGTCCAGATCACCCTGGCCGAGGCCGGGGAGCACGCGGTGCACGCCGACATCGCCCACACGCCCGTGCTGGTGCCCGACCATCAGCAGGTGCGCGCCCTGGTGAACCTGCTGCTGATGGACCAGCCGAGCGCGGCGCTGATCTTCACCAAGACCAAGGCTCAGACGGAGGAGGTGGCCGAGGAGCTCACCGTCTCCGGTCTGCCCGCGGCCTTCCTCCACGGCGACCTGGCCCAGGCCACCCGCACCCGCATCCTCGCCCAGTTCAAGGAGGGCAAGCTGCGCTACCTGGTGGCCACCGACGTGGCGGCGCGCGGCCTCGACATCAGCGGCCTGCCCCTGGTGGTCCACATGGGCATCCCCACCCAGCTGGAGAGCTACATCCACCGCAGCGGCCGCACGGGCCGGGCCGGCGCCAAGGGCACCAGCATGGCCCTGGTGGGCTGGAAGGAAAGCCGCATCCTGCTGGCCTGGAGCCGCCGGGGCGGGCTGAAGCTCGACTGGCGCGCCGTGCCCACCCCCGCGGAAATCCGCGAGACCCAAGCCGCGAAACTCCTTGAGGGCATCCAGGGCTCCGTCAGCCCGGCTCTGCTGAGCCAGGCCACCCAGATGCTGAAGGAGGCCGATGCCGTGCGTCTGGTGGCCGGCCTGCTGGGTCTCGTCCAGGCCGACCAGGCCTCGGGCTTTGAGCTGCCCAGCGAACCGGAGAAGAAGCCCAAGGCCCGCTTCGACTCCCCCCGCGAGCGTCGGGAAGACGGCACCCGCCCCCAGCGCAGCTATGCGGAGCGCGCGGCGGCGCGTGGCGCGGAGCGGCCGGATTCCGCCTTCTCGAAAACCCGCCCCGACGGCAGCTTCAAGCCCCGGAGGGACTTCGAGGAGCGGCCCCGCCCCTACGCCAAGCCCCGGACCGAGGGCGCCGACAAGCCCCGCAAACCCTGGGAGGACCGCTCCGCCAAACCCGACGCGAAGGACACCCCGCGCCCCTGGAAGCCTGGCGTCAAGTCCGCAGGCAAGCCCGCTCCCAAGTTTGGCGAAGGCCCCGCCAAGCCCTGGAAGAAGAAGGGGTGATTTTCTCCCGGGGGTTCCCTGCTGTGCCCCCCAGGTGACGCCACGTTGCGCGTGGCTCCCACGCGCCGACCAGGCTCCTGGACGGGAATAGGGATGGAGTCTGGCGCCAGCCGAGGAATGGGTCCCGGCGCGCATCCAGGAGCCTGACAGTCGACCGGTCCCTTTGCTGAGGCGGTAGACTGGCACCACCACCCCGAGGCCCCCATGTACGACCCTGCGCTCGACCGTAGGAAGAATGGCCGTTTCAGGATCCTCTACATGGATTTCCGTTCCTTCTGGCTGCGCCTCATCCTGAGGCGGAAAGACACGCCGGGCGCTACCCCCAAAGCGAAAGACGCGGCCGCAGGGGGCCACCCGCAGGCGCCACACAAAGGGGGTCCGGGCTTCACGACGGGCGTCACCAAGCTCGATGACCAGCACCATGAGATCCGCGAGGCCATCCTGGGCCTCCAGAAGGAGCTTGGCCGGGGCTCGGCCCCCGAATCCCATCTCCCCACCCTGGATGCGCTGCTCCAGAGGATGAACGACCACTTCCGGTACGAGGAGTCCTACCTGGAGCACATCAAGTTCCCGGACCTGGCGCATCACAAGGGGGAACATGACCGCTTCAGGAGCGACGTGTCCCTGCTGCGTGAGCGCCTCGCCGACGGCGATCAGGGGGTATCCCTGGACCTCTCATCCTTCCTGTTCAACTGGTTCCGCAGGCACACGCTGGAGGAAGACGCCACCTTCGCCAAGCGGGAGCGGCCCCGCTGATCAGGCGTTCGGGTCGCTGGCGCTCAGGTCCAGGGGCTTGGCCTCCTCCACGGGTTTGGGTCGGCCCCAGACGCGATTCTCCATGGGCTGGGCATTCGCCTTGTCGCGCGCCTCTTTCACCTGCCGAATGGTCTCAGCATCGCTGCCGGACTTGGGCACGGTGCCGGGCTTGAAGGCCAGGTGCAGCACGCGGTCCGCCGTGGCGGAGGTGGCCAGCAGGCCGGTGTAGCGGTCGATGTCCGCCCACTCCATGCCCTCCGGTGCCTTGAACTCCTCCCGCTCGGTGGTGGGCAGGGCCGCCTTCATGAAGTCGATCCAGATGGGCAGCGCCACCTTGGCGCCGTCGGCGCCGCGGAAGATGGTCTTCTTCTCGTCCAGCCCCACCCAAACGCCGCAGACCACCTTGGTGGAGAAGCCGATGAACCAACCGTCGGTGTGGTCATCCGTGGTGCCGGTCTTGCCGGCCACGGGCCATTCCAGCTCGTTGCTCTTGGCGCCCGTTCCGCTGGTGGCGACGCCCTGCAGGCACTGGATGAGTTGGTAGGTGCTCATGGGGTCCAGGACCTGCTCCGTGGCGGCGCCGCCGTGGCTCTCCAGCACCTTGCCATTGCGGTCCGTCACCTTCTTGATGAAGAAGGGCGGCGGTGCCTGGAGGCCGCCGTTGGCGATGGTGGCGTAGCCCCGGACCATCTCCCGGAGGGTGAAGTCGCCGGAGCCCAGGGCCATGCTGGGATAGGGCGGGATGTTGCCCGTGACGCCGCACTTGCGGGCGAAATCGATGACGTTCATGACGCCCGTCTCTTCAAGGGTGCGCACCGCCGGCACGTTGCGGGAATCGCGCAGGGCCTCCCAGATGGGGATGGGTCCCCAGAAATCCCGCTCGTAGTTCTTGGGTTCGTAGGGTTTCACGCCGGGCCTGAGGGGCTTGAAGTCGGAGCTGCCATCCGGGTGCGTGATCATGGCGTAGTCCACGGTATCCAGGAAGCGGGTCGGCACATCGTTGACCATGGAGGCGGGAGTCTTTCCGGCGGCGAAGGCGGCTCCGTAGACGTAGGCCTTCATGGTCGAGCCCACCTGCCGCAGGGCCTGGGTGGCGCGGTTGAACTTGGAGCGGTTGAAGTCGTAGCCGCCGACCATGGCCCGGATCTCGCCGGACTTTGGATCCACGGCCATCAGCGCGCCTTCCACAGAAGGATCCTGGTCGAGTTCCAAGGATTTGGGGGTGCCCTCATCGGAGGCCTTCACGGTGAAAAGGGGCGCCGCGCCCCGGGGCAGCAGCTTCTGGATGTCTTTGCCTGCCCAGGCGAAGGCGGCCTCGGGGACCTCCAGTTGCGCCTTGCCGATGCGCACCAGGGCCTTGCCTCCCTTCCAGCCGAGGATCACGCCCCGCACGCTGTCTCCGATCTCGAAGTAGCGCCGCCATCCGCTCAGCTGTGTCGTCTCGGGATCGGTCACGAACTGCACGGCATCCTTCCTGAAGCCCCGGCGCCGGTCCACGGCCTTGAGGCCATTCCGCACCGCTTCGTTGGCGGCCTCCTGCCAATAGCTGTCCACGGTGGTGGTGACCTCCAGGCCACCGTTCAGCACCTGCTCCCGGCCGTACTTCTCGTAGAGGTACTTGCGCACCTCCTCCACCACATAGGGCGCCACCGCTTCCTCATGGGCGTTCTCCCGGGCCAGCCGGATGGGCTTCTCGATGAGCAGGCTGGCCTCCGCTGCCTTCAGGTAGCCCTCCTTGACCATGCGGATGAACACGTGGTTGCGGCGGGATTTTGCCGCGGCACGGGCCTTGGGATCCGGATTGTACGGGTTGTACCAGTTCGGGTTCTGGACCAGGCCCGCCAGCAGCGCGCACTCCTCGGGCAGCAGCTGGGGGGCGCTCTTGCCGAAGTAAAACTCGGCGGCGGCCTCGATGCCGTAGCGCCCGCCGCCGAAATAGACCTCGTTGGCGTACATCTCCATGATCTGCTTTTTGGAGTAGGCCTTCTCCAGCTTGCGGGCGAGGATGATCTCCTTCAGCTTGCGGTCCAGCCGCTTCTGGCGCTTGGCCGTGACGGTGCGGATGAGCTGCATGGTGAGCGTGGAGGCGCCTTCACGCCGGCGGCCGAAGCTGGTGACGAAGTTCGCGCCGGACCGGAGGAGGCCGCGGGTCGAGACACCTCCGTGGTTCCAGAAATCCGTGTCCTCCGTGGCCACCAGGGCGTTGATGAAGGCCTTGGGGATGTCGCCGTAGGGGATCACCACGCGGTGCTCCTCGGCGAAGATGCCGATCACGTTGCCGCTCTGATCCAGCACCTTGGTGATGGTCTTCGGCACGCGCAGGGCGAACAGCGTGAGGAAGCTGTCCGCATCCCGGGAGAGCACGGACCAGGACACCCCGAGGGTCACGCCTCCCAGCGCGACGATGACTGCCAAGGCCAGGAGGAAACGCCGGACCCACCGTCGGGCGGGCGATAAGGGGGAAGCCGGGTTGGAAGCCATGGTTCAAGGATAGCGGTAGAGTGATGCCATGCCCCAGCGACTCGTCCTCGTGGCCAAGGTCAAATCCCCGCACCTGGCTTCCACCCTCCGGGAGGCCCTGCCGGTCTTCCTGGACCGCGGCTGGGAGGTCCTCGGCGAGCCGGGGTTGGAGGAGGCCTGGGCCCAGGCTGGACTGGATCAGGCCCGGCTGCAGGTGGACCTGGACCTGGGCGCTGGCGACGCGCCGGCGGACCTCTGTCTGGTGCTGGGCGGCGACGGCACCCTGCTCTACGCGGCCCGGCGGGTGGGCCTGCGGGGCACGCCCATCCTCGGCATCAACCTGGGCTCCCTGGGCTTCCTCACCGCCCATCCGGTGTCTGGCGCCCGGGAGGCCGTGGAGGCCTTCCTGGCCGGAGTTCTCCTCACTGACGTGCGGCCCATGCTGGAGACCGAGCTCTGGCGCCAGGGCGTCCTCCTGGCCCGGCAAAGCGTGCTGAACGATGCGGTCCTGGCCAAGGGAGCCCTGGCCCGCATCATGGACATGCGCCTTCGCATCGGCAACCAGGATGCAGGCCCCCTGAAGGCGGACGGCCTCATCATCGCCACGCCCACGGGCTCCACGGCCTATTCCCTGTCGGCGGGCGGGCCCATCCTGCATCCGAGCCTGGAGGCCTTCGTGATCGCCCCCATCTGTCCGCACACCCTCACGCTGCGGCCCTCGGTGGTGCCGGCCTCACTGCCCATCACCATCACCCTACAGGACGCCGAGGACGCCCACCTCACGCTGGATGGCCAAGTCGGCCACCGCGTGCTGCCGGGCGATGAGGTCAGGCTGCGCCAGGCGAAGACCCGAATCACCCTCCTGCAGCGGCCGGGCCTGCACTTCTTCGCCCTGCTCCAGCAGAAGCTGCACTGGGGGGATCGCTAGCTCCTGGGTCCGACCGGCAAACCGGCACAGACCGCAGGGGCGGAAGTCCCATCCCGCCCCAATGGTCGGCGGTGGTCTGCGTCATTCCATGCTTGTGACCACAGGCACACGGAGCCAGGTCGAAACTTCCTCCAGGTAGGACCTGCGTCCCTGCATGGAGGCCCCATGGCCCTCAAAGAACGACCGAAACCCTTCCTTCTGCCGGACTATTGCAAGGGCTGCGGCCGTTGCCTGGATGCCTGCGCCAAGGACTGCATCACGCTCAGCGACCAGATCAATCCCATGACTGGCCTGGTGCCGGTGGAACTGGACCTGACGAACTGCAATGCCTGCGGCATGTGCATGGACGCCTGCCCCGAGCCCTACGGCCTGCGCCCCGCCCATGAGGGCGAGATCCAGGACTTCGAGCTGGAGGATCCGGCCAAGCTCTTCGGCGTCAAGCCCTGCGACGCGCCCGAGCCCACGGACATCCCCAACGAATTCCTGCCCCTGCCCCGCACGGAGCCCCTGGTCATCAAGGGCACCTATGCCTCGGCCGTGGGCGCCATCCTGGCCGGTTGCCGCCACGTCTACGGCTACCCCATCACGCCCTCCACCGAAGGCGCCGAGCTCATGGCGAAGTTCCTGCCCAAGCTCGACGGCACCTTCATCCAGGCCGTCAGCGAAGTCGCCGCCGTCAACATGATGTACGGCACCGCCGGCGCGGGCCTGCCCACCATGACCTTCACCTCCTCGCCCGGCTTCAGCCTGATGCTGGAAGGCGTCTCGTACATGATCGGCGCGGAGCTGCCGGGCGTCTTCGTGGATGTCATGCGCGGCGGACCGGGCCTGGGCAACATCGCGCCCGAGCAGTCCGACATCAAGCTGGCCTGCCACGGCCTCGGCCACGGCAACACGCACGCCATCACCCTGGCGCCCTCCACGCCCCAGGAGATGCTCGACCTCACCATCCTGGCCTTCGAACTGAGCTTCAAGTACCGCAACCCCGTGATCCTGCTGGGCGACGGCTACCTGGGCCAGATGACCGGCAAGGTGCAGCTGCCGGAAACCATGATCAAGCCCGGCATCCCCAAGTGGGCGGTCTACGGCGATGCCATGCACCGCAAGAACCTCATCTCCTCGATCTTCCTCACCGAGAGCGACCTCGAAGCCCACAACCACCACCTCAACGCCAAGTACGAGGCCATGAAGGTGGAGGCCCGCGCCGAGTCCTTCCTCTGCGACGACGCCGAGGTGGTCCTCATCGCCTGCAACACGCCGGCCCGCACCGCCAAGGGCGCCGTGCAGGACCTGCGCAACCAGGGCGTCAAGGCCGGTCTGTTCCGCCCCATCACCCTCTGGCCCTTCCCCGTGGAGGAGCTCAAGGCCGCGATCCAGGGCGCCGAGCGCATCGTGGTGGTGGAGGCCAGCGCCGGGCAGCTGGAGGATGAAGTCCGCCTCGCCCTCAGCAAGGCCGGCGTCCGCCAGTTCCCTGAGCTCGAGTCGGTGCGCCGCATGGGCGGCGTCCTGCCCCAGCAGAGCGAGATCATGACCCGGGTCCTGGGCCGGAAGGAGGTGATCGCATGAGCAAGACCAGCGTCATCTATGACAAGTTCGAGCGCCACTCCCACGGCCAGGGCCTCAAGGGCCACGCCACCCACTACTGCCCCGGCTGCGGCCACGGCCTCGCCCACAAGTTCCTGGCCGAAGCCATCGACGCCCTGGGCATCCAGGACCGCACGGTGGCCATCAGCCCCGTGGGCTGCTCCGTGTTCCTCTACTACTACTTCGACGTGGGCAACAGCCAGGCCGCCCACGGCCGCGCCCCCGTGGTGGCCCTTGGCCACAAGTTCGCCAACCCCGAGAGCGTCGTCATCAGCTACCAGGGCGATGGCGACCTGGCCTCCATCGGCCTCGCGGAAACCGTCGCCACGGCCCAGCTCGGCGCCCCCATCACCGTCATCTTCATCAACAACGCCATCTACGGCATGACCGGCGGCCAGATGGCCCCGACCACCCTGATGGGCCAGTCCAGCTCCACCAGCCCCTCGGGCCGCAACGAGTACAACGGCCAGCCCATGAAGATGGCCGAGATGATCGCGGGCCTCGATGGCCCCGTGTATGTCGAGCGCGTGGCCCTCTTCGATGCCAAGCAGCGCATCAAGGCGAAGAAGGCCATCCAGAAGGCCCTCAAGCTCCAGGTGGAAGGCCGCGGCTACTCCTTCATCGAGGTGCTGGCCGAGTGCCCCACCCACCTGAAGATGAGCCCCGAGGAGACCGAGAAATGGGTCAAGGAGTGCATGGAGCCCGTCTACCCCCTCGGCGTCAAGAAGGACCTCACCGTCGAGCCCTGGTTCCACCGGAACGCCCCCTGCTTCAAGGGCGAGAAGATCCTCTCCCTCACCGGCGCCACCACGGAGCACCCCGAGCGCTTCTGCAAGGGGTTCCCGACGGCGCTCGACCCGAGTGACGTCTCCCTGAAGCTGGCCGGTTCCGGCGGCGACGGCGCCCAGACGGCGGCCATGCTCATCGCCCGGGCCGCCATCAGCGAGGGATTCGACGCCACCCACATCCCCAGCTACGGCCCCGAGAGCCGCGGCGGCACGTCCTACGCCGACGTGCACGTGGCCGAAACCGAAGTGCTGAACCCCGGTTCGCCCGACCCCCAGATCCTGCTGGCCTTCAACGCCCCCAGCCTGGCCAAGTTCGGCCCCACCGTGCGCAAGGGCGGCTACGTGATCTACGACAGCTCCGTGGTCACCGAAGCCCCGGTCCTGGATCCCAGCATCAAGGTCTTCCCCGTGCCCTTCACGGGCATCGCCACCGACCTGGGCAAGGCCGTGGTGAAGAACATTGTGGCCCTGGGCGCCCTGCAGGCGGCCACGAACATCTTCCCCAAGGAGACCTTCCTCGGCGCCATCCGCGTGGCCCTGAAGGACAAGTGCGCCCTGATCCCCCTCAACGAAGAGGCCTTCGCCTGGGGCATCAAGTCGGTGGAAGCGCTCGACCAGTAGGACCCGGAACGCCAGGAGGCAGCCATGACGGAAACCGCCATCCAGACCACCCTCACCGCGGAGGAATGGAAGGTCGTCATGGCCCTCCGGGACATCCCCGACAGCCCGCTCAGGACCAAGGTCTCCGGCCTCCTGACCGAGCTGGTGCGCTTCATCCAGCAGCCCCGCTGCCTGGGCATGCAGAGCGACGGCTTCCCCTGCGGCACCCCCCATACCAGCTGCGAGGAGTGCCAGCACATGCTGCAGGTGCTCGACGACCTGGCCGCCCGGGTGCCCGTCCAGAACTGAATCGCCGAACGACCAGGGCCCCTCAGCCGCTCGCGCCTGGGGGGCCTTGCCCTTGGCGGCCGCGAGGCGGGCTAGTTCTTCCGGGTCAGGGTGACCTTGCCGGAAGCCACAGGCGAGGTCCAGGTGCCCGTCAGGGTCAAGCCGTCCTCCGAGAGCGTGGCTTCGAAGTCCATGGTGGGTTCAGGGAACTTCACCTCGCGGCCCTTGACCTTGGCCTTGGTGAACTTGTCCTGGAAATCACCCACGGCGGTCCCGTACCAGGTGGATTCCCCCTTCAGGGTGTCGCCCGAAGCCGAAGCAACCTTCACCACCAGCTTGCCGCTCAGGTCCGCGAACTCCCACTTGCCCTCCCAGGTGCCCACCAGCCCTGCGGCGGTGGCCGCATCATCGGCCATGACGGAGGGGGCGGCTACGAGACAGGTCATCATAACGAACGATTGGTAGGTTTTTGACACGGGCCCTCCCTGGAATGGGGTTGATTCTAGCGGCTGGAGGGCGGAATCCTCAACCACCAGGATCCGCCGCCAGGCGCCATGCCTACAATCCACCCCGCAGGTTGGCGAAGGTTCTCAACCCATCCTCGGCGGGTTTGAGCAGGGCGACCAGCCGGTCTGCATGAAGGGCCCTGAGCGGTGCGCCTGGATCCGGAAAACCTTGCGGCAGGGCCCAGGTGGCAGGGCGGGCCTGACCCACCGCGATGGCGCGGCCATGGCTGAGGTGGTCGGCCTCTTCCTCGGAGAGCAGCCGTGAGGGGCACCAGGGCAGCAGGTCCGCGCCCGTCAACAGGCGCTCCTGACCCAGGCCGGGGTCGTCCCAGGGGCCGATGGCGGTGCGGCGCAGCGCTGCCAGGTGGGCGCCGCAGCCCAGGGCGCGGCCCAGGTCCCGGGCCAGGCTGCGCACGTAGAAGCCGCCCCGGCAGGTGATTTCCAGGGTGCTGCGTCGCGGCAGATCGTGGCCAATCCAGCGGGCGGAGAGCAGGAAGACCCGGCTCGGCTTCATCAGCACCACCTCACCCCGGTGCGCCTTCTTGTAGGCCGCCTCGCCATCGATCTTCTTGGCGCTGGTGGCAGGGGGAACCTGCTCCGTCCAGCCCAGGAAGGGCGCCAGGGCCGCATCCAGGCTGGCCGGGGTCAGCGGTGAGGCATCCCCCTTGGACAGAGGAAGCCCCTGCAGGTCGCAGGTATCGGTCTCCACCCCCCAGGCCACCTCCGCGAGGTAGGTCTTGGGGAGCGGATGCATCAGCTCCATGAGCCGCGTGGCCTGGCCGGCCAGCACCAGCAGCAGGCCGTCGGCGAATGGATCCAGGGTGCCGCCGTGGCCCAGGGCCAGCTTCTTCTGGCCCGCCTCGAAGGCCCGGCGCTTGAAGCCGCGGATCACGTCGAAGCTGCTCTGGCCCACGGTCTTGTGGACGAGGTGGATGCCCGCTTCGATCATTCAGGCTTCCGTGGTGTCCGGGGCCGGCTCCGGCTCTGCCGGCCGGGCCGCTCGCTCCTTCTCGATCTCCGACAGGAGCGACTCCAGGTGGTTGCCCTCCTCGAGGGTGCCGTCCGGGAAGAAGCGCAGTTCGGGCACCCGCTTCATCTTGAGGCGCGAAGCCAGCTGGCTGCGGAGGAAGCCCGCCGCCCGGCCCAGGGCCGTGCGGGTGAGGGCGTCCTGCGCCTCCTGGTCGCCGCCGTTGGCCGGCAGCACCGTGAAGTAGACCCGGGCCACGCTACGGTCCGGCGAGAGGCGCACGGCCGTGAGGGTCAGGAATCCGAGTTCCGGATCACGAAGCTCCCGCTGCACGAGCGTGGAGATGAGGAAGTGGATCTGGTCTTCGAGGCGTTCAGGGCGTTGCATGGGAATCCTTTGCAGCCTTCATTCTACCCGACCTGGCTTTTTCGCCTTGGTCGTGCAGACTGGGCCCGTCACGGGATACTCTGGGTTTTTCAAAGGCAGCGGTCTTGACCGAGTGGTTCGAAACCTGGTTTGACGAGGATTACGCCCGTCTCTACGCCCACCGGGACGCAGAGGAGGCGCGCGTGGCCCTGGGCCGGGCCATGCGGGTGGCTCCCGAGCTGACCCAGGGACCGGTCCTGGACCTGGCCTGCGGGGCGGGCCGGCACCTGGAAATCCTGCGCCGGGCGAACCCGCTCGCCTTCGGCATGGACCTGTCCCGCCCCCTGCTGCAGATGGCCCCCGGCGGCCTTCGCCCCTGGCTGCTGCGGGGCGACATGCGCCAGATCCCGGTGAAGGACGGAACCTTGCACGGCATCTGCCTCTGGTTCACCCCCTTCGGGTATTTCTCGGATGAGGAGAACCGGGCGTTGATGATGCGCCTGGGCGCTCTGCTGGAGAACAACGGCGTGCTGGTGATGGACTACCTCAACGCCGACCTGGTGGCCCGCACCCTGGTGCCCGAGGAGACCGTGGAGCGCGGGGTCATCCGGGCCCAGAGCCGTCGCTCGCTGGAGGGAGACCGCCTCGTGAAGCGCATGGTGCTCACCCGCACCGACACCGGCGAGGTGCGCGACGTGCTGGAGAGCGTCCGGCTCTACCACCCCACGGACCTCCAGGAGATGGCCGTCCGCGCCGGCCTGCGCCTCAGGCGCGTCATGGGCACCTATGCCGGCGAAGCCTTCACCGACGACAGCCCGCGCTGGATCGGGGTTTTCGAGAAGGCCTGGTGACGCGGGCATCGCCCGCATGGCAGGACCCTCCACCGGAGCCATACCCTACCGCCGCGTCTTCGGCCAAAATGGTATGTTTGCCATGAACAAGGAGCAGCCATGGGTTTCCTATCGGTGCGCGATCTCGCGGTGAAGGGCCACCGGGTCTTCCTCCGGGCGGACCTGAACGTGCCCCTCAAGGAGGGGCGCATCACGGATGCCACCCGCATCAAGGAGACGCTGCCTACGCTGAAGTGCCTGCTGGATGGGGGCGCCTCCGTGGTGATGGCCTCCCACCTGGGAAGGCCCGAAGGCAAGGGTTTCGAGGCCGCCTACAGCGCCGCGCCCGTGGCGGCCTGGCTGAAGGAGCAGGGTTTCGACTGCCGACTTGCCTCCTACGTGAACGGCGCCGCGGTGGAAGCGGAGGCGGCAGCCCTGGAACCCGGCCAGATCCTGCTGCTGGAAAACCTGCGCTTCGAGAAGGGCGAGACGAAGAACAAGGAGGACTTCGCCGCGGACCTGGCGAAGCTGGCGGACACCTACGTGAACGATGCTTTCGGCTCGGCCCACCGGGCCCACGCTTCGGTCAGCGGCATGGTGGCCCACTTCCCGAAGGATCGAGTGGCCGCGGGCTTCCTCATGGAGAAGGAACTGAAGGCCCTCGGCAAGGTCGTCCACAACCCCGACAAGCCCCTGGTGGTGATCTTCGGCGGCGCCAAGGTGAGCGACAAGATCGAACTCATCCAGAACTTCCTGGGGAAGGCCGACGCCATCCTCATCGGCGGCGCCATGAGCTACACCTTCCTCAAGGCCCAAGGCTACGGGATCGGCAAGAGCCTCTGCGAGGAAGACAAGCTGGAGCTGTCCCTGGACCTGCTGAAACAGGCCAAAGCCAAGGGAACGCGCCTGCTCCTGCCCCTCGATCATGTGGCGGCGGCCGAGTTCAAAGAAGATGCCGACTGCGCCATCACCCTGGACCAGAACATCCCGGCGGACCGCATGGCCCTGGACATCGGGCCCGAAACCGTGGCCGCCTACGCGGCTGAGATCCGCGCCGCGAAGACCCTCCTCTGGAACGGCCCCATGGGCGTCTTTGAAATGGCCCCCTACGCCAGCGGCACCCTGACCATGGCCGAGGAGCTGGCGGATGCGGCCGACCAGGGCGCCTTCGTGCTGGTGGGTGGCGGTGACAGCGTGGCCGCCGTGAACAAGGCCGGCGTGGGGCCCCGCATGAGCCATGTCTCCACCGGCGGCGGCGCCAGCCTGGAGTTCCTCAGCGGCCTGGATCTGCCCGGCGTCGCCGCCCTGCAGCGCTGAGCTTCAGGGTTTCTCCGGAAGGCTGTAGTCCAGGGCGTAGGCGTGCTCCTTGCCGGTGATCGTGATGGTCAACCGGCCGGTGAGCCCTTTCAGCTCGCCGGTGCCCGAGTCGGGAATCACCAGGATGATCCACTCACCTGGAACCCCACGGGCCATCACGGCGAAATGCTGCAGGAGGAAGGTGCCGGTGCGGCCATGGAGCTTCCCCGTGACCTTTTCGATGGCCGTGTAGCCGGCCGAGCCCTGCACCTCCGTGCCCGCCATCGCCATCTCGCCCTGGCTGGTTCCCTCAAGACCGCCCGTGAACTGCTTGTCGATGGACATACGGCCCGGCGCCCAGGCCTCCTTCCGGGTTCCCTCGGTGAGAGGCGCCAGCTTCACCTCGAATGATCCTTCTGCGCGGGCTGTCATGCGGGCCTCCTTCTTCGGTGGGGTGGGGGGAACCGGAGCGGCGCTCTGAGCACCCAGGGACCAGGCCAGGCCGAGAGCCCAAGCCCAAAGGAACAGCGGTCGGGATCGGAAACCGGGCATGGAGCCTCCTGGGGGATCGAGGTCATCTGACGTTGAGGCTATCAGCCTTCGCCGGCGGGACACCGACCGGGTATGTGCGTCCCCGGGAAGGCTGATAGCCTCAATCAGGATATGGATGTCATCGAGGAGAGCCCATGCGCTGCGTTGTCGCCAACTGGAAGATGAACCTGACCAAGGATGAGGCCCAGGCCTTTTGTGAAGACCTGCTCGGACGCATGGCACCGGAGTCCGAGGCGGAGGTGGGCATTGCCCCGCCCTTCACCCTCCTGCACCAGGTGAGCGACCTGGTCCGGCCCCGGGGCCTCCAGGTCTTCGGGCAGAACGGCCATGCCGAGGCCAAGGGCGCCTTCACAGGCGAGATCTCCATGCCCCAGCTGCGCGATGCGGGCTGCTCCGGCGTGCTGCTTGGGCACAGCGAGCGCCGTCAGTTCTTCGGCGAGACCGATGTGGCCCTGGCGAAGAAGGTCAAGGCCGCCTGGCAGTGGGACCTGCTGCCCCTGCTCTGCATCGGCGAGACGCTGGAACAGCGCGACGCCGGCCAGACCCTGGACGTGCTCGCCCAGCAACTGGCCATCCTGGCCGAGACCGGGCCCGGCCCTCTCTGGGTGGCCTACGAGCCGGTCTGGGCCATCGGCACCGGCCGCCGCGCCGAGGCCGCCCAGGTGCGCGAGGCCCACGCCTTCATCCGGACCGAGCTGAACCGCCACCTTGCCGGCACGGAGTACCGGGTGCCCATCCTCTACGGCGGCAGCGTCACACCCGAGAGCTTCCCCGAGCTGCTGGGCATTCCCGAAGTGGCCGGAGGCCTGGTGGGCGGCGCCAGCCTGGATCCCCGCAAGTTCGCTGAATTGGTGAAGCAGGCGGGTTGATCAGTTCCCGTCCAGGAACAGCTCGGCCACATCGATGGCCAGCCCCACCAGGCCGGCGGCGGTCAGCCAGTGGCCCGAGGCGTTCATCTGCTGCGTGAATTCATAGGAGGAGGCTGGATGCGGCGGTGTTGGCACCGCCGCTCGCCGGGCGTCCCTGAGGGCCTCGATCTCCAGCTCGCGGGCCCGGTCCAGCCCGCCGCCGGCGATGAAGGCCAGGACGCGGCGCAGCTCATCCTTGTCGAACCAGAGGCCATGGGCCTTGCACACGTCCAGGACCACGCCGGAGCGCTTGGCATAATTCACCCGGTTCATGCGCTGGCTGCAGGCTGGACAGGGCCGGTACTGGACTGGCTCCAGCTTGATCACCGCCGTCCCATCCGGCGCAGGCAGGGCACCGAGCACCGCCCCCTGGCGCTCGCGGCTGGCCCCCAGCTGCTCGAACACCGCGCGGTCCAGCCAGAGTCCACCGCAGGCGAGGCACTCGCCCACCGCCAGGTCACCCACCTGGGCGGAAGCCAGGGGTTTCGCGCAGGCCGGACAGGGCGCGCCCGTGGCCGGTGAGGCAGCCCGGGGCGCCATGGCTGCGCCGCAGCCGGGGCAGTGGCTCGCGGAAAGGGGGACCAGGGCGAAGCACGCGGAGCAGGCCACCGTCGCCAGTTGCGCCTTGCAATAGTGACACTGGGTCGCGTCCGGCGGCACCGAGGCACCGCAACCCGAACAGCGCAGGACGCGGGCTTCCATCAGTTCTGCTTCGGCGCGGCCGGAGCCTCTGGCTTCTCAGCCGGCGGCGGCTCGGCCACCTTCGGTGCCGGCGCCTCGTCCATCCGCTTCCGGGCGGGATCCTCGTAAAAGCGCTGCTCGGTGAAGCGGGTCCACTGGAAGTAGGCCGTCAGCTTCTGCACCACCACCCGCGCGAAGCCCTTGGCCTCCTCCTCGCGGATGCGGCCATCGTCGTCGCGGTGACCACGGGGCAGCGGATCCATGGCTTCGACCACTTCCACAGGCTCGATGGATTCCACCCAGAGCGGCTCGGGATTGCCCGCCTGCACGAGGCTCACCTGGGCCCGCACCACCGTGGGCAGGTAGCCAAGACGATCCTGGACGCGCTCGCGGTGCATGGCGGCATGGCTGCCCGCCCACAGGCCCCAGAAGAGCCCGTCCAGGACGCCCCAGCCCCGATTGCCGGCGGCGGCGCTGATGGCGCCCACGGCGACGCCGGTCGCCACCCCGACCGCCGCTGGGCTGGGTTGGCCCGGGGCCGGGGAAAGGTCACGGATGACCACCTGCAGCTGCGCTGCCCCCACGGGGGGCTTCACACCCTCGGGCACCACCACCACCCGGGTGGCCAGCCGGGCCCGGAGGGCCGAGGCATACTCCTTCTGGAACGCCTCATGATCCGCCAGCCCGGAAGGCAGGCTCACGCTGACGCTGACCGGCGCAGGCTGCCGCCGGAAGGCCTCGACCTCGGGCCGGGTGCAGCCGAGGGCCAGCAGGATGATGGGGGTGAACAGCCAGGGAGCGCGCCGCATGGGGGGACCTCCAGGGCCTAGTGTGCGTCCGGGCCGGTGAAGGTGTCCAGGAGCAGCCGTCCCGCTCCCGGTAGAATGGCGGTTCTCGGAAGGTTTCCTGATGCTCATTCTTATGGAATCCGGCGCCACTGCAGACCAGGTGAAGGAGGTCCTGTCGCTGCTGGAGGCCTCCGGCGTCCGCTGCCAGGTGAACGAGACGCCGGAATCGCTCAGCATCGTGGCTCCCCATGCCTCCCAGGCTCTGAAGCCCGACCGCATCGAGCCCATGGCCGGCGTCCGCAGGGTGGTCCCCATCACCAGCCCCTACAAGCTGGCCAGCGCGGATGCCGCCACGGGACGCACGGTCGTGGTGGTCCGCGGTGTCCGGATCGGTGGTCCGGAGCTCGCCCTGGTGGGTGGCCCCTGTGGCGTGGAGAGCCGCGAGCAGCTCTTCACGGTGGCCCGCTACGTGGCCGAGGCCGGCGTGAAGCTCCTGCGGGCCGGCGCCTACAAGCCCCGCACCAGCCCCTACGCCTTCCAGGGCCTGGGCCTCGAGGGCCTGCGCCTGCTGGAGGAAGCCAGGACGGAGTTTGACCTGGGCATCGTCACCGAGGCCACGGAAGTGGAGACATTTGACGCCGTGGAGCGCAGCGCGGACATGGTGCAGATCGGCGCCCGGAACATGCAGAACTTCGCCCTCCTGCGCCGCGCGGGCCGCAGCGGCAAGCCCGTGCTGCTGAAGCGGGGGCCCTCGGCCACGCTCGAGGAGTGGCTCTACGCCGCGGAATACGTGCTGGGCGAGGGCAATCGCAACGTGGTGCTCTGCGAGCGCGGCATCCGCACCTGGTCCGATCACGCCCGCAACACGCTGGACGTCAGCGTGGTCCCCGCTGCGAAGGCCCTCACTCACCTGCCCATCATGGTGGATCCGAGCCATGCCACGGGTCGCCGTGACCTGGTGATCCCCTGCGGACTGGCCGGCGCGGCTGCAGGCGCTGACGGCCTGCTGGTGGAAACGCACTGCCACCCGGAGAAGGCCCTGAGCGACGGCCCCCAGGCCCTGCTGCCCTCGGATTTCATCCGGCTGGTGGAGCAGGCCCAGGCCATCCATCGCGTGCTCCAGGCCCCCAGCCTCACTGGGCTATGGATGTGACCAGCCGCCTGTGCGAGACTAGGAGGTTCGGAGTTTCCATGAACGGCCTTGCGCTCACGCTTCTCATCCTTTTCGGCGTCCTCCTCATCGGGGCGGTCCTCCTGCAGCCCGGCACCAAGGGCGGGCTGGGGGCCTCCTTCGGGGGCGGTGGCGCCAACTCTGCCTTCGGCGCCCAGGGCGCCACGCCCTTCCTTTCCAAGGCCACCTACTGGCTGGCTGCGGGCTTCCTCGGCACCACGCTGTTCATCGAGGTCCTGATCATCCGGCAGAACCGCTCGGTGCTGGAGAAGACCACCGACAAGACCGTGGTCATCCCAGCCGCACCGGCCCCCGCAATGCCCAGCCCGGCGCCGGTACCTGCGCCCGCGCCTGCGAAGAAGTAGCCGCCGCGAAACCGGTCATTGACCGCATCCGCGCTTTGAGAGACACTTGAATTTCCTCGTTGCCCGCGTGGTGAAATTGGTAGACACGCCATCTTGAGGGGGTGGTGGCCACAAGCCGTAGCAGTTCGAGTCTGCTCGCGGGCACCAGAACAGAGAGCGCCGGAAACGGCGCTTTTTTGTGTCTGCTGGTAGCTTCGATCCATGTCCTGGCCTCTGTCTCCGGAACTCCTCGCCCCCCTCGCCCCCTGGTTTGAAAGGGTGCGGCGCGACCTGGCCTGGCGGGCGCGGGATCTCGATGCGCCCCATCCCGATCCTTATGCCGTGCTGGTATCGGAGCTGATGCTCCAGCAGACCCAGGTGGCCACCGTCGTCCCCTATTTCGACCGCTGGCTGGCGCGTTTCCCCGATGCCGCCACGCTGGCGGAGGCGGATGATGACGCGGTTCTCAAGGCCTGGGAGGGGCTCGGCTACTACCGCCGTGCCCGGTTCCTGAAGGCCGCCGCGGCCTCAGTGGCCGCCGAGGGATGGCCTGGCGATCTGGGAGGTCTGGCCAGGCTACCCGGCCTCGGCCCCTACACGGCCGCCGCCGTGGGCGCCATTGCCTTCCAGTGGCCCACCCCCGCCCTGGATGGCAATGCGTTCCGGGTCCTGGCCCGGCTGCTGCTGATCGAAGGCGATCCGAAGGCCCCCGCCGCCGATCTGCGGACTTGGCTCGTGCCGGCCCTTCAGGCCCTGGGCCCCTCGCGCCTGACCCAGGCCCTCATGGAACTGGGCGCCACGGTCTGCGCTCCCATCCCCGCCTGCGGGACCTGTCCGCTGGCCGACCGCTGTGCCGCCAGGCTGAATGGGCGGACCGGAGACATCCCCCCGGTGGCGAAGCGGGCCAAGCCGAAGGCCTCGGCACTCTGGCTCGTGGCCTTTGAAGCGCAGGGCCAGTTCCTACTCCTGACCCCGGCCGCCAAGGGCCTGCTGGCCGGTTTGTGGCGCTGGCCCACTTTCGATGCGGCAGATCAGACCCCGGCCACCGACCCTGGGCCCATCACCGCCTGGCCCGGGTGGACCCAGGTCTACACCCATCGCCGGGAGGCCGTGAGCCCCCTTCACATCCCCGTGGAAGCGCCCTTCACCCCGGTGGAGGGGCTCCGCTGGGTGCCCCGCGCCGAGCTTCAGGGCCTGCCCCTGGGCAAGCGGGACCAGCGCCTCCGCGACCTGCTGGGGACGCCGGGCCAGTCTCCGCTGGAGGCCCCGGATCCGGCCGACCTGGTCAGAGCCTGTGCAGCCCCTTCGCCGTGATTTTCAGGTTCATGGGCGGAAGCCCCATCTCCTGCAGCGCCGCCTCGGCCGCTTCCCGACAGCCCTCCCGCACCACCAGCAGGCAGCAGCCACCACCGCCCGCGCCGCAGGGTTTCATCCCGGCGTACCAGCCCTCACGGCGGCCGCGGTCGCGGACGGCGCGCATGGCATCGGTCTCCACCGCCGGGGAAAGCCGAATCCGGGAACGACCTTCGCGCTCCAGCAGCTCCGCCACGGCCGCCGGGTCGGAGGACAGAGCCGGGGCCATCTCCCGGGCGAGGTCCCGGATCTCCGCCAGGGCCTGGCGGGTCTGGCCGTCTCCCTCGATGAAGCGCTTGTAGGCCTCCCAGTTCGTCAGACCCGAGTGGTGGGGCTTGCCCGTGTAGAACACCAACAGGTTCGACAGAAGCCCAGGATGCGGCTCCAGCCGCTCCCAGCGGGGGGCGGGACCATCCCAGTGAAGGGCCAGGGCGCCTCCCAGGGCTGCCGGATAGTAGTCCTGCCAGCCGGTCGGAGTTTGGAGTTCCCTACTTTCCAAGTCGCGCAGAATTGCCACTTTGGAAGCAAGACCTTCACCGGCCTCCAGACCCATGGCCGCGCCGAACACGCCCATCCCCAGGCAGGAGGAGGCCCCGAGGCCCGAGCCCTGGGGCACGGGACTGTGGAGGGAGAGCGCCACCGGGGGCGCTCCCGTCGCGTCCAGGACCCGCCACAACCAGGAGAGGGCCGCTGGCGGCTCGTCGGGCCAGGCGTCGAACGCCAGCTCAAGGCCGAGGTCGCGGCTGGTGATCCGGTGCCCCTGTCCGGTCCGGGTGAGGCCGATCTCGATCCACAGGTCCACGGCGGCATTCACCGTCACGCAGCCGCCCATCATGGCGTAGATGGGCCACAGGTCCAGCGTGCCGCCCGCGAAGTCCACCCGGACGGGGACGCGCCAGATCTCCTGCGTCATGTCAGAGGCCGAGGTCGCTAAGTTCCTGCTGGGCCGTGCGGGCCTCGGCGCTGCCCGGGAAACCATCCACCAGTTCGCGGAAGGCCTTCAGGGCCGCGGGCTTCAACCCCTGCTTGAGCAGGCACTGGGCCCGCTTGAGCCGCGCGGGGAGGAACTGGGGCGAAGCCGCGTGCTCCTTGATGATCCGGTCGAAGGCCACTTGGGCCTTGTCGAAGGCCCGCTGGTTGTAGTGGCAGAGCCCGAGGAAGAAGAGCGCGTCCGGACGCTTCACGCTCTGGGGGTAGGTCTTCAGGAACAACTCGAGGCCTTCGGCCGCCAGGGGATAGTTGCCCCGGTTGTAGTCCAATACGGCGGCATTGTAGGCCCGCTCATCCTCGGCCGAGGCGGCCGCCGGAGCCTGGGGGTCGGCAGCGGGCCGGGTCGTGGCCTTGGGCTGGCTGTTCAGGCGGTTGTTCAGCACCCGGGTGGTGTCCTGCACCTGCCGAAGGCTCTCCTGCAGGTCCGCCTGGAAGCGGCGGTCCTGGTTCCGGGCCTCGGCCGCCGCCTGCTGATCGGCCTGGGCGCGCTTGTTGCCCTCTTCCACCGACTGCCGGAGCTTGAAGACCTCCAGCTTGAGGTCGCCCACTTCCTGCTCCACGCGGCGGAGCTGGTCTTCGGATCCGCAGCCAACAGCCAGCAGCGAGGCCAAGGCGGGGAGCAACATCATGCGGGCACTCATGGGAACTCCGGAGCTGCTTCCATCCTAAACGAAAAGCGGGGGCCGAGGCCCCCGCTTCGCAACCGGCGGCGCGATCTACTTGAGCTTGAACTCACCGCGGCGGTTCTGGCTCCAGCAGGCTTCCTTGGCCTCGGTGCAGAGAGGCTTCTCCTTGCCGTAGCTGATGGTGGTGAAGCGGGCCTCGTCCACGCCCAGGGTCTTCAGGTAGGCCAGGGCGGCGGCGGCGCGCTTGTTGCCGAGCGCAAGGTTGTACTCATTGGTGCCGCGCTCATCGCAGTGCCCTTCGATCTCAAGCTTGGCGGCGGGGAAGGCCTTCATGAAGTCGGCGATGCCCTGGAGCAGCGCACGATCGGCTTCCTTGATGTCGGACTTGTCGTAGTCGAAGTGGATGGTCTTGAGAGCAGCCTCGGCGGCCTTCTTGAAGGCGGCGGCCTTCTCGGCCTCGGCGGCCTTCCGGGCGGCTTCCTCGGCAGCAGCCTTGTCGGCGGCGAGCTTGTCGGCAGCGGCCTTGTCGGCGGCGGCCTTCGCATCCGCGGCGGCCTTCGCATCCGCGGCATCCTTGTCGGCCTTGGCCTTGTCCCAGCCGTCGTACCAGCCCTGCATCTTGTGCGGGTTCTCCTTGTCGGTCAGGTAGGGGTTGGTCCCGCGGGCCTTCCCGTCCTTGAACGCCTGCACGCCTTCGTTGAAGGCGGCCTGGGTCTCGGCCTTGATCTGCTCCGCAGTCTTGGGCGGCTTGCAAGCCAGGCTGCCGAGGGTGAGCACGATGGCCGCAGGGACGAGGTAGGTTCCGTAGCGCATGGGATTGTTCCTCCAGGATGAGATGAGTATAGAAGGTCGTTGATCAGCGGTTTGTCATAAATTTTCAGCGCCCGCGGATCCAGCGGGGGCTCTGGCAGCCTGCGAACTCGGCCAGGCGCACGATCTGCCGGCCCGAGAGGTCCGTGGTGAAGAGCTGGGAGGAACCGAAGCGGTTGCTGGTGAACACCAGCCGCCGCTCATCGGGGGACCAGGCCGGCGACTCGGAGGTACTCACCCCGGTGGTGATCTGATAGGCCTTTCCCTCGCCCAGCTTGTAGACGAAAAGATCGAACTTGCCCTCGAAGCGGGACACGTAGGCCACCATGGCGCCGTTGGGACTCCAGGCCGGGCTGGCGTTGTACTGCCCCTCCCCCGTGAGGCGGCGGAGGTTGGAACCGTCGTCCTGCATGAGGTAGACCTGGGGTCCGCCCTCGCGATCCGAGGTGAAGGCGAGCTGGTTCCCGTTCGGGTTCCAGGTGGGCTCCGTGTTGATGCCGTTGCCGTCGGTCAGCCGGCGCACCCGGCCCGTGGCGAGGTCCAGCGTCATGATGTCGCTGTTGCCGCGGCGGTCGCCCTGCACGAAGGCCAGCCGCTTGCCGTCCGGCGACCACACCGGCGAGGAGAGCATCCCGCCGGCTCCCGCCGTGGGGTAGAACCGCTCGTGCGGGCCGTCCTTCCGGCGCTGCCCCCAGATCTCAGGAGCTCCGCCCTTGTAGGTGACGTAGGCCAGGCGGCCATCCCCGGCGACGGTGGGGGAAAGCGTCAGGCTGCCGTGGCGGGTGAGCTGCACCAGGCCCGCGCCGTCGCGGTCCACCTGGAAGATCTCCTTCACGCCGGGGGAGGTCTGCCGCACGAACACGATGCGGCTGGAGGCCACGCCCTTCTCGCCGGTCAACCGGCCCACCAGATCGTCGGCCAGGTAGTGCGCGAGGTAGCGCAGCGGGACGATCTTGTTGGCGTTGTAGGTGCGGGTGAACACGCCCTTCTCGGCGGCGGTGTCGAGGGCGGAGGCCTCCATCTGGAGATCCCCATTGGCCGCCCGAGTCATCCGGACGTTCAGCAGCCACTGGGCGCCGGCCTCCTTCCAGGCCTTCACGGCGGCGGCATCGCCCGGGAGCCGCTCCTGGAGCATGGCGATGAGCCCCGTCTCGTCGAGGTCGCGCTTGAGGACGGCGGTGAACTCTGCGGCGATGGTGGCGTCGTCCAGGCCGCTGGCCTTGGGCTGGGTCATCCCCAGGACCAGCTTTGCGCTGCTGGTGGCGGTCAGCACCACTTCCGTCTGCTGGGCCCAGAGGCCCGTGGCCGCTAGGACACAGAGGAAGGTCCGAATGAAGGATCGCGTCATGGCATCTCCGGGCCTGGGGAAACTTCAGCCTATCAGATCGGCGGCCGCGAGCCGGGCCACCAGGTCCGCATTCCGGGGTGGCAGGGGCAGGCGCAGCATCTCCGAGGGCGTGAACCAGCCCCAGGCCAGGGAGGTGCGGGGTTCGCCTTGGGCCTCCACGAGGAAGGGATGGAGATGAATCGAGCCTTCCATAACCGGCCAGGGCCGCGCCCCGCAGAGGCTCAATCCGACCTCCTCCCGCAACTCGCGGACCAGAGCCGCCTCCGGCGTCTCTCCAGCCTCGGCCTTGCCCCCCGGGAACTCCCAAAGCCCCGGCAGCACGGCATTGGCGGGATGACGCCGCTGGAGGAACCAGCGGTCCCCCCGCCGCAGCAGCGCCAGGGCCACGGTGGTCAAGCGTCCACTCCGGTGGGATTCTCCCCGCCGGCCAGCAGCGCCAGACGATCTGCATAGCGCCGCCGCAGGGTCTCCACCCACACCAGCTTCAACCGCCCGTACGCAGGCCGGAGTTCCGACTCGACCCAATGCCGCAGCTCGTCCACGGAGGCGCAGCGGGCCAGGCTCTGGCGAAGGGATTCGCGCAGGTCTTCGTCCACGTGCTGCAGGCTGGCGACGGGCGCGTAGCTGATGCGATGGATGGAGCTCGCCCCCAGGTCCCGGAGCCGCTCCTGGTGGAGCGCGGTGCCATAGCCCTTGTGCCGGTCGAAGCCGTAGCCCGGATGCGTGGCCTCCATCCGGACCATCAAGGCGTCGCGATGGGCCTTGGCGAGGATGCTGGCGGCGCCGATGGCGCAGCTGAGGGCATCGCCGTCCACCACCAGGCGCTCGGGCAGACCGGTCCTGGGCCCCTTGTCCCCGTCGATGAACAGCATCCGGGGCCGCAGTGCGAGCTCCGCCACCGCCTGCCGCATGGCCATCATGGTGGCCTCGAGGATGTTCTCCCGGTCGATGGCCATGGGATCCACCTCCGCGATCCCGTAGGCCGGCAGCAGGGCCTTCAGCTCGGCCGCAAGCACCTCCCGCCGCTCGGGCTTCAGCTTCTTGCTGTCGCGGACGCTGCGCAGCACATGACCCCACTTGTGCACCGACTCCGGGTCCAGCACCGCGCAAGCCGCCACCACGGGACCTGCCCAGGCGCCCCGCCCGGCCTCATCCACCCCGCCCCAGGCCACGCCCGGCGGCACGTTGCCGAGGTCCCAGTCGAGGGGATTGAGCTTGGCCCCACTCAGCACGACAAGCCCCCCCGCGCGATCAGCCAGGCCAGGCTGGATTGAAGCCAGCTCAACATTTCAGCGACTCCCACGCGATGAGCCAGGTGTCCATCACACCGCGGAAGTGGCTCCGGTGCGGGCCGGGCCGGTAGATGGCCTGGATGGGGATGTGCACCCAGCGCAGCTTCCAGTCCGCGGCCTTCATGGCGATCTCCATCTCGATGGCGAAGCCAGAGGCGCGGAGCCGGAGGCGGTCCAGCACCTTCTTGCGGATCAGGCGGAACCCGCTCTGGCTGTCCTCCCAGGTCACGCCGGCAATGCGGCCCAGCGTCCAGGTGCCCAGGGCGTTGGTCCGCCAGCGTTTGGCGGGAATCTTGGCCCGATCCAGGAAGCGTGAGCCGATGAGGAAGTCCGCATCGGGATGGGCGGCAAGGTGCTCCAGGAATTGCCGGAGGTCGGCCGGGTCGTGCTGACCATCCGCATCCAGGAACAGGTAGAAGTCGAAGGTGTCAGGCCGGAGGCGCGCGATGCCGGCCCGCATGGCCTGGCCCTTGCCGCCGCCCACGCCGGGCTCCAGGCGCAGCACCTCGGCGCCGGCCGCGGCGGCCACCGCCCCAGTGCCATCCGAAGAGCCATCGTCCACGACCAGAATGCGGTGGAGGTGGAAAGGCTTCAGCCCTTCCAGCACAGGTGCAATGTGATCGGCCTCGTCGTGGGCCGCGATGATGGCTGCGATCCTCAACGGCGCTTCCCGCGGGTTCCGTGGGGTGCAGGCCAGGCCTGGCCGTACGAGGCCTCGTAGGCCGATCGCTGGACCGCGCTGGCGGCAGGATCCGGGACCAGCCGGTAGCTGCGCTCGGGGTTCTCGAGGACCGGCACGTCGACCTCGAACACCCGGCTGCGATCGGCCGCAAGGATTCGAGCTTGCCCGCCGGGTCCGGGCTTGGCCAGTCCCCGCTGGACCTCCGCCGTCGTCTTCGTGCGCCAGCCGTCCACGGCCAGGATCTCCATGCCGAAGCTGAGGCCGGCCGCCGCGGCGGGGCTGCCGGGGATCACGTTCTGCACCACAGGTCCATGGGTGGCCAGCACCAATCCGGTCCAGGACTTGGCCCGCTTCAGGGAGACCGGGTCCCGCTGCTCCTCCTGGGAGAGCGCCTGCCAGGGGGCCTGCGCTTCCAGCGTCAGCCCGAAGGCCCGTTGCAGGAGGCCGGCATCCAGTTCGGCGCGCCCGGAGATGTAGGCCTCCCAGAAGGGTCCGGGTTCGCGTCCCGCCAGTTCCCGGAAGGCGGTACGCACGTCTGCATCACGGAGTCCCCGCTCGCCGTGCCGCGTCCAAAGCAGGGAAAAGAGTTCAGCCAGCCCCGCCTTGCCGCGGCTGCCCTCGCGCAAGGCGGCATCCATGAGCCAGCCCACCAGCTCGCCCTTGTCGTAGTAGCTGACGGTGCTGTTGGGGCTGAATTCGTGGGGCTTGTAGAGGCGGATCCAGGTGTCCCAGCTGGATTCCTCCAGGCTCTGTTCCAGGCGCCCCGGGCGCTGGGCCTGCTCGCTCCAGCAGCGGGCCAGCTCCTTCGCGGTGTGGCTCCAGGGCACCACGCCGGCCCGCAGGACGATCACATGCTCCATGTAGGAGGTGAGCCCTTCGTGGAACCAGAGCATCTTCGTGGGGTTCTCGCGGCCGTAGTCGAAGGGGCCCAGGACGGGATCGTGCAGGCGCTTGACGTTCCATGCGTGGAAGAACTCGTGGGCCACCAGCTGGTGGAGGGCGTGGTAGCCCTCCTGGCGGTCGAAGGCGTGGCTGTCGGAGATGAGGCTGGTGCAGTCCCGGTGCTCGAGGCCGCCCCGCAGGCCCGGCGCGAAGGTGAAGAGGAACAGGTAGCGCTGGAAGGGGAAGCCGCCGAAGATCGCGCCCGCCGCCTCGACGATCTGGCGGGTGGCCTCGGTGATGCGGGCCTCATCCCCGTTGTGGTCGCCCGTGAAGGCCAGCTGGAACGCGGTTCCACCCGTCTTGAAGCTGCGCGTCCGGAACACGCCCAGTTCGAAGGGGGAGTCCACCAGCGTGTCGTAGTCCCGGGCCTGGTAGGCGCCCTGCTTGAGGGGTAGGGGCGAGGCCACCTTCCAGGCGGGAGGGAAGCCCTCGAAGCACACGGTGACCGGCCGGTCGAGCTGACCTTCCAGGTAGAGGAAGGTCGCGGCGGGGATGATCTGGGCGTGGGTGGCGTCCACATGGTTGGTGCGGACGGTCAGGTCGTTGCCATAGACGCGGTAGCGGACCGTGAGGTCACTCGCGGAGGCCGGAAGTGCCCAGCGCTGCTTGTCGAGTTTCTCCAGAGGGCGTTCCTGTGGACCCTCCACGCAGCGGACCCGGTCCACGAACCGGGCGTAGTCCCGCACGAGGTACGAGCCCGGCGTCCAGCTCGGAAGGGCCGCAACCCGGCCCGTGGCCAGGGCCTCCGCCGGGAAGACCAGCTCCACTTCGAACAGGTGCTGGGCCAGGTCCAGCGGACGCAGGGTGGCCCGGATGGGGGCAGGCTTGGACATGGGCCGCCTCAGCCCAGGACGCCGTGCAGCCAGCGCTGGGACACCCACCGGATCTCCTCGTCGGTGATCTGGTACTGGGGGTCGCGCAGCTTCTCCTCGATGAGCGAGCCCACCAGCGACGTGAAGAGCAGCACCTCCTTGCGGGCCTGTTCCAGGCCGGTGCCGAAGGCGTGGTGCATGAACAGGCCCAGGGGGCTCAGGCCCTTCTCCACCAGGGGCATCAGGTCCCGGAAGCTGGAATCCGGCGAGGGCACGGCAATGGAGCGCAGGATGAAGCCCGTGAACTCCTGGCTCTCCAGCAGCATGCCGAGGTAGGCGCGGCAGAGGTCGAGGCAGGCGGTTTCGAGGGCTGGTCCGCCCTGGATCGGAGCGGCCAGGTAGGGTTCCACCATGGCCTGGATGCGCACGGCCATGCTGGCCAGCGACACCAGGCAGAGCTGGCGGAAGAGCCCCTCCTTGCTGCCGAAGTGATAGTAGAGCGTCGGCTTGGAGACGCCTGCCTCCTCGGCGACCTCCTTGACCTGGACGCCGTCGTAGCCCTTGGCCGCGAAGTGAGACAGGGCCGAGAGCAGGAGCCGGGCCTTGAGGTCGCCCTCGCCGCTGAGCCGCTCCAGGGCCGCATGGAAGCTGCCGTGGGTGCCGATGCCCAGGGCCTCGGGCCCGAAGACCGGCACCATCTCTTTGAGACCATGGTCTGGAACGGTGGACATAGGCTGCCTCGGAAGACGCCTCAGAATGCCACGAAACAACCTACTCCTGGTTAAGGGACCTAGTGGACCGCAGACCGCCACGGCAGGGTCTGGATCACTTCGGATTCCCGGTCGAGCCACCATTCCAGGCGGGCCTCGGCCTGGGCGCCGAAACGTTCCTCGGCCAGGCTCCGGTAGGCCACCGCATGACCCGCCTCGCAGCGCTCCAGCTCCAGCAGGAAAGCCAGCCAGCCCGCAGAGCCCAGCTCGGCCTGGGTTGAACCGGCCTGCTCCAGCAGCCACAGGCGCTCGCAGCTGCGGGCCTCGATGAGCGCGGCAATGAGCAGGCGGTCCAGCAGCCCTTTGGAGGCCAGCTTGTGCAGGGCCTGGGCGTAGGGATTGCCCAGGTCCGGTCGCAACGCCCAGCCGAATCCCTGCAGGGCCTCCAGCACGCGCCGGTAGTGGTTGAGCTCTTCCTCGGCGAGCCGCGCCAGGAGGACCGAAGCCCGCGGTGCGTCCGCGAAGGACTGGCTCAGGCTGAGGGCATTCAGCGCGGCCTTCTTCTCACAGTGGGCATGATCCGAGAGCAGGGCCGCCGGATCGGCGGTGGCCGCCTCGGCCCAGGCGGTGGGCGTGCTGGCGCGAAGGGCCATGGGCGGCCGGAATTCCGTCATGGGCGTCCTCCTGAGGAACCATGGAGCGCGAGGGAGAAGGCGAGGACCACCCCGCCCAGGAGGAGCCTGGGCCAGTCGATGGCCTCGCGGAACACGAGCCCCGCCGCCAGGATCGCCAGGGGGATCTTCACGTTGTTGAAGATGGCGAGGATCCCGATCTCCACCCGTCGGGCGCCCGCGTTGAAGAGGAAAAACCCCAACCCCGAGGCCACCGCCCCCAGGTAGACCAGCACCACCCCCTGCCGCAGGCTCAGCTTGGCGAGCTGGTGCCACTGAATCCAGGGCGCGGCCAGGGCCGCGGCCACCGCCGCGGCGCCCAGGTAGAGGAGCCCCATGAGCTCGCCATCCCGCTTGCCCGTCGCCGGGGCCTCGCGGCGATAGAGCACCTGGCCCAGGGCAAAGCAGAGGTTCGCCCCCTGCATGAGGAGAAAGCCCCAGAGCAGCCCCGGCCGCCCCAGCCCCGAGCCCACGCAGATGCCCGTTCCCAGCACCGCCACCGCCACCGCGAGCCAGACCTTGCCCGTGCTCCGCCCTTCCAGCAGGTCGCCCACCAGCGTCACAAAGAGGGGCGTGAAGATGGTGAAGAGGGCCACCTCCGACGCCTGCAGCCAGTGGAAGGAGGCAATGTAGAGCAGGTACATGAGCCCGAACTGCAGCGCGCCGATGGCGGCGAAGACGGCCACGCGCCTCGGGGCCATTCCCTTCAGGTTCAGGAAGGGCAGGAACACCAGCGCCGCGACCAGGGTCCGGATCGCGGTCACGAAGGGAGCGCCCAGGCTGCTCACCTGGGCCGTGAGGCCGAAGGACAGGGCCCACAGGACCGAGACGGCGAACAGCTGGGACATGGCGCTCCGGGGAATGAACGATCAGTCGAGGCCGCGGCCGAGCTTCAGGAAGATCTCGCGCCAGGGCGCCGGCAGGGCTTCGGCATCGCGGGCGATGGTGGCCTCGTCCCCGCGGACGAAGGGCCCGGTGCGGCCCGCGGCGCCAGCGGCTTCCACGTTGCGCAGGGTGGCTTCGGCCAGGGGCAGCAGGCCGCGACCCGGCAGCGCCAGGCCCTGGCCGCGGAGCAGGGCCTCGGCCCCCAGCCACAGCGTGGCCGCATGCCCCGAGGTGAGTACGGCCGCAGCATGGTAGAGCGGCTTCAGCTCCGCCCGCAGATCGAAGGCCGCGAATCCCAGGTCGCCAAAGGCGCGGGCCAATTCATCCGGCAAGGATCCGGTGACCGCCAGGGGCGTGCCTGTCCAGTCGCGGGCCCGGCCATCGAAGCTCGTCAGGGGATGAGCGCAGGGGACACCCTCCAGATGGAGGCTCCCCGCCAGATGCGCGCAGCGACCCGGAAACTGCGCCGCCAGCTCGGGCACAGCCCGGTCCGGCACCGCCAGCACCACGAGGCCTTCCGGGCGGGCCGAATGCTCCCGGAGCGCCACCCGCGGGCCCCAGGCCTCCGCCAGCGCGCGCCCGGCACGGCCCCGGCCCAGGATGGTGAATTCGATGCCCATCCGGACAGTGTGGCGCAATTGGGCCGCAGCCTGTTGGCGGTAGGCTGGGGGAGTGAAACCATCCCCCGTTCCATGGGGCCTGCCCCCCGAGGTGCCCTGGCCCCGGTTCCTGCGGCTCCTGCGGCATGCGGATCCCCCCCGGGGCTGGCTGGAATCCGCGGCGGAGCTGCCCGAGCTGAAGAAGCGTCCCCTGCTGCTGCGCTGGGTCGCCCAGCACCCGAAGGCTCCCGCGCACCTTCGCGCCCGGCTGCTTGGACGCCTGCCCTGGCGGGCTCTGGCCGCGGTGTCGACGGACGCTGCAGCCCACCCCCAGGCCGTGCAGCAGGCCACCGAGAAGTTGCAGCAGCTGTGGCCGCTCATGACCACAGGCGAGCGGCGCAGCCTCGCCATCCACGCACCAAGACCGCTCTGGCCCTTGGTGTGGAAGAGCCCCGCGCCCGGAGTCCTGGCGGCCTTCCTCCACCATCCGAAACTGGGACTGGACGCGCTGGTCGCCCTCATCCAGCCGCCCCTTCGCCCGGCCCAGGCCGAAGCCCTGGCCCTCTCACGCTGGCGCGAGGCCGGGCCCGTGGCAGAGCAGGTGCTGCAGGCGCTGGATCGCAGCCTCCCCCTGCCAGACTCGGGCCTGGTCCTGGGCCACGCCGCGCCCTGGATCAGAGCCCTGGACGACGAGGCCCGCATCCTCGCCGCCAGCCGCATTCAGTCCCCGGCGCTGCGACGCATGGTGCACCCGCGCCGGAATGAGGAAGGCTAGGCCCGCTTCAGGACTTCCGCCACGCATCGCTCGATTCCGACGAACACGTCGCTCAGCCGGGCATCGTCGAACATGTAGGCAGGCGTGGTGACCAGATTGTTCGCCTCGTCGACCACGATCTCGCGGGCGCTGGGCGTGTCCTGGTGCAGGTGCCCCAGGCGCCGCACAGCGTCGGCGCAGCCGGGGTCGCCCCCCAGGGTGAGCCGCGCCGCGCTCTGGCCGGACAGGGCCAGGGCCACCAGGGCCGGGGAGATGCAGATGGCGCCCACAGGCTTTTTCGCCGCAATGAAGCCGCGCAGGAAGGCCGCCACGTCGCCCCGGACCTCGCCATCCGCGCCCTTGAAGGCGAAGGAGCAGAGGTTCTTGGCCACGCCGTAGCCCCCGGGCATCAGCAGCGCGTCGTAGTCCTCGACGCGGGCCAGAGCCAGGTCCAGACACTGGCCCACGCGGGCGATGCGGCTGGCCTCCTCCAGGATGTTGCGCACGGCGCCGGGCACGGGCTGGCCGGTGACGTGGTTGATGACATGGTGCTGGTCGGCGTTGGGCGCGATGCACTGGAAGGTGGCCCCATGCTGGTCCAGGGCCAGCAGCGTGAGCACCGCCTCCCGCGCTTCGGCGCCATCCAGGTGGCCGCACCCCGCCAGCACCACCGCAACCTTGAGCGTCCTCGCCATGGGAGCCTCCCGAGCCTTCCGGTGATTATCGCGCCAATCCACAGAGAGGGCCGGAGATCTCGTCTACCCTGGATCCATGCACCTCTCCTCCCGCCTGCCGCAGGGCTTTGAGCCAAACGCCCTCACCGCCGCCCTGACCCATCTCAGAGCCCAGGGCCGGGAGGTCCTCGATCTCACGGTCTCCAACCCCACGCGCTGCGGGTTCGACCATCCCGAGGCGGAGATCCGCCAGGCCCTCTCCCAGCCCGCAGTGCTGGCCTACGACCCCGATCCGCAGGGAGCCAGGGCGGCCCGGGAGGCCATCGCCTTCCACCACGGCCACGGGCTGCGGGCCGAGGATCTGCTGCTCACCGCCTCCACCAGCGAGGGCTATGGCCTGCTCTTCAAACTGCTGGGCGACCCCGGGGACGAGGTGCTCGTGCCCAGCCCCAGCTACCCTCTCTTCGAGTGGCTGGCGCGGCTGGAGGGCCTGAAGGCGAGGCCGGTGCCCTCCTACTTCCATGATCGGTGGCATCTGGACCTGGGGGCTCTGGAGGCCGCCATGTCGACGCGGACGCGGGCCGTGGTGGTGGTGAACCCCAACAACCCCACCGGCCACTTCCTGACGAAGACGGAGTGGACGGCCTTGACCGCCTTCTGCGCCCGCCACCAACTCTCCCTGCTCGTCGATGAAGTCTTCGCAGACTACGTCCTCGAGCCTGGCGAGAACCGCCTGGCCACGGCCCTCCTGGATCCGGAACCACCCTGCCCCGTGTTCCTCCTCTCGGGCCTCAGCAAGGTGGCGGCCCTGCCTCAGCTCAAGCTCGGCTGGATCGCCACGCGCGGCCCCGGAGCAGCCACCGGTCTGGAGGCCCTGGCCTTCCTGGCCGACCAGTACCTCTCCGTCTCCGCTCCGGTGCAGGCCGCTGCCCCGCGGCTGCTCCAACTGGCCCACGCCATCCGGCCCCAGGTCCAGGAGCGCCTGCGGGCCAACCTCGCCACCCTTGATGCGGCGCTGGCCGGGCAGCCACACCTGTCGCGGCTGCCCGTAGAGGGCGGCTGGTCGGTCCTGCTGCGCAGGCCCGCCGTGGATGCGGATGAGGCCTGCGCCCTGCGGGTGCTGGAGGAGGCCTCGGTGCTGGTCCATCCCGGTTCCTTCTTCGATCTGCCCGGCGATGGCCACCTGATCCTCAGCCTCCTGACCGGGGAGTCGGGATTCCGCGAGGGGCTGCATCGCATCTTCCCCTGGCTGTGACGCCCCTGCATAATCACCCCACTCCATGAGCATCCTCGCCTCCTGCCCCAGCTGCGGTGCCGCCCTGAGCTTCCGGCCCGGGACCATGGTGGCGGTCTGCACCTACTGCAAGGCCCTCGCGGCCCGCAAGGACCGCGATCCCGAGCTGATCGGCAAGGTGGCCGACCTGGTGGATACCGGCTCCCCGCTGGGCCTGGGCGCGTCCGGAACCCATGCGGGCCGGTCCTTCACCCTGGCCGGGCGCGTCCAGCTCAAGCATCCCCTCGGAGGCGTGTGGAACGAATGGTACCTGGCCCTGGATGACGGCCGCTGGGGCTGGCTCGCCGAGGCCCAGGGTCGCTTCTACCTCACCTTCACCCAGAACCCGCATGGCGCGCTTCCCGCGGTCGGCAGCCTCCAGGCTGGCGGCCTGGCGGACCTGGGTCCCGACGGCCTCTGGACCGTGGGCGAGGTCAGCGAAGCCACCTTCCACAGCGCCGAGGGCGAGATCCCCTGGGCCGTGGAACCGGGCGCCACCTATCGCTTCGCGGACCTCTCCGGCCGCAACGGCGCCTTCGCCACCCTGGACTACAGCGAGGAGCCACCCCTCTTCTTCCTGGGCCGCGAGACGCCCCTGGCCGACCTGGGGATCAAGGGTGGCCTGCGGAAACCCGCCAAGATCGGCACTCAGAACCTCAACTGCCCCACGTGCGGTGGGGCCCTGGCCCTGCATGCGCCGGACCAGACCCAGCGGGTGGGCTGCCCCAGCTGCGGCAGCCTGCTCTCGGCGGAGAACGGGAAGCTGGCCTTCCTGAAGAGCCTCAAGCAGCCCCACCAGGCGGTGGTCATCCCCCTGGGTTCCGAGGGTGTGCTGAGCGGCGAGAAGGTCACCTGCATCGGCCAGCTGCGCCGCAGCTGCACCGTGGATGGCCTCGCCTACCCCTGGATGGAGTACCTGCTCCTCGACTCCCAGCACGGCTTCAAGTGGCTGGTGGAGAGCGATGGCCACTGGAGCCTGGCGGTGGCCCTGCCCCCTGGCGAGGTCCCCCAGGTGCGCGATGGGCAGAAGAACCTCCAGGCGCTCGGCATGAACTGGCGGCGGTTCCAGGATGTCGAGGCGGTGGTCGAAGGCGTCTGGGGCGAGTTCTATTGGACCGTGGAGCAGGGCGAGCGGGTGCAGGTGGCCGAGTTCATCGCCCCGCCCCGCAGCCTCACCCGCGAGCGACAAGGGCACAAGGGTGGTGGCGAAGAGGTGAACTGGAGCCTCTCCACCTACCTCGATCCAGCAGCAGTCTGGGCCGCCTTCAAGCTCAAGGACACGCCAGCGGCGCCCCGCGGCATCTCGTCCTTCCAGCCCAATCCCCACAAGGTGACACTCTCCAAGTCGGCCCTCTGGATCGTGGGCGCCCTGGGTCTGCTGCTGGCCCTCGTCATGGTCGAATCCGCCACCCACCGCAACGTGGAGCTGTTCAAGAAGCGGCTGGACCTCTACGAGCTGGCGCCCGGGCTCCGGAAGGAGGCGGCGGAAGCTGTGCGCAAGGGCATTCCCGTGCGGCGCCCCGGCGCGCCCGGTTCGCCGGACGCGCCGGCGGCCGAGGCGCAGGAACCCGTCTACTTCTCCGGCCCCATCGAGATCAAGGACGGCCGCCGCAACCTGGCCGTCACCCTCAGCGCCCCGGTCAACAACAGCTGGATCGCCCTGGAGGGCGCTCTGGTGAGCGAGACCACGGGCGTGGCCGAGTTCTTCCTCCTGGAGAGCAGCTTCTACCATGGCGTGGACGGCGGCGAATCCTGGGCCGAGGGCGGCCAGACGAACACGGTCTTCCTCAGCGCCGTGCCCGCTGGAACCTATGTGCTGCGCCTGGCCCCCCAATGGGACGGGAAGTTCCCGCCCGTGGGGGTCATCGATGTGCAGCTGCGCCAGGGCGTCATGCGCTGGCTCTATCCCGGGCTCGCCCTGCTGGCCATCCTCGTGGTGCCTCTGATCCTGGTGTTCCAAGTGGCCGCCTTCGAGGGCCGGCGCTGGCAGGAGAGCATGTATGGCACGGCGGCGTCTTCCAGCGGAGGTGACGATTGATACGGATCCTCTACCTGCTCTTCCTCGGCGGCGGCTTCAGCCTCCTGGTCGCCAACGGCTTCTTCGGCCGGGAGTTCTTCGGCCAGCGCCGCCGGGCTGATCTCCCGCCCAGCGTGCGCCAGACGCCCGGCGCCTACCGCACCTTCCTGCACAACAACGGCTTCCACGGAGGTAAGTGATGATCACGAACCAGATGCTCCACCAGCTCCTCGTCGCCGCCGTCTTCTCCGCCCTGGGCCTGGTCATCCTGGGCCTGGTCTGGCTCTTCCTGGTGAAGGTCCTCCCCTTCTCCCTGCGCAAGGAGATGGAGGACGACCAGAACATCGCTCTCGGCATCGTCCTGGGCTGCCTCATCCTGGGCATCAGCATCATCATCGCCGCCGCGATCCATGGATGATTCGACGCAACCGGAGGCTGGAGCTCCCGCCGATCAGCCCACCCTGAAGGCCCCCCTCCTCTTCCTCAGCGTGCTGCTCATCGCGAGCTGCGGGCTGATCTACGAACTGGTGGCGGGAACGCTGTCGAGCTACCTGCTGGGCGATTCGGTCACGCAGTTCTCCACGGTCATCGGCGTCTATCTCAGCGCCATGGGGCTGGGCTCCTGGCTGTCGAAGTTCCTGCACCGCGGCCTGGCCCGGCGCTTCGTGGACCTGGAGCTGGCGGTGGCCCTGGTGGGCGGCTTCTCGGCGCCCATCCTCTTCCAGGCCTTCGCCCACACCCATGCCTTCCGCGTGGTGCTCTACGGCACCGTGGTGGCCGTGGGCACCCTGGTGGGCCTGGAGATCCCCATCCTCATGCGCATCCTCAAGGACCAGGTTCGCTTCAAGGACCTGGTGGCCGGCGTGCTCACCCTGGACTACATCGGCGCCCTCTTCGCCTCCCTGCTCTTCCCCCTGCTGCTCATGCCCAAGCTGGGCCTGGTGCGCACCAGCCTGCTCTTCGGCCTGCTGAACGCCGGCGTGGGCCTCTGGTCCACCCACCTGCTGCAGTCCCAGCTGGGCCCCACGCGCATGATCCGCCTGCGCTGCCTGGCCGTCATGGCCCTGCTGGCCGTGGGCTTGGCCTTCGCCGGGAAGTTCACCCTGGCCGTGGAGGAGGAGATCTTCGCGGACGAGATCGTCTACGCCAGGGATAGCGCCTACCAGCGCATCGTGCTCACCCGGGGCCGCGGCAGCTTCCAGCTCTTCCTCAACGGCAACCTGCAGTTCTCCAGCGCCGACGAGTACCGCTACCACGAGGCCCTGGTGCATCCCGCCTTCGGCGTGCGGCCCGATGCCAGGCGCGTGCTCATCTGCGGCGGCGGCGACGGCCTCGCCGTGCGGGAAGTGCTGAAGCATCCCTCCGTCCAGGAGGTGGTGCTGGTGGACCTGGACCCGGCCATGACAGACATGGCACGCCGCCAGCCCATGGTGCGCCAGCTCAACGGCGCGGCCCTGGACGATCCCCGGGTGAAGGTGGTCAACGCCGATGCCATGGTTTGGCTGCAGGAGAGCACCGGAGGCCCCTTCGACCTGGCCTACGTGGACTTTCCCGACCCCAACACCTATGCCCTGGGCAAGCTCTACACCTCGCGCTTCTACCGCCTGCTCCAGCGCCGCCTCACCGATGACGCCATGATCACCGTGCAGAGCACTTCGCCCCTGATGGCGCGGCAGTCCTTCTGGTGCATCGCCGCCACCATGGAAGCTTCGGGCCTGAAGGTGCGCCCCTTCCATCTGGCCGTCCCCTCCTTCGGCGTGTGGGGCTTCGCCCTGGCTTCGAAGCGCGACTTCGCCCCGCCCACCCGCGTGCTGCCGGGCCTGCGCCACCTGTCCGACGAGGCCACCGCCGCCATGTTCGCCTTCCCCAAGGACATGGACCGCGTCCCCGTGGAGGTGAACCGCCTGGACAACCAGGTGCTGGTCCACCTCTACACCCGGGAGTGGCGGCGATGGTCCTGAGCCCCCGGTCATGAGGCGCCGCGACTTTCTCGCGGCCACGGCGGCTTCCGCCCTGCCCCTCGCGTGCCGGAAGAAGCCCGAGTTTCCCTTCCAAGGCGAGCTGGTGGGACCGGACCTCGCCCTGGGGCACCGGTTCCGCGGCCAGGCCGTTCCCGATCCCGAACGCTTCGAACCCGTGTCGGCCCTCATCGTGGGGGGCGGGGTGGCTGGGCTCAGCGCCGCCTGGCGGCTGGCTGGCGGCGGCCTGGATGACTTCCGCGTGCTGGAGATGGAACCGGAGCCGGGCGGGACCTCGCGCTCTGGACGCAACCACGTCAGCGCCTTTCCCTGGGCCGCCCACTACCTGCCCGTCCCCGACCGGGGCAACCGGGCGGTGCTGCGCCTGCTGAAGGAGTGCGGCGTGTTGGAGGGCTTCGACGCGAAGGGCGATCCGGTCTTCGCGGAGGAGGCCACGGTGCGGGCGCCGGAGGAGCGGGTCTTCGCCTACGGCCAGTGGTGGGAGGGCCTCTACCTGCGGGCCGGGGCCAGTGCCGAGGACGAGCGCCAGTACCACGCCTTCTTCCAGGAGGTGGACCGCTGGGCCGCCTTCAAGGATGCCAAGGGGCGCCCCGCCTTCAGCATTCCCCGCTCACGCTGTTCCGACGCCCCGGAGGCCCGCGCCCTGGACGGCCTCTCCTTCGCCGCCTGGCTGGACGACCACGGGTTCAGCTCGCCGCGCCTGCGCTGGCTGCTGGACTACGCCTGCCGGGACGACTATGGCTCCCGCCTGGAGACCACCAGCGCCTGGGCCGGACTCTTCTACTTCGCCGCCCGCAAGCAGGGGCCCGGCGAGGACTCGCGCCCCCTGCTGACCTGGCCCGAAGGCAACGGTTTCCTCGTCAACCACCTGCGCAAGGCCAGCGGGGACCGGCTCCGGTGTGGCGTGATGGCCACCTCGATCCGCGCGGTCCGCGAGGGCCTCCGCGTCACCGCCTGGGATGCCGCGCAGCAGCGCCCCGTGGGCTGGCTGGCGAAGCGCGTCATCTTCTCGGGTCCCCAGCATGTGGCCCGGCACGCCATTGAGGGCCTCGGAGCCGCGCGTCCCGCCACCTCCCGCATCCACAACGCGCCCTGGCTGGTGGCCAATCTCACCCTGCGGGCCCGGCCCCAGGAGCCGACCTTCCCCCTGGCCTGGGACAACGTGCTGCGCGACAGCGAGGCCCTGGGCTACGTGGTGGCGACCCACCAGAGCCTGCGGGACCACGGCCCCACGGTATGGACCTGGTACCGGCCGTTCTCGGGTGCCGACTGCGAAGCCGAGCGGGCGCGGATGCTGGCCTTGGACTGGCCGGCCTGCGCCCGCATGGTGATGGCCGACCTCCGGCCGGCCCATCCCGATCTTGAAGGACTGGTGGCCCGCCTTGACGTCATGCGCTGGGGCCATGCCATGGTCCGCCCCGCCCCCGGCCAGCTCTGGGATTCCGACTTCCTGGCGCTGGCCCGCCCCTTCGGCGCCATCCACTTCGCCCACACCGAACTCAGTGGCTTCTCCCTCTTCGAGGAGGCCCAGGACCACGGGCTCCGGGCGGCGGAGGAAGTGCTCGCGGCGCTCGGCCGTCCTGGAGCGACTTGGCGCTAGCCGGCACCTCGCTGTGATGTCCGGCACATGCCAGGCGCGGCCTCCGAACCCGCCTGGCATGTGCCACCACCGGTTTTCTCATAGAATCTCCAACGCTACTCTAGGATGCCGAAGTCATTTATGTCCTAACAACATTCATTGTTTTTGTTATGAACCATTTGGAATGTCCATATTTCGCTTGACGCCCCCCTTGCCGAGGCGTGGCATGAGGACAACACATTCCTAAATCCAGTTCCCACCACCTCCTCCCAGAGGTTCCGTCCATGTCCACGGCCGAGGTCTTCCCTCCGGAGCGCGATCAGGCCGAAGGCTTGTCCAGCGCCCTGGAACGGCGCCTCGCCGGCCTGGCGGAGACCGTGAGCCGCCTGGAGGCCCGGGTGGCCGTCCTGGAGGGCCGGGCACCAGGGGGGACGGTTCCCGCAGCGGTGGTTGCCACCGAGGGCCCCGGTCCCGTGGTCGCGGCGCCGCCAGCCACCGCGGATCTCCCCAACCCCATCCGCCTCATGGGTCTCATCGGCAGGACCTGTCTCATCCTGGGTGGGGCGACCTTCATCCGGGCCCTGGTGGATGCAGGCACCATCCACCGCGGCTGGGGCGTGGCGCTGGGCCTCGCCTTCGCCATCACCTGGGCGGTTCTGGCAGATCGCGCCAGGCACTCGCTGGATTCCGCCTTCCACGCCCTGGCCTCCATCCTCATCGCCTATCCGCTGCTGGTGGAATCCACGGCCCGCTTCGGCATCCTTGAGCCGGGTCTGGCGGCCTTCCTCCTCCTGGCCGTCACCGGCCTGCATGGCGCCGTGGCCTGGCGCCGGAGCCTGCAGCCCATCATCTGGCTGGCCACCCTCGCCTCCCTGGGCTCGGGCTTCGCGGTGATGTCCGGCCGGCGGACCATCGAACCCTTCCTGCTGGTCTTCCTCGCGCTTGGCGTCGGAACGCTCTGGGTCACCTACGGCCGCCGCTGGCACGGCCTGCGCTGGCCCACGGCCCTGGCCGCCAACCTTGGCGTGCTGATCCTCACCTCCCTGGCCGCCTGGCCCGGCGGAGTGCCCGAGGCCTACCGGGGCATTTCCGCCGGACGCGCCATGGCCTTCGCCCTGGCCCTCGCCGTGCTCTACATCGGCAGCTTCGCCGTCCGGATGCTCCAGCAGCAGCGGGTGGTGAACGCCTTCGAGAAGATCCAGACCCTCCTCGTCCTGCTCGTGGGGTTCGGCGGCGCCTTCCGCGTGGCCCTCGCCACGGGTTCGGGAGCCGGGATCCTGGGAGCCGGCGCCTCCGCGGCGGGCCTGGGCTGCTACGCGACGGCCCTCCGCTTCGCGGAGGACCACGAGGAAACCCGGGCGAACTTCAATTTCTTCACCTTCCTGGCCCTCATCCTGCTGCTGCTGGGCGGCGCGATCGTGCTGCCGCAGCCCGTTTTCGGGCCTCTGACTGCGGCTCTCGGCATGGGCATGATGATGGCCGGCCTTCGCATGGAACGGACCGTGCTGTTCGTCCAGAGCGGCATCTTCCTCCTGGTTGGCGCGGCGACCTCCGGGCTGCTCGGCTGGTCCCTCCGCGCCTTCTTTGTGGCCGGTGGCGCCGGCGCCGCACTCCCCCTTCCGGGTCTTCTCTGCCTGGGGTTCTTGGCCGGCTCGGTCGCCTGGTTCCTGCTGCGCCGTCCCGCGGATGCCGCCACCCAGCGCCTGCGGCCGCTGATCCTGGGCCTGGGCGCAGTCGCCGCCATCGGTGGGGGCGCCCTGGTCGTCCGGGTTCTCGGTGCCACCCTCTCATCCGGAGCCCCGCAGGCCGACCTGCTCGCGGCGCTGCGCACCGGGACCCTGTCGCTGCTGGCCATCGCCATGGCCTGGTTCGGCCGCCGGATGCCCATCCTCGAACTGCGCTGGCTGGTTTATCCCGTGCTCATCGTCACCGCCCTGAAGTTCCTGTTCGAAGACCTGGCCGTGGGCCGGCCCCTGACCCTCTTCCTGGGGTTCATGTGCTTCGGCGCCACGCTCATGCTTGCGCCCCGACTGCTGAAGGCCCCGCCCCCCAAGGGCGGTGGCGATGATCCGAACGCTTCGATTCCGGAGGTGGATTCATGACCGCACGCCTGATCCGATCCGCAGGCCTGGCCCTGCTCTTGGCGGGGCTGGCTGCCGGCGCCAAGGAGCCGCCCAAGAAGGCGGAGCCCGTCGCCCAGGAGGGCATCCAGGTGCCGAAGCCCCCCTTCACCGAGGGGATCTTCCCCTGCACGGGCTGCCACGACGGAAAGCAGCTGAAGGTGGACACCAAGCGCCGTGAGCTGGCCATGCACAGCGAGATCGAGCTCAAGCACGGCCCCGAGTCCCGCTGGTGCCTGGACTGCCATGACGCCAACAGCCGCGACAACCTGCATCTGGCCAGCGGTGAGAAGGTCGAGTTCACGGCCTCCTACAAGCTCTGCGGCCAGTGCCACGGCGACAAGTTCCGCGACTGGCGCGTGGGCATCCACGGCAAGCGCACTGGCAGCTGGAACGGCCAGAAGCAGTACCTGCTCTGCGTCAACTGCCACAACCCCCACTCCCCCCGCTTCGCGGCCCTCAAACCCATGCCACCGCCCACGCGGCCTGAAGACATCCAGACCAAGAAAGGGGGCGCCCGATGACAGACGGCAAACTCACTTCCCTGCCGGACCATGCGGATGAGGCCCCCGGCGGTTGCGGGCTGGACCGCCGCGACTTCCTTGGGGCCGGCGTGGCCGCCGTGGCCACCGCCCTCACCGGCTGCGGCACCCTCAGCAAGGAGGAGTTCCTCCAGCACAACTTCCGGGAGCTTTCAAAAGAGGAAGTCCTCTCCGTCATCGCCCGCCTGGAGAAGGAATACAAGGCGAAATACGGCAAGGACGTGAAGGTCGGCACCACGCCCCCCATGCCCGGCGTGATCTTCGGCTACGCCCTGGATCTCAGCCGCTGCATCGGGTGCCGCCGCTGCGTCCACGCCTGCGTGAAGGAGAACAACCAGTCCCGCACCCCGGAGGTGCAGTGGATTCGCGTGCTCGAGCTGGACAAGGAGGAAGGCGTCAACCTCCAGCACGCGGAGCAGTATTACAACCCCGATGAAGTCCCCCGCGAGGGCCACTTCTACATGCCCGTCCAGTGCCAGCAGTGCAAGAAGCCCCCCTGCGTGAAGGTCTGCCCGGTGGGCGCCACCTGGCGCGAAAAGGACGGCATCGTGGTGGTGGACTACAACTGGTGCATCGGCTGCCGCTACTGCATGGCCGCCTGCCCCTACGGTGCCCGCCACTTCAACTGGGGCGAGCCGAACCTGCCGCCGGACCAGGTCAACACGGAGACCCACTACCTGGGCAACCGGCCCCGGCCCAAGGGCGTGGTGGAGAAGTGCACCTTCTGCGTCCAGCGCACCCGCAAGGGCCTCTACCCGGCCTGCGTGGAGATCTGCCCCACTGGCTCCCGCAAGTTCGGCAACCTCCTCGACAAGGAGAGCGAGATCCGCTACGTCCTTGAGAACAAGCGCGTCTTCAAGCTCAAGGAAGAACTGAACACCCAACCCAACTTCTTCTACTTCTACGGGGTGTGAGGCCATGCTGCGGAACTTCCGGCAATTCATCACCGATACGATCCAGATCGTCACCCACGGCAGCAAGTACTACTACGCCTGGGTGGGCTTCCTGCTGCTCCTCATCGCCATCGGGACGGGGGCCTACATCGGCCAGCTGAACGAGGGGCTCATCGTCACCAAGATGCGGGACCAGGTCTCGTGGGGCTTCTACATCGGCAACTTCACCTTCCTGGTGGGCGTGGCCGCCGCCGCCATCATGCTGGTCATCCCCGCCTACATCTACGACTGGGAGCCCATCAAGGAGATCACCATCCTGGGCGAGATGCTGGCCATCAGCGCCCTGGTGATGTGCCTGGGCTTCGTCATGGTGGACATCGGACGGCCCGACCGCTTCTGGCACATCATGCCCCTCGTGGGGCGCCTGAACTGGCCTCAGTCCATGCTGGCCTGGGACGTGCTCGTCCTGAACGCCTACCTGGTGCTGAACTACTTCGTGGTGACCTACCTGCTCTACTGCGCCTACACCGAGCGCCACTACGTGAAGAAGATCGTCACGCCGCTGGTGCTCCTCTCCATCCCCATGGCCGTGAGCATCCACACCGTCACCGCCTACCTCTACAACGGCCTGGGCGCCCGCCCCTTCTGGAACTCGGCCATCCTGGCGCCGCGCTTCCTGGCCTCGGCCTTCTGCTCGGGCCCGGCCATCCTGCTCATCCTCCTGCAGGTCCTGCGGAAGACGACGAAGCTCAGCATCAAGGATGAGGCCATCTTCAAGATCGCCGAACTCATGGCCTACACCATGGGCTTCAACCTCTTCCTCACGGCCGCGGAGTCCTTCAAGGAGCTCTACTCGGGCACGGAGCACGTGGTCTACTTCCAGTACCTGCTGTTCGGCCTCAAGGGCCACAACACCCTGGTGCCCTATGCCTGGGCTTCCATCATCTTTGGGTTCATCGCCTTCATCCTGTTCCTGGTGCCGAAGTTCCGGACGAACTGGAAGCTGCTGAATCTCGGGTGTGTGCTGATCTACGCCAGCGTCTACATCGAGAAGGGCATGGGCCTCATCATCCCCGGCCTCACCCCCGACGCCCTCGGCGAGATCTACGTCTACACCCCCTCCTTCACGGAGATCGCGGTGGCGGCAGGCATCTTCGCCATCGGCTTCCTGGTCTTCACCATCATGCTGAAGGCGGCCGTACCCATGATGCTGGGCGAGTTCACCATCTCCAAGGGACGCAGGTCCGCCGAAGCCGAACCCGGAACCGAGCCGGTCCAAGCCCACTGAGCCAAAGGTCAAGTCCCCCGCCAAGACGCCACGGATACCACTCAAGATGCCTTTTCAGGCCTAGGTTCCCTGGCGTTTTGGCGGCGAATCGCCGGTCCCGGCCGCCGTCTTCACCAGCGTTCTTGATCGGTGGCCGGCGCCAGGGCCCAGGGATCTGAGGCCACACCATTGATGGTGGCGCCGCTCTGCATCACGTGCCGCGTGTTCGCCAGGAAGCCGTGGGGGAAGATGGGCGCGGGTGCGCTGGCCGCATCCAACCGGGCCACGAGCTCTGCGGGAAGGTCCAACGCCAGGGAGGCCAGGTTCCCTTCCAGCTGGGCCAGCGTCCGTGCGCCGAGGATCGGGCTCGCCACCCCGGGCCGTGCCAGCACCCAGGCCAGGGCCACCTGGGCCACGCCGGTACCCAGCTCGCCCGCGACCGCCTCGGCGGCCTCGATGATGGCGTAGTTGCGGTCCGTCAGGCTCTTCGACACGCCGGGGACATGGCGGCCTTCGCCCTGGGGCTGTTTGTTCCGTCCGTACTTGCCGGTCAGCAGCCCTCCCTTCAGCGGCGACCAGGGCGTGACGCCAAGCCCGCAAGCCTGCGCCATGGGCAGCAGGTCATGCTCCACGGTGCGCTCGATGAGCGAGTACTCGATCTGCAGGGCGATGAACGGGGACCAGCCCCTGGACTGCGCCTCGCACTGCCCCTGCACCACCTTCCAGGCCGGCGTGTCGGACACGCCGAGGTAGCGGATCTTCCCCGCCCGCACCAGGTCGTCCAAGGCCCGCATGGTTTCGTCAATGGGCGTATGGGGATCGTCGAAGTGCATCCAGTAGAGGTCCACACAGTCTGTGCGCAGGCGGCGCAGGCTCTGCTCCAGCTGCTGCTGGATGGCCTTGCGCCCGGCCCCGCCCCCGTTGGGATCGCCCCGGTGGAGGCTGCCGCAGAATTTGGTGGCCAGCACCACCTGATCGCGGCCGCCGCGCTCGGCGAAGTAGTCGCCCAGGATGGCCTCACTGTGGCCCTTGGTGTAGATGTTGGCCGTGTCGATGAAGTTGCCGCCGCCGCGCAGATAGGCCTCCAGCATGGCCCGGCTTTCGGCCACATCGGCGCCCCAGCCCCAGTCGCTGCCGAAGGTCATGGTTCCAAGGCAGAGTGGGCTGACGCGCAGGCCAGAGCGACCCAGGGTGCGGTAGTCGGTGAGCTTCATGGCGGCCTCCGAGCGGGCGGGCCACCAGCCTACACCCACGCTCAGATGCCGGGGTCCTCGTCGTGGGCCTCGTCCGGGTTTGCGTTCAGGATCGCCCGGAAGCGCTCCAGGTTCGCCAGGAAGAGGTCCACCAGGCTCGGGTCGAAGTGGTGGCCGCAGCCCTTGCGGATCAGCTCCACCACCTGCTCTTCGGGCCAGGGTTCCTTGTAGTGCCGGCGGTTGCTCACGGCATCGTAGACATCCACCAAGGCGGTGATCCGGGCCTCCAGGGTGATGGCCTCGCCCCGCAGCCCCTTCGGGTAGCCGCTGCCATCCCACTTCTCATGGTGGCCGATGGCGATGCGGGCCCCCATCTGGATGAATGGCACCGTGGACCCCTTGAGGATGGTGGCGCCCATGGTCGTGTGGCGCTTCATGGTCACCCACTCGTCCTCCGTGAGGGCGCTGGGTTTTTGCAGGATCGCGTCCGGCACGCCGATCTTGCCGATGTCATGCATGGGGGCGGCCGCCCGGATCGTATCCACGCCCTGCAGGTCCCAGCCCAGCAGGCGGGCCATCTCCGCGGCATAGAGGCCGATCCGCCGCACATGCATGCCGGTCTCGTTGTCGCGGTGCTCGCTCGCCGCGATGAGCCGGAGCGCGATCTCTTCCCGGGAGTCCCGGATCTCGAGCGTCTGTTCCCGCACCTTCTGGGCCAGCTGCGCCTCCCGGTCCCGGAAGGCGATCTCCAGCATGCGGCGCCGCAGGGCCGAGTTGACCTGCACCAGGATCTCCCGGGGCTGGTAGGGCTTCAGGACGTAGCCGAAGGCGCCCCGCTGGAGACACTCGATGGCCGTCTCGGCATCCTCCAGGGAACTGACCATGACCACGGAGGTATCGGGAATCCGGTGCTTGATGGCCTTCACCAGGTCCAAGCCGGAGGCTCCGGGCATCTGGATGTCGCAGAGGATCAGGTCGATGGTGTCCTCGTCCAGCACGGCCAGCGCAGCGGCCACGTCCTCCGCCTCGCGGCAGCGGTAGCCCGACTTCGTCAGGATGTGCCGCAGGGAGAGCCGCACGATGGCCAGGTCGTCCACGATGAGGACGCTCACCTGCTGCGGGACCACCTGCATGTCGTGGGTCATGGCTTCCCCGTGTGCGTTCTCAACGGTATCCATGGGGGCTGGCTGTACTTCGAGATCATCGCACAGGCCGGAACACCCGGGTAGTCGAGTCGGAGGAGCCTCAGCGGGCCCATTCCAGCGAATCCCGCTTGGCCGAATAGTGCGCGCCCAGCCCCAGGGCGATCGCCTGATCACAGAGCTCCAGGGCGGCATGGAAGTCACCCAGCTCGCTGTGGGCCTGGATACCCCGCTCAAAACAGGTCAGCCCTTCCAGCATCCGCCGGTACTCGTGGGGAAAGGCCGCCTCCAACTCCGGCAAGTAGCTGAGCACCTGCGCCGCGGACTCCGCGCAGGCCTCCCACTGCCCGCACTGTCCCTGGGCGTCGGCGCTCAGATCAAAGGCCACCGCCTTCACGGCATTCGGCAGGCTGCCCTGGCTCTCGAAGGTGCGGCGCAGGTATTTCAGGGCCGATTCCGGCCCGCTGAAGGCGGCCTCGCGATGGCCCGCCAGCAGGTCCTCCAGGACATCCTTCACCGATTTGCGGACGGGTTCGTTGCGCTTGGCCACTATTCGTACTCGATGGTGGCCGGTGGCTTGCTGGTGATGTCGAAGACCACTCTGTTGATGCCTCGCACCTCCCGCACGATGCGCTGGGCGATGCGGTCCAGCAGCTCGTGGGGCAGGCGCGCCCAGTCGGCGGTCATGAAATCTTCCGAAGTCACGGCCCGCAGGGCGCACATCCACTCGAAGGTGCGCTCGTCGCCCATGATGCCCACGGTCTGCACGGGCAGCAGCACGGCAAAGGCCTGGCTGGTCTTCGCGTACCAGCCGCTCTCCCGCAGCTCCTGGAGGAAGATGGCATCCGCGTTCTGCAGGATGGTGGCCCGCTCGCGGGTGATGGCGCCGGGGAGGCGCACGGCGAGCCCGGGGCCCGGGAAGGGGTGCCGCTGGTTCATCTCTTCGGGCAGCCCCAGGGCCAAGCCCGTGGCGCGAACCTCATCCTTGAACAGCTCGCGGAGGGGCTCCACGAGTTTGAGCTTCATGCGCTCGGGCAGGCCGCCCACATTGTGGTGCGACTTCACAAGAATGGCGCCGCCGATGCCGCTCGATTCGATCACATCCGGGTAGGTGGTGCCCTGGCCAAGGAAATCGGCCTTCACCTTGCCCGCTTCCCGCTCAAAGACCTCGATGAATTTCCCGCCGATGATCTTGCGTTTCTGCTCGGGATCGGTGACGCCCGCCAGCGCGCCCAGGAATTCATCCGAGGCATCCACCCAGATGACGTTCAGCTCGAAGGGCGCGAAGTAGGCCTGCACCTGCTTCATCTCGTCCTTGCGCATGAGGCCGTGGTCCACGAACACACAGGTCAGCTGCCGGCCGATGGCCTTGTGCAGCAGCAGCGCCGCGACGCTGGAATCCACGCCGCCGCTGAGGCCCAGCACGACCGTTCCGGCAGCCACCTGGGCGCGGATGGCCTTGACCTTCTCATCGATAAAGTTGCCTGCGTTCCAGTCCAGCGCCATGCCGCAGCACTTGAGGAAATTCAGCAGCAGGGGCGTGCCCTGGGCGCTGTGGGTGACCTCGGGATGGAACTGGAGGCAGTAGATCCCCCGCTTGGGATCCTCCATGGCCGCCACCGGCACGCTGGGTGTCTTCGCCGTGACGGTGAATCCCGCCGGGGCCACCTCCACGTGGTCACCGTGACTCATCCACACCTGCTGGGCGTGGGGCAAGCCCTCGAACAGCATGGATAGCTCAGGTATGGCCTGGATGTCGGCCTTGCCGTACTCCCGGCTGGCGGAGCGGTGCAGCTGGCCGCCGAGGTTGCGGGCCAGGAGCTGCTGGCCGTAGCAAATGCCCAGGATGGGTACGCCCAATGCCAGAATCGCCGGGTCCAGGTCCGGGGCGCCGGGTTCCAGCACCGAGTTGGGCCCGCCTGACAGGATCACGCCCTTGAGGTCCGCCCCCGCAATCTCCTGGGCCGTGGTGCCGCTGTTGTACACCAGGCCGAAGGCGCCAAGCTCCCGCAGCCGCCGGGTGATGAGCCGGGTGTACTGGCTGCCGTAGTCGATGATCGCGATGCGTTCGTGGTGCATGGAGGCCTCTGCAGAATCGTCCAGGGGGGCCCGAGGGTGGTCCCGGAGCCACCTCCAGTGTGCCCGATCCGCCGCATCCCCAGGGTCCCGGCCCGCAGGGCCCCAGGCTGGAAGCGCTCAATACCCGGCCTTCCGGCCCTTGAGGTGATCCAGCAGGGCCTTGAGGGAAGGCTTCTCGTAGGGGCCCTTGGCCTTGGGAATGGCCGCCTGGACCATCTGGATCGCCTCATCCAGCCGCCCCTGCATCACCGCGGCCTGCACCTCCTTGTGCAGTCCGGCCAGGGAATCCGGCAGCCAGAACTTCAGCGGTTTGACGCCGGCCCGGGTCGGCGGGGTGGAAGGGCTCAAGGGGGACAGCGGACGGGATGGGCCGGGCTCGGGAGGCGCCGGTGGCGGCACCTCAGCGGCCTTCGCCTGGGCGGCCCGGTATTCCAGAAAGCGCGCCAGGTGCTCGCGGTAGGAGGCCACCGCCTGCCGTTCCCATCCCTCGCCGGCCATCCGCACCACCTGCTCTCCGATCTCCTTGGCTTCCTCCTCACGGCCCAGGGCCATGAGCACGCCACCGAAGTTCAGCCGCAGGGTGATGTCCGAAGGCGCCAGCTTGATGGCCGCCCTCCCAGCCTGGATGGCCTGCTCCGCCTCCCGCGGGTCCCTGGAATGGAACCGGCAGAGCGCCATGTGGGTGCCTGGGAAGTCGGGTTCCAGTCGCCGTGCCTCTTCCAGCCACCCAAGAATCACCTCTGGAGAAGCCGGAGGCTCCAAAGTCCGCTGCAAGGCCATCTCAGCCAGATGCAGGGGCACCCGGAAATCGGTCGATCCCGCCGCCAGGGCACCCCGGAGGGTCTGCTCGGCGACAGACAGGTTCCCCTTCCGCATCGCGGTCAGGCCCAGGGCGGCCTGCACAGGCGCGGAGCGGGGATCCATGGCCTTGGCCTGCTCCAGAAGGAGCCCCGCCTCTTCTTCCTTCCGTGACTGGGCCAGGACCTCCGCCCGGATCACCAGGGCTTCGGCCTCGCCCACCGGCCTGGCCCGGAAATCCTTGTCAGACAGGGTGACCTGCAGCGCCATGTCAAAGAAGGTGAGGGAGGGACGCGACACGTACTGGGCGATCCGCCCCTCGAGTTTGGCCAGATCCCCAAAGCCCTCCTGGGCCGCGGCCAGAGGATCCGTCTGCCTGGAGAGCGCCCGGAGGTAGGCCGCGAACATGTCGCTCTTCCGGGCCTCTTCATCCATGAAGAGGTAGTGCACCATGGCCCAGCTCTGGGCGTAGAACTGATTCGCCTTGCTTCCTTCCATGTATTCCGGCGAGTCATGATTGACCTGCAGCAGGGCCTTCAGAGGCATGCGGCCGCGCCGGAGAAGGTCCAGATGGTGGAAGGGGATGCGGCCCAGATAGACCCGTTTCGAACGGATCTCAGTGGAGCCGTAGAACTCCGCGATGCCCTCATCCAGCCAGGTGGGCAGCGCCGAGAAGTTGTTGTGCACGATGGCGTGGGTGTACTCATGGAAGACCACGGCGAAGGGCTGGTCCTCCTGGTGCCCTGCATCCAGCCGCACGATGGCCAGATCGCGCTCCCGGCCGCGCTGGTACAGGCCCGAAGACCGCTTGGGGTCCTTCCCCGCGAACTGATCCGGGACGAATCGCCGCATGGACGCCTCGTTCTCGGCCACGATGACGACCACAGGCTTGTGGAGGTCCACCTTGATCCCGGGCAGGACTTTGCTAAACACGCTCCGGATGCCTTCAAAGCCTTCGAGGATGCGCCGCGCCTCGGCCTCGCCTGCGTCGCTGTAAGCCACGAAATGAGGAGACCTCACCTCCACCCAGGTTTCCTTCCGCCCCGCCTGAAGGAGGGTTCCGTGGAGGAGGGCCGCGAGCACCAGCCACAGGTGGACGGGTCGGATCGCGAACATGAAGACCTCCGCGCCAGGATTACCTGGGATCTGGGATCTACTGCCAGAGGCTGAAATCCGCCACGCGCAGGAAGGCCTGGCGGAGACGGTGGAGGAGGCTGAGGCGGGCGGCGCGAAGGGCCGGATCCTCGCACTTCACCATGACGGCGTTGAAGAAGGCCTCCAGGGGTTCGGCGAGCTCAGCCAGGGCGGCCAGCAGCCCCTTCTGATCGACGGTGCCCTCGAGGCTCGCCAGATGGCCTGCCAGGGCTTTCTCTTCGGCCTGTGCCAGCAGGCTGCCATCGAATATTTCGGCGGGCGCTTCGTCCTTCAGGATATTGCCGATGCGTTTGGCGCTCTGGGCCAGGGAGGCAAAGCGGGCATCCTCGGCAAAGGCGGAGAGGGCCTCGCAGCGGGCCTTGAGATCCGCCAGGTCCTCCCAGCCGGTGGCCAGGGCCGAGCGGCGCACGGAGCCGGCGTAACCAGACAGTTCCAACTGGTAGGCCACGCGATCCTTGAAGAAGGTCAGCAGGGCTTCCGTGGTCTCGGCCGCGGTCCTGGTGGCCTTCTGCCCCACGGCCATGAGCGCCGTGTGGATGAGGTCTGTGGGCGTCAGCGCCCAACCCCTCTCCCACAAGATGTGCACGATGCCCTGCCCTGCCCGTCGGAGGGCGAGGGGATCTTTGGAGCCGCTGGGGATGAGGCCCACGGCGAAGCAGCCCGCGACCGTGTCCAGCTTGTCGCAGAGCGACAGCAGGCAGCCCATGGGGGTGGAAGGGATGTCGTCCTCGGTGCCCACCGGCCGGTAGTGTTCCTTCACGGCCATCCAGACGTCCTCGTGGGCGCCTTCGTGCTTGAGGTATTCCCCGCCCATGATGCCCTGCAGCTCGGGGAACTCGCCGACCATGAGCGTGCGCAGGTCGCACTTGGCCATGCGGGCGGCTTCGAGGGCGCGGTTGACGTGGGCCTCGTCCTGGGACAGCCGGGTGGCCAGCATCTTCACCAGGGCCACCACGCGGCCCGTCTTGGCGTGGTAGCTGCCCAGGTCGCGCTGGAAGGTGAGGGCCTGCAACTTCTCCAGGCGGTCGGACAGGGGGTGCTTGCGATCCTCGGCGAAGAAGAAGCGCGCGTCGTAGAGCCGCGCCTTCAGCACCCACTCATTGCCAGCCTTCACGAAGCCCGCGGGGTCATCCGTGCGGTTGGCGGCGGTGAGGAAACAGGGCAGCAGTTCGCCATCCGCCTTCTCGATGCAGAAGCTCTTCTGGTGCTCACGCAGGGAGGTGACCAGCACCTCCTTGGGCAGCTCCAGGAAGCTGGCGGGGAAGTCGCCGCGCACGATCTTGGGGAACTCCACGATCTCCGCCAGGGTGTCCAGCAGCTCAGCATCGGCCACCACGCGACCACCGGCTTCGGCGGCCAGCTGGTCCAGCTGCTGGGCGATGCGGGTGCGGCGGGCATCCACGCTGACAACCACGCCTGCCGCCTCCAGGGCCGCTTCGTAGGCCTGCGGCGTGGCGATAGTCACCGGCGCCGCATGCTGGCGGTGGTAGAGGCGGTGGCCCCAGGTCGTGTTCGTGGCGGTCACGCCATCGACGGTGATCGGCACCACCTGCTCCCCGAAGAGGCACAGGAGGTTGCGGATGGGGCGCACGAACTCGAAATCCGAGCTGCCCCAGCGCATGGCCTTGGGCACGTGCAGGCTGGCGATGAGGCCCGGCAGCGCCTCCGCCAGCAGGTCCACCGTGGGCCTGCCGGGCCTGATGATGGTCACGACCGCGCAGGGCTCCTTCTTGCCCGCGGGCTGTTCGAAACGCACAGCGGAGAACGGCACGCCCCACTTCTCGGCGAACTTCTCGCCCTGGATGGTGGCCTTGCCCGCCTCGTCCACGCACATGCGCTGCGGTGGACCAACCTGGGTTTCGGTCTGGTCGGGCTGGGTCTCGGGAATCCCATGGAAGCGCAGGGCGAGCTTCCGGGGTGAATAGAAGCCCTCGGCCCTTTCACGCCAGACTGCAGAATCGCTGCTGGCGAACCAGGTCGCCAAGGACCCTTCGATCTTGGCGGCGAGATCCTGAGTCAACGGCGCCAGGAACCGCGCCGGGATCTCCTCGCAGTGCAGTTCCAGCAGGAAGGTCTGGGTGGCGCTCACTTCGCACCTCCCTTCGCGGTGTCGGCAGGTGCGGGGGCACCCTCCTCGTGTTCCAGGTACGCCTTGGCGCAGGCACTGGCTAGATCGCGCACGCGCTTGATGATGCCGGGGCGCTCGGTGGTGCTCACGGCGCCGCGGGCATCCAGCACGTTGAAGGTATGGCTCATCTTGAGGGCCTGCTCGTAGGCGCTGAGGAAGTGGCCGTGCTCCTTCAGCAGGCGCCAGCCCTCCTTCTCGAAGGCCTCGAACAGCGTCCGGTGCAGGTCCAGGTCCGCGTGCTCGAAGCTGTAGGCGCTCAGTTCGAATTCCTCGCGCTGGCGCATCTGGCCATAGGTCACGGGGAAGACGCCGTCGTCCGTCTTCACCTCGCCATGCACCAGATCGAAGATGTTGTCATAGCCGCCCAGGAACATGCAGATGCGCTCGATGCCATAGGTTAGCTCGGCGCTCACGGGTCGGCAGTCCAGGCCGCCGACCTGCTGGAAGTAGGTGAACTGGCTGATCTCCATGCCGTCCAGCACCACCTGCCAGCCCACACCCCAGGCGCCCAGGGACGGCGATTCCCAGTTGTCCTCCTCGAAGCGGAGGTCGTGCTTGGAGAGGTCGATGCCCAGGGCCTCCAGGCTCTCGATGTACATCTCCTGCACCTTGGCGGGGCTGGGCTTGAGGATCACCTGGAACTGGAGGTGCTTGTAGACGCGGAAGGGGTTCTCGCCATAGCGGCCATCCGCCGGGCGGCGGCTGGGCTCCACATAGGCCACGTTCCAGGGCTTGGTGCCCAGGGCCCCGAAGAAGGTCAGCGGGTTCATGGTGCCCGCGCCCTTTTCCAGGTCGTAGGGCTGGCCGATGAGGCAGCCCCGGTCGGCCCAGAACCGCTGCAGGCGGAGGATGAGTTCCTGGATGTGCATGGGGGCTCGCCAAAACGAGCATTCTAGCGGGTTTTCAGAGATTTGATAAGCTCGGGGGATGCTCATCCGCCCCGCCCTTCCCGCCGATGCCGAGGCCTTGGCGAGCCTCGGAGAGCGCCTCTGGCGCGAGACTTACTCGGGGCTGATTCCGCAGGGGAACCTGGAACTGCACCTCGCCGGGACCTTTGGGCTGGTGCAGCAGACCGCGGAACTGGTGGATCCCGCCAACTGGATGCTCCTGATCGAGGCCGACGGCGCGCCGCTGGGCTACGCCCTGCTGCGGGCCCATGGTCCCAAAGCCGCCTCCGCCGCGGTGCCCTTCGAGCGACCTCTGGAGGTGGCCCGCTTCTACGTGGACCGCACCCTTCACGGCCAGGGCGCGGCTCAGGCACTGATGGCGGAAGTGCTCGACCGGGCGGCTGCCGCGGGGCACGACGGCGTGTGGTTGCAGGTCTGGGAGCAGAACCCCCGCGCCATCCGCTTCTATGCCAAGGTCGGCTTCATCGATGCCGGGGATGCCACCTACCGCATTGGCAACCAGGTCGACCGGGATCGCCTGCTGGTGCATGCCCTGTAGGCGCAGGTTCCCCGAGACTCAGGCCTTGATCACGTGCGTATCGGCGAACAGGTCGTGCAGGCAGCGGCGGGTGGGCTGGAAGATGAAGGCCGCGTCCATCAGGTGGATGAGGCTGCCGATGCCCTGCACCTTGAGGACCATCTGCACGATGGTGGCCACGACGGCGAAGGGCAGCCAGCGGAGGAAGAAGACGCGCCAGATGCTGGGGATCCCGCCATCGCTGGTAATCATGCGGATGCCCAGGGCCCGCTTGCCGATGGTCTGGCCGTGCTTCACCAGCAGCACGATCTGGGTGATCAGCAGAGCCAGCAGGAACAGCAGGGCCAGCCCGAGGATGACCAGCATGACTGCGACGCGCCCTCCCATCAGGGCCATGGGAACCAGGATCGCCAGCGCGATGCCCGGGATGGCGAGCACCAGCCCATCCACCACCGCGGCGCCGAGGCGGCTGAGGCGGGTGGCGGCCTCCACGTCGTAGGTGTCCTGGGTCTGATAGGGGTCCATGGGCGTCCGCTCCGTCCTTGACAGGGTGCAAAAGGACTGAGGCCATGACAAGGGTTCCGTGGGCTGAGCGGGCGCACTGTGACCGCCGTCCTTTGCGCCACCCAGCCACCCCTGTATGATCCTCGTTTCCACGGGGTTCGGCATGACCCGAAAGATCGCTCTCCTCGCCATCGGCGGCAACGCGTTGCTCAAGGAAAAAGAACGCGGGCTCCAGGAGGAGCAGCTGGAAAATGCCCGGGAGACCGCCGAGATGCTGGCCAAGGTGGTGGCCGAGGGTTACTCGCTCTGCGTGGTGCACGGCAACGGGCCCCAGGTGGGCAACCTGCTCATCCAGCAGGAGGCCGCCTCGGGCCAGGTGCCACCCTACAGCCTGGATGTCTGCGGCGCCATGACCCAGGGTTCCATGGGCTACATGCTGGAGCGCATGCTCATCAACCGCCTGCGCTTCCTCGGCGTGGATGCGCCGGTCACGTCGGTCCTCACCGAAGTGGTGGTGGACAAGGAGGACCGGGGCTTCCAGGACCCGACGAAGCCCGTGGGCCCCTTCTATCCCGAATTCCGGGCCCTGGAACTCATGCGGTCGAAGCGCTGGAAGATGAAGGAGGACTCGGGCCGCGGCTGGCGCAAGGTGGTGCCTTCGCCCAACCCCCTGGAGATCGTCCAGCTCGACGCCATCAAGACCCTGCTGCAAGCGGGCAACTCCGTGATCGCCGGCGGCGGGGGCGGCATCCCCGTGATCCGCGACGCCAGCGGTTTCCTGGTGGGCGTGGAAGCCGTCATCGACAAGGACCGCCTCAGCGCCCTCCTCGCCACCAAGCTGGGCGCCAACCTCTTCATCATCCTCACGGGCGTGGCCAAGGTGGCCCTGGATTTCGGCAAGCCCACCCAGACCTGGGTGGACCGACTCACCGCCAGCGAAGCCAGGCGCCACCTGGCCGAGGGCCAGTTCCCGCCCGGGAGCATGGGCCCCAAGATCGAGAGCGCCCTGGGCTTCCTGGATGGCGGCGGGGACGAGGTGCTCATCACCACCGCCGAAGCCCTGGCCACCGAGAATCCCGCCACCGTGGGCACACGGATCGTGAAAGACTGAACCGGATCGGAGGAAGTCCCGTGTACGCCATGATCATCGTCCGCTACCGCCGCCCGCTTCCGGAGGTCGAAGCCGTCACCGAGGCCCACCGGGCCTACCTTCGCGACCTGCAGGCCAAGGGGATCCTGGTGGCCTCGGGGCCGCTGGATCCGCGCTTCGGTGGCATGTGGCTGGTGCGGGTCCAGGATGAGAACCCGCTGGCCGACCTGGATGTCCTCATGGCGGGAGACCCCTTCCACCAGCACGGATTGGCCAACTATGAGCTGCTGCCCTGGAAGGTGATGCAGGGCAAGGAAGGGCTGGACCGGATCTAAGGCTCAGACAGCCTGGGCCAGGACTGCGGCCACGGTTTCCAGAAGCTCCTCCTCCTTGAGGGGCTTGTGGAGGATCTGGTTGACGGCCTGGCTCTTCAGCCCGTCCATGACCTGGGCGTCATGCAGCGCAGTCACCACCACGATCGGCAGGCCCGGCTTGGCCTTCCGGGCCATGCGCGCCAGGGTCAGGCCGTTGCACCCCGGCATCTGGTAGTCGGTGACGACCAGGTCGGGGTCGCTGGCCAGGATGCGGTCGGCCACTTCCATGGCCGTCACGTCACCCCAGGCTTCCACCTCGTGTCCGGCCTGCTCCAGGATGTGCTGGATCAGGTTCCGCATGAGCTTGCTGTCATCGACCACCACGATCTTGGGCATGGCGAGTCCCCTTCAGGGCTGCAACCGCATTCTCTACTTCCGATCCTGGCCCCGCTTGAACTCCACGTAGCCCATGTCGACCTCGTTGATGTGGTGCTTCAGCCAGTCCGCGAGGAACTTCGAGACCTCCATGGTGACCGGCTTGCCCTCGGCGATCTTCCCCTGCAGTTCCTGGGCCTTGGTCACCAACTGGGCGTGCTCGGCCATGTGCGAGGTGAGCTTCGGGTAGCCCATGTCCTTCATGACCTTTTCCTCGGTCTGGAAGTGCTCGACGGTGTACTTCACCAGGAAGTCCATGCTGTCCTTCACCGCCGTCTTGGCCGTGCCATCCTTGAAGGAATCCGCCAGCCTGTTCACGGCGTCGAAGAGCGCCTTGTGCTGGGAATCGATGATGGCAATGCCGGTCTCGAACCGGCTGTTCCAAACGGCGATGGCCATGGCTGCTCCTGGGTGGTTGACAGCCCTCCCATCGGCCCCACCCAGCCCACGCTTGAATTCCCGCGGGTTCAGCACCAGAGGATCAGAGCCGCTTCACCGTCACGATGGGCGGCTCATTCTTCAGAAACCGGACCATGGCGGTGTCGAATTCATCGATGTGCTGGGCCAGGAGATCGGCCAGGAAGATGGTGAGTTCCATGGCCACCGGCCGCCCCTCCCGGAACTGGGTCTCCAGGTCGTGGGCCCGTTCGACGAGTCGCACATGCTCGGCTGCATGGACCGCCAGGTCGGGGTACCCCCGCTCCCGCATGAAGGCCTCTTCGGTCTGGAAGTGCTCGGCGGCGTAGGTCAGGAGGGCAGCCAGCCCCGCCTTCACATGCTCCCCCGAGGTCCCGCTCCTGAAGGCCTCGGTCAGCTGGTTCAGGGCCGCGAACAGGGCCCTGTGCTGGGCGTCGATGATCTCAACGCCCGTCTCAAATCGGCTGTTCCAGCTGGCAATGGTCATGTCGGGTCCATTCAAAGTCTGAGGGCTTCATCGGAAGGACGCGGGCTTTCCTGAGTCGCGCTCCGGAATGGCTTCCCGGTGGCTCAGCCGGCGGGCGTCCCCGGCCCCGGCTGGAGGTTGAGGATCTTCATTTGGATTTCCTTGAGGCTGTAGGGCTTCCGGATGCTGCTCACCGAGGGTCGGCCCTCCAGCAGGGGGGTGATCTCATCATCGCTGTAGCCCGTGGCCATGATCACCGGAAGCCCTGGCCGCAGGTTCAGGAGCCGAGGCAGGGTCTCGGCGCCGCTCAGCCCAGGCATGTTCATGTCGAGGATCACCAGGTCCACCTCCAGCCCTGCTTCCAGCAACCGGACGGCACTGGCTCCGGCCGCGGCGGGCGTGACGGTGTGGCCGATCGCCTCCAGGAGGGGGCCGGCGGATTCGAGGATCAGCTCGTCGTCGTCCACCAGCAGGATGCGCAGGGAACGCCCGCTCTGCAGCGCCAGGGTCGACGCGGACGCCGCCTCCGGCTCCGGCTCCGCCACGCGGCTGGCCGGGAAGCGGAGGATGGCCTCGGTCCCCCTCCCCAGCTCGCTGAGAAGCTCGAAGCTGCCTTCATGGGCCAGCATGGTCCCATAGACCATGCCCAGTCCCAGCCCGGTGCCCTTGCCCAGGGGCTTGGTGGTGAAGAAGGGATCCATGGCCCTGGCCAACACGTCCGGCGCCATGCCCTCCCCCGTGTCCTCGACCCGCAGGGTGAGTCCCCCGGCCTCGCCGGCCTGGGTGCGGATGCGGAGGATCCCACCACCCGGCATGGCGTCCATGGCATTCACGCAGAGGTTCATGAGCGCGTGGCTCAGCGCGCCTGGATCTCCCCGCAACCGGCCGATGCCCTCCGCCAGGTCCATCCGGAGCTGGATGCGCTTGAGGGTGGTATGGCTCAGCAGCTGGCTCATTTCCCGGACCAGCTCGTTGAGGTCGATGGACCGCTCTTCCTGGAGGTCCTTCCTCGCGAAGTAGAGCAGGCTCTTGACCACCCCGCGGCCCCGCATGCAGGCGTTCATGATGGTGTCGAGGCTCTTGGCCGCCGGGGCGTTGGGCTCGACCGTCTCCCGCAGGGTGGAGGCCAACCCCAGGATGGCGCCCAGCACGTTGTTCATGTCATGGGCCACGCCACCGGCCAAGCTGCCCAGGCTCTCGAGCTTCTGCGACTGCTGAAGCTGGGCCTCCAGGGAGCGCCGTTCCGCCTCGTCCTTCTTGAGCTGGGTGACGTCTTCCTTGATGGCGATGTAGCCCGTCAGCACGCCGGACTCGTCCCGCACTGGGGCGATGATCGCCCGCTCCTGGAAGGGCTCGCCGCTCTTCTTCAGGTTCTCGAACTCGCCCACCCAGACCTCGCCGCGGTCCAGCGTTTCCCAGAGGGTCCGGTAGTATCCCGGCGGCGTGGCGGGGGACTTCAGCACGCGGGGGTTCTGCCCGACGGCTTCCTGGGCCGTGTAGCCGGTGACCTGGGTGAAGGCCGGGTTCACATATTCGATGGTGCCCTTGGGATCGGTGATCACGATGGACAGCGGGCTCTGCTCCACCGCCACCAGGATCTTCCTCAGCGCATGCTCGGCCAGCTTGCGCTCGGTAATGTCCTGGATGACGCCCACCATGGCCACGGGCTGGTCCATGGCGTCGCGGTGGATCTCCCCGCGCCCGTGGACCCAGCGCCGCTGACCGTCCGAGGCGCGAAGAATCGGATAGTCCATGTCGAAGGGCTCATGGCGTTCGATGATCCTCCCCACATAGGCCGCCATCTGGTCCCGGAAGTCCGGGGCCACGATCTGAACCCACCCGGCCAGTGTCCGTGGATGGTCCGGTCCGACGCCAAAAAGCTCGTCGAGGTACGGGCTGCCCATCCAGCAGTTCTCCTGGATGAACCAGGTGTAGGTGCCGATGCCGCCCGCCTCCTGCGCCTCCTTCAGCCGGCGTTCACTCTCCAGTAGCGCGACCTCCGCGCTGCGGCGCTGGTCGTCCAGGGTGAGGTGGTCCAGGGCGAAGGAGATGTCCATGGCCGCCTCCACCAGGAGGGCCTCCTCGGGGGCGCCGAAGAACCCCGTCTCCCTGGAATAAACGCAGAGCGCCCCGTACACCTGGCCCTCCTGCCGGATGGGGAAGGCCGCCACCGCGCGGAACCCCGATTCCACGGCGAGATCCCGCCAAGGCTCGGTGCCCGGAGCGCTGAGGAAATCGTTCAACACGCAGGGGCTGGCCTCCCGGATGGCCCGGCCTGCCGGACCGCCTCCGAACACAGTCGGGCCGCTCTCGATGCGGATCCGGTCAAGGTATCCATGGTTGTCGCCATGGGAGGCGGCCACCCGCACCTGGCCGGCCCGGGGGTCGTTCAGGCCGATCCAGGCCATGTCGAACTTGCCGAACTCCACCATAACCTCGCAGATCTTGGCGAAGAGCGCCTCCCGGTCGAGCGACCACACGATGGCCTGATTCACCTGGCTCAGGGCGGCATACAGCTGGGTCATCCGCTGGATCTCACACTCGTTTTTCCGCCGCTCGCTGATGTCCCGCACAAAGCTCATGACCCGCGGCTCGCCGTCGAGTTCCAGGGCCCGCGCGCTGACCTCCACGGGGAAGCGGCTGCCGTCCCTACGCTGGTGGAGGGTCTCGAACCGGACAGAGCCGGATTCGATCAGGCGCTGGTAACGCTCAAGGCCTTCGGAACGGGCCTCGGGCACCCGGAGCTCGAGGATGTCCATGCCGAGGAGCTCAGCACGGTCGTAGCCATAGTGATCGAAGGCCTGGTCGTTGGCTTCGAGGATGCGCCCCTCGCCGTCCATCAGGAGGATGATGTCGCTGGCCTCCCGCATGAGCGTCTCGTAGCGCCGGGAAAGGCTCAGCTGCCTCCGGAGCGCTTCAGCGTCGCGGTGCCGCAGGATCGCACCGAGGCCCACCCCGAGAACGAGCACGATCCCCATGAGGCCGAGACCGCCCGCCCAGACCCGCAGGCGCAGGGGACCGTAGATTTCGGCGGCATCCACCTTGGTCACCATGCACCAGGGGGTGCCGGGTACCTTCCGGAGCACGGCGACCACCGACACGCCGCGATCGTCAAGGCCCTCCATCAGACCTTCCTGGCCCAGGACCGCGCGGGTCGCCGGCATGTCTGGGTTGGCGGCCAAGTCCTGGCGCAGGTTCAATGCGGTTCCCGTCCGGTGGCGCAGGTCGTTGAGGAACAGGACCTGATCCCCCTCCCTCCGCACCAGCTGGGTTTCGGCGCTGGGGCTGGCCGTGGGCCAGAACTCCACCAGCGGGTACAGGAAGGTCCGTGGGTCCACCTGGAGCAGGAGCGCCCCCTGGGCGAGTTCCCCGTGGGGTGGACGGACGGGAACCCAGAACCCCAGATGGATGTCCGGGTGGCCCGGAGCCCGGTGCAGGTCCGACACCAAGAGCCCGGAGGCCCGCAGGACCGCCTTGAACTCGGCCGGGTCCTCGGCCGGCGCTTGCCCCAGCGGATTCGGGTGGGCGGCCAGGCGCACCCGGCCCTGGGCATCGAAGAGGGTGACCTGCTGGTACCTGAATGTCTGCTGGAGTTCGCTCATCCAATGGCGCAGGTCGCGCTCGGCCGGGGCCTGGGCACCACCCGCCAGATAGCGCTGGAGCTGAGCCTGGATGAGCTCGCCTTCGGCGATCACGTGGGCGTCGCCCCGCCGCTCGGCCATCCACTCGGCGATCTGCCGGGCTTTCAGGTCCGCGATGGTGGAGAGTTCCGCCTGCACCTCCGCCCTGGTGGAGCGGATCAGACGCCCCAGCAGGAGCGCCCCGCCCACGAGGATCACCAGGCCGAGCCCCAGATAGGCCGCCGTCATCCGAGGCGAGAAGCCGAGCCTGGATCGGCTGCTGTCCGAGCGGAAGACAGCCAGGGGCCACGTGTCCCGGCCGGTGGCCAGGCACTGGGAGGCTCCCAGCAGCAGGATGCAGAACCCGGCGGGCATGGACATGGGAATGTGGCCCGTGCCGTAGAGCAGCGGTGCTCCTGCGGCATAGGTCACGAGCACCGCGAGCCCCATCAGGAAGGTGCCCAGCGCCAGCAGGGCGGCGGCCTGCCGGGCGCCCCAGGCTTTGCCTGCCACCCGTCGGACGAGAAAGGACAGGGCGAGGCCAAGCAGGGACAGATCTGTCAGCACCGAGGTGAGCTGGAGCTTCGGCCAGAACCGCAGCAGCCAGGTCTCGACCCGCAAGGTGCCGCCGGAAGCGTGGCCAATGACGAAGGCCAGGGTCACCCCACCCACGAAGATGGCGGTGGCGATGCCGGCCCTTCCAAGCCATGGGGCCCCCCGCCGCCACTCAACCCCGCAGAAGGCGCCCGCCAGGAGGAGCACCAGCACCGACGCCAGGGGGGACATGGGTACCAGGCCCGGCCCCAAGGCGGCGAGCAGGGGCTGGCTGAGGAGGATACCCAGCAGGGAGGCCACCGCCATCAGGGCCGCCCCCAGGGACAGAGCTACCCGCAGGCGCCAGGCGCCGCCCTTGGGAACTGCAGTCGAGGTCATAGCTGATACGCCCATCAATAGAACCTTGTCCTCATTTCGGCCTGGACATCCAGACATTGAGTCCTGGATGCCCATTTTTCCCCTGGTAGGTCCGTCCATTTCAGCCACAAATCGGAAATTCCCAAGCGCGACTGTGACAAAAATCACACCCGCATCATCAATAACTCACCTGCCCCCCTGGTCCACCGATGAGGCCCCTATCCAAGCCTGAATCAAAACCCACGTTTGGGCTTATGAGAACTGCAATGCATAGGTAATTTTCCGATCTTGTCACGACAGCAATCGGCCATTCAACCACTTTCCTTTCCACCCTTCGCCACCATCCAACACCCACCACCGGAGGTTCCCGTGAGTTTCCTCGACAACATCAAGATGGGCCCCAAGCTCATCGGCTCGTACCTCGTCGTCGCCGCCATCGCCGCCCTCGTCGGCACCATCGGCATCCAGAAGCTCCACACCATCGAACAGGCCGACACCAACCTCTACGAGAAGATGACGGTGCCCCTCGGCGAGATGGGGGACATGATGCAGCTGTTCCAGCGGCAGCGGGTCAACCTGCGCGACGCCATCATGACCGGGGATGCTGACCGCTTCGGCAAGCGGCTCAAGGAAATCGAGGGGGAACTCTCCAAGACCGAGGAATCCTTCCAGAAGACCCTTCTCACTGACAAGGGCAAGGAAAATTACAAAACCTACAAGGATGCCAACGGCGCGTACGATGTGATCGCCGACAAGGTCCTGGCCTTGACGGCAGCCGGCAAGCTGAAGGAGGCCGAGGCCCTCATGCGGGGGGATGGCGCCGCGGCCCAAGCCAAGGTGAACGAAGCCCTGGACGCTCTGCAGAACATGAAGCTGAAGCTGGCCAAGGACTCTGCCGAATCCAACGCCGCCCTGGCCAGGGCGGCCACCACCATGATGCTGGTCATCATCGGCGTGGGCGTGGCCTTCGGCGTTGTCACGGGCATCGTCATGACCCGGGCCATCACCCGTCCCCTGAACCGGTTCGGCGAGGTTCTGGAAGCGGTGGCCGGTGGCGACCTCAGCATCCACTCGGACATCCAGACCAAGGATGAACTGGGCCAGATGAGCACCATCCTCAACAGCACCATCAGCAACCTGCGCGAATCGATGCTCCAGGTGCAGGAGAGCGCCATGGCCATTTCCACGGCCTCGGGCGAGATCAGCATGGGCAACACGGACCTGAGCCGGCGCACGGAGGAGCAGGCCGCCAGCCTGGAGGAGACCGCCAGCAGCATGGAGCAGATCACGAGCAACGTGAACCAGACCGCCGACAACGCGAAATCGGCCAACCACGAATCCAGCAAAGCGCGCCAGGTGGCCCAGGACGGCGGCGCCGCCGTCACCCAGGTCATCGCCGCCATGGAGGCCATCAACCAGTCTTCCGCCAAGATCAACGAGATCATCGGCGTGGTGGATGAGATCGCCTTCCAGACCAACCTGCTGGCGCTCAACGCCGCCGTGGAAGCGGCCCGGGCCGGTGAGCAGGGCCGCGGCTTCGCCGTGGTGGCCGCGGAAGTCCGCAACCTCGCCAAGCGCAGCGCCGACGCCGCCAAGGAGATCAAGGGCCTGATCCGCGAGAGCGTGGCCAAGTCTGTGGACGGCAACAAGGTGGCCGCCCATGCGGGCGAGACCATCGCGGAAGTGGTGAGCAACGTGCAGCGGGTGACGTCGCTGGTCAGCGAGATCGCCAACGCCACCCAGGAGCAGAGCACGGGCCTGAACGAGATCAACAAGGCCGTGGTGTCCATGGATGAGGTCACCCAGCAGAACGCGGCCCTGGTGGAAGAGTCCGCCGCCGCCGCCGAATCCCTGGATGCCCAGGCCCACGCGCTCACCGAAATCGTCGGCCGCTTCAAGACCGGCGTGGAGGTGAGGCGCACCGCCGCGGCGCCCAAGGCCCGCACCACCGTCACCGCGCACCCCGCCCCCAAGGCGGCCAAGAACGGCCATGCCGCCCTCAAGCGCCCCGCGGCCCGTCCCGAGCTGGCCATAGCCAAACAGCCTGTGCCCACCCCCAAGAACGACGACGACGGCAACTGGGAAGCCTTCTGATCGAGTCAGTAGGCTTGCCGGATATTCACGAGGTGTTCCCATTTTCCCGAAACCATCTGTAGCCCGGTCGCACGCAGTGGACCGTTGCGGAGAACAACATGGCAAGCACTGAAGCCAGTTCCCAAAGTCTCCAACAGGTGCTCTGCTTCGCCCTCGCGGGGGAGGCGTACGCCCTGCCCATCCTGAAGGTCCGGGAGATCCAGGCCCAGGCCACCATCACCCGGATCCCCAAAGCTCCGCCCTACATGCCCGGGGTGATCAACCTCCGGGGGGCCATCGTCCCCATCCTGGAGCTGCGACACCGCTTCTCCCTCGGAGACGCTCCCGAGGACACCCGGCCCGTCATCGTCATCGTGGAAGTCCAGGGCCGCACCCTGGGCATCCGGGTGGACTCCGTGTCCGACGTGCTCGATCTGGATCCCAGCGCCATCCGGCCTGCGCCGGAGCTGGGCACACAGAGCGCCCTGGGCCGTGAGTTCATCGCGGGCCTGGCCAGCCTGCCGGGAGCCACGGGCGCCGAATCCATGCTGATCCTCCTCGACTTGGACCGCCTGCTCTCCGATGGCGAGCTAATGGCCCTCGAAAGCGCCACGGTCTGACGTCATGGCACGGAAAGCGGCTCCCTCCAAGCAGGTCCTCACCGTCGAGGGCGACCTGGACATCTTCTCCATCCATCAGCAGTGGGAGAAGGCCCTGCCCCTGCTCACCACCGGAATCGGCAGCACGGAGGTGGACCTGTCCTCCGTCGGGGACCTGGACCTGTCCGGGCTCCAACTGCTCGGTGCCCTGGACCGGGACCTCCGGGCCAAGGGGCTCCCGCTTTCGGTGGTGGGCGCCAAGGAGGAGTGGAAGACCCGCTTCGCCGCCCTGGGCTTGGCCCACCTCTTCGACGGGGTCCATCCATGAGCCGGTGGTTCTCCAGCGGCCCTGCTTCGGCGGGTCCCGAACCCGCCGAAGCGACCTCGGCTCCGGCTGGAGAGCACCGGGAGGCCCTGCTGCGCCTGGCTGCCTGCGAGGCCAGGATGCTCGAGGGTCAAGTGAACTTCCTGACCCCCGAGTTGCTGCAGGTGGACAGCCTGGTGCGGGAGGCGGCCGGGACGCTGGAAGACGCCCTGAAGACCCTCGACCGCAGCGTGCAACACCAGCATCTCCTGGCGGGCGAGATCCAGGCCGCCATGCAGAGCACGCTGGAGGGCGATGCGGACGCCTCGGGCAGCACCTTTGATGCCATGAGCGCCACCATCATGGGCACCCTCGACGGCTTCGTGAACCACATCACCGAGATCAGCCAATCCACCGTACAGCTGGCGGATCAGGTCAATGACATCCGGGAGCGCTCCTTCCGGATGGAGACCATGCTGGGCGAGCTGTCCGAGATTGCCGGCCGCACCCACCTGCTCTCCCTGAACGCCAGCATCGAGGCCGCCCACGCCCGGCAGTTCGGGGCGGGTTTCGCCGTGGTGGCCGGGGAGGTTTCCAAACTGGCCGACCGAAGCACGGCACTGAGCAACACCATCCAGGAACAGGTGGTCGGCACCCGCCAGGCCCTCGAGCGCACGGACGCGCACGTGAAGGCCATCGCCAGCCAGGACATGAACGTGGCCCTGGCCTCCCGGGGCGAGTCGGAAGCGCTTGTCATGTCCCTCCGCACCTCCAACTGGGTCGTGAAAGACCTGGTCGCGCAGCTCGAGGAGAACGCCCGCAGGGTGACCGAGCAGGTGGGCCACGTGGTGCGCAGCCTCCAGTTCGAGGATCTGGTGCACCAGACGCTCATGGCCTGCCTCAAGGAGCTGGGGAACCTGCTGGAGCAGTCCCAGGCCTGGAAGGCCCTCGAAGTGCGGCTGAAGGCCGGCGAGCCGGAGGGCCCCGCCCTGGCGGCGCTGGAAGCCACCCTGGGCCAGATCGAAGCGGCCCGTGTGCAATTCCGTGCGGTGAAGAGCGGTTCGCTCGCCGCCGGCGAAGTCGACCTTTTCTGACCAGGAGCCTAACGATGGGCCGTCTCATCCTCACCGTCGATGACTCGAGCACGATGCGCCAGATGATCACCTTCACGCTCAAGGGGGCGGGCTTCGACGTCCTGGAGGCGGGCGATGGTGTGGAGGCGCTGGGCGTGGCCGCCGGGAAGAAGCTCGACCTGATCATCACCGATGTCAACATGCCCCGCATGGACGGCATCACGCTGGTGCAGCGCCTCCGCGCCCTTCCCGAGTTCAAGTTCACCCCGATCCTGGTGCTCACCACCGAATCCGACGCCTCCATGAAGCAGAAGGGCAAGGAAGCCGGCGCCACGGGCTGGATCGTGAAGCCCTTCAGCCCCGAAAAGCTGCTGGACGTTGTGAACAAAGTCCTCTGAGGTTCCCATGTCCGATGCGATGGCCCAATTCCGAGACGCCTTTTTTGAAGAGGCCACCGAGCTCGCCGACGGCATGGAGGCCACCCTGCTCTCCATGGACCTGGCTTCGGTCGAGGTCGAGGATCTCCACACCCTGTTCCGGGCGGCCCACTCCATCAAGGGCAATGCCGCCACCTTCGGCTTCCCGGCGGTCGCCTCCTTCACCCATCAGCTGGAGAGCACGCTCGAACCCGTCCGCCAGGGCACCCGCCCCATGACGCCGGATCTGCGGGAGCTGATGCTGCAGGGCGTGGATCTCATCCGCAGCCACCTGCACCACGCCCGGCGCGAGGAGCCGCTTCCCGCCAAGGAGCAGCAACTTCAGGAAATGCTCGTGGCCAAGCTGCAGGAGGACGCCACCGCCGCCCCGCTGCCACCACCCGCCCCTGACATGCAGACCCCGGCCCGCTCCGTGGCCATGAAGGGCGGCCGCGGCTTCTCCATCCGCTTCGAAGCACCCACGGATTCCTTCCGCCGGGGCATCAACCTGGAGCGGCTCTTCCGTGACCTGGCCAAGCTCGGCACGCTGCAGATCTGGCCAGACCTCACGCGGATCCCAGCCTTCGAGCAGATGGACCCCGAAGACTGCCACCTGGCCTGGGACATCCGGCTGGAGACCGCGCACCCGCAAATCGACGTGGACGACATCTTCGAGTTCGTGGCGGAAGGCGACAATCTGCGCATCCAGCCCCTGAGCCCCGAGGGCACGGTGCCCACCCTGGGCGAGATCCTCCAGACCGAGGCGGGCGTCAGCCCCGCCGACATCCGCGAGGCCCTGTCCCAGCAGAAGCGCCTGGGTGAGCTGCTGGTGGACATGGGCAAGGTCAAGCCCGAGGCGGTCAACAAGGCCCTCGACCAGCAGCAGAAGAAGCGCAACCAGGCCGAGGCCTCCACGGTGCGGGTGGCCACGGACAAGATCGACCGCCTGGTGAACCTGGTGGGCGAGCTGGTCATCACCCAGGCCATGCTGGCCCAGGCTTCGCAACAGTCGAACACCATGCAGGGGGAGGAGCAGATGAGCGCCGCCCTGCTGCAGCTGGACCGGCAGACCCGGGAGTTGCAGGAGCGTGTCATGGGCATCCGCATGGTGCCCGTCGAGATGGTGTTCTCCCGGTTCCCGCGCATGGTCCACGAGCTGGGCAAGCAGCTGGGCAAGGACGTGGAGCTGGTCATGGAGGGCCAGGCCACGGAACTGGACAAGACCTTCATCGAGATGCTCGTCGACCCCCTCACGCACCTGGTGCGCAATGCCGTGGACCACGGCATGGAGGACAAGGCGGAGCGCCTCCGCACCGGCAAGCCCGCCATGGGCACCATCGCCCTCCGGGCCTCCAGCCGGGGCGGCCACATCCACATCGAGGTGAAGGACGACGGCAAGGGCCTGAACCGCGACCGCATCTACCAGAAGGCCCTGGACCGCGGGCTGATCCAGCCGGGTTCCCGCCCCTCGGATGAGGAACTGAACCTGCTCATCTTCGAACCCGGCTTCTCCACCGTGGAGCAGGTCTCCGACCTCTCCGGCCGTGGCGTGGGCATGGACGTGGTGAAGCAGAATGTGCGGGCGCTCGGGGGTCGCATCGAGGTGGAGAGCCAGCCCGGCCGGGGCACCCTCATCCGCCTGGTGCTGCCCCTCACCCTCGCCATCCTGGATGGGCTCACCGTCCGCGTGGCGGAGGAGACCTACGTGTTCCCCCTGGCCTCGGTGCTGGAGAGCTTCCAGACCCGGGGCACCGACGTGCAGACCGTGAAGGGCGACCGGGAGGTGATCAGCCTCCGGGGCGAGTTCATCCCGGTGGTGCGCCTGCAGCGCCTGCTGACCGTGGGCTCAGGCCAGGAGACCTCGGACCGGACCCTCCTGGTGCTGGTCGAGTCCGAAGGCCGCCGCGCGGCCATGGCCGTGGACGAGCTACTGGGCCAGCAGCAGGTGGTCATCAAGAGCCTGGAGACTCACTACCGCCGCGTGGAAGGCATCTCCGGCGCCACCATCCTCGGGGACGGCCGCGTGGCCCTCATCCTCGACGTGCCGGGTCTCATGCGGCTGGAGGCGGGGGCCGCCGCGGTCGGGGCATGAACCGCTTTCGCGGCGCCGATCTCGAGGCCCTGAACCAGGGCCGGGAGCCGCTGTCCACGGCCACCTTCACGGCCCTGCGCGACCTGCTGCACGCCCACTCGGGAATCGCCCTGGCCGCCCACAAGATCACCATGGTGCAGTCGCGCCTGGCCAAGCGCCTGCGGATCCTGGGCATCCAGACCTATGAGGAATACCTCCAGCGCCTGGAGAATCCCGAATCCCCGGAATGGTCCGAGTTCATCAACGCCCTCACCACCAACCTCACCAGCTTCTTCCGCGAAGGCCATCACTTCACCCGGCTGGTGCCGCTCATGCAGCCCTTCCACGCCGCCTCCCGCCGCATCAAGGTCTGGAGCGCCGGCTGCTCCACCGGGGAGGAGCCCTACACCCTCGCCATGACCCTGCTCCAGGGGTTCGGCGCTGCGGCCAACATCCAGATCCTGGCCACGGACCTGGACACGGCCGTGCTGGAGACCGCCGCCCGCGGGGTCTATCCCATGGCCCGCATCGAAGGTCTGGAGGAGTCCTGGAAACGGATGGCCTTCCTCAAGGGATCCGGCGCGCAGGAGGGCCAGGTGCGCGTGCGGCCGGAGGTGAGGCAGCTGGTCTCCTTCCGGCAGATGAACCTGCTGGAGGACCGCTGGTCCGTGCCCGAGGCGCCCTTCCAGGCCATCTTCTGCCGCAACGTCATGATCTACTTCGACAAGCCCACCCAGCGCCGGCTCCTGAAGCGCTACCACGAGCTGCTGGAACCCGATGGGCTCCTCTTCGTGGGCCATTCCGAAGCCCTGCTGGATACCACCCTGGGCTTCCAGTCCCTGGGCCAAACCATCTACCGGCGCCGGGAGACAGGCGCATGAGCCCCCCTGTCCCCCTGGTCCACGGCCGGGCCTCCAAGTACCTGGACCGCAACTTCAACCGCCAGGCCATGAAGATCCTGCCCGGCGAGTTCTACGCCACGGCCGAGGACGAGGTGATCGTCACCGTCCTCGGCAGCTGCGTGGCCGCCTGCGTCATGGACCCCATCGCCATGGTGGGCGGCATGAACCACTTCATGCTCCCGGTGAAGCAGGGCGAGCGCGACCCGGACGTGTTCTTCGCCGCGCGGTACGGCGCGGCGGCCATGGAATACCTCATCAACAACCTGCTGCACCTGGGGGCGCAGCGGGACCGCCTGGTGGCCAAGGCCTTCGGCGGCGGCAAGGTGATGCGCGGCATGTCGACGGACGTGGGCGGTCAGAATGTCGACTTCGTCCGGGAGTTTCTGCGCAATGAAGGCATTCCCCTCTGGAGCGAGGACATGGGCGGCCCCTATCCCCGCAAGGTCTACTTCTTCCCCCACACCGGCCAGGTGCTGGTCAAACGCATGGAGAGCACGCATAACGACACCGTGCTCAACCGCGAACTCACCTACATCCAGGAAGTGGTCGGCCGGCCCATGAATGGCGACGTGGAGCTGTTTACATGAGCATGGAGAAAAAGCGCCGAGTCCTCGTGGTCGATGACAGCGCCCTGGTCCGCCAGGTGCTGACCAACATCCTGTCCCGCCATCCCCTGCTGGAAGTGGTGGGTACCGCCAAGGATCCCTATGATGCCCGCGAGCGCATCAAGGAGCTGGATCCGGACGTGCTGACGCTGGACGTCGAGATGCCCCGCATGGACGGCCTGACCTTCCTGGGCAAGCTCATGAAGGCCCACCCCATGCCCGCGGTGATGCTGTCGAGCCTCACGGCCAAAGGCACCACCACGGCCCTGGATGCCCTGGACCTGGGCGCCGTGGACGTGATCGGCAAGCCCACCATGGACCAGGCTGCGGGCCTGGAGCGCATGGGCCATGAAATCGCCCAGACCGTGTACGCCGCCTCGCTGGCGCGGGTGGGGAGCCCCCGGCCCCCGCTCCAGGCCCCGCCCTCGCTGGCCTCCCTGGCCTCCCGCGCCAAGGCCGGCCGGGCCCTCATCGCCATCGGGTCCAGCACCGGCGGGACCGAGGCCCTGCGCCAGGTCTTCGAATCGATTCCCGAGAACCTGCCCCCCATCGCCGTGGTCCAGCACATGCTGCCTGGATTCACAGCCGCCTTCGCGGAGCGCCTGGACCACAGCTGCCGGGCCCGGGTAAAGGTGGCCGAGGATGGCGAGTCGCTGCGGGCCGGCACCGTCTACCTCGCACCCAACGAGGCCCACCTCACCGTTGGCCGGCACGCCGCGGGCCTGGTGGCCATCCTCCAGGCCGGAGAGCGGGTATCGCACCACCTCCCGTCGGTGGACGTGCTCTTCGACTCCGTGGCCGCCACCTGCGGGGCTCACGCCATGGGCGTCATCCTCACCGGCATGGGCGACGACGGCGCCCGCGGCCTGCTGAAGATGCGCCAGAAGGGCGCCCGCACTTTGGGCCAGGACGAGGCCACCTGCGTGGTCTACGGCATGCCCCGCGCCGCCTTCATGCGCGGTGGCGTTGAAGAACAGGCACCCCTGGGCGCCATCGCGAAGCACCTCGTCGCCTGGTGCGAGCGCGAAGCCTGAGCCTGCTTCCCTCTTTTTCGGATCATCTGAATGCTCCTCCGGCTACCCACCATCCTCGCCAAGTCCGGCACCACCCGGGCGACGCTGGTGCTGCTCGGGATTTGGACCGCCTTCATTTCGGTCGTCATGGGAGTATCGGACTACTTCGACGTCAAGGAAGCCCAAGAGATTGCGCTGAACCGGGCCATGGACAGCTACCACAAGGACCTGGCCTACCGCCGCTGGGCTTCCCAGCGTGGCGGAGTCTACGTGCCTCTGGATGGGACCACCCCGCCCAACCCCTACCTGGCCCACCGTCCAAACCGGGATATCACCTCGACCGACGGAAAGCGGTTCACCCTGGTGAACCCTGCCTACATGACCCGCATGGTCCACGAGCTAGGTGAGAGGGATTACGGGCTCAAAGGGCACATCACCAGCCTCCATCCCATCCGCCCCGAGAACGCGCCAGATGCATGGGAGCAACAGGCGCTCAAAACTTTCGAGCAGGGGGCCCGCCAATACTCCGAAGTGGTCCGGCAGGATGGGAAGAAAGTCCTCCGCTTCATGGGCGCCTTCCCGGTCGAATCAAGCTGCCTGGTTTGCCACGCCAGCCAGGGCTACAAGGTTGGAGACATCCGGGGAGGCATCAGCGTCACGGTTCCCGTCGGCTCGGGCACCGGGGCCATCGGTCTGAGCCACAACGACATTTCCAATCTGGCCATCGCCGGCTTCTGGCTACTGGGTTGCGTCGGCATCCTCATCTGGACCAGCCGGCTGGTTCGCTCCGCCAAGACCCAACAGGCTATGGTGGCCGAGGTGGAAGAGAGCTCCCAGCGCTTCCACCAGCTCTTCCAGTCCTCCCCCGCACCCATGTTCATCCACCGCGACGGCCGCTTCATCGAGGTGAACCTGGCGGCTGCCCACCTCCTGGATGCCGACCTTCCGGAACAGCTCGTGGGGCTGGAGGTCCTGTCCTTCATCCACCCGGAGTACCGATACTTGGTGGGAGAGCGCATCCACACGGTGGAGCAGACGGGGCAGGCGGCCCCGGCCATCGAGGAAGTCTTCCTCACCTATCGGGGGCGGGAGGTCTGGGTGGAGGTCCAGACTGCCGCCATCGAACTGCCGGGCGGCCCCGCCATCCTCGTCTTCGCCCAGGACCTCAGCGAACGCCGACGGGCCGAAGAGGAACGCCGCAAGATGGAGGCGGAGATCCAGCATGCGCAGAAGCTGGAGAGTCTCGGGAGCCTGGCTGGCGGCATCGCCCACGACATGAACAATGTGCTAGGGGCCATTCTCGGCATGGCGACCCTCCTGCAGCTGAAGCGCGAGGGAGACGAGGCGATCCTGAAACCCTTGCGCACCATCGAGCACGCCGCCAGCCGCGGGCGAGATCTGGTCAAGGGCCTCACGGATTTCGCCCGCAAGGGTCTTCAGCAGGCGCAGCGTCTGGATCTCAATGAACTGCTCCGCGAGGAGCTGGATCTGCTCATCCGCACCAGCCGCCAGCGGTTCACCTTCGACGTGCAGCTGGACGAGATGCTGCCGCCGATCATGGGGGAGCGCAGCTCGCTTGGCAGCGCCTTCATGAACCTCGCCGTCAACGCCTTCGACGCCATGCCTGCGGGCGGCACCTTGCAGGTCAGGACCTTCCTGGTCGGGGACCAGGTCTGTCTGGAAGTGGCCGACACCGGCGAGGGCATCCCGGCGGACATCCTCTCCCGGGTGACAGACCCCTTTTTCACCACCAAACCCCAGGGCCGGGGCACGGGCCTGGGGTTGGCCATGGTCTACGGCACGGTGAAGGCCCACGGGGGGTCGCTCGACATCCAGAGCGAAGTCGGCAAAGGGACCCGCATCCGCCTCCACCTCCCGGCCCTGGTCACCAGGACCCTCTCGGGCGAGCCTGAGGAACCGCCTGCGGTCCAGCCGGACCGCACCCTCCGGATCCTGCTGGTGGACGACGACGAGCTCATCCGGGACATCCTGCCTCCGATGCTCGAGCAGCTGGGGCACCTGGTCGAGACCACTTCATCTGGGCTGGAGGCCGTGCGCCGTCTGGGCGCGGGCCTCGAGGTGGACCTGGTGATCCTGGACCACAACATGCCTGGCATGACTGGCGCCGAGACCCTGCCGCGCATCTTCCAGCTTCGGCCCGCCGTCCGGGTGCTCATCGCCACGGGTTTCCTGGACACGGACCTCAAGATCCTGCTGGCCGACTTCCCCTCGGTCTCCATCTTGCAGAAGCCCTTCTCCCTGGTCGAACTCCGCAAGATGCTGCAGACCATCTCGACCGAGTTGGGGGCCTAGGCATCACCTCAGGGCCTGGGTGGAACCTGCTTCCCGGCCTCCACCTGCTTCTTGGCCTTCTCCCGCTCGGCCTCGCTGGGTGTGCCCCATACCACCCTGCTGGGCTTCTGCTTGAGGAGTTCCAACAATTCTTCCACGGAAGCCAGGGAGCGGCGGAGGCTACCCAGGCTCTGCTCCAGCTCCGGGTGGTTCTGGGCCGTGAAGCGGTCCATGAAAGCCTCAGCCTGCTTGAGCGTGGCCGCGAGGCTCACCAGGATCTGATCCAACTCGGGGCCCCGCCTCTCCATCAGGCTGCGCACGGTGCCAAGGCTCCGGTCCAGGGAGGCCAGGGCCTTGTCCGCCTCGCTCATGCTGCGGTCCGCGTGGCCCACCAGGCCCCGGCTCTCCTTGGCCAGAATCTGGAACTCCTTCAGCGTGCCATCCAGCGACACCAGCGCCTGGCGCACGGATGGGTGCTCCAGCACATCGCCCAGCCCCTTGCGCTCGAGGCGCCCGCGCAGGTCATCCACGCCCGCCTGCAGGCTGGCCATGAGGTGGTCCGTGCGCTCCAGCACCCCGGCGATGGAGACGCCGGAGTCCCCCGGAAGCTCATCCCCGGCCACCAGCGGTACCACCCGGTCGGCCACCTCGGGCAGGCGCAGGTCCAGCATCACGCTGCCCACGCCCTTGGGGGCCAGGTTCGCCCGGGTGCCCCGCCACAGTCGGATGTCCTCGCGGACGGCGATGCGGGCCAGGAAGTGGTAGACCTTCCCCTCCAGCCGCATGTCCACGCGCTCCACGGAGCCCACGCGGAAGCCCTTCAGCTGCACGTCGGTGCCGGGCGCCAGCCCTTCCATCTGATCGAGCCGCACCACAAGCGGGTAGGTGCGCTCCGTGACGGCGCCCGCATTCTTGTAGGCCACCAGCGCAAGGAACAGGGCCAGGGCCCCGAGGACGAGCAGACCGAGACGGGCATCCTGCTTCTCGAAGTTCATGGAGACTCCACGGGCGCGGGACTGAGCTGGAGGCGTTCCGCCTTCAGGTGGGTGAAGGCATGGGGCTCTTCCGCGGCAATGACCAGGGAACAGTCGGGGTCGGCGGCCCAGGTTTGCACCAGCTCCAGTGCGATGCTCCTGTCCCCGGCATCGAGCCCCTCCAGGGGGTCGTCAAGCAGGATCAGCTCAGGCGCCAGTGCCAGCACCCGCGCGAGGTTGCCGTGCTTGCGAGCGGAAGCGCTCACCGCATGGGGACGGAGTTCTGCCACCGCCAGAAGGTCCAGGCGCTCCAGGGCGGCCTCGGTCCGCTGCCGCACCTCCGCGGGCGGCATCCCCTGGAAGCGGAGCGGCAGGGCCATGTTCTCCCGCAAGGTGAGGTTCGACAGCAGCCCGCCCGCGGCGAAGGCGAAGCCCAGCCGCACCTTCCCGCCCAGGGCAAGGACGCCATCCCCGGGCCACAGCTGGTGGCCGCCCACCCGAACCGTGCCGTGGGCTGGTCGCTCCGTTCCGGCCATCACCTTCAGGAGGCGGCTCTTTCCGGAACCGCTGGGGCCGGTGATCAACTGATTGCCGCCCCGGGGTACCCTCAACTGGATTTCCTGAACCAGCTGGCGACCCTCCGTGAGGTCCAGGGCGAGGTTCAGAAGCTCGATCATCGCGGCCCCGTCAGAAATAGAGGAGGGCTGCGATGAGGCCGTCCAGGGAGAACACGGCCACCAGCGCCGACACGACGGTCTTGGTGACAGCCTGGGGGATCTCGGTCTGGCTGCGCCGGATGCGCAACCCGAAGTGGCTGGCATGGAAGGCGATGACCCCGGAGAAGAGCGCCACCTTGAGCAGGGTGGCCGCGAAGTCGCGGTTGGTCAGGGTCTTGCGCACGGAGTCCATGTAGAAGCCGAAGGTCAGGCCGTACTTGAGCTTGGCCACCAAGAAGCCACCGCCCAGGGCCATGGCGTCGAAGAACACCACCAGGGCGAACACGGAGACCAGCACGCCCAGCCAGCGGGGCAGCAACAGGTACTGGTAGGGGTTCACGCCGTGGGTGGCCAGGGCGTCCACCTCGCCGTTCAGCTGCATGGCGCCCAGTTCCGCGGCGATGGCCGTGGCGCTTCGGCCGATGACCAGCACCGCCGTGAGCAGCGGGCCCAGCTCCCGCAGGATGATGAGCACCATGAGGGTGCCGATGTAGTTCTCCGCACCCAGGCCCGAAAGCTGACTGAAGGCCTGGATGAGCGTCACCGCGCCCAGCAGCAGGGCCGTGCCGCTCACCAGCCACATGGCGTCCAGCCCCGTGAAGCGCACCTGCAGCTTGGTCTGGCCGCCCACCACCGGCAGCTGATCCAGGCGCAGCAGCAGGGCATCCCTCAGTGTCCGTAGCACCAGGTGCGCCTGGTCGCCCAGGAACTCCAGGAAGCCGCGGACGGGCGCACCCAGCCTGGCTAGAAGGACCATCACGATTCACCCGCGGAATGGGCCCAGGCTAGCAGGAATCCGCTAGGGATTCGGGACGAAGCCGTCTGCGTAGTCGATGACCGTCACGACGCGGTAGTCCCGGTGGGGCGCCCGACCTGCCCCGGCCTGGTGCAGCTCCGGATGGAAGAGGTTGCGCCGGTGCCCGCGGCTGGGCACGCCGTCGTCCACCAGAAGCTGGATCACCACCTGCCGCGCCTCTGGCTCGCCGGTGCTGATGTTCTCGGCGATGAGCCCATGCCAGACTCCCAGGCGGTTGAGCCGGTCCGAGAGCTTGGCGCCGTCCGAGCCCACGTGCTCAAGGGCGCCGCGGGGACCCAGATCCTGGGCATGCCGGCGCGCGGCCAGGGCGAGCCCCTCGTTGAAACGGAGCGGCCCCACCGGGCGGGCGGCCTCCAGGAAGGCGATGGCCTCGTCCAGCGCCGCGACGCCCTCCTCCGTGCGCAGGGGCACCCGCCCGGGCCGGTGCCAGAGGGTCCCTTCGAAGCCCTCGCGCAGCTCCCGAAGGTGCCGCGCATAGGCTCTGGGGCGCGTGCGGGCATCACTCATTTCCTGCACCACCGCCCGTTCGAAATCCACGGCCGGGTCTGCGGGCACCTGGGCGGGGAGGACCGTGGGGGAAGCGACCCAGAACAGGAGCGCCATGAGCGGACGCAGGGGACGGGCGAAGGGTTTCCGCATGGGTGCCTCTGAACGGAGACTCTAGCGGATCCTGGGGGAGGCCGTCAGAGTCCGGGGGGCCGCAGGCCGGTGACCGAGCACCCAGGTCGCCTGCACCCACCCGATCAACAGGGCCAGCCCAAGGCTGGTGGCCAGCGTCACCGATACCCAGCGGTGGCTCCGGTGGAGATCCGCCCTGCCCTCGGCCACCTGGAGGTAGCCCGCCACGGCGAGCCCCAGCGTCACCACCACTAGCAGCACCAACCACAGCTGCAACATTTCCTCAAAGGCCCCGCCACCGATCAGCCTCCGGCTCAGCAGGCGCGCGCCCCAGGCGAAGCCCGCCCAGGTGGCCAGATCCAGGACCAGCCAGGAAGACCGGGACCGGACCTGGATGGATACGGCGTGGAAGAGCAGCAGCAGGACCGTGCCTCCGGCCAGCCAGAGGCCCACGATCCGGCTGACCTCCTTCAGGGGGAGCTGTCGCCAGAGGCCGCCCAGCAGGACCGGCGGGAGGCAAAGCAGGATGGCGGACAGCACGGCCAGGCTGATCCCTGCCGCGACCTTGCCGGCGAAGATCTCGCCGGTCTGGAGCGGCTGGTTCAGCAGGAAGCTGAAGCGCCGCTCCTCCAGGTCCCGGCCCACCATCGTGGCCCCGAAGAGGGCGGCCACTACCCAGGCGAACAGGGTGCCCGTGCCCATGGCCATGAAGGCGGCCTTGTCGTGGACGGAACCCCCATCGGGGTCAAAGCGGATGGCGATGAGCTGGATGAACCCCATGGCCAGGCCCAGCAGAAAGACATTGCGGCGGCCGATCCATTCCCGGCGGAAGACGGCGAGGGTGGTCATGAGGCTACCTCCGATTCAGCGCCCACCAGGGCCACGAACAGTTCTTCCAGAGACAGGGCCTGCACCTGCAGATCCGGACGGTCGCCATCCAGCAGCCGCGTGGGATCGCCCTGGGACACCACCGCCTCGCCGCCGAGCCCGCCTTCCCGGACCCTCAGCGGGGCATAGGGTGCCAGTTCCTCGGGCCGCAGGGCCCGGAAGGGAGCCCAGCTCACCCTGCGGTGGCGGGCCTTGAGCTCTTCCAGGCTGCCGTCCAGCAGGAGCCGGCCTCCGTGGAGGATGCCCACCCGGTCGGCAATCCCCTCGATGCCGGCGAGGTCATGCGTGGTGATGAAGATCGTGGTGCCCCGGTCCGCCAGCTCCCTCAGCAACTCATCGTAGACCTCGCGCCGGGCCACGGGGTCCAGGCCCAGGGTCGGATCGTCGAGCACCAGCAGCTCGGGCCCGGGCCCCAGCGCCAGCGTGAGGGCGAGCTGAGCCTTCTGGCCCCGGGAGAGCTTGCCAAAGGGGACGTCGAGGGGCACGCGGAAGCGCGTCAGCCGCGCGTCCGTGCCAGCGACATCCCACCGGGAATGGAGGCCCGCGCAGAACCTCAGTAGCTGGCGTGGCGTCATGGCCGGGGGGGCGTCGGGTTCTTCCGCCACCACGCCCACCCGCCGCATGAGTTCCGTGCGGCGGGACCAGACATCCTGGCCGAGCAGGTCGACCCCGCCCGCGAAGGGCTTCTGGTGGCCCAGCAGGCACCGGACCAGGGAGGTCTTGCCGGAACCGTTCCGCCCCAGGAGGGCGTAGACCTGGCCGGGCTCCACTGTGAAGGAGGCCTGGTCCAGGGCCTGGATCCGGCCGTAGCGGACGCTAAGGTTCCGGCAGTCCACAGCGGGGAATGCCTGGTGGCTCGTCATGACTTGCCTCCCTTGCGAGTGATGGATTTCCAGGCGGCCGCCAGGAAGGTGGTCGCCTCGGGCAGATCCGATCCGGTGGTCAGGGCCGTGGCGGCGAACCGGAGCGCGCCCTCGCGCAGCAGGGCCGCCCGCTCGCTGGCGCGGAAAGCCGGGGGCGCGTCTGCGACATAGGTGCCATCGCCCCGCCGGACCGCCAGCACGCCGGCCTCCACGAGGTGCTGGTACGCCTTCACCACCGTGTTGGGGTTCACCCCCAGCTCCCGGGCCAGGTCCCGGACCGAGGGCATCAGGGCTCCGGCCGCGAGGCCCCCGGAGGCCACCAAGCGGCGCACACCCTCCTCGATCTGGCGCCAGAGTGGGGCCGCTTCGGCGGGATCCACTTGAAGAAGGGCCTTCATCCCGTGCCTCCTGGGTGGGGGTTACCGTATCAGTGAACTAATACAGTAAGTCAGATAAAACCCCCGTCAAGCCCCCTGGACCAAAAAACAAGGGCTCCGGAGAGCCCTTGGGTGGTGCCGGAGTGGTGCCGGATCAGAGCCGGTTCAGATGGCAGGGCCATCGATCTCCGCGAAGAGGGGATGCGTCAGGTAGCGCTCGCCGGTGTCGCAGAGCACGGCCACCACGGTCTTGCCCTCGCCCAGCTCCTTCGCCACCTCCAGGGCGGCGAAGACGATGGCGCCGGTGCTGATGCCGGTGAGCAGGCCCTCCTCCCGGGCCAGGCGGCGGGAGATGGCGATGGCCTCGTCGTAGCCCACGGGCCGCACACGCTGGAAAGCCTTCCGGTTGAGGATGGTGGGCACGAAGTTGGGCCCGATGCCCTGGATCTTGTGGGGGCCCGCCTGCCCCGTGCTCAGCAGCGGCGAGGTCTCGGGCTCCACGGCGACGACCAGGGTGCCGGGCTTCCGCTCCGCCAGCACCTCGCCCACGCCGGTGACAGTGCCGCCCGTGCCCACGCCCGCCACGAAGGCGTCGAGCTCGGGCACCTGCTCCAGCACCTCCAGGGCCGTGGTGCGGCGGTGGACCGCGGGGTTGGCGGGGTTGTCGAACTGGCGCACCAGGAAGTAGCTGGGATCGGCATCCGCCAGCTCCTGGGCCTTGTCCACGGCCGCCTTCATGCCGCCGGAGCCCGGCGTGAGCACCAGCGTGGCGCCATAGGCCTTGAGGAGGGCGCGGCGCTCCTGGGTCATGGTGTCGGGCATCACCAGGGTGATCTTGTAGCCCTTGGCCGCCGCCACGAAGGCGAGGCCGATGCCCGTGTTGCCGCTGGTGGCTTCCAGCAGCGTGCTGCCGGGCTTCAGGGCGCCGCGTGCCTCGGCGTCCTGGATCATGCTCAAGGCGATGCGGTCCTTGACGCTGCCGCCGGGGTTGGCGCTCTCCAGCTTCACGTAGACCTTGGCGGAGCCCGCCGGCACGATGCGGTTCAGACGCACCACGGGGGTGTAGCCCACCAGCTCGTAGGCGTGTTCCACGCGGTTGGGGCGATCAGTGGGGCGGCTCATGGCGATCTCCTTCGACGACCCTGACGGGCGGATGCTGAAGTATGGAAAGGAATGAAAAATTGTCAAGTTTGTTAATTGTTTTGATTATATATTTGTGCCAGGATGGCATCGGAGGTTCGGTCATGAAGGGTTCAGCCAAGGGACGTTACGGATTGCAGCTCATGGTGGAGCTGGCCCTGCAGTCCGGGCGCGGCCCCATCCTGGTGGACGCCATCGCCGGCCGCCAAGGCCTTCCGCCCAAGTTCCTGAGGGTGCTGCTGGGCGGCCTCAAGACCGCCGGGCTGGTGAAGGTCCAGCGCGGACCCAGCGGCGGCTGCGAGCTGGCCCGGCATCCCAGCCACATCAGCGCCCTGGAGGTGCTGGAAGCCCTGGAAGGGCGCTTCGGCGGCCTGAGTCTTCCACCCGACGCCACCCACGGCGCCCGGGCCGTGCGCGAGCTCTGGACCCGCAGCACCGAAGCCGCCCGGGCCGTACTCAAAGCCACCACCCTCGCCGACCTCGCCACCCGGCAGCAGGCGCTGGAAGTGGATAGCCACGGGTACTCGATCTAGGCCAGCCCGTACTGGCTGAGGACCCGCCGGAGCTGGGCCAGGCTGTAGGGCTTGGGCAGGAAGCCCGAAATGCCCTCGCCCACTTCGCTGGTCTCCAGAGAGAAGCCGCTACTGAGGATGATGGGCACTTCCGGATCGAGCTGGTGGATGAGCCGGGCCGTGGTGCGCCCGTCGACCCCCGGCATGAGCTGGTCCATGAGGATCAGGGAGAACCCGTCGGGGTTGCCCTGGATCCACTCCAGGGCCTCCCGGCCATTCTTGGCGGTGACGGCGTCGAGGCCCAGCCCGGCGATGAGCTCGGAAGCATTGAGGAGGATCATCGGCTCGTCGTCCACCACGAGGATCTGGGCCCGTTTGGTGGGCTTCACCTGGGGTTCCCCCGGGTCGTGGGAGGGCAGGTAGATGGTGACCGTGGTCCCCCCGGAGGGTCGGCTGGCCACGCGCACACCGCCTTGGTGGGCCCTCAGGATCCCCAACAGAGCGGAAAGGCCCAGGCCCCGGCCCGTGGCCTTGGTGGTGAAGAAGGGGTCGAAGATCCGGGAGAGGGCCTCTGGCGGAATGCCGCAACCGGTATCGCTGACTTCGAGCACGACGTAGCTGCCTGGCGACATGGGGGGGGATGGTGGCGCCGGGGGCAGCTGGCTGGCCGTCAGGAATTCCACCCGGGTGGAGAGGGTGATGGTGCCTTCGCGCTCCCCGATGGCCTCCGAGGCATTGGTGATCAGGTTCATCACGACCTGGTGGATCTGGGTGGCATCCGCGAGGATCGCCGGCAACCGCGGCGTCGGCATCACCAGAAGCTGCGCCTGCTTGGAGATGGAGACCCGCAGCAGCTCGGTCATCTCCTGGACGGTCCGGTTCATGTCCACCGCCGCCACATGCAGCTTGCCCCGGCCGCTGTAGGCCAGCATCTGGCGCGTCAGGTCGGAGGCCCGCTCCAGGATCGACTCGAGGTTGCCGAGGTGCGCATGCACCGGGCTTTCCGAAGGCAGCTTCATCTGCGCCAGGTTCAGGCTGCCGGTCATGGCCGTGAGCAGGTTGTTGAAGTCGTGGGCGATGCCTCCTGCGAGGAGGCCGACGCCCTCCAGCCGCTGGCTTTCCCTCTGGGATTCCTCCTGGAGTTTGCGGGCGCTGATGTCCGTGAGCACGCCGATGATGCGCATGGCGCCATCGGGCTTGAGATCGACCCGCTCCATGTGGTCCAGGAGCCAGGTCCACCCGCCATCCTTCCGCTTCAGCCGGTACTCGACAACCGCCGAACCCGCGACGCGGGTCTGATCCAAGGCCATGCGGAGCGAGCCGCGGTCATCGGGGTGAAGGTTCTCGTCCCAGAGGTTGGAGACCGTCCGCAGCTCTTCTTCGGAGTAGCCCGTCACCTCGGCCACATTCTCGCTCACCCAGGTGACCGCCATGGGATGCGGGACCTCGGCATCGTAGAAGACCACCGGAAGGTTGCGCAGGATCCGCTTCAGCCGCCGCTCCGTGGTCCGGTGGTCCTCCTCGGCCTGCCTGCGGCCCAGGGAGAAGGCCACGTGGCCAGCGAGGGTCTGGGCCAGTTGCACCACGTCGAACCGGATGTCTCCGGGCCGGTCGGCGTAGACCATCAGTTTGCCCAGCAGCCGCCCCTGGTACAGGAGCGGTATGAAGGCGAGGCCATGGATGCCCTCGCTCTGAAGCACGGCCTTGAGCTCTTCGCTGAGCGGCTCCAGAAACGGATTGGCCATGAGGATGGGCTCGGGCTCGATGGCATCGCGCTTCCAGGGCGAGTGGCCGTCGGCGACCCGGCGGTACCGGTCACTCAGCCCCATCCAGGCGCGGAAGTGCATCCTGTCATCCTCGCCCCAGGTGAGGATGGACGCCCGGGTGATGGGAAGGGCCGTGACCATGCCCTGGATGGCGGCCTCGAAGATCTCCTCCATCGTCGCCGCGCGGGTCACAGCCGTGGCGAGGCGATGGATCGCCTTGAGCTGGAGGTAGGGTTTGTTGGCGTCGAGGCCGGGGTCCGTATCGCCGTCGATGCGGCCCAGACTCGGATCGGATTCAAAGCGCAATGGCAGGTCCCTCTGGCATTGACATGGGTGGATCAGCCCATGCTAGCCAAGAAGGACCTGTTGTAACAGCCTTGTCATGCGTTTTGGAAACCTGGACGAAACCGGCTGATTTCCTGGATGAATCCTGGAATTCTATTGTTGACCAGCGATGTCCAGAGAGACCAGGGGCGCATGTCCCTTCAGCTGCACGTCGCCGCCACGGTAGAGCCCCCAGCCCGGCAGGCCCCGGGGCCAGGCCTTGGTCATGGCCCACTGCTGGATGCGGCTGTTGGCCAAGATCAAGACCATCATGCGCTTGGAATTCCAGGGATTGGGGAAGGCGGCAATGAGGCCGTCGTCCGGACGCCCATAGGTGCGCCCCTGCCACTTGAACCAGCCCGAACCGGCCTCGACGGGAAGGCGGCCCTCGGCCTGGAGCCGGGCGGCCAGGCCATTGTCGGCGGGCCCGCCGAAGACGAGGAGGTCGCTGGCGGCCAGGTCCGCATCGCTGGCCTCGGCATCGGCCTGGACGGGCAGCAGCACTTCCGTGGTCAGTTCGGCCAGGGTGTCGCGGTACTGCAGGGCCAGGGTGCGCTGGGCCTCGACCTCGCGGGCGGTGCCATAGATCAGCCGCGTGGCCGTCCAGTCGTCCAGCACATTGCCGAGCACCCAGAAGTTTGCGCGGGCCATGGGGATGTCATGGCCGGCATTGAAGGTCACCCGGGTGGGCTCGGCCTCGCTGGGGAAGGTGAAGGTGCCGGTGGCGCCGGTCATCTGGATGCGCTCCAGGCGAGCACCCTTGGCGGTCTCCAGGTTCACGGAGGCGATGAAGGGATAGGCGAAGCCGGATTGGTCCACCGTGAGGGTCACGGTGTAGCCGGATTCGGCCTTCTTCATCTCCACTTTCATCTGGGGCGTGGGCAGATCGGCGCGCTCCAGCCAGGGTTTCAGGAGGGGCGCCACGTCGCGGCCGGCGCCGTCGGAGAGGGCCTTGATCAGGTCCGCGGTGCGGGCGGGCTTCCCGTTGAAGCGTTCATGGGCCGTGCGCATGGCCTTGGCGAAGGCGGCATTGCCCAGGTGCAGCCGCAGCTGGTGCAGGGCGAAGACGCCACGGATGCGGGGGATCTGATAGGCGCCATAACGGTCGTAGGCCGTGGCGGTGGCCAGGGGCGCCTGGGCGCCTTCCTTCGCATCCAGATAGAGGTGGCGGGTGGTCAGGTCTGCCAGGGTGGCGGCCTGGGCCTCGAAGGCTTTGGCAGGCGCTGCGGGCAAGCCCTTGAGCTGCTGCCAGTAGGCCGCGGAGGCGCTCACGAACCAATTCTCCGCATCCCTGGCGGGCTTCACGGTACCGGACCAGAGGCCTTTGGCCTCATAGCTGAACGCGTCCTTCATTCCGCTCACATCCGGCGAAGGCGTGGCCTTGGCCTGCTTCTCCTCCCGCCCGGCGGCCCTGGCGGCCTGGAGCTTCGCCGTCACCCAGATGGGACTGAACGTGGTGTACCCGTGGGTCAAATGGGGCGTGGCGCCGGGCAGGTCGGCGATGAAGCGGCCGCCCACCAGCTTCTCGCGCAGGGTGGTCTTGCCCTGGTGGGCGATGAAGACCAGCTTCTCGGCCATCTCCGAGGTGGTGAGCTTGCCGTCGCAGGCATGGGGCCGGTTGATGGGGCTGCTGGCCAGGATGCGGGTGGAGCTGTCGATGTCGAAGCCGCCCTTTCCATGAATCTTGAAGGCCTCCTGGAAGGCGATGTCCCGGTTCCAGGTGTTGAAGGCGAGATCGGCCGGTGCGTTCTCGGGATTGGCGCCGTACTCGCCGCGCACATCCAGATCGCGGTTGTTGTTGTTGGCCCAGATGAAGTCGCGGTGATGGCCCGGCGTGTCCGCGGGCTTGCCCTTGGTGCCGGTGCGCCACATCTTCGTCTTCTCGGTGCCCAGCAGGAAGCAGGCGCCCTCGTCGGTCTTGGTGTCGGCCATGGTCCAGTCGTTGGTGTAGAGGCCGTTGTTCTGCCTGAAGAGGATGGCGGCGGCCTCGTCGATGGTGGCGGCGTACTGGGCGGCCTTGCGGATGCGGTTGCTCTGGGGCGTGCCCTCGGGATTGAAGGGCGTCTGCCCCACGGTGGTCTCGCCGATCACCAGGCCCGAGCCGTTGATGTACCAGTCCGTGCCGCTGTGGATGCCGCCGGCGAAGGTCTGCATCACCACGCGGTGCCCCTTCTCCGGGACGATGTCGAGCATCACGCCCCACTCGGTGCCGGTGTAGCCGTTCCACATGAACAGCTGGGTGAAGATGAAGCGGCCGCTCCGGGTGGCCCCCTTGGTGGCGACAAAGGACGAGCAGTGGTCGCCTTTCCCGGCTTTCTCCGCCTCGTCGTCGCCGGTCATGAAGGTGCGGCTGGTAAGCGGGTGCGCCGCATGGTTGAGGCCCTCCTGCAGCTGGCTCATGTCCACGGCACTGTTCAGCGTCACGATGTCCAGCAGGTCGAGGTCCCGCCCCCGGAACTTCGCCCCGGCCTTCACGGCGCCGTCGGCGATGCCCTTCATCTCCTCCAGGTACTCCACGTCGTACTTGCGGAAGAAGAGCGCATCGGCCGTCTGGCGCTGGTCGGCCCACCCCCGCACCGGGTCGGCGGTGTTCTTCAGCACACCCAGCTTGGTGATGTAGCGCACGATCTCCTCGGCCATGAGCTCGCCGTGCTGCCGGCCCCGGGCGTAGGGCGCGCCCTCGATGTGCAGGAAGGTCCAGCCGCCCATCTCGTAGCGGAAGCCCTTGCCCGCCCAGCGCACGGTCTCCATGGGGATGAAGGCCGTGACATCCTCCACCTTCTCCAGCTTCACAGCGCTGAAGGTGGCCGTGCCCGTGGCCTTGCCGTTGCGGCCCAGATGCAGCTGCACGCGGTCCGTGGGGCTGGTGGCCAGGAACAGCAGCGAAACCTGGCGCTCCGAGGTGCCCGCGACGCTCTGCGAGGCGTTGGTGAAGGGGAAGCTCTCCATGGAGAGGCAGGCGCCCAAGGCGGTCGGGTAGCGGGCCAGCGGATCAGCCGTCACGCCTTCCGCTTTGATCCTCGCGCTCAGTCGGTAGAGCTCGCCCACCTTCAGGGGCACCGGGCCCGAGGCCAGGGTGGCTTCGGTTCCCCCGGCGGGGGCCGCCAGGCGCAGGCCCGATACACTCGCCGTGGAGCCCGGCTTCAGCGCCCAGCCCGACAGGGGAAGGTCGGCGGCAGTGGCCAGCATCGTCACAGCCATCAACAGCCCGGCGTGAAGCATTCGGATCATGGGAGCCTCCACCCTCCAGCATGCCAAAGGTCGCGGCCAATGTGCCTCGCTTTTCGAGGCAAGCGGCCCTTGCGGGTACCCTGAGTCCATGACGCTGCGCAAATGGACCTTCACCGTGGACCCCGAGGACGCGGAGCTGCGCCTGGATCAGCTCATCGCCAAGCGCACGGAGCTGTCCCGGCGCTCGGCCCGCGAGGCCCTGAAGCTGGGGGGCGTCCAGGTGGACCGCAAGCGCGTGAAGGTGGCCGGCAAGGTGGTGAAGCCCGGTATCGAGGTGCGCGTGGCCTTCGATCCCGACCTGCCGCCGGTGCCCACCACGGCCATTCCCGTGGTGTTCGAGGATGCGTGGATCCTCGCCGTGGACAAGCCCGCGGGCATCGCCACCCAGGGTACCTGGGCCACGGACCGTCACGATCTTCTGGCCCTGCTGAAGACCCAGCACCCGGACCTGACCTTGTACCTCCACCACCGCCTGGACCAGGGCACGTCGGGCCTGCTGGTGCTGGGCAAGGATCCGAAGGCCAACAAGGGCCTGGCCGAGGCCTTCGCGGGCCGCGACCTGGAGAAGCTCTACCTGGCCCGCATCTCCGCGCCCCTGGAGGCCTGCACCGTGGACGCCCCCATCGGCCGCATCCGGGGCGCCGATCCCGGCCGCTTCGGCACCCAGGGGGATCTCATCGAGCCCCGCTCCGCCCGCACGGACTTCCGTCCCGCCACCGCCGGGGAAACGGCCGGCCTCGTGCCCGGCCACTGGATCGTGGCGCGCATCCACACGGGCCGCACCCACCAGATCCGCGTCCACCTCGTCCACCTGGGCCATGCCATCGTGGGCGACACCCTCTACGGTGGCGCCACCTCGGACCGACTGTGGCTCCACGCCTGGCGCCTGGGGCTCAAGCATCCGGTCACGGGAGAGGATTTACGGCTGGAGGCGCCGCCAGAGCGGTTCCGCGCATGAAGCTGCCCATTCTCTTCAACCCGGCTTCCGGCACCTCCTCCAAGGATCCCGACGCCCTCCTGAGCCCACTGCCGGAGGAGCTGCGAAAACGGGTGGAACCCCTGCCCTTCGGTCCGCCCTGGGACTTCGAGCCTGCCATCGCCCAGGCCCGCCGCGCGGAAGGTCCCCTCTTCGTCTGGGGGGGAGACGGCACCGTTCATCACGCGGCCAAGGCCCTGATCCAGCGCGGCAGTCCGGTGCCCCTGGCGGCGATTCCCGGCGGCAGTGGCAATGGCCTGGTGCGCGGCCTTCGCACGCCCCTGGAGCCCGCGGGAGCGCTGCGGCGCCTGCTGGAGGGCCGGGAGCTGCGCATGGACCTGCCGCGCCTGGATGGCGAGCCCTTCCTGAACCTCTGCGGCACGGGCTTCGAGGCGGCCGTGGCCCACCGCTTCGATGCGATGCCCGGCCGGGGTTTCGCCACCTACGCCCGGGCCTGCTGGCAGCTGTGGCGCAGCTGGCCGGAATCCCGGCTCGCCTGGGAGGCCCAGACTGAGTCCATGCCTGGTGAGCAGGGGCGCCTGGCGCGCATCCGGGCCGCCTTCCAAGGGCCGCAGCCTGAGCTGCCGGAAGCCGCCTGGAGCCTCTGCCTGGCCAACCTCCCCCAGTACGGTTCAGGCCTGTGGATCGCCCCGGGAGCCGATCCCACGGACGGAGCCCTGCAGTGGGCGACCCTGGCGCGCCCCTCCTGGTTCGACCTACTGACCGAGGCCCATGTCCTCTTCCGCGAGGGTGGACGCACCGCGCTCCGCCATGAGGGACGCTTCCGCCAGGCCATCCTCCGCCTAGAACGCCCCCTGCCCTGGCATCTGGATGGCGAGCCCGTCCCCGAGCGGGATCGCGCCGAACTCACCGTGGAGCCGCGCGCCTTCCGCATGCAGGTGACCGGGGCGTGTCCCTGGACATGAGCCCCACGGAAGAAGGTGAACGAGCAAGCGAAGACCCGGCTCAGCCGGGTCTTCACGCGGGGTCCCGGGGGTATGCGCGCAGCGTGGGCCCCCCGGACAGCATCAACGCGGATAGACCGCCGGCCCGGTCAGGCTCGGTCCGCGGAACTCGGCGCTGACGCTGGGGCTGGCACCCCAGAGCCCGGCAACCATCTTCACCTGGCTGAGGTCCGTCTTGGCGGGGTCCCAGTCCCGGCGGATGGCCAGGGTGTAGGGATCCTTCGCATCGGACCACCAGGCGGGGTCGTCCACGATGATGTAGATGGCCGTGGCCTCATCCTTCGGGTTCTTGTAGGTGACCATCACGGGCTGATGGGCGATGGCGGCCTGCAACATCCCGGGCCCGGGGGTGCCCCACTTGTCCACGAGCAGGAGGCGGAACCAGGCCGTCTTGGGGTGCTGGACCTCCACCTGGACGGTGCCACCAGCGGGAACCGAGATGCCGTAGGCGCGCCAGCCGGCCGGTGTCTGCACGTAGTCGGTGAGGAGGTCGACGCTGTCCCCGATGGGGCTGACCGGAATGAAGCCGCTCCGGGACATCCACTGGATCTCGGCCATGAGGTCGCGGCCGCGCCAGTAGCCCAGGGTGGGCATCGAAGTGCACCGGGCCCACGGGGGCGGGATGAGGGTGCGGGTGCCGGGATAGTAGCTGACCTTGTTCACCCGTGGCCGGACGGGATCTGTGGTCCGGTGGATGATGCCGGGCTTGGGAAGCCGGGCCTCAGGCTCCCGGCTGGTCTGGGGCGTGGGAGCCGGCAGGGTGACGTTGCTGCCCTTGTCCCGCGGAGACATGGGCTGTGGGCGTGGCACCTTGCCTTCCTGTGGCGAAGCGCCACAGAGGGCCGAGGCCAGGGCCAGCGCGGCAACTGCCGCCATGCAACGGTGTTGCGGAAACCTGGTTCGCATCGCACACCTCCTTGGAACGGAATGGAACCTCCATCATGCCAGACCCATGCCATCCATCTCAGAGCAGCCGGCATGGCGGTATGCTGGCCCATTCAAACATGGGGGCTCCCAGGTGTTCGGCAAGATCCAGCACATCCATTTCGTGGGCATCGGCGGCATCGGGATGTCGGGCATCGCCGAGGTGCTCGTCAACCTGGGCTACCAGGTCTCCGGCTCTGACCTCAAAGAAAGCGCGGCCACGCAGCGCCTGCGCAGCCTCGGCATCACTGTGCACCTGGGCCATGAGAGGCGGGCCATTGAGGGGGCCCAGGTCGTGGTCATCAGCAGCGCGGTGAAGGGCGACAATCCGGAGGTCGTGGCGGCCCACGCCGCCAAGGTGCCGGTGATCCCCCGGGGCGAGATGCTGGCCGAACTCATGCGCATGAAATACGGCATCGCCGTGGCAGGTTCCCACGGCAAGACCACCACCACCAGCATGGTGGCCCAGGTGCTCAACCAGGGCGGCATCGACCCCACCATCGTCATCGGCGGCAAGCTCGGCACCATCGGCAGCAACGCCAAGCTCGGCAAGGGCCCCTTCCTGGTGGCCGAGGCCGATGAGAGCGATGGCAGCTTCCTCATGCTGAATCCCACCCTGGCGGTCATCACCAACATCGACCGTGAGCACCTGGACCACTACAAGGACCTGGACGAGATCCAGGAGGCCTTCGTGGCCTTCGCCAACAAGGTGCCCTTCTACGGCTCCGTCTTCCTCTGCCTGGACGATGCCAACGCCGCCGCCGTGCGGCCGCGCCTCAAGCGGCGCGTCTGCACCTACGGCACCCACCCGCAGGTGGACATCCGGGCCCGGGAGATACGGCAGGAGGGCTTCCGCACCCACTTCAAGGTGACGGCCCAGGGCGCAGACCTGGGCGCCTTCAGCCTGGGCGTCCCCGGGCACCACATGGTGCTGAACGCCCTGGCGGCCATCGGCATCGCCCTGGAGCTCGATGTCGAGCCCGATGTCATCCGGGCCAGCCTCTCCAGCTTCACGGGTGCCGACCGCCGCTTCCACCTGAAGGGCGAGCGGGGAGGCGTGCTCGTGGTGGACGACTACGGGCACCATCCCACGGAGATCGCGGCCACCCTGGCCGCGGCCCGCGCCGGCTTCCCCGAGCGCCGCCTGGTGGCCGCCTTCCAGCCCCACCGCTACAGCCGCACGAAGGCCCTCCTGGACGAGTTCGGCACCGCCTTCTTCGAGGCCGATTCCGTCTTCGTCACGGACATCTACCCCGCCGGGGAACAACCCCTCCAGGGCGTGGACGGCGCCACCGTGGTCGAGGCCCTGCACTCCCACGGCCAAAAGGAGGTCCACCTGGTGGGCCGGGTGGAGGACCTGCCGGAAGCCCTAAAGCGCCACACCCAGAACGGGGATCTGGTAATCACCTTCGGCGCCGGTTCCATCACCAACGCCGGCCCGGCCTTCCTCGAGCTGGACTGAGCATGGGCGCCCGGCACCTCCCCGCCCTGCTCTGCGCCTCCACCCTCGCCGCCAGCCTGCCGGCTGGCCTGCTGCCCCCCTCCGACCACCGGCCCGAGGTGCCCCAGCCCAGCCTGGGCCAGCGCTACACGAGCCAGGAGGCCCTCCTCGCCTACGCGCGGAGCCTCGCCGCCGCCGCGCCAGACCGCGTCCAGCTGAGCACCCTGAACACCACCGAGGAAGGGCGCGAGCAGCCCTTCCTCGTGATCACCTCGCCCGCGAACCTGAAGCGCCTCGAAGAATGGAAGGCGCTGAACGCCAGGCTCGCGGAGCCGCGGACCTGCTCCGAGGAGGAAGCCCGGCGCATCGCCAAGACCAGTCCCGTGTTCGTATGGCTAGGCTATTCCGTCCATGGTTCCGAGGTTTCCGGCTCCGAAGCCGCCCTGGCCGTGGCCTACCACTTCGCCGCGGCCCGCAGCCCCGAGGTGCTGAAGCAGCTGGACCAGGTCGTGATCCTCATGGATCTCACCCAGAACCCGGATGGACGGGCCCGTCACCTCCAAGGCGTCGCCGAGGCCACCACCCCCTTCAACGCCAACGATCCAGTGGACGCCCAGAACACCTCCCGGTGGCCCACCGGCCGCTTCAACCACCGCCTCTTCGACCTGAACCGCGACTGGGTCTGGCAAACCCAGGGCGAGACGCGCGCCAAGACCACGGCCTTCCTCCAATGGAATCCCCAGGTGCTGGCGGACTTCCATGAGATGTGGCCGGAGACGACCTACTACTTCCCCCCCACCATGCAGCCCATCCATGAGGCCCTGCCCAAGGCCTTCTCGGGGCGCTGGCAGGCGGCCTTCGGCAAGGGTGTGGCCCAGGCCTTCGACACCCGGGGCTGGGCCTACTTCAGCCGCGACGTGTTCGACCTCTTCTACCCGGGCTACGGGGATTCCTGGCCCACCTTCCAGGGCGCCGTGGGCATGACCTTCGAAGTGGCCGGACAGGGCGGCATGGCCTATCGACGTGCGGATGGCGAAGTCCTCACCCTGGAGAGCCGCGTCCAGCGCCACGCCGCGGCCAGCCTCGCCACCGTGGCCACCGCCGCGGCCGAGCGCCAGAACCTCCTTCTTGATTTCCAGCGGGCCCGGCGCGAGCAGGTGGCCCTGGGCGACAGGGCCGGCGCCTTCCTCTTCGCCGAAGGGGATGACCCGGCTCGCGCCCGCGACCTGGCTGCGCTTCTGGCGCGCAACGGCATCGAGGTGCAGCGCACCACCGCCGAGCTGGCCACCACCGGCCTCGATCCCATCGGCCTGGCCCGATCCACCGGCCTGCCCGCGGGCAGCTACCTGGTGCCGCTGGATCAACCCAGGGGCGCCCTGGCCCAGGCCCTGCTCGAAGGCGAGGCCCACATGGGCCCCAAGCCCAGCTACGACATCACCGCCTGGAGCCTGCCCATCACCTTCCACGTGCCCGCCTGGCGCGCCAAGGTCCGGCCCAAGGTCGCCACGGCCGCCCGACTGGAACCTGCGCCCACCGGCCTCGCCGAGGCCGCCTGGGGCTACCTGCTGCCCGCCGGCCATGAAGGCACGGAGCGCACCCTGGCGACGCTGCTGCTGGAGGGGTTCAAGGCCACCGCCCTGGCCGAACCCGCCCAGTTCCGCGGCCAGACGCTCGGCGCGGGCACCATCGTCCTGCGGAAGAGCGGGAATCCCCCCGGCCTGAAGGGCCGGCTCGAGGCCCTGGGCCAGCGGAATGGCCATCCCGTCCTGCCCACCGACACGGCCCAGATGACCTCTGGGCCTGATCTCGGCTCAAACCGCGCCCTCCTCCTGAAGGCGCCGCGTGTGGCCGTGCTCATGGACCGGCCCTCGGATGCCACGGCCTTCGGCGCCCTGGCCCACACCCTCACCGAGGCGGGCCTGCCCTTCGTGCAGCTGCGGGCGGATCGCCTGGGCTCCACGCCGCTGGCGCGCTTCACCCATATGGTGCTGGTGGACGACAGCCACGGTCAGGACAGCGCCAAGGGCAGGGCCTGGCAGCAGGTGCTCGGCGAGGGCGGCACGGCCAAGCTGAAGGCCTGGATCGCCGAGGGCGGTACCCTGCTGGCCTTCCAGGGTGGCGCCGCCTACGCCTCCCGGGCGGGGCTGACCCCCACGGGCTACCACCTGCTGGCCAAGGCCGCCGAGGAGGCCCGGCTGAAGGAGAAAGATCCCAAACGGGAGGCGCCGAAGGCCGATCCCGCCGAGCTGGTGCGCCCCTGGGACAAGCGGGAGGACCGCGCCCTGGAGGAGAGCATCCCCGGCGCCTTCCTGAAGGTCCGCGTGGACGGCTCCCATCCCCTGGCCTGGGGCCTGCACGCAGAGCAGGGCGCGGCCGTGCTGGACACCAGCGATCCCATCCTCGAGCTGAGCCAGGGCGGCGAGAACCCCCTCTACTTCGCCAAGGAGGATCTGAAGGTCTCCGGCCTCCTGCCCAAGGCCATGGAAGCCAAGCTGCAGCAGACCGCCTGGGCCATCCGCGAGCGGTCCGGCCTGGGCACCGTCATCCTGCTGGCGGGCGATCCGGTCTTCCGGGCCCAGACGCCGTTCACCCGGCGCCTGCTCTTCAACGCCATCTTCTTCGGTCCCTACCGACCCGCCGTGGAGTAGCCACCATGGGACTGCGCTTCACCCTCGCCATCACGGGAGCTTCCGGCTCGGCTTTCGGCGTGGCCGTCCTCCGGCGGCTCTCCGCCAACCCGGCGGTGGAGCACGTCGCCCTGCTGCTCTCCCCCACCGGAAAGCGCTGCCTCTTCGATGAGGCGGGGCTGACGCCGAAGGACCTCGCGGCCATGCCCAAGGTGGGCCTGCGCGACGAGCGCGACCTGGGCGCCGACATCTCGTCGGGCTCGTACCGCCACGACGGCATGGCCATCGTGCCCTGCAGCGCAGGCGCCCTGGGCCGCATCGCCGCGGGCGTGAGCGAATCCCTGGTGAGCCGCGCGGCGGATGTCTGCCTCAAGGAGCGCCGCCCCCTGGTGGTCTGCCTGCGGGAAACGCCCCTGAACCGCATCCACCTGGAGAACATGCTGCGCGTCCACGACGCGGGCGGCGTGGTCATGCCGATCATGCCCGGCTTCTACAGCGGTCCGAAGTCTCTGGACGACTTGTTCGACACCTTTGCGACCCGCGTGCTCGACCAGCTCGGGCTCTCCGAGTCGGACATCCGGCGATGGAAGGGCTGAGGGCCTCCCCGGAAGTGGTGGTTCTCGGCTGCGCCGGGGTGGACACCAACGTCTTCCTGCCGGGCCGGGAGGTGGACTGGAGCGTCGAGGCCAACTTCACCGAGAACCTCGACACGCCCGGCCAGGCGGGCGTCTACGCCAGCCGGGGCTACGCGGCCCTGGGGCGGCGCGTGGCCTTCATCGGAAACCTCGGCGACGACCCCTGCGGCGACCTGGTGCGCGGGGCCTTCGCCCGTGATGGCGTCGATGTCCGTGGCGTGTTCACGGATCCCGCCGGAACGGCCCGCAGCGTCAACGTGATGTATCCCGACGGCCGCCGGAAGAACTTCTACGACGCCCGCGCGGCCTCGGGCCTCCAGCCTGATCCGGTCCGCTGCCGCGAGGTCATGGCGGGCGCCAGGCTGGTGCATGCGCATCTGGCAGACTGGGCCCGCCATCTTCTGCCCGTGGCCCGGGAGCTGGGCCTGGTGGTGGCCTGCGACCTCCAGGATGTGGTGGACCCGGAAGACGCCTACCGGCGGGACTTCATCCGCGAGTCCGACATCCTGTTCTTCTCGGCCGCCAACCACGCCGATCCTGCCCCCCTGATCCGGTGCTTCCTCCAAGACCGGCCGGGGCGCATCGTGATCTCCGGCATGGGCGCCAAAGGGTGCGCCCTGGGCACCCGGAAGGGCATCCGGTTCTTCCCGCCGGGGCCTTCGGACCTGCCCGTGGTGGATACCAACGGCGCCGGTGATTCCCTCGCCGTGGGCTTCCTCACCAGCCACGTGCTGGAGGGACGCCCCCTGGCCGAATCCATCCGCCGCGGCCAACTCGCCGCGCGGCACTGCTGCTCGCTGCGGGGCACCTCCGAAGGCCTCATCGGCGCCCAGGCCCTTGAGGCGCTGGCCCAGGCTTCGGCACCAGAGCCCTAGCTGGGATAGCCTGGAGCCATGCGCCGTCGGGTGGCCCCCCCGTTCCTCAGTCTTCTGCTCCTGGCCTCCGGCCTGCGCGCCCAGGAGCGGCTGCCTCTGGATGCCCTGGCGCCCCAGCACCGGGCCGCGGTCCAGGACATCCTCGACCGCCTGGACTTCACCTTCCAGATCAAGACGCCGCCCCGGAAGGTGCGCCTGGCCACGGTGGAGAAACTCTACGACCGTCCCCGTCTCTGCGCCGCCATGTGGCGCTACTGCCAGTTCGTGCCCACCTTCTACACCTTCGAGATCCCGCCGGCCTCCTTCACGGTCGATGATCTCAAGGGCCTGCACGGCACCATGACCCTCATCTACAAGCGGCCCGGCTACCGGATCTACCTGGCGGATGGCCGCGTGGAGCGGGGACGCATGGGCAACCCGATGGCGGTGGGCGCGAAGATGATCACCGCCTACCGCTATCACGAGGGGCCCAAGGGCCTGGAGGGCGAGCTCCAGACCTGGACGGCCCTGGACAGCGCCCTCCTGGGGTTCCTGAGCCGTCCGTTCCGGAGCTACATCCAGAAACGGCAGGAGGAGTTCATCGCCTACATCTTCTTCAACATCGCCCAGGGCAGCGAATTCGCCGAGAGCCACCCCCTGGAGTTCTGGGAGCCGCTCCAGCGCGAAAGCGATCCAGTGGCCCTGGCGGAATTCGAAGCCGCCTTCGGGCGGGGCCGGAAGCGCTGAGAATGGCGACCTAGCTGGCCCCTTCCATGAGCGCCTCTTCCTCGCGCTGGGCCTTGCGGGTGGCCCAGAAGGCCCAGAGGGCGCCCAAGGCGCCGGTGGCGGCCCCCACGAAGGCCAGCAGGACCATGCTGCCCCAGGAAAAGAAGCCCAGCCGGGCCAGCTCCACCAGCAGGGGCGACAGGCCACCCACGCCCCGCGAGAGTGGGAACCAGAGGCCGAAGAGCCCGAGCAAGGCCAGCAGGCTGCCCACCAGGCCCAGGAAGGCGCCTTCGATGAGCAGCGGCGTGCGAATAAAGCTCTCCGAGGCGCCGACCAGTCGCATGATCGAGATCTCCTCCTCCCGGGCGAGGATGCTCATGCGGATCACGTTGCCCGTGGCGAAGCCGGCGGCCAGCAGCAGCACCACGCCGAGCGTGGCGAGGGCGGAGCGCAGCATGCGGGCCATGCGCTGGAGGTTCTCCAGGCGCTCCTGGTCCACCAGCACATCGCCCACGCCCGGCATGCCCCGCAGGCTCTCGCCCACCTCCACGGCCTTGCCGCCGGAGGCCAGGTCCTGGCGCAGGGTCAGCTCCAGACTCTCGGGCAGGGCATCCTGGCCGGCGCTCTCCAGCAGCAGGCCCGCCTCGCGGGTGGCCGAGAGGAAACGCTTCCGGTTCTCCTCGGCTGACATGCGGCGCACCTCGCGGAAACGCGGATCCCGCTTCAGGCGGCCGGCGGTCTCGTCCAGGCTGCGGCCCTCGGCGGCGTAGGCCACCACCTTGGCCATGCCCTCGAGGCGCCCCACGAAGCGATCGAGGCTCTCCACCAGCAGCAGGCCGCCCCCGGCCAGCAGCAGGCCCGAAGCCAGCGTGAGAACCGCCAGCACGTATTGGCCGCGGTGGCGGAGGAGGTCGCGAAGCACGTCCTGGATCAGGAGACCCAGCAGGCGCAGGCCCGTCACGAGGCGTTCCCGTCCACAGCCACGCCCTTGAACAGAGAGCTGGCTGGCGAGACCGTGATGGTCTTGGCAGCGGTGCCCCCGGTGGGTGACTTCCAGACGAAGATCGTGCCGTACGAGGTGCTGCCATTTCCCCGGAGGCCCACGAGCCAGTCTTTCGCGCCGGCATGGGCGATGACCCGGAGATCGGCCTGGGCCGTGGCATCGCCGAGGGTGGTGGTGGGCGCCTGATTGTAGGCCTGCCCGAACAACCCCGTGGTGAAGACCTGGATGGGCGCCGTGGTGGCGCCGGCGTCCGTGTTGTGGCGGGCCACGAAGAGCTTGCCGCTGGTGTCCAGGGCGAGGGAGCCGTATTTCCCGAGGAGGGTGGCGCTGCCGATGAGGGTGTTGGCATCCGTGAAAGCCGAAGCCGTGCCCTTGCGGAGACGGGGTCCCGAGTAGGTCACCACGGTGCCCACCGTGCTGCCATCCAGCATGAAGGCATAGACCGAGCCTGAGCCGGCGGCGACGCCGGTGCCGCCGCTGTCGCCGCTCATCTGCAACGCCTGGAGGGTGACGGAGGCGTCCTGGACCTGGCTGCTGGCATTGGCCACGACCCAGATCTGCGTACCGCTGCCGCTGTTCTCGGTGATGTACAGCGTGTCGGTCGAAGGATCCAGGGCGGCCTGCCCGAAGGTGGAGCCAGAGAGGCGGCCGGAGTTGGAGAGGCTGAAGGAGACCACATCCAGGCTGCTCACCGCCCCGCTCTGGGAGCGCATGTTGCGCACGCGGACGATGTTTCCGGAATCCGAGACGAGGTAGAGGTAGGCGTTGGTGGAATCCAGGCAGAGGCCGCCCCAGGCGAGGCTGCTGATCTTGCTGCTGAACACAGAGGAGGTGATCTGTTTGCTGGGCGCTACCGTCGCGGCGGTGCCGTCGTACACGGTGCTCAGGTCGGAGAAGACGAGCACCGTGGAGGTGGCGCTGTCGTAGGCGTAGAGGGCCGCCCCGCTCGTGCCTCCGGTGGCGCCATCAGGTTCTTTGCATCCGGTGGCGAGCAGCAGGACAGCGGCCACGAGGCCAAACAGGAAGCGCGAAATCATGGGGAAGCCTATTTGGTGGAGAAGAGCGCCTTGAGGTGGGTGTTGAGGGTGCGGACCATGTCGGCGTCGCAACCGGCATCCACCGCGCCGCGGCTGATGGCCAGCGCCAGTCCCTTCACGGCCTCGGGGCCATCGCCCGAGATGATCTGCTGGGTGGCCTTGGCCTGGAGGCGGTTGACCATTTCGTGCTGGCCCTCGGGGAGCACCATCTTCGCAGCCTGAGCGATGCGCTGGGTGAAGTTCATCAGCTTGACCATGCGCTGGGGATCGTCCACCACCGGCGCGGGCTTGGGCGCCGCCATGGGCGGGGGCGCGCCGGCCACGCCGCCACCCACCGTCTCCGGAAGGGGCTCGTCGCTCTCGGGGAAGCCCTGCATCTGCGGAACGGGGAGCGGCGCCTGCAGGCGCACGATGGCGGTCTCGTCCTCCCGGGATTCCGGGGTGACCGGCCCGGCGGCCGGGGCGGTGCCCAGGAGGGCGGACACGGGCGTGAGTTCCCGCACGGTCTCCGTGGCCGGGGCATCCACCTTCGGCGGCTTGCCGGAACGGAGCCCTTTCATCACCACGTGCCCGGCCATCACCAGGCCGTAGAGATCCTTCGCGACGGTGAGCACGGGTTTCTGCGCCAGTTCCGCCAGCTCCGAGACGGTGTAGTAGCCGGTCGCCATGCCGAGGAGGCGGGCCTCCCGGGGGTTCACGTCGTGCGGGGTTTCACCCGGCAGGAGGGTCGAAGCCGGATAGAGGTCCACCGAAGGCACCTTCTGGCTGATCACCCGCCACTCGTCCATGCGCCGTCCAAGCTCCATCAGGATGGAAGCATTGGGCTTGGTGATGGTGTTCGGAACGTCCGGCACCACTTCCTCGAAGCGGTAGGTGCCCTCGATCCAAAGCGCCACTTCCATGAGGGCCTCGAAGCCTTCGCCGGCGTGGGTCACGGCGTGGATGATCCGGCCGTCCTTCAGGTAGATGCGGGCCTTGGAGGCTTCCTGCTGCACGTGGAAGCAACCCGACTTCCCGCCCTGGCTCACGAGTTGGATGATGTCGGGCAGCGGCGCCTCGCGCATGGAGCCTTGGATCACACCCTGTGACATGGGCTGTTCCTCTCGTGAAGGTGAATCGGATGCCCAACCATACCATAGGACTGCGCACATACCGCCGGGTGCGCCCTTCCCCCAGAAGGTCTCATGAGCGATGCTGGGTGTCCTATGAGCGCCCGTCCCGACTCCCCCTTCGCCTCCATCGAGGAAGCCATCGAAGCCATCCGCCAAGGCCGGATGGTGGTGGTGGTGGACGACGAGGACCGTGAGAACGAGGGCGACCTCACCCTGGCCGCCGAGCATGTGAGCCCTGAGGCCATCGCCTTCATGGCCACCCACGGCCGGGGTCTGATCTGTGCGGCCCTCGAAGGCCCGGCGCTGGACCGCCTGCAGATCCCCCTCATGGTCCGGGACAACACCAGCCCCTTCGAGACGGCGTTCTGCGTGTCCGTGGAAGCCCGGGAGGGCACCACCACCGGCATCAGCGCCCAGGACCGGTCCCGCACCATCCAGGCCCTCATCGCCCCGGACGCCAAGCCCCAGCACTTCGTGAAGCCCGGCCATGTCTTCCCCCTGCGGGCCCGCCCCGGCGGTGTGCTCACCCGTACGGGCCAGACCGAGGCCAGCGTGGACCTGGCCCGCCTGGCGGGCCTCCACCCCAGCGGCGTCATCTGCGAAATCATGAAGGACGACGGCACCATGGCCCGGGTGCCGGACCTGGTGCCCTTCTGCCAGCAGCACGACCTGCTGCTGGTGACCGTGGCCGATCTGGTGGCCTACCGCCTGCGCCAGGAGCCCCTGGTGAAGCTGCTGGAGGTCCGTACCATGACCAGCCTCTGGGGGGAGCTGAAAGTGCACCGCTTCCAAAGCCTGCTAGATGGGGGCAGCCACCTGGCCTTCGTCCACGGCGACCTCGCCCAGGCCGAAGCGCCGCTGGTGCGCGTCCACGTCGAGACGCTGCCTGACGACCTGCATGGATTCGAGACCGGTCTCTTCCAGAAGGCCATGGCCGTGCTCGCCAAGGACGGCTGCGGCGCCATGGTCTACCTGCGGCGGCATGCCCACACCCCCGGGGTGGCCGACGAAGGCCCAGTCCAGCCCCAGGCCATGAGCGACCGCGATTTCGGCGTGGGCGCCCAGATCCTCCGGCAGCTTGGCATCGGGAAAATGCGCCTCCTCAGCCGGCATGAAACCAAGTACATTGGCCTCCGTGGCTTCGGCCTCGACCTCTGCGCCCACGTGCCACTGGAACCCACCGCGGCCCCCCTCTCCACGGATCAGCGTTGATCGACGCCGCCTTCTTGACCCAATCGCCCTTGTTCAGGAATCTGGACGAGTCCGAACGGGTGCAGATCCTCATCATCGGCCAGGTCCGCTCGGCCAAGGCCGGCGAGGTCCTCTTCCGGGAGGGTGATCCCGGCGACGGCCTCTACGTGGTCATGAAGGGGTCCGTCCGGATCTCCAAACAGGGCGCCACGGGCGAGGAGGCCCTGGCGGTCCTTGAAGCCCCCGCCTTCTTCGGAGAGATGGCCCTCATCGATTCGGCCGCCCGCGCCGCGGACGCCATCGCCAATGAGGACTCGGACCTGTTCTTCATCCCGCTCCAGGAACTCCGCTCCGTCATCGACGCCTACCACAAGCTCGCCCTGAAGATCCTCTACGCCCTGTGCGAAGTCCTCGCCCAGCGCCTGCGAGAGACGAACGAGCGCTACATGAACATCTTCACCATCGCCCAATGGGGGGGCGCCAATCCCGACGGCCCCCTGCCCATCCCCTGAACCTGAACTTGAAAGGAGTTCTGATGTCCGATCTCGTAGCCCACATCACCGACGCTGAGTTCCCCCAGGCCGTCGCCCAGGGCGTCACCCTCGTGGATTTCTGGGCGCCCTGGTGCGGCCCCTGCAAGATGATCGCCCCCGTCCTCGACGAGCTGGCCGCCGAGATGACCGGCAAGGCCAAGTTCGTGAAAATGAACGTGGACGAGAATCCCCAGGTGGCCGGCCAGTTCGGCATCATGAGCATCCCCACGCTCATCGTCTTCAAGGACGGCAAGCCCGTGAACAAGCTCATCGGTGGCCAGCCCAAGCCCCAGCTGAAGGCCTTCGTGGAAGGCGCCTTCTAGCCACCGCACGGGAGAAAAAAGCGCCGGGCCTGGCCCGGCGCTTTTTCTATGCCTTCCCGCTCGGCTTAAGCGGGATGCCCATGCGCCGGAAGTCGTCCGCGACATCCACCATGCAAGAGGGGCAGATGCTGTGGCTGAACTTGGCCTCGGACCGCTCGTGGACATAGGCCTCCACCTGCTGCCAGAAGCCCGCGTCATCCCGCACCCGCTTGCAGTGGGCGCAGATGGGGATGAGGCCGCGGAGGGTGCGGATGTTCGCCAGCGAGGCGCGCAGCTCCCGCACAAGCCGGGTCCGCTGCCGCAGGATGACCCGATCCTTTTCCCGCAGCTGGGACAGGGCCGCGATCAGGCGGTTTAGGTACCGCCAGATCAACGTGCTGAGCAGGGTGCTGGACAGGATGATGAAGCTGCTGCCCGCGAGGAATTCAGGACCCACCCAGTGGGCCAGGGAGGCCAGGGCCAGGCCGGCGCACAGGCACTGGGCGAGCGCGAAGCGCCAGGCCGAACGAAGTGTCACCCCCGCCACCACCTGGACCAGGGCGAAGTTGACCAGCTGCACGTCGCCTGGAAGCCAGGCCATGAGGAACACGTTGTTGCCGAGGGCCAAGCCCAGGAGCAGGAGCCCGACATTCTCGAGGCCGCCCATCCGGGGCACCAGGCGATGGATCAGCAGGCCCGCGCCGTAGAACAGCACCAGGGCCACCAGCGATTCCAGGGCGAGGGCCCGCCGCAGCGCCTCGGGCCGGGAGTAGAGCAGGCGGAAGAGCGTCAGCAGAACGAAATAGTGGCCCAGCCAGAGGCAGACGCTCCGATGGGCGCGGATGGACTGGGCCTCCACGGTCTCGGCGGTCCGGCCGGGCGCCCCGGAGGCGTCCTCCCCGGCGTGGGTCCCCCAGGGGGAATCCAGGGGGTGCTCAGTGTCATGCCGAGAATTCACAAGATCATCCTTGAGGCACCTATCGGGGCCGCCCGGGAAGGTCTTGAATCCGCCGATCCGGCGGCTACTTCCTCCGGAGCACCAGCCGGATCTGGTTGCCCTTCTCATTGAAATGGACCTCGTCCATCACCAACTGGATGAGCGGAAGGCCCCGGCCGCAATGGGGCACGATGTCGGAATCCCCGGTCATGGGCGAAATGCGGCTGGCGTCGAACCCCTTGCCCTCGTCGCTGATCTCCAGCTCGAAGCGCTCGGTGTCCATGGCCAGCCTCACCTCGATGAGGCGTCCCGCGTACTCGGGATCGGCCATGCGCTGCTGGCGCAGCCGTCCGTAGGGGTCCTCCTCCGCGAAGAGGTCCCCCTTGAGGCTCGACTCCAGCTCGAGGTTGCCGTGCTCCAGCGAGTTCACCAGGGCCTCGTGGAAGGCCATGGCGATGACGTCCAGGTTGCTCAGGGAGGCGAAGCCCATGGGTACCAGGCGGTCCGACAGGTGGCGCACGAGGGTGGGCACATCGAGCTCATCCGAGCGGAAGAGGAAGTGGCGCCGCTCGTTCACCAGGCCGCGCAGGCCATCATCCGCCAGCCGGAAGTCCCGGTGCAGGTCCACGAGGTGGAAGACGCTCTGGATCATCTCCCGGATGGCGATGGGCTTCATGAAGAGATTGGCCGCGCCCATGCGCATGGCCCGGATGGCGTAGTCCACCGAAGCCTGGCCGGTCATGAGCACCACGGGCAGGCGCGGCTGCATGGCCTTGACCTTGTGGATGACGTCGAAGCCGTCCAGCCCTTCCATGTTGATGTCGGTGATCACCAGATCGAACTGCGGGGCCGAGGGATTCTGCATGAGGTCCAGCGCCTCCACAGCATTCGGATAGGCATGCACTTCCATGCCGTAGTGGGCCAGGGCCGAGTGCACCATGTCCAGCACGGCCGGATCGTCGTCGATCAGCAGGATGTGCGCGGCCCTTCGATTCATGGCGGCTCCGTATGGGCAGATTCTATCCAACCAGCGGCAGATGGGGCGCGATCAAGGCCCAGGTCCGATCCAGGGCCCCGGTGAGCGACTCCGGGAGAGGCTGCGCCGACCTGGGCCGGAGGGGGGAATCCGCCAGCCGGGCCCGCACCTCACGCTCCAGATCCGCCGCCTCGACCACCTGGAGGCGGCCCGCCTCCCGCAGGGGCGGCACCAGGTCGGCGAAGTTGGCGAAGCCGGGACCGACCAGGGTCGGCACGCCCGCCTGCACCGGCTCGAGCGGGTTGTGCCCCCCGGAGTGGCCCCAGCCCCCGGCCACCAGGGCGAGGGTTCCCTCGCCATAGGCCGAAGCGAGGTCGCCCAGCGTGTCGAGCAGGAGGATCCCGGTCTCTCGCCAGGCCTCCTCGCCGGGCCACGGACCGCTGGCGCGTCGATGGGGAAGTCCCCGCCCCGACAGCTGCGCCGCCACCGCGTCGAAGCGCCGCGGCTGCCGGGGCGCGAGGATGAGGCGGAGGCCCGGCACCTGGGCCCGGACCGCCGACCAGGTTCCCAGGACCAGATCTTCCTCCCCTTCCAGCGTGTTCCCCGCGACCAGCACCGGATCACCGGCCCAGGCCGAGCGCAGCGCCGCCCAGTGGTCCGGGAGGGGCCGGGGCGGTGGCAGGTCCGCCTTGAGGTTGCCCCCCAGCGCGACCTGGGCCGCGCCAAGGCGCCGAAAGGCCTCCGCGCTCTCCTGGTCCCGGGCCGCCACCAGTGTGAGCCGGCCAGCGGCCCGCCGCAGCCAGGGCCCGCCTCGCTCAAGGGATTTCTCCGTGAGGCGGCCGTTCACCACCAGCCGGGGAATGCCGCGGGCGGCGAGGGCCTCGACCAGACCAGGCCACAGTTCGGTCTCCAGCGCGATGAAAGCGCCCGGGGGCTGGCGCAGGAAGGACTCCAAGCCTGCGGGATCGTCGAGGGGGAAGGCCCCGCCACTGATCAGGCCCTTGCCGGCATCCCAGACGGCCAGCCGCCGGGCCAGCAGATCAAGACCGGCGGGCGTGCCGGTGCTCACGTGGACCCGGTGCCCCGCCGCACGCAGCCGGCCGACCAGCCCATCGGCCAGCAACAACTCCCCCACGCTCACGGCATGCAGCCAGATCCAGCCCGGCGCGGCCATCTCCGGCGCCTCCGCCTCCAGCCGGACCCGCCAACTGGCGGGCAGGCCCTTGGCGCAAGACCGGGCGAGGGCGCCGACCAGGGAAACGGTCAGGCGGTAGCTGAGATCGAGGGTGTCCACGCCTCCACGCTCTCACATTTCCCCGGCGGGCGGCATCATGGATGGATGGACGGACGCGCCCCCCTGGACATCCTCATCGTCACCGGCCCCCTGGGCGCAGGAAAGACCACGGTCGTGAACCGGCTGCTGAAGGCCGAGGTGGCCGCCGGGCGGCGGGTGGCGGTGCTCATCAACGAGTTCGGCGCCGTGAGCGTGGATGGCGCCCTCGTCGATGCAGAGCGGCCCGAGCTGGCGGGCGTGGAGAACCTGGTGAACGGCTGCGTCTGCTGCAGCCTTCGCGACGACGTGGTGGCGGCGCTGCGGGCCTGGTGCGACCAGGCCGATGGCCAGCGCCCCGAACGCGTGGTGCTGGAGACCACCGGGCTGGCCGACCCCACCGACCTGCTGGACCTCGAGCACGAAGCGGCCCTGGAGGGGCGCCTGCGCCTGGCGGGCCTGCTCACGGTGGTCTCCTGCCTGTCCCCCGTGGATCACCTGAAGACGAAGCCCCTGCTGCACCGCCAGGTGGCCCTGGCCAGCCTCGTCCACCTCAGCAAGGCGGACCTGGATCCCTCCGCGGCCGTGGCCTGGGAGGGGGAGCTGCGCAGCGCGTTCCGCCACATCCCACTGGTCCTCACCCGGCACGGCCAGGCTCCGGAGGGCAGCCCGGATCCCTGGCTGGGGGACCTGCGTCCGCTGCCAGATGGCTGGGCGGCCTCAGCCCCCACCAGCTTCTCCGAAGCCCGTTCTTTCAGCCTGACCTGGGACCACCCTGTGGATCCCTCGGCCCTGGAGGCCCTGCTGCTGGCCCCGCCCACCCAGGGCGACGTGCTCCGGGCCAAGGGCGTCTGCGTGTTCGCGGGCTGGGCGGCGCGGAACGACGGCAGTGACCGCTGGGCCTTCCAGCTGGCGGACGGCCGCCTGGAGATCGCGCCCCTCCCCCTGCCCGGAAACGGCATGCCGGCGACCTGCATGGCGGTCGTCATCGGCACGAACCTGGATGCCGCTCAGTGGAAGGGTCGGTTGCGACGGCTGGAGGTCCCGCCGGAAGGAGCCCGCCGGCGAATCCCGCTGAAAGGCTGACCACTCCCTGAAATTTGGACGTTGTTACAGATTTCCGCCGCCGCCCCGATAGATCCAGCAAGCTGGTGGAAAGATCATGCTCAAGCGGCTGGGTGCGAAAAAGGACGACCTCTTCGACCGCGAACCGGTCCAGACGGACGTCCAGCAGATCCTGGCCTACCTTGAAGAGCTCCAGCGCCTGCGCACCCTCACGCACCTTCAGCTGCGGTCCGACCCGCCCATGTGCCTCGGGACGCGCATCGAGCTCGTGAACGACCAGGACCTCACCTTCTCTCTGAGCTTTCCCCACCAGGTCCCCCGCCTGAAGCCTGGCGAAGTGGTGGAGTTTCATTTCCCGCTCGCCGGCATGAGATTCCAGGCCGACATCACCTACTTCGGACGGGGACGCTACATGGAGAGCGTCTTCCGCCTCCCTCGGGCAGTCCACTTCGCGGACCGCCGCGGCTCCCGGCGGACGCGCATTGGCTCCCGCGAGAATGCCACCGTGGCCATCTTCGAAAGCCTCTTCGAAGGGGTGGCGGCCTCCGGCCGCCTGCTGAACCTCAGCACCGAAGGGCTTTGCATGCGGATGGAGCGGGCCCTCCTCGTCCAGAGCGGCAAACGCATCGCCTCCAGTCCGAGCCTGTTCCCGGATGGCCAGAAGCTCCAGATCGTGCGGATCATGAACCTGCCCCACCTGCCGACCATCGAGTGCTCCGGCGTGGTCCGCAGCTGCACCTCCAGCCAAGACGGCCCGGTCCGGGTTGGCATCCACCTCGAAGACATGGAGAGCCGCGACGCCGCCAACCTCCACCGGTTCATGCTGAGGCGCCTTCCGACCTTTGCCAGGGCCTTCCCGGTGAAACGGAGACGCGGCGCCACGGAAGAGGTGGCCCTGGTGGAGGAGGAAGGCGAGGAGGGCGACGGACTGGAAGAAGGCCCCTCCCAGGACTTTGAAGATCCCCTCGCCGGCCTCCTGGTGGAAGATGGCCCGGAGGGTTCCGCGGCCCAGCCTGAAGCGCCCGCGGAAGATCGGCTCGCCCGATTGCGGAAACGCAGCCGACGCTTCCTCGTCATCATGCCGGACGACCTCGACCGGAGCATCTTCGTCGCCACCTTGCAGGTGGGTGGGTACGCCAGCTTCTTCGAGGCCAGGAACCTCGTGCAGGGGCTGGAGCTGTCGAAGAAAGGGCAGATCGACATGATCTTCCTCGATCAGCAGATCGGCCCATTGACAGGCCTCGAAGTGGCCCAGCGGCTGAGGAAGATGGGCCGGCTGGACGGAGTTCCCATCTGCCTGTTCATGCAGGATCCGGATGTCCGCACGCGGCTCTCGGTGAAAGCAGCCGGCGTCAACCACATCGTGAACCTACCGGTGGACTTCGACGGCGAGGTGAAGGACCTGCTCGACCGCACTTTCGGGCTCATCAAGCACTAGGACCCTGTCCTTGGTATGATCGCAGTTCCCGTCGGGGAAGGATCGCAAGGAGCAGGTGTGGATCAGGTGCTGGACCTCATGGCCAAGGAGCTCAAGCTCCCCCGCGCCGGCGTAGCTGCCATCGCGGCACTCCTGGAGGAGGGCAACACGGTCCCCTTCATCGCCCGCTACCGGAAGGAGGCGACCGGCTCCCTCGATGAAGTGGCCATCCGGGCCGTGGAGGATCGCCACGCCTATTACAAGGACCTGCTGGACCGGCGGAAGACGGTGCTGAAGTCCATCGACGAGCAGGGCAAGCTCACGCCCGAGCTGCGGGCGAAGATCGAGACCACCTGGGTGAAGGCCGAACTGGAAGATCTCTACCTGCCCTACAAGCCCAAGAAGCGCACCAAGGCCACCGTGGCGCGGGAGCGCGGCCTGGAGCCCCTGCTGGATTCCCTGCTGGCCGACGAGACCGGCGCCGATCCCTTCATCATCGCGGAACCGTTCATCAAGGACGAGGACGGCTTGAGGTCCCCCTCGGAATGCATGGAAGGCGCGGGCCACATCCTGGCCGAGCGCCTCGCCGAGGATGCCGCCATCCGCGCCTGGCTGCGCCTGGAGTTCCACGAGCACGGCGTGCTCAAGTCCAGCATCCGTGAGGAGCGCAAGGCCGATCAGGCCGCCCTGCGCTTCAAGCCCTATTTCGAGTTCTCCGAGCCCATTCGCAAGATCCCCAGTCACCGCCTGCTCGCCCTACGCCGGGGCGAGAAGGAGGACATCCTCACCGTGAAGCTCGTGGTGGAGCGCGAGAACCTGGTGAGCCAGCTGGTGTCCAAGGTCCAGATCCATCCGGGCAGCGGGTACCGCCGCTTCCTCAATGAGGTGGCCGGCGACGCCTTCGACCGCCTGCTGGCCCCCGCCATCGAATCGGAAGTGCGTTACGAAGCCAAGAAGAAGGCCGACGCCGAGGCCATCAAAGTCTTCCAGACCAACCTGGACCACCTGCTCCTGGCGCCCCCCGCCGGTCAGCGCTGCACCCTGGGCGTGGATCCCGGCATCCGCACAGGTTGCAAGCTCGTGGTCATCAACCGCCTGGGCCAGCTGGTGCAGAACGAGGTGATCTACCCCCTGGAGCCCAAGCGTGACCTGGACGGCAGCCGAGCCCTGCTGGAAAAGCTCTGCTCGGAGAACCCCGTCGAGGCCATCGCCATCGGCAACGGCACCGGCGGCCGCGAGGTGGAGGCCTTCATCCGCGAGTGGCTGAAGGAGACGAACCGCACTGGACTCATCTGCGTGAGCGTCAGTGAAGCGGGGGCCTCGGTCTACTCGGCCAGCGACATCGCCCGGGAGGAGTTCCCCGAACACGACGTCACCGTGCGGGGCGCCGTGAGCATCGCCCGGCGCTTCCAGGATCCCCTGGCGGAGCTGGTGAAGGTCGATCCCAAAAGCATCGGCGTGGGCCAGTACCAGCACGACGTGAACCAGACCGCTCTCAAGAAGGGCCTGGATGATGTGGTCGAGAGCTGCGTGAACCGCGTGGGCGTGGACCTCAACAGCGCCTCGTACAAGCTGCTGGCCTATGTGGCGGGCATCGGCGAGGGGCTGGCCAAGGGCATCGTGGCCCACCGCTTCGAGCACGGCGCCTTCAAGCGCCGCGAACAGCTGATGGAAGTGGGCCGCTTCGGCGCCAAGGCCTTCCAGCAGGCTGCAGGCTTCCTCCGCATTCCCGATGGCGAGGATCCCCTGGACGCCTCGGCCGTGCACCCTGAGAGCTACCCCGTGGTGCAGCGCATCTGCCAGCTGGCGGGCAAGACCGTGCCTGAGCTCATCGGCAACGACGCCGTGCTCGACAGCCTCGATCCCAAGCTCTTCGTGGACGAGAAGTTCGGTGTGGAGACCGTGAAGGACATCCTGGCCGAACTCAAGAAGCCCGGCCGCGATCCCCGCCACCGTTTCGAGATCGTGCAGTTCCGCGAGGGCGTCAACAAGCCCAGTGATCTGGAAGTGGGCATGGAACTGCAGGGCATCGTCACGAACGTGACCGACTTCGGCGCCTTCGTCGATGTGGGCGTCCACCAGGACGGCCTGGTGCACCTCTCCGAGATCGCCCACCGCTACGTAAAGAACCCCGCCGATGCCCTCAGCGTGGGCCAGGCGGTGAAGGTGAAGGTGCTGGCCGTGGACCTCGAAGCCAAGCGCATCGCCCTTTCCATCAAGGCCCTGCTGGCGGCGCCCGAGGGCGCAGGCCAGGCCCCGCAGCACCGCCGCCGCCCCAATCGCCCCGAAGGCCAGTCCCGTCCCGCCCAGGCCGGACCCCGTCCGCCCCGCCCCGAAGGCGCCCGGCCGCCTCGCCCGGAAGGCGCTCGCCCTCCCCGCCCTGAAGGTGCACGTCCGCCCCGTCCCGAAGGCGCCCGGCCGCCCAGACCCGAAGGTGCGCGCCCCACCCGTCCCGAGGGTTCGCGGCCTCCCCGGCCTGAAGGTCCGCGGCCCCCCCGCCCTGAGGGTGGCCGTCCTCCGCGCCCTGAGCGGGAGCCCCGGGTCATGACCTTCAATCCACCGGAAGCGCCCAGCCCCGCCAGCGGCGCATCGCTGACGGACCTGGTGGCCAGGTTCAACAAGGGCCACCGCTGATGCCCAGGCTGCTGCCGGCGTTTGCCCATCGGCTCGTGCCCGCCGCCCTGCTGCTGGCGCTGGCCTGCCAGCCCCGGGAGGCCCCCAAGGTCTACTGCCCCTGGGAGGAGGGCCTCACCCTCACCTTCGAGGATCCCTCGCAACCCCAGCCCCAGCGCGCCACCAACCGCCTGCAGGTGCGGGTGGCCAAGTCCACCATCGCGCCCGGCCCTCCGGGCCTCATCCAGGTGGACGTCACCAGCCTGCAGGGCCAACTGCCGCTGACCCTCAGGCATCAGGATGGCGGCGTCGCCCTGGTGACGGATCAGGGCCAGCTGCTCTCGGTCTCCCTGCCGGCAGGCTTCCCGGCCACCGCTGCCTGGAAGGAACGTGGGACCGAATTCCGCGTCATCGGGCGGGCCACCTGGGATGGCGCGGGCGTGCTGCCCGCGACCGCCGACCGGGTGGGGATCTGGGTGGAATCCCGCCCCGTCAAGGGCCCCCGGCGCCGGACCCTCTACCTGCCCAACCTGGGCGAGGTGGAGACCCGCGAAGAGCGCGGCGACGCCTGGGTCACCGTCAACCGCCTGGTGGCCCGCGGCTTCACCTCGCTTCCCGCCATCAAGCGTCCCTGATCGCCAGCCCCGGAGCCGACATGGCCGAACCGACCACCGCCCCCGAAGACCTCGAGATCGCCCTGCCCCCGGGTGCCGAGAAGGGCATGGTGCGGGACAACCTCGAAGTGATCTGCTTCGCCATGGTGCTGATCCTGTTCTTCAAGACCTTCGTGGGGCAGCAGTTCAAGATCCCCTCGGCCTCCATGCGGAACACGCTGATGATCGGGGACCACCTTCTGGCCAACAAGTTCATCTTCGCCACCCCCCAGTGGGGCTGGGAGGAGACCCTCTTCCCCATGCGTGCCGTGAAGCGCGGCGACATCATCGTCTTCCGCTGGCCCCTCGACCGGGACCAGGACTACGTGAAGCGCTGCGTGGCCCTGGCCGGCGACACGCTGGAAATGCGGAACAAGCGGCTCTATGTGAACGGGAAGCAGATCACCGGCCCCTTCGAGCACATGTTCGGCCGCAGCCCCGAAGGCCCCACCCCCGGCCCCTGGCCACCCACCCGCGATGCCGGGGAAGTCGAGCGTCCCGTGGGCCTCTGGCGCCACGCCGACCCCGAAGTGCTGGCCCTCCATGACCGCAACCAGATGCAGGCCATGAACAGCCTCCGCCAGGATGGCTTCAAAGACAACCTGGGCCCCGTCACCGTGCCGCCGGGCCACGTCTTCGCCATGGGCGACAACCGCGACAACAGCGAGGACAGCCGCTACTGGGGCTTCCTGCCCGTGGACCACCTCCGCGGCCGCCCCTTCCTGGTGTGGTGGAGCTTCAAGGAAGGCGACACCGACAACGACAACGGGCGCGTCCCCACCGGGCCCCAGGATGTGGCGGGCGACTTCATCGACACCGCCCGCCACTTCTTCACCCGCACCCGCTGGGAGCGCACCGGGACCATCCCGGAATAGGGGTGGGCTGCCCCGCTCCGCTTCCCGTGCGCGACCCGCACGGTGGATTCACCTGGGCCACGAAAATCCGATGGCGAACCTTGACCTTCTCTTCCGGAACCGCATGAAAACCCTGCCGCTGTTGATCCTCCTTGCCGCCTCCCCCCTCTGGTCCTGGGGCGATAAAGGCCACCGAACCGTCTCGACCCTCGCCCTCCGGTCCCTGCCGGAGGGTCCCCGGGCCTGGTTCGCTGGACGCGAAGCGGAGGTCTGCGACCATGCCTCCGATCCCGACCACTGGAAGCAGGATCGCAAGGAGGGGCCCCGCCACTTCATGGACCTGGAAGCCTACGGCGGCCCGGCCCAGATGCCCCGCACCTTGGAGGAGGCCCAGACCAAGCTTGGCGGCGACTACTACCGCCGCGGCGTGGTGCCCTGGATCGTCCAGGACCGCTGGCGCGACCTAGTGGATGCGTTCCGCGAGGGGGATCCCGCCAAGGTGGCGTTCGCCTCCGCCATCCTCGGCCACTACATCGGCGATGCCCACGTGCCGCTGCACACCACCGAGAACCACGATGGTCAGCTCACCAATCAGCGGGGCATCCACAGCCGCTGGGAGAGTGGCCTGGTGGAACGGCACATCGCCGCCGAGGACCTGACCGTGCTGCCTGCCCAGCCCGACAAGGCCTTCTTCTACCGGCCCTGGGACTGGGTCAAGGCCTCCCATGCCCTGGTGCCCCAGCTCCTGGAGGATGACCGCGACGCCGACCGCAGCACCCCCCTGGGCGGCCGCGGCAAGACCCGCACCGCCGCCTACTGGATGATCTTCTGGTCGAAGCAGGGCCCCGTGGTGAAGCAGCAGCTTCAGCTCGCCGGCCAGCACCTGGGTGACGCCATCCTCAATGCGTGGATTGTGGCTGGAAAGCCGGCGGCGCCGGTGAAACCAGCGCCCTAGGGGCCCGTCCGGAAGCCTCCGTCAGCGACCAACCTCCCACCGCTTCCGCTCCAGCCACACCTGCTGGTCCTTGCCGCGGGCGTCCTTGCCTCGCCAGTGGAGCTTGAGGGGGCCCTGGGCGTCCTTCTTCTGCACGGAGACGCCGGTACCTTCGCCGGTGCGGAGGAGGTGGAGCAGGCCCTCCACGCTGAGCACCTGGGGCAGGAAGGGCAGCGGCAGCTGGGAAAGATAGGCGGCGCGCTGGTCAAGCTTCTGCCTCGGCACCTGCAGGCGGTAGCCGGAGGCGGCATCTCCCTCCAGCAGGAGCAGGCGCTCGCCGGGGGCGTGCAGCTCGAGGATGAGCTTCCCGGTCGCAGGTTCCATCAGCAGGCTGAGGGTGCCCACGCCCTCGCCATCGGCGCCTGCATAGCCCCAGCCGTACTGGGCCCGCACGGGTGCCGCGGGCGCGGGGGCGACCACCGGGGGCGGGGCCTGGAGCGGCATCACTGGTCGTCCTCGTCGTCATCCGGCTTCGGGGCGGGCGCAGCCGGCGCGGCTGGCGCCGCCTCCACCTTCGCCGCCTGTTCCTTGGCGATGCGGATGCGCAGATCGCCCAGGCGCTTCTCGAGGGCGGCCCGTTCCGGGAACACGAAGGCCAGGGCGCGATCCCACTGCTCGGCCGCTTCGGCCAGCTTTCCCTGCTTCATCAGGACCTCGCCCAGGTGCCTGCGGACCTCCGGGCTGAAGGGGCTCAGCTCCGCCGCGTGGCGCAGCGTGGCTTCCGCCTCGGCGAACCGGCCCAGCTTGAACTGGGCCCAGCCCAGGCTGTCCACCACATTGCCGTTGTCCGGCGTGGCTTTCGCGCTGGCCTCGATGAGGGCGGCGGCCTCTTCCAGGTCGCGATCCTGCTCCAGCAGCAGGTAACCAAGGTTGTTCTGCACCAGAGGGTTGGCCGGCTCCAGAGCCTGGGCCTCGCGCAGCACGGCCAGGGATTCCGCGTGCCGGTCCAGCTGGTCGTAGGCCTGGCTCTGCATGATCAGCATGTCCACGCGGCGCACCGGGGAGAGGGTGCGGGCCCGCTCCAGAGCCTCGAGGCACTTGTCCCAGCGCTGGAACTCCTGCCAGAGGGCCGCCATGCCTTCGAGGTGCAGCTGCTCCAGCGCGGCCCGCGTCTCCTTGCGGGAGAAAAGCGCGTACTCGAGGTACCTGGGCGGCAGCTTGGCCGCTTGCTGGAAGAAGGGCACCTTGGGGTACCGGGCGATGCCCTCCTTGAGGGCCTCCAGGCCGCTCTTCCAGTCGTTGAGGCTGATGAAGGCCTGGGTCTTGAAGACCTGGGCCTCGCCGTCCGTGTGGGGCCGGGGGCGCCGGTTCTTCAGGAAGGCCAGGAGGACCTTCCCCTTGCCCTGGAGCAGGAGGGATTCCGCATAGAGCATGGGCGCGCTATCGGCGATGCGCGGCGATTCGATGTCCTGGGCCACCAGGGCCTGGAGCCGCTGTTCGGCCGCCTCGAAGCGGCCGAGGTTCATGAGGGCCAGGGCGGTGTTGAAGCTCAGAGATGGGCTGGGCTTCAGCGCTTCGGCCTTGGCCAGGGTCTCCAGGGCCTCGGCCCAGCGCGCCGTCTGGATGCGCACGAGGGAGACGTTCTCCCACAACCCGGCTTCCTGGGGGACATGGCTGGCCAGCAGGAGAAAGCTCTCCTCGGCGTGGGCCAGGTAACCGGCCTTGATCTGCTCCCGGGCCAGTTCCTCGAGCAGCCGGAGGTGGCGATCCTCCGGGCGCCGGGCATTGAGGGCCAGCAGGGCCTCCCGCTTGCCCTCGTAGTTCTGGAGTGCGCGGGCGTGGATGAAGGCCCGCTCCCAGGCCGCCCCATAGCTGGGACGGATCCGGCCCAGACGCAACCAGGCCCGCAGGGCCCCCTCCCCGTCCTTGACCATTTCGAAGGCTTCACCCAGCCGGTGCCACAGCTCAGGGTCCTGGGGCAGGCGGAGGGTGGCGGCCTTCAGCTCCTTGATGGCCTCTGGCGCCAGGGCGGCATCCTTCTGCGCGCGCTGGAACTGGAGCAGGGCCAGGTGGGCCTGGGCCTCCGCGCTCAGGGGGGCCAGTTCCACGGCCTTCCTGGCCGGGGCCACGGCGGCATCGGGATCCTGGGCCTCCTGGAGGGCCTCGGAGAGCCGCAGGTGGGCCTCAGCGCTTTCAGGGACCTGGGCCAGCACCCGCCGGTAGATGGCCACGGCCGCGGCGGGATCGGAACCGTAGCCCCGCAACTGGAGGGCCCGGGCCTGGAGCATGAGGGCGCGGACATCCTCCGCCAAGGCGGGAGCCCCGGCGAGGAGGGCCACGAGCAGGGAGGCGCGGAGGTCAGACACGGGCGGACTCCTGGTGGAGCAGGGCGAGGAGCCTGGCATGGGAAGATTCCCAGGCCTCGGGAGGAAGCGCCCGCTGCACGGCGGGTTCACCGGGCCGCGGAAGGATGCATTGGATCTCGATGCTGGAGCCGGATGCGCGGGCCGCCTTCTTGTCCCGGGCCAGCAGGGGCAGGCAGTCGGCCCAGGGCGCGATCTGGGGCGCCAGCGGCGCCAGGCGACGCACCAGCGCCTCGATCAGGCCCGGCGGGTAGGCCTTGAGGCCCTGCTCCTCCGCCAGGAGGCAGGAGGCCAGGAGGCCCAGTCCCACGGCCTCGCCGTGCAGCAGGCGGTAGCCGGAGGCCGCCTCCAGGGCATGGCCCAGGGTGTGGCCCAGGTTCAGCAGGCGCCGCTCCCCGGCCTCGCGGGGATCCCGGTGCACCACACCGGCCTTGAAGGCCAGAGCGCGCTCCACCCAGGCGACCTTCAGCGGTCCATCCTGGAGCATCTCCTGCGCCCAGGCCATCTCGCCCAGGATCAGGGCCGTCTTCACCAGTTCCCAGAGCCCGTTCTGCAGGTGCCGCTCCGGGAGCCCGGCCAGCAGGTCCGTGCAGGCCACCAGGCGGCGCGGCGCGTGGAAGGCCCCCACCAGGTTCTTGCCCGCCGCAAGATCGGCCGCGGTCTTCCCGCCCAGCGCGGCATCGGCCATGGCCAGCAGGGTGGTGGGCCAGACCTGCCAGGCGATGCCGCGCAGAAAGAGCGCCGCCGCCAGGCCGGTCAGATCCGACAGCACCCCGCCGCCCAGGGCCACCACGGTGGCATCCCGGTGCAGCGGAATCTGGGCCCAGTGCTCCAGCCAGGGGATCACCGTGCGCAGCTTCTTCTCCTCCTCCGGCACCGAGACCCACAGGGCATGCTCCGGCTCGGGCATGCCCGCGCGGGTCCAGGCTTCGCGCAGCCGCCGGTCGCCCACCAGGGTCCAGGCCCCTTCCGGGAGGAGCTCCCGGTCGGGGGCCTCCAGGAGGAAGACTTCCGTGGCGAATCCGGACGGCGTGGCCAGCCTCACGGGCGGCCCTTCAGCGTCGCCTCGGCCTTCATGGGCTGGTCGCCGCGCAGCCACTGGATCAGGACCTTGTCGCCGGGCTTGAAGGCGCCGAGCGCCCCCATGAAGTCGTAGACGTTCTTCACGGGCTTGTCGCCGAAATGGGTGAGGATGTCGCCGACCTGAAGGCCGATGGCCTCGGCGGTGCCGCCCTTGGAGACGCCGTTGATGCGGAAGCCCTTGGGGTTGTCGGCGTAGTCAGGTATGGTGCCGAAGGCGACGCGCATGGGCCCGCCGTCGCCGCGCGAGGGCAGCTTGGCGGTCTCGGGATCGAAGGCCGGCAGCGTGTCCGCGTTGGCCAGATCCAGCGCCACGGCCTTGCCGAAGGCCACCAGCTTCACCATGCCGGGGAAGTTGATGCGGTCCGCGGTGTCGGTCGGGCGGTGATACTCCCCGTGGATGCCCGTGAAGAAGAAGAAGGTCGGGATCTTGGCCTGGGAGAAGCTCATGTGGTCGGAGCCGCCCACGCTGGCGCCCACATCCGCGCTGACGGCGAAGTCTTTCGGCACGAATTTCTGGGCCGCTTCCACCGCCGCTTTCGGGGCCCCCAGGCCCCCCATCATCAGCTTGGGCGCCTTGAGGTCGAGGCGGCCCACCATGTCGAAGTTGAGCATGAACTTCACCGACTCGATCGGAAGCGTCGGGTGCTGCACCCAGTACTGGGAGCCCAGCAGGCCCTCCTCCTCGCCGCCGAAGTGCAGCAGCAGGATGGAGCGCTTGGGCCGTGCCTGCTTCAGCGCCCGGGCCAGCTCCACCACCATGGCCGTGCCGGAGGCGTTGTCGTCGGCACCGGGATGCACCTGGCCGCGGGCCTCGGCGCCGCCCATGCTGTGGCGTTCGCCCATGCCCAGGTGGTCCATGTGCGCGCCCAGGGCGATGTATTCCTTCCGGAGCTTGGGATCCCGGCCGGGGATCACAGCCACCACATTGGGCACCTGTGCCTCTTCGCGGCGCAGCTTCAACTCCAGGTTCAGCGCCACGGACGGCGCGGCCGCGAAGTCCTGGCTGGCAGGCTTCCCGGTCTCCTTGATGCTCTTGAACCGGGCCGCCAGGTCGCCGCAGGCGCCGCCCAGGGCGTCGCTGGTCATGCCCAGCACTGGGATCTCCACCTTCACTGGGCCCTCTTCGCGCTGCAGGGGCCTGAGGCCGTTCTCTTCGAGCACGATGACGCCGGCCACCTTGGCGGTCTCCAGCTTCTTCAGGCGGGCCAGCAGACCCCGCTCACCGCGGGGCAGGTGGGCGAAGGCGTCGAGGTCTGGCACCGAGCGGGAGATCACCACGACACGGTCCTTCAACTCGATGCCGGCCAGGTCGTCGTAACCGCCCGGAACCTGCACGCCATACCCCAGGAAGGCCAGGGACCTGCCACGGAAGCTGGCATCCCCGCTGAGGCCCAGGGCTTCCAGGTCCTTCCCCCACACCAGGGGCCGGGAGACGGCGCCCTGGAGGAGCGTGGCTTCCTGGCGCTCTCGCACCACCTTGGCAATGAAGGGAAAGCGCTGGATCTGGGTCTTGAGGCCCAGGGCCCGGAGCTCGCCCTCGATGCGCCGGGCGGCCCGGTCGAGCTCGGGGTAGCCGTTGCCGCGGCCCTTCAGCTCCGGCGAGGCCAGAAAGGTCACATCCCGCCGCAGCCGCTTCTCCAGGGCCGCGTCGGCCTTGGAGGCGGGCGCCTGAGCTTGGGCCACGAGGGTGGCGGCAATGAAAACGGGCGTCCAGGTGTTCATCGTGGCTCCGGGGGATCTTCCAGTTTACATGAGCCCCGGCGACCGTTCCTTGGCTCGGCGCTGGGCCAGAAGCAGGGTAGGCGCGGGATTCTCCACGTCCTGTGGGACAATGGGCCCATGTCCGAACAGGGAGCCTTCTTCCAGTCCGATCGCACCGATGATCGCCCCATGCGCCACGCGCTGCTCTGGCGCCTGGCCAGCTACCTGAAGCCCCAGTGGGCTGCCCTGCTCCTGCTGCTGGTCCTCATGGCCCTGGGCGCCTTCCTGGAGGTGCTGCCCTCGGAGCTGACCCTGCGCCTGATCAACCGGTTCATGGGCGAAGGCAGCCTGAGGGGGGCCGGCCCCATGGTGGCCGGTTTCTTCGGCGTGCTCATCGCTGGGTTCCTCGTGAGCTTCGCCCGCTACTTCATGCTGGCCAAGGTGGGCCAGAAGGCCATGCTCGAACTCCGCGTCCAGCTCTTCGGGCACCTCATGGGCCGCAGCACGGACTTCTTCCACCGCAACCCCGTGGGCCGCCTCATGACCCGCGTGACCAGCGACGTGCAGAACCTGAACGAGATGTTCGCCTCGGGCTTCGTGGCCATCGTGGGAGACGCGCTCTCCCTGCTGGCCATCGTGGCCTGGATGTTCTGGACCCACGCAGGCATGGCCATGGTGGCCCTGGTGATCCTGCCCTTCCTGCTGGTGGCCACCGAGTTCTTCCGCCGGCGCGCAGGCGAGGCCTTCCGCGAGACCCAGCGCCGCTACGCCGCCATCAACGCCTTTCTCCAGGAGCAGATCTCGGGCATGGGGCTCGTGCAGATCAACGGCCAGGAGACCCGCAGCGACCAGCAGTTCAAGGTCCTCAACGAGGACTACTTCCAGGCCTTCCTCCGCACCATCTTCGCCTACGCGGTGTTCTTCCCCGTGGTGGAGTTCATCACCTCGGGCACCCTGGCGGCGCTGATCTTCTACGCCGGCATCAAGCTCAAGGCCGGGGCCATCACCTGGGGCCTGCTGCTGGCCTTCATCCAGCAATCCAGCCGCTTTTTCCGCCCGATCCGCGAGCTGGCCGAGCGCTACAACGTGATGCAGACCGCCCTGGCTTCCAGTGAGCGCATCTTCCGCCTGCTGGACAACCGGGAGGAGATCCCCGAGCTCCCTGGCGCCAAGGCCGCCAGCTTCACCCGGGAGATCCGGCTCGAAGGCGTGACCTTCGCCTACGAGGAAGGTGGCCGGAAGGTGGTGCGGGACCTCAGCGGCGGCATCCCCAAGGGCCACCGCGTGGCCGTGGTGGGCCACACGGGCGCCGGCAAGAGCACACTGATCAACCTGCTCATGCGCTTCTACGATGTGAGCGAGGGCCGCATCACCGTGGACGGCGTGGACGCCCGCCACCTCACCCTGCGCAGCCTCCGCGGCCTCTTCGGCCTGGTGCTCCAGGACGTCTTCGTCTTCTCCGGCACCCTGCGCGACAACATCGTGCTGGACCGCCTCCTGGACGAAGGCCGGCTCGCCTCGGTGCTGGAGCAGAGCCAGCTGAAGGATCTGGTGGACCGCCTGCCCCAGGGCCTGGACACCCAGGTGGGCGAGCGGGGCCAGAAACTCAGCGCCGGCGAAAGGCAGCTGCTGGCCTTCGCGCGGATGCTCTACCTGGAGCCCGCCGTGCTGCTGCTGGACGAGGCCACCGCCAACATCGACTCCGAGACGGAATCCAAGATCCAGACCGTCATCGAGCGCGTGAGCCACCGCCTCACCACCTTCACCATCGCCCACCGCCTCTCCACCATCCGCGATGCGGACGAGATCTGGGTCATGGACCAGGGCGCCCTCGTCGAGCGCGGCACCCACGACGGCCTCATCGCCCAGGACGGCGTCTACGCCAAGCTGGTGCGGCTGCAGTTCGCGGAGGGGGAGGCAGCCTGAGCCCAGCGCCTGGTCGCCAGGATCGCGCAGGCATCGCCTCTGAATGCGAATTCCCAGCCCTTCCGGCCGGGTGCTGGTAGCCTAAGAGCCTTCTCAGCAGTTTTGTAGCCAAATGCATCTTCTATGGATAACCGCATGCGAAGACTTCTCTGGATGCTCTCCTTCTCTGGCACCCTCCTGGTGGCGCAGACAGCCCCCGATCCGACACCCAAGCCCGACAGCCCCAGCGGGAAGCCGGCGAAGATCGAGGCCCATCCGGCCCTCGGGTCCGCCGTCTTCTCCACCCGGAAGGTGGAGAAAATTCCCAGTTCCCTGATTTTCCGTGAGGCCGATGGCAAGGAAACGGTCATTGCGTCCGGCCCTGGGGACCCCCCGGTGGCCACCACCAGCCAGGCGAATGAATTCGGAACCTTCGCTGCCACGCCCGATGGCAAGGCGGTCCTGTTCTTCTCCTTCAAGACCCAGGTCGTCCAGGCGGCGCCGACAGTCGTTATGGTCCCCGGAGCCGGCATCCTGGCCGTGGCCCTGGGCAACGCCATCGGGAACGCCATCGCCGCGGGCATCACCGGGCCGCCCATGCAGTACACCCTCGTGGATCTCTCCCTCTGGGATCGCGAGACGGGCAAATCCGAGGTGCTCTGGAACGCCCAATCCCTCAAGGAGGCCACCGCCGCCTGGAACACCGCCCCCGGCCTGAAGGGGATGGGACGCAGGGATCTGGTGTCGGATATTCAGGCCGCCGGCGCCGGGGTCCAGCTGTTCCACCTGAAGGACCGCGTGTTTCTCCTCCATGCCGGGGGGATCCTCGCCAAGGTGGATGCCCAAGCGCGGACGCTCACACCCGTCTGGATCAGCTTTACCCCAGGGCGGCCGGGGGAGCGGGCCTGGAGAGGGCCCGAAGGGCACCTCGGGTTCGTCTTTGGCGACGCGATCGCCATGGTGGAACCGGACGGCGGCATCTCGGTCGCCGAACGCAATGGCATGAGCACCTTCCCCAGGGTGGTCTTCCAGGACTCGAAGTCGCTTCTGGCGACCGACGGGAAAAAGGTTCACCGGATGGAGCTCAACAAGGACCAAGCGGAATGGGTGGCCCATCACGAGATCAAGAACGACCTCCTGCTGGCCACTTCGGATCCGAAGTTCTTCCTGACCTACCGGCACGCGACCTTCGGTGAAGACACGGTGTCCAAGGTCGGCATAGACGGGAGGGTGGCCTGGGCCACCAAGATCGGCAAATGCCAGATGGGACTGGTCGTGGGCGAGACGCCTGAGAAGTTCTACCTGCTGGTCCAGCGCTCCGCTCCCAGCCTGCCCTTCCGCTACGTGCTGAACGCCCAGACTGGGGCCGTCCTCGATGAGGTGTACTGGACCTCCTTGCTGCACCTCGGCCCCCTTGCTGCGACCCGGGTTCCCTATGTGGCCGGAGGCCGCGAAGCCTGGACTGCCAAGACGATGGGTGGTCCCCGGCTAACCTGGTTCCCTGCGGAGTATGTCGACAAGGCACCGAAGGAATCCCTGACCTGGAGCCCCTGGGCGCCCAATCCGAACCGGGCTGACCCATGCATTGAGCCCACCGTCGGGATGTGGTCGGTGGTCTACCCGGATCTGACCGTCCAGCCGCTCCTTGGCAGGCCCCTCGCCCAGCGCCTCGTGCCCCTCGGCGATCAGCCTCAGCCCCCCGCGCTGGGAGAAATCGCCAAGGAAGTCCCCGCTGCTCCCAGGGCCGCGGAAGCAGGCGCACCAAGCTCGCTCCGATAGCGCGCTTCATCATTCATCGGACCTTCGTGGCCCATTCCTGGGTGTCACCCAGGTTCAATGGTCAATCAGTCATCGGAACCAGGCCACCCCATCACTCCGGGATGGCCCTGGTTCCTCGAAGGATGGGCATGTGAGTCCGTCGGACCTCAGCAGAGCGTTACCTCGAAGACGCAGGGCTTGCTGCTGGTGAGAATCTGGGCCAGCAGGAGGGCCTTCACGGGACGGCCGGAGACCGGCTCGGAGTTCTCCTTCTGGTACCGGACGGAGCGGTTGCACCACAGGGCAGGCGTCCGCTTCGCGTCCACCAGGGGACAGCCGCAGAGACCTTCCGCTACGGTCACCGTGATGATCCCCGCGGATCGGTCTCTCGCGAAATCGGTGCCCCAGTGCTTCTTGCCTGCGGAAAAATAGCATTCGGGATCATGCCAGAACCGGGTGTGGAACTGGCTCAGCTTGGCGCATTCCCGGCCCGCCTTCTCGATGACGCCGGTACAGGTCACCTCGGGCAGTTCCGAGCCCAGGAACCCGACGAGGTTCGCCACCTGGTGGCGCGCGAAGCGCAGCCGCGGACCCTCAGCGGGCGACTGCCCGGATGCCTCGAGGGCATGGGTGCCGACGGCCAGCTTGGTAGCGCATCCGCAGGCGTGACAAGGGGGCCCGGCCCGCGGCCCCGGGCTGGCAGACTGGAGCCATGCTCCGCCTCCCGCCCCTCTATCCCATCACCGACGCCACGCGGCCCGAGCCCCTGTCCGAGCAGATCCGGCGGCTGGGCGAGGCGGGCTTTCCCCTGGTCCAGTTCCGGGGGAAGCCGCTGGATCCGCAGACCCAATGGAGGGAGTTGCGCACGGCCCTGGCGGAGGCCGCGGCCAACGGGGGCTGGCCCTTCATCTGCGTGAACGACCGGGCGGACCTGGCCATCCTCGCCGCCCGGGAAGGCCTCGCGCCCTGGGGCCTCCACCTGGGCCAGGAGGACCTGCCCGCCGGGGAGGCTCGGGCGCTGCCGGGGCTGGCCGGACTGCATTTCGGCGCCTCCACCCACGCGACGGCCGAGTGGAACGAGCTGGATGGCACTTGCGACCATGCCGGGGTCGGCCCCTTCCGGGGCACCCCCTCCAAGGCCGACCATGCCGAACCCATCGGCTTGGAGGGGCTGCGGGCGGGCTGCGCGGCCCTCCGCGCCCGGGGCTTCGCCCCCATCGCCATCGGCGGCCTCACCCTCGCGGACGCCCGGCCCTGCTTCGAGGCGGGCGCCGAGTCCCTGGCCATGGTGGGCGAGGTCCACCGCACGGCAGACCCCTCGGCCCTCGGCTGGGCGGTCCAGCGGGAGCGCTGGCGGGTCCGTCCCCCCTTCCGCCCCGGCCAGGGCCTGGTGCTGCTGGGCGGCAGCGGGGGCGGAAAGACCTCCCTGGGCCGGCAGCTCGCCTTCCGCATGGCCCTGCCCTTCCATGATCTGGACGAGGTCATCGAGGGCCACGCCGGATGCCTGGTGGCGGAGCTCTTCGCAACCCACGGCGAAGCGGCCTTCCGGACCCTGGAGTCGGAGCTGCTCCCGGGCCTCCTGGCGGCACCGGCGGTGGTGGCTCTGGGCGGGGGCGCCTGGGAGGCCGAAACCAGTCGCCGGGCCGTGGCCGCCAGCGGCTTCGCCGCGCTGTGGCTGGCCGAGACGCCCACCCGGGCATGGGAGCGGGCGGGACGGGATCCCAGGCGCCCCCTTGCCCAGGACCGCGCCGCCTTCATGGCGCGGTGGCGGAGCCGCATGGCGGCGTGGTCCCAAGCGGACATGCTTCTCGCCTTTGGTCACAGTTCGCGGGACCTGGCGTCAGCCTTGCTAGACTGAGGGACCTCCCCGGACATCCCTTGGACCTGATCCTCTCCGATCTGCATTCGAACCTGCACGCCCTCCGAGCCGTGCTGCGCTTCGCGCGGCGGCGGGCCATCCACCGGTTCGTGATGCTGGGCGACCTCGTGGGCTATGGGGCCAATCCCAACCAGCTGCTGGACAAGGTGAAGGAGTGGCGGCCGCGGTACATGGTGCGCGGCAACCACGACAAGGTCTGCGCGGGACTGGAGCCGGACGGCTCCTTCAGCCTGCCGGCCCGGCAGGCGGCGGACTGGACCCGGGACCGCCTGCGCCAGGACAACTGGCGCTTCCTGGCGGACCTGCCGGTGGGGCCGCTCTGGGTGGGCGAGGACTACCAGATTTCGCATGGCTCCCCCATGGACGAGGACGCCTACCTCCTCCACATGCGCGAGATCAGCCAGGCCTTCGACGCCTTCGAGGGTCAGCTGTGCTTCTTCGGCCACACGCACCTGCCCGGCTGCTTTGAGCTGGATGAAGCCCGGGGCCAGCTGAACTGGATCTGCCTCCAGCCCGGGGAGTGGTTCCAACTGCAGCCGCACTGCCGGTATCTGGTGAACCCGGGTTCGGTGGGCCAGCCCCGGGACCGGGATCCGCGCGCGTCCTTCATGACCTACAACCCCAAGCGCCGCTGCCTGAGGCTGCACCGCCTGGACTACGACGTGAAGGGCGCGACCAAGGCCATCCAAGCCGCCGGACTGCACCGCAACCTGGCGGACCGGCTGAGCCAAGGCATTTGAAAGGCAAGACCCATGGGCCATGCATCGCTTCTGTCCGCACCTGTCCTGGAGCAGTTCCTGCATCAGGCGCGCCTCACCAGAGCCGTGGCGAGCCTCCGCCTCCAGGCTGCCAATGCACGCCTGCTCGGCGACCTGCGGATCCATGGCTTCCGCCCGGGTTCGGCCCTGGAGCTGGCGGGCCTCCACGCCCGGGATTCCGTCCCCGCGGAGGGGACGCCCGTGACCCTGACCATCCTGCTCGGCGAGGAGGTGCTGACCCTGGAGTCGGTCCTGCTCCCCTCGGCCCAGGATGAGGCCGGGGGTAACCTCCTGCAGCTGGAGTGGCCCCACGAGTCGGCCCGCCTCCACCGCCGCCGTGATGTCCGTGTGGCCGGCCCCGACCAGACGCCGCTTAGGGTTCGGGTGGGCTTGGCTGGGCGGCAGCTGGAGGCCCTCCTGGTCAACCTCACGGAAACCGGCGTGGGGCTGGCCCTGAACGAGCCCCTGCTGGTGGACCTGCACGCCCAGGTGGACATCGACGCGGAGCTGCCGGATGGCGCCGTCCTGCGCTGCCCAGGCGAGGTGCTGCACCTCACCTACCTCGAGGGCCAGGACTATCCCACGCGCCTGGGCGTGGTGCTGCACCCGCGCCCGGATACCGATCTCGAGCCCACCCACCGGTTCATCCAGGCCCGGCGCACCGACCGCTCCCAGAGCTTCAGACAGCCCTGAAGGAGCGGAAGGTCCTGGCCGGCAGCTACTTCACGAACACCATGTCGCCTGCAGGGGAGAGGTAGAACCGTTCGCCCCGGCTGTTCTGCTGGAGCACGTGACCATGGGCGTCTACGCCCAGGACCGAGACCTTGCTCTCGCCCTTGATGCCATCGAACTTGATGAAGCTGGTGGACCGGGCCCCCGTCAAGGAGACCCGGCCCTCGGCCATCTTGATGTAACCCAGGGACTCGGGGCTCATCCACTTCAGGTCACCGGTGTTGGGCTCCACCTGAAAGAACTCGCCTTGGGGAGTCTTGAACACTGGGCTGCCGTTCAGCATGCCCGCCACGGCAAGGCTGGCCTGCCACTTGATGAAGGTGTTGGCGAACTTGATGTGGTAGTCCACGCTGCGGCCGGCTGCGGGAGGGGAGGCGGGCATCGGGGCCGCCGCAGGGGCGGCAGGCGCATTGGTGGCGGGGGCGGCGGCCTTGGGAGCCTGGGCCGCCGCCCCGGTGGCGAGGAGCATCCCGGCCGAGAACAGGGTGGCCGTGCTTGGTTTGCGAGTCATGGTGTCTCCTTATGAGAGGTGGGATGAATTCAAGGCTGCGGCGCAACAGATGGCGCAGGGCGCCGGGGAGTGGCCCGGGCGGGCCGCCCACGAAGGGCCACCAGGGTTCCCCGGCAGGCCTGCGCCCCGCAGTGGCAGGGGAAGAGCTCGCGGCTCAGGGCCCGGGAGAGGCGGCGGCCTGTGGGTGACTGCAGTTGGTAGTCGAAGGTCAGCTCAGCCCCTTCGAGGATGTCCTGTAGGGCATAGAGGTGCGGCATCCCGCCGAAGATGATCACCTCGCAGTTGGGGGCGCAGCTGTGATTCAGGAACCGGGCCTCATTGCCCGCCACGGCGCCATCGATGGCAAGTTCCTCATCCAGGTTCAGCACATAGGTGAGCTGCCGTTCGCCCCGCTCCGCCGCCGCCAGCAGGTCCGCCTTGCAGCATCTCTGCCCCTTGTACTCGATGATCCGGGTGCCGCGGGAGATCGGGCCCTTGGCGAAGGCCCCGGTCCCGTGGATGGCCGAGGCCTGGACCCGGACCAGGTCCCGTTCGGGCCAATCGGAGATCTTGATGGAGAGGGGGTTGCCAGGGCTCATGGGAGCCCATCATGCCCCCATTTCCAGGTAGTGCGATAAGAAATTTAAGACATTTGTTTTATTTTTTGTGCCTATGATCCGCGTGGTCAACTCAGCGCCGGCGAAGGCTCACCGCCGCGCCCCCCGCGCCGAGGAGCAGCATGATCACCGCCTGGACCATGGTCTTGTAGGAGATCTCGGCTCCGCCGAAGAGCGCCGAGCGGACGAAGAGCAGACCCGCCACGAGCAGCAGCGCGTAGATGGCGAGCATGATCTTCCGGGCCTTCTCGTTGGTCGCCGGCGTGTCCTCGGCAAAGATCCGGTCATAGAAGATGAGGCCGATGGCGGCCACCCCATTCAGCGCCACGAAGAGCAGCCAGAAGGTGCGGGCGGCGGCCGCCGCGCCGGGCTGACCCACCATGGGCTTCAGCATGGAGCCGTAGAGCATGCCGCCCAGGCTGGAGCCGATGAGGCTGCCGATGACGCCATAGAGGAAGGCGTAGCCCATGTAGACGGCTTTCTTGTCAGCCGGGGCCACCAGGCCCACATAGCTGTAGTACTTCGGGTGGGCCGTCATCTCACCGATGGAGAAGACCGAGATGCCGAGGATGAAGATCCACACATTGGTGGAGGCGGCTAGGCAGAGGAAGCCCAGGGTGCCGATGACGATGCCCGAGACCATGGTCGGAAGGGGTCGGATGTTCTTGACGATGCGGCTGACGAGAACCTGCAGAAGGATGATGGTCCCGCCGTTGACCACCGTGACGTGCTCGGCGTCGAACTTCAGGGGGATGCCGATGGAGGCGAAGAGCCGGTTCACGGGCGTGGCGTCCACGAAGTCGCGGAGGTACCAGAGCACCGATCCGAAATTCTGGAAGTAGAGGATCCAGAAGCCGGAATAGACCACGATCATCAGCATGAAGCGCGCGTCGCCCAGCACCATGGCCGCGCCGTGGGCGACTTCGCGCAGGCTCTTGGTGTTTTCGGGCTTGGGCGGATCCTTGAACAGGAACACCGTGGGCAGCAGCATGGCCGCGCAGTAGAGGGCCGAGGCGATGAAGACGTAGCGCCAGGAGAAGCCCTTCAGGACACTCACGGCGAGGGGCGCCAGGAAGGCCCCGATGTTGATCATCCAGTAGTAGATGCCGAAGCCGAACCCCGAGTTCTCCTCGGTGGTGGTGCGGGCCAGGGTGCCCGAGATGATGGGCTTGAAGAGCCCCGCGCCGGTGGCCATGAAGAGCAGGGCCGCGAACACCGCGCCGTAGGCCGTGACGCTGCCCGCCACGAAGTAGCCCGCCGAGAGGATCGAGAAGGCGAAGAGCAGCATGCGCCGGTAGCCATAGCGGTCCGCCAGGGCGCCACCGGCGATGGGGATCACATAGGTGAAGGCGTAGATGAGGCTCTGCAGGAAGCCCACGGACTGCTCCGTGAAGCCCAGGCCACCCTCGGAGATCTTGTTCGTGAGGTAGACGGCCAGCACCGAGTTGAGGCCGTAGTAGGCCGCCCGCTCGAAGAGCTCCATGACGTTGGCCAGCCAGAAGACGGGCGGGAAGGTGCGGAGGATTCCGGAAGGGCGCTGGGTCGACATTTGGCGATTATACGGGACGGTCGTGCCATCCATCCTCGGGAGAAGTCGGATCTAGCCGCCTCCCCGCTGGAAGCCCCGGTGGAAACGCTCCAGGAAGCCTGCGGCATCAGCCTCCGAGTACCCCTCAAGGCTGATCTCCACGGCCTGGCGGGGCAGCACCACGCTGCCCAGACGGCGATGAGCGAGGGGCGACAGCCGGATGCTCCAGCGCCGTGCGCCTTCGGAGGCGCTGAAGAGGCCATCTTCCTCATGGATTTCGGCCAGACCCACGGCTCCGGGCAGCAACCGGAGGAAGTCCTCCCGGCTGAGGCTCATCTCCAGGACCAGGTGCATGCCCTACCCTCCCGCCACGGGCGGCCAGATGGCCAGGATCTCACCCTCCGCCAGTTCACGCGTGGCCCGGTCCGCCTGCGCCACCCACACGCCATCCACCAGCACGATGGCGCACTGGGCCGCCGGGATGCCCTGATCCTGGATCACGTCCAGCACGGTGGCACCCGGCGCCACGTCGAGCTCGAGGCGGTGGCGTGATCGAACTTCGGCCGGGAGGTGGACGGCCAGCGAGGCGAAGAGCTTGAGGGAGATCTTCACGCGTCGCCTCCTGCGCCGCGCCCTGCGGGCTTTGGCTTCGCCAAAGTGGCCCTTCGCTCCTGCTTCGGGCTCACTCGGCACCCAGTGCCCGCCCCTGCGAGTTCCGGCTTCGCAGCGATGGCCCTTCGCTTCTTCTGCGTGCTCATGCTTTCAGACTAGGCTGTGCGCTGCAGCCAGGTAGGCCTGCATGACCTGGGTGGGATCCGCCATCAGGCGCTGTTTCCAGACGCCCAGGCGCATCCGGCCCTCGATGAGGCCACGCAGGGCGCCCACGTGGTCCGTGAAGCCGACCGTGTTCGCGCCCACCAGGCGGTCCCCCTCGAACTGCAGGTTGAGGTAGCGGTAGTGGGCCGGGTCCAGCACTTCGGTGGATTCGCCGCCGGGCACGCCCTGCCACTCCCCGAAGGACGAGGAGACCAGGCCCAGGGTGGTGAGCACGTTGAACACGAAGCTGCCCTTGAAACGGGTCGGCCGCCCGGCCATGTTCAGCGCCGCGATGCGGCCCTGCTCCACGGCGTTGGGCTGGATGGCATTGAGCTGGCGCTTGCCCGTGAGGCAATCCGTGGCCTCGGCGACGTCGCCCGCCGCGTAGATGCCGGGCACATTGCTCTGCAGGTTCGCATCCACCAGGATGCCCTGGCCCAGGGCGATGCCGCTGCCCTCCAGGAAGTCGAGGTTCGGATCCACGCCCACGGCGCTGAGGTAAATGTCCGCGGGAAGGACACGCCCATTCGCCAGGGCCACCTGGAGGACGCCCCCTTCTGAGGTGAGGCCCGTGGGCTGCGTGTGGGTGAGGATCTTCACCCCTTTGGCCTCGCACCAGGAGCGCAGCAGGCCGCTGGCGGTGGCATCCATCATGCGACGCACCATGTAGCCGCTGCGGACGAGGATCGTGAGGTCCACGCCGCGCGACAGCAGGCCCTCCATGATGATGCAGCCCACGAAGCCGGCGCCCATCTGCACGATGCGGGTGCCAGGCCGGGCCTGGGCGAGGAGGGCCCGGGCATCGGCGATGGTCCAGCAGGCCTGGACGCCCGGCAGGTCGATGCCGGGGATCTGCTCCCGGCTGGGCCGGGAGCCCGTGGCGATGAGCAGCCGGTCATAGGGCAGGCTCCGGCCGCCGATGTCCACCTTGCGGGCCACTGCATCCACGGCCTTCGCGCTGGCCTGCACCAGCTGGATGCGCAGGCGCGCGTAGTGATCCGCATCCTTCCGCAGGTGGGTTCCCGCTTCGGGAATGTCCCCCCGCAGCAGGTAGGGGATGGCCATGCGCGAATAGGGTGGCCCGGCCTCGCCGCAGAGCATCGTGATCTCGGCTGCGGGGTCTGCTTTGCGCAGGGTCTCCGCCGCGACCACCCCGGCGGGCCCGCTTCCGATGATGAGGTGTCGCATCACAGGCCCCGATTCAGCCGCCGAGGCGCACGCGCGTTTCGTCCGTAGGCACGCCTTCCGACGTCCAGCCGCGCACCCGGTAATACTCGGGCAGCATGACGTCGAGCTTCGACACGGCGCCCTTCTGAGGGCCGGTCTGGGCAGCTTCCTTCAGCAAGCGCGGCGGCAGGTTGTCATCCTTGCCCGTGAGGCCGGCCGCGAGGTTGAACTCCCGCTCCATGTTCCAGATGCGTTCGCCGATGAGGAGCAGGCGCTCCTCGGACCAGTCCCCCTCGCAGGCGGCCTGGAGCTGGGGCTGGATGTCCTGCAGGCCCCAGGCGAAGGTGGTGAAGAGGCAGAGGCCGCTGGAATCCACCACGGCGGTGAGATCCTGGAAAGCCTTCAGCATGGCGGGTTTCCCCTCGGTGGCCTGGGGCTCCATCTTCACGGGGATACCCAGCACTTCGGGTGACACCATGTAGCCCCGCAAGTGGCAGGCGCCGCGGTTGCTGGTGGCGTAGGCCAGGCCCATGCCCTGGAGGCCGCGACCATCGTAGGCCGGGAACTCCTGGCCTTTGACGGTCATGGAGAGCTCGGGTTTCCCGTACTTGGCGCAGAGGCGCTTGGAGCCCTGACCGATCTCCCTGCCGAAGCCCTCGCCTTTGGCGGTCAGTTCGGCCAGCTTGACCATGCCCTCGGTGGAGCCGAAGGGGATCTCGAACCCGACGATCTCCTTGGTGAGGATGCCCAGGTCGTAGAGCTCCATGGCCGCGCCGACCGTGGCGCCGAAAGAGATGGGATCAAAGCCGTCCTCATTGCAGAGGAAGTTGGCGTAGGTGAGCGCTTCCAGGTCGGAGACGCCGTTGGCGGCACCCAGGGCCCAAGCCGCCTCGTACTCCACGCCGCCGGAGGCGCCGTGGTACTGGGGCTTGTCCTTGACGCTGAAGTGGCCGGGATCCATGCGGGAGATACGGCCGCAGGCGATGGTGCAGCCGAAGCAGGCGCCATTGGTGACCAGGTTGGCCTTGCCGTCCGTGGGCCGCTTCTCGTGCATGGCCTCGCCCCCGATGGCCATGGCCCCCTCGAATTGCACGTCACGGTGGTTGCGGGTGGGCAGCGCCCCCAGCTCGTTGATGACGTTCATCAGCACCTGGGTGCCGTAGGTGGGAAGACCCTGGCCCGTCACCCCGTTGCCGGCCAGCACCTTCTTGCCCGCATCGACAGCCGTGAAGAAGGCGTCGGGATCCGCGACCTGGTAGGCGTCCGTGCGGGTGCCCCGCACGGCCACGGCCTTGAGGTTCTTCGAACCCATGACCGCGCCCACGCCAGAACGCCCGGCGGCCCGGTGCAGGTCGTTCACGATGGCGGCGTAGAGCACGCCATTCTCGCCGGCCCGGCCGATGGCGGCCACGCGGATCTGGGGATCCTGGTGCTGTTTCTTGATGGCCTCCTCGGTCTCCCAGACGGTCCTGCCCCACAGGTGGGAGGCATCCACCAGCTCGGCCTTCCCGTCCGTGATCAGCAGGTAGACAGGCTTCGGCGAGGTCCCCTCGAAGATCACCATGTCCCAACCCGCGAACTTCAGCTCCGCGCCGAAGTAGCCGCCAGAGTTGGAGCAGGCGATGGCGCCGGTGAGCGGCCCCTTGGTCACCACGGAGTAGCGGCCACCCGTGGCGGCCATGGTGCCCGTGAGGGGGCCCGTCACGAAGATCAGCTTGTTCTTGGGGGAAAGCGGCTCGACCTTGGGATCGATCTCGGACACCAGGTATTTGGTGGCGAGGCCCCGCTGGCCCAGGTAGTCGTGGGCCCAGGTCATGTTCAGGGGCTCCGTGGTGCAGGAGCCGGTTTCAAGGTTCACGCGGAGAACGTTCTTGGTCCATGCCATGGCAGTCTCTCCTCACGCCGTCGCTTGGTTGGTGTCGGTCTTGCCCGCCCACTGGCGCATCTTGTCGAGGCCCGTCCAATCGGAGTCCACATAGGTGATGGCCGCCGTGGGGCAGGCCTTGGCGCAGGCTGGCGCGCCGTCGCAGAGGTCGCACTTCTGCACCTTGCCCGTCTGGGCCACGTAGTTGATGGTGCCGAAGGGGCAGGCGATGGTGCACACCTTGCAGCCGACGCAGGTGGGCTCCAGCACGATCTTCGCGCCGGTGGCGGGATCGAGCCGGATGGCGTCCACCGGGCAGGCGATCATGCACCAGGCCTCGTCGCACTGGGTGCAGGTGTAGGGCACGAAGCGGCCCGCCTCGTGGAAGCTGAACACTTTGATGCGCGACTTCGCGGTGGTGAAGCTCCGGTAGTTCTCCCAGGAGCAGGCCATTTCGCACTGCAGACAGCCCGTGCACTTGTTGGGATCGATGTGGAGGGACTTCTGCATGGTGGAACCTCCTGGGGATGGGTGACCGGGGCGTTGTTCGGAATTCAGATAACGGGGTGGACGGCGATGATCATAATTCAGATAACGGGGGACGGAAGGGCTTTTTCCCGCCCACGAAAGAAAGGAATCGCCAAGCAGGGACTGCATTTTTAGAGACTCCATCTCGATTGAGACCAGCGCCCCCGAATGGCCCATGGCAAGCTGGAGGATGGCCCCGCGGCCATCCCCGGAGGTTCCGGCCCGTGACCGCCAGTCCCGCATCCCCCTCGATCCTGGTGGACCTCGCCTTGGTCCTGGGCGTGGCTGCGGTCACCACCGTGGCGTGCCAGCGGCTGCGGCTGCCGGTCGTGGTGGGGTACCTGCTGGCGGGCCTCATCATCGGTCCCCACGTGCCGGTGCCGCTGGTGGCCGACCAGGGCAACGTCCACACGCTGTCCGAGCTGGGGGTCATCCTCCTGATGTTCTCCATCGGCCTTGAATTCAGCCTGAGGAAGCTCCTGCGGGCGGGCCCCTCCGCCGCCCTGGTGGCCATCATCCAGGCGAGCTTCATGACCTGGGCCGGCTACCTGATGGGCCGCCTCCTCGGGTGGGGCGCCATCGAGAGCATCTTCGCCGGCAGCGCCCTCGCCATCAGCTCCACCATGATCATCGCCCGGGTCTTCGCGAACCTGGGCATCAAGGGCCCTCTGGCGGAGCTGGTGCTCTCCGCCCTCATCGTGGAGGACCTGCTCGCCATCATCATGCTCACCCTCCTCACAGCCGTGGCATCAGGCTCCGGGCTGAGCCTGCCCGCCCTGCTGCTGACCCTGGCGCGCCTCGCGGGCTTCCTGGCCGTGGTGCTGGTCCTCGGCCGCTGGTTTCTGCCCCGTTTCGTGCGCTGGGTGGCCGACCAGGGCAATGATGAGACCCTGCTGGTCACCGCCGTGGGGCTCTGCTTCACCTTCTCCCTGCTGGCGGCCAAGGCGGGCTACTCCGTGGCGCTGGGGGCCTTCCTGGCCGGGATGGTGGTCGCGGAATCCGGTCGGGAACGGAAGGTGGAGCACCTCCTCCAGCCCGTTCGGGACATGTTCGTGGCCGTCTTCTTCGTGTCCATCGGCATGTTGATCGACCCCGCCCAGCTGCCTCCCAACTGGAAGGCGCTGCTGGCTTTCGGCCTTTTGGTGCTGGTGGGCAAGTTCGCCTCGGCCTCCCTGGGCGGTCTGCTGGGCGGCAATAGCCTCCGCCTCTCGCTGCGCACTGGAGCCAGCCTCGCACAGATCGGGGAGTTCAGCTTCATCATCGCCGCCCTGGGCCAGCAGCTTGGGGCGGTGGGCCCCGCCCTCTTCCCGGTGCTGGTGGCCACCTGCGCCTGGACCACCCTCACCACCCCTCTGTTCATCCGCCACTCGGAGAGCCTGGCGGACCACATCGAGCAGCGGCTGCCCCGGCCCCTGCGCCATTTCCTCACCCATCACCGGGTGGCCATGGGCCATCTGCGGGCCATGCCCCTGCGGAAGGCGGATTGGAGCCACCTCCGCCGTCCCTTCGTCCTCCTCCTCCTCGACGGCCTGACCATCACCCTGCTGGCCGCCCTGGGCGCCCTCATCCAGCGCACCGCCATCCCGGCCCTCCAGGCCCGGGGCCTGCCCCACCGCCTCGCGGCGCTGCTGGTCTGGACCGGCATCCTTGGCCTCATCCTGCGCCTGTCGGCGGGCCTCCTGGGCCAGGTGCGCCGCATCGCCCGCAGCCTCGCCACCCGGGCCATTCACGCCTCCGGCGATGCCACCGAAGGCGTGGAGGAGGCCACGCGGCTCTGCCTGGAGGCGGCCCTGGGGGCCATGGTGGCCCTCCCCATGGCCGCCCTCCTGCAGCCGCTGCTGCCTCCGGGCATCGTCCCCGCACTGGCCTTGGCTGCCCTGGCGGGGGGCGGGACCCTCCTCTGGCGGCGCCTCCGGGCGCTGCGCCTGGGTTGACCAGTAACGACGGTAGGAGGCCTGCGGCTTGCTGGCCACGGCGATCGCGGGTGCAATGGAATCAGCAAGGAGCCCCATGAAGGCCATCTCCCTCCGCGTGGACGTCGACACCCTGGAAGGCTCGATCACGGGCATTCCGACCTTGCTGCGCCTGCTGGACAAGCACCGGATGCGGGCCAGCTTCTACTTCAGCTTCGGCCCTGACAACAGCGGCAAGGCCATCCGCCGCATCTTCCGCAAAGGCTTCCTAGCCAAGATGCGGCGCACCAACGCCACCAAGCTCTACGGTTTCAAGACCATGATGTACGGTGTGCTGCTCCCGGCGCCCATCATCAGCAAGCGGGCCGCTGTCGAGATGCGGGCCGCCCAGACCGCGGGGCACGAGGTGGGCATCCACGCCTGGGACCATGTGCAGTACCACGACCTGCTGGACCGGAAGTCCCGGACCTGGCTCTCCGACTGGTACGCCAGCGCCCACGAGGCCTTCGGCTCGATCTTCGGCGAGAAGCCCCTGGGCGCCGTGAGCCCCGCCTGGCGCTGCAACGACACCACCCTGGAGCTGCAGGAGGCCTACGGACTGGCCTACGCGGGCGATTGCCGCGGGTTCGCGCCCTTCTACCCCATCGTCAAGGGACAGGTCCAGAAGACCCTCCAGATCCCCACCACCCTGCCCACCCTTGATGAGCTGCTGGGCCTCGATGGCCGCTCACCCGAGCAGGTAAACCGCGAGGTCTGGGACCTGGTGCGGGAGGATGCGCTCAACGTCTATGCCCTGCATACCGAGGTCGAGGGCGGCGCGCTGTTCGAGACCTTCGATGCCTTCCTGGCGGGTCTCAACGAGCGGGGCGTCGTGGCCCGCACCCACGCGGACTGGCTGCCCGAGCTGCTGGCGGCCCACCCGCCCGCCAAGGAAATCACCCGGCGCGAGATCCCGGGTCGGGCCGGCTGGGTGAGCTGGGAAGGCTAGCCTTCGAGCCCCCGAACTGCTTCTTTGTGGGGGTCCCGGGGGTGTTCGCGCAGCAAAGCGGGGCGTGGAACCCCCGGATAAGGAAAAGAGAAAGCCCGGCTCAGCCGGGCTTTCTCTTGGGGGCTTGGGGGTGTGCGCGCAGCGCGGAACCCCCAAACGACATCAGGCATGCTGCTTGAGCTTGTCCTTGCCGCCGAACCACTGATCCCAGTACACCACCACGGGGGCGGCGATGTAGATGGAGGAGTAGGTGCCGGTGATGACGCCGATGACCAGCGGGAAGGCCAGGTCCTTGAGGGCCGGGCCGCCGAAGAGCCAGAGGCAGACGCTGACGAAGAGCACCGACAGCGAGGTGAGGATCGTCCGGCCCAGGGTCTGGTTGATGGAGTCGTTCACCAGCTTGGTGATGCTCGTCCGCCGGTACTCCGGCCGGTGGCTGTTCTCGCGGATGCGGTCAAAGACCACGATGGTATCGGCCATGGAGTAGCCCATGAGGGTGAGGAAGCTCGCCACCACGGGCACGTTGAACTCGTAGCCGAAGGCCGCGAAGAGGCCCAGGGCCATGAGCATGTCGTGGATCAGGGCCACGATGCCGCCCACGGCGAAGCTCGCGGTGAACCGGAAGATCACGTAGACCAGGATCGCCAGCATGGCCAATCCGACCGCCGTGAGGGTCTTGCTCGTCCACTCCCCGGAGATGCTCGGGGAGAAGCTCTCATTCTTGCGGATGCCCACGGCGCCAAGGCGGTACGTGGACTGCACCGTATCCTTCACGGCCTGCGGAATGTCCTGGGGCAGTTCGCTGAAGGCGTGGTACAGGCCCGAGGTCAGCCGGTCACGGCCGGCGATGATCTTCTCGGCCAGGGGCGCGTAGGTGGCCGTGAGGGTCGTCTCATCGAGGGCCACATGCAGCGGGTTGGCCTTGGCCAGGGAATCCGCCAGGGTCTTGGAGCCTTCCAGGTTGAGGGCGGGCAGCGGACTGCCGGCGGCCTCGGGGTCCAGCTGCTTGAAGATGCCACGCAGGGCATTGGCCTGGATGGTGCTGTCCTTCTGGTCCCCGTCCTTCTTCGCCTTGACCTTGACGGCGAAATCGCGGACAGAGGGATCCGAGTTCTCGTAGGGCACCACGGTGGCTTCGAGGAAACCATTCTTGGCCAGGGCGGCCCGGATGGTTTCGGGCTCCATGGCGCCGCGGAAGCGGACGGTCATGTCATTGCCGCCCACGAACTGCATGCCGAGGTGGATGCGCTTGTTGTGGGTGAGGTTCCAGGGCTGCACGAACAGGAAGCAGATGCCGATGATGCCCCAGCTGATGGCCAGCGCCGCGCCCTTGTACTTCATGAAATCGAAAGCGGAACCCTTGAACATGGTGTGGACGCCGATGGACAGGGTCTTCGTCCCCGGGTGCTGCTCAAGAATCCAGTCGTAGATGAAGCGGCTGATGTAGATGCTGGTGAACAGCGAGGCCACGACGCCCACGGTGAGGGTCACGGCGAAGCCCTTCACGGGGCCCGTGCCGAAGATGAAGAGCAGCAGCGCCGCGAAGAGCTGGGTCACGTGGCTGTCCACGATGGTCCAGAACACGCGGTCGAAGCCCGCGTCAATGGCGCCGGGCACGCTCTTCCCGAGGCCCAGTTCCTCCTTGATGCGCTCGAAGATTAGGATGTTGGCGTCCACCGCCATGCCGAGGGTGAGCACGAAGCCCGCGATGCCCGGCAGGGTCAGGGTGGCGCGGAAGGAGCCCAGCAGGCCCATCATCACGACCACGTTCACCGTGAGGGCGATGATCGCGTTCATGCCGGACCAGCGGTAGAAGTACACCATGAAGCCGATGATGGTGATGAAGCCCACCAGGGCCGAGGTGACGCCCGCCCGGATGGAATCCTTGCCGAGGCCGGGGCCCACCACGCCTTCTTCCAGGAACTTCATGGGGGCGCGGAGGGCGCCGCTGCGCAGCTGGCTGGCGAGGTCGTCGGCCTCCTGGGCGGAGAAGCTGCCGCTGATGCGCACGGCGCCGCCGATGATCTTCTCCTTGGCGCTCAGCTCGGTGACGATCTTGCGGTCCAGCACGATGGCGATGAGGCGGTTCTCCTCGGAGGCCGTGCCGGTCAGGCGGGCGAAGTCATCGTCGCCCTTCTTGTTCAGGGTGAAGTTGACCTCGTTGGCCTCGGTCTGGGAGTTGGAGGCGCGATGCGAGTCGATGATGTCGGCACCGTCCACGGCCACGCGGCTTTCAAGCAGGACCCAGCGGCTGATCTTCTCCTCGCCGGGCTTGGCCTTGACCACGGGCTGGCCCGCGCGGCGGGCCTGGCGCTCGCTTTCGATCTCGGGCAGCAGCTCGAATTCCTGCGGAATGGCGCCCTTGAAGAAGGCCAGGGCCTCGTCCTTGCTGGTGAAGTAGATCTGCGGGGCCTTGGCCAGCAGACGCTGTTCCAGGCGGCCGGGAGTGGCCAGGAGCTTCTTGATGCGCTCGCGATCGCCTTCCTCGATGCCAGGAATCTCGACCACGATGCGGTTGCCCTCGGCGCCGCTGGCGGTGATCTCGGGCTCAAGCACGTTAGCGGGGTCGATGTCGCGAATGCGCTTCTCGATGACCTCCAGGGCGCGCTTGTTGGCGTCGTCCTTCAGCTGCTTCTGGTAGGTGTCCTTCTGCGTGAGGCGGAAGGCATCCCCTTCGGCGGTGACGCTGTAGCCGGAGAAGTAGTCCTTGGCGACCTTCTCCACGGTGGCCTTCTGATCGGCCCCCACGCCCTCCACCCGCAGGGCGGGACCGTCCACGCGCACCATGGCGCCGGGCAGGCCCTTCTCCCGAAGGCGGGAGACCATGCGGTCCTTGCTGTCGCGGAGATCCGCGGCCAGGGCTTCCTGGCCCTGGACCTCCAGCTCGAAGTGCACGCCGCCGCGAAGGTCGAGGCCGAGCTTCACCTTGGAGAGGGGTGTGAAGAAGTATCCGCAGCCGAACAGCACGGCGAGGACGATGACGAGGCGCCAGAGGCTCCGTTTGGTCACGGGGCGCTCCTTACAGGAAGCGGGTCGGCCCCAATCGTCGAGCATTGGCACCGACCCGGAAGGTCAGGGGAGATCAGTTCTGCTTGGGTTCCGCTTCGGAGGCCAGGGTGGCGACGGCCGTGCGACGCGCCTTCACCACGGTATTGCCGAGCTTGACGTAGAGGTCTTTGTCCTCGACGCGGTCGATGGTGGCGTAGAGGCCGGAGCTGAGCACCACTTCGTCGCCGGCCTTCAGCTTGGCCAAGCGTGCTTCCTGCTCCTTGCGGGCCTTGCTCTGGGGCCGGATGAGCAGGAAGTAGAACATCAGGGCCATGCCACCGATGAACACGAACTGGGTCCAGCCGGGGGCACTGCCGGCGGCGGCTTGTTGCAACAGGGCGAAGGTCATTCAGGGCTCCTCGGTCAACCATCCGGCGCGCGTGGACTGGGCGAAGGCCGGAAACCGGTTCTCCAGCAGGGCCTGCCGCGCGGCGCGGGTGAGTCCCACAGTGTAGCTCAGGTTGTGGATCGTGTTCAGCGTGAAGCCCAGCAACTCCCCGCAGCGCAGCAGGTGGTGCAGGTAGGCCCGGGAGAAGGTCCGGCAGGTGTAGCAGGGACAGTCGGGGTCGAGGGGGAGGTCGGCCTCCCGGTGCCTGGCGTTCTTGAGGTTGAGCCGCCCCCGGCTGGTGAGGATGCGGCCGTGGCGGGCCTCCCGGCTGGGGAGGACGCAGTCGAAGAGGTCCACCCCGTGCTCGATGCCGAAGATCAAATCTTCGGGTGTGCCAACCCCCATGAGGTAGCGGGGACGGTCGGCCGGCAGTTCCTTCACGAACTCCGCCAGCACGGCATTCATCTCCGCCTTGGGCTCGCCGACGCTGAGCCCGCCCACGGCGAAGCCCTGGAAGGGCGTCTTGGCGTCCAGTTCCAGGGCCTCCTCCAGGTGCCGGCGCCGCAGGTCCAGATGGGTGCCGCCCTGGTTGATGGCGAAGAGCCCCTGGTGGGGCTGCAGCGCCACGGCCCGGCTGCGGGCCAGCCAGCGGGTGGTGCGGGCCATGCTGATCTCGAGCTTGGACCGCTCCAGGCGCCCCGGGGGACACTCGTCCAGGGCCATGCAGATGTCCGAGCCCAGGTTCCGCTGGATCTCCAGGCTGCGCTCCGGCGACAGGAACTGGGGGCTGCCGTCCACGTGGCTCTGGAAGGTGACCCCCTCCTCGGTCATCTTCCGGAGGGAGGCCAGCGAGAACACCTGGAACCCCCCTGAATCCGTGAGGATGGGGCCTTCCCAGCCCATGAGGCGATGCAGCCCGCCCAGCCTGGCGATGAGCCCGTCCCCGGGCCTCAGGCCCAGGTGATAGGTGTTGCCGAGGATGACCTGGGGGCCGATCTCCCGCAGCTGGACCGGCGTGATGCCCTTCACCGTGCCCTGGGTGCCCACGGGCATGAAGGCCGGGGTCAGGACCTCGCCGTGCCCGGTCCTGAAGCGTCCCGCCCGGGCCGCGGCGGCAAGGTTTCCGGTTTCGTTCCTGAATGTGAATTCAGGACTTGTGATTTCTGACATGACGGCGACCTGACTTTCTTAACAAAAATTAACAATTCCACCCTTTTCCCGACTCAAAGGATGTTGCGGTGTTCATGAAAAAACAGTGGAATGCCCTATCCATGAGGGATTGCGTTCAGTTTCAAGACTTGACCAACCGCCATCCCTTTGCCATCTTAGCCGCTGGGCTTGCCCCAGTTCTTTATCCTCGTTGTTGTGGCCGATCCGGTGTTCCCGCCGTTTCGGCTAGCTGTTTTTTCCCCCCTGGATCTTTCAAGGGAGCCGCATGAGCAAAGATCCCCAGAAACCCATTCCCGCCAAGTCGGCCGCTCCTGTGGAGACGCTGGAGGATGCCGTCTACCGGTCCTCCCTGTCCGCCGGGAACGACGCCATCAAGCGGGGCAACCCCAAGGTGACGATCCCCGCCACCGTACTCATGTACGGGCTCTTCGCTTTCGTAGGCTTCCAGCTGGCCAAGCAGACGGACGCCGGCAAGAAGGTGATCAAGTCTGTGGGTCTCGACCTCACGGAGAAGGCCGACGACGCGCCGCCGCCTCCTCCTCCTCCTCCTCCCCCCCCGCCGCCGCCGCCACCGCCGCCCATGGCAGCGGTCACGTCCAAGGCGGACCAGACGCCCATCGACCCCCGCCAGGAGGTGGTGCCTGAGCAGGCTCCCAAGGAGCTGCCCAAGCAGGACCACTCCCTGGGCGGCGTCCCCGGCGGCGTTCCCGGCGGCGTCCCCGGTGGCGTGATCGGCGGCGTGGTCGGCGGTGTGGTCGGTGGCGTGGTCGGTGGTCAGGGCAGGGTCGTCGACTTCGACTTCAGCCAGATCAAGATCAAGTACCAGCCCCCCGCGCCCCCCTACCCCCCCCTCGCCAAGATCGCGAAGATCCAGGGCACGGTGGTCGTGGAGATCGTCGTCGGTCCCGACGGCGTCCCCACCTCGGCCACGGCCAAAGAGGGCCCTCCCCAGCTCCGTCCTTCCGCCGAGGCCTACGCCATGATGTGGAAGTTCGAGCCCGCCATGCTGAACGGGCAGGCCCAGTACGCCCGCTTCAAGCTGACGATGCCCTACCGCCTCCGTTAGCCGCCACCCCTAACCCTGTCATCCACCTTTTCTCCCATAAGGAAACCTCATGAACCTGCTTTCCTCCCCCCTCCTGCTCGCCCTCGCCGAAGGCGGCCACGACAGCTTCTCCCCCATGGAGCTCTTCAAGGCGGCCTCCCCCGCGAACAAGGGGATCATCATCATCCTCTTCATCCTCCTCGGGTACCAGATCTACGTGACCGTCGAGCGCTTCGTCACCTACGCCCAGAGCAACGCCGCTTCCGACAAGTTCCTCAAGCTCTTCATGGACACCCTGCGCCGCGGTGACTTCGAGGCCGCCAAGCGCGCCGCCACCACCCACAACAAGAGCCACGTCGCCCTCGTGCTGAAGCACGGCCTGGACATCTTCCAGTACGAGAAGCAGCTGAAGACCATGAACCCCAATCATGACGCCATCCAGCCCGTGGAGCGCGCCATCTCCCGCGGCACCGCCGAGGTCGTCGAGCTCCTCAAGAAGGGCATGAGCGGCCTGGCCACCATCGGCGCCCTGGCCCCCTTCATCGGCCTGCTGGGCACCGTCATCGGCATCATCAAGGTCTTCTCTGACCTGAAGACCAAGGGCGCTGGCGACATCAACGCGCTGGCCGGCTCCATCGGTGAGGCCCTGGCCACCACCGCGCTCGGCCTGATCGTCGCCATCCCCGCCGTGTGGATCTACAACCTGCTGACCAACAAGCAGGATGTGGTCGTCACCAACATCAACAACGCCGCTTCCCAGATGATCGACGAGTTCATCCGTCGCGAGAGCCAGGGCTAATCAGACCATCCATCCCCGTCCGGGGGCGCAAGCCCCCGGGCCGTTCAAGGAGAACACACCATGGATGCAGGTGGTGGTAAGGCGGGTGGCGTCAAGTCCGACATCAACGTCACCCCGCTCGTGGACATCGTGCTGGTGCTGCTGATCATCTTCATCGTGATCACGCCCGCCGTGAACAGCAGCGTCAAGCTGCCGCTCGCCAAGCACAGTCCGAAGGCAGAGAAGAACAAGGACGAGAAGTACCTCACTCTGATGCTCACGTCCAAGCGCAACGACAAGTGGGAAGTCATCGGCCCCGGCGCCATCCTCATCGACGACAAGGATGCCAAGGACGAGACTTTCTTCATCAACAACGACGCCCAGAAGCAGAAGCTCGAAGACTACATCAACCGCAATGTCTCCCAGCTGAGCCAGAAAGTCGTGTTCGTGAAGGCTGACGCCGACCTCCCCTTCAAGTACGTCAACGAGCTGTTCCAGGTCTGCCGGAAGGGTGGCGCCGATGAGGCGTCCATCGTGACCAGCGAAGACAAGGCCGAAGAGAAGCCCGCAGGAGGCAAATAATGGATGCCGGTGGCGCTAAAGGAAAACAGAAGTCGGATATCAACGTCACTCCGTTGATCGACATCGTGCTGGTGCTCCTCATCGTCTTCATCGTGATGGTGCCCGGCCTCGACAAGGCCACCAAGGTGGTCGTGCCCCAGGTCGTTGTCCAGCAGAAAGTGACCCCTCCCGATCCCAACAACATCCTGATCCAGGTGGACCAGGATGGGACCATGACCCTGCAGCAGGACAAGATCGACATGCAGGGCCTGAAGGACCGGCTCCCCGAGGCGGTGATGCTCCAGCCCCTCAACTACCGGAAGGTCTTCCTGAAGGTGGACGAGGATGTGCGGTTCCAGGCCATGGTGGACGTGCTCGACACGATCCGCGTCGCCTCCAACACCGCCAAGCAGAAGTCCCTGGAACAGCAGGACAAGTTCCTAGGCCAGGACGGCGGCGATGTGAAGGTCGCCGTCTCCCTGAAGAAGCGTCCCGCTTCAGCCACGGCTCCCGTGAGCTAGGGGCTTCCGCCAGACCTGAAAGGGCCCCGTTCGGGGCCCTTTTTCATGCCCGGCGCCGATGTCCGAGCACCGTGCCGTAGGTCACGCCGGCCACCGTGATGAGCACCCCTGCCAGGCCGGGGAAGGTGATCCGCTCGCCCAGCAGGGGCACGGCAAGCAGGTACTGGACGATGGGCAGCAGCTGGAGCCAGATGGCGGCCTCCGGCACGGACAGGGTGCCATAGGCCTCCGACATCAGCAGCTGGCCCGCATAGGCCAGCAGGCTCATGAGGACGGCCAGGGCCCAGGGGCCGGCGCCGCCAGGCCAGGGCGTGAGGGCGAAGGGCAGCACCACGGGCAGTCCTGCGATGCAGAAGAAGAAGAAGATCGTGGCGGCATTGTCCGTGTGCCGAACGGCTCGGATGGCGTTGGCGCTGGTGGCCGCGAAGACCGCCGCAGCGAGGGCCGCCACCTGACCCCGGCCGAAACCCAACCCCAGGTGCCCCTGGCTCAGCACCATGCCCACGCCCAGGGACGCGGCCAGGATGGCCAGCCACAGGTGGATGGTGGGACGCTCCTGGAAGATCACCAGGGACATGGCCACGGCGACCACGGGGTACACGTTGTACAGAATGCCCGCCTCCCCGGCCGGGATGCGGGCCAGGGCATAGAAGTAGAGCACCACCACCGCGCCGCCCGAGAGCCCCCGCATCACCAGCAGGCGGTGATTGCTGGGGCGGTAGAGGCCTGGGATCAGGCCGAAGGCAGCCAGGCTGAACAGGGCCCCCACCACGAAGCGGAGCACCGCCAGGTGTCCAGCCGTGAAGCCCATGTCCGGCATGGTCAGCTTCCGGGCCAGGATGGCCATGAGCCCGAAGCACAGGGCCGAACCCGCCAGCTGCGCCCGGGCCGCCATGCGGCGGCGGGATGGGGCGGGTGTGGAGGTCGTCATGCCCCCATCATCCGATACGAGGCTGGAAAAGATTCAGGAAAGGGAAACCGCAGATGTCGCAGATCCTATCGAATGACCGATTCCCAGCCCCATGGTTCCACACCAATCAGGGGTTGTAGGCGCCCTGGGGCAGGTTCAGACCCGCCGTGTGGAAGGCGGACTGGAGGGAGCCACCCCGGAAGGCGCCCCGGTCGGCCGCTTCCAGGTGGTCCAGCAGGTGTGACAGGTTGGCGCCGCTGGGCACCGTGGGCACGCCTAGGTCCGCCGCCAACTGCGGCAGGGTCAGGTCATCGAGGAAAGTGCCTTCTTCCCTCACCACGGAGCCCCGCAGCGTGTACTGGTCCGTGGGACCCGTGACGGTGCGCAGGCTTGAAGATGGCACCACCACGGCGTCCACCCAACCAGCCTTGCCGCCCTTGGCCTCCCGGTCCGCGTGAGCGGCATACTTCAGATCCTCACCGCAGAGGAGGCCTGCCACCGTGACCGTTTCACCAAAACTGAAGTTCTTCGCGGCCACCACGCGAAGGTGGCTGCCCACGGCGCGATTCAGTTCCGCCGCCACACGGCTGAGGGTCGGCGCGAAGCTCGCGCCCGTGAGCAGCAGCACCCGGCGGCCTGCGAAACCTTGGGCCTTCGGGCTCTTGATGAAGCGGCGGCTGTGCTCCAGGAAGCGCCGCACCAGTCCCACGCCGTTCTCCAGCTGGGCCCAGGAGCGGGAGTAGAAGGCCCGCCCCGGCACCTCAAGGCCAGCCCGCGTGAACCACTCATCCGCCAGTAGCAGCCAGGGCTCGCCATCGTTGGCCTTGGCGTACTTCCGGACTTCCGGGGTCCAGTGCGCCACCCAGTCCCGGGCGAAGGCGGGATCCACATCCTGCACGCTGGGCAGGTTCTCGCGGTGGGCCGTGAGGCCCACGGGCACACAGGACAGGCTCAGCACGCTGCCCCGCCCTTCCCTGCGCCGGGTCCAGAGGTCCTCCAGGGTCTGCCGCCAGATGGCGCCATCGTTGAGGCCCGGCGCCACCACCGCCTGGGTGTGAACATCGATGCCGCCCGCCAGCAGACGGTCGATCTTGCGCAGGATGTCCCCCTCCCTGGGGTTGCCCACCACCTTCACCCGGGCCACGGGGTCCGTGGCATGGACCGAGACATGGATGGGGCTCAGGCGCTCGCGGACGATGCGGTCCAGCTCCGCGTCATCGCTGCTCGACAAGGTCGTGAAGTGGCCGTAGAGGAACGAGAGGCGGATGTCTTCGTCCTTCAGGTAGAGCGATTTGCGGAAGCCCTTGGGCATCTGGTGCACGAAGCAGAACACGCAGTTCTGCCTGCAGACCTTCACCTCATCCTGGGCCAGGTCCACGCCGATGCCCTCGCCACCGTTCTCCACGAAGGCCGTGAAGGCACTGCCATCCGGATGCTGCAACACCAGCTCCGCCTCATCCTCCCGGGTGATGAGGTACTGGTAGCTCAGCTGGTCCAGCACCGCCTCGCCATGGATCTTCAGCAGGGTATCGCCGGGGCGGATCCCCGCCTCCTCGGCCAAGCTGCCGGGTTCGACGGTGATGATCTGGACGCCCTTCTGTGCCAAGCGATGCTCCTGCCCTGGATTCCCTGCGGGAATCCGGAGAAAGATTGTCTCATTGAGTGGGAAGAATGGCCTTTCCTATCTCCGGCCCGTCCGGCCAAAGCCGTGTCGGCTGGTGATGGGACAAAAAAGAAGAAGCCCGGCAAAGCCGGGCTTCTTCGGGGGTGCCTGGGGATGCGCGCAGTGCGCCACTGGATCCTTGCGGCGCATGGGCCGCGAGGGGAATCCCGGACAGACTCAGGCCGGTGTCTTGCTCTGCTTCCGTGCCTCGACCACCTTGTCGGCGTCGCGGCCCACCAGCTCCTGCAGGTGGTGGAAGGCCCAGGTGAAGGAGCCGACGCCCATGGTGAGGCTGCGGAGTTCCACCACCACGTCGCCCATCTCGGCCTGGGGGATGTAGGCCGACACGATGTCCCAGCCATTCCAGCCGGGCCGGGCATCGAAGCCGAGGACCTGGCCTCCGCGCCTTCCAGTGACCAGGCGCTGGGCCTTGGGGGTGAACTCGCTGGGAACCGCGATGTGCACCTCGCAGATGGGCTCCAGCAGCACCGGGTTGCAGACCGGCGCGGCCTCGTTCATGCCGATGCGGGCGGCGGTCTTGAAGGCCATGTCGGAGCTGTCCACCGTGTGGTAGCTGCCATCCACCAGGGCCACGTAGATATCCACGACGGGGAAGCCCAGGGGACCGCGCTTCATCCAATCCACAATGCCGTGTTCCACGGCGCCGAAGAAGTTCTTGGGCACCACACCGCCCACGATCTTCTCCTCGAATTCGAAGCCTTCCCCGCGCTGCCTCGGTTTCACTTCCAGCCAGACATCGCCGAACTGGCCATGGCCGCCGGTCTGGTGCTTGTGTCGGCCATGGGCCCTCGCCGCCTTCGTAAAGGTCTCGCGGTAGGGGACCATGGGCGGGTGGTGCTGCACGTCGAGGCCGAAGCGGCTCTTCAGGCGGTCGAGCGCGCACTTGAGGTGCACCTCACCCTGGCCCCAGAGGATGCGCTCCTGGGTCTCGGCGTTCTGCTCCACCTTCAGGGAGGCGTCCTCCTCGCAGAGCCGCTGCAGCGCGAGAGAGAGCTTCACGTCATCGCCGCTCTTGGTGGTGTGCAGACTCAACGCCAGCATGGGTTGGAGGGGCTCGGGCCAGGCCAGCTCGACCTTGGCGGTGGGGGTGAGCCCCTCGCTGGTGTGCACCTCATCCATGCGGCCCAGGGCCACCACCTCGCCCGCGGTGGCCTTCTGCTGCTTGATCTGCTGGGCCCCGAAGAGCTTGTTGATGCCGCTCACGCGGTTGCCCGCCAGGGAGCTGCCATCGGCCACCTCGCCGCGCCACACGCGGGAGATGCTCAGCTTGCCCACGTGCTGGGCGTGGACGGTCTTGAACACCTGCACCAGGGTGTCCTTGCCCTCGGGAATGCCCAGGCGGGCGGCGGTGGCCTCCACACGGGGGGCTTCGTCGCAGAGGGCCTGGAAGAGGCGCCGGACACCCGTGTCCTTGTCGGCGGAACCGAAATAGACCGGCACCAGCAGGTCCTCGCGCACATCCTTGGCCAGATCCTCGGAGACCTCCTCCTGGGGCGGCACCATGTCGCTGAGCAGCTCTTCCATCAGGTGGTCATCGAAGTCGGCCAGCTTCTCCAGCAGGAGCTGACGGGCCTCCTGCTCCTCGGGCAGGACGGAATCGGGCAGCTGCACCAGATCGGCATCCTTGCCAGCCTCGTACTTGTAGGCATGCTCGCTGATGAGGTCCACGTAGCCGGTGATCTGGTCGCCCTCGCGGATGGGCACCTCCACCAGCACCAGGGGCCGCTCGGACACCACCTGCAGGGCGTTGAGCACCTCCTTCAGCTTGCCGGCGCTGCCCGGCGCCTCCATCTTGTTGATGAAGATGGCGTGGGGCACCTTGTGATCATCGAGGAACTTCAGGGTGGGCGCCACCATGAGGGCGCGGTTGGGATCGGGATCGCAGACCACCACGGCGATGTCGGCGGCCATGAGGGCATGGGCCGACTCCTGACTGAACTCCACGGAGCCGGGGCAGTCGATGAGGGTCCAGGCCTCGCCCTGGTAGGTGCAGGCCGCGAGGCTGGCCTCCACGGACATCTGGCGGGCCTTGGCTTCCATGGAGGCATCGCCCACGGTGTTCCCCTCCTTGACGGAGCCCTTGCGCGGCAGGGCGCCTGCCACGAAGAGAAGACTCTCCATCAAGGAGGTCTTTCCGGAGAGGTAGGGGCCCACGATGGCCGCTACGCGTGGAGTTGACTGGGAATTCCCGCTCACAGTGCCTCCTGATTGTCTGGTTCCGATGTGGACCGCCCCAAGTGTTCCGAGCTTGCCACAGGCTGGCAACACCGAAAAAAAGCCACCCGGGAAAAGGCGGCTTAAGTCACAAATTCTCATAGGGATGCCAGCGAGGAGCCGGACTTGTTCAGGGCATTGGATGCGCCCGGAGCCGCTCCTTCAGGTGCTTGAGATCCGCCACGCAGACGAAGCTCAGGATCACCAGCAGGCTCCAGCTGTGGACTTTCCCCAGGCCCACGGGGCGCCAGCCCAGCCGCTGATCCGGGTAGGCCCAGGCCCCGCCCCAGGTGGCCGCGTTCTCGGCCACCCAGATGAAGAACCCGATCAGCAGGAAGGAGAGGGCCAGCGGCATGCGGCGGCGGGGCCCCCCAGGCAGGACGGTGAATCCAACCCAGGTGTGCCTGAAGACCCAGAGCACCGTGAGGCTGAGCGGCCAGCGCAGGTCTGGACCGAAATGGTGCGTGAAGAAGTTGAGGTAGATGGCTGCGGCGAGCCCCGCGCTGAGCCGGTGGTCCGGGTAGCGGAGGATGCGGAGGTCGAAGAGGCGCCAGGCCTGGGTCATGTAGCTGGCCACGGCGGCATACATGAACCCCGAATACAGCGGAACCCCCTGCACCATGAAGCGCCCCGGTTCGGGATAGCTCCAGGACCGGATCGACGGGTGGGTCTTGAAGAGCTCCAGCAGGAGGCCGAAGCCATGGAAGAGGGACAGCGTCTTGACCTCGTCCCAGGTCTCCACGCGCGTGGCCACCAGGACGGCCTGGAGGCCGAGGCTGAGGAGCAGGATCAGGTCGTACCTGGCCAGCCCCGGCACCTGGAGGTGGTGGCTGGCCAGGAGGATGAGGAAGAAGCCGCCCGCGAAGACGCAGGCCCGGGCCTCCTTCAGCCCGAAGGCCAGGAATTCGCAGAAAAAATCACGCCCCGGGAGCGGCCCGGAGCGTGATCGGTGGGGTTGCGCCATGCAGGAATCCCTAGTTTCTCAGCGGCCGCCCCGTCTTGAGGATGGCGTCCATGCGGGCCTGGGTCTTCTCGTAGCTGCAAAGCCGGGCGAAGGCCTGGCGCTCCAGCTCGAGGATCCGTTCCTCGCTGACCTCCTGGACCAGGCTGACATCGCCGCCGCAGAGGATATTGGCCAGCTCGCCCATGATGATGCCATCGTGCTCGCTGGCCAGGCCCTGCAGCTGGAAGTCGCGCACGGCCATCTTCAGCGCCTCGCTGCCACCCCGGCCCGGCAGGCGCAGGGTGCGCTCCTTGAGGGGCTGGAAGTCCGCGGCCATCTTCAGCACCTCCTGCTTGGCTTCGTGCAGCAGGAAGGCCTTGTTCATGACGCGGCGATCCGTGCGGCGCAGGTAGCCGTTGCGCTGGGCCTCGTCGAAGCTGGTGTGGACCGTGGCCGTGCCAATGCCCTGGAAGCTGGCCTTCACCTTCGGCATGGGCCCCAACTCCCCCTTGGCGGCCATGGCGTCTTCCATGCGCAGCAGCATCTGGAGGCAGCCGCCGCCGGCGGGGATGACGCCCACACCCACTTCCACCAGGCCGATGTAGAGCTCGGCGTGGCCCACCACCCGCTGGCAGGCCATGGTGATCTCGCAGCCGCCGCCCAGGGCCAGGTTGAAGGGAGCGCCCACGGTGGGGAACGGCGCGTAAGTGAGCATGCGCGCCGCGTATTGCAGGCGGCGGGCCACTTCCTCGATGAGGTCGAACTGTTTGTCCTTGGCGGCATTCAGCACCATGACCAGGTTGGCCCCGGCGCTGAAGTGCTGCCCCTGGTTGCCCACCACCAGGCCCTTGAAGCGGCCGGGCACGTGCTTCTGCACGGTGTCTTCCATGAGACCGATGATGCCGTCGTCGAGCGCGTTCATCTTGCTGCGGAAGCTGAGGCAGGCCACATCATCGCCGATGTCCAGCAGCTGGCAGCTGCCGTTCTCGGCCACCACCTTGGCCCTGCCCTCCTCACGCTTGAGGACGATCACGCGGCGATCTTCGAGGATCGGGTCGTAGGCCAGGGTCTTGGGGTTCAGCTGAGACACGGGGACGCCATGCTCCCAGCGGTAGAAGCCGGGGATGCCTTTGGCGAGCATCTGCTCCACCAGCGGGGCGATGGGCTGCTCCTCGAACTTCATGCGGGCCGCGACCCGCTCGACGCCGAGAATGTCCCACAGCTCGAAGGGCCCCACCTCGAAGGCGAAGCCGTTCTTGATGGCGCGATCCACGTTCAGCGGCCCATCCGTCACCTCGCCCAGGCGGTTCACGGCATAGGTGAGGTTGGGCGCGATGCAGCGCCAGGCCAGGCGCCCGGCCTCCGTGTCGCTGGTGAGCAGGGTCTTCACCTTCTCCGCCGGGTCGTCGATGCCCTTCAGCTCCTTCAGGATCGGCCAGTCCTTCTTCACCTGCGGGATGTACTCCCGCGTGACGGGATCGATGGCCAGGAAGGTCTTCTTGCCCTTGGCGTCCTTGGGTCCCTTCTTGAAGAAGCCCTGCTTCACCTTGTTGCCGTAGAGCTTGTTGTCGAGCATCCACTGGAGGAACTCGGGGAACTTGAAGGTGTCGCGTACTTCGTCGTCGGGGCACAGGTCGTAGACGTTCTTGGCCGTGGCGGCCAGGATGTCCACACCTGCGAGATCCGCCGTGCGGAAGGCAGCGCTCTTGGCGCGGGCGGCGGCATCGCCCAGCACCAGGTCCAGAACCTCGAAGGGGATCTTCTCCGCCAGCGCCAGGTGCAGGGTGGCCATGATGCCGTGGATGCCGATGCGGTTGCCGATGAAGGTGGGGCTGTCGTAGGCGGGCACCACCTCCTTGCCCAGCCCCTCCTCCAGCCAGGTGCGGAAGGCCTGGGCCTCGGCCTCATCGACCTCCGGGCCCTTCACGAACTCCAGCAGGCGCAGGTAGCGCACGGGGTTGAAGAAGTGGGTGATGACGAAGTGCTGCCGGAAGGCGTCCGTGCGCCCCTCCACCAGAAGGCGCAGGGGGATGCCCGAGGTGTTGGAGCTGATCCAGGCGCCGGGCTTCAGGTGCGCCTCCAGGCGGCCGTACAGCTCGCGCTTGATGGCCAGGTCCTCCTTGACCACCTCCACCACCCAGTCGCAGTCCGCCAGGCGGTCCAGGTGGTCCCGCAGGTTGCCGGGGCGGATCTTCTTCAGGTAGGCGGCGTGCATGGCCAGGGCCGGCTTGGATTTCGCCAGCGCCGCCAGGGCACCCTCGGCCAGCTTGTCCGGCGCCGCCTCGTCGATGACGATGTCCAGCAGCTCCACCTGGCAGCCTGCCGACGCCACATGCGCCGCGATCCCCGAGCCCATCACGCCCGACCCGAGCACGCCGATCTTCTTGATGTTCATGTCCAACCTCCTCGTCGATGTCGTTGGTTGGATCAGAGCTTTTCGATGATGGAGGCGATGCCCTGGCCACCGCCAATGCACATGGTGGCGATGCCGTACTTGCCACCGTCCGTCTCAAGGCGGTTCAGGAGGGTCGTGAGGATGCGCGCGCCGCTGGCGCCCAGCGGATGCCCCACGGCGATGGCGCCACCCCAGGCGTTCACCTTGGCCATGTCGTAGCCGCCTTCGCGGATCACGGCCAGGCTCTGGGCGGCAAAGGCCTCGTTGAGCTCCAGGGCATCGATCTGGTCCAGCTTCAGGCCGCAGCGGTCCAGCACCTTCTTCACGGCAGGCACGGGGCCGATGCCCATGCGGTCCGGCTCCACGCCGGCCACGGCGCCGCCCAGGATGCGGGCCCGGGCTTTCAGGCCCAGGGACTTGGCCAGGCCCTCTTCCATCACAAGGAGGAAGGCGGCGCCATCGGTGATGGGCGAGCTGTTGCCGGCGGTGGTCACGCCGTCCACCAGGAAGGCGGGCTTCAGCTCGCCCAGCTTCTCGAGGGTGGTGTCGGCACGAACGCACTCGTCCTGCTGGAGCGTGACAGGCCTGCCATCCAGGCCCTTCGCCTCGAAGCGCACCACCTCCTTCTCGAACTTCCCGGCCTTCCAGGCCGCGGCGGCCCGCTGGTGGCTGGTGAAGGCGAACTCGTCGCAATCCTTGCGGGTGAGCTTGTATTCCTTGGCCAGGTTTTCCGCCGTGATGCCCATGGAGCAGTAAGCAGCGGGGAACGTCTCGGCGATGAAGGGATCCACGCTGGGGTTGAAGCCCATCATGGGCACCTTGGACATGCTCTCCACCCCGCCCGCGAGGAAGAGGTCGCCCTGGTTGGCCACGATGGCCCGGGCGGCCATGAGCATGGTCTCCTGGCTGCTGCCGCAGAAGCGGTTGATGGTGGCGGCGCCGGCGGTGATGGGCAGGCCGGCGCGGAAGCTCACGAGGCGGGCCATGTTCATGCCCTGCTCGCCCTCGGGCATGGCACAGCCCACCAGCACGTCCTCCAGGCCCGACCAGTCCTTCAGCAGGGGCTTGATGGCCTCGATCACCACGGCGCCCAGCTGCTCGGGACGGGTGGCGGCGTAGCTGCCCTTGACGCCCCGGCCGATGGGCGTGCGCTTGGCTTCGACGATGACTGCGGATCGCATGGGTCCTCCAATGGGAAAGCAATGTCGGGGTTTCCGAGGAGCCTAGCATCCGCTGAGTTGGGCGTAAGTCCCTACCGTGGGTCATGGTGCGCTTACCGAAGGTCAACCGATGCATTCCGATGGAGCGGCTTTCCAGTCAAGATGGGAGCATTCCCCGGACACCCCATGGCCACTCCCTTCGTCCACACCCTGGAACCCCTGCTGGTCGAGTGCCGCAAGGTGATCGTGGGCCAACCGCAGCTCCTGAACCGGCTGCTGGTGGCCCTGCTCTGCCGGGGCCACGTGCTGCTGGAGGGCCTGCCGGGCTTGGCAAAGACGCGCACCATCAAGACGCTGGCCTCCGCCAGCCACACCAGCTTCCGCCGCATCCAGTTCACACCGGACCTGCTGCCCAGCGACGTGGTGGGCACGCTGATCTTCGATCCCAAGCAGCTCACCTTCACGCCCAAGCGCGGCCCCATTTTCGCGAACCTGGTGCTGGCCGACGAGATCAACCGCGCCCCCTCCAAGGTGCAGGCGGCCCTGCTGGAAGCCATGGAGGAACGGCAGGTGACCCTAGGGGAGGAGAGCTTCGCCCTTCCCGATCCCTTTCTGGTGCTGGCCACCCAGAACCCGCTGGAACAGGAGGGCACCTTCCCCCTGCCCGAAGCCCAGATGGACCGCTTCCTCTTCAAGCTCCGCGTGGACTACCCGAAGCAGGACGATGAGGTCGAGGTCCTGCGCCGGGCCCACCTGAATGGCGACGAGGTGAATCCCGTGGTGAACGCGGCCAGCCTGCTGAAGGCCGGCCGCGAAGCTCAGCAGGTGCGCCTGGATGAGGCCATCCGCACCTACATCGTGCGCCTCGTGCAGGCCACGCGCCCCGGCCACGGCAAGCCCTGGAAGGGCAAGGAGCAGCTGCGCTGCGGCGCCAGTCCCCGGGCGTCCCTGGCCTTGCAGTCGTCCTCGCGCGCCCTGGCCTACCTGCAGGGCCGCGACCACGTGCTGCCCCAGGATGTGGTGGACCTCGCCCCCGACGTGCTGCGCCACCGGCTCCTGCTCACCTTCGAAAGCGAAGCGGACGGCGCCACCACGGACCAGGCCATCACCCAGCTGCTGCAGGCCGTGCCACGGCCCTGACAACCTGGGCGACGCAACACCACCCCCACCACCCTCTCCTCATTGGAGGCACCTCATGCCACGCCCCAAGCTGCTGAAGATCCGCCTGATCTACAGCGTGGAAGGAAGTCCGATCCCCCTGGAGATCGACGTCGATCCCTGCCGCACGACCTCGCTCTTCTTCGACGAGCAGGCCGCCGTGGACATCCTCGGCGCCTTCTACGACGGCAAGGGCAAGACCATCACCCGCGACCAGGCCATCGCCCGCTTCGGCACCCGCGCCGAAGCCTGGTTCCCCAAGGACAAGGACGAGCTGCCTCTCAACAAGAAGTTCCTGAAGCTGGCCTGGGGCACCGAGCCCCAGAAGCCCCGCCGGGGTGGCAGCGTCCGGACGGACCCCCGGGCCGATGCCAACGGTTTGCCTGTGATGATCTGCAAGGATCCCAGCTGCCTGCCGAGTGGCTATCCCTGAAGGTGGTTCCCCGCCTGAATGGCCTTGAACAGACGATGGATTTCTGGATTATGAGGATCCAGAGCGAAGGCCCGCTGAATGCGGGCCTTCGCATCCTTGGTCTGACCGCGCGCCTTCGCCAGCTGGGCCCCACGCAGCCATAAGGTGGGCATCTGGGTGAAGTGCTTCACGTCCTCTTGAAATTGGGCCTCGCCTCCTTCCAGGGCTCGATCCCCCTCAGCGGTCCCGGGCCCTGCCGCCATTCCCTTCCAAAGGGCGACCTCGACAAGACTGGCCGCGAGAATGGAATGGAATGGCGCCAGCAACCTCGCCTGGCGGTAGGCTTGGTCGGCCCGTTCCAGCGAGGCCGCCGCACCCGGCAGGTGGTGGGCTGTTTCCCACTGCCCCTGCATCAAGGCGGCGTTGGCGATCCCGTAGTGGGACCGGAAGCTCGGCCCCTGCTTGAGCAGGGCCTCAAAACTCCGCATGGACTGCTCCAGGGAGGGTCGGGGATCCAGGTCATGGGTGCGTTCGTATTCGGCCCGTTCACCCCACAGGTATCCAAGCAGCTCCCTCGTGGACTTCGCTTCCGGCTCGCGGTCCAGGGAGCGGAGCACCACCGCCAGGGCAGCCTCGAACACCTTCCATGGGGCCTCACCTCGCTGGGTGCCATGGCCCAGACGCCAAATGGAGACGCGCGTCAATTCGTCCGTCAACCGCAAGTGGCCCGGCTTCAGGGCGAAGGCCTGCCGGCCATGGGCCAGGGCCCGGTCCAACCAGGGGATCGGATCTCCCATGTCTGGGAATTTGCTGGCATGGCATTCGGCCTGCATGGCGCCTTCGAGCGCATCCAAGGGTGGATCGGGGGCCTCCAGCAGGGGGGCCAACAAGGCCAGAGCCCGTCTCAGGGGTGCTGAACCGGGGCGCCCGGCCACCTGTGCGTTGACGGCTTCCGCCGTGAGCAGGGCGGCCTCCAGGATCACCGCGCGGGATCCTCCGGGTTCCAGGGTCCGGAGGGCCGCCACCACGCGTTCCACGCCCGCGTGGATGGCCCCGGCCTGGACGGGATCCACCACATACATGCCGAAGCGCAGCACGCCGATGCGGCCTGCAAGATCCAGAGCCAGCACATCGCAGGGCGCGGCCGCCACGGCGGCCTGGGCGCTCCGATGGGCCTCCTCCAGAATCCCCTCCCGTTCGGGACCGCTCTTCGGCAGGCCCCAGGACAGCAGGGCCTGGGCCTCCAGCAGGCGGGCCTCGTAGAACCAGGGCGCCTGGGCCCGGGCCGCCTTGGCCTTGGCGATGGCCTCCTCCCAGCGCCCGGCCACCCAGGCCCCCTGCCCTTCCAGGTAGGCCAGGGGGATGAGGGAGGCCGTGGCCCCGGACCTCAGCAGCGGCTCGATGCGCGCGGTGGCACCGGCCTGCAGCCGGCCCAGCGCCTCCTTCCGTGCCTCTTCTGGCCCGATGCGCCAGGCCTCATCCAGGGCCTTCTGGTGCAGCTCCAGCAGGGCCCGGCCCAGGGCAGAGCGCAGCTCCGGGGTGTCGAAGCCCAGGCTCCGCGCCCGCTCCAGGTGTGCCTGGGCCCGCTCCGGCTGGCCCAGGGCCAGGCGCGCCCGGCCGATGGCGTACTCGCCCGGCGCCTCGGCGATCGTGCTCCCGGCCTGCACGTCCAAGGCCAGTCGCGCCACCCGGCCCTCGAGGTCCCGCAGCTCGGGCCGCAGGTCGTGGGCCGGTGACAGCTTCAGGTACCGGACCAGGGCCTCGATGCGCTCGGCCGCCTGGGCGAAGCGCTGGGCATGCGCGGCCTGGGCCCGGGCCCGCAGACGCTCCCGCACCGCGAAGCCGCCGAAGACGGCCACGGACAGGACCACGGCGGCCGTGGCCGCGACCAGCACAGTGTGCTTCCGGGCCCAGTGGACCGCCTTCTCCAGCCGCGTGGCCGCCCGGGCCTCGATGGACTCGCCATCCAGGATGCGCTGCAGATCCTCCCCCAGGGCCCGGGCCGTGGCGTACCGGCGGCGCGGGTCCTTCTGGAGGCAGGTGAGCACCACGGTCTCCAGATCGGCCGAGAGCATGGGCAGCCGGCGCCGGAGTGGGACCGGGTCATCCTTCACGATGTGGGACATGCACTCGAGCCCCTCCCCGGGAAAGGGCGGGGAGCCCGTCAGCAGGGCCTGGAGCGTGGCGCCCAGCGAGTAGACATCCGAGCGGCGGTCCAGCTGGGCCGCATCGCCGCGGGCCTGCTCTGGGGACATGAAGGCCACCGTGCCGATGATGCGGCCCGTTTCGGTGAGCCCGCGGCCCTCGGTGCCGCGGGCCAGTCCGAAATCCAGCACGCAGGCCCGGGTGGCGCCGTCCTCCAGGTGGTCGATCATCAGGTTGGCGGGCTTCAGGTCACGGTGGACGAGCCCCACCCGGTGCGCGGCGTGGACGCCCTCGCAAACATCCACCATGTAGCGGAGCAGGGCCTCCTGGGACAGGGCGGGCGCGGCCTTCTGGAGGGTCTGCCCATTGAGGAACTGCATGGCGATGTAGGGCTGACCGCGCCATTCGCCCACCTCGTACACCCGGCACACATTGGGATGATCGACCCGGGCCTGGAGCTGGGCCTCCTGAAGGAAGCGCTGGAGCAGGTCAGGGTCCTCCCGGCGCAGCAGCTTCAGGGCCACCACGCGGTGCAGGGAGGGATCCGTGGCCCGGAAGATGCGCCCCATGCCTCCTTCGCCGAGCAGCTCGAGGTTCTCGAAGCGGGCCCAGCGGGCCAGGGCCCGGACCTGGAAGACATCGCCCCTGCGAAAGCGCCTCGGAGGAATGCCGGGCCCGGTCGAGGGGCCCCACGAGCTGGTCTCCAGAGGACCCCCGGGGGGCGGCTTGGGGGTCTGGGTGGTGACCGCCACGGACCAGTGGCTGGCTTCCACTTCTTCCAAGTCCGCCAGGTCCTGGAGCAACCGCTGATGTTCCTCCTCGCTCAGGCGGCCGGCGGCCACGAGGGCGTCCAGGGTCGTGTTCCGGGCCTCCTGGGGCTCCAGCAGCCCGCAGGCCACCGCCAGGGCCAGCGCCCGCTCACCAGCCGTCGACATGCCAGCCAATCCCCACGGATGTGACTCCTGTGTGACTGGTCCATGGTGACGGCATCGGGTCCTTTCGAGAAGGTACGCTTGGGTTGACCGGGGCGGAGGCGAGGGGCATTCTGGCTTTGGCCCTGGCGCCGGAAAGGAGGTTCGATGGGACGACATGCCGACCTTTCCGAACCTCCGTCGAGGCGCGCCGCCCGCTGAGGCGGCTGCCCTCCGCTCTTCCGGCTCCCCTGATTCCGCACCCTGAACGGGAACGCGGCGCCATTTCCCGCGCCGCCTCACACCGAACGGAACGGCCATGATCCACCGCTTCCTCGACACTGTCTGGGGCCAGGCGATGAACCTGCTGACGGCGCCCATCCGGCACCGTCGCTGGATCGACCTCCTGGTGCTGGCGGCCCTCGCGGGCACGCTGGCGGCACTCTGGCTGGTGGGCAAGGAGTGGACGGCGGTCCAGCGGCCCACCGTGGAGATCGCCCTCGGCGCCTGGGCCCTGCCCAAGTACCTGCTGCTCTCCCTCATCCGCGCCATCGCCGCCTATGCCGTGTCCCTGGCCTTCACGCTGGTGGTGGCCTACTGGGCGGCGAAGGATCCCGTGGCCGAGCGGATCCTGGTGCCCATCCTCGACATCCTCCAGAGCGTGCCCCTGCTGGCCTTCCTGCCCCCCGTGCTGCTGCTCATGCTCACGCTCTTCCCCCACAGCAACATCGGGCTGGAGTTGTCGGCGGTGCTGCTCATCGTCACCTGCCAGGCCTGGAACATGGCCTTCAGCTTCTACCAGTCCCTCAAGACGCTGCCCAAGGAGCTGGAGGAGACCTCCAGCCTCTACGGCTTCACCTGGCTACAGAAGCTGCGCTGGGTCGAGGTGCCCTTCGCCACGCCGGGCCTGGTGTGGAACTCCATGGTGAGCGTGGCCAACAGCTGGTTCTTCCTCATGTCCGCGGAGGCCTTCCGCGCCGGCAACAAGAACTTCCAGCTCCCGGGCCTCGGCTCCTACATGAACACCGCCGTGGAGCAGGGCAACACCCGCGCCCAGGTCTACGCCATCCTCACCATGCTCGCCCTGGTCATCGCGCTGGACCAGCTGGTCTGGCGGCCCGTGGTGGCCTGGTCCCAGCGGTTCCAGGTGGACGAGGGCACCGAGGTGGAACCCGCCGACAACTGGTTGCTGCGCCTCTTCCGCCGCTCCCGCCTGCTGAAGTGGCTGGAGAAGCGCCGCAACCAGCGCCTTCACCGCCGGACCCCCCGCCCCGCCCTCATCCGGAAGGCCCACGAGGAGATCCAGCGGCCCGGCCGCCTGGGTCCCCTGCTGGCCACATCGGCCATGGTGGGCGTCCTGGTGCTGCTGGCCGTGGGCGGTCTTTCCGTCGTGCGGTTGCTGGCGGAGGTCAGCGGCGCCAAATGGCTGCAGCTGCTGAAGGCGGGCGGCGCCTCCCTGTCCCGGGTGCTGCTCTCCACCTTCCTGGCCACCCTGTGGACCCTGCCGGTGGGGCTGTGGATCGGCATGTCCCCGAAGTGGTCCCGGCGGCTCCAGTCCATCGTGCAGGTGGCCGCCTCGTTCCCCTCCTCCCTGATCTTCGCCACCCTTATCCTGGTGTTTCAGTCCGTGGGCATCGGCCTTGGCGTGAGCTGCGTGCTGCTCATGGTGCTGTCCACGCAGTGGTACCTGCTCTTCAACATCATCGCCGGTGCCCAGGCCATCCCCAGCGACCTGCGCGAGGCCGCCACAGCCTACCGCCTCTCCCTCTGGAAGCGCTGCTGGACCCTCTACTTCCCAGCCGTCTTCCCCTTCCTGGTCACGGGCTGGGTCACGGCCACGGGCGGCGCCTGGAATGCCAGCATCGTCACCGAGATCGTCACCGCCAAGCAGCAGACCCTGCGCACCTTCGGCCTGGGCGCCGAAGTGGTGCTGGCCACCGAGCAGGGCTCCATGCCCCACCTGGCCGCCAGCGCCCTGCTCATGGCCGCCCTGGTCGTCCTCTTCAACCGCCTCGTCTGGGTGCCGCTCTACCGCCTGGCCGAGACCCGCTATGCGCTCAACCGCTGAGGTGGACATGCCGCAGGCCCGCACCTCCTCCCCCATCTGTGAACTCCGCGGCATCCAGATGCGCTTTCCCGGCGCCAAGGGCAAGGTGCAGCGCGTGCTGGAGGACATCCGCCTGGACGTGAGGCCCGAGGAGATCCTCTGCCTCATCGGCCCCAACGGCTGCGGGAAATCCACCCTGCTGCGCCTGCTCGCGGGCCTCATGCCGCCCACCCAGGGCGAGGTGCGCCACCACGGCGAGAAGCTCGATGGGCTCAACCAGGGCGTGGCCATGGTGTTCCAGAGCTTCGCCCTCTACCCCTGGATGACGGTCGAAGAGAACGTGCGCGTGGTGTTGCGGGCCCGGGACCTCCCCGAGGGGGAGGTGCGGGAGCGGGCCCACCAGGCCATCCGCAAGGTCGGCCTCGAAGGGTTCGAGGAGGCCTTCCCCCGCGAGCTCTCCCGGGGAACCAAGCAGCGCGTGGGCGTGGCCCGGGCCCTGGCGGTGGATCCTGAGATCCTCGTCATGGATGAGCCCTTCAGCCAGGTGGACGCCCTGACGGCCGAAGCGCTGCGCGCGGAGATCATGGACATCTGGGCGGACAAGGAGCGCAACCCCTCGGCCATCGTCATGGTCAGCCAGTCCATCCGCGAGGCCCTGCTCATGGCCGACCGGGTGGCCGTGCTCTCCGGCAGCCCGGGCACCCTGCGCACCATCGTGGAGGTGTCCCTGCCCCGCCCTCGGGACAGCCGTTCTCCCGAGTTCATGAAGCTGGTGGACCACCTGCACGACATCATCACCAGCGCTGAGCTGCCGGATGTGCAGGTCACCGCCCCGGTGCTCAGCGCCTCCCAGGAGGATCAGGTGGAGCCCCTTCCCATGGTGCAGAGCGCCGACATCCTCGGTCTCCTGGAGTTCGTCGAGACCCAGGGCGGCACCAGCGACCTGTTCCATGTGGCCTCCCACACGCAGGTGCCCTTCGAGCGGGTGCTCACCACCGTGAAGGCCGCCGAGATGCTGGACCTGGTGGACACCCCCAAGCGCGGCGTGCTGCTCACGGCCCTGGGCAAGCGCTTCGTGAACGCCAACATGGATGACCGCAAGGATCTCTGGCGGGCGCAGCTCCTGGAGCTGCGCCTCTTCCGCGTGGTCCAGGAGATGCTGCACCTGGAGGAGGGTGAACTCTCCAAGGAGGCGCTGCTCCAGGAGATCTCCACCCGCCTGCCCATGGAGGATCCCGAAGCCACCTTCGAGACCATCGTGGCGTGGGGCCGCTTCGGTGAACTCTTCGCCTACCGTGAGGAACAGGGCGTTCTCACGCCGGAGTGATGTCCTTCACGGGCGCCGGCGGCGCGAAGGCGCACAGGGCGATGCCCGCCAGCACCAGCAGGGCGCCGAGGCCCTGGAGGGGCTTCACGGATTCCGCCAGGAGCACCCAGCCCAGGATGATGGTGGCCACGGGCTGGGTCATCAGCCCCATGGCGCCCAGGTTGGTCGGCACATGGCCCAGCCCCCAGGTGATGAACCACCAGGCCACCACCTGCACCAGCGTGCCCAGGCCGATCAGCGCCCACCAGGACCGCGCGGGGTAGCCCCAGAAGGTCTCCCCCTGGGCCCAGCCCAGGGCGCCGAAGAGCACGGTGCAGCAGAGGACCACCCAGAACAGGGCCTCGGGGGCGCTGAGTTCGCGGCGGGCCCGGCCCAGGGCCAAGGTGAAGGCCCCATAGGCCAGGGAGGCCAGCGCCCCCAGCAGCTCGCCCAGCCCCGTGCCCCAGCGGGCCCCCTTGGCCAAGCCCAGGACCAGCGCTCCCGCCAGGGCCAGCAGCACCCCGAGCCAGAAGCGCTTGCGCAGCCGGGCGCCCATCCACAACACGGAAACCACGGCCACCCAGATGGGGGCCAGGGTCACCAGCAGGGTGGCGTTGGCGGCGCTGGTGAGGTGGAGGGCCGAGTGCCACATCCAGAGGTCCAGCACAAAGCAGACGCCCGCGGCCACGGCCCAGAGCCGCGCCCGCCCGGTGACGGGCCGGCCGGTGCCCCGGGCCAGCCAGGCCACGAAGGGCAGCGCGATGGCCATGCGGTAGAAGCCCACGGCCAGAGGCCCGGCCGGCGCGGCCCAGCGCACCAGCATGGCCGCGAAGCCAAGGAGGGAGGCCCCGAAGATCAGGGCCGCAAGGCCCCGCGGGTCCGGCGTCTGCTTCATGCCCATGCCACCAGCCTTCCGGATCGCTCAGTCCCCGAGCGCCTCGGCCACCTTGGCCACCAGGGTCGGCGCGTCCACGGGCTTCAGCAGGAACCCCGAGATGCCCATCTGCTGCATGCGCTGCAGGCTGATGTCGTCGCGATGGGCAGACACGACCAGGATCGGCAGGTCCCGCAGGATCATGTCCTCGCGGCAGGCCCGGACCAAGCTCTCACCGGGACATTCGGGCATGAGGAAGTCCGCCACGAGCAGATCCATCGGAGTTTCCCGGAGCACCTTCAGGACCTCGAAGAGGGAGGTGGGCTCCACCTCCACCGTCTCGTGGCCCATGGCCCGCAGGGCCCCGGCCGCGAAGGCCCGGACCAGCCGGCTGTCATCCACGATGGCGATGCGGGCCATGGAAACTCCTTACCGCCTCATCGTCCCGCAGAACCTCTGGATCAACAATGGGTACTCACTTAGTTTGCCCATCGGGAGACCTGATCCCACACATCGTCGTCGCCACAGGGGCCATTGAGGAGGATGGCAAAGACCCGGACCTGCCCATCCAGGGTCTGGAGGTAGCCGGCGAGGCTGACGACGCGGTCCAGGTGGCCGGTCTTCACACGGATGCGCCGCGTGAGGTTCGCGTCCTTCTTCTTCAGCTTCCAGGGCTCGCCTCCGATGACCTTCAGCGAGGAGACGAACTCGGGCCCCACCTCGAAGTCGTGGTAGGCGCCCCGCAGGATGATGGCCAGGGTCCGGGCGGACAGGCGGTTCTCCTTGCTCAGGCCCGAGCCGTCGGTGATCTGGATGGCCTCCGGCCCCAGGTCGAAGGCCGTGTGATAGAAGGCCTGGATCCGCTTCACGCCCCGGGGCCAGGAGCCTGCGCCGTACTTCCGCACGAGCATCTCGATCATGAAGTTGTTCGACCACTTGTTGATGTCCTGCACCATGGCCCGCAGCGGCGGGGAGGTCCAGCCCAGCAGCTTGCGCGGGGGCAGTTCAGGCGCCCCGCCGCGGCCCTCCACGGCGATGCCGGCCTCCTGGAGGATGCGCTGGATGACCTCGCGGGACTGGCGCTCGGGATCCGGCACCAGCTTGTGCGCCTCGTCGCGATTGAAGTTCACGGACAACGCCAGGACCGGCGGCAGGGTGTCCGCCGTGGTGTTCTCCCAGCCCTGCGGTTCCCGCTGGGCGTCGAAAGCGCTCTGATCCAGGCGGATGCCGCCGGTGACCCGCTGCAGGCCCAGCTTCCGGAGGGACTGGACCAGCAGCCAGATGCGTTCGCTGGTGAGCAGGGGATCGCCATCCCCCTTGAAGGTGAGGTCCCCCCGCACCACGCCATCCTGCAGATCCCCCCACACTTCCGTCTCCAGGGTGAAGTCCGGCTTCAGGGTCTTGAGCAGCGCGTAGGTCGAGACCACCTTGGTGGCGCTGGCGGGCACCAGGGCCAGGCCATCCTGGTGCCGCTCCAGGGCCTTGCCCGTTCCGGCATCCCAGATCCCGGCGGATACCCGCACGCCGCGAGCCTCCAGCTGCCGGGCCCAGCTCTGGAAATCCTGGGCGCCCAGGGCCAGGGCCGCGGCGAGGAAAGCTGCCAGGGGCCTCAGATCCACGTTCATTCCTTGGGTGCCGCAGGCTTCTCGGCGGCATTGCCGGCCTTGGGCAGGCCCCGGGACTTGCTGATCTCGTCGGTGATGCCCAGCAGGTTCTGCTCCGCCGTGAACTGCCATTCCCGCACCAGGGTCTTGTTCTGGTACATGCGGATGCTGTTCAAGGTGCTCTTGCTGCGGACCCCCACGATGGGCAGCCCGTCCGTGTTCCCCGAAGCCCCTGGCCGCACCTGGGTGATGTATTCCCACTCTCCGCTTGGCGTCATGGGGTCCTTGTACTTCTGGCGGAGGATGCGGGGACGCACCTTCATGACCTCATCAAGATCCATCGGATAGCGGCCGGCCTTGGTCGCGTAGAGCTTGAAGGCATTGGCGATGGCCTCGCCCCGGAAGATGAGCTCCGCCTCATTCTCGCGTTGGACCTCGGCGCTGACCAGGGGGCCCGCCTTCATCAGCAGGATCCCCATCACCACTGCCAGCGCCAGCGCCAGGGCCATGGTGAAGCCGCGCTGGGATCGGAAGGGGGTCATGGCTGGCACTCCTGGGGACAAGGGTACTACCCCCGGTCCCCCTTCCGCGTCAGAAGCTCACGGAAGGCTGCCACCACCTTGGGATCGAACTGGGCGCCGGCCTCGTTGTCCAGTTCCTCCAGCACCTGCCGGTGACCCTTGGGACGCCGGTAGCCCTTGCCACTGGTCATCACCTCGTAGGCTTCGATCAGGCCGATAATGCGGCTGCCGATGGGAATGCTGGTCTCGCGCAAGCCCTCGGGATAGCCGAGGCCGTCCCAGCGCTCGTGGTGGTGGCGGATCATCTTCACCACATCGAAGGGGAAGCGCAGGTCCTTCAGGAAGACCGCCGCCAGCTCCGGATGGCTCCGGATCTTCTTCAGCTCCTCGCCGTTCAGTTCGGGCTTGGCGAGCATCTGCGGATCCAGCATCAGCAGGCCCACGTCGTGGAGGATCGCGCCGATGCTGACCGCCTCCACCTCCTCGGTGGTGAGTTCGAGCTTCAGGGCCAGGTCCCGGGCCAGGCGCGCCGTGGCCAGGCTGTGGGGCCGCAGGGTCGGCATCCGGCTTTCGCTGGACTGCAGGATCCGGTGGCTCACGGAGAGGAAGGCATGGTGGTAGCGCTCGTGGAGGCGCGCCTCCTGCATGTGGAGGCCCAGGATGCGGCCCAGCTTCTGGATGGCCTCGATCTCGGCGATGGAGAAGGAGTGGTCCTCTTGGCGGAAGACCAGCAGCAGATCGTGGCCCTGCAGCGTCTCGTTCAGCAGCAGCGGCATGTAGGTGGCGAAGGCCCCGTCGATCTGCGGGGATTCGACCATGTCCACGCGGGTGATGAGGCGCAGGTCCTGCTCCCGCACCGCCGGGAGGTGGAAGGTCGCGTGGGCGAGGATCTGCTGCTGCAGGTCCGGAGACAGGGGCAGCGTGCTGTAGGCGAGGATCGGGCGGATCTCCTCGGGGTCCTCGATCCAGAGCGCCACGGCCGAAGCCGAGAGGATCTGGCTGAGCAGGCCGGCGATCTCCCAGAAGAAGGCCCTCTGCTCCGGCGGCACCATCCCACGCTTGCGCTCAGGATTGGGCGGCGGCGGCGCCACCCAGCCACTGAGCGTGCGGTCGGCCTCCCAGGGCAGGGCCGCATAGCCATCCTGCCCGCCAGCGAACCCGTACATGCGCTCCTGGGCCGGGGGGCCACTGGCAGCCACGAAGACGCCTGGGGCACGCACGGGCGACGCAGGGGCGACCACGGGCGGCAGCAGCCGCTCGGCCACGGGGGCCACTTCGTCGATGATGGCGGAGGCCGTGGGCAGGCCTTCCGGTACCGGCGCCGGGCCTGCGGCTGGCGCCGCGGGAGGATCGGGCACATGCACCGAAAGCGGCACCTGGTCTGGCCGGGGGGTGGTGCCATAGAGGCGGAATTCCCGCAGGGCCTGCACCAGGTCTCCACAGATGCCAAGCGTCGGGGGCTCGTCCCGTTCCACATCGAAGGTGCCGCCCTTGATGCGGTCGCGCTGAATCAGCAGCCCGACCCAGTCCCCCGCGAGGTAGACGGGCGTGATGAGGTACCGGGGCCACTCGCCCCCCTGGCCGAACGCCGCCAGTTCCGGGGACTCGGAGGCATCATTCACGACAAAAGCCCGGCGCACACGCTGCGTGTGCACCAGCAGCGGGTGCCCCTCGGGAATGGAAACGGGCGGGCGGGTGCCCCGGGGCCAGCCGTAGAAGCTCACCACCTCGAAGGAACCCTGCTCGGGCGACCGCAGGTAGAGCGCCCCCTTGGTGCTGCCCACTTCCTCCAGGCACCGGTAGAGGACCTGGGAACACCGGTTGGCGAGGGCCTCTCCGAGAATCAAGGTGGGCATGGCCATGGGAATGGGAATCCTGGTCGGGGTGGGCGGGAACCCCAATCATGGCAGAGCCCTGGGGGGACGATCCAGCGAATCAGGCAATCCCGGGAGCGTCTTTTACCGAGGCATCCTCAAAGGAATCAGGCCTGCTGGGGCGGGCGCTGGAGGCTCCCCACCTGGAGGCTGCGGTTGGCCCAGCGGGTGAGCCCGGCCAGTTGGCTCCCATGCCCGCATTCCGCGAGGGGGTGGCCCAGGGCCTCCAGGCGCGCCACCACGGCCAGCCAGTCCACGGGCAGCGCCACCGAAGCCAGTCCATCGTCCCAGGCCTCCCCACCCGTCCCGAGCAGCCGCCCATCGAAGTGGGAGAGGAGCGGAAAAGCTGGGTCCGAAGGCACCACGGCCGCCATGCGCCGGGCGATGGCCGGAAGCAGGGTCGCCATGTGCGGGCCATGCAGCGGGTGCTTCACCGGCAGCAGGCCCACTTTGAAGGCCGAGGGCTGCAGGGTCGCCACCAGGGATTCCAGGGCGTCCACCGGGCCCGAGACGGTGAACTGGGCCTGACCGTTGCGGTTCGACAGGGCCAGGCCGGGATGGCCCAGGAGGGCCTGGCGCACGTCCATCTCCGGGACGCCGATGATGAAGGCCATGCCCATGGGGCGCCCGGCGAAGGCCGCCTCGCTCAGCCCCTCCACCGTGTCCAGCAGGTCCAGGGCGGCCTCAAGCGGGATGACCTCCGCCGCCACCAGCGCCGAGTAGAAGCCCATGCTGTGGCCTGTCGCCGCCTTGGGCAGGGGCAGGCCCGCCTGTCGCCAGGCCCGGAACAGGCCCACGGAATGAGCCAGCACCGCGCAGGGGGCATGGCGCTGGAACCGCAGGGCCTCCAGGGGCCCCTCCGCCATGAGCCGCCGCAGGGGGTAGCCCGTGTGCGCTTCGGCGGCGGCGAGGGCGTCCACCCAGAGGGGCTGGGTGTCCCAGCCGGCGCACATGCCCACGGCCTCGGTGCCCTGGCCGGGGAAGAGGAGGACGCGCGGCACGGTCAGCATGCCTTCAGCATAAATCGAGTACTGTGTCCCGATGGTTCCCGAGACAAGCTGGCAGCAGGTGGCCTGGCATGAGCGCCGCTCCTACTGGGAGCTGGGCGAGGCCGAGCGCCAAGGGCTGCGCGAGGCCCTGGAACAGGAGGCCGCGCATCTGGCCCGCCACGCGGACCGCGCCCTGGACGACTACGCCGCCTTCCCGGGGACCCTGGAGGGCCAGCTGGTGAACGGCGACGTGCTGGCGACCCTGCTTCCCAGCCTGCGGCACAACCCCACCCAAGGCTACGAGGCCCTGGAGGACCCGGCCGGGCGTGCCTCAGTACACCTCAACGCCTTGGGCAAGCGCCTGCGCGACCGGGCCCTGGCCCTGGCCCGCCGGGAGCCGGTGATCATCTTCATGGGCGGCCAGGCCACGGGGAAGACCACGGGAGCCCTGGCGCTGGGCCCCGCCTTCGGGGCCGTCTTCGATGCGCCCCACACCGAGCCCGAGGGCGTGGCCTTCCTGCTGGGCCGCATCCGGCGCGCCGGCTGCAGCGAGGTCCACCTGGCCTACACCGATCGCGACCCCGAGGGGTCGCTCCGGGCCATGCTGGCCCGCTCCGAGCGCGAGGGCCGCTACGTGCCCCTGGACCGCATGGCCCGCGCCCACGCCTGGGCTCCCTTCACCTTCCTGGGCCTGGCGCCGCGGGTGGGCCGCAGCCTGCAGCTCTACCACGTCCGAGTGGATGAAGAAGGCCCGGGCCGCATGACCGAGGGCCAGGATGCCCTCGCCAGCGTGCGGGCGAGGCCGAAGCCCGCGGATTCCGTGGTTGCCTACCTGCTGCAAACCGCTTACCTTTCTCTTCTGAGGAATCCCAACCATGACCGCCAAGCCTACTTCCCGCGAGACGTGCTCGCAGGACTCAACCGAACGCTCGATCCCTGGCGAAGAAGCGAAGCCGATCATCTCCTTCGCCGATTTTTCCAGGCTGTGGCGGAACGAGGTCCCGAAGGTGGTGCAGGCGCATGAGGAGCACCGGCTGGAAGTGCGGCGCAGCCTGGGCCTGGCGTAAGACGCCCCCCAGAAGAGACCACGAGTGAGGCCGCGAAAGCGGCCTCACTCGTGGTAGCCCAGCACCACCAGCAGGCAGGGTCCACCCGCGATCACGGCCATGCCTGATGCCTCCGCCGAGCGGATGGCCTCCTCGCTCTCAGCGCCGGGCTGCATCCAGATGTGCGTTACGCCAGCCGCGGCGGCGTCGCGGACCACCTGCTCCGTGATGGCGGACGGCGTGATGACCGAGATCGCCTTCACGGGTACGGGCAGGGCCGCCAGCGAGGGATAGGCCTTCAGGCCCTCCACCTCCTCGGCGCGGGCGTTGATGGGGAAGACCTCCCGCCCATGCTGCTGGTAGCAGCGCAGCACCTTGTTGCCGTACTTGGCACGGTCGACGCTGGCGCCTACCACGGCGAAGGGACCAGCCTCAAGGAAGGCGGTGATCGTCTGCTGAATGTTCTGGGCCATGGTCACTCCGCGTGTGGGATGTCCAGGGCCCACCTGCTGTGACAATCATGCCCCGCCCGGCGGGAAGTGCATACGGACAACCAGGCCGCCCTGCGCTCCGTTGAGGATGTGCAGGCCGGCGTGGTGAGCCTGGAGGATGCCCATCACCGAAGCCAGGCCCAGGCCCCGCCCCAGCTCTCGCGTGGTGAAGAAGGGATCGCAGATCCGCTCCAGGTTCATGGCCGGAACCCCGGGCCCCTCGTCCGCGACCTCCAGGCATACGGTGGCGGGTACCGCTGGCCGCGCCAGGGGCCAGATGCCGGGCGAGGCTGGGTCAGACTGGTCGGCTCCAAAATCAGTGCAGAGCCGCAGGTGGACCCGCCCCGCCAAGGGTTCGGCCGCCTCCTGGGCATTGGCCACCAGGGCCTGCAGGACTTCCTCAAGGCGGGCCCGGTCGCCCAGGATGAACGGGGTGGGCTCGCAGGCCACATCCAGGGCCAAGGTGCCTGGAAGGTCCAATTGTAGGGTCGCCGCGAAGGCGGGCAGCCAGGCTTCCAGGTCCAGCCGCTCGGGCTTCACCAGGGCCCGACCCGAGAAATCTAGCATTTTCCAGGAGAGACCAATGGCCTTGCGCAGCGAGCCCTCGGCCTTGCCGAGCATCTGGCGGATTTCCGGGTTCTGCGCGGCCCTCATCTTGGCGACCTCGATGAAGCCCAGCACCCCCTGGAAGATGTTGTTGAAGTCATGGGCGATGCTGCCCGCCATCAGGACCAGACTTTCAGCCTTCTGGGCCCTGAGCTCCGCCACCTCCGCCTGCTTCCGTGCCGTGACGTCCTGAGCGAAGACCAGCAGGGCCGCGCCGCCGTCATAGGTCACCACGCGACCCTGGACCTCCACGTTCACGATGCTCCCATCGAGGGCGACGAGCCGCTCTTCGAGCAGGGGGGCTTCTCCGTTCTTCTCGTACGCCATCCGGATGCGGTCCAGGACCTGCTCGCGGTCCTCGGGGTGGACACGCTCCAGGACAGGTTGTCCAATCAGGTCGGACTCTGATCCGGCCTTCAGAAGCTTGAGGGCCGCCTGATTGAGGTAGAGGAACCGCCCCCCCCGATGGAGGAAGAGCGCCACCGGGCTTTCCTCGCTGACCGTCCGGAAGCGGGCCTCACTCTCCTCCAGGAGGAGACGGGCTTCATGGGTTTCCGTAATGTCGGTGGAAATCCCCTCCCACAGCATCGAGCCATCCGGCTGAGGCCGAGGCTTCGAGCGCACGCGGAACCAGCGCCACCGTCCATCCATGTGCCGCAGGCGGAGGTCCATGGCAAAGGGGGTGAGGTCCCGTCCGCTGATCGCCTCGGCCTCAAGGTAGGTCGGCAGCATGGCTGGATCAACTTGGCTGAATAGCAAGGCCGGATCCCGCACCACTTCTTCGGCCTTCAGTCCGCATAGCGGTTCCACCCCGGCACTCAGGTAGATGAAACGGGGTGCTTCCCCTGGCCTTGACGAGAACTGGTACAGGAAGCTGTCCGGCAGTTGGTCACCCAGGATGCGAAGTCGGGCCTCGCTGAGCCGCAGGGCCTCCTCGGCGACCCTCTTTCGGGTGATGTCCTGGACAATGCCGGTGGCTTCCTTCAGGCGGCCTTCCTCGTTGAACCGGAAGAGCACCCGCACGGACAGCCAGCGAATATCGTCCCCAATGACGGTCCGGTGTTCCCAGTGACAGGGACCCGTCCCAGCCATGGCCGCTTCCCAGGCCGCCTGCACGAAGGCACGGTCCTCTGGGTGCATGACCTCAAAGCCCGTCTGCATGGTGATGGGATGACCGGGACCATAGCCATAGAGCCGGCGCAATCCGTCCGAGACGGACCAGGCTTCTCCTTCACCGTCAAAGACCACACGCCAGCTCCCGAAGTCGCCGAGCTCCTGCGCCAAGGCGAGGTCGGCCTCGCGGGCCCGCAGAGCCTCCTCGGTCAGCTTTCGCTGGGTGATGTCCGAGTGGGTGCCGATCATCCGCGTGGGTCGGCCGTCCGCATTCCGGGCACTTGCCATGCCCCGCGCCAGCACCCAGATGAAGTCCCCATTCTTGCAGCGTACCCGGTACTCGGCCTGGTAGAGGCCGGATCGGCCCTGGAGATAGTCCTCCACGTGCCCCATCACCCGGTCCCGGTCCTCGGGGTGGATCATCTCGACCCAGCTTGTGAAGGTGAAGGAGGGATTTTCGGCCGCGCCATAGCCAAGCATCTCCTTGTAGCGGGCGCTCACGAAGAGGGACTCGGCTCCCTCCGTCCAATCCCAGACACCGTCGCCAGCCCCCTCCAGGGCGAACTGCCAGCGCGCCTCGCTGTCCTTGAGGTCCTGAAGGGCCTTGGCGCGGCTCGTCACGTCCTTGGCCACGATCAAGGCGTAGGCCTCCCCCTCCAGATGGACCACCCTGGCCGTGACAAGCAGCTGGCACAGGCTGCCGTCCCGGCACTGGAAGACCCCCTCCCGAGGCGCTACCTGGCTGCCTTCTCGCAATTCCTCCATCAAGGCGCTGCGGGCCTCATGCCGAGACCAGGCGCCCAGGTCATTGGCCCTCCGGCCCATCACCTCTTCCGGTCGGAAGCCAGTGAGGTCACACCAGGCCTGATTCACCAGGAGCACTTCCCCGTCTGAAAGGCGAGACAGCGTGATGGGATCAGGGGACAGGTCAAACAGGGTCCGGAACTTCTGTTCGCTGTCCTGGAGGGCCCGCGTGGATTGGCGCAGGTCATTGATATCCTCCGCGATGGACAGGTGTCTCGCGGGCTCACCCGGGAGAACCGGGAGCTTGACCATGCTCAGGCGGGCCCAGACGTCATGACCGTCCCGGTGAAGGTAGCGCTTCTCCTTGTGGATGACCGGCACCGCGCCTGAAGCCAGGTCCCGCACGGAGGCCAGGTCCGAGGCCAGGTGGTCTGGATGCGTGAAGCTCTGGAAATCCCGAGCCAGGATTTCCTCGGGCGGGTAGCCGAGGATGTGGCCCAGTTGGCCATTCACGGACAGGAATCTGCCCGTGGCCGAATCGACGATGGCCATGCCGAAGGGGGCCCGCTCGAACAGGGCGCGGAATTGAGCCTCGGAGGCAAGGAGCTCCTCACTTCGAAGCCGCGCCAGCAGCTTGGCACGGGCTTCGGCGCCTGTCTGGAAGATCAGGAGGGTGAAGACCAGCAGGCTGATGATCAGGCCTGCCAGCAGGAACTGCCAGTGACGCGGATGGCCCACATGCCGGTGGAAGTCAGGGCTGGGCTCGATCCGCGCCACCCAGGTGCGCCCAGGGACGTTGAGCGTCCACCGGGTGGCCATTCCCGCGTCAGGGTGTGAAGGGTCGGAACCATAGAGCTGGTTTCCAGCCCCTTCCCCACTGTCAAATAGCTTCAGTTCAGCTTGCGGTTGGGATTGGGTCAGGATCGAACGGATGAAATCATCCATGCGCAGAGGGATGGTGGCCCACCCCCGGAGCGCTGCACGCCGTTCCGCCACCGTGGTCACCGGCTGGCCCTCTCGGAAGACCGGACCGTACAGGACGACGCCGGGCTGGGCCTTGCCGCGGGCATCCTGGTAGAGGACCAGGGGGCCGCTGGTCACCACCAGCCCCGTGTCCCGAGCCTGCAACATGGCCTGCCGGCGGGTGGCATCCTCCAGCATGTCCTTCCCGAAGGCATGCTGATTCTCCGCGTTCATGGGTTCCAGGTACAGGATGGTGCTGGCCCCTTCGGCCAGGGGCCCCGCCGAGCCACCGGGAACCACGGCGTAGTCTGGAAATCCCTCCCGACGGACTCGCCGGAGGTGGTCAGGCAGGTCCGGGCGGGGGATCCATTCGACAAAACTGAAGCCCTGCACGCCCGGGTAGGCCATCGGCAGGTCCAGGCGCTCCACATAAGCCCGCCACTCGGATCGGGTGGGGAGTGGCCCACGTCCAAGGTAGCCCGAGGCCCCCCGCAAAGCCTGCTCCAGATCGACCATCCGCCCCTCAACCAGGTGGGCCAGGGCGGAGGCCTGGGACTGCTTGAGGGACTGCAGGCGGGAACGCTCCACTTTGCGGACCGCCAACCACACGCCAGTGGTCATGAGCAACGTCAGGCAGAGCCCCACCCAGGGCCACGGGGACCTGAGGGGCCGCGCGATGGCAGCCGCAGGGGCAGAGGCAGGTGAATCCACAGAACACGCGGGTGAGGGTCAGACGAACCCATGACGGGTATTTTACGACCACCCGGTAAAAATTAGTGGATATCTATATTTTCTTTGGCGATTTCACCCCAGGGACTGCAGGGCCCGCACCTGCATGTCGCCGCGCAGGGTCTCCACGGCTTCGCAGGCGGCCAGAGCCGCGCTGAGGTTGGTGAGGCATGGAATTTTCAGACGCAAGGCCTCGCGGCGGATGGCGCTTTCATCGAAGAAGGCATCCCGGCCCAGGGGCGTGTTGATGACCCACTGGACCTCGCCGTTCTTGAGCAAGTCCACCGCGTTGGGGCGGCCTTCGTTGACCTTGAAGATCTTGCGGACCTTCAGGCCCACGGCCTCCAGCGCGCGGGCGGTGCCCTCGGTGGCGCAGAGGCCGAAGCCCAGGGCCACCAGCTTGTGGGCCAGCTCTGGCAGGCGCGCCTTGTCCGCGTCGTTCACCGTGAGGAAGACCGTGCCCGACAGGGGCAGCGGGATGCCGGCGGCCAGCAGCGACTTCGCGTAGGCCTCGCCGAAGGTCTCGCCGATGCCCATGACCTCACCCGTGCTCTTCATCTCGGGGCCCAGCACCGGATCGACGCCCGGGAACTTGGCGAAGGGAAATACGACGCCCTTCATCGAGACCAGGCGCGGCACACCATCGGTGATGCCCTGCTGCTTCAGGCTCTGGCCAAGGCCGATGCGGGCCGCGACACCGGCCCAGTCCACGCCCGTGGCCTTGCTCACGAAGGGCACCGTGCGGCTGGCGCGCGGATTGGCCTCCAGGCAGTAGGCGATGCCGTCCTTCACGGCGAACTGCAGGTTCATGAGGCCGCGCACGCCCAGATCCAGCGCCAGCTTGCGGGCGTAGCCCTTCACCGTCTCGAGGATCGCCTCCGGCACGCCGAGGGCGGGGATCACCGCGTAGCTGTCCCCGCTGTGGATGCCCGCCTCCTCGATGTGAGCCAGCAAGCCGGCGATGGCGACCTCCTCGCCATCGCACACCACATCGATGTCGAGTTCCTGGGCGCCGTCGAGGAAGCGGTCCAGCAGCACCGGCTGGTCGTTGCTCACGGCCACGGCCTCGCGCATGTACTTCTCGAGGCCCGCGTCATCGAAGACCACGGCCATGGCCCGGCCGCCCAGTACGAAGCTGGGGCGCACCATCACGGGGTAGCTGAGGCGCTGCGCGACCTCCTTGGCCTGCTCGTAGCTGGTGGCCATGCCCCACTGCGGCGCGGGGATGTTCAGGCGCGTGAGGGCCTGGCCGAAGCGCTCGCGGTCTTCGGCATCCAGGATGGTGTTGAGGGGCGTCCCCAGCAGCGTCACGCCGGCCTTATGCAGGGGCTCCGCCAGCTTCAGGGGCGTCTGCCCACCGAACTGGGCGAAGACGCCCAGCAGCTTGCCGCCCTTCCCTTCGCGCTCCACCACGGCCTTCACGTGCTCGTAGGTGAGGGGCTCGAAGTAGAGGCGGTCGCTGGTGTCGAAGTCGGTGCTCACCGTCTCGGGGTTGCAGTTGATGAGGATGGCCTCGACCCCGCTGGCGCGGATGGCCTCCACCGCCTGCACGCAGCAGCAGTCGAACTCGACGCCCTGCCCGATGCGGTTGGGGCCGCTGCCCAGCACGATGGCCTTGGGCCGGTCCGTGGGCTCGGCTTCGCTCGTTTCTTCCCAGGTCCCGTAGAGGTAGGGCGTCTCCGCCTTGAACTCGCCCGCACAGGTATCCACCCGCTTGTAGGCCGGGCGCAGGCCCAGGGCCTCGCGCCGCGCGGCGACCTCCGCTTCGGTGCCGGAGCAGAACACGGCGATCTGGTTGTCGGCGAAGCCCGCGCGCTTGGCCTTCTCCAGCAGTTCCTCCGGCAGGCGATCCACCGGGAAGCTGCGCAGGCGGCCTTCCAGCACGACGATCTCCTCGATCTCGCGCAAGAACCAGGGCGTGATCTTGGTGAGCCGGTGCAGCTCCTCGACGCTGTGGCCCGCCTTGAGGGCGTGGTAGAGCCAGAAGATGCGCTGGGAGCCGGGAATGATGAGGTGCTCCTTGAGGCGGCCCAGGTCGAGCTTGCCTTCCAGCGCCCCCGAAATGCCCTTGTGGCCTTCTTCCAGCGAGCGCACCGCCTTCTGCAGGGCCTCCTGGAAGCTGCGTCCGATGCTCATGACCTCGCCCACGCTCTTCATCTGCGTGCCCAGCACCTTGTCGGCCTGGGGGAACTTCTCGAAGGTGAAGCGCGGGATCTTCACCACGATGTAGTCCAGCACCGGCTCGAAGGCTGCCTTGGTCATTCGGGTGATGGCGTTGGGCAGCTCCCACAGGCGATAGCCCAGGGCCAGCTTGGTGGCCACCCAGGCGATGGGGAAGCCCGTGGCCTTGGACGCCAGCGCGGAGCTGCGGCTCACACGGGGGTTCATCTCGATGACGATGATGCGGCTGGTCTCGGGCTCCAGGGCGAACTGGATGTTGGAGCCGCCGGTCTCCACGCCCACGGCGCGGATGACCGCCAGTGCGGCGTCGCGCATCTTCTGGTACTCGGGGTCGGTCAGCGTCAGGGCCGGGGCCACGGTGATGCTGTCGCCGGTGTGCACGCCCATGGGATCGAAGTTCTCGATGGAGCAGATCACCTCGACGTTGTCGTCCAGGTCGCGCACCACTTCAAGCTCGAACTCTTTCCAGCCGAGGATGCTCTCCTCGATGAGCACCTGCTTGGTGGGGCTCAGGTCGAGGCCGCGGGCCACGATGGTTTCGAATTCGTCCACGTTGTAGGCGATGCCGCCGCCACTGCCGCCCAGGGTGAAGCTGGGCCGGATGATGGCGGGAAAACCCGTGAGCTTGAGCAGGTCCCGCGCCTCGGCCATGTTGTGCGCGAATCCGCCGCGGCAGGTCTCCAGGCCCAGGTCGTCCATGAGGGCCTTGAAGAGCTGGCGGTCCTCGCCGCGTTTGATGGCCTCGGGTTGGGCGCCGATGAGCTTCACCCCGCTGCGCTCCAGAAGGCCCGTCTCGAAGGCCTCCATGGCGAGGTTCAGGGCCGTCTGGCCGCCCACGGTGGGCAGGATGGCGTCGGGCTTCTCCGCCTCGATGACCTTCGCCAGCACGCCCAGCGTCAGGGGTTCGATGTAGGTGGCATCGGCGCGGCCGGCGTCCGTCATGATCGAGGCCGGGTTCGAGTTCAGCAGGATGGTGCGGATGCCCTCTTCCCGCAGGGCCTTCAGCGCCTGGGTGCCCGAGTAGTCGAATTCGCAGGCCTGGCCGATCTGGATGGGGCCGGAGCCCAGGACCAGCACACTCGTCAGATCCGTGCGCTTAGGCATGGTGGACCTCCTGCATCATGGCCACGAAGCGGTGGAAGGCGGGATGCGCATCGTGGGGTCCAGGGCTTGCCTCGGGGTGATGCTGCAGGGAGAAGATGGGAAGCTTGGTGTGTCGCAGGCCCTCCACTGTTCCATCACTCAGATGCTTGTGGGTGACTTCGATTTCAGACGGCAGGCTGCCTTCATCCACCGCGAAGCCATGGTTCTGCGCGGTGATCTCGATGCGGCCGGTCGTGAGGTCGTGCACGGGCTGGTTGGCGCCACGGTGACCGAACTTCAGCTTGAAGGTGCGGCCGCCGAAGGCCTGGCCCAGCAGCTGGTGGCCCAGGCAGATGCCGAAGATGGGCAGCTGGCCAATGCAGGCCTCCACCTCCTTCTGCATGCCGGGCAGCGCGGCGGGATCGCCGGGGCCGTTGCTGAGGAAGAGGCCGTGGAAGCGCTTGTCCGTGAGCTCCGTGGCGGGCGTGTCCCAGGGGAACACCTCCAGGTGCAGGCCCGCGCCCACCAGCTGGTTCAGAATGCTCAGCTTGATGCCGCCATCGAGCACCGCCACGCGGAAGGCCCCGCCGGGGTTCAGTTCGTAGCGGTCCCTGCAGCTCACGGCGCCGCAGAGCGCCTGGCCGGTCATGTCGGGCAGGGCCTTGGCTTTGGCCACGCCGGCGTCGAGGCTGCCGTCCACCTCGGTCCAGATGAGTGAGGGCTGCGAGCCCTGGTCGCGCAGGTGCTGGGTGAGCGCGCGGGTGTCCAGGTCGGACATCACGGGGATGTGGTGGCGTTTGAGCCAGCCCGCAAGGTCACCCTCGCTGCGGTGGTGGTCCGGCGCGAAGCTGAGGCGCCTGCAGAGCAGGCCCGTGGCCCAGGGCCGCGTGCCCTCGTTGAGGTCGGCGTGGATGCCGTAGATGCCCTGCTCGGGAAAAGTCATGCAGACCATCTGCCCGGCGAAGCTGGGATCCGTGAGGATCTCCTGGTAGCCGGCCATGGCTGTGGTGAACACCGCCTCACCACCGCCGCCAAAGCCCAACGGCGCCCGCCCCCGGAAGATGGTTCCGTCCTTCAGGATCAGGTGCGCGCGCATGTGCCCTCCGCCCGTGCTCTGCAAAAACCCCGCGGAGGCCGGGCCGCCGCGGGGTCGTGAGAATGACTCGGTCCATGCAGGACCAAAGTGAGTGTAGCGACCCGGAAATCCCAGGATCAGCCTTTTTCTTCAAGGGGAAATCGGCCATACTGCTCCTTTGTTTTCGACATACTCGATGGACTTCGACCCTGGTGGGGTGGCCAGTCGGAAACGAAACCAAGACAGCGCGCGCCTTGAATACAGGGTTCGCCCCATCCGCAGCCCCGGCGGTTTACGACACACTAAGGGTCTATGTGGTCTGGCGATGACATCTACTTCATGAAGCTGGCCCTTGAGGAGGCCGAGAAGGCGGACAGCCTGGATGAAGTCCCGGTCGGCGCGGTCATCGTGTCCGAAGGCTGCCTGCTGGGCCGTGGCCACAACCACCCGGTGAAGCTGAACGACCCCACGGCCCACGCCGAGGTGCTGGCGCTGCGCAGCGCCGGGGCCTGGACCAAGAACTACCGCATGACGGGGGCCACGCTCTACGTGACGCTGGAACCCTGCCTCATGTGCTTCGGCGCCCTCATCCACGCCCGGGTGGGCCGCGTGGTGTTCGGCGCCAGCGATCCCAAGGTGGGCGTCAGCCGTTGGCTGGAGACGCTGGATCAGGCCGCCCTGAACCACCGCTTCTCCCTGGAAGGGGGGCTCCTCGAACCGGAATGCCGGGCCCAGATCCAAGCTTTCTTCAAACGGCGCCGATGAGAGCGTTGCCATGCTGACCCTCCCATCCGGCGCTCCGGCCGTACCCTCCCAGCTGTCCCTGGCCCTCCAGGCCTTCCTGGCAGGCATCCTTGTGGCCCTGGCACTGCTGTCGATCCTGGCCTACCGTCCCCTGCGCGACCGGGTGCTCAGCCAGGCGGGAATGTTCGGCCTGGTGGCTGCGGCCGCCTGGATCGCCTACAGCGGCCTTGCGACCCCCCTGCTCCCGACCCGCCTGACGCCCTGGATCCATCCTGCCTCCCTGATCCTCGGAGGCCTCTCCCTCGCCATCTGGGAACGGGTGACGGCCGGGCTTCTGTCGACCTCGCCCGGGGCCCGCCGCCTGGCCCACATCCGGCGCTTCACGGCCCTGGCCACCCTGATCATCGCCCTGGCGGCACTGGTGCCCTGGGCCCCGTTCCATCGGCTCTCCGAAATCGTGCTGGGCCTGCTGGCTCCCCTGCTGGCCCTGCTGACCCTCACGGCGGGGCTGCGCGCCCGGCATGAGGGTCTCCGCATTGCCAGCGCCCTCGTGGCGGCCACCCTCGCCCTCCTGGTCTGCTGCGCCACCTTGTGGGCCCTGTCGGCTGGCTGGCTGGGCACGATCCTGTCGCTGGCCATCCTCCAGCTTGCCCTGGTCGTCCTCGCCATGGCCCTGGGCTGGGCCATGCTCAGCCGCATGATGGAGCTCCGCAAGGACACTGAAGCCGCCCAGCGCGCCCAGCTCGCCGTCGTGGCAAGCCAGGCCTCCACCCTGGAAGCCCTGGTGACCCAGCGGAACGCCGAGCTGTCGGAACGGCTGCGGGAGCTGAGCGTGGCCCGCCAATCGTCCGAATTGGCCAACCAGAGCCTGCAGCGCGCCCTGGATCAGCTTGAACAGGCTGCCTCCACGGACCGGCTGACCGGCGCCTGGAATCGCCGCCGCTTCGAGGAGGCGGTGATGCCCGAGATCGCCCTGGCCCACCGCCGGCGGGACCCCCTCTCCCTGCTCATGTTCGACCTGGATCACTTCAAGCGCGTGAACGACACCTATGGTCACGGGGCTGGCGACGCCGTGTTGGCCGGCACGGCCCAGACCGTGCGCATGCACCTGCGGGCCTCGGATTCGCTGGTCCGCTGGGGGGGTGAGGAATTCCTGGTGATGACCCCGGCCACCCGTCTGGAGGGGGCCCTGGGCTTGGCGGAGAAGCTCCGCGCGGCCATCGAGGCCATCGAGTTCCCGGGCGTGGGCCGCGTGACCATGAGCCTGGGCGTGTCGGAGTACGCCCTGGGAGAAGGGCTGGAGGAGTGGATCGAGCGGACTGATCAGGCGCTCTACCGGGCGAAGGCCGAAGGTCGGAACCGCGTCATCGCAGCACCCGCGCCCGAGGGCCCCGAAGTCGAGCCCTCCTCCGAGCGCTCCCTCCTGGAAGTCATCTGGGAAGACACCTATGCCAGCGGCCACGCCCTGGTCGATGCCCAGCATCAGCGGTTGTTCCGCCTGGCCAGCACCCTCATGGCGACCCTCACGGAGAACCGCCCGCTGACTGAAGTGGCGCTCCGGCTGGAGACCCTGCTTGCCCACACGGCCCAGCACTTCCACGATGAGGAGGCCCTGCTGCGCCAGGCCAGGTACCCCGATCTGCCTGAACACGCCGGCATCCACGCCTCGCTCCTTTCCAAGGCCTGGAAGCTGCAATCAGAGGTGAAGGCGGGCCAGCTGGACTTCGGTCGACTGATCAGCTTCCTCGCCTTGGACCTGGTGAAGGGGCACATCCTGACCGAGGACCGGGCCTACTTCGCCCACCTGGTCCAGGCCACCGGGCCCGACAGCATGCCTCTGGCCGGAGCGTAGGGGCCTCCCGCGCCCTTACCGCTCCGCCAGCATGCGCACGGCGAAGGTGGCCAGCCAGTGTTCCCCCTCGTAGCTGCCGGAGGCGAGGTGGGGCAGCGAGGCCCGCGCGTGGCGGTCCGCGAGCCGGATGAATCTGGCGGACCGGCCATCCGAGGGCCCCAGCGCCGCGGCGATCCGGCGGAGGGCCCGGGCCCGGCTGAGGTTCAGCCCATCGAGGTGCACGATCTTGGGATCGGTTCGGTCGGAGACCACCGCTGGCACGAGGCCGCCGGGCAGGCCGGGCAGGAAGCCATCCAGCCAGCGCCGGAAGGCGGTGGCCGGCATCAGCCTCGACATGAGGGCCGCCTCCTCGAGACAAGGGGACAGGAAGTCCTCGCCGCCCGGTTCCCAGGCCAGGGGTCCGCGCCGGTCCAGGCCGAACCAGTCCCGGGCACGGGCGCGGATCAGGGCCTCGAAGCGGGTATCCCGGGTGGTCCGCGCGTAGTCCAGCGCCAGGTCCAGGCTGAAGGCCGTGTTTGGGTGGACGCCGGTGCGGATGGGGTAGGTCTGCTTCGGCAGGAAGGCCATGAATCGTGCGGCCAGCTCATCAGCCAGGGGCTGGAGTGCCTCGGCCCAGCGCCGGGCCGAGGCGTCATCCCAGCTCCGCAGCTCCGCTGAAAGCTTCAGGAGCCAGGCCCATCCGTAGGTGCGCTCGAAGCTGCGCCGGTTGTCCCCGCCCAGGTAGGCCACCTCCATGGCGATCCGTCCAGGGCTCAGATTTTCGTCAAGCACCGCGCGGATCTCGGCAGCGCGGGCCATGCGCGGGTGTTCCCGCAGCAGCTTCACGAGCATCCAGTGCCCATGCACCGACGAATGCCAGTCGAAGCAGCCGTAGAACGCCGGGTGCAAGGCCTTCGGGCCCTTCACCTCCCCGGCCTCGTTCATCACGTGATCCAGCTTGTTGGGATATTCCTGCCGCACGCACTTGAGCGCCAGCGCCGCGAGGCGATCCGCGGCCGAATCGGTCAGGCTCAGGTCAACCTCCTGGGCCTGGACCACCGTGACGACCGCCACCCCGAGGAATGTCCGTCCCATCCAACCCATCGAAGCCTCCGAAGGCTGGATTCTACCGGGCGGTTTGCTAGAATGATCGCTCCGGAGAGATGGCCGAGTGGTTGATGGCACCGCACTCGAAATGCGGAGACGGGGAAACCTGTTCGGGGGTTCGAATCCCTCTCTCTCCGCCAAAATGGGCCCCACATGGGGCCCGTTTTGGCGGAGAAGGTAGGACGGGATTCGACATTACCGGATGGCGGCGCTTCGGGAACAGGATCTCGCCTTCGGGGCTACCCCAACGCCCGCTCCACGGCGCGGGTCAGGGCCTGCAGGCTGAAGGGCTTCTGGATGAAGCCGGCGGGGCGCAGTCCGTGCAGGGTTTCGATGGCCTCTCCTTCGCTGTAGCCGCTGGCCAGGATCACCCTCACCTCGGAGTCGCGGGCTTTCATCTGCAGAAAGGCCTCCTTGCCATCCATCCGAGGCATGGTCAGGTCCATGAAGACCAGGGTGTACTCCCCCTTCTGGAATCGCTCTAGGGCCTCCAGCCCATCCCGGGCGGCCACCACCTGGAAACCGAGGTGCTGCAGCATGCTCCCGAAGCTGAACCGCAGATCGGCTTCGTCATCCACCAGGAGCACCTTGCCTTGGAAGCGGTCCTTGTGGGCCCCGGCCTCGATCCTGCCGGAGTCGGCGACCTTGGCCTGGCTGGCCCGGAAGTGGATCAGGAAGGAGCTGCCGAGGCCGGCGTCGGAATGAATCTCGATGCCGGCCCGGTGCCCCCGGACGATGCCCAGCATGGCCGAGAGGCCGAGCCCCCGGCCGGAGCCCTTGGTGCTGAAGAACGGATCGAAAATGCGGGCCCGGACCTCGGGCTCCATGCCGCATCCCGTGTCGGTGACCCGCAGGCTGACGTACGGGCCCGGCTCCAGTCCCTGGCCGGGCAGGACCGTCTCGATCTCCCGCTCCCCGAAGTGGCTGAGCCCCGTCGCAATCCGGATGACGCCCTCAGTCTCGCCGATGGCCTCGGAGGCGTTGGTGACCAGGTTCATCACCACTTGCTGCAACTGGGCCGAGTCCGCCTCAATGGCTGGAAGTCCGGGCACCAGATCGTATTCCAGCCGGACCCGCTTGGAAATGGACACCGCCAGCAGGTGCGTGATCTCCGCCACCAGCCGGTTGAGGTCCACGGGTTCCACCACGAAGCGCCCCCGGCCGGAGTAGGCCAGCATCTGGCGTGTGAGTTCCGCCGCCTTGCGGATGGTGCCTTCCATGTTCTCGAGGAAGGGACCCGAAGCGCCCCCGATGGGCAGCTTCATCTGGGCCAGGTTCAGGTTGCCGAGCATGGCGCTCAGCAGGTTGTTGAAATCGTGGGCGATGCCCCCCGCCAGCACGCCGAGGCTTTCCAGCTTCTGCGTCTGGCGCAGGGCTTCCTCGCTCCTGCGGCGTTCGGAGACATCCGTGAACATGACGAGCAGGTGCTCCCCCACCAGGGCCGCCTGGATCTCCAGGTGGACCAGTCCGCCATCCTTGCGGGTCACGGGGAATTCGGCGGGGGGCACCGGGATGCCCCGGGCCGAGGCCTGGACCATGGCTGCTTCCCACTGGGCTGCGACCCGCTTTCGCACCTCGGGATTGGGGTAGGCCTTGATCCACCAGGTCTCCAGGTCGGGCAGGTCCTCGAGCGTGTAGCCAAGCACGTCCTCGAAGCGCCGGTTCACATAGGTCACACCGCCCTGGGCGTTCGAAATCGCGATGGGAATGGGGGCGTTCACGACCAGGGAGCGGAACCGCGCCTCGCTTGCCTCCTGGGCCTCGAGCGCCTCTCGAAGGCGCTCGCGCTCGCCGTGGTACTCCTTCAGCACCGCCCAGAGGATGATCACGCAGACCACGCTGGACAATATGAAGCCCGTGACCAGGTCGATGAACCGGCCCCCAGCATGCTCGAAGGGCCAGACCAGGCTCGGGCGCAGACGCTCCACCCAGAGGAGGGCCAGACCGTTGGCGAGGTAGAGCCCGAGCATGAACCAGCGCGTCCGGCCCTTGAAGAAGATCACCAGGTACATGGCCGCGGTGATCAGGAACATGCCGATGCTCCCCTGGGAGCCCCCGTTGCCGAACCAGATGAGGTCGAGGGTCGCTAGGTGGAGGAAGAAGAGGAGCTTCATCCCGTAATGCCCGCGGAAGGTCGCCCCGAAGAGGCCCAGGCAGAGTGCCCCGAAAAGGAGGACCGCCCCGTTCACGAACCCCGGCAGGCTCTGGGGGAAGTTCAGGGGGACCACCACCAGGATGGACAGCAGCCCGCCGATCAAGGTGAGCCCCCGGAAGAGGCGCTGTTCGATCGTCGATCCCGAACCCGGACCCAGCCAACGCTGCAGGCGCTCCAGCAGATCCATCATCGCGGCCCCCAGGCCTCAGACCCTGATTCCGCGCCTGTGCGGGCCTCATTCCGGTGGGGAGGTTCTTGGACGCCTCCGGTGGATCGGAAGGCGCTGGGTTCCTTCGGCTGCGGCGGGACCTCCCGAGGCCGCGCTCCGGAACCAAGAGGCGCCGGGTGCCGGCAAGGGCCCCCCGCGAGGAACCGCCAACAGGATGGAAAGGAGCGTCGCACGGGAATCCTGGGGTGAGACGGCCAGTTGGGTGGACTTCACGCTGCCTGGACAGCATCGGCCCCTTGAGACTATCGGCTGAGATCCATGCAGGTTAATCCACGCCGGAAGGCCTCTCATCGTGATGCACGTCACGCCTGCGTCCGCGCCCCCCCGGTACCCTGGACCCCTGGCCCCGATGAACCGGCGGGCCGGTGATCCCTGGGAGGCCCTGTGAATGCCCTGCTCGAATCCCTCGAACCGCAGACCATCTGGTCGTACTTCCTCGCGCTGTCGAAGATCCCCCGCGGCTCCAAGAACGAGGCCGAGGCGGCCGCATGGGTGGCTGACCAGGCGAAGGCCCTGGGCTGCGAGGTGGAGCGCGACGAGGTCGGCAACGTGATCATCCGCAAGCGGGCCACCGCCGGCAAGGAAGGCCGCCCCACCGTCTGCCTGCAGGCCCACGTCGACATGGTCTGTGAGCAGAATGAGGGCACCGGCCACGACTTCCTCAAGGACCCCATCCAGGTCTGGAAGGACGGCGACCTGCTCCGCGCCAAGGGCACCACCCTGGGTGCCGATAACGGCATCGGCGTGGCCGCCGCCCTGGCGGTGCTGGCCAGCCAGGACATCGCCCATGGCCCCATCGAGGTCCTGATCACCATCGACGAGGAGACCGGCCTCACCGGCGCGAACGGCCTGCAGCCCGCGAAGCTCAAGGCCAAGTTCCTCCTCAACCTCGACAGTGAGGAGGAGGGCTACTTGACCATCGGCTGCGCCGGCGGCGTCGACACCATCGCCTCCCGGAAGCTGACCCGCGTGGCCCCTCCCGCCGGGAGCCGGGCCTACCGCCTGAAAGTGTTCGGCCTCAAGGGCGGACACTCCGGCATCGACATCAACGCGGGCCGCGGCAACGCCATCCGCCTGCTCGCTCAGGTCCTGGGCTTCCTGAAGCCCGAGTTCGGGCTCTCGCTCGCCTCCATCAAGGGCGGCAACAAGCGCAACGCCATCCCCCGCGAGGCCTCGGCCATGATCTTCATGGACCCCTCCCGGGAACAGGCCTTCCGCGAGGCTCTGGCCCTCCACGAGGCCCACTGGCGGGCGGCCCTGGGCGCCTTCGATCCGGGTCTGCACCTGGCCCTGGAGGCGGGTGAGGCCGCCCAGCCCATGTCCGGCACGGACGCCGATGCCCTCATCCAGCTGCTGCTGGCCCTGCCCCACGGCGTCGAGGCCATGAGCCCCGACATCAAGGGGCTGGTCCAGACCTCCACCAACCTCGGCGTCATCGAGACCCGCGAGGATGTGGTGGAAGTGAACCTGCTCACCCGCAGTTCCATCGACGCCTCCAAGGCGGCCCTGTCCGACCGCATCGCCGCCACCTGCGCCCTGGCCGGGTTCGACTCCCAGACTTCCGGCGGCTACCCCGGCTGGAAACCCGAGCCCGAAGCCTCTCTGGTCCGCATCGTCAACGATGCCAACCAAGCCGTCTTCGGCAAGCCCCTCGAGATCATGGCCATCCACGCTGGCCTGGAATGCGGTCTCATCGGCGAGAAATACGCCGGCATGGAGATGGTTTCCTTCGGCCCCAGCATGTGGGACGTCCACACCCCCGACGAGCATGTGAGCGTGCCATCCGTGGGCAACTTCTGGAAGCTGCTGGTGGCCGTCCTGGAGACCGTGTAGCCCTTCCGATCACGGCCCTTGGCCACAGCCAGGGGCCGTGATAACCTTGTCACTTCCGCATTTCTGTGGAAGCCAGGGAGAGTTGTCCGAGTGGTTTAAGGAGCACGCCTGGAAAGTGTGTGTAGGTCAAAAGCTTACCGGGGGTTCGAATCCCCCACTCTCCGCCAGATCGAAGCCGCCGCAAGGCGGCTTCTTTCATGGGGCCGCAGGGAGTGGGGGAGCGAAGTGGCTGGTTACCAGCTTCCGTCGTCGTGAGGGGAAACGGGCCGACAGGCGGTTGGCCCCCGGATCCGGAGGCGGGCATACGCGCGGCAGATGGGCGGTGGGCAGCAGGAGGAGCTACTTCACCCCGTCCATCCACATGATCACCTTCAGCAGCAGGTAGGAGACGACAACCACCCCACCCAGGTAGATCCAGATCAGGAACCGGCTCTTGTCGGACTCTTGCGTGGCCATGGGGCCCCCCAAGAAAGGAATGTGGTTTTTGGCAATTGTTGGACACCACAATACTTCACTTGGGGCTTCAGGAAGCCATTCATTTACCGCCCCGACATTCCAGGGGCGGCGCAGAAGCTCCGGACCTCGGCTCAACCAACCCGGAGCAGTTCCTCCTCGATGACCCGGGCCACCCGCCGGGCGGCCTCGGATCCCGCCGCATCCCCTGCCAGTTCCAGGGCGTGCTGGACCTTCTGGGCAATGGCGATGCAGGCTTCAGCGGTGGTCTTCTCGATGACCTTCACAGGCAGCTTGGTGCGCGCATTTCCGGGCGGCATGTCTCCTCCGGATTCGGATGGTGGTTGTTGAGGGGAGGATAACAGTAGAGATCTGCCCACACCAATCGACACCTGAAGGCCAAAAGGTAAAAACCCGCATTATTCCGTTTTTGGCTAGCAAATCGGGGGCTAGGCGCTCCGGGTGGCCGCCTCTCCCAGGTCACTCAGGCCGCAGGTCTCTTCCACCCTGGCCGAGGCCAATCCGCACCCGCTCTCCACCGTCAAGGTCGCACCCCGCTTCCGGTTGCATTCGCGGCAGAGGGGCAGGATGTACCAGGAGGCATCACCCACCATCCCAAAGGCCCTCATGCCCTCCAGGACCTCCTTCTGAACCAGTCCCCCCTCTTCGATGGGATGGCTGCACATCACGACAGAGCAGGACTGCCTGCGAGAGAAGTCCTCGCTAGGCTTTCCATAGCTCCGCCAGTGGTTCAGCCAGCTGCCGCACTTGCAGGCCGGGATGGAATGGCCATTCAGGTTCTTGACCACCATGAAATTCTCCGCAGCATTTCTCACTTATTGCCGCTATTTTACGCATGGCACTCAAGAAAACAAGCCTTTCAGATCGATCATTCCAGATCAATCGATCAATTAGCCTTGGAGACCTGACGCTATTTGCCGGGCATCTTTTTGAGGTCCATCCGGGAGGCCCGATGGGGCAGGCGGGTGGACAGCTTCTTCAGATGCTCCTGGTCATGGCACTTCCCGCAGGTGGCGTCCATGTTCTTCCAGGCCACCTTGGAGGCGGGATTGTTCCGGGGCACGATGTCATGGGCGTGGCCATGACAGGTCATGCAGGAGGGGGCGTGGTCCTTACCCTGCTTCCGGGCGACCCCATGCACGCTGTTGGCGTAGTCCTGGCCCTCGTGATCGTGGCAACGCACACACTGGGGCGGCGGCAGCTTCTCGGCGTGGGGCAGGGTCGTGATGGCCGTGTGGCAGGTGACGCACCCCAGCTTCCCATGGGTCCGCGTCCTGAATTTGGCGAGGTCGATGGTGTCGTGGCAGGCCACGCATTCCGTGGGATCGGGAGGGGGCGCCGCGGCAAGGCCCAGGGCGAAACATCCTGCAAGCAGCAGTCGCATGGCGTCTCCAAGGATGGGGGTCGGCCTCCAGGGTAGGCCTTCGTCCAGGATTGGAACAGATCCGAAAGATCTAGACGGGTCCCCCGCCCATCGGCCCTTTAGCCCAGGGTCTTGTGGGGCAGGCTCTCGATTCGCCCGGCCGGGGAGACCATCACGTAGTTCAGCTTGCGCTGGAGTTCCCGGATGGTGCTCGCGCCGGCGTAGGTGAGGCCCGAGCGCAGCCCACCGACGATGTCGGCCAGGACCTCGTCCTCGTCCTCGCGGTAGGGGACCTTCGTGGCCACCCCCTCGGAGGTCTTCCAGCCGGTGAGCCCGCCCAGGTGGTCGTCGGCGGCCTCTTTGCTGGCCATGCCCCGGTAGACCTTGTGTGTGGGCTGGCCTTTGGCGTCCAGGATGGGATCGCCGGGCGTGGGGCGGGTCCCGGCGAGCATGCCGCCGATCATCACGAAGTCCGCGCCGAAGGCCAGGGCCTTCACGATGTCGCCGGGCGTCCGGATGCCGCCGTCGGCCACGATGGAACGGTCGGCCCGGGCGCACTCCTGGATGGCGCTGAGCTGGGGCACGCCGAAGCCGGTCTTGATGCGGGTGGTGCAGACGCTGCCCGGCCCGATGCCCACCTTGATGATGTCGGCATGCACGGAGGCCAGGTAGTCCGCCCCAGCGTAGGTGGCCACGTTTCCGGCCATGATGCAGGCGTTGGGGGCCATCTGGCGGATGCGCTTCACCATCTTGCCCACGTACTTGGCGTGGCCGTGGGCCACGTCCACGCAGAGGTAGTCAGCTCCCGCGTCCCGCAGGGCCTCGATCCGCTCCAGCTCGGCCTCCGAGGTCCCCACCGACACGAAGGCGGGATACCGGCAGCGCTTGAACATCGCCACGTTCTCCTCGACGGAGACGAAGCGGTGCAGCACGCCGATGCCGCCCCGCTCGCCCACGAAGTTGGCCATGGCATCCTCGGTCACCGTGTCCATGTTGGCCGTCAGGATCGGCAGGCCCAGCTTGAGCTTGCCCGACTTGTCGGTCATGCCGATGTCCACGACGCGGCGGGACTCATGGTGGTTGTAGGCTGGGATCAGGAGGACGTCGTCGAAGGTGATGGCGGTCTCGGACATGGATCCTCCAGAGGCAGGGATCGAACGCCCTCAGGCGGCGTAGGTCTTGTAGAAGTACCAGGCCGACAGGATGAATCCGATGCAGATCACGCCGATGCGGACGGGCCCGCGGCCCACGCGGTGGGCCATGTGGGAACCAAAGAGGCCGCCCAGGCCCGCGGCCACGGCCATGGGGAGCATGAGGGCCCACTTCACGTTGCCGGGATGCCGCAGGGCCTCCATGGCCAGGAAGGCGAAGATGGCCACGCCATTGATGCAGAGGGCCAGGAGGTTTTTCAGGCCGTTCATCTGGTGGATGTCTGTGAGGCCCAGCAGGCTCAAGGCCGCCAGCATGAGGATGCCGATGCCCGCGCCAAAGAATCCGCCATAGAGGCCCACGACGAACTGGAAGCAGATGGCGGCGATCCACCAGCCCGCGGTGCGCTCGTGGCCGTGGATCTTCTTCAGCAGCTTGTTGACGGGGTCGTTGGCCGCCAGCAGCACCGAGGCCGTGAGGATGAGCCAGGGCACCAGCTGGTCGAAGAGCTTTTGCGGCGTGATCAGCATGAGCCAGGCGCCCAGGGCCCCGCCGATGAGCGAAGGCGGCATCAGACGCAGGGCGAAGGCCCGGATGCCGGCCAGGTCCTCTCGGTGACCCCAGAACCCGCCGATGCTGCCGGGCCACAGCGCGAGGGTGCTGGTGACGTTGGCCTGCTGGCCCGTGAGGCCGATGCCCAGCAGCGCGGGGAACGACACCAGCGTGCCGCCCCCCGCGATGGAGTTGATCGCCCCGGCAGTGAAGGCCGCGGCCACGACGGTGATGATCGGCAGGATGCTCATGTCATCCACGATGACAGGAGGCACGGCCCCTCAGTAGCCAGTTACTTCCACTTGAAGGGGAAGACCGGCTTTTTCGAAGCGTACTCCGGCGGCCACACGGTTTCGTGCTTGCCGTTCTGGATCTGCTCCACGAGCATCTGGTGCCGGTTCTGGTTCGTGTAGCCGTTGTAGTCCACGAACTGCACCTCGCCCATGATGCCGTTCCACTTGCCGTCATTCAGGGCGATGCGCAGCTTCTCGCGGTCCCCACCCACCTTCGCGGCGCTCTCGGCCATCACCATCATGGAGGCGTAGGCATTGGCGGCGTGGTAGGGCACCTCGTCCTTGCCGAACTTGGCCTTGTAGCGCTTGCCAAAGTCCTTGGCACCGGGCCAGTTCACATCCGTCGTCCACTGGGTGCTGGAGAACACGTTGTTGGAGATGGCCTGCTCCCGGGCGAACTCCGAAGAGGCAAAGCCCGCGCCGGCGCCCAGGAAGGCCTGAGGCGTCAGTCCCACTTCCCGGGCCTGCCGCATGAGCAGGATGCCGTCGGCCACATAGGACACCATGAAGACGAGATCCGGCTTCGCGCCCTTGATCTTGGCGAGGGTCGAGCGGTAATCGGGCGAGCCCGAGGCATAGGCCTCCTCCATCACCACCTGGATGCCCACCTGGGCGGCATAGGCCTTGGCGGACTTCGCGCCGGAGGTGCCGAAGTCCGTGTTCTCGTTCAGGATGGCCATGGTCTTGGGTTTGCCCAGCTTCTGGGCCATGGAGATGAGGATGGAGGCGTAGTCCTCGGTGGTGGCGCTGAGGCGGTAGACGTATTTCTGGTTCTGCCGGGTGATGTCCTCCTTGGAGGCCACCGGCACCAGCAGGGACACCTTGTATTTCTCGGCCAGCTTGGACACAGCGTTGGCGCAGGCGGAGCTGTAGGGGCCCACCACGCCCACCACTCGGTCGCGGGTGACCAGCTTCTCCATGGCCGACATCGAGACCTGGGGCTTGCCCGTGTCGTCCTCGATCACCAGCTCCACCTTGATGCCCTTCTTCTGGAGGTCTTCCAGGGCCAGCTTGTAGCCGTTGCTCATGTATTCGCCGATGGGCGCCTGGGTGCCCGTGACGCAATTGATGACGCCGATCTTCACGGGCGTCTGGGCCTGCAGGGCGAGGCCGAAGGCCAGCAGCGAGGACAGGATCCTCATGTTCATGGGCACCTCCCGGGGGGATGGATGGATTGGGTGGGCACCACGCTACCACAACCTGGGCGGTTATCCTGGAGGCATGCATCTGCCCTGGCTCCCGCCCGCGCGCCTCGCGCTCATCCTCGCCCTGCTCTGGGCCGCCTATGTGCTGCTCTGGACGCCAGGGCCCTTTTCACTTCGGGCCCTTGGCCTCTACCCCAAGAAGCTGGGCTCCCAGGTGGTGGGCTGGGCGGCCACCCGCAACCTCCCCGCCGCATGGCGGGCCCCCCTGCTGGGGCGCTTCGCCGGCCACTACGGCATCAACCTGGCCGAGGCGGAGTTCCCCCTGGAGGAGTACGCCAGCCTCCAGGCCCTCTTCACCCGGCGGTTGAAGCCAGGCCTCCGGCCCCAGGAAGCGGCGCTCCAGGGATTCGTGAACAGCCCCGTGGATGGCCGCATCATTGCCAGCGGCCGCATCGAAGCCGGCCTGGCCATCCAGGCCAAGGGCCTTCCGTACCGCATCACCGAATTGCTCAAGCACGATCCGGAGGCGGCCCGGTTCGAAGGCGGGCACTTCATGACCCTCTATCTGTCGCCCAAGGACTACCACCGCATCCATGTGCCAGTGGAGGGCCGGGTCAGCGCCGTCAGCCGGGTCGAGGGCGAGCTCTGGCCCGTGAACGATGCCAGCACCGGCCACATCCCGCGCCTGTACGAGCGCAACCGCCGGGCCAGCTGGACGGCCCTCGGGGCGGGCGCCTGCGAGGGCCTGGAGGTCGCGGCGGTCCTGGTGGGCGCGACGCACGTGGGTGGCGTGGTCATCGATGCCCGCTGGCTCGAAGGGCGCAACCTGCCCAAGGATGGCGGCTGGAAGGTGAACCACCTGCCCTGCGCTCCCGGCGAGGACCTCGGAACCTTCGAGTTCGGCTCCACCGTGGTGCTGCTGGTGGGCGGGCCCAGGGCCGCGGACTGGGTGGCCTCCCGCACCACGGGAGATGTGAAGATGGGCCAGCGGCTGGGGGCGTACCGGTGAACGACGTCGACATCTTCCATCAGGAACCCCTCTGGGACGAGGGCGGCGATCTGCCCGGGGCGCTGGAGGCGCTCTTCACTGCGGCCGGCGAGGTGCTGGATCTGGCGCGCCTCCGGGAGCTGACCGGGCTGGCCGATGGCGCCCTCCAGCAGGGCATCGAGAAGCTGCAGGAGCGGCTCCAGGGAGCTTCCGGCCTGCGCCTGCTGGAAGTCGGCGGCGGCTGGCGCATGGCCACCAGCCCGGTCTACCGCGAGATGGTCTCGCGGCTGGTCACCACCACCCGCAGCGGCCGGCTCACGCCGGCGCAGATCGAGGCTCTGGCCATCATCGCCTACCGCCAGCCGGTCACCATCACGGAGCTGAACGCCATCCGCGGTGTCACCAGCAGCGCCAACCAGGTGAAGAGCCTCATGGAGCGCCAGCTCATCACGCCCGCCGGCCGCAAGCCCGTGGTGGGCCGGCCCATGACCTACGCCACCACCCAGGCCTTCCTCCTGCACTTCGGCCTCAAGAGCCTCCACGACCTGCCCCGTCTTGAGGACTTCGGCGAAGGGCGCCTCGAGGCCGAGGCCCTGGCAGCCCTGGAACCGCCCCTGCCCGAGGACGGCCTCTTCGGCGAAGGCGCCATGATCACGGAACCGGAGCTGGAGGACGACCAGGAGCTTCTGGCCGACGCAGAACCGGCCACCCCTGGTGAGGACCACCCGGCATGAACCAGTCCACCCTCAGCCTCGAAGACCAGCCAGCCAAGCCCAAGGTGGAGAGCCCCACGGGCTTCTATCTCCAGCCCTGGCAGAAGGGCATCCTGCTCGTCGTGGTCCTCGGCATCCTGTATCTGCGCATCTGGCGGCGCAAGCAGGCCCGGACGCAGATCTGCAGCCACTGCGGAAAAAAGAATCCCCCGCACCAGAGCAACTGCCAGAAGTGCGCAGCCCCCCTGATGCGGGTGGATTAGCGGGTCAGCCGTTCGTTAGAACTCGATCTCGATGGACTCTTCCGCGAGGTCGTTCTCCTCGCCCAGGACTTCGCAGGCGGCTCCATACATCTGCAGCACTGCGGTCTTGCGGTTGCTGAGGCTCGTGAGCAGGTCCTTCACGCGCTGGACTTCCGAAGCGATGGTGTTGTTGATCTGTGAGACCTCGGAGCGGCAGCGCTCCCGAGTGGTCTCGTAGAAGGCTTTCTGGTCCTGGCTCAGATCCATGGGGTGCTCCCGGAGTGGAAAAACAGAATGTAAAAATCGAGTTTATACCGTTTCAGGACCACCCGGCCACGACCAGCATGATGACCAGGATCACAGCCATGGCCAGGATCACGGGCAGCAGCCAGCGGGGGCGGGCCGAGGGAGCGATCCGGGGCGCCTCCGGCAGGGGAGCCTCCATCGAGGTTTCCAGGCCGGACATGGATCCCTGGTGATGGGAGGCGGTCTCCATGCTGGTCCGCTCACTCAGCACGCGATGGGTGCCGCTGGTGAGGCTGCTCGGCGTGGGGAAGCGGGCCGAGACGAGGGTCTCCAAGTGCTCCCGGGAGCCCTTCAACAGCGCATTCATGTACTCGGCCACGTCGTGTTCGGTGATGGGCGTCCCCTGGCGCTGGAGATACTCCCGCAGGTCGCGCTCCATGAACCGGGCCGAGGGATAGCGGTGATCCACGCCCTTCTGCAGCGCCCGGCTGACGATGGCCGCCATCTCCCGGGACACGTTGGGGTTCAGGGCCCCCAGATCCGAGATGCGGCCGAGGCGGACCTTTTCGAGGACACCCAGTTCGGAGTCCGCCTGGAAGCAGCGCTCGCCAGTGAGCAGTTCGAAGAGCACGAGGCCCAGCGAGTACAGGTCTGAGCGGTTGTCCAGGGGCTGGCCCGTGGCCTGCTCCGGGCTCATGTAGAGCAGCTTCCCCTTGAGGGCGCCGGCCACCGTGTGGCTGGCCTTGCTGGCGGCCTTGGCGATGCCGAAGTCCACCAGCTTCACCGCGCCTTCGGTGGAAAGGATGACGTTCTGGGGGCTGATGTCCCGGTGGACCAGCTTCAGTTCCCGGTCATCGAAGCCCCGCTTGCGGTGGGCGTAGTCCAGGGCCGCGGCCACCTTCATCACCACGAAGGCCGCCACCTGCTCCGGGAAGGGCATCCCGTACTCCCGCACCTTCCGCAACAGGGTGCGCAAGTCGCGGCCGTTCACATACTCCATGGCGATGTAGTAGGAACTGCCGGCCTTTCCCAGGTCGAAGATCTGCACGATGTTCGGATGGGTCAACTGGGCCGCCAGCTTGGCCTCGTCAATGAACATCGTGACGAAATCCTCGTTGTCGCTGAAGTGCGGCAGGATGCGCTTGATGGCCACGATCTTCTGGAAGCCCTGGACGCCCCGCTGCTGGGCCTTGAAGAGCTCCGCCATGCCGCCCACGGCGATCTTCTCCAGCAGGAAGTAGTTCCCGTATTCCTCGATGGCCGCGGGGGCCGCCGGAGCCTCCGGCCGCACCATCGCCGAAGGGAGGGACTCACCCGTCTGGGGCACCTCCGCCACCACCCAGTCGAAGGGATCGTGCACCCCGGAGATGCCGCTCAGCGTGAAGTCCGAAGGGCCCAGGGCTTCGGCCTGGGCGACCGGAGCCGGAGTCCTTGGTTCGGCCATCCGCACCGGGGCCACGGTAACGGTGGGCGTGGGCAGGTTCGCACGTTCCGGCCTGGACACGGACAGAGCCTCGACCTCCTGGAGGACACGGCCGAAGATGTCCTCCGCGCTCAGGGGCGCCTGGGGAGGCGGCGGTGGCGCCGGAACCTGGGCCGCCTGGAACAGGGTGAAGGGATCGGCTGGTGACGGATCCGCCTCCCGCTCCAGGTCTTGGAGCAGGTCCCCGAAGATGTCGTCCCGGCTGAGCTTGGCGTCCTCCGGCCGGTATTTCCGCAGGGCCTGGGCAAGGGCATCTCCGGGCTGGGTGCGTTCCAGGTAGGCCTGGACTGCCACCGCCTGCCCCTGGGGCAAGGAGCCCGGCGCCGCGGTCTCCGAGAGCACCAGCACCGGCAGGCCGGGCCGCCGCTCCTGCAGCCGCTGGGCGAGGGCGTAGCCGCCACCGCCGGGAGTCGAGCCTTCCAGCACCAGCAGGTCCGGCTCACGGCCCAAGTCCAGGAAGGCATGGGCTTCCGTCGACCGGATCCAGAGGACCTCCCAGCCGTCCCCCTCCATGGCCGTGACCAGTTCCGGCGTCCTGAGGGACTCGCCGTCCACGATCAGCAGCAGGGGATTCGACATGGGGCTCCGGGCGACAAGGAGCATCCAGGGTAGCGGGAGGCATTCAACCTCGCCATAACCCGAAAGTTGGGATACACTTCTCGTTCGGTCCGATGCTGCCCGGCAGCCCGGCCCAAATCCACGGGAAAGGAGGTGCATCCACATGCCTTTGGTCAAGGTCAAAGAAGACGAAACCTTCGAGTTCGCCCTTCGCCGCTTCAAGCGGAAGTGCGAGAAGTCCGGCATCCTCAGCGAGCTGAAGAAGCGCCAGCACTACGAGAAGCCCAGCGCCAAGCGCAAGCGGAAGATGCTTGCCGCCCGTAAGAAGACCCTGAAGCGCCTCTCGCAGGAACGGCGCATGATCGGTTGATCTGCTCGAAGCTTCGCCTCGAGTGAAAAAGGCCCGCGCAAGCGGGCCTTTTGATTTACTGAAGGCTGAGGACGGAAGACCCACCCCATGAATCCCGAGCTTGAAGCCCTTGAATTTCCCGAAGCGGTCCGGCTGATCCAGTCGGGCGCGCGGACGGCGTTGGCAAGGAAGGCGCTCGGCGCCATGGGCCCAGGAGACGGCCTTTCAGGCCTGCGCCGCCTCCACCAGCTGGAACTCCAGGAGCTCTGGGCGGCCTCGCCGGACCGCCTGCCCACCTTCCCCATGGACGAGTCTCTGGAGGAACTGCTGAATCCCGCGGGCTGGCTGCTTCCGGAGCACTGGCGGCAGCTGCGGGATGGCCTGAAGGCCATGTCCCTGCTGCTGCGGGGCCTCGCCTCCCTGGCCTGGCCCGAGTCCCGCCCCGCACCGCCCGGCACGCACCTGGGCATCGACCGCCTGCAGGTGACGGCCGCCCTGCTGCCGGATCCCGCGCCCCTCGCCGAGCGTCTGGCGAGGAGCTTCAATGCCGATGGCCAGCTGGATCCCCTGCGCATTCCGGCGCTGGCCAGCCTGTACAAAGTGCGCCAGGAAGCCTTCCAGTCCGTGCAGGCCAAGCTCCAGAAGCTGCTGCGCAGCTCCCCGGACGCCTTCAACGAGGCCATGGTGGTCGAGCGGAACGGCCGGTTCTGCCTGCCGGTCCGGCAGGAGCGGCGGGGCCTCATGCCTGGCCTGGTACTGGATCGAAGCGGCAGCGGCGCCACGGTGTTCATCGAACCCATGGAGGCGGTGCCCCTCAACAACGCCTTCGTCGAGGCGGACAGGGACTACACCCAGGCCGTCCAGGCCTTCCTCCGCGACCTCCTGGCCGACCTGCGCACCCGCCGGGAGGACTTCACCCGGTGGCGCGACCTCCAGGCCCAAGCCGACCAGGGGCTCGCCCTCCTTCGCTGGGCGGCCCTCTGCGATGGCCACCTCCCCGACCTCGCTTCCGACCCGAAGCAGGGCCGCCTCTGCCTCCTGGACGCCCGCCACCCGCTGCTGCTGCCCGCTGTGCGGGAGGCCATGGGCCTGCAACCCCTGCCCCACCCGGTGGTGCCCCTCAATCTGGTCATGGAACCCGGCAAGCCCGGGCTGGTCATCTCGGGCTCCAACACCGGCGGGAAGACCGTGGTGCTCAAGACCGTGGGCCTGCTGTCGGTCCTGGCCGCCTGTGGCTGCGCCGTGCCCGCCCGGGAGGGCTCGGCCTTCCCCGCCCTGCCCAGCCTCCACGCGGACATCGGCGACCACCAGACCATTACGGGAAGCCTTTCGACCTTCAGCAGCCATATCCTGCATCTGAAAGAGATCCTCGAAACGGTTCATGACGGCGGCATGGTCCTCCTGGACGAGCTCGGCACGGGCACCGATCCGAAAGAAGGGGCGGCCCTGGGCATCGCCCTGCTGCAGACCCTCTCCCGGCGCCACTGCTGGATCCTCTGCTCGACCCACTTGGGCGAGATCAGCCAGTGGGCCCTGCGCCACACCCGCTTCCAGAACGCTTCGGTCCAGTTCGATGAGGCGCGCCTCGCCCCCACCTACCGTCTGCTGGTGGGCCAGCCGGGCCAGAGCCGGGCCCTCACCATCGCCGCGCGCCTGGGCCTGCCCCGCCCCGTACTGGACCACGCCGACAAGGTGCTGGGCCAGAGGGAACAGGACTGGAGGGACTTCCTGCGGGAACTGGAGGCCGAGCGCGCGCGCCTGCTGGAAGAAGCCGAGACCCTGCGCCAGGCCCAGGCGGCGGCCGAGAAGGACCGGGAGATCCTGCGCCAGCGTGAGGAGCGCCTGCGCCTTGAGCGGGATGCCTTCCAGGCGGAGTCGAAGGCAAAGGTGGCGCGGGTGCTGGACTTCCTCGATCACGAGGGCAAGCGCCTGGTCCGGGAGTTGAAGGAACGGCAGAAGGCCGAGTCCGTCAACGCCGATCGCCTGGGCACCGAAGCGCATGAGCGGGTCCGGCAGCTCACCCGGCTGGCCGAGGCGGAGTTCCATGGCGGCCGGGCGAAACCTGGAAACGCAACTCCCCTGGAAATCAGAGAAGGCGGCTTCGCGCGGCACCGCGGCCTAGGCGTCGAAGGCAAGGTCATGGCCCTGAAGGGCGACCGGGCCACCCTGGAAACGCCCCAGGGCCGGCGGCTGGAGTGCCGGCTGGGCGAGCTGGAACCCATCGGGGCCCGGGAGGCGGCCCCCAGGGCCACCGGCAAGGTCCGGGTCCGGGCCGAGGTCCAGGAAGTGGACTCTGAGATCAACCTCATTGGCCGGGCCAGCGACGACGTGGACAGCGAGATCTACCGCTTCGTGGAGGAGGCCCTGGCAGCGGGCCGCCGGTTCATCCGCATCGTCCATGGCCACGGCACCGGAAAATTGAAAGCGGCGGTCCGGGAGGCCCTGCGCGGCCACCCGGGCATCGCCCGGGTGGAGGACGCCCCCCAGGCCCAGGGCGGGGCCGGGGCCACCATCGTCACCCTCCGTTAACCTCCGAAAATTCAACTCCATCCCCGGGGCTTCCGATGCAGGGGAACACCTTGTTCAGGGGCGAACCATGGAATTCTGGAAGAACCTCAACATCCGCAAGAAGCTGATGTATTCGATCCTGGCCCTCGCGGTCGTGCTCGGCCTGGCTTCAACCGCCTTCTCACTCTGGCGCCTGAACTCGGCCCTGAATGACGGCCTGAGGCTCAAGGCCGAGAGCCTCACGGGCCTCGTGGCCGATGGCATCCAGTCCGGCGTGCAGTTCGAGGACATGGGTCTGGTCGAGCGTGGCCTCGATGGCATGAAGGACGACACGGACATCACCCAGGCCGCCCTCATCTCCCAGGACCCCGCCACCAAGGCCGCCAAGGTGGTGACCAAGTCCAAGGCCAAGACCTTCCAGGGGGATCTGGCTCCCCTCGCGGACGCCATGCTCAAGGAAATCGCCAAGGATCCCGCCAAGGAGCATCCCATCCTTGAAAAGGACGGCTACCTGCTGGTCGGCGGTCTGGTGAAGATCGACGGCGCACCCGTGAAGTCCTACCTCATGCTCGTGGTCAACCGGGACCGCCTCCGCTCCAGCCAAGGAGGTGCCCTCCTCGGCATGGGCCTGCTGGGCCTGCTGATGATCGGCGCGGGGTGGGCGGCGGCCTTCCTCCTGGGCAACGCCATCGTCTCTCCCCTGGAGCACATCCAGAGGCGCATGCGGGACATCTCCGAGGGTGAAGGTGATCTCACGGCCCGGCTGGACGTGCATGGCAATGACGAAATCGCCGCGCTGGCGGGCCACTTCAACCGCTTCGTGGACAACATCCACCAGATCGTCCAGCAGGTGATGGCCATCTCCACCAACATCGCCTCGGGATCCCTGCAGATGTCCGCGGGCATGTCCGAGATGCACAGCACCGCCCAGAGCATCGCCCACGCGGCCGAGAGCCAGAAGGCCAGCGTCTCCACCACCACCGACAGCGTCAACGGGATCGCCGGTTCCTCCCAGGTGGTCAACACCAACGTGTCGGACGCCCTGCAGGTCTTTGAACAAGCACAGCAGGCGGCGGGCAAGGGCGGCACGGCCGTGGGCAGCGCCGTCTCCGGCATGCAGGCCATCAATCAGAATTCCAAGCAGATCGGCAACATCCTCACGGTGATCACCGAAATCGCCAACCAGACCAACCTGCTCTCCCTCAACGCCGCCATCGAGGCCGCCAAGGCCGGCGAGCACGGCAAGGGCTTCGCGGTGGTCGCCGAGGAAGTCCGCAAGCTGGCCGAGCGCAGCGCCACCGCCGCCAAGGAGATCACGGCCCTCATCCAGACCTCCAACCGCGCCATCGGCGACGGCACCAAGATGGTGAACACCGCCGGCGAAGCCCTCAGCAGCATCCAGGCCGCCATCACCGACTCCGCCGAACGCATGAAGACCATCGGCACCCAGAGCGAGACCCAGAGCCGCGACAGCCAGTCCGTCGTGGCCGCCATGGGCAACCTCACGGCCATCGCCGAGCAGAACGCCGCGGCCATGGAGGAGATGGCCGCCACCATCAAGGAGTCCACCCGCACGGTGGACGAGCTCAGCCACCTCGCCGAGCAGCTCAACTCCCTGGTGGCGCGCTTCCGGATCTGACCTGGATCGCCCTGCAAAGGAAGGCCCCGCCTGCGCGGGGCCTTTCGTTTCGGGAACCGGACACCTCAGGCCAGGTTCCGGGCCTTCAGGTAGGTCACGAATCCGAAGTCGCCGTCGCTGATGTGGTGCTTGAGCCAGCCCTCCATGAAGGTGGGCACCATCAGGGCCATGGCCTGGTGGCTCTCCTGGAATTTGGCCAGCAGCTCGTGGAGGCTGGTCAGCATCGAGGCATGCTCGGACAGGTGCTGCGCGAGGTCGGGGTAGGCGAACCGCTGCATGTAGGTCTCCTCGGTGGCGAAGTGCCGCTCCGAACAGGCCACCAGATCCTGGAGCAGGGCTTCCACGGCGATCCTGTCCGCCCCCTGCTGGACCATCCGCCGCAGACGGTCAACGATCTGGAATAACTCCTGATGCTGCTCGTCGATGAGCTTGATCCCCGTGTCATAGCGCGTGTTCCAGGCCACTTCCATGAGGTCGGTACTCTCCTTCCCCGAAGTCTCCCGGAGCCGGGGACATCGTCGGATCCATTGGTTCAGCGGATGAAGCCCGCCAGTCGACTGTAAATTTTCAAGATCAGCCGATCAAGTGATATCCGTTTCATGACATCAATTAGTCATTGCGATTAATGTGCTTGACCTTGGCTGCACCGCCCCGCCTGCATCACCTGCCGTGGCACGGACATGAATGGGGCCCCCGCGGGGCCCCATGATTCTGGTAGCGGTGGTCGGACTCCGGTCCCCGCCGCGCGGTTGGCGGGCTCGGCGCTCACCCCTTGGAACGCCACATCTAGTGGCGTCCCGAGGGGGCACCTACCTGGCCGCCAACCGCGACTTCGAGCCCGCCCACCCATCGGAAGGGCCCCTGCGGGGCCCATGATTCTGGTACCGGTGGTCGGACTCGAACCGACACTCCTTTAGGGGGAAACGGATTTTGAGTCCGTCGCGTCTGCCATTTCGCCACACCGGCCAGAAGGGCCAGGATATCGTGGCGACGCGGGTTTTCAAAGCCACAACCCGGCTCGGTCGGAGTCCGGCGCAGGCTCCGAAGGTGGGGCGCTGGATGGAACTCCCGGAGGCATTAGAGCGCCGTCAAGGGGATCCTGCGTCCCGCGCCGAAGGCTTTGGGGCTGACCTTGAAGGCGAAGGGCAGCTGGCGCCGTTTGAACTCGGTGCGGCGGAGGAGGCCGAGGATGCGCGGCAGCGCAGTCCTGGCCTGGGCGAGGGCCGCGCCGTCCAGAAGCAGGGCAAGGTCATCGGCGAGGCCCTCCTCGGGGCGCTGCGCTTCAAGCGCCGCGCCCAGGATGGCGTCCAGCTGGGCGTAGGGCAGCAGGCTGGCTTCGTCAGTCTGGTCCGGCCTCAGTTCGGCGGTGGGGGGCCGCTCAATGACGCCGCCCGGAACGGCCTCGCCGAGGTCCCGGGCCATGGCGTAGACCCGCGCCTTGAGGCAGTCGCCCAGGGGGGCAAAGGCGCCGATGCCATCCCCGTAGAGGGTGAAGTAGCCCGTGGCGGCCTCGCTCTTGTTGCCCGTGTTCAGCACGGCCACGCGATCCGTGCCCAGCCGCCGGTGGACCTCCGGCTCGGAGGTCAGGGCCATGAGCAGGCTGCCCCGGCAGCGGCTCTGGAGGTTCTCGTCCGTCAGGCCGAAGGCGCGGCCGGGCAGGGCCTGTTCCAGCGCGGCGCCGAAGCCCGCAAAGGGCGCGTCCGCATCCAGGCGCAGGAAGCCCATGCCCAGGTGCCGCGCTTGCTGCTCGGCAAGGTCGGAGCTGAGACCGCTGCTGAAGCGGGTCGGCAGGGCGGCGCCAAGGACGCGCTCCGGCCCGAGGGCCTCCACGGCCAGGGCCGCGGCCACCGCGCTGTCGATGCCGCCAGAAAGGCCGAGCACCACCGCCTGGAGGCCCTGCTTCGCCAGGTTGTCCCGGATGCCGGTCACCAGGGCGCGGCGCAGCCAGGGGCCTTCATCCACCGCCCGCCAGGGCTGGCCAGGGGCGGCCGGATCCACCATGAGCAGCCCCTCGTGGAACGACTCTCCGCCCTGCCAGCGGCCATCGGGCAGGGCCAGGCCGGAGCCTCCGTCGAAGAGCAGCCAGCTCTCGGCGCCCACGCGGCTGGCGTAGGCGATGGGAAGGCCGTGCTTCTCTGCCAGGCCCGGCAGCAGTCGGCGGCGCTGGGCCTCCTTCGAGGGGATCGCCCAGGGCGCGGTGCGGCCCGGTGGCAGCCAGCTGCCCAGGGCGCTGGGACTGGCGCTGGCGTTGAGGATCAGCGTGGCCCCGGCGGCTGCCAGATCGGCGATGGGATCCAGGCCGTAGCCCACGGGCACATTGCCCAGCTGGGGATCGGCCCAGAGGTCCTCGCAGATGGACAGCCCGATGCGGTGCCCCTGGAAGGACACCAGCGGCTGGGCCGAGGCGTCCGGCTCGAAGTAGCGGTGCTCGTCGAACACGTCGTAGCTGGGCAGCACCCGCTTGCGGGCACAGTGGCGGAGACCACCCTCTGCACACCACCAGAGCTCGTTCCACAGCCGACCGGAAGGAGCCGGCCGGGCCGTCCCGAAGACCAGGGGCACGGCACCCGACAGCGCGGCCAGCCGGAGGGACTCGACCTCCACTCGCCGCCGCAGGCCGGGCTCCCAGAGCCGGTCCTCCAGCAGGTAGCCGGGGATCGCGAGCTCCGGGGCCAGCACCAGCTGGGCGCCGGAAGCGATGGCCTCGCCATAGGCCTCTTCCAGTTTGCGGCCATTGCCCTCGGGATCCCCAAGGCGGGCATTGAGCTGAAGCAGCGCGATTCGCATGTGGGAATTCCTATCGTCCACCAACTTACCAGCGGATTTCCGCGCAGGTGCCGCCTTCGGGCCGGGGCGAAAGCCGAAGATCCGCCCCCTGGGCGTTGAGCCATTTCAGCGCCAGGGGCAGTCCCAGCCCCGTGCCATCAGACCGGCCGCTCTCGAAGGGACGCAGCATGCGGATGGCCGTATCCTCCGACAGGCCGGGCCCCTCGTCCAGCACCTCCAGGCGCCCCTCGGCGATGCGCACCAGGATGCGGCCCCCGAGGGGCGTGGCCTGGCAGGCATTCTCCAGGAGGTTCACCAAAGCCTGATGCAGGAGCACCGGATCCCCGAGGACGGCCCCCCGGCCTTCCCAGAGCAGGGTGCGCCCCTGGCTCACGGGGCGGCGCTTCAACTCGGTCAGGGCCTGGGCCGCCACATCCTCCAGCCGCAGGTCCTCGACGATGGGCTCCAGCGGTTTGGCCCACTGGAGGAACCGCTGGACCAGGCGCTCGAGCTCGTCGGTCTCCTCCAGCACGGCCTGGGCGGACTCCCCATGCCCGGCGCGCCTCAGCAGCTGGCCCTGCCCCTTGAGCACGGCCAGGCCGTTCTTCAACTGGTGCGCCACGCCCGCGGTCATCTCGCCGAGCTCGGCGAACCGTTCCCGCAGCTGCCGCCGGCGCTCCTCCAGCTCGACCCCGGTGACATCCTCGAACTGCACCAGGGCGCCGATCCGGTCCGGCGCCTCGATGCGCTGGACCCGCCAGCGGCGTCCCCCAGCCTCCAGGCGGCGGGCCGGGCCGGGCTCCCCCTCCAGGGCCTCCCGCAGCCAGCCGAAGGGCTCCAGCACGAAGGCCGCCTCGAGGCCGACCACCCCCGGCGTGACGCCCAGGAGTTCACGACCCTGGCGGTTCAGAGCCGCCAGGCGATGCCGCTGGTCCACCCAGAGCAGGCCCATGGGCAGAGCGTCCAGCAGCCGCTCATGGACCGTCCGCAACTCCCCCAGGCTGGCCGCCAGCTCCCCGCGCTCCTTCAGGCTCCCGGACACCGCCGACAGCAGGAGCGATTCCGGGTCCGCGGGCGTCCGGCGGCGCAGGCGGGCCCAGCGGACCAGAACCACCAGCATCCCCCCCACCACCGCGGCGAAAGGCAGGGCCAGGACGAGCCAGGCAATCAGGTGAGGTTGCATGCTCCCAGGTTAATCTGGATCCCATGGACAGACAGCCGATCTACATCGTCTCCGGGGGATCCGGCGAGACCGCCCATCGCATGGTGCAGGCGGCCCTCACCCAGTTCGCCAAGGGCGAGAGCTCGGCCCTGGTGCGCCGCTTCCAGAACGTCCGATCCCAGGAGGACCTGGACCGGGTGCTGCAGCTGGCCGCGGACAAGCGCGCCGTCATCATCCACACCACCGTGTCACGGGAGATGCGGGACTACCTCGACAAGCGCTGCGCGGAGCTGCGCCTCACCCAGGTGGACCTCTTCGGCAATCTGCTCGACACCCTGGCGCTCTACCTGCGGGAACGGCCCGAGGAACGGCCCGGCAGCTTCCATGCCGTGGGCGACAAATACTTCCGCCGAATCGAGGCCATCGAGTTCGCCCTGAAGTTCGACGACGGCATCGACATGGGTGGGCTCGGGGATGCCGACATCGTGCTGGTGGGCATCAGCCGCACCAGCAAGACGCCCCTGTCCATGTACCTCGCCATGGAGGGCTTCAAGGTGATGAACGTGCCCCTGGTGCCGGGCGTGCCCCTGCCCCCGGAGCTGGCGGGCATCCCCCAGGGCCGCATCGTGGGACTCACCATCCAGGCCGACCGCCTCCAGGAGATCCGCGCCTACCGCCTGAAGCGCCTGGGCGCCACGGGCAGCGCGGACAGCTACAGCGACATGGGCCGTATCCTGGACGAGCTCGCCTACGCCGACGAGGTCTTCAAGCAGCACCGCCGCTGGCCCGTGCTGGACGTCACTGGCCGCAGCATCGAGGAGACCGCGGGCCTCGTGCTGGACCGCGTGTTCGGCAAGGAGCGGGCGGTCTGAACAACGCCGTCGGCCTGAGGGCCTTCGGCCACCTCAAGGCGCGCCGTGGAGAAGCGGGCGGCGCGTGGGCGTTTGGGAGAACCGGGGGATGTCCTTGGAGGCAGCGGGCGGATAGACCCCGGGCTTGAAGGCGTGCTTGTAGAGCAGCTCGCCATCGGGAAGGTCCTTCATCCGCACGGGGTCGGCGGCGGCCAGTTCCTCCCGGACTTTGGCCTGGAAGGCGAAGGCCTCGGCTTGGGTCTCCCTGATGAAACGGAGGGCCTGAGGGTTGCCGGTCTCCCGCACCTTCCCATGCCGGGCCGTTTGCAGGGCCAGGAAGAGGGCCGTGGCCACCCAGGGCTCCAGGGCATCCCCACAACGGGACCAGCCGAGGAACGATACGCCGATGTCGATGTGATAGAGGTCCCCCGTGGCCTGGATGCGGAGGTAACCGTAGTTGGAATCCAGGTCGGGCACCAGCCGGTAGCGGGCCTTGCGGTCGGCTGCGGGCAATTGGCTGACCACCCCACGGAGGCTCGGCGAATGCAGCAGCGTCCAGTGGAAGGCCGCGAGGATCACCGGGTCCGAGCCGGGGAGCAGCGGCATCTCGACCTGGGCCAGGGTGATCTGGGCCGGTGGAGGCGGGGTTTGGAGCGGCATGCGGAAACCTTCAGGGGGAGAGGATGCGGCGGGCGATGTTTCCGCGCCAGGATACCCCCTACAGCTCCTCCTCCAGCCGCTGCACCAGGGTCCGCAGGATCCTGATCCGCCCGTAGTACTTGTTCTCGCTCTCCACGAGGGTCCAGGGGGCGATCTCGGTGCTGGTGCGGTCGAGCATGTCGCAGATGGCCCGCTCGTAGGCGGGCCACTTTCCCCGGTTGCGCCAGTCCTCCTCGGTGATCTTGAAGCGCTTGAAGGGGGTGGCCTGGCGCTCCTCGAAGCGGCGCAGCTGCTCCTCCTGGCTGATGGACAGCCAGAACTTCATCAGGATGCTGCGGCTGCGAACGATCTGATCCTCGAAGTCATTGATCTCGCTGTAGGCCCGCTGCCAGTCGGGCTCAGCGCAGAAGCCCTCGACCCGCTCCACCAGCACGCGCCCGTACCAGCTGCGGTCGAAAATCATCACCTTGCCCCGCCGCGGCAGGTGGCGCCAGAAACGCCAGAGGTAGGGCTGGGCCCGCTCATCCTCCGTGGGCGCCGCCACGGGCTGGATGCGGTAGGTGCGGGCGTCGAGGGCCTGGGTGATCCGGCGGATGCCACCGCCCTTCCCCGCCGCGTCCACGCCCTCGAAGACCAGCACCACCGAGTGCTTCTTGAAGTTGCGGTGGCGGGTGAGCAGGTTCAGCCGCCCCTGCAGGGTGAGCAGTTCCTCCTCGTAGTCCTTCTTGTCCATGCGCTTCGTGAGATCCAGGGCCTTGAGGATGTTCACGCCATCCAGGTCGACGACCGGCTTGGGCGGGGCCACGGCGGGCCTGGGAGCGGGGTTGTCCAGCCGGGCGCGCAGACGCTCCAGCAGGCGTTTCCCCACCGTCAGCTTCTGGTAGCGGGGGTCGGTGGCCTCCACCACGATCCAGGGTGAGTCAGCCGTGCTGGTGGAGCGCAGCGCCCGCTCGGCCACCTGGCGGAAGGTGTCGTACATCTCGAAGTGCTTCCAGTCCCGGGGGGCGACCCGCCAGCGGGTCTTGGGATCCTTCTCCAGGCCCTTCAGCCGCTTCTTCTGGGTGTCCTTGGCCAGGTGCATCCAGAACTTCAGCACCAGGGCGCCCTCGTGGATGAGCATCTGCTCGAAGCGCGCCACCCGGGCCATGTCCTGGTCCAGGTCCGAGGTCTTGGTACGGCCGTGGGCCCGCTCGAGGATGGGCCAGGTGTACCAGGAGCCGTCGAAGATGCCGATCTTCCCCTTGGGCGGAAGCATGCGCCAGTAGCGCCACATGTGGGGCCGCTCCCGCTCCTCGTCGGAAGGTTCATCGAGTCCGTGGGTCTGGATGTGGCGCGGGTCCATCCACTCGTTGAGGGTGTTCACGGTCTCGCTCTTGCCTGCGCCGTCCACGCCCGCCACCAGGATGATCACGGGGAATTTCGCCGCCGCCAGGTCGTACTGGGCATCCAGGAGGGCCTCGCGGAGGATCGGAACCTCCTTCTCCCAGACCTCCTTGGCAACCTTGTGGCCGAGTTCCGCGGATTCGAACATGGTTCCTCCGGGACGGACGTGCCGCCTTTTCGGCGCGCAAGCCACGATAGCTGATTCCCGCGTCCACCCTCCATGGAATGATGGGAGCCATGGTTTCCGTCACCGAGCCCATCCAGCCCGCCATCGCCCATGCGAAGCGCATCCTCTTCGAGCCCTTCAGCGCCCGGAAGTGGTTCGTGCTGGGCTTCTCCGCCTTCCTGGCCCACCTAGGCGGGGGTGGAGGCTCCTTCAACTACAACGGCAACCCCTTCGACCGCTCGTCCTCCGGGGCCACACCCGACCTCAGCCCCGTCACCAGCTGGATCTCCGAGCACCTGCCCCTGGTCATCGCCTTGGCCGTGGTGCTCTTCATCCTCATGCTGGCCATGGCCGTGCTCTTCCAGTGGCTGGGCAGCCGCGGCCAGCTCATGTTCCTGGATGGCGTGGTCCGGGACCAGGCCGAGATCGTCGAGCCCTGGAACCGGCTGCGGCACATGGGCGATGACCTTTTCCGCTTCCGCCTGTTGCTCCTGCTGGCGACCCTGGCCCTGTTCATCGTCTGCGGCGGCCTAGGCGCCCTCATCGCCCTGCCCGACATCCACGCCCGCGCGTTTGGAGCCTCCGCCCTGGCTGGCGTGGTGGTGAGCTGCGGACTCCTGCTGCTCGGAATCCTCGTCCTCAGCCTCGTGGGCGCGCTGCTCCACGACTTCGTGGTTCCCATCATGTACCACCGGGACCTGCGCGTGGCGGCCGCCTGGCAGGTGCTGCGCCAGGAGGTGCTGCCCGGACATGGCTGGCAGTTTGTGGGGTTCTACCTGATGGAATTCCTGCTGGGCATCGGCGCGGCCATCCTCATGCTACTCGCCTGCTGCCTCACCTGCTGCGTCGCCATGCTCCCCTACATCAGCTCTGTCGTCTTCCTGCCGATCTTCGTCTTCTTCCGCTGCTACTCCCTGGAGTTCCTGGCCCAGTTCGGAGAGGGATGGCGCATCATCCAGGTGCCGGAACCAGAACCGGAACCCTAGTACTCGTTCGCCAGATCCCCGGCCCGCACCTGCTTCTCGAAGGGCTGGAACACCGGAGCCCCGGCAGACTGGGCGATCCACTCGGCCACACGAACGCCATCCACCGCAGCCGAGGTGATGCCGCCCGCGAAGCCGGCCCCCTCGCCGCAGGGATAGAGGCCAGGGTGCGACACAGACTGCCCGTCCTCGCCCCGCAGAAGCTGGATGGGGCTGCTGGTGCGGCTTTCGATGGCCAGCAGGATGGCCTCGCGGCTGGTGAAGCCGTGGAGCTTCTGGTCGAAGGTGGGGAGGGCTCCGGCCAGCTGCTCCCGCACGAAATCCGGTAGGCAGGTCCGCAGGTCCGAGGCCACCGCAAAGGGCCTGAAGCTGGTGCGTGGCAGGCGGCCTGTGGCCCTTCCCTTCAGGAAATCCTGCACGGCCATGGCGGGCGCGCCGTAGGTCTCCCCGGCGGCCCGGAAGGCGGCCTGCTCCCACTTCCGCTGGAAGTACATGCCGCCCAGGAGGTGGTCGCTGCCGAAATCCGCCGTGTTCACCTTGGCCACCAGGCCCGAGTTGGCGAAGCCGGAGTCGCGCTTCTCGTTGCTCATGCCATTGACGACCACGCCGCCTTCCTCGCTGCTGCACTGGATGACCTCGCCACCGGGGCACATGCAGAAGCTGTAGGCGGCGCGGTTCAATCCGAAGTTGCAGACCAGCTTGTAGTCCGCGGCGGGCAGGGAGGGGTGCCCCGCGCTGGGGCCGTACTGGGAGCGATCGATGAGGTCCTGGGGATGCTCCACGCGCACGCCCATGGCGAAGGGCTTCTGCCGCATGGCCACCCCGTGGCGGTGCAGCATCTCGAAGGTGTCCCGGGCGCTGTGACCGGGCGCCAGCACCAGGGCCTCGCAGGGGATCTCCTCGCCATTGGCCAACACCGCCGCTCGTACCCTGCCCTGGCTGTCGAAGCGCAATTCATCCAACCGGGCATTGAAGCGGTACGAGGCGCCGCGGACCTCCAGCGATTTCCGGATGAGCACGGCGCAGCGCCGGATGACATCCGTGCCCACATGGGGCTTGGCCAGGTAGAGGATGCGGGGGTTGGCGCCGAAGCGCACGAAGGCGTCCAGCACGTAGCGTGTGGCCGGGTGGCCGATGCGCGTGGTGAGCTTGCCGTCGCTGAAGGTGCCCGCACCGCCCTCGCCGAACTGGGCGTTGGCCTCGGGATCCAGCACCGCGTCCTTCCACAGCCCCGAGATGGCCTTCACGCGCTCGCCCATGGCGGGCCCGCGCTCCAGCACGATGGGCTCGATGCCGTAGTCCAGCAGGCGCAGGGCGCAGAAGGTGCCGGCGGGCCCGCTGCCCACGACCACGACCCGGGGCCGACGCGGTGGCGGGACCACGGCGTAGGGCGCCGGCTGCGGCGCCTCGTCCAGCTTCAGCCCTCCCGGCAGGGGCCCCAGCGTCAGGTTCCGGTCCGAGTCGAAGCTCAGGGCCGTGAGGAAGCGGATGGCACCCTTATGGCGGGCATCCAGGCTGCGGCGCTCCAGGGTCACGGCCCGGTAGTCCTTCGGCGCCCCACCCAGGGCGTGGGCCAGGGGTTTCGCCAGGTCCAGCGCCTCCTCGCCCAGGTTCAACGGCAGGTTGGAGAGCAGGTAGCGCATGGTCGCCTCGGCGGGTGGAGTCCACGGGACTCAAAGCCAGGCGCCAGTTTACTGCGGAAGTGGGCTAATCATGGAACCCCACCAGCTCCACATCGAACACCAGCATGCCCGCGGGCATGCCGGACTGGCCCCGGTAGGCCAGCTTCTGGGGGATCCAGAACCGGCGCCGCTCGCCGACGGTCATGAGCTGCAGGCCCTCGATCCACCCCTCGATGGTTTCCTTCAGGCGCAGCGAGGGCGCCGACCCCTTGGTGATCGAGGTGTCGAACAGCTTCCCGTCCGTGGTCCAGCCCGTGTAGTGCACGGACACCCAGCTGGACCGGTTGGGGTGCGCCTGGCCCGTGCCCGGCCGGAGCACCTTGAAGGCCAGACCGGAGCGCAGCACCTGCGCGTCGGGGCCCGGCGCCGCCACATCCGCCGGCGCCTGGCTGGGGGGCGGCAGGATCTCCAGCAGCTCCAGGTCCATGGACACCATGCCCGCAGGCCGGCCCTTGGCCCCGGCGAAGGCCAGGGCCTCCGGAATCCAGAGCCGGCGCCGCTCTCCGGCGGTCATGGCCAGGAGGCTCTCCCGCATGCCGGGCATGATGCGCGCCAGGTTGACGCAGGGCCCCTCGCCATCGGCACGGGTGTTGGCGAAGGTCTTGCCTTCCCCGTCCCAGCCCACGAAATGCACCCGCACGAAGTCCGTGGCCGTGGGATGGGCGCCCTCCCGGCCCGGGTGGACCACCTGGAAGGTCAACCCGCTGGCGGTGCGGACGGCGTCCGCGGGGGGCTGATCCGGAGGAAGGGCCTGCAGCAGCAGGGGGATGGACAGGTAAAGGATCGGGCGCAGCAGCATGGGGAGGCTTCCTGGATCGAGGGAGATCGAATCCCCATGGTCTCCTGGGCCCACGGGAAGGGCCACAGGCGAGAAGGCTGCGATCCAAGATGGCTTCTTGCCGTCCCTGGCGGCGACCCGGCTCTCCCACGGGCTGGAGCCCCCGACGGGACTGTGATTGCCTCTAGGAACCTTTTTTGTCTAGCTGTATATTTGGACATGGAGCGACCTCGATGGAACCTGGCCTGAGAAGAGCAGTGGTGGCAGGGGGCTCAGGCCTGGTGGGACGGCGACTGGTCCGCGCCCTGCTGGACCAGAGGGTCCAGGTGCAGGTCCTCACGCGGAATCCCGCCACCCTCCATGTGCCGGCCGGGGCTTCGGCCCATGGCTGGGAAGAGCTGCCGACGCTGTTGGAGGGAGCGGACGCGGTCATCAACCTGGCTGGTGAAGGCATCGCCGACCGGCGCTGGAGCGCCTCCAGGAAAGCCGCCATCCGGGACAGCCGGACCAGGACCACCGCCCGTCTGGTCGAGGCCATGCGAAGCTGCGAGCGGCCGCCGCAGGCCCTCGTCAGCGCCTCGGCCATCGGCTACTACATCCCTCGGGACGAGCGGCCTGTGGACGAAGGCACCGGACCGGGCTCGGGCTTCCTCGCGGAAGTCTGCCGATCCTGGGAGGCGGAAGCCATGGCCGCCGCCCCCCTCGGCGTGCGCGTGGCCCTGGTCCGCATCGGCGTGGTGCTGGACCGGGAGGGCGGTGCGCTGCCGAAAATGGCGCTGCCGGTGCGGTGGTTCGCGGGCTGCAAGCTGGGCTCGGGAACCCAGGGCCTGAGCTGGATCCACATCGACGACCTGGTGGCCATGCTGGTCGAGGCTGCGCGGAATCCGGCCTGGTCCGGCGCCTTCAACGGCACGGCCCCCGAGCCCCTCGGCAACGGGGCCTTCACCCGCCTCATCGCCCGGCGGTTGCGGCGGCCCCTGCTGCCCGTTCCCGGCTTCCTCACCACCCTGGCCACCCGGCTGCTGCTGGGCGAGATGGCGGAGGCCCTCCTGCTGCAGGGCGCCTTCGTCCTGCCCGCCCGCGCCCAATCCCTGGGGTTCCGGTTCCGCTTCCCCTCGGCGTCGGCGGCGTTGGAGGACCTGCTGTGAGGGAGGAGGTCTTCATCGCCGTGCAGGATCTCCCCTCACCCCGGGCCGAGGTGTTCGGCTTTTTCTCGGATCCCGCCAACCTCGAGGTGCTGACGCCACCCTGGCTCCGATTCGAGGTGCTCACGTCCCGGCCACTGCCGCGGGGTGAAGGTGCCCTCTTCGACTACCGGATCACCGTGCGCGGATGGCCCCTCCGCTGGCGGACGCTCATCGAGACCTTCGTGCCCGGCGAGCGCTTCGTCGATCGCCAGATCGCGGGCCCTTACGCCCTGTGGCACCACACCCACCGCTTCGAGGATCTGCCCGGCGGCGGCACCCGCATGACCGACACGGTCCGCTACCGGGTGGGCTGGGGCCTCGCGGGGCGAATCGCCACCGCCCTCTGGGTGCGGCGGGACATCGCGCGGATCTTCGAATTCCGGAAGCGGGCCCTGGAGGAGCGGTTCACCCCGCCCAGCGCCGCCGGCCTACCAGGCACGGCTGGCCACTAGGACCGCGGCGAGAAGCCCACCGATCGCCAGCCCCGCGGCCAGCAGCTTCGGCCCTGCCAGCCGGGTCCAGAGCAGGGCACCGGAGAGGGTCAGGAAGACCAGGGCGCCCGCGAAGGCATCCGTGAGCAGGATCCATCCAACCTGCCCACCGTCCCCTTTGTGGAGGCGCTTCAGGGTCTGGACGAAGCTGGCGTCCTTCTGCTCCAGTTCCACCGTGCGATTGCCGGGGGTGTACGTGGCCAAGGCGAAGTGGGCGTGCCCGAGGAAGGCCACGGTCCACTGCTCGGCGACCTTGACCGGAGCTCCGCCCATCCGGCCCGGCCTGCCTGCCTTGATGAGCCACTTCACGCGGCTCATGGGCACGTTGAACCGGGCCGCCAGGTCCCGGGCCAGGATCTCCGGGCTGGCGGGGGCTTCGGCGAACTCCACCACCACCTTGCGTTCCTGGATCTGGCCCGCCTCGATCTTCATCACGCCGCGGTGGTTCAGGAGAAAGCCGGTGAGGCCGAACAGCAGCCCGAACGCGGCGCCTCCCAGTCCCACCCATGCGTGGACCCTGCGCAGCAGACGCAGGAGGGCCGCCTTCCTCGAAGGCCGTGGCAGCGGTGGGAATCCGCCAGGCAGATCCTCACGCGAGAGCCTCTGGAAGCGGTGGGTGCCCATCAGAAGCGGCAGGCGAGGCTGAGCTGCGCGCGACGGGGCGAGCCGACGGTGATGTTGTAGTCGTTGCCGGCCGTGGGGTAGTAGCGGCGGTCGAACAGGTTCTCGACATTCAGGGACAGGCGGTTCTGCCTGCCGAAGGCGTAGTAGACCGCCGCATCGGCGCGGGTGAAGGCGGGCAGGGCCACGGTGTTGGTGGTGCTGGCGTAGGTTCCGGATTGATGAACCAGGCCCAGCCCCAGGGCCCAGCCGCCGGCCAGGTCCACCTTGTTCCACCAGGTGGCGGCATTCCGGGGCACCAGGGGCACCTGGGTTCCAGCGGGCACAGGCGCGGCGGTGGCGCTGCCACCCGTGGCCTTCACCACGCTGGCATCGAGGTGGGCGAACCCGCCGTAGACCTGCCACCGCCCCGTGACCTGGCCCTGGAAGCCGATTTCCACGCCTTCCGTGCGCTGGAGGCCAGAGAGCACCAGCTTGGTCGGATCGTTGGGGTCCTTGCTCTTCACATCAGCGCGATCCAGGCGGAACACGGCGGCAGTTAGAGAGAACCCGGCGCTGAGGTCCCACTTGCCGCCCAGCTCCCAATTGGTGGCCTTCTCCGGCTTCAGGTCGGCATTGCTCACGCTGAGGGACAGGGTCTCGCTGCTGGGCAGGAAAGCATAGCTGGTGCTGGCGTAATACGAGGCGGAGGCGCTGGGCTGGTAGATGAGGCCGGCCCTCGGCGAAAAGGCCTTGTCCGTGCGGGCCAGATCCACATTGACCGCATTGCGGTCGTCCAGGGACACGCTGAAACGGTCGTAGCGGAGGCCCAGCACGGCCTTCCACTGCTGGGACAGCGTGATCTGGTCCTGGACGTAGAGGGCCGCGATGTTGGCGGCCACCTTGTTGTTGGTGTCGCTCGCGGCAGGGGCCCAGCGGGTGACCGAGGCAGATGGGTTGGCCGCGTTGACCGTGGCGGTGGTGGAAGCGCCGAAATACCCGGTCAGGCGGGTGTTGTCGCTGTCCTGATGGCCCAGTTCGAGGCCCGCCAGCAGCAGGTGCTCCACGCCGCCGACCTGGCCCCGCACCTCGACCTCGGTCTGGTTGAAGAGGTTGGTGCGGAGGTTGGCCTGGCTGTAAGCCGAGATCTTGAGCTGCCGCGTCGCAGGGTCCACCACGCTGTTGGGCTGGATGTTCTGCCGCAGGGTGTCGTAGCGGGTGGCCCGGAAGGCGTTGCGGAGCAGCAGGCCCGGCGCGAGGCTGGTCTCCACCTTGGCGGCGAGCGCGTCCACCACCGCCGCGCTGGGGCTCTGGGTCGGGTCGCCGAAGAAGGTCGCGGTGGCACCCTCCAGGGGCCGTCCGCTGAGGGCGGGGATGCCGCGATCCGTGGTGCGCCGGTCCTCGAAATGCTCCACCCCGATGAGCGCCAGAGTGTCTTGGCCCAGGTCGAATTCCAGCACGGGATTGAGGCCCGAGCGGCGCAGCTTGAACCCGTCGCGGAAGCCCTTGGCGTCCTCGGCCACCGCATTCACCCGGAACCCCGCGGCACCGAAGCGGTCGCTGTAGTCCACGCTGCCGCGCTTGTCGTCCCAGCTGCCGAGGCTCAGCTCGGCCTGGGCGAGAGGCTGTTCGAGGGGCCGCTTGGTCACCCGGTTGACCACGCCGCCGCCGCCGCCGCGGCCGAAGGTCATGCCGCTGGGCCCCTTCAGGATCTCGATGCGCTCCGCGTTGTAGGGATCCCGGAAGTAGAGGGCATCATCCCGCAGGCCGTCCACGAAGAAATCCGAGGTGGTGCTGATGCCCCGGAGCACCGGCTGGTCGCGCCCCCCCTCGCCAGGGTTCATGGAGGCCCCGGGAACGTAGCGGATGACCTCGGCCATGCTCTTCATGCCCTGGTCCTTCACGAGCGCTTCCGGCACCACCTGCACCGACTGCGGCACATCCCGCAGGGGCGTGTCCGTCTTGGTGACGGTGGCGGAACGCCGCGCCCGGTAGCCCTTCACGGGACCATCGGCGCGCTCCCTTTCTTTGGCTTGCTTCCCCTTCACCTTCACCTCGGGAAGGGCGGTCTCCGCGACTGGGGGGACCTGGGCGGGGGGCTCCTGCGACGAGAAGCAGGCGAGCAGGGAAAGCAGGAGGGTGGGGGACATGGTCAACCTTTCAGGCAGGGGGCTCCCGGGCCCCGGGGCGGGGCCGGCATGGGCATGGGGCGGACTTCAGGCGTCCAGTTGGAAGGAGAGGGGCACGAGGACCCAGGCGGCCAGCCGCTCAGCGCCCCGACGGGCCGGGGTGAAGCGCCAGCGGCGGACGGTGCCGAGGGCCGCCTGGTCGAGGCGGGCATGGCCGCTGCTCTGACGGACCTCCACCTTCTCGGCGAGGCCCTCGGGATTGACGAGCACCCGGAGGATCACCCGGCCCTCCTCCCCCAGGCGCTTGGAAAGCAGGGGATAGCCCGGCTCGGGATTCTGCAGGTAGGCGGCATCGAAACAGGGCGGAACCACCGCGGCCGTCCCCACGCCCCCCACGACACCCCCCGACGGCCCACCCACCGCACCTCCGGCCACCCCACCCGCCTGTCCTCCCGGCCCCCCGGAGGTCTGGCCACCAGCGGCGATCGAGGGAGTCGCGGTTGCCACCGGGCGCGGCGCCTCAGGTTCTCGGAGGTGGGAAGGCTCCTCGGACCTGACTGGCGCCTCGGTCCGGGCGGCATGGGCAGGCCCAGGGGGCGGGGGCGGCGCGGGGGCGGCCTCCTCCAGGGTCTCCAAGCTCACCGTCACGGTCCGGATGGGGGGGGATGTCACAGGGGCAGCCACGGCCAGGGCCAGGGCGCTGGAGATGAGGCCGCCGTAGGTCGCCACCGACAGGGACCATACCCGGGCCCGGGGTCCCCGGGGGAGGGTGCCAAGGCTGGGCGGCTCGGGAAGGAGGGGCTGGTGCGCTCGAGCGGCCGCGGAAGCCGGCAGGGAGGGCCTGACGGCCGGCTCCCCGAGGGGGGCTGACACGGCTGGAGTGGGGGACGGGTTCCTCATGTCCCCAGTTTACACAATCGAGAATGCGTCTCAATACGAATTTGATCTCGGTCACACCCACCCGGGGGGTTTGGTCGGCTCAGGTCCGCTCCAGGCCCCCGAAGCGCGCCATGATGCGCTTGTCCCCCCCCTGGTCGAAACGCACGGTGTAAGTCAGGCCATCGCCACGGCCGGAAGCAGCCAGGATGGTGCCCGCACCGAAGCGGGCGCTCCTCACGCGGGTGCCCGCCTCGAAGGCAGTCGGATCTCTGGGTTCGGCAGGCTCGGAGGACCGGCCGCCCTCCCGCTCTTGCGCCGGAGCCGAGGGGCTTTCCTTCACCCGGTCGAAGAAGCTGCGGATGCGCTGCAGTTCCGTGGCCACGGAGGCGCCGCCGGCGCCGCGGGCGAAGGAGCTGCCGGGCCGCACGCCCTCGCCCGCCTGGTAGAGCTCGGTGCCCCAGCGGATGGGCGCCGCCAGGGCCGCGTCCGGCAGCTCGCGGAGGAAGCGGCTGGGCATGGAGAGCATCTCCGTGCCCATGATGCGCCGCCGCCGCGCGGCGCTGAGGGTGAGGCGGCGCTGCGCGCGCGTGATGGCCACGTAGAAGAGGCGCCGCTCCTCCTCCAGGCCGTCGGACGTCTCGCGGGCGTTGCGGTTGGGAAAGACGTCCTCCTCCATGCCGATGACGAACACGTAGGGGAACTCCAGGCCCTTGGCACAGTGGATAGTCATGAGGCTGAGCTGCGAAGCCTCCTCCAGCTGGTCGGTGTCCGCGGCCAGGGTGATGCGGTCCAGGAATTCCGAGAGGCGGAGGCCCAGGGATTCCGACTCCGCCGCGGCGCTGAGGAATTCCTCCAGGTTGCGGATGCGGCCCTCGGCCTCAAGCGTAGCCTCGTCCTCCAGGCTCTGGAGGTAGCCGCTCTCCTGGAGCACCCACTTCACGAGCCCGGCCAGTCTCTGGGCCTCCCGCTCCGTCGCGGCCCGGTGGAACAGGTCCAGGAACTTGCCCAGCTCGCGCTGGGCTCGGCCCTTGAGTTCGCCAGAGCGCAGCAGGAGGGCCAGCCCTTCCAGCGGGGTGCCTCCCTCGGGAATGGCGCCCTCGATCTTGCCCAGCGTGGTGGGACCCACCCCGCGGCTCGGCGCGTTCACACAGCGCCGGAAGCTCACCAGGTCGAAAGGATTCGAGATGAGCCGCAGGTACGAGATGAGGTCCTTCACTTCCTGGCGCTCGTAGAACTTCACGCCGCCCACCAGGCGGTAGGCGAGGTTCTGGGCGCGCAGGGCCTCTTCCATCTGCCGGGACTGCCAGTTGGCGCGGTAGAGCACGGCGACCTTCGCCTCGTGGTCCAGGAAGCGCAGCTCCTGGATGCGCTGCACCACCCACTCGGATTCCAGTCGTCCCTCGTCCGAGAGCTTGAACTGGATGGATTCGCCCACGCCCAGGTCCGTCTTCAGGGCGCCCTTGCCCTCCACCCGCTGCGAGTTGTTGGAGATCACCTGCGAGGCCGCATCCAGGATCTTCTCCGTGGACCGGTAGTTCTGCAGCAGTTCGATACGCACGGCCTCGGGGAAGTCCTGCTGGAAGTCCAAGATGTTGCGGATGTCCGCGCCGCGCCAGCCATAGATCGACTGGTCCTCATCGCCCACCACGCACAGGTTGTGGTGCCGCCGCGCCAGGTGCTGCACCAGCAGGTACTGGGCGCGGTTCGTGTCCTGGTACTCGTCCACCAGGATGAACTTGAAGCGCTCACCGTAGATCGACTGCACCACCGGATCGCGGAAGAGACGCTCCGTCCAGAGCAGCAGGTCATCGAAGTCGCAGGCCCGGTGGTTCTTCAGGCCCTGCTGGTAGAGGTCATAGGCATCGAGCACCTTGCGGGTCCAGGGGTCCAGGCCTTCTTCCCGGGCCTCCTCCGGCAGCAGGCAGCGGTTCTTGAAGTCGCTGATGATCTCCAACACCTTCTTCGGGTGGAACTGCTTCTCCGGCAGCTTCAGCTCCGCCAGCACCTGCTTGACGAGGCTCTTCTGGTCCGCCGGGTCGAAGATGACGAAATCCCGGCCCACCGGGGTGCGCTCCCCCTCTCGGCGGAGGATGCGCGTGCAGAAGCTGTGGAAGGTGCTGACCCACATCTGGGCGGCGGGAACCGAGACCAGCCGCTGGACACGCTCCCGCATCTCCTCGGCCGCCTTGTTGGTGAAGGTCATGGCGAGGATGGATCCCGGATGGACACCTTCCTCCTCGATGAGCCAGGCGATGCGCCGGGTGATCACCGTGGTCTTTCCGGATCCCGCTCCAGCGAGGATCAGCAGAGGGCCGTGGGCATGGCGCACCGCCTCCCGCTGGGGGGCATTCAGGTTGCGCAGGAGGGGGTGGTCGATCGGTTCGGAGGCGGGGCCAGGCATCCCCCCATGCTACCGGGACCCCACGCTCAGGGCGCGATGACCTTGCCCTTCTCGGCCCTGCGCAGGAGCTCCCTGACCAGAACCGTCCGCAGGATCAACTCGCTGTGCCTGAACCCTCCACCTCGGGTCCATGCCATCGCCGGAAGGCGGAATCAGGAGCGCTTTCTCGTCGCCAGGGGCCGGATGATCTCCACCAGCAGACGACGGGCCTCGGCCTCGGACAGCTGCCGCCGAAATCCAGGCATGGCACCACGCCCCTTGAGGATGGCCGCCACGAGCTCCGATTCCTCCTGCTTGGCGAGCCAGCGGGCTTCCGCCAGGTTGCGCCCCCCCAGCCGGGCGCCATTGGCGCCCCGGCCGCTGCCATCCGGGCCGTGGCAAACGGCGCAGCGCTCCTGGAAGAAGGCCTTCAGATCCCGGACCTCGGCGGTCAGGGGCATTCTGGAGAACGCCAGCAGCAGCAGGGCGGCGGCACGGGAAATCATGGGTCGAACCTACCATGTCCAGCCGGCTCTCGTTAGGCTGGACTCATGCGCCCGTGGCGGAATGGCAGACGCCGCGGACTTAAAATCCGCTGCCGGTAACGGCGTGCCGGTTCGAGTCCGGCCGGGCGCACCAAGGCCAAGAATCGAGCGGGCACCTAGGTTCGGAACCGCCCCACGAGGTCCGCCAGGCCTTCGGCCGTGCGGGAAAGCTGCTCGGTGGTCGCGGCATTGCTGTCCACGGTTCCCGACAGCTGCACGCTGGCGCTGGCGTTCTGGACGGCCTGCTGGGCTCCCAGCTCCACCTGCTTGGCCACCTCCTCGCTGGCCTTGGCCTGCTCGCCCGAGGCCGCCTCGATCTGGGTGGACATGGCCGCGACCTCGGAGATGTGGTCGCGGATGGTCTCCAGAGCCTGGACCGCATCCTGGACCGTGGCCTTGCCCTGGGTCACGGCCTTGTTGCTGCCTTCGATGAGCTGGGCGATCTCGCGGGCGGAAGCATCGCTGCGCTCGGCCAGCTTCCGGACCTCCTCCGCGACCACGGCGAAGCCCTTGCCCAGCGAGCCCGCCGTCGCGGCCTCGATGGCGGCGTTCAGGGAGAGCAGGTTCGTCTGCCGGGCAATGTCCTGGATCACCTGCACGGCCTCGACCATCTGACTGGTGGCTTCCTCGACTCGGTCCATGGCGCGGATGGCGGCCTGGCCCGAGGCGTTGGCCTCCTGGGCGGTCTTGGAGGCCTCCATGGCCCGCTGGTGGCTCGTCTGGACGTGATCGGCCACTTCCCGGACGGAGGCGGACAGCTCTGTGATGGCGGAAGCCATGCGGTCGGTGGAGGTGCGCTGGGAATCGGCATTGCGGGCCAGTTCGTGGCTGGTGCTGGCGATCTCGTGGGTCGCGGTGGCGATCTCGGCGCTGTTCTGCCGGACGCGCATGGCGTCGAAGCGGATGCGGTTGATGGTGGTCTTCAGGTAGGCCTGCATCCCCCGCAGGGTGGCCATGAGGCTGGTCCGGTCCCCGGGCCGCGTGGGAATATCCTTGCGCAGGTTGCCTTCCGCGAGGGCTCTGGCCAGTTCAAGGGCGACCTTCGGGTCGCCACCCAGCTGGTGGTCGAGCACCTGCACCAGCTTGCCGAAGACCGCCAATCCAACGCCGACCCCGACGATCGTGCCGATCCCCAGGACCCACAGGCTGAGACCTGCCCGGCCAGCGATGGTGTTCAGCCGCGTCTCCACATCCTTGACCTCCCCGTCCCGGAGCTTCCCCATATCGACGGTGAGCTTGTCCGAGGCCTTGTCGAAGGTCTCCATGACCTTGTTGCCTTCGGCCAGCCCCTGGGTCTGGTAGGCCGTGACCATGGCCCTGCCGGTGCTTTGCAAGGCCTCGAAGTCCCCGTTGAGCTCATCCAGCACTTTGAGGTTGGCCACGTCCCGCACGGCGATCTTCCGGAAGGCCTGCTCAGCCTTGTGGAAGGCCTCGGCGGCCTTGGCGGCGTCCTGCAGCGACTCGGCCCGCCGGGTGAGGGCCGCGTCCGTGAGGGCCTGCTGCACCTGGACGGTCTGGAGGGCCATCTCCTCGGCCAGCAGGGTTGTCGGAAGGTACTCCTCCTTGACCGAGGCGGCTTCCACCTGGGTGGTCGTGAAGGCGAAGAAGCTGATGGCGGCCATGACGAAGAAGACGGCCAGAACCGAGGCGGCGGCGGCCCAGACCCGGTTGCGGAAGCCCATCTCGGGAAAGGGGATCCAGACCTTCCGTTCGGGGTCCTCCATGGGCTGGCCGGCGTTGGCCCTGGCGTACATGCGCTCGGCATCGGCGATCTGGCTGGCCGTCGGCTTGCTGCGGATGGAGACGTACCCGACGACCTGGCCATCCTCCACGATGGGCGTCACATTGGCATCCACCCAGTAGAAGTCCCCGTTTTTGCAGCGGTTCTTGACCAGTCCCTGCCAGGCCTTGCCAGCCTTGATGGTGCGCCACAGGTCCTCGAAAGCCGCGGGGGGCATGTCTGGATGGCGGACGACATTCTGGGGTTGCCCGATCAGCTCATCCCGGGTGAAGCCGCTGATCCGGATGAACTCCTCGTTTCCGTACGTGATCACGCCGCGCAGATCCGTTGTGGAGACGATGTAGGCGCCCTCCTCCAAACGGCGTTCCACCTTGGTGACCGGCTGATTGACACGCATGAAAACTCCCGGGCAGGGCCCGGTCTCGACACCCGGTCGAGGCCGATGGCCGTGCCACCTGCTTCGGGCGTAGTTCCCCGGGGCTTGATTTTGGTGCAGTCAGGGCAGCTGCTTGAGCAGCGGGATCAGGATCCCGTTGAACCGCTTCCACCCGGACAGATCCCCATGGACCAGCCTCCGAACCTTGACCCAGTCATCCTCCGCGGCGGCCTTGGGGACCCCCTTCAGCATGAAGTCATAGGCCAGGATCCGGGCGGCCACCGCCGGATCCAGGGCCAGATCAGGCTGCTCCACGAGATCCACGCCCACCAGCCTGCCGAAGCGGGCGTATTCGGAACGCCCCACGAGGGGGACGAAGCCTCGACCGCAGTACCGGGCGCCATCCCCCGGATCGAGGTTGCCAAGGCCGCGGTCGAACTCGTACATGCGGCGGAAGTAGGCTTCGGTCCCGGCCTCCTTCTCTGGCGCGAACAGGTAGCTCTCGGTGCCGATGCTGGCGATGGCGGCGACCTCCACCGCGGGCTCCAGGATCTTCAGGGCGCCAAGCGCCTCCACGACCAGCGGCCAGTGGGCCTCCACGTTCGGCCGGGGCGCCTGAAGGATGGTCGCGATGGCGTCCGCCGTGAAGGGCATGGCTGGCTCCCGGGGGGCTGGCTGCGTGCGTGAAGGACGGGAGGGCCAATCTACCACGGGGCCGGTCATCATGTCGGCATGGACCACCACCGGTTGCACCTGGACGGCGCGGAAGCCGTGATCGCCCGCCACGGCGGGGAATTGCAGGCCCTCCGGCTCGAAGGTTCGGAACTGCTGTGGCATGCGGGCCCGCTGTGGCCCCGCCATGCGCCCCTGCTCTTTCCGGTCGTGGGCGGCTTGCACGGCGACCGCCTGCGCCATGGCGATGAAACCTACCCGATGCCCCGGCATGGTTTCGCCCGCGACCGCGATTTCTCCTGGCTAGAGCGCACGCCCTTGCAATGCGCCCTGGAGCTTCGGGAGGACGATGACACCCTGAAGGCCTACCCCTTCGCCTTCCGCCTGGTGGTCCGTTACGCGCTGGGGCCCGCCGGTCTTCGCATGGATCTGGAGCTGCACAACCCGGGTGTGGCGGACCTTCCCGCGAGCCTGGGGCTGCATCCGGCCTTCCGCTGGCCCCTGATCCCGGGCCTCGCCAAGACCGCCCACCGGCTCGTCTTCGAGACCGAGGAACCAGGTTCGCTCCGGCGCCTCGATGGCCTAGGCCTGCTCGCGCCGGAAGACCAGCCCACGCCCATTGCCCAGCGCGAGCTCGCGCTGAATGAAGATCTGTTCCGCAAGGATGCTCTGATCTTCCTGCAACCACGCAGCCAGGGCCTCCGGTTCGAAGCCAGCGGTGGTCCCTCCCTGGCCATCACCTGGGAGGGGTTCCACCATCTGGGCCTATGGGCCAAGCCCGACCCGACCCCCTCCTTCCTCTGCATTGAGCCCTGGTCGGGTCACGCCGATCCGGCCGACTGGGAGGGTGAGTTCAGCCAGAAGCCCGGCGTCATCCTCCTTGCCCCCGGCGCGACGCGCAGGTGGTCGTTCTCCGTATCCCAAGGCCAGAGCGCCTAGACCAGCTCCGCGCCCAGGAAGTGGGGGCCCGCCTGGATGACCCTGGCCATCACCAGTTCGCCGAAGGGCAGCATGCGGCCTGGCCCGGCCTGCAGATGGATGGTCTTCCATTCGCCGCTGCGCGCCAGCCACCAGCCGTGCTCATTGGGTTCGTGGGCCTCCACCCGCACCGGAATCTCCCGACCCAGGAAGCGCTCGTTGCTGGTCCGCGTCAGCTCCGTCTGCCGCTGCTGCAGCCGCGTGAGGCGTGCGGACTTCACGGCCGGAGGCAGGTCGTCCTTGAGCCGCAGCGACGGCGTCCCAGGCCTTGGCGAGTAGATGAAACTGAAGGAGCCATCGAAGGCCACCTCATCGAGCACACGCATCGTGGCCTCGAAGTCCTCGTCCGTCTCGCCAGGGAAGCCCACGATGAAGTCCGTGCTGAGGGCGATGCGGGAGCGGCCCTCACCCAGGTAGCCCAGGCGCTCCAGGTACTCGGCCACGGTGTATTCCCGGCGCATCCGCTTCAGCACCCGGTCGCTGCCGCTCTGCAATGGCAGATGGAGGAAGGGCGCCACTTTGGGGTTCGTGACCAGCACCTTGGCCAGGTCCTTGGTGAAGTTCATGGGGTGGCTGGTGGTGAAGCGGATCCATTCGAGGCCGTCCACCTCGGACACGCGCTCCAGCAGGTCGGCGAAGGTGCAGCCGCCGGCATAGCTGTTCACGTTCTGGCCCAGCAACTCTACCTCCCGGTAGCCCCTCGCCACCAGGCCCCGCACCTCCGCCAGCACATCCGCGAAGGGGCGGTGCCGCTCGGCGCCCCGGGTGGTGGGCACGATGCAGTAGGTGCAGGCGTGATTGCAGCCTTCCGTGATGGTCACCAGGGCCTTGGCCGTGTCGCGGCGGCGGGTGACGGAAGGCGGGAACAGGTGGTTGTCGGGGTATTCGCCCGCATCCAGCACATGGGCCTTGCCTGCCTGGGCCTCGGCCACCAGCCGTGGCAGCTGCTTGAGGGCCATGGTGCCCAGCACGAAGTCGATGTGGGGCGCCCGCTTGAACAGGGCGGCCTGCTCCTGCTGGGCCAGGCAGCCCGTGACGCCCACCAGCAGGGGGCGCCTCTGCTTCTCCTCCCGCAGGCGGCCCAGCTCCGAATAGACCTTGTGCACGGCTTTCTCGCGGATGGAGCAGGTGTTCAGCAGCACCAGTTCGGCCGCGTCCACCGAATCGACCTCCTCAAAACCATCGGCGGACAGCAGCCCCGACAGCTTCTCGCCATCGTGGTCGTTCATCTGGCAGCCCCAGGTCTCGATGTGGAATTTCATGAATGGCCCCGAACCTGGCGCTGCTGGATGAAGGGGACCACCCCCCGGTCGCCCGGCGCCCCGCGCCGTGCTCCCGCTCCCCGGCTTGGCCGGATCGCGGAGGGGGCCCTGTTCTGGCAGCCCGAGGTCTGAATAGGAAACGTCATCGCCCCGCCTGAATCCTCCATTGTAGCGGTCGGCCGGGACAATGCCATCCAGCAGGGTTTCAGCGCAGGGCGTAGATGGCCCCATCGGTGCTGCCCACGAACACCATGCCCTCGGCCAGGACCGGCGAAGACAGGATCGACCCCAGGCTGAACATGCGGTCGAGGCCGATGACCATGCCCTCCAGCGTGTTGTCCGGATAGAGAACTGACCCGATCATGCGGCCTTCCGCATCCAGGTACTTCTTCCCGTTCTGCTTGCAGCCCTCAGACTGGAAGTCCGCCACCGCCACCCCCGTGTCGCGATCCACCAGGTGGAGCCAGCCGTCCGAGGTTCCGAAGAGGATCCGGTTCCCGGCGATGGCCGGAGACGAGAAGGACACCGCCTTCATGGACTGGTCGTAGACGAGCCGGCCCGTGGCGGCGTCCAGGGCCTTGAAGCGCTGGCCGTCCGAGGTGGGGAAATACACCCGCCCGCCCTGCACCGCGGGCGAGGCGATGACCCAGCCCTTGTGATTGTCATGCTTCCAGAGCAGCTTTCCGGTGCCCGCGTCCAGCGCATAGAAATGGCCGTCCCGGCAGCCGAAGAAGACCCGCCCCTCAGCCACCGCCGCAGAGCTGGCAATGCCCACCTGGTTGTGGATGTCGGGGTCGTCCCCGGTCTGGAAGGTCCACTGAATGGCGCCGCTGCCGGCATCCAGCGCATACAGGGTCCGGTCGAAGCTGCCGACGTACACGCGTCCATCCGCCACGGCCGGGCTTGCGTGCACGACCCCGCCGGTCTTCACTTTCCAGCGGAGGGCCCCCGTGGCGGCCTCCAGTGCGTAGACGTGCTGATCGCCGCTGCCCACGTAGACGAGGCCACCGGCGACCGCCGGGGAGGAGAGGAACACATCGAAGGGATCGGGCATCAGCTCGGTCCGGGGCTGCGCGCCGTGGATGCCGGGCGCCGTGAACCGACGCTCCCCCTCCGTCCGAAAGGACCAGATGGGCTTGCCCGTGGCGGCATCCAGCGCGTGGATGAGCCCGTCCAGGCTGCTGAAGATGACGCGCCCCTCCGCGACGGCCGCCGAGGAGGCGATGGCGCCGGCGGCCTGGTAGCGCCACCTCAGCTCGCCCGTCTTGGCGTCCAGGGCGTACATGCGGTGATCGGCGCTCCCCACGAACAGGACGCCCCCCGACACCACCGGGGATGCCAGCACTTTGGCGCCTGTGCGGAAGGTCCAGGCCGTGGCGGACAGCGTGGGGGCCGCAGCGGCATAGACCCCCGTGCGGGCCGCATCCCCCCGGAACATGGCCGGTGCAACCGCACCGAGCCTCAGAGCCGCCAGCATCATCACGGCCCCACCTAGGAAGCGGCTGGATTGCATCGCCACCATGGATCACCCCCCGGGCTCCAACCTACTTGGGCCTCCGGCGGCGGAAGCCTTCCCGGGGGCGAACCGAGCGGCGGGAGGGGCGGGACGCTAGGAGGCGGCCGGCCGCTCCATGCGGACGACCAGACCAGCGGGGGTCGCCTCGATGGAGAGGCCCAGGCGCTCGGCTGTGGCCCGCAGCCAGAGGGAAGGCAGGTTCTTGGGGGCATCGGGTGGAGGTTCCGGCTGCAAGGCCGTCGGCAGGGGCGCGTCACCCACCCAGGTCAGGGTCCAGGCCTCGGAGGAGACCGAAGCCTCCAGGCGCAGGGGACCCGGAACGGCCCAGGGGAGGATCTGCCGGGTGAAGGCCGCGGCCCAGTCCTGCAGCAGGGGGGCCGGCCAGTGGGCGCCACCAGCCCCCGCCTCGACCAGCTCGATCGGGCAGCGGAAGAGTGCGGCCATGGGTTCCAGCCGCTGCTCAAGGCCGGACTTCCATTCACCCCAGGCCGCCATGCCGGCGTCCGGGTGCCGCCCCAGGGCCAGCGCCCGAGCCATGGCGATGAGCGTCTTTCCATCCCCGAGGGTGGTTTCCAGGCGCATCCGGTTGCGGGCATCCAGGGGCAGGCGGGGATCACTGAGGTCCAGCACGCCCTGGAGACCCGCCAGGAGATTGTTGAAGTCGTGCAGCGTCGCCCGCCACAGATCTTCCGTCGTCATGCTGCCCCCATCTGCACAAATTCCTTGAATAAAGTTACCTTGGAGACGAACCTCTGTGCAGCAATGATGAACCCCCCGGGATCCGAACATGCAGCAACCGATCAAGCGTCTGGGTGAACTGCTCGTGGAGGGCGGGCTCATCACGCCTGCCCAGCTCCAGAGCGCCATCACGCACCAGAAGATTGCCCGGGGCCGGCTCGGCAGCAACCTGGTGGCCCTGGGTTACATCTCCGAGGAAGTGCTCATGGACTTCCTCAGCCACCAGACCGGCGTGCCGCAGATGGATGTCCGGAACATCGAGGTTCCCCCCCAGGTCCTCAAGCTGGTGCCCCACCGCCTCGCCGACCAGTTCACCGTGCTGCCCATCACCACGCAGGAACCGAAGTCTCTGGTGCTGGCCATGTCCGATCCATCGGACCTCAACGCCATCGACAGCGCCCGCTTCGCCTCCGGCCTCCATGTCCAGCCTGTGGTGGCCTCGCACAGCGCCCTGAAGAAGGCCATCTCCGATCTCTATCGGCGCCTTGAGGCCCCGGTGGAGGCCCTGACCGTGGAGTTGGGCAACGACCCGAGCCAGGATGACGCGCTGCCCGTCACCTTCTCCCTGTCGCCCCTGCCGGTACCGGCGCCACCCCCGCCCGCGCCCCTGGCCTTCCCCAAGGATCCCTTCTTCGACAATCCCACCGCGCCCACCCAGCCGGTGAACATCGATCCCTTCGGCCTCTTCGATCCCACCGTCCCGTCCCGCACCGCACCCCCGGCGGCTCCCCCGGTGAACCCCGACCTCGTCCACAGCCGCACCATTGGCCTCACCGTCCGGCGCCTGGAGTCCTACCAGACCCGCAGCCTCGTGCTGGGCCTCATCCGGCTCTTCCAGCGGCGCGGCGTGATCGGCGAGGACGAACTCCAGCGGCTGCTGGCCAACCTCATCGAATCAGGCGAACTCAAGGACGACGATCGGGTCGGTTAAACATCGGCCTCAAGGAACGCCCCTGAGACTTGCCCGTGGCCCGGGCGGGAATTCCGCTGGTGGGGCCGCTTGAATCCTAATTATCGACTTTGAGGATCGCCAGGAAGGCCTCCTGGGGGATCTCCACGCTGCCGATGGACTTCATCCGCTTCTTGCCCTCTTTCTGCTTGTTGAGGAGCTTCTTCTTGCGGCTGATGTCGCCGCCGTAGCACTTGGCCAGGACGTCCTTGCGGCGGGCCTTCACGTTGGTGCGGGCGATGATCTTGCTGCCGATGGCGGCCTGGATGGCCACGTCGAACAGCTGCTGGTGGATCACTTCCTTCATCTTCTGGCAGAGCGCCAGCCCCAGCGTCTGGCTCTTGCTGCGGTGGACCAGGATGGAGAGGGCATCCACCGGCTCCGAGTTCACCAGAATGTCCATCTTCACCAGGTCGGATTCCGTGTAGTGCTTCATGTGGTAGTCGAAGCTCGCATAGCCCTTGGAGATGGACTTGAGCTTGTCGTAGAAGTCCAGCACCACCTCGTTGAGGGGCAGCTCGTAGACGAGCATCACGCGGTCCTGGCTCACGTATTCGAGCTTCTGCTGGATGCCGCGGCGCTCCTCGCAGAGCTTCAGCAGGCCGCCCACGAAATCCGTGCGGGTGAGGATGGTGGCCTCGATGATGGGCTCCTCGATCTTGGCGATCTTCTGGAGGGGCGGCAGCTTGGAGGGGTTGTCCACGCTGGCCTCGCTGCCGTCGGTGAGGTGCACGTGGTAGCGCACGCTGGGGGCGGTGGTGATGAGGTCCAGGTCGAACTCGCGCTCCAGGCGCTCCTGCACGATCTCCATGTGGAGCAGGCCCAGGAAGCCGCAGCGGAAGCCGAAGCCCAGGGCCGTGGAGGTCTCGGGCTCGTAGGTGAAGCTGCTGTCGTTGAGCCGCAGCTTCTCCATGGCGTTGCGCAGGTCCTCAAAGTCGTCGCTGGAGGTGGGGAAGATGCCCGCGAAGACCACCGGCTGGATCTCCTTGAAGCCCTTCAGCATCTCCTTGGCGGGCTTGGTGGTGTTCGTGACGGCGTGGGTGACGGTGTCGCCCACCTTGACGTCCGCCAGCTGCTTGATGCTGGCCACCAGGTAGCCCACCTCGCCCACGGAGAGCGATTCCTGCTTGTCCATCTTGGGATCGAAGATGCCGATCTCGTCCACCCGGTACTCGCTGCCCGTGGCCATGAAGCGAACCTGGTCGCCGGCCTTCAGCGTCCCGTTCACCAGGCGGATGAGGCAGACCACGCCGCGATAGGAGTCGTAGTAGCAGTCGAAGATGAGGGCCTGGAGCGCGGCCTTCGGGTCGCCCTGGGGCGCCGGGATGCACTTCACGATCTGCTCCAGCACCTGGTCGCAGTTCTCGCCGGTCTTGGCTGAGACGTTCACCGCGTGGGCCGTGTCCACCAGCCCGATCACCGTGTCGATCTGCTCCAGCACGCGCTCGGGGTCAGCGCTGGGCAGGTCGGTCTTGTTGAGCACCGGAAAGACTTCCAGGCCGTTCTCCAGGGCCAGGTAGGTGTTGGCCAGGGTCTGGGCCTCCACGCCCTGGGTGGCGTCCACCACCAGGATGGCGCCCTCGCAGGCGGCCAGGCTGCGGCTCACCTCGTAGGTGAAGTCCACGTGGCCGGGCGTGTCGATGAGGTTCAGGGTGTAGGTCTGTCCGTCCTGGGCCGCGTACTTCAGGGTGACGGCGTGGGCCTTGATGGTGATGCCGCGCTCCCGCTCGAGGTCCATGTCATCCAGGATCTGGGCCTGCATGTCGCGCTGGGCCACGGTCTTGGTGAGCTCAAGCAGGCGGTCCGCCAGCGTCGACTTGCCGTGGTCGATGTGGGCGACGATGGAGAAATTGCGGATCAGGCTGGGATCAGACACTCGGAACCTCGAACCCGCCATTGTACTGGTGCGGAGCCACGCTGTCTGCGGAGTTTTCCCAATCTCTTACTTGATCAGCGGTTGATCCCAGCCGCTAGGGCCTTTACCCTCAAAACACGAGTGCAAGGAGTCAGCTTGTCCCAGTCCGCGTCCCCCATGACCATTCTGATGGTCGAGGACAATGCCTTACAGCGGCGTCAGATCGAGGCACAGCTCCAGGCGCTGGGCCATCGGATTATCGCGGCCTCCAACGGCCAGGAAGCCCTGGAGCGGATGCAGGAATCCCTGCCGGACCTGGTGATCATGGACGCGGTGATGCCATCCATGGATGGCTTCAAGGCCTGTGAGCTGATGAAGGGCAACCCGGCCACCGCCGGCATTCCCATCCTGGTGCTCACCGCGCTGAGCCGGGACGCCAAGGACCGCAGCTATGCGGCGGGCGCCGACGACTTCCTCCGCAAGCCCGCCAACACCATGCTCCTCCAGGTCCGGGTGCAGACCCACCTGCGGATCCGGGCCCTCGCCCTGCAGGCGGGCACCCCGGCGCCGGCCCGTCCCAAGGTGCTGGTGGTCTCCGCCAGCTCCCTGGTGCGCTCCCAGGTCCAGAACCACTACGGCAAGGACCAGGCGACCTTCATCGAAGCCCAGGGCGAAAGCCAGGCCCGCGCCCAGATCCTGGCGCACCGGCCCGACCTGATGGTGCTGGACACGGAGCTGCTGGAAGGCAGCGCCCAGACCCTGGCCGTGGCTGTCCACCAGTCCGAGGAGCTGAGGGACATGCCCATCCTCCTGCTCTACACCCCCGGCGAGCTGGAGACCTGGTCCCGCCTCCAGGAGCCCGTGGCCGATGCCCTCGAGAAGCCCCTGGTCGCCCCGGAGACCCGGCGCCGCGTGTCCCTCCTCGCCCGCATGGCCCACCTGCAGAAGCTCGTCCAGGCATGATCCGGGCGGCGGCCCTCCTCCTGCTGGCGATGGCCGGTCTGGCGGGGGCCACGGAAGGGCGCGTCACCGACGGCCGCCAGGGCCTTCCCGGGGTGCGCGTCTATCCGGACCGCCAGCCCCGGGTCGCGCCTTCGGCCACGCCCCCCCTGGCCATCACCGATGCCGAGGGGCGGTTCCGGCTGGAGCTGGCGCCCGACGATGCCGTGCTGGCCGTGGAGAAGGATGGCTGGCGGCGCGACCTCGTGCCGGCCGCGGAGTGGTCCCGCGAGATCGTCCTGCGCCCCGAACCAGCCTTCCGGAGGGGCTCCGTCCTCCTCGTGCGCCTCGACTTCCCCGACGAGCCCTCTCGCGTCTCGGATGAAGCCCTGCGGAACCTCCTCTTCTCGCGGAGCCCGGGCGCAGCCAGTGCGGCCAACTACCTCTACGAGGTGAGTAAGGGCGCCCTCTCCCTGGTCGAGGGGCGGTTCCTCAAGCTGCGCAGCGACGAGCACCCGGCGCCGCGACGCGATGAACAGGTCTCGCCCATGGCGCGGTGGGTGCTGAAGCGGCTTCGCGGCGCGCCCCTGGGCGACTGCGACCAGGTGGACAACCGCACCGGGGCGCTCAAACCGGACGGCAAGCCGGACTTCCTCTGGATCATCGCGCCCGGCCATCCCCAGTCCGTGACCGGCGATCCCTCCCACATCAAGGCCGTCAGCCTGCTGATGCCCCTGCCCTGGAATCAACACCGTCGCTGGCCCCTGCTTTTCATGACCGAGGAGGTGCCCCTGGGCAACATCGTCCACGAGGCCTTCCACGGCATGGGCGAACACCGGGTGGACGACCTCTATCTGGAAGATGGCAAGGTCCCCACCGCCGGCATCTGGGACCTCATGGACGGCGGCCAGTACCGGGGCTGGGACCGCCAGCACCCCGGCGAAGGTCCTTGGGTGGCGGACATGGGCTACAGCCCCTCCCACCCCATGGCGTGGGTGCGCTCCGAGTTGTGGTACCGGGGACGCTTCCGTGCCTCGGTGAGCCACCTCGCGGTGAAGGGCCGGAGCTGGGAGGGCTGGATCGCCCCGGTCTCCCGGGCCCCTGGCGCCGATCCCCAGTGGGTCACCCTGGCCGATCCCCGCAAGAAGGGCCGCTTCTTCAGCCTGGAGGTGCGCCGCCTCTGGGGCTTCGAGCAGGGCCGCATCGGCGGCCGCTCCGGTCCAGGCCACCAGGGGCTGGTGGTGGCCCTCATCGACCCGGGCCTGCTGACCTACGGCGACCCCAGGGGCCCGGTTCGCGTGGTGGATGCCCACCCCGGCAGCCCCGAGCCCCCCGCGCCGAAGCTCCCCATCGGCCTCTGGCAACTGGACGACGCCGCCTTCAACCTCGGTCCTGGCGAGCAGCCGAAGGGCCGCAGCGGGCCGCTGTCCTGGGAGGTGCTGGAGACGGATGCCAGCGGCCGGATGCGGGTCCGGGTGAAGCTCGACCGGCACTGACTTTCCCTGCTTGGAGTCCCCATGCGCCCCGCCCTGCTGCTCTGTGCCACCCTGGCCCTCTCAGCCCAGTCTCCCGCCGACAAGGCCGTCGCCGTGGTGCTCGACGACTGGCACTTGGCCGCCGCGCAGGCCGATGAGGGGCGCTACTTCGGCCACCTGGCCGAGGGGGCCGTCTTCCTGGGCACCGACCCCGGCGAACGCTGGACCAAGGCCGCCTTCCAGACCTGGGCCCATCCCATCTTCCAGCGCGGCAAGGCCTGGAGCTTCAAGGCCACCCGGCGGGCCATCACGGTGTCGAAGGATGGCCGCACCGCCTGGTTCGACGAGGACCTGGACACCCCGAACCTGGGCCCGGCCCGGGGCTCGGGCGTCCTCAGCCGCGACCGGGACCGCTGGCTGATCCAGCAGTACAACCTCAGCGTCCCGATCCCCAACGCGCTGATGAAGGCCGTCAGGGCGCAGATCGAAGGGGCGGCAAAAAAGCCGTGACCTGGCGGCTCTACCAATTAAGATGAGGCATGAATCCCCTCCGATGCCTCCTCCCCTGCCTGATCGCCGCCCACCTGGTCGCACAGGCTCCGCCAGCCGCCGAGCGCCTGCGGGCCGAAGCCTTCCGCACCCATGGGGCCTATGAAGATCTGGCCTGGCTCTGTGATCGCATCGGCCCCCGGCTCTCCGGATCACCCCAGCTGGACCAGGCCATCGCCTGGGCCCAGAGCCGGCTGAAGGCCGCGGGGCTCGTCAACGTCCACACGGAACCCGTCATGGTGCCCCACTGGGTGCGCGGGCACGAATCCGCCGAACTGCTCCTGCCGACCCCGACCCGGCTGAACATCCTGGGCCTCGGCGGCAGCGTCGGTACGCCTGACGGCGGCCTCACCGCGGACGTGGTGGTGGTGGGCTCCTTCGAGGAGCTCGACAAGCTCGGCGAGGCGGTGAAGGGGAAGATCGTCCTCTTCGACGTGCCTTTCAAGGGCTACGGCCACACGGTGGTCTACCGGCACGATGGGGCGGCGAAAGCCGCCAGATATGGGGCGGTCGCGGCCCTGGTGCGCTCCGTGGGCCCCGTGAGCCTGGACACGCCCCACACCGGTGCCATGGACTACGATCCGGCCTTCCCGAAGATCCCCACGGCCGCCGTGACCATCGAGGCCTCCACCCAGATGCGGCGCATGCAGCAGCGCGGTGAGCGCATCCAGATGAAGCTCGTGATGGGCGCGAAGACGCTGCCCGACGCGCCCTCCGCCAACGTGGTCGCCGAGATCCGCGGCACGGAGAAGCCCGGCGAGGTCGTCATCCTCAGCGGCCATCTGGACAGCTGGGACGTGGGCCAGGGCGCCCAGGACGATGGCGCCGGCAGCGTCATCGCCATGGAAGCCGCACGGCTCATCCAGAGCCTGGGCCTGAAGCCCCGGCGCACCATCCGGGTGGTGCTCTGGACCAACGAGGAGAACGGCCTGCGGGGCGGCAGGGCCTACCGCGACGCCCACCGGGCGGAGTTCAAGGACATCGTGGCTGCCCTGGAGACGGATTCCGGCAGCGAGCGCATCAAGGCCTTCAGCCTCGAACTCAGGAACGCCACGCCGGAAGCCAAGGCCGCCGCCCTCGCCACCCTGAAGACCTTCGAGCAGGTGCTGGTGCCCTTCGGCCCTGTGGACCTTCGGCTCGGCGGATCCGGCGCGGATGTGAGCCCCATGGTGGCCGAAGGTGTGCCGGGCATCGGCGTGAGCCATGCGGCCACGCACTACTTCGACATCCACCACACCCACGCCGACACCTTCGACAAGGTCGAGAAGGATGACCTGGCCCACAATGCCGCCGCCCTGGCCACTTTCGCCTTCGCCCTGGCGCAGTCGGAGGCGCGCTTCCAGTAGCCTGCATGCGGTTTGACGAAAGGGGTAATCTGATTCATCACCCCGGAGTCAGCATGCTCACCAGAACCACCTTCGCGGTGCTGGTCGCCCTTCCCTTCCAGGCCCAGGAACCAGCCCCGGCCCCCAAACCCGCCGAAGTCGCCGCGCCCACCCCGGTGGCACCCGCGGTCCCGCCGCCGGCCCCGGCCCAGGCCATTCCCGCGGCGCCGGCTCCAGCCGCGAACGCCCCGGGGCCCCTGCTCGACCAGGGCCTCCTGGATCCTTCCTATTTCAAGCTCGACGGTGCCCTGCTCAAGGAGACCAACCTCGCGGATTTCTTCTGGGCCAAGCCGGGGCTGAATCTGAAGGGGCGCACCCTGAAGGTGGCCTGGGAGGAGCCCCACTGGCTGAACCAGGACAACGACAAGCTGGACCTGGAGGTGGGCGCCTGGTTCACCAAACTGATCCCGGAACAGCTCACCAAAGCTCTGGGCGCGACCCTCGGGGGGGACGTGAACGTCTCCAGCACGGCCGGAGACCTGATCCTCACGGGGCGCATTGTCCACATTAATGCGCGGGGCAGCGGCTGGTCCCTGTCCAAAGAGATGATGTCCTTCGACTTGAAAATCCTGGACGCAAACAGCGGTGAAACGGTGCTGGCGATCCACCACCGGTTCCTCTGCTACATGGCCGGATTGAGGGGCAAAGGGCATGACCTGGAGCCGCGGATTCCCAAGTTCGCCGGGGAGTTCGCAGCCTTCTGCAAGGCCTCTCTGGTCCGCTGAGGCACCTAGCGCTCCGCCACCCGCTGGAACCGGAAGGTCACCCGGCGCTGGAGGGCCCGCCCTTCCGGCGATTGATCATTCGCTTCGGGGCGGCTGTCCCCATGTGCCTCGGAGGTCAGCTGCGCGGGCTGAAGCCCGATGCCGGCCAGGTAGCGCTGGGCGGCCATGGCCCGCTGGGAGCTCAGCTCCAGGGCATCGATGCCCCGGCCCCGCTCGCCTGGCGCCGCGTGGCCTTCGCAGACGAGGGTGAAGCCCGGGTAGCGGAGCGCCAGCACCGAGAGGCGCGTCAGGATGACGTCGCTGCCCGAGGTCAGCGTGCTGCTGCCCTCCTCGAAGATCAGAGAGCCGCGGAAGCTCACGAAGCGCAGGCGGGACCCCACATCCTTCCCCTCGATGGCCTGGGCGGCATTGAGGAGCTTCTCCAGATCCTCGGCTTTGGCGGGGTCCAGGCCCGTGGAGCCGGGCAGGATGCCATCCCCGGTGGTTTTCGCACCGGCCTTCGCCTCCACGCCGAGGGCTTTCTGGATGGAGGTCACGGCCTGCTGCAGCTTGGTCTGGTCGGACACCGAGAAGGAATAGAGCAGCGCGAAGAAGGCCATGAGCTGCACCATCAGATCCGCGAAGGTGACCAGCCACAGGGACTCCAGGTCCGCCTTGCGCCTTGCAAAGCGCATGGGTGCGAGGTTACCCACGGGCCCGCCGGTCGGCGCCCCGCTCCCGGGGTGCCAGGAAGGCGTTCAGCTGGGCCTCCAGGGCCGCCGGGTGCATCTCCGCCTGGATGCCCAGGACCCCCTCCATCATGATGTGCTTCAGCTGGAGTTCCTCCTTGCTGCGCAGCTCCAGCTTCCCGGCGATGGGAATGGCCAGCAGGTAGGCGATGACGGCGCCGTAGAGGGTGGACAGCAGCGTCAGGGCCATGGCCTCGCCGACGCTGGAAGGGTCCTTGATGCTGGCGAAGAGCTGCACCATGCCGATGAGGGTGCCCACCATGCCGAAGGAGGGCGCGCTGAGGGCGATGAAGCGGAAGATCTCCTGGCCCTGCAGGTGGCGGTCCTGGGTGGAGCGCAGCTCGGCGGCCAGCACCGCCTGGATGTGGTCCCGGCCCTCCTGGTCCACCACCATGCGGAGGCCCTTGGCTAGGAACCCCTCCACGTCCATGGCCTTCTCCATGTTCAGCAGCCCTTCGCGCCGCGCCCGCTGCGACAGGCCCACGATCTGGCTCACCAGGGCCTGGGTCCCGGGCGGCCGGGTGAAGAAGGCGCGGCTGGCGATGGTGAAGGCGTAGCTCACGTGCTCGAGCGGGAACCGGATCATGGTCGCGGCGATGACCCCCCCCACCACGACCACGGTGCTGGCCGGATGGAAGAAGATCCGTGGATTGGGGCCCAGCCCGATGGCCACCGCCAGCAGGAGCACGCCCAGCAACACGCCCAGGAAGCTGCCTCGATCCATGGATCAACCCTCGGGGGCCTCATCGGCAGAGCGTGCCCCTTGGCCCAGAAATGGCAAAGTCCATGCCCTGGCTAGACGCCGGGAGGGAACCCCAGGGCGAGTCGGATCCTGGCGATGTCCGGCGCCACGCTGCCGTCGGCGCGCCGCACCAGGATGCGGGCCTCGACTTCGGGACACTCGGCCCGGGCCTCGAAGCCCTCCGGCAGGTCCTGGCGCCGCGCGGCGGCGAAGACATCCAGGCCGTAGGGCTCGCCCTCCTTGAAGACCACCTCCCGCCGGTGGAGGCAGAGCAGCCCGGCCTCGCGCAGCGCCGCCAGGGCCCGCTCCCGCTGGTCATTGGGAAACACGCAGGCGAAGACCCCGCCCGGGGCCAGGAGCCGCGCTGCGCCCCGGGCGTAGTCCGCGATGCTCCCCCGCACTTCCAACCGGGCCGGTACCGACTGGGCATGGGCGGCCGGCAGGCGGTGGCCCTCGGGCCAGTAGGGCGGCGTGCCGGTGACCAGGTCGAAGGGGGCCTGATCGGCGAACAGGTCCGGATCACGCAGGTCGCCCAGACGGGGGAAGATGCGGTCCTCCTGGCCGTTGGCGCGGATGCTCTTCCGCGCCAGCCTCAGGCTCTGCTCCTGGGCCTCCACCGTGTGCACCACGGCGCCGGGGCAGCGCCAGGCCGCCAGCAAGGCCACGCTGCCGATGCCCGAACCCAGGTCCGCGATGCGGGCCGCACGGGGGCACCAGGTGGTGCCGTACCAGGCCGTCACCAGGTCGTCGGTGCTGAAGCGGTTGCCCTTCTCCAGCTGGAAGATGCGCCAGTGCCCGCAGAGGCCGTCCAGCGTCTCGCCCGGCTCCAGGTCCACGCCGCCCGGCGGCACGGGCCCCGGGCGCGTCCAGCCCTTGAAGCTGGGACCATCGGCGGGGGGGCGGCGACGCGGCATCTGTCGAGTGTGGGATAAACCGCCTGGATCCAAAAGGGGACCTGCGCGACACTCAACCATGGCTGTGTCTGGGAAAGCCCCGGAACCCGTCCTCCGCGAGGGGGAAGGGTCGGCTTGCGGCGACGAGGTCTGCCTGACCCTGGAAGGGGCCTTTGACCGCGTGAAGGCGGCCTTCCTCCAGCACCACCCCAACGGCGACGTCGCCCTGCTCTACCGGGCTTTCACCGTGGGTCGGGACATGCATGCCACCCAGATCCGCAAGAGCGGCGAGCCCTATTTCTTCCATCCCCTGGCCGTGGCTCAGAGCCTGGCCGACTGGCGGCTGGACGCCGTGAGCGTGGCCTGCGCCATGTTGCATGACGTGGTCGAGGACACCCTCATGACCCAGGCCCAGGTGCGGGCCCAGTTTGGCGAGGAGATCTCCGAGATCGTGGATGGCCTCACCAAGATGAGCAAGCTGGCCTTCACCGATCGGCACCTGCTCAACGCCGAGAACGTGCGCAAGCTCTTGGTGGCCATGGGCAAGGACGTGCGGGTGCTGCTGGTGAAGCTGGCGGACCGCCTCCACAACATGAAGACCCTGGGCGTCATGGAGGAGGAGAAGCGGCGGCGCATCTCCCGTGAGACCCTGGAGCTCTACGCCCCGCTGGCCAACCGCCTGGGCATGGGCGTGGTGCGCCTGGAGCTGGAGGACCTCGCCTTCCGCCAGCTGGAACCCGAGCAGTACGCCGAGCTGCTCAAGGCGGTGGAGGGGCGCCGCGCGAAGCAGTCGGCCACCATCCAGGAGATCCACGGCTCCATCCAGGCCATCCTCCGCCAGCAGGGCATCGCGGCCCAGGTCTATGGCCGCATCAAGCACCTCTACGGCATCTGGAAGAAGATGGGCGCCCAGGCCAAGGGCTTCGATGACATCCACGACTGGCTGGCCTACCGCATCATCTGCCCCGACCGGGCCAGCTGCTACACGGCCCTGGGCCTGGTACACGGCCTCTACAAGCCCGTCCCCGGCAAGTTCAAGGACTACATCAGCCTGCCCAAGGAGAACGGCTACCAGAGCATCCACACCAGCGTGCTCATGAACTCCGGCGACATCTTCGAGGTGCAGATCCGCACCGAGGAGATGCACCTGCACGCCGAGGCGGGCATCGCCAGCCACTGGACCTACAAGGACGGCCGCATCGCCAACCGCTCCGAGATCAACCAGGTGTCCTTCCTCCGCAAGATGGTGGAGCTGCACCAGGACGCCCAGGACAGCCGCGACCTGGTGGCCAACCTGCGGGGCGAGCTGACCTTCAACCGCATCCAGGTCTTCACCCCCAAGGGCGACCTCCGCAGCCTGGTGGAGAACAGCACGCCGGTGGACTTCGCCTACGCCATCCATACCCAGGTGGGCCACCGCTGCGTGGGGGCCAAGGTCAATGGCCGCATCGTGCCGCTGAAGCACACGCTCCAGAACGGCGACCGCGTGGAGATCCTCACCCGCCCCGACCACAAGCCCAGCCGCGACTGGCTCGGCTTCGTGAAGTCCGCCGGCGCCAAGAGCCGCATCCAGGCCTTCATCCGCGAGGAAGAGCGGGCCCACGCCATCACCCTGGGCAAGGAGCGCCTCGAGCGCGAGGCCCGGGCCATGGGCGTGCGCCTGGACGATCCCGAGGCCCAGGCCAAGCTCGAGGCCCGCCTCGCCGAGTTGAAGCTGGCCAACTGGGACGCGGCCTACGCCGCCCTGGGCTTCGGGCGCGTCACGGTGCACAAGCTCATCGAGCCCCTGGTGCCCGAGCCCGAGCGGGCCAAGCCCAAGGAGAACACCTCCAACCTCATGGACTCCGTGGTGGTGGGTGACACCACGGGCATCCTCTACACCCTGGCCGCCTGCTGCAAGCCCATCTGGGGCGACGAGGTGGTGGGCTACATCACCCGCTCGCGCGGCACGGCCATCCACAAGGCGGACTGCGCGCAGCTGAACACCGGCACCCTGCACCCCGAACGGCGCGTGAATGTGGCCTGGGGCAAGCACGGCACCGAGCTCTACGACACGGAGATCACGCTGACCACCGAGGACCGGCCCGGCATGGTGGCCGCCATCTCCGAGGGCATCCAGCGCATGGGCATCAACGTCCAGCGCTTCCACGGCTCCGCCACGGAGGAGGGCGCCGGCCTCTTCCACATCGCCCTGCGGGTGCGGGACCGGGCCCATCTGGTGGAGCTGATGTCCGGCCTGCGCCGCATCCGGGGCGTCTACACCGTGGAGCGCGTGAAGGGGTCGGTGTTCGGGAAGGTGAAATGAGCTCCCAGGAGGGGAGAGGCCCGATCTGGCGGCCTCCCGAGGCCGCGCCCCCCGTGCCCTGGCCGCGCATCGCCGAGAGCCTGCGGCTCCCCCAGCTCGGCCCGAATCCCCACAAGCTGAGCCCCCGCATCCCGGAGGATCCGCGCCGCGCGGCCGTGGGGGTGCTCCTCTGGGGCGACGCCGATGGAGCCCGCAAGCTGGTGCTGGTCCAGCGCGGCTTCGGCGCCCCCCACCACCCGGGCGAGGTCGCCTTCCCGGGAGGCATGGTGGAACCCCGGGACCGCGACCTGCCGGGCACGGCCCGTCGGGAGGTGGCTGAGGAACTCGGCATCGTCGACGGCCTCTGGGAGCTGGGCTGCTTCCCGGATGGCGTGGCCAAGGCCCGGGTGCGGTTCACGCCGGTGTTCTTCCGGTGGGAGGCCCCCGAGCCGCGCTTCCGCCTGGACCGGGAGCTGGAGCAGGTGCTGCTGGTGCCCCTGGCTCCACTCCTGACCGCGCCCTGGACCACGGAGCGCTTTGAGCGCCACGGCCTGGCCCTGCAAATCCCGCGGCTGGAGCTGCCCCAGGCCCCGCTCTGGGGGGCCACGGCCTTCGTCCTCAGGGCCTGGCTGGACGTGTTGGCCGGCCTCGCGGACTGAATAGGCTGGCATCGGCCCCCGACTGGGTTCACCCTGGGTCCTGCCCGAACGACCTTTGACCCAAGGAGTCCCCATGCGACTGCTCCGTCCCCTCGCCCTTGGCGCCGCCCTCCTGGCCGTGCCGCTCGCCCTCACCTTCGCCCTCACCCTGGGCTGCGACCGGAAATCCGGCGCGGAGGCTGAGACCAAGGACCTTGTCAAGAAGGTGACCGAGGCCGAGAAGGCCGAGAGCCAGGTCCAGGGCGCCGCCAAGGCCCAGTCCGAGGCCATGGCCAAGGCGGGCGTCCAGCCCGGCCCCAGCGTGCAGCTCAGCGAGGCCCAGCGCGCCCTGCTGGAGAGCCGCGTCAAGGCCGAGAAGGACAACGGGGTCGCCGCGCTCCTGCAGGAGATCCTGGACCGGGACAAGCAGATCGGCGAGCTGAACGCCAAGGTCGCCAAGCTGCGGGCCGACCTGCCCAAGCCCCAGGTGGCCGGCGAGAAGGACAATCACTTCGCCATGGCCGTGCGCTACCTGAAGGGCCGCGGCCTCGGCGAGGACAAGGCCAAGGAGGTGGCCGCCCGGGCCAACCTGATGGAGGAGCTGCAGCCCGGCTGGCAGGTCTACCACCAGTATGTGGACGGCACTTACCTCACCACCGTCACCCAGGGCAAGGCCACCGTCAGCCCCTCCGAATACGTGCGCACCCAGCGGGCGGCCCTGGTGCGGGACAAGGAGGACACCATGCTCATCGCCCACGGCCTCGCCGACGAGGTGGAGAGCCTGGTCGCCCAGCGGGTGAAGGTGCAGGAGGAGGTCGATGCCCTGCGCTCGGAGAAGACCTCGCTCCTCTCGCAGGTGAATGAGCTCACCACCCTGAGCCAGACCCAGAAGTCGAAGCTCAACGCCATGCACTACCTGGTGGGACGGCGGAAGCAGCTGGAGGAGGACGGCGTGATCGTGGTGCCGGTCTTCGCCAAGGACCGCATGGGCCCCAAGGCCGTGGCCGCCAGGTTCGACAAGGACCTGGCCCTGGATGGCCCCAATCCCGAAGTCACCATCAAGGCCTCGGACCTGGGCCTGAAGGCCCTCAGCAAGGTCAGCGTCATCCCCGGTTCCCTGGAGAAGGATCGCCACTACGCCGTGGTGATCTCCGAGGACCGCACCAGCGCCAAAATCCGCATCCTGGATGCCGAGCGGCTCCGCAACGACCGGGTGGTCTTCGCGGTCACGGACTGAAGCGACCCTCCAAACGAGCGCGCCCGGCAGAGCCGGGCGCGCTCGTTTGCGGAAAAATGAACTACTTCTTCTTGGTCTTGACGGTCCCGTCCTTCTCCAGGTACTTGTCCGGATCCTTCTGCATGGCCGCGCCGCAGTGCTTGCTGCACACGCGGTATTCCTGGCCGCGCACGACCGCGGTGGCGGCCTTGGCGTCCACGGTCATGCCACAGACGGGATCGATGGTGTTGGTGGCGGGCTTGGCTTTGTCGGCGGCCGGGGCGGCCAGGACGGCGAGGCTGAGCAGGGCGGCGTGCAGCATGGTTCCTCCGGGAAGGCTCCCAGTGTAGCGGACCAGCCTGCGACAATGGGTCGCAGGGCGGGTCTCAGTGTTTGGCGGGCGCGGAAGCGGGCGCCTTCTTCGTGGCGGGATCACCCGGCTTGGGCTTCGTGTCCTTCCCGCGGCCCGGATCATCCGGCTTCGGACCGATGGCCTTCGTGTCCTTCCCGCGGCCTGGATCGTCGGGCTTCGGGCCGATGGCCTTCGTGTCCTTCCCGCGGCCCGGATCATCCGGCTTCGGGCCGATGGCCTTCGCGTCTTTTCCGCGACCTGGATCATCGGGCTTCGGGCCGATGGCCTTGGTGTCCTTCCCGCGGCCCGGATCGTCGGGCTTTGGGCCGATGGCCTTGGTGCCCTTTCCAGGAGCCTGGGCCACCAGGGGCAGGCCGGCCAAACCGAGCCATAGACAAGTGCTGAAAACCACACGGCGACGCATGTCGGCCTCCTGGGGAAAAGGATGCTGGGGGGTGATGCCCCCAGCATAGACCGGATGCGAAGGGGCACCTACTTCTTGGCGTTCTTCGGGGTGCCGTCCTTCTCCAGGTACCTGTCGGGATCCTTCAGCAGCTTGCTGTCGCAGCCGGCACAGCAGATGCGGTACTCGCGGTTCCGGACCACCACGGTCTTGGACTTTTCGCTGACCTTGCCGCCCAGCACGGGGCAGGCCTGATTGGTGGCCGGGATCGGCTTGGCGCCTGGCGCCGCCAGGATGGCAAGGGATAGCAGGGTGGTGAGCATGGTGACTCCTGTGAGTGGTGTTCTGACTCAAGCTTCGGCAGGAACCTGGGCGGGGACGGGAAGCGACCGCCGCTTCCAGAGGAAATAGATGGCGGGATAGACCAGCAGCTCCAGCAGGAAGCTGGTGGCCAGGCCGCCCACCATGGGCGCCGCGATGCGCTTCATGACGTCAGCGCCGGTGCCCGTGCTCCACATGATGGGCAGGAGGCCCATGAAGGCGGCAAAGACGGTCATGGCCTTGGGCCGCACGCGCTTCACGGCGCCGTGGATGATGGCTTCCACCAGGTCGCCTTCCGTATTCAGGCGGCCCTCCTTCTGGGCCTCGTCGTGGCTGAGGTCCAGGAAGAGCAGCATGAAGACCCCGGTCTCCGCATCGAGGCCCATGAGGGCGATGAGACCCACCCACACGGCGATGCTCATGTTGTAGCCGAGCAGCCAGAGCAGCCAGAACGCGCCGATGGCGCTGAAGGGCACCGCCAGCATCACCACGGAGGCCTTGAAGGCCGACTTGGTGTTGGCGTAGAGCAGCCCGAAGATCAGCACCAGCGTGATGGGCAGGATGACCTTCAGCCGCTCCTTCACGCGGATCATGTTCTCGTACTGGCCCGACCAGGTGAGGCTGTAGCCCGCGGGCAGTTTCAGATCCTTCTCCACGGCCGCCTTGGCGTGCTGCACGTAGGTGCCCACGTCGATCTTCGAGGTGTCGAAGTCCACCAGCACATAGCCGTTCATCTGCCCGTTCTCGTCCCGGATCATGGCCGGGCCGTTGACCAGGCGCAGGTCCGCGATGGCCTCCATGGGGATCAGGGCGCCCCCCGGCGCGGGAATGAGCACCCGCTTCAAGGCGTCGGGGCTCTCCCGGTAGTCGCGGGCATAGCGGACGTTCACGGGGTACCGGGCCCGCCCGTCGAAGATGGTGCTCTGGTTGTCGCCGCCGATGGCGGTCATCACCAGCATGTTGGCCTGCTCCACGCTGAGGCCGTAGCGGGCCAGGGCCTCCCGCTTGAGCGCGAAGTCCAGGAAGTAGCCCTGGGCCGTGCGCTCGGCGAAGGCGCTGCGGGTGCCCGCCACGCCCTGCAGGATGCGCTCGGCGTCCACGGCCACCTTCTGGATGATCTCCAGGTCCGCCCCGTTGATCTTGAGGCCCACGGGGGTGCGGATGCCGGTGCTGAGCATGTCCAGCCGGGCCTTGATGGGCATGGTCCAGGCGTTGGGGATGGCCGGGAGGCGCACCGCCCGGTCGAGGTCGGCCACGATGTCCTCCTGGGTGACGCGGTCCCGCCACAGGGGGCGCAGGACGGCCTTCAGGAAGTCCGGGGCCCAGGCGCTGAACCAGCGGGGCTTCTCGCGCCACTGCTCCTCGGGCTTGAGCACGATCACCGTCTCCATCATGGAGAAGGGGGCCGGGTCCGTGGCCGTGTCGGCCCGCCCCGCCTTGCCGAAGACGCGCGCCACCTCGGGCACGGTGCGGATCAGGCGGTCCTGCACCTGGAGGATCTGCTGCGCCTCGGTCTGGCTCAGCCCCGGCAGCGTGGAGGGCATGTAGAGCAGGGTCCCCTCGTTCAGGGGCGGCATGAACTCGCTGCCCAGGTAGACGAAGGCCGGGATGGTGGCCAGCACCAGCAGCACGGCCACGCCGATGGTGGCCTTGGCATGCTTCACCACGAAGCGGCAGGGCCGCTCGTAGATCCTGTGGAGGAAGACGCTGATGGGGTGCTTCTCCTCCGCGTAGTACTTGCCGACCACCACCTGGGTGGCGGTCCAGGCCAGCCACCTCGGCTTGAAGCTGAAGGGCTCCACCCGGGCGAACATCATGCGCATGGCCGGATCCAGGGTCAGCGCCAGCAGCGCGGCGATGCCCATGGCCAGGTTCTTGGAATAGGCCAGGGGCTTGAACAGCCGGCCCTCCTGGTCCAGCAGGGTGAAGATGGGCATGAAGCTCACCGCCACCACCAGCAGGGAGAAGAAGACGCTGGGCCCCACTTCCATCAGGGCCTCCAGCCGCACCTGGTAGAAGCTCCCGGGTTTCCCGGCCTCGATCCAGCGTTCGATCTTCTTGTAGGCGTTCTCCACTTCGACGATGGCGCCGTCCACCAGCACGCCGATGGAGATGGCGATGCCCGCCAGGCTCATGAGGTTGGCGTTCTGGCCGATGCCGTAGAGCGGGATGAAGGCCAGGCCCACGCTCACGGGGATCGTCACGATGGGCACGATGGCGGACGGCACGTGCCACAGGAAGATCAGGATGATGATCGAGACCACGATCATCTCCTCGATGAGCTTGTGCTTCACGGTCTCGATGGCCTTGTGGATCAGCTCGGAGCGGTCGTAGACCGTGACCACCTCCACGCCGGGCGGCAGCCCCAGCTTCAGCTCGTTGACCTTCGCCTTCACCCGTTCGATGACATTCAGGGCGTTCTCGCCCTGGCGCATGACCACGATGCCCCCGACCGTGTCGCCCAGGCCATCCAGATCCGTGAGGCCGCGCCGCATCTCGGGACCCAGGCTCACGGTGGCCACGTCGCCCAGCCGCACGGGGGTTCCGTTCTCGGCCTTGAGCACCGCCTGTTCCAGGTCCTGGGTGGTCTTCACGTAGCCCCGGCCCCGGACCATGTACTCGCGTCCGCTGTACTCCACCAGGCGTCCGCCTGCTTCCGAATTGGCGGCCTTGACCGCGCCGATGACGGATTCGATGGGCACCCGGTAGGCGGCCATCTTGTTGGGGTTGAGCGCCACCTGGAACTGCTTGGCCTGGCCGCCCACCGTGGCCACCTCCGCCACGCCGGGCGTGCTCTGGATGGCGTACCGCAGGAACCAGTCCTGCAGGGACCGCAGCTCATCCGTGCTGTGCTTGCCCGTCCGGTCCACCAGGGCGTACTGGTACACCCAGCCCACGGAGCTGGCGTCGGGCCCCAGGGAGGTCTGCACCCCGGCCGGGAGGCTGGACGTGATCTTGCTGAGGTATTCCAGGGTCCTGCTGCGGGCCCAGTAGATGTCCGTGCCGTCCTCGAAGATCACGTAGACATAGGAGAAGCCGAAGTCCGAGAGGCCGCGCACGGCCTTCACCTTCGGGGCGCCCAGCAGGCTGGTGACGATGGGGTAGGTGACCTGGTCCTCCACCAGGTCGGGGCTGCGGTCCCACTTGCTGTAGATGATCACCTGCGTGTCGCTGAGGTCCGGCAGGGCATCCATGGGGATGTTCCGCATGGTCCAGAAGGACATGGCGATCAGCACCGCCGAGGCGGCCATGACCAGCCAGCGGTTCTCCGCCGAGAAGCGGATGATCCGCTGGAGGAAGGTCGGGTGTTCGGGGTCGTAGTGTGCGTGTCCGCTCATGTCGGCCCCCTAGTGCTGGTGCGCCGAAGGCGTAGGATGCGAGTCCCCCTTCTGGCTCATCTGGGCCAGGGCGGCCTTCAGGCGCGATTCGGAGTCCACCAGGAAGTTGGCGCGGACCACCACGGCGTCGCCGGCCTGCAGACCCGACCGGATCTCCACCCTCTCGCCCACCGTGGTGCCGGTGGTGACTTCCCTGGGCTCGAACTTGCCCTCGCCCAGGGCCACGAAGACCACCTTGGCCGTGCCCGCATCCAGCACCGCGTCCAGGGGTACGATCAGGCCCTTGCGGCCCGGCCCCTTGAGCAGGACGTCCCCGAACATCTCGGGCTTGAGCTCGCCTCCGGGATTGGCGAACTCCACCCGGGCCTTGGCGGTGCGGGTCTTGGGATCCATGACCGGATCGACAAAGGCAATCCGTCCCTTGAAGGCCTTTCCGGGGGAGGCCTGGACCGTCAGCTCGGCGGGCATCCCCACCTTGGCGCGGGCCAGCTCCGCCTCGTAGATGTCCACCAGCACCCAGACGCGGCTGAGGTCCGTGATCTCGAAGGGGATGTCCGCGGGGGTGAGCCGGGCGCCCTCCACCACGCCCTTCGCCGTCACCACGCCCGACATGGGGCTGCGCAGCGTGAGGGTCTTCTGCACCTCGCCGGTCTTCTCCAGGTGGTCGATGGCCTCCTTGGGCACATCCCAGAGCGACAGCCGGCGCCGCGCGGCCTCCAGCAGGTCGCCCCCGCTGCCCTGCAGCGAGCCGCCCGCCAGGGCCTTCTGGGTCTTCAGGGCCAGCAGGTACTCCCGCTGGGCGGCGACGAACTCGGGGCTGTAGTAGCTGAACAGGGGCTGGCCCTTGGCCACGGGCTTGCCGACGAAGTCCACGAACAGGCGCTCGACGAAGCCCTCCACCTTCACGGTCACCTTGCGGACCCGGGTCTCGTCCACCGCCACCCGGCCCAGGGCGCGGAGCTCGCCGCTCACGGCGGCCTCGGCCACGGTCTCGGTGCGCAGGCCGATGAGCTGCTGGCGGGCGGGGTCGATGGTGATGGCCGCGTGGCCCTCCACGCCCGAGCCGCTGGCGCCCACCTCCTCCATGGGCACCAGGTCCATGCCGCAGATGGGGCAGGCGCCCGGGTGGTCCTGGATGATCTGCAGGTGCATGGGGCACTGGAACATCTGCTTCTTGGGCGCGGCGGCGACGGGCTCGCGCTTCGGGGCCGGGCGCAGCAGCAGCGTGCCGCCGATGCCGGCGATGAGGCCCAGGGCCACCAGGCCGAGGGTGCGGAGGCGCGGGGCGCGGGGCGGGGCGGGCTGATCGAAGGAAGGCTGGTCGAGGGTCATGGGAGAGCTCCTACATCTTCATGGAGGCGGGGCCGCTGTCCTGGGCCTTGCCCGGAACCTTGGCGGTGGCTTTCGAGGCGGCCGGCGCACTGGCGCCGGAGGAGAGCCCGGCCGAGGCCAGGGCGCCGCCGTTGATGGGGACCGTGGGGCCAAGGGCGGCCTCGCGCAGGGCGATGTGCTGGGCCAGGAGCTGGGCCAGGGTCTGCAGCTGGGCGCCCTGGTCGCCGATCCAGCCGTTGAGCGCCTCCAGGGCGCTGAGGAAGGCGCCGCGGCCCGCCTCCACCTGGGCCATGGCCGCCCGGAAGCTGGCCTCGCTCTGCACCAGCAGGCCGTCGCGGTAGAGGTCGCGGGTGCGGCGCAGCAGCTGGATCTGCAGGGTCCGCTCCTCGGTGCGGAGCCGCAGCAGGGTGCGCACCGATTCCACCTCGGCGCCCTGCCCCTGGCGGTGGTGCTCGTGCTCGGCCACGGCGCGCTGCTGCTTGTGGCGACCATAGATGGGCAGCGAGATGCTCACGCCCACCTGCCACATGGGATCCAGGCCACCCCGGGGCATGAGCCCGGCGGTGACGGCAAAGTCCGGCCGCCGGTCCAGCTTCGCCAAGTCCAGCAGCTTCTCGGTCTGTTTGACGCCGGCCCGGGCGCCCGCCAGCTCGGGACTCAGGTCCTCGATGGCTTCCGGGGTCGGCAGCTCGGGGTCCGGCAGGTCCGCCAGCTGGGCCGTGGTGGGAATGGGATCCGCCGGATCGTGCTGGCGCAGGCGGTTGAGCCCCGCGAGCACGGCCTTCTCTTCGGTGTCCAGGCTCCAGGCCGACTGCTGGAGCCGGGTGCGCTCCAGCTGGGCCCGCAGCAGGTCCACCTGGCTGCCCTGCCCCACCTCGTAGCGCGTGCGGACCAGCTGCTCCGCCTGCTCGAGGAGCACGGCCTGCTGGTCGAGGAGCCGCTTCTGGCCGCGGATCAGCAGCAGCGCCGCATAGCCGCGGCGCACCTCGGCCTCCAGCCCCAGCTGGACGCGGGAGCGGGTGGCCTCGGACAGGGCCACGCCGATGGCGGCGACCTCTTTGCGCAGCGCGCGCTTCCCGGGCCAGGGCAGCGGCTGGGTGAAGGCCACGCTGTAGAAGCTGGTCTCCATGCGGCCCACCTCCAGCCGCTTGAAGCCATCGTTCTGGAGGCCCAGGGACAGGCTCGGATCGGGCAGCACGCCCGCCTGGGGCACGCGCTCCTGCTCCATCCGCAGCGCGGCGTCGGCCCGCTGCACATCGGGATGGACCGCGAGGGCCTCGCGCAGAAGGCCCGCCAGGACGGGATCGGGGCCGGGTGAATCGGAAGGGGGGACCTGGGCCAGGCCCGGTGCGGCGAGCACCAGGGCCGGAACCAGGCGCAGCAGCGTGCGCATGGGAACTCCGGAAAGGGAACGAGGAACGGCCCACCCGCAGGCAGGCGATGCTTCACTCCGTCCCGATCAGATCCGGAAGCTGCTCAAGTGGGCCAGGTGGCGTCCCAGATCCGGGTCGCGGCCGCGGGCGGCGGGCAGGGCCAAGTGCTCGGGCGAAGCGGCGGCCGCGCGGGACCAGCCGGCGGGCTCGGGCCGCGGTTCCGTCTTGCGCTGGCCCTGCTCCGCCTGGCGCTGGATGACCTGCACGGCCGGTGCCTGGCGTTCCGAGCAGGCGCCCCGGGGCGTCCGGCTGCCTTCCGGCTTCGGGCAGGGGCAGCTGTCCTCGACACCGCTGGGCATGCCGCAGCAGCAGGCGTGGCGGGCCTCGGTCGCGGCGGGCGCCCAGTCCCCGCCCAAGCCGCCCAGGAGCAGCACGACGGTGAAGATGGCGCGCAGGAGCGACCGCAAGGAACACCCTCCGAAGGCCCATCATAGGTCTTCCACCCCTGTGGCAACACGGAAAGGTTGACGACGGTCACAGGGGCAGCGGCCTGGAAGGTTCGGGCGCATCCGCGGGCGGCGATAGGATGGAGGCATGGGCACGGTTGAGACGGCTGAAGTTGCGATCATCGGCGGCGGCATCGCCGGCCTCGGCCTCGCCTGCCACCTCGCCCAGGCCGGCCTGCCGGGCATCGTGCTGCTCGACCGCGAGGACCAGCCCGGCACCTACGCCAGCGGCCACAACGCCGCCGTGGCCCGCAGCCTCACGGGCCGGGACGAGCACACCGCCCTCACGGTGGCGGGCCGGGACCGCCTGGCAGAGGCCGGCCTCCTCACCGTCACCGGCGGCCTGCTGGCCAGCGCCGAGCCCGGCCCCCTGGCGGCCTTCGAGGCCGAGGCGGCGCGGCACGGCGTGGCGGTCCAGCGCGGCGGAGGCATCCCCCTGCCCGGCCTGAAGGCGGCGGAACACCTCGCCATCCCCGGCGACGGCGTCATCGACATCGCAGGCCTGCTGCGCACCTGTGCCGAGGGCGCCCGGGCGGGCGGCGCCGACCTGCGCTTCGGCTGCGGCGTGTCGGAGCTGCGTCCCATGGAAGCTGGCTTCGAGCTGAAGACGGATCGCGGCCCCCTGCGGGCGAAGCGCCTGGCCATCGCCGCCGGCGCCTGGGCCGGGGCCCTGGGCGCCCAGGCAGGCTCCCCGCTCGCGTTCACGCCGCTGCGGCGCTCCCTGGTGTGGAGCGGCGCCGCCCATCCCCAGCGGGAGCCCTGGGCCTGGTGGGTGGACCGGCCCTTCTACCTGCGGCCCGAGAGCGGCGGGTTGCTCATGTGCCCCTGCGAGGAGGTGGCCGTGCCCCTGCCCCCCCGGGGCCGCCAACCCGACACCGATCCCGCCGTGCTGGAGGGCCTCTTCGCCAGCCTGCGTGAGCTGGCGCCCCACCTGGCCGAGCGCCCCGTCACGCGCTACTGGACCGGCCTGCGCACCTTCGCGCCGGACCGCCGCTTCGTCCTGGGCTGGGATCCCTGGAACCCGAACCTGTTCTGGAGCGCCGGCCTGGGCGGCCACGGCATGACCAGCGGCCTGGCCGTGGGCCAGCTCGCCGCCGACTGCTTCCTGCGACGCGCCGACGCGGGGCCCCTGGATCCGCGAAGGTTCAGGGCCTGAGGCCGCGCCGCCGGGGTAGGATCGCTCCATGACCACCCTCCGCGTCGCCCTCGTCCAGCAGGACACGGTCTGGCAGGACCCGGCCGCCAACCTCGCCAAGGCCCGGGGCTTCGCGCGCCAGGCCGCCGAGGCGGGGGCGCGGGTGGCAGTGTTCCCGGAGCTGTTCACCCTGGGCTTCACCATGGCGCCCGAGCCCTTCGCGGAGCCGATTCCCGGCCCCACCACCGAGGCCGTGGCGGCGCTCTCGCGGGAGTTCGGCCTCTACCTGGTGGGATCGTGCGTGGAGGCCCACGCGCCCAAGGCGCGGAACGCCGCCTTCGTCACCGGGCCCGATGGCGCGCTGGTGGCCGCCTACCGCAAGCTCCACCCCTTCTCCTACGGCGAGGAGCACCAGCACTACAGCGGCGGCGACGACTGCCCGCTGTTCGAGATCGACGGCATCCCCTGCGGCCTGCAGATCTGCTACGACCTGCGCTTCCCCGAGCCCTTCCGCAGCCTGGCCGTGCGGGGCGCCGAGGTGGTCTTCGTACCCGCCAACTGGCCCGTGCGCCGCATCGCCGCCTGGTCCACCCTGCTCGCCGCCCGCGCCATCGAGAACCAGATGGCCGTCTGCGGCGTCAACCGCGCGGGCCGCGACGCCATGGGCCTCGACTATCCCGGCGCCTCCGCCCTTCATGACTGTTTTGGCGAAGTCATCGCCAGAGGAGATGCCACCGAGGGGCTGGTGGTCGGGGACATCGACCTTTCCTCATTGAGGGCTTGGCGGGAGCGGTTCCCGGCGCTCAGGGATCGGCGGGTGAAGGTTTACGCGGCGTTAGAGATCAAAAACGGAACACAGATGAACACCGATCAAAGCTGATGAACACTGATTTAAGGATTAATGAATGAAGCTAAGCGGCCCAACCTGTAGCCGCAATGATGAACGAAGACGAGAAGGATGTACCACGAGAGAGGAAAGCAGGCCGTGCATGTTCGGCCCGACTTGAGTGAGGTGTTAGGTTGCGTGAGGCTAAACTATCAATTTCTGTTCTTGCCCTGCATATTTCTTCACAAATTCGTCAAATGTATCGGATTTGTGGTCAGCAAAAACCCGCCGCCGGGCGGCGCGAACTATACCGCGATTAAACTTCCGCGCATCGAATGGACGAAGCTGAAACACCTGCAAATCCGGGTGACCAGTTAGCGGGGTGCAGACCAAAGCAAGGTCTTTGCGGAGATGCAGGAGTAGTTCTGACTGGGGGTGAGCCGGGCCTATTGTTTTCAACCCGGCAGCAGCCCCGGAGAATACTACAGGATTGTCGGATGTGACGAATGGGACCTCGGGCGGAGGAATATAGAATTGCCAATTTTTTTGGAGGGCAGCGGATGCGATGGCCTTCGCCATTTCAAACATAGGGTGGAGAGAAACCCAAGGTTTTGCCTCAAAGGTGATGCCATATTTCGATGCAATGTCTCTTAGTTTAGGGTCATGGTCTTGCATTAAGGACAGTGAAATCTCCCCGACACGGGTATGTAACGCGTTGATCCCATCCCGAAAGCTGGGGACCCTCGTCATAGATAGACCGATGAAGTAGGCGAGTTTGCCCCTGTCCTCGGCTGGGATGGTCATGGGTACGCCAACTTCCGGGGCCATTCGTCGGAGGATTATCGGGATCTCGTTGTCGATCGATTTTGCGAGGGCGTTTTCGATCGTGTCCAAATCTGGACTGCCATCGATATGCTCTTGAGCATAGTAAGCGGGTGCCCAAGCAATAGATTTCACAGATTTTTTTCGTGGTGCTCTATCAGCAGTTTTGTCGTAAACCCAAATAAAGCTACCGGACGAATCTTCGGCAATCGCAAAGCCACGTAGGTAGCCTTGCGGGACAAAGTGGTGTCGTGAGGCGTTCAATTAGCGACCTAACATTAGTATTAGGCGAACCGTTGTGACGTATGCTCACAGCGGTTCGCCAGCGATTCAGACAAATGCAATCGGAAAGATGAGATTGGATGATTCATCCTACCGCCACCCAGGCTTCATTCGTCTTGATCTATGTTCATCGGGGTTCATCTGTGGCTAATCCCAGTTTTCATTTCTCGGGATTCGCCGGCGCATCCCGCTTATACCAGGAGGCCTGGCCGTACACGGGCTTCACTTTCTGCTCCAGGGTCTCCAGCTGCGCGGCATTCAGGGGCAGGAACTCCCGGGCGAGGCGCACGTTCTCTTCGAGCTGGGCCACGTTGTCCACGCCGATGATGACGGTGCTCACGGGGTGGCTCAGGGTGTAGCGCATGGCCTCCCGCATGCTGAGGGTGCCGGGGCGGTCGTGCTTGGCGGTACCGCGCTGCTTGTCGGGCGGCGGGGGCTGGACGCCTTCGAGGATGCGGCCCCGGGCGGGGATCTTCATGCCGATGATGCCCATCTCCTTCTCGATGGCCAGGGGCAGCAGGGTCTTCTTGAAGGGCAGGTGCCAGGTGTCGGCGGCGTTGAAGGCCATGAGCACGCAGTCGAAGGGGAAGCGGCGGATGGCCTCGGCCAGGATGTCGGGGTCCGTGTGGCCGCTGAGGCCCAGGAAGCGCACCAGCTTCTGGTCGCGGGCCTTCTGGAACGCTTCGAGCGCCCCGCCCTTGGCGCAGACCTTCTCCACATCGTCCATCGTGCTCATGGCGTGCAGCTGCCAGAGGTCCACGTGATCGGTCTGCAGCAGCTTCAGGGAGGTCTCCAGCAGGCGCAGGGAGCCGTCCGCCGTGCGGTCGTGGGTCTTGGTGGCCAGGAAGGCTTCCTTGCGCCGCCGCTTCATGACCTGCCCGAAGTACTGCTCGCTCCACCGGGCCTCGCCGCCGTAGCGGGCGGAGGTGTCCAGGTAGTTCACGCCCAGGTCCAGGGCCCGCTCGATGATGGGGATGGCCACGGCCGCGTTGTCGGCCTTCTCGATGGCCGCCTGGCCGCCGAGGCTGAAGAGGCCCACCAGGTGCCCCGTGCGGCCCAGGTTGCGGGTGGGCATGGCCGTGGCGGTGACGGGGTTGTAGGGGGCGGCCGTCGTGGTCGCGGGCTTGGCCGCCTCGGGCGCGGCTTCCAGCGCCTGGAGCTTGGTGGCCACCAGCCCGGCCGCGGCGGCGGCGCCGAGCTTGAACAGGTCGCGGCGTGAGGTTCCGGAAGCGGACATGGCGTCCTCCTGGCTGAAACTGACCCAAGTATCGCGTAAAGGGGGCGCGACCGGCGCAGGAATGGGTAGGATCGCTGCAGGCGTGTGCCTGAATGGAGCCCGGCTTGGCCCTCTTCCTGAACACCATGCTCTTCGCCTTCCTGGCGCTGTTCCCGATCCTGAACCCGCCCGCCATGGCGCCCATCTTCCTGCAGCTCACCGGCGCGGTGCGGGACGAGCAGCGCAACCACCTGGCGGCCCTCATCGGCTTCTACACGTGGGTGTTCCTCACGCTGCTGCTGGTGGTGGGCGGCTGGGCGCTGAAGCTGCTGGGCATCTCCATCCCCGTCATCGCCATCGCCGGCGGCCTGCTGGTCTTCCACAGCGCCTGGCGCATGCTGAACCGCGACCCCCGCGTGAGCGAGTCCGACAAGGCGGAGCTGCAGACCGTCCTCCTGGACAAGGCCTTCTTCCCGCTCACCATGCCCTTCACCGCGGGCCCCGGCTCCATCGCCGTGACGCTCAGCCTGGTGCCGCGGGGGCCCATCTGGCATCCGCAGACCTTCACCAGCTTCCTGGCCACGAGCTGCGGCATCGGCCTGGCGGCCCTCACGGTCTTCCTCTTCTACCGCTTCGGCACCAAGGCCATCCGCCGCCTGGGCGCCACGGGCGAGGCCACGCTCTCCCAGCTCTCGGCCTTCATCCTGCTGGCCATCGGCGTGCAGATCGTGTGGGGCGGCCTGCGCGAGCTGATCAGGGGGCTGTGAGGAAGGCGCTCATCCGGGCCGTGGCTTCGTCCGGGGTGGCGTAGGTATGGAACGCGAAGCCCGGCTGCCGGATGCCGGTGAGCATCTTGCTGACCCGCACGCCCTCGCGGGCCAGGCAGAGCACGGGCTTGCCCCGCTCCAGGGCGTAGGCGACCTCGAAGCCCACGCCGTGGGAGGGCGTGCTCACCTCGGCAATGAGGGCGTCGCAGGCCCGCAGCCAGGCCGTGTCCCGCTCGAAGACGGCCTCGGGGGCCATCCCGCTGTCCGCGGCCATGACGGCCTCGGACGCCAGGTGTTCCGTGAGCACGCGATGGCCGAGGGCCTGCAGGCGGGCCACCAGGGCCGCGTAGACCGGCTGGTCCTGGCGGCCGCCAGTGAGCGAGCAGGAGAAGTAGAGGTCCACGGGGCTACTTCCCGATCGCCTCATCCGCCAGGTGGCCGGCGTTCATGACCTTGCGCAGGGACTCCAGGATGGCGCGGGCGTCGGCGGCCACGGCGCGCTTGGTGGCGGCGTCATAGACGTAGTACCCGCCCTGCCCTTCGAGGACGCTGTCGAAGTTGATGCCCACGAACTCGCCCTTGGCGTTCACCACGGGGCTGCCGGAGTTGCCGCCCACCGTGTCGCAGCCGTAGGCGAAGTTGAAGGGCGTCTCCAGGGCGAGGCGGCCCTTGGCCTGCAGCCAGCGCTCGGGCAGGGTGAAGGCGCCGTCTTCGGCGGCGGCGGCGTTGCCGCCCCAGCCCGTGTGGCGGTCGTAGAGGCCCAGGAAGGTGGTGAAGGGCTGGGCCTTGGTGCCGCTGCCCGTGTCATAGGTGGCGACGGGGCCCCAGCTCAGGCGCAGGGTGAAGGTGGCATCGGGGTACTGGGACTTGCCGTAGCTCTGGAAGCGGGCCCGGGCGATGCGCCCGCCATGCTCGGCGAACACGCTCTGCACCTGATCCTCCCACTGCCGCTGGAGGCCGCGCTGGAAGGGATCCAGCACGCGGGCCAGGGCGAGCATGGGGTCCTTGTGCGCGGCCAGGGCTTCGCGGCCGCCTTCCAGCAGCTGCTTGCGGAAGGCGGGATCCTGCAGCCTGGTGCCGGCGCAGGCGGCCTGGGCCACCGCCTCGGGGGTGCGGCCGCCCAGGGCGGCCTTCACGAAGGGATGGTCGGCGCCCAGTTGCTCCAGGGCCTCGCGCAGCGCCCAGCCGAGGCGCGCCTCGTCCAGGCCCATCTGCACGGGGCGCGGGTTCAGCAGCCGCTCGCGGGTGGCCTTCAGGCTGCCCTCGCTGTATTCGGGCAGGCGCTGGGCGGTGGGCTTGGCCTCCTCCTCCAGGATGCGAACGAGGGTGAGGGCGTGGCCGAAGAGGGCGCTGCCGCGGGTGCCGAGGCAGGTGTATTCCTTGAGCAGGGCCTTCTGCCGGGCCACGGCCTCGGCGATGCGGTCCCAGCTGGCGCCGGCGGTGGCCGCCAGGCCCGCATTCCGGGCCACGGTGCCGCGCAGGTCGGCCTCGCGCGAGGCCACCAGGGCCAGGCTCTCGGGCTTGGACAGGCCCATGAGCTGGCCGGTGACGCGCTTCTGGCCGTTGCTGATGCTGTAGATGGCATCGGCGGCCACCCGGGCGGCTTCCGGGGAGACCTTCGCGTAGGCCTCCAGGGCCCGGCGCTGGCGCGCCAGGTAGGCGAGCTGGAAGGGGATGCCCACCTCCTTCGCGTACTGCATCTGGGCGAGGGTCTGGCCACGGTAGGTGACGCCGGGGTGGCCGGAGATGACGGTGAGGTCGCCGGCCTTCAGGGGCGTCTGCGTGAAGGGCAGGAAGGCCTCGGGCCGGTAGGGCTTGCCGTCCTCGTAGACGCGGAAGAGGGCGAAGTCCAGGTTCCAGCGGGGGTAGGTGTAGTTGTCCGGGTCGCCGCCGAAGCTGGCCACCTGCACTTCCGGCGCCGCGGCCAGACGCACATCCTTGAACTTGCGGTAGCGGTAGAGCCAGTACTCGCCGCCCTGGTAGAGGGTGACCGGCTCGCAGGTGAGGCCGGTCTTCGCCTCCTCGGCCTTGCGCAGCTCGGCCAAGGCGTTGCGCCGGGCGGTGAGGGCGTCCTTGTCGGCCATGCCGGGCTTCACGGCGGCGTTCACCCGGGCCGTCACATCCTCACTGGAGACCAGCAGCATCAGCTCGAGGCCGGGCACCTTGATCTCCTGCTCCCGGGTGGCGGCGGTGAAGCCGTCGCGCACGAAGTCGGCCTTGGCGCTGGAGACCTGGGCGATGGCGTCGCGGCCCACGTGGTGGTTGGTGATCACCAGGCCGTCCCGGCTCACGAAGGCGCCGGTGCCGTTGGGGAAGCGCAGGGTGGCCAGCTGCAGGTTCTTCAGCCAGGCCGCGTCGAGGGCCACGCCGTACTTGGCCTGGATGGCCTTGACGGGCACGTTGTCGAAGGTCCACATGCCCTCGTCGGCACGCAGGAGCGGCGCGGCAGCGAGGACGAGGGAAGCGGCGAGGGCGGTGAGGCGCATGGGGGGCTCCCGAAAAGGGGGCCCTCGCGGGCCCCCGGGATCATCAAAGGATCGCGCTACTTGCCGGTCAGCTCGGCCACGAGGTGCTTGGCGTCGAAGACCTTGTCCAGGGCCTCGACAATGCCCCGGGCGTCCACGGAGAGACAGCGGTTCACGCGGGCATCGAAGTAGTAGCGGCCGGCATTGCTTTCGATGTTGCCGTCGAAGGCCAGGCCCACCAGCTCGCCCCGCTTGTCCACCACCGGGCTGCCGGAGTTGCCGCCGATGATGTCGTTGGTGGAGATGAAGTTGTAGGGGGTGAAGAGGTTCAGCTTGTCGCGGCGCTCGACCCAGCGGGCCGGCAGTTCCCAGGAACCCTCCTCGGCCTTGGGCCCCCAGGCGGCGGCGCGGTCGTAGAGCCCCGCGAAGGTGGTGAAGGGCTGGGCGAGGGTGCCGGACAGCGGGTAGGTCTCCACGGCGCCGTAGGAGAGGCGCAGGGTGAACGTGGCATCGGGATAGGTGGACGTGCCGTAGACGGCGAAGCGGGCCTTGGCGATGCGCGTGAGGTGCTCGGAAATCACGGACTGCAGGGCCTGCTGCTTCTTCTGGAGCTCGTCGAGCCGGGGCGCGAGCTGGCGGGCCAGGGCCAGGGCCGGGTCGGGGTGCTCAAGGATGGCCTTGGGCTCGCCTTCGACCAGGGCCTTGCGCAGGGCCGGATCGTTGATCTTGGAACCGGCGAGCAGCGCCTTGGCGGAGGCCTCCGGGGACTTGCCGCCCAGCAGCAGCTGGGCCGCAGGGTGGGTGGCGGCGAGTTCCTGCTGCACGGTGGCCAGGAAGCCCTGCAGGGCGAAGGCCTCCTGCCCGGCGGCGGCGGGATCGATCCGCGCCAGGCGGGCCTTCAGGCCGGCCAGTGATTTTTCGTCGCGGTACTGCGGCGCGCGCTGATCGGCCGGCTTGGCCATCTCCACCGCGTAGCGGTGCAGGCCCAGGGCGCCACCCAGGGTCTCACTGCGCATGGCGCCGAGGAGGGTCGCTTCGGCGGCCCCGGCCTTCTGCTGGGCCACGGCCTCCTCGACCTTCGCCCAGCTCTGCCCGGCCGAAGCCTTCAGCTTGGGATCGGCCTCCACTTTGGCGCGCAGCTCCTTCTCCGCCTCGGCCACCTTGGCCATGGCGACCTTGTCCCGCAGGCCTTCGGTCTCGCCCGCCACCACCTTGTAGGCGTTCTCCACCCCCATGAGCTGGTCGGAGACCACGCGGGCCTGCTCCCCGCCCTGGGCCGCGAAGGCGCGCAGCGAGCCACGCATGCGGTCCAGGCCGCGGAGGGCCAGGGGGTTGGTCACATCGCGCTTGGCCTCCATCTGGGCCAGGGTCTCCAGGCGTGAGGTGCGGCCCGGGTGGCCCACCGTGAAGGTAAGGTCGCCATAGGCGACGCCCTTCCCGGTCCAGGCCAGGTGATGGGCGGGCGCGTAGGGCTTGCCGTTCTCGTAGACGCGGAAGAGGCTGAAGTCCAGGTCGTGCCGGGGCCAGCTGAAGTTGTCCCAGTCCTTGCCGAAAGCGGCCACGCCGTATTCGGGGGACATCACCAGGCGCACATCCGTGTGCTTCTTGTAGCGGTAGATCCAGGTCTGCCCGCCCTGGTAGAGGGTGACGGGCTGGCAGTCCAGGCCGGTCTTGGCGGTCTGATCCTTCACCAGGGCCGCCAGGGCCTCGCCCTTGGCCTTGGCCGCCGCCTGTTCGTCAGCGCCGGCCGGCACCGCCTTCTCGATGGCCTCCGTCACGTTCTCCATCTCGAGCAGCGTGTAGAGCGCCAGCCCCGGCACCTTGAGCTCCTGGTCGCGGGTCATGGCCACGAAGCCGTTCTTCACGTAGTCGTGCTGGGCGTCGGAGACCACCTGGGTCCAGTGGTGGCCCACGTGGTGGTTGGTCAGCACGAGGCCGTCCTTGCTGACGAAGGAGCCCGAGCCGCCGGGGAAGCGCACGGCGGAGAGCCGCACGTGATCCAGCCAGGCCTGATCGGGGGCCCAGCCGTACTTGGCCTGGATCTTCTTGGTGGGCAGGTTGTCGAAGGTCCACATGCCCTCGTCGGCGCGAAGGAGCGGCGCGGCGGCGAGGACCAGGGAGGCGGCGAGGGCGGTGAGGCGCATGATGGCTCCGGAAAGCGGGAAGGGACTACTTGGCGGTCAGTTCGGCCACAAGGTGCGGGGCGTCGTACACCTTGGCGAGGGCTTCGAGGATGGCGCGGGCATCGACGGAGACGCTGCGGTTCACCTTCTCGTCGTAGAAGTAGCGCCCGGCGTTGCCTTCGATGTTGCCGTCGAAGAGCAGGCCCACCAGCTCGCCCTTGCGGTTCACCACGGGGCTGCCGGAGTTGCCGCCGGTGGTGTCCACGGCGTGGGAGAAGTTGAGGGGGGTCTTGAGGTCCAGCTGGCCCATGCGGTCCAGCCAGCGCTGGGGCAGGTTCCAGTCGGTGTGGTCCTTCGCCGCGTTGCCGCCCCAGCCCAGGTGCCGGTCGTAGAGGCCCAGGTAGGTGGTGAAGGGCTGCTGCAGGGTGCCGTTGGCCGGATAGGTGGCCACGGCGCCATAGGTGATGCGCAGGCTGCCGGTGGCATCGGGAGGCAGGGTCTTGCCGTAGACGGCGAACCGGGCCTTGGCGATGCGGGCGCCATGCTCGTCCAGGATGGCCTTCACGCCATCCTGCTTCTTGCGCAACGCCAGCAGCGTGGGCTCCAGCTTGCGGGCCAGCTGGACCATGGGATCGGTGCTCTCGGCCACGGCCTTGGCGCCGCCCTCGACCAGGGCCTTGCGCACAGCGGGGTCGCCCAGCTTGGTGCCCTCCACCAGAGCCTTGGCCACCTCCGCAGGCTTGCGGCTGCCGAGGATGGTGACCACGAAGGAATGCTTGGACCCCAGCTCTTTGGCCGCATCCTCCAGGCCGCGGGTGAAGAGGAGGACCTCCTGCTCGGGGTTGGGGGCCTGGCCCATCATGCCCATGGCGGGCCCGGCCAGGCGCGTCTTCAGGGTCTTGAGGCCGCTCTCGGAGCGGTATTCCGTCAGGCGCTTCTCCACGGGCAGCGCCAGCTGCTCGGCGAGACGCACCAGCGCCAGGGCCTGGCCCAGGGTGGTGGACCGGGCGGAACCCACGTACTGGGTTTCCTTGATCAACCCGGCCTGGGTCTTCAGGGCCTGCTCGATCTTGGCCCAGCTCTGGCCCGTGGTGGCCGCCAGCTTGGGGTTCTTGGCCACGGCGGCCTTCAGGGCCTTCTCGTCGGCCTCGATGCGCTTCATGGCCTCGGGGTCCTTCAGCCCGGCCAGCGAACCCTCGTTGGCCTTCGCGCCGTTGTTGACGCCGAGGATGAGGGTCTGGACCTGGCGGGCGTGCTCGGGGCTGCGCTTGCCGTACTCCTCGAGGATGCCGCGCGTACGGTCGGCGTTCTTCAGGTACGCGGGGATGCCCAAGTCGCGGTCGTACTTCATCTGGGCGAAGGTCTGCAGGCGGCTGGTGCGGCCCGGGTGGCCCACCACGAAGGTGAGGTCGCCGGTCTTCAGGCCCTCGGTGCTCCAGGTCAGGTGGTGGGGCGGGTTGTAGGGCTTGTCGTTCTCGTAGACGCGGACCAGGGAGAAGTCCAGGTCGTGCCGGGGGTAGGTGAAGTTGTCGTAGTCGCCCCCGAAGGCCGCCACGGCGATCTCAGGGGCGGCCACCAAGCGCACATCCTTGAAGACCTTGAAGCCGTACATCCAGGTCTCGCCGCCCTGGTAGAGGTTCACGGCGTCATAGGTGAGGCCCCCGGCCTTCTCCAGCTCAGCCTTGATGGCATCGAGTTCCTTGGCGCGGGCCTCGGCAGCCTGCTTCTCGGAGAGCCCCGCGGGCACGGCCTTGGCCACGCGCTCGGTCACGTTCTCCATGGCCATGAGCGTGCGGTAGGTGAGGCCGGGGATCTTGAGCTCCTGGTCGCGGGTCATGGCCACGAAGCCGTTCTTCACCAGATCGCGCTCCTTGGTGGACAGGCGCTGGATGGAGCCGCGGGTGCAGTGGTGGTTGGTGAGCACCAGGCCGTCGCCGCTCACGAAGGAGCCCGTGCAGCCGCCCAGGGTGAGCGTGGAGAGGCGCACGTGGTCGATCCAATCCTTCGAGGGCTCAAAGGCGTACTTCTGCTTGAGCTGCTTCAGGGGCAGGTTGTCGAAGGTCCACATGCCCTCCTCGGCGCGCAGCGCGGGAAGGGCCAGCATGAGGGCGAGGGCGGAAAGGCGGCGCATGGTGTCTCCAAAGGTCGGGCGGGTTACTTGCCGGTCAGCTCGGCCACGAGCGCCGTGGCGCCGTAGACTTTGTCGAGGGCGTGGAGGATGGCGCGGGCGTCCAGCGAGACGCCCCGGTTGGCCGCCTCGTCGTAATAGTAGTTGCCGGGCAGCATCTCGATGTTGCCATCGAAGATGAGGCCCACCACCTCGCCCTTCCGGTCCACCACGGGAGAGCCGGAATTGCCGCCGATGATGTCCACCTTGTGCGCGAAGTTGAGGGGGACGGTGGGATCCAGGGCGCCGCGCCGGTCGATCCAGCGCTGCGGCAGGGCCCAGGCGCCGTCGTGGGCCTTGGCCGCATTGCCGCCCCAGCCGTCGTGGCGGTCGAAGAGGCCGCCGAAGGTGGTGAAGGGCTGCATCAGGGTGCCGTTGGCCTTGTACTCGGCCACGGGCCCGTAGGTGAGGCGCATGGTGAAGGTGGCGTCGGGGTAGGTGTTCTTGCCGTAGACCGCGAAGCGAGCCTTGGCGATGCGCGCGCCATGCTCGGCCACCACGCTGGTGACCTGCTCATCCTGCTTCTTCCGGAGTTCCCGGGTGAGAGGTTCGAGCTTCCGGGCGAGGAGGATCATGGGGTCGGCGCTGTCCGCGACGGCTTTCTTGCCTCCGGCCAGCAGGGCCTTGCGGACGGCGGGATCGCTGAGCTTGGAGCCCTCCACGGCGGCCTTGGCCACCTCGGCGGGGGACTTGCCCCCCAGCATAGCCTTCACGAAGCGGTGCTGCGGACCCAGCTCCCGGGCGGCCTGGGCCAACCCGCGCGTGAACATGAAGATCTCCTGCTCCTTGTAGAAGGGGCCGGGCACGCCCTGGCGGGCCTTCGCGGCCTTCAGGTTGGCATCGCTGAACTCGGGCAGCCGCTGGTCGCTGGGCAGGTCCTCCTGGTCGGTGATGCGCACCAGGGAGAGGGCGTGGCCCAGCAGGGTGGAATAGGCGGTGCCGACGTAGGTCTGCTCCTTGATGAGCCCCCGGGCGGCCTTCATGGCCTGTTCGATCCGCGTCCAGCTCTGTCCGGCCTCGGTTTGCAGCGCGGGCGTCTTGGCCACCTTGGCGCGCAGGGCCTCCTCGTGCGCCTTGATGTGGTCCAGCGCCTCCCTGTTCTTCAGCCCGGCGAGGTAGCCGTTGCGGGCCTTGAGGCCGTTCTCGATGCCCAGGATCTGGGTCTCCACCTGGCGCGCCGCCTCCGGGGAGGCTTTCCCGAAGTCGATCAGCGCCTGGCGGCGTGCCTCCATGTCCTTCAGGCCCATGGGGAGCGCCCAGTCACGGGCGTAGACCATCTGGGCCAGGGTGTCCTGGCGGTTGGTGCGGCCGGGGTGCCCGGTCACGAAGGTGAGGTCGCCCGCCTTGAGGCCTGTCTCCGTCCACTTGAGGAAGTCCTTCGGCTGGTAGGGCTTCCCGTTCTCGTAGACGCGGAACAGGGTCATGTCCAGGCTGTGGCGGGGGTAGGTGAAGTTGTCGAAGTCGCCGCCGAACAGGGCCACCTGCAGCTCGGGTGCGAACACCAGCCGCACATCGGTGTGCTTCTTGTAGGTGTAGATCCAGTGCTCGCCGCCCTGGTAGAGGCTCACGTGCTCGCAGATGAGGCCGCTCTTCTCCTGCATCTCCTTCTTGATCTTCTCGATCTCGGTCTCGCGGGCCTTCAGGGCCTCCTTCTCGGGCAGGCCCGCCTTCACGGCCTTGGCCAGGCGCTCGGTGATGTCGTCCATGGCCATGAGCGTCACGAGCTCAAGCCCGGGCACCTTGATCTCCGCCTCCCGGCTGGGGGCGCTGAAACCGTTCTTGACGTAGTCGTGCTCCTTGCTGCTCACCCGCTGGATCCATCCGCGGCCCACATGGTGGTTGGTGAGCACCAGGCCGTCCCGGCTCACGAAGGAGCCCGAGGCCCCGGGGAAACGCAGGCAGGAGAGGCGCAGGTGATCCAGCCACGCCTGATCGGGAGCCCAGCCGTACTTGGCCTGGATGGCCTTGGTGGGCAGGTTGTCGAAGGTCCACATGCCCTCCTCGGCCCGCAGGGCGGCGGCGGCCAGGGTGAAACCCAGAAGGGACAGGGCTAGGGAACGGGGCTTCATGCGGGCTCCAGACAGGGTCAGAGAAAGACCATCGTATCACTAAGTATCCGCAGACCGCCGGGGCGCTCCCTGCGCAGAATCAAGCCGGGCCAATTCCACTCGATGTAAAGAAGAGATGACCACCAGCCCTTCCGCCCCCTGGATCGGGTGACCCGCGTCACTTGGAAACCAGGATGTCTTGAATGCTTCACAATTGAGACTCAGGATCATAGACATGACGAACCCCACCTCCCCCCTCACCCGCATCGTGCCGGTCCTGTTCCTTGCCGCCTCCCTGGTTGCCCAGGAGAAGAAGGAAGGCCCCATCCAGGACAACTCCTTCCTCGTGGAAGAGGCCTACAACCAGGAGACCGGGGTGGTGCAGCACATCAGCACCTTCACCCGCTACCAGGAATCCAAGGACTGGATCTACACCTTCACCCAGGAGTGGCCCGTCTTCAGCCAGAAGCACCAGTTCAGCTTCACCCTGCCCTGGCAGCGGCTGGGCGCCTCCCTGGATGGCAAGCAGGCCTTCGGCGACGTGGCCCTGAACTACCGCTACCAGCTGCTCGGGGATGGCGATGCCGCGGTGGCGATCTCCCCGCGGTTCAGCGTCCTGCTGCCCACGGGCGACGAGAAGGCGGGCTACGGAAAGGGCGCCACCGGCTACCAGGTCAACCTGCCCGTGAGCTTCACGCTGGGCTCCGCCTTCGTGGGCCACTTCAATGCCGGGGCCACCCGCACCCCCAACGCCAAGAACCCGATCGGGGACAAGGCCACCACTCAGGATGTCGCCTTCGGCCAGAGCTTCATCTGGCTGGCCCACCCCCGCTTCAACGTGATGCTGGAATACGTCCACGCCCGCAACCAGGTCGTGGTGGGCCCGGACCAGACCCAGGCCCAGACCGCGACCTACCTGAGCCCTGGCATCCGCTGGGCCTACAACTTCCCCAGCGGCCTTCAGGTCGTGCCCGGCATCGCCGTGCCCATCGGGGTTGGCGCCAGCCGCGGCGAGAAGGCCATCTTCCTCTATCTGAGCTTCGAGCACCCCTTCACGAAGCCGCGCTGACCCATCGGCCCGGGCCGCCGACGCCCGGACTCATGCACGATCCAGCCGGTTCCGAAGGGCCTGGTGTGGCACCGCCTTGATCCGACCCGCCACGCCCGCACCGGGTCGGTTTGATCCACCACCCTGTCGGGCCGATTCCGGAGTCGGGTCATGGCACTGTCCCTGAAGAAGCAGCTCTCCCTGTCGGCGGGCATCACCCTCGGCTGCCTGGTGCTCAATGGCATCCTCGCCGTGGTCTTCATGTTCGAGCTGGGCCGGGTGCAGGACATCGGAGCCAGGAAGGCCCTGAATGCCGAGATGGCCACCGAAGGGGCCGGCATGGGCAACAAGCTCTATCGCGTCATCGCGGACGCGGTGATCAACCGGGACTTCGCAGCCTCCGGCAAGGAGTGGCAGACCATCCGAAAGGAAACGGATGAGGACTTCAAGGCCCTCACCGAGGCCGTGGCTCCCGGTGAGCAGCAGGCGTGGTGCCAGGCGGCCCGCCGTTCCTACGACGGCCTGGTGCTCCACTTTGAGACCAGGGTCCTGCCCGCCCTCAAGAGCAAGAAGGTGGACGACCTTGGTGCAGACCTGCGGGCTCTGGACGAGGAATCCGACAAGTGGGTGAAGGGCATCGCGGCACCTCTGGAACGCCTGGCCGAGGCCATGCACAAGGAGGCCAAGGAGGCCGATGAGGCCTTTGACACGCTCCGGAGCCGGGCCATCCTCTGGTCCGCATTGATCGGCCTCGGCGCCATCGCCGGAGGGTTGGCTTCTTCGGTGTACTTCTACCGGGGCCTCAGGAACCAGATCGGAGGCGAGCCTGCCTATGCGGCCGAAGTGGTCGGGCAGGTCGCGCGGGGCGACTTCACCGTGGCCGTGGCGGTCAAGCCCGGCGCCGAGGCGAGCGTCCTCGCGGCCATCCGCGAGATGGAGGGCCAGCTCCGGGGCCTCGTGCAGCGCATCAACGGCGAGGCCACCCAGATCGCCAGCGGGTCCACCCAGCTCTCGGCCTCGGCCCAGGAGCTATCGTCCACCACCGCATCCATCGCCAGGAACACCGACGACCAACGGGCCGGATCCGACCGCATCGCCGCGGCGATCACCCAGTTCTCGGCCTCCATCGAGCAGGTGTCGGCCAGCGTCCGCAGCGCGGAAGCCAAGGCCCAAGCCGCGGTGAGGGCCAGCCAGGACGGCGATGAGGCCGGCCAGGCCACAGAGCAGTCCATGGCCTCGATCACGGAAGCCACCGCCCAGATCATCCGGGGCGTCCAGGTGATCCAGGACATCGCCCGCCAGACGAACCTGCTGTCCCTGAACGCGGCCATCGAGGCCGCGAAGGCAGGCGCCATGGGCAAGGGGTTCGCGGTGGTGGCCGAGGAGATCCGCAAGCTCGCGGAGCGGTCCGCAGCCTCCGCCAAGGAGATCTCCGTGATCGTCGAGGGAGCCCAGGAGGCCGTGGGCACCGGACAGGCGACCGTGGCCCGCTCCGTGAAGTCCCTTTCGGAAATCCGCGACTACATCCAGTCCCTATCGAGCATGATGCGAGAGATCCAGGCCGCCACCGAGGAGCAGAACCGGACCAGCCAGGAAGTCGCGGAGCAGATCGAGCACAATGCCGGCCAGACCGCGCAGACCTCCCAGGACATCGGCCAGGTCGCCATCACCGTCGAGGAAGTGGCCCGGACGGCCTCGGATCTGGCCCGGATCGCGGATCAGCTCTCCATGATGATGCGGCAGTTCCGGACCTGAGGGGCCCGGCTCAGAACCTGACCTTCACCCGTCCCGCCAGGGTGCGGGGCGGGACAACGTGGGTGCCGCCGAAGGTGCTGAGGAAGTTGTAGAGGCCCTTCTCGTTGGTGGCGTTGAGCAGGTCCAGCCCCAGGGCCAGCCGGCCCTTCGCCAGCTTCCACTCCTGGGCTAGGCTCAGGTCCCAGGTCGTACGGGGCTTGATCCGCCAGGTGCCTTCGGAATCCTTCCGCACGTAGCCCGCGCCGAAGGCGTAGTCGGGATCACCGCCCGCCTCGGCCGGGTCCGCCGCGACCAGGCCCGAGTCGTGGCGGCCGATGACCTGCGCGGTGAATCCATCCCGTTCGAACGTGAGGCCCACCTGGGCGCTGAGCTTCTGGTCGTGGTCGATGAGGAAGCGCTCGCCCGGGGCGGCTTCGGGGGCCTCAAGCTGGAGCCCCCCCACCAGGGGCGCCTGGAAGATGGCCCGGGTGCGGCCCAGGCTCAGGTACCCGGACCAGCCCTTCACGGGCACCAGATCCACGCGCAGGTTCATGCCACGGAAGATGCCCCGGTCGGCGCTGACCGGAAACAGCACGCCCGTGTTGAGGAATTGCGCGTTGTCGCCGGCATTGCGGCTCTGCTTCTCCCAGTACTCGAGCATCACGCGCCCGGCCTTGCCCAGCTGCTGCTCCACGCCGTAGCTGAAGGAGTCCTGGTGCTCGGGCCGCAGCGGCTGACGAGCGGTGCCCGCGTAGGGGCCCAGGTCCCAGGCCTGCTGGGAGAGGGAGAGCGCGAGGTTCTCGTGCTCACGCAGGATCATCAGGCGGTCGTAGCTGGCGCGCAGCACGGTGCCCGTGGCATCGAAGCGGTAGCTGAGGCCCAGGCGCGGCTGGAGCTGGTTGTCGGAAACATCGGCCACCGTGTAGGCGTCGTGTCGCAGCCCCAGGGCCAGGAACAGGGCCCCGAGGTGGAGGTCGTTCTGGATGAAGGCCGAGGTCAGCGTGGGCCGCAGCCGCCCGTCGAACCGGAAGACATGCCCCCCGCCGGCCGGTGTGTAGGGGTACAGCGGATCTCCGGAGTCCGGGACCTTGGCCGCGTCGGTGATGGCGAAATCGAACCGTTCGTGGATGGGAAAGACGATGCGCTGGAAGCCCACCTTCGTGAGGTTCTCCTTGCCCCAGCGCTGGGTGTACGAGGCCTGGAGGCCGAGGTTGTCCAGGCTGCGGTCCTGCCTGGCCCAGAAGGGGAAATCCAGATGGCCGCCCGCGGCGAACCCGTCCACCAGGTTCTCGCTGGGCTTCAGCTCGGCGCGGGAGGCCCGAAAGAACACCGACGCATCGAGGCTCTGCCCCGCGCTGAACAGGTGGGTCCAGGCCAGGCTCGCGCTGGCGTCCGAGGTGGCCGCCTGCTGGTCCTGCCCCCGCGCCTGCTGCGAGGCCAGGTTCGCCACCTCGCGCTCCGTGCGCCCGCCCGACAGCGAGAAGCGCAGCGTGTCCTGGCTGCCGAGGATCCAGTCGAAGCGCGAAAAAAGGCGACCGGTACGGCCGTGGTTGTGCAAGTTCTCGAAGTTGACGGGATCCAGGAACCGGTCGCTCTCGCTGGCCGCCCCGCTCACGAACCAGCCGAAGGAGGCCGCCCCGCCCCTGGCACTGAAGCCGGCCTCGGCCGTGCGGAACCGCGCGGCGCCGAAGGAGGCCTCGCCCTCAAAGCCGTTGGGCGTGCCCAGGCCCGACTTCGTGGTGACGTTCACCACCACCACGGGCTTGCCGCCGTACTCCGCGGAGACACCGCCGGTGATGACCTCCATGCTCTCCACCTGGGAGGGATCTAGGCTGTTGCTGAAGGTGGCGTGCAGCTGGTCGGATACCGGGATGCCATCCACCACGTAGGTCATCTGCCCGTGGCTGCCCCGGAAGTGGAAGCGACCGTTCTCGTCGGCCACGAAGCCCGGGGTGGCCAGGAGGATGCTCTCCATGGCCCGGCTCTGCACGGCAGCGGGGGTGCGCTCAATGGCGCTCTTGTCGATGTCGAGGTGCGTGGAGGGGTGGTCCTCCACCAGCCGCAGGTTCTCCTCCACCACCACCAAGGCGCCCTCGGGCTTCAGGGCCACGGGCACCACCAGGGGCAGCTGGCTGTGGACATCGATGTCGAGGTGGCCCGGCAGGAGCCCCGCGGCCTGGATGTCCAGGTGGTAGCTGTTGAAGGGCACGTTCTGGAAGGCGAAGGCTCCCTTGGCATCGCTCCGGGCCTTCTGCCGGTAGCCCGAGACGGGATTCGACAGGATCAGGGTGGCGCCGGCCACGGGGCGCCCCTGGTCATCGGCCACCCGGCCGCTCACGAAGCCGCTGCTGGCCGAGGCAGCCAGGATGGGGCCCACGGCCACCAGGCCCAACCAGGAAGCGAACAGGAAAGATCGAGTCACCATCACCCTCTTCAGATGAAACCATTTTCTAATTAATTTTCCGAAGCACAATAGAAATAATTTTCATTTAAGACCAATTCATTCACTAAACCGCTTGGCCAAATGCGCGAAGATTAAGAATCTATTGCCCCTTGGGGAGGTCTTCGACATGAAGCGGAAGCAGCTGTGGATTCTTGGCGGGGGACTGACGGTCGTCCTGGTGGGCGGCGTCGCCATTGCCGGCATGCAGGAGAAGGGCCTGGCCGTGCAGGTGGCCAAGGTCGGGCGCGAGAACCTGCAGTCGAAGGTCAGCGCCAACGGCAAGATCCAGGCGGTGACCAAGGCCGACATTTCCGCGAACGTGATGGGCCAGGTGACCAGGCTCGCCGTCAAGGAGGGTGATCGCGTCAAGAAGGGCCAGTTCCTCATGGAGATCGACCCGCGCAGCGCCAAGGCCAATACCGAGGCCATGCAAGCCAACCTCCATGCCACCCAATCGGACCTGATCTCCGCCACGACCAACCTGGCCCAGGCTCGATCCGACTTCGAGCGGGCCAAGGCGAACCGCGCCGCGGGCATCATCTCCGCCGCCGACTTCGAGCGGGCCAAAACCACCTTCGAAACCGCCCAGGCCACTCAGGAGACCGCCCGGCGCCGGGCCGACCAAGCCAAGGCCAACCTCAACCAGTCCCAGGTGGGCCTGCGGAATTCCACCATCACCGCGCCCATGGACGGCGTGGTCACAGCCCGCCGCATCGAGCTGGGCGAGACGGCCGTGCCCGGCATCCAGAACTCGGCCGGCACCGTGCTCGTGACGGTTTCCGACATGAGCAAGGTCGAGGCCGAGATGGAAGTGGACGAAGCCTCCATCCCCACCGTGAAGCTGGCCCAGAAGGCCCAGGTCCGCATCGACGCCTATCCCAACCAGACCTTCGACGGCGAAGTCACGGAAGTGGGCGGCAGCCCCATCCTGAAGCTCAGCGCCAACGAGGCCATCAAGTTCAAGGTCAAGGTCTGGATCAAGAACCCGCCCCTCACCATCAAGCCCGGCCTCTCCGCCCAGGCGGACATCTTCACCGGCAGCCGCGAACAGGTCCTGGCCATCCCCATCCAGTCTCTGGTGACGCGGGAGATCAAGCCCAAGGCCGGCGAGGTGCTGAAACCCGGCGCGCCCCGGGACGAGGAGGGTGTCTGGCTCTTCGACGGCCAGGGCAAGACCAAGTTCCTCCCGGTCAAGACGGGCCTCCTGGGCGACCTGAACGTCGAGGTGCTCGACGGCCTCAAGGGTGGCGAGACCGTCATCACCGGACCGTTCCGGATCCTCCGCGACCTCAAGGGCGGTGAACTGGTCCGCGAGGACAAGAGCAAGAGCAAGAAGGACGAGAAGAAGGGCTGAGGGTAAGCCACATGAACTATCAAGAGCTGTTCCGGGTGGCCCTCCGGGCCATCCGGGCCCACAAGCTCCGCAGCTTCCTGACCCTGCTGGGCATCATCATCGGCGTCACGACCATCGTGGGCGTGGTGGGGATCATCACGGGCCTGAACCGCTATGTCCAGGAGAAGGTGATCGTCCTCTCCCCGGACATGTACATCGTCACGCGCTTTGGCATCATCCGCAGCCGCGAGGAGTTCCTGCAGGCCATCAAGCGGCCCCAGCTCACCTGGGAGGAGTACCAGCGGATCAGCAGCGGCGTCCTCAGCCACGCCGCCATGACGGCGACCCGCTCCTTCAAGACCCTGCCCGTCAGCTACGGCAGCCACCGGCTGGCGGACACCTTCGTGGTGGGCAGCACCGCCAACTTCGCCCGGATCCTGAACCTGGACACCGGCGGCAATGGCCGCTTCTTCACCGAGGGCGAGGATGAGGCCGCCCAGAATGTGGCGGTCATCGGCGCCGACATCAAGGAGGAGCTGTTCCCCAACCAGGATCCCATCGGCCGCATGATCCTCGTCCGGGGCCAACCCTTCCGGGTCATCGGCCACATGATGAAGGAGGGCAAGGGGCTGGGCATCAACCGCGACCAGCTGGTGGTCATCCCCTTCCAGGTCTACCGGAAGAACTTCTTCGCACCCAACGACCCGCTCGATTACTTCATCAAGGCCCGGGGCGGCGTGGAGGGCCTGAGCGAATCCATCGATGAGACCCGGGCCTTCCTGCGGGCCCTGCGGCACACCTCCTGGCGCGACCCCGACCCCGTGGGCTTCCTCACCCAGGACCAGCTCCAGGAGCTCTGGCGCCAGATCAGCACGGCCACCTTCGTGCTACTCACCCTCATCGCCTCCGTGTCGCTGGGCGTGGGCGGCATCGTCATCATGAACATCATGCTGGTGAGCGTGGCGGAGCGCACCCAGGAGATCGGCGTGCGCATGGCCCTGGGCGCCCGGAAGCGCGACATCCAGCGGCAGTTCCTGCTGGAGGCCTCCCTCCTCTCCATGGCCGGCGGCGTGGTCGGCGTCCTGCTGGGCGGAGGCATCGCCCTGCTGGTCAAGGCCGCCACCGGCTTCCCGGCTCAGATCACCCTGGGCATCGTCCTGATGGGCGTGGGGCTCTCCACGGTGGTGGGCCTGCTGGCGGGCTTCCTCCCGGCCCGCCGGGCCGCCAACCTCCCCGTCATCGACGCCCTCCGGGCCGAGTAGGAGCCACCATGGCATCGGCCCGCACCCGCTCAGCCATCCGCAGCATGGGGCTCGAGAACGTCCGCTTCGCCATGCGTTCGATCCTCGTGCAGCGGCTGCGCAGCTTCCTGACGCTGCTGGGCATCGTCTCCGGCGTGGCCACCGTCATCGCCATGGTGAGCTTCGTGGCCGGCTTCAACGACGCCATCACCGGCGCCTTCTCCAGTTTCGGCACCACCCTGGTGCAGTACCAGAAGTTCGAACCCCGCTTCGGCGGCGGCCCCACGGGACCGCCGGAGGAGCAGCGCCGGCGCCGCGACCTGACCCTGGAGGACGCCCACGCCCTGAAGCGCCTGAACACCCTGGCCGCCGCCGTGAGCCCCGAGCGCTACCTCAACCTGCCGGGCCTGGCGGCCTCCACCACCTTCAAGAACCGGAAGGGCAAGGAGGCCAACGGCCCCACCTTGGCCGGCGTGGTGCCCGACTATGCCCCCGCCAACAACGCGAGCATCTCGGACGGCCGTTTCTTCGCGGATGCCGACGTCAGCCACTCGGCACGGACCGCCGTGGTCGGACCCGACGTGGCCGACGCCCTCTGGTTCCACCGCGACCCCATCAACCAGGAACTGCTGATCAACGGCGTGGCCTTCCGCGTCATCGGCCTGCTCGAGAAGCGGGGATCCTTCCTGGGCGGCAGCGCCGACAACATCGTGCTCATCCCCTTCAGCACCTTCGACGAGATGTTCCCGGATGTGAAGAACAGCAACGGGGACACCATCCACATCGCCACGATCCCGCGGGATCCGAAGGAGCAGCAGGCGATGACGGACCAGGGCATCTCGATTCTGCGCACGCGGCGCGGGCTGAAGGCCAAAGAGCCGAACGACTTCGCCATCTTCACCAGCGAGGGCCAGCTGGAGACCTTCCGGGCCATCACCGGCGGCATCGCCGGGGCCATGATCCTCATCGCCGGCATCGCCCTGCTGGTGGGCGGCGTGGGTGTCATGAACATCATGCTGGTGAGCGTCACCGAGCGCACCCGCGAGATCGGCGTGCGCAAGGCTCTTGGGGCCACCCGCAAGGACATCGCCATGCAGTTCCTGGTGGAGGCCATCACCCTCACCGGCGTCGGTGGCGCCATTGGCATCGGCGTGGGCCTGGGCATCGCCATGCTGGTGCGCCTGGTCTTCGACTTCCCCGCCGCGGCGCCCCTCTGGAGCATCGCCCTGGGCTTCGGCGTCAGCACCGCCGTGGGGTTGATCTTCGGGCTGTGGCCCGCCCTGAAGGCCGCGAAGCAGGACCCCATCGAGGCCCTCCGCTACGAGTAGCATCCTGAAACTGCCCTGGGACTGCTTCGGGAGTCCGCCAGCAACCAGCCCGGCCCACTGTTCATGAAGTGGGCGGCCGGATTCCCGGCCGCGACTCATGTCCCTGGGGCCCCGCTCCGATCCAGTGGAGGCCCCTGGAGTTCCCATGCGCCTGCTGCCCCTGCTCCTCGCCACCACCGCCGTCGCCCTGCCCGCCGAGGAGCACGCCGCCCCGGCGGCCAAGGCCAAGCCGAAGGCCGCGGTCCAGGCCAGTGCTCCGGCGACCCACGGCCCGGCCCCCACCGCCGACGCGCCGGACAGCCCCAGCGCGGCCCTCGCCGAGCTCAGCGCCGGCAACGCTCGCTTCGTCGCCGGCAAGCGCACCCGGACCCTGGACAGCGGCCGGGACGCGGCCATGCGCGCGGCCCTGGTCGGCGGCCAGGCACCCTTCGCCGTGATCCTCACCTGCTCAGACAGCCGGGTGCCCGATGCCCTCCTCTTCGACCAGGAGGCGGGGCGCCTCTTCACCATCCGCGAAGCCGGCAATGCGCCGGACCTGCAAGGCATCGCCTCGGCCGAATACGCTGCGGAGCATCTGGGCTCCAAGCTCATCGTGGTCATGGGCCACAGCAGCTGCGGGGCCGTGAAGGCCGTGCGCGAGGCCAACGGCAAGTCCCTGCCCGGCAACCTCTGGGCGCTGCAGGCGGGCATGGCCGGACTGCTGGAAAGCACGCCCCAGGATCCCAACGAGGATGCCAAGGCGCACCTGGGCCGGCTGGAGGAGGCCAATGCCCGCCGCCAGGCCCAGGCCATGCTCGACCGCTCGGCGCTGCTGCGCGACCTTGCCGCCGGCGAGAAGCTCTGGATCGTGCCTGCCCTCTACAACCTGGCCAGTGGCAAGGTGCAGTTCTTCAAGCCGCTAGCCGCGGTTCCAGGGCCACTGCCTCACCACTAGGGCTCGCGCCACCCGGAGCGCGTCCCGCCCTCAGCCAACCACCACCGTTCTCACCTCGAAGGCGGGCGGGTGTTCCATGTGCTTCTTCACGGTGCACTGGCTCGCCGTGCGAATGAGGGCCTCGTGGTACTTCTCGGGGAAGTCCGGTGGCACCTGGATATCCAGTTCCACACGGCCCACCATGTTGGTGGCGGGATCGGGAACGGTGCGCTGGACCAGGCGGATGCCCTCCGATGAGAGGCCCCGCTGGCGGCAGAAGCCCAGCACATAAATGCCGGCGCAGGTGGCAAGGGAAGCCTGGAAGAGCGCAAAGGGGGTGGGCGCCGAGCCCTCGCCTCCCGCCTGCGGAGGCTGGTCCGTCTGGACCGTGAAGGGTCCGAAATGCGCGTCCACGCGCGCGCCGCCGGGGAAATCGATGGTCATGTCCATGGTGGCCGTTCCTCGCTCTGGGCCCATTGTGGCCGGGCCACTCTGGGGCCGCCAAGGTGCAGTGGCCTGGAACCCTGACCGCCCGGACTCCCCGGGGCTGCCGGTTCCGGCCACACTGAAGGCATGGACGCCCAAGAATTCCGCCGCCTCGGTTACCAGCTCGTGGATTGGATCGCGGACTACCGCGAAGGTCTGGAGCGCCTGCCGGTCATGAGCCAGGTGAAGCCCGGCGAGATCCGGGCCGCCTTCCCGGACCACCCGCCCCAGCACGGCGGGCGCATGGATGCGGCCCTGGCCGCCCTGGAGCGGGATGTGATGCCCGGCATCACCCATTGGAACCACCCATCCTTCTTCGCCTACTTCCCCAGCAACACGAGCTACAGCTCCATCCTCGGCGATCTGGCCGCCTCCGGCCTCGGCGCCCAGGGCATGAGCTGGCAGACCAGCCCCGCCGCCACCGAAGTCGAAGAGGTGGTCATGGACTGGCTGCGCCAGATGGTGGGACTGAGCCCGGCCTTCACCGGCGTCATCCACGACACCGCCAGCACCGCCACCTTCACGGCCCTGCTCTGCGCCCGTGAGAAGGCCTCGGAATACTCGCAGAACACGGAGGGCCTCCAAGGCGGCGAGGCGCCCCTCGTGGTCTACGCCAGCGACCAGGGGCACAGCTCCATCGAGAAGGCCGCGCTGCTGGCGGGCTTCGGGCGCAGCTTCCTGCGGCTCATCCCGACGGACGAGGACCATGCCATCCGCCTCGACCTCCTGGAAGAGGCCATTGAAAAGGATCTCAACATCGGCCTGCGCCCCTGTGCGCTCGTCGCGGCGGTCGGCACCACGGGCACCACGGCACTCGATCCGGTGGCAGCCATGGCGGACCTGGCGGAGAAGCATGGCCTGTGGCTCCACGTGGACGCGGCCCTGGCCGGCACGGCCATGGTGCTGCCCGAATGCCGCTGGATGTGGGCGGGCGTGGAGCGGGCCGACAGCCTGGTCTTCAACCCCCACAAATGGATGGGCGTGGGCTTCGACCTCAGCGCCTACTACGTGCGCGATCCCCAGCACCTCATCCGCGTGATGAGCACCAACCCCAGCTACCTGCGCACGGCCCAGGACGGCCAAGTGAGCAACTTCCGCGACTGGCACATCCAGCTGGGCCGACGCTTCCGGGCCCTCAAACTGTGGTTCTACCTCATGGACGTGGGCGTGGAGGGCCTGCAGACCCGCCTGCGGCGGGATCTGGAACACGCCCAGTGGCTGAAAACGCAGGTGGACGCCACGCCGGACTGGGAGCGCCTGGCCCCGGTGCCCCTGCAGACGGTGTGCCTCCGCCACCTCAAGCCGAGCCTCGACGAAACCGCCCTCGCCGCCCACAACCTGGAGCTTGCCCGCCGGGTGAACGACAGCGGCAAGGCCTACCTCACGCCGTCCATGCTGAAGGGCCGTCAGATGCTGCGGGTCAGCATCGGCGCCGAAGCCACCACGCGGCGCCATGTGGAAGCGCTCTGGGAGGCCCTGCGCGAGGCGGCGGTTTGATCCAGGGCTTTCCCGTTGCATCCCCCGCCCCGCCTCGTCACACTTGGCGCACCATGATGCCTGTCATGACCCACAACCCGAACCCCTGCCCCGCCCTTCCGGCGGCCGGGGGATTGCGGGTCTGAACCCACTTCAGGACTTCCCGCCCTCCCGCCCCCGACCCCTCGCGATCGGGGGTTTTTCTTTAGGCAGATGCCCATGAGCCAGCCTACGAAGGCCACCCGGGAAAACCTCCAGCGCAGCGGGCTCACCCACGCGCGAAGGATTGTGCTGAAGCTCGGTACCCAGGTGGTGCTGGATGCCGAGGGCCGCCCGGCCCTCAGCCGCCTCTATGGACTCATGGAGACCGTGGCGGAGCTGCGCCGCCGGGGCGCCCAACCCCTGCTGGTGTCCTCCGGTGCCGTGGGGCTCGGAGCCCGGCAGCTGGGGATCAAACCGGAGAGCCTGTCCCAGAAGCAGGCCTGCGCCGCCGCCGGCCAGGGCCAGCTCATGTCCATCTACCAGGAGGGTTTCGCCCGCATGGGGCTCTGCGCGGCCCAAGTCCTGCTTACCGAAGATGATTTCGCTGATCCCGTCCGTCACGCCAACCTGCGGCGAACCCTGGAGACCCTGCTGGACCTGGGCGCCATCCCCGTGCTCAATGAGAACGACACGGTCTCCACCCTGGAGCTGGAACGCCCGGATCCTGGCCACACGCCCATCTTCAGCGACAATGACCACCTGTCGGCCCTGGTGGCCACGCACCTGGAGGCGGATCTGCTGATCCTGCTGTCGGACGTGACGGCCCTGCACACCGCCAACCCCGGCCTCGATCCCGGGGCCACGCCCCTCACCGAGGTTCCCTTCGGCGCCGACCTGCAGGCCAACCTGGAGGGCAGCTCGGATCGCGGCCGGGGCGGCATGGTCAGCAAGGTGGAGGCGGCCCGCGCCGCTGCGCGGTCGGGCGTGCCCGTGGTGCTGGCATCGGGACTCGCCCACCTCATCTTGGCCCGGATCCTCTCCGGCGAATCCGTGGGGACCCTCTTCCTCGCCGCGCCCAGGGGAGGCCGGTCATGACCACGGCGAGCCCAAATTCCAATCCCATCCACCTCATGGCTCAGGCCGCCCGAGAGGCCTCGCGCCGCCTGGCGACGACGCCCGCCGAGCCCCGTTCAGACGTACTCCTGCGGTTGGCAGCCGAGCTGGAACGGCAAGGATCCGCCATCCTCGCGGCCAATGCGCAGGATGTGCGCGCCGCCACAGGCGTCATTGACGCCTCGGCTCTGGAGCGCCTGAAGCTGGACGCCGCCAAGCTCGACGCCATGGCCATGGGCGTCAGGGCGGTGGCGGACCTCCGGGATCCCCTCCACCAGGTCTCTCTGCGGCGTGAACTCGACGCGGGCCTGGAGCTCACCCGGGTGAGCTGTCCCCTGGGCGTGCTGTGCGTGGTCTTCGAATCGCGGCCCGATGCCCTCATCCAGATCAGCGCCCTGGCCCTGAAGAGCGGCAATGCCGTGCTGCTCAAGGGCGGCAGCGAGGCCCGCCACTCCAACGCGGCCCTACTCACCGCGGTGCAGACCGCCCTGGGGGCCGCGGGCCTCCCCGAAGCCGCCGTGCAGGGCCTGCCGGACCGGGCGGCGGTGGCGGCGCTCCTGCAGCGTCCCGACCTGGTGGACCTGGTCATCCCCCGCGGCTCCCGGGAGCTGGTCCTGAGCCTGCAGGCCGCCACCCGCATTCCCGTGCTGGGTCATGCCGACGGGGTGTGCCACATGGTCCTCGACGAGGCCGCGGATACCGCCATGGCCGTGGCCCTGGTGCGGGATGCCAAGCTCCAGTACCCCTCCGCCTGCAACGCCATCGAGACCGTGCTGATCCATCGCGGGGCGGCGGCCCGGCTGCTGCCCGCGCTGGTGGCGGACCTCCTGCCCCGGGGCGTGGAGCTGCGCGGCTGTCCAAGCTGCTGCGAGCTCGCGCCCGCCCTCCTGGCCGCCACCGAGGCCGACTGGGACGCCGAGTACGGGGTGCCGATCCTGGCCCTGAGGGTCGTCGAGGATCTCGATGCGGCGCTGGCCCACATCCGCGCCCATGGCAGCGGCCACACCGAGGCCATCATCACCGACGATGCCGCCGCCGCCGCCCGTTTCCTGGCCGAGGTGGACGCCGCCGGCGTCTTCCACAATGCTTCGACGCGCTTCGCCGATGGCTTCCGGTACGGTTTCGGGGCCGAGGTGGGCATCAGCACCGGGCGCATCCACGCCCGGGGACCGGTGGGGCTCGAAGGCCTGCTGAGCTACCGCTATCTGCTCCGGGGCTCCGGGCAGCGGGTCGAGGACTACTCGGGCCCTTCAACGAAGCCCTTCCGGCACCGTGATCTGCCGCTGGATGAATAAGCATCGATTATCGATACATAAGGTTCTATAACTTTCAGCCCCGTGTCCGAACTGCTAGCCTGTACCCAGGCTTGTCGTCCCCGGGTTTCCGCAGGGGCGGCATTTTTCGTATCGGGAGGTACCGTGGCAGCCCTTCTCTCTCCTGAAACGCCCGCCTTTGCCGTGCCCGAGGCGAACCTCGTTCCGGTGAGCGACCACCTGGGGAAGATGATGGCCATCCCGGCCTCCCGCATGTTCCTCATCAACAAGTCGCTGAAGGTCTTCCAGGAGAAGCAGCCCGGCGTGCCCATCTTCGACGCCAGCCAGGGCGATGGTGGCGCCTCCCTTCCGGGCGTGCCGGAGGCCCTGCTGGACCGCGCCTTCGAGCTGCAGAAGCAGCACGGCACCGCCTACGACATGCCCTTCGGCACCGAGGCCTACCGCAAGGCGGTGGCCGAGAGCTACTGGAAGCTGGCGCCGGACACGGGCTGGGGCACCGCCAACGTCATCGGCACCCAGGGCGGCCGCGACGGCCTGCAGAAGGCCTACGGCGCGATGATGGCGCTGGGCCATGGCCGCCAGGGCGACGTCGTGGTGGTGAGCCGCGTGCCCTGGATCAGCTACAACTGGGGCCCCTATGGCATCGGCGCCAACGTGATGTGGGCCCCCGGGCGCGCCGAAGAAGGCTGGGCGTACTCGGAGGATGGCATCCGCGCCTGCGTGGCTGAAGCTGCGAAGCACGGCCGCAAGGTGGCAGGCCTGGTCATCACCAGCCCGGACAACCCCACGGGGCAGACCCTCACCCTGGAGCGCCAGATCGCCCTGGCCCGCGCCGCGCTGGAGGCGGGCGTGGCCTTCGTGCTCTTCGACTGGATGTACCACGCGGTAGGCGACGGCGAACCCTACGACGTGAACGCGCTGCTGCGGGCCTTCAAGCCGGAGCTGCGCAAGCGCCTCATGGTGCTGGATGGCATCACCAAGAGCCTGGGTGGGTCCAACATCCGCAACTGCCACCTGCTGGCGGACGCCGAGGTGGTCAAGACCATCGTGGCCCAGGCCTCCCACACGGTGATCCCCTCCTTCTTCAGCCTCGCGGTGGCCATGGCCGCCTACGAGCAGGGCTTCCAGGCCGCCAGCGCGCCCATCGCCGGCCCCTGCCGCGCCAGCCGCGCCTGGCTGCGCGACTTCCTGAAGGCCCAGGGCCTCACGCACATCATTGGCCAGGGCTACTACGCCTTCATCCACGTGGCCGCGGGCCTGAAGGCCAAGGGCTGGGCGGACAGCGAGCCCCTGGGTCAGCACTTCGCGGAGAATCACGGCGTGGCGGTGGTGCCCGGCGCCTTCTTCAGCCCCTACGGCGGCGAGTGGATCCGCTTCTCCTACGCCACGCCCGTGGAGCGCACCCAGGGCGCCGCCCAGCGACTGCTCGAAGCCCTCAAGGGCCTGGAGGCCTAGTGTTCGACCTGAACGCCTTCGTCGAGAAGTTCCAGCTGGCGCGCCAGACCGCGCTGGAAACCCGCCCCTCGGGCGGGCTCTGCGGGCTGGAGCTGGAGTGGAACCTGGTGGATCCGCAGTTCCGGCCACTGCTGACGGTGGGCACCGGGCCCGATCACATGTCCTTCGTGGACCACCTGCGCTCGAAGGTGCTGTCGCCCTGGACCGAGGAATACCACCAGCTGGAGGTCTTCCACTGGATGATCGAGTGGGTGACCAAGCCCTACCACACCCCGAAGGGGGCGGTGTACGAAGGCCGCCTGCTGGAGGGCGCCCTCATCAACGCCCTGGCCAAGGCCGGCCGCAGCTTCGGGGAGCCGCTCCACTACTGGCACGGCAACCTCCTCGTGCTGCCCAAGATCGGCCCGGACTGCGTGCCCGAGTCCTGGCACCTGGCCAAGCGCCGCTACCTGCAGCGCTGCGTGGACATGTACGGCACCGAGCTGGCCACGGCCGGCACCCACTCCAACCTGAGCCTGCCCGAGCCCATGCTGGCCTGGGACTTCATGCACTTGTCCGCCAGCGAGCGGGGCGACACGCACCTGGATGACTACAAGAACCGGGTCTACATCACGGGCACCCGGCTCATGCGCGCCTTCGCCGCGCTCTTCATCGCCACCAGCGCCAGCACGCCCCTCCAGGCTTCGGAGGAGGACGGCAAGCCCGTGGTGCGGCTCACGCCTTACGAATCCGTGCGGAACCTCACCTTCCCGAACCCGCCGGCCCTGGACGTGCCGGACCTGAACCGCAGCCACCCCGACTACCTGCGCCTGTCCTACGACCTGGTGCGCAGCGGCGTTCGCTTCGGCAACAACAACTGGATCCCGGTCCGCGCCCGCTCCCAGGCAGAGCCCGTGGAGCGGCTCATCCAGGTCACCAGCGACCAGCTGCACGACATCTACGCCCGGGGGCTCTTCGCCGCAGGGCAGACGCGCAATGTGGAGGACATGGCCGCCCAGATCGAGCGGCAGAACCTCTTCGCCCGCATCGACCTGCCCATGGCCCGCGTGGAGGTGCGCACCGATGACCCCGGCCACGACCTGGCCCTGGACATCGCCAACCTCACGCTGAAGCACCTGCTGCTGCTCCGCTTCTATGCGGATCCCGACTTCGCCCGCGGCTTCCGCTACGACGCCGAGGACATCAAGCGGGCCCGGCGCAACGAGGAGCTGGCCGCCAAGGAGGGCCTGCGCGGCGTCATGGAGGATCCCCTCACGGCCAAGCCCGTGTCCCTGTCCGCCTTCCTGGACTGGACCCTCCTCCAGATGCGGCCGCTGGCCGAGGCCCTGGGCCTGTGGGACGACCTCCAGCCGCTTCGCGACCTGGCTGCGGGCGCCCCGAGCACCGCCGAGCGCATCCGTCAGACCCTGAAGGCCCGGCTCGGCAGCTCGGACATCGTGCCCCCAGACCTGCTGGTGGAGCTGGCGGAATCCCGCAAGCTCCGGGTGCGCGACGAAGTGGAGGCCATCACGGCCCACCTGGCAGACCTCGGTGACGAGGAGGGCAAGCTGCGCGACTTCGTGGAGCATGCCCGCGACGAGGTGACCCTGGATCCCCAGGCCCCCGTCCGCTTCCAGCCCCGGCCTGAAAACCTGGTGGATGCGGACTACCCCGACAAGACCACGGAAGTGGTCGCCCTCTCCCAGCGCCTGGTGCGCATCCCCAGCGTCACGGCCTGCCCCGAGGAGCGGCTGCCCGAGGTGCACCGCGCCGCCACCTTCGTCCATGACTACCTCCGCAATCACGGCGTGCCCGTGCGCACCTTCGACCAGGGCCCTTTCCCGGCGGTGCTGGCCCACTTCCCCGGCGGCGAGAAGGCCCCGGCCATGCTATGCGGCCACTTCGACGTGGTGGAGCCCGAGCCGGACGACACCCAGTTCGAACCGCGGATCCAGGGCGACTACCTGTATGGCCGTGGCGCGGCGGACATGAAGACCGTGGTCTCCACCTACCTTGTCTGGATGAAGGACACGCTCAGGAAGGGCGCGCCCTATCCGCCCATCAACCTGCTGCTGGTGGGCAACGAGGAGAACGGGGAGCTGGAGCCCATGGGCACGCCCCACGTGCTGAAGGCGCTCAAAGACGAGTGGGACTATGAGCCCTCCTTCTTCATCGCGGGGGAGCGCACTGGCGAGAAGGGCACCGAGCTGTGGGGCGAGGTCTGCACCCAGAACCGCGGCGTCCTGCGCTTCGAGCTCATCGCCCACGGCACCCGGGGCCACAGCGGCCTGGCCGGCGGCAGCGACCTCACCGAGCGGCTGCTCAGCGCCCGGGAGTCCCTGCGCGAGCTGTTCGCGAAGCACCTGACGCTCAAGTCCAGCGACGGCTGGCAGTCCCTGGCCCGCTTCGCCTACATCCAGGTGGGCACGCCGGGCATCTACAACATCACCCCGGACCGGGGTTCCCTGGGCGTAGAGATCCGCGCCATCCCCCAGGACGATGTGTCAAAGATGCGGGCGGAGATCGAGGCCCTGGCCGCCGAGCTGCAGCTGGAGTTCCTGCCCTCCGCCTGGGAGCCCGGCGTGGCCTGCGATCCCGAGAATCCCTACCTCAAGGCCCTGCTGGCGGGCATCACCACCGCCGGAGGCGACGTGCGCCTGGGCCGCAAGGGCGCCGGCACCTCCGCCCGCTTCGCCCCCGGTGGGCAGGCCGTGGTGTGGGGCCAGACGGGCATCGGCCCCCACGCGGCCAACGAGCGCCACTTCATCCCCAGCATCGATCCCTACTACCGCGCCCTGGATGCGTTCGCCGCCGAGGCGAGTAGACTGCGCTGAGCCCATCCGCCCCAGGGATCCAGCCCTTGAAGTCCTTCCTCGCTTCCCTTCGATACGAGTTCTCCCCCGCCCAGGAACCGAACATGGAGCTCCGGCTCTTCCGTCTGCTCTGCCTGGCGGCGGCCTTCCTCTCCTTCGCCGTCGTCATCCCGGTGAACACGATCCAGAACCTGCCGTGGATGCTCAATGCCACCATCGCCGTCTTCGGGCTGGTGGCCCTGGCCCTCTACCGGGCCTCGCTCCGCGGATCCCACTACATGCGCACCTTCTTCGGGATCGTGGCCCTGGTCCTCAACCTGTGCTGGTTCACAGACGCAGGCTCCCAGGGCAGCATCGCCATGTTCTTCTTCGCTGGCGTCATGATCAACGGCATCTTCTTCCGCGGGCGGGAGCGCTGGGTCTACCTGATCCTCTTCCTGGCGGACGTGCTGGCGCTGCTGGCCCTGGACCACATGCACCCCGGCTGGTCGATTCCGTTCCAGACGCCCTTCGACCGCTACCTCGACCTCACCACAGGGTTCCTGGTCAGCGTCGTGGCCTGCGTCCTGATGCTGTGGGTGGTGGTGGCCACCCACGACGAGGAGCGGAAGCACCTGCACGAGGCGAACCTGGCGCTCCAGCAGAGCCTCAACGAGATCCGCACCCTCCAGGGCATGCTCCCGATCTGCTCCTGGTGCAAGAAAATCCGGAACGACGAGGGCCTGTGGACCCAAGTTGAGCACTACCTCGCCGAGCACACGGAAGCCTCCTTCACCCACGGCATGTGCCCCGAGTGCGCGAAGGAGCACTTTCCGAAGGGCCAGCCCCTGCCGCCGGAGGACGCCTGAGGGCCCTGCGGCCGGAGCTCAGAAATCCAGGTTCCCGGTCAGCCGCGTTCCGTCCTTCCCGAAGGCCTCCAGGAACAAGGTGATGCGCCGTTCGGCCTCGGACAGCTGCTCCACGCCCAGATTGAGGTTCAGCAGGTCCACGTACCAGGGCGCCTTGAGGTCGCTCTGGACGTAGGTCCGGACGATGGCACGGGCAATGGGCAAAGTGGTGTCCTTGGAGTCGTCATGGACGTCGCGGTTGCCCGCCCGGCGGAGCTTGGCGTACTCCTCTTCCAGGAGGCGGGCGAAGAGGGCCGGCGTGAAGGGATCCCCGGCGGCACACCCGGTTCCGGCATCGGCCTCCGTGAGGGTGGCGCCCTTGTGGATCCACTCCCAGAGGATGGACAAGCGAATCTCGCCCGTGGCCATGTCCTCCATGAGGTAGAGCACGTCGTCGTTGCCGAAGAAGTCCGCAGGCTTCAGGGCCGCGGCCTGGAAACCACGCAGGAAGGCGTTGCCGTACTGCAGGGCCACGGACAGCAGGTCCCGGGCCCCGGCGATGGTGCGTGGGGCCGGCTCCAGCTGCATGAGCCCGGCGGCATCCTCCGGCGTGTAGGTGAGGGGCGGGAAGCTCCGCCCGGCCTGGTTGTCCTGCCCAGCCTTCTCCCACACAGGCCGCACGATGTGGACCATCTTCCAGTGGGCCACCCACTTGCCCGAGGCCCCCTCGCGCTGCTCCCGCTCGGCGCCGGCCACGGCCTTCTTCATGCTCGCGGAGACGCCGGCCTCGGACCCCACGGGGATGTTGGGCTCCATGCCACCCTGCCAGAGGGCGAAGCGGCCATGGCGGTCCGGCGTGTTCATGGCCCGGCGCACGCGGTCCTCGTAGGTCCGCATGTAGCCGTAGGTCATGGTGATGGCCTGGATGTTGGGGTTCACGAAGTCGCGGTCCCAGGCCAGGGCATCGGAGACGCTGTTGATGTAGTCCCAGCGGCCTGTGTTGAAGCCCACGAAATGGGGGGACAGGGCCGCCCGGATCTCCATGAGCTGGAAGCACTGCTCGATCTGCTCCACCAGCACGTAGCACTTGATGGTGCCCACAGGCAGCCCCAGGTGCGCCTCCAGGGCGAGGATCATGGCGTTGAAGAGCGCCGCGTCCTCGGCGGTCTGGGTCTTGGGCAGGTAGAGGACGAGGCTGCGGCCGGCGGCCTGGAGCTGCCGGTGGTTGTTCACCACGAACATCACCATGTCCGTGATGGAGGCCGAGAAGCCTTGGCCATCCAGGCGGATGTGGCGGTCGTCCAGATGGAGGCCCCGCACCCGGTAGATCACCGTGGTGAAGTCCAGCTGCCGGCGCCAGTCCGCGATGATGGGGCGCCCAAGAAATCCCTGGGCCCACTGGTTCATCTCGCGGGAGACCTCTTCGGCCACCTCCAGGAAGAGGGGATCGCGGGCGATGGCAAGCTTGAGGTTGCGGTGGTTGTCCAGAGACATGGTGTCCACCTGGCCCAGGGCATCCTCGCCGTCGAACATCCAGCCATCGGCCCCCGACAGCAGCGCGTAGGCCACGTTGCGAATGCCGGAGCGGACATCGGCGCGCGGCTTGGTGGCCGGGCCCGTGCCCTGGATCCACTGGCGCTGGAGATCGGGCGGGATCACGGCCCCGTCGAAGTTCCCGGCGCGGGCGTCCGCCACCGTGATCTGCGTGCCGGGAATGAGGGACCCGGGGTCGAGGAAGGCGATGCGCTCGCCCTTCGCATGGCGGCGCTTGCGCAGGGCGGTGCGGGCGGCCATGCGCTCGCGGCGGCGCTCGTTGAGCGGCGCCAGCGCCTCCAGGGCGCGGAGCACCTCCGGGGTGTAGACATCCGGATACTGGGCCAGGATCCCCGCGCGGAATTCCAGAGAAGTGGTCATCGTAACCTCCGACGGAGCCGGGAGGATTCCGCGGCTCTGGTTCCCAGACGTGTCATTCGCTGCCCTGACATCCAATTTCCCTTCTCCGCGCCCGGGAGACCAGAGAATCTTTTCGATTCCTGAACCCGGATTCCCTGATCGAGCGGTCCGCTAGGTCTCCGCTCCGATCGCGGCACCCCTGTCGAGGATGGCCGTCGAGGCCGGGTGGCAGTGCGGGGAGCTGGTGGCGATCCCCTTGGGGGTCTGGGAGATGCGGATCGCCACGCACCCGGTGCGCTCGGCCTACCGGCGCAGCGCCATCCCCACCCTCAGCATCCGGCAGACGCGCCGGGCCGCGGCCTCCACCAGGGCGGCCCCCTGGTCCATGCAGGCCTCCAGGGCCATGGGCTGGGGCACGGTGCTGGCCAGGGCGTCGATGCCATGGGCCAGCACGTCCTCCGCGCCGTCGCCCAGCCCGCCCGAGAGGCAGAGCACGGGCACGCCGTGGCGGCGGGCCACCGCCGCAACGCCCACGGGCGCCTTCCCCATGGCCGTCTGGAAGTCCGTGCGGCCCTCACCGGTGATGACCAGATCCGCGCCCTGAACCAGGGCCTCGAAGCCCGTGGTCTCCAGCACGATGGACACGCCAGGCCGCAGGCTGGCCGGCGTGAAGAAGAGCAGCCCGGCGCCCAGGCCCCCGGCGGCGCCGGCCCCGGGCGACAGGGCGATGTCGCGGCCCGTGGCGGCAGTGGCCACGCCCGCGAAGACGCCAAGAGCCGCGTCCAAGGCTTCCACCATCTCCGGCATGGCGCCCTTCTGCGGTCCATAGACGGCGGAGGCCCCGCGGGGACCGCAGAGCGGATTGTCCACATCGCAGGCCACGAGGAGGGCGCAAGAAGCCAGGCGCGGATCCAGGCCCGTCAGATCCACGCGGGCGAGCCGCGCCAGGGCGGCTCCGCCTTCCGGCAGATCACGCCCTTCGGCATCGAGGAAGCGCGCGCCCAGCGCCCGGGCCATGCCCGAGCCGCCGTCGTTGGTGGCACTGCCCCCGATGCCGATGACCAGCTTGCGGAGCCCGGCGTCCAGCGCCGCCTTCATCAGCTGGCCTGTACCGTAGGTGCTCGTGCTGCGCGGATCGCGGCGCTCTTTTGGGATCAGGGGCAGGCCCGAGGCCGAGGCCATTTCCAGGAAGGCGGTGGTGCCGTCGCCGGAGATGCCCCAGTGGGCGCGCACGGGATCCCCCAGGGGCCCGCGCACCTCCGTGTGCATGAGGCGACCGCCGGTGGCGGCCACCAGCGCCTCCACCGTGCCTTCGCCGCCGTCGGCGATGGGGACCTTGAGCACCTCCGCGTCGGGGAACACGGCCTGGATGCCGCGCTCCATGGCCTCGGCCACACCGAGGGCCGACACGCTGCCCTTGAAGGAATCCGGAGCCACGATGATGCGCATGGGCCCACCTCTCACACAGGTGTTGCACTCAAAGGTAAAAACCACCGCCAAGACGCGGAGGCGTCTTGGCGGTGGCCTCTTGTCTCATCAGGGAATGAGGCCCGGGAACAGGAATGCGAAGCCCCAGGTCATGAGGGCCAGCAGAATCACGTAGGGGATCGTGTACTTGATCGTCTGGCGCATGATCAGGCCCTCCTTGCCCGCCAAGCCCACGGCGGTGGCGGCGATGACGATGCTCTGGGGCGAGATCATCTTGCCCGCGGAGGCGCCCGCGCTGCCGGCTGAGGCCATGAGGATGTCGGAGAGGCCCATGCCCTGGGCGGTGAGCTTCTGCAGGTTGCCGAACAGCGCGTTGGCCGAGGTGTTGCTGCCCGTGAGGAAGACGCCGATGGTGCCAAAGAGCGGGCTCAGCAGCGGGTAGACGTGCTGGCTCACCAGGGCCACGATGCCGTTGGCCAGGGTGGCCACCATGGAGATCTGCTTGGTGGCGAGATCGCCCACCACCGCCAGCTTGGTCTTGGGATCGATGATGGGCAGGGCCAGGTTCATCACCTCGGCGATGGAGAGGATGCAGGCCACAGCGATGAAGGAGGGGATCATCTGCTTGAAGGTCTTGCCGAACTGTTCGCCCATCACGGAGTACTTGATGCCCATGAACGGGAAGGCGATGGCGCCGGCGATGAGCATGATGGTGCCGGGGGTCTGCAGCCAGGTGAAGGCATAGAGCTTGCCGGGGTTGTAGATCTGGGTCTTGAGCACCAGCCAGTTCCAGCCAGGGGCAGCGCCCGCGAAGAGGGGCTTGGTCTTGGGCAGGTTCACGGCGATGACGAGCACGGCCAGCAGGAGGTAGGGCAGCCAGGAGAGGAAGAGCTCCTTGACGTTGAATGCCTTGGGTGCGTTGTCGGCGGGGGCATCCCCCTCGAAGAGCCAAGGCTGGGCGTGCTTCTGCGCCTTCAGGTAGATGGCGGTGGCCACCAGGCAGGCGAGGCCTGCCAGCACGGAAGTGAGGTCCGCGCCGATGAAGTTCGACACCAGGAACTCAGTGATGGAGAAGCTGAGGCCCGCCACCAGGATGGTGCCGATGGCACCCTTCAGTCCCTTGGACTTGGACATGGCGTAGACCGTGGCAAAGGCCATGATCATGGCCAGCGGTGCCATGAAGCGCCCGGTCATCTGGGAGAGCTTCATCACGTCCAGACCCGTGGTCTTGGCCAGGGTCACGGTGGGGATGGCCAGGGAGCCGAAGGGCACGGGGCCGGTGTTGGCCACGAGGCAGACCAGGGCGGCCATCATCGGGTTGTAGCCCAGGCCGATGAGGATGCTGGCGGGAATGGCCACGGGGGCGCCGAACCCGCAGATGCCTTCCAGGAAGGCGCCGAAGCCGAAGGCGATGAGCAGGGCCTGGGCGCGGCGGTCGATGGTCAGGCTGGCCATGGCCCCCTGCATCTTGTCCATCCAGCCGGTGGTCTTCAGCACGTTATAGACCACCAGCGCGCCGAAGGGGATGTACATGATCGGAAAGAGGCCCGTGAGGCCGCCCTGCAGCGCCGCAAGCAGGGTCACCTTCACGGGGAAGTGGAAGACGAAGATGGCCGTGAGCACGGTCACCAGCCACGCGACGGGGGCGACTTTCGCGGCGGGTTTCATCATCAGCGGAATGCCGATGAGCAGGACGATGAGCGGCAGCGTGGCTGCGAGGGCCCCGAACAACATTGTCTACCTCCGGATCAGCTGCCAATGACACTACCGCCTGATGGTCAGACCACCAAGCCCAAAAAGCATCACAACGCGAGGGCCGAACCCCGTGGGGTCCGGCCCTCGTATGCTCTGGAGGCCGCCGGGATAATTCCGGCGTTCTCAATGGTTCTATTTGGTCTTGGTGGGGTCGGCCGGACGCTTCGGCAGGGCCATGGGCTTCTCGGCCATGCGCTTCAGCACTTCCTGCACGCCCCGCTCCAACTGGAGGTCATGGCCCGCCAGCATGGAGGCGGGATCATTCTCCACCTCGATGTCGGGGGTCACGCCTTCGCCTTCGATGATCCACTCCCCCGTGGGGGCGTTGGTGCCAGAGCGGGGCACGAAGACGCTGCCGCCGTCGATGAGGGGCAGGTTGCCCCCGCCCACGACGCCGCCCCAGGTGCGCTTGCCGATGAGGGGGCCAAGGCCCGCGAACCGGAAGTGGTAGGGGAAGATGTCGCCGTCGCTGGCGCTGGTCTCGCTGGTGAGCGCCACCATGGGGCCGTGGAAGACGGTGCTGGGGTAGGTCGAGGGATGGTCGCCATCATTGCCGAAGCGGGTGCCCAGCAGCTTCTTGCCCAGGCGCTCCAGGATCATCTGGCTGATGTTGCCGCCGCCGTTGGCGCGGACGTCCACCACCAGTCCCTCCTTGCGGATCTGCGGGTAGTACCACTTGATGAATTCGTAGAGGCCGGGGGCGCCCATGTCGGGAATGTGGAGGTAGCCCACCTTGCCGCCGCTGAGCTTGTCCACGGTCTCCTTGGAGCGCAGGACGAAATCGAGGTAGCGGAGGCTGGCGTCACTCTCGATGGGACGGTAGGTCACCTGCCGGGCGCCTTCCAGCGTGGGCTTGGCATTGAGCGTCAGCGTCACCGTGAAGGTCTTGTTCCGCAGCAGGCGGTAGGGATTCTCGTCGCCTTTCAGGTCCACGCCGTCGATGGCCAGGATGTAGTCGCCTTCGCGGGCGTCCACGCCGGGCTCAGTGAGCGGGCTGCGGTACTTGGGTTCCTCGTTGTGGCCCCGGTAGATGCGGGCAAGGCGGTAGCGGCCCGCGGCGGCGTCCAGCTCGAGGCGGGCGCCAGGAAGGCCCACTTTGGCGCGCTCGGGCAGGAACTGGTCCCCGCCCTCGGTGTAGGTGTGGCCGATGTTCAGCTCGGAGATGAGCTCCGTCAGGACATAGGTCAGGTCGGAACGGTGCGTGACGTGCTGGAGCCAGGGCCGGTACTGCTCACGCAGGGCCTTCCAGTCGTAGCCGTGCATGTTCTTCACGTAGAAGAAGTCGCGGAAGCGGCGCCAGGTCTCGTCGTAGACCTCGCGCCACTCCTCGGCGGGAATGCGGTCCACGAAGAGGTCCTTGGTGGACACGGTCTTCTTGTCGGCGCCCTTGGGCTTGGCCTCGATCAGCTGGTAGGTGGCCGCCGGGCCCTGGCCGGCGCGGGCCAGGAGCTTGGTGCCGTCCTGGCTGAGGGTCCAACCCTGGATCTCGGGTAGCAGCTCGCTCTCCTGGCGCTTCTTCAAGTCGAAGATCCAGAGGCTGCTGCCGCCGTTCCGCCGGCCGTTGGCTTCGCCGTACACGAAGGGCGCGGCCTTGGTGTAGAGGAGGAAGCCGCGGACCGCCTCCAGGCCGCCGAGGTTGTCGGCGGGCAGGGGCACCCGCACACCCCGCTGCTCAAAGCCGTCCCAGTCGACGCGCACGGCCACGGGGCCCTTGGGCGTGTCAGCCTTCTTGTCGCCATCCTCCTTCTTCTCGGGCGTGGCGCCCACCTCGTCGCTTTCAGGCGGGAAGGGATGGGCCACGTCCTTGCGCAGGGTGTAGGCGATGACGTCCATGTTGCGGTTGCCCGCGTAGTCGAACTCCAGGTTGCTGATCTGCGGCGCATAGTCGCGGCGGCTGAGGGCGTAGAGGTACTTGCCCTCCGGATCCCAGGCGGGGTCGGTCACGGGGAACAGGTCCCCCGTGAGCCGGCGCAGCTGCTGATCCGCCAGGCCCCAGGCATGGAGGCTGCGAGTGCCGTTCAGGTTGCCCAGGGAGAAGGCCAGGACCTGGCTGTCCGGGGACCAGGCCAGGTCGCCCACGCGGCCGAACTCATCCTTGGCCGCCTTCACCAGCCTGCGCTCGGCCAAGCCGAGAACATAGACGATGCCATCCTTGTCCGTGAAGGCGATCCGCCTGCCGTCCGGGGACCAGACAGGCGCATTGAGCTGGGTCATCAGGCCCGTGGTCAGGGCCTCGGGCTTGCCCTTGCCGTCCTGATCCACGAGGTAGAGCTGCTCCTCGCCGCTCAGGTCCGAGATGAAGGCGACCTTCCGCCCGTCCGGCGACCAGCGGGCCTGGCGGTCGTGGGCGCCGGAGCTGTTCGTGAGGTTGCGCACGGGTCCCTTCTCGATGGGCACGGTGAACACGTCGCCCCGGGCCACGAAGAGGGCCCGCTCACCCTTGGGCGAGAGGGCGAAGCCCTCGATGTTGCGCTCGACACTGATGCGCGAGGGGCGCGAAGCCCCGCCGTCCGTGGGCACGGTGATGGCGAGGCCCTTGTCGCTGCCGTCCTTCACGTCCATCACGCGCAGCTCGCCGTTCAGCTCGTAGACGATGCGCGACTGGTGGTCGCTGGAGGGCCAGCGCACGTCCCAGGTCTTCTGGAAGGTGAGCTGCTTCACGGTGTCCGTGGCGGGCTCCACCGAGTACAGATTCAGCGTGCCGCTGCGATCTGAGGCGAAATAGACCTTGTCGCCGATCCACATGGGATCGCGCTCGGTGCGCTTGCTGGAGGCGACCTTCTTCTGCTGCTTGGTGGCCAGGTCGAAGACGTAGAGCTCCTGCGCCCAGCCGCCCTCGTAGCGCTTCCAGTGGCGGAAGTCGCGGAACATGGGCGCGTAGGCGATGCGCTTGCCATCCGGTGAGAAGGAGCCGGGACCCGCCGTCGGCATGGGCAGCTTCTTGGGCAGCCCGCCCTGGAGGCTCACGGTGTAGAGCGCCGTGCGGCTCAGCACGCCGTCAGCGTCGCTGGCCGCCCGGAACAGCACGCTGCTGCCATCCGGCGTCCAGCCCACCACCTGGTGGTCGTAGCCGCCCCGGGGTGGAAGCGGTCCCACGGCGGGATCGAAGGTGAGCTGGCGGGGAATGCCGCCGCCGCTGGGGATGACATAGACCTGTTCATCGCCGTCGTACTGGCCGGTGAAGGCGATCCACTTGCCGTCCGGGCTGAACTTCGCAAAGAGTTCCAGCCCAGGATGCGCCGTCAGGCGCGTGGCGGTGCCGCCCGCAGCGGAGGCGGTCCAGATGTCCCCGCCATAGGTGAAGGCCACCTGGTCCCCATGGATGTCCGGGAAGCGGAGGAGCTTGGTCTGGGCCGACGCGGCGCCGCCGAGGGCGAGCGCGAGGGCCAGGCTGCGAAGAAGAAGGGCGCGTCCAGGCATGGGGACACCTCAAAGATGGGGGGGGAGAGACCGCGACCATTGTATGACGAGGTAAGCGCCCCGCACCCGAAGTTTCCTTCAGGGGCCATGGCATGATGCGGGAATGGATGCCCCCCTTTCCGTCAAGCGCCTGCTGGAACAGATCAAGACCCGCCTGGAGCCGGCCTTCGCGGCGGTGTGCGTGGTGGGCGAGGTGTCGAACTTCCGGGGCTCGGGAAAGCACTGGTACTTCACCCTGAAGGAGGACGGGGCGGCGCTTTCCTGCGCTGTGTGGGCCAGCCAGCAGCGCTTCCTCCAGCACAAGCCCGTGGACGGCCAGCGGGTGGTGCTGAAGGGCAGCCTGAATCTCTACGTGGCGGGTGGCACGCTCACCCTGGCCGTGACCCACTGCGAGCCCGCCGGTGTGGGCGACCTCCAGGCGCGGCTGCGGCAGCTGGAGGCGGAGCTGCGCGGCCAGGGCTGGTTCGACCGTCCCAAGCGCCCCCTGCCCCGCTTCCCCAAAAAGCTTGGCGTGGTGGCCGCCCTCGGCGGCGCGGCGCTACGCGACGTGCTGGAGGTGATGGCCCGGCGGGCGCCCGGCATCCACGTGCTCATCGCCCCCGCCGCGGCCCAGGGCGAGCGCTGTGTGCCCGAGACCCTGCTGGCCATCCAGGAGCTGCAGGACCCGCACTGGGGCTGCGAGGCCCTGCTGCTGGTGCGGGGCGGCGGCAGTCTCGAGGATCTCTGGGCCTTCAACGACCCGGAGCTCGTGCGGGCGGTGGCGGAGTGCCGCATCTCGGTCATCACCGGGGTGGGCCACGAGATCGATACCACGCTGGTGGACCTTGCCGCGGACCGCCGCGCGGCCACGCCCAGCCAGGCCGCGGAGCTGGCCACGCCGGACCGGGCGGCCCTGGGGGCCGAACTGCGGCGGCGGGTGGACGCCCTGTGCGCCAAAATCCGCTGGCGGCTGCAGGGACAGGAAACCAACCTCAACCTGCTGGCCGACCATGGCCTGCAGCGGGCGGAACCACTGGCCCCGGCCGCGGCTCGCCTCGGCACCCTGGCCCAGCGCCTGGCCCTGGCCCATCCCAGCCGGGGCCTGGATGGCGCTGCCGCGAGGCTGGCCCTGCTGCGGCAGAGGCTGGGCCACCTGGCAGCCCAGGCTGCGGGAGAGGCGGACCTGCCCCGGGTGCGGGACGCCCAGCGGCGCCTGGAGCCCGCGGTCATCCGGGCCCTCCAGCGCCGCGACCAGCGGCTGGCGGTGATGACCGAACGCCTGCAGGGCCTGGATCCCATCGGCCCGCTGGCACGGGGCTTCGTCCTGGCCCTGGGGGCGGATGGACGGCCCGTGACCCAGGCAGGGAGCCTGCCCTCCGGCGCGGGTCTCCGCCTGCGGTGGAAGGATGGAGAACGCCGCGCGACACTCGACTAAAGGACGGGTTGACCGTGCTAAGGTAAAAAAAATACCTGGTGCGAAATGTCCAACGAACCCCAGCCTGCGTCCGCGCTTCCTCCGGGAAGACGGCTCCTGGAGCCGGGGGATCTGGTGGGCCGGTTCCGCGTGGAATCGCTCCTGGGCAGCGGCGGCATGGGGGAAGTGTACCTGGCCTGGGATCCCACCCTGGAGCGCAGCGTGGCCCTCAAGGCCCTGCGTGTGGGCGGGGAACGCGAGGCGGGTGCGCCCGAGCGGTTCCGGCGCGAAGCCCTCGCCCTGGCCCAGCTCAATCATCCCAACGTCTGCCAGATCCACGACTGGGTGGATGAGCCCGGCGGCACCTTCATCGCCATGGAGCTGGTGGCGGGCCAGACGCTCGATCAGGCCGCCCCCGACCTCACCGTCCGGGACAAGCTCCTGGTGATCCGCGGCGTGTCCCTCGCGCTGGAGGCGGCCCATGCCAAGGGCCTGGTCCACCGCGACCTCAAGCCCGGCAACATCATGGTCGCCCCGGGCAAGGGCGACCAGGGCCCCAGCGTCAAGGTCCTCGATTTCGGACTGGCCCGGCTGGCGGGAACCCAAGGCACCGGGGAATTCCAGATCACCCCTGCGCCCGTCCCCAACCTGGCGCTGCTCCAGGCCCTCGAGGAAGCCGAGAAGAAGCGCCATGCGGACGGCCGGGAGACCGCGGCCACTCGCACCGAAGGTGAGCGGCGCGACGCCTCGGGCTCCCACAGCTGGGAGCAGCTGACCCAGGCGGGCACCTTCATGGGCAGCCCCAGCTACGCCTCGCCCGAGCAGATCCAGGGCCAGGCGGCGGGCCCCTCCAGCGATGTCTTCTCCCTGGGCATCGTGGCCTGGGAGCTCCTCGTGGGCGAGCATCCCTTCCCCGGCGAGGGGCGGACGCGCATGCGCGCCATCGTGGAGGGCGCACGCCGCGAGCTGAAGGTGCGCGGCCTCCCCTCGGGCACCTCGGACCTCCTGCGGGCCATGCTGGAAGCGCACCCCTTCAAGCGCCCCACCGCGGCGCGCGTCTCCGAGACGCTGGGCCAGCTCCTGCGCCCCCGGAACCTCCTGCGCTGGACAGCCGCCTCCGTGGCCGGCGCGCTGCTCCTGGCCGGCGGCGTGAACCTGTTCCTGAGCAGGGGCATCATCGCCGACCTCGTGAAGCAACACCCCGCCCGGCTGGTCGTGCTGCCCTTCGCCAACCAGACGGGCGATCCGACCCTGGAGGCCGTGGCGCGCCTCGTCCTTCCGGAAATGCTGGAGGCCTCGCTCCGCGAACATCCGAAACTTGCGCCCCTGGATCTGGAAAGCGTGGCGAAGGCGAGGAGCACCCTGCGCCTGCCGCTCCAGGGCGCTCTCAGCGCCGAGGATCAGGCGCGCCTGGTGTCGGCGCTCGGCACCCAGCTCCTGCTGCGCGGCTCGCTGACGAAGGGCGTCGGCGGAGCCGTCACGGTGGCCTACGAGCTCATCGATGCCAGCGGGAAGGTGAGGCAGTCCGGCATGGCCCGGGAAGCAGGCGACCAGGCCACCATCACCCTGCCGCTGGCACGGAAGGTCTCGGGAGATCTCCTCAAAGCCGTGGATCCCTTTTCCTCCCGCTCCCGCGGCTCCCTCCCTGATGTGCCTCCCGAGGCGCTTGAGGCCTATGCCCGCGGAGCCCAACTGGTGGAGCAAGGCGAATTCAAGGAGGCGGCACCCGCCTTCCAGCGGGCCGCTCAGCTCGCGCCGAACTTCGCGCTGGCGGTGCTTGGCTATGCCCGGTGCCTCAGCCGCATGGCGGACGCCCCGCCCGAGCCCGTCTTCCAGTGGGCCCGCTGGTCGGCAAGGGCCCAGGGGAATCGGGCGGACGAGATGAAGGCCCTGCACTACCTGGCCGTGCGCCAGGGGGATCGGGGGCAGTGGGAGGCCTCCAACAAGACCTGCCAAGAATCCCTGGCCCTGGCCAGGGCTCTGGGTGATGCGGCCTTCGAAGCCGGCGTCCATGCCACCCTCGGCGTGAATTTCCAGCGCCAGCACAAGCATTCAGAGGCCGAAGCCGAGTACCGGCAGGCCCTGGCCCTGAACGAGTCCGTGGGCAACCGGCTGAACGCCACCAGGGCACTGAACAACCTGGCGGTGCTGGAGAAGGAGCGAGGCAACCTCAAGGGCGCCGAGGAGCGGTACCTCGGTGCGCTCCAGGTCGTGCAGGGCTACGGCGACAAGTGGGTGGAAGCCATCCTCACCAACAACCTCGGCGACCTGGCGCTGGCCCAGGAGGGCGGCCTGGAGCGAGCCGAGTCCTTCTTCCGCAAGGCCCAGGCGCTGCGCGAAGCCAATGGCGACCAGAACGGCCTCATCTACACGCTGATGGGATTGGCCAGCGTCGCCCAGGCCCGGGGCGACCTCGATCGCGCCGAAGGCCTGGTGCGGCAGTACCTGGATCTGGCCCGCCGGACCAGCCTGCGGCCCATGGAGGCCCTGGCCCTCTACAACCTGGGCGAACTGAATCGGACGGCGACTCGCTTCGAGTCCGCCCGCGGGTTCTACCGCCAGTCGCTGGCCCTCCATCAGGAGCTCAAGGATGCGGTCATGGAGGCGCACTGCCTGGCGGGCGAAGCCGAGTGCCTGGCCCGGGACGGCCGCCGTGGCATGGCCCGGACCCTGCTGGAGCGCAGCCACGCCCTCTCCACCGACGAAACGCCCTACATCCTGCGGGCCCAGGCCTGGCTGGCTCAGGGGGAGGGGCGTGGCGATGCCGCCAAGATCCTGTTCGCCAGAGCCCTCCAGGCAGCGCGCGTTCAGGCTCCGGAGATCGTCCGGGAGCTGAAGGATGCGGCCCGCTGAACCGCGGCAGGATCAGCGGCTGAGGAGAAGCAGGGTCAGGTCGTCCGCCAGGGGCCTGCCCTCGCCGAAGGCCACCACATCCGCCAGGATGGCGGCCTGGAGATCCTCCGCAGGCTGGGCGAGCAGGCTCTCTAGCCGATCCTCGCCGTAGAAGGCGTCATCGGGCGCCTGCGCTTCCGTGAGCCCGTCCGTGTAGAAGATCAGGCTGTCGCCGGGCTCCAGGGTGCCCTCGCATAGCTCAATGGCCTCCCGGAAGCGGCTGCCACTGAGGCCCACGCCGAGACCCCGGGGGTGCAGGCGCAGGACCTGGCCGTCCTGCCGCCGCAGGAACGCGGAAGGATGGCCCGCCCGCACGAACTGGAAGCGGCCCGTGCGGGGATGGAAAGTGCCGTAGGCCAGGGTGAGGAAGAGCCTTCGATCATGGCCCTGGCACCAGATGGCGTTGAGGCGGTCGGCCACCTCCACGGGCCCCAGGGCCTGCTTGTCCAGGGCCGAGAGCACCCCCTTGGTCTCGGCCGCGTAGAAGGCCGCGCTGGTGCCCTTGCCACTGACGTCGAGGATCAGGAAGGCCAGGCTGCCGTCGGCCAGGGGGAAGAGATCGTAGTAGTCCCCCGCCACCTCGCGGGCCGGCAGGATGGTGGCCCGCACCGAAGGCATGCGCAGCGCCTCCAGGTCGGGCAGCAGGCGCATCTGCACTTCCCGCGCCACCCGAAGCTCCTGCTCCATGCGCAGCCGCTCCTCCCGCTCGGAGGCGGCGGTCTGCAGGCGCGCGGCCATGTCGTTGAAGGCCGCGGAGAGCTGAGCCACCTGGTCCCTGCCCCGGGGATGGATGCGCGCGGAGAAATCGCCCAGGCTGAGCTGGCGCACGCCCCGATGGAGGTCATTCACGGCCCGCCCCAGCGACCAGGCCAGGATCAGGCCGAGGATGGCCGCAAAGGCCTGGGCCAGGGCCAGGGCCACCAGCACCAGCACGACGACGATGATCGCCTTCACCGTGCCCAGGGACATGCCCTGCCGCTCGCTGGCGCCGAAGCCCGCGAACAGGGCGTAGAGGTTCGTCTCGGGTGTCGCCGTGAGCACCAGGGACTGCCCTGTGGACCAGTCGGTGAGGGTGAAGGCCAGGGGCGGCAGGTCGAAGGGTGCGAACAGGCCCGAGCCCTGGAGCGGCTGCCCCTTGGTCCAGGTGGCCACGGCCACGCCCTCCCCCGCCAGGATCGGCGCCTCCTGCCCCGTGCGCGCCCCGCCGGTGGTGATCTTGAAGGATTCCTTCCCCTTCCGGCCTTCCCGTTGCGGCGCCAACTGGAAGCGCACCTGGCCGCCCGCCAGGGCCTGGGCCCGATCGCCGAGGACGCCCAGGTTGAGGGACAGGACACGGAACCCGCCGGGTTCCCGGCGCACGGCCCGCAGGTAAGTATCCTTGCGCGGCTCCGGCCGGCCGGCCTCATGGCTGTCGGCCCAGACCATGCCGATGTAGGCCTCCGGCACGCCGTCCGGCAGCTGCCGCACATGCTCCACCCAGGCTCCGCCATAGGTGCGCAGGGCCTGGAGGGCGGCCGCGTCGGTGGGTTCCTGGTTCGCCGTCTTCAGGGCGTCCTCCCAGGCCGCCAGGGTCTGCTGCGTGGAGCGGCTCACCTGCGCCCCCAGCCCGAGCCAGCTCAGCGCCATGAGCATCAGGGCCAGGGCCACCACGGGCAGCACCGACATGAGCGCGAGGATCACCCAGAGCCGCCGGGACACGCGGAACAGGAGCTTGTTCCAGATCCAGCGCAGGGCCCGGAGGAGGAGCCACAGCGCGCCGGTCCAGGCCAGGGCGCCGGCACACCCGGAGCCCACCGGCGGCAGGGCCAGGAGCAGGCCGACGACCAGGAAGGCCCAGGGCCAGTCGCGCCGGAAGCGGAAGGCCGCCCAGCCTCGGCGGATCAGGTCCTGCAACGAGCGGAGCATGCCCGCCTCAGGCCATCAGCATTCCGCCGTTCACGCTGAGGACCTGTCCGGTGATGTAGCTGGCCTCGTCGCTGGCCAGGAAGACCACCGCGGAGGCGATGTCAGCGGCCGTGCCCATGCGGCCCAGGGGAATCTGCTTGGTGAACTCGGCCTTCACGTCGTCGGGCAGGCCCGACGTCATGGCGGTCTCGATGTAGCCGGGCGTGACGGCGTTGGCCGTGACATTGCGGCTGGCCAGCTCGCGCGCCACCGACTTGGTCAACCCGATGAGTCCCGCCTTGGCGGCCACGTAGTTCGACTGCCCCGGATTGCCCATCTGGCCCACCACGGAGGCGATGTTGATGATGCGGCCCCAGCGCTGCTTCATCATGGGCTTGGTGGCTGCCTGGATGGCCGTCCAGGCGCCCTTGAGGTTGGTGTCGATCACCGCGTCCCAGTCCTCCTCCTTCATCTGGATCAGGAGCTTGTCCCGGGTGATGCCCGCGTTGTTCACCAGGATGTGGATGGCGCCGTGGCGCTCCACGGTGGCCGCCACCGCGGCCTTCACCGAGGCGCCGTCGGAGAGGTCCGCCACGATCACGTCGGCCTTGCCGCCGGCCGCCTCGATGGCCCCGGCCACCGCCTTCAGCTTGTCCTCGCTGCGGGCCGCGCAGACCACCGTGGCCCCCTGGGCGGCGAGCTGCTTCGCGATGGCTTCGCCAATGCCCTGGCTGGCGCCGGTGACGAGGGCGATCTTGCCGTCGAGGCTGAACATGGGACCTCCAAAAGGATGAAGGTCCAGTCTAGCCGGGAGGCCCGCCTCCTACTTCAGACCCTTCAGCCAGGCGGCCAGCGGAGCCAGGTCCGCCAGGGGCGTGGCGTCACCGTAGGTGGTGGCCGCCGTGGCGCCGTTGAGCTCGGCGCGGGCCCTGGACTCCTGCTTGAAGAGGTGGTTGGCGCCAGGAATCTCCACGACCGCGCCCGTGAACTCCGCCGGCACCACGGCGGGCTTCCAGGTCTGGATGTCCCGGTCGCCCCAGGCCATGGCGCAAGGCACGGGCACCCGCGCGGCGCTGTTCCAGGGATCCAGGTCCAGCAGATCGCGCACAAAGCTCCGGGTCTCGGGCCGGGCCAGGCTCCGGGCCAGGGCCGCCACGCCGGGCGCCACCGCCGGTCCCGCCTCGGGCAGGTCCTGGTTCTTCCGGATGGCATCCAGCGCCGCATCGAGGTGGCCGAGGTTGGCCGCCGAGGCCTCCTTCGGCGCCCCGGCGGCCTCCAGCTGGGCCTTCACCTGGGCATGGATGGTTTTGGCATAGCTGAGGCTGGGCATGGCCAGGAGCAGCAGGGCGTCGGCCTCCCCGGCGGCCAGCAGGGAAAGCAGCGCCCCTTCGCTGTGACCCACCAGCAGCAGCTTCTTCCCCTTGGCTTCGGGCAGGGCGCGCGCGGACCTCAGGGCCGCCTTCACGTCGCCCAGCTGCGCGTCCAGGGAGACATCCAGCTTGCGGTCGCGGGAGCCGATGAAGCGCTTGTCATAGCGCAGCGAGCCGATCCCGTGGGCCTGCAGCCAGGTCGCGACCTCCCGTCCGGCATGGCTCGATACGGGGATGAGCGGGTTGGACCAGTCCCGGTCCGTGGGGCCGGGACCCGCCACCATCACGGCGAAATAGGGATGGGCACCTCCGGCCTTCACACTGCCCTTCAGGGGGAAGGCGTTGAAGCCGGGAAAGGCGAGCTCCCGCTCCGGCGCGGCTGGCGTCGGGACTGGCGCCTGGATCGGCGTCTGGGCCGGGGCCACGGCCTGGACGAGGACGAAGGGGATCATCAGCGCGACGCGCGGCATGGGCACTCCGGGTGAGGTGGGGTCCGGCGGAGGCGGCGAGGCCCTTCCGACAGCTCCCGCAAGACCAATGGGGGAACAACCGGGAAGGTTCGGAGGCCGCGGCGGAAAGGGGAAAGGCTCCGGCCGGTTGACGGAGATGAGGATAGCGCATACATTACTGCCTTGACAGTGATTGCTTAGGCATCGAAACAAGGAGTCCACCCCGTGGCCAGCGATCCGGACGGCAGCGAGCCGCTCTACACCGCCGAAAACTACAAGCCGGAGGAGAGCATCGGCCGCCTCATTGCGGATGTCTCTGGCCGGATGCTGGCGGCCTTCGACGAGGAGATGACCGGCATGGGCATCACGGGGGCGCAGTGGGTGATACTCATGCGCATCCACAATGGCTGCGGTTCCACGGCGGCCGAGCTCTGCCGCTTCAGCCGCTACGACACCGGATCCATGACCCGCATGCTGGACCGGCTGGAGGAGAAGGGCCTGATTCGCCGGGTCCGGAGCAGCAAGGACCGCCGGCTCATCCACCTGGAGCTCACGGATGCAGGACGGGAGCTGTACCCCCTGCTGCCGCCCGTGGCCGTCAAGGTGCTGAACGCCCATCTCAAGGGCTTCACCCGCGAGGAACTGAGCCTCCTCAAGGGGCTCCTGAGCCGCATGCGGGACAACAGCCAGGCGGCCCTGCAGCCGGTCCCCGAAGGCGATGGCGAATGATCCGGGCAAGCGCGATCTCAAGACGGATGGAGGCTCCCATGTTCCGCATCTCACCCCCGACACCCGGCGCCAGGAGCCGGGTTCCGGTGGCCGCCCTGGCCCTGCTGGGCGCTGCCCCGGCCTGGGCCCAGGCCCCCGCGCCCGTCGGCGTCACCGCCCAGGCGCGCACGGTGAAGCTGACCCTGGCCCAGGCCATCCGAACGGCGCTGGACCAGAATCCGCGGGTGCAGCAATCCCTCCTGGCCATCGCGGAAAGCGGCGATGACCGCCGCTCCGCCGCCGCCGCGCTCATGCCCTCGGTTGCCGCCCAGGCCATCGGCGTGCGCAACAAATACAACCTCAATGCCCAGATGGGCATGACCGTGCCCGGTTTCCCGCCGGTGGTGGGCCCCTACAACTGGCATCAGGCGGGGCTCGAAGCCCAGGTGTCGCTCTTTGACCTCAGCCTCTGGAAGAAGTGGCGGGCCTCACAGCACGCCGAGGCCTCCACGCGCGCCCAGGGCCGCGTCGTGCGGGAGGAGATCGCCGCCATCGTGGTGGGCCAGTACCTCCGAGCGCTGCGGGCAGCCGCCTCCGTGCAGGCCGGCGAGTCCCGGGTGGAGCTGGCAGAGGCTCTGGCGAAGCTGGCGGAGAACCAGCAGAAGCAGGGCGTGGGCACCAAGCTCGACACCCTGCGCGCCCAGGTGCAGCTGCAGGCCGAACGCCAGCGGCTCATCCAGGCCCAGACCCAGCGCAGCACGGCCCTCGCCGGCCTCGGCCGCGCCCTGGATCTGGAACCGGGCACCGTCATCGAGCTGAGGGATTCCCTGGATGCCCCCGCCCTGCCGCAGACCCCCTTCCAGGAGACCTTCCAGGCCGGCCTGGCGCAACGCCCGGAGCTGGCGGCGCTGGATGCCCGTGAGAAGGCCGCGGTGAACCTGCGCGAAGCCGCCCAAGGCCTGCGCCTGCCCACCCTCGTGGCCACAGGCTTCTACGGATCCACAGCCCTCCAGTCCCTGCCCTCGACCACCACGTACCAGGTCTCCCTGGGGCTGAAGGTGCCGCTCTTCACCGGCGGCCTCGTGTCCGCCCAGGTATCGCGCGCGCAGTCCGAGCAGAGCCGCGTGCAGGAAGCCCGGCGCGAAGTCCGTGCCCAGGTGGGCTTCGAGATCCAGGTGGCCCAGGCCGAACTCGAAGCCGCCTCCCACGAGGTGGAGGTGGCGAACCTGGCCGTCTCCCTCTCCACGGAGGCCCTCTCCCAGGCCCGGCACCGCTTCGAGGCCGGCGTGAGCAACAACATCGAAGTGATCAACGCCCAGGATGAACTGGCCAAGGCCAATGACAACCAGATCAGCGCCCTCTACCGCCTGAACCAGTCCCGCGCGGACCTGGCCCGGGCCACGGGGCAGCTTGAGTCCCTTTTCGCCCGCTGATGGAGCCCCCGATGAACCAAGAATCGACTGGACAGCCGCTCCCCTCCCCCTCTGGAGCACCCGAGAGCAGCAAGGCCCTGCTCGCCCTGAAGATCGGCACGCCGATCGTGCTGCTCCTCGCCGCGGGCATGTGGTTCTACTCCCGCAACCGGGTGAGCACCGACGATGCCCAGGTGGATGGCCATCTGGTGCCAGTCTCCTGCCGCGTCTACGGCACCGTCGAGAACGTGCTCGTGGAAGACAATCAGGCGGTGAAGGCCGGCGATCCCCTGGTCGTGGTGGATCCCCGCGACATCCAGGCGCGGCTGGATCAGGCCAAAGGATCCCTCGCCCAGGCCCAGGCCCAGCTCGTAGCGGCGAAGGCGGACCTGGAGCGGGCCCGGGTGGCCTACCAGCAAGCCCGCAGCTCCGACATCGAGACCGCCAGGGCCAATGCCGATTCCAAGAAGGCCAGCCTCGACAAGGCGAAGACCGACCTCCAGCGCATGAAGCCTCTGGCCGATCGCGAAGAAATCTCGGCCCTGCAGTTCGACGGCTTCCGCACCCAGGCCGAGGTGGCTGACAGCGAATGGCGCGCCGCCCAACAGCGTCTCGGCTCCATCCAGCGGGAAGCCGACATCCGCAAGGTGGCCGTGGGCGCCGCCGAGGCCCGCCTGGCCTCGGCCAAGGCCCAGGTGGACATGGCCCGGGCCAGCCAGGAGGGCCTCGATCTCCAGTTCGGCTACACGAAGATCCTGGCGCCGGTGGATGGCGTCGTGACGCGCAAGCTCGTGGAGGCGGGCCAGACCATCCAGCCGGGCCAGGGCCTCCTCACGCTCATCCCCCTGCATCGCACCTGGGTCACGGCCAACTTCAAGGAGACCCAGCTGGCCCGCATGAAGCCCGGCCAGGAGGCCGAGGTGAAGGTGGACATGAACGGCGTGGTGCTCAAGGGCCGGGTGGATTCCATCGCCGGCTCCACCGGCTCGCGCATGAGCCTGATGCCGCCTGAGAACGCCGTGGGCAACTTCGTGAAGGTGGTCCAGCGCATCCCGGTGAAGATCCGCATCGATGAGGCCGAGGCCCAGAAAGTCATCCTGCGCCCCGGCATGAACGTCGAGGCCACGGTCATCCTGAACTGAACGCCGGCGGCATCCCCGTGACCTCTTCCCACCGCCACATCAACCCATGGATCATCGCGCTCACCGTGATGATCGCGACCTTCATGGAGGTCCTGGACACCAGCGTGGCCAACGTGGCCCTGCCCCACATCGCGGGGAACCTCTCCGCGACGGTGGAGGAGACCACCTGGGTGCTCACGTCGTACCTGGTGGCCAATGCGGTGGTGCTGCCCCTGGGGGGCTACTTCTCCAGCCTCATCGGCCGCAAGCGGTTCTACCTCACCTGCGTGACCGTCTTCACCCTGGCGTCCTTCTTGTGCGGCATTGCGCCCTCGCTGGGCTGGCTCATCTTCTTCCGCGTGCTCCAGGGGCTCGGCGGTGGCGGTCTCCAGCCCATCTCCCAAGCCATCCTGGTCGAGACCTTCCCTGCGGAGAAGCGCGGCGCGGCCATGGCGGTCTATGGCATGGGCGTGGTCCTGGCGCCCATCATCGGGCCCGTGCTGGGCGGCTGGATCACGGACAACTTCAGCTGGCACTGGATCTTCCTGATCAACATTCCCGTGGGCTTCCTGTCCTTTTTCCTGACCAGCGCCCTGGTGCAGGATCCCCCCACCTTCCACCGCATCTCCCTGAAGGAGGGCGCCCGCTTCGACTACCTGGGCATCGGCGTCATCACCCTGGGCTTGGCCTCGCTGGAGATCGTGCTGGATGAGGGGCAGCGCAAGGACTGGTTCAGCTCGGGCTTCATCGTCTTCTTCGCCATCACGGCGGTGGTGGCCCTGGTCTACGCCGTCTACCACGAACTGAAGAAAGAACGGCCCATCGTGGACCTCAGGCTGATGAAGGACCGCACCTTCGCGGTGTCCATCCTCATGCTCTTCGTGCTGGGCTTCGTCCTGTACGGCAGCCTGGCCCTGCTGCCCATCTTTCTGCAGACCATGCTGGGCTACACGGCCCTGCTCAGCGGCTGGGTGCTGAGCCCGGGGGGACTCGCCGTGATGCTGATGATGCCCGTGGTGGCCATGCTGCTGAAGAAGACGGACACGCGCTGGCTCATCGGGGTGGGCTTCTTCTTCTGCGGCCTGGGCCTCATCCAGATGGCCGGCTTCAACCTGCAAGTGGATTTCCAGACGGCCATGTGGTCCCGCGTGGTGCAGAGCCTGGGCTTCGCCTTCCTCTTCATCCCGATCAACGTCTCGGCCTTCCAGCACATCCCCCACGAGAAGACCGCCTACGCCGCAGGCCTCATGAACCTGGTCCGCAACATCGGCGGCAGCACGGGCATCGCCATCGCCACCACGCTGCTCTCCCGCCGGTCGCAGTTCCACCAGTCCAACCTCGTCGGGCACCTGACCCCGGGCGATCCGGCCTACCAGGGCTTCCTGGACCGGGCCACCCAGCTGGGCGTGCTGCGGGGCGGCCTGCCGCCTACCGATGCCGGCCACCTGGCCCAGGGCGCCGCCTACGGCACCGTGGTCAAGCAGGCCAGCATGATGGCCTTCGCCGATACGTTCTGGTTCATGGGCATGCTCTGCTTCGCCCTCTTTCCGCTCATCTTCCTCATGCGCCGCAGCCGGGCCACGGGGCCGGTGGCGGTGGAATGACAGCCTGAAGGCGACCGCCCCGGGGAACGGCTACCATTCCCCGGGGCGGTTCAGCGAACCCAAGCAGCCAGGGTCTACTGCGGCGCCGGCTCGTCCACGAAATCCTCCTCGGACAGCCCGCTCTCCGGAGGAAGCTTCGCCAGCTCGATCTGGACCAGGTGCTGGTGTTCCAGCTCCTCTTCCCGCAGCTCCTCGAAGAGGGCACGGACCTGGACATCCTTCAGGGCCGGCAGGGCGGCCACGAAAAAGGCATGGGCCTTCACTTCCGAGGCGAGGGCCGCCTCCATGGCCTTGCGCGGGGTCATGAAGGCCCGGGCCGCATCGAAGTCGGGCGCCTCGACGTCGAAGATCATGGCCGGTGTCACCGACCGGGGCGCATCGCCGAACAGCTGGAGGCGGCGGGCGGTCAGCTCCCGCCCGTGCTTGGCCTCGTTCTCCACCATGTAGCGGAAGAACTTGGCCGCCTCGGGCGTCCGATGCTGGTCCATCTGGGCCGCGAAGTCCTCGTAGCGCTCCTGGGCTTCATCCTCGATGAGGATGGCCAGATCAAGGGCGTCCTTCAGGGAGAGGTTGGCGAAATCGATGCCGCGGGTGGCCATGGGTGACCTCCGATCACTTCTTGATGAAGAGGTCCAGGATGCGCTCCTTGGGAGGAGCATCCTTGGAGAGCAGGGCCTGCCGCTCCTTCACCAGATCGCCGTAGGTCGGCGGGGGCTCGGGATTGCGGTAGAACACGCCGAGGTGCAGCTTCTCGCCGTAGTGCTGCGCGAGGTCCATGGCGGCCAGGCGGTCGGCGGGGTTGTGGCCCAGGCTGGCCAGGGTCTCGCTGATGGCCTTGAGTCCCTTGATCTGCTGGGCCTCTTCGCCGTAGGTGACGCAGGGCGACTGGATGTTCACGAAGGCGAAGCCAGGGTAGCGGATGGCCTCCTCAATGGTGGCGGCCATGCCCACGAGGTCCGTGGGCGAGGCCTGGGCCACGAAGCCGGCGCCGTAAGCCAGCACATAGAGCAGCGGATTCACCGGCTCCTCCAGGCTGCCGAACCGCGACGTGCAGGTGACCCGGCCCTTCTGGGAAGTGGGGGAGAGCTGGCCCTTGGTGAGGCCGTAGATCTGGTTGTCCATCACGATGTAGGTGATGTCCATGTTGCGGCGGATCAGGTGGGCGATGTGGCCGCCACCGATGGAGAAGCCGTCGCCGTCGCCACCGGCGGCCAGCACCGTCAGCTCGGGATTGGCCATCTTGATGCCCTGGGCGATGGGGAGGGCGCGGCCATGGACGCTGTTGAAGCCATAGGCGGTGGTGTAGCCGGGAATGCGGCTGGAGCAGCCGATGCCCGACACGAAGGCGATCTCATGGGGGGGGCGGCCGATGGCGGCCAGGGCGCGGTAGATGCCCTGCACCACCGAGAAGTCGCCGCATCCGGGGCACCAGATGGGCTTGAGGTCGCTCTTGTAATCCTTGGGCTGATACTCGCAGGTGCCGGTTGCGCTCATGGTCGACCTCACTCCTGGGGCTGAAGGTTGCCCTCGTGGCTGCGCTGCAGCTCCGAGACAAGGGTTTTGAGGGCCGCAACAATTTCGCTGGGCAGGAAGGGGTTCGCGCCGCTGCGGGCCAGGGGCCTCAGGCCCTTGGGCAGGTCGATGTGCATGCGCAGCAGCTTGAAGGTTTGCGCCAGATGGGTCTGCTCGATGACGAGGCCCTTCTGCACCGAGGTGAAGAAGTCGTGGTAGACGCCCTCGGCCACGGGATAGAGCAGGTACGGAACGAGGAGCTTGACGTCCAGTCCCTCGGCCTGGGCCAGGGCCAGGGCCTCGCGGCAGACACCGGCGATGCTGCCCCAGGCGACCATGGCGATGGGTGCGTTGGGGTTGCCCGCCACCTCGAACAGGTCCTTGCGATCCTTCAGGGGCTCGAACTTCTTCGTGCGCTTGTCATTCATGCGCTGGTGCACGTTGCCGCTGTTTGTCGGCGCCCCGGACTCCACATGCTCGATGCCGGAAGCCAGGTAGGTGCCGCCGATCATGCCGGGATGGCTGATGGGGCTGATGTGGTTCTCTGTCTGCTTGAACCGCTTGTAGTCCTGCAGCTCCGCGCTGGTGGGAACGAGGCGGTTGACGATCTTGAACGCGGAGGTGTCGATGGGATCCAGGGTTTCCTTGCGGGCGGCGATTTCCTGGTCCGAGAGGACGATCACCGGCGTCTGGTAGTGCTCGGCAATGTTGAAGGCTTCGATGGTGACGCGGAACATGTCGGCCACGGAGGTGGGCGCCAGCACCGGGCGGATCACGTCACCGTGGGCGGAGAAGCAGGCGGCGAAGAGGTCGGACTGCTCCGTCTTGGTGGGCAGGCCCGTGGAGGGGCCGCCCCGCTGCACGTCCACGATCACCAGGGGCAGCTCGGCGATGCTGGCGAGGCCCATCATTTCGGACTTGAGGGAGAGGCCGGGGCCGCTGGTGGCGGTCATGGATTTCTTCCCGGCGAAGGAGGCACCCACGGCCGCGCCGATGCCCGCGATCTCGTCCTCGGCCTGCAGCACGGAGCCGCCGTACTTCCAGACGTGATCGGTGAAGAACTGCATGATCTCGGTGGAGGGCGTGATGGGGTAGCCGCCGAAGAACTGGCAGCCCGCGAAGATCGCCGCCGCCGCGCACATGTCATTGCCATCGGTGATGAGCTTCGTCTGGCCCTTGGTCTCAGAGGCGACCACGTTCATGCTGGCCTTGAGGGGATGCTCCATGGCGAAGGCCCGGCCGGCGTCGAAGGCGCGCTGGTTGGCTTCCACCAGCTCCTCGCCCTTCTTCGCCAGCTTCTTCCGGATGCCCTTCATCACGGCCACGGCGCCGATGCCGAACCAGCCGGCGATGAGGCCGAGCACCACGGTGTTCTTGGCCCGCTCCGTGCCCGCTGTGCTCTTGGCCATCTCGGCGATGGGCACGGCGATCACCTGCAGCGGCGTCACGCCCACCAGGGGGATCTGGTTCTCGGGAATGCCGGTGGCGGCCTCGTAGATCACCACGGTGGTGCCGCTCACGGGCAGCTCCGCGCCGAACTTGAGGAAGTCCTCCCAGTTCAGTGCCACCGCCACATCCAGGTTGCCGCCGGGGTTCAGGATGGGATCGGTGCTGATGCGCACCCGGCAGGAGGATTCGCCGCCACGGATCTGGGAGCCGAAGCTCTTGGTCATCACGCCGTGATAGCCCTCGGCAGCTGCGGCCTGGAGCAGGGATTCGCCGGCGGAGACGATGCCGTCACCCCCTGATCCGGCCATTCCGAAGACGAGATCCTTGCGCATGGGCACCTCCGGGTGGGGTGTGGAATGGGAGGGATGGACCGCAGACCATGGCCCATCTTCCCGCTCACGAATACAGGGTCGCAGCGTTCTATTCACCCTAGCCCTGAAGGCCGTTGCTTTTCATCACACCTTCCCGTCCGGACAAGCCGGCAGCGTGGTGTCAGCCCAATTGGGGGAGGTCCTCGGGAGCCCCGAGGCTGAAGGCCGTGACCTCGGTTCCACGCTCCTTCGCCTGCCGCTTGACGAGGCCTGCCAGCACTTTACCCGGGCCAAGCTCCACGAAGGTGGTGACGCCCTGGTCCAGCAGCAGATCCAGGGTGGCCTGCCAGCGCACGGCCCCGGGGATCTGGCGCACCAATCCGTCCAGGAGCGCCTCGGGGCTGGAAGCCAGGGCGGCGTCCACGTTGTTCACCAGGGGGCAGATGGGGACCTTGAAGGCGAGTGCGCGCAGGATGGGCTCCATGCGGGCCTTGGCGGGTTCCATCAGGGGGGAATGGAAGGGGGCGCTCACGGGCAGCTTCATCATCTTGCGCCCGCCGCGGGCCTTGGCAGCCTCCATGGCGGCCTCCACGGCCTCAGCGTGGCCGGCGATGACGATCTGGCCGGGGCCGTTGAAATTGGCAGGCACCACGACTTTGCCCGTGGCCGCGGCAGCCTCGGCGCAGGCGGCCTCCACGTCCGTCTGGCTCATGCCCAACAGGGCCGCCATGGCGCCCACGCCCACCGGCACGGCCTCCTGCATGGCCCGGCCACGCTCCCGAACCGTGCGAACCGCATCCTGGAAGCCCAGAGCGCCCAGGGCCACCAGGGCGCTGTACTCGCCCAGGGAATGGCCGGCGGCGAAATCGGGCTTCGGCAGGCGGTGGGCCCAGGCCCTCACGACCATGACGCTGTGCGTCAGGATGGCGGGCTGGGTGTGCTCCGTGAGCTTCAGCGTCTCTTCGGGCCCTTCGGCCATCAGGGCGGAGAGGGGAAAGCCCAGGGCCGAATCGGCGTCCTGGAGCACGGCCCTGGCGGCCGGTTCGGCCTCTGCCAGGGCCACGCCCATGCCCACGGCCTGAGAACCCTGACCCGGAAACAACCAAGCCACTTTGCTCATGGAGACCTCGTTCACTCGTTCATCAGTCCTGCGGCAACAGCAGCGCCACGCGCTCCTGGATGCGCTCATGGAGGTGGTGCTCCGCGGCGCGCAGGGCGGCGCGGATGGCGTTGCGGACGGCCTTGGCATCGCTGCGGCCATGGCCGATGATGCTCACGCCCTTGACGCCCAGCAGGGGCGCGCCGCCGTACTCCGCATAGTCCAGCTTCTTCTTGAACCGCTTCATGGCCGGTTTTGCCAGCAGGCCGGCGAATTTGGTGATGGGGCTGGCCATGAAACTCTCGCGCAGCCCCCCGATGATGCCCTCCGCCAGGGCTTCGCTGGACTTCAGCACCACGTTGCCCACGAAACCATCGCAGGCGATGACGTCGAAGTTCCCGTTCCAGATGTCACGCCCCTCGGCGTTGCCCTCGAAGCGGATCTCCATGCTGCGGAGCATGGCCGAGGCCTCCTTGGTCACGTCGGTGCCCTTGCCGTCCTCCTCGCCCACGCTGAGGATGCCCACCCTGGGTCGTTCCAGTCCCAGCACCTGCTCGGCGTAGACCGAGCCCATCACGGCGAACTGGGCGATGTGCTCGGCGCGGCAGTCCACGTTGGCGCCCACGTCCAGCAGCACGGTTGGTCCGCCCTTCATGTTGGGGAGGACGCTGGCCAGCGCGGGGCGGTCCACGCCCTCCAGCTTGCCGATGACAAGGACCGAAGCAACCATGGCCGCCCCGGTGTGCCCCATGGACACCACGCCATGGGCCCTGCCTTCCCGTACGAGCTGGGCGGCGACCCGGATGGAGCTGTCCTTCTTTTCCTTGAGGATGCAGGTGGCCTTGTCTTCCATGACCACCGTATGGAAGGCGTGCACCAGCTCGACCCGGGTCATGAGCGCCGGCGTGAAGCCGAACCTGCCCAGCTCCGGACGGATGACGCCCTCATTGCCCACCAGGAGCAGCTGCAGCCCAGGCCAGGCCTCGAGGGCCTCCCGGGCGCCCTGCAAGGTGGCATGGGGGGCGTTGTCGCCCCCCATGACATCCAGCGCGATGCGATGGCCGTCCACCGGCCAGCTCTTAGGCGGTCTCAGCGACGCGGACGGCCAGCTTGCCGCGGTAGAAGCCGCAGCTGGGGCACACGCGGTGCGGCAGCTTGGGGGTCTGGCAGTTGGGGCAGGTGCTGGCGCTCATGACCTCCAGCGCGTCATGGGTGCGCCGGCGGTCGCGGCGGGCCTTGGAATGGCGGCGCTTGGGATTCGGCATGGCTTGCTCCTAGGAGTAGAACGATAGAACGCAATGTTCCAGGTTAAAGGGTTCAGGATTCCGGGTCCAGCTTGATTCCCGCCAGAGCCTTGGTCAGGGCCCGGTTGAGGGCGGACGGGACCCGGTCGGCTTCGGGCTGGCAGTGGCAGGGCCCCTTGTTCCAGTTCTTGCCGCAGCTGGGGCAGAGCCCCTTGCAGTCCTCGACACAGAGGGGATGCATCGGAGCCTGGAGCTCGAACTGCTCGCGGACCAGTTCCGCCTCATCGAGGTTGTCCTCGGGGAGGAACACCACATCCAGATCTTGAGATCCCAACTGATGCGATCCGCGGCCCACCAGGTCTGGGTCCTTGCTGCCCAGGAACTGGCTTTCAACCGCGAGGGAACGGTCCAGGGGCGCGAGGCAGCGGCTGCAGTTGCCCTGCCACAGGGCCTGCCCCTTCACCTCGAGGAAGACATCGCCATCGGAGGCCAGCGCGAAGACCGACCAAGCCAGGTCGCGCAGGGAGGCATCCCCTTCCAGGCCCAGCTGGGCCGTGGTGCCGTTCAGGCGCAGCCCCTCCGGGGGCAGGTGGTAGAGATCAATCACTTCTTCGCCCCGGCGTCGCCTGCGGGAGCGTCTGCCTTGGGGGCGCCCGCCGCCGAAGGGCCGTTGCCCAGGACCTGTCCCTGGCCCGGCGTCCGGGTGACGGGACCGTAGTCCTCCTGGTTGTCAGGATCGCCCAGGCACTTCAGCTCGTAGGTGGCCCGGGTGGACTTGCCCTCGTAGGGCTGCTTGAAGGGGTCCTGGGCGGACATGCCGATCTTGATGAGGCTTTCCTTCACCAGGACGGAGTTGCCGTCCACCATGGCGTCCCAGCTGCCGAAATCCGGATAGGCCCCGTGCTTGAGCCAATACTGGTCCAGGCCCTCGGCCACGATCTTGAGCTCGTCCTGGGCTTTGAGGTAGCGGGCCTGGGCGCCCTGCTTCCGGTACTGGGAGAACCCCAGGGTGCCCAGCACGGCGATGATCATCATCGCCACCAGCAGTTCCAGGAGGGAGAACCCGCGGGTCGCTCGGCGCGCCTGGGTGGGGGCCTGGTTCGATTGGGGGGTCATGGGCGGGGTCCGAAGTGAGGGTCGGATGGGTCGCATCCGAGCGTTCCAGTCTGCCAGAAATGGCCGTAAAAGCAAGCATTCATGGGCATCATGCGTCCTTGGGCCCTTCGGTTCCACCGCCGTCCTCCACGGCCTGGGCGGGGAAATCCGTCGGCCATGGGAATTCCTCCGGGAGGGCCTCCAACCCGCCCAGTTCGGCCAGCCAGTACCGGTAGGCCCGGAAGGTCATGCCCAGACGCTTCCCGGCCTTGGTCTTCACGCCCCCGACTTCGTCCAGGGCCCGCCGGAGGAAATGCCCCTTCAAGGCCTGGATCCAGGCTTCAAGGTCGAAGCCCTCCGGCGGAATGACCAGGGGCGCGAGGCGACCCGGGCCCGGGGCGGAACCCGCCTGGCCGAGTCCATCCGGCAGCAGATCCTTGGTGATGGGCCCTCCGGGGTTGAGGGCCACGCAGCGCTCCATGAGGTTCTCCAGCTCGCGGACGTTGCCTGGGAACCGGTGGCAGAGCAGCTGGGACATGGTCTCTGGGTGCAGTTGCATGGGCGCCTTGCCCAGCTTCTGGCAGGCGCGCCGGATGAAGTGCTCGGCCAAGACCGGCAGGTCCTCCGGCCGCTCGCGCAGCGGGGGCAGCTCGATCTGGAGGATGTTCAGGCGGTAGTAGAGATCCTCCCGGAAATCCCCAGTCTCGGCCCGGGCCCGCAGGTCCCGGTTGGTGGCGGCGATGACCCGCAGGTCAACGGCCCGCTCTTCCGTGGCCCCCAGCCGACGGAACCGGCGCTCCTGGAGCACCCGCAGGAGCTTCACCTGGAGGGGCGAGGGCATCTCCCCGATCTCGTCGAGGAAGAGGATGCCGCCACCCGCCTCCTCGAAGAGCCCGCGCTTCATGGCGCCGGCCCCGGTGAAGGCCCCCTTCTCGAAGCCGAAGAGTTCACTCTCCAGCAGCGCTTCGGGCAGGGCCCCGCAGTTCACGGCCACGAAGGGCCCCTTGGCCCGGTCGGAGTACCGGTGGATGAGCCGGGCCACCACCTCCTTGCCGGTGCCGCTCTCGCCCGTCAGCAGGACGGTGGTGTCGGCCCGGGAGACCTTCCCGATGAGGGCGTTGATCTTGCGCATAATGGGCCCCACCCCCACCAGCTCACCCAGGTCCGGGGGCGGGGCCGCCTGAGGTTCGGCGGCGGCGAGGAGCCCCTTGAGGGAGGCGATCAGCTCCTCATGCTTGAAGGGCTTGGTGATGAAGTCCACGGCCCCCTGGTTCAGGGCCTGCACCGTGGTCTCGGTGGTGGCGTAGGCGGTCATGATGACCACCGGCGTCTCCAGCCCCTGCTCCTTCATCCAGGTCAACAGTTCGATGCCGGACCCATCCTTGAGCTTCAGGTCGGAGAGCACGCCGTCGAAGGTGGTCTCCCGGAGGGCCCGCTGTCCCTCCTCGATGCCGGCCGCCGCTTCGCAGCGGAATCCGGCCCCCTCCAAGGCCAGGGTCAGCACCTCCCTGAGGCCGGGTTCGTCCTCCACCAGCAGGATCCGTTGGGTCGAGGCAAGGGACATGGCAACCTGTGAGTGTGACGCGTTAGGTCAGTCATCCTATCCTGATCCCCTGCCTGGAGTCCCGTGAAGCATGTCGTGTTCGCCCACCGGAAGCTGTCCTTCGGGGGCGGCGAGCGGGTGCTCCTGGAGCAGGTGGCCGCCCTGGCGCCCCTGCCAGTGAAGGTGTCCGTGCTCTTCCGCAAGGAACCAGGAAAACGGGACATCGAGCCCGAGCTGCGGGAGCGGAATCCGAATGTGGTGGAGGTGCTCCACCTTCCAGGCGCCCTGGGCGCCTTCCGGTGGCTCTGGCGCACCCGGCCGGATCTGCTGGTCGTCTGCAACCACAAGGGCGTGCAGCGCGCCCTGCCCTGGCTGGCCCGCCTCGGACGGAGGATGCCCACCGTCCTCACCCTGCATGAGCACTACGAGCGCCACCTCCGCAAATACCGGGGGGTGCGGAACCTGATCCATCGCTGGATCTGCACCTACGACTTCACCGCCGCCGTGCGGAAGCACCTCAGCGCAGCGCCCTGCAGCATCATCCATCCCCTCTACCCGCGACCCGAGGTGCAGGCGGCCACGACCGAGGATCGCCTGGCGGCTCGGCACCAGCTGGGCCTGTCGACCACCCGCCTCGTGGTGGGCTACGTCGGGCAGATCGATGGCCGCAAGGATCCCGCCGGCGTCGTCACCTTTGCCGAGGCCCTGGGGGAGGTCGACCTGCTCTTTGCCGGACGGGAGGAAGCGGAGACCGCCGCATCCCTCGACAGGCGCCTGGCGGCCTCGCCCCTCCGCGACCGCACCTTCCGGCTGGGTCCCCAGGCGGACCTCCGCCCCGCCTTCACCGCCCTGGACCTCTATGTCATGACCAGCCGCAACGAAGGCTTCTTCCCCATCGCCCTCATCGAGGCCCTGGAGCGCGGGGTGCCGGTGCTGGCGCCCACGGTGGGCGGCATCGGAAGCCAGCTGAGGGATGGCGACGGGGGGTTCCTCATCCAGAAACCGGATGACCGCCGCTCGGTCCCCGCCCCCCTCCTGGAAGGCGCCGCCGCCCGCCTCGCCCCGCTCATGAGCGACACCAGCGGCTGGGAAGCCCAGCGGGCCAAGGCCCACGCCTTCGGCACCGCCCTGACCCGAGACTACGACGCGGCGGCGAAGTTCCGTGAGGCGGTGGCCGAGTGGCTGTGATCCCCGAGCACGCCACCTGGGTGCGCTTTCCGCGCTTTGTCGGAGACGCGGCCATGCAGCTGCCGGTGCTGCGCCTCCTCCGGGAACTCGACGCCGGCCCCCTCGTCGTCTGGGGGCCGAAGACCACCGTCGGCCTGGTGGCCGGCACCTGGTTCTGCGATGCGGCGCTACCCGACGAGGGCAAGCCCGGCCCCCTCGCCATGGCCCGCATCCTGCGTCAGCACCGCGCCGCCCGCAGCATCCACTTCCCGAAGTCGCTGCGACCGGCCCTGGCGGCCTGGCTGGCCCGCGTTCCTGAACGCATCGGCGTGGACGAGAGCTTGGCGGGCACATTCAACACCCACAGCGGGCCCTTCTGGGATGCGGAGGGCCCGTTCCTGCTCCGCTACCACGCGGTGCTGGCGCGGCGCTGGCCTGGCCTGCCGCCTATGCCCTTTGCCGACTTCGATCCGGGGGTCGCCATCGACAAGCCCGGGGAGCGGTACCTCTGCCTGATGCCCGGCTCCACCTGGCCCTCCAAGGCCTGGCCCGTGCCGCACTACCGGAGCCTCCTGCTCCGGGCCCGCTCGGAGGGATACGCCGTGGCCGTGCTGGGCTCCCCCGACGAAGCTGCCACCTGCGCTGCGGTGGCCGGTGCCGAGGGCATCGACCTCTGCGGCAGGACGACGCTCAAGGAGGCCGCCGCCTGGATGCGCGGCGCCGCCGGCGTCCTCGGCAATGACTCGGGCCTCAGCCACCTCGCCGCCGCCACGGGAGCCCCCGCCCTGGCCCTCTACGGCGCCACGGATCCCGGCGGCTCCACCCCCTGGGGGCCCCGGAGCCGCGGCCTGCGCAAGGAGGGCATTCCCTGCGCCCCCTGCTTCAAGCGGGATTGTTTCACGCCGGGACACCCCTGCCTGTCGGACATCGGGCCGGACCAGGTCTGGGCTGAACTGAGCTCGTTGATCTCCGTATAGAATTCAATTCTCCCCCGAGGTTCCGCATGTTCCGCCGTCTCCTCCTCGCCTGCGCCGCCGCCACCCTGATGGCCCAGGCCCCAGTCATCAGCTTCGACAGGACCCACCATGACTTCGGCCGCATCACGCCAGACAAGAAAGTGGCCGCCAAGTACAAGGTGACGAACACGGGCAACGCCTACCTCAGCATCACCCAGGTCCGGCCCAGCTGCGGGTGCACCTACACGATGCTCGGCAAGTGGTCCATCGCCCCTGGGGAATCCACAGAGATCGAAGCCATGTTCGATCCCAAGGGCCTCAAGGGCGGCGTGCGCAAGTCCATCGAGGTGGTCTGCAACGATCCGAAGACGCCGACCCTGAGCCTGACCCTGGAGGCTGAGGTCGTGCAGGAGATCATGCCCTCGGTGGAATCCGTCTACTTTCATCAGGCCCCCAAGTCCACCACCAGCCGCAGCCAGGTCCGCTACGCCAGCGGCAACGGTGAGCCCGTCCAGATCGTGGAGGTGAAGGCCCCGGGCGCGCCCTTCCTCACCTTCGCCTTCCGCCCCGAAGGCAAGGACATCCTGCTCGAGGTCGCTTTCGATGGCCGCAAGGTTCCCGCGGGCCACTACCGCGGCGTGGAGCAGGCCACGGTCCGGTTCACCAATCCCCGGATGAACCAGCTGCCCCTGAACATTCAGTGGGACCTCAAGCCCTCGATCCAGGCCAGTCCGGTGGAACTCGTCTTCCAGGACGCGGCGGGCAAGGAACTCCGCCAGAAGCTGACCCTCAAGCAGGCTGACGGCCGCCCCTTCCGCGTCACGGGGACCCGGCCCTCCTTCCAGGGCATGCGGGTCGAGGGACTGGATCAGAAGGGGGCCAGCCAGGACTTGACCGTGGTCTTCCCGGCCACGGCGAAAGCCGGCCGGTACAGCGAGGTCCTGGCCCTGACCACCGATGATCCCGACCAGCCAGAGTTGACGATCCGCGTGGTGGCCCTGCTGAAATAGGGGCGGATGGCCGGTCCGGTCAAAGTTCCGCTCGGAGGGGTCCGCTCCCGGCGATAGCCTGTGAGGATGCCGCAGTCCCGCGCTTCCCATTTGATCGCCGTGTTCTCCATGGCCGCCATCGCAGCGGTGTGGGGCGGCGGCTTCCCCGCCACGAAATACTGCCTTCAGGCTGGGTTGTCGGTAGGCGCCATCCTGGCCCTGCGCTTCGCCATCGGCACCCTCGGCCTCGGCGCGATGCTGGTCCTCCTCAAGGTGCCCCTCCGCCGGCGCGAGGTCCTGGACGGCCTCTGGCTGGGCCTGGTCCTGGTCACCCTCTTCTGGCTCCAGACCGACGGCCTGCGCTTCACCACCACCTCGAAATCCGGGTTCATCACCGGGCTCTACGTGATCTTCACGCCCATGGTGGCGCTGCTGATCGGCGACCGCCTGCGGCCCTCCCACGGCTTCGGGGCCCTGGTGGCCCTCGTGGGGCTGGCGCTCCTGGTTCGGGAGCCGGGCCAGGCCTGGGGCGGCTGGAACCGCGGGGACTCAGAGACCCTGCTGGCCGCGGTGCTCTGCGGCTTCCACATCGTGATGACCTCGCATTTCTCGCGCCGCTCCTCCGGCTGGGTCCTGGCCTTCGTGCAGGTGGCTGTGACCGGCGCGGTGTCCCTGGGTGTCACCCTCGTGCTTCCGGCCCCCTTCGGGTTCCAGGGCGCCGGAGCGGCCCTCGCCCGGCCTGGGACCTGGGTATCCCTGGCCTTCATGGGGATCCTCGCCACGAGCCTCGCATTCTACGTCCAGAGCGCCATGCAGGCCCGGCTGGGGGCCACCGAGAGCGGCATCCTTCTGTCCACGGAGCCGGTCTGGACCGCCGCCATCGCCGTCAGCGGCCTGGTGCCGGGCATCCGCGAACACCTGAGCCCGGCCCAGCTCATGGGTGGCCTGCTCATCCTCGCTGCCACCCTCGTGACCGAGCTGGGGCCGAGGCTGCTGCGCCGCCTGGCCCCCATCGAGGCGGAAGACACCATCGGATAACCGCTATCCTGGATCGAAGGAGTCGGACATGTTCATCGTCACGGGCGGCGCGGGATTCGTGGGCAGCAACCTGGTGCGGGAGCTGAACCGGCGCGGCCACACGGACATCCTCGTGGTGGACAACCTCGCCCGGGCCGAGAAGGCGCGGAACCTGGCGGACCTGACCCTGGCCGACTACATGGACAAGCGGGAGTTCAGGGCCCGCCTGGACGCTGGCACGCTGGACCTCCAGCCCGAGGCCGTGTTCCACAATGGCGCCTGCTCCGACACCATGGAGTCCGACGGCCGCTACATGATGGAGAATAACTACGGGGACTCGAAAGCCCTGCTCCACTGGTGCCTGGCCCGCAAGACACCCCTGGTCTACGCCAGCAGCGCGGCCACCTATGGGGCCAGCGCGGACTTCGAGCCGGTGGCGAAGAATGAGGGGCCCCTGAACGTCTACGGCTATTCCAAGCTGGCCTTCGATCAGCATGTGCGCAGCCTCATGCCCGCCATCCAGAGCCCCGTGGTGGGCCTCCGCTACTTCAACGTCTTCGGCCCCCGGGAGCACCACAAGGGCCGCATGATGTCAGTGCTGCACCAGCTGCTGCGCCAGTTGAAGGAGACCGGCGCCTGCCGCCTGTTCCGGGGCACCGACGGCTTCGGCGATGGCGAGCAGCAGCGTGACTTCGTCTTCGTGGGCGACATCGTGGCCATCAACCTCCACTTCGGCGGGTCGGGCATGGTGAAGGCCATCGTGAACGCCGGCACGGGCCGCGCCCGCAGCTTCAATGACATCGCCAAGACCCTCATCGCCCACCTCGGCCAGGGACGCATCGACTACATCCCCTTCCCCGACGAGCTGCGGGGCAAGTACCAGAGCTTCACCCAGGCCGACGTGCGCAGCCTGCGCGCCGCGGGCTATGCCGCCCCCTTCACCGAGATGGAAGCCGGCATCGCCGCGACCCTGGCTGAAATCTAGGCCTTGCGGTCGAGGATCACCAAGGTCACGTCGTCCAGGAAGGGCGCCGGGTGGTTGAAGGTGCGGGCCTGGGCGATGACGGCGTCGGCTGCCGCCTCCGCGCCCACGGGCAGCTCCGCGCAGATGCGGCGAAGACCGGCCTCCTCGAGCATGGTGCGATCCTCGCGCTCCACCTCCACCAAGCCATCGGTGTAGAGCACCAGGCGATCCTCGGGAAGGCACTCGGCATCGTGCTCCATGAAGGGCAGCTGCTCGTCCAGGCCCAGCATGAAGCCCTTGCCCCGCAGCACTTCGGAGCGCTGCAGCCCGCCCTTGGCCCCGCCCACGATCCGCAGGGGCGCGCAGTGTCCCGCCACCACGTAGCGCAGGCGGTTGGAGACAGGATCCAGGCGCCCCAGCCAGGCCGTGGCGAACTGCTCGGCCAGGGTGGAGCGGCAGAGGTCCTCGTTCATGCCCTGGGCCCAGGCCAGCGGCTCGCCGCCCAACCTCACCTGGTTCTCGAAGGAGGTCTTCACCATGGCGGAAATGAGAGCGGCCGTGACGCCGTGGCCGCTCACGTCCGCGATCATCATGGCGGTGCAACCGTCCGGCAGGGGGAGGATCGCGTAGATGTCCCCGCCGATGCCCGCGGCCGGAAGGTACCGGTGCGTGTACCGGGAGCCCGGCGCCTCGCCTGGCAGCTTGGGCAGCAGCCCCATCTGGAGGGCAGCCGCCAGCTCCATCTCCTCCTGCACCTTCTGCTGGAAGGTCGTGAGCTCCTTGTTCTGCCGCTTGATCTCCTTCTGCATCTCGATGAGGCGGAAGGTGGAGTCCACCTTGGCCAGCACCTCCTGGGCATGAAAGGGCTTGGGAATCATGTCGTCCGCGCCCAGGGCCAGCCCGCCGATGCGCGAGGCCGTACCGTCCAGGGCGGACAGGATGATGAAGTAGATGTCGCGGGTGGCCGGATCGCTCTTGACGCGCTTGCACAGCTCATCGCCAGGCATCTCCGGCATGCGGAGATCCGAGATGATGAGGTCGGGCCGGGAGCGGCCCATCTCATCAAGGGCCTCCAGACCGTTGGCGGCGGTCAGGACCTGGTAGCCCGCCCGCTTGAGGTAGAAGCTGAGGATGTCCCGGATGGGTGCTTCATCATCCACAACCAGAACGGCGCCCTTGGCCATGCGGAGGGGCGCCCGGGATCAGGCGCCGCGCAGAGCGTCCTGCTCCGTGGCGAAGATGGAGAAGTAGTTGGTGAGGTTGGTCTGGTCGAAGGTCTTCTTCACCGGCGCAGGGAGGCAGCACAGGTGCAGCTTGCCACCGGACTTGTCCACGCTGTTGCGGGCGGCGACCAGGAGCCCCAGGCCCGAGGAATCGATGAAGCTGACGCCTTCGAGGTTGATCGCGAGGAGCTTCGGCTGGGCCGTGGCCACCGTCTCACGGATCACATCCCGCAGCTGGGCGGTCACCTCGAAATTGACCTTACCCTGGATCGACACCACGGAAGCGGTGCCTTCTTGGCGGGTCTGGATGTTCAGCATGGTGCCTCCTGAAGGATTCCCTGAAGGACTCTCCGCCGCGCGGCGTCCCGCTGGCGCTGTTTGTATTCGGAATGGGATGCGGGACCGGAACGCGAGCTTTGAAACCCCGATTGTTCCATCACTTGGACTTCATGTGCGAAGAAGAAAGTAAACTCCTCCTGATCCTGGATCAACTCCGGAATGCGGACGAGGTCCGAGAGTTCGGTGTCACCCATGGTCTGGAGGCGCTCCTGGAGGGTCTCCAGGGCCCGGGTGGCCGGGCTGGGGAGCCGAACCAGCGTCCGCGCGGTAAACTGGATGGCCGAGTAATCCTTGCTGGAAAAGGGGTTCTGCTCCTTTCCCGGGCCCTTGATGGCCAGGGTCCGGCTCAGGGCCTGCCGTTCCTCGGGCCCCAGGTCCTGGATCCGGAAGAAGGGCGGGGTCGCTTCGCTCCAGGCAGCCAGTGCCTCCATGTCGATCATCAGATTCCGGCTCCGGCTGGGCTTGATGTGGGTCGGCATGAGCACATGGTGGTCCAGGAGGAAGCGGATGACCATGAGCACGCCCAGCTGATCCTCGGCCACCAGCCGGATGCCGATCTGGTCGTAGATGGTCTCGGCCACGTTCTCGGGCTTGTGGAGCATCTTCAGGAGCATGGAGACGCGATCCTTGTTCTCCTTGCGCTCCATGGCCACCAGGGGCACCTCGTAGGCTCCCCGCAGGAACCAGCGGCCTTCCTCGCAGACCAGGTACTGGTCGTAGCGGCTGAAGACCTGGCGCTGGATCTCGGGCAGGAAGCGGAGGTTCACGTTGTGGTCCACGTGGAAGAGGGTGTGCATCACGCGGAGGATGGCGCAGGACCAGCGTCCGCGGATGTTCCGGGGCCGGTCCGAGGCCCAGACCAGCAGATCCAGCGGGTCCTGCAGATCCCGCACCTCCAGGGGGACGTGGAGGCTGGTCCCCTCGAGCACCACGGCCTCCAGGAAGTCCACGGCGTCCTCGTAGACCCGCATCACGGCGGCCCGCTGGACGGGAACATCCATGTCGTAGCCGTAGTTCAGCGCGAAGTTCCGGGCCTCTCCAGGTGAGTGGATCCGCAGGGAATCCAGGTCGATGGGCGAACCACCGCCCAGGATCACCTGGGTGACTTCGGGCGGCATGGGGAACAGGGCGTGGGGAGTCATGGCAGTTGGGACCTACATCGGTCTTTCAGGGGATCTCAATGAAAACGGGGCGCCCAGTCATGGACGCCCCGCTCGGAACAAGGAACGCCTACTTGATGGCGAAGGCGGCCACGAGCACGTAGATCACGAGGGCCTCGATGAGGGCCAGGCCGATGATCATGGTCGTGCGGATGGCACCGGCGGCCTGGGGGTTGCGGGCCACGCCCTCGCAGGCAGCGACCACGGCCTTGCCCTGGCCCAGACCGCAGCCGGCGGCGGCGATGGCGAGGGAGAGGTGGGCCACGAACTGGCCTTCGAAGAGGCTCTTCTGGGGGGCGCCGGGGACCTGTGCGAAGGCGACGGCGGCCAGGGTGAAGAGGAAGGCGGTGGTGAGGAACTTCTTCATGGTGGTGCTCCTTGGTGTTGCCTGGAGGGTTCGGAATCCCGCAGGCGGTTGAATGCGATTCGAACAGAAATCGTGCGGCGATGTCTGGAGGCTCAATGCTCGTGGGAGACGGCGCCGCTCAAATAGATCGTGGCCAGCATCGTGAACACGAAGGTCTGGATCAGACCGAAGAAGAGGCCCAGGAACATCATGGGCACCGGCAGCAGGATGGGCATCAGGCCGAAGAAGATGCCCGCCACCACGTGCTCGCCGGCGATGTTGCCGAAGAGACGGAGGGAGTGGCTGAGGATGCGGCTGAGCAGGCCCAGGATCTCCAGGGGGAACATGAGGGGGGCCAGCCACCAGATGGGGCCGGCGAAGTGGGCCCAGTACTTCACGAAGCCCTGCTCCCTCATGCCGTGGAAGTTGTAGTAACCGAACACCACCAGCGCCGCGCCCAAGGTGACGTTCCAGTTGCTGGTCCCGGGGCTGAGGCCGGGGAGCAGGCCGAAGAGGTTGTTGAAGAAGACGAACAGGGCCATGGTCCCGATGAAGGGCAGGTACTTCTCGCCGTGGTGGGCGATGTTGTCGTTGATCATTTCCTTCAGGCCGCCGACGACGCCCTCGAAGGTCTGCTGCAGCCCCCCCGGAATGCGGGCCAGGTTCTTCCGCACCAACCCGGTGATCAGCATGGCCAGCAGGGCGGCCAGGGCGGCGTTCAGCAGGTGGTCGTACCGTTCCAGCACGGACAGAGGGGTGCCATGGGCGAAGCCGGGCCAGGGGTGCTGGGCGAGGCCCAACGCGTGGGTGAGCCACTGGGCGAGCAACGATGCGTGGTGTTCCATGTCGGTCAGACCTCACTCGGGTGGCGTGGCTTCAGGCTTCTGGAACATCAGGCGCAAGGCCTCCAGAAGGATGCCGGCCACGAAGAGGAGCACTCCCAGGGCCAGCGGCAGGGCTTCCGCCGGGTAATTTCCCATCATCCCACGCAGCACCAGGGCGATCAATGCCAGTTTGCCCAGGGACAGGAAGCCGTAGAGCCACCGGCGGCGCACCGATGGGGTGAGCATCCGGGCCGTCAGCACCCGGTGGAGGGCCCAGAAGGCCAGGCTGGTCAGGGAGCCGACGGCGAAGACCAGGGCGGCGGTCCAGGAGCGCAGGAAGCCCCAGAGGGGGATGCCCAGCAGGCCCAGGATCACCATGGCCCCCGTCACCCGCCTCAGGTGGCCCTCACCATCATCCCCAGGCTCAGGCATCGGGATCCTTCTCGTTCTGGAGGCGCTTCAACTCGGCCTCGTCCCGCCGGGACATGCGCTGGCTGACTTTGTAGAGCTCGTAGAAGGCCGTGGCGATGCCCCAGACCAGGCCGACCCATTGCCCCGCCGCCGGCCGTCCGAACCAGCCCCCGATCCAGCGCCCCAGGAAGAAGCCCAGGGTGATGGCGATGGGGAACACGAAGCCCAGGGACATGAGGTCGCCCCAGAGGGCCCGTTCCCCCGGATCCGCATCCACCTTCCGCTTGAAGATCATGCCGGCCCCAGTCAAGAAAGGCGCGGGTCACCCCGCGCTGCTCAGTGTACGGCAAAGGCAAAACCGTGGCGCGGGCGAGCCTGCGATTCGCGAAAAGCCTCGCCGAAGGAAAAAGAACAAGCCCGGCTCCGCCGGGCTTGTTCGAGGGAAACCGGGGTAGTTGCACAAGCGAGGTGCCCCCGGAGAGCTTTCAAACCCAGAAAATTCGTCCTGCCCAGTCCAGCAGCCAGGGGCCGAAGGCCGTGCCGACCAGCACCAGGATGCAGGCCACCGTCACGATGAAGACCTGGGCGGCGCCCATGGGGATGGCCTCGCCTTCGGGTTCCTTGAAGTACATCTCCTTCACCACGCCCAGGTAGTAGTAGGCGCTCACGGCGCTGGTCAGCAGCGCGAGGACGGTGAGGGTGACGAAGCCCTGCTCGATGGCCAGCTTGAACAGGTAGAACTTCCCGAAGAAGCCCACCAGGGGCGGGATGCCCGCCAGGCTCAGCAGGAAGATCATCATGGCGAAGGCCAGCACGGGGTGCTTGCGGCCCAGGCCCTTGAAGTCCTCGATGCGCTCGCCCTCGCCCTTGCCTTGCAGGTAGATCACCACGGCGAAAGCCCCGGTGTTCATCACGATGTAGATGAGCATGTAGAGCCAGACAGCCTGAGCGCCGGCCTTGGGATCGCCCGAGAGCACGCCCAGCAGCATGTAGCCCACATGGGCGATGCTGGAATAGGCCAGCAGGCGCTTCATGCTCTCCTGCTTCACGGCCGCCACGTTCCCCAGGACCATGCTGGCCCCGGCGATGTAGCAGAGCGGCAGGACCCAATCGCTGGACACGCCATGGAACCCCGTGCCGAACACGCGAAGGAAGGCCGCCAGGGCCGCGGCCTTGGGGGCGGTAGCCATGAAGGCCGTAATGGGGGTGGGAGCGCCTTCGTAGGCGTCCGGCGCCCACATGTGGAAGGGCACCGCAGCCACCTTGAAGGCCATGCCCACCAAGACCATCAGGACCCCGGTGTAAACCAGCAGGCTGCTGGTGGTGGGTGTGAGGGCCAGGGCCTGATTCAGATCGGCCAGATTGGTGGTCACGCCGCCGGCGGCGCCGTAGAGCAGGCTGATGCCGTAGACGAGGATGCCGCTGGAGAAAGCCCCCAGCAAGAAGTACTTCATGCCCGCTTCCACGCTGGTGGCGCGGTCCCGCAGGTAGGCCACCAGGATGTAGATGCAGATGGCCATGAGCTCGATGCTGAAATAGATCGAGATCAGGTCGGAAGCGCCACAGAGGAAGAGCATGCCCGAGAGCGAGAACAGGATCAGGGCGTAGTACTCGACCGTTTGCTGTTTCAGGCTATCCAGCAGCTTCACGCTCAGGAGCACGGCACCGGCCGAGGCCAGGATGCAGAGCAGCTGGAAGCCCCGGGTGAGGCCATCCATGCGGAACATGCGGGAGAAGCCCTCACCGTCCGGCACCCGGGTCACCAGGAAGGCCGTGACTGCCAGGATCACCAGGGTGACGGGCGCCCACTTGTGCTTCTCGTTCCGGTTGAAGAAGAGGTCGCCAGGCCAGAGCATGAGCGTGGCCACGGTCATCAGGAAGATTTGAGGCGTGATGAGGGGCGTGTCCCGGAGGAGCGCCGCCAGTAGCCCCTGAGCGAAGCCGGTCATCAGTGGCCTCCGCCGTGGGCTGGGGTTTCATGGGCCGGAGCCTCGTGGGCGGCATGGCCTTCCGCGGCGGCTTCATGGCCCGCAGGAGCAGCCTCATGATGGGCCGGCGCAGCCATGCCCTGCATGCCCAGCTTGGCGGCGGCGGCTTGCTTGGCCGCAAGGGCTTCGGCGGCGTGGAAGCCAGGCGTGACCTGCTCGACCAGCTTGCGAACCGGGGCGTCCATGACATCCATGACCGGCTTGGGATACAGGCCGATCCAGAAGGCTGCGGCCACCAGGGGCGCGAAGTAGAGCACCTCGCGCAGGCTCAGGTCATCCATCTTCTCGTTGACGGCGGTGATGGGTCCGAACATGACGCGCTGGAACATCCAAAGCATGTAGGCGGCGCCAAGGATGATGCCCAGGGTGGCGACCACGGCGGCCCAGGGGAAGGCCTGGAAGGAGCCCATGAGGATGACGCCCTCACCGATGAAGCCGTTCAGCAGGGGCAGGCCGATGCTGCTCATGGTCATGATCATGAAGATGGTGGCGTAGACGGGCATGGTCTTCGAAAGGCCGCCGAAGTCGGCGATCATGCGGGTGTGCCGGCGCTCGTAGACGATGCCCACCGCGAGGAAGAGCCCGCTGGTGCTGATGCCGTGGTTGATCATCTGGAAGAGGCCGCCCTTGATGCCGTAGGGGTTCAAGGCGAAGAGGCCGAGCATGCAGAGGCCCAGGTGGCTCACGGAGGAGTAGGCCACCAGCTTCTTCATGTCCTTCTGGATCATGGCCACCAGCGCGCCGTAGATGATGCCGATGAGCGCCAGGGCGATGAACCAGGGCAGCAATTCCTTGGTGGCCGTGGGCAGGATGGGCAGCAGGAAGCGGACGAAGCCATAGGTGCCCATCTTCAGCAGGATGGCGGCCAGGATCACCGAACCGGCCGTGGGAGCCTGCACGTGGGCGTCCGGCAACCATGTGTGGAAGGGGAACATCGGCACCTTGATGGCGAAGCCGATGAAGAAGGCGAGGGCCATGAGGTGCTGGTAGGTCTTGCTCTGCTGCGCGATGACGGGCGCCATGGCCTGGAAGCTGGCCAGGGAGAAGTCGTAGGCGCCCGTGACTTTGTGCTGCAGGAAGTAGATGGCCAGGATGGCCACCAGCATCAGCACCGAGCCGGCCAGGGTGTAGAGGAAGAGCTTGATGGCGGCGTAGAGCTTCTGCGGACCGCCCCAGATGCCGATGAGGAAATACATGGGCACCAGCATCACTTCCCAGAACAGGTAGAACAGGAACATGTCCTGGGTGATGAACACGCCGAGCATGGCGGTCTGGAGCACCAGCATCCAGATGTAGTACTCCTTGTGCCGCTCCTCGATGGACTTGAAGGAGCAGGCGACGGCAATGGGGCCGATGAAGGTGGTCAGCAGCCAGAGCAGGAGGCTGATGCCGTCCATGCCCACGCTGAACTTCACGCCCAAGGCTGGGATCCAGGTCCAGGCCCCGGCCCATTGGACCGCGTCGCTGGCTCGGTCGTAGCCGAACCAGAAGGGCAGGCTCAGCAGCAGGCTGGCGATCATGGTGATGAGCGAGCCGATCTCGAAGATGCGGCGCTGGCCCTTGGGCACGAAGAGGAGGACCAGCGCGCCCAGGACGGGCAGGAAGGTCGCCACCAGCATCAGTGTCGTATTAGCGGTGAACATGGGGACTCCAAACCATGAAGGCTAGGCAGGGAAGGACTAGACGAGGAATTTCACAACGGCGAAGGCGAGGAAGCCCAGGAACATCACGAAGGCGTAGTGCTGCACACGGCCGCTCTGCAGCCCGCGGAACACGCCGCTGGTCTCCTGGACGATGTACTCGGTCAGGTCGACAGCGCCATCGACCAGATACTCATCCACCCAGTGCATGAGTTCGGCCCAGATGAGGGTGACGCGCGCCGCGCCGTTCACCATGCCGTCCACCACCCAGGTGTCGAAGCTCCAGAGCTGGGCGGAGAAGCGCTTGAGGGGCCCGATGATGGCCCACTCGTAGAACTCGTCCACGTAGTACTTGGCATTCACCCAGCGGAACAGGTTCGGGAAGCGGGTGACAAAGGCCTTGGCGCGGCTCCAGCTGGGATCCTTCTTGTAGATGATCCAGGCCAGCACCATCGCACCGGGGGCCCAGACGAAGGTCGCCCAAGCCATGAGGCCGTACTCGATGGCCGGAGGCACGTGCTCGCCGTGGTGGGCAGGCGCCACTTGGTAGAGCAGCGGCTCGATCCACTTGCTGAAGATCTCTGCGGGCACGAGGGGCGCCACGCGGTGCAGGCTTTCGGGATAGTTCAGGAAACCGCCCACCACCGCCAGGCCTGCCAGAATGGCCACCGGCAGCCACATGTTCCAGACCACTTCCGTGGGGCCGTGGCCATGGGAGCCGTGATCGCCATGATCGCCATGGCCGTGCGAGGCGCCATGGGAAGCATGGCTGTCGTGCCCGTGATCCGCATGGGCGTGGGCGTGGGCATCGTGCCCGTGATCGTCGTGTCCATGCGCATCTCCGTGGCCGTGGGCCTCGGAGGGCACGCTCAGGTGGTAGGGATCGTCCCCGGCGCCACGGTAGTCGCCAAAGAAGGTCATGACGACGAGGCGGGTCATGTAGAAGGCCGTACAGAAGGCGCCCAGCATGCCCAGGATCCAGGCCACCAGGTTGAGCGTGGGGCCTGTGTAGTGGCCGTGCTGGTACCAGCCCTCGAAGACCTTCCAGAGGATCTCGTCCTTCGAGAAGAAGCCCGAGAAGGGGAAGATGCCGTTGATGGCCAACGTGGCCAGGCCCATGGACATGAAGGTGATGGGCATGACCTTGCGCAGGCCGCCCATGTTCCGCATGTCCTGCTCGTGGTGGCAGGCGGCGATGACCGCACCGGACCCGAGGAAGAGGCTGGCCTTGAAGAAGGCATGGGTGAACACGTGGAACATGCCGGCCGTGAAGGCACCTGCCCCCATGCCCATGAACATGAAGCCCAGCTGGGACACGGTGGAATAGGCCAGCACCTTTTTGATGTCGTACTGGGCCAGGCCCATGGTGGCGGCCACGAAGGCGGTCAGCGAGCCGAAGGCCAGCACCACAGAGAGGGCCACCGGGGCATTCACGTAGATGAAATTCAGGCGGGTGATCATGTAGAGGCCGCTAGTCACCATGGTGGCGGCGTGGATCAAGGCCGACACAGGGGTCGGACCCGCCATGGCATCGGGCAGCCATACATAGAGGGGGATCTGCGCCGACTTGCCCATGGCGCCCACGAAGAGGCAGCAGCCGATGAGATTGAACCACCAGGTCGCCGTATGGGTCATGCCGAAGAGCGTGATGGCAGGAAGGTTCGCAATGCCGCGCACCGAACCCATGAGCGTGTCGTAGTCAAGGGTTCCGAAGATCTGGAAGATCAGGAAGAAGCCGATCATGAAGCCGAAGTCGCCAATGCGGTTGGTGACGAAGGCCTTCTTGCCGGCGATGGCCGCGGACTCCTTATCGAAGTAGAAGCCGATGAGCAGGTAGGAGCAGAGGCCCACGCCCTCCCAGCCCAGGAACATCATCATGATGTTGGCGCCGAGCACTAGGTTCAGCATGCTGAACACGAAGAGGTTCAGGTAGGCCATGAAGCGGTAGTAGCGGCCGTCGTTCCGTTCCTCGGCCATGTAGCCGGTGCTGAAGAGGTGGATGAGGAAGCCCGCGCCGGTCACCAGGAGGGCCATGCAGCCGCTCAGCACATCGAACTTGTAGGCCCACTGGATCTTGTAGGTGCTGAGGCCGCCCAGCACGCGGGCCCCGCCCACGTCGAACCAGGTCCAGAGGCTCTGGTGGAGGGAGCGGCCCTCTGCGGGCAGGCCCACCAGCTGGACGAAGTGGTAGAGGGTCAGCAGGAAGGCCACGCCCACGCTGCCCAGGGCGATGGTGTCGACGATGGCGGTGTTCCGCAGCTTCTTGCCGCTGAGCCCGTTGATGAGGAATCCGAATAAGGGCAGGAAGGGGATCAACCAGAGCAGGGTGCTCGGCTGCGAGGCGGCGGTCGCTGCGGCGTGCATCAGGGTCGTGTCGGCAGTCATGGTCGTCGTCATCCCTTCAGCAGGTTGATGTCGTCCACCTGGACGGTGTCGCGCTTGCGGTAGAGGGCCACCACCAGCGCGAGGCCGACGGCCACCTCGGCAGCGGCAAAGCCCATCACCAGCAGGGCGAAGGCCTGGCCGGAGACGGAACCGCTGTGGCGGGCGAAGGCGATGAAGTTCAGATTGGCGGCGTTGAGCATGAGCTCGACACACATGAGGATCACCAGCGCATTGCGGCGGATGAGAACGCCGATGATGCCGATGGAGAACAGGAGGAACGAGACGAGGAGAACCGCGTTCATGCTGGCCATCACACACGCTCCGTCTTGGCCAGGACCACGGCGCCGACCAGCGCCACCAGGAGGATCACGCTGAGGATCTCAAAGGGGAGCAGGTAGTCGGCGAAAAGGCCTCGACTGACAGCCTGGGCGTTCTGGCTGGCCACGTTCAACCCCTGGGCAAGCTCGGGACGCAGCACCAGGGCCTCGGGAGAGGCGGCTCCGAAGAGAACCTTCCGGAAGACGCCCAAAAAGGCGGCAGCGCCGAGGAGGACCGCCACGATGGCATACCGGGACTGGAGTTGGAAGACCTCCTTCTCCTTCTTCTTGCTCATTTCCACAAGCATGACCACGAAGAGGAAGAGCACCACGATGCCCCCGGCGTAGACCAGGATCTGGGCCATCCCCAGGAACTCGGCCTCCAGGGAGAGGAAACAGCCCGCGATGCAGAGCATCGCGAAGAGGAAACCGAGCACGCTGTGCACGGCGGTCCGTGAAGCCACCATGAACGCGGCTCCGCCCAGAGCCATGGCGCCGAAGATGGCGAACATGTTCCGGCCGATCATTTGAATGAAGTGTTCCATGGGGCGTCCTCGGGAATGCGCGAAGGGTCTGGAAGTCTGGAGGTCAGTCGTCGGCCACGCTGAACTTGCCCACGGGCGAGGGCTCGTACATGTTCTGGCCCAAGCCTTCCATGCCGATGGAGAAGTCCTCGCGGTTGTAGGCGGCCAGCTCGAACTGGTGGTTCAGGATGATGGAATCGAAGCCGCAGCTCTCCACGCAGAACTCGCAGAAAATGCAGCGCTCCATCTCGAAGTCGTAGCGAACCGGGAAGGGCATCTTGCGCCCTTCCTTCTTGCCTTTCTCGATGGTGATCACCTGAGTGGGGCAGATCTTCTCGCAGGCTAGGCAGCAGACGCACTTGATCTCGCCTTGCTCATCCTTGAGTAAGGTCAGGCGGCCGCGGTACCGGGGCTGGACCTTGGCAGGGACCTCGGGGTATTCCGAGGTGATGTGAAAGGGCACCTTCCGGCGGTTGGCGGAGAAGAAGACCTTGGCAAAGTGCTTGCCCGTGATGGACAGGCCCTTGACAATGTCGAAGGGGATGAGGGTCCTCAGGATCTTGTTCATGGTCGGCCCCTAGACGGCGAAGCAGCGGACGGCGGCCGCCACCAGGAGGTTGAACAGCGCCATGGGGATCAGATACTTCCACGCGACGCTCATGACCTGGTCGTACCGGTAGCGGGGAATCGTGCCACGCACCCAGATGTAGGTGAAGAGCAGGAAGATGATCTTCGCCACGAAGAAGATGGCGTGGGGCTCGCCGAACCAGGACAGGAAGGCGGGCAGGAAGGGATTCACCAGGCCCTGGAGGCCGAAGGGCAGCAGCCAGGGGCCGCCCAGGAAGAAGCCTGAAGCCAGGGCCGCCACCACGGTCATGTTGATGTACTCAGCCAGGTAGAAGAATCCGAACTTCATGCCCGAATACTCGGTGTGGAAGCCCGCCACCAGTTCGTTCTCGGCCTCCGGCATGTCGAAGGGGAGGCGGTTGGTTTCCGCGAAACCGCACGTGAGGTAGATCAGGAAGCCGAGGATCTGCGGCACCAAACCCCAGAAGGGAAGCCCTGTCGCCATGCGGGCGGCCATCTCGCCGAAGTTGAGGCTGCCGGAGAGCACCACCGGGGCAAGCAGGCTGATGGCCAGGGGCACTTCGTAGCTGACCATCTGAGCCGCGCTGCGCAGGCCGCCCAGGAGGGGATACTTGGAGTTCGAAGCCCAGCCTGCCAGGACAATGCCGTAGACGCCGACGCTGGCCACGCCGAGGATCCACAGCAGGCCCACATTGATGTCGGCGATGCCGCCGGATACCGGCAGGCCGCCCAGGTAGGGGAACCACTTCGGGAAGGTGAAGAAGACGCCGGGCACGAAGGACACGGCGGCGAATACCACCACCGCGGCCACCATGCTGAGGGCGGGCGCGATGAAGAAGACGAACTTGTCCGCCTTGGCGGGAATGACATCTTCCTTGAGGATCAGCTTGAGCACGTCGGCCAACAGGCCGGGGATGCCGCGCCAGTAGGAGATGACGGGAATCCGGCCCCACTTCCACATGCTCTTGTTGAGGTAGCCGGAGAGGCCCACGTGGCCGCTGGCGATCCGGGTGGAGCCAAGTCGCTGCTGCAGATAGCCGAGCACCTTGCGCTCGGCGAAGACCGTCAGGGGGACGACGACGAAGACGAAGATCACCACCAGCAGGCACTGGATGAGGGTGATCACGATGGACTGGGTGAGGGTCGGAGTCGGCATGGTTCGGGATCCTCGTCGCCTAGCGGTCGATCTCGCCCAGCACGATGTCCAGGGTGCCGATGGCCGCGACGATGTCGGCGATCAGGCTCCCTTCGGCCATCTTGGGCAGGGCTTGCAGGTTGATGAATCCGGGGGCCCGCACGTGGAAGCGGTAGGGGTTGCCGCTGCCCTTCTCGCCCACCATGTAGTACCCGATCTCGCCCTTGGGCGCCTCGGTCGCGTGGTAGACCTCGTTGACCTCGGCCTTCAGGATCTTGGGCAGCTTGGCCATGACCGGGCCTTCGGGCATGCCGTCCATGCACTGCTGGATGATGCGCGCGCTCTGGCGCATCTCGTCCATGCGGACCAGATACCGGGCGTAGGTGTCAGCCTCGGTGCGGGTCGGAACGTCGAAGTTCATCTCAGCGTAGGCGGCGTAGGGGAAGGCCTTGCGGATGTCGTAGGGCACCCCCGCGGCCCGCAGGACAGGCCCCGTGACGCCCAGGGCGATGGCGTCCTCGGCGCTCAGCTTGGCCACGCCGATGGTGCGCTTCTTCCAGATGCGGTTCTCGTTCAGCAGGTTCTCGTATTCCGCGATGCAGTCGGGGAACTTGGCCAGGAACTTCTTCACCAGCTTCTCGAAGCCCGGAGGCAGGTCCTCGCGGAGCCCGCCGATGCGGAAGGCCGTGGTGGTCAGGCGCGAGCCGCAGAAGGCCTCGTTCATGTCGAGGATGTCCTCGCGCTCACGGAAGGCATAGAGGAAGACCGTCATGGCCCCGATGTCCAGGGCGTGGGTGGCCAGCCAGATCAGGTGCGAGGCCAGGCGGTTGAACTCGTTCAGCATCGTGCGGATGTACTGAGCGCGCCGGGGCACCGTGATGCCGAAGAGCTTTTCGTTGGCCTCGGCCCAACCCAGGTTGTTGGCCACGGCCGAGCAATAGTCCATGCGGTCGGTCCACACCTGGCCCTGGAAGAAGGTCTGGTTCTCGCAGATCTTCTCCACGCCCCGGTGCAGGTAGCCGATCATGGGCCGGCAGTGGGTGATGGTTTCGCCATCCAGCCGCAGCTTCACCCGGAGCACGCCGTGGGTGGACGGGTGCTGCGGCCCCAGGTTGATCTCCATTTCCTCGTTCTTGAACATGGATCACTCCGCCTTGGGCTGCTTCAGGTTGATGCCCAGCTGCCCGGCCTTCTGGAGGGCGATGCGCTCAAGCATGCCGCCGCGATCCTCCCGGAACGCGATGTCGCGCTGGCCCCAGCCCACCACGGGGTAGTCCTTGCGGAGGGGATGGCCTTCCCAGTCCTCGGGGCAGAGGATGCGGGTCATGTCTGGGTGGTTGGCGAAGCGGATGCCGAGCATGTCGTAGATCTCGCGCTCCATCCAGTTCGCGCTGGGATACACGCCGCAGGCGCTCTCGGGCTGGAAGCCCTCGGGCACCAGGATGCGCAGGCGCAGGCGCTTCCGGCGGCTGATGCTGGTCAGGTGGTAGACCACACTGAAGGCGAAACCAGTGGCCGCGGGATAGTGCGTGGCGGTCTGGTCGGCGAGCATCTCGTAGTTCAACGCGATGTCCTGCCGGCAGAGCTGGAGGGCTTCGTGGATCGCCTCCTTGGACACCTGGCAGGTGAGCTCCCCGGCCTGCTCGAAGATCTCCTCGGCCTTGCCGCCCAGGCGCTCCTGGAGGCGGTGCAGGTCATCATCCTTGGCCTCCTGGGGCCAGGGAGTCTTCATGTCGTTGTCATCCTTGCGGGGCACCGGGCGGACGGGGGGCTTGGGGGCCTCCTTGCCTTCGGCCTCGGCCTTGGCCTTGGCGGTCTCGAAATCGGCCAGCATCTTCTGCCACTTGGCTTCGTCGGCCGCCGCCGCAGCCTTCACCTCGGCCTCATAGGTCTTCAGGCTGGGCAGGGGCACGGTCTTCGGCAGGACGATCTGCCGCTGGGGGGACGCGGCGTAGTCGTAGACATAGGGTCCGGCGGGGGCCTCCGGAGTCTCCGGCGGCTGGGGGAGGGTCTCGTCCGACATCAGCCCACCTCCTCGAAGATGTCCTTGTACCGGTCGGCCAGGCTACTGGTCATGATCTTGTCCTGCAGCTTCATGAATCCGTAGATGAGGGACTCGGGCCGGGGCGGACAGCCGGGAATGAAGACGTCCACCGGGATGATTTTGTCCACGCCCTGGATGGTGTGGTACGAGTCGAAGGGCCCGCCCGCCGTGGCACAGGAGCCCATGGCGATCACCCACTTGGGCTCGGGCATCTGGTCGTAGAGGGTCTTGATGACCGGGGCCATCTTGTAGGTGACGGTGCCCGCGATGATCATCAAGTCGGCCTGGCGGGGCGTGGCGCGGAAGATGCCGGCGCCGAAGCGGTCGAAGTCGAAGCGGCTGGCGCCGGCGGCCATCATCTCGATGGCGCAGCAGGCCAGGCCAAAGGTCACAGGCCACACGCTGGTGGCGCGCGACCAGTTCATGACCTTCTCCACCTTCGTGGTGATGAGGATGTGCTCAAGGGCAGTGGGTTGATTCATTCCCATGTGAGGGCTCCCTTGGACCAGATGTAGCCGTAGCCGAACAGCAGCAGGAAGAGGAACAGGCCCAGTTCGATGGCGCCGAAGATGGCCAGTTCCTTCATCTGGATGGCCCAGGGCATCAGGAAGACCGTTTCCACGTCGAACACGAGGAACATCACGGCCACCAGGTAGTAGCGCACGGAGAACTTCTCGCGGGCTTCGCTCGTGGTGGTGATGCCGCATTCGTAGGACGAGAATTTCGCCGCACTGGGCCAGCTGGGGCGCAGCAGCCACGACAAATTCCAGATGATGATCGGCAGGGCCACTGCTACCAGGATCAGCAGCAGGATGGACGCGTACCCGCGCATGGAGCCTCCAGGACAGGTCATTGTGGAGTGCCGGTCCCGCGCAGGTCAACGATCGAAGCCGATCCTCGCGTCCTTTGTGACCCATGTCCGATTCTGGCCACTCGGCCCCAGGCCCATTCCGCTAGGATGCTTCCATGTCCACACCAAACCCCCCGGTTCCTTCGGATGCCGTCGCCTCGGGCGATCAGACCATGACCGGCTTCAGGCCCGCGAAGGAGCTCTACCCGACCCTGGACCTCACCCGGGAGCCCGTGGACTTCGCTTTGTTCCAGGCCCTGCCGCTGGATCTGATGTTCAAGCACCACTTCGTGCCGGTGCAGGAGCGGGAGGGCGTCCTCTGGTTGGCCATGGCCGACCCCCTGGACATTCCCACCCAGGACATGCTCCGCATGAGGCTCAAGCGCCCCCTCCGCTTCGCCTGCGCCCCCCTGGCGCAGATCCAGGAGGTGCTGAAGAAGTCCGAGAGCGGCCAGAAGGTCATGGACGAGGCCGGGGAGGCCCTCAAGGTCCAGGTGCTCCACGAGGAGGACTGGGACGACGAGGTGCTCGACCTGGAGCGGTTGACCGACAAGGACGAGGCCCCCATCGTCCGGCTGGTGGACACCACCATCTTCAATGCCCTCCAGCGTCGCGCCTCCGACATCCACCTGGAGACCATGTCCACGGGCTTCCAGATCAAGTACCGCATCGACGGCAGCCTCTACCCCGCCGCCGACCCCATCGACCGGCGCTTCGCTTCCCCCATCATCAGCCGCGTCAAGGTCATGTCCGAGCTGGACATCGCCGAGAAGCGGAAGCCCCAGGATGGACGCTTCAAGCTCAAGGTGCGGGGCCGGGCCATCGATTTCCGCGTGAGCATCATGCCCACGATCCACGGCGAGGACGCAGTCATCCGCATCCTGGACAAGGAGAACCTCACGGAGGAGTTCCAGTCCCTCAGCCTTGAGATCCTGGGCTTTTCGGACCACGAGCTGAAGCGCCTGCGCCGCTTCTCCCGCGAGCCCTACGGCATGTTCCTGGTGACTGGGCCCACCGGCTCCGGCAAGACCACCACCCTCTACGCGGTGCTCAGCGAGATCAAGGCCCCCGAGGACAAGATCATCACCATCGAGGACCCGGTCGAATACCAGCTCGAGGGCGTCACCCAGATCCCCGTGAACGAGAAGAAGGGGCTCACCTTCGCCCTGGGCCTGCGTTCCATCCTGCGCCACGACCCCGACAAGATCCTCGTGGGCGAGATCCGCGATCCCGAAACGGCCCAGATCGCCATCCAGTCCGCCCTCACGGGTCACCTGGTCTTCACCACCGTCCACGCCAACAACGTGCTGGACGTACTGGGCCGCTTCCAGCACATGGGCGTCGAGGTCCACAACTTCGTGTCCTCCCTCAACTGCATCCTGGCCCAGCGCCTCATCCGCGTCCTCTGCCCCAAGTGCAAGCGCCCCGCCCCGATCCCGACCCCCCAGGAGTTGGAAGAGAATGGCGTGGACGAGGCCTGGCTGCGGAGCGCCAGCCTCTTCGACCGGGTGGGTTGTGTGGACTGCCACGGCACCGGCTTCCGCGGCCGACAGGCCATCATCGAGTTCATGGGCCTCAACGACGAGATCCGGGAGCTGCTCATTCAGCGGGCCCCCACCCGCGAAGTCAAGGCCGCCGCCCGTCGCGGCGGGATGCAGTTCCTCCGGGAGAGCGCCATCGAGAAGGTGCGAATCGGCATTACGACCTTCGCGGAGATCAACAAGGTGACCTTCAGGGAAGGGGCCTGAGGTCAGGCGCCGCGGACCAGTTCCCGCTCCAGGCTCTGCAGCCGCTTGAGCCGTGAGAACAAGCCGGGCTGGGCCGCCAGGGACTCCGGATCACCCACCTGGATCATCCGGCCCTCCTCCAGCACCAGCACGCGGGCGCACGTCTCGGCCACGAAGACCCGGTGCGTCGCGAGCACCAGCGTCGACTTGCCCAGGAAGCCCCGCAGGTTCTCCAGGATGCGGCTCTCGGTTTCGGCATCCACCGCGGAAAGGGCATCGTCCAGCAGGAGGAGGCGCGGGCGGCGGAGGAGGGCCCGGGCCAGGGCCGTGCGCTGACGTTCGCCGCCGCTGAGGATGACGCCCCGCTCTCCCACCACCGTGTCCAGGCCATCCGGCAACCGGCGGATCAGCTCATCCATGGCCACCACCCGGGCAATCTCCCAGATCTCCTCTTCCGTGGCCTCCGGCCTCCCCATGGCCAGGTTCATGCGCAGGGTGTCCGAGAACAGGAAGGCCTCCTGCGGTACCCAGCCCAGCCCCGCCCAGTGGCGGCGCAGGGTCCGATCGGACAGGGGTTCCCCATCTACCAGCATGCGTCCCGATTGAGGTTCCCGCAGTCCGGCGAGCACCTGCAGCAGCAGCGTCTTGCCTGAGCCGATGCCACCCACCACCGCCAGGCTTTCGCCGGGGGCCAGGGCCAGTTCCAGGGGGCCCAGGCCCCGACCACTCTCGAAGCGGTGCACCACACCCTCAAGCCTCAGCGCGGCCGGGGCTTCCGGCAAGGTGATGGCTTCCGCCAGCGGCAGTGGAGCCTCTGGACTCTGCAGCAGCTGATCCAGGCGCTCCTGCCCGGCCTTGGCCCGCTGGAACAGGTTTGCCGACCAGCCCAGGCTCATCATGGGCCAGGCCAGGGCCACCAGGAAGCCGGTGAAGGCGGTGAGATCACCCAGGGTCAAGGCCCCCTTCACCACCAGGCTGCCCCCGTAGGCCACCAGAATCAGGGCCGACACCCCGCCGATGAAGGCGGACAGCGGCGCATAGGCGCTGAAGATCACCGACTGCTTCATGCTGAGCATGGCGTGACGGCGGCTGAGGGCCCCAAATTGCGCCACCCGGGCCTCCTCCAACCCGAAGGCCTGGACCACCCGCTCGCCGCTGATGGTTTCGTGGCTGAAGGTGGACAGCGCCGAGAAGGCCAGCTGCAGCTTCTGCTGCACCATGTGGCTCCACTTTCCGATGATGTAGAAGCCCAGGGCCAGGAAGGAGAAGGGCAGCATCACGGCCAGGGTGAGCCGCCAGCTGGTGTGGAACATGAGGCCCAGGGTCACGGGCAGGATGGACAGCACCTGGAGGAAGCTCATGAGGCCCGGCCCGGTCGCCATGCGCACCGTGCCCACGTCATCGCCCACGCGCGACATGAGGTCGCCCACCCGCTGGCGCTCGTAGAAGGCGAAGGGCCTGGCCAGCAGGAAGGTGTAGAGGGACTCCCGCTGCTCCCGTTCCACCTCGCGGCTGAGCCCGATGAGGGTGTTGCGCATGAGGTACCGGCCAATGCCCGCCGCGGCGGTGAAGCCGAGCATCCAAGCCAGGAAGACCCGGGAACCGTGCCAGTCGCCGCGCTCCAGGGCGTTCACGGCCCGGCCGGACCAGTAAGGCACCACCGAAGCCGCCACGCTGCACCAGACCGTGGCCGCCAGGCCCCAGTAGAGGGTGCGCCGGTGGCGCGCCATGAGGGGCCACCACCACCAGAGCTTCGAATTCGAAAGATCCGCCAAGCGGGCCTCCAGCCAATCAGAGTAGCAACACCAATCCCCCCGGGGGCATGGTTGCATCTTTCTCCATGCCGCCACCCGGCGCATCCTTGAGGAAACCCCCAGGTCCTTCATGCGCCACCTGCTCCTGGCCCTCTGCCTCATCCTCCCTCTCGGCCTCACCTCGGCCCCTCTGGCGGCCCAGATGGTGGAAGAGTCCCTGCCCCGCGATCCCGGCCCCCTCGACTTCATCCAGGGGGACAGCTATGAGCAGTGGCTCCTCCAGTCCCTGGCCGGGGACAGCCTGGTGGGCCTGGGACCCGATGGGAAGGTGGTCCCAAGGCTGGCCACCGGCTGGAAGCTCCGGAAGGACGGGTCGCTCCTGTTCACGCTGCGGCCCGATGCCCGGTTCACGGACGGCACCCGCGTGAGGGCCGAGGATGTGGCCTGGACTGTCCGTGAGCTGCTGCGGCAGCCCCGGGCCAGCGCCACCAAGCGCGCCATCCTGGAAGGCGCGGAGGTGGGCGTGGAGCGGGACCAGCCCTGGATCCGCTCCCGGAAGCCCCTGGGCCGACTCCTCATGGAGCTGGCCCGGATCCCCATCGCCCAGAGCGGCCACCCGGATCGCGGCTCGGGGCCCTTCACCTTCCGCAAAGAGCCGGGTGCCTGGGTCTTCACCCGCAGGGACCACTTCCTGAAACCCCGCATCGATGGCATCCGGTTCCGCCTCCTTCAGGACGGGGCCGCAGTCATGACGGCCCTCCAGAAGGGCTGGCTCCACATCGGCGCCCCCGCCACCCGGCGCCAGGCCGAAGTCCCCCCCACCCACCGCCTGCTGATCCAGCCCATGCACGCCCAGCTGGTGGTCTGGAGCCATGCCGGCGTGGGGCCACTCCAGCTGCTCGAGCGATGGCGCAAAGACGCTTTCCCCCTTCAGCTCCTCGGCCAGAACGCCCATCCCAGTCGCGGCCTCTGGCCCGAAACCCTCGGCTTCGAGCCCCAGGCCATGAACCCGGGAACGGCTGCGCCCAAGGCTCCGGGCTCCTGGCGACTGCACTACCCGGCGGGGGACGAATTCACCGAAAAGCTCCTGCTCGCGCTCCGGGAGCGGGCCCGCAAAGATGGCTTCGACCTGCAGCTCATCCCTCTCGAGCAGGGTCTCCTGGTGGAACGCCTCCAGAAGGGGGAGTTCCAGCTCGCCTGTTCCCAGGTGGTGTTCGATCCCCACCCCTGGGCGGTCATGGAATTCCTGGAGCCCCAAGGCCCCATGAACTTCACGGGCTGGCGGCACGCCCGGCTGGCGGAGCTCAGCGCCCGCATCCAGCAGCCGGGGGACATCGGCTGGCGCAACCTCCATTCGCTTTGGGCCCAGAATCCCGCCGCCCTGCCCCTGCTGGATTTCCGCAGCGTGATCTGGGTGGACCGGAACCTCCAGGTGGAGCCCAGCCCCATGGGCATCTACCTGCACACGCCGGGTGCCGCCGGCTGGCGCTGGGGCCAATGAAGACCCGGATCGCCATGGGCCTGGCCATCTGGGGCCTGGGGCTGGGACTGGCCCTGGGACTCCCGGGTTCCGTCTGGAAGCAGGCCGCTCCCCCGGGCTTCCCCTGGGCCGCCGTGGGCCCGACGCTCCTGGCCATTGGTGCGCTCTCCGTGCTGGCCCCCCTGCTGGCCTGGCGGGGCGGCCCCAACCTGGGTTCCCACCGGTCCCTGGCCCTGCTGGAAGCCCCGCCCGACCTGCTCTGGGCCGGGCTGCTCCTGGCCCTGTGGCCTGCCCTCTGGGGACCGCCCGGGCTCTGGGGCTGGCTGCTGGCCTTTCTGGCAGCCTCCCTGCCTGGGGAAGTCCGCTGGCTAGCCCAGGCCATGCCGGCCGAGCAGCCCTTCCCGCAGGCCTGGGGCCGGGCCGCCGTGAACCGGGTGCGGTACCGGGTGCTGCTGCGCCTCTGGGGCCGCTGGACCGCTGCGCGGCTGCCGGTCTGGCTCACAGCAACCCTGGTGCTGGAACGCATCCTGGGCGTGCCCGGCCTCGGCACCGACTGGATGATCCGGGTGTCGGTGCGGGATCGGGCTGGACTCACCGGCTGGATCCTGGCCCTGACCCTGCTCTGGCTGCTGTCGCAGCGTGCGGACCAGGAGGTGGCGTGACGTGGCGCCTCGCCTTCCTCGGGGCCCTGCTGCTCCCCGACCTGGCCCTGGCGCCCTTCCAGGGCGGCCTGGCCGCGACCCTCAGGCACCCGCTCGGCACCGATGACCTGGGCCGGGACGCCCTCCTCCGCCTCCTGCTGGCCTCCGCCCGCAGCCTTGGTTTCGCCAGCGCCACGGCCCTGCTGGCCTTGGCCTTGGGCCTCCTCCTCGCCTGGCGCGGACAGCGCCTGCTTGGGGCCTGGTCCGCCCTGCGCAGCCTGCCCCCCCTGCTCTTCCTGCTGCCCCTCGCGGCGGCGCTGGGCGGACTGGCCGCCCTGCCCCTGGGCCTGCTGCTGGGCCTGCTGATCGCACCCCACCTGGAGCCACCCCTGCGGGCCCGGCTGGCGCAGTTCCGGCACTCGCCGGCCTGGGCCGCCGAGCGCACCCTGGGCGCTCCCTGGCGGTCCATTCTCCGCCGCTGGTCCCCCTGGGCCTGGCAGCAGGCGGCACTGCTCTTCCCGAGTGCCTGGCTCTCGGCCTTGTGGGGCGAAGCCACCCTGGCGGCCCTGGGTCTGGGACCCGGCCCAGGCGAGGACAGTTTGGGCCGCCTGCTGGCCCAGGAACTCCCCCGGCTCGGCTCGGACCCCTCCCCGCTGGGCTGGGCCGCCTTGGCCGCGGTGCTCCTGCTGGCCTGGGTATCGGCACCGGGGCGAACCGAGGCCGCTGGCTGATTCCACCCGGGCCCGCTACCCTGGCCCCATGAGCCCCCTCCTCGGACATCCCCTCCCAGCCTTCTCCCTGCAGGACGACCAGGGCACCGCGGTCTCGGCCAAAGACTTTCAGGGCCACTGGACGGTGCTCTATGCCTACCCCAAGGACAGCACCCCCGGGTGCACCACCGAAGCCTGCGATTTCCGCGACAACATGGCCCGGGTGCTGTCCCTGGGAGCCCAGGTCTACGGCATCAGCCGGGACAGCCTCAAGAGTCACCAGAATTTCATCGCCAAGCAGAGTCTCCCGTTCCGCCTGCTCTCAGACCCTGACCTCGCCCTGCTGAAGCCCCTCGGCGCCTTCGGGAAGAAGGTCATGTACGGGAAGGAGATGGAAGGCATCATCCGCAGCACCTTCCTCATCGACCCCAAGGGCGTCATCCGCCACGTGTGGCCCAAGGTCAGCGTGAAGGGGCATGTCGCTGAGGTGATCGAGGTCTTGGCGGGCCTGCAGAAAGGTTGAGGGCCCCGCCTCGGGGAGGTGGAGCTTCCCCAGAACGGAATCCGGCCGGACGCAGAACTCCCCGAGAACACCAGCGAAACCCGGCTCAGCCGGGTTGAGCGCGGGGGCCCGGGGGTATGCGCGCAGCGCGGAACCCCCGGAGAGCGCTAACCCGCCATGATGCTGAAGCCGCCGTCGACGTAGAGCACCTGGCCGGTGATGCCGCGGCCCATGTCGCTCACCAGGAACACGCCGGCATCGCCCACTTCCAGCTGATCGGTGTCCCGCTGCAGGGGCGTGTGGGAGCGATGCTGCTTGAGCTTGGAGCCGATGCCGGGAATGGCGGAAGCAGCCAGGGTCTTGATGGGGCCTGCGGAGATGGCGTTCACCCGGATGCCCTGGGGGCCCAGGTCGGCGGCAAGATAGCGCACGCTGGCTTCCAGGGCGGCCTTGGCCACCCCCATGACGTTGTAGCCAGGCACGACGCGCTCGGAGCCCAGGTAGCTGAGGGTCACGATGGAGCCGCCTTCGGGCATGAGGGGCGTGGCGGCATGGGAGATGGCCGCCAGGGAGTAGGCACTGATGTCGTGGGCCACGCGGAAGTCCTCGCGGCTGGTATCCACGAAGCGGTTCTCCAGGGCCTGCCGGGGGGCGTAGGCCACGGCGTGCACCACGAAGTCGAGCTTGCCCCACTTCTTGCGGATCTCATCGAAGGCCATGACGATCTGGCTGTCGCTGCCCACATCCATCATGGTCAGCAGGGGGTTCTTCAGTTCGGCGGCCAGCTCGCGGACGTTGTCGCCCAGACGCTCGTTCTGGTAGGTCAGGCAGAGCTGGGCGCCGGCCTCGGTCACCTTCTGGGCGATGCCCCAGGCAATGGACCGCTTGTTGGCCACCCCGATGATCAGGCCGCGCTTCCCTTCCAGCAGTCCACCCTTGGTCGCCATGCGAGCTCCTCCAGAGTCATGTCCGAACAATCACTCAGGATACACCAACTCCACGGGATTCCGCCAGATCGGAGGCCTGGTGGGTCCGGCCCGAATCCTGTTCACCCCTTCCCGCATCTCTGTTAATGCTGTCCTGTCCTACTCCCCCCAGGGGCCCCGTGATCCGCATCGCACCTGTCGTCTTCCTTTCGATACTCCAGGCCCAGGCCCCCGCCTTCCGCGCCGACCTGGAGGCGGGACGCTACCTCAAGGTGCTGGCCGAGTCCGAGCGGCGCCTTCGCGAACATCCGGACGAGGCCCTCGCCTGGGCCGCCAAGTCCCAGGCCCTCTCCAGCCTCCTGCGGTTCGGGGAGGCGCTCTCCGCGGCCGAGCGCGCGGTGTCCCTGAAGCCCGATCTGGCGGATGCCCTCCTGGCCCGTGGCCTGGCGCGGGCCGGGGAGGCCATCAAGCAGCGCGACTTCGGCGCCCTGCGCAGCGCCCTCGGCGCCATGGATGACCTGCGCGCCGCCACGGTGGCCGATCCCACGCTGGCCCCGGCCTGGACCAGCCTGGGCCTGGCCTACGAGATGCTGCCCGGGCTGCTCGGCGGATCCACCCGCAAGGCCATCCAGTGCGCTGATCGCCTGCGCGCCATCGCCCCGGCCCGGGGCGACCTGCTGCAGGCGCTCATTCTCCTGGAGGAGAACCAGTGGCGGGAGGCGGAGTCCTGGTTCGGACGCGCCCTGGCCAAGGCTCCCCAGGATCCCGAAGTGGTGGGTCAGTGGCTGGATGCCCTCGACCGCAAACCCGCCAAGCGTGCCCTGGGCGAGGCGGGCAAGAACGCCCGCCTCCTGGCCGAGGCGACCCGTCTGCTCCCGGGCGTGCGCACGCACGCCCGGGGGGTGGTGGCGGTCAGCGACGCCTACCTCCACGCCGGCCAACCGGAGACGGCCTGGAAAGTCATCCAGGAGCACCTCGGCCAAGTCGATGCCCCCAGCCTGCTGCGCCTGCAACTCGGCAAGGTGGCGGCCGCCAGCGGCCTGCACCGCCCGGAGGGCCTGCTGGCCCTGGATCAGGTCCTGCGCGAGCCCCTGGAAGGCGGCTCCGGCGGGTACCCCAGCGCCTGGTGGCGCAAGGGTCAGATCCTTCTGGGCCTCGGGCACAGGGAGGAAGCTCAGCACGCGGCGCAGGAGGCGCTCAAGCTCGATCCGCGGCACCGAGGAGCCAGGGAGCTAATGGAATTGCTGAAACGGGCTTAAGAACAGGTACACCGTCTGGATGGAGCATCACCCTACGGGTCCGACCTCGATCCTTGGGGTTATGCGGCGGATCCGAGGGGACGCCTGCGAATTCCGGTGAATTCAGGATTCAGACCTCAGCTGAATCCAATTGACGCAACAGAGCCATGAGACTGCCCTTCTGCGTCAGTCACCTGCCCTTCCGCCGGACCACCCGGGCCTCCCAAAAGCGTGCGGTCCACTACGGCTTCTTGAAACATATGGTTTTCTTCCATGTCTGGCGTGTTGGCACAAGGATTGATATCTTGTCTCGCGGCCATCGCCCACTAGGAGAACACCCATGAAGAACCAGAAGGGCTTCACCCTCATCGAACTGCTGCTCGTGCTTGCCATCATCGGCATCATCGCTGCCATCGCTGTGCCTGCCCTGCTGGGCCAGCGCGAGCGCGCCAAGGTCAAGGCCGTGCAGGCCATGATTGCCAGCGCCGCTGGTGAGTGCGCCCGCCTCGGCGACACCCTGAAGGACAATGGCACTTCGACCGCCGCTACCGTGGCCGCCGATACCGTCGCCGCCGTCATCGCCCTCCCGAACTATGCCTACCCCAACGCCAAGAACCCCTATGGTGGTGCGGTTACCCCCTACAAGAACGCCGCCGCCGCGGCCCCTGGTGAAGTCGGTCTCGCTGCCGGCACGGTCACCGAGGCTGGCCGGACCTATCCCGCCATCACCATCACCGGCATCTACATCGAGAACGGTGCCAACGTCACCAGCACCAAGGTTGTGGCCCTCGACTAGCCCAAAGGTTAGACACTCCAGCCCCCGGGTTCACCCCCGGGGGTTTTTGTTTGTCGACCTGCCCGGCATCATCGGCATGAGCATTGCTGACTAATTGATCTCGCCAAGTGCGACCCAAATCCTGGAGGCCACACCATGAAGCGTCAATCCGGTTTCACCCTCATCGAGCTGCTGCTCGTGCTAGCCATCATCGGCATCATCTCCGCCATCGCCATCCCGGCCCTGCTGGGCCAGCGCGATCGTGCGAAGCAGAAGGCCACGGAAGCCACCGCCCAGGCCGTGGCCTCCGAGATCGCCTCCTCCGCCAAGCTCATGAACAACCCCACGCCGGCCGCCGTCATCGCTTATGTCACGGCCCTGCCGAACTTCGTCTACCCCAACTGCAAGAACGCTTACACCAACACCACCACGGCCCTGGTAGCGGGCAATGCGGTCGCCGATGGGGATGTCGGTGTGCTGGCTGCCACCCAGAACGACATCAATGGCGATGCGCACAACGTGGTCATCGTGACCTACAAGCATCTCAAGTCCGGGGCGGCGGGCAATGGCGCGGTCACGCAGCTGGCCCAGGTGCCGGTCGAGTAGTCGGTCGACTCGTCAAAAGCGAACCCCCGCCTAGGCGGGGGTTCGCATGTACCCTCATTCCGGGGAGAAACAAACTCGGGGACCTGGCGCATCCCTGGAGTTCGCCCCGGACACTGTTGGTGGGGGGAACCGTCCCGCAGTGCAGTGAGCTTCACCAGCGGAAGAGGTCCAGGAGTGGAGGCAAGAACCTCCGTAGGCTTCGCAACTCAGCCGCCCCTGACGCAATCCGCCCAAGGAGCGACGCATCTAGACACACCCCTCTCCCGGAATCGCCCCGAGCGCATCAAGCCTGAGGATCCCTCAGGGGTAAAGCTGCTGTCCCGTCTGATTCGTCTGGAAGATCTTGGCGTTGCCCTTCCCGGGGCGATTGTCGTTGATGGTCAGGTCGTACGCCAGGCCCGTGCCGTCCACCGTCAGGGTGTAGGTCATGATCGTGGAGCCTTTGGGTGCGAAGAGGGGGGCCAGGTTGGTGCCACTGACCGTGCCATCAGGATTCCAGACGGTGACAGCCCCGGCCGGTCCATACAGACCCGTGTCCGCCTTCCGGGTCTCCAGCATCATCTGCAGGGCCTTGGTGTTCTGCTGGGCATCGCCCACCAGCTCGGCACTCTTCTTCTGGCCGAGGTAGGAAGGGATGGCGATGGCACCCAGAATGCCGATGATCACGACCACCAACAGGATTTCGATGAAGCTGAAGCCTTGCGTCGCTCGTCGCATGGTGTCCTCCCGAACCCCGAAGGGATGCAATTCACCGGCCAACCGGGCCTCAGCTCTTGTCGAAGGCAGCCGCAAGGCCGAAGATCGGCATGTACATGGCCACTACGATGAAGCCCACGATGCCACCCAGCACGGAGATCATGATCGGTTCCATGAGGCTGGTGAGGCTGGCCACGGCATTGTCCACCTCGTCTTCGTAGAAGTCGGCCACCTTGGCCAGCATGGCATCCAAGGCGCCCGTGGCCTCGCCGACACCCACCATCTGGACCACCATGGGGGGAAAGACCTTGGTCTCCGCCAAAGGGGTTGAGATGTTGCGTCCCTGTTCCACCGCATCCTTGGACTTGAGGATGGCGTTCTGGATGACCAGGTTCCCCGCGGTCTTGGCCGTGATGTCCATGCCCTCCAGGATGGGAACGCCAGAGCTGATGAGGGTTCCGAGGGTCCGGCAGAATCGGGCCACGGCCACCTTGCGGAGCACCTGTCCCAGGACAGGCACATGCAGCAGGAGCGTGTCGATCTGGAGGTGGCCCGCGGGAATCTTGTAGTACTGCTTGAGACCAACCACGATCAGGACCAGGGCTCCAAGGAGCAGCCACCAATAATTGATGATGGCATCGGACATGGCGATGCAGACCTGGGTTGGATAGGGCAGCTTGCTGCCCAGGCCCGAATACATCGCGGAGAAGACGGGGATCACCTTCACCATGATCACGATCACCACGATGATGGCGATGCTGATGATGGCAACGGGGTAGGTCATGGCGCTTTTGACCTTGGCGGTCAGCTTCACGGATTTCTCGATATAGCCCGACAACCGCTGCAGGATGATGTCCAGGATGCCGCCGCTTTCGCCGGCACCGACCATGTTCACGAAGAGGTCGTTGAAGGCCTTGGGGTGCTTGGACAGGGCCGCCTGGAGGGTGGAACCCTTCTCAACATCGTCCCGCACGGATTCGATGATGCGCTGGAAGCCTTTGTGATCTTGCTGGGCGCCGAGAATTTCAAGGCACTGCACCAAGGGCAGGCCGGCGTCGATCATCACGCTGAACTGCCGGGTGAAGATGGCCAGCGCCTTGGGCGGGACTTTGCCAAGGGACTTGCCCCCCTCGGCGGCCATGACTCTTATGTTCATGACTTCGATGCCGTTGCGCTTCAAGGTGGTCGCGGCGGAATCACGGGAATCAGAGACCAGGACGCCTTCCTGGACTTCTCCCATTCGGTTCTTGCCTTTCCAAGCATAAGCGGGCATGCGGACCTCGGAGAGCGGCTGGGAACAGTGGTGCTTTCAGCATAGGCAGGAAAGCCCCTGCCGAGAAGTCCTAGGTGTACTTGATGTTGGGGTTCCGCCCGCCCAGGACCGCGCTGGCGGACTGGCTGGGAGCCGCGGAACTTCGCCCGCCGGCGGCCCCAACACCAACTCCGCGATTGATGAGCTCGCGCAGTTCATCGGTGTTGGAGGAATAGTCGAAGGCCTGCTCCTGGCTGATTTCCTTGCGGATCACCAGGTCCGACAGGCTCTGATTGAAGGTTTGCATGCCGAATTTCGCCTGCCCTGACTGCATGACGCCGTAGATCTGATGGATCTTGTCCTCCCGGATGAGGTTCCGGATGGCGGAGTTGGGGATCATGATCTCCAGGGCCAGGGCCCGGCCCTTCCCGCTGGCCTTGGGAATAAGGCTCTGGCAGATGACGCCTTCCAGCACCAGGGAAAGCTGCGCGCGAATCTGCGGCTGCTGGTGGCTGGGGAACACGTCGATGATGCGGTTGATGGTCTGCACAGTGCTGCTGGTGTGCAGGGTGCCGAAGGTCAGGTGGCCCGTCTCGGCGATGGTCAGCGCGGATTCGATGGTCTCCAGATCGCGCATTTCACCCACCAGCACCACGTCGGGGTCCTGGCGCAGGGCCGAACGAAGCGCCTTCTTGAAGCTGTGGGTGTCGGCATGGATCTCACGCTGGTTCACCAGGGCCCGCTTGTGCTTGTGGACGTATTCCACCGGATCCTCGATGGTGAGGATGTGGAGCGGTTCCTCGGTGTTGATCTTGTCCACCATGGCGGCCAGGGTCGTGGACTTCCCAGACCCCGTCACCCCCGTCACCAGAACCAGGCCCCGGGGTTTGCTGGTCAGAGCCTGGATGGAGGGCGGCAGCCCCAGCTGATCAAAGCTCCGGATCTGCTCAGGAATGGTTCGGAACACCCCGGCGGTGGCGCCGCGCTGATTGAACACGTTGGCGCGGAAGCGGGCCACGCCCTGCAAGCCGAAGGAGAAGTCCACCTCGAAATCTTCCTCAAGGCGGTGCTTCTGCTGGTCCGTCATCACGCCATAGCAGAGCCAGCGGGTCTGGGAGGCATCCATGGGCGGCAGCTTGAGGGGCACCATGCGGCCATCGATGCGGATCTGGGGGGCTGATTCCGTCGTGATATGGAGGTCCGTCCCCCCATATTCCACCATCGTCTTCAGCAGCTGTTGGAGCGGGGCAACATAGTTGGCGCCGACTTCACTCATGAATCACCTCGCCTAAAGCACGGTCTCTCGGATGATCTCTTCAATGGTGGTGACCCCATCGAGGACCTTGCGGCACCCGGAGCGGCGGAGGGTGATCATGCCCTCCTTCTGCCCCTGCTCCCGGATCTCGATGGCCGAGGCGCCCGTGAGGATCATGTCCTTGAGGGTTTCGGACATCTCCAGGACTTCGTAGAGGCCCACGCGGCCCTTGTATCCGCGCTTGTTACAGGTCTCACAGCCCACCGGCTTGTAGAAGGTGATGCCCTTCTGCACTTCCTCGGGCGTGAAGCCCACCTTGTAGAGGGCCTCCTCCGGCTGGTGATGGGTGTCCACCATCTTGCAGTTGGCGCAGAGTCGGCGCACCAGGCGCTGGGCGCAGATGATGTTCACGGAGGTGGCCACCAGAAACGGCTCCACGCCCATGTTCATGAGGCGGTTGATGGTGCTGGGAGCGTCGTTCGTGTGCAGGGTGGAGAGCACCAGGTGGCCCGTGAGGCTGGCCTTGATGGCGATCTCGGCCGTTTCGAAGTCGCGGATTTCGCCCACCAGGATGATGTTGGGATCCTGCCGGAGGAAGGAGCGCAGGGCAGCCGCGAAGTTCAGGCCGATCTGTTCCTTCATCTGCACCTGGTTGATGCCCGGGAAGTTGAACTCGACCGGATCCTCCGCCGTCATGATGTTCGTGTCGACCGTATTGAGCTTGGCGATGGAGGAGTACAAGGTGTTGGTCTTGCCGGAGCCTGTGGGGCCGGTCACCAACACCATGCCGTAGGGCTTGGAGATCTGGCGGTCCCAGCGCTCAAGGCTCTCCGGCTCGAAGCCCAGTTTGGTGAGGTCCAGCATGAGCTTGTCGCTGTCCAGCAGCCGCAGCACGATCTTCTCGCCGAAGAGGGTGGGCAGGATGCTCACGCGGTAGTCGATGACCTTCTGCTTGCCTTGCATGTTGACGCGCAGCTTGATGCGGCCGTCCTGGGGCAGGCGCCGCTCGGCGATGTTGAGCTTGGCCAGGATCTTCACGCGGGAGGTCAGCGGATCCTTCAGCTTGAGGTTGGGCCGCATCACCTCCATCAGGATGCCGTCGATGCGGAACCGGATGCGGTAGGTCTTTTCGTAGGGCTCGATGTGGATGTCGGAGGCGCCCCGCTTGATGGCATCGATGAGCACCATGTTCACGAGCTTCACGACCGGAGCGTCCTCGCTGCCCCGCTTCAGGCTGCCGACATTGACGCTGCTGTCGTCGTCCTCGGTGGCATCAAACTCGGCATCGGCATCGAGTTCCTGCTCCAGTTCCGACAGGTCGAAGTGTTCATCCTCTTCGCTATAGGGCTGGCCTGCGTCCGTGTCGGTGGGGCCGCTGGCCTGGGGACCACTCCCGCCATGGCCGCCCTGGCCGCCGCGGGCCTTGGTACCGTCCGCCAGGCGGATGGCGCTGTTGCCCCCGTAGTACTTCTCCACGGCCCGGGCCAGGCCCATCTCGCTGGAAACCACCGGATCCACGTTGTAACCCGTATGGAAGCGGACATCATCCATGGCGAAGATGTCCGTGGGATCGGACATGGCCAGGGTCAGGACGTTCCCGGTGCGCTGGAGGGGCAGCACCTTGTGGCGCTGGGCCAGGTCCTTGGGGATCAGGGCGATGACACCCGCGTCGATGGGTGGCCACTGCTCCAGGTCCGCGGCCGGGACGCCATACTGCATGCCCAGGAAGCTCACGATGTCCTGATCCGAACAGAAGCCAGAGCGCACGACGATGCTCCCGAGCTTGCCGCCCTCCCGGCGCTGGATTTTCATGACCTCATCCAGCTGGGCATCCGTGATGAGCTGGGCCTTGACGAGCATTTCCCCGAGCTTGCTGACCACTGGCTGCCTCCAGATTGGGGTGAAGCGATGGTATCACCACCAGCAGGTTCCGAAATCCTAACCATTGTATGCTTTTGCCATGTCATCCCCAGGCACCCAGCCCCAGCGACTGCTGCTGGCCCGGCAGCTGATCCGGGATAAAGGTCTATCCAAGAGCGACCTGACCCTGCTGGAGGACATCCTGCGGGAGGGCGCCAGGGACCTGGAACCCCTGGTGGAGGCCGCCCCCAAGCAGATCGCGAGCAGCGAGGAGTCGCCCGCGCAGGCCGCCCTGCGCCGCAGCCTGGGCTATTTCCTCGCGTTCCTGCATACCTTCTCCCCCCGCAGGCTGGGTGAGGCCAGGAATGCCATGGGTCTGGTCATGCTCCACAGCCTGGGACGGCTGGGCGACCAGGCCGAGGCCGCCCACCGCGAGCTCATGGTGGAGCAGCAGCAGCCCGAATGGGTGACCCAGCTGCTGGACCTTCTCGCCTCGCTGCGCGCCATGTCCCTGGCCCCATCCGAGGACAGCGGCAACCTCCGCCAGATGTGGTCATCCTTCCTGGCCGGACACAGAGATGCCTTCCGCGAGATCCTGGCCGCCCTCCATCAGGTCGAGCCTGGCCCCGCCGCGGTTTCGCGGCTCAATGCCCAGATGAAGGCCGTCAACCGGGCCATCCAGGGGCAGGGCCGCCTTGAGGAATCCCTTGGCCGGCTGGCCGAACAGCTGGAGGCCTGCATTCCCGCTGAGGTCCATGCCCGGGTGGAACCGCTGCTCCTGCTGGAACACGTGGTCTCCAACCTCCGCCTCAGCCTCGTGCGCCCCCTGGACCGGGGCATCCATTGGCCCGCCGTGGAGCAGGTCCGAGGCAGCCTGCGCTGGCTCTGGGACCACCTGGGCTGGTCCCTTCCCCGCATGGACGCCGAATTGTTCCGGGACAGCATGCCGCCGGAACTGCGCCGCCTCCTCCAGCAGATCCGGCGAAGCGACCGTCCCGCCTTCTCCATGGTGGCTCGGGCCCTGGCCAGCCACGTCTCGCTCCTGGGCCTGCTTGAATCCCTCGACTCAGCCACCAGCGCGGGCCTCCGGGAACGCTACGCGGCCGTCCCCACCTTCCTGGTCCTGGAATCAGAACTGGGACGGCTGGCGGAGCGCTCCTACGAGCCTGCCCGGGGCGAGCTGCTGGACCCCTCGCGTCCGGAGACGCACCGCCTGCGGGCTTTCCTCCGGCAGGCCGTGCTGAGCCTCCAGCAGGATCAGGGCACCCTCCGCAGCCTTCTGCAACAGGCCCTGACCGGCCAGGACGCCGATCAGCTGGCCCAGACCCTGGACAACCTCAAGGGGCTCCTCATCAACCACCAGAAGCAGCTCATGGGGGAGCTGGTGGGCATCTTCTCACCCGAGGTGCAGCATCGCCTCTTCCCCGAGTCACCCAGCATGATGGAGGAGGGGGAGCGGCTCCGCCTGCGCATCCAGCGGCTGTGGGAGCAGGTTCCCCCCCTTCACGGGCAGCTCCAGCTCCACCTGGAACTGCAGGATTGGCCGCGGCTGGCCCTGGGCCTCTCCCACACCTACCGGCACCTGCTGGCCTTCCGGAGAAGCCCTGAGTTCCCCCTCATGCGGCGCCCGGACCGGGAGGAGGCCGAGCGGCTTATCCAGGAGCTCGGAAGCCTTTTGGAGTCGCCCCAGGACGTCCCCCAGGCCCTGCGCGATGGCATGGACGTGCTGGGCGAGCTGCTGCGATTCCTCGAGCTCTTCCTGCTGCGCATCAACGCCCGGATCCCCCTCATCCGGCAGGATCTGGAAGTGGCCCAGGAGGCCCTCCAGCTCATCGACGAGCTGCGGGAGAGCTCCTCCGGTTCCGAGCGGACGCGGCTCTCCCACAAGCTCATCCAGACCTCCAAGCGGCTGGGAGTGCGGGACCCGCAGTGCCTCGCTCTGCTCAAGCGCTGGGTCCGGGCCGAGCGGAGCGCGCGGGAGGCCTCGCCCCCGGCCCTGGACCAGCTTGCGGCCCATCTGCGGCAGCTGGCCCTGCGCCTTGAAGCCGCCCTGGGCTGAGCAGTCTCATCCGGACACGGTCCACGGTCGAAGAGTTGGTCATCAGGAAGTCCCATGCCCCTCGTCCACTGGTTGGAAGTGCATCCCTCCCCTGCGGGGGATGCCCTCCGTGTGGCCTTCAAGGCCTGGGGAGACGAGGTACAGGATGGCCCGGGGCCAGGCTCCCTCGTGGTGGTGGCCGAGCACCCGGATGCCCGCCTCATCCCTGCCGAGGGAACCGAAATTCTCTGGTGGGTGCAGAAGGCGGACCCCGAGGAGGTGAGCACCGTGCTGAACCTCCGTCCTGGTTGGGTGCTGCTCCAGAACCGACCCCTTGAGGCGGCCCGGGAGGCCCTGCTCCACCTGCGGGAGCGGGACCTGGGTAGCGAGGGCTGGTTGCGCCAGATGATGCACCTGGCCTCCCTCGACGAGCTGCTCCGCCTGGCCCTGGCCCGGGCCGTCCGGCTCTCCGGTGCGGAAGGGGGCGCCATCTGGCTCCGGCGGGACGACACCTTCTACCAGCGCGTGGGCGACAGCACCTTCACGGAAGCGCCCCTGCCCCGCCACGAGGCGGCCGAGCTCGTGCGCCGCGGCGAGGCCTTCCTCATGGCCCCTTCCGAGCAGCTGGGCATCCTGCGCTTGGCGGGCCCGAAAGAGCGGCCCGAACGGTTCCTCCGCGGCTTCGACGACATGGAGCCGCTGCTGCTCAGCGCCTGGCAGCTCGAAGAAAGCAGGGCCCTGTCCTTCAAGGATGACCTCACAGTGGCCCAGAACCGGCGCTGCCTGGAGGCCGAGCTGCCGCAAGCGGTGCGCTCCGCCGCCGCCAAGGCGGAGCCCCTGGCTCTGCTCTTCATCGACGTGGACGACCTTAAGCGGGTGAACACCAGCCATGGCCACCCCGCGGGCAGCCTGCTGCTGGAATCCGTGGCCGTCACGGCCCAGCGGCTCTGCCGCGCCCACGACCGCCTCTACCGGTACGGCGGGGACGAGTTCTGCATCCTCATGCCGGGCACCACGGCCCAGGGCGCGCGGAAACTGGGCGAACGCCTGATCCAGGTCCTCCAGGAACATCCGCTGGACCTGGGCCGGGACCACCTCACGGTTTCCCTCAGCGCCGGCGTGGCCGCCTATCCCGAACATGCGGACGGCGCTGGCCATCTCATTGAGCAGGCCGACCACGCCCTGCTGCGGGCGAAACAGGAAGGCAAGGGGCGGGTGATGGTGGCGGGCTGAAAGCGCCCCCTACTTCCGCTTCTTCTTGCCACCCTTCTCCGAGCCGAACACCTTGGCGAGGAATCCCTCCTCCTCGCCCGCCTCCGTCTCGCCATCTAGACTGCGGCGGAGCTGGTCCACCAGCTGCCGCTGCTCGGTCGTCAGGGATTTCGGGACGGCCACCCGAAGGTGGAGGTAGAGATCCCCGCGGCCGCTGCCCTGCAGGCGCGGAACGCCTGCGTTCACCAGCTTCACCACGTGGTCCGCGGGGGTGCCGGCCGCCAGCTTGACCTTGTCGGAGCCGTAGGGTGTCTCCACCTCAAGGGTTCCCCCGGTGACCAGCAGGGGCCAGTGCACTTCCAGCCGCCGGTGCAGGTCGCTGCCATCCCGCTCGTAGCGGGCGTCCGGTTCCACGTCGAAGACCACGTAGAGGTCGCCCGTGCGCCCCCCGAAGCGCCCCGCCTCGCCCTGGTTCTGCAGCCGGAGCCGCGTGCCCCGGTCCACGCCGGCCGGGACCTTGAAGCTGACCTTGGACTTGCGATGAATGCGCCCCTCGCCATGGCAGGCTCGGCAGGGTTTGGGGATGATCCGCCCGCGCCCTTCGCAGCGGGGACAGGGGGCCAGCATCTGGAAGAAGCCCTGGCGCACAGCCACCTGCCCCGCGCCCCGGCACTGGGGGCAGGTCTCGGCCCGCGTGCCGGCCTCACAGCCCGAGCCGTGGCAGGTATCGCAGGCCTCCAGGCGGGGAATGGACAGCTCCACCGCGTCCTTTCCGAAGATCGCGTCCTGGAAGCTGAGCTTGAGGTTGTACTGCAGGTCGGAGCCCCGCTCCTCGCCGGAGGACCGGCGCCGCCCCCCCCCGCCGAAGAGGTCGCCGAAGAGCCCGCCGCCGAAGAAGCTGCCCAGGATGTCCTCGAAATCCGCGAATTGGCTCGGATCGAACTGAAACTGCTGGCCGCCGCCCCCCGCGCCGCCCAGGCCCGCATGGCCGAACTGGTCGTAGACCTTCCGCTTCTCGGCGTCGGAAAGCACGCTGTAGGCCTCGGCGGCCTCCTTGAACTTCTCCTCCGCCTCCTTGTTGCCCGGATTGCGGTCGGGATGCAGTTCCATGGCCAGCTTGCGGTAGGCCTTCTTCAGCTCATCCGCGCCGGCCTCTTTGGAAACACCCAGTACTTCGTAGTAGTCGCGCTTCATCATCCCATCCTGACCTTCCAGGATAGCCGATGAAGGGCCCGACTAATTGGGCGGAGCGGCGCCCTCGCCCTCACCGTCGAGGGAGGCCATCATGGCCTCGCTGGCCGCCAGGACCGCGTCCGTCAGCAGGTTCTGGGCTTCCAGGAGCTGGGTCTCGCAAGCGCGGAGGGCATCCGGGTCCTGGGAGGCCACCGCCTGCCGGGCTTTCGAGAGCACGTCACGCACCAGGGACTGCTGCTCGTCCGTCAGGTACTTACCGCACTCGATGAAGCTCTTGTCGCAGGAGAAGATCAGGCCCTCGGCCGAGGCGATGTATTTCATCGCGTCGCGCTTCTTCACGTCCCCTTCGGCATTGGCCAGGGCCTCGCGGATCATGCGCTGGATCTCCAGCTCGGAAAGCCCCGAGCTGGGGCGGATGCTCATGCTCTGCTCAAGTCCGGTCATGAGGTCGCGCGCAGAGACCTTGACGATGCCGTTGGAGTCGATGTCGAAGGCCACCTCGATCTGCGGCACGCCCTTGGGCAGGGGGGGCAGGTTGATGAGGTCGAAGCGGCCCAGGCTCTTGTTGTGCTCGGACAGCTCGCGTTCGCCCTGCAGCACGTGGATCTCCACCCGGCTCTGGTTGTCCGTGACCGTCGTGAAGGTACGCGCATCCCGAGTGGGGATGGTGGCGTTGCGCTGGATGATCTTCACAAAGCCGCCGCCCTGGGTCTCGATGCCGAGTGACAGGGGCGTCACGTCCAGCAGGACCAGGTCCTTGATATCCCCCTTGAGCACGGCGCCCTGGATGGAAGCGCCCACGGCGACCACCTCGTCAGGGTTGATGCTGCGGTTGGGCTCCTTGCCGAAGAAGTCCCGCACCAGCCGTTGCACCAGGGGCATGCGGGTCTGGCCGCCCACGAGGATGATCTCGTCGACCTGCTTCGGGGTCTTGCCGCCCTGCTCCAGGGCGTCCTTGATGGGCACCAGGGTGAGGTCGACCAGTTCGCGGACCATCTCCTCGAGCTGCTCACGGGTAAGGGCCGCCTCCAGGTGCTGCGGACCGCTGGGGCCCTGGGCGATGAAAGGCAGCCGGATCTCGACGCGATCCAGGGTGGACAGCTCGCACTTGGCCTTCTCGCTGGCCTCCTTCAGCCGCTGGAGGGCCATGCGGTCGCTGGTGAGGTCGATGCCCGTCTTCTCGCGGAACAGCTGGACAAGCCAGTTCTGGATGATCTGGTCGATGTCCTCGCCGCCCAGGAATGTGTCGCCGCTGGTCGCCAGCACCTCGAAGACGCCGTCGTTCATCTCCATCAGCGTGAAGTCGATAGTGCCGCCGCCGAAGTCGTAGATGCCGAGGATCTGCTTCACGCCCTTCTTGTTGAAGCCGTAGGCCAGGGCCGCGGCCGTGGGCTCGTTGATGATGCGCTGGACATTCAGGCCTGCGATCTTGCCCGCATCCTTGGTGGCCTGGCGCTGGGCATCATCGAAGTAGGCCGGGACCGTGATGACGGCATCCGTGACTTCTTCATGCAGGAAAGCCTCGGCCGCCTGCTTCAGGGAGCGGAGCACGATGGCGGATACTTCGGGGGGGGCGTAGTCGCGCTCGCCCACGCGGAGCCATGCATCGCCGTTGGGCGCGGCCACCACCGGAAAAGGCAGACGGGTCACGGCCTCCTGCACCCGGGGCGACTGGAATCGCTGCCCGATGAGCCGCTTCACGGCGAAGAGGGTCCGCTGGGGATTGGTCACGGCCTGGCGCTTGGCGATGTGGCCCACCAGGACATCGCCCTTGTCGGTGAAAGCCACGACGGACGGTGTGGTGCGGCTGCCTTCGCGGTTGGGAATGACCCGGGAGTCACCCCCCTCCATCACGCAGACGCAACTGTTGGTCGTGCCCAAATCGATGCCGATCAGTTTGCCTGCCATGAGTGGAACTCCCTGGGGTCGCGTCAATTATCGTATTCGACTTCTCGAAAGCGGATCCAGCAGAAGCATGGATCGGACTAGGATTTTCCAGGTTCCTGGAGTCGATTCACCACCACTCGGGCGGCCCGGAGGAGCTGCCCTTTGAGGTTGTAGCCCTGTTCATAGATGGCGGCCACCGCCCCGTCCTGAAGGTTGGGATCGCTGAAGGTGGTCAAGGCTTCGGAAGTCAGGGCGTCGAAGGGCTCGCCCACCCGAAGGGGCAGCTGCTCGACGTTCAACCGGCGCAGGGATTCGAGGAACTGCTTGCGGATCAACTCGACACCGGCCCGGAAGGACTCCACATCCTGGTATGAGGCTCCGAGCCCTCGCTCGAAGTTGTCGAGCACCGGCAGCATTTCCAGGAGGATCTTGCGCTCGGCCTGTTCCACGGCGAGGGAGATATCGCGCTGGGCCCGGTTCCGGAAGTTGTTGAAGTCCGCCGCGAGCCGCCGGTGCTGATCCATGAGCTCCGCCTCCCGGCGCAGCATGTCCTCCATCTGGTGCTCGGCCTCCGTCAGCGCGGATTCCAGGTCCACCCGGCCATCCAGGTCGGCGGCAGGCTGGGGCAGGTCGGGCAGATCCATCTCCGGGACCATCTGGGTCCGGTATTCGGAGGCCACTTCATCGGCCACGGACTGGAGATCGCCCTCCAGGCCTTCGTCCAGGTTGAGGTCCACCAAGTCCTCAGATTCGGCTTGAGGGGCGTCAGGCTGGGCATCCGGCTGATGTGGGATATCGGTAGGCATCGCAGAAGTATAAGCACTCCTGGCAATCGCGGGAATGGCCTAGGCTCGGTCCTGCCGGCTCTGAACCTGGCGGGACCACCAGCGCAATCCACCCAGGACCCGGCTGTAATCCATCCGAAGCGGACCCACCAGGGCGAAAGTGACGAAGCCCGCGGGCCCCAGCGCCACGGTCCGCACCGCCGTGGCCAGGGGCCAGGCGTCGAAGTACGGATTCTCGGTCCCCAGCAGCAGTTGGACGTCCTCAGAGGCTCGACCTGCGAATGCGTTGAGGAGATGGGCCAGGCGCCCCCGCTCCTCGAAGGCGGCCACCAGATCCCGGAACCTGGAGACATCCTCGAACTCGGGCAAACCGCCCAGCTGCCCCAGGCCGGAGACCAGCACTGGCGGGTCCACGGTTTCCGGATCCTCCGGCCATCGGGCCGCCAGTTCCTGGAGGCGCCGCCGGAGCGATTCGCCCTCCCGGGCGCCAGCTCGCAGAGCCTCCAGCAGCTTCGAGCGCATCTCCACCAGGGTGAGCCCAGCGAAGTGGGCCGTGGCGTAGTTCCCCAGCTCGGTCAGGACCGACTCCGGGTGCTGCCAGGGATTCTCCATGAGCCGATGTTCGACTTCCCCCAGGCTGCCCACCCAGACCGCCACCAGGCGATTCGGACCGACCGGGACGAACTCCAGCCGCACCAGCCGGCTCTGGGACAGGGGCATGGGCAGCGCCACGCAGACGCCCCCCATGACTTCGGCCAGGGTGCGGCTGGCATGGCGGGCCCAGGCCTCGGGATCCAGATCCAGGCCGTCCAGGGTGGTGGACAGCCGACCTTCCACCTCGGGACCCGGCGGCAGGGACTTGAGCCATCGGTCGACGTAGTAGCGGTAGGCCCGCTCGGTCGGGATCCGGCCCGCCGAGGTATGCGGCTGGGCCACCATGGACTCGTCCTCCAGATCCGACAGCACGTTCCGGATCGTGGCGCTGGACAGGGGCTCGGGATACCGCTTGGCCAGCAGGCGCGAACCCACAGGTTCCCCCGCCTCGAGGTAGGTCTCGATGAGGGTGCGCAGGACGGATTCGCCGCGGGGGTTGAGGTTGGGTCGGGCCATCGGAAGGGTCCCTGTCGGGATGCCATACTATACGGCACCCCAATCGAGGAGGCCCCATGCGTCCCGTGCTCCCCCACCTCGCCCTCGCGGCAGCCCTTTCCTTCTCACTGGCCTGCAACCACAAGAGCGAAGCCGCCATTCAGGCTGAAGAGGCCGCCAAGGCCGCCGAAGCCAAGGTCGCCCAGCTGGAGCAGCAGCTCGCCGAGGCCAAGTCCGGCAAGGCCACCGGCGACGATGCGGAGACCGTGCAGCACCTCACCAAGTCCCAGGTGAAGGCCCTGGAGCGGCAGGTCTCCGATGCCAAGAAGCGCGCCGAAATCAAGAAGCAGGAAGCCCTTACCTTGGCCCAGGCCCCTGCCCCGAAAAACGACCCGAAACCCGTGGTGGTGGAGGTCCCCATCGGGACCAAGCTCGAGATCACCCTGGCCCGGGAGCTGACCACCGAAAAGGATCTGGCCGGCGATGCCTGGGATGGCACCCTGGCCTCGGACGTGGTCCAGGATGGCAAGCTGGTCTGGAGCGCCGGCAGTCAGGCCCGGGGCGTCATCACCCAGAGCGCCGCGGCCGGCCGCCTGAGCAACGGCCAAGGGGCCCTGGGGATCCGCCTCACGGAGATCGCCGGTGTGGGCATCGACACCGACTCGCACGTCGTGGTCGCCACGGCCCGCGGCGAGCGCAACGCCAAGTACATCGGCGGTGGCGCGGCCTTGGGCGCCCTCATCGGAATCCTGTCCGACAAGAAGAACAAGAACGACCACGCCCTGGGCGGAGCCGCCCTGGGCGCTGCCGCCGGCACGGCCCTCGCCGCGGGCACGGCGGATACCATCATCCGCATCCCCTCAGGAAAGCCCGTGGCCTTCAGTCTGACGACGGCGGAGCGGGTGACGCTCAGGAAGTAGCTCTACCCTCTGGATTCACGGCCTCGGCCCTGATCAGGCTTCCAGCGCCTGCAACCGCTCCGCCTCGAAGGCCGCGCGGAGGGGCTCCAGGATGGGCTCGATCTGGCCGCCCATGAAGCTGTCGATCTGGTGGATGGTGACGCCGATGCGGTGGTCGGTGACGCGCCCCTGGGGGAAGTTGTAGGTGCGGATCTTCTCGCTGCGGTCGCCGCTGCCCACCTGGGACTTTCGCATGGCCGAATGGATGGCGTCCGCCTCGTCCTGGGCTTTCTGGAGCAGGCGGCTGCGCAGCACCGTCATGGCCTTGGCCATGTTCTTGATCTGGCTGCGCTCGTCCTGGCACTGCACCACGGTGTTGGTGGGCAGGTGGGTGAGGCGAACGGCCGAATACGTGGTGTTGACGCTCTGGCCGCCCTTGCCGCCGGAGCAGAAGGTATCGACGCGCAGGTCCTTCTGGTGGATCTCGATGTCCACCTCCTCGGCCTCGGGCATGACCGCCACGGTGCAGGCTGAGGTGTGGATGCGGCCCTGGGTCTCGGTCTTGGGCACCCGCTGCACCCGGTGCACGCCGCTCTCGAAGCGGAAGAGGCTGTAGGCCCCCTCGCCCTGGATTTCCGCGGTGGCATCCTTCAATCCGCCCGCATCGGCATCACTCTCGTCGAGCACCGACACCTTGAAACCCCTGCGTTCCGCAAAGCGGATGTACATGCGGAAGATCTCCGCAGCGAACAGGGCCGCCTCCTCGCCGCCCGTGCCGGCGCGGACTTCGAGGATCACGTTCTTGGCGTCGGCCGGGTCCTTGGGGATGAGCAGCCGCTTGATCTCCGCATCGCCCTCGGCAATGGCCTTCTTCAGGTCGGGGATCTCCAGCTCGGCCATTTCGCGCAGCTCGGCCTCCATGGCCTTGTCGCCCAGGATGGACTCGGCCTCTTCGAGCTGCTTGACCAGGTTGCGCTGAGCCTGGAAGGCCAGCACCACCGGCTCCAGCTCGGCCCGGAGCTTGGACAGCTCCCGCAGGCGCTTGGGATCCGACACCACGCCGGGATCCTGGAGCTGCGCCTCCACTTCCTGGAAGCGGGCCTCCACGGCTTCAAGCTGGTCGAGCATGATCCCTCCTATCCGCGCCTACGAAAAAGGACGGGCCGATCGCTCGGCCCGTCCTTTGGAACGAATCAGCTAGGCTTCGGTGACCGGGGCGGTCTCGGCAGGAGCCGCCTCGGGGGCCGCAGGGGCCGCCTTCTTGGCGTACTTCTTGTTGAACTTGTCCACGCGGCCTTCGGTGTCCATCAGGCGCTGCTTGCCCGTGAAGTAGGGGTGGCAGCTCGAGCAGATTTCCACGCGCAGCTCCTTTTTGGTGGAGCGCGTCATGAACTCGTTGCCGCAGGCGCAGTGGACCTTCACGTCGTGCAGTTCGGGGTGCATGTTCTCTTTCATGGCTTTCCTCCTGGGACCGACCGGATGCCCCCACCAGCGGGGTATGCGCACGCGGCTTGTCCACGCAAGAGGACCAGTCTACCGCCCGATTCCTTTTGACTCAAGGGGGATTCCCCAAAGTCCCTACCCTTGCTGCTGCTGGGGGGTGAGCACCCGCCGCTCAGCCAGGAGCCGCTTGAAGCGGGTGGCCAGCATCACACTCAGGAGGATGGTGGCGTTGAAGCTGAGCTCCAGGGGCACCTTCCACCACTGGAAGCGGATCCGGCCCAGCACCCCGGCTTCGAGGATGAACATGAGCGCGGTGAACACCACCGGCTCCAGAAGCGCCTGCCAGAGGGGGCGTTCCTGGCTGTGACGCTCCAGGAGGAATCCTGTGAAGGCGCCATAGAGCAGGCGGGTCGGCTTGAAGCCGTGGTGGGTGGTGAAGCCCAGGGGAATGGACAGCACGGCGGTGATGAGCACCGCCACCAGGGTCCGGGCCCAGGGCTCCAGCCGCAGCCAGTGGCGGCGCACCCAGAAATAGCCGGAACCCACGGCCAGCCCCTGAGCCGCGGCGAAGGCCAAGGCGATGTACCAGCGCCAGCCCTCGAACCACCACATGTGCCCGCCGGTGGCCAGGCCGATGATCACGCCCGCGGCCAGGGCAGTGCCACCCCGGTGGTTGGCATCTTCGCCCTCGCCAGCGGCGAGTTCCTCTGCCAGCAGGCTGGGGTGTTCCTTCTCGGAGAGCATGGCGGACATGGCCGATTCGGATTCGATGCCGCGGGCCTCGGCCTCGTCCAGCAAGTGCGCTTCCAGCTCGCGGATCACCGTCAGGCGACGCCTCCGGGACAGGCCCTTGAGGCCTGAGCCCACTTGGACGAGATAGGCTTCCAGCGCCTTGGACACGGGCTGCCTGCTAGGCCCTGGGTCCCACGAAGGCCTGGACCATGTCCACGAACTGGTTCCATTCCTTCTTCTTGGCCGTCAGGAAAGCCAGGCCCGCCGGCTGGATGGCGTAGTAGCGCCGCTCCCGGCCGTTCTCCTGGGTCTCCCAGTAGGAGGCGATGAACTCGGTGGCTTCAAGCTTGTGGAGAGCGGGGTACAAGGCCCCCTCTTTCAACGTATAGCTTCCACCCGTGCGCTGACGGACCGTCTCGATGATCTGGTAGCCGTACATGGGCCCCTCGCAGAGCAGCGACAACAGCAGCAGCGGCGTGCTGCCCTTCAGCAATTCACGGTCCACGAGGCCCTCCGGGTTAGGAGAAAGAAGCACCTTCAATCTGCCTCGCAAAACGATGGCTGTCAAGGACAGCGGCCTCACCCCCCCTCATGGCCTCCGTCAGCGGAATGCGGCTGGCCCGCCAGAGCGAAGTCCTGTTGGGTGGCAAAGGGCGCTGCGGGGCAGCGTTCTGAGCCGGGCACCCGACGGGCTGAGCACTAGGCCGGCCTCCGCAAGGCCAAGCCGCAGGCGCCGGCCGCGCGGCAGGGCCAGCCGCCTCACCCCCCCTTCATCGCCTCCGTCAACGGAATGCGGCTGGCCCGCCAGGCCGGCAGGAAGCCTCCCAGCAGCCCCATCACCAGGCTGAAGGCCACCCCCTGGGCCATGAGGCCCGGGGTGATGGTGAAGGCGAAACTCACGTCGCTGAAGGTCTCGAAGCTGGTGGTACCGGTCTGGATACCGTTGGCGAAGAGGGCCAACCCCGACCCCAGGAGGCCCCCCGCGAGGCAAAGGAAGATGCTCTCCCACTGGAAGCTGGCCAGGATCTCCCGCTGGCGGAACCCCAGCGCCCGCAGGGTGCCGATCTCCTTGGTGCGCCCGGCCACGGCGGCATACATGGTGTTCATGGCCGCGAAGATCGCCGCGCCCGTGAGGATGAGGGTGATGAGGTTGCCCAGGATCTTGATGGGATCGCCCGCCTTGGTGAGTTCTCTGAAGTAGTCCGTCTCCCGGATCACATCCAGCTTCAACCGCTTGTCGTCCTCCACAGCCTTCAGGAAACCCTCGACCCGGCCGGGGCTTTCCAGGCGGGCCACCATGGCGGAATAGGACTCGCGCCGGAAGGCCTGCATCACGTCGTTCACATCAGACCAGACTTCGCTCTCGTAGCTGGCGCCACCGGCATCGAAAGTCCCCACGATCTGCCAGTCACGCCCCCCCATGCGCAGGTTCCGGCCCAGTTCCATGCTGGGGAAGCGGCCCTGCATCTTCCGGGGCACCACCACCTCGCTGAGCCCCGGCCGGAACCAGCGACCCTGCACGAGCCGGACCTGGGGGCGCAGGGTGATGCCCCTGCCCTCCAGCCCCCGCACCGTGACATTGGTGTCGGTGCCGTCGGCCATGGGAAAGAGCTTCACCACCACCACCTCGGCGCTGGCCATGGGGCCTTCCGCATCCCGCTTGAGCAGGGGATGGACCTTGAGGATGCGCATGCGGTCCCGCTCGATGGAACTGTTCAACTCGAAGCGAGCATTGGGGCGCAGCACAATGGCCTGGTCCGGTCGGCCGCTGCTGACGAAGGCCACGGAGAGCCCCTGGGCCAGGCTCAGCACCACCACGAAGATGCCCACCACCAGGGCGATGGCCGCGGCCGTGCTGAGGCTTGACAGCTTGCGCTGCCACAGGGACCGCAGGTTGTAGCCCAGGGGGATGGGATAGGCCACCAGGGCCCAGACCAGCCAGGCCAGGTAGGCCGCCAGAGGCAGGAGGATGAGCAGGCCGAGGATCATCCGATGGCCTTCAGGCCGTCCGTGATGGGCCGGCGGGTGGCCGCGTAAGCCGGCACGAAGGTGGCGAGGACGCCGATGCCCAGGGCCCCCGCCATGCAGGCAAGGACCGTGTCCGGAAGGATGGCGAAATCCGCGAAGAAGGGCATGGCCACCCCCAGGGATTCGCGGACGCCGCCGGCGGCCAGGTTCGCCAGCAGCACGCCGAGGCCACCCCCGGCGCCCACCAGAAGCACGCCTTCCGACAGCAGCAACGCCAGCACTCGGCCCGCGGAGAAACCCATGGCCCGGAAGACCGCAATCTCCGTGGTGCGCTCGCGGATGGCGGTGGCCATGGTGTTGCCCGTGACGATGAGGATGGCCACCACCACCGCGGCCGTGATGCCCTGGATGATGGCGCCGATGTTGCCGAGCATCTTCACGAAGCTGAGGTTGAAGGCGTTCTCCGTCTCCGTCAGCGTCTCGTAGGCGCTGTTGGCGTAGTGCCGATCCACCCTTTCGATGAAGCGGGGGATGTCCTCCGGCCGGTGCGTCCGCACCCAGAAGGAGCCCACCAGGCCCTTCATGCGGGGCACCCCCTCCTCCAGCACCTTGTAGTGGAAGTGGAGGACGTTCTCGTCCGAGGGCTTGGGGCTCTTGTAGATGAGCCGAATGGTGAGGCGCGGGTTGATGGGGAAGATGGTGCCCGTCAACGGCACCACGTCGCCCACCTTCCAGCCGTTCTTCTGGGCCAGGCTCTCGCCCACGATGCAGCCCGCGCCATCCCGGAGGTACTCCTTGATCTGGGCCTCGGTGATGCCGGCGACGCCGAACTCCTCCCGGAAGGTCTGGAACAAGGTGGTCTCATCGCTGGCGAAGTTCGCGAAGAAATTGCGGGGATCCTGGTAGTAGCCCCCGAACCACTGGAGGGCGCAGACGGTCTCCACTTCCGACTGCTGGCGCAGGTAGGCTTCGTAGCTGCGGGGGAGCATCTGGGTCAGGCCGCTCTTGTGCCGCACCACGAGCCGGTTGCTGGAATTCGGATTGTTGGTGACGGCGTCCAGCGTGGTGAGCAGGCTCTGGAGCACGGCCACCGTGAACACGGACAGGATGAGGCTGCCCACGATGAGGAGCGTGCGCCGCTTGGAGCGCATCAGGCTCTTCCAGATGAGTGCCATCCAGCGCATCAGCAGGCCCCGCTCACCGGTTCACCTCCACGGCCTTGTCCAGCACGCCCTTCTCGAGGTGGATCTGGTGCCGCGCATGATGTGCGGCTTTCGGATCGTGGGTGACCATCACGATGGTCTTCTGGTACTCCGAATTGAGCCGCGCCATGAGGGCGAGCACTTCTTCTGCGTTTTTCGCATCCAGGGCACCCGTGGGCTCGTCGGCCACCAGCAGGTCGGGGTCCGTGACGATGGCCCGGGCGATGGCCACGCGCTGCTCCTGGCCCCCACTGAGCTGGCGGGGGTAGTTCCACATCCGGTCCGTGAGGTTCACCAGGGCGAGGGCCTCCTCCACACGATCCCGGCGCTCGCCGCGGCCCGCCCCCGTGAGGAGGAGGGGCAGTTCCACGTTCTCGAAGGCGTTCAGCACCGGCACCAGGTTGTAGTTCTGGAAGATGAAGCCCACATGGGCATTGCGCCAGGCGGCCAGCTGGTCGTCATCCAGGGCGTTCAGTTCATGGCCGCACACCTCCAGAGACCCCCCGGTGGGGCGGTCGATGCCAGCCACCAGGTTCAGCAGCGTCGTCTTCCCGCTGCCGGAGGGGCCCATGAGGGCGATGTAGGCCCCCCTGGGGATCTCCAGGTCGATGCCCTGGAGCACCGGGATCTCCAGTGCCTCCCGCCAGTAGCTCTTGGCCACGTCGCGCAGGGTGATGATGGGCTCGCCCCCGCCCAGGTCGAAGCGGTCGGCGTTCATCCGTTCTTGACCCTGACTTTGGCGCCGGGCTTCAGGGATTCGGGCGGGGCCACAATCAGCATCGCGTCCTTGGGCAGGCCCTTCACCTCCAGCCCGACTGGATTCTCAGCCTGGATGCTCACGAACGTCTGCACCGCCAGGCCGTTCTCCACCACCCATGCGAAGGCTTTGCCATCCTGCTTCTTCACCTGTTCCCGCCCCAGCACGACCACGTCCTGGGCATAGGCGTCGCCCAGGAAGGTGACCTTGGCCCCCATGTCTGGCACAAGCAGCGGGTCCTTCTCGACGAAGGCCACACGCACCACCACCACGGCCTTCTGCCGGTTGGAGCTGGGGTAGATTTCCCGCAGCCGTCCCTTCAGCACGGAGCGCTGGCCCTGCCCATCCAGGGCATCCACCCGGACCTCCGCGGGCATGCCCCGCTGCAGCTTGGCGATGGAGGCCTCGTTCACCTCCACTTCCACTTCCAGCGTGTCGAAGTCGGCCATGACCAGGACGGCGTTGATGGCATTGGCGCCACCCGCGCTGCCCGGCGCCACGGTCTCGCCCACTTCGGAGAGCTTCTGGGTGACCACGCCGCTGAAGGGCGCCCGCAGCTCCATGCTGTCGAGCAGGGCGTTCTGGTAGGCCAGCTGAGCCTCCAGGGTGCGCTTCTGGCTGCGGAGCCGGTCCACGGTGGCCGCATCCTGGATGCCCAGGGCGCGCAGCTTCTCAGCCCGGTCCAGGTCCACCTTGGCCTGATCCAACTGGGCCTGCACCTGGTCCCGGCTGGCGGCCAGATCTGGCGATTCCAGTCGCGCCAGGATCTGCCCCTTGGCCACCCGGCTGCCCTCCTGCACCCCCAGCCAGCTCACGCGGCCCAGCACCTTGCTCGACAGCGTGGCCCGGGTACGGGCCACCAGGTAACCCGAGGCGGTCACCAACGGATTGCGCTCGCCAGCCTTGAAGACCGTGGGGGACGACACGGAGACGGCCACAGGGCCGCCCCGCGCCGCCATCATGGCTCCCAGGACAGCCACCGCAAGCAGGCCCAGCACCAACCAGCCCCAGGGAAACCGCCTCTTGATCACGGAGGGTTTGCGGGCGCGTGACTCGCTCATGCTCAAGGCTCCAAATATCCAGGTGATGACAGGCTAGCCGGGGATCAGGGGCGGCGGAAGCGGTAGTGGCTGACGAACCACTCGGAGCCGCCCCGGAAGCCCCACAGCTCGGCGCAGGCCAGGAAGAAGATGCGCCATTGCACGAAGCGCCAGGGAGCTTCGGCCCCGTAGGTGGCCCGGAACAGGCTGAGGATCTCTTCCCGGTGCGCATCCTGGTTCCGCAGCCAGGCCTCGGCCGTGGCCTGGTAGTGGATGCCGGAGACGCGCCAGTGGTCCGCCAGGTGCAACTGTTCCTGGAACCGCAGCAGGTAGCTGTCGGAAGGCATGATGCCGCCCGTGAAGAAGTGCTTCGCCATCCAGTCGGAGTCGTCGCGGACCTCGAATGGGTAGGTGAAGTCCCGGTGGGTGAAGATGTGGACGAACAGCTCCCCACCGGGGCGCAGCCACCGGGCGATGCGGGCCATCAGTTCCCGGTGGTTGCGCATGTGCTCGAACATCTCCACGCTCACCACCCGGTCGTAAGCGCCGGGCGCCTCGAAGGTGTTCATGTCAGCCGTGAGGATCTCCACGTTGGCCAGCCCGCGCTCAGCGGCCCGCGCCAGGATGAAGGCCCGCTGGTCCCTGGAATTCGAGACCCCGGTGATGCGGCTCGCGGGAAAGTGCTGGGCCATCCACAGCGTGAGGCTGCCCCAGCCGCAGCCCAGTTCCAGGATGTCCTGCCCATCGGCCAGCTGCGCCCGCTCGCAGGTGAGGGCCAGCATGGCCGCCTCGGCCTGACCCAACGCTGATGTTCCCGGCTCGAACAGGCCGGAGCTGTACTTGAGGTGCGGCCCGAGGACCAGCTCGAAGAACCGGGGCGGCACCTCGTAGTGCTGCTCGTTGGCATCCTGGGTGTGCACCGCGACGGGACCCGCGGACCAGGCCGCCAGGTGCTGGCGGAGGTTTCCGTGGGCCGCCTCGAGGCCCCCCGCTGCCTCTTCCCGCAAGCGCTGGCGAAGCAGCTGCCGGATGCGAAGACGGATGAGCCCATCGGGCACGAGGCCGGAAGCGAGCAGGGTATCCATCATGCTGGGGCCCTCGGAAACCAGGGGATGAAGGGCGAGGTTTCCCGCTGGTAGCGGGCGTAGTCCTCGGGGCGGCTGCGCCGGCACTGGGCCTCGGTATAGGGAATCCCGGTCACCCGCAGCAGGAAATACAGCATCAACGCCGGGCACAGCACCGCGGTCCAGCCCCAGGGGGCGGGCAGGGCCAGCAGGAAGTAGGCCACCCATACCAGCCACTCGAAGAAATAGTTGGGGTGGCGCGAGTAGCGCCACAGGCCCTCGCGGCAGGTTCGGCCCCTCGCCTCGGTCCGGGCCTTGAACCGCCGAAGCTGGCGGTCGGCCAGGGCCTCGCCGAACCAGGCTCCCAGCCACAGGGCTGCCGCGGCCCACTCCAGGGGGTGCAACCCCGGCCGCGGGTTCCAGGCCGCCAGCAGAAAGGGCAGCCCCAGCAGCACGTCAAGCAGCGCCTGGGCCTGGAAGAAGACAAAGAACTTCGCGTTCAGGCGCGTCCCCCAGGCCGCGCGGATCGACTGGTAGCGGCCATCCTCGTGGGGATCACGGGCCACCCTGCGCCAGAGGTGCAGCCCAAGGCGCAGGCCATGCAGACCGCCCATGAAGCCCACGAGGAACCGCCGCTCCAGGGGCGCCGGCCCCAGCCCCGCGGCCAGGATCGCCATGACGGCCAACCCCAGGGACCAGCCCACGTCCACCCAGCCGGCATTGCGGGTGCGGCACTGCCGGAGCCAGAAGCCCACCTGCAACAGGCTCAGGAGTCCCGTGCCCCAGATCGCCGCGGCCATCATGCGGTCTGTCCCCGGAAGCGGCGGGCCGCAGCCCGGAAGACCGGAACCAGGATCCAGGCCAGGAGCGCCGCCCCCATCGGTGCGGTCAGGAGCCAAGCCACCCCGGCATGCCAGAGGCTGGCCCAGAACGTGTGCAGGGTTCCCCAGGCGTCCGTCCGGAGGGCGTTTCCGAGCACCTCCAGCGAGAGGGGCAGCCGGGGCGCCCCGAAGAGCTTCTCGCCGAGGCGGATGAAGGGGATGAGCAGGAGCAGCTGCAGCGGGTAGGCCAGGTAGTTCGCCACCTGCATCACCACCTGATTCAGCTTGAAGGCCAGGGCCAGCAGGATGCAGAGCCCCGTGGAGGTCCCCACCAGGGGCGACACGCCGGCACCAAGGCCCAGGGCCAGGCTCCAGGCCAGGCGCTCGGGACTCAGGCCCTGCCGCAGCTGCCCCATGACCGGCTCCCATAGCCAGCGCCGGAGGCTCATCCGGCTCTCCGCAGAAGGAGGGCATCGACGCCAGCGCCGGGAGGCAAGCGGTGCAGCTGGATCAGCATGTAGGCCGCCATGGCCAGGTTGCCCAGCGCGAAGAGCAGCAGCAGCCAGAGAAGGCCACGCCCAAGATCTGCCTCCTTGTAGAGGATCCACAGCCAGAACCACACGAATCCGAAATAGGCATCACACAGGGTAGCCACGCCCCAGCGATCCGCGAGCAGGCGCTGGAAGCCGACGAGCACATTGGCTTCGAGGCTGGCCCAGGTGGTCACCGCGACCATGGCCATGAGCACCGCGATGGAAAACAGCCAGAGGGGCCGCATCACCAGGGCTCGTTGAACAGGGCGGTATCCCCGCCGGCCTTGGTGAGCAGCAGTTGGGCGTCACCGATGTACCGCTCGGCAAAGGCGCCTTCGCAGTAGGCCAGGTAGTAGTCCCACATGCGGAGGAAGGTCTCGTCGAAGCCCTGGGCGCGCACCTCGTCCAGCCGGGCGTGGAAGGCCTCGCGCCAGGCATGCAGGGTGTGGGCATAGTGCAGGCCGATGTCTTCCAGGTGGTGCAGTTTCATGGAAGTGGACCGCCCGATGGAAGCGGCCATGCGCGACACAGATGCCAGCTCGGCGCCGGGGAAGATGTACTTCTGGATCCAGTCGCTCTGGCGGATGTAGTCATCGAAGCGCTGCTCGTTCATGGTGATGGTCTGGAGCAGGAAGCGCCCACCGGGCTTCAGCAGGCGATCCACGCTGCCGAAGTAGGCATCGTAGAATTCCAGGCCCACGGCCTCAAACATCTCGATGCTCACGACCTTGTCGAACCGGCCCGTCAGGTGCCGGTAGTCCTCCAGCCGCAAGTCGATGCGATCCGCCACCCCCTCCCGGCGGAAGAGCTCCCGGGCGTACTCAAACTGCTGGCGGCTGATGGTGGTGGTGGTGACCCGGCAGCCATGGTGGCGGGCGGCATGGAGGGCGAACCCGCCCCAGCCGGTGCCGATCTCCAGCAGATGATCCTCGGGCCCCAGCTGGAGCTTCCGGCAGATCAGCTCGAACTTGGCTCGCTGGGCCGCCTCGAGCGGTTGATCCGCTGCTTCGAACACGGCGCAGGAGTAGGCCAGTGTGGGATCCAGCCAGAGGCGGTAGAAGTCATTGCCCAGGTCGTAGTGGTGGCCGATGTTCCGGCGGGAACCTTCCACATGGTTGCGGCGGCGGCGGTGCAGCAGGCGGTTGGCGGCTTTCCCAAGCACCGCCAGGAAGCCCCCTTCTTGATCGAAGGCGGCCATGTTGCGCACCGCGATGCGCACGACGGAGACGAGGTCGTCGGTCTCCCACCAGCCCGCCATGAAGGCCTCGCCCAGGCCGATCTCGCCATGGAGCAGCCCCGCGCGAAAGGCTCGCGGGTCGCGGATGGAGACCCGGGCCCGCAGGTCCGAGTCGGGATCCCCGAGGATCACCCGCCGCCCCGCAACTTCCAGGTCCAACCGGCCCACCCGGATGCCGGCGAGGGACCTCAGGAGGAGACGCTGGGCGAGGGAGGGGGTGTCGGTGGCTTCGAAGGACCGGGGTGGGTGAACACCGGCACGCGCTTGATCCATAGCCAGAAAGCCTCCCAATGAATGGCCGTGAGCACCTTGAGGGTCATCCAGGGGAACCGGATGAGCGTTTTTCTTAGGATGCTCGGCGTCCAGGGATATTTCTGGAGATTTAAACTTGCGTTGAAAAATAAATCTAGACATTCAAACTCGGCGATGTGGACCCGCAGGGTGTCGCCCGGCGGCGTGAATGCCCACCGGTAGTGGCAGTCCATGGACATGAAGGGGCTCACATGGAAGGTCTTGGGCACCTCGAAGCTGACTCCGTTCGGCCCCTGGCGGCCCTCGGCCACGGGCATCCAGTAGGTGTGCCGCTCCCGCCAGGGCGTATTGCTGACCTGGGCCATGATCAAGGTGAGCCGCCCTTCCCGGTCGTGGCAGTAGAAGTAGCTCACGGGATTGAAGCAGATGCCCAGGTAGCGCAGGTGGGTCAGCAGGTAGATGGGCCCTTCCGGCAACTGGTGGCCCTTGGCCTCGGCATCCCGGCGCAGCCGCTCCCGCAGGGGCAGCGCGGGGTCCCCGAACTGGTCTTCTTCGTGGAAGGCCGCCCAGTTCCAGCGGCCATAGCTGAGCAGACGGGACATCCCACACAACTCGGGGATGCGGTCCACATCCAGGAAGGCCATGAACAGGGGATAGGTGAAGGCGTGGACCTTGGGCTTCGTGCGCCGGTGGCGCACCTCACCAATGTAGAGGGCAGGCTCCGGAAGGCTCACCATGTGACCCCCAGGTCGCGTGCGACACGGATCCCCGACCGAACGCCATCCACTCGGCATCCGCTGAGCGGATGCGCGAGACCTCTCGCCCTGCGGCGCTCACTCACCATGTGACCCCCAGGCCACGTGCGACACGGATTCCCGACCGAACGCCATCCTCATGAAATCCATAGGTCCAGTAGGCGCCGGCGTAGTGGGTGCGGCCGTGATGAGAGGCCGGGCCGCTGACCTCCGCCCAGCGCGCCTGAGCGCAGATGGCCTCGCGGGTGAAGCGGGGATGCTCGTAGGCATAGCGGCCGGCGATGGCCGCGGGATCCAGCAGATCCTCCGCATGCAGGCTCACGAACCAGTCCTGGCGGGTGCCCAGGGGCTGGAGGCGGTTCATGTGGTAGGTCAGCACCAGACGCCCGGCATCCCCATGCGCCCGGAAATTCCAGGAGGCCCAGCCTCGGCGTTTGGCGGGCAGCAGGGCAGGGTCGTGGTGCAGCAAGGTGGGGCTCAAGTTGCTGGTGAAGGCGCTGAACACCTCCCGCTCCTGGGGTGTGGCATCCGCCAGGAGCGCCAACACCTGGTCGCCGTGACAGGCGAAGACCACGTGATCGAAGGACCGGGCCTCCTGCCCTTCCAGGTGCAGGTGGACGGCCCCTTCAGATCGCCGGACGCCGATGATCCGGGCGCCGGTCACGATGCGTTCCCGGAAGGGCCGGGTGATCGGGTCCAGGTAGCGCGAAGTCCCGCCGGGGATGGTGCGCCAGGGGTGATGCGTGGTCACGCCGAGGAAACCGTGGTTGTGGAAGAACCGGGCCAGGGTGACGGCCGGGAACTGCTCCATGTCCACCAGGCTCGTGGACCACACCGCGCCAGCCATGGGGTAGAGGTACTCGGACTTGAACCGCTGGGAGAACCTGTGGTGGGCCAGGTACTCGCCGAGGGTCGGCCCTTCGGCCTCGGCACGGTCCAGCAGCGCCGGGGCCAGCCGATTGAAGCGCAGGACCTCGGCCCAGAGGCCGAAGAAGGCCGGAGCCACCAGGTGACGCCGCTCGGTGAACAGGCCGTTCAGGCCGCGGCTGCACCAGGGATGCGCGTTGCCGCTGGCGGCGAAGCTCATGTTGCTGGGACAGGTGTCGATGCCCAGCTCCTCCATGAGCCGGATGAAGTTCGGGTAGTTCACCCGGTTGTGGACGATGAAGCCTGTGTCCACCGCCACGGGCCCTTCGGGGGCATCCACGGTGACCGTGTGCGTGTGGCCGCCGATCCGGCCTTCCTTCTCGAAGACCCAGACTTCATGTTCGCGGCTGAGCAGCCAGGCGGTGGACAGTCCCGCGATTCCAGAGCCGATGACGGCGATGCAGCTCATGACCCGGGTGCCACCATGGCGGAGGCTGGGAAGGTTCGGATGTCGCGTACGATGCGCACCCAGCTCAGGACCTTCAGCACGTAGTAGGTGGGGTCGACCTCCCACCAGCGGATGCCCTGGCGGCAGCTGGCCTGATAGTGGTGGTGGTTGTTGTGCCAGCCCTCGCCCAGGGTGATGAGGGCCAGCAGGAAGTTGTTGCGGCTTTGGTCCTTCGTGTCGAAGCGGCGCGTGCCCCAGACATGGGTGAGCGAGTTGATGCAGAAGGTCCCGTGCCAGAGCAGCACCGTGGAGATGACGAAGCCCCACACGAGCGATTCCCAGGCGCCGATGCCGGTCCAGGCTCCGAAGACGAAGGTGGCGGTACCCAGCAGCCATGGGCAGAGCCAGTGGTAGGCATCCAGGAAGCGCAGCTCCGGGAACCGGCCGAAATCTTCGATGGACCTGGGGTCGTAGTGATCATGCGCATCCGACAGGATCCACCCCACATGGGACCACCAGAACCCATCTGTCACGGGCGAGTGCAGATCCTGCGCGGTGTCCGAGAACCGGTGGTGGTGGCGGTGGTGGGCCGCCCACCAGAGCACGCCCTTCTGCGCCGAGGTCTGGGCCACAAAGGCCAGCAGGAACTGGGGCACGCGGCCCAGCCGGTAGGTGCGATGGCTGAAGTAGCGGTGGTAGCCCGCCGTGACAGCAAACATGCGGATCAGGTAGAGCCCGGCGCAGAGCGCCACCAGCTTCCAGGAGAAGGCCAGCCAGATCGCCGCCAGGCAGGCCAGATGCAGCAGCACGAACGAAACCGAGGTGACCGTCACTGCAAAGGGCTTGCGCATGGACCTTCCTGGGGCAGGGGTCCAGGTTAGCCCAGGAACGCAGGTGCCCTTGGCGTTGTTCAGAAATTCACAGGGCGGGCATCAGGATTTCTCGAGCGCCTCGAGCCGCTCCCGAAGCTGGCCCAATTCCTTCGACTTGAAAGCGTGGCGGGTGTGCTCCAACACCTCGATGCTTTCCTGGACCGCAGATCGATAGGTTTCCAGCCTGGGGCAGGCCCGGATGGCACAGGGCGCAGCCGCATCCTCTTCCCCCAGGCTGGCTTCGAAGAGCGCCTTCATGTCCATCAGCACCCCGGCGATATTGCCCATGGCCAAGCCGAGCACGTCGCGGGTGAGGTCCCGGGGCGCGCCACCCGCACTCAGGGGAGCCAGGGTCTGAAGCCGATCGAGATCCTCCATCCAGGACGCGAGCCGGCCACGGGACCTCGTGATGGCGCCTCGGGTCCGGGCCAGGGCCGCCGCATGTCGGATGTGCTCGGTCAGCACCTCGAAATCCACGGGTTTGGCCAGATAGGCCATCACTGGCAAGTGCACAGCCTGCATGGCGCTTTCCACCGTCGGATGGCCGGTCACAAGAATGATCTGGAGGAAGGGGCTGAGCTTCCCGACCTGCTGGAGAAAGGTCAGGTCCTCGTTGCCCGGCATGCGGATGTCGGATACCAGCACATCGTATGATTTTGATACCAGGAGTTCCCGGGCTTGAAAGGCATCCGGAGCCGTGTCCACCGCGAAGCCGCACTGACGCAACAGCTCTGCGGTGGCGAGCAGGTAGACTTCCTCGTCGTCGGCCATCAGCACGCGGATCGGAGAGTCGATGGCGGGAGTCATGAGGTTCCACGATCCTGGGGAAGCAGAGCTGGGGGTCGAAGGGGCTGGATGTGCTGAGCCAACCCATCATACGCCAGCAAGTCCATGCAGGCTCCACCGCCACCAGAGCGGGCGACGGCGAAGGCTGGCTCCAGGTGTCTGATCAGGGGCGGTTCCCCAAACCCTGGCTGGAAGGAGCCTGGAGGCCCAGGGAGACGTCCGAAAAACAGCCCTGTATTTCGTTGATGGAATAAGGCTTGGGAAGCAAGACCACCTTCGGGATCGACGCCAGGGAGCCCCGCAGCTGCTCGTCCGCGAAACCGGTGGCCACCACGACGGGCAGCTCCGGCTGGAGGGATCTGAGGCGGCGAAGGGTCTCGAGGCCGTTCATCTCGGGCATGTTCTGATCAAGGATCACCACGTCCCAGGCGGGCCCGTGCCGGAGAAAGGCCAGGGCCTCCTCTCCCCCCGACACCGCCGACAGCTGGTGGCCAAGCGCGGTGAGCATCTCGACCGTGGATTTCCGCACCAGCCGATCATCATCCACCAGGAGAATCCGCAACGGCGGCGGAAGGGCATGAGCCGGGGCGGGAACAGCGCGCGCCAAGCCCCGTTTCTCGCTCGGAATGATCGGCAGATGGATGCGAACCTGCGTTCCGGCTCCGACCTGGCTCTGGATATCGATGGTTCCGTTGTGGGCCTGGACCATCCCGAACACCATGGACAGCCCCAAGCCGGTTCCCTTGCCCAGCGGCTTGGTGGTGTAGAAGGGCTCCATGGCCCGGGAGAGCACCTCCGGTGGCATGCCGTGCCCTGTGTCCGACACCTCCAGTTCCAGCACCCCCTCCTCAATCTGCGAGGTACGAAGGGTGATCGTCCCCCCCTCGGGCATGGCATCGATGGCATTGACGCAGAGGTTCATCAGCGCCGTCGAGATGGCCGTGACCGAGCCCATCAGCCTCGGCAATTTCGGGGACAGATCCAGTTTGAATTCGATCCGCTTCAGGGTGGTGCTTGCGAGCAGTTCCGCCTCCTTGGCAACCGTCTCGTTGAGATCTACGAACTCGGCGTCCTGGATCTCGCGGCGGGCGAACTCCATCAACCCCTTCACCAGATTCCGTCCCCGTTTGCTGGCATCCAGGATGAGCGCGGCGCGCTCCGCGTCCTCCCCGCCGCGGAAGTGGATCAGGTTCGCGACGGCCATGATGGAGGCCAGGACATTGTTCATGTCGTGGGCGATGCCCCCGGCCAGGCGCCCGACGCTCTCGAGCCGCTGCAGGTGGTTGAACTGGTTCTCAAGGGAGCTGTGCTCCAGCTCCATCTGCCGGCGCTCGGTGATGTCGTAGAACACCAGCAGGTGGGTCCCCCGGAAGGACCCGGTCAGGGGCGCGACGCTGCTCAATATGGTGCGGTCGGAGCCATCCTTGCAGCGGACTTTCACCTCCAGGTTTTCAAAGCGGGTCCCCTCGCGTTCGGAACGGTTCAGGCGCTTCTGCCAGTGGTCCATGACCCAGCCCCGGTATTCCGGGTCCGGGTAGGCTTCGGTCCACCAGTGCGCGAGGGTTGGCAGATCTTGCAGGTCATAGCCGAAGGACCGGATGAACGTCGGATTCAGGTAGGTGATCTCGCCACTCCCCTCGCTCAAGGCGAAGGGGACCGGCGAGGCGTCGATCACGCTGCGCAGCATGGCCTCGCTGCGCCTGAGCTGTTCCTCCGCTTGTTCGCGCTCGGCCACGTTCCTGGCGAATCCGCAGAGCAGTTCCTGGTCCCCAAAACGAATGTGGTTGATGCTGATCTCGACCTGGAATTCACTGCCGTCCTTTCTCCTGTGCCGGCTCGGAAGCATCATCGATCCGAGGCGGCACATCTCCGGCCAATGCTCCGCCCAGAAAGCCTCGCTGTAGTTCACGTCGATGTCCGACAGCTTGAGCCCAAGCAGCTCCTCACGCGTGTAGCCCAGCTCGAGGAGGGCGGATTGGTTGGCGTCGGCGATGCTGGCATCCTTCCTGAGCCAATAGACGGGATCGGACAGGTGTTCGAGCGCGAAGTGTGCGAGTTCAAGGGCCTCCGCGTCCCGCTTCTGTTCCGTGATGTCCCAGTTCACGCCGGTCATCCGGACGGGCTGGCCATCCTGCCCCTGGAGCACCTGGCCCGCGGCCCGGATCCAGCGGATCGTGCCATCCGGACCGAGGATGCGGAATTCCGTGGAGAATGGCCGTTCCCCCCGAAGCGCCGCTGCGCAGTCCTCCAGGGCCCGTCCGGCATCGGCGGGATGGACGCGCTCCTGCCAGTCCTTCACCACACCCGTGAAGTCTGCCCCGGTGATGCCGTAGAGCTGGAACATCCGCTCGTCCCAGACCATGGAGCCATCCTGCAGGTCCCAGTCCCAGACCCCCATGCGCCCTGCCTCGATGGCCAGCTTCAGCCGCGTCTTGGCCTCCCTCAGGCTTCGCTCGGCCTCCTTCTGGGCAGTGATGTCCTGGAAGGCTCCCACCACCTTGATGGTTCGTCCCTCCTGCTGGATCGGCCGGCTGGTGGTGTGGACCGTGATCCTGCGGCCGCGGGCGGTGATCACCTCCAGTTCGAGATCGAATGGCAACCCCTGTTCGATCGCCGCCAGAACCGCCTGCTGAATCAAGGGCAGGGATTCCGGGGCGTAGAAGGCGATGGCGGATTCCACCGTGGGGGTGTACTCCAGAGGGCTGGTCTCGTGGATCCGGTAGGTCTCCTCCGTCCAGGAAAGGGTGTTGGACGGAAGGTCGATTTCCCATCCCCCCACCTGGGCGATGGACTGGGATTCCTTGACCAGGGCGTTCAGCCTTTCCACCTCCTGCTCGGCCCGCTTCCGATCGGTGATGTCCAGGCAATAGCCGATGTAGCCCAGGAAATTGCCCCTGGCATCCAGGTTGGGCGTGCCATCGTCCAGCAACCAGCGGTACTCGCCGCTGGCATGGCGAAGGCGGTATTCCATGCTGAAGGGTTCGCGTCGATCGAAAGCCGCGACGTAGGTCTGCAGACAGCGCTCGAAATCCTCGGGGTGCACCCCCTCGGCCCAGCCATTCCCCAGTTCCTGTTCCAGGCTCCGGCCCGTGAAGCGCAGCCAGGGTTCATTGAAGTAGGTGCAGCCTTTGTCCAGCCCGCTGGTCCAAATCAGGGCCTGGCCTGAATCGGCGAGGTTCCGATAGTTGAGCAGGCTTTCCCGGAGCGCCTCCTCGGCCCGCTTCGATTCCGTGATGTCTCTGGCCACTGCCAGAAGCACGGATTCCCCATGGTGATCCACCCGCTGAAGCTGCACCTCCACCGGGTAGGCCGTCCCGTTCTTCCGGCGGTGAGTGGCCTGGTAGGACAGAGGCTCCCCTCCGGATTCCACCACCCGCTTGGCCAGGGCCTGAAAATCCTCGTCCGGCCTGGAGAAGCCGATGACCGAGGGGCTCATCTCCAGGAGTTCCGACGGACTGTAAGCAAGGTTCCTGCAGGCTCCCGCGCTGACGAACCGGAACCGCAGGGTGTCGATCTCGATGACGTAGACCTCGTCCTGGCTCCGGGCGATGGCGTCCCTCAGCCAGGCGCTCTCCCGTTCCGACTCATACTGCCGCCGGGCCTGTAGGGCTCGTTTCTCCCGCCAGATCAGGGCCGAACCCGCCAGGGTGGCCAGCACGAGGGCCGCCCCCAGCAACAGGGAACCCAGGAGGTTGCGCTGGAAGTCCGCGAAAACCTCCGCCTGGTCGATCCTGTTCACGAGGAACCAAGGTGAGCCTGGAATGGGCCGCAGGTCCGCCAGGACGGGAACCCCACGATAGTCCAGGCCTTCGATGATCCCCTGGGCGCCCCGCACAGCCTGGGCCGCGGGATAGTCCCCCCGCTCCTTACCGGCCATTGAAGTCAGGGCCGCCCCGGGCTGGAAGCGGAGCTCGCTGAGGTAGACGGCCTGATCGCCCTCCCTCCGGACCAGGAGGGTCTCGGCAGAAGGCGATGGGGTCGGCCAGTGCAGGATGAAGGGGTACAGGCTCCGGCTGGGATCGATCCTCAGGTTGAGCAAGCCAAGGAACCGTCCCGGCCGCTCAGCATCAGGCACGGGAATGAACAGGCCCAGGTAGATCCGCCCGTCTTCCGGGCTCCGGTAGAAGTCCCTGAAGGTGGGCTCCCCACCGGCCAGAGCAGCCATGGCCTCCTGCCGGGCGGATGCCGACATGGGCGGACGCCCCGCCGGCACCGCGAGCCGCTCGCGGCCTTGGGCATCCAGAAGCCTGGCCGCATCGGCCTGGTTCTGGGCCACGTATTCGCCCAGCCAGTTCTCCAGGGCTTTCAGAGCCTGGGGGTCAGGCCTGGGAGCCAGGCCGCGCCGGACCAGGTCGGCGAACCCGTGGGGCCGGTTGAAGTGCCGGGCATCCGCCAAGTGCTCCCGCCGCCACTGGACGATCTGGCTGGCCTTCAGGTCCCCGATGGCGGCCAGGCCGGCTGCGGCCAGAGACCGCGCCTCTCGACGCTCCGCCTGGATGTGCCGGTAGGTGCCCAGGGTGATGCCGAGCAAGAGGCCCCCCGTCAGGAGGAGGAGGCCAGAGGACTCCTGCCATCGGTTGCGGGGTTGCGAAGCCATGGTTCGGGGCCTCCAGGGAGTGGGACTTCCGGCCCACGGGTATCAGACCATGCTGCGGCCCAGAATGGGTTCTCAAGCCCCGGGGCACCGCGACTGGGGGCTCCTGGCACCTCTGGGCCGCGAAGGCCCAAGGGAGTTCCCGGGGACAGGCCTAGTGGTGGGCCTCGGCCGGGGCGGCGGCGATGCCAACCGGCGGGAGGAAGCTCACCTGGCCAGAGGCTAGGTTGTAGATGGCCGGCACGACCTTCAGCTGGCCATTCGCCACCAGATGCTGGACGGCGGCGCTGCGGGCCACGACCGTTCGGGCCTGGCGCACGGCGTTGGACTCGACCAGATGGGCGAGATGCTGGGCTTCACTTTCGCCGGCCTTGGGGTGGACGCTCTCCAGGAGCCCGGCCATCGCGGATTGCAGGCTCCAAAGGTTGCCCGGCAGGGGCTCGGCGCCGGCTTTCTTGACGGCCGTCACCGCGCCGCAGCCGTCATGCCCCATCACCACCACGACCTTCGATCCCAGATGCTCCACGGCGTACTCGATGCTCGCCAGCCCCTGGATGTCGGGACAGTTCCCGGCTTCCCGGATGGTGAAGAGGCGGCCCAGCTCCTGGTCGAAGATGAAGTTGTCCGCCAGCCGGCTGTCGCTGCAGGTCAGGATCACGGCGAAGGGAGCCTGGCCCTTGGCCAGGGTCTGCCTGAGGGCCGCATCGTTGGCCCCCATCTGGCTGCGGGTCCTGGCCCCGGAGGTGAACCGGGCATTTCCCGATTTCAGCTCCTCGAGGGCTCCATCCGGACTGGCCGATTCGGACCCGGGTGCGGTCGCGCCGGCACCGTTTTTCTTCGCCAGTTCCTGCCGGAGGCGCAGGTTCTCCGCTTCAAGGGCCTTCAGCCGGGCATCCCCCCCTGCCTTGGCGGAGGCCCCCTGGGTTGCGACTTTGGAATGATCGGATTCCTCCTTGGCACTCCGCTTTTTCGGAGTCGAGTAGTGCTCAGAGGCCAGGCCTGGAGTCACCAGGGCCAGTGTCAGCAGGCATGCGGTCGAGTTCATGGGGCTTCTCCCGGATAAGCGCAGGCGCCCCGGTGGGGCGCCCGCAGGTCATGTTCAAAAGGATTCCCACTGGCCGTCATCCGTGCCCTTGGGCGTCGCGACCGGGACCTTCCCTTGGGCGAGCTCGGGCCGGGCGGCTGAACGTTTCACCGCAGCCCGCAGCGGCTTCGGAGCGGCCTGATGAGTCACGCTCGTCTTCGCGCGAGGGGCCTCGGTCCGGCGGACTTCGACGCCGGTCTTGAAGCGAGCCACGATCTCAGTGAGGGCATGGGCCTGGGCGTCCATGGATTCGGCGGCGGCGGCGGCCTCCTCCACCAGGGCCGCGTTCTGCTGAGTGACCTCGTCCATGGACACCACGGCCTTGTTGATCTCGTTCAGGCCCGTGCTCTGCTCCTGGGTGGCCACAGCAATCTCGCTGACCAGCGAGGTGACGCGCTGCACGTTGGCCACCACCTCCTGGATGGTCTCGCCGGCGTGCGCGGCTACCTTGTTCCCGTCTGTGGACTTGGCCACGCTCTCGCGGATGAGGCCCTTGATCTCCTTGGCCGCGTCGGCGCTGCGCTTGGCCAGGTTGCGCACTTCGGCGGCCACCACGGCGAAGCCGCGACCCTGCTCACCGGCCCGGGCCGCTTCCACGGCGGCGTTGAGCGCCAGCAGGTTGGTCTGGAAGGCGATCTCATCCACCACGCCGATGATCTCGTTGATCTTGGCGGAAGACTGGTTGATGGCCTCCATGGCGGCGATGACCTGGGTGACGGCGGCGCCGCCGTCCTGGGCCACCTGGCGCGCTTTGCTGGATTCGTGGTTGGCCGATTTCGCGTTGTCGGCGGTCTGGTTCACGTTGCTCGTGATCTGCTCCATGCTGCTGGCGGTCTCCTCCAGGCTGGCGGCCTGCTCCTCCGTGCGCCGGCTCAGGTCCGTGTTGCCGGAGGAGATCTCCCCGGAGGCGGTGGAGATGGCCAGGGCGCTCTCCTGAATCTGCAGGACCATCTCGCGGAGGCCCTCGTTGGTCGTGTTGAGGATGCGGCCCAGGTCGCCCAGCTCATCCTTCGAATTGATCTCCACCTTCTGGGTCAGGTCGCCCTGGGCCACGGTCGCGATGACATCGCCCACGGCCTTGAGGGGAACCGTGATGCTGCGGGTGATGAAATACGCCAGCCCGATGCCGGAGAGCAGGGCGAGAATCGAGATGACGGTCATGTACAGCGTGGCCTGGGACTGGGCGGCCTTCGCTTCCTCATACCGCTTGGCGGTGGCCTTCCGGAGGAAGCCCATGAGGTTGTCGATGTCCTTCTGCAGGGCATTCGCCAGCGGCTGGACCTCCTCGATCAGCGCCTGGGCGGCATCCTTGTCGCGGTGGCTCTTCATGGACAGCTCGAGGACCTTGGAGTTGGCAGGGCGGACCTTGTCCCGTGCGCTCTGGACCGTGTTGAACAGGGCCTTGGCCTCGTCGGACCTCAGCGTGGACTGGAGCTTGCCTGCGGCGGAATCGTATTCCTTGCGGGCTTCTTCGAGCCGCTCGTCGTACTTCTGCTTCTCCGCCGGGTCCGCCTCCAGAATGACGGTCCGGATGACCCGGGAGACGATGTGCTGCTGTTCGGCCATGTCGAAGGCGAGCCGTTCCTGCGCATTGTAGTGTTCGACGATCTCGCTGGTGTTGTCCCCGATGACGCCGATGCGGTTCATGCCGGTCACCATGATCACCATCAGAAGCAGGAGGATCAGGGAGAAGGCGACGGTGAGGCGGGTTCCGATTTTCAGGTTGGTGAGCATGGGAGTCTCCGGGGTTCAGGCGGTGGCGGATTCGAGAAGGTGGAGTTCGTGATCGGAAAGCAGGTGGTCGAGGTCCAGGAGGATGAGCATGGAATCCGACCCGGCCGCATTGGGCAGCGAGGCCAGGCCGCCGATGAACTCGCGCCCCAGGGTCGTCTGCGTGCCCAGTTCCGGGGCCGGACGGATCGCGGAGGCCTCAAGGTCGAGCACATCGGACACGGAGTCGACCCGGATGCCAACGGTCCGGCCTTGGACTTCCACGATGACCATGACGGAGCGGGTGTCCTCGGGAGCCTCGCCAAGGCTGAAGCGCTGGCGCAGATCCAGGATCGGCACGATGGCGCCGCGCAGGTTGATCACGCCAGGCATGTAGGAGGGTGCCTTGGGGATGCGGGTGAGCACGGCCTGCGCCTGGATTTCCCGCACCTTCATGATGGGGATGGCGTAAGCCTCGCCCTCGAGGGCGAAACAGAGCACCTGCTGGATGCCCTGGGAACTGGTGTCGGCGTTTGCCATGGTGCACGCTCCAGGAGAAGGACGGATGGGGTCGGGAGTGGAGGAAAAACAGACAAACGAAAAAGGCGCAACCATCACCGATCGCGGGGATCGGACTGGTTGCGCCTTCGACTTGCAGGCCTGATGCCTGCCCGAAAAGGCGTTCTGCCCCGAAGGCAGAACATCTAGGTGTCTTAGATTGGTCTGGTTTCGGCAGGGCCCCGCGATTACTTGAGAAGTTGCCGAATCACCCTATTAACTTATTTATTTAAAAATAAATAGAAAAAGGAAGGAACGGCTCCAAACTACGGTCGCGCCACTTCCACGGGCTTGATCGGGCGGAAGGCAGCCTCGTTCTCTTTGAGGTAGTCGGAGAGCGCCCTTGGAGCACGGCCCGTGAGCCGCTCCACGGTCTCCAGGGGCATGGCCGTGGGGCCATTGGCCTTGAACAACTGATAGAGCGTGATCAGGCCTTCCGCCAGCCAGGGGGACATCCCCGTTCCCACCATGGATTGGCGGGCCGCCCCCTCGGGCACGTTCACATAGGTGATCTGCCGCCCCAACTGCTGGCTCAGGTGGGCGGCGACCTCTGTGTAGGTGAGGGCTTCCGGGCCGGTCAGCTCATGCACCAGACCTTCATGCCCCTTGGTGGTGAGCACCAGGCCTGCCACGGCGGCGACGTCCCGGATGTCCACCCAGGGCATGCGGGCATCGCCGGCCGGAGCGTAGAGGGTGCTCTCCTTGGAGACAGTGGGACCGATGAAGGGAACCAGGTTCTGCATGAAGATGGTGGGCCTCAGGTGGGTCCAGGCGAGGCTGCTGTCTTCCAGCTGGGTCTCGCAGCGGCCGTGATTGCGGAGCAAAGCCGAGGCGGCCGAGGGATTGGCTCCCATGGCCGAGAGGCGGACCACATGCTGGACGCCCCTGGCCTTGCAGGCCGCCAGGAAGGCCCGCTCCAGCAGGGGACCGTCGGGGCGCGGGGTGGTGAGCAGGAACACGGACTGCACCTCGGCCAGGGCCCCGGCAAAGGTCTCCGGGCGTTCGAAATCGCCGTGAACAGCCTTGATGCCCTTGGCTTCAAAGCCCTTGCTGGCCTCCTTCGAGCGGACCATCACCTTGAAGGTGCTCCGCCTGGCCGTGAGATCGAGGACGAGTTCCCTGCCGATGGTGCCGGTGGCGCCAGTGATGAGGATCATGAGACCTCCTTGTGAGTTGAAGGAACTGCGGATCCTTGGATTCCCCGAGTGGCCCCCCGTGACGCCCCTCCGGTGATCTTGTTGAAGACATGATGCGTGTCTTTCCAACTTCCGCCCTTGCCAGGCTTGGCCGCGAAAATCAGAATTCAGTCACGACTCACGAACAACCGATCCGCATGGGTGAGAGAAGCTCAGCCGGTGACGCCACTCCCCATTGAAGGCGATCCCGGGTCCGGGGATCCACCAAGCCTTCTCGGAAAACGCCATGGAAAGCACGATCAAACGGCTCAAAAGGTACCCATTCCTGGCCCTGGTTCCACCCCTTCTGGCCCTTGCCATCCAGTGGGCCTTCTGGTCGAGCATCAAGCCCTTCGTGTGGTTCCTGTTCTATCCGGCGGTCTTCCTCGCCTCCTGGATCGGGGGCTTGCGGTGGGGGTCGGTCGCCACCCTTCTCTCCACCTTCCTCGTCTGGTGGGCCTTCATTCCAACCGACCACCGGCCCAGCACCTATGTGTCCATGGTGATCTTCACCATCACGGGCATCCTGTTCAGCCGCTTCCACCAGCAGCTTCATGAGGCGCAGGACCTCATCGAGCGGTCCCTGTATGTGAGCGAGGACCGCTACCGCGGCATCTTCGAGAACATGACCGCGGGGTTTGCCCGTTGCCGGATGATTTTCGAGGGGAACGAGCCCGTCGATTTCATCTACCTGGAGGTGAACCCCGCCTTTTCGACCTTGACCGGGCTGAAGGATGTGGCGGGCCGCCGTGTCTCCGAGGTGATCCCCGGATTCCGTGAATCCAACGTGGACCTCCTCAAAACCTACGGAAGGGTGGCCCGGTCCGGCGCCCCCGAGCGCTTCGAGACCCTGGTGGAGAGCCTGGACATCTGGTTCTCCATCAACACCTATTGCCCGGCTCCAGGCGAATTCATCGCCATCTTCGACACGATCACCGAGCAGAAGAAGGCCGAAATCGCCTTGCGAGAACTGGGCCAGCGCCTTGAGCTGGCCACCCGCTCCGGCGGACTGGGCATCTGGGACTGGAACCTCGAGACGGGGCTGATGCTCTGGGACAGCCGGATGATGGAGATCTACGGGTACACCCCCGGGGATTTCCCCGGCGGCCTGGAAGCCTGGGAGCGCCGTCTCCACCCCGAGGACAAGAACGCCGCCTCCGCTGACAGCCAGGCTGCCCTGAGAGGGGAGCGCGAATTCCACAGCGAGTTCCGGATCCTGCTTCCGGATGGGAACATCCGCCACATCTCTGCCGACGGCCTGGTCCAGCGGAACGCGGAGGGCAAGGCGGTCCGCATGATCGGGCTCAACCGCGACGTCACCGATCAGTGGCTCGCCAATGACCAGCGGCGCCGGATGGAAGCAGAGCTGCAGCAGGCCCAGAAGCTGGAGAGCCTGGGCAGCCTGGCCAGCGGCGTGGCCCATGACATGAACAACGTCCTGTCGGCGATCCTCAGCGTCGCCTCCACCCTGCAGGTCAAGTACCGGACGGACGAATTCCTCCTGAAGTCCATGAACACCCTCGAACAGGCAGCCCTGAGGGGCCGGGACATGGTCAAGCGTCTGACCAACTTCGTGCGCAAGGACCTGGAGACGCCCCACCTCATTGACCTGAACGCCGTGGTGGCGAGCGAGACGGAAATTCTCCGGCAGACCCTGCGCCACAAGGTCGCCCTGGAAGTGGACCTCGAACCTCAGCCCAGCTGGATCATGGGCGAGACCAGCACCCTGGGCAGCGCCTTGATGAACCTCTGCGTGAACGCGGTCGATGCCATGCCGGCGGGGGGCACCCTCTTCCTGGAGACAAAGCGGCAGGGAACCCAGCACATCAACCTGACCGTCCGCGACACGGGCCAGGGCATGAGCCCCGAGACCCTGGCCCACGCCACCGAACCCTTCTACACCACCAAGCCCGTTGGAAAGGGGACGGGACTCGGCCTCGCCATGGTCCAGAACATCGTGCGCGCCCATGGCGGCGAGCTCGACATCCAGAGCCGGCCGGGGATCGGAACCCGAGTCTCCATGCGCTTCCCCCTGGCCCAGGCCGAGCCCGAGCAGCTTGGTGAGGCCTTCCAGGCTGGCCATCCCCTCTTCCGTCCGCTGAACCTCCTCATGGCCGACGACGATGCGCTGGTCCGCAGCTCATTCCCGGCCCTCCTGCGGGAAATGGGCCACCAGATGGAGGTGGTCGAGGACGGCCCCTCGGTCCTGCGCCTGCTGAAGGAGGGGCGGACCTTCGACCTGGTGCTGCTGGATCACAACATGCCCGGCATGACCGGGGCGCAGGCCCTGGAACGGATCAAGGAGCGGGATCCCCGGCAGGCCGTCCTGGTCATCACTGGCTTCAGGGACGGGGAACTCGATCAATCCCTGGCCCGGTGGCCCAGCACCTCGGTTCTCATCAAACCCATCACCCGGGACGAGGTGGCCCGCTGCCTGGATGCACTGGCCTTCAAGCCAAGGTAGGAGGGAGCTCTTCCCCGCCCCGCCTCCCTTCGACGCGCCCTTGTGGCGCGTCTCGGGCGATGCACTCGC
>JAJTBS010000005.1 GCA_021286765.1 Holophagaceae bacterium | reverse complement strand
CTTCCTTCTTGGGCTCGGCCTTCTTCTCCTCGGCGGTCAGGGCCTTCTTGGCCTCTTCCTTCTTGGGCTCGGCCTTGGCAGCCTTCTTCGCCTTCTTGGCCTTCTTCTCGGCCTTGGGGGCGGCTTCAGCCTTCTTCTCTTCGGCGGTCAGGGCCTTCTTGGCCTCTTCCTTCTTGGGCTCAGCCTTCTTCTCAGCCTTCTTCTCAGCCTTCTTCTCAGCCTTCTTCTCAGCCTTCTTCTCTTCCTTCTTGGGCTCGGCCTTCTTCTCCTCGGCAGTCAGAGCCTTCTTGGCCTCTTCCTTCTTGGGCTCGGCCTTCTTCTCAGCCTTCTTCTCAGCCTTCTTCTCTTCCTTCTTGGGCTCGGCCTTCTTCTCCTCGGCGGTCAGGGCCTTCTTGGCCTCTTCCTTCTTGGGCTCGGCCTTCTTCTCAGCCTTCTTCTCGGCCTTCTTGGTCTCGACCTTCTCAGCCTTCTTCGCTTCGGGCTTCTTGGCCTCTTCGGCGAAGACGGGGCTGATCAGAGCGGCGGCGACGAGCAGCGCAGCAAGCTTCTTCATGGGGGTGCTCCCTGGGGTGATCCGGCACGGCCGGAAGTGCAGAACCCCAAGCAGGCTTTGGGCCAAATCGTATACATATAAAAATAGAATGTTTATCTTTGATTTAACTTTTCAATATCCGTCGCATTCTGCAACCTGTAGCAGGGTGCGACGATTGCGGCCCCGCGGGTCGATTACTCGCCGTCATGAAACCCATAGCGCTTCAGTTTGCGGTAGAGGGTGGTCCGGTCCACGCCCAGAATTTCAGCAATGCGTTGTTTTTCCTTGTGCCGACCAATCAAGATCTGGATGTAGCGGCGCTCCAGTTCATCGAGGCTCGGCCAGTCCTCGATCAGGACCGGTGCACCTTCCCCGGGCTCAGGTCGCCGCAGGGCCTTTTTCAGCACATCGGCCTGAATTTTGGCGGGCAGGTCGTCCACGGAGATCTCCAACCCCCGGCTGAGCTGGGTGAGGTTTTCGATTGCATTGCTCAGCTCCCGCACGTTCCCTGGCCACGAATAGGCCTCCAGAACCCTGCGGGCCTCCGGGTGCAGCTGGTAGGCGTGCCCATCCTTCTGGCCGAACTCGGACAGGAAGTGGTCCAGCAGGGCTGGGATGTCCTCCCGTCGTTCCCGCAGCGCAGGCACTGCCAGCTCGACCACGCCGAGCCGGTAGTAGAGGTCCTCCCGGAAGGTTCCGGCCTTGACCATCACCTGCAGGTCCCGGTTGGTGGCCGCGATCACCCGGGCGTCCACCTTGATGGTCTTGTTGCCGCCCACCCGCCGGATCTCCTGCTCCTGCAGCACCCGCAGCAGGCGAACCTGGAAGCTGGGACTCGTCTCGCCGATCTCGTCGAGGAAGATGGTGCCTCCCGAAGCCTCCTCGAAGAGCCCTGGTTTCTCGCCGATGGCACCGGTGAAGGAGCCCTTCACATGGCCGAAGAGCTCAGACTCCAGGAGCGTCTCGGTGAGCGCGCCGCAGTTCACCGCCACGAAGGCCCGGTCGCGCCGATCGCTGGAAAGGTGGATGCTTCGGGCCACCAGCTCCTTGCCCGTGCCGCTCTCCCCCGTGATCAAGACCGTCGCCCGGCTGTTCTGCAGGCTCGCGATGGTCTTGTAGACCGCCATCATCTTGGGGCTGGAGCCGATCATCAGGCTCCGCTTCGCCTTGGGCGAGGCACTATGGGTGGCGCCCTGCCCACTGGACTGTCGCCGGGCGAGGGCCCGGCTCACCAGGGCCTTCAGTTCCTCGTTGTTCCAGGGCTTGCTCAGGAAGTCGAAGGCGCCTTCGCGCACAGCTTCAATGGCCGTTTCCAGGGTGCCGAAGCCGGAGAGCAGGATGGTGTCCACCCCCAGGGGCTTGGCCTCGCGCAGCAGGTCCAGCCCGTCCTTCTTGGCCTCCAGGTTGATGTCCGAGAGCAGCAGGTCGAAGGCTTCCTTATGCAGCAGCTCGATGGCCCGATCCGGATGGGTGGCCTTCGCGACCTCCAGGCCCATGGTCCCCAGGAGTTCCTCCAGGAACTCGCAGGTTTCCTTGCTGTCATCTACCACGAGCACGCGGGCCATGGACACCCCCAAAGGTTCGAAGGTACCCCAAAGTGTCCACTCCGCGCGTATGCTCAGGGGCGACCATCACGGAGAATTCCCATGCGCAGGCTTCTGACAACAGCCCTGGTCATCGCCTTATTCGTTCCAAGCCTGCTCGCAGGGGACCTCACCCTCACCATGACCACCACTGGCCGGGGGCACGAAGGGCGACAGACACACCTCTGGTCCTCCCGGTTCATGCGGATCAACCATCCCGAGGGCCAGCGGGACACCCTGGTGGACTTCACCCAGGGCATCCACTACACCATCGACCACAAAAAGAAGGTGATCCAGAAGATGACCTGGGAGGACCTGGAGACGGCCATGGAGGGCATGGCCGAGCGGATGAAGAACCTGCCCGCCTTCGCTCAGAAGCTGATGGGCGGCGGGGATGGCGGGGCCCAGGTCACGGTCGAGGAGCAGGGCTCCGAGACCCTCCTGGGCCGAAAGTGCAGGAAGTGGAAGATCACCATGGGCTCCACGGTCATGGAGAGCAGCAACGATCCCTCCCTCAAGCCGCCCATGCCCGTAGGCTCGTACAAGCGGTTCCTGCGCCTCCAGCACGCCATTGGCCAGATGGGGCCAGGCGCCTCCTCCATGCTGAAGCTGGGGGAGGAGTTGGCCAAGGTGCAGGGGATCGCGCTCCGGACCCATCAGGTAATGCCCATCGTGGGAGAGCTGACCAGCGTGGCCACGGAGCTGAAGGAGGGTCCCATCCCCGACTCCGCCTTCGCCCTGCCCGAGGGCTACAAGCTGGAGGATGCCGGGAAGAAAATGCGGGAGAGCCTCGCCAAGGGGCGCTGAGTCCGGCCCACCCGAGCGCCGGCCCCCCGTTTCCCCTAGACTGGTCGGGGCCCCGCGGGCCCCACACTGGATCCCCCATGACCGCCCAACCCTCCTTCGACGATGGCCTGGACCGGCTCGAGTCGCTGGTGCAGCAGATCGAGTCCGGCAGCCTCAGCCTGGAGGAGGCGTTGGCCCGCTTCGAGGAGGGCGTACAGCTGAGCCAGGCACTCCAGAAGCAGTTGGCCGAAGCCCAGCGGCGTGTCGAGGTCCTCAAGGCCGGGCTGGGCGGCGAGTACCGCGTCGAGCCCCTGGACGAGCCGAAGGGCAGCCGATGAAGGCGGCCGCCGATCAGGTGAAGGCCGACCTGGATCGCCTCCTCCCCCTGCTGGACGCCGAGCTCACAAAGCCCTTCCGGGCGGGCGAGGCCCAGCGCCTGGCCGAGGCCGTGCGCTACAGCCTGGAAGCTGGCGGCAAGCGGGTGCGACCCGTGCTCTGCCTGCTGGCCGCCGAGGCCGTGGGCGGCACGGCCTCGGAGGCCCTGCCCGGTGCCCTGGCCCTGGAATACGTCCACACCTATTCGCTGATCCACGACGACCTCCCGGCGATGGACGATGACGACCTGCGGCGCGGACGGCCCACCAACCACAAGGTCTACGGCGAGGGCCACGCGATCCTCGCGGGCGATGCCCTGCTGACGGAGGCCTTCGGTGTACTGGCCTCGGCCGACCTTGACCCCATCCGCCGCGCCGAGGCCCTGGCCCTGTTGGCGGAAGGCGCCGGCTGGCGAGGCATGGCGGGGGGGCAGGCCCTGGATCTCGAAGGCGAGAAGGTCGAATCCTACGACCTGGATCATCTGCGCCTCATCCACCGCCTGAAAACCGGAGCCCTGCTACGCGCCTCCCTGGAGATCGGCGCCGTGCTGGGGGGCGCGGCCGCCCCCCAGCGGATGGCCCTGCGGGACTTCGGCGCGGCCATCGGCCTGGCTTTCCAGATCCAGGACGACATCCTGGATGCCACCGCCACCGACGCCGATCTGGGCAAGCGGGCAGGAAAGGATGCGGGCAGGGGTAAGATCACCTACCCTTCCCTCCTGGGCCTGGATGGTGCCCGCAAGGCCCTGAGTGAAGCCACCGAGACTGCCCTATGTCATCTAGCCTCCCTACCCAACCGGATTTCCTTGGCAGCCTGGGCTCAGTACCTGGCGCTGCGGGCCAGGTAAGCCGCCCCGTGCCGACCCCCAGCAGCCCCTATCCCCTGCTCGATTCGCTGGCCGCCCCCCAGCAGGTGCGGCATTTCACGCCCACCCAGCTGGAGCAGCTGGCCGCCGAGGTGCGCGCCTTCCTCATCGCCTCGGTCTCCGAGACGGGCGGCCACTTCAGCTCCAACCTCGGCACGGTCGAGCTGACGGTGGCCCTCTTCCACCACTTCGACTTCCTGCAGGACCGCATCGTGTGGGACGTGGGCCACCAGGCCTATCCGCACAAAATCCTCACGGGCCGCAAGGACCGCTTCCCGACCCTGCGCATGCACCATGGCCTCTCGGGCTTCCTGAAGCGGGACGAGAGCCCCTACGATCATTTCGGCGCCGGCCACGCCAGCACCAGCATCTCCGCCGCCCTGGGCATGGCCAAGGCCCGCGACCTTCAGAAGCAGGATCACGCCTGCATCGCCGTCATCGGGGACGGCTCCATGACCGCCGGCATGGCCTTCGAGGCCCTGAACCAAGCCGGCTACCTGGAAACCAAGAACTTCCTGGTGATCCTCAACGACAACGACATGAGCATCAACCCCAACGTGGGGTCGCTGCAGGGCTACCTGAACCAGATCATGTCGGGGCAGTACTACCATCGCTGGCGCGACCGCATCGAGCACGCCATCAAAGCCATCCCCCTCGAAGGCCTGAGCAAGGGGGTGGCCAAGGCCGCCAAATGGAGCGAGGAGAGCTTCAAGCGGCTCATGATCCCAGGGCTCCTCTTCGAGGATCTCGGCTTCCGCTACATGGGCCCCATCAACGGCCATGACGTGAATGCCACCTCCAAGGCCCTGACCGAAGCCAGGGCGAAGATGAAGGACGGCCCGGTGCTGCTTCACGTGCAGACCAAGAAGGGCTACGGCTATGAACCCGCCGTGCAGGACCCATTGAAGTGGCATGGCGTCACCGCCTTCGACGCTGAGGCCGGCGAGATCATCAAGGTCACGGCCGACCCCGCCAAGCCGGCCCCGCCCAGCTACACCAGCATCTTCGGCAAGGCCCTGGTGGAACTGGCCCGGACCGACGAGAAGATCGTCGGCATCACGGCGGCCATGCTGGACGGCACTGGCATGAACCTCTTCCAGAAGGCCTTCCCCGAGCGCTGCTTCGATGTGGGCATCGCCGAGCAGCACGCAGTCACCTTCGCCGCGGGCCTGGCCGCCCAGGGCATGCGCCCGGTGGCGGCCATCTACAGCACCTTCCTGCAGCGCGGCTTCGACCAGGTGGCCCACGATGTGTGCATCCAGGACCTGCCTGTGACCTTCGCTCTGGACCGCGCGGGCATCGTCGGCGCCGATGGTCCCACCCATCATGGGCTCTACGACCTGGCCTACCTGCGCTGCCTGCCCAACATCATCCTCATGGCCCCCAAGGACGAGAACGAGCTGCGGAGCATGCTGATGACGGCCCTCTACTGCGGCCACCCGGCGGCCATCCGCTATCCTCGCGGCAACGGGCTGGGGGTTCCCTTGGAGGAGCCCATCAGCGCCCTGCCCATCGGCAAGGGCGAACTGCTCCGAGAGGGGGACGACCTGCTGCTCTGCGCCCTCGGCGCCATGGTGGGCCCAGCCCTGGCCCTGGCTGAGACCTTGGCGGCGGAAGGCCGGTCCTGCGCGGTCATCAATGCCCGCTTCGTCAAGCCGCTCGATGCGCCCCTCATCCATGCCTGGGCCCAGCGCTGCCGCGGCGTGGTGACGCTCGAGGAAGGCTGCGCACCTGGAGGCTTCAGCGGCGCGGTGGCGGAATCCCTGGCGGATGCCGGCATCCTCCGCCCCCTGCTGCGCTGCGCGGTGCCCGACCACCTGGTTCACCACGGGGACCCCAAGCACCTTCTGGACGATGAGGGCCTGAGCCCCAAAAAGCTGTTGGAACGGATTCGGGACTTTTCCAATCAAATCTAAGTAAAAACTTGCGAACACCCCCAAGATTTCCTAAGGTTGGATCTACCCACCCCTGGTGACTGGTCTATACCGAGGATCTTCGTGAGGAATCGCCGTATCTGCTTGTATCTACTGAGCGCCATGCTCGGCCTGTCTGTGCCGGCCCTGCGCGCCCAGTCCTGGGATGCCGCCACCCAGGCGCGCAGCTGGGCCAAGCAGGACAAGGACGATTCCTTCACCTTTTTCGATCCCAACTCCCGGATGCTCCACACCTGGATGCGCGATGGCGGGGTGATCGGCAGCGTGCCGGCCGGCAAGTCCGACGAGCCGCCGGAACGCTGGGTGATGGATCCCCGCAACAATGCCTGGATCGCCCGGGGCACCACGGTCACCCAGATCGACAAGACGGGTCACGTCATCCTCAACCTCAAAGTCCCCGCCGAAGTGGGCGATGTCTGCTGGGACGCCAAGGGCTTCGTGCTGTCCTACAAGGCCCCGGAGCCATACCTGGAGAAGCGCGACTTCAAGGGTTCCCTGCTGTGGTCCTTCGGCGCGAAGCCTTCCAAGGGCGATGGCCCCCTGCCCCAGAACCGGCGCCCCATCGTCCTGGACGACTCGGGCAACCTGCTGATGGCCGACGGCAATGCCCTTAACCTCGCCATCCTGGACGGCAACTCGGGAAGGAAGCTCGGAGAGACCAGCCTCCTGCTGGGACCGGGGCAGCCTGCACCCGCCCTCGAGGGCTATGTGGTGGACCGGGGTCCCCTGGCAATCTGGCCCGGCAAAGGCGTGGTCTTCGCCGCGGTGCGGGCCGCCCAGATTCCGGCCCAGCTGCGGGCCACGCTCCAGGGCCTGGCCCTGGCACGGCTCGACTTCGCCCAGTCCCGCCTGGAGTTCCTCCCCACCGGGTTGGACGAATCCCACATCCTGGTGGGCATCCTGGATTCCGACGCGGTCTTCGTCAGCCCCAGGGGCGGGCTGATGCTGGTGAAGGTCAAGTAGCCCTCAGCCCGCCAGGTTCAGCACCCGCTCCCGATCCAGGAAGGGGATCGTCCGCCAGGTGTTCGTGGGCGCGGGATTCAGCGCGGGACGGCCCAGGACATGCTCGAGGATGAGGTTCCGCTGGGAGGCCGGCGTGATCAGGTCGGGCGTGCCCGTGAACCGGATGGCCTCCATGTAGCCGCCCCCCCCGCGCAGACGGTAGGTGGAGAGCGCCAGGGTAAAGACTTGGTCCGCCTTCACGGGCTGGCCCTGGTAGGTGAGGTTCCGGATGCGGCTGCCCACGGGTTTCCCGAGGTCCAGCGCATAGCTCACCCCATCCACCATGTCGTAGTTGTAGAAGGGGATCTCGCGATTGTAGAGCTCCGGCTGCCAGCTCAGGAGGTAGTGCCGCGCCCCGTGCTCCAGGTAGCGCTTCAGCTGGTCTCCCGTGATGCGGATCCGCGCCACCTGGCTTTCGAAGGGGGCCAGGGCGTAGAACTGGCGCACACTCGTGGGTCCCTTGGGGATAAAGAGCTTCGGCGCCGGGCTTGCCGCCGCCGACAGCTGGGCGCCTGTGGCCTGGCGCTGCACTTGGTGGATGAGTTGCATGAGCGGCGTGTCCTCCATGCGCGCCCAGCGGCTGTCCAGGTCCACCAGCAGGTTCGTGGCGGCCGTGTCGAGGTAGCGGTCCGTGGCCGCGCGAAGCTCGGCGGTCAGGCTCATGACCTCGGGATCCGCGAGTGTCTGGTCCTCAGGCTTGAGCGTCCGGCCCTTGCCCGCCACCACCCGCCAGCGTCCCTTCTCCTGGCGCAAATCCAGGTCCAGCACGGCCAGGGCGCGGCCGAAGCAGCCCGCCTGGACGATGGGCACGCCCCGGTGCTCGACCTGAAGCGCCTGGTGGGTGTGCCCCGCGAAGATGGCATCTACGCCCGGCACCTGCTCCGCCAGGCGCAGCGCAGCGTTCTCGTCGCCCTCCGCCCCGGGAGTGGATCCGAGCCCGGCGTGCATCAGGACGATCACCACATCGGCTCTCTCCTTCTCCCGCAGGAAGGGCACCAGACGCTTCGCCGTGGCGACGATGTCCTGGAAGGCCAGGCCGGCATAGTTCCCGGGTTCCGTCATGGCGGGCACCCCGGGCGTGGTGAAGCCCAACAGGGCCACGCGCACGCCGGCCACCGTCACCAGGGCGTGGGATTGGAAGCCTGGCCGCCCCTTCGCATCCACGGTGTTGGCCGACAGGAACGGGAACTTCGCCTGCTTCTCCACCTCTCGGAGCACGGGCAGGCCGAAGTCGTAGTCATGGTTCCCCACGGCCATGGCGGAAAACCCCAGGGCGTTCATGATGGCGATGCTGGGCTCGGGCAGGTCGCGCCGGAGCGTGTTGCGCACATAGTTGACCGGCTCGCCCTGGAGGGTGTCGCCGCAGTCCACCAGGATCGTGTTCGGGTTCTGGGCCTTCTGATGGCGGATCAGAGTTGTGACCTTTGCCCAACCTTGGTTCGCCGGCTGCAGGCTGTAGGTATCCTCCGCCAGCAGGTGCCCGTGCATATCGGTGGTTCCAAGGACCTGAATCCGGGCCTCTTGAGCCTGGAGGCCCAAGGCGATCAGCAGGATCCAGAACCAATGACGCATGCGTGCTCCGCGGTGACTCCGGCAACCCAGGGTTGGATGGGGCCGACTTCAAGGGTAAACTTTCCCCTCACCCAAGGATGCCCCCTCTTTCGGAGCCCCCCATGCAAGAAGTCCAGATCAAGGCCCCCAAGCACGAATTCACGCTGCTTTGCGACGACATCCGCCAGGAGATGGGCGGCAAGACCTCGCTGATGGGCCTGTACGACCACCACATCGTGGTGCCCCAGGTGCCCTTCACCCTGCCCAAGGTGTGCTTCTACACCCGCTTCTCCCGCATGGATGGCCAGTTCAAGTTCGGCTTCTCCATCGTGAGCCCCACCGGGGACCGCAAGGACGTGATCCGCGATAGCGACGTGCAGATCCCCGACGGCGCCAAGGAAGGCACCTTCAATGTCATCGCCAGCCCCTTTGAAGTGGGCAGCGAGGGCGTCTACGAGGTGATCATCGCCCTCACCAAGGGTGCCGACCGCTTCGAGTACGTCTACAAGTTCGCCATCTCCGACGCCAGCCGCCTCCAGGCTGAATACGAGAAGGCCATGGCCGAGGCCGGCCAGGCTGGCAACTAAGCGTCCAGTCTTCCCTCTCCAGTGCGGCGCCCCGGTGGGGCGCCGTTGCTTTTAGACTGGAGCGGGAGCCTCCATGTCCGACCGCTACGCCAAGCAGCGCATCTTCCTGGGCCGCGAAGCCGATGAGGTTCTGCGCGGCAAGCGCGTGGCGGTGCTGGGCCTGGGCGCCACGGGCTCCGTCATCGCCCCCTGGCTGGTCCGGGCGGGCGTGGGGCACCTCACCCTCATCGACCGCGACCTGGTGGAGGCCTCGAACCTTCAGCGGCAGCTGCTGTATGGCGAAGCCGACCTGGGGCGCCCCAAGGCCGAGGTGGCGGCCGAGCGGCTGGCCGAGGCCAACTCCAGCATCGAGCTGGATCCCGTGGTGGCGGATCTCACCAGTGGCAACGCCCGACAGCTGCTCAGCGGCTTCGACCTCATCTGCGATGGCACCGACAACTTCGAGGCCCGCTTCCTCATCAATGATGTGGCCATCCTCACGGGCACCCCGTGGATCTACGCCGGAGCCATCGGCGGCGAGGGGGTCGTCTGGCCCCTGAACCCGCCCCACACGCCCTGCCTGCGCTGCCTCATCGAGGAGCCCCCGGCCGGCGGTGACGTGGACACCTGCGACAGCGCCGGCGTGCTGGGACCCACAGTCGGCATCATCGGCAGCTGGGCGGCCCTGGAGGCCATGAAGATCCTCACGGGGAAAGCGCCCCACACCGAGCTCGCCCGCTTCGACTTCTGGCACGACGAGCGGCAGTTCCTGAAAGCCCCGAAGACCCGCTGCCGCTTCTGCACGGACAGGGTCACCGAATTCCTGGACGCCCGCTGGAGCCTGAAGGCCAGCCCCCTCTGCGGCCTGGAGGGCGTACAGATCCGCGTGAACCCCCCCGGCATGCTCGATCTTGCCACCCTGAAAGCGCGCCTGGAGACCCGCACCCGCAGCCCCTGGAAGCAGGCCGGCCGCATGCTCAAGGGTCGCGAGGGCGCCGACGAGATCACCCTTTTCGCCGACGGCCGCGCCTTGGTCCACGGCCCCATGACTCCTGAGCGCGCCCGCAGCTGGTACACCGAGGTCGTGGGATGCTGAAGGTCCTCCTCGCCTCACGGAACGCCGGCAAGCTGCGCGAGTTCGCGGAGCTGCTGCCGGACCTGCAGTTTGTGCCCTGGCCTGTGGAGGCCCCGGAGCTTCCGGAGACCGGTGCTTTTTTCCAGGACAATGCCCTGCAGAAGGCCGAGGGTGCTCGGACGTGGTGGCACCAGCACGGCACCGGGCCCGTGGACGGCGTGCTGGCCGATGACTCGGGGCTCTGCGTGGACGCCCTCTGGGGCGGGCCCGGGGTGCTGAGCGCCCGCTTCGCGCCGGATCTGCCCGCCTACGGCGACAAGAACCGCCGCCTGCTGGCCATGCTGCCCGAGGGCGCCCCGCGTCGGGCCCGGTTCGTCTGCGTGCTGGCCTTCGCGGGAATGGGGGGAGGAAGCTTCACTGTCAGCGGGGCTGTGGAGGGCAGCCTGGCCACCACCCCCCGCGGCGAGGGTGGCTTCGGTTACGACCCCATCTTCCTCCCGGCGGGTCACGACCAAACCTTCGGCGAGCTGCCCAGCGACCTCAAGCACACGCTCAGCCACCGGGCCCGGGCCTGTGCCGCCCTCCGGATCCACCTGGCGGAATGGAGGGAGTAAGGGCCCTCTTCAATCAAAAGATGGACGAGTAATCTTTCATTGGACAGACTAAAGACAACCCATGGGTTGTCATTCTCCAGGACATGGGTGATTCCCTCCATTCGCACTTGCCGGAGACAGGACATGGCTGAAGGTCGGCGCCGCATCGTGATCGTGGAAGCCCAGACCCTCATGCGGGAGGCCCTTCGCATGCTCCTCTCCAGCCAGGTGAACCTGGAGGTCGTCGGGGAGGGCACGGATGGGGCGGAGGCTGTCCACCTCGCCAAGGTGCTGCAACCGGACCTCATGGTGCTGTCCCTCGCCCTGCCCGGAATCGCTGGACCGACCTCCCTTCGGGCCGTGCAGGAGGCCAGTCCCGCCACGCGGATCCTGGCCTTGGCGACGGACCGCTCCGAAGAGGCCATCTGCTCGGCCCTCCAAGCCGGGGCCTGCGGTTATGTGATGGAGGACGCCTCCGGGGAGGAGCTCTTCCTGGCCATCGGAAGCATGCTGGCGGGGGAGAAGTACCTGACCCCGGCCATTGCCACCACGGTGCTGGTGCATTTTCTGGGGAACCGCAAGCTGCGGCGCGTCCCGGCGACCACCGGCGACCTCTCCGACCGGGAACGGGAGGTCCTCAAGCTCGTCGCCGAGGGCCACCGCTCCAAGGCCATCGCCGAGCTCCTCTGCCTCAGCCCCAAGACCGTGGAGAAGTACCGGGCGAGCATCATGAAGAAGCTCGGTCTGCACTCGGTCCAGGCCTTGACGGCGCTGGCCATCAGGAAGGGCCTCGTGGCGAACGGCTCTGAGCCCATGTCAGGCCGGTCGGGGTAGAATGGGATTTCTTGTTCCCAACCGCTGGAAGTCCACAGGAGCCAGTTCATGTCCAAGGTCTTCGTCGCATCGGCCCTCGTGATGCTGCTTGCATCGCCCGTCGTTGCCGCGCCTCCGGCTCCCGGGCAGGGCGATTTTGCGGTCCTTCCCAAACCCGGCCGCAAGGTGCCCCTGGGAAAGGACCACTACTTCACCTACGGCTTCACCCAGCAGCCCAAGCTCGGGACCGTGGTCATGCGGGTGGAGGTCTTCACCCAGGATGGCAAGCGCGACACGACCTTCGCCATCCAGGGCGACGCAGACATGCCCTCCATGCGCGGGGCCCATAGCAGCGGACCGAAGGCCTTCGCCCTCTCGAACAAGGGGGTCTACCTGCTGCCCGTGCAGCTGGTGATGCCCGGAGACTGGGAGATCCGGTTCTCCTTCCTGAAGAACGGGCAGACGGTCCTCCGGGGCGCCTACCTGTTCGACCTCTAGGGGACGCCCCATGAGCCGCCTGTCGGGCTTCTCTTCGAAGCGTCTTCTGCCCCTCCTCCCCCTGGCTCTCGTGGCAGCCCCCCTGCCCGCGGCGGTCAGCTGCGAGCTCAACAACCCCGCCGTCGACGTGCCCCGGCTCTTCCCCGGATCCACCAGCTTCAAGGTCATCTACTTCTCCTTCTCCAGCCGGGGCGGCGAGCCCGTCTTCAAGCGGGTCGTGGCGAGGCTTGGCGGCGTGCCCGCCCTCTACGCCCCCCTGGACGTGCCCTACGTCCTCTACGAGATCTACAAGGGCACCGAGAAGATCGGTTACATCCACGGCGTGAACCAGAAGGGGCAGTTCGGCGTGCTGGAGGTCTTCGTCTCGCTGGACCTGGAGGGCCGCGTCAAGCAGTTCTACCTGCAGCGGGTCGCCGGGGCCTGGGCGAACAAGTTCACCACACGCAAGTTCGGCACCCAGTTCGTGGGCATGACCCTCAAGGATTTCGGGACCTTCGATTTCATCGCCGGCAAGGGCACCGGCCGCCTGGCCACCGTCGTCAATCCCGCACCCGAGGCCCTCACCGATTTCCTGGGCGTCCTCCGGGCCCTGAACAAGAACCTCATCCTCATGGACGAGTTCTTCTATTCGGTCGAGAAGAAAAAGCCATGATCAGCAAGTTCCAGATCGCCTCCAAGAATCTTCTGCGCAAGAAGACCCGCACCGGCCTCACCCTGGTGGGCATCATCCTCTCCTCCTGGGTGCTCGTGAGCCTGCTGGGCTTCAACCGCGGCTACGAGAAAGCCCTGAACCGCGACATCGACAACATGGGCTACCAGATCATGGTCATGGCCAAGGGCTGCCCCTATGAGGCCGCCACCATGATGCTGCAGGGTGGTGCGGGGCTCCGCTACATCGAGGAAGACGTGGTGAAGACCATCAAGGCCAGGCCGGAAGTGGACAAGGTCACGCCCATCCTCATGCAGGCCTTCTTCGATCCCAACAAGGGGGATGGCGGTGGCATCGCAGGTTACTTCGGCGTGGACCTCGCCACCTTCCCGGCCATGAAGCCCTTCCTGCGCTTCCACAAAGGGGGCTGGTTCGCCGACGCCAACGCCGCCGAGGCGGTGATGGGCTACGAGGCGGCGGAGCTGGAGCAGCGCGAGGTGGGGGACCTGATCCTGGTGCCCGAGAAGAACGTCCAGCTCAAGGTCGTGGGCATCCTCCAGCGCACGGGCACCCAGGATGACGGCACCATCTTCGTCCCCCTGCGCACCCTGCAGAAGATCTCCGGCCTCGACAAGATCACCACCATCGGCATCAAGGCCAAAAAGGACGCGGATCTCACCGGCCTCGAGGCTTCGCTGTACCAGCTGCCGGACATGCAGGTGGTGAGCTTCAGCCAGGTGAAGCAGACCATCATGAAGCTCATCGCCACGGCGCGGGTCATGGTCCTCTCCATCGCCGTCATCGCCCTGCTCATCGCCATGGTGGGGGTGGTGAACACCGTGCTCATGTCGGTGCTGGAGCGCAAGCACGAGATCGGCATCCTGAAGACCATGGGCGCCATGCCCGGCGACATCTTCCGCTTGGTCTGGACCGAGACCCTCATCCTCTGTGCCAGCGGTGGCATCCTGGGCATCGGGCTGGCGCTGGTCTTCGCCCGGCTCTCCGACCTCCTGGTGCGCCGGGCCCTGCCCTACGCGCCGGGCGGAGAGCTGGTGGCCATCGACCCCCGACTCTCCCTCCTCACGCTCCTGACCATCGTGGCCGTAGGCCTGCTCAGCGGCATGTATCCGGCCTGGAAAGCGGGGCGCATCCGGCCCCTGGATTCGATCCGGAGTGACGCATGAGCGCCTCGAACAGCATCGCGCTGGAAGCCCGCGACCTCACCCGGATCTACGGCCGCGGCAGCGAGGAGGTGCGCGCCCTGGACGGCGTGTCGCTGCAGATCCGCAAGGGTGAGTTCGTTTCCTTCATGGGGCCCTCCGGCTCAGGGAAGACCACCCTCGTGAACCTGCTGGGCTGCCTGGAAAACCCCACCTCGGGCGAACTGGATCTGGCGGGCCGGCGCATCTTCGGCAACGGAGAGGTCGTGGGTGAGCGCGACCTGACGCGGATCCGCCGCGAGATCTTCGGGTACATCTTCCAGAACTTCTACCTGATCCCCACCCTCACGGTTCGGGAGAACGTGGCCCTGCCCCTGGCCTTCTACCGCAAGCCCGGCGTCGAGGGGGAGGTGGAGGCGCTGCTGAAGCAGCTGGGCCTGGAGCACCGGATGAACCACCTGCCGGGCCAGATTTCCGGTGGCGAGATGCAGCGCGTGGCCATCGCCCGGGCCCTGGTGAACCGCCCCGAGATCCTGCTGGCTGATGAGCCCACGGGCAACCTGGACACCACGCGCACCGGCGAGATCGGCGAGATCCTGCAGCAGCTGAACCGGAGCACGGGCCTGACCATCCTCATGGTCACCCACAACCCCGACCTCGGCCGCCTCGGCGGCCGCCACATCGAGATGCGCGACGGCCGGGCCTGCGAAGCCTGAGGTGGACTGCGCTCGGCGGAAACCGGAGGCGGAGCCCCGATCCTCCCGGTAGGGTTGAGACATGACCTGGACGCGCGAACCCCGTACCTGGCTGGCCATCGCAGGCCTGCTGCTGCTGTGGGCCTCGGCCTTCGCGGGCATCCGCGCGGGCATGCGCCTCAGCCCGACGGGCGCCGTGGGCGCCGATGGCTACGGGCCCGGTGAATTGGCCCTGCTGCGCTTCGGGACGGCTTCCACGGCGCTGGCCCTGTACGCCTTCGCCAAGCGGATGCGGCTGCCGGAGCGCTCGGAACTGCCGCTCATCGGCCTCACGGGTTTCCTGGGCATCAGCGTCTACCACGTGGCCCTGAACTTCGGCGAGGTGACCGTGCAGGCCGGTGCGGCCTCCCTGCTGATCTCCGCGGCCCCGGTGTTCACGGCGCTGCTCTCCGTGGCTGTCCTGAAAGAGCGCCTGACCAAGCTGGGATGGCTGGGCATCCTGCTGGCCTTCACCGGCGTCGCGCTCATCGCCCTCAGCGGCGGCCAGGGCCTGCACTTCACGCCTGGGGCCCTGCTCATCCTGCTGGCGGCCACCGTAGCGGCCATCTACTCGATCCTCTCCAAGAAGCTGCTGCGCCGCCATGCGGCCCTGGCGTTCACCTGCTATTCCATCTGGGCCGGCACCTTGCCCCTGCTGGTCTTCCTGCCGGGCCTGCTCCGCCGCCTGCCCGTGGCCGCCCCCCAAGCCACCTTCGCGGTGATCTACCTCGGCATCTTCCCGGCGGCCATCGCCTACGTGCTGTGGAACTACGCCCTGGCCCGCATGCCCGCCTCGCTGCTGTCGAGCTTCCTCTACCTGTCACCGGTGCTCGCCAGCCTCATCGCCTGGCTCTGGCTGGGGGAGATCCCCGCTCTGCTCACCCTGGTGGGCGGCGCCATCGCCATCCTCGGCGTGATCCTGGTGCAGGCCAAGGGCCATGCCAAGACCTTGGGCTAGGCTCCTTCCTCGCTGCGCGTGAGCAGGCCGATGAAGGTCAGGGGGCCGTCGGAATCGTTGATAAGGCCGTGGCTTCCGCCCGCCTTCACCAGGAAGAGGTCGCCGGGCTCCACGGGGAAACGCTCGCCATTGAGCAGGCCGGTGCCCCGCCCCTCCACGATCAGGTACAGGTCCTCGGTGTTGGGGTGCGCGTGCTCGCCGATGCTGGCGCCGGGCTCCAGCGTGACGCGGCCCAGGCTGAGCACGCCCGCCATGTCGCCCAGCTTCAGCAGGCTCACGTCGAGGGCCCGGCCCTGACCGCCCCGGATGTTCGCCTTGGTTTCCGCCGGCAGGTCGCTCAACTTCCGGATCATGGATGGCCTCCCAGGAAGATCCGGGGATCCACCCGGGCGTTGTTGAGGCTCAGGGACCAGTGCAGGTGCGGCCCTGAGGCCCGGCCCGTGCTGCCCACCTCGCCCACCGCGTCCCCGGCCTGGAGCACCTGGCCCTCCTTCACCGAGATCTTCGACAGGTGGCAGAGCAGGCTCACCACCCCCTCGCCGTGCGCGATGAACACGGCGTTGCCGCTGTAGAAGAAGTCGCCCGTGAGCACCACGCGGCCCGGCGCGGGAGCGCGCACCGCCTGGCCCTGGGGGGACCGGATGTCCAGGCCCGAGTGGGGCGAGCGGGGCACGCCGTTGAAGACTCGGCGCAGGCCGAAGGAGGCGGTGAGGTCCCCCGGGGTGGGCTGGCGGAAGGTCAACGCGGGCACCAGCCCCTCGGGCCAGGCCTTCCAGGCCGGCGCCATCAGCACCTGCTCCTTGGCGATCCGCGCCTCGTCCTCGGCATTGGGCGTCACCTTCCGCTGGTCCTTCAGGGTCACCCGCTGTTCAGGATAGCGCTTGGGCTTGATGACGAAGGGCACCGCCCGGCCATCCACCTCGATGGCCTGCTCGCCCGGCCGGGCGCTCAGGGGAAGGCCCACCACCGCCACCCAGCCTTGGCCGCTGCGTCGCGTGAGCACTGGCTCCCCGCGGTAGGTCACCACCGGCGCCGTGGCCTTGGCGGGAAGGGTCACCACCGCCACGCCGCCGGGCACCGGCGAGGCGCGGAAGGGAAGCTCCCGGTCCACCGCCGCTGCGGGGGAAAGCATCCCCGCCGTGGCCAGGACGAAGGCCCAGGAACGCCGCATCACAGGCTGCCTCGCACGAGCTCGGCCAGTTCCTGCACCACCTCGCTCGATGTGGAGAAGTTGCTCGTGGCGTTCTTCCGATGGGCGAAGGCGTTCGCCGCCATGACGCCCAAGCCCTGGCAGCCCTCCTGGTCGGGGATGAGGCAGCCCTGGAACAGGATCACCGCCACCTCCGACCCCACAGGCAGCTCGGCCCGGCGAGCCACCTCCGGCCTGCGCATGCAGGAGACCAGCAGCAGGGGCAGGATGAGAACCGCAGCACGACACATGGGGAGTTCCTTCGCAGGAGATACGACCCTCAAGGCTAGCCCGGACGCGCACCGGGTGCGAGGCCGGGAACAGGGCCAGATCCAGGCGGTGCACCGCGGGTTCAGCCCTGGGAAGGCGCCCCCTCGGTCAGCCACGCCAGGGCCTCTTCCTGGGATTTGAAGATGCTTCCCGTGAAGTCCAGCCGCCCCTGCACCAGAGCCGCCCACATGCGGTTCATGCCGTAGCCCAGGTCATCCGCGACCAGCAGCGCGATCCTGGCCGGACCGATGGCCTGGGCCCGCCTGGCGCACTGGTCGGCCAGCTCCTGGACGGCGCCGAAGGTGAAGGGGGAGACATCGAGCGCCCGGTGGTCCACCAAGAGCCGCGCCCCGGGCCCCCATGCCGGATGGGCCAGCAGCGCGTCGATGAACGCCAGGAAGATGGGCAGCTCGGCGAGGCCGGAGGTCTTCACCACGAACACGCCGTCGGTGAACTGGAGGGTGTAGTCCATGCGGGATCCCTTAGTGGTTCAGGTTGGGCGGGAGGTCCGCGAGGCCCCCGTCACTGCCGGGACAGGATGACATGCGTGGCCCGAGGGGTGGCCTCGTGCCGGGTGCAGGCGTAGCCCAGGGCCGGCAGGTCGATCCCCTCGAACAGCCGCTCTCCGGAGCCGAGCAGGACTGGCGAGATGGCCAGGTGCAGCTCGTCGATGAGGCACTGGCGAAGGTACTGCTGGATGGTGTGGACGCCGCCGCCCAGCCTCACATCCTTGCCCGAAGCGGCCTCGCGGGCGCGCTCGAGCGCGACCAGGATGCCCTCCGTCACGAAGTGAAAGGTGGTCCCGCCTTCCATGACAAGTGGCGGACGCGAGTGGTGGGTGAGGACGAATACGGGGACGTGGTACACCGGGTTCTCGCCCCACCAGCCGCGCCAGCGGTCGTCCGGCCAGGGCCCCCGGATGGGCCCGAACATGTTCCGGCCCAGGATCCAGGCGCCGATGTTGTCAAACCCGCGGGCGGCGAAGTCGTCGCCGGTCCCGGTCTCGCCCCCGTCGCTGCCGAAGAGGTGCCGCTGAAAGGTCCGTGTGGCGAGCGCCCACCCATGGAGGGCGGTACCACCCACCCCCAGCGGATGGTCAAGGTCCTGGTTCGGGCCGGCCCCGAAGCCATCCAGCGAGAGGGTGAAGCTCTCCACACGAAGCTTGGACATGGGCGCGCCTCCGGGCTGCGGGTTGAAGTGGACTGGGGTGGTGGCACCTGACGAAAGGGGGAGGATGGCGGGTCATGCAGCTGGGTCGAGCGTAGCGCAGACACTCCAGTTGAAGGGTCCGCACCAGGCCGTTGGACCTGAACTGAGGCATCGAGAATACGGGAGATGGCCCATGGCGACAGCCCAATGGCGAGAAACAAGAAAGGCACCAAGGCGAAAGGCCCGCTGGTAGACGTTCGGCGAACAGGACCTGGCCGGAGGCGATGCAGGCCTTCTCCAGCAAGAGGAAAGCGCTGCGAACCAATGCCTAATCAGGTTTGGCCATCTCGCCCGCAGGCGGAGGCCATTCACCTGGCACCACCAGCCCTGGTTCAGAACCATCCCCTGTCGGCGCCACGCTGAAGCCCACCTCCCTCATCTTCACGGCCTCCTGGTAGGCGGCGAGGATGGCGGTGCGGATGCGGAGGTACGAGGTGTCGGTAACCTTGGTGTTGAAGGTCACCGTGGCCACCAGATAGTCGCGGCCATCGGGCATGGTCTGGGGTGCGCTCACCTGCACCTGGGGCGCCATGATGGTGCCGGAGCTGCCCTCCCGCAGGCGGATGGACAGGGCATCACACCAGGCCTGCAGCTGGGGCGTGAGGGCCAGCCCCTGCTCGGGGGAGGCCACCATCACGCGGCCGTACAGGGTGAAGAACAGCCGGAGCTGGGGCGGGTCGAAGGAATGGTTCAGGTAGCCCGACATGCTGGCGATCTGCTGGAAGTCCTTCAACAGGGCCTGCAGCTTGGGGCTGGGTTGGGCGAGCGCCATCAGCGCGCCACGCCGTAGCCGTACTTCGCCACCAGCAAGTCCAGCCGCTGACGGGCTTCCGGCGTCACCGCCTCGGGCGCCGTGAACAGGGCCGTCTTCAGGGCCTCGCCGCAGGAGCAGAGGCGCGCCGCGCCCGACAGCTGCGGCACCACCGTTCGCAGCAGGCGCTGGGCCTTGTCCACGTTGGCGTGCATGACCTCCAGCACGGAGGCGGCATCCACGCCCTCCTCCTCTTCGCGCCAGGCGTCGTAGTCCGTCACCAGGGCGATGCAGGCATAGCAGAGTTCGGCCTCGCGGGCCAAGCGGGCCTCGGTCGCCTGGGTCATGCCGATGAGATCCGCGCCCCAGCTCTGGTGGAGTTTGCTTTCGGCGCGGGTAGAGAAGGCCGGACCCTCCATGCACACGTAGAGGGCGTCGCCCTCGATGGGCAGGCCCATGGCGCGGCCCGAGGCCAGCAGCGTCTCCGATACATGGGCGCAGGTGGGCTCGGCGAAGCTCACGTGGGCCACCAGGCCCTCGCCGAAGTAGGTGTCCTTGCGGTGCCTCGTCTTGTCGATGAACTGGCTCACCAGGCGCAGCTCGCCGGGCCGGTGGTGGGCCTGCAGGCTGCCCACGGCGGACACGCAGATCAGGCGCTCGACACCCACGGACTTGAGGGCCCAGAGGTTGGCCCGGTAGTTCACTTCGCTGGGCGTGAAGCGGTGCCCCTCGCCATGGCGCGCCAGGAAGGCCACAGGAGCGCCATCCAGCGTACCCAGGTGCACCGGGCCTGAGGGCTGGCCGAAGGGCGTCGCCACCTCCTGCGCCCGGTCGAGGGCCAGTCCCTCCATCCGGTAGAGGCCACTGCCGCCGATGATGCCGATGGGTGCTCGCATCTGTCCATTCTACTTGCGTCCGGCCTCGGGGCCGTGGTTGTCTGGTGGTCCTGACAATTCAGTGTTGGATGTTCGGGAAGCAGGTGAGATTCCTGCACTGCCCCGCAACGGTATGCACCACGCCAATGCCCCACCGGCGTGAGACCTCAAGCCCGAGCCACTGGGATCGTCCCGGGAAGGCAAGGGGGGAGCCGAAAAGCCCCTGTCGCGTGCGAGTCCGGAGACCGGTCCTGCACCTCACCCCCCGTCGCGGGAACGGGCCGGGCATGATTCCCACCACCAGGGGAATCCGCCCCGCCGCCGCGACCTCATGCGTGGAGGCATGATGGGCTTTTCCCGGATCTCATCCCTGTTGGCGGCCATGTCCGCCCTTTCCCTGGCGGCGGCCTCGGGCGCCGAGCCCGAGCGCAAGCCCGGCGAGGCCACGGTGACGGTCAGCGCCGAGGCCCAGCCCGTGGAAGTCACCCGCACCCCAGGCCCGGTGCGCATCGTGGAGGCCGAGGAACTGACTCGCCTTGGCAGCCGCACCCTGGCCGAGCTGCTGGAGGTGCTCCAACCCGGCGCGGTGATGGCCAGCGGCGGCCCCGGCGCCACCGCTTCGGCCTTCCTCAATGGCACCCTCAGCCGCAACGTGGTGGTGCTGCTGGATGGCCTGCGGCTGAATGATCCCACCGGCACCAGCCCCGACCTGGGCACCCTCAGCCTCGTGGGAATCGCCCGCGTGGAGCTGGTGCTGGGTCCCGCTTCCGTCCTCTACGGCAGCGACGCCATCGGCGGCGTCATCGCCCTCACCAGTGTGGCCCGGGGGCCCGACGGCTTCCATGGCCAGGCTGGCCTGAAGGGCGGCACCGATGGGCTGCTGGGCGGCACCGCGAGAGCCCAAGTGGCAGAGACCTGGGGGTGGATCGCCGCGGGTGCCGAAACCCAGAGGCAGGACAGCAGCTTCCCGGGCGATGCCTTCCGCCAGGCCGGAGGCTTCCTGCGCCTGGGCACCACCCTCGGCCCGGCGAAGCTCACAGGCTTCTACCGCAACAGCGGCCAGACGGCCTCCGTGCCCTTCACCACCCTGGCCTGGCCGGGCTTCGGGCGCAGCTATGAGCCGCAGCGCGAAACCCGCGCCCGGCAGGAGAGCTGGGGCAGCAGCCTGCGCTGGTCTCTCGCGCCCGAGTTGGTGCTGGAGAACACCCTGCAGGCCCTGTCCGGCAGCACCGGGGATCCCAGCGGTCCCCTGCGCCAGCAGACGGATCGCAGCTTCCGCCGCGTGGAGGATCAGCTCACCCTGCACTGGACGCCCGCCAAGACCTTCCGCCTGTCGGCCCGCCTCGAGGGCCGGGAAGATGTCGCTCACGCGAAGAACTACTTCGACCCCTCTCTCTTCGTCAACGTGCTCTACCGGGGCGAAGGCCGCGACCTGGCGGGCGCCCTGGAAAGCCGCTGGAGCATCCTCGAAGGCCTCGACTGGGTAGCGGGGGTGCGCCGCGACGCGGGCCACCGCAACCTGACGCGGCTGGACACTGGCCAGCGAAGTCGCGCGGGCAGTGCCGAGGCCGGCACCTGGCGCTCGGGCCTCAACTGGGTGGTGGCGCCGCAGGTGCGCCTCTACGCCAGCGCGGGCCAGGGCTTCCGCATGCCCAACACCACGGAGTTCGCCCTCAACGCACAGGCGGAAGGCCAGGATGGATCGACCTATCCCATAGCCCCCGAACGCAGCCGCACAGTGCAGGTGGGCGCCACGGGCCTGCTGGCGGGCCACTGGGAATACCGCCTGGAAGCCCAGCACACCCGCATCAGCAACCTGCTGGCCTACGTCTACGACACCAGCTTCTCCTTCCCGCCCCTTTTCACCTCGCACTACGCCAACCAGGGCCGCGTCCGGGCCCAGAGTCTGGAAGGCGCCCTGGGCTGGCGGGGCGGCGCCGATCTGGCCTACGGCTGGGATCTGATCTTGCGTAGCCAGGAGACTCGGGACCTGGACCACAACGTCGCTGGCCAGGCGTTCGGCCAGCAGAACACCGCCATCGTGCGCCACCCCTTCTTCACGGGCGCCATCGCCGCCTTCGTCCAGGCGAAGCGCTGGCGGGCCGATGTCCGCCTCGACCGCGTGGGCGCCCGCTACGACATCCACGACACCAGCTACCAGGTGATCTCCACCGGCAAGCCTTACCGCGAGCTCAGCGTGGGCGGCTCCTTTGAGCCCATGAAGAACCTCGTGCTGGCCCTGCGCGGCGAGCACCTGCTGCAGCCCCGCCAGAGCGTCCAGGACTGGCTCAGCGGCCGCTACGATCAAGACGGCGACGCCGCCCTGGTCTACGGGTTCCCCGCCCCAGGACCCCGCTGGTCCCTCAGCGCCACATGGAGGTGGTGATGCTCCGTTCATCCGTAGTCCGCCTTCTCGCCTGTCTCGTGGTACTCGCGCTGCCCCTGGTGGCCGCGCATCCCCAGCGGGTCGTGAGTCAGGCCGTGGGCACGGATGAGCTGCTGCTGGCCCTGGCGGATCCAGGCCAGATCGCGGCCCTCAGCCACATCAGCCACGACGCGCAGTTCAGCCCCGTGGCCGCCGAGGCTCGGCGCTTCCCCGCCCTCCGTGACAGCGACGCCGAAAGCGTGCTGCGCTTCCGCCCCGACCTGGTGCTGGCCGCCAGCTTCACCCGTCCTGAGACCCTGGCCCTGCTCCGGCGGGCCGGGGTCCGGCTGGTGGTGCTGGACCGCTTCGACACGCTGGAGGACATCTATGCCAGCCTGCGCGTCCTCGGGCACGAACTGGGACAGGAGGCCCGCGCCGAAGCGGTAATCGCCCAGTGCCGCGCCCGCGTCTCGGTGCTCGCCGACAGGCTCCGCGGCGTGAAGCCCGTGCGCGTGCTGAGCGCGGGCGTCTACCCCTTCACGTCTGGAGCAGGCACCACCTTCCAGGACCTCTGCGACCATGCCGGAGCTCTCAACGTCGCCACGGAGGCAGGCCTGAAGGGACACGCGCCCACGCCCTCCGAAAAGCTGCTGGTCTGGAACATCGAGGCGCTGGTGGCCTCGGGCGGGGAGAGCACCCGCGCCCAGCTCGCGGCCATCCCCCACTACCGCGCCCTGCCCGCCTTCAAGGCCGGACGGCTGGTGCTGATCCCGGGACCCATGATGTCCAGCGTGTCCCACCACCGCATCGCAGCCTACGAGGCCCTGGCGCGGGCCCTGCACCCGGAGCGCTTCCGGTGAAGCCCCGCCTCGCCGTCCCGCTCCTGCTGGCGCTCCTGGCCCTGACCTTCCTGGCCTCGCTGGCCTTCGGAGAGCTTCGGCTGAGCTTCGGGCAGGTGCTGGGCGCCCTCATGAACGGCCCGGACGAGGTGGCCCGCACCGTGGTGCGGGACTTCCGCCTGCCCCGGGCCCTGGTGGGCCTGGCCGTGGGCGCGGCCCTGGGCGCCAGCGGAGTGGTGATGCAGGCCTTCTTCCGCAATCCCCTGGCCAGCCCCGGCTTGCTGGGCGTGAGCAGCGGCGGGGCCCTGGGCGCCGTGGCGGTGCTGGCGGCGGGGCCGATGTTCGGCCTGGCCGCAGCCACCGTGTGGGCCCTTCCGGTCGCGTCCATCCTCGGCGCCTTTGCCGCCACCGGCATGGTCCTCATGCTCGCCCAGCGGGGTGCGGGCACAGAGCGGCTGCTGCTTTCGGGCGTGGCCCTCAACGCCCTGCTGGGAGCGGGCACCAGCTTCCTGCTCACCACCACAGCGGGCCATTTCGAGGTGAATGCTCAGATCCTGTTCTGGCTCATGGGCGGCCTGGAGAGCCGCAGCTGGGAGCATGTGTGGATGGGCGTCCCCGCCATGGTGGTGGCCTGCCTGCTGCTGCTGCCCCTGGGCCGCGCCATGGACCTGCTGAGCCTGGGCGAGCAGAGCGCCCAGAGCCTGGGCGTGGATGTGCGCCGCCTGCGCCGCCAGCTCATCGTGCTGTCCACCGTCCTCACGGCCCTGGCCACCGCCGTGGCGGGCATCGTGGGCTTCGTGGGTCTGGTGGTGCCCCACGTGCTGCGCCTGGCCTTCGGCCCGGACCACCGGCGCCTGCTGCCCTATTCCATGCTGGGTGGCGCCATCTTCCTGCTGGCCTGCGACCTCGTCACCCGGACCTTCCCCCTGGGTTTGCGCCTGGGCGTGGTCACGGCCCTCATCGGCGGCCCCTTCTTCCTTTGGCTGCTGCGGAGGCCGCGATGACCGCGGCACTGCACGCTTCAGACCTCGCGGTGCCGAACCGCCTGTCGCCCGTGTCGCTGGACCTTGGGCCCGGCGAGCTGGTGGCCCTGGTGGGGCCCAACGGAGCGGGCAAGTCCACGCTGGTGCAGGCCCTGGCGGGATTGCTTCCCGCGGAGGGACTCGTCCAATGGAATGGACAACCGCTGTCCCGCCTGGGCATGCCTGAACGCGGGCGGCGGCTGGCCTGGGTGGGCCAGGAAGCCCACTTCGAGTTCGCCTTCCCCGTGCGCGAGGTGGTGGCCCAGGGCCGCTATGCCTGGGGAGATGACCTCGCCGGCGTGGCGGAAGCCCTGGCGGAACTGGATCTCACGCATCTGGCCGAGCGGCCGGTGACGCGCCTCTCCGGCGGCGAGCGCCACCGGGTCGGCCTCGCCCGGGCCCTGGCCACGGGCGCGCCCATTCAGCTCTGGGACGAGCCCGTGGCTCAGCTCGACGTGCGCCACGCCCTGGAGGTCATGCGATTGGCGCGGCGCCTGGCCGATGGCGGCGGCACCGTGCTCGTGAGCCTCCACGACCTGCGCGCCGCCTACCGCTTCGACCGGGTGCTGGTGCTGGACCAGGGCCATCTGGTGGGCAACGGCGCGCCCCACGACGTCCTCACCGCACCCCTCATCCGGGAAGTCTTCCGGGTGGAAGCCACCTTCGTGGAGAGCCTGGTCCCCGAGTTGCCGGGCGCTTGACCCGCGCGGCAACCGAACACTCAGGCCATCCGGTCGATGAGAATGGGCCCCTCCAGCATCCGGCCGGCCGAATAGTTCCTCAACCGTTCGATGTGGAGGAGGTTGAGCCGCGTCCCCCCGGGCAGCAGTAGCATCTCATTGCGAGAGGTATAGACATCCTTGACCAGGGTCATTCCTGGCTCCAGGTCATCCACGCTCAGGAGCATGCTGCCGACCCTGGCCGCAGATGCATCGTGGACCTTGAGCAGGCCACCCAGGAGCTGAAGCAGCTCTGGATCGTACTTGCGGGAGGCCCCCAGCTCCAAGTCCGCGAAGACGACCACCGGGGACTGCCGGACGTGCAGTTTCGCGACAAAGTCATGGACGATGCGGAGGATCCTGGAGGCAATCGGAATGTCCTGGCCAGCCACCCGGTCGTGAGGCGCGCCACCTCCGTTGAAGTCCTTCGAACTGTAGCGGATGATCCGGGCCACTGGCTGCAGGCGAGGGATGGCGGCCAGCATCTGCGCCCCGACTTCCGGCGAGCGGTGGTGCATCTCCTGTTCCTGAAGCGTCAGCCGCTCGCCACGGTGCAGCTTGGTCTGCACCTCCAGCGGCAGCGCCAGCCAGCCGATCCGCCCCACCAGGGCTGCCATGGCCACATCCCACTCTGCATCCAGGCCGCACTCCCGGGCCATGGCCACCGCGAGGTCGCGCTCTTCCTTCGCCCGGCCGAAGCCCTTCGGATCAAGCATGGAGAGCATGTCCACGAGGACCTGGACGCTGCCCGTGAGGGTCCCCTCAAGCAGCGTGTGCTCCGCCGTCACCAGCTCGTACTGGGATGCCGCGTCACGGAGGATCGCCTGCAGATCACGGCCATCCACAGGCTTCGTGACAAAACGGAAGACCTGGCCCTGGTTCACGGCGTCCATCGCCGTCGTGAGGTCGGCCTGCCCCGTCAGCATGACCCGGGTGGTGTCTGGAGAGAGGAACCTCCACTGGTCGAGGAAGCGGATGCCATCCATGCCCGGCATGCGCATGTCAGAGACGACCACGGCGATGGCGCGGGGCTCCTTCAGGTAGGCGAGCGCCGCCTCTCCTGAATCCGCGGTGATGATGTCGAAGGCATGGGAGAGCACGCGCTGCAAGGCGCGGAGCAGCAGCACGTCGTCGTCGACAAGCAGGACCAGGGGCTTGGCCCCTGCAGGGTGAAGGCTGGGGGTGGGCACAGGACCGAGGGTCGGGATTCCTTCAGCATTCATGGTTACCTCCGATCGGCGCCAGAGAGGACGCACGGGGCGCTTCCGTGCGCCGGTTTCGCCAGGCCAGCAAGATGTCGCCCCACAGAGAGGTGGCAAGGGCATCCCCCTGCTCACGGTCAAGGGGAGCCCCGGGCTTGAGAAGCTCCCCCCCCTTGCCGAGGTGGGCCACATGCAAGGCCAGGGACACCAGGGTCTCGTGCTCTGGAAGCCTGGGGTTGTGATGGCTCCGCACCGCCTGGATGAAGGGCTCAGGAAGCCCCCATAGGTGGAGGAGCTCGGCTCCGACTTCCGCATGGTCCGTGCCGCAGTGGCTCCGTTCCGCCTCGATGACACCAGGCCCTGCGGTGGCCGGTTCCAGCGGGATCTGCCCATAGCCCAGCTCCGGCAGGTTCGCCAGGACCGCAATACCCACGTCATGGAACAGGCCCGCCGTAAAGGCCTCAGCTGCGCACGCCTCGTCGCCGGTCTCCCGGTAGACCAGGCTCGAGGCCATGCTGCCGATTTGCAGGGAGTGGGCCCATAGCCCCGCCAGGAGGGGGCCCGGACCCTCGCCTTCGGCGGTGAAGCTGTCCTCGCCCCGATTGCGGATCAGCTCGCCGATCTGCTCGAACCCCAGGAACTCGACAGCCTGCACGATGTCTGTGATCGGCCGCTCTCCCGGGAGGTACCCGGAGTTCACCAGCTTCAGCACCTGAAGCGCCAGCCCCAAGTCCTGGGCCACGATCTCCGCGACCGCCCGGAGGCTGGACCGGCCCTCGGCCAGAAGCATTCCAATGGCGTCCAGGTTGTTCCGAAGGCTGGGGATCCGCTCCAGCTTCACCACCATGGCCCTCGCCTCCCGACGGAAGGGATCCGGGTGGTGGCGGATGAATGACTCGATGATGTCCACCAGACGGGTCGGGTCCACTGGCTTGGTGAGGAACCGGTGATAGTCTCCTTCGGACTCTAAGATGCGGCGCTGGGGCGCATGGCCGGAGAGGATGACCCGAATGGCTTCCGGCTGAAGCTCGCGGGCCCAGGTGAGCACCCCGGTGCCATCGATGCCGGGCATCTGCATGTCCGTGAGGATCAGGTCGAAGGAATCCTGCGCCATCTCCACGATGGCCGCCTCTCCGGAGTTGACCGGCGTGAGCCGCCAGTGGGGACGCTGGAGGCGGATGCTCCTCAGCAGGGCCTTCACCAGCAGGTGGTCGTCATCAACAAGGAGGATTCTCACAGGCCCATCTCCTCTGCGCCCTGCGCGGGACCGAAGCCATCCCGGGCGGGGAGGCGGATGAGGAAGGTGGTTCCCCGTCCCGGCTCGGACTGGCACTGGATGGTTCCGCCATGGCGGGTCACGACAACCTGATAGCAGACGGTCAAGCCCTGCCCCGTCCCCTTGCCCACGCCCTTGGTGGTGAAGAAGGGGTCGAAGATCTTCGACTGGATGTCCTTGGGGATCCCGGAACCGTTGTCCGAGACCCGGATCTCGACCCCATGGTCGATCCGGAGGGTCGAGAGGGTGATCACGCCCGGCCCCGGGTCATGCTGCTGGCGCTCGGCGATGGCGTCGGCCGAATTCATCACCAGATTCAGGAACACCTGGTGCAGTTCAGCGGGGAGCCCCTGAATGACCGGATTCCCGGCATCCAGGTCCATGACCATTTCCGCATGCTGTTTCCATTCACTCCGGGTGACGGTGCAAGTCGTCACCAGGCTGTGGTTCACGTCCACCGATACCTTCTCAGGGCCGCCAGGGTGGGAGAACTCCTTCATGGCGCGGACAATCTTGGCCACCCGCTGGATCCCTTCCAGGCTTTCATCGATGGCCTGGGGAAGCTCCTCCCGCAGGTAGGGCAGGGCCGCCTCGCGCTGCAGTTCCAGGAGGGCCTGGGCGGACTGGGGCGGCAGTTCTTCACGCACCTCGCCATAGGCGTCCAGCAGGCGATCCAGCTGACTGTGGGCGGACTTCAGGAATCCGAGGTTGTTCCCCAGGAACTGGATGGGCGTGTTGATCTCGTGGGCAATGCCGGCAGCCAGCCGCCCGATGGACTCCATCTTCCTGGCTTGCTCGAGTTCAGCCTGAACGGCGCGGCTCTCGGCCACCACCGCCTGACGCGCCTCCATCTCGGTGATCAGGTCCAGGTTCTTCTGGTCCAGCTCTCTCGTCCGTTCCTGGACACGGAGCTCCAACTCGACCAGGGTCTCCGTACGCTCGATCTTGGCTCCCAGCGCACGGCTGGAGATCCGGAGGACATCCTGCTCGGACTGGGACCAGACGCGGGCGGACCGGCAGTCGTCGAAGCCGATCAGCCCCCACCATTGCCCGCGCACATGGATCGGCATCACCTGGATGGAGCGGATGCCCTGCGCAGCCAGGATGTCCTGTTCCTTCCAAGGCAGGTCCTCGATCCGGCCACAGATCATCCGGTCGGCGCAAAGCTGGTCCACCCAACGCCCGAAGCCCACCGCCCGCATGGGAATACCCCGCAACCCGGGGTTGTCGATCTGCGGGCTGACGTCCTCGCTGCACCACTCGAAGACATGGTCCATCATGACTTCGCCCTCGGAGGGAGAACCGCCCACACGCTTGAAGATGTAGGCCCGGCTTGACCCTGTGCCCTCCCCGAGGCGCTGCAGGAACCCGGGGATGTCATCCTCCCAGCCCTCTGAGTCCAGCAGTCCGGCCACGGCCTTGCTCACGGCCTCCAGCAGCATGTCCTTCCTGCGGAGGTCCACCTCCATCGTTTTGCGGGCCGTGATGTCGGTGTGGGTCCCGATCATGCGAGAGGGACGCCCAGCCGAGTCCCAGTCCACGAGGACGCCACGGTCCAGCACCCACAGATAACTGCCATTCCGGCAGAGGAAGCGGTGCTCACTGACATAGGTGGACACCTCACCGGCAAGGTGGGCCTGAAGGCATTCGAGCACGTCGGGAAGATCTTCGGGGTGAACGCGGGATTTCCACTCATCAAGGTCACTGCCGAGCTCCTGCGGCAGATATCCGATCATGGCTTTCCAGGTATCCGAGTAGTAGACGGTGCCCGCCTGGACATCCCAGTCCCAGAGGCCGTCCCCACTCCCGTTCACGGCGGCCACGAACCGTTCCTCACTCTTCCTGAGCGCCTCCGTCCGCTGATGGAGCTCGGACACATCCTGGAAGACCACCACCGCACCCGTGCATTCCTTCCCCCGCAGGATGGGCCGGGCCGACACGGAGAGATGGAGCCTCCCCCCGTTCTGCGTCTGGTAGGCCACGGAGGTCGAGCGGAAGGGGGCGCCGGTCTGCACGACATCGCATAAGGGGCATGCTTCACCCGCCAGAAGGGGACCACCCTCCCGGCGGCCGTGGAACAGCTCGTGAGCCGAGCGGCCGATGAGGTCGATGGACGGCCAACCGAGAATCTCCTCCACCCTGGGATTCACAAAGGTGATGCGCTCCAGGCGGTCCACCACGTAGAGCCCGTCTCCCATGGTGCGGGTGATTTCATCGAGCTGCTGGTGGGCCTCAGAGATGTCCATGGCCATGGAGGCCTGGATATCCCTCGACACCGTCAGCTCACTGATCCGATCACGGACCGCCGCGCTCATGGCGTTGAAAGCGGCCCCCAGGCGTCCGATGTCGTCAGAGCCTTCGTGCAGCATCGGAGGTGTAAACACGCCCTGAGCCACCATGTCGCTTGCCCGGGTCAGGGCCGCAAGATGCCGGGTGATCCAGAGGCTGAGGAGGGCCAGGAGGCAGGCGGACAGCAACAGCTCCACGAGCGCGATCGCCATGCCCTGCCTCAGGAGAATCCGGTGGGCGTGGATGATGGGGGAGAGGTCGAGCCCGAACTGCACCCGGCCAAGGCCCTGCCCGCCGATACCGATCACGCTGGCGGTGTCGAACCGCGCCGGGATGCGGCGGCTCGCGCCGAGAAGTCCAGGGCTGGGGACCGGCAAGGGGAGGTCCTTGCGCCAGCCATGGGCGGCCACGATGCGCCCGCTGCTGTCCGTCACTGCCAGGTAATCCAGGTCCTCGTTGGCGGCGCACTCGTCGAGGATGGCCTGCACCGTCGCCCAATCCCGCTGGGCCAGGGGGGCCACCAGCGCAGCCTTAAGGACGGGAGTCAGTTGGGCCACACTCTTGGCCTGCTGCTCCAGCATGTGCCCCGAGAGCAGCCGCAGGCTGTTGACCACAAGCAGCGTCAGCATGGCCGTCTCCACCAGGAGGGCGGCGAGCAACATCCGCGTCCGGAGGGAACGGCCCCTGATCCAACTGATCATGGCTGCACCAGGACCTTGCGGACCTCCTCAGCGAAGGGGTCCATCCGCTCGAGTTCGCCCCTCCGGAGGGTGCGGTAGCCGCCCAGCTGAAGCGCCGCGAAGTACCGCTTGCCCTCCTCGGTCTTTTCGAAGGACCAGAGGGCGGCCTCGATCTGGCGGCGCCGATGCTTCTGCCGCTGATTCAGGACATAGACCCGCCCAGCCATGGGCTCGCTTTCCACCAGGACCCGGAGGCGGCTCCGAACCTCCTCCGCGAGCCCCTGGAAGTTCGCCAGGGACACGAGGCCGGCCTTGGCCTCTCCCGCCAGCAGGATCTGGGCAACGCTGTCGGCCGCGCTCACATATCGAACGTGGACATCTGAACCGAGAGACCGGCGCAACCAGTGTTGGCCCCAGAGGGTCACCAGGGAGGTGGGGCTCAGGCCGATCACGCCACCACCCTTCAGGTCGTTCGCAGAATGAACGGGCGAGTCCTTCGGGACGATGACGACGGACCTGAAATCAGCCCGGTAGGTCAACAGGGGCGTGTAGCCGGAGTCGACCTGAAGGAGCCGTGCCTGGTGGCCCGTGGTGATCACAAGATCGAATTGCTGGGCCCTCGCCTGACGGACGAATTCCGTGAAGTCCTTGGCGGTGGCCACCTCCGTCGGCAGACCGAGCCCCGCTTCAATGTGCCTGCGAAGGGGGGCGTAGTTCTCGAGAATGACCCTGGCGCTGGTGTGGGGCGCGACCCCGATGATGAAGCGAGGCTCCGCCGCCCATGAGGTCACCGCCAAGGCCGCCAGCAAGAGCCCCAACCTCATCCACCGGCCTGACACGTGCATGGCATCCTCCCGGGTTCCAATCCAAGGCGCGGTCTTCCCACCCGTGGATCCGACTTGGAATCCGGCCGGGCTCCGCTCCCCATTCCACCTAGGTATCGATCCGATGAGCCTGGGTGGATATACGATCGATTACCTAGGCTTCAGGCTAGGCCCGCCTTCACCGCGAGGTGCACCAGCGACGTGGTGTTGTGCAGGCCCATCTTCTCGAGGATGTGGCATCGGTGAACATCCACCGTGCGGTGGCTGATCCCGAGCATCGGCCCGATATCCTTGGAGACCCTCCCTTGGCCCAGGAGGCGCAGGACCTCAAGCTCTCGGGGGGTGAGCCTGGCCTCAAGGACTCTCTGAAGCGCAGATGCCTCTGAGGCCCCGCCGTCCCCCGCCTCCCGCTCCATGGCCTTGGCGATGAGCACATGCTCTTCCTCCCGGAGGCGGTACACCTCCACTGCGGCGTTCAGGGCTTCCTGAAGCATCGGGAGGGACACCGGCTTCGTCAGAAAGCGGAAGACCCGGCCGCGGTTCACCGCCTCGATGGCGGTGGCCAGGTCGGCTTGTCCGGTAAGCATGATCCGCACCGTGTCCGGCAAGGTCTTCGCGAAGGTGGCCAGTGCGTCCACGCCGCACATGCCCGGCATCTGCTGGTCAACCACGGCCACGGCCGGGGCATAGCCCAACCCCAGGAACGCCAACGCCTCCGCTCCGGATCTGGCGGTTCGGATCTCGAACTGATGGGCGAAGGCCCTTGCGAAGCTCGCGAGGATCGCCGGCTCATCATCCACGAAGAGGACCTGGGGCTTGCTCATGGGCGTGGATTCCCTCAGCAGATTCGTTCGGCCTTCCAACCGAAGGCCCACGGCAGGCCTCCTGCGCTGCGGAAACTATACGCCCAGTCGCAGGGGCTGACGGCGCGACCTGGGCGTGCGCCTTCCCCCGGTGACAACACCCCTGTGCGGCCCCGGACCAGACCTTCCCGTGGGAGCCTTTCCCCCGCCAAGCGCCGCTTCGATCCGTGGGAGCTGCTCCAGGGCGATGGAGAGATGGAAGGCCTCCTGGAAAAGGGCATCCCAGTCAGCCTCCGGCCGTGGCGTGACCCCGGCCTGGACACGGCGCATGAGGCCATCCTGGAGGGCGACCAGCAGGCTCCGCAGGCGTGCGGTCTCCATCGTGATCCTCTCAGCCATGGGCACTCCACGTGGAGGGAGACAGGACCCTGCCAAGGCCTCTGCCCCACCTCTGCAAGCTACGCACCTACAGGGCCATCGGCCATACGATCCATTGCGTAGGACCGGACGATTGCCAGCGGGCCCTCATCAGCTACGCTTCATCACGTAGGACCTGGGTTTGGCCTTGTGCCTCGGTCGAGAGTCCAAATGATAGGAGGCATGTCCCGACCTCGCCTCCCCCGTACCCTCGCCTGGCCGCTCATCGTCTTGTCCACCACCGGCTGCTGGAAGGCTCCCCGGACTGCCGGGCGTCCGCCGGACACCGTGACCGCTGCCAATTCATCCCACCCCCACCTGGTCAAGGACATTCCGCTGCCGTCGGATGCCCAGACCCATGCGGAGAGGACCTTGATCATGGGCCAGGCCGGCGCCTGGACAGGTCGCCTGGTGTTCTCGACGAAGCTTCCGCCGGGGGAAGCCTTCACCTTCTACCAGGACTTGATGGAGCCCCATGGCTGGCATCTGCTCAGCGCAACCCGGGCCGGAACCAGCCTCCTGACCTGCCTCCGGGGGGACCGGGTCGCCACCATTCAGATTGAGGCTGGGTTCCTGCGGGGCAGCACCATCCTGGTAACCGTGACCCCGTGCCAGGGCCAGTCGCCGAGGGTTTCAACCTCCGGCACTCGGTAGCCTGCCGCGGCAAACGCTGACAGGGCGCCTCAAGTCCCCGATTTCGGCAGCACCCAACCCAGCCCCACAGGCCCGGCTACCGTGGTGAGCAGCAGGGCACCGATGATGCCGGCCTGGACTTCCGGGCTGAGCAGGGGCACGCCGTTCAGGTGCAGCTGGGCGCCCGCGGCCACGAAGATGAGGCCCACCTCGCCCCGGGGGACCATGCCCCAGCCCACCACGGCGACGCGGATGCCCCGCCCGCCGCCATAGCCGGCCGCGTATTTCCCGAGCACGCCGAGCACGGCCAGTACCAGGGCGAACCCCAGGGTCGCGGGCTTGAAGAGGGCGCCGGGATCCACCTTGGCGCCCATGAGCACGAAGAAGAGGGGCGAGAGCACCGTCACAAGCGGATGCACCAGCTCCTCCAGGGTGTGCCGCTCGCGATGCTCCAGGTCCACGATGTGCGCGGGTTCCAGGATGAGTCCGGCGGCGTAGGCCCCCACGATGGAGGCCAGCCCCGCAAGGTTGCCCAGCCAGGCCAGGAGGAAGGCGAAGCCCAACCCCAGAGGGAGCAGCACCTGCTCTCCCCGGAAGCGGCTGGCCAACTGGAAGAGCCGCGGCGTGAGCAGGCGGCCCAGCGTCAGGGCCACTGCGAGGAAGCCCAGGGCCAGGGCCAGGGTCTTCATCAGGTCCGGTCCCACGGCGCCGCCACCCGCGGCTGCGCCCACCATGCCGGACACCGCCACCAGCACGAGGAGACCCAGCACATCGTCCACCACGGCCGCGCCCACGATGATGCGCCCCTCCAGGGAATCGGAGGCGCCCTTCTCCCGCAGCACCTGGGCGGAGATGCCGATGCTGGTGGCGCAGAGGCAGGCGCCGATGAAGAGGTCCAGCACGAAGGGGGCGCCCTTGGGCAAGAGCAGCCAGGCCCCCACGAGGCCCGCGGCCATGGGCAGCACCACGCCGATGAGTGCCACGCGCAGCGAGGCCACCCCCACCTTCAGCATCTGCGGCACGGTGGACTCCAGGCCCACCGCGAACATGAGGACGACCACCCCGAGGCCACCCAGAAGCTCGGCCGCCGGGGAGGCGGCCACGTCGGGGAACAGGGGCCAGGCCCGGTGCAGCGCCGTGAGCGCAAGGCCCACCGCCAGTTCCCCTGTCACCGCGGGGAGCTTCAGCCGTACCGCCAGCTCGCCCCCCACCTTGGCGGAGAGCCACAGCAGCGCCAGCAGCATCAGCGTGCCGGCCAGGGGGTCGTGCATCAGAACGGCGAAGGGCATGGGACCCCCGAAGGTGGTTGCTCCCAGGCTAGGCTGGATGATGGTCTGGCTGGAAGCGGCATCCTGGGGTTCGGAGGGCGTCATCCTCGCCGCCTTGACCCTCCTGCGCCGCCACTGGGCCCGCTTGCCCGAGCTGGATACCGACCCGGCGCTTCCAGCGCAGCCGCCCGCCATCTGCCTCTGCATCCCCGTGCGCAATGAGGCGGCGGAGTTGGCCGCGGCCCTGGACTCCTGGCTGGCCCAGGACTATCCGGCCCTCCACATCCTCGTGGTGGACGATGGCTCCACGGATGGCAGCACGGAGATCCTGCGCCAGCGGCAAGCGGCTCGTCCGGAGCGCTTGCGGGTGCTGCGCAATGAAATCCTGCCACCGGGCTGGCTGGGGAAGAACCACGCCCTGGACCTGGCCTCGCGCCAGCCGGAAGCCCTGGCCGCTGCCTGGCTGCTCTTTGTCGATGGCGACGTGCAAGCCTCACCGGACCTGCTGCGCAGGGCCCTGGTCTTCGCCGAGGCTCAGCCCACCGACATCCTCGCCCTGGTACCCGCCATCGATGCGGTCAGCCCAGCGGAGCGCGTCATCCTGCCCATCGCGGCCTCGGCCTTCCTCCTGGCGGTGCCGCCGCACCAGGTGCCCAACCCACGGCATCCGGCATTCTGCGGCGTGGGCGGCTTCACGCTGGTGCGGCGCGAGGCCTACGATGCCGTGGGTGGCCATGCGGGGGCCCCGCTGGAGGCCATCGACGACATGATGCTGGCCCGCCGGGTGAAGGCCGCAGGGTTCATCAACCGGCTGGCCAAGGGCGGCCCGGATCTGCATCTGCGCATGTACCACGGGCTCTGGGAGCTGGTGCGCGCCATGCGGAAGAACGCAGCGGCCCTGCCCTTCTGGTGGCTGCTTCCACCTTTGCTGCCCATGGCCCTCATGATCGGCCTGGCACCGCTCTGGCTGCCCTTTACGGGCCACCCCATCCTCGCGCTCCTGCTCTGGCTGCTGGTTCCGGCGCTAGCCGGGGACGTGCAGCAGCGCATGACCGGGCGCCCCATGGACCTGCTCTGGGCCCTTTGGCCCTTGAACACCTTGGTCTTCGCCGCGGGCACTGCCTGGGCGCTGTGGGACCGCATCCGGGGCGTGAATCACTGGCGGGGACGGGACGTCCGGCTGAGGTAGGATCCGTCTCCCCCGGTAGCCCGCCCGCCTCCTAGTACCCGACCATGAGTGAAACCACCAGCGAGTCTCCACCCTGCTCACCGGACTGACCGGGGCGGGGCACCAGGAAATTCCGGCTCCGGTGGATGTAGTCGATCTTCAGCTTGCCCGCGGCTGGCCGTCCCGGCAGGAAGAGGTGGTTGTAGCCGACCGTGATTTCCGTGTACCGGGGCGTGTGGTCCCGACCGGTGGGCAGGCCTGTGGCGGGGTCGGTGGTGTAGGGGTTGGTCGCCGTGTACCAGTCCCTGCCTGCGTTGTAATCCATGAAGTCATAGCGTGCCGTGAACCAGTGGGGACCCTGCTTCCAGGCGCCTGAGAGGACGCACGCGGCATAGCGCTGGTGCAGGTGCTCCCTCAGTGGCGCGGCGCTGGCGCTGCCGGCTGCGAACAGCATCGGGAAGCGCCGCCCCAGGAGCCCGGTGGCCAGTTCCACGTCCCCGTGCCAGACGGGATCGTCGTAGGCGTAGAAGAGCCCCGCCAGGGTGGTCCGGTCCCGGTTCTGCAGGACCTGCTCCCGGGTAGGCGCACCGACGGTCCAGGTGGCAGGGGGCGCCGCCGTCAGATTGCTGTCTTTCAGGGAGGTCGCGCCTTCCCGGTAATAGACCCCCCAGCGGTGGGCCCGGCCCCAGTCCCCATCGATCCGGAAGGTCCAGTCCTTCTGGGCATTCAGGTCGTTGTTCCGCCCTTTGCTGCCATCGTCGGACGTGCCGTTGGACAGGGCCAGGTTGAAGCGGACCTGCCCCCCCTTGGCGGGACGGAGGGTGTACATCAGCCATAGGCAGCGATCCCGCACCTCCCCCAGCAACCGATTGAGTTGACCCCGGTCGAAGAAGAGCAGGTCCTTCGAGCCCACCAGGCTGCCTTCGTAGGCTGTGGGCATCTTCGTCTGCCCAGCTTTCAGGCTGAACCCGGGAATCGGGGTCCAGGTCACCAGGGCGTCCGCCAGCAGGCTGGTCCCTGGGCCCGCCGCCGCCGCATTGGGATCGAACATGGCCGCCCACCCGAGGGTATCGGTGACCTGACCGCTGAGGTAGACCTCCGCCCGTTTGACGCTGAAGCCGTTCTCCGCGAAACGTCCCGAATTTAGGCCGTCATAGTAAACCGCTGCGCCAGCCGGTCTTGCAGCCTGATTCAGCCGGAGATTTGAGTCCAGGACCTGGGAATACCATGCCTCGGCCACCAGACCCAAGGTGACCTCCTGGGCTGCCAGCACCGGCCCGCAGAGGAAGGGCAGGAGGCATCTCATTCGCATGGCACACATGTATTCGCTCCAGTCAGCCGATGACCCTGGGTAATCCCTCCAGGCCCGATTATGCTGAGGCGCCCCTCATCCGTCGAACCAAGTATGCCCAACCCCATTCCAGCCCCGGCCAAGCGGGCCCAGGCCTCCGGCCCCTCAAGGCTCTTCACCCGGGCTCTGGTCGCAGGCTTGCTGCTTCTGAATCTGGTGGTGGCGACGATCGGACTCTACTCGCTGCGGCAGAGCCGGAACCACCACGACGAGCGGGCGGCTGTCACCACGAAGAACCTGTCGCAGATCCTCGACGAAAACCTCACGGGCATGCTTGCCAAGGTCGACCTGGCCCTGCTCGCGGTCGTGGATGAGGCCGAACATCAGCTCACCTTGGGAGACCTCCATGCAGCCCAGTTCAGCCGTGTGATCATCCGGGAGCATGCTCGATTGCCGGAACTCACCGCGTTCCGTGCGACCGATGCCAGCGGCGACGCGGTCTACGGCCCGCCGACCCCGGTGGCGAGGACCAGCAGCCTCGCCCACCGCGACTACTATCGCCGCCACCGGGAGAGCCCGGATGCGGGCCTCCTGATCTCCGAGCCGCTGGTGGGCGGCATCTCCGGGAAGTGGCTGGTGATTCTCTCGCGGCGGTACAACCATCCCGATGGGGCCTTCGCCGGCCTGGTCTACGCCGGGGTGTCCCTTGAGAGCCTGAGCCGGAATTTTTCTCAACTCGATGTCGGGGACCATGGCGCCGTCACCCTGCTCGATCCGGCCCTGACCATCATCGCCCGCCATCCGGAAGACCCGGCCCAGGGCAACCTCGTGGGGCGCAGCCTGAAAGCGCCTGGCCTGATGGAAGCCCTCAAGAGCGGCGGAACCTACGGCACCTTCCTGGACAGAAGCCCCCTGGACGGCCTTGAGAAGGTGGTCTCCTATCGCCGCATCGGTGGCCGCCACCCCTTCCTCATCACGGTCGCCCTGGCGCGCCAGGACTACCTCCGGGACTGGCGCTCGGAGTTCTGGAAGCTCTCGGCCTTCATCACCGCCTTTCACATCCTCTCCATCCTCTCCGCCTATCTGATCTACCGGGAGTGGATGCGCAGCCAGCGGGAGTTCGCCGAGCAGGAGCGGGCCCACGCGCTCTTGAATGCCCAGAAGGAGGAGCTCGAGGCCACCCTGGCGCGCACGAAGCGCCTGGAGGGGTTGATCTCCATCTGCATGCACTGCAAGAAGATCAACAACCAGGAGGATTCCTGGGATCACCTGGAGAAGTACCTTACCGAGCACACGGACGCGATGTTCAGCCACGGAATCTGTCCGGACTGCCACCAGGAGCACTATCCGGCGATCCCACGACGACGGGACAGCTGACGGAGCGGATGCCCGCCACCCTGGTTCAGCCGCCCTCGAACAGCTGCAGGGTCTCGTCAAGCTTGCGCAGGATGCCGAGGATCTTGAAGGGCTCGACCACCACGTAGTCCACACCGCCCGCGGCGACCGCGTGGTGGCGCTTCTTCGCCTCCTCCTCCTCGGTGCCCAGGAGGATCACGGGAACCGGGCACCCCTCCTGCTCGACGAGCTGGCGGCAGAGCTCCAGGGGACTGGCCAGGCGGAGCTGGTTGTGGATGAGCACCATGCGCACGCGCCCCCAGCCCCCGTCGCCGCCGGCCTCGCCCAGCTGCGTCTTCACCGGGCCCTTGATGTGGTCCAGCGAGGCCAGGCCGAACTTGCGGCTGAGGGCCTCGCCGAGCCGCCGGGCGAAGTCCTCCTTCTCGGTGAGCAGGAGGATCAGGGGCTCCCGGTCCACGATGAGCTTGAGGGTGGGCAGCGCGGCCGCCCGGTTGATGCGCGCCGTGGCCTCCTGGAAGCCGCGGGGCGTGAACTCCTCCTTGTCCTGCTGGGCCTGGAGGAGCTGCTGATCCTGGATCCAGGTGCGGTACTGGTCGAGCATCTTCGGATCGGCCTGCTTGGTGAAGCGCAGACCCACGAGGTTGTCGCCGAAGTAGGCCACGGTGGTCGTCGCGCGCAGACGCAAGTTCCCTTCGAGGGGAACGTCGAGCAGGGACTCCTCCCCCATGCGCAGCAGCTCCCGGATGTCCTGCTTGGTGTTGCGCAGAACCAACTCCAGGCCCTCCTCGCCGAAACTCTGCACGGTGCCATCGATGATGGCATTGCGGGTGTTCGTGAAGGTGGCCGCGTGGGCCTGGCTGGGGGGCCGGTCCGGGATGAAGTCGGCCAGGCGATGCATGTCCGAGCGGCGGAGCACCCTTGGAATGGTGGCCAGGCAGGCCTCCACGCCGTCCAGGACCTCCTGCCCGGCAAAGGCCACCACGCAGTCGTACTCCAGCCCCCGGTCCTTGAGCTTCACGGCCAGGTTCTCCCCGGGCTTCATGCCCCAGGCGGCGCTGTCCTCGTGCGACATCCGGAACGCGAAGCGCTCCCCATCCTCGGTGAGGATCGGGTAGGCCGACCGCTGCGCCTTGAAGGCCACCTCCAGGCGGGCCCCGGCCAGGCAGAGTCGCTGCAAGGCCATGCGGATGCCGGTGGCATCCTCCAGCAGGGCGCTGGAGCGGCTCATGCCGGGCCTCCGGCCGCGGGTGCCACCGCCCCCACGGGCAGCCACAGGGACAGCGCCCGGTGGAGGGCGTCGGCGCGCACGGGCTTGGCGATGTAGTCATCCATGCCGGCCTCCAGGCACTTCTCCCGGTCCCCGACCATGGCGTTGGCGGTCATGGCCACCACCGGAATCCGGCGGCTGCCGCGTTCCCGCTCGCGGATGCGCCGCGTGGCCTCGAAGCCGTCCATCTCGGGCATCTGGCAGTCCATGAGGATCAGGTCGTAGGAGACGCCCACCAGGGCATCCAGGGCCTCGACACCTGTGGCGACCACATCGGCCTCGATGCCGAACTTCTGGAGCATGATCAAAGCCACCTTCTGGTTCACGAGGTTGTCCTCTGCGAGCAGGACGCGGACCTTCACCGGGCCTTCCGGAGTGGGCGCTGGAGCGGCCGGGGCCGCCCAGCCGGTGTTCAGGCCCTTCGGTTCAAACAGCCCCCGCAGGTGGCTGGGGCGGATGGGGAGGGTGAGGTAGCTCTGGATGCCCCGCCGGGCGGCGGCCTCCCGCAGCTCGGGCCGGTAGAGGGGGCTCGCGAAAACGAGGGAACCTTCCCCGGCCTCGGCCAAGGCCGCGTCCAGGGCCTCGGGGCCCACGAGAACCACCGCGTCGGGGCTGCGGACCTCGCGCAACCATGCACCCACCTCCGCTTGAGGCGGCGCGATCCGGGAAGGCACGCCCCAGGCCTCGAGCTGCTCGGCGACCAGGCGACCCACCGCCGGGGGCAGGCCCGCCAGCAGGACGGGAGTGGTGCCGGGGCGCACGGGCGCCTGCCCGCCCCGGGCTTCGAGGCCGAGGGTGAACCAGAAGGTGCTGCCCTCGCCCGGGGCGCTGGTCACGCCAATGCTGCCGCCCATGAGCTCGGCCAGCCGCTTGCAGATGGTGAGCCCCAGGCCGGTGCCGCCGTATTTCCGCGTGGTGGAGCTGTCGCCCTGGAAGAAGGAGGTGAAGAGCCGCTCCATCACCTCGGGCTTCATGCCGATGCCCGTGTCCCGGACCTCCACGCGGATCAGGGCGTGGCCGTTCTCCTGGGATTCAGGGCGCACGCGGACTTCGACGGAGCCCTCCTGCGTGAACTTGAGGGCGTTGTCCATGAGGTTGGTGAGGATCTGGCGTAGGCGCGTGGGATCGCCCACCACCTGGAGCGGGGTGGCCGGATCCACGAAGATGCCGAGTTCCACGCCCTTGGCCTGGGCCTTCACGCCCAGCACCGCCTGGACATCCTCGATCACCGACAGCAGATCGAACTCCAGGGTCTCGAACACCAGCTTGCCGGCCTCGATCTTGGAGAAGTCCAGGATGTCGTTGATGAGCGTGAGCAGGGCCTCCCCGCAGGACCGCACCGTCTCGGCGTACTGGCGCTGCTCGCCCCCCAGGGGCGTGTCCAGCAGCAGGCCGGTCATGCCGATGATCCCGTTCATGGGCGTGCGGATCTCGTGGCTCATGTTGGCCAGGAACTCGCTCTTGAGGCCCGACAGCTCCAGGGCCCGGTCCCGGGCCACGGCCAGCTCCCGCGCCGCCTCCTCCAGCTTGATTTCGGCCCGCCTCCGGTCGGTGATGTCATGGAACTGCCAGAGGTGGCCCAGGCATTCCTCGCCGACCGCGATGGGCACGAAGTCCATGGCCATGATGCGGCCATCACGCAGCTCGAACTCGTCTCCCTGCGCGGGGCAGCGGGCCGCGCCCAGGGCCTCCAGGCGGGCCACGAACCTCGCCCGGTCCACCAGCAGGGGCAGACACTCCTTCAGCAGATCCCGCGAGTCGCTCTCCACCAGCGCGTGGGCGGGCACCGGCACCTGGAACATGCGGCAGAACGTTTCGTTCAGCAGGGCGATCTTCCGCCCCTCGGTCTCCACCAGGATGCCCGCCTGCATGTTCTCGATGAGGGCCCGCAGCCGGCTGGTGGCCACCCGCAGGACGATCTCGGTGTGCTTGCGCTCGGTGATGTCGCTGAGGGTGCCGGAGACCCCCAGGACCACGCCCCCCTCATCGAAGGCGATGCGCTGATGGGCTGTCACCCACTTCACATCCCCGGCCTTGGTGGGGATCCGGAACTCGCCCTCGAAGACCGCCTGGCCCGTGTCCACCGCGTAGGTGAGCATGTTCAGGTAGCGGGGGTTGTCGGCCGGGTGCAGGAAGCCCAGGAAGGACTGGTCCAGGCATTCCTCCACGGTGAACCCCGTCAGTTCGGTCCAGGCGGGGTTCAGGAAGGCCCACCGGCCCTGGCGATCGATTTGGAAGATCACTTCTTTCAAGTCTTCGACCAAGGTCCGGAAACGGTCGGCCTCGGCCTGGACGGCGGCCAGCCTGGCCTCCAGGGCGGCCGTGGTCAGGTTGGAATGGGGAGCTTGAGCGTCGGTGGACATGCCAGTTCCTCTTCGGCCGGCTTTAGCGGGGACCTGAAAAAAGATTTCTTGTTTTTTTCGCTTTTTGCCGCAAACTGGGAGTCACCCCTTCCGGAGGAACCCGTGGCCGCGTCCGAGCAAGATGATCGCCTCAAAGCCCTGACCCGTACCGTCGCCGACATCGAGCGGGCCTTCGGCAAGGGCTCGATCATGAAGCTCGGCGACCGCATGAGCGGCGCCGAGGGGCTCGAGATCATCAGCACCGGCTCCATCTCCCTGGACTCCGCCCTGGGCGTGGGCGGCGTGCCCAAGGGCCGCGTCGTCGAGGTCTACGGACCAGAAGCCAGCGGCAAGACCACCCTGGCCCTGCACATGGTGGCCCAGGCCCAGAAGAAGGGCGGCCTGGCGGCCTACATCGACGCCGAACACGCCCTGGATCCCGAATACGCCCAGAAGCTGGGCGTGGACGTGGCCAACCTCTTCATCAGCCAGCCCGACAGTGGCGAGCAGGCCCTGGAGATCTGCGACCAGTTGGTGCGCAGCGGCGCCCTGGACATCATCGTGGTGGACTCCGTGGCGGCCCTGGTCCCCAAGGCCGAAATCGACGGCGAGATGGGCGACAGCCATGTGGGCCTCCAGGCCCGCCTCATGAGCCAGGCCCTGCGCAAGATGACCGGCACCATCAGCAAGACCCACACTTGCGTGGTCTTCATCAACCAGATCCGCATGAAGATCGGCGTGATGTTCGGCAACCCCGAGACCACCACCGGTGGCAACGCCCTCAAGTTCTACGCCTCCGTGCGCCTGGATGTCCGCAGCATCCAGAGCATCAAGGGCAACACGGGCGATCCCCTGGTGGCCGCCAAGGACGAGGATTCCTCCGTCATCGGCAAGAAGACCAAGGTCAAGGTCGTGAAGAACAAGGTGGCGCCGCCGCTGAAGGTGGCCACCTTCGACATCATGTATGGCGAGGGCATCAGCCGCACCAGCGAGCTGGTGGAGTTGGGCACCCAGCTGGAGATCATTCAGAAGAGCGGTTCCTGGTACAGCTACAAGGACAGCCGCCTGGGCCAGGGTGCCGAGAACGTGAAGAAGCTCTTCAATGACAACCCTGAGCTGGCGGACGAGGTCGAGGGCCTCATCCGCGAAAGGCTCGGCATGAAGGCCCTGGTCGAGGCCTAGATCCCGTCAGCTGCGACCTTTTGGAAGGGGTCGGCAGGCGGCGGCGGTGCCCTTCGGGGGCCGCCGCCGTTTCTGTGCGGGCCGCGCCGGAGGAAATCCCTGTCACGCCAGCTATCATGGCCGGTCGCCCCGAGGTGCCCATGGCCAGCCCCGCCTTCCAGGTCGAAACGGTCCATCTCCCCCAGTTCCGGGAGGGCAGTACGCGGGACCGCGCGGACTTCATCCGGGTGCTGGGCGACAGCTTCCGCCACACGGGCTTCGTGAAGGTCGCCGGCCACACCGTCCGCCAGACGGACGTGGATGGCGCCTATGAGGCCGCCAGAGCCTTCTTCGCCCTTCCCGAGGAGGTCAAGCGGCGCTACCTGGTGCCTGGCTCCGGCGGGGCCAGGGGCTTCACGGCCTTCGGCAGCGAGCACGCCAAGGACAACCCGGTAGGCGACCTCAAGGAGTTCTGGCACGTGGGCCAGGAGCTTCCCCCTGGGCATCCCCTCAAGCCCCTCTACGGCGACAATCTCTGGCCCGAGGCCGAGGTGCCCGGCTTCAAGGCCCACACCCTGGCCCTCTACCGGGCCCTGGAGGCCTGTGCCGCCACCCTGCTCGAGGCCCTGGCCCTCTACCTCGGGCTGCCCGAACGTCACCTCGCCGACATGATCACGGATGGCAATTCCATCCTGCGCATCATCCACTACCCGGCCCTGCGGGACCGGTACATCCCTGGCGGCGTGCGCAGCTCTGCCCACGAGGACATCAACCTCATCACCCTCCTGCCCGCGGCCACGGACTCGGGCCTGCAGCTGTTGGACCGGGACGGGACCTGGCGCGCCGTGGATGGCCTGGCGGGCGAGATCGTGGCCGACGCGGGCGACATGCTCAGCCGCCACCTGAACCTCAAGATCCCCAGCACCACCCACCGCGTGATCAATCCCGACGATCCGCAGGCCGTGCGCTATTCCATGCCCTTCTTCTGCCATCCCCGGCCCGAGGTCCTGCTGGACTGTCCGGAGGCGCTGCTGGGACCGGAGGAAGCCAGGCGCTTCGAGCCCATCACCGCCCACGCTTTCCTGATCGGGCGCCTGCGGGAGATCGGCCTGATTTGACCCGCCCGAGGGTCGCCTGCAGCCGCGCGGCCAGCTCGGGACTCAAAGCCTGGAGCTTGGCCTGCACATCCCGGGCCTCGTCCGTGCGAGAGAGCTCCACCAGCAGCAGTCCGAAATCCAGCCAGGATTCAGCAGCCATGGGACGGTAGCGGAGGGCGATCCGCAGGCTCGCCAGGGCGGTTCCCCTCTGCCCCGCACCCCGCTGGCAGTGGGCGAGCCGGAGCCAGGCATCCGCCTCATCAGGCCGGAGGGCCAGCCCTTTCTGGAAGGCTTCACCGGCTTCGGGAAACCGGCGCGCATTCATCCGGGCGCACCCCAGGTTCAGCCAGGCCAGTGCGTAGCCCGGTTCCATGTTGAGCGCCTCGTGGAAAGCGAGCTCCGCGTCCTCGAAGCGGTTGAGGAGGTCCAGCGCCACGCCGAGGTTGTTCCAGGATTTAGGACTCCGCCGCAGAGCCAGGGAGCGTCGGTAAGCCTCCACCGCTTCCGGAAGCAGGTCGGCCGGGGCACTGGAACCGGCCGAAATCCGGGCCGCCCGATCCAGGGCCAGACCCAAAGCCAGCCAGGCGTTCTCGTCGCCGGGCAGGTCCTGAACCCACTGCCGGGCCGCAACCTCCCAGGCAGGCCAGTTGCGGGGATCCTCGCAGAGGCCCTCCAGCCAGTCGTCGCTCCGTTTGCGACGGCCCTCTTCGATCCGGTTTTCCAGCATCGCCCCCGACTGGAGCGTCAGCTCCTGGAGCCGGTCCACAGGCACGGAGAAATTGAGCCGGGGACTCGGTGTGAACGTCAGGGTCGTGAGGCCCAGCAGCCGGCCAGCCTCATCGAAAAGGCCGCCACCGCTGCTTCCCGGCAAGGTCGTGGCATCGCTCTGAAGCAGGCGCCCATCGCCATGGTGCCAAATGCCCCGGAGGCGCCCTGGGGATGCCATGGGTCCCTGCCCGCCGGGGTAGCCCACAGCCAGCACCTTCTGGCCCGGTTCAACCGGCTCTGGGGCCGGATCCGCCGGAGGGAGGGGCAGGCCCGGCACCGTGAGCAGGCAGAGGTCGCGGCTCCGGTCCAGCCGCACCTGGCTCACGACCCAGGTGGATTCACCCTGTTTCACCGTGAGGCCCCGTGTTCCCTCCACCACATGGGCATTGGTGGCCACCAGGAAAGGCGCGATCACCACGCCGCTCCCCTGCTGGGCGCGGGTCCCGCCCAACCGGCCATGCACCAGGACCACAGAAGCCTGGGCATGGATCGGAGTGGGGGTCGCTGGAGGAGGTGGCGCGACCTGAAGCATCAGGAGGAACGGCCACCCCGGCAGCATCACTCGGCGTCCTGCACACCCAATCCCGCACCCTGGAGGTGGCGTGGCAGCGGCGCTGCGCCCTGGGCGTTGAAGGGCGCGCCACTGGGAGGGGCCGCTGCAGGCCGGGGCGCAGCGCCCCGGTTGCCCGAGGGCGTCTGGAGGGACCTCATCTGCTCGGCAGTGGCGAACTGCTCCAGGCGGGAGAGCTGCTCCGCCGTGGGGAAGCCCTCATAGCGCACGCGCCGCGGCCCCCAGATGCTGACGGCCTCGCCCCTGAGTTCGTGGATGCGGGGCAGGGTCTGGCGCACGAAGATTCCCAGCGGTTCGCCGGTTCGGGCCGAGAAAGCGATGAGGTCCGTCTCGGGCAGCAGGATGGGCGCGCCTTCGCTCCAGAGGGCCAGGGTGAGCGGTTTGCCCTGGCCGGTTTTCACCAGGGAGACCACGGCGGGAAGGCCCAGGGCGGGATCCAGGTCCTGCTCCTGCTGGCGCAGCGCCTGCAGAAGGTCCATGTGCTTCAGCTCCCGCTGCGGCGCCGACATGGGGTGGGGATCCTGCAGGCGGGCCGTCATCAGCTTGTCGTGGATGCGTTCGATGACCGCCAGCTGCAGGGGCTTCGCGCCGGACTGGACGCTGCGGCCCACCTCGTCCATGAGCTTGGGCAGCAGGATCTGCGGCACGGCGAGGAGGGTGTCGGCGGCGGGGATGGCGAGGAAGGGGTGCTGATCCTTGAAGAGGCCGTGCCAGACCTCGGGAAGCAGCAGCCGGGCCGCATCCAGGCCATCCCTCCAGGGTCCGCGGTAGGCACCCGAGGGCAGGCGCTCGAAGCTGCCCTCGCTCCGGTGCCTGAGGTGGTCCAGGGCCAGGTCCAGCACGTCGTCGGCGGTCTGGTCCCAGAGCGTCAGCCAGGCCGCGGGCATGACCATGCCGCCCAGCTGGATTCGCTGGCTCAGGCCATCGATGAAGCCGCGACACCAGCGGCCTTCGCGCTCCGCCTGCCAGGCGGGAACCAGTTCCGGAAGCAGGTGGTCCTGGGCCTCGACCCAGGGTTCTGGCAGGGGCAGGCCGTGCTCGTGGAGTTCTGCCACGGCAGCCACCCAGGCCTCTCGTTCCTCCGCTTTCCGATGGGCCTCGAAGCCCGGGACCAACGCCGCCAGCCCAGGCAGGTCCGCGGGCAGCCCTCGGGCCTCCAGCAGGGCTGCCAAGCCCGGCAGGGGCGCCTCGTCGGCGCGGGAGAAGAATCGATCAAACAAGCCCATATCTGCGTATCCGTCCAAACAATCCATTGTGACCGCACAGGGGGATTTATGCTTGTGGGATATGCAGCCCCTCGACGCCCTGGGTCGGCCCTTGAAAGCCCTCCGCCTCTCGGTCACCGACCGGTGCAACTTCCGCTGCACCTACTGCATGCCCCGGGAGGTCTTCGGGCCGGATTACGCCTTCCTGCCTCGGGAAGCCCTGCTCAGCTTCGAGGAGATCGCCCGCCTGGTGCGGATCTTCGCCGGGCTGGGGGTCACCAAGCTGCGCCTCACGGGGGGCGAGCCCCTCCTGCGGCGGGAACTGCCCGCCCTGGTGCGGATGCTGGCCGCCGTGCCCGGCATCGACGATCTCGCCCTGACCACCAACGGCGTCCTGCTGCCGGAGCTGGCACCTGCCCTGCGGGAGGCCGGCCTGAAGCGGCTCACGGTTAGCCTGGACACCCTGCAGCCCGACCGCTTCCAGGCCCTCAGCGACACCGACCTGCCCCTGAGCCGCGTGCTGGCCGGCATCGAGGCGGCCCGCTCCGCCGGCTTCGGCCCCCTCAAGCTCAATTGCGTCCTGCAGCGCGGCGTGAATGACGATGAGATCCTCGACCTGGCCGCCTTCGCCCGGGAACAGGGACACACCCTCCGCTTCATCGAGTTCATGGACGTGGGCACCACCAACGGCTGGCGCCTGGAATCCGTGGTCCCCGCCGACGAGGTGCATCGCGCCCTCCACGCCCGCTGGCCCCTGGTGTCCCTCCACACCGCCCAGGGCGCCGTGGCCCGGGGCTGGCAGTACGCCGACGGCAGGGGCGAGGTGGGACTCATCGCCTCGGTCACGGCCCCCTTCTGCCGAAGCTGCGACCGGGCCCGCCTCTCCGCCGACGGGCACCTCTACACCTGCCTCTTCGCCGAGGGCAGCCTGGACCTGAAGGGCTTCCTCCGCGGCGGCCATGGGGATGCCGACCTCACCTCGCTGCTGGCCTTCCACTGGAAGCGCCGCGGGGATCGTTATTCCGAACTGCGGCGCAGCGCGACCCCGGGCCTCCCCCGGGTCGAGATGTCCCGCATCGGTGGCTGAACCGAGCCTCTGACAACCGCACTGAGGAACCCCATGAACGCCCTCCGCCCCCTCCTGCCCATGGTGCTCAGCGCCCTGCTCGCGGCCGCGCCGCCCGCCGCGGTGGTCCATGGTGGCGCGGGCAGCCCCCGGGCCCGCATGGACGGCACGGACCGCGCTGCGGCCAAAGCGCTGGCTGAGCTGAAGGCGGGGAGGGAGGCCCTGGAATCGGCCCTCGCCGGGGTGGTGATCCTGGAGGATGACCCCCGCTTCAACGCGGGGACCGGCGCCAACATCCGCCTGGACGGCAGAACCATTCAGATGGACGCCGCCTGCATGGATGGCAGCACCGGGGCCTTCGGCGCCGTGGCTGCCATCGAGCGCGTGAAAAATCCCGTGCTGGTCGCGCGGAAGGTCATGGACACGCCCCACCTCCTCATTGTGGGCGAGGGCGCCACCCGCTTCGCCCGCGCCATGGGCTTCCCCGACTATGACCCCACCTGTCCCGAGAATCTGGCCCGCTTCAAGCGGGTGAAGGACATCCTCCAGGGCAGCGACCCGCGCCAGATCGAGGCCTGGAAGCGCTACGACTGGCAGAAGGGCTGGAACTTCCCCACGCCGCTGAAGGAGGCCCTGGGCTCGCCCGACACCGTGGGCTGCGTCACGCGCGATGCCAAGGGCCGCTTCGCCGCCGCCATCAGCACCGGCGGCACCACCATCACCTTCTATGGCCGAGTGGGCGATGTGCCCATGTACGGCGCGGGGATCTACGCCGGACCCAAGGGCGCCGTGGCCTGCACCGGCAATGGCGAGGACATCGTCAAGCGGCTGGTGGCCAAGGCCGCCTACGACCTGCTGGCGAAGGGCCTCTCCGCCCAGCAGGCCGTGGACCGCACCCTCGCCGCCTTCCCCGCGCGCATCGACCTGGGCCTGGTGGCCATCGGTCCCGACAGCACCGGCGGCGGCTGCAACTTCTCCGCCGAGACCAAGCGGTTCGTGAAGGACTACCGGAACCAGATGGCCTGGAGCGTGGCGAAGTAGACCGGCGGAACCCTCAGACCTCCCGGATCATCTGGGCGATGAGGAAGGCCATCTCCAGACTCTGGCTGCGATTCAGGCGAGGGTCGCAGCCGCTCCGGTAGGCCCGCTCCAGATCCGCCTCATCCAACCGCTCCATGCCGCCGGTGCACTCGGTCACGGGCTCGCCGGTCAGCTCGAAGTGCACCGCGCCCATGCGCGAACCGTGTGCCCGGTGCAGGGCCGCGACCTCCTGCAGCTCCTGGAGGATGTCCCCGAAGGCCCGGGTCTTGAGGCCTCCCGCCACGGTGCGGCCGTTGCCGTGCATGGGATCGCAGCTCCACAGCACGGGGTGCCCTTCGGCTCGGGCCGCCTCGATGAGGGCTGGCAGCACGGTCTCCGCCCTGCCCGCGCCGAAGCGCGTGATGAGCGTAAGGCGGCCGGGCTTCCGGTCCGGATCGAGCTTGGCCAGCACCTGCCGGAGCTGATCCGGCGTCATGGTGGCGCCCACCTTCAGGCCGATGGGGTTGGCGAGGCCGCGGATGTACTCGAGGTGCGCGCCATCCAGTTGCCGAGTGCGCTCGCCGATCCAGAGGAAGTGGGCCCCCAGGTTGTAGTAGCGGCCGAACTCGGGCACGAAGCGGGTCAGGGCCGTCTCGAAGGGCAGGTGCAGGGCCTCGTGGCTGGTGAACAGTTCGCCCGTGCGGAGGTGTTCCGGCAGGCCGCCCAGGCGCTGGACGAAATCCAGGGAGTTCCGCACCTGGTCCAGGGTCTCCAGGTAATGGCCCGCGTCCTCCCGGCTCCAGGTCAGGTCCCAGTGCTCGGGATGCTGCAGGTCCGCGAACCCCCCATCCACCAGGGCCCGGAGGTGGTTCAGGGTGGCGGCGGCCCGGTGGTAGGCCTCCAGCAGGCGACCCGGATCAGCCTCCCGCTGGTCCGGCGCCAGGCCGTTGATGAGGTCACCCCGGTAGACCGGGATCTCCTGGCCGTTATGAGGTTCGGTGAGCCCGCTGCGGGGCTTGGCGTACTGGCCGGCGATGCGCCCCAGGTGGATGACACCCGTGCGGCCGCCGTGGGTGATGAGCACGGACATCTGCAGCAGCACGCGCAGCTTGTCCTGGATGATGGGGCCGCGGCAGTCCCGGAAGGCTTCGGCGCAGTCGCCGCCCTGAAGCAGGAAGCGCTTGCCCGCCGCCGCTTCCGCCAGCAGGGCCTGGAGGGAGTCCACCTCTTCGGCCACCACCAGGGGCGGCAGTTCGCGCAGCTCTGCCAGCACGGTGTCGACCGCGGCGGGATCGCGGTAGACGGGCTGCTGGGCGGCGGGCAGGTCCCGCCAGGAATCGGGGGTCCAGGTCTTCACTGCGGACTTCATCGCGCACCTTCCATGGGAGCCTGCGGGTAGCTGCCCAGCACCTTCAGGGAGGCGCAGGCGGTCTGGAGTTCGGCCAAAGCCTCGGCCATGGGGGCATCCTCGGCGTGGCCTTCCACGTCCAGGAAGAAGGCATATTCCCAGAGCTTCCGCCGGGTGGGCCGGCTCTGGATGCGGCTCAGGTTCAGGCCGCGGCGGGCCAGGGGCTCCAGCAGGCGCAGCAGGGCGCCGGGACCATCTTGGGCCATGGCCAGCAGGGTGGTGCGGTCGCGGCCGGTGGGATCGGCGGCCTTGGGCCCTAGCACCACGAACCGGGTGGCATTGGCGGCGAGGTCCTGGATCCGGGTCTCCGCCACGCGGAGGCCGAAGAGCTCCGCGGCAAGCTCGGAGGCCACCGCCGCGCCTTCACCATCCTCCCGGGCCAGTCGGGCGGCCTCCGACGTGGAAGGCGCCTCGATGCGATCGGCCTGCGGCATGTGGGCCTCCAGCCAGCGGCGGCACTGGCCCAGGGCCTGGGGGTGGGAGTAGACCCGCCGGACGCTGCCGAGGTCCAGACCGGGATGCACCAGCAGCGCCTGGTCCACGGGCAGCAGGATCTCCGCGCAGATGCTCAGCGGGCTGTCGAGGAAGGCGTCGAGGGTGGAATCCACGGCCCCTTCCGTGGCGTTCTCCACGGGCACCACGCCATAGTCGGCACGGTCCCGCTCCACGGCCTGGAACACGGCCTGGATCGTGCCCTGGGGCAGAGCCTGGCTGGAACCGCCGAACTGATGCCGGGCCGCCAGGTGCGTGAAGGTGCCCTCGGGCCCCAGGAAGGCCACCCGCAGCGGCTTCTCCAGGCTGAGGCAGGCGCTCATGATCTCCTGGAAGATCATGCGGACGGCGGCATCCGGGAAGGGTCCCGCGTTCGCCGCCTCCAGCCGCGCGAGAACCTCCCGTTCGCGCTTGGGCGCGTGGAAGAGGGCCTCCGGGGCCGCCTCGGATTTCAGACGCCCCACCTCCGCGGCGAGGCCGGCCCTGCGGTTGAGGAGGGCCAGCACCTGGTCGTCCACCGCGTCGATGGCTTGGCGGAGGCCGGCGAGGGACTGGGGATCAGGTTGGGGCATGGGACCTCCTAGAAAGCAAAACCCCCGAGCCGTGAGGTCTCGGGGGCGAGGGCGGAAGCGGTTCCGTTCTAGACGCCGCCTGGCCTCGCACCCGGGGTGCGAAAGCTAAAGACGAAAAAGCGGCGGGAAATCAACATGGGGGTGCTGACACCTTACTTCAGGTGCCGAGGTGGGTCAATGTTTCCGCCAGACAGGCGGCCCACACCTCGTCCGGAGTCTCCTCCAGGAAGAACTCCACGGCATGGCCCGCGGGCCGGGCTTCGGGGTGCAGGGACCAGGCCTCGAAGAGGGCCTCCAGGGGGGCGGCATCCAGGGGATTGTGCCGGAACTTGTGGGCCTTGCGGGTGCGGTCCGGCTCGGGCCCCCGCAGGCAGACGCCTTCCCGCCTCGTGGCCACGAACGTGAAGGCCTGGACCCACTTCCCACCCATGAGCTGGTTGAAGTGGAGGTAGGCCCCGTGGTGGCTGCGGGAGTAGTCGAAGAGCCGGTGCTTCCCCTTCCACTTGGCCGCCCACAGGCCAAGGATGGCGGCGAGGCGGGCCCGCTCAGAGGGGTGCCTCAGGCAGCTCTGGGCGTAAGGCAGGAATTCATCAAGCAGGTCCACGGCGGTCTCCAGCGTCCTCCACCCTACCGCAGGCAGGAAGGCCCACCTCCCTCCTGCCTGCCGCCATGGATAAAGACCGCTACCATGAACCGACTCCCGAGCCTCACGATGCCCGTTTTCTCCGACCCATCCGATCCCCGAGCCGACGCCCAGCGCCCCTGGGTGCCGACCCTGGCGGTGCTGCTGCTGAGCTTGGCCGTCACCCTGGTGGCCTGGATGATCGCCCGCCAGAACCAGCAGCAGCGGGACCAGGCCCGGCTGAACCGGTTCGTGGGCCGCACCGAGCAGAGCCTCCGGAACCGGCTGGGCCGCTATGAGGACATTGCCCGGGGGGCCCAGGGCTTCTTCGTGGGTGGAAGTTCGCCCCTGGCAGTCGACCAGTGGCGGACCTACGTGGACAAGCTCGACCTGCCCGGCCGCCACCCGGGCCTGACGAGCCTCGCCTTCATTACCCCCGTCCCCTCCGCCAATCTGGACGCCTTCCTGCAGCGCCGGCCGCAGCTTGCAGGCCGCTACCACCAGCCCCTCTCAGACCCCATGCCTTTGCATGCGCCGGGCCAGCATGGGAACCACCTGATCATCGAGCTTTGCGAGCCCGGCGAGCGCGCCGCAGCCGGTCTGGGCCTGGACGTGGGCACCAGCCCCACGCAGCGTCTGGCCGCGGAACGCGCCCGCGACACGGGCCAGCCGGCGCTGTCGGGCCTGCTCTACTTCACCCGGCCCGCCGGGCGGGAAGACGCCGTGGCCCTCTTCGTGCCGGTCTACGAGGGGACTCCCGAGGACCCGGCCCAGCGACGGCAGCTGCTCCGCGGCTGGATCTCCGCGGGCATCCTCATCAAACCCCTCATCGAGGATGTCCTCCGCGGCGAGGACCAGGGCCTGGCCTTCGAGGTGGTGGATGCCTTCGCCGCCCAGGGCCCCCAGTGGCTCTATGCCACCCACGACTGGCCCAAGGGTGGAAAGGCCGACGTGGTCCGCACGCTTGATATCGGGGGCCGCGGCTGGCAGGTCCGGTATGCGATCAAGCCCGACTTCTACAAGGTCGAGGGGCGCAACCAACCCCTGGTCCTCCTGGGGGGAGGGCTGCTGGTGAGCCTCTGCCTAGCGGCCGTCGTCTGGTCCCTCGCGGGCACCCGGCGACGGGCGCTGGATCTGGCCCAATCGATGAATGCCTCTCTCCGCGAGGCGCTGCACCGGAACCGCAGCCACCTGACGTACACGCCCCTGGCGGTCATCGAGACGGACTCGATGTTCAAGGTGAGCGAGTGGAACCCCGCGGCGGAACGCATCTTCGGCTTCCCGAAGGAGGCTGTGCTGGGCCAGGATCCCCGAGCCCTCATCATCACGCCCGAAGGCCAGGATGAGGTGCCCTCCCGCCGCGAAGCCCTGCTCGCCAGCGAGACCGGCACCCGCGTCACCATGGAGAACCTGACCAGTACCGGCCAGCGGATCCTCTGCGACTGGTACAACACCGCCCTGCGGGACGAGCGGGGGCGATTCATCGGAGCCATCTTCCTGGCCGATGACGTCACCGAGCGCCGCCGCGCCGAGAGCGCCCTCCGACAGGCCCAGAAGCTGGAGAGCCTGGGCGTGCTGGCCGGGGGCATCGCCCACGACTTCAACAACCTGCTCACGGCCATCCTCGGCAATGCCGAGGTGGCGCTGGACCGGATCCCGGACGATCCCGCCCTGCGCAGCGCCATCCAGCGCATCGAGGCCACCACCCAGCGCGGCTCGGATCTCGCCCGGCAGCTTCTGGCCTATGCCGGCAAGGCCCACTTTGCCGTCCGCCCCCTGGACCTGAACGCCATCATCCTCGAGATGGGCGATCTGCTCTCCGTGTCCATCTCCAAGAAGGTCACGGTCACGACCGACCTGGAACCGGGCCTGCCTCCGGTGGACGCCGACAGCGCCCAGTTCCAGCAGGTGGTCATGAACCTGGTGATCAACGCCTCCGAAGCCATTGGGGACCGGCCAGGCCGGGTGGTCGTCCGCACCCGGAGCGTGACCTACAGCCGGGCCGAGCTCAGCTCCACCTTCCCCGGCCAAGTCTTGGATCCCGGTCCCTACGTGCGGCTGGAGGTGGAGGACGACGGCTGCGGCATGGACGCCGAGACCATCGGCCGCATCTTCGATCCCTTCTTCACCACCAAGTTCACCGGCCGGGGCTTGGGCCTCTCGGCCATGCTGGGCATCGTGCGCGGCCACCGGGCCGGAATCCGGGTGGAGAGCTCCCCGGGCGAGGGGACCCTCTTCATCCTTCTCTTCCCGGCTTCCGAGTCCACCGTCGCCCAGCTCATTCCCGAGGCCGAGCCGCCGGTGCCGATGTCCGGCACCATCCTGGTGGTGGATGACGAGAGCATCATCCGGGATTTGGCCCGGAGCGCCCTGGAAACCGCCGGATTCAGGGTGCTGGAGGCCCGGGACGGACTGGAGGCCCTGGAGCGTTTCGAGCAAGAGAAGGCCTCCATCGACTTGGTTCTGCTCGACATGACCATGCCCCGGATGGGCGGCGCCGAGACCTTCCGGCGCATCCGCAGCCTGGCGCCCGGCCTCAAGGTGCTCCTGACCAGCGGATACACCCAGAAGGAGTCCCTGGAGTCCCTGGCGGACCTACCTCCGGACGGTTTCCTGCAGAAACCATTCAGGGTTCGCGAACTGGTTGGCAAGGTGAGGGAAATCCTCCGCCGGCCCGCCGGCAAATCCAGGAACAGATAAACAATTAGGAATATTAAAAATGTGGGCTAAATCCTTGCCACAACAGCGTCCTGTGGCATGAGTCACAAGTGATACTTGATTAAGTTTTTAAACACTGAAATCGCCCCTTGATCGTCGCATGCTGAACGGATCTGGAGGCATTCATGTCCGAGTCCGCTCCGCTGCTGATCAGTGCCGGCAACCTGCCCGCCCCCAACTGGCACGCCACCCATGAGGAGGCTCAGGCCCGCCTCACCCGCATGGCCGAGGCCCTGGGGGCCGGGGACTGGAAGGAGGTCGACAAGGGCGCCAAGTGGATCTATGAGGTGCTGCGGCCCCACAACGAGGCCGAGGAGCGCGAGCTCTTCCCCCTCCTGGAGGAGCTGGGGGCCGAGGCCCTGCACCTGCGCCTCCACGAGGACCACCGGCAGATGTGGGACCTCACCCTCCAGCTGCTCAGCGAGATCACCGATGGCCAGGTGCGCGCCCCGCGCTCCCTCACGCTGCTGGGCCAGCGGCTGGTGGACCTCATCCGCGACCACATCGAGGCGGAAGAGTTCCTCATGCTGCCCCTGCTCAAGGGCAAGTCGCTCTACTGCTCCGATGAGGAGACCCAGGACGGCTACCTGATCCTGGAGAAGAAGCTCGTCGCCCCCGAGACCTGGTCCTTCATCGTCCAGGCCCCCCAGGTGGCCCGGGGCCGCAAGCCCGGCCAGTTCTTCATGGTGGCCCCCTTCCCCGAGAGCGAGCGCATCCCCCTCACGCTGGCGGGTGGCGATGCGCGCAAGGGCTACATCCACTTCATCATGCAGGAGGTCGGCTCCACCACCCAGGCCATGGGCAAGCTCAGCGCCGGCGACCGCCTCTATGCCGTGGCCGGCCCCATGGGCGCCCCCACAGAGCTGGTTGAAGAGGGCACCATCGTGCTGATGGCGGGTGGCTATGGTTCCGCCGCCATCCTGCCGGCCGCCGAAGAGCTCCACGCCAAGGGCCGCCGCGTCATCACCATCCTGGGCGGCCGCAGCAAGGAGCGCGTGCTGCTGGCCGATGAGCTGGGCGCCGCCTCCGCCGAGCTGATCGTCACCACCGACGATGGCAGCCTGGGCCGCAAGGGCCTGGTCACGGACGCCCTCAAGGACATCATCGCCCGCGAGCCCATCGCCGAAGTGGTGGCCGTGGGGCCCCTGCCCATGATGCGGGCCGTCGCCGACCTCACGAAGCCCCACGGCATCTTCACCCTGGTGAGCCTCAACGCGCTCATGGTGGACGGCACGGGCATGTGCGGCGGCTGCCGGGTCAGCGTGGGCGGCGAGACCAAGTTCGCCTGCTTCGACGGCCCCGACTTCGACGGCCACAAGGTGGACTTCGCCATGCTGCGCAACCGCCAGGACTGGTACAAGGCGGAAGAGCAGTGCGATCCCAGCGAGTGCAAGATCGGACGCGTGGCAGCCTCAGGCCCCGTGGACTACTCGCAGTATCTGAATGCCCCCGTCACCGACCTGGCTGACTGGCAGACCCTGGACCTGGGCGCCATCAAGCCCAGCCAGAAGATGAAGATCCCTCGCCAGGAGATGGCCTGCCAGCCGCCCGAGCTGCGCGTGTGCAACTTCGACGAGGTGAGCCTGGGCCTCTCCCCCGAGCAGGCCAAGCTGGAAGCCGCCCGTTGCATCATGTGCAAGCACCCCGCCTGCATCGAGGGCTGCCCGGTCAGCATCAACATCCCGGCCTTCCTGCAGCAGATCGTGAACGGCGATCCCCAGGCCGCGGCCCGGGTCATCAAGGAGAGCTCCTCCCTGGGTTCCGTCTGCGGCCGCGTCTGCCCCCAGGAGAAGCAGTGCGAGATCAAGTGCGTGGTGGGCATCAAGGGTGATCCCGTCTCCATCGGTCGCCTGGAGCGCTTCGCCGCCGATTCGATGCTGGGCTCTACGGAGCTGCCTCCCGTCGAGGCGGCCAGCGGCAAGAAGGTGGCCGTCATCGGCGCCGGTCCCGCAGGCCTCACCGTGGCCGGTGAACTCATCAAGAAGGGTCACCAGGTCACGGTCTACGACGCCTTCCACAAGCCCGGCGGCGTGATGCTCTACGGCATCCCCGAGTTCCGCCTTCCCAATGCCATCGTCGACCAGGAAGTGGACACCCTCCGCCGCCTGGGGGTGAAGTTCGTCATGAACACCCTGGTGGGCCGCAGCATGACCATCGAGGACCTCCGGAAGGAGAATGACGCCATCTTCATGGGCACCGGCGCGGGTCTGCCCAAGATGATGGGCATCCCCGGCGAGGAGTACAAGGGCGTTTACACCGCCAACGAGTTCCTCACCCGCATCAACCTCATGCGCGCCGATCTCTTCCCCCAGTACGGCACCCCGGTGACCGTCGGGAAGAACGTCATCATCGTGGGCGCGGGCAACACCGCCATGGATGCGGCCCGTGCCGCCCGCCGCATGGGCGCGGAGCACGTCACCATCGTCTACCGCCGCACCATCAAGGAGTCCACCGCCCGCAAGGAGGAGCTGGAGCACGCCCACGAGGAGGGCGTGGAGTTCAAGTTCCTCTGCACGCCGGTCCAGCTCCACGGCAATGACAAGGGTTGGATGACCCACGCCGAATGTGCCGTCATGGAGCTGGGCGAGCCCGGACCCGACGGCCGCCGCAGCCCCAAGATGACCGACGAGCGGATCATGATCCCCTGCGAGACCCTGGTGGTCGCCCTGGGCTTCGATGTGAACCCCCTGCTGGCCATGACCGACAAGGGCCTGAAGACCCTCAAGGGGGGAGTTGTTGTGGTTGACAACGAAACGGGTGAGACCTCCATCCCCGGCGTTTTCGCCGGGGGCGACGTCATCACCGGCGGCGCCACGGTCATCCTGGCCATGGGACAGGGTCGCCGGGCCGCGGCGGCCATCCACCACCGCCTCATGGGGGAGCCCCAGGCGGCGGTCTGACCACTGAACCAACTGTGATCAAATCGACCGTTTCATCAGGTATGATATGGCAGGCACGAAACCTGTCCTGATATCCATTGCCGTAATTCCGAAGAGAACCCCCGGAAGGAGCGCACCATGAGCACCCGCATCATGAAGACCCTGGATGGGAACGAGGCCACCGCCTCGGTCGCCCATCGCCTCAGCGAGGTCATCGCCATCTACCCCATCACCCCATCCTCCAACATGGGCGAGTGGGCGGATGAGTGGAGCTCCCAGGGGAAGACCAACGTCTGGAAGACCATCCCCTCGGTGATCGAGATGCAGTCCGAGGGCGGCGCCGCCGGCGCGGTCCACGGCGCGCTCCAGGCCGGCAGCCTCACGACGACCTTCACGGCGTCCCAGGGCCTGCTCCTGATGATCCCCAACATGTACAAGATCGCCGGCGAGCTGACCCCCTTCGTCATGCATGTCAGCGCCCGCACCCTGGCCACCCACGCGCTCAGCATCTTCGGCGACCACTCCGACGTCATGTCCTGCCGCATGACCGGCTTTGGCATGCTCTCCTCCGAGAGCGTCCAGCAGGCCCACGACTTCGCGGCCATCAGCCATGCCGCGACCCTGCGCAGCCGCCTGCCCATCCTGCACTTCTTCGACGGCTTCCGCACCAGCCACGAGGTCGCCAAGATCGAGATCCTCAACGACGAGGACCTGCGCCACATGGTGCCCGATGAGCTGGTGTCGACCTTCCGCAAGTCGGCCCTGACGCCGGACGCACCCGTGATCCGCGGCACCGCCCAGAACCCGGACACCTTCTTCCAGGCCCGCGAGGCCTGCAGCCCCTATTACCGCGCCTTCCCGGCCATCGTGCAGCAGGAGATGGACCGCTTCGCCGCCCTCACCGGCCGCCAGTACCGCCTCTACGACTACTTCGGCCACCCCGAGGCCGAGCGCGTGATCATCGCCATGGGTTCCGGCTGCGACGTGACCCATGAGTATGTGGAGTGGGCCTTGAAGCAGGGCGAGAAGGTGGGCGTCCTGAAGGTCCGCCTGTTCAGGCCCTTCGCCATCGAGGAGTTCGTCCGCGCCCTGCCCGCCACGACCAAGAAGATCGCCGTCCTGGACCGCTGCAAGGAGCCCGGCTGCCCCGCCGAGCCCATGCACCTGGACGTCATCGCCGCCCTGCGCGAGGGTCGCGAGGAAGGTCACACCAAGCTCGATCCCATCGTCGTGGGCGGCCGCTACGGCCTCTCCTCCAAGGAGTTCACCCCGGCCATGGTCAAGGCCGTCTACGAGAACCTGGCCAAAGACACGCCGAAGAACCACTTCACCATCGGCATCATGGACGACGTGAGCCACAGCTCCCTGCCCTACGACGCCAGCTTCGATGTGGAGCCCAGTGACGTCACCCGCGCCCTCTTCTACGGCCTCGGCGCCGACGGCACCGTGGGCGCCAACAAGAACTCCATCAAGATCATCGCCGAGGAGACGCCCAACTTCGGCCAGGGCTACTTCGTCTACGACTCCAAGAAGTCCGGCGCCATCACCATCAGCCACCTGCGCTTTGGCCCCCGGCCCATCAAGAGCGCCTACCTGGTGACCAAGGCGAACTTCATCGCCTGCCACCAGACCAGCTTCCTGGACAAGTACGAGATGCTCGAGGCCGCCGTCCCCGGCGCCACCTTCCTCATCAACACGCCCCACAGCGCCGAGAACGTGTGGGAGACCCTGCCGAAGGAAGTGCAGGAGGCCATCGTCGAGAAGCAGCTCAAGTTCTTCGTGATCGACGCCTACGAAGTGGCCAAGAACACGGGCATGGGCGTGCGCATCAACACGATCATGCAGACCTGCTTCTTCGCCATTTCCGGCGTGCTGCCCAAGGACGAGGCCATCGCCCAGATCAAGAAGGCCATCAAGAAGACCTACGGCAAGAAGGGCGACGCGGTCGTCCAGCAGAACTTCCACGCGGTGGACGAGACCCTGGCCCACCTCTACGAGGTGAAGGTCCCCACGGTCGTCACCGCCACCCGCCAGCGTCCGCCCATGGTGGCCGACGAGGCCCCCGACTTCGTCAAGCGCGTCAGCGCCGTGATGATGGAGGGCAAGGGCGACCTGCTGCCCGTCAGCGCCTTCCCCATCGACGGCACCTGGCCCACCGGCACCACCAAGTGGGAGAAGCGCAACATCGCTCTGGAGATCCCCGAGTGGGACGGCTCCATCTGCATCCAGTGCAACAAGTGCGTGATGGTCTGCCCCCACGCCGCCATCCGCGCCAAGGTCTACGATCCCGCGGCCCTGGCCGGCGCGCCGGAGACCTTCAAGGCCGTTGACTACAAGGGCGCCGAGTACAAGGGCCAGAAGTACACCATCCAGGTGGCCCCCGAGGACTGCACCGGCTGCACCCTCTGCGTGGAAGTCTGCCCTGCCAAGGACAAGAGCAACCCCAAGCACAAGGCCATCGACATGGTCGACCAGGCCCCGCTGCGCGAGCCCGAGGCCGCGAACTACAAGTTCTTCCTCGACCTGCCTGAGGTCGACCGCACCACGGTGAAGCTCGACATGAAGGGCAGCCAGTTCCTCGAGCCTCTCTTCGAGTACAGCGGCGCCTGCTCCGGCTGCGGCGAGACGCCCTACATCAAGCTGCTCACCCAGCTCTTCGGCGACCGCACCCTCATCGCCAACGCCACGGGCTGCTCCAGCATCTACGGCGGCAACCTGCCGACCACGCCCTACACCACGAACAAGGACGGCCGCGGTCCCGCCTGGGCCAACAGCCTCTTCGAGGACAACGCGGAGTTTGGCCTGGGCCTGCGCCTCTCGGTCGACAAGCACCAGGAGTTCGGCCTCGAGCTGATGCACCGCCTGGGCTCCAAGTTGGGCGACGAGCTTGTCGCCGGGCTCGCCACCGCCGACCAGACCACCGAGGCTGGCATCAAGGCCCAGCGTGAACGGGTCGAGATCCTCAAGCAGAAGCTGGCCGCCATCCACGAGCCCGAAGCCAAGATGCTCCACGACGTGGCGGACTACCTCGTCAACAAGAGCGTCTGGATCGTGGGCGGCGACGGCTGGGCCTATGACATCGGCTACGGCGGCCTGGATCACGTCCTCGCCTCCGGCCGCAACGTGAACGTGCTGGTGCTCGACACCGAGGTCTACTCCAACACCGGCGGCCAGGCCTCCAAGGCCACGCCCATGGGTGCCGGCGCCAAGTTCGCCATGGCCGGCAAGCACATGCCCAAGAAGGACCTGGGCATGATCGCCATGTCCTACGGCGGCATCTACGTCGCCAAGGTGGCCTTCGGCTTCCGCGACGCCCAGACCGTGAAGGCCTTCCAGGAAGCCGAATCCTACAACGGCCCCAGCCTCATCCTGGCCTACAGCCACTGCATCGCCCACGGCTACGACCTGGCGCATGGCTGCGACCAGCAGAAGATGGCGGTGGACTCCGGCCACTGGCCGCTGTTCCGCTTCGACCCCCGCCGCCTCGAGAAGGGCGAGCCGCCCCTCCAGATGGACTCGGGCGCCCCCAAGGTCCCCATGCTCCAGTACGTCCGCAACGAGACCCGCTACCGCATGATCGAGCAGCAGAACCCCGAGCACTTCCAGAAGCTCATGGCTCAGGCCCAGCTCGACACCACCAACCGATTCTCCGTCTACGAGCAGCTCGCCAAGCTGTCCGTCGCGCCCAAGAGCTAAGGGGACGACATGAACCTCTCGACCACCTACCTCGGTCTCGAGCTCGCCCATCCCCTGATGGCGGGTGCCTCCCCCATGGTCGACGACATGGGCATGGTCAAGCGCCTGGAAGACGCTGGCGCCTCGGCCATCGTGATGCACTCACTCTTCGAGGAGCAGATCACCCGCGAAGAGCAGGGCACCATCATGGACATGCAGCTCAGCGCCAACACCAGCGCCGAGGCCATCTCCTTCTTCCCGCAGCCCGACGAGTTCCGCCTCGGGCCCGAGAAGTACCTGGAGCAGATCCGCCGCATCAAGGACGCCGTCTCCGTGCCCGTAATCGCCTCGCTGAACGGCACCACGCCCGCCGGCTGGCTGCACTACGGCAAGCTGATGCAGGACGCCGGCGCCGACGCGCTGGAGCTGAACGTCTACCACATCCCCACGGATGCGAAGGAATCCGCCGCCGAGGTGGAGAAGCGCACCCTCGACATCGTCAAGGCCGTGAAGGCCGAGGTGAAGATCCCTGTCTCGGTCAAGCTGTCCCCCTTCTTCTCTGCCCTGGCCCACTTCGCCGTGGAACTGGAAGCGGCCGGGGCCGACGGCCTGGTGCTCTTCAACCGCTTCTTCCAGCCCGACATCAATGTCGAGGAGCTCGTCGCCGAGCCGAGCCTGCAGCTCTCCGGCCCCGCCGATCTGCTGCTCCGTCTGCGCTGGCTCGCGGTGCTGCACGGCCACGTCAAGGGCAGCCTTGCCGTCACCGGCGGCGTGCATGACGGCATCGGCGCCCTCAAGGCCGTCATGGCCGGCGCCGACGCGGTCCAGATGGTTTCGGCCCTGCTGATCCATGGCCCCGACCGTCTGGCCCAGAGCCGGTCCACCCTGACCGAGTGGCTCGAGGAACATGAGTACGAATCCCTGGCCCAGGCCCGGGGCAGCATGAGCCTGGTCAAGTCCCCGAACCCCCAGGCCTTCACCCGCGCCAACTACATGCGCATCCTGAACGGATGGAAGCCCTGAGCAAGGGTTTTTCCCAAGAAACCCCCGGGCAACCGGGGGTTTTGCGTATTGTGCGCGGAATCACAGTCTTTGAATGTGATTGACCTAAAGATCGTCTATTATCTGTAGAATCCATCCAACCTCATCAGCGCAGGTGACCATGCTCCCACTGTCCCAGTCTTCCGGTTACGCGGTCCTGGCCATGAGCTGCCTCGAAGATCCGGGCGGCAAGCCCACCCTGGTCGTCGACGTCGCAGCCCGCACAGGCTTCCCGCGCCCCTACCTCTCCAAGATGATCCACAAGCTTGCGAAGGTCGGCCTGGTCATGGCTAAGCGCGGCAACAAGGGCGGCGTGGTGCTTTCCCTGGCCGCCAAGGAGATCTCGCTGGACCTCATCGCCGAGGCCGTGGACGGCTCCGAGTGGCGCAACCAGTGCCTCCTCGGGTTCAAGGACTGCAGCGACGAGCGCGCCTGCCCCTCCCACACCTTCTGGAAGTCCGAGCGCGACCACATCTACCGCTGCCTGAAGGACATCACCCTTGAGGAGATCCGCACCTTCGAGCAGCAGAGCCGGGGCTGGCGCCTCGCCGATGCCCTGCCCGAGAAGAAGGTCAAGCCCCGGGCCAAGAAGGCCGCCAAACCCGCCGCCAAGAAGCCGGCCGCCCCCAAGAAGGCTCCTGTCAAGAAGGCCTGATCCAGGGCCCTTCCCCTGAACGCATGAGGCCGCCTGCTGGCGGCCTCATGCGTTCAGGGGATTGAAAGGCTCTTTCAATGCACGCTGACGTGCTCACACTCGCAGGCAGTTGCATGGGGCTCGTTGGCGAGCCCGTGGGTGGCCCGGAAACGCTCCACGCCAGGATCGTGGTTCTGCGCCAGGTCTGCCAGGGTCACGGAGCGCAGCCTAGCCATGATCTGGTCCAGGGTGGTGTGCCAGAACTCGTGGAGGACACAGGGGGCGTGATCCGAGCAGCCAAGCAGGCCCATGAGGCAGCGGTTCCGCCAAGCGGAGCCATCGATGGCGTCGGACAGGTCTTCGAGGGTGATCTCGCTGGAGGGCCGAGCCAGTACCACGCCGCCGTGGTGCCCGCGGCGGGCCACCACCAGCCCCTGTTTCGCCAGCTTGTGGATCAGCTTGGACAGGTACGACCGTGGGATGCCTGTGTATTCGGCCACTTCTTCGACCAGTACCGGGTGGCCGCCAGGTTCCTGGAGGCAGCGCAACGCCCGCACTGCATAGCCCGTTGTCTGGGACAGTGGGAGCATCTGAACCTCCATGAAAGAGCTTGCCAGAACTGGCCTTGTTAATGAAGATGCTCCGGTAATCTAACGAGTCAACTCCGTTGTGATCTGCGTCACCCCCAGCTCAAACCAGAGGGTCCTAAGGAAAAAACAAAGCCCCCAAGCGGGGGCTCTGAAACCATGATTTGTTCCGCGGAAAAGGGTCCTACTTCGCCACCACCAGGCTGTGGAGGTTCTGGTAGGTGCCCTGGGGGATCGCGTTCTTGGTGACCAGTTCGGCCTTCGACTTGAAGGGCCGCTTGGCGATGATGGCGGCGGCGAATTCCGCCGAGATGCCAGGGAGCTTCATGAGCTCGGTTTTGCTGGCGTGGTTGATGTCCACCGCCTTGGCCAGGAGTTCCCCATCGGCCTTGGCCTTGGCCTTGTGCCGCTGCTCGCGGATCTTCGCCTTGGCCTCGCGCTCCTCCTTGGTGGGGGTGCGCTTCTTCTTGGTAGGCGGCATGTCCTCCTGAGCGAAGAGTCCGAAGCTGCCGAGCGTGAAGGCGACCACAAGAAACGCTCTAACTATTTTTAAGTTCATAAATTACCTCGTTTCTACAGCTTCATTTTCGGGCCAACCCGGACCAGGTGTCAACCGGAGGCCCAAAGCCAAGGGACCCGGCTGCTTTAGCGACCGGGTCCCTTGGTCAGGCGGTGGTGATCGGTGGGGCCCGGCAAACCAGGCCCCAGGGATCAGGCTACTTGAAGCTCAGGTGGACGACGCGGATGTCCGCGGTCTTGCCGTTGCCGTGGCAGATCATGCACTGCTCGACGTTGCCGGGCAGGACACCATCGGCCGGACGGGGGGCGTAGAACGAACCGCCGTTGGCACGGAAGTGAGCGACCGCGGTCGGCGTGTCGTGGCAGGCAGAGCAGGCGCCCGTGATCGGGGAGATCACGAGGGAGCCGGCCTTGGCCTGGGTGACGGCGCCGGTGGCGGCGGTGTAGGACCAGCCCGCGGGGTAGGCCGTGCCCAGAGCCAGGACAGCAGGGTTGCTGTTGACCGTGCCGGTGAGCGCGGGGTTGAACGCGGGGTTCATCGTGGGGTTGATCCAGGGAGAGATCACCTTGTCCGTGGCGAGCACGGTCTCGGTGCCGGTCACGATGGAGTAGGCCGTGGCGGTGGTCTGGGCGCCGGCGGCGACGCCGGTCCAGAGCAGGTTCGGCAGCGCGGAGGCGCTGGCGCTGTTGGTGAAGTCGAAGGAGCCGGTGACGTGGCAGGCTTCGCAGTTGTTCAGCACGGCCGGGTAGGTCACGTTCCAGTACTTGGGCCCAGCAGTGGCTTCCCAGGAGTACTTGTTCACCCGCTTGGCGGAGGCGTGGATGCCGTGGACGGCTTCCTTGATGTTCACGGCCCAGCCACTGTTGATGCGGTTGACGTTGTGGCAGAAGGTGCAGGTCGGAACGTCGTTGCGCTGGGCCGCGTGGTAGCCGGCTTCGGTGAAGATGCCGAGGGCCGCGTGGCAGTCATTGCACTTGGCGTTGGTGACGATGGCGCGGCGGCTGGCCGTCGCGAGGGTGTTGTAGCCGGCGGGCAGGGTGCCGCTGACCTTCACCCAGGCATTGGGGGCGGGAACGGCGAGGCCGCCCTGGCCGGAGGGGCCAGTCCAGAGGCCGGGGCCCGTCCACTGGATGGGCGTGTAGGGATACGCCGCCAGGTCCGTCTGGACGAGGGGAGGCGTGGTCTGCAGGCCATAGGTGTAACCGATGCCGCCGGTAACCATCACGGCGCCCGCGGGAACGGCCACGCCCGTCATGGTCAGGGTGTAGTAGCCGTTGGCATCGGGGGTGGCGGAAAGGGTGGCGGCAGCCGTGGCAGCCAGAGCCTGTCCATCCGCCGCCTTGCCATCATTGCGCCAGACGTTGGGGAAGTAAACGCTCAGGGTGGTGTTCCAGTCGGCAGGGTTGGTGATGCCATCCTGGGGCATGCCGAAGGCCACGTAGAAGCTGGGGCCGCCGACGTACTTGTCCCAGAAGGTGGGGGCGGTCACGGCGTCATAGGTGCGGAAGTCCTTGCGGACGCCATCTTCCAGGAAGCGGAAGAGGAAGACCGGGTGGCCGGTGGCATCCAGGGTGAAGCTCTTGATGTCCCAGGTGGGCTTGTGGGCGCCCAGGGGCAGGCTGTTGGTGTAGGCCGCCACGAAGGAGGCGTTGGTGTTGTTGTTGCCGGTGGCCTTGCCCGCGCCGCTGAGGGCGGTCTGGGAGCCGAGGAAGATGTTGTTGGCGTTGGGGGCCACGACGGGGGTGTGGTAGATGTCGATGGCGCTGGGGGTGTGGCAGGTGGCGCAGAGGTGGTCGTCAAGCTGGGGACCGCCGTTGCCGATGGTGCCGTGGTTGGTGCCGTCGACGAAGTTCACCTTGTCGTGGCAGGCGCCGCAGGCCTTGCGGTTGGGCACGTTCTTCCAGTTGTCGCCTTCGGGAGCGCGGGCGCCGTCATGGCACTTGACGCAGTTCCGCTGGTCCTGGGGATAGGTGACCTCATTGAAGAGGACATTGGCGTAGTTGTAGCCAGTCTTCTGGAGGGCCTCACCCATGTGGGTGCGGTGGATCAGGGCCGTGAACTCGCCGGTGGCCAGGCCATCGATCTTGTAGGTGCTGGTGGTGCCGGAGGGCGGGGCGACGGTGGTAGCCGTCACGACGGACTCGGCATTGCCGTACTTGCGCTGGTCGGTGTGGCAGACCACGCAGTAGTTGGGATCCACGCGGCTGCCACCGTGCACCACGAGTTCCGTGTGGCACTGGTTGCAGGCGGCCATGTCCACGATGGTGCGGGTGGCGGCGGGAGCGGCCACGGCGCCCGTGGCGGGCACGAAGTCGTAGATGATGTTGGCGGGGTTCTTGACGGGCACGCCGGGGATGGCGGTGTTGGAGCCGTCAGGGGTGTTGGAGCCGGTGCCGCGGGCGTTGCCGCCGATCTGGATGCTGACGCGGTGGACCAGGTTGGCGTTGAAGGTCACGTCGCCGAGGTCGGCGCGCTTGTTGTTGCCCGTGTAGGTCGCGGCATCCAGGAAGGCCTGGGCGGCGGTGATGTCACGGAAGAAGGTGTACTTGTAGGAGCCATCGCCGTTGTCCACCAGGGTGCCGACGCTGTCGGTGCTGGGCTTGGAGGGGGCGGCCGCGGTGGTGGTGGTGGGCGTCGAGGTCACGATGTAGTTGACCCAGATGCTGGGGCCACCGTTGGTGCCAGGAACCAGCTTGCAGATGCTCAGCGAGAGGTTCTGGTAGCCGGCGTAGAGGGCCGTGGAGGACTTGGCGGTGAAGCCGAGGCCGATCACGGGCGTGCCGTACTTGTCGGTGACCTTGAAGTTCACGACGGGCTTACCGGCAGCGGCGGAAACCGACGCGCTGGTAATGGTCCCGGTGAAGGACTGGGCAGCCCACTCATCGGGGGTCAGGGCGGCGGCATTGATCAGGGTCGCGCCGGAGGGGCCAGTGGGGCCCGTGGGGCCGGTAGGACCAGTGGGGCCGGTGGGGCCCGTGGGGCCGGCGGGGCCGGTGGCACCGGTAGCGCCGTTCTGGCCGGCCTTCCCGTTGCAACCGATCAGCACGAGGGCGATCGCTGCGGAGGCAAGAAGCCCGCAGAGCTGTTTGAAGGGACGATGCTTCATGTTCAGTTCTCCTTGAATTGAGGTGGTGAAGCGGTGGAAGAAGGAAGGACGTGAGAGGCTTGGTTCACTAAAGGAAATGGGGCACCTCCTTTGGCTTCGTGGGTGGGACGGCCCAGTCCTGGGTTAGGGGCGGGCGATGTTGGTGCCGTGGCAGAGAGTCTCGTTGAAGCAGCCAGGAGCCGTGCCGGCGGGCGGCGTGGTCAGGGGCTTCATGGTCGAATTCGCACCAGCCGTGTGGCACTTGGCGCACTCAGGGGCGTTCGAGACATCCGTCTGCGTGTGGTTGGGCTGTGCGAGGGTGGTGCCAGTCCAGGGCTTGGCGGGATGCGGGGCCTTGGTGTGGCAGGCCTTGCAGGAGACGGCGGGGCCATTGTCGTAGTTGGAGCCGTGGCACTTCGCGCAACGGGCGAAACCGGCCATGGCGAACATGTCGGAGCTGTTCACCGCCAGCTGCGCCGCGTGACGGCCATGCTGCATGGGATCTGCCCAGCCAGCGGGGTGGTCCACGCCGCCGGGGTGGCAGGTGAAGCAGCTCACCTTGGAGATGCCGCCGGCCAAGGCGGGGTTGGTGGTGGAGCCGTGGCAGGTCTGGCACTGCTCAGGCGTGGCTGCGTAGCCGGCATAGTGGACCTGGATCCAGTTGGCCGGATGCTGGCCCTTGACCTCTTCAAACGGAACGGCCTTCTGGGCCTTCCCGGCGCAGCCCCAGGCGAGGAACGCCAGGGCCATCGCAAAACAGGTTCCCGCCATCCATTTAATGTTGCGCATCGTATTCCCCTTCGAGACTCAGCGGATGACTACCGATGACAAGCGCGGCACTTGTCGTTGTTGGCGCGGCCGTGGCAGGTGTAGCAGCTCGAGGGATCCATCTTCCCTTCCATCTTGTGGAGGGTCAGATAGTCGCCCCGGTGCGGCGCCATGCGATCCGGACTGTCGCTGAGGCGGATCGCGGGCTTCATCGGCACCTTGCCGCCGTGGCAATCGGAGCAGAACGACTGGGCGTGGCAGGAGGCGCAGGTGTTGGCATCCTGGTTCGCCTGGTACTTGTGGCTCTTCACGAACGTCTGGGTGTGGTCAAAGGAGGCATAGGGCTTGAGGGCACCCTTCGACACATCCGTGGTGTGGCACTCGGAGCACATGGGCCGGCCGGCACCCACGCCTTCCGGGTGGGTCGCCGCGAAGCTGGTCTCAGGAGAGATCAGGCTGCAGGCCATGAGCACGCCCAGGCCGAGGAGGACGCCGAAAAACTGGAGGACGGACTTGCGGGCCATTACTGACCTCCCTTCTTACCAAAGCCGAACCGGTACTCGGCACGCAGCAGACCACGGGTCTCATCCTTGGCCACCGGCGTGCTGCCGCGGCTGATGTCTCCGCTGACCTTCAGATTCTCGGTCGCCTTGAAACCCACCGAGGCCACCACCTCATAGAGGCTGGTGAGCCCATTCAGGTAGGGGTTGCCTTCCTTGTACTGCTGGACGATGCCATCGAGGCTCAGCGAGAGCCGCTTCCGCTCGATCATGGTGAAGGCGCGGAACTCGGTGTGGGAGAGGCTGCGGCCAGGGGCGGTGGGATCCACCTGGATGGTCTTGCTGGCGCTCACGGAACGGGCGCCCAGGCCGGCCATGTAGTGCTTCTCGGTGGAGGCGTAGCGGATCTCACCGCCGACGCGGTTCACATCCCCGAAGGACTCCCGGTTCATGTGGCGGAAGTCAGCGATCACCTGCAGGTTGTCGGTGCCGCTCACGGTCAGGCTGCCACCGTAGCCCTTGTATTTGTCCTTCTCATCCTGGCGGAACAGGGAGGGCAGGTTCGTGCCCGCGAAGTAGGCGTAGAAATTCCGCTCGGCGACGTTGGCCGTGAAGATCACCTTGGAGCCGAACTTCACGATGGCGGTGTAGTCGTGCTCGGCGATGTTCGAGGGCTTCTCGGTACCGACCGGGAGAGTGGCGTGATCAGCGAGATCGAAGATCGTCCGGCCGCGCAGCTGGAACACCGGCGCCGGAGAGATCAGGAGGTCCACACCCATCTGCTTGCGGGTGTAGTCCACCGTGGAGGGGATGGTCAGGTCCTTCGCGGCCTTGGTGCCGTCCTGGAGGTAGGAAAGGCCGATCTCGCCCACCTTGGGGATGCGCCAGCCCAGCCGGGTCCCGAAGATGAAATCGCGCTGGAAGTCATAGTCCTTCTGGGCGGTGGGATCCACCGTCTTGTAGAGGACCGGCTTGCCGCCGAAGGCCGAGAGGGTGAAGCCACCCTTGAGGTCGGTCCGCAGGCTGACGCCGTCCACCTGCTCGAAGCCGGTGCCCTGGTTCACCGTGAAGCGGCCAGCCTTGACCTCGGCATTCGCCTGGTTGAACCGGTACTGCAGGTACCCGAAGTTCAAGTAGCCCACGGTCTTGGAGCCATCCAGGTTGCTGGAATCCGACAGGTCCGTCCGCCCCCATCCGAAGAGGTGCAGCGACAGGTTGTCGGAGCCCAGCTTGTTGGCGTCGATGCCCAGATACTGGGTCGCCGGGGTGTAGGTGGCCTTGTCCAACCCGACCTCAGACTTCCACATCTGGGCCATGGTCGTGCCGTACAGGCTGACCTCCTGGCCCCAGGCCGTGGCTGACATCAGGGTGGCAAGCAGGGCCACAAGATTGTGTCGTTTCATGGTTCGCCTCATCTCGCAGTGCGCTGTTCGTTTGGCCGTTTCAGAAGACGAGTGGTGCGTGGAGCGGAATGTCTGGGAATGGCGGGGGGTCTAGCTGATCGTCAGGTCAGGATCGACAGTAGGCCGCTATTTAGCCGACCTCAAGAGAGAGAATGCACAAGCAGGTATGCCCAGATGGTTCTATAGAAGGTCGTCTACACGCATTCGTGACAATCCTGATTTTTTTTTAAATATTTTTATTTTCAATATTTTAATATCTGAAATATTGGTCAAAAATATGCATTCTCATTGTTTTTAGACGAAATTCGAAAGCCCCCGGAGGACAAAGTTGTGACCTGTGGCACTGGGGAATGGTTCCCGGGAATTTCGTGTTCATTTTTTCGGTTTTTTCGAAGGGCTGTGACCCCGCGCACACCCAAGGGGTCGGCAAGCCCGTGTGACCCCTGACACGGCCTTGGCCCCACATACTTCCCCGCTGGAATGAAGGTGGAGGTTGACATGGCATTGGGCACCCTGGCGCTGGGCGTGGAGGCGGTGGGCTGTGCGGCCTTCGATGCCGGCATCAAGGGCGCGTTCGGGTACCCGGGCACGCCCTCCACCGAGGGCTTCGAGTTCGTGGAGGCCATGATCCATGCCGAACCCGAGGGCCGTGTGGCCCAATGGGCCGCCAACGAGAAGGTGGCCTACGACCTGGCTCTGGGCGTGAGCTACGCCGGCCACCGCACCCTGGTGACCATGAAACACGTGGGCCTGAACGTGGCCATGGACGCCTACGCCAACTCGGCCTTGACGGGCGTGCGGGGCGGCCTGGTGCTCCTGGTGGCCGATGATCCTGGCATGCATAGCAGCCAGAACGAGCAGGACAGCCGCCGCCTGGCCAAGTTCGCCTGGCTGCCGGTGCTGGAGCCCGCCACGGTGCAGGAGTGCTACGACTTCACCTGGCGCGCCTTTGAGCTGTCCGAAGCCCTGCAAGTGCCCGTGATGGTGCGCCTGGTGACCCGCCTGGCCCACTGCCGGGCCCACCTGGTCCGCCGTGAGGTGATGCAGCCCACAGGCCTGGGCCTCGCACCGAAGGAGACCATCCAGGATTGGGTGCTCATCCCCTCCAACGCGCGCCGCCGCTATGTGGACCTGCTGGCCAAGCAGCCCCGCATGGTCGAGGCGCTGGCGCCCATGAACCGCCTCGTGGCGGGCATTGGCCGGGTAGGCGTGGCCGTCGCCGGCATGGGCCGGGCATACTTCGAGCAGCTCGCCCTCGAACACCCTGAATTGAAGGCGATGCCCCGTCTGGAGGTAGCGGCCTACCCCATGGATCCCGGGCTCGAGCCGGCCTTCCTTGCCCAGGTGGACGAGGTCTTCGTCTTCGAGGAGGACTACCCGGTGCTGGAGGAGCGCCTGACCTTCCAGCGGGCCGGAAGGATCCACGGCCGCCTGGACGGCTCCCTGCCCCGCACCGGCGAGTTGACGCCGCGCCTGCTCAAGGAGGCTCTGGGGCTGCGCACCGCCGACGGCAAGTCGGCCAGCGCCCTCGATCTGCCCATCCGCGCGCCCAGGTTCTGCGATGGTTGTGGCCATGTGGATGCCTACGAGGCCATGCAGGAGGCCCTCCAGAACCTCGGGGTGCCCGGGGCCCGGGTTTTCGGCGACATCGGCTGCTACACCCTGGCCGCCCAGGAGCCCATGGGCGCCATCCACGCCGTGGTCGAGATGGGCGCCAGCATCAGCATGGCCGTGGGTGCGGCCATGGCCGGCCAGACCCCCTCCGTGGCCGTCATCGGCGATTCCACCTTCGGACACAGTGGCCTGCCCGCCCTGCTAACCGCCGCCGATTCCGGCGTGAACGTCACCATCATGATCCTCGACAACCGCGTGGTGGGCATGACAGGCCAACAGCCCAGCCAGGCCCTCGACCAGGTGGAGCGCATGGTGCTTGGCATGGGCATCCCCGCCTCCCAGGTCCAGGTCCTCACGCCCCTGCCCAGGCAGCACGAGGCCAACGTCAAGGCCATGGAAGCGGCCCTTCAGCACCCGGGGCCCTCGGTGGTCGTCTTCCGGCGCGAATGCATCCAGTCCATCCGCCGGGGCGTCCTCAAGGAACACGATCAGGAACTGAAGGCCTGCGCGGAGCAGGCCTGCTGCAGCACGGAGGCCCGCCCATGAGCGAACCCCGCATCCACGGCATTGTCTTGGGCGGCGTCGGCGGCCAAGGGGTCCTCTCCCTCGCCCAGATCGTCCTCGAAGCGCTGCGCCGCAGCGGCCTCCATGCACTGCAATCCGAGATCCACGGCATGAGCCAGCGGGGCGGCAGCGTCCACGCCCAGGTCTGCTTCTCGGAAGTTCCCCTCAGCTCGCCCATCATCGACGAGGGCTGCGCCGACCTGCTCATCGCCCTCGAACCCCTGGAGGCCCTGCGCTACGTGGCCATGCTGCGGATGAACGGGCACCTGGTGGTCTCCGAGGAACCGCAGGTAAACATGGAGGGCTACCCGCCCCTGGACGACGTCTACGCCGCCCTGAAGAAGGTCCGCGGGTGCCACCTGGTGGACACCGAGGACTTGGCCCGCAAGCTCAACCACCGGCAGGCCGGTGGCATGGCCCTGCTGGGCATGGCTTCCAAATTCCTGCCGGTCTCCGATGCCGTCTGGCACGACGTGATCACCGAGCGCTTCTCCGCCAAGGGCGCCCGGGTCACCGAGAAGAACATCGAGGCCTTCAACGCGGGCCGGGGCCTGGTCCAGGAAGCAGTGGGAGTCTGACATGCACACGGCCACGGGATTCCTCCACGAGGGGCGGGCCTACGGCCTGCTCGCCGCCGCGGGCCTGCGCGTGCCTCGCCACGGCTTCATCGAATCCGGCAACCTTCCCTTCGAGGTTGGGGAACCCATCGTGCTCAAGGGCATTGCGGACCAGCTCTGGCATAAGTCAGACCGCGGTGCGGTGCACTTCGGCACCTTCGAGGTGGAGGCCCTGAGAGCCGAGGCCGCGGCCATGCGGCAGCGCGTGGCCGAACATCCCTGGATCGGCGGCCTCGTCTGCGAGAAGGTGGCCTTCAAGAAGCTGTCCGGCCTCCCCACCGAGGCCCTGGTCTCCCTCAAGCGCGATCCCGACGCCGGCTGGCTGGTGGTCTGCGGCATCGGCGGCCTCCAGGCCGACGCCTGGGCTGCCATGGCTCCGCCCATGATCTGGCCCATCGCCCTCACCACCCCGGAGCAGGCCCTCTCGGACCTCTGCGCCCACTGGCTGGGCCGCACCTGGCTCGGTCGCCAACGAGGCACCGAGGCGCTCACCGACGAGGCGAAACTGCTGGCCTTCCTCCAGGGCCTCTGGCGCGCGGTGCAGGGCCTGGAGCGCGAGGGCGTCACCCTGCTCGAGCTCAACCCCATCGTGCTGGACAGCGAGGGCCTGCCCACCGCGCTGGATGGCGTGGGCACGCTGGAGGATTCCGCACAGGCGACCATCGCGGCTCCGGATCCGGCCTGGTACCAGGCCCTGGTCAACCCCCAGCGCCTCGTCATCGCCGGCGTCTCCAGCCGCGAAGGCACCGTGGGCCGCATCATCCTCGAGAACGTGCAGAAGTCGAAGCTGCCATCAGGCGCCCTGCGGCTCATCAAGCCCGGCTCCAAGGAATTCCTGGGCCTGCCCTGCCTGGCCTCCGTCGCAGAGCTCGCAGGCGCCCCCACCGATCAGCTCATCCTCTCCCTGCCGGCCGTGCAGACCCTCGAGGCCGTGGAGCAGCTCTGCCGCCAAGGCGGGGGCGCCACCGTGGTCTACCTGGTGGCCGGGGGTCTGGGCGATGGCGCCGATACCGACGGCCTGGGCAAGCGGCTCGTGGCCTGCCTGGAGGAGCACCGCCGCGCCGGGAAGTGGACTCCCGCCGTCGTGGGTCCCAACGGCCTGGGCCTCTTCAGCCCCGACTCGGCCCTCAACACACTGTTCATCCCCGAGGTGAAGCTGCCCCTCACGGCCAAGCCTGGCCACCTCGCCCTGGTCAGCCAGAGCGGTGCCTTCCTCATCACCCGCCTGAGCCGCCGCCCCGAGCTGGGCCTGCGCGCGGCCATCGCCATCGGCAACCAGATGGACGTGCGCTGTTCGGATTTCCTGCACGGCTTCGCCACGGATGCCGCCGTGAAGGTGGTGGGCGCCTATCTGGAAGGTTTTGCTCCCGCCGATCTCCAAGCCACGGCCCAGGCCACCCGGACCCTGCGCAAGGCAGGCCGTCGCGTCCTTCTCTACAAGGGAGGCCGCAGCCAGGAGGGCATGGCCGCCGCCAGCAGCCACACCGGGGCGCTCGCGGGCGACCACGCCCTGCAGGCCGCCCTGCTGCGTCGCGCGGGCGCGATGCTCGCGGAGCGGATGGAGACCTTCGATGCAGCCCTCGCCTGGCTCGGCACCTATCCTGAGGGTCGACCCGGCTCGGTGGCCATCATGACCAACGCGGGCTTCGAGTCGGTGGCCTCCGCCGACTTGCTGAGCGGGCCATTCCGGGGCGCTCGGCTGTCGGAGTCCGAAACCGCGGCCCTCGCGACCGCCATCGAGGCAGAGGGCCTGACGGGCCTCGTCAGCGCCCGGCTGCCCCTGGACCTCACCCCCATGGCCAACGAGTCTGCCTACCTGGCGGCGGCCAAGATTCTCCTGGAATCCGAAGCCGAGGCCGTGGTCGTGGGCCTGGTGCCCCTCACGGTGCGCCTCGACACGACACGGCCTGAAGCCATCCGGGCCTTCGCCTCCGAATTGGTCCGCCTGGCCACGGCTTCCGGCAAATGGCTGGGCGTGGCGGTGGAGGGGGGCGTCCTCTTCGACCTCTACCGCCAGGAACTGCGGGCGGCCGGGCTGCCCGTCTTCCTCACCATGGAAGAGGCCCTGGAGGGCCTGCGCCTCATCGCTTCCGAGGTGTGACCAGACGCATGGCTTGAGGGCGGGAAAGGGGTCACACTTTATTTCGGAGTTTTGATACCGAAATGACCAAGTGGCTGCCTCCCCTCCGCTCCATCCTGCCCGCCGAACACGGCAGCTGGTTCATGCTCGGGTTCCCGCTGGTGCTGGGCCTCCTGCTGCGCCCCAGCCTCGCCGGGCTCTGCCTGGGCCTGGCGGCGATTTCCTTCTTCCTGGGCCGGCCACCGCTGCGGCGGGTGCTTCTCGGGCAGAGGGATCCTGCCCAGATCCGCGCCCTCCTCCTGCTCGGTGCCCTGGCCATCGCCTTCGGGATTCTGGCCCTGGTCATTGCCGATGCCCGGTTCCTCCTCCCCCTGGCCTGTGTCGCGCCCCTCGTCCTCCTCGCCCTGCGGGCCGATCTGGCCCGGACGACCCGCTCCCTCGCCGTGGAGATGGCGGCCCAGGGCGCCTTCGCGGGACTGGCCGCAGCCATGCTCGTGGCGGGCGGAGATCCGCTGCTTTCGGCCCTCCGCGCCTGGTGGTTCGTCACCCTCGTGGGCAGCGCCAACCTCGCCCACGTGCGCCGCTGGTTGGGCCAGGCCCATGGGATCGAGCCATCCGACCTGCGCCGGCGGAGGCTCATCGTCCATCTCCTCCACGCCCTGCTGGTCGGCTCGTCCGCCCTCCTGCTGGCGACCAGGGGACTGGCGGGGGCGCTGTGGACCGGCTGGGCGGTGCTGCTCTACCTGCGGGCGCTCGCCCCGTACCGCGCGGTCCCCGCTCGCACCCTCGGCTGGCGTGAGGGCGGCCTGAGCGTCATCGGGCTCGCCCTGCTCTGGCGGGCACTCCTCTGAGCCGAACCCCGGACATCGGTCACAACGGGCTGGACTCCTGAATCATTGGGCTCGATGCTCGATTCAGAATAAGGATTCCTGAATGCTCTTCTCCACAGCCACTGGCTATGCCCTCCGCGCCCTCGCGGCGCTTCCCGAAGATGGATCCTTCAGCCTGGCGAAGGACCTGTCCGCCAAGCTGGAGCTCCCCGGCCCCTACCTCGCGAAGATCCTGCAGGGTCTCGTGCAGGCCGACATCCTGGAATCGGTGCGCGGTCCCAAGGGCGGCTTCCGCTTCACCCGCCCCTCGCACCGCATCACCGTCGGCGAAGTGGTGGCGGCCCTCGAGGGCCCCGACGCCATGGACGGCTGCATCATGGGCTTCCCCACCTGCGGCGGCGACCATCCCTGCCCACTGCACGATGCCTGGGCCGCCGTGAAAACCCAGGTGAGCTCCTCCATGACGGAGGCCACCATCCGGGACCTCCAGCTCATGGACATCCGCCATCAGAAAGAAGCCGAAGCGCGCCCTCCGAAAAACGCCTGAGGCTCCTGACGGCCGGAGGGAGCGGGGCGGGGAGGTTCTGCTGAACGGGGAACGCCTATGATCGAGGCATGGCGATGACCTGCGACCACCCCGACCTGCTGCCTCTGGAGGAGGCCCTGCAGCGCCTCTGGAGGGCCCTGCCCGCCCCCTCCATGCCCGAGCTGCGCGCCGAACGGGATGACCCCGCCACGGACCGCGCCAGCATGGACGGCATCGCCCTCATGGCGTCGGAGGGCTGCGCGCCGCGCCACATCCTGGGCACCCTCTTCGCTGGCAGCAATCCCGTCGCCTTCACCGTCACCCCCGGCACCGCCGTCCGCATCATGACCGGCGCGGCGCTGCCCCGGGGCGCCGACGCCATCGTGCCGGTGGAACAGCTCGAGCCCGCTGGTGAATGCCTCGTCCCAACCATCACTCCGGAGCCCGGGGATCATGTCCGTCGCCAGGGCGATCAGGCCCGGGCCGGCGACCTGCTGCTGCCCGCCGGAGGCCCTTTCAACGCGGCGCGCATCGCCCTCCTGGCGCAGGAGGGCCAGGCGCTTCCACCCAGGTCGCGCATCCGCGTGGGTGTGGCCTCCACGGGCGACGAGCTGGTGCCGAAACCGGCCCCGCACCAGATCCGCGATTCCAATGGCCCCATGCTCGCGGCTCTGGCCCACGCCATGGGTGCCGAGGTGGACCTCCGCCCCGCCCTTCCAGACCAACCCACAGCCCTGGCCGCCGCCCTGCGCCAGCCCGGAGACATCCGCATCCTCCTGACCTCCGGGGGCGTGAGCATGGGAGAGCATGACCACCTGCCGGCGGTGCTCCGGGATCTCGGTGCGACGATCCTCTTCCACCGCATCCGCCTCAAGCCGGGCAAGCCCATGCTCGCAGCCCTTCTGGGGGACCTGCTGGTGCTGGGCCTGCCGGGGAATCCCGTCTCGGCCTATCTGAACGGCCTGCTCTTCCTGGGGGCCGCGCTGGCCCGGCTGGAGGGCCGCGGGGCGCCCGACCCGTGGCGCCGGGCGCGCCTGAGCGCCCCCGTGAGGCACAAGGGCGACCGGCCGCTGCTCCACCCCTGCCGCCTGCTGGAGGGATGCCTTGAGCCACTGCCCGGCAAAGGCTCGGCAGACCTCGTCACCCTGGCACGGGCGGATGCCTTCGCGTGGATCGAGGCCCCGGGCGAAGAGGCGGGCACCAAGGTGCGTTACCTTATGGTGGTGTAGGGATCAGCCCTTCGCGTAGCGCTGCAGCTTGCCCAGGTCCAGGATGCGCACCACCGGGAAGGTGCTCTGGATGAGTCCCAGGTCCGTCAGCAGGCGCAAGGCCCGGCTGAAGGCCTCGCGGCTGGCACCGATGCACTGGGCCAGGTCTTCCTGGGTCTCCTGGAACTCCACCAGGGACCGCATGGGATTCGATTCGTGGGCCTCCAGCAGCAGCTGGGCCACGCGCTCGGGGACGCTGTGCAGGCTGAGGGTCTCCACCAGGGTCACCAGGTGGCGCACCTTGGCGGTGAAGTGGTGGATGATCATCTCGGCCACTTCGGGATGGCGGTGCACGATCTGGCGGAGCGGCGCTGCCGGAATGAGCCAGCACTCCGTCTCGCCATGGGATTCGGCGCTGGAAGGCGTGGGTCCGCCATCGAAGACCGGCACTTCACCCACGCAGTCGCCCACCTTGAGGAACTGGAGCACCTGAACCCGCCCCCGGCCATCGGTGCGGAAGACCTTCAGCCCGCCCTTGACCACGACATAGATTCCCGAGACGAGGTCACCCTGGGTGTAGACGCGGGCTCCGTCCGGGAAGCGTCGGAGTTCGGCGATGCTGGCCATTTCCTCGGCTGCGTTCATCGGCAGCCCGGCCAGGAACTCGATCCTTCTCAGGTTGAGGACTGCTTGAGGCATGGGGCTCCACCGGGTGAATCCGTCAGTTATCGCATAATTCCCGTCCGATTGTGACCTAGGTCACGCCCCCGGGAACCAACCGACCAGTACTTTACCGCGGGGTTGGAATTTCGTCCGGGAAAAATCATGGAGGACAAGGTCCCGGCGGCTTCTGCCTACCGCTCCTGTATCGGCACATCTTCAGATCACCTTGAGGGTGATTGATCCTCCCCGAGGCAGCCCGGCCCCTCGCTCCAGACCTGGAGCGGAGGCTTGGCCAAGCCCCCCCGACCGTCCGGAGCCTGCATCTGGATCTGGCAGCTACTTCACCCGCTCCATGAAGGTGCGGTCCACCGTGTTCACGCGGATCTTTTGTCCAGCCTCCATGTAGGGGGGGACGCCTACGGTGATGCCGTTGTTCAGCTTGGCGGGCTTGTACGAGCCCGTGGCATTGGCGTTCTTCATGACCGGATCGGTCTCCAGAATCTCCAGGACCACGCTGGGGGGCAGGGTGGCGCCCATGGGCTGGCTCTCGTAGAACTCGATCTCCACCTGCATGTTCGGCTCGAGGAAGACCATGTCGTCTCCCAGGATGTCCTTGTTGACCTCCAGCTGCTCGTAGGTCTCGTTGTTCATGAAGATGAGATTGTCGCCGTCCTCATAGAGGAACTCGAGCATGTGCTGTTCGAGGCTGGCCTTGTCCACCTTGTCGGAGCTGCCGAAGCGATTCTCCCGGTTGATGCCGTCCTTGAGGCGCTTCATCTTCACCTGCACCCGGGCCGGCAGGTTGCCGGGGGTCTGATGCTCGACGCTGATGACGCGGCAGAGCTCGTTCTCGAAGTTGACGATCATCCCGGCGCGAACCTGGGTGGCGAGGATCAGAGGCATGGGGGCTCCCGAAGGATGGAGGGCGGACGGGGAAACAGGACAGGCGGGAAGAAGAAAAGGCCCCGATCACGATCAGGGCCTTGGCTTGGAGTGGTGGGCGTACCAGGATTCGAACCTGGGACTTCTACCGTGTGAAGGTAGCACTCTACCGCTGAGTTATACGCCCGCGGTCGATCAGAATACCCCAGGATGAGGGCCTTTCCAAGCCCGAATCAGCGGACCGACAAGACCTGCCGGAGCGCCTGGGCGAAACGCGGCGCCTCCGAGGACCGCAGACCGCAGAGGCCCACGCGCAGGCCCTCGGGCAAGGGCACGGTGAAGACGCCCTGGGCTTTCAGCCGAGCGCAGACAGCCTCGGGATCGGGCGCCGGCACGCAGACGAAGAAGCCCCCCATCCAGTGGACCGGCGGCATGGCCGCCGCCACAAGGGCGGTATCCAGGGCCGCGGCCCGAGCAGACAGGACCTCGGACCAGTGGCGGTGTTCGTCCGCCAGTCGCTCCTGCGCCTTGCCCTCCTTCGCCAGGCGCAGGAGCAGCGCCTGGGGGGCCTTGGCGCAGTTGGACCAGGTGCCGCGGCAGGATTGGGTGAGTGCCGCCTGCAGGGCCGGATCCCTGCTCCAGGGGAAAGCCACGGCCCCGCAACGCGCGCCGTACAGCGTCATCGATTTCGACAGGGACATGGAGGCCCCCACCAGGATCCGGCCTTCGGCGCCCAGAGATGCATAGTCCGCCAGTGCCGCCGCCACGGCGGCCGGGTCACGGGTGTAGTCCAGGTAGGCGAAATCCAGAAGCAGGGTGATGGGCCCCAGGGCCGAAGCCCCATGCAGGAGATCGCCCAACGCCCGGCGATCCGCGGCGCTCAGGCTTCGTCCCGTGGGGTTGTGGCAGGGGTCGTTGAGGATGAGCAGTACCCGCCCCTGCGCCTTCAGCAAATCCTGGATGGCCCTGGTCCAGGCAACGACATCCAGGGGCTGACCCACTTCGGGCCAGGGAACCGTGGCCAGGCTCAGGCCGTTCTCAGCCGCCATCGTGGCGTACGGCCCCCAGAACGGGGCGGTGGTCAGCACCTTCTGGCCCGCCTCCAGGAAGTTGCGCATGGCGAGGGAGATCGCCCCGCTGCCTCCAGGCGTGGCACAGGCGGCCCCCGCCGACTGGAGGGAGGGCCAGTGGCGCTGGACGAGGGCATTCAGGAACGCGGGATCGCCGGCAATGGGGGCGTAGGGCGCCACTTCGAGAGCCGTCAGCTCCCGCCACAGATCCATGATCGAATCCAGCACCACCAGCTGCCCGGCCTCATCCAGCAGCGCCCCTACCGTGGCGTTGAGGATAGACTCGCCCGTGGCCTTGCGGGCCTGGGCCTCGGCGTTCAGGGCGAAGATCGGATCGTCCGCGGGGAAGGCGCGACGGGTGGGGATGAGCTGATCAGTCATCCTCCCAGGGTACTCTGAAGGGAGGAGCCCGTCCGCGCCCACTGGCCGCCTTGTCCGGGCTGGATGCCCCTGGGCTAGACTCAGACCCCGGAGAATCCCATGATCCGTCCCTTTCAAGGCATGGTCCCCCGCCTCGGATCCCGTGTGTTCGTGCCCGACAACGCGCTGATCCTGGGCGATGTCAGCATCGGCGACGACGCCAGCATCTGGTTCAATTGCGTCATTCGCGGGGACGTGAACTGGATCCGCATCGGCGCCCGCGCCAACATCCAGGACGCCTGCTGCCTGCACGTCTCCAACACCATCTGGCCCCTCCTCATCGAGGAGGAGGTGAGCGTGGCCCACAACGTCATGCTGCATGGCTGCACCATCCGCCGAGGCGCGCTCATCGGCATGAGCACCACCATCATGGATGGCGCCGAGATCGGAGAAGGCTGCCTGGTGGCCGCCGGCAGCCTGGTCCGCGAAGGTTTCCAGGCTCCGCCCCACAGTCTGGTGGCCGGCTGGCCCGCGGTCGTGAAGGGCCCCCTCAGCGACAGACAGCGGGAGATCGCCACCAGCGTCTGGGCTCGCTACGTGCGCTACAAGGAGGCGTACTTCGCCGACGGCTGGCCCATCGCCGAAGCTCCGAACATCGACGCCCCCCGGCCCGGCTTCGCCGAGGGGCATCCCTATCCCTGACGGTCAGTCCTTCGGCGACGGGGACTCCACCGGCGGGTTGACCACTTCCCAGCCATCCTCGGTGCGGCCCTGGACCTTCTCCTGGGTGTGGGTGATGACCTCGGCCTCGATCAAGCGGTCCTGCGCGCCGCGGCGGGCGGTCCCGCGGAACTTGATGGACCAGGTGGTGACACCGCCCACCTCTTCCACATCCGGATAGACCGTCACGGAGCCCAGCACCCCTTCCTTCCCCCGCTTGAAGGCGGGCGCCGAAGGATTGTAGGGATTCTTGAAGGCCTGGATGCCGGGGTCCCGCGCCAGGGCCTGGATCACGACGTCTTGGGAGGGAACCTGCCCCGGGGCCTTGGCATGCAGCTCCGTCACAATGACCTCTGCCTTCTGGCGCGCCGCCTCGACCATGGCCTGCACTGCCATTTCCCGAGCCCGATCGCGCTGGCCCAGGAAGGCCGGGATGGCGATGGCGCTGACGATGCCAACCAAGGGCAGCATCAGGACGGGGAGCACCAGCCCGATGATGCCCGTGACCAGCCCCGTGGCCGGCACGGGCAGGTAGGTCTCCGGCTTCGCCTTGGCGAGGCGCTTGGCCTTGGCCTGCTGCACCAGCGCGACGATGCCGAGGAAGATGGCGATGGGGAAGCCGACGCACGTCAGGGCGAAGAGGATGGCCAGAATGCCGCAGAGCTTGGCGGCCTTGGCGCCGGGGGCGGGAACGGCTGGGGCGAAGGTATCCATGTTCAATCCAGCGCCACAACTTTGGTGACCACGGAGGATCCGTTCACTGGCATCTGGAGCCTTACTGCGCCTGCAAGTTGCCGCCCCCCTCCCTGCGGGGAAATAGGCCCTGATAGTACGAACACGGAAGCGCCCTTCTCGACTGCCCGAGCCCTGGCGGCCTCATAGATACCCTCGGGAGTCGTCGCGTCCACCAACTCGATTCGATACTCGAAGGCGGGGGCAGCCGGGTTCCAGGGGTTCTTCGTCTCCTGACCAAGAGATTTCAGCCTGGATTCCATCCGGGCCAGGAGTTCCTCACGGCTGATCCGCTGCTCAAGCTGCTTGTCATACTCCATCACCAGCTCACTCAGGGCCGAGCTCATGGTCAAAATTGAAGCCTTATCTCGGGCTCGACTCCGCTGTCCCAGCAGCGCTGGAATGGAGATCGCGGCAATGATCCCGATGACCGCCAGGACCAGGGGCAGAATGAGGCCGACGATGGCAGTGACGAGCCCGACACTCCCCACCGGTTGGAAAGCTTCGGGGTTCGCGGCATAGGCATTCTTGGCTTTGTTGTGCTGGACCAGGGCGACGATGGCAAGGATCAAGCCCACCGGAAGGCAGAGGATCCCGAGGACGATGGACAGGATCCCGGTGGTTTTGGCGGTGCTGGCACCGGGTGCCTGGGGGAGCATGGTTGTGGACATGAAGATCTCCGATCAGATCCGCCAGCCTTTCACACGGTGCGTAACGACCTCAAGCATTTTCCACTCCCCACTCCCCATTCCTGGCTCATACCGCTAGACTCTCCGGATCATGTCCCCCCTGCTGATCCTCCGCGTCCACGCCGATCTGCGCCTTGGGCTGGGCCATGTGGCCCGGGCGCTCGCCCTGCAGGAGGCTTGGCGCGGCCTCGGCGGTCAGGCCTGCATCGCCATCACGGGCGACGATCGCGCCCGCCGCGTGGGCGGGGGCCGCCATCCCTTCCTGGACCAGCCCCTGGCCTGCGAGGCGAGCGACCTCGGCGAGGACCTCCACGCGCCTCTGCCCGAGGCGCTCAAGGCCCGCGCCGCCGTGGTCCTGGTCGATCAGTGGGACACCACCCCCGCCTTCCTTCAGTCGCTGCGCCCCTTGAAGGTGGCCGTGATGGAGGATGACACCGACGCCCACGAGTCGGCGGACCTCCTCTTCCAGCCCTTCCTCGAAGGCGTGTGCTGGCCCGACCACCCCGTGAAGGTGGTGAACGGCTGCAAGGTGCGCCCCTTCGAGACCACCTCCGGCGCCTGCCGCGTCCTGCGCGGGTCCCACTTCATCGTGGTGGACAAGGCCGCCCTGGCCCTCCGGCCCAAACGCATGCCGCTCCAGCCTTTGGCAGTCCACAAGCTGCTGGTCACCTTCGGCGGCAGCGACGGGCCGAACCTCGCCCAGCAGGCCTACGACACCCTGGCCCGCCTGGCCGCCGAGGACCGCTGGCGCGGCACCTGCACCGTGCTGGCCCCCAACGGCATCCAGGGCGATCCCTTCCCAGGTTGCACCGTGGTCCGCAGCCTGCCGGGCCTCACTCAGCGCATCCCGGAGTATGACGCCCTCTGGTGCTCGGCGGGGGTGACCCTCGCCGAATCCCTCTGCATGGGCATCCCCGCCGCCGTCTGGGGCCAGAACGAGCGGCAGCACGGCATCCTCTCCGACCTAGCCATGGCCAACGGCTGCTTCGACCTGGGCGTGGGTCCCGGGGCGGACCTGGTCATCGTGCGCGAGGCCCTGGCCCAATGGCTCGGCCCCGAGGGCCAGGATAACCGCCAGGAGCAGGTGCGGGACGGCATGGCCCTGGTGGACGGCAACGCCGCTGCCCGCATCGCCCAGGAGCTGTGGCGCCTCGCGGATTGCCCCGCCTAGAAATCCCGGCTTGACCCTCCGGGCTGCCAGCGATAAGCTTTCCCTTCTGTGAATTCTCCACCCATGGGGTGGTGTGTTTGCGGATCGAACGTGATTCCGGAGCAGGCCATGAGCACGTACTTCCCGAAAGCCAATGATGTCAAGCGCCAGTGGTTCCTGGTGGACGCCACGGGCGTCGCCGTGGGCCGCCTCAGCACCGCCGTCGCGGATGTCCTGTCCGGCAAGAACAAGCCGACCTGGACCCCGTTCCTCGACACCGGCGACCACGTGATCGTCATCAACGCCGACAAGGCCGTGCTGACGGGCAAGAAGGGCGTGCAGAAGTTCTACCGCCGCACCACCACCCAGCCCGGCTCCATGAAGGAAGTCCGCGCCGAGGTGATGAAGGCGACCTTCCCCGAGCGCATCATCGAGAGCGCGGTCAAGGGCATGCTGCCCAAGGGCCCCCTCGGCCGGGCGATGTATCGCAAGCTCAAGGTCTACGCGGGCCCCGAGCACGATCAGTCCGCCCAGCAGCCCCAGATCCTGACCATCCAGAAGTAGAGGCGAGGACCCCATGGCCATTTCCCAGAACTACGGAACCGGTCGCCGCAAGAGCGCGGCCGCCCGCGCTTTCCTGCGCCCCGGCACCGGCAAGATCACCGTCAACGGCCGCAGCTTGGAGAACTACTTCCCCAATGCCGTGCTCCGCATGATGGTCCACCAGCCCCTCGTGCTGGCCGACCTCGACGGCAAGTTCGACATGATCATCAGCGTCTGCGGCGGCGGCCCCGCCGGCCAGGCCTCGGCCATCCGCATGGGCATCTCCCGCGCCCTGCTCGGCTACAACGATCAGCTGAAGTCCCTGCTGCGCGGCGCCGGTCTCCTGACCCGCGACCCCCGCATGAAGGAGCGCAAGAAGCCCGGTCGCAAGGCCGCCCGTCGCCGCTTCCAGTTCAGCAAGCGCTAGTTCGTCTCTGGAAGGGGGATCCTCGGATCCCCCTTCTGTTTTCCCGGCCCGCGAAAGCGGGCGATTCGGGCCGAGGGAACCAACCCGAAGCCTTTCATCCCACCCGCGGCGTCCTTCTAACCATCGCCGCTTGACCAGGGAGGCCAGCATGGCTGCCATCCAGATGAAGGAACTGCTTGAAGCCGGTGCCCACTTCGGACACCAGACCAAGCGTTGGAACCCCAAGATGAAGAAGTACATCTTCGGGGCCCGCAACAGCATCTACATCATCGACCTCCAGAAGACCCTGCGCCTCTGGAACACCGCGGCGAACTTCCTCACCAAGTCCGCCTCCGAGGGCAAGAACTTCCTCTTCGTGGCCACCAAGCCCCAGGCCCAGGAGCTCATCGCCGAGCAGGCCGCCCGCTGCGGCGCCTTCTACGTGAACAACCGCTGGCTGGGCGGCATGCTGACCAACTTCGCCACCATCAAGAAGAGCCTGGAGAAGTTCCGCGAGATCGAGGCCACCCTGGCCGATCCCGCCCGCACGGCCCAGCTCTCCAAGAAGGAACTGCTCACCCTGAACCGCACCCGCCTAAAGCTGGAGGCCTCCTTCCACGGCATCCGCGACATGCGCGCGCTGCCCGACGTCATCTTCGTCATCGATCCGCACCGCGAGGACATCGCCGTCACCGAGGCCAAGAAGATCGGCATCAAGGTCGTGGGCATCGTGGACACCAACTGCGATCCCGACATGGTGGACTACGTGATCCCCGCCAATGACGACGCGATCCGCTCCATCCTGCTCTTCTCCGAGCGCGTGGCCGACTCCATCCTCGAAGGGCGCCAGTCCTTCCGGGACAAGGGCGACAGCGAAGACATGAAGAAGATGATGGCCGAGAAGATGGAAGTCGAGGGCTAGACCCAAACCCACCCATTCGTCAGCCATCGGTGGTCCGCCCGCTGATGGCTGATGTTCTGAATCCCCAACGATCAGGAGATGACATGGCATTCACCGCCCTAGACGTGAAGGCACTGCGCGAGAAGACCGGCCTCGGCATGATGGATTGCAAGAAGGCCCTGGAAGAGAGCAACGGCGACATGGAAGCCGCCAACGAGTGGCTGCGCAAGAAGGGCCTGGCGGCCTCCGCCAAGAAGGCCGACCGCATCGCCGCCGAAGGCATCGTCGAGGCTTACATCCACCCCGGCGGCCGCGTGGGCGTGCTGGTCGAGGTGAACTCCGAAACCGACTTCGTGGCCCGCAATGAGGCCTTCCAGCGCCTGGTGAAGGAAATCGCGATGCACATCGCGGCCGCCGATCCCGCGCCCCGCTTCGTCACCAAGGATGAGGTCACCCAGGACTTCCTGGACACCGAGAAGCGCATCGCCACCGAGCAGGCCCTGGCCACCGGCAAGCCCCAGAACATCGTCGAGAAGATCGTCGAGGGCAAGATGAACAGCATCTTCAAGGAGGTCTGCCTCCTCGAGCAGCCCTTCATCATGAACCCCGACCTCACCATCCAGCAGTACCTGTCCCAGAAGACCGCGGAGATCGGCGAGAAGCTCAGCATCCGCCGCTTCACGAAGTACATCATGGGTGAGGGCCTTGAGAAGCGCAGCGAGAACTTCGCCGCCGAAGTGGCCGCCGCCAAGTGAGGTTTTGAATCGACCGAACGAGGGCGGCATCCGTGCCGCCCTTTTTTTGGGCTAGGCTTTATCAACTCCCGGGGTACCCATGAAATTCAAGCGCATCCTCCTCAAGCTCTCCGGCGAAGCCCTCATGGGCGAGCAGAAGGGCGGCATCGATCCGGCCGTGGTGTCCATGATCGCCGACCAGGTGAAGACCATCCGTGAAATGGGCGTGGAGGTGGCCTTGGTCATCGGCGGCGGCAACATCTTCCGCGGCGTGGCCGGCGCCACCAAGGGCATGGACCGCACCACCGCCGACCACATGGGCATGCTGGCCACCATGATCAACGCCCTGGCCCTGCAGGATGCCCTGGAGCACAAGGGCGTGCACACCCGCACCCTCAGCGGTCTGGAGATGCCCAAGGTCACCGAGACCTACATCCGCCGCCGCGCCACCCGCCACCTCGAGAAGGGCCGCGTGGTCATCTTCGGCGCAGGCACGGGCAATCCCTACTTCAGCACCGACACGGCCGCGGCCCTCCGGGCCAACGAGGTCAATGCGGAAGTGGTGATGAAGGCCACCAACGTGGATGGCATCTACACCGCCGATCCCAAGAAGGATCCCACTGCCACCCGCTTCGACCACATCAGCTTCCAGGACGTGCTGGAAAAGGGGTTGAAGGTCATGGATGCCCCGGCTATCGCACTGTGCATGGACAACAAGCTGCCCATTCTCGTGTTCGACATGAACAAGCCCGGCAACCTGGTGGCCGCCGTCAGCGGCGAGCCGGTGGGGACGCTGGTCAACTGAGGTATTCCAAACCTGATCCACTCCCTCCGGCCGAAGCCCTTCAGGTGATTCATGCTCCGTGGCCTCATCGCGACCCTCACGATCGGGGTGGCCCTTGCCGCTCAGGATGCCCGCTCCTTCAAGGAACTCTCCCTGGGTTCACCAGGCTGCCCACGAGTGAACGACACCTCCGTGGGCGCCCACCGAGCAGCGGGCGCACGTCCCCTGAAGGATGCAGCCGTCGATGAGGTCATCGCCAAGGGCTCACGCCGTAATGTCGCCGCATTCGGCGCCACCGATCTGAATGGACAGTTGAAGACCCTCGCCGACCTCAAGGGGCGCATCGTGGTCGTCGGCTTCTGGAGCACCCGCTGCGAGCCCTCCATGAAGATGCTCCAGGAGTTCCGGAACTTCCAGCAGCAGGTCATCCAGCTCCGCTTGAACCTCACCCTTTGGCCGGTACATTTCGAGCCCTGGCCCGAGGTCATGAGCTTCCTGAGGACCAAGAAGACCTACTTCGACGGCGTCGAGGTCATGCGCCTTGGCCTGGGCGAACACGGACTCAGCAACCTGGTGAACGAGCTGGACTCCCTGCCCACCGTGTTCCTGATCGACAAGGAGGGTGGGCTCGCAGCCATGTGGTCCGGCTATCAGGAGAACCTGCTGCTCTCGCGGGTCAACCGACTGCTGGCTGAGCGCTGAGCGGTCTCATTTCAGCGCCTTTCCCACGGCCGCCAGCAGCTCTTCCGCGCTGAAGGGCTTCCGCAGGAAGGGAGCCTTGGGATCCGGGACGCCTTCGTTCAGGGAGTAGCCGCTCCAGCGGATGACGGGCCCTGTGAAGCTCAGGGCCCGCATCTCCAGCAGGGCCTCCTCGCCCCCCAGCTTCGGCATGGTCAGGTCCAGCAGCACGAGGCGCAGCTCCTGCTGGTGGGCGCGCACATGCTCCACAGCCTCCACGCCATCCTTCGCGACGATGACTTCTAACCCAGCGCGTTCCAGGACGCGTCGGGCGAAGTCGCGGATGCCCGGCTCGTCGTCGGCCACCAGCACGAGGCCGGCTCCGACCATCCTGGTGTGGGCCTCGGCGGATTCGGCGGGTTCAACCGCTTGCACCCTTCCGCTCTGCGCGGGTAGATAGACCCGGAAGAGGGTCCCGGCCCCCGGCCGGCTCTGGATGTCCACACCGCCGCCGTGGCTCCGGACGATGCCCTGCATGGCCGCCAGGCCGAGACCCCGCCCCGTGAACTTGGTGGTGAAGAAGGGATCGAAGATCCGGGCCTGGGTCTCCCCATCCATCCCTGAGCCCGTGTCCACCACCTCGAGGAAGACGAAGGTCCCGGAGTTCAGGGCCTCGGCCACCCGCAGGGCGGTCACATCCGTCTCGCCGAGTTCACGGATTCCGGAGCGCAGGGTCACGGTGCCCTCCGCCTCGCCGATGGCCTCCGCCGCATTGGTGACCAGGTTCATCACCACCTGCTGGAGCTGCGCCGCGTCAGCGGAGACGGGGGGCAGGGTTTCAGCCAGGTCGTACTTCAGAGTGATGGACTTCGGAATGGACACGCTGAGCAGCTGAGCGATGTCCTGGATCAGCCGGTTCAGATCCAGCAGCTGAAACTGGATCGTGCCCCGCCCCGAGTAGGCGAGCATCTGCCGCACGAGGTCGGAGGCCCGCCGGCAGGTCTCCTCGATGTTCCAAAGGCAGGTCTGGGCCAGCTCAGGTTCGTGGGCCGCCTCGCGCACCATGCCTGCATTGCCCTGGATGACGGTCAGCAGGTTGTTGAAATCGTGGGCCACGCCCCCTGCGAGCAGGCCGAGGCTCTCCAGCCGCTGCGCCTCCAGCAGCTTGCGTTCGACCTTGAGGCGGGCCTCATTGGCCTTCACCCGCTCCGTGACGTCGAAGGCCGTGCCCAGGCCATAGACCCGATCCCCCAGGGCCACGGTGCCCGCCGCGAAGTCGATCCAGCGGGTGTCCCCCTGCTTCGTCTGCAGGCGGAACTCGTAGCGGAGCGGCACGGAATCGCCCCGCAGCCGGGCCCGGGCGCGGGAGGCCACCAGCTCCTGGTCCAGCGGATGGACAAGCTTCAGGAAAGGCAGTCCCACGATCTCGTCCAGGGAGAATCCGGTGATCCGCGAGCCCGCCTCGTTCATGTACTCAATGCGGTCGGAATAGATGAAGATCGCGCAGGAGGCCGTCTCCGCCACAGACCGGAACCGGGCTTCGCTCTCCTGGAGCTGGTGGGCGAGCCCCTCCAGCTTGGACCGGCCATAGGCCAGGAACAGCGTGAGCCCGAAAGCCAGAAGGCTCGCAAGTGCGCCCCCGAGCGCCACCATGCGGGGCCGATCGACCGGGGCCCCCGCCTCCCCCGGCACGAAGCCCACCACCAGGGTCCAGCGCTGCCCCCCCACCACCAGGGGCGTGTGCCGGGCCCCAGACCGGAACGCGGTGGCCGATCCCAGCATGGTCATGCACAGGTCCCGGTCGTAGAGCAGGCCCTCCGCCCGGCAGGAGGGGCCATCGTAGATCTCCACATCCAGGTCGGCGATGGGGCTGGCCCCGTACATGGATCGGAACATTTCATGGCTGTCGGCCAGACAGACCACCAGCCCCTGAAAGCCCGCCCGGCGGGCGGCCTGATCTGCCGGAACGGCAAAATCCCGGAAGACCGGAAACACGAAGGCGATGGAGGGCACCTGCTCGCCCGGAAGGTCCAGCCGCCCGGAAACCGAGAGCTCACCCAGATCCCTGGCCCTGGCCGCCACCTCCTGGAACCCGGGGAGGCTCAGCAGGCCCGTGCCCTTGGAACCCATCAAGGCGGCATCTCCCTCGTGTTCCAGCAGGGGCGAGGCCCCAGGCCGGCCCTCGAAGACCCCGCGGGGCACGAAGCCCAGCAGCCGCGTTCCCGGGGAAAGGCGCCGCAGATCCAGGCTCGCGACGAACATCCGCCAGTCCTCGGCGACGAGTTGAGGCCGTCCCACCACGAGGCCCTGGGCCCCCAGGAGCAGCTTGGTCTGCTCCTCGATGCGATGTTCCACCGCCTCCCGGGTCTGGGCCAGGGCCCCGTCCAGACGGCTGGCCTGGAACGAGCGGTCCTGCAGCGTCAGGGCGCGCCAGGCCCAGGTGGTCCCGCTGAGCCCGAGCAGCAGCACAAGCCAAGGCGACACTTGGCCCAGGATCTGCAAATACCGGCCCCGGCGGGCCCGGGGGGACGGCGCGTAGGACGGCGGCATGAGGGCCAGCTTACCTGGGCGGACCACCTTCCGTCACACTGGATCCATGAATCCATTCCTGGAAATACACGAGGCCGCGATCATCACCGATCCAGGTGATCTGGCGCCCTTCCTCCAGGATGAGTCCCATCTGCGTGGCGTGCCGCCCCTGGCGGTGGTGAAGCCCCACGGCCCCCGGGCCCTCCGTGAGCTGGTCCGCCGGGCCAAAGCGGAAGGCTTCAGCCTTGTGCCCAGGGGGGCCGGCACGGGCAAGGCGGGTGGATGCCTCCCCACCGCGCGGGCCGTGGTGGTGGACTTCTCCGAGTGGCCCGGCGAGATCCAGATCTCTCCCCAGGACCTCTGCCTCCGGGCCCCCGCCAGCGCACCCCTGCGCGAGGTGAAGGCTGCGGCGGAAGCCCAGGGGCTCTTCTACCCGCCGGATCCCAATTCCTGGGAGAGCTGCGCCCTCGGGGGAACCCTGGCCACCAATGCCGGGGGGCCCAATGCCTGCAAGTACGGCATGACCCGGCACTGGGTCCTGGCCGTGGAGGCCCTCCTCGAAGACGGGGAACTCCACACTTTCGGCATCCGCAGCGTGAAGGCCAACGCCGGCCCCAACCTCGGCCAGCTCCTCGTCGGCAGCGAAGGCATCTTCGGCTTCATTGTGGGGGCCACCCTGCGGCTCACGCCCCTGCCCCGGGAGTTCGCCACCCTCCTGCTGCCCGTGAAGCGCTGGGAAGACCTGCTGGAGCTGCCCGGGCGCCTCTGCGGCGCGGGCTACCTGCCCAGCGCCTTCGAGTTCTTCGATCCCGCGGTGCTGGGAGAGCTGCGCGCCCACGGCCCGGAGGGGGCCCGGCGCCTGCCCGGTGAGGCGCTGGCCATCCTCGAATTCGATGAACGCGGCTGCACTTCAGAATCCTTCCTCGAAGGCCTGCTCGACCTCCTGGGGCCCTTGGCCGACGGCCTGGAAATCGCCTCGGACGTGCGCCAGCGGCAGGCCATCTGGGCCGTGCGCCGCATGACCAGCGCCTTCCTGAAGGAGCGCCACCCGAAGAAGGTCAGCGAGGACATCGTGGTGCCCCGCAGCCGCCTCCGCGACTTCTTCGCGGGGATCAACCGCCTGGGCATTCCCGCCGTCACCTATGGGCACCTGGGCGATGGCAACTTGCATGTGAACCTCCTGGCCGCCGGGGAAACCGATCCCGCGCAGCTGGAACGCCAGCTCATGGACCTCTTCGGGCTCGCGCTGAGCCTCGGTGGCACCCTCAGCGGCGAACACGGCATCGGCCTGGCCAAGCGGGAGGCCTTCCTGGCCCTGGCCGACCCGGCCCAGGTGCGGGCCCTGCGCGCCCTCAAGCAGGCCCTGGATCCGCAAAACATCTTCAATCCCGGCAAGGTGATCTAGGCGTCCTTGTCGTCCATGGCCAGACAGCCCTTCCAGCGGGCGAAGCGCTCGGGATCGCTCAGCACGTGCGGATGGAGGCCCCACCGGCCATCCGCGAAGATGCCCGCGGTCTTGCCCCCGCCGTGGCGGGCGTCCGCCAGGTGCAGGGCCGCGGACAGCGGGAAACCATCGCCTCCGGCAGGCGGCGCGTGGTGTTCGCGGACGGGGCGACAGAAGGTGGGCGGCAGCCCCCAGAGGTTCAGGAGATGGGCTCCGACCTGCGCGTGGTCCACCCCATAGGTATCGTGCTCGAGCACCGCCAGCGGGATGCGGCTCGTCTGCGCCTGCTCCAGGATGGCCCGGTAGCGACCCGCCGGATCCGTGGCCAGCACCACCAATCCGATGTCGTGCAACAGCCCCACGGAGAAGGCGAGGTCCGCGAGCTGCGTGGCGCCCTCCAGCACCACCAGCTTGCGCACCCCGGTGGCCACCTCGAAGGAATGGAGCCAGAGCTTCTCCAGGTCGAGGCCCTGGGGCCGTGGGGAATCGATGCCGGAGATGAGCCCCCGGAACAGCACCAGGGAGCGCAGGGAATCCACGCCCAGCATGGCCACGGCCCGGCCCAACTCCGCCACGGGGCGATCCGATGCGCAATGGACCGAGTTGGCCAGCTTCAGCACCTGGCTGGCCACGCCCAGGTCCTTGCGGATGAGGCGGGCCACCTCGTTCATGCCGGCGTCCTCGCGCTGAAGGAGCGCCAGCAGCTCTTGATAGAGGCTCGGAAGGCTCGGGATCCGGCCCAGCCCGCCCACGAAGGCGCGGACCGCCCGGACATTCGTTTCATCGTCCTCGATGTCGAGGCTTTCCACGGCTCCGATGAGGAAATCCGGCTCCAGCGGCTTGATGAAGAGGCGGTGCAGATCCCCTTCAACCCGCTCCAGCCACTCGGCGAGGGGGTCGGCCGCCAGCGCAATGCGCACGGCCCCGGGCTGGAGGACCCGCACCTGGTGGATTAGGTCGGCGCCCTCCATGTCCGGTAGCCCCATGTCTGAAATGACGATGTCCACCGGATCCCGGCCCAGCGCCTGGACAGCCTCGGCCCCGGTCTGCGCCAGCAGGACCTCCCAGGTTCGGTGGCGCTTCCAGAAAGCGCGCCGAATCGCCTGAAGCAGGTCCCCATCACCATCCACCAGCAGGATCCGCATCCTCGATTCCCCTCAGATACCCTCATCGGCGCGGCCGGGCCAAAGGTGGAATCCCGTGCGGCGGGCTGCGGCTTTCCAGGCAGAATCAACTTCAGATCCGGGAGTCGCCATGCCCTCCAACCGTCCCCTCATCCTCGGCCACCGCGGACTCTCCTCGAAGCACCTGGAGAACAGCCTTGAGGCCTTCCGTGCTGCTCTGGCCGCAGGCATGGACGGCTTCGAACTGGACGTGCAGCCAACCCGGGACGGGGTCTGTCTGGTGCTCCACGACGAAGACCTTTCCCGCACGGCGAAGGGCTCCGGGCTCCTGCGCCAGATGAAGGCGGCGGAGCTGCCCCCCCTGAAGAACGGCGAGCCCGTGCCCCGGCTGGCGGACGCCCTGGAGCTGCCCGCCAAGCTCATCAACGTCGAGCTGAAGGGCGAGCCCGGCTGGCAGCAGGCCCTGGCCACCGTGGAGGCTGCCGAGGCCCTGGATCGCGTGCTGTTCAGCAGCTTCGAGCACAGCGAGGTTCTGCAGCTGTGGGCCGCCTGTGAAACCGCCCGCTGCGGCTTCCTCTGGGAGACCGACGAGGCCCTCGACCTCACGGCCGAGGAATTGGCCGACCTGCCCGGGGCCCTCTGGTTCCACCCGCCCCTGAAGGCCGTGAAGGCCAGGCCCGAGCTCTGGGCGCCCTATGCCGACCGCCTGGCCCTCTGGGGGATGAAGACGCCGGCCGAAGCTGGGGAGCTGACCTTCAACCCGGCGGTACTCATCGCGGACGGGCTTTGAGGACGGCCCGTTCCGTGCTGGACCTCCTGCAACGTCCCCTCGCCACCCTGCTGCTGCTCGGCCTCATCACCGCCGGCGCGATGCACCTGCAGGCACCGCCAGACCCGGTCCCGGCCAGCGCCCCCGCCGACCGCTTCTCCGCGGAGCGGGCCATGGTCCACGTGCGCGAGCTCGCTCAGGCCCCGCACCCCCTGGGCACGCTGGAACACGACCGCCTCCGCGACCACCTGGTCGCGTCCTTCCGGCACCTCGGATTCACCACCGCCGTCCAGAAGCGGACCGCATGGCGCGCCCATGGGGAGCGCGACCTGGTCCTCGCGACCGTGGAGAACATCGTCGCCGAAAAGCCCGGCAGCGCCCCCACCGGCACGCTGCTGCTCGTGGCGCACTATGACTCCCATGGCACCGGACCCGGCGCGGGCGACGATGCCGCCGGCGTGGCTGCCCTGCTCGAAACGGCGAGGGCCCTGGCACCGGATCGGAACACCCTCCGCATCCTCATCACCGATGCCGAGGAGGTGGGCCTCCTGGGCGCCCAGGGCTATGTCGATGCCCTCGGGGAGAAGGGTCCCACCCTCGCGCTCAACTTCGAGGCGCGGGGCGGCGGCGGCCCGGTCTTCATGTTCGAGACCAGCGAAGGCAACCTGCCGCTCATGCGTGAGTTCGCCTCGGCGGCTCCCAGGCCCCACGCCTCCTCGCTGATGTACGCCCTCTACAAGCTGCTGCCCAACGACACGGATCTGACCGTGCTCAAGCAGGCGGGCATGGCCGGGCTCAATTTCGCCTTCGTGGGAACGTGGCAGCACTACCACACCGCGCTCGACACCCCAGAAGGCCTGGATCAGCGCAGCCTCCAGCAGCATGGGGACACGGCCCTCGCCCTCGGCCGCCGCTTCCTCGCCGCCGACCTGGGGGCTGTCACCCGGCCCGGGCAGGGCGAGGCCATCTACTTCGACGTGCTGGGCCGGATCCTGCTGCTCTACCCCGCCACCCTGGCCTGGCCCCTGACTGCGGTGGCCCTGGCCGCCTTCGCCACCCTGCTCTGGCGCTTCCGCCGGGAGCGGGGTGCCTGGCGGAGCGGCCTGGCCGGCACGGGCCTGGCGCTCGGCAGCCTGGCCGCAGGCGCCCTCACCGGCCAGGTGGCGGGGCTTCTGGTAAGGCCCTTCCGTCAGGGCATTCCCAACCAGGATCCCTACGGGGTGGGCTGGTTCGAGGGGGCCCTGCTCGCAGCCGCCCTGGCCATCCTGGCTTGGGTGTGGGGCTGGGCGCTCCGCCGCTTCGAGGCCCGATGCCTCGTGCTGGGGGCCCTGGCCTTGTGGTTGCTGGCCCTCGTGGTCGCCACCGCCCTTCTACCCGGCGCCACCTACCTCCTGCTCTGGCCCCTGCTGTTCGCCATGCTGGGACTTTGGTGGGAGAAGCCCTGGGTCGCCGGCCTCCCGCTGCTGCTGCTCTTCCCCGCCGTATGGCACAGCCTCGCCCTCTTGCTGGGCTTCAGCCTGCCCGGCTTCCTGGGCCTGATGCTGGCCTTCGGACTGATTCCCTTGCTTCCCCTCCTGCGGGCCCCTTTCCAGGCGCACCCCATGGCGCTGCCCGCCATCGGCCTGGGCACCGCCATGCTCTGCTTCGCGGCAGGAGCCACCACAACCGGTCCGCACCTCAGCACCCTGGCCTACCTCGAAGAGGCAGACACCGGGAAAGCGCACTGGGTGAGCTTCCACGATCCCGATGCCTGGACCCGATCCCTGCGGACAGAACCCGCCGGGGAGATCCGCTTCGGGGGCCGGCGCGCCCAGGCCAGCCCGACCCCGGTCCTTCATCTGGCGCGGCCCTCGCTAATTCTGGAGGGGAAGCAGCTGACCATCGCCCTCCCGGAACGGGCCCTGGCGCTGGTATTGTCTGCGGACGCGCCCCTGTCGGGAATGACCCTGGATGGCACCCCCCTCCCAGCCGCCCGACGGGTCCACTGGTTCGCCCCTCCAGCGAACCTCACCCTTGGGCTGGCCCCCCGGCAGGGATCCCGCCTGACCGTGGATGCCATCCTGCCCGGCCTCCCACCGGGCACGCCGCCCCGGCCCCCGGGCCTGATCCCGGCCCCGGTGGACCCTTACACCGACACGAGGGTGGTCCGCCAGGTCCTGGCCTTCTAGACCGGTTCGGGGATCGCCACGGCCCCGGCCGGCGTCAGATCAGGCGTCGCCGCAGCGCCGCCTGATCGGTGGCCAGGGGCTCGTGGAGCAGCGGCAGCTCCAGCAGATCGCTCAGTGCCTGGGGCAACGGGATGTCCCGACCGACGGCCGGGGCCAGGGCTTCGCGGAATTTGGCCGGGTGGGCCGTGGCGAGGAAGACGCCCCGCTCACCCTCGCGCAGGTTGGCCCGGAGCACATGGCAGGCCACGGCCCCGTGGGGATCCGCCAGGTAACCAGCCCGATCCAGGTCGAGCACGATCTGTTCGGTTGCCTCATCGGTGCAGCTGCCCCAGCGGAGGGCGGCGGTCATGGCCTCGTGGTCGCCATCGAACAGCGAGTGGATGCGCTCCCAGTTGCTTGGCGAGCCCACGTCCATGGCGTTGGACAGTGTGGCCACCGAGGCCTTGGGCTGGTACACACCGGAGTCGAGGTAGTCCGGCACCACGCGGTTGGCATTGGTGGCGGCCACGAAGGCGGAGATCGGAGCGCCCATCCGTTGCGCCCAGAGCCCCGCCGTGAGGTTGCCGAAGTTGCCGCTGGGCACGGAGACCACCAGGGGCGCATCGTCCTCAACCTGGGCCACAGCCTCGAAGTAGTAGAGTGTCTGCGCCAGCAGCCGGGCGATGTTGATGCTGTTGGCGGACGTCAGGCCCAGGCGCCCCACCAGCTCGGCATCATCGAAGGCCCCCTTCACCAGGCGCTGGCAGTCGTCGAAGGCGCCTTCGACGGCCAGCGCCAGCACGTTGCCGCCGCAGGTGGCGAACTGGCGCTCCTGCAAGGGCGACACGCGGCCCGCCGGATAGAGCACCACCACCTGCACCCCGGGCAGGCCGTGGAAAGCGCTGGCCACGGCGGCGCCGGTGTCGCCGGAGGTGGCCGTCAGCACCGTGCGACGGCGGCCTTCGGCGCCCAGCGCCAGCACGCGGGCCAGGAACCGCGCGCCAAAGTCCTTGAAGGCCAGGGTGGGTCCATGGAAGAGCTCGAGGGCCCCGATTCGGCCCTCCACCGGCACCAGGGGAGCCGGAAAGGTGAAGGCGGAGCGCGCCAGCTGCGCCACGACCTCGCGGGGAATCTCATCGCCCAGCAGCCGCTGGAGGATCTCCACCGAGCGGGTGGCGAAGTCCAGCTTGAGCAGGTCGGGAACATCGGCAAAACGCGGCATCGTCGCCGGCACGAAGAGCCCGCCATCCGGGGCGAGCCCCGCCTGCACGGCCTCGACGAAGGTGGCGGAAAGATCGGGCGTGCGTGTGCTGACCAGTCTCATGGGTGGGCCTCGCGCGACGGATGATGCGAACCAGGGGTGATGACGCGGGCCCCATCGGGATCCAGGGCACAGATCCAGGCCCGGCTCTCCAATCCGGCCTCGGCAAAGGCTCTGCGGATGGCGTCGCTGATGGCCGCGGCCTGGGCCTCATCCTCCGCCACGGCGAACATCGAGGGGCCCGAACCCGACAGGCTGCAGCCCAGGGCACCCAGCTGCCTCGCCGCAGCCTGGGCGGCATGGAACCCTGGCACCAGCGGCGCGCGGTGGACCTCCACGATCGGGTCGCGCAGGCAGCGGCTGAGCAGGGCGCGGTCACCGCTGTGGAGGGCTTGCACCAGGCTTGCCAGATTGCCGGCGAAGTCCACGGTGGCGCCCCACTCCGGGCGCTCCGGAAGCGCGCTGCGGCTTTTCGCCGTGGACAACTGGAAGGCCGGGTGCACCACCACCAGCAGCAGGTCCGAGGGCCAGGGCAGGCGACGGGTGGCGGGGGCGCCGCCTCGCCCGGGCACCATCAGCTGGAGCCCGCCCAGGAGTGAAGGTGCCACGTTGTCGAGGTGCCGGCCGCCGCTGGTGAGACCCTCCGCCCGGCCCGCCAGGTCGAGCAGGTCGGAGCCGTCCAGGGGCTCGCCGCAGAGGGCCTGCAGGGCCACCAGGGTGGCCACGATGGAGCTGGCGCTGGAACCCAGACCGCTGGCCACGGGCAGGCGCTTCTCCAGGGTGATGGCGAAGGGGCCCACCTCGTCGCCCCGCGTCCGCACGGCCTCCACGAAGAGATCGCGGACCTGCAGCGCGAGGTTGGGGCGGGTGTCATCTGCCAGCGCCGCAGCGAAGGGGCCGGTGATCTGGAAAGAGGACTCGGCCGCGTGGTCCACATGCACCAGGTCCCCCAGAAGGCTGCCGTCCAGGGGGGCCAGGGCCGCGCCCAGCAGGTCAAAGCCCGCGGCCAGGTTGCCGATGCTGGCGGGGGCGTAGGCCACCAGGCCCGTGGCGGGCAGGTCGGAAAGGCCCGCCATCACAGCCTCCGCGCCGGGCGGGCGCCGGGAGGCACCAGCCGCAGGATGTCCGCCAGCACACCCGCGGCCGTGACCTCGGCCCCGGCCCCGTAGCCGCGGATGACCATGGGATGGGGCTGATAGCGCTCGGTGAGCAGGGCCAGGGCGTTCTCGCCGCCCTTGATGGCGATGAAGGGATGCTCTGCGTCCACGGGCAGCAGGCCCACGCGGCAGCCGCCCTCGGAGAGGGAGCCGACATAACGGAGCGTCTTGCCTTCGGCCTTCAGGCTGGCCAGTCGCTCGCGGAAGGGTGCATCCAGCTGAGGCAGGCGAGCCATGAACGCGGGGATGTCGCCCGTGGCATCGAAGTCCGCCGGCAGCAGGCCTTCCACCGCCACATCGTCCAGCTCCAGCTCCAGACCCAGCTCGCGGGCCAGGATGAGCAGCTTGCGCGCCACGTCCATGCCGCTGAGGTCGTCCCGGGGATCAGGCTCGGTGAAGCCGCTCTCCTTGGCGCGCCTCACGGCCTCGGAGAGGGCAACCCCCTCGCCCAGCAGGCCCAGGATGTACGACATGGAGCCTGACAGGATGCCCTCGGCCCGCAGCACGCGGTCGCCGGTCATGACCAGGTTCTTCACCGTGTCGATGATGGGCAGGCCCGCGCCCACGTTGGCCTCGTAGAGAAAGCGAAGGCCTCGCTTCGAGGAGCGCTGGCGCAGCTCCCGGTAGAAGCCCTGGCTGCTGCTGTTGGCCTTCTTGTTGGCCGTCACCACGTGGAAGCCCGCGTCGAACATGTCGGGGTAGCGGGCGGCCAGCTCCCCGCTGGTGCTGCAGTCCACCAGCACGGACAGGGCGGGCGGTCCCGTGCGCACCGAATCCAGCAGCAGGTCCAGGTCCATGGGGGCGCCCTGGGCCAGCTCCTCCCGCCACCGCGTGAGGTCCACGCCTTTGGCATCCATCGTCACGCGCCGGCTGGTGGCCACGGTGGCCACACGGAGGTCGAGGCCCAAGCTCAGCAATTGGTCATGCTGGCGCTGGATCTGGCCCAGCAGGCTGCCCCCCACATTGCCCGCGCCCAGCAGGTGCACGTCCACCACCACCTGGGTCTGGAAGAAGCGGCGGTGGATGTGGGCCATGGCCCGGGCACCGTCGGCCTCCTCCACCACCGCGGAGATGATTCGCTCGCTGGCGCCCTGGGCGATGGCCACCACGTTGCAGCCCACCTCCGCCAACGCGTCGAAGAAGGTACCCGCCACCCCGGGCCGCGTGCGCATGCCGTCACCCACGATGCTGAGCACGGCCAGGCCCGGACGCAGGAGCACCGGATCGATGAAGCCCGCGGACAGCTCCGCCGGGAAGGCCTCCTGGATGGCCGCCACGGCGCCCGGACCATCGGCCCGACGCACGGCGAAGCAGATGGAGAGCTCGGAGGAACTCTGCGTGATGAGCACCACGGAGATGCCCCGCCGCGCCAGGGCGCCGAACACGCGGCCCGCGATGCCGGGCACGCCGGGCATGCCCGGACCCGTGAGGTTCACCACCGTGAGGTCCCGCAGGAAGGAGAGGCCGCGCACGCCGCTGGGCGGCGGCGGCACCTCTTCGCGGATCACGGTGCCGGGATGGAGAGGGTCGAAGCTGCTGCACACGCGCACAGGAATGCCCCGCTCACGCACGGGCGGGATGGTTTTCGGATGGAGGACCTTCGCCCCGAAGAAGGAGAGCTCCATGGCCTCCTCGAAGCTCGCTTCGGGCAGCGGGAAGGCCTCGGGCACCAGCGAGGGATCGGCGCTGTAGAGGCCCGCCACATCGGTCCAGATCTCCAGCAGCTCCGACTTCAGGGCCGCGGCGGCCAGGGCCGCGCTGTGGTCCGAGCCGCCGCGGCCCAGCGAGAGAATGCGGCCCTGGGCATCCCCGCCGAAGAAGCCCGGCAGCACCCAGAGCCCTCCCGGACCGGACGCCACGGCAGCGAAGGCCGTCTCGATGTCGGCCATGCGGGGCCGGGCCTGCAGGGGATCGCCTTCGACTTTGATGTGCTCCACGGGATCGAGATACCTGGCTGCCAGGCCCTGGGCCTTCAGCAGGGCCGTCAGGATCAGGGAGGAGGCCCGCTCCCCGAGGCTGGACACCTGGGCCAGCACCGAGGGGGGTCCTTCCTCCAGCAGGGCCATGCCGTGCAGGAGGCGGCGGCCCAGCGCCTCAAGGCCCTCCAGCTCCCCCTGAACCGGCCCGGCCTCAGCGCCCAGGTCCTTTGCCAGATCCGCCAGCACCTGGGCGTGCCGATCCCGGAACGCCTCCAGCAGGCGGTCCGCCTCCTCGCGGTTGGGGACACGCCCCCCATGCAGCAGGAGGTTCGTGATGCCCGCCATGGCCGAGGCCACCACACACACCCGGTGGGTGGCGCAGGCGGAGCCCACCAGCTCCGCCACCGTGCGGAACCGGTCCGCATCGGCCAGGCTGGTGCCGCCGAACTTCATGACGCGGATGGGCTGCAGGGACATGGGCACTCCGGGGAAACGAAAAAGCCCCGCGTGGGGTTCGCGGGGCTGAGATCTGAAGGTGGGATCAGGTCAGGTGCCCCGCACGGCGGTGTGCGTGGTGGTGGTAATGCCATTGGTGTTGACCATGCGGAGGCGGCCCTCGCCAGCGTGGCTGGCGGACCGGGACGGCATGGGGTTCAACGGGAACGGCATGTCCGCCATCATCCGGGAAGCGGCTGAAAAGTCAACCAGGATCCTCGGAATCCTTGGCCTTCACGTGGCTTCCAAGCACCAGGCTGCTGCCGATCCAAAGGCTGGAACAGCCCACGGCCGCGAGCCCCAAGGGAATGGCCAGGGCGGCCAGGGCGGTGGGAGCCCACACGCCCAGGAGGTCGCCGCCCCGGTAGACGAAGGTGTCGATGAAGGGCTTCGACTTGTAGCGTTCCTCGGGGCCCAGGGGAATGTAGAGGATTTCCCGGGCGGGGCGGTCCACCGCGTAGTGGAGACCCCGCCGCAGGACCTGGAAGATGGCCATGACGCCGAAGGTGGGCCAGATCCAGAGCGCCCCGAAGCCTGCCAGGGTCAGCACCGGCAGGATGGCCAACACGAAGGGGATGCCCAGGGCCGTGATGAGCCGCCCCGTGAGGAAGACCTGGGTGGCCAGGGTGAGCACGTTCACCCAGAGGTCGATGCGGGCGAATGCCGCCGTGCGGGCGGCGGTGCCGCTGAAGGCCCGCTCGACGATGCTGCCCTGCTGCAGGTAGAGGAACGTGCTGGTGATGGTGAAGAGCAGCATGTAGGCGCAGATGAGCTGCAGATACCGCGAGGTGGCGATGAGGCGCAGACCCTCGAGCAGCCCGGGGCCCGGCTCGCGGGTGCCATGGGCCGTATCACCCAGCCGGAAGATGGACGCGAGCCGCTTCACGCACTGCACGGCCAACTCCAGCGTGAGCATGGAGAGCAGCAGCAGGGAAAGGGGATCCACCTTCACGGCGAGGCCGCCCAGCGTGAAGCCCTTGGTCAGGGCCCCGGTGAGCGCCGCGCCCGCGATGGCGCCCAGGGTGCCGCCCGTGGCGATGAACCCGAAGAGCCGCTTCCCCTGGTCTTCGGACCACACGTCGGACATCAGGCCCCAGAACACGGAGACCACGAAGAGGTTGAAGACGCTGAGCCAGATGTAGAAGGCGTAGCCCAGCGCGGGACCGCGGTGGGGCAGGAAGCGGAAGGCCAGGAAGAAGGCCAGCATGTTGAGGGCGAAGAACCGGTAGGTCCAGGGGATGAAGCGCCGCCGTGGCAGCTTGGATACCAGGACCGCGAAGGCCGGGTTGGCCAGCACCATCGCCAAGAGGGTGCCCGTCATCAGCCAGGGCAGCTTGTCGGCGCCCCGGGCGATGCCGATGGCCTCGCGCACGGGGCGCAGCAGGTAGTAGCCGAAGAACAGCAGGAAGAAGTAGCTCGTGGACCAGAGCAGCGCGGTCCCCTCCCCTTCCTCCAGCAGGACGAGGCGGCGGAGGAACCGGGGGGACTTCGGCTGGGCCGCGGACATGGACACTCCAAAAAGCAGTTGCAGGAGGAACCCGAAGGAGTATATATCGATTCACGAGGTATCAACCCCAGTTCATCGTCAACCCAAGACCGGAGGTCGCCATGACTGTCTCCCGCCGTGAGTTCATCCAGTGGTCCGCCGCCGCCACCGCCCTGGCCGCCACGGGCCTCGATCTGTCGGCGGCCCCCGCCAAGGCCGCTCCGAAGAAGATCCTCATCCTCGGCGGCACGGGCTTCCTGGGGCCCGCCACCATCGAGATCGCCCAGGCGCGCGGCCACCAGGTGACCATGTTCAACCGCGGGAAGACCCGCCCGGACCTCTTCCCCGGCGTGACCAAGCTCCACGGCGACCGTGACCCCAAGAAGGGCGACGGTCTGAAGGAGCTGGAGACGGGCACCTGGGATGCCGTCATCGACAACAGCGGCTACTACCCGCGCATGGTGGGCGCCTCGGCCGCCCTGCTGGCCCCCCGGGCCAAGCAGTACCTCTACATCTCCAGCATCAGTGCCTACAAGGAGCCCAATCCTGAGAACGGCACGGAGGACGCGCCCCTGGCCACCATGCCCGATCCCACCCTCGAAAACATGGGCAAGAACTACGAGTACTATGGCGCGCTGAAGGCCCTCTGCGAGCAGGCGGCGGCGAAGGCCATGCCCGGCCGCACCACCATCATCCGGCCCGGCTACATCGTGGGCCCCGACGACCCCACGGGCCGCTTCACCTACTGGCCCGTGCGCTTCGACAAGGGCGGCGAGGTCGCCGTGCCGGGCGCCCCGACGGATCCGGTCCAGATCATCGATGTGCGGGACCTGGCCGCTTGGCTGGTCCACCTGGTGGAACAAGGCACCACCGGCGCCTTCAACGCCTGCGGTCCCGAGAAGCGCCTGCCCTGGGGCAGCCTCATCGCGGACTGCCAGAAGGCTGGCCACCCCAACGCCAAGCCCGTGTGGATCCCCGCCGAGTACATCGTCAAGCAGGAGGGCGTGGACTTCCCCATCTGGGCCCCCTATCTGGGCGAGACCAAGGGCTTCTCCACCTGGCGCAACGACCGCGCGGTCAAGGCCGGCCTCAAGTTCCGGCCCGCCACCGAGACCGTGAAGGACACCCTGGCCTGGTTCAAGACCCAGGAGAAGGTGGAGAAGGGCCGCACCCGCCTGGCCGGCCCCACCGCCGAGCAGGAGACCAAGCTCATCGCCGCCTGGCGGGAATCCTCCAAGCCCAAAGGCTGACGGTCCGCATCAAGGCGGGAAAGGGCCCGGTGGATGCCGGGCCCTTTCCATCAGTTCTGGATGTACGACACCAGCTGGTCGATGGTGAACTTCTGGTCGGAGATGACTTCCTTCACCAGGTCGCCGATGGAGAGGATGCCCAGCACCTCCCCGTTCGGCCCGATCACGGGCAGGTGGCGGATCCGCTTGTCGGTCATGAGGGCCATGCACTCCTCGACGGACTGCTTGAGCGTGACGCAGCTGACCTTGTCGCTCATGATCTCGCGCACCGGGGTGTCCTTGGAGGCCTTCCCCTTGAGGATGATCTTGCGGGCGTAGTCACGCTCCGAGAAGATCCCCACGAGCTTGCCCTGCTCCAGCACCAGGAGGGCGCCGATGTCGAACTGCGCGAGCAGCGTCAGGGCCGTGAACACGGTGTCATCCGGCCCCACCGTGACAGTGGACGGCTTGGCATCGATCAGCTGCTTCAGTGGCCGCATGTGCGCCTCCGGGCCTTTCAGGGTGGATGGGGAATCGTGGTTCTGACTATAAGGCGAAGCCGGAGGCACGCCAGGGTGAATCCGGGGCCGGCCCCCTCCAAACCGTGATGAATGCCTCAACACCCCCTTGGCATGTTTATTTGCGATGTTGAAGTCGTTTTAATATCTTCAGACCGGTACTGACTCCGGGTCCAAACACGCCTCCGAGGATTTTCCATGTCCATGCCCAAGAAGATGAAAGATCACGCCGTCCGGCACGCCGAGGCCACCGAGCCCCACCCGGAGGCCGCCCGGAAGCAGGCCGCCCAGGGCAAGCTCCTGGCCCGGGAACGCATCACGGCCATCCTGGACCAGGACTCCTTCCACGAGTACGACCTCTTCGTGGAGCACAAGTGCTCCGACTTCGGCATGGAGAAGAAGCAGCTACCGGGAGATGGGGTCATCACGGGCACCGGCACCATCCTGGGCCACCCCGTGGCCATCTTCGCCCAGGATTTCACGGTGGCCGGCGGCTCGCTGGGCCTCGCCCACGCGCGCAAGATCACCAAGATCATGGACCACGCCATCAAGCTGGGCATCCCCCTCATCGGCATCAACGACTCCGGTGGCGCCCGCATCCAGGAGGGCGTGAACTCCCTGGCAGGCTATGGCGAGATCTTCTACCGCAACACCCTGGCCTCGGGCGTCATCCCCCAGATCTCGATCATCCTGGGCCCCTGCGCCGGGGGCGCTGTGTACTCCCCGGCCCTCACGGATTTCGTGTTCGTCGTGGACAAGATCTCCAAGATGTTCATCACCGGACCCGAGGTCATCAAGACCGTGCTGGGCGAGGAGATCTCCATGGAGAACCTGGGCGGCGCCCGGGTGCAGGCCGAGATGACTGGCAATGCCCACTTCTACGCCCAGAGTGAGGCCGAGTGCTTTGAGCAGGTGAAGCGGCTGGTCACCTACATCCCCTGGAACAACCGCAAGAAGGCCGACGCCTTCAGTGTCATCCCTTCGCGCAGTGAGATCGGCCTGGAGCACATCATCCCGGCGGAATCCAACAAGCCCTATGACGTGCGGGACGTGATCCGCGCCGTCTGCGACGGCTCGGACTTCATGGAGGTTCAGGCCCTGTGGGCGGCCAACATCGTGGTGGGCTTCGCCCGCATGGATGGACGCACCGTGGGCATGATCGCCAACCAGCCCATGGTGCTGGCGGGTGTGCTGGACGTGGACAGCTCGGACAAGGCCGCCCGCTTCATCCGCTTCTGCGACGCCTTCAACATCCCGCTGGTCACCTTCGTGGACCTGCCGGGCTACCTGCCGGGCATCGACCAGGAGCACGCCGGCGTCATCCGCCACGGCGCCAAGCTGCTCTACGCCTACAGCGAGGCCACGGTGCCCAAGATCACCGTCATCCTGCGGAAGGCCTATGGCGGCGGCTACATCGCCATGTGCTCGCGGCACCTGGGCGCGGACTTCGTCTTCGCCTGGCCCTGCGCCGAGATCGCCGTCATGGGCCCGGAAGGCGCCGCCAACATCATCTTCAAGGGCGAGATTGCCGCCGCCACCGATCCCGAAGCCTTCCGCAAGGAGAAGGTCAAGGAGTACACCGAGAAGTTCGCCAGCCCCTACGTGGCCGCCGCCAATGGGCACGTGGATGCGGTCATCGCACCCCACCAGACCCGGGACTTCCTGCTCCATGCCCTGGAGATCAGCGCCGAAAAGCAGGAACTCCGGCCGGAGCGGAAGCACGGCGTTCCGCCCTTCTGAGGCCCGCGCCGCGTTTCCCCACCGCCCTCCCCAGCCGAGATGCCATGACCCCCGCCCAGAAGCCCGCCCGCCAGACGATCCGCCTGAACGACACGGTGTACGAGACCACCTTCACCAAGAAGTACGCCCACCGCAAGCCCTACCAGCCCAAGGATCCCAGCCGCCTCACAGCCATCATTCCTGGGCTCATTCTGACGCCCATCGCCCAGCCCGGCGACCAGGTCCGCCAGGGGCAGGATCTCCTGATCCTCGAGGCCATGAAGATGCAGAACCACATCACCGCCCACGATGACGTCACCGTGAAGGCTGTCCACGTGGTCCCCGGCGAGACGGTCACCAAGGGCCAGCTACTGATGGAGTTCGAGCCGCTCCCTGACGCTTTGTAAATCCCAGGCCCTGCATGGTGTTTTCAGAGCACAGGGCCGAAGGCCCGGCGCTACTCTGGGCCCTGAATCTGTTCTGGAGGACCACATGGCCGTCAATCTCAAGGGTCGCAGCTTTCTCACCCTCATGGACTTCTCCCCTGAGGAGGTGCGCTACCTCCTGGATCTCTCCCGGGACCTGAAGGCCAAGAAGCGCATGGGCGTCTACAACGACCTGCTCAAGGGCAAGAACATCGTGCTGCTCTTCGAGAAGACCAGCACCCGCACCCGCTGCGCCTTTGAAGTGGGCGCGCTGGAAGAGGGAGCCCACGTGACCTTCCTGGACAGCGCCAGCTCCCAGGTGGGCAAGAAGGAGAGCATCGAAGACAGCGCCAAGGTGCTGGGCCGTTTCTACGACGGCATCGAGTACCGCGGCTACAAGCAGGAGGTCGTGGAAGCGCTCGCGAAGCACAGCGGCGTGCCCGTCTGGAACGGCCTCACGGACACGGACCACCCCACCCAGATCCTGGCGGACTTCCTCACCATCGAAGAGCACGTGGCCAAGCCCCTGCACAAGGTGAAGCTGGTCTTCTGCGGCGATATCCGCAACAACATGAGCTACGCCCTGATGTACGGCGCCGCCAAGACCGGCATGCACATGGTGGCCCTGGGGCCCAAGGAGCTGGCCCCCGATCCGGCCGTGCTCGCCGCCGCCCGCGAAGCCGCCAAGCTCACCGGCGCCACCATCGAAGTCACCGACAACGTGGATGAGGCCGTGAAGGGGGCCGATGTCATCTACACCGATGTCTGGGCCAGCATGGGCGAAGAGGACCAGATCCCCGCCCGCGTGAAGCTGCTCACGCCCTTCAAGGTCACCATGGAGATGATCCAGAAGACCGGCAACTCCGACGTGAAGTTCCTCCACTGCCTGCCCGCCTTCCACGACTTCGAGACCAAGCTGGCCAAGGAGATGAAGGCCCAGGGCCACGACATCCGCGAGGTCACCGACGAGGTCTTCCGCAGCCGCCACAGCGTGGTCTTCGACGAAGCCGAGAACCGCATGCACACCATCAAGGCCGTGATGGTCGCCACCATCGGCTGACCTCGAGAGCTCCGCCCACGGCCCCGCCCTGGCGGGGCCGTTTCATGCCAGGGACCCAGCTCAGAGGTCCCCGATGGCTGCGACGAGGCGAACCCACAGCTCGCCTCCGCGGGTGCTGTTGGTCAAGATGACGAGCCCTGTCCCACCGGTGGGCGAGAACTGCGAAAAGCAGCGGAAGCCGGTGCCGTTCGCCCCACTGTGATGGGCCATGTCCCCCTGGCCTGTGGCATTGATGGACCAGCCGAGGCCCCAGTAGGCCATGAGGCCCTGCGCGGTTCCCGGGCGCTCGATGGGCTCGCGGGAACCCACCGTGACCTGGTGCCGAAGCATCTCCTGCGCCGCAGAACGGGACAGCAGCGGAGATTCGCCCCGTTCCGCGCGCATGACCTCGGTCAGCAGGCGCGCATACTCCTCGGCGGTGGTGTAGAGCGAGTAGGCCGCGTTGGGATGCAGGTAGGTCGAAGTGCCGAGGGGTTGCCCATCGTCGCGGTGCCCCGCCGCCATCCGGACCCCGAGGCTCGCGGTCCAGCGGTAGCCCGTGGCCTTTAGGCCGAGGGGCCGGAAGAGATGCTGCTCCGCCCACTGGTCCAGAGGCTGACCCGTGATGTGTTCCACCCGCCGTTGGAGGTAGAAGATCCCCTCGCCGGAGTAGGTGAAGCGCGTTCCCGGCCGGAACAGCAGCGGGATCGGCCCCTCAAGCTCTTCACCGCCGGGCCGCCAGTTGGGATAGCCGGAGGTGTGGGAGAGCGCCATCCGGGCCGTGATCAGCCGCTTCTCCGGCAGGTCAGGAACGAAGCATTCCTGGCCGTATTCCACCAGGGGCCGGTCCAGGTCGAGCCGTTCCTGATCGACCAGCTGCATGGCCAGGAGGCCGAAGATCGGCTTGCTCATGGAGGCTGCTTCAAACACCGAATCCCTGGCGACCGGTTCTCTGGACCCGGCGTGGCGGACGCCATACCCCTTGGTCCAGGCCACGCGCCGGTCCCGGATGACCGCGATGGACACGCCCGGCACACGGGTTTCCTCCATCAGCATGGGCACCAACCGGTCGAGGGTGGCCGTGAGTGCCTGGAGGCTGCGCGGCCTGAACCGGCCGCCGGGATCCACCTGGCTGAGGGCGACGGTGGCGGCGCGCCGCACCGACTCCTCCCGGTCGCTCAACAGCTCCGTCAACGCCGGCGCCGCTTCCAGCGCGGCGGAGCCAAGGCCGCCAAGGGCCACGGCGGCCGCGTGGCGGGTGGTCTCCTGGGAGTCGGCGAGGGCCCGGGTCAACGCCGGCACCGCCTTACGGCCCGCCGGTCCCAACCGTCCCAGCGCGATGGCCGCGGACTGGCGCACCGGGGGGCGCCCCTCCCCGAGGGCCTGGATCAGGGCTGGCACCGCGGCTTCGCCGATCCGGCTGAGAGCGGAGGCCGCCGCGCCCCGAAGGTAGACATCCTCGTGGCCAAGGGCCGCCACCAGGGGACCGATGGCTTCGCGGGCCCCCGGACCGAGGCTTCCCAAGGCCCCGGCGGCGCCTTCCCGAGCCCGGGGGTCGTGATCAGCCAACCTGCGGATCAGGACAGCCACCTCATCCTCAGGCTTGTCCCTGGACGGCGGGGGCGATCCGGAGCCGAAGAGCAGGGCGGCACTCAACAGGAACTGGATCGCGCTCATGGAATCACCGCCTGTCCCGATTGTAGGGGGCCCGCTGATCCGTCCACCAGCGCTGAGCCTGGGCGGCTCGGGGTTCCGGTCCTTCTGCTAAGGTGGGAGCCACCATCCCCACGGAGATCCCATGCGTTCAGCCCGGCTGTTCCTCGTCCCTGCCTTCGCGGCCCTGTCCCTCGCGGCGCAGGAGGGCTCCCTCTCCGGCACCTGGACCCAGGTGCGGGCCGATGACATCGCCGCGGCCATCAACAGCACTGTGGCGGACATGAACTTCATCAAGCGCCCCATCGCCCGGGGCCGCCTCGCCAAGCTCAATCCCGCCTATAAGAAAGTCGTCATCACCCTCAGCCCGCAGGAAGTGCTCATCAAGCTGGACGAGCGCGATGCCATTCACATGCCCGCCGACGGCAGGTCAGCCCCCTGGACCCGCGAGGATGGGGACAAGTTCCAGGTGGCCGCCCAGGTGTCGAAGGACCAGCTCATCCAGACCTTCAAGAACGACGAGGGCGAGCGCACCAACCTCTTCAAGCTGAGCCCCGACGGCAAGTCCCTCACCATGACCGCCACCGTGAAGAGCCCTCAGCTGCCCAAGCCCCTGACGTATTCGATCACGTTCGGGAGGTAGGTCGCTCCGGGGCCCTGCCCGCCATGCCAGCCCAGGCCTTCTTCCCCGTCCAACCGCCGGCCATGCCTGCGCATGTGAGCCTCGTCTGCCCGCAGTGCACCCACCAGGCCAGCTTCGAAGCCCCGTACTGGGCCGTCCCCCAGGGAGAGCCAGCACCGGGTTCCGGGGCGCTGGTCGAATGGAAGGGGCGGCTCGTACAGGCACGCTTTCCAGGCCTGGTGCCCTGGGAGGACCCCTGCAACGCGGCCATCCATCCCGCCGCCCGCTCCAAGACCCTCGGCGTGGTCGTGTGCGCGGCCTGTGGGCTGGTCCGCAGGCATCTGCTCGATTGGCCAGGCGACGCCTTCTTCCGCTGCGACATCCAGGGGCGGACCTTGTGGGCCTGGAACCGGAGCCACCTCCAATCGATCCAGGACGCCCTCCGGGGCGACCGCGGGTCGAGCGAACCTTCCCCGTTCGGGCCCGTCAAGGTTCCCCGCCACTTCCTGATCGCCAAACACCGGGATCAGGTCCTCGAAGCCACCGCCCGGCTCCTGCAATCCATCCGCGCCTGAACCCTGGGAGTCCCCATGTCCACCATCGTCTCCCCTCAGCAGGTCGCGGCTTCGCTGACGGAGTTCTGGTCGCCCCGGGTGGTGGGGGAGGTGGACGAGGCCTACATCAAGGTGGCCAAGGTGCAGGGCTCGCTGGTGTGGCACAGCCACGAGGCGGAGGACGAGCTGTTCCTGGTGCTCAAGGGCCATCTGCGCATCGAGCTGGAGGAGGGGGCTGTGGAGCTGGACGAAGGGCAGATGTTCGTGGTGCCGAAGGGTGTGCGCCACAATCCGGTGGCCGAACAGGAGTGCCACCTCCTGCTCATCGAGCGCAAATCCACCCTGCACACCGGCACCGAAATCACGGAGCGGACCCGCTCCCTCGCGGAGCAGCTCCGGCCACTCTAGGGCATCCCAGCCGCAGTGGTCACTTCGTCAGGGTGATCGCGTCCAGCTCGCGGCCCTCAGCATCGAGCTGCCGCAGCGTGAGGGCCTTCGCGGCCACGTCCAGCACCGTGAAGGAGTGCTTGTCGGAAATGAAGGCCCGAGTCCAGGGCTGCCAGCTGGCCCTGACATCGGTTTGCCAGGGATCGTAGAGCTCAGCGCCCCCGGCGCCGGTGACGATGTGGATGGGCCCCCGGGCCCGGGTGACCGTCTTGCCGTCGAAGGCCTCATCCACCGTGAACTCGCCCGCCACCGGCCGACCGCGCAAGCCGACCTGGGTGGGTCGGAAGCGCAGGGGCGCCGTGCGCTGGTAGTTGTGCACATGGCCCGCCAGCACCAGGTCCACGCCATATTTTTCGAGGAGGGGGCTGATGGGCCGCATCCATTGGTCGTCGAAGTGGCTTCGCGCGCTCTGGAACAGTGGGTGATGCAGGGCCACGATGCGCCAAGCCGCACCCCTCGCGGCCTTGAGATCGGCCTCCAACCAGGCCCTCAGCTGGGGACTGTCCCAATCCGCGTAGCCGTTGGAATCCAGCACCGTCCAGTGGACCCGCCCGTAGTCGAAGCTGAAACTGGCCATGCGGGGGAAGGCCGGGCCCGAGGCCGCCACGATGGCATCGTGCACACCGGGCTTCACCGGGACGGCGCTTTTCTCGCCTGGTCGCAGGGCGGGCCCGTTCAAGGGCAGGGACCAGTAGGTGAAGTAGGCCGACGCATCCGGGAACTCGGGAAAAGGAACATCGTGGTTGCCCACCACGCCCAGAATGGGGATGCGGCGCATCAGGGGCGCGGCCTCGCCGTTGTAGACAGGGAAGAAGCGGGCCCGGTACTCCGCTGCGCGGCCACGGCCATAGACCAGGTCGCCGGTGATGAAGACCGCGTCGGGCCGGGCGGCCGCCACTGCCTTCGCGATGGCCATCTGCCCCTTGGAGCCATCGGCCGCATCGCCGAACACGGCCATGCGGTGGGTCCCGGGCTTGCGGGCCTGCGCCTCGGCTTCGAAGACCACCTCGCCATTCCGGGTCACCCGGTAGGGCACGACCGCCCCGGGCTTCAGGTTCCGTAGCGTGGTCCGGTAGATCCGGTGCGGGGCGAGGGGCGGGACCTCCAGGCGGCGGAAGGCCGGCGTGGCCTGGACCAGCCACCCTTTGGCGCCGCGCACGGCCACGGACCAGGTGGCCTCCTCGTCCCCGGCGTGCCAGAGCAGGTCCAGCCGCTCCCGGGCCGCCACCTTGGGAGCGTCACCCAGCTGCAGGTAGGGCTTCACCAGGAAGGCGTCCTGGGCGGGCAGCAGGGCGCAGAGGAGGCAGAGCAGGAAGCTTCGCATCCCGCATTATCCAGCAACGCAAAGGGCGCCCCGGGCGCCCTTTTTGCGGAACGAACCCGGTCGGCGCTAGTGGGCCCCGACCTTGGACAGCAAACGGGAACCCGTGGCGTAGCAGGTCTTGTGGGTGATGTGATGCTCGAACTCGTGGCGGAACTTCTGCAGGGCCGAGTCCATGGGACCGCAGGCCGCGTCACCCAGTGGGCATAGCGTGCGCATGCCGATGCGCGGCGTGAGGCTGGCGAGAAGGTCCAGGTCCTCCATCTTTCCTTCCCCGTGCTCGATGCGGTAGAGGATCATCTCCATCCAGTTGCAGCCTTCACGGCAGGGCGTGCACTGGCCGCAGCTCTCATGGGCGTAGAAGCGGATGAGGCGGAGCGTCGCCTGGACGATGCAGGTGTCCTCGTCCATGACGATGAGGCCGCCGGAGCCGCCCATGGAGCCCCGGGCCCGCAGGTTGTCGAAATCCATGGGGACGTCGAAGTCCTTCTCGTCCAGCATGGGGCAGCTGGCGCCGCCAGGGATGATGGCCTTGATCTTCTTGCCGGTGCTGGAACCGCCGCAAAGCTCCTCCACCAGGAAGTTCATGGGGGTGCCCATGGGCAGCTCGTAGATGCCCGGGCGCTTCACGTGGCCGCTGACCCCGAAGATGCGGGTGCCGGAGTTCTTGGGGGAGCCGATCTTGGCGTACTCGGCGCCGCCCATGCGCATGATCGGAGGAACCGCAGCCAGGGTCTCCACGTTGTTGATGGTGGTGGGCTGGCCGAAGGCGCCCTTGGCCGCCGGGAAGGGCGGCTTCACGCGGGGTTCGCCGCGGCGACCCTCCAGCGAGTTCAGCAGGGCCGTCTCCTCGCCACAGATGTAGGCGCCGGCGCCGCGGTGCACGAGAATGTCGTAATCCCAGCCGGTGCCGAGGATGTTCTTGCCCAGGTAGCCGGCATCCCGGGCTTCCTGGATGGCGGCCTCAAGCTTCTCGATGAGCCAGAGGAACTCGCCGCGGACATAGACGTAGCCGGTCACGCACTGCATGGCCCAGCCGCCGATGATCATGCCTTCGATCAGCTGGTGGGGGTTGTATTCGAGGATGACCCGGTCTTTGAAGGTGCCGGGCTCACCCTCGTCGGCGTTGCAGACCAGGTAGCGGGTGAACTTGCGGTCCGCCGTGTCCTTGGGCATGAAGGACCACTTCAGCCCGCAGGGGAAGCCCGCGCCGCCGCGTCCCCGGAGGCCGGAGGTCTTGACCTCCTCGATCACGGCCACGGGTTCCATCTTCAGCGCAGCCTTCATGGCCACGTAGCCTTCGTGCTGCTGCTCGTAGACCTTCAGGTGCCAGTTGTTCAGGTCGCCCGCGCCCCGAAGCAGGAGGTTCGGGAACTTCTCCGAGCCGAAGCCGGGGAAGGTGTAGGTGTGGTGATCAGGCTTGGTGCGGATGGCTGCCATGTCTTGTCTCCGCTCACTGGGCCCAGGGCCGGTATTCGCCCCGCTTGCAGGCTTCCATCATGTCGATCAGCTTCTGCTCGTCCACCAGCTCGTCATAGACGTCGTGGTTCACCTGGACGCAGGGCGCCACGCCACAGCCAGCCAGGCACTCCACTTCCTCCACGCTCCACATGCCGTCGGGGCTGGGACCCGCGCCCGGCTTCACGCCCGTCTTTTCGCAGACCTTCTCCAGCAGCTGGGCGGCCCCGCGCAGGGCGCAACTGATGTTGGTGCAGACGGAGAAGTGGTATTTCCCCACGGGGGCCTTCTGATACATCGTGTAGAAGGTGGCCACGCCGAAGACATGCCCTTCGGGAATGCCGATGGCCTTGGCCACAGCCTTCATGGCCGACAGGCTCACGAATCCGAACTCCCGCTGGGCGATGTGCAGGGCTGGCAGCGTGGCGGCGAGTTTGTCGGGATACTTCGCCATGATGGCCTGGATCTCGGCGATGGCTTCCGGGCTGAACTCCCGTCGCTCGGATTCGGGCAGCCGCTGGCCGGGGGCCAGGGGTTCGTTCGACGTTTCAGGGGCCTGGGGATGGTTCATGGGCGCGCTCGCATGAGGGGTCAGTTTAGCCGTAAACGAAGATGGGAGGCGCCGGTAAACCCGGTGCCCCCCATCACGACCAGCCTCCCTGGACTTACAGACGGCCGTGGCTCCCATCGCAGAACGGGGCGGTCTTGGTGTGCTTGCACTGGCAGAGGGCCTTCTTGCCAGCCTCCGAGACTTCTACCTTCAGGGGACGCAGGTCGCAGACCTTGTGGGCGCCGTCGCAGAAGGGCTGCTTGGCGCTGAGGCCGCAGGCGCACCAGTAGTAGGTTCCGGGCTCCAGGTCCAGCACCGCCGGAACCTTGGCCGGGCTTTTCGGGAATCCTTCGCTCATGGAGCCCCCCTTACTTGCCAGCCTCGATGTTCAGGCTGATGGCCACGTCGTCGCCCAGGGCGCCGGGGTAGGTCTTGATGCCGTAGTCGTTGCGGTTGATGGTCACGGCGCCATCGATGAACCCGGCCACCACGGTGCCAGGCTTCATGCCCGGCTGGGTGCCGGCGTTGGTGATGGGGAAGGTGATCTTCTTGGTCACGCCGTGCAGGGTGAAGTCGCCGGTGACCTCGAGCTTGCCCTTCGCCACTTCCTTCACTGCGGTGCTCTTGAAGGTGATGGTGGGGTATTTCTCCACGTCGAAGAACTCGGGGGTCCTCAGGTGCTTGTCCCGACCCTCATTGTCGGTGTTGATGCTGGCGGCATCGATGCTGACCTCCACGCTGGACTTGGTGATGTCGGCGGTATCCACCTTGATGGTGCCGCTGAACTTGGTGAAGCGGCCGCTGGTCTTGGCCAGGAGGTGGCGGATCTTGAAGCTGATCTCGCTGTGGACGGGGTCAATCTTGTAGGTGTCCTGAGCCAGGGCGGGCAGGGCCGCCAGGGCGAGGGCGGCAAGAACGGCACGGAAGGGATGACGCATGGGGCCTCCAAAGAATAGGTGTTTCACCATGCATTGAAGTCTAGGCCGAAATTCGAGAGTTGCAACTTCTTTTTTCGAAAAATCTGTCATCCTTTCCGCAACGGAGCCGTTCATGCACATCCGCGAGGAACTCCAGATCACCAAGCCCCTCGAGCCGGGCCACGAGGTGGCCCTGGCCCTGCTCCTCACCCGGGAGTATGTGGCCCGCCTCTTCGACGAGTGCCTGTACGAACCGGAAGGACTCTCGGACCAGCAGTTCAACGTGCTGCGCATCCTCAAGGGCGGGCCCAAGGACGGCTACCTGGTGAAGGAGCTGCGCTGCCGCATGATCTACCGCTTCGCCGATGTGCCCCGCCTCGTGAACCGGCTGGAGGCCCGCGGTCTGGTCAAGCGCTGCGAGAACCCCGCCGACCGGCGCGGGAGCCGCGTCCAGATCACCCCCAAGGGCCTGGCCCTGGAGGCCAGGATGTTCGCCCGCCACAACGCCCTCTGCCAGCAGGTGGACCGCTGCCTCAGCGCCGAGGAGCGGAACGCCCTCCTGGGCCTCCTGGAGCGCCTGCGCAATGACCACCGGACCCAGCTGGCGGAGCTGCAGAAGGCGGAGTGAGCATGTTCGCCGGGCGCGCCTCGGCGATGTCCCGGCTCAGTTGAGCCCCAGGCGAAACAGGAAGGAGGTCCCGGTGGGGCCTCCGATCGCCGGAAGGCGAATCGCCCTCGGTGGAAGCCTCAGCGGTCGGGTTCTCCGGCGATGATGCTGACGCCGCACTTCCTGTGCGGCGCCCTCCGGGCTTCGCCTTCGGCAAGGTCGGCTTACGGTCCTGCTTCGGCCTCATGGATCCCAGACCGGCATCGGCCTCCGCCCGATGTCCGTGCTTGGCGCCCCTTAGCGATCCAACTCACCCGCAATGATGTTCATGGCACCAAGCACAGCCACGGCATCAGCGATGTCCCGGCTCCGTTGAGCCACAGGCGAAACGGGAAGGAGGCCCCAGTGGGGCCTCCGATAGCCGGGAGGCAAATCGCCCCTGCGTTGGAACCTCAGCGGTCGAGTTCGCCGGCAATGATGTTCATGGCACCAAGCACAGCCACGGCATCGGCGATGAGCCCGCCCTTCACCTGGTCCTCGAAGCTGCTGAAGATGGGGAGGCAGGGGGGACGGACCCGGATGCGGTAGGGGTTCTTGCCGCCATCGCTCACGAGGTAGAAGCCCAGCTCGCCATTGGCGGCTTCGGTGGCGCTGTAGACCTCGCCCACGGGCATCTCCATGCCATGCATGATGAGCTTGAAGTGGTGGATGAGGCTCTCCATGCGGGTGTAGACCTTCTCCTTCGGCGGCAGGGCCACCTTGTAGTCGTCCACCATGACGGGGCCGGGCTCCAGGCGGTCCAGCACCTGGCGGATGATGCGCAGGCTCTGGCGCATCTCCTCGGTGCGCACCAGGTAGCGATCGAACACATCGCCGGTGGTGCCCACGGGAATGTCGAAGTCGTAGGTCTCGTAGCCCAGGTAGGGCTGGGCCTTCCGCAGGTCCTGGGGCACGCCCGCCGCACGGAGGCAGGGGCCGGTGTAGCCCCAGTTCACCGCGTCCTCGGGGCTGATGGCGCCGATGCCCTTGGTGCGGTCATGCCAGATGGGATTGTGGGTGAGCAGGTTCTCCATCTCGTTGATGCTCGCCTCGCACTCCACCAGGAAGCGCTCGGTGAGGGGCACGAAGCCTTCGGGGATGTCCCGGTAGAGGCCGCCGATGCGGGTGAAGCTGGTGTGCAGGCGCTGGCCGGCAGCCATCTCGAAGAGATCGTAGATGGTCTCGCGCTGGCGGAAGAGGTAGAGGAAGGCCGTGAAGGCGCCGATGTCCACGGCGTTCACACCCACGCAGACCAGGTGGTCGGCGATGCGGGCGAGCTCGGAGACCAGCACCCGGATCTGCTGGGCGCGCTTGGGGATCTCGATGCCCAGCAGCTTCTCCACCGCCGTGGCGTAGCCCACGTTGTTCATGATGGAGCTGCAGTAGTTCAGCCGGTCCGTGAGGGGGATGAACTGCTGGTAGCTGAGGCTCTCGCCCAGCTTCTCCACGCCGCGGTGGAGGTAGCCCATTTCGGGGGTGGCCTTGGTGATGGTCTCGCCCTCGAGTTCCAGCACGATGCGGAGCGTGCCGTGCGTGGTGGGGTGCGACGGCCCCATGTTGACGATCATCTTGTCGCCGTCGAGCTGCTGCCGGGTCATGGCGATGGATTCCATGGTCTAGCTCCGTTCGCCGTTGTTGTAGGGCGCGGTGCAGCCTTCCATGCAGAAGACGTCGCCGCCATCCAGGGGGAAGTCCTTGCGCAGCGCATGGCCCTGGAAGTCATCCCAAGTCAGCAGGCGCCGAAGATCCGGATGGCCCTCGAAGCGGATGCCGAAGAGATCGAAGACTTCGCGCTCGAACCAATTGGCGGTTTTGAACAGGCCGGCCAGGCTGGCGACGGACTCGCCGTCGGCCACGGGCACCTTCACGCGCAGGCGCTCCTGGCTGGCCAGGTTGAGCCAGTGGTAGACCACGTCGAACCTCTGCTCACGCTCGGGCCAGTCCACCGCGGTGATGTCCACCAGCAACTGGAAGCCCTCGCGGTGGAGCAGGTCCACCACGGCCAGCAGGTCCGCCTTGGCGATGACGATGGTCTGGTCGCCGCGGAAGTCGTGCCGGTCGGTGACGGCTCCCGGCAGCTGGGCGTCGATGTGCTCGATGATCACGCGGCACCTCCTGTGCCGCGCCCTCCGGGCTTCGGCTGCGCCAAAGTGGCATTTCGCTCCTGCTGCATGCTCATGTGCGCCCCGCCTAGAAAATCGTGCCCACGCCGCGCTCGCCAGCGTCCATCAGCATCTCGCGGATGGTCTGCTGGCCGGTGAGGCCTTTCTGGGCCTGCAGGGCATCCTGCCGCTCCAGGCTCTCGTAGAACCGTGCGATGTGATCCTTGCGCATGGAGAGCGATTCCTTCTCGATCTGCTCCTGCAGCTTCATGACGCCGTAGATGATGCTCTCGGGCCGGGGCGGGCAGCCCGGCACGTAGACGTCCACCGGGATGATGCGGTCGATGCCCTGCAGGGTCGCGTAGGTGCGGTACATGCCGCCGGACGAGGCGCAGACGCCCACGGAGATCACCCACTTGGGCTCGGCCATCTGGGCGTAGATGGTGCGGAGCACCGGGGCCATCTTGTTGGTGATGGTCCCAAGCACCAGCATCATGTCGCTCTGCCGGGGGCTGAAGCGCATGGCCTCGGCGCCGAAGCGGCTGAGGTCGTACTTCGACGACATCATGCTCATGAACTCGATGGCGCAGCAGGCCACGCCGAAGGGCATGGGCCACAGGCTGTTCTTCCGGCCCCAGTTGACCACCGCGTCCAGGCGGGTGGTCAGCACGGCATCATTGATGTCCATCTCAGCCATGTCAGCGCTCCCACTCGAAGGCGCCCTTGCCCCAGGCGTAGATGAAGCCCACCAGCAGGGTGGCCATGAAGCTCAGCATGGCGCCGAAGGTCCAGAGCGCGGTCTTGAAGTTCACGGCCCAGGGCAGCAGGAAGGCGGCTTCCACGTCGAACAGGATGAAGAGCATGGCCGTCAGGTAGAACTTCACCGAATACTTGTGTCGGGCCCCGGTCTGGATGGGCGGCACGCCGCACTCGTAGACCCGCAGTTTCGCCTCTTGGGGATTGTTCGGCTTCAGGAGGGGCAGCACCCAGCCAGACAGCACGAGGATGGCGATGCCCGTCACGGCAGCCACGAGCAACAGGATCAGGACCGACAGGAAGGGCGAAGCGGGATGGGCCATGGCGCTCTCGGGCGGAGGATTCCGCGAGGATCCAGCTTAGCGCCCTTTGAACCTCCGGGAGCGATGTCAAGATCACAAGCGTCCTGGACCCCGGGGTTCGGGATAGAATCAGCCTTTCCACCCTTCTGCCGGGAACCCCATGAGCGACCTCAAGCTGCGCGTCAAAGAGATGATCATCGAGCGCCTGAAGCTCGAGGGAATGACGCCGGACCAGATTGACGACGGGGCCCCCCTCTTCGGCGAGGGCCTGGGTCTGGACTCCATCGACGCCCTGGAGCTGGTGCTGGGCATCGAGCAGGTCTTCAGCGTGAAGATCGAGGACGAGGCTGCGGGCCTCAAGGCCTTCAAGTCCGTGCAGGCCCTCACGGACTTCATCGCCGAGCACGCCAAGGCCTGAGGCCCCGATGACAGCCCCTCCGGCCGACATCCCGGCCCACCTGCCGCACCGCTACCCCTTCCTGCTGGTGGACCGGGTGCTTGAGCGCGAACCCGGCGTGCGGGTGGTTGCGGAGAAGCTCGTCACCTTCGGAGAACCCTACCTCCAGGGCCATTTTGAAGACCGCCCCCTGGTCCCCGGCGTGCTGCTGCTGGAGATGCTGGCCCAGGCCGGGGGCTTCCTGGAAGCCGAGCCCCTGCGCGGAGCGGCCATCTTCCTGGCCGGTGTGCAGGATGCCCGGTTCAAGGGCCCCGCCCTGCCCGGCGACCGACTGCGCCTGGAAGTCCGGGCCGACGGCGCCTTCGCCGGCATGATGAAGATCCGGGGTACCGTGAGCTGCGACGGCCGGGACCTCTGCACCGCCGCCCTGCTGGTCAAGCGCCTATGAACCGCCCCCCCCAGCGCGTGGTGGTGACGGGCCTCGGTATCGTGTCCTCCCTGGCCTTGGACCGGGAAGGCACCTGGTCCGCCATGCTTGCAGGGAAGGATGGGCTGGCCCCACTCACCCGGCTGTCCCTGCCCCTGGAACCGGCCCAGCTGGCCGGACAGGTGGCCATGGATCCAGGCCGCCACCGGACCCTCTGCGAGCGGATGGCCCTGCGCGCCCTGGAGGAGGGTCTGGACGGCTTCCAGCCCACGGGTGAACCCGGGCGCATCGGCGTCTTCCAGGGGGCGGGCACCAGCGGCCTGCCCACCGCCGAAGCCTTCCTGGAGACACGCCTGGCCGGGGGCCGCGGGAAGGCCGCCGAACCGGCCTACCAGAGCCCCAGCACCGTCACCGACGCCCTGGCCAGCCGGGTGGGCGCCCAGGGCCCCCGAGGCACGGTCATGAATGCCTGCTCTTCCGGCCTGCTGGCCATCGGGCAGGCCTGGGAGCGGCTGGCGGCCGGTGAGTTGGACCTGGCCGTGGCCGGAGGCGCCGAGAACCTCTGCCGCACCACCTACGCCGGCTTCTCCTGCCTCAAGGCGGTGGATGCGAAGAAGTGCCGCCCCTTCAGCCGCGACCGGGCGGGCCTGAACCTGGGGGAGGGCGCCGTCCAGATGGTGCTGGAGACCCTGGATGGAGCCCGGGCCCGGGGGGCTGTGATCTTCGCCGAGGTGATGGGCTATGGCGCCAGCATGGACGCCCATCACCCCACGGCCCCCCATCCCGAGGGGGAGGGTGCGGCCCGGGCCATGGCCATGGCCCTTCGCACCGGGGGCCTCGCGGCCGCCGAGATCGACCTGGTCTCCGCCCATGGCACCGCCACCCCGGCGAATGACGGGGCCGAATGCCTGGCCATCCGCCGGGCACTCGGAACCTCGGCTGAGACCGTCTCGGTCACCAGCACCAAGAGCCAGTTCGGCCACACCCTGGGCGCTGCGGGAGCCTTTGGCGCCGCGGCGGCCATCCTGGCCCTTCGGGATCAGGTGGTGAGCCCGACCCTGCGCCTGGAAACGCCCGATCCCCTGTGTGATCTGGACTGCACGCCAATCGTGGCGAAACAGCGGCGGCTGCGGGCTGCGCTGGTCAATGCGTTCGCCTTCGGCGGCAACAACGTGTCACTGGCCCTGCGGCGCTGGGAGGGCCAGTGAGCGGCGCAGACCTCGTCATCACGGGCATGGGCCTGGTGCTGCCATGCGGAGACGGCATAGAGGCGGCCCGGGCCAGCCTCGCGGCAGGCGCGCCCTGCTTCGCCGACCTGCCCGAGGCCCTCGGCCAGGGCCGCGGCGCGGCCTGCACGGCCTTCAACCCGTCCGGCGTCATCCCGCCCATGCAGCTGCGCCGCCTGGACCGTCCCTCCCGCTTCGCCTGGGTGGCGGCCCATCAGGCCTTCGCCGACGCGGGCCTCGATCCGAAGCCCCTGGGCGAGCGCCTCGCCGTGGCCGTGGGGTCGCTCACGGGCGGCAGCGAGGCCAGCGAGGCCTTCATGCGGCCCTACCTGCAGCGCGGTCCTGAGGGTGCCTCACCCCTGATCTTCCCCAACTGCGTGGCCAACGCCGCCAGCGGACACCTCGCCCTGGCCTTTGGCCTCAAGGGCCCCAGCGCCACCTTCGTGGACCGGGAGAATGCCACCTTCGCCGCCCTGGAGCAGGCTGCGCGCTGGCTCCGCCTGAGCCTGGCGGAGGCCGTCCTGGTGATCGGCACGGACGGCCTCTTCCCCCTGCTGCTGGACCTCTGCCGGGGGGCTCGGATGCTGGACCGCCATGGCGACCCTGACATCGGATCCGGACGGGGCTTCCTGCCCGGCGAAGGCGCTGAGGCCTTCCTTCTGGAGACCCGGGACCACGCCGAGTCCCGCGGCGCCCGCCCCCGCGCGGCACTCCGGGGCCTGGCCTCCAGTGCCTCGGCCCAGGACACCGCCCAGGGTCGCAGTCATGCCTTGGCCCGGGCCGTGCGGGCGCTGGGCGAGGCCGATCCCCGGCGTCGCGTGGGCGGGGCCAACGGCCTGCCCCGCCTCGACGCGCTTGAGGCCGGCCTGGCAGAGGCCCATCCGGCGTGGCCTGCTGCGGAGCATCCCAAGCGGCTCTGGGGCGAGTTCGGCGGCTCCGGCGGCCAACTGCTGGCGGCGGCCCTGCTGGAGCCCTCGGACCTGACGCTCGTCACCGCCCCGGCCAGCAGTGGCAGCCAGTTCGCGGCCCTGCTCGAAGGCGTTACGCTGTGAGCGTGGCGAACCCGCGCGACCAGATCAGCATCCAAAGCCAGTCCATCCTCTGGGTGGCGGGCGTGGGCGTGGGCCTGCTGACCCTGGCCTTCGTCCTGGGCGTGCAGGTGGGCAAGCAGAGCGCCGCCCTGCGCCGCCCCATGCAGAAGGGCGTGGAGGAGGAGCTGAAGGACCTGCCGGAACCCCTGCTGGACCAGCTCAAGATCTTCGAAGGCGAAGGCCCGGACAAGCTGGTCCCCACCCCGAAGGTGGACGCGGCCACGCCCAAGGAAGAGCCGAAGACCGAAGCCAAGCCGGCAGAGAAGCCCGCCGAGCCTGAGGCCTGGACCCTCCAGCTGGTCGCCACCGCCGAGGCCGCCGAAGCCAAGCGGGTGGCCGACAAGGCCAAGGCCGCCGGCTTCGCCACGACGACCGTGAAGGAGAAGGGCCAGCTGAAGGTGCGCCTTCTGAAAGCCACGGATCGCGCCGCCGCGGACAAGGTCGCCGAAAAGCTGAAGAAGGCCGGTTTCAAGCCCTTCCCTGTGAAGGCGGAGTAGTGGTCGCGGATCAGGGCTTGGGATAGACGCGCAGACCCGTCCACTTTTTAAGGATCACCTTCCCTGGCGCGAACCCGCGGGGCTTGCTGATGTCGGCAATGCGGGCCATGTGGACTTCCACCTTGCCGCCGTCCCGGGCCTTGCTGTGGTAGGCGGCCAACTCGGCGGCACGCTCGACGACGCCGCGGGGCAGGTCGCTCAGCTTGTCGGGATTGCGGATGACCACATGGCTGCCCGGCACGCTGGCCACATGGAACCAAAAGTCCAGGTTGTCGGCGACCTTGAAGGTGAGCTGGTCGTTCTCGGCGTCGCCCTTGCCGATGAGCACCTCGAAGCCATCCACCATGACGCTGCGGAAGGCCGCGCCCTTGCCGTCCTTGCGCTTGCCCTCGCCACCCTGCATCCGCTTCGTCCCCCTATCCTTCGTGGGCTGCTTCCCCCTAGGTTGTCTCGCAGGCGGCAGCTCCGGCGCAAGGCCCTCCGCCTCCTGCTCCGCGCGCTTCAGCCAGGCGGCCCGCTCCCGCGCGAGCTCTGCCGCAAGCTCAGCCACGCGGGCCAGCCCCCGCTCGGCCTTCTTCACGGCCGTGAACCAGGCCTGCACAGCCTCCTCCGCGGTGGCGCCTTCCGGCAAGGCGATGCGGCTGCCGTCCAGCAAGACGGCTTCCCGAGTGGCCCCCTTCAATCGGTACAGCTCCGCGGCGAGGTTCCGCGCCAACGGCTTCAGGGGGAGCTGCGCTTCATGCTTGGCGCGATCCCGGGACAAGGCCTGTTCCAGGCGCTCCAGTCGGGCGGACTCGGCCTGCCGCCGCCGTTCTGCCGCAGCCTGGACCGGGGCCAGGATCAACGCCTCGGCCCGCCCTTCGGACCAGGTCCGATGCCTGGTCAGCAGATCCCCTTCGCCTTCGAGCACCTCGGGAAGCGTCCCGGCCATGGCGGCCTCCAGCTGGTCCCCCCAGCGCTCCTGCCAGCGCCGGAAGGGCGGCGGGTCTTCCAGTGGCTGGGGCGGGGCTGCGGGAAACGGGACACCCAGGCCCAGCCTCGGCACCTGGGTATCCACGCCGTCCACGCGGATGCCAGGCCGTCCTGGGATGGCCTGGAAGGCGAGGCGCAGGGACTCCAACCGCCCGGTGATGGCCCGCCGCTGGAAGTGGAGGCCAATCCAGCGCTCCCGGGGATCGCCTTCCACGGCCCGCAGCCGGGCGCCCTGGAACCAGGGGCTCCACACCTTTCCACTGTCCCTGGGAGCCTCGGCCTGCAGGCGCTTCCAGGCCGGGTGCTCCGCGCCCAGCAGCCACAGCTCCGGCTTTGGCTGCAGCAGCAGCAGCCAGCCCTCTGCGGCACGGCGCCCGGCCCACTTCAAACCCAGGGCCCGGGCGGAGGCCCAGACGGCCTCCACCGGCAGGTCGCCGCGTTCCCGCAGCCAGGCACGGGTGAGGGCGAGCAGCAGCGGCGCGTCCATGCCTAGGGCCTCTTTCCTTGTCGGTTTTCGAGGTCCGCGGTCATGATGGGGCGTACTCCTTGCCCCAGCATCCCATGGCCGGGCCTTCCACCTGCCACGACCCGTCCACTTCTGCTGCGGCCCACCCCGATTGATAAACGGTATTTATGACTGCTGCCACGCCGAAGGGTCCCCAGTCGCTCCAGGTCCTCCTGGTGGACGACAACCCCATCCAGCTGAGCCTCCTGCGGCACCTCTTCCAGCGGCATGGGCACCTGACCATCGAGGCCCGCAACGGCGCCGAGGCCCTCATTGTCCTGGCCACACAGTTCCCGGACGTGGTGGTGAGCGACTGCGTGATGCCCCTCCTCGACGGCTACCAGTTCTGCCGCCTGGTGAAGGACGACCGCGCCACGCGCCACCTGCCTGTCCTGCTCCTCACCGCCCAGGGGGCCGGCCTGGCCCGCTTCTGGGCCAAGACCTGCGGTGCCGACCGCTTCCTGGTGAAGGGCCGGGACCTGGATCACGTGGTGGAAGTGGCCACCGCCCTGGCCAAGCAGTCCTCCCGCCCCCACACGGCCCATGCCGTCCCCAAGCTGGCCCAGGAGAACTTCGGGGTGGACGCCATCCAGCGTCGCCTCGCCCAGGCCCTGGAACAGCGCCTTGTGGAGACGGCTCTCCGGGATTCCATCGCCCGCCTCTACACCGCCGAGCACGACACCTCCCGCCTGATCCAGGGCTTCATCGAGATCCTCCAGGAGCTCGTCCTGCCCGGCGCCCTGCTGGTCTCCTACCTGGGCGAGGATGGCCTCTGGTGCCACGGCGTCCACGGCTCCTCCGCCAGCGCCGAGGATCGCCAGGCGCTGCAGCAGGCCGTGGCCGACCAGGGCCTCTTCCACGCGCCCCCCGACTGCCACTGGCACCCCGCCGCGGACGATGATGAGCGGCGGCGCAGCCTCCGTGATCCCATCCTCCGCGTGTTCCCCGCCAGCGCGCCCGGCTACCCCGTGGTCGGGGCCCTGGCCTTCCTCACCGAGCGGCGGGCAGCGGAGGACCACGAGCGGCTCTTCGAAATCGCCGCGGAGGAGCTGGGCCGCCTCCTGAGCCTGGAGGACTCCCGCCTGCGCCTCTACCACCAGGCCATCCGGGATCCCCTGACGGGCCTCTACAACCGCAAACACATCCTCGACATGCTCGGCATGGAGCTGGACCAGTGCGGCCGCTTCGGCCAAGGCCTCTCCGTCATGTTGGTGGACCTCGACCACTTCAAGGCCGTGAACGACCGCTTCGGCCATGCCGCCGGGGACCAGGTGCTGGGGGTCATGGCCCAGCGCATGGCCTTCGGCCTCCGCAAGGTGGACCAGCTCGGCCGCATCGGCGGGGAGGAATTCCTGGCCTACTGCCCCCAGACCGATCTGGAGGGCGCCCGGGCCCTGGCCGAACGGCTGCGTGAGCAGGTGGCCATCGATTCCATTCCCGGCCTGCCCGCCAATGACCGCGTCACGTTGAGCATCGGCCTGGCCAGTTGGGAAGGCCCCGAGGATACCCTGGAGCGCCTGCTCTCCCGGGCCGACAAGGCCCTCTACCGGGCCAAAGCCGAGGGCCGGAACCGCGTCGTCGACTGAGCCCGAATCGAGAGCCTTGACAGGCCCCGCACCCTGGCCGCATGATTCCATACGCTTCCGTATGGAGTCCCCATGGAACCCCTGGCCCCTCAGGATCCCTCCGCCCAGCCTGACCTCGCCGAACGCGTGGCGCGCCTGGAAGCCCAGGTGGCCTGGCTGCTGCAGCGGCAGCAGGCCCCCATGCCCCAGGCCCCGGCGCCCCAGGCACCCACTGCGCCCCGCCCCCAGCCCCGTCCCGTCGTGCGCCCCGCAGCTCCCCGGAAGGAGATCTCGCCGGTGGTATGGATCGCCGGTATCGCGGCCTCCATCTTCCTCCTCGGCACCATCTTCTTCTTCCGCTGGGCCATCCAGCAAGGCTGGGTGGGCGCGGAACTGCGCTTCCTCCTGGGCCTGCTGGTGGGCGCTGCCATCGCCGCCTTCGCCGCGAAGCTGATTCTGGGCGACAGCCGTCGCCTGGGCGTGGCCCTGCTGCTGGCGGGCCTTGGCACCCTGCAGTTCACCTTCCGCGCCGGCGCCATGGAGTACCACTTCTACGCCGCGCCCCTGGGCCTGGCGGCGACGGCCCTGGTCACCCTGCTGGCTGGCGGGCTCGCCGCCCGGAGCCGCAGTGGCGGGGCGCTCACGGTCGCGCTGGTCTCTGGCCTGGTGGCGCCCCTGGTCTTCAGTCAAGGCGGCCATCATGAGCTGGCTCTGGCGGTCTACCTCGCCGTGCTCATGGCCGCCGCGCTCGCCGTGCCCTACCTCGCCCGCACCGGCGGTTCCTGGCACGGGGCCCGTTGGACGGCCCTCGTGGGCGTCTGGCTTCTGCTGCTGCCTGCCTGCCTCGAAGTCATGAAGGGCGATGCCGCCGCCCTCTCGCTGCTCCTGGTCCTCCACCTGGCGCTCGCGGGCCTGTGGGCTTGGCTTCCGGGCACCGAGGAACTGCCGGGCACGCCCACGGTGCTCTGGCTGGTGGCCTCGATCCTGGCCACCTCGTACGGCTGGCTGCTCTGGAAGCGCATGGGTCTGGCCGTGGAGACCTTCGCCCTGCCCGTCCTCCTCGTGGCGGCCCTGAACCTCGCGCTCGTGCTGCCCCTCCGCCGCCGCATGGAGGGCCGCCGCGCCGACTGGGGACTGCTGGCACTGATCGCCGGACACCTGGCCCTAGCGGTGCCCGTGGCCCTGGCTTGGGCCTGGGTGGGTCCGCTCTGGGGCGCCTTCGCCCTGGGCCTGGCCTGGGCATCCCTCAAGGCCGAGGACAGCGACTTCGCCGAAGAGGCCACTGCGCTGCGCTGGCTCGCCGCGGCCCTGGCCTTGGCCACCACCCTGCGCTGGGCCTTCCACGGCCTCGACGGACTGCTCTTCAGCAGCCGCGTCCACGCCCCCTTCCTCAATCCCAGCTTCGCCGAAGGGGCCCTGGCCGCCGCCGCCTGGTGGTTGCTGTCGCGCCGGGGCGGCCCCCTGGGCCTGATCTCGTTCATGGCCTTGCAGGTCACGGCCAACGTGACACTGGCCTTCGAGGCCGCCCGCCTGGTCCAGCGGCTCCAGATGCCCGCCCGCCCGGGCTTCGGCTATGGCCCCTCCCGCGCCGCCTCCATCGCCATGACCCTGGTCTGGGCGCTGTCCGGAGCCTGGCAGTGGATGCGCGGCCTCGGGCTGCGGGATGAGGCCCGCCGCGCCTTGATGATCGCGGGCTACGCCTGGATGGGGATCGCCAGCTTCAAGCTCATCGCGGCAGACCTCGACCATGCCGACACGCCCCTGCGGGCCCTCGCCTTCCTCGGCGTCGGCGCCATCGGCATGGCCGCGGCCATTCTCGCCAACCGCAAACGCGCAGGGGACGCGTCATGAAGCGCACGGCGCTCCTCCTGATCCTCGGCCTGGCCTGCGCCCGGCAGGACCGCACCGCCCTGCACCGCCGCCCCATCTCGCCCGCGCCTGCCAGCGGCTGGGCGTGGGTGTCTCTGGATGCAGAGAGCCAGCGGCAGGTGAAGGGCGCCTGGATCGGGGATGCGGCAGGCCGCAGCGTCCCCTTCCTGGAAGCCCGCGAAGGTCTGTGGGAACCCCGTCTGCTGCCCCTGGTGGACGTGCTCTCGGGCAAGGACCCGGAAGGGCGGCCGACCATCGAGTTCTCGCTCAAGCTCCCCGACGGCTGGCAGGTGGGCGAGCGCGAGGTGCTGCGGCTTGACCTGGATCTGGAGGGCGCCGCCCCCTGGGTGGCGCAAGTGAAGGCTGAACGGCAACGCGAGGGCGGAGCCTTCATCGCCTACGATCCCGTGTCCCCCCTGCATCTCTACGACCTGTCCCCTTCGGGCAGCCGCCGGACCCTGGACTTGCCGTGGGATGGCCAGCGCTACCGCCTGACCCTGCTCGCCTCCCAGGGCCAGGCCCCGCGGATCCGGGGCATGTCCGCGAAGGCCGAAGCCCGGCTCGAGGCCCTGGAAGCGGAACTGGCCCTGGAACCCGCGCTCGCGCCAGAGCCCGGCCAGCCCGGCACCTGGCGGCTCAGCCTGCCGGAGGAAGACCGCATCGTGGGCCTGGACCTTCTGCTGGCCCCGCCTGCGGCACCCCTCCGGCCGGAGATCCGATTTCGGGAAGACCCGAAGGCCTATCCGGACGCCTATTGCAGCGACCTGGTGTGGCACCTGCCAGCTCTGCGCACGAAGGCTACCCGCATCGCCCTCGCGCCGGTGCAGGCGAAGAGCCTCTCCCTCACCCTCCCCGAAGGGGCGACGCCCCAGAGCGTGCGCGTCCTCGTGCGGCGGCAGACCCTCATCTTCCCGGCGGAGGCTGGGCAGGTCTACGCCCTGCACCTGGGCGGCGAGGCGAAGCGCGCCCCCGGCAGCCTCGGCGCCCTGCCTTCCATCCGGGCCCTGGCCAGCCGCATGCCCCTCAGCCTCGGAACCCGTGAGCCGGACGATCAGGGCCTCCCCACCCGCGAAGGCGCCGATCAGCGGGCCCGCCCCTGGATGCCGTGGCTCGCGGGGCTGGCGCTGCTGGTACTGGGCTGGACGGCTCTGCGCCTGCTGCGCCCGGAGCCCACACAGAAGGGCTGAAACCCCTGTTCAGAATCGCCCCCCTGCCTTCCGGAATGAGGAGCGGATGGCCTCCCAGGCCATCTCCAGGTCAGCCTTCCCGCGCTCCCATTCGGTCTCGGCGGAGCGCTTCAGGCGCATGACCTGGGCACTGGCTTCATTCCGCTGGCGCTGCAGGTCGTCGGTGATGCGGTCGAGCTCGAGGCGGGCCTGGATCTCCACCCGCCGGGCGCTGGCCCGGTACTGGCCGATCAACGCAGTCCATTCCGCCACCTGGGCTTCCAACCGCTCCAGATCGGCCCTCCGGCCTGCCAGGGTGGTTGCTCGGGATGGCGGCGCCTGCTCAGTCGTGCGCATGGACGGTCCCCTTTCCTCGCCCGGCGAGCCGTCGCCGCTCGATGCTGAACCGAAGGACAGCGCCAACTTCCCAGTCGTGAAGTGACCCCACCCGAACGGTTCCGTCCCCTGGCGAAAATCAAGTCACATGCCAATCACCGCCGGGCGTGCCCATGCGTCGTATTTCGCTAAGCACGCTCATGTTGAATGTGACCTAGCCGATCCACGGATGACGCCCTGTGATCCGGCCCACCGCGCCATGAGGCGGAATCGTCAAATGTGACGGACGGGCGTCCACTCAGGGGCGGTGGATCCCCTCTTTGCGCATCCGGCCCCGGAGGGTGCTGGGATTGATGCCGAGGATGTGGGCCGCGCCGTTGGCCCCCTCGATCCTCCAGTTGGTCTTGCGCAGCACTTGGCTGATGTAGTCGCGCTCCAGGTCCACCAGGGCCTTGGTCTCCGCCTGCGGGGCCGCCAGGCTCGGAGCGTTGAATTGATCCAGCACCTGCAAAGTCGCGCCCTGCGAAACGATCGCGGCCCGCTCGATCACGCTTTCCAGCTCCCGGACGTTTCCTGGCCAGGCGTGGGCCATGAGGCGGCCCATGGTTTCCTTCGTGACATGCTGAAGGTTCTTGCCCAGCTTGCGGTTGAACTTCTCCAGGAAGTACTCCACAAGCAGCGGGATGTCTTCAGTCCGGTCCCGCAGGGGCGGGATGGTGATGGGGAAGATGTTGAGCCGGTAGAAGAGGTCCTCCCGGAAACGCCCCAGGCGCATCTCCTCGTAGAGGTCGCGGTTGGTGGCCGCGATGATGCGGACGTCCACCTTCACGGTCCTGGAACTGCCCAATCGGCTGAATTCGCCGTCCTGGATCACATGCAGCAGCTTTGCCTGCAGCTCGAAAGGCAGATCGCCGATTTCGTCCAGCAAGATGGTGCCCTTGTCCGCCAGTTCGAAGCGGCCCAGCTGCTGGGCGCTGGCTCCCGTGAATGCACCCTTTTCCCGTCCGAACAGCTCGCTTTCGATGAGGCTCGCGGGAAGTGCCGTGCAGTTGACCATGACCAGGGGTCGGTTCCTGCGCAGGCTGCGGCTGTGGATGGCGCGCGCCACGAGCCCCTTCCCAGTGCCCGTCTCTCCGAGGAGCAGCACCGTCGAATCCTGCGGCGCCACCGCCTCGACCCGGAAGAAGACCGTTTCCAGACAGCGGCTCTGCCCAATCACTTCTCCGAAATGGTACGTGTGGTTGACCTCGTGAAAGGGATACATGTCCGCGGATTGGATGCGGTCCTTCAGGGCCCGGATCTCCGCGTTGGCCTTGTGCAGCTCATTCTCCGCCTGCCGCCGGAGAGCCTTTTCATGCGTGAGGAGATCTTCGCCCTGATCGGGCGCGGGTGAGTACGGACAAGGGCGCTTCCCCCAAGTGATGTCCGAGTGGATCGCGACCGCGCCGATGATCTTGCCTTTCACCAGGATGGGTGCCGCCGTCACCTTGAGGGTGATCTCCTCACCGGTTTCGGCGTGGATGGCCAGCACCACTTCCGTCACCTTCTCGCCTCTGAAGGCGCGGGTGAGCGGATGCTCATCTTCGCGCAGGGGAAGCAGGTTCTTTGGCCAGCGGAGCAGGAAGCCCTCGCCCCTCTTTCCATATCTGCTCCGCAACTCATTCAGGGAGGCGACGCCCAGCATCCGCACCGCGGCCTTGTTGCAGCGCGTGATTCCTTCGTGGGTGAGGATGAACACGGCATTCGGCGTGGTGTCCAAGATGGCATTCATCTCCGTGCGCTTCAGAAGCAGGGCCGAAACCTGCGCAGAGAAGGACCTGTGTTTCTTCACCGGCCTCACCTCAGGGCGGCCTCCAACCGCGGCAACGACTCGTCGAATGGCGTACGAGGATGTCTGCATAAGCATCAATACCTCAACAGATCCGTTAATTACTCAACGGTCATTAATAAGTGTAGGCCTTTCCCATCCCAGAAAACCCCACCCAGCAAATTTTCTCGAAAGTACGGCCACGACCTTCCGTGCCCGTCGCATTTGACGGTTCTGCGCCATGTCGCGGTGGGCTAGCCCGGAATGCGGTGTCGATGCCCCAGATGCGGACCAGTCAAACCCAATCTTTCATTCAGATGATGCCCTGCAGATCATCCGACCCCTTTGGCACGCGACTTGAGATGAACAGAGCGCAGTGTCCTGCTGCGGCCTTGAAAGCCCGTCTCCTTCCGGCCCTTCCCTTCTTGATTGGACCCAGCCATGACGCACAAGAAGGCCATGTTGATCGACATCTCACTCTGCGTGGGCTGCAACGCCTGTCAGGCGGGATGCAAGGGAGAGAACGGGCTTCCTCCCGATGAAGAGAAATACCTTTCCCTGACGGCCTACACCGCGCTGACCAAGTACAACGACCTCTACGTCCGCCGCATGTGCCAGCACTGCGATGTCCCCACCTGCGTGTCTGTATGCCCCGTGGGGGCCCTCACCAAATCCGCCGCCGGGCCCGTCTCCTATGACGGCGAGAAATGCATCGGCTGCCGCTATTGCCTGCAGGCCTGTCCATTCCATGTCCCCAAGTACGAATGGAGCAGCACCAAGCCATCCATCCGCAAATGCAAGTTCTGTCCCACCCGGATCGCCAAGGGGCTTCCGACCGCCTGCGCTGAAGCCTGCCCCACCGGAGCGACGATCTTCGGCGACCGCGACGAACTGCTGGCCGAAGCCGCCCGCCGAATCCAGGCAGAGCCCGGGAAGTACATCACCAGGATCTACGGCGAGCAGGATGTCGGCGGCACCTCGATGCTGTATCTCAGTCCGGTGCCCTTCGAACAGCTGGGCTTCGATCCGCGCCTGGGGAAGACCCCCATGCCCATGCTCACCATGAGCGCCCTGTCCAAGGTTCCCAACGTGCTCTCCGTGGGGGGCGTCCTCCTGGCGGGCATCTGGTGGATCACCAATCGCCGTACCGAAGTCCAGGCCCATGAGTCCGCCCTGAAGCAGGGGAAGGCCCACGCCCAGGAGGACGAGGCATGAGAATCCTGAGACTGCCCCGCCTCACCGGCTGGCGGCCGATCGCCACCACCCTCATCCTGGCCGGGCTCCTCGCCGCCGTGGCGCGCTTCACCCTCGGGCTCGGCGCGACCACCAACCTGAACGACGAGTTCCCCTGGGGCCTCTGGATCGGCTTCGACTTCCTCGGCATCGGCCTCGCGGCCTCCGGCTTCACCATCGTCGCCGCCGTGCACCTCTTCCATGCCGAGGAGTACGAACCCATCGTGCGGCCGGCCATCCTGACCGCCTTCATCGGGTACCTCCTGGTGGTGCTGGTGCTGATCATCGACCTTGGCCGGCCAGACCATTTCTGGCACCCCCTGGTCATGTGGAATCCCCACTCGGTCATGTGCGAGATCAGCTGGTGCCTAATGCTGTACACCACGGTTCTGTCCCTTGAATTCGCCCCCATCATCCTCGAGAAGTTCCACATCCACGCGCCCATCAAGTGGATCCACGCGGTCTCCCTGCCCTTCATGATCTTCGGCGTCCTCCTGTCGACCCTGCACCAGTCCTCGTTCGGGTCGCTCTACCTGATCGTCCCGAACCGCCTGCACGCACTCTGGTACACCCCTCTGCTGCCCATCCTGTTCTTCATCTCGTGCATCGCCTCCGGCCTGTCGATGATCATCCTGGAGTCGCTCATCTTCTCCAGAAGCGGGCGCCCCTTCCTACCGACGCGGCTGCGGGCCAACCTCGCGAAAGCCGTCGCCCTGGCCCTGGCGGTGTACTTCGTGGTGCGGATCCAGGATCTTCTGTCCCGGAGCGGATTCCGGGACATGACCACCTTGACCTACTACAGCGCGGCCTTCTGGGCGGAGCTGCTGATCGGCTTTGTGATCCCCTTCGGCATGCTGCTCTTCGAGAAGGTCCGCATCTCACCGTCAGGCCTCTATTCCGCAAGCCTGATGGTGGTCCTCGGCTTCGCCTTCAACCGGATGAACACGGCCATCACAGGGCTGGAGCATTACCCGAGCCAGACCTATTTCCCCTCCATCATCGAGATCTTCATCATGCTCGGCATCACGGCCTGCGGCTTCTGCGCCTTCTCGTTCATCGCCGGACGCCTGGCCATCTTCCCGGCTGGGGAATCAGCCGGCAGCCACCACCATGAGGCTCAGGGCGGCCTGCAGGACCCGCTGCCCAGGCCTCCCGAATGCGAAGACCCGCGTCCTTCGCAAGCGGATGCCCTCTCCCGCGCACAGCACTACGGAGGTTGACATGTTCGATCTCGCCAACTGGCGGAATCCGGAAACCCTCTTCCTGAACATCACGAACGGCCTGCTCGGGATCGCCACCATCGTGCTGTTGGTCTGGATCTGTGGCTCGGCCATCTACGAACACACGGCCCTTGGCCACAAGCCGAATGCCAAGCGGTAGCCGAGGGGAGCCGTCATGACCGTTCTGCTCGTCATGTTCTTGTTCCTCGCCTTCGTGGGAACCGATCACGTGGTCCGTCTGGCGGCGAAGCATGCGGCCGCCAGGCGTGCGGCCCCCAAGTCCGGCAAAACGCCTCGCCTCGCCCCTCCCCGCTATGGAGAGCTGACGAAACGGGCCATCGGCTGAGCCACCCCGCGACATCCGGAAATGAACCCGGATGGAGGTGGCCACGGTGGCCTTGTGCATTCCCCGAAGGTCACGAGGTCGAGGCTGGCTTCCCCGCCGTCGGCTTCTGCCGCAGCTGCACCAGGGCCACGGCGGCCAGGATCGTGGCCATGCCGGCGATCTCGCGGAGGCCGAAGGCCTCGTGCAGGACGAGGCTGCCGAGCAGCACCGCCACAAGCGGGTTCAGGTAGGCGTAGGTGCCCATCTTGGCTGGCGGCCAGGCCTTGGCCAGGTAGATGTAGGCGGAGAAGGCCAGCAGGGAACCGAAGAGGGTCAGGTAGCCCACCGCCCACAGCGCCTTGGCTGTGAGCGGCCCCCGCAGGAAGCCGCCCGACAGCGGCGCAATGATCAGGCCGATCAGCGCCGCGGTGAGCATCTGGAGGCCGACATTGGTCATGAGCCCCCCACCGTGGACGAAGTGCTTGCCGTGGAGGGTGCCCCAGGCCCAGATGAGGGGCGCCGCCACCATCGCCGCCAGGCCGCCGGGGTGGATGCGCAGCCCACCGCTGGGCCACACCAGGACCGCCACGCCGGCGATGCCCAGGGCGATGCCGGCCCAGCCCTTGGGCCCGAGCGGCTCCTTGACCATGGAGAACACCGCCAACCACAAAGGCACCAGGGCGGCCAGCACGGCCACCAGACCTGTGGAGACGTGCAACTCGGCATAGGACACCAGGGCGTTCGACCCGCCCAGCAGGAGGGCGCCCACCACCATGAGGTGGAGCACCTCGCGCCAGGACGGCCAGGCTTCCCGCCGCAAGCGGCCCAGGGCCAACGCCAACACCGCCGCCAAGGAGAACCGCGCGGCCACCATGCCGTAGGGCGTGAAGGTGGCGAGCCCCAGGGCGATGGCGAAGTAGGTGGAGCCCCACACTACGGCCACGGTCAGGTAGGCGAGCCAGGCGAGCATCAGCGCCCACTCTTTCCGTAATTCCGCTCCACCCGGCAGACCCGAAGCTGGAAATCCGCATACCAGCGGTCCCGGCCCAGGCGCTGGGCCACGGCGTGTTCGGCATGGGCCTTCCAGGTTGCGATCGAGGCCTCGTCCTTCCAGTAGGACACCGTAATGCCGAAGCCCTCCGCATCCCGGGCGCTCTCCACCCCGAGGAAGCCCGGTTGCGCGCGGGCCAGCTCGACCATGCGATCGGCCATGGCCCCGTAGCCCTGGTCCCCTTCGGTGCGCTGGCTGCTGAAGATCACGGCGAGGTAGGGCGGCTCCGGGGTGGATGCGATCACTTCTTGACCTTCTTGGTCTGCCCCTCGATGGGGAAGGGACTCGGGCCGGCCTTCTCCCAGTGCGTCTCCAGCACCATGGTGGTGCGCGTGGTGACCATGAGCCCCAGCACGCGGATGCGGCGCAGCCGCTCGGCGATGCCGGCGGGCGTGTCGGCCACCACCTTCAGCAGCAGGGCGTCCTCCCCGGCGATGGTGTGGGCCTCGAGAATGTCCGGCTCCTCCTCCAGGGCCTTGATGAAGCGCTGCTCGATGGCCTCATTGTTGTCCTTGTAGCGCACCGCCACGAAGGCCACGGTGGGCTTGTTCACCGCGGCAGGCGTCACCCGGGCCGCGTAGCCACCCAGCACACCATCGGCCTCCAGGCGCTTCACCCGGTCGATGACCGTGGGGCGGCTCACGCCGAGGCGCTCCGCCAGCTCCGCATGGCTCATGCGGCCATCCTTCTGGAGCAGGGCCACCAGGCGGCGGTTCAGGTCGTCTTCCATCAGCAGCTTCGCCATGCGGGACTCCGGACATGAGGGGACAGGGTTCTGATGAACATTATGACAGTGAATTCAACAGGAAGGATGACAACCCGTCAATGCGCCCCTTGGCGTTAAACTGGATGGGAGGTAGCCATGGATTTCGCCCGACCCTTCACCGACCAGAGCTTCTTCCTCATCGCGGGGCCCTGCGTCATCGAGAGCCGGGACCATGCCCACCTGATGGCCGCCGCCCTGCGGGACCTGGCCGAGGCGCGGGGCATCCCATTCATCTACAAATCCAGCTTCGACAAGGCCAACCGCACCAGCGCGAGCAGCCACCGCGGGCCGGGCATGGCGGGCGGCCTGGACATCCTCGCGGAGGTGCGCAGCCGCTACGGCGTGCCGGTGCTGACAGACGTCCACGAGAGCGACCAGTGCGCACCGGCGGCCCAGGCCGTGGACGTACTCCAGATCCCCGCCTTCCTCTGCCGCCAGACGGATCTGCTCATCGCCGCGGCCGCCACTGGCCGCACCGTGAACCTGAAGAAGGGTCAGTTCCTGGCCCCCTGGGACTTGAAGCACGGCGTGGAGAAGCTGAAATCCATTTCGGGCCACGGGCCTGTGTGGGTCACCGAGCGGGGCACCACCTTCGGCTACGGCAACCTCGCCGTGGACTTCCAGAGCTTCCCCCACCTGCGCAAGACCGGGTGCCCCGTCATCTTCGACGCCACCCACAGCGTGCAGAAACCTGGCGCCCTGGGGAACGCCACTGGCGGAGCCAGGGAGATGATCCCCACCTTGGCCCGGGCCGCGGCCACCTGCGTGGATGGCTTCTTCTTCGAGGTGCACGACTGTCCCGAGAAAGCCCACAGCGACGGTCCCAACGCCATGCACCTGGACCGCTTCGGCGACCTGCTGGATCAGCTCCTGGTGTTGTGGCGCGCGGGCCGCGCCGCAGCCCTGCAAGATCCCGCCGGGAAGTGAGGGCGGGGTGGGCCTCGGTGTTCTAAAGGCGGGCCGCGGCCTGGAGTTGCGCCCGCTGAATCTGCGCGATGCGAAGGCCCTCTTCGCCCTGGTGGAAGCCAACCGGCACCGCCTGGGCCGCTGGCTGCCCTGGCCCGCCACCAACCTCTGCCTGCAGGATTCCCGGGCTTACATCCTGCGGGTGCGGGCCCAGGGCCGCGCTGGCCTGGCCCAGTCTTTCGGCCTCTGGTGGAAGGATCAGCTCGTCGGCATCGCCGGCTTCGTGTGGATCGACGCCGCCCACCGCAGCGCCGCCATCGGCTACTGGCTGGCACAGGAGGCCGAGGGCCGGGGGCTCATGACCGCTTCGGTTTCGGCCCTGATCCGCCATGGCTTCCGCACCCTGCAGCTCAACCGCATCGAAATCCGCGCCGGCGTGCGCAACCAGCGCAGCCGGGCCATCCCCCGCCGGCTCGGGTTCCGCCACGAAGGCACCCTGCGACAGGCGGAGCGCCTGGGCGACCGCTTCGTGGATCATGCCGTTTACGGCCTGCTGGCTTCCGAGTGGCGGGGGCGCTAAACCCAGGCTCGGCCCACGCGGTATCCACCCCATGCGCCGCCTCCTGCCCCTCGCCCTGTCTGCGGCCCTGCCCCTTGCCGCCCAGTCCACCCTGGTCTCGGTGATCCGCCAGCCCCGGGCCACCGCCGTCGAATTCACCGTACCCATCACCGAGCTCCAGGTGAAGGATCGCGGCGACTTCGCCCACCTCCACCTGGGCGTCGGCCTGGGCGTCCGGCACTGGGACGATGGTGACAACGCCCTGCGCTTCGTGGCCGACGCCAATGCCACGGCCAACGAGCTCTTCCTGGGACTCGGCGCCATCGTCGAGGTACCCCAGGGCGAGGGCGCCTTCCTGGGACCCCGCCTGCGGATCGGCTGGGCCTTCCACCCGCGCTGGGCCCTAAGCCTGGAGGGCGAGCACCTGGAACGACCCTTCTCCAGCGGCCTGGCCCCCCGCCGCCGCAGCAACGTGGGGCTGGTGGCGACTTTCCGGTTCTAGGTTCCTACTCCAGCCCCGCCGCGTAGGTGAGGTTCAGCAGGGCCATGGCCCGGGTGACCTTGCCCACGCTGTTCTTGGTGGTGTCGGTGTAGGGGATGCCACGGCGGACCAGCGCCTCGTAGTCGAAGTTGCCTTCGCCGCTCAGGTCGAAGCAGAGGGCGCCATCCTTGATCCAGTCGGTGTTGATCTGGTACCCCGGCGCGGGCACGGCGCTGACGATGACGTCGGCCATGCGGATGAAGCCCTCCAGGTGAGCCGGGTTGGTGTTCGCGTGGCAAAGGATGGGCGTGGCCTTCAGGTTGGCCACCATGGCCGTGAGGGGCCGGCCGATGCGCAGGCTGTCGTTGATGACGAGCACGGTCTTGCCCGCCAGCCAGGCTTCGCCGAAGCCCCGCTTCAGCGTCTTGACGACGGCGCGCGCCGTGCAGGGCGTCATGCAGCGGTGTTGGGTGCCATCGTCCATGCGCTTCCGGTACTTGTTCAGGAAACCGATGTTGATGGCGTGCAGGCCTTCGATGTCCTTGCCGGGATCCACCAGATCCATCACCTCGTCGTCCTTGATTTCCTGGTAGCGCAGGGGGTAGAAGATGAACACGCCGTGGGTCTTCTCGTCCTGGTTGAGGCGGGCCACCAGCTTCACCAGCTGCATGCCGTTCTCCACCCGCAGGTCGGAGGCGTTGATGCCCGCATCCTCGCAGTCCTTCATGAGCCAGCGCTGGTAGGTGAGGCTGCCCGTGTCCTGGCTGCCCAGGACGATGCCCAGGCCGGGGGAGAAGCCCAGCTTCTTCACGTTGGAGCGCACCAGCTCGAAGTAATGGCGGGCGGTTTCCTGGCAGTCGAGCTTTCCCGTCAGGGTGGTGGGCATGCGGCACCTCAAGCTGTAGTTTATCGAAATCCTACCGCCCTCCCGCCCGAGGCGCCCTCCTATGCTGATTCCATGAGCCTTCCCAAGCCCAATCCCAGGCCCAAGTCCAGGCCCAAGCCCGGTGATCTCCAGGCCCGCCTGCGCAGCGCCTATCCCGATGCCCGCTGCGCACTGGATCACGCGGACCCCTTCCAGCTGGTGGTGGCCACCATCCTGAGCGCCCAGTGCACGGACGCCCGGGTGAACCTCACCACGCCGGCCCTCTTTGCCCGCTTCCCCGATGCCGCCAGCCTCGCCGGAGCCCGCCTGGAGGACCTGGAAAGCCTCATCCGGTCCACGGGGTTCTACCACAACAAGGCCCGGAACCTCATCGGCCTCGGCCAGGCTCTGGTGGCGCGGCACGGCGGCGTGGTGCCGGCCGATCCCGCGGCCCTGGGCGCCCTGCCCGGCGTAGGCCAGAAGACCGCCAACGTGGTGCTGGCCAATGCCTTCGGCGTGCCCGCCCTGGCCGTGGACACCCACATCTTCCGCGTGGCGCGGCGCCTGGGGCTGTCCAAGGCCACCACGCCGGAAAAGGTGGAGGCCGACCTCTGCCGCCAGTTCCCGCGGGAGGACTGGATCGAGCTGCACCACCAGCTCATCTTCCACGGCCGCCGCGTCTGCGATGCCCGCCGTCCCGATTGCAGCGCCTGCCCGCTGCTCGACCTCTGCCCGGTTGGCCTGGGGAAGGTGAAGGACCCGCATCTGGGAATGAAGCTCCAGGTCCCGGCCTCAGGCCTTCCTACCAGTGCCCTCACGCCTCTGCCCCCACCTTCCAGCAGCCCCCTGCGCATCGTGAGCCTGGTGCCCTCGGTCACCGAACTCCTGGTGCAGTGGGGACTGGCCGCACAGCTCGTGGGCCGCACCCGCTACTGCATCGAGCCCCGCTGGATCCGCAACTCCGTGCCCACCGTCGGAGGCACCAAGGACCCGGACCTGGCACGCATCCGCGACCTGGCGCCAGATCTGGTGATCCTCGAGCGCGACGAGAACCCGAAGGAAGCCGCCGAGGCCCTGACGGCCCTGGGCATCCCTTGGCTGGCCCTTCAGATCCGCAGCGTGAAGGACTGTGCCGCGGCGCTCCGCCAGTTGGGCGCAAGGCTGGGCGTGTCGGAGGCCGCGGAGCCCCGCGCCCAGGCGCTGGAGGCCTCCTTGAAGGGCCGCCGTCGCAAAGGTCCCCGCACCCTGGCCCTGGTCTGGAAGCAGCCCTGGATGAGCGCCGGGCCGGATACCTACATGGGCGACCTCCTGCGTCAGGGAAACCTCACGCCCATCGGCCCCGACGGCTATCCGGTGCTGTCCGAGGAGGATCTCCAGGATCTCGCGCCCCGGCTCATCCTGCTGCCCAGCGAGCCCTACCCCTTCAACCGCCGGAACCAGGCCGAGTTGCAGAAGCGCCTCCCGGCCGCGGAGGTGCGACTCGTGGATGGTCGGGCCTTAACCTGGTACCTGAGCCGGACGGAGGAGGGGCTGGAGCTGGCGAGGTCGCTCTAGATTTCTCGCGAAGGATGTAGCGGAAGGTCATATCGAAGGTCGCATCCACCTTCTTGCCCCGGAAGATCCCGCGGCCGAACCGCCACCGCTTCACCGCCCGCATCGTCTCGGACTGTAGGGCCTCGGGTCCCTCCTGCAGCTCGGTGCGAACGGGAATGCCTTGCTCGTTGATCGTGACCCGCACCACCACGTCACCCTGGATCCGCCCCCACTCAGCGAGCAGGGGGTAGCTGGGGATCTCCTCGTGGATCACCTCCAGATCTTGCAGATTCATCTCGGGATTCAGGCCTGGCACGGCACGGAACATGGCCCGTCCCGACCCCTTGGCGATGCCCCTCCCATCCCCACCACCCACACCCGTGCCATGGCCCACCCCCGCCGGGGCCCCGGGATTCGGGGGCGCCGATACAGGAACGGGCTGGGGAGGCTCCGGCAGATCGCGCGAGTGATCCTCCATCGGCATGATCAAGTCGGGAACCGCCGGGTCCGGTGCAAGGGTGAGGGCACTGACGCCAACCTCCGAAGAGGAGGTGCCCCCCTGGATCGAAGGAGCCAGGCTTAGGGGTGCCGGGGCGGAGGGCTCCTCCAAAACCAGCGTCATCGTCTGCCGGGGAGCCTCCCGGAGTGGCCCGGCCCCCCTCGGTCGAACCCAGATCCAGAGCATCAGTAGCAAACTCGCGTAGACATTCAAGGTCAGCAGCGCGCTCAGGCGCCGGTCCCTTGGAGGCGCCGCCCGGAAGATGGCCGCCGGCTGGAGGGTGGGGGGGAGGTCCATGGAGCGGACCTCTGTGAATGGGGCGGCGCCCACCTGGCGAGGAGGATGCAGACCGGGAGGTAGGAGGGGCACAGGCGATTTCCAGAGGGTTGGATTCCCCTAGGATAGACGCTCTCAGACCAACGGCGGAGAAGGCTGGCCCCGTCACGGAGAACTCGCTAGGCTGGGGGTCCAATCCCAGCCAAGAGGTCAACGATGCCACGACGCTTGATCCCCAGCCTGATTCTGGCCCTTTCGGGAATCGCCCTCTCCGCCCAGGGGGTCTTCACCAATGCCGCCAGTGCCGCCGACTCCGTCTGTCCCCGGCTGATGCAGGACAAGACCGAACTGAATTTCAAGAGCCAGTACGGCCGTAACCAGGCCGATGCCTCCCACAACCTCTACACCCAGAAGGGGGACTGGTTCTTCCCCCCGGCCGAGCGGAAAGATGTCTCAGCCTTCGCAGCCTACGACGAGAAGGCCAAAGGCACACCCATCTCGAGCCTGAAGGGCAAGGTCGTGCTGGTGGGGCTCTGGAGCAAGAACTGCGACCCCTCCGCCAAGATGCTCATGGAGTTCGCCTCCATTTACCCCAAGAAGGCCCAGGCCGGCTTCGAAATCCTCGCCATCAACTTCGATGAGAACCAGCAGGACGGTGGCGGCATTGAGGGCGGCTGGCGGGCCATCAACAAGTTCGTCATCCGGAACCGGCAGTTCTTCGAAGCCAGCAAGATGCCGGTCTTCACGCCTGGTCTCGGCAAGGAGGGACCCTCCAACTTCATGGACATGGTCTACTCCGTGCCCGTGCTGTTCGTCGTGGACCGGCAGGGGAAGCTCGCCGAGATCCACATCGGCTACAAGGAAGGGTTCGTGGGCGAGGCCGTCATGCGGGCCCTGCGGGAACGCCCGGCGCCTGTGGCAGCGCCTCCCACGCCGGCGCCCGCGGCCGAGCCAGCCAAGCCCGCCCAGCAGTAGCCTCAACTTCCGATGTATCCTGATCCATGAGGCTCCACCGCCTCCTGGAGGTCGCATGCCCCTGCCCCTGATCTTCCTGATGACCGCCGTGCCCGCGACCGAGGCGCCGACTCCGGCTGGCGAGGTCCCGGCCATCCTGGACGCGGCCCGCGCCAAAGCCAAGTCGGTGATGGAGGCCCGCACCGCCCACATCCAGGCGGGTAAGAACACCAAGGACTTCCGCGGCGACTGCGCGAAGGAACTGGCGGACCTGGACGCCCGGCTCGGCGCCGAGAAACGGCCTGAGGTGCGCCAGGCCCTGCTGGTGAGCAAGCTGTACCACCTGCAGCTGGCCAAGCTGGACCGGACGCCCGCCTTTATCGACCAGGTGCAGAAGGAGGTGCCCGCCACGGCCACCGTCTGGAGCCTCGATGTCCCCCTGATCCTCGAGCTGGCTGACGAGAACGCGAAAGGCTGGGGCCCCTACGTGACCGAAGCCCGGGCCAAGCACCCGGATCCGGCCATCCGCCGCCACCTGCTCTTCGAGTATTTCTGGGACCGCCTGGATGCGAAGGACGAAGCCGCCTGGAGGTCCGCCAACGACATCCTGCAGTCCGAGTTCGGCGATACCCGCCAGGCCAAGCAGGCCAAGGAACTCCTCGAAGCCGAGCTGAAGACCGCCATCGGCCGTCCCGCACCCGCCTTCAGCCTGAAGGCCCTGGGCGACGCGAAGACCACCTACAGCCTGGATAGTTTCAAGGGCCGCTACCTGCTCGTGGACTTCTGGGCCACCTGGTGCGGCCCCTGCCGGGTGGAGATGCCCTCCCTGCATGCGGCCTGGGGGAAGTTCAAGGCCAAGCCGTTCGACATCCTCTCCCTCTCCTTTGACCGGAAGGTCGAGCACATCGCGCCCTTCCGCGCCCAGGTCGCCACCCCCATGCCCTGGAAGCACGCCTACATCGAAAACGGTTTCCAGAACCCCATCAGCGACGCCTACGGCGTGAAGGGCATCCCCAAGCCCCTGCTCATCGGGCCTGACGGCAAGATCGTCGCCAGCGGCGGCGACCTGCGCGGCGCGAACCTGGAGAAGACGCTGGAGAAGTTTCTGGGGAAGTGAGTCAGAGCGGAATCGCGCCCTCCACGTCCACGAACATCCGCAGGTCCTGGATCCGGCCAGCCTCATTGAAGAGGTAGACCGTGATTGTGGTGAAGTGCCGGGGCTCGGACCAGAGGCTGGGGAGCACCATGGTCAGTTCGGACAGGGAGACCACCTCCTGCCCCAGCACCATGGACCGGATGCAGTGCAGCTTCATCTTCTCCTGCAGCGGCAGGGTCTGGCGGTAGAAGGCGCGCAGCGCCTCCCGGCCCTTCAGGGGGGCTTCCAGCCCGGCGGACCAGAGGGTCGCATCTTCCGCGAAGCAGGCCAGGACCTCCTCCAAGTCATGGGCGAAGTAGGCCTGGAGGTAGGGCAGGAGCAGGGACGGTGTGTTGGGTGGGAACATGGGCTCCCCATCGGGTGTTCCAGGACGATAGCGGAATCCCGGAAACCCGGGAGGAGATGGATCGGCCTCAGCGCCCTTCCAGCCAGGCCTTCATGGTCGCGGGTTTCTCGAAGCCCAGGAGGCGGCGCAGCTCACGGCCCTCCGCATCCAGCAGGATGACCGTCGGGTAGCTTCCGATCTTGAGCTTATCGACCAGATCCTTGCGCTTCGCGAAGGTGTCGATGCGGATGGGCACGGCGTTCTGGGCGATCCACGCCTTCACTCCGGCGTCCGGCCAGGTCTTCTCGTCCAGTTCCTTGCACTGGGCGCACCAGTCCGCGTAGATGTCCACCAGCACGAGCTTCTTGTCGGCCTTGGCCTTGGCCAGCGCCCCTTCCAGGTCCTGCTCCAGCCAGCCGGCATGGTCCTCCTTCACCGCCGCGGCGCCGCCCCTGGGGAGGAGGTCCGCCCCCAGGAAGGACTCCACCGCCCGCACGCCCGTAAGCAGGGCCAGGGCCAGCAGCAGGAGGGCCAGCCCCTTCCGGACCTGCCCCGTGAGGCCCGAGGCGCCTTCGAAGGCCCCGAAGACCGCGGCGCCCGTGAGGGTCACCACGGCCCACATGGCGAAGTTGGCCCAGTCTGGTACGAGGAGCCGCACATTCCAGGCCGCGAAGCCCAGCACCACCAGACCCATGCCCTGTTTGAAGCGGGTGAGCCACTCGCCGCTCTTGGGCAGGGCCGCGGAGAAGGTGCCCACGGCCAGGAACAGCACGCCCATGCCGAGGGCGAAGATGAACAGCTTGAGACCCCCGAGGAACACCTCGCCCTTCTGGGCGATGTCCACCAGCACCGAGCCGATGATGGGGCCCACGCAGGGCGCGGAGAGGGGGCCCAGCACCATGCCCATGAAGAAGGCGCCGCTGAGGCCCTTGCGGGAGCCGTCGCCTTGCAGCTTCATGGCGAGGCTCGAGGGCAGGGCGATCTCGAAGGCGCCGAAGAGGGAGAGCGCGAAGGCCGCGAACAGCACGGAAACCGGAATGAGGAAGGCGGGCTGCTGGGCCCAGGCCCCGGCCGCCGAGCCGGCGCGGGCTGCCAGCACGCCCAGGGAGGTGTAGGTGACCGCCATGCCCAGCACCAGGGCCAGGGAGAGCGCGAAACCCCGGGCCTTGCCGCTGCCCTTGGCGCCCACGATGGCCATGGTGATGGGGATCATCGGATAGACGCAGGGCGTGAAGGAGGCCCCCATGCCAAACAGGAAGACCAGGAGCAGGGACCACACCAGGCCCTCGTGCTTGGATGCCGGCGCTGGCGCAGGCACGGGAGCGGAGGCGGAGACGGGCGCGGGAGCCGGAGCAGCGGCTGATCCTGCTATCTCCGCCTTCGGCGCATCCACGGGTTTGCCTGTCGGAGAAGCCACGGACTTCTCCACCGGAATCTCCGCAGCCTTCACCTCCAGCGGCCGCGTGGTGGGCGGGTAGCAGACGCCGCCTTCGCCCTCGGTGCAAGGCTGGTAGGTCACCTGCAGCGTCACGGTGCCGCTGAGGCCCTCGCCACTGACGGGGACCTTCACGGAGCCATGCCAGATGCCGTCGCCCACCTCATCCTTGGCCGTGGTGGGAGGGAGCTTGCCCATCTTTAGGGTGCCGGGGCCGGCCTTCTTGGTGACTTCCATGAAGGAGGCCTTCAGGTGTGACCCGGCTGGTGCAGAGACCACCACGGCGCCCTTCTCGAAGCGCAGGCTCACATCCTTGATGGGGTCGAATCCGGGATCCGCCCGCTGGGCCAGGACTGGCAGGGCCAGGCAGAGGCTCAGGAAGGTCGATGTCAACAAGCGCATGGAGGCTCCAGACCAGAATCCTCCATGGTAGCGCCCCGGAGGTTCCTCCCCGATGGCAGGTCCCGGTAGCCTAGGGGCATGCCGCTGCCCTTTGCCTATCCCTGGTATGTCCCCCTCATCGCCCGCCTAAAGGCCCACCTGGCCGCCGAGCCCGCCCCCCGGGACGCGGCCCACGACCTGGGTCACATCCTCCGCACGGCCACCCTGGCCCAGACACTGGCCCAGGAGGAGGGCGCGGACCAGGAGATCTGCCTGGCGGCGGCCCTGCTCCACGACCTGGTCTATCGCCCCAAGAACCATCCGGAATCATCCAAGACAGCCCAGATGGCCGCGGAACTGGTGCCCATCTGGTGCCACGAGACGCCGGGCCTGGAGGACAAGGCGGAGGCCGTGGCCGCGGCCGTGGCCAGCCACAGCTGGAGCGGCGGCGGCCGGCCCCTCAGCCTGGAGGCGGCGGTGGTGCAGGATGCGGACCGTTTGGAGGCCCTGGGAGCCATCGGCGTGGCCCGGGTCTTCGCCACGGGCGGCAGCTTCAACGCCGGCCTCTGGCACCCGCTGGATCCCTTTGCCCGCAACCGCGACCTGAACGACAAGGCCTGGACCCTGGATCACTTCGAGAAGAAGCTCATGAAGCTTCCCGGACTCATGAAGACGGCCACGGGGCGCCGGATGGCGGAGCCCCGCCAGCGCGTCATGGAGGATTTCCTGCAGGCCCTGCGCATCGAGATCGACGTGGAGTTCCGGGGGAATTAGGCGGCCGGTCGAACGGATATACTTCCCCATGGCCTTCACCCTCTCCCTCCGGCGCCCCTTCGTGGCCGACCACTTCCACGACCTGCCGGACTTCCAGGAGGATCGCCACGGGCACAACTGGGAGGTGGAGGCTGCCGTGGAACTGGCCCAGGAGGCCGATGAGCCGGCCTTCGCCGAGGCCCTGGATGCCTGGGTGCGCGGTGTGGACTACCGGCTGCTGAACGAGCTGCCCGCCTTGGCTGGCCGCAACCCCACTGCCGAGGCCCTGGCCGAGTGGGCGCTGCGGGAGTTGCAGGCTTCGGCCCTCCGGGCCCAATGGGTGCGGATCCGGGAGAAGGCCAACTACTGGGCCCTCTGCCGCGCCGGCGTGGGCCGATGAAGGCCCCGCAGGCTGCGGCCCTGCTGCTGGTCCTGGCAGCCTGCGGTCGCACGGATCGGCCAGGCCCGTCCCCCGCCCCGGTCGTGGCCCAGGACCCCTCGGTGGGGGCCTGGACCTGGCATCCCATCGGCGGTCTGGCCGTGATCGAGGGCGAGGTCTCGGAACCCACCGACCTGCTCCTGGAGGGACGCTCCATCCGGGAACGGCGCTTTGCCGAGATCGGCCCGGTGCGGTGGGAGTTCTTCCGCCCCCCCGAGGGTGAGACGGCCATCCTGCGAACGGCCGAAGGAAGGGAGCTGGCCCGCTTCACCTTCTCCCAGGCGCCCCGCCCCCGGTCCGCACTGGCAGCCCCACGCCTGGCCCGGAAGCCCGAGCGGCCGGCCGAACCTGTCCCTGCGCCGCCCCCGCCGGCCCCGCGGCGGGCCGGGCAACCCGAGGCCCCGACCGTCGTCCTTCCCCCTCCCCCGCCGGCTCCGAAGGCCCGCGTCGAAGCCAGGCTGCGCAACCTGCCCGTGGCACCGATCCCGGACCGCAAGGGCCGCGACCTCCCCAGCGCCTCGGAGGCCCCGGACGGGCTGCGCCCGCGGGCCTCGCTCTTTACGCCGATCACCGTGGAGCCCGTGACGCCACGGCCGGCCCCCCCGCCACCGGCGCCCGCCGCCTCCATCGCCCCGGTCAGGACCCCCGTGGGCGCCGGTTCCGCCTGGCCTGGCATGGGTGAAGCACTGAACCTCACCCGGGGCCCCGGGGGGCAGAAGCGCATCCTCCTCAGCTTCGATGGCGGCTCCAGCGCCGAGGTGGCCGCCGAAGTGCTCGACCTGCTCAAGGCCCGCGGCGTGCGCACCACCCTCTTCCTCACGGGAGCCTTCATCCGCCGCTACCCCGCGCTGGTGAAACGCATGGCCGCCGAGGGCCACGAGCTGGGCAACCACACCATGGACCACCCGCACTTCGCCCCCGGCATGAAGCGCGATCCCAAGTGGACCCGCGAGCGCATCCAGCGCCAGCTCCTCGACGCCGACGCAGCCTTGGTGAACCTGCTGGGGCGCCCCATGGACCCCTACTGGCGGGCTCCCTACGGCGAGCACACCGCGGAGATCCGCCGCTGGGCCGAGGAGCTGGGCTACCGCCACGTGGGCTGGAGCGAAGGGGCCGACACCCTCGACTGGGCCACGCCCAAGGAACGGAAGCTCTACCGCAGCGGCGAGGCCATCGTGGCCCGCCTCCAGCAGCGCCTGAGCCGCGACGGCGATGGACTCATCGTCCTCATGCACCTGGGCTCCGGCCGTGAGGAGGGCGACCGCCCCACGGATGGCCTCGGCGCCTTCATGGACCGGGCCCGGAAGGACGGCTGGACCTTCGTCTCCGCGGGCACCATCCTGCGCGACCTCGGCAAGCCCGCCTGGGACCCCCGGCACCGCCTGGCCCTGCTGAACGGATCCCCCGCGCAGGCCCGCTGAATCCGCGACCGGTGGGCTACACTGGGATTCATTTCTGGGAGTCGCGTTGCAGGGGATCGGCCGCTGGATGCTGAGAGCGTGCTTGGGTTTCACGGCCCTGGTGCTGCTGCTCTCCCTGGCCAGCTACCACCCCCTGGATCCCCACCCCTTCACGCAGGGTGCGGCCGTCGCCGCCGTGCAGAACCTGTGCGGCACCGTCGGCGCGACCATGGCGGGCCTGCTGCAGACCCTCATGGGCATCGGCGCCTGGATCGTGCCCCCCTACCTGATCTGGGAGGCCTGGCCACGGGACGGCCGCCACTGGCCCGGCCGGCTCGCCTGGCTGGGCCTGGCCCTGTCGTTCTGGACCGCCCTGGGCGCCTTCGGCAACCGCGCCTGGACCGGTCTGCCCGAAGGCGGCACCCTCCAACTGCGCTGGGGTGGCTGGCTGGGCAGCGCCCTCTGGCCCGTGGAACGGCGATTCCTGGGTCCCGTGGGCCTGCCCCTCCTGCTGCTCATCGTGGTCACCATCTGCTCGCTGGTGCTGGCTCCGGCCCTGACCCGCGCCGTGGGCCGCCTCCTCACACGCTGGTTCGGGGAGAAGGCCTGGCCCTGGATGAAGCCCATGCCCGCCAAAGGCTTCCAGGGCTTCCTCTCCATGGTGAAGCGGCCCTTCCTGCGGGGCCGGAATCCGGAGCAGCCGGAGATCGACGCGGGGGATGCCGTGGCCTTGCAGGCCCTGGCACTGCGCCAGCAGGCCCTGGAGGATCAGCGGGAGGCCCTGCTGCGGGCGGAGCTGGAAACCGCCGAGGCGAAGCGCAAGCAACCCCTCATCCGGGCAGAGGACCTGCTGCCCCCCATCCAGTCCATGAACCTGGATGCCGCTTCGGCCATCCTCGAGGCGGAAACCCTTCCTGTGGCCGGGCCCGTGGCCACGGGCGCCGAACCCACCGCCGCCTTCCGGACCAAGCTGCTGGCAGCCGCGCCGCCCCCGCCCAAACCCAAGCCCACCGTGGCGCGGGCCCAGGTCGTCAAGGATCGCTTCGGCCGCGAAATTGTCCAGCCGCCCCTGCCCCTCACCGAGCCCACGCCCTCGCGGCCCCTGCCCCCCCTGCCGCCGGAGCCGGCCCAGCCCTCGGTCACCGAGCGCGAGACCCTGCCCCCCCGCCGCCTCTTCGATCCCCCCGGCCAGCACGCCAAGGTCAGCCTGGCCGCGCTGGAGGAGATCAAGGAGAAGATTGGACAGAAACTGTCCGAGTTCAAGATCAAGGGCCTGGTTACCGGCATGCAACCCGGTCCCGTGGTCACGGTCTTCGAGTTCCAACCCGATGCCGGCATCCCGCTGTCACGCATCCTGGGCATGGAGGAGGACCTGGCCTTGGCCCTGCAGGCCGAGGCCGTCCGCATGGACCGCATTCCCGGCAAGAACCTGGTGGGCATCGAGGTGCCCAATCCCAAGCGGGAGATCATCACCTTCCGCGAGGTCATCGACAGTCCCGCCTTCCGCGACGCGGGTGGTCTGCTGCACCTCGCGCTCGGCAAGGACATCGCAGGGCGGCCCGTGGTGGCTGACCTCAACAAGATGCCCCACCTGCTCATCGGCGGCAGCACCGGCAGCGGCAAGAGCGTGGGCGTGAACGCCATGATCTGCTCCTGCCTGGTGCGCGCCATGCCCGATGAGGTGAAGCTCATCCTCGTGGATCCCAAGATGGTGGAGCTGGGTGTCTACGAGGACATCCCGCACCTCTGGGCCCCGGTGGTCACGGACATGAAGGAGGCGGGCCGGGTCCTCAAGTGGGTGGTGGCTCAGATGGAGGACCGCTACCGCCGCCTGGCCCTGCTCAGCGTGCGTGACCTCAAGAGCTTCAACGCCAAGATCGCCGAGGCCGGCGGCATGATGGACCTGACGGACCGGACGCCCAATCCGCGCTGGCCGGACCGGCCCGCGGTGCTGGAGCACCTGCCCTACGTGCTGGTGGTCATCGACGAGCTGGCGGACCTCATGATGGTGGCCCGCAGCGAGGTGGAGGACAGCATCGCGCGCATCGCCCAGAAGGCCCGCGCCGTGGGCATCCACCTCATCCTCGCCACCCAGCGGCCCTCCGTGGATGTGGTCACGGGCGTCATCAAGGCCAACCTGCCCAGCCGCCTCAGCTACCGCGTGCGCACCAAGATCGACAGCCGCACCATCCTGGACTGCAGCGGCGGCGAGCAGCTGCTGGGCGCGGGCGACGCCCTCTACCTGCCCAACGGTGCCAGCCATCCCAAGCGCATCCACGCCCCCTTCCTCAGCGAGGAGGAGACGCTGCGGCTCGTCACCTGGCTGCGCGAGCGGGGCCGTCCCGACTACAACCAGGCCCTCATCAGCGCCATGGAGACCGAAGAAGAGACCGCCCTCTTCGACGAGGCGGAGATGAATGGCGTCGACGACATCTACGCCAGGGCCCTCGCGGTCGTGCGCCGGGAGCGGAAGGCCAGCACCAGCCTCCTTCAGCGCAAGCTGAACCTGGGCTACGGGCGAGCCGCGCGCCTCATCGACCGCATGGAGGAGGAGGGCATCGTCGGCCCCGACCGTGGCGCCGGCAAGCCCCGCGAGGTCCTGGTCGAGGCCGAGTAGCCCCAGGCCTTGAGGGTTCATTCAACTTCGGCTTGCTGGAACGCAGAGACCAACAGAAGACCTGTCGGGCCATGCATCCGGGATGACCCCGATTTGGGGGGATGCGCTGGGTTCAGCCCCCCTCCAGGTGGCGTGAAGCTTCCACCTGGGTGGCCGGAGACCCTCATCACAACTTTCTGGCTTCATGAGAATACAACCCTAGACTCCTATTGTTAACGACCCATGGAGAGTCTATGAAACACCTGCACCGATGCCTCCTGCCGCTCGCCTCGGCGATGGCCCTTTGCGCCGCCGACGCGCCCGCCCCCAAGCCAGCCTCCGCCAAGATCTGCACCACCTGCCACACCACGGCGCCGGACAACCTCCGGGGTCACTTCGACAACTTCGCCCTGAAGAGCCATTCCTTCCAGCTGAAGATCGACGAACGCATGGAAGTGCTCCGCTTCGACAAAGCCACGGTGAAGGTGATCACCCCCGAGCCCGCCGCGAATGTGGAGGCCGCCTTCAAGGGCATCGCCAAAGGGCATGAGGTGCGCGTCCAGTTCACGGAGAAGGACGGCGTGAAGACCGCCACGGTGGTGGCCGTGAAGCCGCCGGTCCAGCTGGCGGCGAACGAGACCATCACCCTGGACGAGGTGCAGAAGCTCGTCGCCATGGGCCCTGAGAAGGGGAAGTATTTCCTCTTCGACTCCCGCCCCGCCCCGCGCTTCATGGAGGGGGCCATCCCCACGGCCGTGAACTTGCCTTTCCCCGCCTTCGACAAGCAGGTGGACAAGCTGCCCGCCGACAAGGGGGCGTTGGTGGTCTTCTACTGCAGCGGGAAGACCTGCAACATGAGCCCCGGCTCGCTGGCCAAGGCGAAGAAGCTCGGCTACACCAACGCCAAGGTGTTCATCGATGGCATGCCCGCCTGGGCCAAGAAGGCGCCCGGCGTGCTGAGCCCGGCCTCCCTGAAGGCCGCCTACCTCGACACGCAGACGCCGCTGGTGGTGCTCGACGCGCGTCCCGCCGGCGATGCCGCCAAGGGGTTCCTCAAGGGTTCCGTGGCCGTGGAGCCCGCCAAGGTGGCCGACCTCCTCAAGACGTTCCCCTCCCCCAAGCTGAAGCCCCCCGTGGTGGTGGTGGATGAGACTGGCGGCGAAACGGCGAAGACCGTGGCCATGGACCTGGTGAAGGCTGGCTACACAGGCGTGAACGTGCTGGCCGGCGGATTCAAGGCCTGGCAGGCCGCAGCCCTTCCCATCGAGACCGGCGCCCTCGCCGCCAGGGCGGCCTTTGTGCCCAAGCCCCGCCCAGGCTCCATCTCAACCGGCGAGTTCACCAAGATCGCCGAAGCCTCCCTCAAAGACCGCCCGGCCCTGATCCTGGACGTGCGGAACGCCGACGAGACCAAGAACGGCGTGATCAAGGGCGCCCTCACCATCCCGGAGCCCCAGCTGCTGGCCCGGCTCTCGGAGATTCCTCGGGACAAGCCTGTCCTCTGCCACTGCTCCACCGGCATCCGGGCGGAGCTGGCCTACCACCTGCTGAAGGAGAAGGGCTACGACGTCCGCTTCCTTCCCTCGGAGATCACCATCATCGACACCGGTGAGTTCACCATCGACTAACCCCGGAATGGAACGGAGAGGCCGGCCATCAGGCCGGCCTCTCCTATTCCGCTGCGACCGCCCGCTTCGCCCGCCAGCGGCTGCGCTGGGCGGGATCCGCGATCCCCTCGGCGTGGCAGGTCCGGCAGGCTTCCAAGTGGACATCCTGCCCCCGCCAGTAGACGCGGGATTCCCCGCCGAAATCGGGGCGGCGATCCATGGGGATGCGGGCCCAGTACAAGGTCAACGAAGGCCCTGAGGCCGTCATTTCCAGCGCGAAGAGGGGACCCGCTTCCACGCCGGGACGGCCCCAGCGGTCTTCGGTGGAGCTGAGCACGACCAGGGCTCCAGGCGGCAGGGGCTGGCCTGCGCGGTAGGCCGGGGCGGCATCGGGGCTGACCCAGGCGCGGATCCAGCGGCCGCCATGGGCAGGGGACTTCACGGGCTCGGGGTGGATGGCCTCCAGGGAGCCGTAGTCCAGGGCGCGGATCGGCAGGTGGCCTTCCGGATCCGCGTCGGGCCTAGGCGCGGGCAATGCCACGGCGGCCGTCATCGGGGCCACCGCTCGGGTGGAACCATGGGCGAGACGGTAGCCTCCTTCCCCCACCACCAGTAGCGCGGCGCACCAGGTCAGACCCAGCAGCAGGGCCAGGAACCCAAGGCTTTCATGGTCCTTTCGGCTGCGGTTCATGGCCCAGGTGGCGCCGACGCCCACGACCAGGGAGCCCAGTCCCCAGAGCGCATGGCGGATGAGAAGCGCTTCGGGGCCCGGGCCATGGGGAAGCGCAGGGAGCAGACGATGAGGCGGGATCAACGCCAGAAAGCGGCCCGTGGCAAAGCCGCTCACGAACGCGCAGAGGGTGCCGAGAAGGCCCGCCCAACCCAGGTACCGGGCCACGGTCCACCAGGGGCGGATCCCCCGCCCCGGTCGTTGGGAGGCGATCAGGGCCCAGGGGAGCAACAGGCCCGTGGCCACGGGGAGGTGGGACAGCAGCGCATGCTTGAGGGCAATCCAATCCATGGGACCCGAACCTGTCGATGGGCATTCACCCGCAGTCTGCCAGCCTCCGCCGGATCTAGGGAGGGGAATTGCTGTCACAATTGCCGCCATGAAACAGACCCTTCTCCAGCACGTCCAAGCCGCCATCCAGCTGAAGCAGGTCTTTTTCGACCGGGAGATGGATCGCATCGTCGCCCAGGCCGATGACATGGCCGAGCGGCTCCGCCGCGGCGGCCGAATCCTGGTCTGCGGCAACGGCGGCAGCGCCGCGGACGCCCAGCACCTGGCCGCCGAACTCAGCGGGCGCTACGTCAAGGAGCGGCGGGCCCTGGCCGGCATCGCCCTGACCACCGATACCTCCGCCCTCACCGCCATCGGCAACGACTACGGCTTCGACCAGGTCTTCTCCCGCCAGGTGGAGGCCCTGGGCCGCCCGGGCGACCTGCTCATTGGCATCAGCACCAGCGGGAACAGCCCCAACGTCATCCGCGCCGTGGCTTCGGCGAAGGAGCTGGGCGTCCGCACCCTGGGCCTGCTGGGCCGCGACGGCGGCAAGCTCGCAGGGCTCATGGACGAGGCCCTGGTGGTGCCCTCCACGGTGACCGCGCGCATCCAGGAGGTCCACCAGATGGTCTACCACTTCTGGTGCGAGGCCCTCGATGCCCACTTCTGAGGCCAGCCGGTGGTGACCGCGGCGGGCCTGCTGGTCCTGGCCCTCCTGGGCCAGCCGCAGCCGCGCACCTACTACTGGCGAGATGCCGCTGGCCAGAGGCACATCACCAACACGCCGCCCCCTCCGGACGCCCAGGTGCTGGAGGCCCCGCCACCGCCCGCAGTGGAGCCCGGCCACGCGGGTCGCCCTGAAGTGCTTCGGCAGAGCGCCAACCGCAATGGACGCAGCCAGGCGATGCTCAGCCCCGCCCAGCGGCAGGCTTGGGAAGCCCTGAACCGGCGCCTGGCCAAGGCCCGCGCCGAGGGCGACCGCCTCACCCTGGAGGCGGCGGCCACTTCCCTCATCAATGACTGCCTGTGGGGCAATGGCCTCTGGGCGATGCCCGTGGTGCCCCTCCTCTCGGTGGCGCTGATGGGGCTCCTGGGCTGGTGGCTGGCCCTGGGCCTGCGGACGGGCCCCAGGCTCCCCCTGGTCGCCGGCTTCGTCCTGCTGGGGGCGGGTTTCGGCCACCTGCTCCTGAACGCCTTCCTCTACCACCCCCAAGCGGTGCGCCTGCGGCAGAACCTGGAGCTGCTGGAGCAGCACATGGGCACCGACCGGGCCCTGCGGCCCGAGCACCGGACCATCCTGCAGCAGCGCTACCAGGCCCTCGAGCGGGCCGCGGAACCCCTGCAGGTTCCCTGGCGCTTCCCCGCCGAGGTGGAGGCCCTGCGCCAGACCCTGAAACAGGTGATGGTTGACCCCTGAGCTCGAGCGCCGCCTGCCGGAGCTCCGGAGCGCCGCCCAGGCCGAGCCGCTGGGCCTCTACCTCCACGTCCCGTTCTGCCTGGATCGCTGCACCTACTGCTCCTTCACCACCACGCGGGACCGGGCCCTCCAGCCGGCGACGACCCAGCGCCTCATCGCCGAGGTCACCACCTGGGGTACGGCCCTGGACCGCCCAGCGGTGGACACCATCTACCTGGGTGGCGGCACGCCCTCGCTGCTTCCGGCGGAGGACTTGGCGGCGCTCACGGCAGCCCTGAGGCAGGCCTTCGACCTGGGGCCCCTGGTGGAGGCCACGCTGGAAGCCAACCCCGGCACCGTGGATCTGGCCTGGCTGAGCCAGGCGCGTGACCTGGGTTGGGATCGAATCAGCCTGGGCGTGCAGGCCCTGGACGATGCGCTGCTGGCGCATCTGGGGCGCATCCACGGCTCGGCGCAGGCCCTCGAATCCCTCGATCTGGCCGAACGGGCCGGCTTCCGGCGCCGCAGCGCGGATCTGATGGTGGGCATTCCCGGACAGTCCCTGGCCAAGGTGGTGGCGGACGCCCGCACCCTCGCCGCCACGGGCCTCGAGCACCTGAGCGTTTACCTGCTGGACCTGGACAAGGCCTGTCCGCTGCGGGGCGAGATCGACGCCGGGCGCCTGGCCCTGCCCTCGGAGGACGAGGTGGCCGATGTGTTCGAGGCCCTGCAGGAAGCCTTGCCGCGCCTAGGCCTCCAGCCCTATGAGATCAGCAACTACGCCCGGCCCGGCGCCGAATCCATCCACAACACCCGCTACTGGGAACGTCGGCCCTACCTGGGTCTGGGGCCCAGCGCAGCCTCCCAGCTGGGCGAGTTCCGATGGGTCGAGTCCAGTGTCATCCCCGCCTGGGCCGAAGGCCGCGGCGAGCCAGACGTGCAGGAGCTGGACGCGGCGGAGATCCTGTCCGAGGTCCCCTTGCTGGGTCTCCGCATGCACCGCGGCCTCGACTGGGGGGCCCTGCGCCAGGAAGCCGGCCGCAGGAACCTGCGCCCCCTCTGCGATGCCTGGGAGGCCCGCCTGCGCGCTCTGGCCAGAGAAGGCCTCGTTATCTGGGAGGGCGACCACGTGCGCCTCGGAGCCAGGGGCATGCTCATGAGCAATGGCATCCTGCAGATGTTCGTCTGAGCCAGCAGGCCGTTGGCATCGTATGATGATGTCTTCGGCCCCGCCCGGCCCGGGGAATGCAGCGGAGTCCCCTTGCCCTACCTTGGCGAAAGTGCCGCCCTCCTCACCTCGCTCTGCTGGTCCCTGAACTCCGTCTGCTTCACGGTGGCGGGCCGGCGGGTGGGCTCAGCCGCCGTGAACCTGGGGCGCCTGCTCATGGCCTGGGCCACGCTGCTGCTGGTGCATCTGGTGGCCTACGGCAGCCTCTTTCCCGTGCAGGCAGGCGGCGCACGCCTGGGCTGGCTGGCCGTGTCGGGGCTCATCGGCTTCGCCCTGGGCGACGCCGTGCTCTTCGAGGCCTTCGTGCTCATCGGCGCCCGGCTCGCCATGCTGCTCATGACGCTCTCACCCATCTTCAGCGCGCTCCTGGCATGGCTGTTCCTAGGCCAGGCCCTCACCGTGCCGAAGCTCCTGGCCATGGCCGTCACCCTCGGCGGCATCGGCTGGGTGGTGTGGGGCGGTGGCGACCATGAGGAGCATCCCCACCTCTGGCGCGGCATCCTGCTGGGCATCGGCGGCGCCCTGGGCCAGTCCATCGGCCTGGTCTTCAGCAAGTTCGGCCTGGCGGGGGATTTCCCCCCCATCTCCGCCAACCTCATCCGCGTCACGGCCGGCGTGGCGGCGCTCCTGCTTTGGTTCGGCGCCACGGGCCGACTGCGGGGCACGCTCGGCGCCCTGCGCGATGGCCGGGCCACGGCCTTCATCGGCCTGGGCGCGGTGACGGGCCCCGTGCTGGGCGTGGTCCTCTCCCTCGTGGCCATCGCCAAGGCCCCCATGGGCGTGGCCGCCACCCTCATGTCCCTGTCCCCGGTCCTCCTGCTGCCCGTGTCCCACTTTGTCTTCAAGGAGAAGGTGGGCGGCCATGCCATCCTCGGGACACTGCTGGCCCTCGCCGGGGCCGCGGCACTCTTCTTCGTGTAGGGGTCGCCCATGTCGCTGCGCAAGGATCCTGTCAGCTGGCTCTATCCGCCCATCGAGCCGCATCGCGTCCAGCGTCTGAGGGTGTCGGACCTGCACGAGCTGCATGTGGAGGAGAGTGGCAACCCACACGGCAAGCCCGTGATCTTCCTCCACGGCGGCCCCGGCGGCGGCACCAGCCCCAAGCACCGCCGCTACTTCGACCCGGAGAAGTACCGCATCATCCTCTTCGACCAGCGCGGCTGCGGCGCGAGCACGCCCTACGCCGAGATCCGCGAGAACACCACCTGGGATCTGGTGGCCGATGTGGAGCGCATCCGTGAGCACCTGGGCATTGAGCGGTGGATGGTCTTCGGCGGCTCCTGGGGCGCCACGCTGGGCCTGGCCTACGCGGAGAAGCACCCCGAGCGCGTGACGGAACTCATCCTCCGCGGCGTCTTCCTCCTGCGCCAGCGGGAGGTGGACTGGCTTTACCAGGAAGGGGCCAGCCGCATCTTCCCGGACGCCTGGGAACCCTACCGCGACGCCATCCCCGAAGCCGAGCGCGGCGACTTCATGAGCGCCTATGCCAAGCGCCTGCTCAGCGACGATCCGGCCGTGAACCTGCCGGCGGCCAAGGCGTGGAGCATCTGGGAGGGCGCCACCAGCAAGCTCATCCCCGACCCCGACTTCATCGCCTCGTACGGCGACGAAGGCACCACCCTCGCCTTCGCCCGCATCGAATGCCACTACTTCCTGAACAAGGGCTGGATGAGCGAAGCCCAGCTGCTGCGAGACGCTCATCGGCTGAAGGACATCCCCGGCGCCATCATCCAGGGACGCTACGACATGGTGTGCCCCATCGAGAGCGCCTGGGCCCTGTCCAAGGCATGGCCCGGGGCGGAGCTCCTGATCGTCCCGGATGCAGGCCACAGTGCCTATGACGCCGGCATCTCGCGGAGCCTGGTGGCCACCACGGACCGGTTCGCGGGCTGAGCCTGTGATGCAGTAGCCTTCGACCCCGGGATATAGTCAGGCACCCCACAGGTGCCAGCGATGTCGAATCCCGAGCGCACGCAATCAATGGCTGATCCAGCGTCTGCGGGCTTGGCCCACGATCGCATGCAGGCGCTCCTGGCCTATTCCTGGGACATCCTCTCCCTCCTCGACGACAAGGGCCACCTCATCTACAACTCCCCGGCAGCCCAGCGCCTGCATGGGTTCAGCTCCCAGGAGATGGAGGGGCGAAGCACCTTCGAGTTCTTCCACCCGGAGGATGCGCCCCGGGTCGCGGAGACCTTCGAGGCCTGCCTTGCCCAGCCGGGACAGCCGGTGCGGGTGGAATATCGCTACGCCCGCAAGGACGGCTCCTGGATCTGGATGGAGGCGGTGGCCGTCAACCTCCTGGACACGCCCTCCGTCCAGGCCATCGTGGTCAACTCCCGGGATATCACCGAACGGATGGAGGCGCAGCAGGCGCTCCGCGACTCCGAGCGCTTCGCCGACCGCATCCTCGATGCCCTGCGGCACAACCTCACGGTGCTGGACGGGGAGGGTCGGATCCTGAAGATCAACCGGGCTTGGCAGGACTTCGCCACGGCCAATGGCCTGCCCGCCGGCTTCCACTGGGAAGGCGTCAACTACCTGGAAGTCTGCGCTCATGCGATGGGCGCCGATGCCGACACGGCCCAGTCCATGGCGGAAGGGATGAAGGCCGTGCTGCTGGGAGAGCTGCCGGAGTTCGTCATCGAGTATCCCTGCCACGCCCCGGGACAGCGGCGCTGGTTCCAGGCCCTGGTCACACCCTTCCAGGGCCACGGTCCAGCCCGGCTTCTCGTCTCCCACCTCGACATCACGAACCTGCGGCAGGCCGAGGAGAACCGCCTAAAGCTCGAGCGCCAGCTGCAGCGCTCCCAGAAGATGGAAAGCCTGGGGAGCCTGGCCGGCGGAGTGGCCCACGACATGAACAACGTGCTCGGGTCCATCCTCGGCATGGCCTCCATGCACCAGGAACTCCACCCCGTGGACTCGCCCGCCCAGCAGGCCTTCTCCATCATCGCCCGGGCCTGCCAGCGGGGCGGCGGCCTGGTCCGCCGCCTGCTGGACTTCGCCCGCCAGGACTTGTCGGAGAACAGGGTGGTCGACCTGAACGTCCTGATCCAGGAGGAGGTCCAGCTCCTGGAGCGGACCACCCTCGGGCGCGTGCAGTGCACCACGGAGCTGGCCTCGCAGCTGCCGCACATCCGCGGCGACTCCAGCGCCCTCGTCCATGCCGTCATGAACCTCTGCCTCAACGCCGTCGACGCGATGCCGGAGGGCGGCGAGCTCCGACTCCGCACCCGTCAGGGGCACCCGGGCTGGGTCGAACTTGAGGTGGAGGACACGGGGACCGGTATGCCCCAGGAGGTGCTGGAGCGGGCCATGGATCCCTTCTTCACCACGAAGCCCCCGGACCGGGGCACGGGCCTGGGGCTTTCCATCGTCTACAGCACCGTGAACGCCCACCAGGGCACCATGGAATTGCACAGTGAGCCCGGACAAGGCACCCGGGTCACCCTCCGGTTTCCCGCCATCGATTTCACGGTGATCGAAGAGCCCCCTCGGCCCCTCGGCTCCCCGGGCGGATCAGCCCGTCCCATGGACGTCCTGCTGGTGGACGATGACGAGCTCGTCCGGGCCTCGCTGGAGCCGGTGATCCGCTGCCTGGGGCATCGCGTCACGCTGGCCTTCAGCGGCGAAGAGGCGCTCGGACGGCTGGCCGCGGGAAAGGTGCCCCAGGTCCTCATCCTCGACATGAACATGCCCGGCCTGGGAGGGCATGGCACCCTCCCCCTGCTCCGCGACCGGCATCCCGACCTGCCGGTCTTTCTCGCCACGGGCCGCGTCGATCAGGCGGCCCTGGAGTTGGCCCGCGCCTATCCCGGGGTCACCCTCATCCCCAAGCCCTTCAGCATGCGCGACCTGAAGGAACACCTGGACGGGGTGGCGGCCAAGCTCCAGGCCTGACCCCCATCACGCCCCGAAGTGGACCTTCACCCCCTGGCCCGGTTCTTGAAGTGGTCATACACGAACCAGGCCACGCCCGCGAGGATCAGCACCCCGATGACGGCGTCCAGCTTGTGGAAGTAGGCGCCCAGGGTGTTCCACTTCTCGCCCAGCTTGTAGCCGACCCAGGCCAGGGCCAGGCACCAGGGCAGGCTGCCGGCAAAGGTGTAGAGGTGGAAGCGCGTGCGGTCCATCTTGGCGATGCCGGCGGGCAGCGCGATGAAGGTGCGCACCACGGGCAGCAGCCGGCCGATGAAGATGGCCCAGGTGCCGAAGCGCTCGAAGAAATGGTGGGCCTGGTCCAGGTGGCCCGTATGCAGCCAGATGTACTTGCCGTACTTCTCCACGGCGCGCCGCCCCCCCCATGCGCCCACCTCGTAAGCGGGAATGCTGCCCAGATTGCAGCCCAGGGCCCCGAAGATGCCCGCGATCCAGATCTGCGCCACGGGACTGCCGGCGCCCAGGCCGAAGAAGGTGAGCTGGCCCTTGTAGGCGAGGTAGCCCGCGAAAGGCATGATCACCTCGCTGGGCAGCGGAATGCAGGCGCTCTCGATGGCCATGAGCAGCAGGACGCCCAGGGGGCCCATGGCGGCCATGACGGCCACCATCCAGGCGACGATGGGGGCGAGGATCTTCTGCAGCATCGGGCCATCCAAAAGGATGAGTCTAGCGGGGCGCTACACTGATCGCATGAGTGAGGATCTCGTCCGCAACCGCAAGGCCCTGCACAACTACCACGTCCTCGAATCCTGGGAGGCGGGCATTGCCCTGCAGGGTACCGAAGTGAAGGCGCTGCGGGCGGGCCTGGGCCAGCTGCAGGATGCCTACGTGGACGCCGTGGGCGGCGAGCTTTGGCTCAAGCAGGCCCACATCTCGCCCTACGAGTTCGGCACCTATGCCAACCACGACCCCCTGCGGGCCCGGAAGCTCCTGCTGCACAGGGCCGAGATCACCAAGATCACCGCCAAGGTCGTGCGCAAGGGCCTCACCATCATCCCCCTGGCCATCTACCTGACAGAGAAGGGCAGGATCAAGGTGAAGGTGGCGCTGGCAGAGGGCAAGGCCGTGGGCGACAAGCGCGAGGCCCTGAAGCAGCGCGAGCAGAAGCGTGAGATGGACCGCATCCGCAAGGGCGCCCGCGAGTAGGCCCGCGCCCTACTGCCGGTAGCGGTGGGTGCAGACCACGGTGCCATCCGCATCCACCTGGCCCTTGGCCCCGGACTCATACCGCGAGAAGGTCACGGTCGGCTCACCGTCGCCGCTCGGGACCGCGAAGGCCTTGTCCTTGCCCCAGAAGTGGGTCGCCGTGCGCGCATGCAGGTAGTAGACCTTCGGCAGCACGCGGTCGATGAAGATCCGGCGGGTCTTGCCCGGCTCCACCTTCCACCAGCCCTGCACCAGGCCGTCGTCCTCGAACAGGAAGGTGTGTGGAAGCCCGCTGCCCTCCACGGCGAAGGCGACCTGGATCGGGTCGGTGGTCAGGTTCTCGATCAGCAGGTAGAAGCCCTGCTTCGGCCCGCCCTTCTGCTCCTTGAGGCGCTGGCTGGCCAGGGCCATCTCCAGGAACCGCAGGGCGGGATCGGCCGCAGCCCCAGCCGCCGTCTTCGGTGGAGGCTCGGGCCTGGCGGGGACCGACCCCATGGCGAAGCCCGGCAGCGCCAGCATGAGCCCGAGCCAATTCATGGGAGCCCCCTCAAGGTACGGCCGTCATGCCTGCCAGCCGCCCTGGGCGAAGCGGGCCAGCTTCTCGTCACTGCCCCGCAGCGCCAGCGCCCTGGCCACGAAGCGGCCGATGGGATCGGCCTCGAGATTGACGGCATCGCCCGGGCGCATGCCGCTCAAGGTCGTGCGCTTCACGGTCTCAGGGATGAGGGCCACGCTGAACCAGTCGCTGCCGCAGTCCACCACGGTCAGCGAGATGCCGTCCACGGCGATGGAGCCCTTGGGCGCGGTCATGGGCGCCAGCGCGGGAGGCAGGCTGAAGCGCCAGATGCCCTCGTCCAGGGCGCCCTCGCCGCGGGGCCGCGCCACCAGCTGGCCGAGGCCATCCACATGGCCCGAGACCAGGTGGCCGTCCAGGGGGTCGCCCACCCGGAGGGCCGGTTCCAGATGCAGCGTGGCGCCCAGCGCCAGGCGGCCCAGGGTGGTCTTGTCGAGGGTCTCCTCGCTGAGCTCCGCCTCCCAGGCACGGCCATCCACAGCCACGCTGGTGAGGCAGGCCCCATTCACGGCGATGCTGGCGCCAAGTTCCGCGCGGCCCAGCAGGTCCGCCGGGGCCGCGATGCGGAGACGCGCCCCGCCGGGGCGGGATGAGCGGGCTTCGAGGGTGCCGAGATGACGGATCAGGCCAGTGAACATGTCCTCTCCATCATGCCCCAGTCGAGGCCTCCAGGCGGCTCTTCCGGGATCCGTAGAGGAGGTAGATCACCAGCCCGATGCCCAGCCAGCCGAAGAACCGGTACCAGGTGAGCGCAGGCAGCCCCTTGGCAATCCACACGCAGCCCAGAATGCCCAGGGGCGCGATGACCCAGGCCAAGGGCATGGTGAACTTGCGAGGCGCCTCTGGACGGCGGCGGCGCAGGATCAGCACCGCCGCGCACACGATGACGAAGGCGAACAAGGTGCCGATGTTAGCCAGTTCCACCACTTCATCGATGTTGAGCAGGGCCGCGGGAATGGCCACCAAAAAACCTGTGAGCACCGTGGCGTGGGAGGGCGTCTTGAACCGGCTGTGCACCTGGCCGAACCATGGGCCCAGCAGGCCATCGCGGCTCATGCTCATGAAGATGCGGGGCTGGCCCACCTGGTACACCAGCAGCGCGGCGGTGGTGGCGATGACGGCGCCGAAGCTGATCACCCCGGCGATGCCCGCCATCTTGTGCTCGGTGAAGATGAAGGCCAGGGGATCGGCGATGCCGCCCAGCTTCGTGTAGTGCAGCATGCCCGTGACCACCAGGGCCACAGCCGCGTAGATGAAGGTACAGATGAGCAGGGACCCCAGGATGCCCCGGGGCAGGTCCCTGCCGGGGTTGCGACATTCCTCCGCGGTGGTGCTCACGGCATCAAAGCCGATGAAGGCGAAGAAGATGATGGCCGCGCCAGCCTGGATGCCCTTCCAGCCATGGGGAATGAAGGGCTGCCAGTTCCCGGGGCTGATGAACTTGATGCCGAGGCCCACCACCGCCAGCAGGATCATCACCTTGATGACCACCATCACGCTGTTCACCCGGGAGCTCTCCTTGATGCCGATGTAGCAGAGCCAGGTGATGAGGGCCGTGATGACCACCGCCAGGAAGTTGATGGTGATGGGCAGGCCGGCGATCGTGGGTGCGGCCTTCAGCACCTCCCAGTTGGCGAAGGTGGCCGCCCCGTTGACGAGGCCCGCCTTGGCCTGGGCCAACGCGTGCAGCTTGGCGGAGAGATCCATGGCCGGCACGCCTTCCACCAGTTTCAGGGCCGAGCGGGGATCCATGCCCAGCCAGCCTGGGATGTTCACGTGGAAGACCGTGGAGAAGAAGCTGCGGGCGTAGTCGCCCCAGGAGATGGCCACGGCCACATTGGAGATGGCGTATTCCAGCAGCAGGTCCCAGCCGATGATCCAGGCCATGAGCTCACCCAGTGTGGCGTAGGCGTAGGTGTAGGCGCTGCCCGATACGGGAATCATGGAGGCCAGCTCCGCGTAGGCCAGGGCCGTGAAGCCGCAGATGAGGGCCACCAGGAGAATGGAGATCACCAGGCCTGGACCCGCGGGAAGGCGCCCGTCCGCCATATTCCCGGCGGCAGCGGTGCCGATGCTGGAGAAGATGCCGGCGCCGATGATGGCGCCGATGCCGAACATGGTGAGGTCGAACGCGCCCAGGTTCTTCTTCAGCTGGTGCTCGGGCTCCTCGGCGCTGGCGCGCAGCTGCTCCAGGGATTTGGTGCGGAAGAGGCGCTCGAACATGGGGACCTTGGGCGAAGGTTCATGCTATCAGGCGGGACTGGAGGGACGGCCCTCGCCCGCCGCCCCGGCTAGTCTTGTGCCATGCGCCTTTGGAACGACCGCCGCCTGCGCCTGTCCCTCACGGGGCTGGGCGTCCAGTACCTGCTGGCCCTGCTGGCGGTGGGCGCCTTCTCCGTCAACACCGGCAACAACCTGCTCTACCTGGTGTTCTCCCTCATGCTGGGGCTCTTCCTGGTCTCGGGCATCCTCAGCCGCCGGGCGCTGCAGGGGCTTCGCCTGCTGGGCATCGAGGAGGGCAACCTCTTCGCCCGGGTGCGGGGCGGCCTCCGGATGCGCTTCCAGGATGGGGGCCGCGGCCGAATCCGGGGCCTGGAGCTGCATCTCATCCTGGACGACGGCACCGTGGAACCGGGCTTCCTGGGTTCCGCGACCCGCGAGGGGGAAACGACGGTGGTCCTGCAGGCCCGGGCCGCCCACCGGGGCTGGACCCGCCTCCACGCCCTCGAACTCCGGACCCGCTTCCCCTTCGGATTGCTGGAGAAGTCCCGCTTCATCGAGTTGGACCAGCAGGTGCTGGTGCTGCCCCATCCCCGCACCCCGCCCGCCCAGCCCAACCGCTGGCGCGGTGAGGGTCACCGCACCCTGGCCCAGGAGGGGACCAGCAGCCCTGAGGGGGCCCGACCCCTTCGTCTGGGGGATTCGCCGGGCCGGGTCCACTGGAAGCGCACGGCCCAGCGCAGCCAGCCCTGGGTTCGCACCTTCGAGGAGGAGCGACCCATGGGCCTGCACCTGCGGCTGGACCTCTCCGCCTGGGGCCCGGGCCGCCCCTTCGAGCGGGAGCTGGAGCGCCTCTCCGGGGCGGTGCTGCAGGCGCGGCTCCAGAAGCGGGACATCAGCCTGGAGGTGCAGGGCCCCGAAGGGATCCGGGAAGTCCACGGCCACGCCCCCTGCTGGAGGACGCTGGCCCTGGCCCGGGCCACCGGAACCGGAGAGGACGCGGCGCCGGCAGCTCAGCTAAGCTGAATCCTCTGGAGGCGCTGGTGTTCGACGATCCGCAATCCCCGGCCTGGGCCCCCCTGCTCGACGCCGCCTGGAAGGCCCGGGACCATGCCCATGCCCCCTACTCCCGGTTCCAGGTGGGCGCGGCCCTCCTGACCGCCTCGGGGGCGGTGTTCGGCGGCTGCAACGTGGAGAACGCCGCCTATCCCGTGTGCCTCTGCGCCGAGCGCGGGGCCCTCAGCGCCGCCGTGGCCGCGGGGCTGCGCCCTGGAGGCCTGGTCGCCGCGGTGGTGGTGACCGACGTGGCGGAACTGACGCCGCCCTGCGGCGCCTGCCGCCAGGCCCTGGTCGAGTTCGCGGGCGAATTGCCGGTACTCCTGGCCAACCGCCACGGCCGCCAGCTCCACCGGCTGGAAAACCTGCTCCCCCACAGCTTCACGGGTGGACATTTTCGCTAGTTCGGGGCGGCTTCTCCGGCCTACACTTTCCGAACTCGCCCGAGGCAGCTGAATGGCCATTGATCGCGTCAAAGTCAAGAAGGAAGCCGACAAGCTCTTGACGGCGGGGAAGGTGGACCGGGCCATCGACGAGTTCCAGAAGCTCGTCGACGACAACCCGAAGGACTACAACACCCTGAACCAGATCGGCGATCTCTCAGTCCAGATCGGCCGGGTGAAAGAGGGCGTGGAGATCCACAAGCGCCTGGGCGGAGCCTACGAGCGGGACGGGTTCCATGCGCGCGCGGCGGCCATCTTCCAGAAGGTGGTGCGCAACGCCCCCGAGGACATCGACGCGGCCCAGCGTCTGGCGGACCTCTACCGCCAGATGAACAAGACCAGTGACGCGGTGAAGGTCCACCTCCAGGTCGCCGAACACTTCCAGAAGAAGGGCCTCATCAAGCGGGCGTTGGAGGAGTTCAACAAGGTCGTCGACCTGGACCCGAAGAACCTGAAGATGAAGGTCAAGCTCGCGGACCTCTACAACAAGGAGGGCATGAAGGACCGCGCCGCGGGCATCTATCTCGAAGTGGCCGAATCCTTGGCCATGGAGCAGATGCACGGCGAGGCGAACCAGATCCTCGAGCGCGCCAAGTCGATGATCTCCACGCCCCAGGTCTACCTGACGCAGAGCCGTCTGGGGGTCATCCAGGGGGACTACACCACCGCCGCCCAGCACCTGCGTGAAGGGCTCGCCAACAACCCCCGAAACACCGAGCTGCTGGAGGCCCTGGCCGAAATCGAGCTGCGGAGCGGCCACCCGGACCGGGCCCTGGAGGCCCTGGCGGAAGTGGCCCAGCTGCCTGAGAAGTCCCTGCCCCTCTGCGAGAAGGCCCTGCGGAACCTGGTTAACGGGGATCGCGCAGAAGAGGGCCTGCGCCTCTTCGCGCCCATCGCCCGGGAGCTGGCCCGGCGCGGCTCCGGCGACGTCATCGGCCGGAGCCTGCGCAACGCGCTCCAAGGCAACATCGGCATCGAGGGCTGGGTCCTCCTCGCCGAGATCGCCCACCAGAGCGGCAACCGGACCGACCAGGTGCAGGCGCTCCAAAGCGCCTACGGCATGGCCTATCAGAACAACGACCAGGCCCTCATCAGCCACCTTGCGGGACAGCTGCAGGGCATGGGCGTGGTGCCCGGGGCCGCCGCCCCGCCGCCACCTACCTTTGCCCCCGCCGGCCTCCCGTCGGGATTCGAGGCCAGATCTCCCCAGGAGATCACCCGCCACGGCGGCGAGACCGAGGTGGATCCCGTCAAGCGGCTGCGCATCGAGCAGTTTTCGCGCGAGGCCGAGGCCATGCTGCGGAGCGGCAGCCATGAACGGGCCATCGAGACCTACAAAAAGGCCCTGGAACTGGATCCCGCCGACCTCACGATCATCGAGGCCATCGTCGCCGTCCACCGCACCACTGGCCGCCTCACCCAGGTGCAGATGCAGTACGTGCAGAGCGCCCAGGCCCTGGTCCAGCTGGACCGGAAGCGGGAAGCCGCCCACCTGCTGGATCTGGCAGAGCAACTCTTCCCCGGCTCCACGCGCATCCACCGCCGCGCCATGGGCCTGCCCGAACCGGGCGTGCTGCCGCCACCCGCCTCCCGGGCCCCCATTGGCCTGCCCGCCCCACCGCCCCCGCCTCCCGCTCAGCCCGTCACCCCACCGCCAGCCGACGATGTGGACATGCTGATCGGCCTCGACCTTCCGGGCTTCGAGGTGCCAGCCCCGCGGGCGGCCGCCCTCCCGACCATCGAGCCCATCGCCCTGGGCGACGGACTCGGGGAGAGCCTGCCCCTCCTTCCGTACCTCGACGCGCTGCCGCCGGATCCCTTCTCGCCCCCCGCCCTGCCGTCGGCCCCGACCGCACCGAGCCAGGAGCCTCCGGCACTGGAGCCTTCCGACCTGAGCTGGATGGATGCGACCCTCACGGACTTCACGCCCGAGGCGGAGAGCCCCACCTCGGCCCCCACCACGCCCCTGCCCCCCATGCCCACCCGGCAGCTGGGTCAGGAGGTCATCGACGCGCTCTCGGCCCTGCCCGAACTGCCTGAAGCAGAGGCTGCCAGCCCATCTGCACCAGAACCGCCTGCGCCTCCAGCCCCCAAGCCCATCGTCGAGGACATCGACAATCTGCTCGGGGACATCGATTTCCAGCTGGACTACGGCAGCCCCGAGGAAGCGAAGATCGAGATCGAGGGCGCCCTCCGGCAGTTCCCCGGACACCCCGAACTCCAGGCCCGCCTCAGCCGCGCCGAAGCCGCGCTGCAAAAGCTGGGGCATGTCCCCAAGGCCAGCGCCCTCGACGAGAGCGACTTCGCCAACTCCTTCTTCGACCTCACGGACGTGCTGGGCACGGCGCTGATGGACACTGGCGAAGGCGAGGAGATGCACGACGCCACGCACGTGGTGGAGAAGATCCAGAGCGTGGACGAGCTGTTCAGCGCCTTCCGCGAGGGCGTGGAGAAGCAGGTCAAAGGCGACGACTACGACACCCACTACAACCTGGGCATCGCCTACAAGGAGATGATGCTCATCGATCCCGCCATCGAGGAATTCAAGATCGCCATGGGTGATCCGGAACGGACGCTGGAGTGCTGTTCCATGCTCAGCATCTGCGAGCAGGCCCGGGGCGATCTCGCGGCGGCCGTGGAGTGGCTGCGCCAGGGCATCCTGGCTCCGGGCTTCCCGCCTGAGGACAGCATCGGCCTGCGGTACGACCTGGCGGAGATCTACCTCCAGCAGGGCCACACGAGCATGGCCGCCGAGGAGTTCAAGGCCGTCTACGAAATGGATCCAGACTACCGCGACGTCGCCGCGCGCCTGGCCTAGCCTGAGTTCGCTGGCCGCCCCTAGCCGGCCAGCACGCGCCGAAGCTTCGCGGCCAGCGCCGAGATCTGATAGGGCTTGGCCAGCATCCCCCGGGCACCCTCCGTCAGCAGTTCCTGCACCTCTTCGTTCTCCCCGTAGCCGGTGCAGATGATCACTGGCACCGCCGCATCGATGCGGCGCAGCTCGAGGAAGGCCTCCCGCCCCCCCATCCGCGGCATCTTCAGATCCAGCAGCACCGCGCTGAGGCGGCCGTGGAGGCGGCCGAAGGTCTCGACGGCCTCCTGGCCATCCTTTGCGGTGACCACGTCGTAGCCCAGGGATTCCAGGGCCGAGGCGCCCAGCTCCCGAAGCAGCTGCTCATCCTCGACCAGCAGGATGAGCCCCTCTCCGCGGGTGCTGCCCGGAATGACCTCCCGGGGACCCGGGGCCGCGCTCCCCACGGGCAGAAAAAGGCGGAAGGTGCTGCCCTTGCCCTTGCTGCTGTCAACGGTGATGGCGCCTCCATGCGCATGGATGATGCCGTAGGCCGTGGAGAGCCCGAGGCCCGTGCCGGACACGCCGGAGGAGTTCTTGGTGGTGAAGAAGGGTTCGAAGATCCGCTGCTGGATCTCGCGCGTCATGCCCAGCCCCGTATCGGAAACGGCCAGCTCCACGTACTTTCCCGCCGGAACCGGCAGGCCGGGATGGGTGGAATCCGACACCTCGCGAACGCAGGAGGACAGCGTCAGGACCCCCCGTTCGGGCATGGCCTCCATGGCGTTGATGCACAGGTTCACCAGCACCTGGTGGATCTGCGAGGGATCGCCGTCCACCGTTGGGCCATCCTCCATGGCCACCACCACCTGCAGATCGGGGCTCATGGAAGGCCGGATCATGTCCAGGCAGTCGCCGACCATCGCGGCCAAGTCCAGGGGCTCCACCAGGTTCTTGCCCCGGCGCCCGAAGGCCAGCAGCTTCTGGGTCAGCTCGGCCGAACGGGAGGAGGCGGCCAGGATGGCCTTCAGGTACTTCTGGCGGACGGGATCGGTTTCGCCCGCCATCAGCAGGTCTGCGTACCCCATGATCCCGCCGAGCATGTTGTTGAAGTCGTGGGCGACGCCGCCTGCCAAGCTCCCCAGGCTCTCCATCTTCTGGGCCTGCTGTTTCTCCTGGACCAGGAGCCGGGCGGTCTCCTCCGCCCGCTTCCGCTCGGTGATGTCCCGGTGGAAGCAGAGGATCACCGTCCGCCCCCCCATGGACACGAGGCTCGCCGAGACCTCGAGCGGGAACGCGTGGCCGTTCTTGCGGATGTGCTCCACCTCGAAGGTGAGCGTCTCTCCGGCGAGCAGGCGCTTCATCCGTTCCGGCGGCAGGCTGGGGGCGTCCCAGGCCTCGAGGTCCCGCAGGTGCAGGGCGAGCATCTCCTCCCTGCGGTAGCCGTGCATCCTGGCCATGGCTTCGTTGACCTCAAGCAGATCGCCTTCTGCCGAGAGGGCCAGGATGCCCTCACTCGCGCGGTCGAACTGGGTGCGGTACCGTTCCTCGCTCTCCCGGATCGCCTCCTCGGCTTCCTTGCGCTCGGTGATGTCATGGGCCACACCCATGTAGCGCAGGTCCCCGCCAGGCGCAGCCATGCGGGTGCCGTTCGCCCGGAACCACCGCCAGGAGCCATCGGCATGTCGCACCCGGTATGGGGGGCTCGATTCTCCCTGCCCCGAAGCCAGCACCCGGGCGAGGTGCTCTCCGCAGGGCTGGATGTCCTCCGGGTGGATGAAGGGCGCGAAGGGCCGGCCGACAACCTCGTCCGCCGGTATGCCGAAATGCCGCTCCCAGGCTGGGGAGACGAAGAGGAACTGACCCTGGGCGTCCAGGGTGAAGATGACGTCGATGGACTGCTCGATGTAGGTCCGGAACTTGGCCTCACTCTCCCGCAGCCGGTCTTCGGCTTCCTTGCGCTCGGTGATGTCCCGGAAGACGCCGAGCACTTGCAGGATCTCCGCGCCCTGGTCGACCCTCGGGGTGGCCGTGATCAGCAGGGTCCGCAGCGCCCCGTCCGCCCGACGGATCTGAAGCTCATAGGTGCTGGCGCGGCCCTCGGCCCGAAGGCGGGATTCCCGGAGGAGCAGGTTCTGCTGATGCTCGGGAAGGAAGTCCAGGAGCGAGCGGCCCACCAGGCCCCCGGACGGCACCCCAAAGATCTGCTCGGCCACCGGATTCGTCATCTGGAAGCGCTCCCTGGCGTCCACCATCGCGAAGCCCTCGCCCTGGCGCTCCAGGAACTCCCGGTACATGGCCTCGGACTCGACGAGGCGGGTCCGCTCCCGCTCGAACCCCTTCTGGATGACCCAGAGCATCAGGGCGCTGATCGGAAGGCAGATCAGGTAGCCCGCCCCGAGGTCCACGAACCGGTCCGCGGCGCTCGGGAAGGGCGTGGCCAGTTGGGGCCAGCGGTGCTCCGCGGCCAGCAGGCCAAGGATGTCGGCCAGCAGCAGGATCAGTCCCGCGATGCGCGCCGATCCCTGGAAGAAGAGGACCGGATAGAGGGCGGCCAGGAAGAAGTACAACCCGATGCTGCCCTGGGAGCCGCCGTTGGGGTACCAGAGGAGGTCCAGGCAGATGACGAAGGCCAGGAACATCGTCCGAAGGAGGTACCGGCCCCGTCGGGCCGCCCAGCCGAGGGCCAGCGAGACCAAGCCGAACACGACGATCCACCGGTTCACCCAGGGGCTCAGCCCCTGGTAGTTGTTCACCGGAAGCACCAGCAGGAGCGAGACCGCGCAGCTCAGCAGGCAGAGCCACTGGAAGAACTGCCGCTCCAGGGGCAGGGACGGATCGGGGGCCACCCAGTCCTTCCAGGCTGACCAACGGCCCCGCACCATCAACCTCCCCTGGCGTCCCCAGCTGAGGGGGAGCCGACGTTCACAACCGCCGGAATGATCTGCATCGACTATACAGAACCCTTCGGCATCCCCGGGGATTTCCAAAGTGACGCGAGTCTCAGGCTCCCACGGCCCCCAGCATCCGGCTCCCGCTGGCGCCCCAGGGCTGAAGCGCCTGCAAGGCGGGCTGCACGGGCTTGCCGGGACGCTGCAGCTGGGTGAGTTCCAGCGCCCCGTCCGCGGTGGTGAGCCAGGCGCCCTCCTTGCTCCAGATCAGCTGGCCGGGATCCCGGTGGCAGGCCCGCAGGCCACCCACCCCGCAGACCTTCAGGGCAGAGCCCTCCAACTCCACTTCGGAGCCTGGCCAGGGCCACAGGGCGCGCACCTGACGATGCAGGTCCGCCGCAGGCCGACGCCAGTCCAGGCGGCCCATCTCCTTATGGAGCTTCGGGGCATAGGTGGCCCGCTCATGCTGCTGCTCCAGCGGCTGGGCGCAGTGGCTGAGCAGCTTGGGCAGCTCGTCGAGGAGCAGGTCCGCCGCGTCCAGAGCCAGCTTGGCCAGCAGCCCCTCAGCGGTATCCTCCTGGCTGATGGCGCGGTGGCTCTGGGCCAGCACCGGGCCCTCGTCCAGGCCCGGCGTGAGTCGCATCAGGCTGACGCCAGTCTCCTCGTCCCCGGCCAGCAGGGCGTGATTCACGGGAGCCGCGCCACGCCAGCGGGGCAGCAGCGAGAAATGCAGGTTCCAGACCCCGCCGGGGCAGGAATCCAGCATCCACCGGGGCAGGAGGTGGCCATAGGCGACCACCACCGCCAGGTCGATCTGCAAGGTCTCCCAGAGGTGGCGGGTCTCCGCTTCCTTCCAGCTCAGAGGCTGGTGGACGGCCAGCCCCAGCTCCTGGGCCGTCAGCTTCACCGGCGGGGCCTCCAGGTGGCGCCCGCGGCCCGCGGGGCGGTCGGGATTGCAGAAGACCGCTTCGAGGCCCTCCACCGCCAGCGCCCTCAGGGTGGGAACAGCCACGCGGGGGGTGCCGAGGAAGGCGATCCGGGTCATCCCCGGGCCTGTTTTTGGTATTTCTTCTGGAGAAACTGCCGCTTCACGGGCCCGAAGTACTCCACGAAGAGCCGGCCTCGCAGGTGGTCGATCTCGTGGCAGAAGGCGCGGGCCAGGAGGTCCTCCCCGCTCAGCTCGTGCCAGCTGCCGTCCTTGGCCCGGTTGCGGATGGTCACCTTCTGGGGGCGCTCCAGCACCTCCCGGATGCCGGGAATGGACAGGCAGCCCTCGGGGCCCACCTGGGAGCCCTCCTCCCGCGTGATCTCGGGGTTGATGAGCACGATCTGCTGGGCCGGGTCCTCCCCGCAGGAGCAATCAATCACGGCCAGGTTGAGGTTCCGGCCGATCTGGGGCGCGGCCAGACCCACCCCCTCTTCGTCGAGGGCGGTCTCGAACATGTCTGCCACGAGCTGTTCCAACTCGGGCGTCCAGTCTCCGACGTCCTCGCTGTTCTTCTTGAGGCGGGGATCCCCCCAGGTGAGCACGGGTAAGACGGCCATTCAACCTCTCCAGCATTCCAGTGTAATCCAACGCCCATCCCTTGTTAATCTGGGGGGTCCGTCTGGAGCCACGCATGCTTCGTTCTTTCCGTTCTGTCTTCAAATCCAACCGCACGCCCATGGCTGCGGTGATGATCGTCGTGCTCCTCGGTCTGGTGGCCTACCTGGCGCCCACCGGCGGGGCCGTCTCCCGGGATACGGTCGTGGCCCGGGTCTACGGCCACGAAGTGACCATGCAGGAGCTGGCCGACCACATGCAGGAGCTCTACCAGCGCTACGGAAAGCAGGCCAGCCCCGAAGCCCTCAAACCCTTCGTCCAGTCCCAGGCGCTCCGCGACCTCATGAACCAGAAGCTCATGGAGGAGCTGGCCGAGCGGCACCACGTGGTGGTGACCGACGAGGAGGTCGGCGCCCGGCTCCGGGCCTTCCTGCGCCAGTACCCCATGCTGCTGGACACCAAGGGCGGCCTGAAGTCCACCGCCGAGCTGAAGCAGATCTTCCAGGAGACCGGGTTCAACCCCGCCATGCAGGAGCGGGCCATCCGCTCCGAGCTGCTGCGCACCAAGCTGGTCCAGCAATCCGCCCTGCAGGTGCCCGTGGACGAGGCCTGGATCGCCCAGGAGCACCGCCTGCGCAATGAGAAGGTGGCCTTCCAGCAGGTGACCCTGCCCGTGGACGCCAGCACCGTGGCCGACCCCGGGGACGCCACCCTGGAATCCTTCTACAAGGCCGGCGGCGAGCGCTTCCTGCAGCCCCCCCGCCGCACCCTGCAGTTCGTGGCCGTGGACCGCGCCGCCCTCGGCAAGGACATCGAGCCTGATGAAGCCGCCCTGAAGGCCGCCTTCGAGGCCCGCAAGGGGGACACCACCGAGTTCAAGGCCCGCCACATCCTGTTCAAGGCTGAAGGCGACACGCAGATGCAGGAGGCCACCGCCAAGGCCCAGCTGCTGCGCCAGCGCCTCGTCAAGGGCCTGGACTTCGCCAAGACCGCTGAGGAGCAGAGCGAGGATCCCAGCGCCAAGGGCAACGGCGGCGACCTGGGCTGGTTCAGCGCCTCCAAGATGGTCAAGCCCTTCTCCGAGGCCGCCGCGGCCCTGAAGCCCGGCGAGATCAGCCAGCCCGTGCGCACCCAGTTCGGCATCCACCTCATCAAGCTGGAGGGGCGACGCGAGAAGAAATTCGAGGATCTGAAGGCCCAGCTGGCTCGCGAGATCTCCGACAGCCGCTTCAACGCCCGCGCCCAGGAGCGCCTTGAGCAGATCCGCAAGCGGGCCAACGGGGGCGACCTCGCCGCTGCCGCCAAGAGCCTGGGCAGCCCTGCCCAGCTCAGCCAGCCCTTCAGCAATGAACCCTCCGCTCAAGTCGAGGGCCTGCCTGAACTGTCCCAGATCGCCGCCGAGGCCTTCCGCATGAAGGTGGGGGATGTGTCGAAGCCCATGGCCTTCCCGACCCGCCACCTGCTCTTCCGCGTCCAGGAGGAGCTGCCTGAGGCCGTGCCCCCCTTCAAGGAGGTTCGCGCCAAGGTCCTGGCGGCCTACCGCCTCGAGGAGGCCCGCAAGCAGGCCGTGGCCAAAGCCCAGCAGGCCCTGAAGGCCGGTGGACTCCAGGCCGTGGGACCCGTGACGGACCAGCCTTCCGCCCCTCTCAGTGGCGCCCGCGAGTTCGTCGCCCACCCCGGCATCCGCAAGGCCCTGCTGGAGACGGCGGTGGGACAGGTCACCCCCGTGCTCTGGACCCAGGACGGCAAGCTCTGGGTGGCCCGGATCACCTCCCGCGAGCCCGCCCCGCCCCTCACCTTCGAGACCCGGCGCAGCCTCATCCAGGACATTCAGACCACCGAAGCCCAGAAGCTCCTCTCCGCGGAGCTGCAGTCCCTGGACCAGCAGGGCCGCCTGCGGCCCGGCTTCAGCAGCCTCTGGGGCCACTTCGGCGGCATCTACATCAACACCGCCGCCGCCCAAGTATCGGTGGAGGAGTAGGGCTCAGGCCTCCGGCTTCAGCCTACCGGCAGCCGGGGGCCAGCCTCCAGAAGCTCTCGCAGGTGGGGGTGCGGCGGATCGGACAGCAGCTGTCCGGCGGGCCCCTGGCACAGCGCCAAGCCGTCCCGCAGCACGAGCAGCTGGTCGCAGAGGCGCCGCACGACCTCCAGGTCATGGCTCGCCAGGAGCAGGGCGATGCCCTCCTCCTTCAGGGCCAGCAGCAGCGTGAGCAGGTGGCCACCCAGGGTCGGGTCCAGGGCCGAGAAGGGCTCGTCCAGCAGCAGCAGGGCGGGCTCCAGCATGAGGGCCCGTCCCAGGGCCAGCCGCTGGGCCAGGCCGCCAGACCAGGTGCCGGGAAGCTGAGCCAGGGCCGCTTCCGGGAACTTCACCTTCGCGGCCATGCGGGCCGCGGCCTCCCGGCGAGTCTGGGCGGTCCCCCGCTTCCAGACCTCCAGCGGCTCCTGCAGGATCTGCCAGCCAGTCCGGTGAGGCGGCAGACTGGCCTGGGCATCCTGGAAGACCGCCTGCATGAAGGGCCGCCGAAGCCTCCGTTCCCGCTCCCGCAGCGGCGACCAGGGCGCGCCCTGGAAGGACATGCGGCCCGTGCTCGGCTCCACCAGACCCAGCACCAGGTTCAGCAGCGTGGTTTTTCCGGCGCCGCTGGTGCCGATCACGCCCCAGGCTTCCCCGGGGGAGATGCGGAAAGACACATCCTCGAGGACCTGCTTTCCCTCACGCCGAAGGCCCAGGCCTTCTGCACAAAGAAAAGGGGCTGGCGTCAGCGGATCACCTCGGCGTCCATGTAGCGCCGCAGGGCTTCCGGCACCACGATGCTGCCATCGGGCTGCTGGTAGTTCTCCAGGATGGCCACCCACGTGCGGCCCACGGCGAGGCCGCTGCCGTTCAGGGTGTGGGCGAAGGTGGGTTTACCCTCCTTCCCCTTGGCGCGGATGTTGGCGCGGCGGGCCTGGAAGTCCCCGAACCAGCTGCAGGAGCTGATCTCGCGGTAGGTGTTCTGCGAGGGGAGCCACACTTCCAGGTCGTAGGTCTTCTGGCTGCTGAAACCCATGTCGCCCGTGCAGAGCAGCACGCGGCGGTAGGGCAGCCCCAGGGCTTCCAGGATGGCTTCCGCGTCCGAGGTGAGCTTTTCAAGTTCAACTTCCGCCTGGTCAGCCGCGGCGAAGGTCACCAGCTCCACCTTGTGGAACTGATGCTGGCGGATGATGCCCTTGGTGTCCTTGCCGTAGCTTCCCGCCTCGCTGCGGAAGCAGGGCGTGAAGGCGCAGTGGCGCAGCGGCAGCAGGTCCGCATTCAGGATCTCGTCGCGGTAGAGGTTGGTGACGGGCACTTCCGCGGTGGGGATGAGGTACAGCGCGCTTTCGCCATGGGGCGTCTTGAAGAGATCCTGCTCGAACTTGGGCAGCTGGCCTGTGCCATACATGCTGTCGGCGTTCACCAGGTAGGGCGGGATGACCTCCAGATAGCCTGCGGCCGTCTGGCGATCGAGCATGAAGGCGATGAGGGCCCGCTCCAGCCGGGCGCCCTGCCCCTTCAGCACCGAGAAGCGCGCGCCGCTGATCTTGGCGGCGCGATCCAGATCGAGGATGCCCAGTGCCGTGCCCAGCTCCACATGATCCTTGGGCGCCTCGATGCCGGGAATCTGCCCCCAGCGCTTGATCTCCACATTGCCATGCTCATCGCGGCCCGAGGGCACGCTGGCGTGGGGCGGGTTGGGGATGCCCGCCAGGAATTCCCTGAAGGCCGCCTCGATCTCCCGCTCGGCCGCCTCCAACGCCTTCAGCTTCTCGCCCACCTCCCGCTGCTGCGCGATGAGGTGATCCGCATCCTCCTTGGCCCGCTTGAGGCGCCCCACTTCGTCGCTGACGCGGTTGCGCTCGGCCTTCAGGGCCTCGGCTTCCTGCAGCGCGGAACGTCGCCGCTGATCCAGCTCCTGGTAGCGGGCCCGGTCCAGGGCGTAGCCCCGCTCGGACAGGCGGCCGGCCACGGCGTCAAGGTCGTTGCGGAGGAGGTTGGCGTCGAGCATCGATGATTCCCGGAAACCTTCATTCTAGCTGGCCTCAAACGCGCCACATGCGCGTTTGGAGACGGCCCTTTGTGGAAGGATCAGGCCTGGGGCCAGGCCCCTTCGGGCGTCGGCTCTCCGGCCCAGGCCCCTTGGAATGCTTCCCGGGCCTCTGCGATGCCACCTCCGGCGCCCAGCACCAGCCCCAGCTTGGCCAGGGCGGCCCAGCGGGTGTGCAGGCCTCCGGAGATGGCGCCCAGATCCTCCAGCTTCCGCCCCATCTCGTAGGCGGACAGGTCGACGCCGCCATGGGGGCACTGGGAGGTCACCACCACGGGCAGCTGCCGCTGGCGGCAGTCCTCCAGGAGGGCCCGCAGATCCGGGCGGTCCATGGGCAGGTTGCCGGCTCCGAAGGCCTGGATGAGGACGGCCCGGGCCCCGGCGGGCACGGGGAACCAGGCCATGCCGGGATGGGGCGTGATCGTGCGGACGGTCAGCTCCAGCTCGGCGCCCAGCCCTGCGGGCACCTGCCGATGGAACTGGCCCGCCTCGGGGTGCAGGCGGATCTCGGCGCCAATCTCGGCCAGGGGCGCCAGGTTGGGGCTTTGGAAGGCCTCGAACTGGCTGACGCTCAGCTTGTCGGCGGCCACGCCCCGCAGCCAGTGGGTGCCGAAGCAGATGCCCACTTCGGGGATGGCGCGGCAGGCCAGATCCACGGCGTTGACCAGGTTGCTGCGGGCATCGCTGCGCACGAAGGCCAGGGGGCGCTGGCTGCCCGTGAGCACCACCGGCTTGCCCAGATCCGCCAGCAGGAAGCCCAGGACCGAGGCCGTGAAGGCCATGGTGTCGGTGCCATGGATGATGACGAAACCATCGAAGCCTTCCGCCGCCGCCCGCACCCGCCGGGCCAGGGCCAGGATGTTGGCGGGTTCCATACAGGCCGAATCCTGGTTGAACGGCACCTCCACCGACAGCTCTGCGAGCTGGCCCAGCTCCGGCACCTGCTCCAGCAGGTGGTCCAGGAACTTCCCGGGCGCCAGGGAAGCCGGCTCTCCGCTGGGGGCCATGCCGAGGGTGCCGCCGGTGTGGAGGAGGAGGATTCTGCGCATGGAAGCAGTCTAGCTGGCTCCGGACACGCTCGCAGCGCGTCTGGCGTGGCCCTTCGGCCTGAAGCGGGAGGCCCGGAGCCGGTACACTGGTCCATCGATGCGCCGCATTCCCCGCACCATCCAGCTGATCGTGGCCCGCTACCTGCGGCGGCTGCTCAGGAACCGCCTCGACGGCCAGCAGCTCCAGGCGGCGGTGGAGACAGCCCTGGCCACGCTGCCGATCCAGGAGAAGCTCCTGGTGCGCGAAGGGGTGCTGCGCTCGGAGACCCTCAACCGCCAGCTGGCCTGGGCCATGGCCTTCGTGGCCGGCGCGGTGAACGCCGGCGGGTTCCTGGCGGTGAGCCACTACACCTCCCACATGACCGGCGTCGTCTCCTCCATGGCCGATGAACTGGCCGCAGGCGACCTCACCACGGCCCTGGCGGCCCTGGCCATGATGCTCAGCTTCCTGGGCGGCGCCTTCGTCTGCACCACGCTCATCAGCTTCGGCCAGCGGCACCGCATGCGCAGCCGCTACGCGCTGACCCTGGCGCTGGAGGCGGTGCTGATGCTCATCTTCGGCTTCATGGGGAACCGCCTCCAGCAGGAGATCCAGTTCACGCTGCCCATGACCGTCATGCTGCTCTGCTTCATCATGGGCCTGCACAATGCGGTGACCTCCATCATCTCCGGCGCGGCGGTGCGCACCACCCACCTGACGGGCACCGTGACGGACATCGGCATCGAGCTGAGCCGACTCACCTATGTCAACGTCCACAACCGCCACGGCCGCGAACGGATCGTCGCCAATCGACAGAAGCTGACCCTGCTCCTCCTGATCCTGGCGGCCTTCCTGGGTGGCGGGGTGGTGGGCGCGCTCGGCTTCCGGCACATCGGCTTCAAGGTGACAGTGCCCCTGGCCGGGTTCCTGTGCTTCCTGGCCGCCCGCCCCCTGCTGCTGGAGCTCCGCCTCCTGCTCCATCGCCTGCGAAAGCAGTGGGCCCCTGCCGACGAAGATGGCCCGGGCCGCTGAGCTGGTTCAAAGCACCTCCAGACCGCTCATGCGCTCAACACCCTCGATCTTCCGTGTCCGCGCTGCGCCCTGCCCGCCGATGAGGAGGCGGCATCCGGCGGGCAGCCGGTCCTTCAGGTCCATGAGCAGCCGCCGGGTCGTCTCCCCCGAGCTCTGGATGGACAGGCTGACCGCCACGCGATCCGCCTTGAGCGCCCGGGCGGCCTGGGCGATGCTCGCCACGGGAAGGTCCACGCCCAGGAGTTCGGTCCGGATGCCCTGGGAGGCGTAGGCCAGGGCCGCCATGAGCAGCCCCAGCCGGTGGCGCTCACCGGGCAGGGTGCTCAGCAGCACGGAGCCGAGGCCTGGCACGATCCGGCAGTCCAGGCGCAGCTGCCGCAGCAGGTCCTCCAGCACCTCGGTGACCAGGTGTTCCTGGTGGATGTCGATGGTCCCATCCGCCCAGGCCATGCCCACGCGGTCCAACAAGGGCGCCACCACCTGCTGAAGGAAGGGCTTCCAGCCCATCTGCTCGATCGACGCCCGCAGGAGTCTGCGCATCTCATCCGTGTCCAGGGTCGTGACAGCCTCGAAGAGCCGCTCCACGCGGGGATTGTCCTTGGGGATGAGCAGCCGCTTCAGGGCCGCCTCACCAGTCTTGGCCACCAGCGAAGGACGGTGCCCCTGGGCGACGGCCTCGGCCATGAGCCGCAGCTGGTGGAGATCCTCCTGGCGATAGCGCCGGTGGCCCGAGGGCAGCCGGACCGGCACGGGAAAACCGTAGCGGCGCTCCCAGACCCGGACCACATCGGCCGACAGCCCGGTTTCCGAACAGATATCGCCGATGCTCAGGAGTTCCGGCTCGACCTTGGTCATGACTCCCCCGTCCACGGAGTCATGATAATCTTTCGGCGGAATTTGTCGAAATTTATATCAGGACAATTTAAACAGCCACCACGGTGGCCTTCACCTCGTCGAAACCCTGGTCACTGGTGCAGCTCACGACCACGGCGCACTGACCCGGCTGGCTGGGGGGCAGCTGAACTTCCCCCACAAAGAAGCCGTCGACACCGGTTTTACCCGAGAGCAGTCCCGTGGCCTTCTTGAGGCTGGATACGAGCTTCACCGCCACCTCGGCACCGGCGACGGGGCTCTGGCTCTGACAGAGCCGCGCGCGCACCTGGACCTTGAACAGGCTTCCGAAGGCCGGCTTCAGGGGCTGATCCAGCACCAGCTCCAGGGTGTCCACATCACCTTCCTGCTGGAGGAACTCCAGGATGGCCTGGTCCAGGGGACGGTCGTTGAAGGCCTGCTGCTCCAGCAGGTCAGGGGGCGTGAGGTCGTACTTCCCGTTCTTGATGTCCCGGATGACCGCCCGGTGCTGCTCGTCCATGCGGCTCTGGATCACGGATTCGATGACCGGCGGAGCCACCGTCAGATCCTCGTAGGAGGACCGGTAGCTGTCCAGGATCTCGCCCCCCACGTAGATGAGGGTCTCGATCTTGGGGTTGGACAGACCCTTGTCCTCCGTCTGGACGTGAAAGACCCGGTTTCCGTGGCGCACATCCGTGTTGTAGCCGGTGATCATGGGAGGAACCTGGTGGACAGCCTGGGAAACAGGGGGACAGAGCGCTTCATGCGCCTAATGTTGCAATCTTCCCGCCAGATCAGGCATGACCTCCCAGGCGATCTCCCGAAGCACCTGGTCTCCCATGCGCGCCACCACTGCCTTGACCAGGGCATCCACCAACACCGGATCTGCCAGGAGGGCCTGCACCAGGGCCTGGGCCTGCTCCGAGGAGACGGGCGATGCGGGACCCAGGGACACCTGACCAGGAGCGGCAGGGACCTGACCACCTGCGGCAGCCCCCTCGGTTTCCGCGGCCGCGACGGGCGCGGGTTCCAGATGCTCCGAGGCAGGAACAGGCACCTCCGGCGCCGCGATCTCATGCGCCACCAGGCCCGCGGCCGGCACGCCCCCGCCGATGAGGGAAGCGGCATCGGGAAGGTCCGCAATGGCATCGTCATCCTCGGCGGGTTCCACAGCCGGGAGGGGTTCGGGTTCCGGGAGGGTCATCTGGAAATCGGCTGGCAGGGCCTCCAGCTCCTCAAGACCCGAGAGGGTAACCAGCGCATCGTCGTCGGCGAGGACCGCCCCCTGGTCGAAGTCCAGCAGGACGGGGTCGGGATGCTCCTCCAAGGCCGGGACCACCGGAGGCAGGGCCTCACTGGTCAGATCCTGGAGGCTGTCGAGGTCCAGCTCCTCCAGTTCCAGGTGGACATCGGGGAGAGCCGGAACCGCGAAGTCCGGCTCCGGAAGCACCGGCTCCGGTTCTTCTGGCCAGAGGTCCTCGGCGGTCAGCACCAGCAGATCGTCTTCAGGTTCGGCCACGGGCAGGTCCGGCACCGCAGGCACGCTGGCCACCACCGGCTCAGGCCGCAGCTCGGGGAGGGCCTCTTCGGCCCGCTTCACCAGATCCCGGGCCGGCGTGGCGGGCACGGTGCTGAAGGGGGAGGGCGTCACCACCACGGGCGTGGCCAGCAGGGCCTTCACCCGGTCGCCCAGTTCACGCAGCTCGATGGGCTTCTTCAGGAAACCCTGGATGGGCGCCTTCGCCAGCTTGGAAGGATCGACGGGATCCAACACGCCGGCCATGAGCGCGATGGGCATCTGGGCCGTGGCCTCCAGGGCGCGCAGGCGGGTCAGCAGGGTCCAGCCATCCATGCCGGGCATGGCGGTGTCCACCAGGGCCACATCGAAGCGCTCGCCCCGCTCCAGGCGATCCAGAGCCTCTGCGGCGGAATCCACGCAGACGAGCTCCACGTCCGTAGGAGCCAGGAGGGATTCGGCAATCCGGTGAATGCTGGGATTGTCGTCCACGAGGAGGAGACGCGGCATCGGAAACCTCGGGAAGCCGGGAGGAAGAAAGAGTGGCTGGGCACAACGCTACCAGAAATGTGCACTTCGATAGCAATGGATCGATCAGCGCAGGAGCTTCCTGAGGATCCGGACCCGCTCGACTTCCACGAGGCGGACCATCAGGACGCGGTCCCCCACCCAGATCCAGGCCACGCCGAAGGGTTCTCGCAGCGCGATCTCGGGGCCCCGCGGCAGCCACCCCTTCACCGAGGCCCGGAGCCCCATGGCCGAGCGCCACTCGGCGCGGTAGGACTCGAACAACGTCTGCCGTTGCCGCTCGGGCGGCAGGGCGCTCTCGTTCCAGCGCTGATCCCAGGCATCGAAAGCGCCGTTCTCGCGCCAGGCCCAGGCGGCATCCCAGGCCGGCCAGGGCAGCGCGTCGGGAGCGACCCCCGACCAATCGGCCTTGGCCACGGGGCTGACCTTGCGGACCATGTCCTCGCCAGGAGAGGCCTCCACCAGGGCCATGCGCTGGGGTGGGTGGGCAGTCAGCACGCCGGGGCCTGCGGCCAGGCGGCTCCAGCGGGAACCCTCCAGCCCCCAGAGGGTCCATCCGGAGGCGCCTCCATGCCAGAGGCGATCCCCGCGGGGCATCCATACCCGATCCCCCCCGCGCCACGGCAGCTCCACCCGTGGGCCCGGAAGGTCCTGGCCGTCCTCGGACAGGGCCTCCGCCTTCGTGGCGATGCCCTTGGGCGGGGCCGGGAGGCCGGGTTCATCCCAGGTTGCGAGGGTCGCTTCCCCAGGCTCTGCATCCACGGGCAGCACACTGAGCAGCAGCTTGGATTCGCCGGGCTCGAAGAATCCGACCAGCACGGCCCGGCCATCCCAGCTGAAGCGGCTCCAGGGACCAGACTGCGCCGACCAGAGCACCCGGCCCTCCGGAACCTCCAGCAGGCGGGTCTCGAAACGGGCCGGCCCCATCTGCAGCGTCACCAGGAGGCGGTTGCCCTTGGCGGGGTCCAGGCGCGCCGAGCAGAGCGGCGCGTCGAAGCGGTAGTGCCGCCACTCCAGGCCGCGCCAGAGCACCACCTCGCTGCGGCCACCCGGTCCGTTCAGCGCGAGTCCCTGGTCCGCCAGGTAGGGAGAAGCCGGTTCCCAGGGCGTGCCAAAGCCGCCCTCGAAGGGCCAGGCGTCGGGCTGATCTGGATCCTGGGCGCCCTGGAAGCGGGGTGCCCAGCCCTCCGCCAGGCGGAATTCCGACTGGGTCTCGTAGCCTCCCAGGTTCATGATCGCCGGCGACTCCACGGCCGCGACGCCCCCGGCGCTGACCGGACGCGGCGCCTGCACCACCGCGAAGAGCAGCAGCATGGCGGCGATGAAGAGGCTGGCGATGATGTACCGTTGGGGGATCACAAGGTTTCCGGTGCCTTTGCACCATCATGCCCCACCCCGGCGGGAGGCCGGTCGCAGATGAAGCACAAATCCGCCATCGAGACCGAGCTGAAGCTCCGCATCCCGGCCACGGGGCCCTATCGTCCCCTGCTGGAGGCGCTGGGGTTCCACGAAGTCCACCCGGCCCAGGTCGAAGTCAGCGTGCTCTGGGACCGGAGCGGAGAGCTTCGCGCCGCAGGTTCCGCCCTGCGTACGCGGTCCTATGCCGGCCAGTTCCGGCTCACCTGGAAGGGGCCCAAAGTGCCGGATCCCCTCCTGAAGATCCGTCCCGAGCATGAATGCGGCCTTGAGAATCCAGAAGCCCTGGAGGCCATCCTGCGCGCGCTTGGCTTCGCGCCCATCCAGCGCATGGAGAAGGTGCGCGCCGTCTGGGAGCGGGCGGAGCTGGAAGCCTGCCTCGACGAGACCCCCTTCGGCTGCTACCTCGAGCTGGAAGGGGACCCCCAGGCCATCCGCGCCGCCATGGAGGGCCTGGGCCTGGCGCCCGACCGCGCGGAGACCCGGAGCTATCCCGAGCTCTTCGCGGCGAACGGACTGGGCTAGACCTTCAGCACCCGGTCCAGGTCGTCGATCAGGTCGCGGACGTCCTCCACGCCCACGCTCAGGCGCAGCAGGTTGTCGTTGATGCCGAGGCGCTGGCGGTCGGCCTCGGGCACGCTGCCGTGGGTCATGCTGGCGGGGTGGCAGACGAGGCTCTCCACCCCGCCCAGGCTCTCGGCCAGGGAGAACACCTTGAAGGCCGAGGCCATGCGCCGGGTGCGCTCGGCATCGCCGGTATCGAAGCTCACGATGCCCGAGAAGCCCTTCATCTGCTGCTTGGCCAGGGCATGCTGGGGGTGGGACTCCAGCCCCGGATAGTAGACGGCTTTCAAGTCCTTGCGGCCCTCCAGCCAGCGGGCGATGGCCAGGGCGCTGGCGTTGTGGCGCTCCATGCGTAGGTGCAGCGTCTTGGTGCCCCGCAGGATGAGCCAGGCTTCCATGGGCGAGAGGATGCCGCCCGCTGCCTTCTGGTGGAAGCGCAGGCCCTCGGCGATGTCCTCGCGGCTGGTGATGGCGATGCCGCCGATGGAGTCGCTGTGGCCGTTGAGGTATTTCGTCGTGGAGTGGAACACCAGGTCGGCCCCCAGTTCCAGGGGCCGCTGGTTGAAGGGCGTGGCGAAGGTGTTGTCGACGGCCAGCACCGCCTGGCAGCCCATCAGCGTCATCACCTGGCGCACGCCAGGAATGTCCGTGAGGCCCAGCATGGGATTGGTGGGTGTCTCCAGCATCACCAGCTTGGTGTTGGGCCGCAGGGAGGCCTTGAAGGCCGCCAGATCCCCGGTGTCCACCTGCGTGTAGGTGAGGCCGAAGCGCGTCATCACCTTGTCCAGCAGCCGGAAGGTGCCGCCGTACACATTGTCGCCCAGCACCACATGGTCGCCGCTGCTGAGCTGCTCGAAGATGGCCTGCACCGCGGCCATGCCCGACCCGAAGGCCATGCCGTGGGCGCCACCCTCCAGGGCGGCGAGGTTGGCCTCCACCGCATCGCGGGTGGGGTTGCGCACGCGCGCGTAATCGAAGCCCTTGTTGACGCCCAGCCCTTCCTGGATGTAGGTGCTGGTGAAGTAGACGGGCGTCATGATGGCGCCATTGGTAGGGTCGGGCGCCTGACCGGCGTGGATGCAGAGGGTGTCGAAGCGGCCTTCGTGATCCATGGCGTTATCCTTCCGTGATCGTCCAGTGTGATGGGGTGGGGCCATGAGGAAAAGGATTGCCTCGGCATGCGTTCTGGCAGCCCTCCTGGCCTGCCGGTCCGACAGCCCCGAGGCCCAGGTGCGGAAGTCCTTCGAGGCCTGCCGGGCGGCCGTGGAAGCCGGCGATGCCGATGCGGCGATGGCCCCCCTGGACCCGGCGTTTCGAGGTCCCGAAGGCATGGACCGGCCCACCGCCAGGGCCTTCCTCATGGCCACCCTCCGGCAGGACCGCGTTGGCGTGACCGTGGTCCGCAACGAGGTGGCCGTTCAGGGGGACGAGGCCCTCCAGGACGTGGACCTGATCCTCACGGGCCGCAGGGGGGGACTGCTGCCCCAGGACGCCTCGCGCCGCGCCTTCCGCCTGACCTGGCGCAGGCTCCGGGGGGATTGGCGCCTCCGGGAGATTCAGTCCCTCTGAGCCCGTCTCAGGCCGTCAACCTCAGAGCCCGAGATACTCCATGAATTCGCCGTGCAGGTCCAGGGGCAGGCGGCAGGTCTGCAGTTCCTCCGCCACCACCTGGTTGCAGCGGGGCACGGCCCGGAGCTCCGCCGGGGGGATGCCGCGGTCGCGGGCCTGGCGCAGGGTCTGCATCACGGCATCCAGGCGGCCCAGCCGGTAGTGGGTGACCAGCAGCATGGCGTGGGCCTTGGCATTCCTCGGATCGATCTCCAGCGCCTGAAGCAGCTGGAGCTTGGTGGTCTCCAGCACGTCCTGGCGCACTTCGGCCCGGCCATAGGGGCCGGTACCCGAGGGAGCCTGGGGCTCGCGCACGACGCTGCGGGGGGCCGTCACGGGCCGGATGATGGCGCCAGAGCCCGTGCTGCTTTTCGGCCCCGGCTGGGCTGGGCGAGCGGCGGGCGGCACCATCGACACGCCCCTGGGCGGCGTGGGCGGCGTGGGGGTGCGGCTGGGCGAAATCAGCCCCTTGATCTTGAGGGCCACCGTGGGCCGCTCCTGCTCCCAGCGCCAGGCCGTGTCCTTGGCCGCGCGAAGGACGGAGGCCAGGTCCTCGGCGGTCTGGAAGCGGTTGGCCGGATCCTTGGCCAAGGCGTGGTGGAGGATGCCCTGCACGTCGCGGCTGATGCCCTGGAAGGCCGTGGGCGGCAGCGGTGTGGGGTTCTCATGGAGCAGGCGGTAGATCACCGAGCCGGGGCTGGGGCCGTCGAAGGGCGGGATTCCGGCCAGGGATTCGTAGAGGATCACGCCCACGGCGAAAAGGTCGCTGCGAGAATCGGGACGGCCGCTCTGCAGATACTCCGGTGCCATGTAGTTCACGGTGCCGAAGACCGTGCCCTCGTCCGTGGTGTCCGTGTTTATGATCTTGGCCACGCCGAAGTCCAGCACCTTGGCCTGGAGGCTCTTCCCATCCCATACCACGCGGATGTTGGAGGGCTTGATGTCCCGGTGCAGGATCTGGTGGCGGTGGGCCATGGCCAAGCCGTCGCAGACCTGGGCCAGCACCTCGAGGGTGTCCTTCGGAGACAGCGTCCCAGCCCGGATGAGCGTGCCCAGGTCCTCACCCTTCACCAGCTCCATGGCCAGGTAGAGGACGCCCTGCTCCTCACCCAGTTCATGGACGGTCACGATGTTGGGGTGATTCAGCACGCCGGCGGCCCGGGCCTCGGTGGCGAAGCGCTCCCGGGCCTGGAGGCCCATGCCGGCTGCCGTGTGGATGACCTTGATGGCCACCTCGCGCCCGATGATCGGATCGCGGCCCACGTAAACCTCGCCCATGCTTCCCTGGGCCAGCAGCCGTACGATTTCGAACTTGCCAAGACGCGTCAGCACGGGGATTTCCGGTCGATGGTCCCCCGATCATCGGACGGGCCCGCCCCCCAGTCCAGGTCTTTTTCCCCTGTCGTCAGTGCGTCCAGGATCAGGCCTCCAGCCCCCGCAGCCAGGCCTCATCGCGCACGGCAATGCCCAGGGCTTCGGCCTTGGCCAGCTTGGAGCCGGCCTTCTCCCCGGCCAGCAGCAGAGTGGTCTTTGGCGACACGCTGCCGGTGACCTTGGCGCCCAGTCGCTTGAGCCAGGCCTCGGCCTCCTCCCGGGAAAGGCCCGGCAGCGTACCCGTCACCACCGCGACTTCGCCGGACAGCGGCAGTCCCGACAGGTCACGGGGCGCTGGCGGGGCGGGCCGCACGCCCAGCTCGGCAAGCCGCGCGGGCAGGTCCGGATGCAGCGCGGCAAAGGCCCGTAGGGCCGCCGCCACCTTCGGGCCCACTTCCTCCACGGCCTGCAGCCGCTGTTCATCTGCCGCCCACAGCACCTCCAGCGCCGGGTAGGCCTCTGCCAGCAGCTCGGCTGTGCGGGCGCCCACCATGGGAATGCCCAGGGCGTGGATCCACCGGGCCAGGGGCTTGGTGCGGGCGGCGTCGAGCGCCTCCATGAGGTTTTGCGCGGACTTCTCGGCCATGCGGTCCAGGCCGGCGACATAGGCCAGGCCCACCCGCGGCTCCAGCAGCAGGCTGAACAGCTCCCAGGGCTGGTCGAAGCGGCCCGAGGCCACCACCTGTTCCACCAGGGCCTCGCCCAGACCCTCGATGTCCAGGGCGGAACGGCCGCCGAAGTGCAGAAGGCGGGCCACCAGCTTGGCCGGACACTCGGGATTGAGGCAGCGGATGGCCACCTCGGCATCGTCCGTCTTGCCCACCTCGCCCGCGCATTCGGGACACGCCGTCGGGATCTCTGTGACGGGCAGATCGCGGGCCTCCTCCCCCGGCACCAGGGCGACCACCTTGGGGATCACCTCCCCACCCTTTTCAATGAACACGCGATGCCCGACCCTCAGGCCCAGACGCGCCAGCTCGTCGGCATTGTGCAGCGTGGCCCGGCGCACGGTCGAACCGGCCACCTCCACCGCCTCCAGCTCGGCCACGGGCGTGAGCTTCCCACTGCGCCCCACCTGCCAGGTGATGCCCAGCACCGTGGTGGTCACCTGGGTGGCCGGGAACTTGAAGGCGATCGCCCAGCGGGGTACGCGGTCGGTGAACCCAAGCTGCTCCTGGAGGTCAAGGTCAGCAACTTTGATTACCACACCATCGATGTCATATGGCCTGGTAGTGCGCCAGTCGGACCATTCCTGGATCCGAGTGGCCATGAAGCCGACGCCCATAGCTTCAAGCACGTTGGGTAGGCGATCAAACTTCCAACCGTTACCCCAGTCCACCAGCTCCATCAACCTGTCGAAGGCTGTTCGACTTCGGAGATCTCCCAGAACTTGCCATGGGATGAACTCCAGACGGCGGCGAGCCACCTCGGCGCTGTCCAAGAGTTTCATGGTTCCGCTGGCGGTATTTCTGGGGTTGGCGAACAGCGGCTGCCCGGCTTCCGCTCGTTGCTTGTTGAGCATTTCCCAGCGCTTCCGGGACAGGAAGACTTCACCTCGAACTTCAAGGACTTCCGGTGCAGCGGGCGGCAGGATGAGCGGAATGCTCTCAATGGTGCGTGCGTTGGCCGTGACGTCCTCACCCGTCACGCCGTCCCCACGGGTGACCGCCCGGACCAACTGCCGATGTTCATAGAGCAGGCTGAGACTCAGGCCATCGAATTTGGGTTCTGCGAAAAACCGGATCTGATCGGCCGGACGTCCCAGAAGGCGTTCCAGCCGACTGACCCAGTCGCCAAATTCCTCAAGCGTGTAGACGTTATCAAGGCTGTACATCGGCGTGCGGTGCTGCACTTTTTCGAATCCTTCCACCGGCGGTGCACCCACCCGCATGGTTGGACTGTTCGGATCCGCAAGATCGGGGTGTGCAGCTTCCAGGTCGCGGAGTTTCCGTTCGAGCCGGTCGTATTCAACGTCAGAAATGGTGGGCTGATCCAGGATGTAGTACCGGTAACGGTGCCCGCGCAATTCGTCCGCGAGGCGCTTCATCTCGATCTGCAGGTCGCTCATTTCACCCTCGCCCGGTGCAGCACGCCCATGATGAGGCCCAGGGCCAGGAAGAAGCTCAGGGTACTGCTGCCGCCCGCGCTGAAGAAGGGCAGCACCATGCCCTTGTTGGGCAGGGCGCCGGCCACCATGCCCACGTTGACCAGGAGGTGCAGCGAGAAGATGCCCGCGGCGCCCGCGCAGAAGTAGGCCTCGGCGTAGGTGTGCGCCTCCCGGGCCGCGTCCAGGATGCGGCTCAGCAGCAGGCCGAAGAGGCCCAGGGCCAGCAGGACTCCCACGAAGCCCCGCTCCTCAGCCCAGACACTGAAGGCGAAGTCCGTGGTCTTCACGGGGAGGAAATTGAGCTGAGTCTGGGAGCCACTGGTGAACCCCTTGCCGATGAGGCCCCCGGACCCGATGGCGATGCGGCTCTGGTTGACCTGGTAACCCTTGCCCTGCAGATCGGCGGAGGGATCCAGGAAGATCAGGACGCGCTGCTTCTGGTAGGGCTTCAGCACGACCTTCCAGGCGCCGAAACCACCGAGGCCCACCAGGAGCAGGAGCGCCACCACCCAGCGCGCGCGCAGCCCCTTCATCAGGGGAATGAGCAGCAGGATCGGCAGGAAACTCAGGGCCATGCCGAGGTCGGGCTGGCGCTGGATGAGCAGCATGGGAAACACCACCAGCCCCACGGCTCCGAAGAGCTCGAGCCTGCCGATGCTGTCGGCGCCCTTCGAGCCCAGGCGGTGGGAGACATAGAGCAGGGTCACCCACTTCATCAGCTCCGAAGGCTGGAAGGTCTGCCCCGCGATCACGAACCAGCGGGTGGCGCCGCCGATTTTTTTGCCGATCACCAGCACCGCGGCCAGGGCCACGAGGCCCAGCAGGTACGATGGGAAGCTGTAGCGGAAGATGCGGCGGGGATCCACCGTGGCCAGCAGCAGCATCAGGGACAGGCCGATCAGGTTCCAGAGGCTCTGCTTGAGCCAGATCGACGCCTGGGGCGTGTTGCGGCCGGCCGAGTAGAGCGTCAGGGTCCCCAGCGCGATGAGGGCCAGGATCACCCAGAGCAGGCGCGAGTCCAGAGCGCGGAAGCGTTCCCTCATTCCGGGGCCTCCGCGGGCTGGGGCGTGAAGGGATCCACCATCTTGCCCCGGGGCGCCGGCAGCGGATTGGAGAGCCGGTCCAGGCACCAGTACTTCACGAGCTTGGCGGCCACGGGGGCGGCGGCGGTGGAGCCGAAGCCTGCGTTTTCCACCACCACGGCGAAGGCGATCTGGGGGTTTTCCCGGGGGGCATAGCCCGCGAAGAGGGCATGGTCCTTGAGCTTCTTGGCTTGGCGCGCGTAGTGGGCCTTGTCCACGAAGGTGGCCACCTGGGCGGTGCCCGTCTTGCCCGAGAAGGGGACGAGCTTGGCAATTTCGCGGATGAAGGGGTTGGCGCCGGCCGTGCCGCTCTGCACCACTTCGGCGAGGCCCTCGTCCAGGGTCGCCCAGTGCTTCGGATCGAGCGGCGTGTCCTTGAACGCGGGCGGGGGCGCCATTTGCAGTTCGTTGCTCTGGTCATCCCGGAAGCCGTAGAAGAGATGCGGCGTCAGCAGCTTCCCCTTGGTGGCCAGCAGGGCGTAGAAGCGGGCCAGCCCCAGGGGCGTCACGCCCACGGCGCCCTGGCCGATGCCCACGCTGATGGTCTCGCCGGCGTACCATTTGGGATCCTTGGGCGCGGCCTTCTTCTTCCAGGCCCGGCTGGGAATGCGGGTGCGCTTCTCCTGCGGAAGGTCGATGCCGGTGCGCTCCGTGAGCCCGTACTTTTCCGCTGTGGCGTAGATGTCGTCCACGTCCATGCGAGAGGCCAGCTCGTAGAAGTACACGTCGCAGCTCTGGGCGATGGCCTGCACCATGGCCAGGCTGCCGTGGCCCGTGGGCTTGTCGCAGCGGAAGTCGCGGCCGTAGTAGTTCTTCTTCCCGGCGCAGTAGATGGCCGTCTGGGGCGTGGCGATGCCCTTCTCCAGGGCCGCCAGAGCCACCAGCAGCTTGAAGGTGGAGCCCGGGGCGTAGATGCCCTGGATGGGCCGATTCACCATGGGCCGGGTGAGGTTGTTGGCCAGGTAGCGGTCCACCATGTCCTGGCTGAGCCGGTTCAGGAAGAGGTTCGGATCGTACGAGGGGCTGGAGTACATGGCCAGCACGCCGCCGTCCCGCAGATCCAGCACCACCACGGCCCCGGCCTCCTCGCCCATGGCGTCCTGGGCGATCTTCTGCATCCCTGCGTCGAGGGTCAGGTAGAGGCTGCGGCCTGCGGTGGCGTCCTCCTGCCCGAAGTTGGCCACCTCGGTGCCCAGCTGGTCCACCAGGATGCGCTTCTGGCCGTCCACCCCCTTGAGCTTGTCGTTGCCGCTGGCTTCGAAGCCCTCCTTGCCGATGGTCTCGCCCAGGTGGTAGAGGTCGGGCTTGGCTTTCATCAGCGGCTCGTCAACCTCCCCCACGTAGCCCAGCACGTGGCCCGCCAACTCATCGCCCAGGTAGACACGGCGGGGCGCCACCTCCACGCTCAGGAAGGGGAAGCGGGCGCGGATGCGCTCAGCAAGCGCGATGCCCGCCTCGTCGAGGTTTTCCTTCAGCACCAGGGGGCGGCCTTTGCCCGCCAGGCGGTAGCTCTGGATCTTCCGCGTCAGAGCCTGCGGATCCACCTGCAGCGCCGCCGCCAGCGCAGCCACCACCTCCGGGCGGGTGGGCAGGTCCTCGCGCTGGATGACCAGGTGCAGGGCCCGGCGGTTGTCCACCAGCCGATGGCCGTTGCGGTCCAACACCAGGCCGCGGGGCGCAGGAATGGGTCGGATCTTCACCGCCTGCTGCAGGGCCAGCTGCTTGAACTCCCAGTAACGGACCAGCTGCAGCCACGCATAGATGAGCACCAGGAAGGCCACGAGGCTCCAGGTCATCGCCTTGAAGGCCCCGAGCCTCCGGCGCAGGAGCGGGCGCTGCCGGGGATCCATCTCAGCGCCGCCCGGATCCGGCGCCCGCGTAGAGCAGGCGCCAGGCCAGCCAGCCCCAAAGGGGCACGCTCAGGAGGGCCCAGAACCAACCCCAGCCCCAGGGATGGGCCGTGGTGGCGAGGCGCACCGCCCCATGCACCAGGAGGGCCTGGAGGATGCTCAGCCCAGCCAGGCGGGTCAGCCAGCCTTTCAGTCCCTCCAGGGGCCAACGCCCAGCCATCCAACCGGCCAGCAGGGCCAGGGTCAGGTCCGCCCAGGCCGTCCCGCCGAGGTGGGGGTAGAGACGCAGGGAGCCCTCCAGGGTCCAGCCCGCCGCCAGGGCCCACAGGGCACCGAACAGCGGTGAACCGGCTCGGGGGGCCAGCGCCAGCACCAAGACAGCATGGAAGATGGCCTGGAGGCCCGGGAAGGGTGCGCTGAACGCGACCAGACCCAACGCTGCGGCACAAAGCAGGTTCTGGCGGGTGAGGGAGGGGGCGGCGAGCCTCATGGCGTTCCCCGCTTCCGCTGCTGGGCCTTCGGCTCCGGCGCCACGAAGGGCGGCTGCACCTCCAGAGGCGGCTGGGGCGGGAGCACCAGGACCGCATTCACCCGGTCCAGGGGCGCCGAGAGGTTGACGATCACCCGCAGCTCAAGGTCGCCCTTGGCCACTTCGGCCACATAACCCACGAGCAGGCCCCGCGGGAAGACCCGATCCAATCCACTGGTGAGGACCGCCTCGCCTGGCTGGACGACCTCCTGGTTGCTGACGTAGCGGATGAGGGCGCGCCCGGAGCCCAGGCCCTGGAGAACGCCTGTGGCCCGGCTGCGGATGAGCATGACGGCCACCGAGGCGTTGGGAGCGTCGGCGGGCAGCACCTTTGATTGGGTGGCTCCCACGGACCAGAGGCGGCCCACGATGCCCTCGGGCACCAGCACGCCCTGGTCTGGCTCCAGCCCCAGGTCCTGGCCCCGGTCCAGGATGAGTCCGCCGAAGGTGGCCGGGCGCGTGGCGAAGAGCACCCGCGCCGACTTCAGCTCCAGCGGGATCTGCTGTTTCAGACCGAGCAACCGCACGGCCTCATCGGCCTCGGCCAGCCGCGGCGCCTGCTGGGCCTGCTGGGTTCGGAACTGGGCCAGTTCGGCCCCCAGCCGCGCGTTCTCAGTCCGGAGTTCCGCCAAGCTGCGCCCGGAATCCCGGCGGGCGGCCCGCCAGCCCTCCCACCGCGCGGCAAGGGCCTGGGTGGGACGGGAGAGCACGTCGAGGAAGGTCGTCCAGTGACGGGCGGGATTGGGTCCCAGCAGCACCCAGGCGCCATGCCCCAGCCAGAGGAGGGCCAGAGCCAAGCGTTGCCAGGCGGCGCGGCTCCATCCCCACCTGGCTGCGCGGAGCGCCATGGGCGATCTCCTCTAATCGAGGATCTGGATGCGGCGCAGGAGCGGGATGTTCTCCAGCAGCAGCGCAGTGCCCCGCACCACGGCGGTCTGGGGGTCCTCCGCCCGGAAGACCGGCAAGTGGGTCTCCTTGCGCAGGCGCTCGTCCAGACCCTGGATGAGCGACCCGCCGCCCGTGAGGCAGATGCCGCGGTCGATGAGGTCCGCCGCCAGCTGGGGCGGCGTCTCGTTGAGGGCCTTGCGCACCAGGTCGATGATGGCGCCGATGGGCTCCGCCAGGGCTTCGCGGATCTCGGCGTCATTCAGCGTGAGGGTCTTGGGCAGGCCCTCGAACTGGTCGCGGCCGCTCACTTCCATGGTGCGGGTCAGCTCTGAGGGGAAGGCCGAGCCCAGCGTCCACTTCACCTCCTCGGCGGAGGCCTCGGAGATCATGACGTTGTACTTCTCCCGGATGTACTTGATCACCGCCTCGTCCATCTCGTCGCCGGCGATGAGGATGGAGTCGGAGAACACTTTGCCGTTGTAGCTGATGACGGCCACGTCCGTGGTGCCGCCGCCGATGTCGACGATCATGCAGCCGCGCTTCTCGTTGATGGCGAGGCCCGCGCCGATGGCGGCCACCATGGTCTGGTCCACCAGGAAGACCTCGCCGGCCTTGGCGTCGTAGCAGACCTGCTTCACCGCCCGGCGGGCCACCTGGTGGGCCCGGGGGGGCACGCTGACCACGATGCGGGTGCGGGCGATGCCCCGGTTCGGACGGGCCTTCTGGATGAACGCGGCCAGCATCTTCTCCGCGGCATCCACCTCGAAGATCATGCCGTCCTTCATGGGCCGGATGGTGCGCACACCCTGGGGTGCCCGGCCCAGCAGCTGCTTGGCCTCGTCGCCGACAGCCTCGACTTCATGGGTCAGCGTGTTCACGGCCACGATGGAGGGCTCGTAGATGACGATGCGCCCGGCTTGCTTGGTGTGGATCAGGGTCGAGGCCGTGCCGAGGTCGATGGCAAGGTCGGAATTGAACAAATTGGACCAGAACTGGCTGGAGAAAATGCTGGCCACAGAGGACTCCCGGAGAACCTCCTAGTGTGCCATGCGCAGACCCGACCGGCCATAACCGGCCCGGGGGGCGCAGCCGGGTTCGGGGCGGCGTCACCTTCCGGCCGCCAGCAGCTCCTCCACCAGCAGATCCCCGTCCAGCCGCTGGGGCAGTTCCTTGTGGTAGCCGCGAACCCGCGAACCGGATGCGGGTCGCGAGCGGGCAGCCCGGGGGGCTGCTCCGAGCGGGGCCCCCGCACCGGTGAGCATCAGGCGCGTGTTCGGGGCGGCGTCACCTTCCGGCCGCCAGCAGCTCCTCCACGAGCAGATCCCCATCCAGCCGCTGGGGCAGTTCCTTGTGGTAGCCCCGAACCCAGCGCCCCCCATTCACCAGCACGAAGGGGATGGCCCGTTTCCCGGTCTCGGCCTCGAGCTTCTCGGCGGCCCCGGGCACGGTCTCGATGTCCACCTTGGTGTGGGCCACCTGGTGCTCCGCCAGCCAGGCCTCCAGGCGCCGGCAATCCGGGCACCAGGTGGCGCTGTAGACCGCCAGTTCCAGGCCTTCGAGGTCGCTAATTCGGCTCATGGGATCCTCCCGGACCTGTCATTCTGGATCTTCTGATGCCTTTCGGAGAGATTCCATGTCCAAGCTGACCCGCCCCGCCGTCCTCCTCGCAGGCTCGGCCCTCCTCATGTCCCTGGCCTGCAAGACCGGCAAGCCGGACGCCAGCCGCGTGATCGCCAACGTCGGCGGCGAAAAGATCACCGAGGCCGAGTTCCAGGATGTGGTGAAGACCCTCTCCACGGACCCCAAGGAAGCCCAGGCCTTCCTCTCCGACCCCGCCGCCCGGGAGGAACGGGCCAGCCTCGCCAGCCGCCTCGCCACATCCCGGGCCATCACCGCCTATGCCAAGCAGACCGGGCTGGATCAGGAACCCAGCGTCAAGCGCCAGCTAGAGCAGCAGCAGGCCAGCGTCTACTTCCAGGCCCTGGCGAAGCGGCGCACGACCACCGCCGAGCCCACAGAGGAGCAGCTGCAGGCCTTCTACAAGGAGCAGGTCGAGCGCCTGAAGGCCGCCGGACAGGCCCAGGGCATCCCGCCCTTCGAGGCCGTGAAGGGCCAGCTGGCCCAGAGCCTCAAGCAGAAGCGGATGGCGGACATCCAGGCCAGCATCCTCTCCGAGATCAAGGCCAAGGTGCCCGTGACCCTGGCCGACGACTACCGGCCCGCGGGCGAGTAGGCGTCCGGCACACCCCGACAAGAAGGCCCCCGCGACGGGGGCCTTCTCACGTCTCTTTTTGTCTCGTCAGGGCTTCTCGAGCGCGTCCACCAGCTTCAGGAGGTCCTTGAGGGCCTTCTTCGCCCCGGCTGCCTGGTTCTTCTGCTGGCTCTCCTGGAGCCGGCCCAGCGCCTCCTGCACAGCCATGACCACCAGCCCGTGACGTCCGTTGTCCCCGTTGATGACGGGCTTGAAGGCCTCGGCCACGGCAGGCAGGGGATTCAGCTGGCCCGAATCCACCAGACACCAGGCCAGCATCGCCGTCCGATCTGCATTCAGCAGGTCCTGCTGGCGGGACTTGCCCTGGATCCGGCTCAAGGCGGTGGAAACGCCCAGGGCACCCACCGCCTGCTCGCGGGGGGTCATCTTGATCATGGCCCCGATCTGCCGGTCGATGGCGGCGGCCTCGGCTTCCCCAAGCGCCTTCAGCAGTCCCGGCCGCGCCTGCTCCCAGCCTGCTTTCGCTTTGGCCACCAGGCCGGGCATGGCGCCTCGCTTGCCGTCGATGAAGGCCTCCGGAACGGCCTCGAAGAGGTCCTGGACCCGGTCCACGGCTTTGGGGGTGGGTGCGGGGGCCTGGACGGCCACCAGGGCGGGCATGACAAGGAACAGCAGGGGCATGGGAACTCCATCACGGCGAAGCACCAGCTTAAACCAGCCACCGGGGGGACGGCCTTCAGGCTGTGACGTCGATCCCCTCGGTCCCAAAAGGTAAAGGCCCCCGAACGGGGGCCTCGAACATGGTGCCTGGAGACGGAATCGAACCGCCGACACATGGATTTTCAATCCATTGCTCTACCAACTGAGCTACCCAGGCAGGAACGAACATCGTAGCAGGCGGGGGCGCATTTTCAAGTGCCGGAAAGGCTTGGATTGGTGCATCCTCAAGGGTCCGATTGATGATTCATCGAAGAGGTTCGTCATGGCACGCCCCAGCAGCAGTCGAGAGATCCAGGTCCAGAAGCCCGCGCAGAGCCTGGCCCATTTCCAGACCAAGGTCGCCCAGGGGCAGGAGGAGGACGGGGGGCTGCTGAAGCCCATCCTCATCGGCGTGGTCTCCCTGGTGGCCCTCGGTGTCATCTACGGCGCCTGGAACGCCTGGCGGAACTCGGCCGCTGAAAAACATGAGGCCGCCCTCTCCGCCCTTCAGATGGAAGTGGAAGGTGACGGCCTGGTGCCCCTGCCCGCCCCCGAAGTGGAAAAGCGGATGCGGGAGCGGCTGGGCCGTCTTGAGGCGCTGGTGAACTCGGCGCCCTCCTCCCGGAAGGCGGCCACCGCCGGCCTGCTGGACACCTGGCGCCTGACCCTCGATGGCAAAGGACAGGCCGCGGCCAAGCCCTCGGATGCCTGGGGCCAGCTCCGCCTCGCCCAGCGCGCCATCGCCCTGGGTCGCATCCAGGAGGCCCGGGCGCAGCTGGATCCTCTGCGCGCCAGCGCCACTCCGGGTGAAGCCTGGGCCGAGGCCTTCTGGGCCAGCCAGCTGGATGCAGACCGCCTCGCCGGGGACCGCGCCCAGGCGCTGAAGGACCTGGCCGAGTACAAAACCCGCTTCAAGGGCCGGGGCGATGCCTCCGCCATGGAGAACCTGGTCCAGAGCATCTAGCCCGTTCATAGCGAGGAGTCATCCCATGCGGATGTACGACCTGATCTACACCAAGAAGCTCGGCGGAGCCCTGTCTCCCGAGCAGATCGCCTTCTGGGTGAAGGGGGCCGCCGATGGCAGCATCCCGGATGAACAGAGCGCCTCCCTCCTGATGGCCATCTGCTGGCGAGGCATGAGCACCGGGGAGACCCTGGCCCTCACCCTGGCCATGCGGGATTCCGGCAAGCGGCTGAACCTCACCTCTGTGCCCGGCCTCAAGGTGGACAAGCACAGCACCGGCGGCGTGGGGGACAAGACCACCATGATCCTCGGGCCCATCGTGGCCGCCTGCGGCGTGCCCTGCCCCATGTTCAGCGGGCGCGGCCTGGGCCACACCGGCGGCACCGTGGACAAGTTCGAGGCCATTCCGGGCCTGCGGGTCGAACTGAGTGAGGAGGAGTTCCTGCGCAGCCTTGCGGAGACCCGCTTCGCGAACTCCGCCCAGACTGCCGACATCGCCCCGGCGGACAAGAAACTCTATGCCCTGCGTGACATCACGGCCACGGTGGAGAGCATCCCCCTGATCACCGCCAGCATCATGTCCAAGAAGCTGGCCGGTGGCGCCGATGCCCTGGTGCTGGACGTGAAGTGCGGACCCACGGCCTTCATGAAGACGCTGGAGGACGCCACCACGCTGGCCGAGAGCATGGTGGCCGTGGGCACGGCCCATGGCATGCAGATCCGGGCCCTGATCACCCGGATGGATGCACCGCTGGGCTGGGCCATCGGGAACGCGGTCGAAATCATGGAGTCTGTCGAGATCCTCCGCGGCGAGCATGCCGACTCCGAGCTGGCGGAGATGAGCTTCCGCCTGGCCGCTGAGATGCTGATCATGGGCGGTGCGGCCAAGACCCTGCCCGAGGCCCAGGCCAAGGTCCAGGCCAGCATCCAGGATGGTTCGGCCCTGGAGACGCTCCGCCGCTTCGTGGCCCTCAACGGCGGCGACGCCACGACCCTCGACGACTTCAGCCGCCTGCCCCAGCCGGGCCAGGTCGTGGATGTCCGCGCCAACCGGGATGGCTACATCGCCGCCATCGATGGACGGGCCCTGGGCATCCTGGCCATGGACCTCGGGGCCGGCCGCCGCGACCGGACCGATGTGCTCGACCTCGGGGTGGGCATCCGGGTCCTCGCCCGGGTGGGCCAGAAGGTGGCCAAGGGCGACCTGCTCTTCCAGGTCATGGCTAAATCTAATCATTTGGTTGTGCCGGATTTATACTTGACGACCCTTGAGTTAACAATGACCCAACCCAAAGCGGCGCCCTGGTTGATGGCCACCATCGGCTGCTGATGTTGCCGAACGCAAGGTCGATGAGTGTCCGGTCTGACCAGATGGTTCCCAGAAATCTTCTGGTCTGACCAGATTCCCTTGTGCGTTCTGGTAAAGTTACTCTCCTGTCTCCTAGATCTTTTCCACCGTCTTCAATCCCGACATCAGCAGCCACACCCTTCCTACGGCGGTGGTCCTGTGCCACCCCCGGATTGAGGATTCGTTTTTTTCCCTCGGGACCCCCCCAACCCCAAGTCCCGACTTTCTGGAGGATGCTATGCATCTCTTGAACAACCGCCTGGGCCGCATCACGGCCCTCATCGCCCTGGGCGGGGCAGCTCTGTATTCGCAGGGCACGCAGACCGCGAACGTCACCGGCACCGTCGTGGATGCCGCCGGCGCCCCCATTGCCGGCGTCGTCGTTCGCCTCACCTCCCCTGCCCTGCAGGGCGTGCGCACCTACACCACGGACGCCACGGGCAAGTTCATCGCCCGCCTGCTGCCTCCCGGCTTCTACACCATCCAGTACACCAAGGATGGCCTCGAGACCCGCAAGGTGACCGAGCAGCTGGGCATCGACCAGACCTTCAGCCCCAAGGTCACCCTGACCAAGGTCGGCGCGGCCGTGGTCGAAGTCATCGCCTCCGCCCCCGCCGTGGACAAGACTGAAGTCAAGACTGCCAGCAACTACCGCGCTGACAGCGTCGACATGCTCCCCAACGCCCGCAACATGGAAGGCGTCGCCCTCCTCACCCCCGGCGTCACGTCCGGCGTGGGTGGTCGCGTGCAGATCCGCGGCGCCATGACCTCCGGCAACCTCTACCTGCTGGATGGCCAGAACATCGCCGACAACGCCTACAACAACCGTGGCCTGGCCGTCATCGATGACTCCATCGAAGAGACCCAGGTCATCACCGGTGCCATGTCCGCTGAGTACGGCGACGTGGATGGCGGCGTCATCAACTCCATCACCCGCTCCGGCAGCAACGAGTTCGCCGGCCAGCTCCGCTGGGAACTCAGCAACCCCAGCTGGTCCGCCACCTCCCCCTTCCAGGATCGCAACGCCATCAGCAACATCCTTGGCGAGACGAAGACCCTCTCCCTGAGCGGCCCCATCCTCAAGGACAAGCTGTGGTTCGCGGGTTCCTACTACAGCACCAAGCGCAACGACACGGGCGTCATCACCTGGGACCTCAACAATGCCGCCAACCTTGCCCTGGCAGGCCCGGACTTCGCCCACCCCCCCGTCAACGCCAACGGCCCTGGCGGCTACGGCGCCGGCTACACCGCGGGTACCAACGAGATCCGCCGCCAGCTGAAGCTGACCTGGTCCATCAACCAGGATCACACCCTGGTCGGTTCCTACATGCGGAACGCCACCAACCAGACCAACCGCAACTACTCCGCCGGTGAAGTCGCCTCCCTGGTGCCCCAGATCTCCACCTCGGACTTCTACAACATCGCCCTGCGGTCCGCCTGGACCTCCAACTTCACCACGGAACTGCGCTTCGGCCGCAAGAACCAGATGCTGAGCGCCGGTGGCCTGGCCAACGGCCAGAGCCCCCTCTACAACTACACCGGCGGCACCGGCACCGGCGGCGGCTACTACAACAACGGCATCTTCAGCAGCGATGACGGCGGCGACAACCGCGGCAACAAGACCCTGAACCTGAAGGCCAGCCTCTTCTGGAACATGGCCGGCAGCCACCAGACCGACTTCGGCTTCGACTACTACGAAGGCATCCGCCGCGCCCGCAATGCCCAGAGCCCCACGGGCCTGACCTTCGGTGTCGCTGGCATCAACCTCATCACCCGTACCGCCATCCCCACCGATGTCTGGGTGTGGACGACCACCGACGGCGAGGCCAAGAACTACTCCACCGGCCTCTATGTCAACGACAAGTGGAGCATCGACCAGCACTGGAACCTGCAGCTGGGCGTGCGCTTCGACAACTACAAGGCCGAGAACGAGGCCAAGGCCAAGACTGCTGGCGCCTCGGGCATCTCGCCCCGCCTCGGCATGAAGTACGACCTCTTCGGCGACAGCAAGCACATCTTCGGTGTGAGCTACGCCAAGTACAACGGCAAGGTGCTGGAGGGCATCACCAACTCCGTCACCGGCCAGGGCAACCCCATCGAGGTCGACCTCACCGCCTACTCCTACGCCGCCCGCGGCTACGAGTGGGATCCCGCGGATCGCCTCACCTTCGCGGCCCTGCAGAACCCGGCCCTGTATGACCCCACCGACATCGGCTACTACAACAACCCCACCGTCAACGTGAAGCTGAACGACAAGATGAAGGCCCCCACCGTTGACGAGCTCCAGGCCAGCTACGCCTACTCGTTCAACTTCGGCGCCTACGGCGATGGCTACGTCAAGGTCACCGGCGTCAGCAAGAAGTGGAAGAACCTGATGGACGTGAGCACCGGCAACAACGGCACCGTCACCAACGCCGTGGGCCAGGTCCTCTACATCAAGCTCTGGGACAACAACCCCGATGCCAAGCGTGAGTACAAGGGCCTCGAACTCGAATCCCAGTACAACCACAACCAGTGGAGCTACCTGGGCAGCATCACCTGGAGCAGCCTGAAGGGCAACTACGAGGGTGAAGGCAGCAGCAGCCCGGCCCGCGGCGAGGGCATCCACAGCTTCGACGTGCAGAACGGCGTCCAGATGTACGACTACAACGACACCGTCGCCTACGGCTACCTGTCGGGCCACGTGCCCATCCGCATGCGCATCACCGGCAACCGGAGCTTCACCAACTCCTATGGCAAGACCTCTGTGGGTCTCGTCTACCGCTTCGATTCCGGCAGCCACTACAGCGATGCCCGCAGCATCACCCGCGCGCGCCTGAACCCGGCCCTCAGCAGCCAGTTCGGCTCCACGGCCACCCAGTACAAGGATCAGACCCGCGGCGCCGGCGTCTACAACGCCGCCGCCTACATGGATCTGGCCGTCACCCATGACTTCCCGCTCTTCAAGGCCATGGGCAAGGACATCACCGCGTTCGCCAAGTTCAACATCGGCAACGTGTTCAACCACCAGCAGGCGATCACCTTCAACACCTCTTGGGGCAGCGCCACGGGCACCTACCCGAACGCCCTCTCTTCCCCCTGGGTCAAGGGTTCGGCCTACGGCAAGCAGACCGGCAACGCCAACTACGGCTCGCCCCGCACCATTGCCATCTCCGCCGGCTTCCGCTTCTAAGCGACCCCGGTACCACCCGAAACGAGGCCCGCAAGGGCCTCGTTTTTTAATGCCGAATCCTGGATCCGGCTCCTCTCGAAAAAGATATAAGGGTGGTTTTAATGCCTCATAAACTGATATTACCGGTCCCATCCGCCGAAAATAATTTGTGTTACCCGGGGAACCTGACCTATTCTTTCGACACTCCCCCGATCTTTGGTCGTCCTCATGACAGTCGCCCCGGGCATCGCCGCTCCGGGGGATGGTGCATTGGGACCGGCCGAACTTCATTACGCTTTTTTCGCGGCCCCCCGCCGCTCACTCCAAAGGAGTCCCTATGAATCGAATCTTCACGCGGCTCGGCTTTACGGCCGCAGCCCTCGTCGCCGGGAGCGGCATCGTCGCTCACGCGCAGACGGCCACCAGTGGCGCCGTGTCGGGCACCGTGTCCGACAAGAACGGTGCGCCCCTGGCCGGCGCCACGGTGCGGTTGAGTTCCGCCCAGACCTCCCGCACCTTCCTGACCGGTTCGGACGGCTCCTTCCGCCTCGGCCTGCTGAATCCCGGCACCTGGACGGTGGAAGTCACGAAGCCCGGCTTCCAGAAGATCACCCAGACTCTGACGGTGCTGGTGAACCAGACCCAGCCCGTGACCTTCAAGATGGCCTCCGAGGCTGCCACGGTCGTCGAAGTGCTGGGCACCACCACCACGGTGGACACCACCACCACCCAGACCGGCCTGACCACCACCATGGACAACCTCGCCGCCATCCCCAAGGGCCGCGACATGAGCTCCGTGGCCTTCCTGGCCCCCGGCGTGGTGGCTTCGGGCTTCGGCAATGATCCCTCCATCGGCGGCGGCTCCGGCGCTGAGAACTCCTACATCGTGGACGGCCTGTCCACCACCAACACCAGCCGCGGCTTCCAGGGCACGCAGCTCGTCACCGACTTCATCGACCAGGTGGAAGTGCAGACGGGCGGCTTCAAGCCCGAGTTCAGCGCCCTGGGCGGCGTGTTCAACGCCGTCACCAAGTCCGGCTCCAACGAGCTGAAGGGCTCCGCCTGGCTCACCTGGGACGCCATCGGCATCCAGGCCAAGCCCAAGCAGACCCTCTATGCCACACAGGGCAATGCGAACAGTCGCTACGACGTGGGCGTGGAACTGGGCGGCCCCATCATCAAGGACAAGCTCTTCTTCTTCGTGGGTCTTGATTCCAACCTCACGGAGGCGCCAGCCGACCTCGCGAACAACAACGGCCTCGTGGATGGGAAGCGCAAGATCAACGCCCTGCAGGCCCTGGCCAAGATCAACTGGATGATCACCCAGGACCACCAGCTGACCTTCACGGCCAACGTCAACGACACCAAGGATGACTTCCCCCTCAACTACCCCCAAACGGGTAATGCAAACCTCGGCTACAACGACAAGAACACCGTCCAGAACTTCGGCCTGAACTATGACTGGACCATCAGCCCCAGCCTGTTCTTCAGCGCCAAGGCCGGCCGCACCGAATTCAAGGATGTGTTCAGCCCCACGGACACCACCCATGTGGCGGTCACGGACAACATCTTCTACACTGCCGGCCCCGGCTCCAACCCGCTCGACGCGCGCTACAACCCCGACCTCGCGGGCTTCGCCTACCGCTCCGGCGGCGCGGGCTACTATGCCGGCCTGGACAAGGTCACCACCACCCAGTACCGCGGCGACCTCAGCTGGTTCCTCGGCGATCACAACATGAAGTTCGGCGTCAGTCAGACCACCTCGGACTACCACGAAACAGCCGCCACCTCCGGCGGTGAGCGCATCACCGTCCGCAGCATTGGTGGGGCCTTCAACGGCATTGACCGCCAGTTCCTGCACACCGATGCCACGGTGCAGGCCATCTTCCAGGCCGCCTACGCCCAGGATACCTGGGATGTCGGCAAGGGCCTGAAGCTCATGTTCGGCTTCCGCTACGAGATCCAGGACCAGAAGGATCTGAACGGCAAGTCCTTCATGAAGTTCGACAACTTCAAGGACTATGTCCAGCCCCGCCTCGGCTTCACCTGGGATGTGAACCAGGACGGCAAGACCAAGGTGTCCGGCAGCTACGCCAAGTACTTTGAGCAGATCCCCCAGCGCCTGGCCATCCGCGTCTACGCGAACGAGACCTACCTGCGCTACCGCTACAGCACCAGCCGCTCCACCTACAACCCGGCCACCGGGGCCTATGCCTACGATACCAACCCGGCTCTGCCAGGCCCCAGCAGCATCACAGACTTCGCAACGCCCTTCAGCTTCGACCCCATTGCCGAAGGCACCAAACTGCCTGAGCGCAATGAGTACACCTTGGGCGTGGATCACACCTTCGCCAGCGGCTGGACCGTGGGCGTGCACGCCAAGTACCGCGAGCTGAAGAACCCCATGGAAGACATGGTGTTCACGGATACGGCTGGCAACCCCTACGATGAAGGTCCGGCCATCAGCTTCACGGGCACGGGCGTCCCGGTCGTGGGTGCGGGCGCCGCCGTCATCGGCAACCCCGGTGCCTTCCAGCAGTGGCGCCCCAATCCGGGCAGCATGTCCCTCTACCTGCTCGCCCACGGCATCACCACCAACAACTACGGCATCAACATCCTGGACTACTACAACCCCGCCACGGGCCTGTTCACGGTCCAGAACACGCGCTACGAGAAGGCCGGGAACAAGTTCTCCAGCGTGGATCTCACCCTGGACAAGAAGACGGACCGCCAGGTCTTCAGCTTCAGCTACACCTGGAGCCGCCTGGAAGGCAACTACGAGGGCGTGGTCTCCAGCTCCAACGGCCAGGCGGACGGCAACATCACCGCCAGCTTCGACTACTACCCCTATGTGGGCTACGGCCTGCTGCCCCTGGACCGCACCCACGTGGTCAAGCTCTTCGCCAGCCACCGCTTTGACTTCTTCGGCGGCGACCTGAGCCTGGGCGCATCCTGGACCTATCAGAGCGGCACCCCCGTCAGCCTGTTCGACGACGGCTCCACCACCGAGGGCAATCCTCCGGGCAGCGGCAGCTCCATCGATCTGGGCGGCTACGGCAACGCCGTTCCCGCCAACGGGCAGCTGGGCCAGTACGGCCGCACCCCGGCCGTCAACAACGTCGACATGCACATCGACTGGGCCTACAAGTTCAACAAGAAGTTCAAGCTGATCCCCAGCGTCGACATCTTCAACCTGTTCAACACCCGCACCACGACCGGCGTGTTCCAGCAGGCCACCGATGCGAGCGGAAGCGCGGTCGTGAATTGGGGCCTCGCCAACGCCTGGCAGGTCGGCCGCCGCTACCGGTTCGGCGTGAAGTTCCAGTTCTGATCGGAACCCACGACCACACAAGAAACGGGCCCTTCGGGGCCCGTTTTCATGTCATGCGTTGCGCTTCAATCCTTCGCCACCCACTGGATGTCGGCCACGCCCGCCACGGCGTTCTCGGCGCGGGCCAAGGCGAAGAGCCAGTCGCTGAGTCGGTTCAGGTAGGTCTGCACCACGGGATTCAGGGGCTCCTCGTGGGTGAGGGCCACCACCTCGCGCTCGGCCCGGCGGCACACGGTGCGGGCCAGGTGGGCATGAGCGGAGCCCGGCGTGCCCCCAGGCAGGACGAAGGTGGTCATGGGTGGCGCCAGGCCCGCGAGGCGGTCGATGTCCGCCTCCATGTCCGTGAGCTCCCAGGTGGGACGGCTCATGCGGGCGCCCAGCAGGTCCTGTCGGGCTGCCGGAGTGGCCAGGATGGCCCCCAACACGAAGAGATCGTGCTGGACCCGCTGGAGGGTGGCCTCGCCCACACAGGCGGGCGAGGCGTGCAGGCGGACCAGGCCCATGACGGCGTTCAGCTCGTCGAGGGTGCCGTAGGCCACCAGCCGCAGGTGGGATTTGCTCACCCGGTCGCCCCCGAACAGCCCCGAGGAACCATCATCACCGGTGCGCGTATAGAGCTTCATGGTCGGACCTCGTGGATCGGCGCCTAGGCCCCGCCGTGGGCGCGGCTCCAGGCCACGGTATCGGAGCGCCAGGCCTTCAGCGCGTCGGATCCCGCGATGTCGAGGATTCCCCGGGCCTCGGCCTCGGCGGAGAGCACCTCGAACGAACTAAGCACGGCCATCTCGATGCGGGCCGCGGCAAAGGCCGTGTCGGCCTGGGGCAGACCATAGCTAAAGAGGGCCAGCACCGCGGGCACCTCCGCGCCCTCGGCGCGGAGCGCCTCGGCGCATTTGAGGCTCGACATGCCCGTCGAGATCAGGTCTTCGATGAGCACCACGCGGTGGCCCTTGGCCAGGGGGCCCTCCACCTGGCGCCCCATGCCGTGGTTCTTGGGCGTGGGGCGCACGTAGGCCAGGGGCAGGTGCAGGCGGTCCGCCACCATGGCGGCCCAGGGCACGCCGGCCGTGGCGGCCCCGGCGATGAGCGTGGGGTGCAGGGCCCTGGAAGCCACCCCCAGCGAGGCCACAATCTGGTCACGCACCTCCGGGAAGCCCATGAGCTGGCGGTTGTCGCAGTAGATCGGCGACTTCAGCCCGCTGGCCCAGGTAAAGGGATCCATGGGCTGCAGGCGCACCGCGCCCACTTCCAGGAGACAACCGGCGAAGTCACGGGGGGAGAGGCTCATGGCAGCTCCAGGTCGGCCACGGGCTGCTTGGACATGTAGCGCTCGGCGCCGTCGGGGAAGAGGGTGACCACGCGGGAACCCATGGGCAGGGCCTTCGCGACCTCGCGGGCGGCCCAGGCATTGGCGCCGCTGGAGGCGCCCACCAGGCAGCCCTCGGTGGCGATGAGCTCCCGGGCGGTGGCCAGGCTGTCCGCGTCGGCCACGTCGATGACCCGGTCGGCGATGGTGAGGTCAAGGCTGGCGGGGATGAAGCTGTTGCCCACACCCTCCACCACCCACTCCTTGAGAGGCGCGCCGCAGTAGATGGAACCCTCGGGCTGCACCACCACGGCCTGGATCCTGGGGTCTTTCTCCTTCAGGTAGCGGGCGATGCCCGTGAAGGTGCCGCCGCTGCCAGCGCCCAGCACCACGGCATCCACCCGGCCTTCCATCTGCGTCCAGATCTCTGGGCCCGTGGTGGCGTGGTGGCTGTCGGGGTTGCTGGGGTTGGCGAACTGCTGGGGCACGAAGGCGTGGGGGATGCTGGCCGCCAGCTCGGCGCACTTCTCGATGGCGCCCTTCATGCCCTGCTCTTTGGGGATGAGCACCAGCTCCGCGCCCAGGGCCTTCATGAGCATCATCTTTTCGCGGCTGTACTTGGTGGGCACACACAGGATGCAACGGTAGCCCAGGGCCTTGGCGGCGATGGCCAGCCCCACGCCGGTGTTGCCCGCCGTGGGCTCGATGATCGTGCTCACGCCGGGCTGGATCTGGCCCAGGGCCTCGGCGGCGCGGATCATGCCCACCCCGATGCGGTCTTTCACGCTCCCACCCGGGTTCAGATACTCCAGCTTGGAGAAGATCTGGAGGTCCGGTGCAAACCGCGTGAGACGCAGCAGGGGCGTGTTCCCCACCAGATCCAGGACGGAATCAACGACAGAGGGCAAGGGCTTGGTCACGTCATCAGCCTTTCACCACAATGCTGACCAGCTTGCCGCCGTGGGGCAGCACAACCTTGACGATCTCCTTGCCGGCCAGGTGGGCCTGGGCCTCGGGGCAGGTCAGGGCGGCCTCACGGCGCTGGTCCTCCGTGGCCGAGGCGGGCACGGTGATGCGGCCTCGCACCTTGCCGTTCACCTGCACCACCACGAGCACTTCATCCGCTTCGAGGTACTGGGCATCGGTGTCGGGCCAGCTCGCCTGCATGCACAGCCCGGCGTGGCCCAGCTGGCTCCACAGCTGCTCGGCCAGGTGCGGCGCCACGGGCGACATCAGGCGCACGAAGGCGTCCAGCGCGTGTTGCATCACGGCCCCCCGGTGCGGCGCGTCAGCGGGCAGGTCGGAGAGGGCGTTGGACAGTTCCATGAGCCCGGAGACCACGGTGTTGAACTGGTAGCGGCGCTCCAGGTCGTCCGTGAGGCGGGCCAGGGTCTGGTTCAGCTTGATGAGGAGGGTCTTCTCCTCGGCGCTGAGCTGGTCCTTGGCGGGCAGGGCTTCAGTCGTGACGGTGTGATCCTCCACCATGCGCGTGACGCGCTTGAGGAAGCGGCTGGCGCCCTCGATGCCCTCGAAGCCCGTCCAGTCGATCTCCTTCTCGATGGGTGCCGCGAAGATCATGAAGAGGCGCAGCGCATCGGCGCCGTACTTCGAGATGACCTCGTCGGGATCCACGATGTTGCCCTTGGACTTGCTCATCTTCGAGCCGTCCTTCAGCACCATGCCCTGGCAGATGAGCTTCTGGAACGGCTCGGGGCCGCTGGCCAGGCCCAGATCGCGCAGCACCTTGTAGAAGAAGCGCGCATAGATGAGGTGCATGGTGGCATGTTCGATGCCGCCCACATAGAGATCCACGGGCATCCAGGCATCGCTCTCGGCCTTGGCGAAGGGCAGCTCGGTGTTCTTCGGATCGAGATAGCGCAGCCAGTACCAGCTGCTGTCCACGAAGGTGTCCATGGTGTCCGTCTCGCGCCGCGCGGGCTTGCCGCAGCTCGGGCACGCGCAGTCGAGGAAGGAGCGGGAGGTCGTCAGGGGGGACGGTCCCACGCCCGTGAAGGCCACATCTTCCGGCAGGCGCACCGGCAAGCTCTCGGCCTTCTCAGGCACCACGCCGCAGTCCGGACAGTGCACCGTGGGGATGGGCGTGCCCCAGTAGCGTTGGCGGCTGAGGCCCCAGTCCTTGAGCTTGTAGGTGGTGGTCTTGGCGGCGCGGTCGCCCAGCTTGGCCACCATGGCCGTGACGGCGTCCTCGCTCTTCAGGCCCGTGAACTCGCCGCTGTTGATGAGCGTGCCCAAGTCCCACTCGCTCTCGGAGACGATCACCTGCGGAATGGGCAGGCCGTATTTCTTGGCGAACTCGTTGTCGCGCTCATCGTGCGCGGGCACGCCCATGACGGCGCCCGTGCCGTAGTCCATGAGCACGTAGTTGGCGGCGAAGACCGGCACCTTTTCACCCGTGAAGGGGTGGATGACCGACAGCGCGGTGCGATGGCCCAGCTTCACGTCGCTGGTCATGCGCTCCTCGCGGCTCACGGCGGCCACCTGGTCGCAGAAGGCCTTCAGCGCGGCATCGGACTCCGCCGCCTTCTCGATGACGGGGTGCTCAGTGCTGAGGGCCATGAAGGTCACCCCGAACAGCGTGTCGAGGCGGGTGGTGAAGACCTCGATCTGCCCGCCGATCTCCAGGTCGAAGGCCAGGCGTGCGCCCTCGGAGCGGCCAATCCAGTTCCGCTGCATGGTCTTCACATTCTCGGGCCAGTCCAGACCGTCGAGGCAGGCCAGCAGCTCATCGGCGTACTTCGTCGTCTTGAAGAAGTACTGCTCCAGGGGCTTCTGCACCACGGGGAAGCCCGTTCGCTCGTCCTTGCCGTCCACCACCTGCTCGTTGGCCAGCACGGTGCCCAGCTCCTCACACCAGTTCACGGTGCGGTTGGCGCGGAACACGTCGCCCTGCTCCCACATCTTCAGGAAGAGCCACTGGTTCCAGCGGTAGTAGTCGTCCTGGAAGCTGGCGATCTCGCGGTCCCAGTCGTAGCTGATGCCCATCTTCTGGATCTGGCCCTTCATCTCCTCGATGTTCTTGCGGGTCCAGATGGCGGGGTGGATGCCGTGCTTGATGGCGGCGTTCTCCGCCGGCAGGCCGAAGCTGTCCCAGCCGAGGGGGTGCATCACCTCGTAGCCCCGCATGCGCCGGAAGCGGGCGGTCACATCGCCCAGGGTGTAGTTGCGCACATGGCCCATGTGGATGCGGCCGCTGGGGTAGGGCAGCATCACAAGCATGTAGAAGGTCTTGGAGCCGGGCAGCAGTTCACTGGCCCGCTTGGCGCGGAAGGCGCCGGACTCGAGCCAGCGGCGCTGGATCTCGGGTTCCTGGGTCAGGGGCTGGAAGGGCATGGGCGGACTCCGTCGGAACCCTTGATTCTACAAGGAAATCCCGGTGGTTCCAGGGCCCGTCAGAAGCTCCAGTGCATCCCCAGGGAAGCGCTCCACCGGGGCTCGATCTGCAGGCCCGTCACCCGCTGCGCCACGGGCACCTGGGCGAAGGCATAAACCTGGAACCGGGAGCTCAGGTTGAAGGTCACGCCGGGGCTGAGGTAGACCAGGGTGGCGCCGCTGTTGTCCACATCGGCATTGAGGCCGGATTCCCGGCCCTCGGCCCGCACGTTCAGCTGCAGGTGCGGCGTGAAGCCGGCATGCCCTGTGTAGCGGAGGCCCAGGTTGGCGTTCACCCCATCGCCGGGCTTGAAGCCGTCCTTTTCGGCCAGGGGCTTCTGGACCAGCACCTGGCCGAAGATGCCCCAGTCCGGGGCGAGCTCTCCGAAGGCATAGACCCCGAAGAGGAGGTCCGTGGTGCCCGAGCCCAGCTGCAGGCCTCGATCCAGCAGCTCGCCCGCCTGGGCCCCGGCGTTGAAGGTCTGCTTCATGTCGCCCGTCGCCAGCTTCACGCCGAACTGCACGCCGAAGGCATGGCTGTCGGTGAAGCCCTGGTAGCGCCCCAGCAGGCGAACATCGCCCAGGCCCTTGCCCTGGGAGAACGTGGGATCGGTGTCACCCTCCGCGATGGTGGCGTGGTAGCGGTTGAACACGGGGATCACCAGGGCCACGCCCCAGTCCGCATTGGGGCTGTAGTCCAGGGTGGCCGTGAGGTTGCGGTTGAGGGTCTTCTCCTGGATCTCCATCTCGTTGGGAAGCTCGAAGGTGTTCCGGTCCACGGACCGGGTGCCCGCCCGCAGCTGGTCCTGGTTGAAGTAGTCATAGCGCAAGTCGAAGCGCCAGCCCGGCTTCACCGCGTAGCCCTGGGTGGCCCAGTCGGAATGCAGGGTGCAACCGCAGGCCCCGCAGGCCTGGGCCGCGGGCGCCGTAGCAAGGAGCAGGCCGAGGAGGGCGAGGGTGGATGGATGACGCATGGGAGCTCCGCAGAGTCCCCTGATTCTGCCTGTCCGGACAACCATGCCCCTGCGTCACTTTGTCGCAGGGGCATGGCCCCCTACTTCGCTGGCCGCCTTCGTGAGGCCTTCCGCTGCAGGCTGCGGCGGTGCATGCCGAGGCGTCGCGCGGCTTCCGACAGGTTGCCCTCGCAGTCGCCCAGCACCCGCTGGATGTGCTCCCACTCCACCCGGGCCAGGGATGGCGTCTCCAAGTCGGTGTTCGCCTCCACGGCTGGGGCCTCAGGATTGAAGGCCGCCAGGATGTCATCCACGTCGGCGGGTTTGGTGAGGTAGTTCGCGGCGCCCAGCCGCACAGCCTCCAGGGCCGTGGCGATGCTGCCATAGCCCGTGAGCATGAGCACCCGGGTGGTGGGATCGATGGTCATGAGGCGGCGGAGCAGGTCCAGGCCCGACTCGCCGGGCATGCGCAGGTCCAGCACCGCGAACTCGGGGCTGTCGGCCTGGGCCAGCGCCACGGCGGCCTCCGCGTCCGCGGCGGTGCGTACTTCGTAGCCCCGCGCCGTGATGGCCTTGGCCAGGCGCTCCCGGTAGACGGCGTCATCGTCCACGAGCAGCAGCGAGGGCCGGGATTCAGCCATGGGCCACCCCGGGCCAGCTCAGCCGCACCCGGGTGCCCTGCCCCGGATGGGACTCGACCTGCAATTCGCCGCTCAGCTGCTCGACGAAGGTGCGGGCCAGGAAGAGCCCCAGCCCCATGCCCGAGCCCGTGGGCTTGGTGCTGAAGAAGGGCTCGCCCGCCCGGGCCAGCACCTCGGGCGCCATGCCGGTGCCGCGGTCTTCCACCTCCAGGCGCCAGATGCCCCCGTCCTCCCTCGCGAGGATCGTCACGGCCCCGGGCCGGGGTGTGGCCTCCAGGGCGTTGGACAGCACGGCCCGCAGGGCGCGAACCAGGCCGCGCCGGGGCACGGACCCGCAGGCCGTGGATGGCCACTGGAACTCGAGGCGTGAGCGGTCTTCGGGAGCGAGGCCCTCGGTCAGCTCCGCCTCCAGATCCGGCCAGGCCAGGGCCTGGAAGGCCTCACCCAGGGTGGTGCCGCTGGGATCGGCCATCTGGTCGAGGATCCGGCGGCAGCGGCCGACCTCCTCGCGGATGAGGGCTGCGTCCTGGGCGATGTCCGAGCCCTGGCCACCCAGGGCTTCGGCCGTGCGCTGCAGCTCCTTGGCGGCCACGGCGATGGTGCCCAGGGGCGTGCCCAGCTCATGGGCCACGCCCGCGGCCAGGGTGGTCAGCGCGGCCAGCCGGGACTGGCGGGCCGTGAGGTCGCGCAGGGCCGCCAGTTCTTCATCCTGCTGCCTCAGGGCCTTGGTGACCAGGCCCACGAAGGCCGCGATGAGGGCCGCCGTGATGGCGAAGGCCACCCACATGCCGACCAGGTGCAGCGAAACGCCCCCGCCCCCGCCGTGGTCCATGTGGGCCAGGGAGTGCACGTGCACGTTCCAGACGAAGAGGATGCCGAAGCCCGAAAGGGAGAGGGCGCCCAGGGCCCAGGCCCAGAGGCCGCGCATGACCACGGCCGCCAGGGTGATGTGGACCAGGTAGATGGCGGTGAAGGGATTGGCCGCGCCCCCGCTGCCGTACAGCAGGCCGGTGAGCAGGAGGACGTCCAGACCGAGCACGAGGCCGGGCAGTGCCGGCCGCACCGGTTCGGCCCTCCGCAGGCGCAGCATGAGGGCCAGGTTGCTCAGGGCCCCGAAGGCGACCAGGGCGAGGAGGGGGAGGGCCTGGATCTCACCGGGCAGCAGGCGCTCCGCCACGAGGATGGCCGCCGTCTGGCCGAGGGCGGTGACCCAGCGCAGGCGGAGCAGCCAGGTGAGGGAGATGCCGAATCCGGGATGGGCCATGGTCGAGCCATTATCCACGCCCACCCCCTTTCCGTCCTATCGCCCGAAGGCGTACGAGGCCTTCAGCCAGAGGGTTCGGCCCGGCTCATTCACCCGGACCGACTGCACCAGGTAGCCCGGGATCATGCTGGTACTGCGGCTGATGTGCTCGGCGTAGACGCGGTTGAAGAGGTTGTCGATGCCAGCGGTGAGCAGCCAGCCTTTGGCGGGTTTCCAACCGGCGTTGAGGGACACGATGGCAAAGCCCGCCGTGGCACCGACATCCTGGCCCACGATGTTCCCCTGATTCAGGGCATAGCGGTCCTGCCGCTCCACCCCGCGCACCAGCAGGCCGGTGGACCAGACCTCGGCCTCGTAGCCCAGCCCAAGCCGGGCCTCCAGTGGGGGGATCTGTGCGAGGGCCCTGCCATCCGTGTCGTTCTGGCCATGCGTATAGGCGAGGCTGGCATCCACCTTCAGGAAGCCGGCCACCTTGGTGCCCATGGCCACCTCTCCGCCCCAGGTGGTGGCGTCCACGTTGCGGGATACGGTGGCCGCGCGGGTCCCCATGCCCGCAGGCTTGAGCACGTTCGACTGGATGAGGATGAAGTCCTTCGCCTTGCCATAGAAGAAGGACACCGAGGCCTGGACCGATCCCGCCTGCTTCACCCAGCCCAGGTCCAGCTGAGTGGTCTTCTCGGCCTTGGTGTCGAAGGCACTGGCGCTGCTGAGGCTCTCCTTGCTGATGGCCTCCCAGTAGTCCGGGAAGCGCTCAGCATGGCCGACGCCCGCATAGACGGTGGAGCCCGTGAACACCTCCCGCTCGTAGCGGAGGAAGCCGCTGCTGAGGGTCTCGTTGCGCTCGTGATTGAAGGTCGGGTTGGCCACGTTGGCCATCATGCTGATGGCGACCACGGCGCGGGGGTCCTCGGCGTGCCAGCGATCTGCGCGGAGCCCAGCCACCAGGCGATCCTTCGCCGAGAAGGGGTGCTCCACTTCGGCGAAGAGGGCCGAGTTCTTGAAGCGGCCATCGTCATTCCGGGCCATGTTCTCCACCGGCAGGGTGTATTCGTTGCCGGTCTTTCGGATGGTGTGGTCATTGGCCTGGGTATCCAGGCCCAAGGTGAGCTTCGTGGCCTCCGCCAGCCGCAATCCCATGGCCAGACGCCCGCCCCGGGTCAGCCGGTCCGGGCTGTTCACCATGGGCCCGGGTGCCATCATCGTGGGGATGAAGGTGCGCAGGGTGTAGTTGTCCATGACGTGGTCCACGTAGTTGCGGTAGACCTGGAACTCCACCTTCTCGATGCGATCCGTCAACCGGCGCCATTCCCCGCGAAAACCCAGGTTCTCGCGGAGGAATTTCGCGCCATCCATGGTGCGGTCGGCGTAGGCGGCCTCCCCGTTGCTGCGGGTGCCGGAAAGCTCCAACCGCGTATCCTCGCTGGGGGTCCAGCCAAAGGCTGCGTTGGCGCTCCAGCGGGTGTAGCGGGCGTGGATGGAGGTGCCCTTCCCGTCCTCGTAGTCGTCGGAGTGGGAGCGGGTGCCGATGCCCCTCACGTAGAACGCAGAGGTTCCCCCCGTGGCGTCCAGCACCTCATCGTTGCGGCCGAAGCTGCCGCCCATGAGGCTGGCGACACCCCTGAAGCCGGGCTTCTGGAAGCGCTCGTTGGTGCGCTCGAAGCGAATCAGGCCGGCTGAGTTGCCCGGTCCAAAGAGCACGGTCTGCGGTCCCTTCACCACCGTGATGCGGTCATAGGATTCGGGAAAGACGTAGGCGGTGGGGGGATCCATCCGCATGCCACAGCCACCGAGGAGCTGCTCGCCATCCAACAGGATGTTCAGGCGGGAACCCGCCATGCCGCGCAGCATGGGATCGCCGTCCGTGCCGCCCTTGCGGATCACCGAGAACCCGGGGATGCCCTTCAAATATTCGGCGCCGTCCTGAGCTGGCACGGGCTGCCTGGGCGCCTTGGGATTCATCACCGTCACCAGGGGTTCGGTGGGCAGGGGCGCCGTCACCTCCACCACTGCGGAGGGTTCTGATTTCGGGGCGGGTTTCTTCTCCTGGTCTTCTGCCGCGGCGACGGGCAGCGCGCAGGCCACGGAGAGGCAATAGCAGAGGCGGGTGAAGGGCATGGTTGGGTCTCCAGTGATCTGAAGACCTTAGCTGCCCTCGTGGTCTCCTTCCCTGCGTCAAGATGTCGCAGGAGCCTGCCCCCGCACCAATCCTCAGGCCACCTCGCCGATCCGCGGGATCAGCCGACGGGCAGTCGCCCGGCGCTGGTGGCTCTGCCAGGCGCGGAGAAAATCCCGGATGCCCCCCTCGATCTCCGATCCCAGCTCGGCTTCAGCCATGAGCTCGCGCAGTCGCCGAGCCAGGCGCCGATTGTCCTCGCAGCGGCGGGCGAAGGGCTGGCGTGCTCCGGACCGAAGAACCCGTTCCTCGCATCGGAACTGATGCACCAGGTGCACGGCGAAGCGCGCCAGGAACACGCGGTCCCGGCACCCATCGGCCGACCGGCTCGCCGCCGCCAGCCAGGCCGCAGCCTCCAGGCTCATCGCCTCGGCGCCGGCGTGGACCACGGCTGGAACAGAAGGGGACTCCGAACGCTGGATCGCGTGGCTCATGGTGCTCCCAGGGCTTGGTGCTGCGTACTCCATGATGGGGAACCCAGCGCTGAGGGGAATGCGACAGGTTGTCGCAGCTCGGGCTCGGCGCGAGTGGCGGCCCGATGGGGGTTTCCCCCCACCCCCGGAGGGGTCCGCATCTCCCGACCGGATCTGTGAACCCTCCTGAATCGGCCAATGCTGGAATGGGACCGATCCCGCAGCAGGAGCCCTCATGAGACACCCCACCCCCTTCACCTGCCTCTGGGTCGCCGTCGCGCTGCTCGGCCCCGCTGTGCCCTCTCTCTCAGCCCAGGGCGCCGCCCCGCGCACCGAGGGGGAACTTCGCGCCTTCTACCAGCGGTCCTGCATCGGCTGCCATGGGGAGGATGGCTCGGCCACCGCCGCGGACGGGCGGAAGCTCAAGGGCCGGGATTTCACCTCAGAGAAGGACATGCAGGGCACCACGGACCAGGGCCTGGCCAAGACCATCCGCAAGGGGCTCTTCTTCGGCATGGCCATGCCAGCCTACAAGAACGAGCTCAGCGAGGAGGAGGCCCTGCTCCTGGTGCGCAGCATCCTGCGCAAGGCCAAGAAGGGCGAGCCCATCCAGACGCCGGCCAGCGCGATGGCGAAATCCCGGTGAGCCGCCATGCCCCCCCTGTCGCAGGTGCACCCCCTGGTCGTCCACTTCCCCATCGCCCTGCTGATGGTGGTTCCCCTGCTGGTCATCCTGGGCCTGGTCTGGAGGGAGTATCGGGCCGGCATCCACATCGCGGCCCTGGCGCTGCTGGTGATCGGGACCTCCATGGCGGTGCTGGCCGTGATCAGCGGACTCTCGGCGGCGGGTTCCGTGCAGCCCACTCCGGAGCTGCAGGTCGCCCTCGAAACCCATGAGCGGCTCGCGAAGCGGACCACGTTCTTCTACGCCGACCTCACCCTCGCCTTCATCCTGATCCAGCTGGCACCCGTGATGTGGAAGTCCTGGAACAGCCAGCGGCGCATCCTCCTCCTGAACCTGGCCTGGCTGCTGGTGAGCCTGGGTGCGAACGTGCTCCTGGCCCGCACAGGCCATCTCGGCGGCCGGATGGTGCATGAACTCGCCATCCATCCCCACTCCCATCCCGCCAGCCCGGCCATGGAGGAGGCTGATCCCTCAGGCCAGCCGCGTCGAGGCGGCCACCGTCTGGGCCGTGTTGACCACGAGCGGCCCACCCGCTGAGGCCTCCGTGACCTGGAAGTGGACCAGCGGATGGATGGCGGGTCCGAGGGTGTTCCCGCCGTTCAGGTCGTACTGGCTGCCGTGGCAGGGGCAGGTGATCTGGGCGCCGACGGGTGCGCCCACCGTGCAGCCCATGTGGGTGCACACCGCGGTCATGGCGTAGATGCCGGTGGCGTCCCGGATGAGGAAGAAGTTCCCCAGGTTGCGGTAGTCCCGAACCGTGCCGTCGGGCGTGGCCAGCAGGCCGGCCTTGGTGTCCGAGGTGGTCAGCGGGCCGTTCGGCGGCGGGGCCGAGGTGGGCGGCGGGGCCGGGTAGCCACCCCCGCCACCGCAGGCCAGGGTCAGGCCTGTGAGCAGGGCGCTGGCGCAGAAGCAGCGGCGATCCATGGCCGCTGGGCCGGGATCTGGGGTGGCGGGCTCGAGCATGGGGCCTCCTTCGGCTTGGCAGGGAACACCAGCCTGGCTCACCATCCATCCGAACCGCGGGGGCCACCAGATCCGGTTCGCGGATTCCGCCCCCTCCGGCCAGATAGCGCCGAAGCTCTCAGCCCAGCCGGGATGTGCCGCCTCCGGCCGCGAGCAGCTTGAGGATCTCCGCCACTTCCGTGGCCGACTGGCAGCGATCCTCCGGCCGCTTCGCCAGGAGCCGCTGCACCAGGGCGGCCAGATCCGGTGGCGCCTCGGCCAAGGGGGGGACGGGCGCCTCCAGGTGCAGGGTCAGCAGGTCGTTGATGCGGGGGCTGTCAAAAGGGGCGAGGCCGGAGCACAGCTCGAAGAGCATGATCCCCAGGGCGTAGAGATCGGTGCGCGCATCCACCCGGTCACCCCGGATCTGCTCCGGAGCCATGTACCGCGGCGAGCCCACCAGCGTGCCGGACTCCCCGGCGATTACGGCGGCCACCGGGGCCGCGAGGCCGAAGTCCATGATCTTGGCATCACCACGGACATCGAAGAGCACGTTGGCGGGCTTGATGTCCCGGTGGACGACGCCGACCGCGTGGGCAGCCTCCAGGCCTTCCGCCACCTGGCGGGCGATGCGCAGGACCAGCGCCAGCGGAAGGCGCCCGCGGCTGTCGAGCAGGCTGCGCAGGGTTGTGCCCTTCAGATACTCCATCGTCACGTAGGGGATGCCGTCGCTCTCGCCGAAATCGTGGGTCCGGAGCACGAAGCGGTGCGTGATCTTCCGGGCCAGCCGGATCTCCTGCTTGAGCTGATCCAGGAAGGCCGGGTTCGCGGCAAGCCCTGCGCGCACGACCTTCAGGGCCACATCCTCGTCCAGCTGGAGGTCCCGCACCTTCAGCACCACACCCATGCCGCCCTGGCCCAGCAGGCCGTCCACCCGGTACCGGGCTGCGAAAACCGCCCCATCGCGGAGGGCGGCTGGCAGACCGGTCTCCTCCCCGGGCGGGATCGCCTCCAAGGGCCGGGGCCGTTCCTCCGTGGCGGATTCCAGCCGGGGCTCCACCACCGCTGGATCGAAGGCGGCCGCGAACCGGATCGGCCCGGCGCCAGCGGCTCCCCGCCGCGTCGTGTCCAGGAGGCTCAGCAGCTGATCCTTGGCCCTCAGCTCCGCCAGCATGGACTTGAAGGTGTGGGTGAGCACGCCCACCTCGTCCGGCGTGGGGTCGATGCCCAGGGATTCGGGAGGATCGCCTTCGGCCAAGGCCTGGGCCGCCGAAGCCAGGGCCTTCAGGGGGGCCGTGACCTTGCGAGCGGAGCGCAGGCTGAGGGCCAGGGCCACGGAGAGCCCCGCCACGCCCACCGCCAGGATGGCCCGCTGCAGGTTCCGGAAGGGCGCCAACAGAGGGTCCACGGGCATCATCAGCACATCGGCCATCTCCAGGTCGAGGGCGTTCACGCCGTGAAGGGGAGAGATCATGCCCAAGTAGTTCCGCCCCTCCACCCGGAACGGCAGGACGGTGGACCGCTGGCCATCGAGCACCTGCCCTCGCACCGCGAGAAAAGCCGGCTCACGGGCCAGCAGGCGATTCACGGCCTCCGCCTCCGGAAGGGTGCTGCCCTGGGCCCGGAACTGGCTCAGGAGCGCCAGGTGTGCCGTGGGATCGCCGCGCTGAGGTCCCGCGATGGCCAGGCGCCGCAGGTCGGCGGCGGCCCGGTCATCGACAGGAACGCCCACCAGCATGGCCCCCAGGGAGCGGCCCGCGGGAGAACGCAGCGGCCTGGCCACGGCGTGGTAGACCCCCGGGCGACCTCCCCAGTCCACCCGCAGGAAGCCCCGGTAGAAGGGCCCGGCATGGCCCGCGGCAGCCGCCTCCTCGGGCGCAAGGGCCATCTGGAGGATGCCCACCTCGGGCAGGGTCGGGCGCGGCCCCTTGGCGGTGCTGGCGAGGACCTGGCCATCCGGCGCCACCACCAGGGCGAGCTCGGCGCCGAGCCGTGGGAGGTTCTCCACCAGCGTGTCCGTGAGGCTGGTGAGGGCCCCGGTCTCGAGGGCGTGCTCGATGAGGGCCAGGTTGCCGGAGTACTGCGTGAAGACCTCCAGCCCGCCATCCAGGGAGCGGCCCTGCTGCTCGAAGGCCCGCTCCAGCACGTAGCCCCCGGCCGAGAGGCTGGCCTGGGCCGTGCTGCTGGCGCCCCGCTCGGCCTCGCGGTAGGCCACCCACAGGATGATGGCCAGCAGCCCAAGGATGGCCGCCGCCTGCCGGATGAAGTAGCTCCAGGCCAGGGTCTGGTACCACCTCAGGGTCGGCTGCATGGGCTTCCTTCGCGGATCGGTATACTTGCGTCGAATCTACTCTGGAATCCACGCATGATACGAGCCCTTGCATGCGGCCTGTCCCTCCTGGCCCTGATCCCGCCGCTGGGGGCGGGCGGCGTCCAGGGCCCGGTCCAGCTGCGCGAGAAGGATGGCCGCCTCCGCGCGTCGCTCAGGGACTGCGTGGCCCTGCTGGAACCCCTGGATGCCGCCCAACCCGGGGCCGGCCCCTCCAAGCCCGTGGTGATCCGGACCGTGGGCAAGCAATTCATCCCCCGCGTCGCCATCGCCACGCCGGGTACCGAGGTGGCCTTCCCCAACCTGGACCACATCCTGCACAACGTCTTCAGCGTCACTCAGGGCAACCGCTTCGACACGGGCCAGTACCGGCCCGGGGATTCCCCCAAGGTGAAGGTGACGAGCCCGGGGCTGGTCAAGCTGTACTGCAATGTCCACCACCAGATGAACGCCTTCCTCTGGGTGGTGACCACACCCTTCGCCCAGCTGCTCGACGGTCGGACGGGGATCCGCTTCGATGCAGTCCCCCCCGGCGCCTACCGCCTGCGGCTCTGGCATCCCGAAGCCGGCGAGAAGACTTGGACCCTCAAGGTGGACGGCGGCATCACCCAGGGCGCCTGGGAGCTGCAGGTCTCCCTGCCGCCCATCGAGCCCCACAAGAACAAATTCGGCCGGGACTATCCGCCCCTGGCGGACGACCGGAGCTACTAGCTTTCAGAATGTCTTCACCAGGACCAGCATCTTCCGGGTGGCCTCGTATTCGTCCCCATCGGAGCGCTGCCGCAGGTAGACGAGGGAGAGGGTCCACTGGCCCGGGAGCGGCAAAGCCGCGTCGAAGCGCGGCCCCTTGGCCCGCCGGTAGAACCACCACTCATCGCCATTGAGGGGGTACAGGGTTCCCGTGGAGGAGAGCCGCTGCCAGGTGAAGGAGAACTGCGGCCAGTAGAGCCGTTCCCGACTTCCGGCCGAAACCTGGAATTCCTCGCTGTCCTCCCCGCTCTCCCGGTTCTTGGACTGGAACCAGCGCGCCTCCCAGGGGAACACCGCGTTCCACTTCAGGGCGGCGCCCCCGGCGTCCACGGTCATGCGCTGCCGCGCCAAGGGGTCATGCCCCGGCAGCCGGCGCAGGCGCTCCTCGCCCGGGTCCCAGGCGTGCCACCAGCGGCCGGCATGGGCCGTCCAGGAGAAGGGGCCCGTGTCCAGCTTGAGAACGAACTGGCCGGCGAGCAGGTCGCCCCGGCCGCCCAGAATGTTCCGCACCCGGCCCGCGGCCACCCGGAAGCTCGCCTCCTGCAGCAGGCCCTCCGTTCCGCGGAAGCCGGCCAGCCCCCCCGCGCCGAAGAAGCGCAGGTTCCGGTCCCAGAGCGCCTGTGAGCTCAGCAGGCCGTTCTCCTGCAGGCCCAGCCGCAGGTTCCCGAAGGCCTGCGCCGTCGTCCAGGAGAGGTCGCCATGGGCCACGTCCAGCTGGGATCCGTTGGAAGGCTGCTGATCCCAGCGGGCGGCGTTGAGCTGATTCCCGTCGGAACCCATGGCGGACCGGGTGCCCACGACGAGCTTCAGGGGCTCCCAGTCCCAGGTCCACCGCAGGCGCAGCTGGAGGCCGGTGCGGCGGAAGCTGTCCGAGGGCAGGTTGGGTTCGGTCAGCTCGTCGGCCCGCAGGGTCAGCTCCCAGGCGGGCGTCCAGGGCGAAGGCTCGGCCTGCGGAAAGAAGGCGGCTTCCTGGCCGAAGGCGGTGGCGGCGGCCAGGGCGAGGGTCCATCGGCGGAACGGCATCATCATCCAGGGGCGGGTTCCCGTGGATGGTAGCCCAGGGAGGCCTGCAGGCGAAGCGGTGCCCGGGTCCCACCGGAGGGTCCGCCTTCTCGGAACCGGATCTGGTGGGGGTGCCGCGCGGCCCGAAGCTGGGCAGACCGGGTACTCGATCCCGCGCCCCCTTTCGGGACTTTGCCCGCCTTCGCGGGCCGGAGGTTTCCATGCCACGAACTGCCATCCCACCCACCCGCCCCTTCTCGCTGGAGAGGTGGCCCTTCCTCCCGGTCACGCTGGCCGGCGCCGGAGCCTTCCTCCTGTCGCTCCTGGCCTGCGGCGGGGGAGGAGGAGGCGCCGCTTCAGCGCCCCCGCCTCCTCCCCCATCCGCCTATCAGCTCACGTACCTCGTGTCGGACCAGGCCACGGCCGGCGCCGCCACCACCGACACCAACCTCGTGAACCCCTGGGGCATCGCCTACGGCCCCACCACCTACTTCTGGCTGGCGAACCAGGGCACGGCCACGACCACGGTCTACGACGGCCTCGGCAACAAGCCGACCGTGCCCATCGTGGTCTCCAATCCCGGCATCGTGGGCCATGTGATGGGCGGGCCCACGGGCGTGGTGTACAACGGCTCCGCCGGCTTCAGCGGGGACGAGTTCATCCTCGCCTCGCTGGATGGCTGCCTCTGCGGCTGGAGCGCCGGCGCCTCCACCACCCGCCGGGTCGACAACTCCGGCTCCGGCGCCCTCTACACAGGCCTGGCCACTGCCACCGTGGGCGCCACGACGTACCTCTACGTCGCCAACTTCACGGCCGGGACCGTCGACGTCTTCGATGGGACCTACGCCCCGGTGAGCCTGGGCGCCTCAGCCCTGGTGGATCCCGCCCTGCCCGCCGGTTTCGCCCCGTTCAACGTCCAGGTGCTCGGCACCAAGCTCTACGTGACCTATGCCCAGCGCACGCCGCCCGCCCTGCGGGAGACCACCGGGGCCGGCCTCGGCTATGTGAGCGTCTTCAACCTGGACGGAAGCTTCGTCAGCCGCGTCGCCTCTGGTGGATCCCTCAACGCGCCCTGGGGCATCGCGATGGCCCCGGCGAACTTCGGCCCCTTCAGCGGCGCCCTGCTCGTGGGCAATTTCGGCGACGGGCGCATCACGGCCTTCAACGCCACCACGGGCGCAGAGCTGGGGCAACTCAAGGGGCCCAACAACCTCCCCCTGACCATCGGTGGACTCTGGGGCCTGACCTTCGGCAACGGCGGCTCGGCCGGTGCCACCAACAACCTCTATGTCACAGCGGGGCCCCAAGCCGAGACCCACGGCCTCTTCGCGGTCATCAACTACGGCACCGCCGGCATCGGCGCCGGCGGGACGGGCGGCGGTACCGGTGGCGGCGGTCTGGGCTACTGATCACCTGGGACGCTTGACGGGACCTGCACCCGCCCGGATTCTGATCCGAACCAAGGAGTTCCATTTTGGGTAGCTGGGATCTTGCCATCGCGCTCGACCGATCCAATCCCGAACCCCTGTACCTCCAGCTGGTGAAGGCCCTTGAGGAGGGCATCCGGCACGGGCGCTTCAAGCCCGGGGATGCCCTTCCGGGGACCCGGGCGCTGGCCGAGCTGCTGGGCGTCAACCGCAACACCACCCTGGCCGCCTACAAGGAACTGGAGGCCGAGGGTTGGATCGAGGTGGCTCCGGACCGCGGCACCTTCGTGGCCCGGAAGCTGCCCTTCGTGTTGGAGGTGCCTGCCGGCATCTCCGCCCAGGACTCGGCCTCGTGGAAGCGCGCCACGCCCCGGAGCGAGCCCTTCTTTCAGCCCGGCGCGCCGGCCCTCGAATCCTTCCAGCTCATCCCCGACACCACGGACCTGCGGCTCGCCCCCACCGAAGCCATCCACCGCGCCTACGGCCGGGTGCTGAAGCTCCACCCCGAGCGCCTGCTCCAGCCGGGCTGGGATCCGCGGGGCCTGCTGGACCTGCGCAACTCCCTGGGCAAGATGCTCCGCGACATGCGGGGGCTCTCCGTGGAGGCAGGCAACCTCCTCCTCACCCGCGGCCTCATGAGCACCCTCAACCTCGTCTCCCGGGTGCTCTTCGCGCCGGGCGACGCCGTGGCCATGGAGAACCCGGGCATGTTCCGGGTGGCCGAGGCCTTCCGGTCCGCCGGGGCCCGCCTCTTCGCCGTGCCCGTGGACGCCCGTGGCTTGAACCTGGAGGCCCTGGAGGCCCTGCTGATCCAGAAGCCCATCCGCCTGCTCTACCTTTCGGCGAGCCCCCAGCACCCCACCCAGGTGACGCTAGACCCAGCGCGGCGCAAGCGGCTTCTGGAGCTGTCCCGGGTCCATGGTTTCCGCATCCTGGAAGGCGACCCCGGCCTGGGCTTCCACCGCGAGAAGAACCCCAGCCTGCCCCTGGCCAGCGAGGACCTCCACGGCCGGGTGCTCTACTTCAGCAGCTTCGAGCAGATCCTCGCGCCGGGGCTCCAGGTGGGTTTCCTGGCCGGCGAGGCGGCCCTCATCAAGGCCCTGGCCCAGCAGCGGCAGCTGGTGGACTGGCCCGGCAACCTGGTGCAGGAGGCCACCATCGAGGAAACCCTGCGCGATGGCGAGATCGTGCGGCACCTGCGGCGCCTCCGCAAGCTCACGGACGAGCGCCGGGAGACCATGGTGGACCGCCTCCTGCTGCACCTCCACCCGGCCATCTCCGTGCGGAACCCCCGCGAGGGGCTCTCGCTCTGGATCCGCGTCGCCGAAGATGTGCCGCTGGAGGCCTGGACGGAACGCTGCCTCGCCCACGGCGTGGTCTTCTACCCCGGCGCGCTCTACGACCTGCACCGCCAGAGCCTGCCCTACATCAGCCTCGGCTTTGCAGCGCATGACCTGGACGAGCAGAACGAGGCCTGCGCGCGGATGGCCCTGGCCCTGAAAGAGGCTAGCGCGAAGCGGGCCTGACCGGACTGTACGCCATCCCCGAACCGGATCTGGTGGCGGGACCGCCCTGCTTGACCATGGATCGAGCGGGCCCCCCTCGGGGCCCCGGTACCGCAAGGAGGACAGGTGCATCCCACTCGCCGGTCAGAACCCCCAGCAGGATCCTCAGGCGTCGCCGAGCGCCCGCCGGCCACCCGCCGCTTCCTGGCCGCAGGACTCCTGCTCATCGCCTCCGCCGCCTCCGCAGCCCAGGCGCCGGAAGCCAGGGCCAAAAGCCTCCCCGAACTGAAGGCCTTCTTCCAGCAGAATTGCACCCGCTGCCATGGCCTGGATGGATCGGCGAAGGGCCCCGACGGGACCCGGCTCGGCGGGCTGGACTTCACCAAGGCCGCCCAGGACTTCCGCACCCTGAGCGGCCCCGCCTCCGAGCGCGAGATCCGCACCATGATCCGCACCATCCGCAAGGGCATCCTCTTCGGCTACTCCATGCCCGCCTGGAAGGACCAGCTCAGCCCGGAAGATGCGACCCAGATGGTGCGGGAGGTCCTGCTGAAGGCGGAGGCCGGCAAGCCCATCGAGCCGTAGACGAGCCCATCCCAACGGAACCTTAACGGCCAGGCGCCCACTCCTAACACCGTCCTAACGCCTCCGGGAAGGATGCTTTGGAACCGGCCAGTCGAGCCGGTTCCGGAGCCGCGATGCCCGCCCGCATTCCAGCCATCTATGGCCTGCTCCTCCCCATGACCCTGGCCCTGGGGTGGTACGGAACCCGGACCGCCCGGCGGATCCACCTGACCAGGGAGAGCCGCGTGGACCAGATGACCCTGCTGGTGGTGGGGTGGTTCCCGCTGCTGTGCTGGCTGCTGGCACTGCTGGCCTCGGGGCTGGAGGGGAATCCATGAGCCTGACCCTGCTCATCGCCTCCCTCCTGGCTCTGGGCCTGCTGAGCTACCTCAGCCTCGCCCTCCTGAAACCGGAGATGTTCCAGTGACCGAGGCATGGAATCAGAACCTGCTGTACCTGGCCCTGCTCCTGGGCCTGAGCCTTCCTCTCGGCACCTTCATGGCCAAGGCGCTGGAAGGGAACCGCACCTTCCTCCACCCCCTGCTCCGCCCCCTGGAGCGCGGCCTCTACCACCTTGCCGGCGTGCAAGAGGACGAGGACATGGGGTGGAAGGCCTATGCCTGGTCCATCACGCTCATCAAGGTGATCGGCCTGGGGGCAGTGTTCCTCCTCATGAGGACGCAGGCCAGCCTGCCCCTGAATCCCGAGCACCAGGCCAACGCGGCCACGGACCTCTCCTTCAACACCGCCGTGAGCTTCGTCACCAACACCAACTGGCAGGCCTACAGCGGCGAAACCACGCTGAGCTACCTCACGCAGATGCTGGGCCTCACGGTACAGAACTTCCTCTCGGCGGCCACGGGCCTCGCCGTGCTGATGGCGCTGATCCGGGGCATCACGCGGCGCAGCGCCACGGGGCTGGGCAACGCCTGGGTCGACCTGACGCGCAGCACCCTCTACATCCTGCTGCCGCTATCTCTGGTGTTCGCCCTCTTCCTCGTGTCGCAAGGCGTCATCCAGAATGTCAGCGCCTACGTCCACACGGCTGGAGGCCAGGTGCTGGCCATGGGCCCCGCAGCCTCCCAGGTCGCCATCAAGATGCTGGGCACCAATGGAGGTGGTTTCTTCGGGGCCAACGGCGCCCACCCCTTCGAGAACAGCACGCCTCTGTGCAACTTCGCCCAGACCCTGGCCATCCTCCTCATTCCCGCCGCCCTCTGCATCACCTTCGGCCGCCTGGTGAAGGACCGACGCCAGGGCTGGGCCCTCCTGGCGGCCATGACCCTCATCTTCACCGGGGCTTTGGCCGTCTGCACCCAGGCCGAGGTACGGGGCAATCCTGCCCTCACGCGCCTGGGCGTGGACCAGGTGGCCAGCCAGGCACCAGACGCGGAGCAGCCCGGCGGGAACATGGAGGGCAAGGAGGTGCGCTTCGGGCCCGGCCCCTCGGCCCTCTGGGCCACGGCCACCACGGCGGCCTCGAGTGGCTCCGTGAACGCCCTGCACGATTCCTTCACGCCCCTGGGCGGCCTGGTGCCCATGTGGCTCATGCAGCTGGGCGAGGTGGTCTTTGGCGGTGTGGGCTCGGGGCTTTACGGCATGCTCATGTTCGTCCTGGTGGCGGTCTTCATCGGTGGCCTCATGGTGGGCCGCACGCCGGAGTATCTGGGCAAGAAGGTGGAGGCCTTCGACATGAAGATGGCCTCCATCGCCATCCTCCTGCCCTGCGCCGCCGTGCTCATCGGCACGGCCATCTCCGTTCTGAACGCCGGTGCAGTAGGCTCCGTAAGCAACCCAGGGCCCCATGGCTTCAGCCAGATCCTCTACGCCTGGAGCAGCGCCGCCAACAACAACGGCAGCGCCTTCGGGGGCCTCAGCGTCAACACCCCCTTCTACAACTACGGGCTGGCCGTGGCCATGGTCCTGGGCCGCTTCGGCGTCTTCTGGCCGGTGCTGGCCCTGGCCGGCTCCCTGGTCCAGAAGAAGCACACCCCCCAGGGGCTGGGTACCCTGCCCACCCATACGCCGCTGTTCGTGGGTGTGCTCATCGGCGTGGTGCTCCTGGTGGGCGCCCTCACCTTCATTCCCGCCCTGGCCCTCGGCCCGATCGCCGAGCACCTGGCCCTGCGCTGAATCCGGAGGCGACCATGGTCCCCCACTCCCGCCAGGGGATTCCTCTTTTCGAGACGGGCCTCCTGCGCCGCGCGGCGCTCGACGCCCTGCGGAAGCTGAACCCGCTTCATCAGCTCCGGAATCCCGTGATGTTCACGGTCTGGATCTGCAGCGCCTTCACCACTGGCCTCTGGCTCCAGGCACTGACAGGCCGAGGCGAAGCCCGCGCCACGTTCATCCTCGCCATCGCCCTGTGGCTCTGGTTCACCCTCCTCTTCGCCAATTTCGCCGAGGCCATGGCCGAGGGACGCGGCAAGGCCCAGGCCGATTCCCTGCGGAAATCCAAGCGCGCCGTGAAGGCCAAGCGGCTCCGCGGCGCTGGCCGCCAGGGAGCCTTCGACACGGTGACGGCGCCCGAACTGCGCATCAACGACCTCGTGCTCGTGACCGCCGGAGAGACCATCCCTGGCGACGGCGAAGTGGTGGAAGGGGTGGCCTCCGTGAATGAGAGCGCCATCACCGGCGAGAGCGCCCCCGTCATCCGGGAGAGCGGCGGCGACCGTTCGGCCGTCACCGGCGGCACCCTGGTGCTCTCCGACTGGCTGGTGATCCGGATTTCGGCCAATCCCGGCGAGAGCTTCCTCGACCGCATGATCGCCATGGTGGAGGGCGCCAAGCGTCAGAAGACCCCCAACGAGATCGCCCTGGACATCCTCCTGGCGGGCCTCACCATCATCTTCCTGCTGGCCGCGGCCACCCTGCTGCCCTACGCCATCTTCTCCACCAAGGCCGCCGGCCAGGGCAGCCCCGTGAGCCTCACAGTGCTCGTCTCCCTGCTGGTCTGCCTCATTCCCACCACCATCGGCGGCCTGCTCTCGGCCATCGGCATCGCAGGCATGGACCGCATGATCCAGGCCAATGTCATCGCGACCTCGGGCCGGGCGGTGGAGGCGGCGGGGGACGTGGATGTGCTGCTGCTGGACAAGACCGGCACCATCACCCTGGGCACCCGCCAGGCCGTGGCTTTCATTCCGGCCGAAGGCGTGGACGTCGGACGGCTGGCCGATGCGGCCCAGCTGGCCTCGCTTTCGGATGAGACGCCCGAGGGCCGCAGCATCGTGGTGCTGGCCAAGGAGCAGCACGGACTCCGCGAACGGGATCTTCTCGCCTTGGACGCCCATTTCGTTCCCTTCACCGCCCAGACCCGCATGAGCGGCGTCAACTTGGGCCACCGTCAGATCCGCAAGGGCGCCGCTTCCGCCATCGAGGACCATATCCAGTCCCAGGGCGGCAGGCTCCCCGACGGCCTGCGCCGCACCGTGGACCAGATCGCCATGGCCGGCGGCACCCCCCTCGTCGTGGCCGAGGGTGCCCACGCGCTGGGCGTCATCCAGCTCAAGGACATCGTGAAGGGCGGCATCAAGGAGCGCTTCGCCGCGCTGCGGGGCATGGGCATCAAGACGGTCATGATTACCGGGGACAACCCCCTCACCGCCGCTGCCATCGCCGCAGAGGCGGGCGTGGATGACTTCCTGGCCCAGGCGACGCCCGAGGCCAAGCTGAAGCTCATCCGCGAATACCAGGCCGGCGGCCGGTTGGTGGCCATGACCGGCGACGGCACCAATGACGCGCCCGCCCTGGCCCAGGCCGACGTGGCCGTGGCCATGAACAGCGGCACCCAGGCCGCGAAGGAGGCCGGCAACATGGTGGACCTGGACTCGAATCCCACGAAGCTCATCGAGATCGTGGAGATCGGGAAGCAGATGCTGATGACCCGGGGCTCCCTCACCACCTTCAGCATCGCCAACGACGTGGCCAAGTACTTCGCCATCCTGCCCGCGGCTTTCGTGACCACCTACCCCGCCCTGGGCGCGCTGAACATCATGGGCCTCCACAGCCCTGAGAGCGCCATCCTCTCGGCCGTCATCTTCAATGCCCTGATCATCGTGGTGCTCATCCCCCTGGCCCTGGGCGGCGTCAAGTACCGGCCCATCGGGGCCGCCCAGCTCCTGCAGCGCAACCTGTTCATCTACGGCGCCGGCGGCCTGGTGGTTCCATTCATCGGCATCAAGGCCATCGACTGGGCACTTGTCGCGCTGCACCTTGCCACGTAGGAGGCTCCATGAACCTTCAGCTCCGCCCAGCCTTCGTCTCCTTCCTGGCCCTGAGTGCCATCACCGGCCTGGGTTACCCGCTCCTCGTCACGGGGCTGGCCAAAGCGCTCTTCCCCCGTCAGGCCGATGGCAGCCTGATCCGCAGGGAGGGTCGGGTCCTCGGTTCAGAGTGGATCGGGCAATCCTTCACCTCACCCGGCGATTTCTGGGGGCGCCCCTCGGCCACCGTGGATGCCAATGGGAAGCCCCTGCCCTGCAACGGCGCCAACAGCGGCGGTTCGAACCTGGCCCCCAGCAATGCCGACCTGCACCGGGCCATCTCCGCGCGGATCGCCGCCCTGCGCGCCGCGGATCCTGACACCAGCGGGCCGGTACCTGTGGACCTGGTCACCTCCTCCGCCAGTGGCCTGGATCCCCAGATCAGTCCCGCCGGGGCGGCCTACCAGGTCCACCGGGTGGCCCGGGCCCGGGGACTGGACGAGGCCGTGGTGCGAGGGCTGGTGCGCACGCACACGGAACGGCCACAGTTCGGCGTGCTGGGCGAATCCCGGGTGAACGTGCTGAAGCTGAACCTGGCCCTCGAGGCGCTCCAGGCCAGGTAGTCCGGGCTGCCGGCGCTTCTACTCGACCAGGGGCTCCAGGTGGTAGGGGATGGAGATCACGATGATCTTGGGCATGAGGAGCAGGGTGCCCTTGATCCGCCAGGCGGTCTGGTTGTGCAGCAGGTTGGCCCACCAGTGGCCGGTGATGAACTCCGGCAGGATCACCGTGATGGTGTACTCCGGCTCGGTTTTGCGCATGCGTTCAAGCTCTTCCACGATGGGCTCGACCACCTTCCGGTAGGGGCTGCGCAGGGCCCGGAGCGGGATGCCCTCGCTGTACCTGGGCCAATCGGACCGCAGCCGCTCCAGGGAATGGCTGTCCCGCCCGCGCTCATCGGGGAAATCCACGGTCAGGGCCTCCACCTCGCCGTGGTCGGCGATGACCTTCGCGTAGTTCAGCGCCTGGACGACCCCGGCGTGGATGCCTGAGACCAGCACCACCACGCGGTTCCGGCGGGGGCCGAGGAAGTCCACCCGGCTCGCCGCGAGGATGGACTTCACGCGGATGTAGTGGCGGTGGATGTTGAAGAAGGTCAGGACCATGAGGGGGATGAGCACGAGGACCACCCAGGCCCCGTGCGTGAACCGCGTCACGGCGATCACGAGCATGACGATCAGCGTGGTCACGGCGCCCAGACCGTTGATTAGCGCCTTCAGCTGCCAGGCCCGGCCCCGGAGCCGGAGCCACCGGAGCACCATCCCGGTCTGGCTGATGGTGAAGCCCAGGAACACGCCCACGGCGTACAGGGGCAGGAGGTGGTCCTCCTTCCCGCCGAAGAGCAGGACCAGGAAGCCCGCCGCCAGGGAGAGGATGAAGATGCCGTTGGAGAAGACCAGCCGGTCGCCCTGGCTGGAGAACTGGCGGGGCAGGTACCCATCCCGGGCCTGGAGGGCCGCCAGCCGCGGGAAGTCCGCATAGGCCGTGTTGGCCGCCAGGGCCAGGATGGCCATGGTGAAGCCCATGGTGGTGAGGTAGGCCAGCCTGGGCAGGCCACGCTCGGCGCCACCCAGGATGGTCCGGGTCAGCTGGGATAGCAGCGTCTCCGGCGAGTCCGGGTGGTAGGTCAAGCCGTGGTGGTTCGCCAGGTAGGTGATGCCGAGGAACATGGTCCCGAGGACCACCACCATCCAGGTCATGGTCTTGGAGGCATTGTGGGACACGGGCTCCTTGAAGACCGTGACGCCGTTGCTGATGGCCTCCACCCCCGTCAGGGCCGTGCAGCCGGCACTGTAGGCCCGGGCCAGCAGCCAGACCGCGGCAAGCCTGGAAGTGCCTTCCAGGTGCACGGCCGCCGCCGGGGCGGCGGCCACCTCGTGCCCCGTGGCCACATTCCAGAAGCCCTTCGCCAGCAGGCCCAGGATGCACAGCACGAACCCGTAGGTCGGCACGGAGAAGACCAGCCCGCTTTCCTTCACGCCCCTCAGGTTCATCATGGCGATGAAGCCGATGATGCCTTCCGCCAGGAGGATGCGGTGGGCCTCCAGCGCCGGAAAGGCTGAGATGATGGCGGAGACGCCGGCGGAGACCGAGACCGCCACCGTGAGGATGTAGTCCGTCAGCAGGGAGGCCCCGGCCGTCTGGGCCGCCAGCTCGCCCAGGTTGTCCTTGGCCACCAGGTAGGCGCCTCCGCCGCTTGGATAGGCGTGGATGGTCTGGCGGTAGCTCACGTTCAGGACGAGCAGCAGGGCCACGATGCCGAGGGCCACCCACCAGGACCAGCCCAGGACGCCCGCCCCGAAGATGGAGATGGCCGCCGTGAGGGGGACCATGATCTCCTGGGTGCCGTAGGCCACGGAGGACAGCGCGTCCGAGCTGAAGACGGCCAGGGCGATGGGATTGCTGATCCTGGTCTCGTGGCTCTCTTCGGTGGAGAGGCGCCTCCCCAGGAGAAGGGATCTGAAGTTGGGCATGGCTGCGGGTTCCCGGGTTGGAAGGCCGCCTGGATGGAGACTGGCTCGTACGGGTGCGGCGTCCCCACAATCGGCCAACCCAGGAGGATGGCCCGGAACGGTGTTAAGAAGGCGTTAGGAAATCCGGAAACCCTTCTGCCGCCTTCGCATCGGCCCAGCCTGCGCTAGGCTGGGCGGGTGCGCGAACCGCGAAGGCCGGCCCCCGACCCATTGCTCCGCCGGGTGCAGGAGGAGGAGACCCGCGCCCGGCGGGCCAAGCTGAAGGTGTTCTTCGGCGCGGCCCCCGGAGTGGGTAAGACCTACGCCATGCTGTCCGAGGCCCGGGAACGCCGCTCCGAGGGCGTGGACGTGGTCATCGGCGTGGTGGAGACCCACGGCCGCAGCGAGACCGAGGCCCTGGCCGAGGGGCTGGAGGCCCTGCCGCGCAGGGACCTGGCCTACGCGGGCCGCTTCCTCCCCGAGTTCAACCTCGATGCGGCCCTGCAGCGGCGGCCGGCGCTGGTCCTCATGGACGAGCTGGCCCACTCGAACGTCATGGGCTCCCGGCACGCGAAGCGCTGGCAGGACGTGATGGAGCTGCTGGATGCTGGCATCGACGTCTACACCACCCTGAATGTCCAGCACCTGGAGAGCCTGAAGGATGTGGTGGCCCAGATCACGGGCGTGATTGTCCGGGAAAACGTGCCGGACACCGTGCTGGAGCGGGCCGACGAGGTGGAACTGGTGGACCTTCCGCCGGATGACCTCCTGGTGCGCCTGAAGGAGGGGAAGGTCTACCTGCCGGATCAGGCCCGCCACGCCCAGGAGCACTTCTTCCGGAAGGGCAACCTCCTGGCCCTGCGCGAGCTGGCCCTGCGCCACACCGCCGAGAGTGTGGACGCGCAGATGCGCCGCTACATGGCTTCCGAGGGCATCCGGAAGACCTGGGCTGCGGGCGAGCGCCTGCTGGTGTGCGTGGGCCCCGGGGAGCTGTCGGAGCGGCTCGTGCGCGGCACCCGCCGCATGGCCGGCGCCCTGGGCGCCCCGTGGCTTGCCCTCTACGTGGAGTCCCGCCAGCACCTCCGGTTCACCGACGAGGATCGTGCGCGCCTGGAGGCCAACCTTCGCCTGGCGGAGAAGCTGGGCGGCGAGACGGCCGTCATCGAAGGGGCCGGCGCCCTGGTGGAGGACATCCTCGCCTTCGCCAAGGACCGGAACATCACCAAGATCGTCGTGGGGAAACCCTCCCGGCCCCGCTGGCTGGAGCTGCTGATGGGCTCCACGGTGGATGACCTCATCCGGCACAGCGGCGACATCGATGTCTACGTGATCAGCGGCGAGCCCGGCCGCGAACCAGCGGCGCCCCTCATCCGGCGCACCCTCACGAGCCCCCTGCGCAACTACCTCCTGAGCGCCCTGACCGTGGTGCTGGCCAGCACCCTGGCCAGCCTCCTCTTCCGCCGCACGGAGCTGGCCGACATCATCATGGTCTACCTCCTGGGCATCCTCATCGTGGCCACGCGCTTCGGCCGCGGGCCCTCCTTGCTGGCCTCGGTCCTCAGCGTGGCGGCCCTCAACTTCCTCTTCGTGCCTCCCTACTACACCTTCGCCGTCACCGATTTCCGCCACGTCGGCACTTTCGCCGTGATGCTGATCATGGGCGTGGTCATCGGCAACCTCACGGAGCGAATCCGGGCCCAGGCCCGGATGGCGCGGGGCCGGGAGCAGCGCACCCACGCCCTCTACCGCCTGGGCCAGGAGCTGGCCCGCAGCTCGGGTTCCGCGGCCCTGGTGGCCTCCGCCCTCCAAAATGTGGCCACCCAGTTCCAGAGCCGGGGCGTGGTCCTCCAGCCCGACGACCAGGGGCGCCTGCAGGCGCCCGCCCTTCCCCAGGCCTTCCCTCTCGACGACCAGGAGCTGGGCGTGGCCCAGTGGGTCTTCGACCACGCGGAACCGGCGGGCCTCGGCACCCTCACCCTGCCCGGGGCCCGGGCCACCTACCTGCCCCTCCGGGGAGCCTCCGGGGCCATCGGCGTCCTGGGCCTGCTCCCCGAAGGCTCGCCCCGTTGGGCCGAGCCGGATCAGCGCCAGCTGCTGGAAGCCTTTGCCACCCAGACGGCCCTGGCTCTGGAGCGGGCCCTCCTCGCGGAGCAGGGTGCCCTGGACAAGCGCCGGGCCGACGCGGAGCGGCTCCGCAACGCCCTCCTCAGCTCTGTCTCCCACGACCTGCGCACGCCTCTGGGTGTGATCACCGGCGCCGTCAGCACGGCCCTGGAAACGCCGGACCTTTCCGAACCGGCCCGCCGGGAACTCCTGCAGTCGGCCCAGGAGGAGGCCCAGCGCCTCCACCGCCTGGTCAGCAACCTGCTGGACATCACCCGCCTGGAATCCGGGGGCCTCGATCTCCAGACCGAGTGGATGCCCCTGGAGGAAGTGGTGGGCGCGGCCCTCAACCGCCGGGAGCTGGCCCAGCTGGCCCACCGTGTGCGCGTGGCCCTCCCCGAGGACCTGCCCCTGGTGGCCATGGATGGCGTGCTCATGGAGCAGCTGCTGCTGAACCTCCTCGACAACGCGCTGAAGTACTCGCCGCCGGAATCGCCCGTGGACATCAAGGCGTGGGCCGCCGGGAAGTCGCTCACGCTTTCCATCGCGGATCAGGGACCCGGCATCCCCGCCGGGGAGGAGGAGCGGATCTTCGAGAAGCTGGCCCGGGGCCAGGCTGCCTCGAATCGGCCGGGAGCCGGACTCGGCCTGGCCATCTGCAAGGGCATCGCGACGGCCCACCACGGGCGCATCCAGGCGGTGAACCACCCCCAGGGCGGCGCGCAATTCCTGGTGACCCTGCCCCTCGGCACGCCGCCGGCGATGCCGGAGGAACTCCCATGACCGGATCCGGAGCCCTCATCCTGCTCGTGGAGGACGAACCGCAGATGCGCCGCTTTCTGCGGGTGTCTCTGGAGGGCAGCGGCTACCGCTACCTGGAGGCCGGCACGGGCCAGGAAGGCCTGGCCCTGGCGGTGCAGCACCGGCCGGAGGCGATCCTGCTGGACCTGGGCCTCCCGGACATGGATGGCCTCGAAGTCGTGTCGCGCCTGCGGGAGTGGAGCCGCATCCCCGTGATCGTGATCTCGGCCCGGGGCCAGGAGACAGACAAGGTGGATGCCCTGGATGCCGGTGCCGACGACTACCTCACCAAGCCCTTCGGCACCCGCGAGCTGCTGGCCCGCGTCCGCGTCGCCCTGCGCCACGGAGGCCTGGAAGCCGCGCAGGAGCCGGTGTTCGTCCTAGACCGCTGGCGTGTGGACCTGGCCAAACGCCAGGTGCTGATGGATGGAAAGGAAGTCCACCTCACGCCCCTGGAATACAGCCTCTTCACCACCCTGATCCGGCACGCGGGGAAGGTCGTCACCCACCGCCAACTGCTGAAGGAGGTCTGGGGCGGCGCGGCCGGCGCCCAGCCGCTCTACCTCCGTGTGTACATGACCCAGCTCCGGCACAAGCTTGAAGCTGAACCGTCACGGCCCAAGTACCTCCAGACCGAGCCGGGCGTGGGCTACCGCCTGAGGATGGAGGACTAGGGCGCTTTGGCGCCGGTTTCGATCGGGACGGCCTCGGTCGCGTCGACCTTCTCCAGATCCATCTCCATCACGCCATCCGCCGCGAGGGTGGACATGGGCTGGAAGCGGGCGCCCCAGAGAATCTCCCCGGCCACATAGGAGGTGCGCTGGTAGATGGTCTGGGCGAAGGTATCGTCGAAGGCCTTGATGAGCACGATGAACTCCGCCTGGGCCCGCTCCAGATCTTCAGCCGTGAGGCCGGCGAGGGGGCTGGCCTCGTCGATGGGATGCACCACCGTCCAGCTGGTGGGGAAGAGGTTGATCTTGTTGCGCTCCAGGGCGAGGGTGGTGAAGCGGCGGGTGCCCGTCTCCGGGTCGAGGCACGAAAGCACCACGGTGGCCTCCACCTCGATGAGCTGGTTGCTGCGGCGGTTCACGAAGCGGAACATGAAGCCTGTGCCGCCCCGATAGGGCGCCACCACGGCCCGCTGGCTGAACCGCATCTGGGCATGGGGCCGCGAGAAGCGGCCGTAGAGGAGACCCGTGGCCAGGGCGAAGCTCAGGAGCCCCAGCAGGGACTCGAAGGCCGCCACGGCGCTCACCAGGTGGCTGTTCGGGCTGATGTGGCCGTACCCCACCGTGGTGAGGGTCTGGGCGCTGAAGAAAAAGGCGTCCATGAGCCGGTCCAGGCGGCCATTCCCGCCGGTCCGGACGAACTGGTCCATGCCGATGCCCAGGTAGATGGCTGCGAACAGGGCATTGGCCGCCAGGAATCCCAGGAAGAGCAGGGCCAGGAAGCGGAAGCCGCCCATGGTGATGAGCCGGTGGTACAGCTCGTACCCCCGGAAGAAGGGCAGGCCGGGGCGGCGCACATTGAAGGTGCCGTCCTTGTTGACGCTGCGGCCCGGTCCCACGCGGATGCCCAGGCCCAGGTCATCATTGGGGAGGCTGCGGTTGAAGCGGGGGAGTGGCATCACGGCGCCTCCGTTCCGGCGTGGGCCCCGGTGCCGCCCCGCTGCAGCGCGACCTTCGCCGCGAGGCCCGCCAGGCCGAGGAGGCCGATCATGTTGGGGAACACCTGCAGGGCATTCATCATGTCGCCCCAGGCCCACACGGCGGCGGGCTTGGCGATGGCCCCGAAGGGGATGAGCAGGCAGTAGACCCAGCGATAGGCCCTGGTGGCCCGGGGGCCCACCAGGTACTCCAGGGCCTGCTCCCCATAGAAGGCCCAGCCGATGAGGGTGGTGTAGCCGAAGAGGAAGGCGCAGAAGGCCACGATCCAGCCGCCCACCGTGGGCATCACCGTGTTGAATGCGCCCGCCACCGCCGCCGTGCTCGTGAGTCCCTCGCCCCCGGCCCGGATCGCTGCGATGGACTGCTGCGCCACACCGCTCACGAGGATGGTCAGGGCGCTGATGGAGGAGGTCACGCAGGACACGATGAAGGTCTCCATCACCGCATGCAGGCCCTGCTGCCGGGGCTGGTCGCTCAGGGCGGTGCCGTAGGCCACGGCCGCCGTGCCGTAGCCCGCCTCGTTGGCATAGACGCCCCGCGCCACGCCGTAGCGCATGGCCATCATCACGCCCAGGCCCGCGGCCGTGCCACCGGCCGCCTGCAGGGAGAAGGCCTCGCGGAAGACCAGGGCCAGCACCGAGGGGATCGACGCGGCATGCGCCACCAGCACGATCAGGCCCCCGGTCAGGTAGAGACCCACTTTGAGGGGCGCCAGTTTCTCCGCCGCCCGCCCGATGGCCTTGATGCCTCCGATGATCACGGCCCAGGTCAGCGCGCCCACGGCCAGGCCCACCCAGAGCGATGTCCGTGACACGGCCCCCAGCCAGGGCAGCACGACATCACCGGTGGGCAGCACATGGCTCAGGGCCACGCCGATGCTGTTGGGCTGGGAGAAGGGTGTGGTGGTGAGGGCTCCCAGGCAGGCCGCGGCGGCGTAGAGCCAAGCCAGGGCCGGCGATTTCAGGCCGTCGCGCAGGTAGTACATGGGCCCGCTCTGCACCCGGTCGCCGTGCGCCATGCGGAAGCGCAGACCCAGCACCGCCTCGCAGAACTTGATGGCCGTGGCGAAAAAGCCGTAGCACCAGATCCAGAACAGCGCGCCTGGCCCGCCGGAGATGATGGCGGTGGCCACGCCCGCGATGTTGCCGGTGCCGATGGAGGCCCCCAGGGCGGTCATGAAGGCCTGGAAGGGCGTCAATGCCCCCTCCGCGCCCCGCGGCCGTGCCGCCAGCATGGCCCGAACGGCCTCCCGGAAGTGCCGCACCTGCACCACGCGCAGCCGCAGGGTCAGGTAGAGGCCGCCGCCCATGAGGACGAGCAGCACCCAGGGCATGAAGAGTCGATCGGCCGCGCGCTGGATCAGATCGGAGAGAAAGGGCATGGACAGATCCTACGGGACCCGGGCGGCCGGATGGACGAAGCATTCGTTGGGATTAGGATGGGGCGTACGACTCACGCCCCACGCCAGGAGGTCCCGTGCCCCTGCTCCACCGGCTCGCCGCCCTGGCGCTGACCGCCCTCGCCTTCGGTGCCCTCCAGGCCCGGGTGCCTCTGCGGGTCCAACAGGCGGCCGATGGCACCTGGGTGCTGAAGGTGCACGGCAGGGCCTATCCCTGCGCCGTGGGCCGGGCCGGAGTGGCCCCCGGGGGCGAGAAGCGAGAGGGCGACGGCCGCACCCCTTCGGGGGCATTCGCCATGCGCGCCCTCTACTACCGGCCCGACAAAATCCAGAAGGCGCTGCTGCCGGCACGCTGGCGGCCCATCGCCCTGCAGCCCGACGATGGCTGGTGCGATGATCCCAAGGACTCCCGCTACAACCGCCCCGTGAAGCTGCCCTTCACCCCCAGCCATGAGGACCTCTGGCGGGAGGACGATGTCTATGACCTCATCGTTCCCCTCGGCTACAACGACGATCCCGTGGTGCCGGGCCTGGGCAGCGCCATCTTCTTCCATGTGGCCAAGCCCGGCCATGAGCCCACCGCCGGCTGCGTGGCCGTCAGCCAGGCGCACTTCCTGGAAATCCTCACCTGGATTCGGCCCGGCGACCGGATGCGGATCGAGGCCCCCTGAGCTTTAGTCCCCCTCCACCTGCCGCCCGATGTAGGCCGAGTAGTCCGTCACGGCAGGTGCGTAGGCCCGGCCCATGAGCGGCGAGGAGATGAGGAAGTCCGCCGTGCTGCGGGAGCAGGCCATGGGGATGTTGTAGACCACGGCGATGCGCAGGAGGGCCTTCACATCCACGTCGTGGGGCTGCGGTTGCATGGGGTCCCAGAAGAAGATGACCATGTCGACCTTCCCCTCGGCGATGAGGGCGCCCAGCTGCTGATCCCCGCCCAGGGGCCCCGACTTGAGCTTGCGGATGGGGGGCACCGGGAAGGTGCCCTCCGCCTCGGCCGCCTTCCGGGCCAGGGCCTCCTCCACCAGGCGCCCGGTGGTGCCCGTGCAGACAAGGCGGTGTTCCGCCAGGATCGCGTGGTTCCAGGCGACCCACTCGATGAGGTCCTTCTTGCGGTGATCGTGGGCGACCAGGGCGATGACCTTCGGGTGTTTCATGGTGCGCCTCCTGCTCCATCCTTCCAGAAACCCGGAGGCGCCACCGTCAAGGGGGTGCGGCAACGCGGCTCGACCTGTCCCGGAACCCGGCGCCTCAGGTGGCGCGGCAGGCGAGGACCGCGGCGAGGATGGTGTCGGACAGGTCGCTCTTGCTCACGTAGCCCACGGCTCCCGCCAGGCGCATGGCCTCGGCCATGTCCACATCCTGGTGCATGGAGAGGCCGATGACCTGCACCTCCGGGAAGCGCTGGTGGATGATCCGGGTGGCCTCAATGCCGCTCATGCCGGGCATCTGGACGTCCATGAGCACCGCATCGGGCCTGAGCCGCTCTACCAGGTCCACGGCGGACTCCCCGCTTGCGGCCTCGCCCACGAGCTGGATGTCGCGCTCCTGGCGCAGCAGCGTACCCAGGCCCTGACGGACCAGGGTGTGGTCGTCCACGATGAGCAGGCGGATCGGACGCGGCCGGCCAGCCCCTTGGGGGCCCGGATGCTCCGGGAGGGGCCCCATGGCCACCCCCGCCAGGGCGGACCCGGCTGGGCCTGACGCCTCTGGATGAAGCGGTACGTTCAGGGTAAAGCGGCTGCCCAGGCCCGGGCTGCTCTGGATCTCCAGACGGCCGCCCACGAGACCGATGCGCTCGTGCAGGGAAAGCAGGCCATAGCCGCCGGATTCGCCGCCGACGATGCGAAGGCGGGCCGGGTCGAAGCCCGCGCCCCCGTCGGCCACCACGACCTGGAGGCCATCCCCGACCGGCCGCACCGAAAGGTGCGCCTCCCGGGTCCCCGCGTGCTTCACCACATTGAACAGCAGCTCGCGCACCGCCTGGAAGAGGAGGATGGTCTGATCCTCCGGGAGGGGGGGCAGCCCCGGGTCCACCTGGAGGTCCACGCGCAATCCGTGCTTGGCCTGCTTCCAGCGCGCCAGCCACTCCAGGGCGGGCTGCAAGCCCTGTTCGCCCAGGAATGGCGGGCTGAGCTCGTAGGTCAGGGTGCGAGAAGTCTCGATGGACTCGATGAGCAGTTCCTCCAACTGGTGGACCTCCTCCTGCATCCGCCGGTCCCCGGTCCCCTCCAGTGCCCCCACGCGGTACTTGGCCGCCACCAGGAGCTGCTGCAGCCCATCGTGCAGCACCTGGGCCAGCCGTTTGCGTTCGTGATGCTCGGCCATGGTCAGCTCGGCGGCCATGTTGGCGAGCTGGCTGGTGCGCTGAAGGAGGGCCGCCTCGGCCTGCTTGCGGTGCGTGATGTCGATCCCCACCCGCAACATGAGCCTCGACCCATCCGTGTCGACGAAAGGATAGGTGGACACCTCGTAGTCGTGGCCATCCGGTCCGCGCCACTCGCACTGCTGGGGCACGTGGGTGTCGAGGACCCGGTGGGATTCGCAGGCATCGCAGGGCTGGGCACGCTGAAAGAGGTGCGCATGGCAGGTGGTGGCCTGGGGCTTGCCGAAGCGCTGTTCGAAATCACGATTGGCGAAGGCGATGCGGTGCTCCGGCGTCAGGAGGACCACGTAGGCAGGAAGGGCTTCGAGGAGGTCGTACAGCCTGCGCCGTTCGGACTGGAGCGAAGCCGTCAGCCCCACCAGCTCCGCGGTCCGGGCCTCGACCCGGGACTCCAGCTCCGCCTTGGCGTTCTGGAGAACCGCCTCGGCCTGCTTCTGGGCGGTGATGTCGATCATCGCCACGTTCAGGCCCTGGATCTTCCCCTCCCCATCCAGCACGGGCTCGACGTAGTCCGAGTAGTGCCAGGGCCGGCCCCGGGTCTCGCCGCAGACATCCCGCCCTTCGGGCTTCCCGGTATCAAGCACCCGCTGCAGCAACGCCATCAGCTCGCCCGCATCTTCCGCGGGAATGAGCTCGTCCGGACGCCTCCCGATCACCATGTCGGGGCTGAAACCGTGGCGGGTGTTGTAGATCCAGGTGTAGCGCAGATCCCGATCCAGGGTGGCGACGGTGATGGGGGCGTTCTTCAGGGTCATGCGGAAGCGTGCCTCGCTCTCCCGCAGCAGCTGCTCGGCCGTGGCATCGAGCACCACGCCGTAGCTGGATTCGGGCTTTCCGTGGGCGTCGCAGTCGAAGCGCCCCCGGGCCTCCACCCAGCGGAGGCTCCCATCCGGTCGAAGGACCCGGAAGGTGGCGGCGTAGTCTGAGCCCTGGGCCACCGCCTGCTTCAGCAGGGCCTCCGTGGGCGCCCGATCCGCCGGATGGACCCGGGCGATCCAGGCCTCGTAGCTAGGCTCGACCTCGCCCGGCTCGTAGCCCAAGAGCTCGAAATGGCGCACGTTCCAGCGGGCATCGCCGCTGGGGATGTGCCACTCCCAGGTGGCCAGGCCGGCTGTGTCCAGCGCCAGCACCAGGGGCCCTTCCTGGTGGCCGTTCCAGACCTGCTGACGCATGGCGGGTGGTGGCATGGCGCATTCCTTGGAGGCCCGGTGGCCAGGGGATGAATGCTCCAAGTATCTCCTCGCCCTCCTGCCCATGCGATCTTTTCGGCAGGTGCCCGGCTGGACTGGAACCTTGTGGCAGCTAAGGCTTGGGCCGGGCGCAGCGCTGGAGGGTCTCGCCCAGGGCCTTCAGGGTGTAGGGCTTCTGCAGGAACCCGGCGAGGCCGCGGCCGAGGAAGTCCTGGATCGACTCCTGCTCGTTGTAGCCGCTGGTCAGCACCACGGGAACGCCGGGGCAGAGCCTGCGGATCTGCTGGAAGGCCTCGCGGCCATCCATGCGGGGCATGGTCAGGTCCATGAAGACCAGGTCCAGCGAGGGGCCCCGCTGCATGACCTGCTCCACCGCCTCCTGCCCATCCGCGGCCAGGAGGACCTCCACGCCCAGGGATCGCAGGGCCTCCGAGGTGGACTCCCGCAGGATCTCCTCGTCGTCCACCACGAGCACCCGCAGGCCTGCGAGCGAGACCGGGGCAGCGGCCCCGGTGTCCTCCTCGGCCGCAATGCCTTCCGCCACCGGGAAAAGGACCTTGAACGTGCTGCCCCGGCCGGACTCGCTGTAGATCCTGAGCCCCGCATGGTGGCCGCGGAGGATGCCCAGGGTGGCCGACAGGCCCAGGCCATGGCCCGAAGGCTTGGTGGTGAAGAAGGGATCGAAGATGCGGGACATGACGTCGGGGTTCATGCCGCAGCCCGTGTCCTGGACCTCCATCACGGCGTAGCTGCCGGGGCGCAGCTCCTGGCCCTGGAAGACCTGGTCGAGGTAGGCCCGGTCCAGGGCCGTCACCGCCGTGGTGATCCGGATGGTACCCTCCTGGTCGCCGATGGCGTCCGCCGCGTTGGTCACCAGGTTCATTAGCACCTGCTGGATCTGGGCCGCATCGGCCTGGATGGGCACGGGAGCGCCGGCCAGGCTGAGCCGGAGGGCGATCTTCTTGGAGATGGAGACCTCCAGCAGGTGGACCATCTCCCGGATGACCTGGTTCAGGTCCCGGTTCTGCACCAGGAAGCGCCCCTTCCCCGAGTAGGCGAGCATCTGCCGGGTCAGCTCTGACGTGCGGTGGATGATCCGCTCCAGGTTGCCCAGGGAGGGATGGGCCGGTGACTCGGGGCTGAGCCTCGACTGGGCGAGGTTCAAGTGGCCCAGCATGGCGGTCAGCAGGTTGTTGAAGTCGTGGGCGATGCCTCCCGCCAGCAGGCCGAGGCTTTCCAGCTTCTGCACGTGCTGCATCTGCTGCTCCATGAGCTCCCGCTCCCGCTCGGCCGCCCGGCGCTCCAGCTCCGCCGTGGCGCGGCTCGAGAAGATGCGCAGCAGCGAGGCGGTCTCCTCCGGATGATCCTCCGGCTGCCGCTTCATGACCGCCAGCATGCCCCGGGTGCGGCCGGATTCATCCAGGAGGGGACAGCCCACGTAGGCGCTGACGCCCAGCTCGCGGAGCAACCCGAAACCGGGAAAGCGCTCCTGGACGCCCTCCGCATAAGCGCAGGACTCGCCGCGGTAGACGCCCGCGCAAGGCGTTCCGAGCAGGGGGTATTCAAAGCCCGGGGCCGCCGCGCCATCGAGGAACACCGCCAGCGTGCGGACCCACTCGACCCCATCCCTCAGGAAGCCTTCGCCGATCATGGCGCCATCGGCATGGGCCGCCTGCGCCAGATAGCGCGTCAGCTCCTGGAAGAAGGTGTCCCCGGTCATGGCCGAGACGCCGCTGGCCACGTTGAGGATCACGTCCTCCCGGCGGCGGCGCTCCGCCAGCTCCTTCTCCAGCTCCTGGTTCAGGGCGCGAACCTCGGCCGTGGCCCGGCGCACCTGGAAGCGGAACAGGAACATGAGGCCCGAGGTCAGCGCCAGCAGCAGCACCAGGGCCAGCGCCGCCCGCGGAACCCAGGGGGGCATCCCCCGGACCGCCCCGCCCGACTGCATCCAGCGGTCGATGGCCTTCGTGTATCCCGAGTCCGCCTTGCCCCGGCCGGCGGCGAGGTAGGCATCGAGGTCCTGGAGCAGGTCGGCGTTGCGCCCTCGGGTGGTGGCGAAATACGTGGGGAAGGGGTTGAAGACCACCGGCGTTCGCACCACCGGAAAATCCCCCTCCCGTGAATACCCGAAGATGCTGGTCGTGACGCCGGCGTCGGCCGCGCCAGCCGCCACGGCGAGCATCACATCCTCAAAGGAGGGCACCACCACGAAGTCCACCTGGATCTCGAACTTCTTGCAGAGGTCCATGAAGTGCTGGCCATTCACATCGGATTTCATCACTGCCACCCGGCGGTCACGCACGTCGAAGACGTTCTGGATGGGCACCTTCGGGTTTGCGTAGAGAATGCTCCAGACCGTGAGCGTGACCTCCTTCCCGTAGTCGAGGTACGTGGCCCGCTCCTCCGTGAAGGCCACGCTGGTGGCCAGGTCCACCTCGCCCCGGCGGGCGCGCTCCAACCCTTCGGCAAAGGAGCCCGGCACATAGCGGATGTCCCAGCCCTTGGCCCGGCCCACCTCCTCGATCATGTCGATGTAGAAGCCCTGGACCCGGCCCCCGGCATCCTGGAAGGTGGCCGGTTTGTGCGGGAACACCGCCACCCGCACCTGGCGGGGCCCGGCTCCCAGCGCGCAGGGGAAGAACATCAGGAGGAGGGCGAGAAGCCGTCTGATCTTGGCCGACCGGGTGCCACTGCGCATGCGTGGGTCCTTCCCTGAAAACCTCGGATGCCTTCTGAACTTTCTTCTGTTGGACAACTGTTGCAGGATCGTCCTCGGCCCAAGGTCACGAATGTCAGATCCAGCTTCCAAAAGCAGGGGCCTTGGCCCGATCGCATATCATGTATCCAATTCCGTTAGCCAATCCATGATGCCTCTGATACCCCTCCTTCGCCCAGGTGGCTCAGCACGGGAGGCGCCTTGGCCCGCATGTCAAAGTTATAAATTCGGTTTTGAAACGGGAATGGGGCACCATCCCCCGCAACTCCCCTAATATCAAGAAAGGGCTTGCCGGAACCGAAGCCCTATCCTGGGAGGACACATGCCGAACATTGCATCTGTATTGAAGGAAGAAGTCATCCGTCTGGCGCGCAAGGAAGTGCGGGCAGTCACCGAAGGGCTCAAGAAGGCCACGGCCCTCCACCGCTCGGAAATCGCCACCCTGAAGCGGCGGATCGCGACGCTTGAGAAGGGCCAGGCCAGGGGAGAGCAGAAGCGCGGCGCCAGCGCCGAACCGGCAGGATCCCCCGAGGAGGTCAGCCAGATCCGGTTCAGTGCGAAGCGCCTGGCCCGGCAGCGGGCGAAGTTGGGGCTCTCGGCAGCGGACATGGGCCTGCTCCTGGGTGTATCGGCCCAGACGGTCTACAACTGGGAGGCCGAGAAGTCCCGCCCCCGCCGGTCCCAGCTGGCCGCCATCGCCGCCCTGAGGGGCATCGGGAAGCGGCAGGTCAAGGCCCGGCTCGAGGCCCTCGCCACCCCGGCCGAATAGCCCGAAAAGCCAGCCCCAGTTCTGAAAGCCCCCCGGCCAAAGGTTTTCCTTCCCGGGGGGCTAATGTCAGGGTTCGATTCAAAAGTCTGTGGGTTCCTTTCAGTTTGGAAAATCTGATTCCAGAACCCTTGACCATGCCAGTGAGCCGCCCGAGGAGGACGAACAGCCCATGGATTGATGCAATTAGGTTACCTTGCCAAGTGAAACGAACCCGAGCGTAGAAATCGCTTTTGGAGTTTTGAACAGCACTATCTCAGCCTTCTTCTGGGGGAGAGACCGGCGGCATCCTCTTTAGGATGGGTCTAATATTTTGAATGAGCCGTCGATAGAGGACAGCTCCCCTACATTGGAGTTACCAAATGCCGAACATTGCCTCAATTCTTAAGGCAGAAATTGCCCGCCTTGCCCGCAAAGAAATCAAGGGTGAGATAGAAGGACTGAGGAAGGCATCAGCCCAATATCGGGCAGACATCGCGGACCTGAAACGGCGCACGGCAACCCTTGAGAAGCAATTAGGGCAGAAGGAGCGGAAAGCGAAGCGTCAAGAGGGCCCAACTACCGACGTCGAGACAACAGCCAAGACCCGATTCAGCGCCAAGGGATTTGCCACTCGAAGGCAGAAATTGGGGCTAACTGCTGCCGACATGGGCGCACTCCTGGGCGTATCAGCTCAAACCATCTACAACTGGGAGGGTGGAAAGTCCCGCCCCCGCCCCAGCCAGTTGGCTGCCGTCGCTGCCGTGAAGGGTGTGGGGAAACGCGAAGCGAAAGCACGGCTTGAGGCTATTACAGGGCAATCGGCCTAGCCTAACGATGAAGCTAACCAAACCCGCCTGCACCGAGACGATGAGCGGAGCCGAGATAGCCAATTGTTGAGAGAGAACGAGAGGCAATGCAGGCGTGGTCCGACTTGAGCGAGTGGTTAGGCGCGCCGGACTCATAGCTTCGCAAAGACGAACTTAATAAGGATGAATCTTGCCACTGCAATTGAGAAGGCGAATACGAACCCGCCTAGGAATGTAGAGAGGAATGTTGACTCACCACCCCTTCGTTTGCGCCATTCGCCAACCTGCTTGAGGGCAAACCCGCAGGCCAGGGGTGAAAGAATTAGGCTGATCCAAGGGAATCTGAACGGCGAGGCGACTTGATGAGGATAGAAATAGGCCGAAAGCGCGCCAATGATGCCCCCGAGTAGAACTGCCCCGAATGCCGCCATGTAGACATTAGATTTTCGGTTTGGACGGAAAATCTGGGCCACCGATTCGAAGCCGAATCCGAGAAGAAATTCTGCAAGAGCCTCGGCAAGGATCTGGAGCAGGATTTCGAGCAGGAACGCAGTCATCGTGTGAAGCGCCTAACGAAAGAAGTTGAGAGAGAGCGAAAGGCAAGGCAGGCGGGGTCCGAGTTGAGTTAAGGGTTAGGGCGATTCAAGGTTTTACTGTTGGTGGAGGCAGAGCCCTTGATTCATCCTCCAAACGGATCTTCCACGCCCCATTCTGGAACAACAATAGGGAGGTATATGAGAAGGTCCGTTTCTCTCCAGAACTGGTCTCCCAATCGAATAAGCCGGTCACAATCACTGCGTCCGAACCGATGGCCTCGAATGAAAGGTCGCGCCAAACAAAAGAAATGGGTGGATTCCACTTTCCAAGGTAGCCAGCCCTAATCTGATCTTGGCTAAGGAAGGCCTTTTTCCCGTTGCCAAGCCGATAGTGACCACGGGGGTCGTACTTGTTGATGATGGCCTCTCTTTTTCCACCAAGGAGGTCGTCGGCATATTCAGCCATGAACGCCTTAGCGGCAACCAAGCTTGATTGACTTACATTTCCTGCTTGGGCAAAAGCCAAAGAATGTGAAACCAAGATGACAGTGAAAGCGATTAGGCCCCTAGGACTGATCATTGAATCTCCTAATGGTTGCGCGAGCCCTAACGAATCAAGGTAACCGCCCACGCCTGCACCGAGGCGCTGAGCGGAGCCGAGGAAGCAGGGAGATGAGAGAGAGCGGAAGACAAATTAGGCGGGGTCCGAGTTGAGCGCAAGGTTAGGCAGATCGACTATCAGGGGCAGCCTAGATCACTGGTGCCTTAGACATTCTGTGCTCGCCTTGGAAGTCATGGCCAGCACGACAATAAGTAGAGTCCTGCTTTGAACGATGCTCGACATGATCGCTTGGGCCGTGATCTACATGCTGCCGATGGATGCGCACACGGCCATGACAGTAAAGGCATCGAATTTCAGCATCAGTTCCTGGCGGTATCGAGGCGACATTCACCTCGGTCCACTCATAGGACTTTACTCCATCACGCTTGAATAGCTTCTTCTGTTCACATTTCGACAGGAGGAGTGAATCATTCACAAATACTCCGAATCTGCCTAACGAAAGCAGCTAACCGGACCCGCCTGCGCCGAGGCGCTGGACGGAGCCGAGGAAGCGTGGGGTTGAGAGAGAGCGGAAGGCAATGCAGGCGGGGTCCGAGTTGAGCTAAGGGTTAGGCGCTGGTCAAGGTTTTTGTGAGGAGGCGTAGCCCTTAATACCGAGTTTATTCTCGATTTCTAATAGCTGTTTCATGTGAGACTCAAGATTGGCTTTGCCCTCTGGCGTCCTGTTCAACTCCCATGTTGCAGGTAAGAATGGGTTAATTGCCATATAATGATATTTATATTCTGGGATATTAAACAATTTTGCCATATTCCTAAAGCCACTAAGGTACTGATCTCTGAGTTGATTTCTTGTTAAATTTTTATCCTTTTCGTCCGCTGATTTGGAAGGCGTCCATCCTGGACTATAATTTATAATTACATCCGAATCCCAACCAGAAAGTCTGTCTAATATCCCTTGGAATGAGTCTAAATTTGTGGACATCCAAGCTTGAATTACTTGGCCTGCATTTTCGTTTAGAAATGCGAGATAAATACCTGGGCTATCGCCCCCACCCCGTGTATATGGGAAGAACCTTGAATCAGCAAAGGCTCGAATTCTTGCCACATGAAAAAGAAATACCGCATCGGTGAACCTTTTTAATTTATAGGCTGTATCCGCAGCAATGAACAAGGTAAATGAATCAATTGAATTTGTCTTCTTTATTACGATGTCTACAAGATCACTTTGCTGTTTCTCATCTCCTTTGAAGGAGGCAAATGGTTCGTTTACTGACCAACGGAATTGTGGATCTTGGGCGAAACCTAATTGAAAGGAGACGCAAGCATAAAAGAGGATCATGCGAGAAATGATTGCCATGGGTGCTCCTTGTGGAATGTCTAACGCCTAACGAATGAGGCTAACCGGCCACGCCTGCGCCGAGGAGACGAACGGAGCCAAGGAAGCGAGAAGATGAGAGAGAGCGAATGGCAATGCAGGCGGGGTCCGAGTTGAGCTAAGGGTTAGGCCGAAGACGAGAATAGATCCATTTGAGAATGGCGAAGAAGCAGAAATAGCATGAGGTAATGAAAGTCAAATTACAGTTGAAAGCACGACTAAAGAATGGTGTTTCATTAACATAAATGCCATCTGGTTGCCACGGCTCGCGTAAATCAACAGGTTTGATTTGCGGAATCCGGAACGGGGTAAGCCCGAGTCTTTCGGGTACGACATATAGGCAATCGAATTTTCCACTGAAAGCAAAGAGTGGTTTTTCTATCTGGTAGACCGGGTAAAGAAGAACCTTTGCTGCTTGCGTTAAATATTTCTCTCCGATAAATGCGCGTCCTTCATTGAAAGCTACAACCCAAATGAATAACGAAATCACCGAGCAACGGATAATCAGAAAAATGGACCAAAGCACGCACCTTCCTACCGAGTTGTTCACCTGGATAGTGAAAAGTGGTTGCGCCTGGATTTTCATTTTCGAATCGCCTTGGGGTAGGAGGCCTAACGAATGAGGCTAACCGGTCCCGCCTGCACCGAGGCGATGAACGGAGCCGAGGAAGCGAGATGCTGAGAGAGAGCGAAAGACAATGCAGGTGGGGTCCGAGTTGAGCCAGGGGTTAGGCCGCTCAATGTACGGGGTCTTTTGATATTTTTCGAATAGAAAGACCTTCAGCTGAACCAACTGTTGGACCAAGTCCAATTTCAAACTCCATACGACTTTCTGGAGCTATAGGAGAGTAGCCACGAATGAAAACCAACCGGAATGGTCGCCTTTCATCCCAGCGTGCCCTGCTGAAATTCCAGGCTGTTCTGGCCGTTCGGGTGACAGTAGATTGGTGGGTTCCAGTGCTGGTTTCTGCGACGGCCTGAATCGAACCAACCCTGACTCCGACACCAGTCTCAAATGATTGGTGAGAAAATGAAAATTTTTCTGATGAGGAGGTCCTTGGGCTTTGGGGATCTCCGATCAGTTTGGCCTGGAATGGCAGAGTAGATTCACCAAATGAGTAGTAGTGCCCTTGAGGGTGCCAGACAGCAATTTGGTATTCCTCTGAATTGGCTCTGTGCAAAGTTACAACAAAGCCTTCTACATCGGGTCTCGGATAGGGGCTAAGTTCAGGGCCGAGCTTAACGCAAGACACACTCGAAATTAACAAAGTAGATGAGATGAATAATGTAGGCGTGAAACGCACTGAATTACTCCGAGTTGAGAATAGCGTCTTAGGCGGCCTAACGAAGGAAGGTAACCGGCCACGCCTGCGCCGAGGCGCTGAACGGAGCCGAGGAAGCTGAATGCTGAGAGAGAGCGGGAGGCAAAGCAGGCGGGGTCCGAGTTGAGCGAGAGGTTAGGCGGCTCACTTGTAGGCCCATGTTTTGAATTCTTCTGATTCTGCGATGAAACCAATAAGTTCTTCTCCATTCTCAGGGAAGGCGAACTCTTCAATGGCGAGAATCTGAACCAGTTTCCAGGAAACCTGTTCACCTTGATCGTTTTCGTAGACGGTCACGGGTTCATTCGATATCGCGGAACGGACCTTCTCTTCGGTTTCGAGGTCGAAACCGAGTACCCGAATGTCAATGGACCCGCCAGGCGCCCCATCGAACTCGTTTCGATATGCAGCGATTGCGAGCCACTTTTGCATGAGCGCCTAACGAAAGAAGCTAAGCGGCCACGCCTGCACCGAAGCGATGAGCGGAGCC
>JAJTBS010000008.1 GCA_021286765.1 Holophagaceae bacterium | reverse complement strand
GAGCCTGTCGCCTGACGGTTGCTCCACCAGGGCGCCTTACCGGGGCCCTGGGAGGCTCAGGGTTCCCAGCCGCCCGGTGGAGCTGCCGAGGTCGCTCCGGGGCCGACAGGGTGACCCGGCATGGACCGTCACAGGTCAGCGGACGCAGCCCTGGGCGAACTGCCTGGGCATGGGAACGGTACTTCAAGGCTCCGCCATGATGGCGACCGCCTCTACGCCGCCGCCTTGGCCCGCCACAGCTTCTTGAGGTTGTGGCCCAGGCAGAGCAGCGCCCAGTCCGCCTTCGCCGCATCGAGCCCTCGCCGAGTCAGGCTGTACAACCCATGCTTGATCTGGCCGAACACGGGCTCGATGGTGCGCCCTCGGGCCTTGTAGGCCTTCTCCCCCCGCACCGTCCGCAGCTTCCGCTCCATCCGCTCCGTCCGGGTCATGTTCTTCCTCATCCGCCCTCTCGGACGCCCCTTCTCTTTCAGCTCCTGGCGCAGGCGCCAGGTCTTCTTGCTGGGGACGAAGCCCTCCACCCCGAGGTCCTCCAGGCCCGCGAGGTTCGCATCACTGTGGTAGCCCGCGTCCCCCAGGAAGGCCTTGATCTCCGGGGCTGCGCCCTCCGATGCCGTCCGAAGGACGTTGGCCTGGGCCTTCATCACCATCGGAAGGAGCTGCTTCTGGTCGTTGGCGTCCTGGACGATGTCCACGGCCAGGATCACCTGGTCCAGGCTGACCACGGCCTGGGCGTTGTATCCCTGCACGAAGCCCTGGCGCGTCTTGAGGATCCGGCTGTCCGGGTCGGTGACGTTGGCCTTGGCATCGGGCTCCGGTTCGGGTTTGGGCGGCTTCGGCTTGCGTCCCCGCTTCTTGCGCCCTGCCTGTCGCTCCTCGGCCTCACGCTTCTCGATCTTCTCCTCCTGGACTGCGGCGCGGGCCTGCTGCTCGGCCTCGATCTGGCGCTTGGCCTCCTCCAGACGGCGCCTGCGGTTCTCGGAGCCGCGAAGGTGCTTGGGGATCTCGTCCCCGCGCTTCTTCCCGAATTTGCCATTCTCGGCCAGATCCCGGACCTGGGCGGCCTCCGTCAGTTCCTTCGTGATGGCCTTCAGGGTCTTGTTCTGGTCGAGGGCGGCGTTGCCCTTGAGCTTGGTTCCATCCAGGGCGATGGTGCCCGCCTGGCCAAGCCCGTAGCGGCGGACCATGTCGAGCACCTGGGCGAACATGTCCTGGAACAGGGCGCTGTGCCGACTGCGGAAGCGGGCGATGGTGGCATGGTCCGGCTCCGTCTGGCCCGAGAGCCACCGGTAGACCACGACCTCCTGGCAGAGGATCTCGATCTGACGGGAGCTCACCACCTTGTGGGCGTAGGCGTAGATGAGCGTCGCCAGCATGGCGGCAGGATCGATGGCGGACCGCCCATCACCCTCCTGGTTGTAGTTGGCAAGGATGGCGGACATGTCCAACTGGTCGACGGCGTCCACGACGATGCGCGCCAAGTGGTCTTCCGGGATGAGGTCATCCAGGGAGGGTGGGAACAGCATCGGCTGCCGACGGTCGGTTACACGAAAACGAGGACCCATT
>JAJTBS010000004.1 GCA_021286765.1 Holophagaceae bacterium | reverse complement strand
CTGATCTTCTCCATCGGCATCCTGGTGGACGACGCCATCGTGGTGGTGGAGAACATCCACCGGCACATGCATCTGCCGGGCCAGCGGAAGAGCTTCGCCCGCATGGTGGTGGAGGCCGTAGACGAGGTTGGCAATCCCACCATCCTGGCCACCTTCGCCGTCATCGCCGCCATCCTGCCCATGGCCTTCGTGCGGGGGCTCATGGGCCCCTACATGCGGCCCATCCCCGTGGGCGCCAGCCTGGCCATGCTGTTCAGCCTCATCATCGCTTTCGTCATCAGCCCCTGGGCCAGCCTCATCGTGTTCCGCAAGGAAGCCAACCTTCCTGAGACCGATGCCACGGGTCTGCATCCCGCCACGCCGGACACGGCCTCGCCGGAGCCCGCCCACGACTGGCCCCACAAGAATCCAGAGGTGGCGCCGGATAGCCGCATGACCGCCCTCTACCGCAAGGTCATGCGGGCCCTGCTCACCCGCGCCTCGGTGCGTTGGGGCTTCTTCATCGGGGTCATCGCCCTGCTGCTGGGCGCCATGGCCCTGGTGGGCTCCGGCGTCGTGAAGGTCAAGATGCTGCCCTTCGACAACAAGTCGGAGTTCATGGTGCAGCTGGACCTGCCGGCCGGCACACCCAAAGAAGATGCCCTCGCCGTGGGCCAGGACCTGGCCCGGCGCCTGCTGAAGGAGCCCACCGTCAAGGACGTGCAGGTCTATGCCGGCGAGGCGGCGCCCTTCACTTTCGTGGGCATGGTACGCCACAGCTTCCTCCGCCAGGAGGCGGAGATGGTGGACCTCCAGGTGAACCTGGTGCCCAAACAGGCCCGCAAGGAGCAGAGCCACGAGATCGTGGTGCGCCTGCGGCCGGAGCTGGAGAAGCTCTCGAAACCGGCGGGCGCCCGGATGAAACTCGTCGAGATCCCCCCAGGGCCACCTGTCATGGACACCATCGTGGCCGAGGTCTACGGGCCCACGGAAGCTGAACGGGCGCGCCTTTCCGGGGAAGTCCTCACCGCCTTCCGGAGCGTGGACGGCATCGTGGATGTGGATTCCACCCTCAACGCGACCAGCCCCAAGCTCAGCCTGGTGCTGGACCGGGAGAAGGCGGCGCTCCATGGCGTGGCCCCTGCCCATGTGATCCAGACGCTCGCCATGGCCGGATACGGCCACCAGGCAGGAACCTTCCACGCGCTGCGTGGCTCCAGCCAGGTGCCCGTGGTGGTGCAGCTGGCCCCCGCCAAGCGCCAGCACCTGGAGCAGCTCCTGCAGCTCACGGTGCCCGGAGCCCGAGGGACGATTCCCGTGCGCGAGCTGGTGACCGTGAAGGAGGGCGTCGAGGAAGCCGCCATCCACCACAAGAACCTCATGCCCGTGACCTACGTGTTCTCCGATCTGGCGGGCAGCATTGAAAGCCCGGTCTACGCCCTGTCGGCCTTGAACAAGAAGATCGATGCGCTCAAGGGGACGGCCGGTGGAGCCGTTCCCCGGCTGGGGCTCGCCCATCCAGAGAACACCGAGTCCCTGTCGTTGAAGTGGGATGGAGAGTGGCACATCACCCTCGAAGTCTTCCGCGACCTCGGCATGGCCTTCGCGGCCGTGCTGGTGCTGATCTTCGTGCTGGTGGTGGGCTGGTTCGAGAGCTTCGAGATCCCCTGGGTGATCCTGGTCCCGGTGCCCCTCTCGCTCATCGGCATCATCCCCGCCCACGGCCTGCTGGGCGCCTTCTTCACCGCCACCAGCATGATCGGCTTCATCGCCGGGGCGGGCATCATCGTCCGCAACAGCATCATCCTCGTGGACTTCATCGAACTGAAACTGAAGGAGGGGATGGCGCTGGAGGCCGCCGTGGAAGAGGCCGGCGTGGTGCGCTTCCGCCCCATGCTGCTGACCGCCGCCGCCGTGCTGGTAGGCAGCGCCGTCATGCTGGCGGATCCCATCTTCCAGGGCCTGGCCATCAGCCTCATGGCGGGCGAAGTCGCCGCCACCCTGCTGTCACGCATCGCCGTCCCCGTTCTCTACTACCTCGTGGCCCGCCGGGGCCACGCGGCCAACCTGCAACGACAGGCGGCACTTGCCGCCCCTGAGGAGTAGCCCATGTCCGTCGACCGCATCGTCCACATCGTCGCAGGCACCTTCATCCTGGGCAGCCTGGCGCTGGCCCACTTCCACAGCCCCAACTGGCTCTGGTTTACCGCCTTCGTGGGCGCGAACCTGTTGCAGAGCGGGCTCACGAACTGGTGTCTGATGACCTCCATCCTGCGCAAGCTGGGCGTGCCCGAAGGCTCTGCCGTCGGCTGTTCGCGGTGAAGGCCACAGTGGTTCGGCTGGCCCTCGGCCTGCTCGTGGGCGGGGCCCTCGGCTACGGGTGGCACCGCCTCGTGGGCTGCAGCACCGGGGCTTGTCCGCTCACGGCCACGCCGCTGCGCGGGATCAGCTATGGCGCTGTCATGGGCCTGCTCTGGGCGCTGTCGCGCAAGCCGGCCTGAAACGCTTTACCCCGATTCGGAGGGCGCATGTCCCTGCTGCTCGATCACTGGTACTATCTGCTTCCCCTGGCCGCCATCGGCTACCTGTGGTGGAGCCGCCGCTCCGCCTCGGCTGCGGATATCCAGACGCTGCTGGGCCGGGGCGCCCAGGTGGTGGATGTGCGGACGCGCTCCGAATTCAAGGCCGGCGCGCACCCCAAGGCCATGAACATCCCTTTGGATGAACTGGAGGGTCGGATCCGGGAACTGGACAAGGCCCGGCCGGTACTCGTGTGTTGCGAGACCGGCAGCCGCAGCGGCTTCGCGGTCTCCCTGCTCAGGCGCGCGGGCTTCGCCGAGGTGGCCAACCTGGGTTCCTGGCGCCGGCTCTCCACCCTGCTTACCTGAGGCCCCTGGTGGGCAGCCCGGTCTAAGTCTGCCGCTCAGACCAGGGCAGCGAGTGGCCGGCAGCATCGAACATCCTGGAAATCAGGGATCAAGGTTCGACCTGCCACCGGTCTGGCAGCATAGACACCATTGTGGATGACAATGGACCCCGGCCGGCTGCCGGCGTGGGATACTGACATCCTGCGGGCCCGAAGGGGCCGACGCTTTCTTTGGACAGGAAGGGCACCATGGGCGATCCGCTGTTCTGGCACAGGCTTCAGTTCGGCTTCACGGCGACCTACCACTACCTGTTCCCCCAGCTCACCATGGGCTTGGCCTTCCTCATCGTGGTATTCAAGGCGATGGGCCTGCGTACGGGCGAGGCCCGGTATGCCGACGCCGCACGGTTCTGGATCAAGATCTTCGGGATCAACTTTGCCGTAGGCGTGGTGACGGGCATTCCCCTCGAATTCCAGTTCGGCACGAACTGGGCGCGCTTTTCGCAGCTGTCCGGTGGCATCATCGGCCAGACCCTGGGCATGGAGGGGATGTTCGCCTTCTTCCTCGAGAGCAGCTTCCTCGGCCTGCTGATCTGGGGCGAGAAGAGGCTGTCGCCGAAGGGGCACTTCCGCGCCGCGGTGGCGCTGTGGCTGGGCAGTTGGCTCTCCGGCTACTTCATCGTGGCAACGAATGCCTTCATGCAGCACCCGGTGGGTTATGCGATGGCACCGGATGGCACGCTGCAGCTCACCAGCTTCTGGGCCTTCCTCCTGAACCCCTGGGCCCTGGGCCAGTACGCCCACACCATGATCGCTTCGGTCGTGACAGGATCCTTTGTCGTGGCCGCCGTGGGCGCCTTCTGGACGCTCAAGGGCCTGCATGCGGAGCAGGCGCGCCTGAACCTGCGCATGGGCACGGTCATGGGCCTGATCTTCAGCGTCCTGGTGGCCTTCCCCACCGGCGATCTCCAGGGCAAGCTCGTGGCGCGGCATCAGCCCATCACCCTGGCCGCCATGGAGGGGCGCTTCGAGAGCGGCCCCCGGGCGGGGCTCACCCTCATCGGCCAGCCCAATGTGGCCCAGCGGAAGATCGACAACCCGGTGCAGCTGCCCGCGGTGCTCAGCTTCATCGCCTACGGCACCTTCAGCAGCGACGTGAAGGGTCTCTCCTCGTTCCCCGAGGACCAGTGGCCCCAGAACATCGAGTTGCTCTACTACAGCTTCCACATCATGGCGGGCCTGGGCACGCTCATGATCGCCGTGATGGGTCTGGCGGCGCTGCTGCTCTGGCGGGGGCGGCTGGATGCGAACCGGCCCATGCTTTGGGCGCTGATGCTGGCCTTCCCCTTCCCCTACATTGCCACCACCGCCGGCTGGGCCGTGGCCGAGTTCGGCCGGCAACCCTGGCTCATCCACGGGGTGCTGCGCACCAGCCAGGGCGCCTCCCCCACGGTGCATGCGGGCCAGACGGCCTTCACGACCCTCGGGTTCGCCGGCATCTTCGTGGTGCTGAGCATCCTCTTCCTCTACCTCATCGGCCGGGAGCTCGCCCACGGCCCCGTGAAGCACTAGGAGGCTGCCATGGAGCTGCTCTGGTTCTGGATGGTCGCCGTGATGTTCTCGATCTACGTGGTGATGGATGGTTTCGATTTCGGCGCAGGAGTCCTGCATCTGGCCGTGGCGAAGACCAACGAGGAGCGCCGTGAGGTGCTGGGCGCCATCGGGCCCTTCTGGGATGGCAACGAGGTCTGGCTGCTGGCCGGCGGCGGTTCGCTCTTCCTGGCCTTCCCCAAGGTGCTGGCTTCCGGCTTCTCCGGGTTCTACCTGGCCATGTGGGTGGTGGTCTGGTGCCTGATGCTGCGGGGCATCTCCATTGAGTTCCGCTCCCACGTGCAGGATGGCCTCTGGCGCCACTTCTGGGATGCCACCTTCGCCGGGGCCAGCGTGCTGCTGCCCGTGCTCTTCGGCGCGGCCCTGGGCAACGTGCTTCGGGGCGTGCCGCTGGACGCCAGCGGCTTCTTCTCGGTGCCACTCTGGACCACCTTCCGGCTGGGCCCGCAGCCCGGCGTACTGGACTGGTATACCGTGCTGATCGGGGTGTTCACACTGGTGACCGTGGCTGCCCATGGGGCCCTGTTTCTGGCCTGGAAGACCGAGGGGCCTGTGCATGAGCGTTCGCGTGTGCTGGCTTCGCCGTTGTGGATGGGAGTGCTTCTCTTCTGGATGGTGGCCACCGGCGCCACCTCGGTGGTGAACCCGGCGATCTTCCGGGGCCTGGCCGCATCGCCCCTGGCCTGGGCCTTCACGGCCCTCTTCGTTGCGGGGTTGGGCCTGGTCTTCCTCGGCCTGCGGCGACAGCGATTCTTGCTGGCCTTCCTGGGCTCAGGCGCATTCATCCTGGGCATCCTTGCGGCCAGCGCGGCCAGCCTCTATCCCGTGATGCTCAAGTCCACCCTGGATCCGGCCTTCGACCTTACGGCCCTGAACGCCAGTGTGGGCCATCACGGGCTCCGCACCGGCCTCGTCTGGTGGCTTCTCGGGTTCCCCCTGGCCATCGGCTACGCCGGGTTCCTGTTCCGCTTCCATCGCGGGAAGGTGAAGGCCGCAGCGGAGGGCGAGGGCTACTGAAGCCCGGGCCTCCGGGGCCGGCGGGAGGGCTTCAGGCGTGGGCCTGGTGCCGCGCCACGATCCAGTCCACCACCTGGTCGAGGCTCATGCCGCTGGAGTCGAGCTCGACCGCATCCTCGGCCTTGCGCAGGGGCGAGGCGGCGCGGGTGCTGTCGGCCAGGTCCCGGCGCTGGAGATCCGCCAGCACGGCGTCGAAATCCGGCGACTGGCCCTTGGCCTGCAATTCCAGGAACCGGCGCTGGGCCCGGGCCTCGGGGCTGGCCGTAAGGAACACCTTGCAGCAGGCCTGCGTGAACACCACGGTGCCGATGTCGCGGCCGTCCACCACCCAGCGGCCGCTGGCACCGATCCTGCGCTGCTGATCCACCAGCACTTCGCGCACCCGGACATCGGCGCTCACGGGCGTGACCAGGCGGGTGACTTCCTGGCTGCGGATGGCCTCGCTGACATCCCCGCCCGCCAAGTAGGTCCGGCCTTCGTTCAGCGAGAGGTCGAGCCTGGAGAGCACCCTTTCGAGGGCGGGTCGGTCCGTGAGCTCGACGCCGGCCCGATGGATGGCCAGGGCAGCCGCCCGGTACATGGCGCCGGTATCCAGGTACTGCCAACCCAGACGCGCGGCGACCCGTTTGGCGGTGGTGGATTTCCCCACGCCAGACGGGCCGTCGATTGCGATCAGGGAAAGGACGGAAGCGGTCATGTCTTCATTCTGCGGGACCGCTCCCGGCCATTCCATCACTTCATGCCGAAGTCCTTGAGGATCTTGGGATCCTTCTCGTCCTGGGCCAGGATCGTGTGGCAGGTGTCGCAGTCGCCCTTGATGGTGCGGCCATCGGCGGCGACGTGGTTGCCGTCATGGCAGCGGAAGCAGCCGACGGATTCCTCATGCCCGATGTTGTTGGGGTGGGTGCCCCAGGTGATCTTCATCTCGGGGAAGACATTGCGGAGGTAGATGCCCTTCACCACTTCGCCGGCCGTGTCCACCTGGGCCCGTTTCTGCTTGTAGATCTCGGGGTAGGTGGTGCGGTAGTACTCGGCCAGAGCCACGGGGATCTTGGCGGCGGCGGTCTTCTGGTCGGGGTAGTCGACCTTCAGCAACTCCAGGGCCTGCTTCTTGAGGAAGGGCAGCTCGGAGCTCATGCGCTTCTCGGCCAGGGCCTTGTCCAGGGCGCGGTCGGGCAGGTGGAAGGCGTGGGTGGGGCGGTTGTGGCAGTCGATGCAGTCCATCTTGCGGACGGTGGCCTTGTCGACGGTCTCCTTGGGGAGCTTCTTGAAGTCGTCCGTGACGTATTCGACCATCTGCCCGTTGTCGTCGCGGTAGGTGACCTTGGGGATCTCCTGGCGGCGGGCATCGGTGGTGATGTAGCTGATGCGCTCCATGGCGTCGAGGTGGCGGCCGTGGATGCCGGTGGTGCCATTGGGCGTGTGGCCCCCGATCTTCAGCAGGAGGATGCTGGTGGAGGGGGTGTTGGCCTCATCCTCGGCGAACTTGGTGCGGACGATGAGCTTGTCGTTGGTGAACTTCTGCGGCCAGTGGCACTGCTCGCAGGTTTCGCGGGCGGGGCGCAGGTGCTCCACCGGGCTGGGGATGGGCCGGGAGAAGGTGCCGAAGGCCACGGCGAAGAGCTGGCGCGAGCCGGAGATCTTGGCCCTCACCAGGGCGGGGGCGCCATGGCCGATGTGGCACTGGGCGCAGCCCACGCGGGAGTGGGGCGAGTCCAGGAAGGCCGTGTACTCGGGGCTCATGACCGTGTGGCAGGTGAGGCCGCAGAACTGGTTGGAGTCCATGTACTCGACGCCCTTCAGGCCCGCCGTGCCCAGGATGGACACGTTGATGAAGGTGAGCACGCCCACCACGGTCAGCAGGCGGCGCACGCCTGGCTGCTTGAAGTCCACTGCCTGGAGGGGCGTGGGGACCTCGCCAGCGGCCTTGCGCTTGCGCCGCTCGCGGAGGATGCCGAAGGGGATGAGCACCAGGCCCACCAGGAACAGGGCGGGCAGGATCAGGAAGAGGATGATGCCCATGTAGGGATGGATGGAGCGGGGGCTGGTGATCTCCATGAACCAGAACCAGACGAGCACGAAGGCCGAGCTGGTCGTCATGGCCGCGCCGGCCAGGGACATCCAGTTGTTGCCCAGCTGGAAGGCCAGCCGGGTCAGGTCTCTGACGCGTTCCGTAAAGCTCATATACCCACCTCCAAAACCAAGGGGCTCGACCATTGGACATTTAAGTATGAAATGTCTTTCATCACCCTAATTTCCTCCCAGTGCGCCTGCAAGGGCGAAACAGGGCGGTTTTCATCGCAAATCCTTTGCTATCAACGAACCTCGTTCCAGGTTGTGACAGATGTCCAGATCGGCTTGGGCGCTTCAGGAGCCCTGCCTGCCGAGCAGGTCGAGGAAGGAGGCACCGTACTGCTGAAGCTTCTTCGGCCCCACCCCGCTGAGGGCTAAGAATTCGGCTTCCGTGGCCGGCTGGAATCGGGCCATCTGCTGGAGGGTGGCATCGCTGAAGATCACGTAGGCCGGCACGCCCTTGGCATCGGCCAGCTGTTTGCGCAGCGCCTTCAACTCGCGGTAGAGCAATTCCTCGCCCTCCACTGGGCCCTCCGGCACGGGAGGGCGCGTGCCGCGGGGCGAGCCGCGCTTGGCCTTCCCGGGCCTCGGAGCCGATTCCAGCGGATCGGCTCCGGAGCAGACATCGCAGGAGGCGCCGCAGGCCTCCATGTGCTCTCCGAAGTGGGCGAGCAGGGCCCGATGGCGGCAGCGGGGCGAATCCGCGAGCCGGAAGAGGTCCCGGGTCTGCCGTTGCTGGGCCTGGGCCAGGGCGGTCTCCAGGCCGTCCGTGAAGCGGTCGTAGCTGAGCACGTCGCCCCAGCCGTAGAACATCACGCAGTCGGCGTCGGCCCCGTCGCGGCCGGCCCGGCCGATCTCCTGGTACCAACCCTCCACGCTCTTGGGCATGTCGCGGTGGATCACGTAGCGGATGTTGCTCTTGTCGATCCCCATGCCGAAGGCGACCGTGGCCACGATGACATCCACATCGTCCCGCTGGAAGGCCTCCTGGGCGGCGGAACGGGCGGCGGGGTCCATGCCCGCATGGTAGGCGGTTGCGCGGATGCCCTCGCCGGAGAGGAAGGACGCGGTGGCCTCCACCGCCTTGCGCGACAGGCAGTAGATGATGCCGCTGTCGCCGCGCCGCGCCAGGACCAGGCGCAGCAGGGCCTCGCGCACCGGGGGCAGGCCTTCAGCCCCCTTGCGGTAGGCGCTGATGTGGAGGTTCGACCGGAAGAAGGAGCCCTGCACCTCCACGGGGTTCCGCATCGCCAGCTGGGCGGCGATGTCGTGGCGGACTTCGGGTGTGGCTGTGGCTGTGAGGGCCAGCACGGGCACGGCCGGGAAGCGCTGCTTCAGGCCTGCCAGGGTCCGGTAGGCTGGGCGGAAATCATGGCCCCAGTGGCTGATGCAGTGGGCCTCATCCACGGCGATGAGGCGCAGGTCCACCTCGCGCAGCAGGTCGGCCAGGTAGAGTTCCAGGCCCTCCGGCGCAGCGTAGACCAGTTCCAGCTCACCGCTCTTCAAGGCGCGGATGCGCTCGCGCCGGGCCTCCGCATCCAGGCTGGAGTTCAGGAAGGTGGCGCGCAGCCCGGCCTCGGTCAAGGCATCGACCTGGTCCTTCATGAGCGCGATGAGGGGGGAGACCACGAGCGTGACGCCGCCCAGCAGGCGGGCGGGCAGCTGGTAGGTGAGGGATTTGCCGGCGCCCGTGGGCATGATGCCCACCACATCTCGGCCTGAGAGCACGGCCTCGATGATGGTGCGCTGGCCCGGGCGGAAGGTGTCGTAGCCGAAGGTGGCCTTCAGGGCCGACGCCAGGTCGGGGGGCGCCTCCAAGTCAGAGGCAAGGCGTTTCAGCGCGGCAATGGCCTCCGCTTCGAAGGCCGTGGGCTCGGTTTTGTAATGGGCACGGAGGCTTTGCAGTCCTTCCCGGCACTCCACACGCGCGCCCTGCGCGAGCAGGGTGCGGAGCCTCTCGATCTCGTCCGAAATCCGCCCCAATCAGCAGCCGCCGTCGAGCAGAGGGCCGGCGGCGTGCCAGAAGGCCTGCATCTCCTCGGGGCGGCCGAAGGACACGCGGATGTGATTCGGCAGGCCATAGCCGTGCATGGGGCGCACGATCACGCCGCGCTGCAACAGCTCCTTGAACAGGTCCACGGCAGGGAAGGCGCTCTCCAGCAGGATGAAGTTGCCGGAAGTCCCAGAAACCTGGCACCGGTGCTTCCCGGCCTCCTGGACGAAGGCGGTGCGGGCTTCGAAGTTCTTCTCGCGCGAGAAGGCTTCGAAGGCCAGATCCTGCACGGCGACTTCCGCCGCGGCCTGGGCCAGGTGGTTGGTGTTGAAGGGGCTGCGCACCCGCTCGAGGAAGCCCATCAGCTCCTTCGAACCGAGGCCGTAGCCGATGCGCATGGCGGCCAGGGCATGGATCTTGGAGAAGGTGTGGAGGACGAGGAGGTTCGGACGCTGATCAAGGTAGGCGGCGGCATCCGGATACTCGGCGGGATCCTCGTATTCGGCATAAGCCTGGTCCACCACCAGGACGATGTCCTCGCGCAGCTCACGCACCAGGCGTTCGATGGCGGCGCGCTCCAGGCGGATGCCGGTGGGGTTGTTGGGGTGGCCCAGGTAGACGAGGCGCGTGTCCTCGGCCACCGAGTGCAGGAGATCGTCCACGTCCAGCTCCGTGGCGGAGGCCCGGGATTCGATCACGCGGCCACCGGCGGTCTGGGTGGCGATGCCGTAGATGGCGAAGCTGTGCTTCGGGATGACGGCGCTGCCGCCGCCCAGGAAGGCGGCCTTGGCCACCATCTCCAGGATCTCGCTGCTGCCGTTGCCCAGGACCACGCGGTCCACGGCCAGCCCCTTGCGGTCGGCGATGCGCTTGCGCAGGTAGTAGCCGTCGCTGACGGGATACAGGCCCAGGCCTTCGAACTCGGAACCGGCGATCACGGAGGCCACTCGGGCCTTCACGGCCTCGGTGGGCCCCCAGGGGTTTTCGTTGGAGGCGATCTTGACGATCCGGGTGAGGCCCAGCTCGCGCTGGACTTCCTGGATGGGCTTGCCGGGCACGTAGAGGGGGATGCCGGACAGGCGCTCGAAACCTGGAAGGCTGGAGAGGCTCGCCATCATCAGGCCGGCCGCTCGGAGAGGACCTTGTCCACGATGCCGTACTCCAGCGCCTCTTCCGCGCTCATGAAGAAGTCGCGATCCATGTCCTTGATGACCTTCTTCAGGGGCTGGCCCGTGTGCTTGGCAAAGGTGGCCGCCAGGTTCTCCTTCAGGCGCTGGATCTCCTTGAAGGTGATCTCGATCTCCGTGGCCTGGCCCTGGGCGCCGCCGCTGGGCTGGTGGATCATGATGCGGGCGTTGGGCAGGGCGAAGCGCTTGCCCTTGGTGCCCGCGGAGAGCAGGTGGGCGCCCATGGAGGCGCACTGGCCGATGCAGTAGGTGACGATGTCGTTTTTCACGAACTGCATGGTGTCGTAGATGGCCAGACCCGCGGTGACGCTGCCGCCGGGGCTGTTGATGTAGATCTGGATGTCCTTGTCCGGGTCCTCGCTCTCGAGGAACAGCATCTGGGCCACGATGGCGTTGGCCACGCTGTCGTCGATGGGCGTGCCCAGGAAGATGATGTTGTCCTTCAGCAGCCGCGAGTAGATGTCATAGCTGCGCTCGCCGCGGGGCGTCTGCTCGATGACGATGGGGGGATAATAGCTGCTGGGCATGGGCCCTCCGGCTGATGGATCAGAATAGCAAGAAGGCGCCGGATGGCGCCTTCTCGGTGAAACGGGCACAGACTACTTCTTGGCGGCGGGCTTCTTCGCCTTGGGCTTTTCTTCAGCCTCGGGCTCCTTGGCCTTGGCGGCCTTCTTCGCGGGCTTTTCCTCGGCTTCGGGTTCGTCCTTGGGCGCAGCCTTCTTGGTGGCCTTCTTGACGGGCTTCTCCTCGGCCTCGTGGTCGTGTCCGTGGTCACAGTCGGGGCCATGGACATGCTCGGTGGCCGGCGCCACGACCGAGGGTTCACCGCCCTCCTGGCCCTCGAGATCGCCACCCTCCAGTCCGCCCGCGTCGAAGCGGTTCACGGGAATGCCGGCCTCGCGCTTGCGCTCCAACTCCACCAGGGCGTCGAAGGCGGCCTTGTCCAGCAGCTCTTCCGTGACCTTGGCGGTGGTCAGCAGGTGATCGAAGATGCGGTCCGTGCGGAGGCGGCCCTTGATCTCGGTGGCGTTGCCCCGCTTTTCCAGCTCCGCCTTGAAGGCCTCGAAGGGCTGCTGGACCTGGTTTTCGGCCATGAACTGACGGATTTCGGCATCGATGTCCGCTTCGGGGACTTCGATGGACTCCGCATTGCCAATGGCCTGGAGGAGGTAGCCGCTGCGGACGGCCCGCTCGGCGTCGTTCAGGCGGTACTGGCGATAGGCCTGCCAGTTCACCTTCTTGGGGTCCATGCCCTGGCGGCTGACGTGCTGGGCGAATTCCTGGCAGTAGTCGTCGAGCTGCAGACCCACCATGGAGCGGGGCACTTCGAAGGGGGCCGCGTCCAGCAGGGTGTCCAGCATGGTGGCGTGAAGCCGGGCCACGGCGTCGCGCTCGGCGGCCTCTTCGAGGTCCTTGAGCACGGCGGCCTTGAGGGCGTCCATGTTCTCGAAGGCGCCCATGTCCTTTGCGAACTCGTCGTTCAGCTCGGGCACCTCCTTGGTGCGGAGGTCCTTCACGTGGACGTCATAAGCGAGGCTCTTGCCGGCGAGGACCGTGTTGGCGTCGTTCTCCGGGTGGGTGAGGGTGAAGGTCTTCTTGTCGTCCACCTTCATGCCGATCAGCTCGGCATCGAAGGGGCGGGTGGCGTCGACCTCGAGCACCTGGTCCTGGTAGGTCTGGGCTTTGAGCCCCTGGGGCTTCACGCGGATGTCGCAGGTGGCGATGAGGCCCGTGGCCACGGCGCCGTCCTCGACCGGCAGGAACTTGGTGGCGCGCTGGCGCAGGCCCTCCAGGTGTTCGAGGAGCGTGGCCTCGTCGATGGCGCGCTTCTTCTTGGCCACCGACATCGACTTGTAGTCAGGGAGGAGGACTTCCGGGGCCACATCGAACTGGGCGCGGAAGACGGCATCGGCGCCCTCCTTCAGGTCCAGCTTCTCCAGGGAGGGATGCGAAATGGGCAGGGCGCCCGTTTCCTGGGCGGCCTTCCAGAAGTGCTTCTCCACCAGCTGCTGGGCCACATCCGACTGGATCTCGCGGGCGTACTTCTGCATGAGGACGGGGCGGGGCGCCTTGCCGGGGCGGAAGCCCGGGATGCGGACCTTCGGCGCGATCTTGGCGACCACGTCGTTGTAGGCGGCGCTCACCTCGGCGGCGGGCACCGTCACTTCGACGGCCTTGCGGGTGGGGGAATTGTGGTGGAGGGTGGCGGACATGGGTGCTCCGTGATTCGAGGGGAAAGTACTTAAGGATTCACTCGGCTTTCCTGGTGACTCGGGCGCGTCCTGTGCCCTTGCCCTTCGGGCGGCAATCGCCTGGCGGCGATTCCGTCCCATCTGCCAATCCTGGCAAATGGTGCGAACGGTCGGACTCGAACCGACACGGTGTGAACCGCTGGAACCTAAATCCAGTGCGTCTACCAGTTCCGCCACGCTCGCAAAAGCCGAATTGTCAAAGGGGTGGTGCGCCCAGAGCGACTCGAACGCCCGACCCTCAGGTTCGAAGCCTGATGCTCTATCCAGCTGAGCTATGGGCGCGCACCGAATCCACTAGTCTACCTGGAAAGGCCGGTGGCTTCGAGCCTGGGCTTGGCTGGAGGGTGCGCCGGAAGGTTCAATCCATCAGGCACCAGGCATCTTCGGCCCCGTGGCGCCGGAGCTTGGCCAGGGCGGCTTCCTCCAGGCCCATGCCGCGGGCGGCCTCGGCCTCCGTCCGCAGGTCGCAGGGGATGACCCCGGGGTCGTCGGTACCCAAGGCGCAGCGCACGCCTGCCCGCAGCATCCGGGGCAGGGGGTGCGGGTCCACCTCGGCAGCCAGGGCCCGGTTCGAGCTGGGGCAGATGTCCACGGGGATCTGCCGCTCGGCCAGCAACTCAAGGGTGGCCTCGTCCGCCCGGATGCCATGGACGATGCGCGCGACGCCACCCTCCAGGACGGCCTCGCGGACATTCGCCCCCGGGCCGTTCTCGCCTGCGTGGGCGGCCAGGCGCAGACCCGCCGAACGGGCCCGGTCGAAGACGGGGGCCCAGTCCCGGAAGGGGCAGCCTTCCAGCCCCCCGGTGGAAAAGCCCCGCACGAAGGGGGGAAGCTCCGGCAGCACCAGGTCGAGGACCGCATGACCATGCTTGGGGCCGAAATGATTCACGGCATCCACGACCAAGCAGGCCCGGAGGCCGAGGCTTTCCGCAAGCGCAAAGCCGTCTTCCACACCGCGCCAGAAATCGCCGAGGCCAACCTGCCCGCGATGGGCCACCAGGAAGTGGGGCGAGGCCCAGAGGTCGAAGCCGCTGCCGTTGGCTGCCTGCGTACGATGGGCCACGGCCAGCACCGCGTCGCGAATGGCCTCGCGGCTGTCCAGCAGGGCGGCGCCGAAGAGGAAGGCCTCGATGAAGCCTTGGAAGGGCAGGGATCTCCCGGACCAGAGGTCCTCGAGGCTGCTGGGCAGGGCGAGGTTCCGCCGCGCTGACTCACGGCGAACCCAGGCCGGATCCAACCCGCCTTCAAGGTGGGTGTGGCGGTCGATCAGGGGCGGGAGGGAAGGGGGCATCAACGGGACATTATGCTCACCCGGGTCGGAGCGCTACTCGTCGTAGTCGTCCATGCGCAGGTCGCCGGGATCGAAGCCCTCGCCACGGCCCCGCTCGATGGCGACCCCGCTCTCGGTGAAGGTCTCCTCCAGGCTCTCCGCCTCGGGCTCCGCCGCGAAATCGTCCTCGATGACGTGGACGCTCTTCTCCTTCTTCACGGCCTTCGGCTTGGCAGGCGCCGTCTTCTGGTTGGCCCCGCACTTCGGGCAGACGGCCTCCGGCTTCCCGAAGTCATAGAATTTCGCCGCGCACTGGAAACAAGTGAATTTCTTGCCAAGATCAGCCATTGCCCATCCCCGTCCAAAGCCTCGTCCAAACCCAAAGGAACAAGGTTCTACCAGATCCCGATCCGGTTGTCATCTCTTGTGATTGGCAACCCTAGGCCCAGGGGGCGGCACCCAACTTGGAAGCGTCGCCATCGCACAGTTGCTGGATGACCGTCGTGGTGAAAATCCGGTATCGGGCCTCGACATCTTCGCCGAAGCGCTCCACGAAGGTGGCCCGACTTCTTTCGAGTTCATCCCGGAGCTGACCATAGAGGTTGCCCTTGGTGTGAGCCAAGGCGACCTTGGCCGGGAAGTAGAGCTCCACGTCGCCCACCAGCACGCGGGCCAGGCGCTCGGCCGCGGCCCGGGTCCGGGGATCCAATTCCACGGGCGGGGCGGGCTCGATGGGCTCCGGCACGACCTGGGTGGGAGCGCTGGGGTGGGATTCCCGGGGTGGCTGGGGCGGATGCTCCTCCTCCTTGCCGGCGGCCAGAGCTGCCAGCATGGCGGAGGCCACCAGCACCAGCGCCCGCACCTGCTCCGGGTGATCCAGGGTGGGGCGGAGGCCGCTGTCCACCATCACCAGGGCCACGGCCCGCTTCTTGTGACGGAGGGGGAAGATGGCGGCATCCGAGGCCTCGAAAGCGCTGACGCCCCCGAGCAGGGCGGCGTAGCCGGCGGCTTTGCGGCGGATGGACCGGGTGGGGCCCTGGATCAGGGCCTCGAGTTCCTCGGGGGGCACGATGGCCCCGGCCTTCCGTGGCGCCTCGCCTTCGAAGCCCCGGTGGGCGTAGAGGGAGGCCAGGCCCTGCTTGAGGATGAAGATGGCGCTGCGTTCGGCCAGGGGGACCAGCGCGTCGAGCAGGCGCTTGAGCAGGTCGCTCTGGCTGGCGGCCCCCTCCAGCAGGTCCAGACCGGGTGCCAGGTCCGGAGGCAGGGGGCCGGCGGTCACGGCCTGCCCGCCCGGGCCGGCGCCCTCCCGGAGCTGTGCGAGCAGGGCCTCGCTGGGATGGAAGTTCCCCAGGGCGTTCTGCCAGGTGGCCATCACTTCTTCAAGGAGGGTCTGGTTCTGCTGATTGAGCCAGGCTTCCAAACGGGTCCGGAGGGCATCGTTCTGGGGCTGATCCACGGGGCGGGAGTCGCTCATCAGGGGCTCGAGAAAAGTTGGACTCAAGGGTATCCCAATCCTGGCCTTTTCCCGTCTGCTGGCAATTGCACCCGTGAACCGATACGATGGCGCAGGTTCCTTGGAGTTGTCGGATGGCGGATCTTTCCATTGCGGTAAGGCAGGTCGGTGAGGTGGCGGTGCTTCTGCCCGCCGGATTCATCAATGCCCACACCGTCCGGGAGTTCGAGGAGGCTCTGGAGGGGCTGGTCCAGGACGGCCGCTACCTGATCCTGCTCAACTGCAAGGACCTCAATTACATCAGCTCGGCTGGCCTGGGCGCCATCATGGGCCTGATCGAGACCGTGCGGGAGCACGGGGGCGACATCCTGCTCTCCAACCTGCAGGACAATGTCTTCGCCATCTTCGACACGCTCGGGTTCACCCAGCTCTACCGTGTGTTCACGGATGAGGACCAGGCCATGGCGGCGGCCGTGCCGGAGCGGAAGGGCTGAGGGTGGCGGCCAAGATGGACCACGCCCAGTTCCGGCTCGTCATCCCGAGCCAGACCCGCTATCTGAACCTGGTGACGGGCCTGGCGAAGCGCGCCTCCCTGGTGGCGGGTCTCGACGACGCCACCGCCGCCAAGGTGAGCATTGCCGTGGATGAGGCGGTGACCAATGTGATCCTCCACGCCTACGGCGGCGAGGGCGAGCACAGCGTGGAGCTGGAGCTGCGCTTCACGGAGCAGGCCCTTGAAATCCACATCTGGCACTCGGGCCGCGGCATCCGCGGCGATCAGCTGGTGCTGCCGGATCCCAAGGAATACATCAAGCACCCGCGCAAGGGCGGGTTGGGGCTGCTGCTCATGAGCCGGTTCATGGACGAGGTGCAGTTCAAGGCGGACGAGGTCTCCGGTCGCAACGAGTGCTGCCTGATCAAGAAGATCAGCTGAACCAGCCGGTTCACCCGACATGCCCACCAATCCCTTCGACCGCCTCCGCCACCTGGCGCTGAAGATCCCCGAGGGCGCGCAGGAGCTCCTGCCCCTCATCGACTTCCTGGAGGCCTTCCCGCAGCAGGGCAGCGAGGAGGACCTGGTCCACCTGGTGGGCGTCACGGCCATGGGGATCGCCAAGGCCGGCCAGGGTGGCCTGTGGGATGGCGGGAAGTGGCTGTTCCTCCGCGGCGCCGCCCCGGCCTTCCCGACCCATCCCGGGGACGGGTGGCAGGTGCGGCCCTGGCAGTACGGGGATGAGCTCTACGGGCATCTGGTCCTCCGCGCCGCCACCCTCCCGGAGGCGGTCCCCCTCCTCCTCTCCATCAGCGCGCCGCTCCTGGCCTGGCGGCGGGCCGAGGCCTGGCGCAGCTCCCAGAACCAGTCCCTGGCCCTGCAGCTGTCCCGCCTCAATACCGTCTTCGAGCTGACCCGCAACCTGGGTACCGTCGAGACCCGGCGTGACCTGGTGCGCCTCATGGCCAACACGCTCATGGGCGAGTTCCGCATCATGCGCCTGTTGGTGGTGGATCCCCAGGGCCTGGTGCTTCACGCCAAGGGCCTGGGGACCATCCCCGAGTCGCTCGAGGGGGAGCAGCTCCAGCACGTGGTGGAGGCCCGGGGGCTGGTCCACGCCATCGAGCTGGTGGATCAGACCCACAGCCACGGCTTTGCCTACGCCGCGGAACCGGCCGTGGGCGTGCTGTCCGAGGACGACCTGGTCTTCCTGCGCACCCTGCTGAACCTGACGTCCTCCCAACTCTCCAGCCTGGAGCTGCGGGAGGCGCGGATCCAGGCCGAGCGCATGGAAAAGGACCTGGACCTGGCCCGCAACATCCAGCGCAGCCTGCTGCCCAAGACCTTGCCCGAACCCAGCGGCTGGCAGTGTGCGGCGGCCAACCTGCCCTACCAGGCGGTGGGCGGCGACCTCTATGATCTGTGGATGGCCCGGGACGAGGGCAACGGCGACCGTCTGCACCTCGCCGTGGGGGACATCTCGGGCAAGGGCCTGCCGGCGTCGCTCATGATGACCCAGCTCTCGGCCTTCCTCCGGGCCATGGCGGACCACCGGGTGGCGGATTGGGGGCGTCTGGCAGAGCGGGTCAACCGCCGCATGAACGACGTGCGGGACCGGAACCGCTACACCACGCTGTTCGCGGGCAGTCTGAACCCGGCCAATGGCGATCTGCGCTACGTGAACGGGGGCCACAACCCGCCGCTCCTGGTGCGGGCGAACCGGGAGGTGGTGCGGCTCTCCCCCACGGGGCCCATGGTGGGCCTGCTGCCCGGCGTCGCCTTCGCCGAAGGCCGGGCCCACATGGACCGGGGCGATGTTCTGGTGATCTTCACGGATGGACTGGTCGAGGCCGAGAACGCCGCCGGGGAGGAACTGGGCGACGGCCCCCTGGCGGAAGTGGTCCTGAGACGGCCTGAGGCCGGCGCAGACGACCTGTTCGAGGCCCTGCTGGTGGAGGCCTTCCAGCACCTCGGCGAGGGCAAGTTCCGGGATGACGTGACGCTCGTCGTCATCAAACGCATGGGCTGAACGGCCCTTGAGCCGTTTCGTATCCTGGTATCTGGAGGCCGCCGCATGAACCAGACCAAGACCCTTCTCATCATCGTGGCCATGACCGGCCTGCTGGTGTGGATCGGCGGCATGATTGGCGGGGAATCCGGCATGGCGCTGGCGCTGGCTCTCGGCCTGGTCATGAATGGCGTGAGCTACTTCTTCTCCGACAAGATCGTGCTGGCCAGCTACGGCGCCCAGCCGGTTTCCCAGGCCCAGGCACCGGAGCTGCACGCCATCGTGGCCAACCTGGCCCAGCGGGCGGGCCTGCCCATGCCGCGCATCGCCATCATTCCCGAGGACACCCCGAATGCCTTTGCCACCGGACGGAACCCGGACCACGCGGTGGTGGCGGTGACGGAGGGGATCATGCGCATTCTCAGCCGTCCCGAGCTGGAGGCGGTCATCGGCCACGAACTCGGCCACGTCAAGCACCGGGACATCCTCATCGGCAGCCTGGCTGCCGTGCTGGCCCAGGCCATCATGTTCCTGTCCCGGCTCGCGGGGTTTTTCGGTGCCCGGGACGAGGAGGGCCGTTCCAACCCGGTCGCCAGCATCGCCATCATGATCCTGGGCCCGCTGGCCGCCTTCATGCTGCAGATGGCCGTGAGCCGCTCCCGGGAGTACATGGCCGACGAGTACAGCGCCCACCTGACCGGCCGTCCCGACATACTGGCCTCCGCCCTGGAGCGCCTGCAGGCCTACAACCAGCAGCTCCCCATGGCTTCCGCCGAACCGGCCACGGCGCACATGATGATCGTGAACCCCCTGAGCGGCGGCGGTCTGATGGGCCTTTTCTCCACGCACCCCCCCATGGCGGTCCGGGTGGAGCGCCTCCGGCGCATGCCCATCGAGGCCAGGTAGTCCGAACTGAAAGGTCCCGCCGGTTCGGCCGATAGGGTCCCATGCGGGAGCGATTGGGCAAATTCGAAGTGGTTCGCCTGCTGGGCAAGGGGGCCATGGGTGAGGTCTACCTGGGCCGGGATCCCAAGCTGGGCCGGGATGTGGCCCTGAAGGTCATCTCGGCGGGCACCGCCTTCGGGGATGAGGCCCAGGCCCGCTTCGAGCGGGAGGCCCGGGCCGCGGCCCTGCTGAACCACCCCCACGTCGTCACCATCTATGAGTTCGGGGAAGACGATGGCATGCACTACCTGGCCATGGAGTTCCTGGATGGCCATGAGCTGGAGGCCCTGATCCGGGAGGGGAAGACCCCCAAGGCGGACCTGCTGGAGGTTCTGGCCCAGGTCTGCGACGGGTTGGGCTACGCCCATGGCCGGAGTGTGGTCCACCGGGACATCAAGCCCGCGAACGTCCTGGTCACCCGGCAGGGCAGACGCCTTCACGCCAAGCTCATGGACTTCGGCGTGGCCCACATGGGGCCTTCGGGCCTCACCCAGTCCGGCGTCTGGATGGGCACGGTGAGCTACATGGCGCCGGAGTATCTGGATACGGGTTCCGCCACTGCCAGCTCCGACATCTTCGCGCTCGGGGTGATCCTGTACGAGATCCTCTCGGGGGGCCGCAAGCCCTTCCACGGCGAGAGCACGACCTCGGTGCTCAACTGCATCCTCCGCCACGCCCCTGAGCCGATCCGCCCGGCGGACCTCAAGGATGTGCCGGGGAGCCTGATCGCGGTGGTGGACCAGGCCCTGGCCAAGCGGCCGCAGGATCGCTATCCGGATGCCGAAAGCCTTGGGGCTGCCATCCGGGAGGCGCTGCGGGGGCCCGCGGAGGCTCCGGCGGCTGTGGCGGCCCCCGCCCCCGTCCCCGTCCCCGTCCCCGGCCCCGTGCGCCCCGAGCCCGAAGGGTCGGGCCACCGCATTCGGGTCGGCAAGGGCGGGCAGGGCCAGTGCCTGAGCCTGAAGGTGGCGCTGCGCCAGGCCAAGGCGGGAAGCGAAATCCTCGTGTTGCCGGGCATCTACCGGGAATCCCTCGTGGTGGACAAAGATGTGTCCATCCTGGCCCTGGGCGAGCCCGGTGAGGTGATCATCCAGGCCAGCACCGGCCCGGCCCTGATCGCCCAGGCCCAGGCCATCACCCTGCGCGGGCTCACGCTGCAAGGGCCAGCGGGAGAAGCGGTCCTGAAGGTCAAGTCCGGATCGGCCCGCGTGGAAGGGGGCCGGATCCAGGGGTTCCAGGAAACGGGCGTGGATGTGGACTCCGGGGCCCAGATCTCCCTCGAGGACGTGGTCATCGGCCCGGGTTCCGGCGCGGCCCTGCGGGTTCACGGACGGGGCCAGGCGACCCTGGTGGGCTCGACGCTGCAGGGCGAGACGGGCGGGGTGGAGGTCGAAGGCGAGGGCCGGGTCCAGCTCACCGGCTGCCGCCTCCTGGACAGCCGCTTCGCTGGCCTGCTGGCCCTCGAGCACAGCCAGGTGGTCGCGGAATCCTCGGATATCGGCAATCACGCCTGTGCTGGTGTGCATGTCCTGGCCGGGGCCAATGTGGTCCTCCGCCAGTGCCGCGTGGCCGGGAACGCGGGCTTCGGGGTATCGGTCATGGACCGGGGCCTGGCCACCATGGAGGGCTGCCAGGTGCAGGCCAATGGTGGCGCGGGCCTGCTCATCCACCACGGGGCCACCGTCCAGGCCCGGAGCTGCGCCTTCTCCGAAGGGCGGTCGGTGGGTGTGGATTGCGCCGACGGCGGTCAGGGGGTCCTGGATGCCTGTGAGGTCGCGGGCAATGCCGGGGCCGGCGTCCAGGTGGAGCCCGGAGGCAGCCTGCTGCTGGTCCGGTGCAGCCTGAACGAGGGGCGGGACACGGGACTCCTGCTCATGGAGGACTCCGACGTCACCCTGGAAGAGTGCGTCGTCCGCCGCAACGCCAGGGGCGGTGTCCTGCTCGCCAAGGATGCCGCCGACCCGGTTCTGCGGGGCGGGAACCGCATCGAGGACGGCTTCCTCCGCGTGGACGGCGGCGGCAACCTGGTGAAGGTTACCCCGATCTAGGCCGGATCTTGGCGGGGCCTTCCACCCGTGATGGCCCTAATCCAGTCCCGCCAGTTCATCCAGAAGGCCCAGCCAGGAGGCGTCGCCTGCCACCGGCCAGGCCATGGGACGGATCAGGGGATCCCCCGTTTCGGGAGGCGCCTCCCCCTTGGCCATCAGGGCGGCGGCCCACTCCCGGGCACTTCCCAGCTCGCGCTGGAGGCCCTGGATTTTCTTCAAAGTGACGCCATCTCCGGCATGGGTCTCCGCGAGCAGGAGCGGATAGCTGGAGTAGCGGTCTGCGCGCAGCTCTGCCAGGGCCTGCTCCAGGGTTTCGAGGGCCTCTTGACGGACATAACCGGCTGCAGCGAGGGCCTGGGCCACCAGGTCGCGCTCGGGCCCCGCCGCCATGGCCAGAACCAAGCGGGTGGACCGGCGCCCCAGCAGCCGGAGGGCGTCAGGGGTCAGGGCGCCTGCGGGGGCGGTCCGGGCGGCGGGTTCCTTGGCGAGGGTGGAGGTCCGTGGGCCGGAGGGCCGCGCGGCGTCGGCGGATTGGCCGGAGGGGGTTCGCAGCATGCGTTCGCGGATGTCCAGGACCACCCGGAGCTCCCGGAGCTCGGCCTCCCGGAGGTCCAGGAACTGGAGCCCAAGGATGATGCCTCCGTTGCGCTCCTGGGCGTTGGCCAGGACCCCCCGGGCCTCGAAGAGGGGGAGGTTCGGCAGGTCCCGGACCTTGAGCACGGGGAAGGACTTGCCCCGGTCGAAGAAGCCCATCCCCGGGGTGATCCGCAGGTGGTCATCCAGACGCATGACCCGGTCCACCCGGAAGGCCAGGCCCCCCTCGGAGAGGTTGACCAGGGGCCCGGAAATGCCATGACCCGGGATGACCCCATCCTGGGCCACGACATAGGCTTTCTCCCTGGGGCGGAAGGGGTAGCGCTTGTGCTGCCTGCGGTCGGCGGGGGCCATCCTGGCGGGGATGCTGAACCGGTACAGAAGGTAGTTCTCACGCCCCTGGAAGGTGGTCGGTGCCCAGTAGCGCTGGTCTCCCACGAGAAAGACCATGTCGAAGGCGGCGCCAGCGGCCAGTTCATGGGGCAGGGGGCGGATGAGCTTGAGGTGGATGCAGCCCTTCTTGAGGTCGATGTGATGGACCCGGGACGAGTAGGGGAGGGTATGGGTTCCCTCCACCTTGATGGGGAACTCGGTTTCCCGGCTGAGAAGGTCCTGCATGGCCTGGCGGATGAGGCCCGGGTCCTCGATGGGAGTCCCCCGCCCCGTCCAGCTGCTGACGTTCACCAGATCCATTGCGCCGCCTTCCCCAAGGCATCGGCCGGAGGGCAGGGGAATTGAATCCTAGATGGGAATATTAGACGTTGAACAGGAAGTTCATGAGGTCGCCGTCCTTGACGACGTAGTCCTTGCCCTCGGTCCGCATTTTCCCGGCGTCCTTGGCGCCCTGCTCCCCGCCGTACTGGATGAAGTCCTCGTAGGCGATGACCTGGGCCCGGATGAAGCCCTTCTCGAAGTCGGTGTGGATGACGCCCGCGGCCTGGGGGGCCGTGTCGCCCTTGTGGATGGTCCAGGCACGGACCTCCTTCACCCCGGCGGTGAAGTAGGTCTGGAGGCCCAGCAGGTCATAGCTGGCGTGGATCAGGACATTCAGCCCGGGTTCGGTCAGTCCGGCCTCCTCCAGGAACATGGGGCGGTCCTCCTCGGGCAGGTCCTGGATCTCCGCCTCGAGCTTGGAGCAGATGGGGATGCAGGGGGCGTCCCGCTCGGCGGCCAGGGCCTGGAGCTTCACGTAGTGAGGGTTGGCCTGGGGATTCCGAATGTCCTCCTCCCCGATGTTCCCCACGAAGAGGGTGGGCTTGAGGGTCAGCAGCCCATAGGACTTGACCAGGGCCTTGTCCTCCGCCGAAAGGCCGGCCGTGCGCGCCCACTTGCCGTCGTTCAGGGTGGCGTACAGGGGCTCCAGCACCGCCACCAGGGCGATGGACTCCTTGTTGCCGGTCTTGGCGATCTTGCGGTGGCGCTCCAGGCCCTTCTCGATGGCGTCGAGGTCCTTGATGACCAGCTCCGTCTCGATGATGCTCAGGTCGCGCTCGGGGTTCACGCCGCCTTCGACATGCGTGACGTTGCCGTCTTCGAAGCAGCGGACCACCTGGACGATGGCATCCGTTTCCCGGATATGGCCCAGGAAGGCATTGCCCAGCCCCTCGCCCTTGCTGGCGCCCCGGACGAGGCCGGCGATGTCCACGAATCCCTGGGCCGCAGGCAAGATGCGCTGGGGGTTCACGATCTTCGCGAGGGGCGCCAGCCGCGGGTCTGGCACATCCACCACGCCGGTGTTGGGCTCGATGGTGCAGAAGGGATAGTTGGCCGAAGCCGCGCCCGCGCGGGTGAGGGCGTTGAAAAGGGTGGATTTCCCCACGTTGGGTAGGCCCACGATGCCACATGCGACTGCCATTCCATCCTCCAAGCCCTCCAGTATCCCAGACAAGACTTGTGACGAAAAGAAAGGCTTCCGGCACTTGCGCGGAACCTTCCGGCGCCATACTCTCCCCGCCAAGGTCACAGGCAACCGAAGGGGAGGCAGCATGATCGTGAGGGCGGAATGGCCGGGTTACGTGGTGGACGTCCTCGTCCGCCCCGGCCAGGAAGTGGAAGAGGACGAGCCCCTGATGATCCTCGAGGGCACGGATTCCTCCCGCACCTCCTTCTACATCAATGCCCCCGAGGGCGGCAAAGTCCGCGAGATCCTCATCGAGGAGGGCGACTTCGCCTACGAGGATGACGACCTGGTGGTGATCGGAGATTCCGAGCGGGACGAATAGCGCGCCGCACCGCTACACTGGCCATCTCCTCATGAGGTGGCAGATGGTGCTGGTGAAGGCCGAGATGGCTGGGAAGGTCCTGGAAGTCTGTGTCGTCGAGGGCGATGCCGTGGGCGAGGATCAGGACCTGGTCATCATCGAGTCGATGAAAATGCAGATTCCCGTGGGCAGCCCCGAGGAGGGCACGGTCCAGAAGGTTTTCGTGGCCCCCGAGCAGTTCCTGAACGAAGGGGATCCCATCGTCGAGCTGGGCTGATGGAGGTCCGGGTCGAACACCTCCCCGGTCCGGACGCTGGCCTCGTGCTGCTGGGGCTGGACCGTCCGGCGGCCAAGAATGCCCTGGGTCGGCAGCTCCTCTCTGAATTCCGCGCGGCGGTGAAGGCCCTGGCGACGGATCGCACCGTGCGGGTGGTGGTGCTGCACAGCCTGGTGCCCGGGGTGTTCTGCGCCGGGGCCGACCTGAAAGAGCGGGCCGGCATGTCCCCCGAGGAGGCCGGTATCTTTGTGCAGAGCATCCGGGCGGCCTTCTCCGAGGTGGAGTCCCTGCCCATGCCGGTTATCGCCGCGCTGGAGGGTGCCGCCTTCGGAGGCGGACTGGAACTGGCCCTGGCCGCAGACCTGCGGGTGGCAGGAACCGAGGCCAAGATGGGGCTGGTGGAGGCGGCCCTGGCCATCATTCCCGGGGGAGGGGGCACTCAGCGCCTGCCCCGCCTCATCGGCGCCGCCCGGGCCAAAGAGCTGATCTTCACCGCCCGGCGCTTCGGCGCAGAGGAGGCGGGCCGGCTCGGCCTCGTGAACCGCGTGGTGCCCGCCGGGCAGGCCCTGGAAGGGGCGCTGGGCTTGGCGCGGGAGATCCTGCCGAATGGCCCCATCGCCCTCCGCCTGGCGAAGCAGGCCGTGGGGCAGGGCATGGAGCTGGACCTCGCGGCGGGCTTGGCGCTGGAAGAGGCCTGCTACGCCCAGGTCATTCCCACGCAGGATCGCCTGGAGGGGCTGGCGGCCTTCCGCGAGAAGCGCCCACCCCGGTACAAGGGCGAGTGATGAGCCATTCCCACGGGCCCACGACCTCTGGACGGCTGGCCCTCAGCTCGCTGATCTTCGGCCTGAACTTCCTGGTCCAGGGCATCGGCGGGCTTTGGACCGGCTCGCTGGGACTGGTGTCCGACAGCCTCGAAAACCTGAATGATGCGGTGGTGAACCTGCTCGCTCTGGGCAGCATCCGCTTGGCCAACCGGCGCGAGCCTTGCGATCGCTGGACCTATGGCTGGCACCGGATCGAGATCTTCAACACCCTGCTGGGGGTCCTGTTGCTGGTGATCCTGGCCGGGGCTGTGCTGTTCGAGGCTTGGAACCGCGTGAGGCACCCAGTCTCCATCAAGCTGGGCTGGGCCATCGCCTTCTCCGTGCTCGGCCTGAGCCTGAACCTCGCCGCGGCGTTCGTGCTGGTTCCCTCGGAAGGCACCGGCCAGGAGCGGGACCTGAATCTGCGGAGCGCGTACCTGCACGCCCTGGGGGACAGCCTGGCCAATCTGGCCGTGGTGGTGGGCATGGTGGTGATCCGCTTCACCGGCTGGAAATGGGTGGATCCGCTCCTGGCGGCGGGCATCGCGGCGGTGATCCTGCGCGGCGCCTTCCTGCTCCTGCGCGACGCCCTGGGCATCCTCATGCATCGCGCCGCCTTCAACCAAGAGGAGGCCAAAGCCGAGCTGCTGCGGCTGCCAGGCGTCACGGGCATTGAAGACCTGCGCTCCTGGCGGGTCTGCAGCCACCTGACGGTCTGTACCGCCCACGTCATCGTGGAGGCTGAGCGGTTGGAAGACACGGAAGCCCATCAGCAGCGCATCGAGCATCTGCTGGCCGAGCGGTTCGGCGTGCGCCACCTCACCCTCCACTTCGAGACCAAGGCCATGGCTGACCGCCATCAGCACCGGTTCGTGCATGAACACGAAGCGGACGGACACGAGCATCATCACGACTGAGTTGTCACGCCTTAGATCGGTTGCGCCACGGCGCGGCGCGGGGGGCTTCAGGCATGTGCCACTCCACCGTGAAGGGCTCAAAGGCAAAAAGAACACGGCCCCGAAGGGCCGCGTGCGTTGTGGAACGGAGAATGGATGCCTAATTCCCCATCCCATGCTTCTTCATGATGACGGCGCGCTGGGCATCGTATTCGCCCTGGCTGATCAACTGGCCATCAAAGAGTTCCTTGAGCTCCGTCAGCTCTTCCTTCAATGATTTCAATGGCGCCGCGGCGGCGGGCGAGTTGCCGGCGGGGAAGCCCTGCTGGCCCATTTGCTGCTGGGCCCCGGCCATCTGCTGGCCCATCATGTTGCCCATGCCGAAGCCCACGCCCATGCCCATGCCCAGGCCGGCTACGCCACCCTGGTTCTGGGCGGCGAGGGGGATGCTGTCGGCCACCTGCATCTGGGTGTAGGCGCCCATGACCGGGGCCATCATGCCCACGCCGGTGCGCTTGTCCATCATGGCTTCCACTTCCTCGGGAAGGCTGATGTTCTCCACGAAGAACTTGGAGAGCTCGAGCCCCATGGACTTGAACTCCTCCTGCAGCTTCTGCTTCACGAAGTCGGAGATCTCGTCGTACTTCGCGGCCAAGTCGAGGGCGGGGATCTTGGCCTCGCCCAGGGCGTCCGTGAAGCGGCTCATGATGGTCTTGCGCAGCTGCTCGGAGATGTCGGGCACGGTGTACACGCCGTTGGTGCCCACGAGCTGGCGCAGGAAGGTGGCGCTGTCCACGACCTTGATGGAGTAGATGCCGAAGGCCCGGATGCGCAGCATGCCGAAATCGGCGTCGCGCATCATGATGGGGTTCGAGGTGCCCCACTTCAGGTCGTTGTAGAGCTTGGTGGAGATGAAGTAGACATCGCTCTTGAAGGGGCTCTCGAAACCGTACTTCCAGCCCTTCAGGGTGGCGAGGATGGGCAGGTTCTGGGTGGTCAGCCGGTGGGTGCCGGGCTTGAACACGTCCGCCATCTGGCCTTCGTTGACGAAGACCGCTTCCTGGCTTTCCCGCACGACGAGTTGGCCGCCGTTCTGGATCTCCTGGCCCCGCATGGGGAAGCGCCAGGCCAGCGTGTCCGTGGAATCATCCAACCATTCGAGGATGTCGAGGAATTGGGCTTTGCCCCAGTCCATCAGACCCATGTGTCGTTCTCCTAAGTGGCATTGGCCACGGGTACGATTCTAGGCCGGTTGGCAAGCCGGCCAGGGCGTCTGGTGGGAAAAACCGGCGAACGGTCGGATCGGATCGGGGAGCCGTCGTCAGCGGGTCCCCTTGACCATGCGCACGGGACCTTCGGACTTGCCCTTCCCGCCAGGCTGGTCGATGCGGGTCTTGCTGTGGACCATCCGCGTGTCCGAATCGATGATGCAGCGCCAGCCCTTTTCCTCCCGTGGCATGTGGATATCCACTTCCCAGCCGCCGGAGGCCCCGTTGAGGGGGATGCGGCGCGCGGATACGGCCTTCCCTCCGGTGTCCCGCTCCGCGATGGTCTTGGCCTCTTTGGCGGACCTGACGAGTCCCGTGGCGGGTTTCTTCGGCTTGGTGGTCCCGGCCGAGAGGACAAGCGCTGGGACGAGCAGGGCCAAGGCCATCGGTCGCGGGGGCATGGGGGCTCCTGGGAATGCCAGGATTCTAGCCCCGGCCCGGGGGAAGCGGCAATCAGGCCCGGTAGAGCGCGGCGCCCCAGTGGAGGCCCGAGCCGAGCGCGGTGAACATGACGTTCATGCCTGGGCGGATCAGCCCCTGCTGGCGACACTCGTGGAACAGGATGGGCAGGGTGGCGGCGGTGGTGTTGCCCCAGCGCTCGACGTTGTGGGGCACCTTCTCGGGGGGCAGGCCCAGGGCCTTCTGCACACCCTCGATGATGCGGAGGTTGGCCTGGTGGATGAGCAGGAGATCCAGGTCCTCCACAGCCAGGCCCGAGAGGGCGCAGACCTCGCGGACAGCCTGGGGCATCAGGGTCACGGCGGTCCGGAAGACCTCCTTGCCGGACATGACAGGGACCGTCTCCCCCGCGTCGATCTGCTCGTGCGACACGAAGGGCCGCCGTTTGAAGCTGGCGCCCGGCATGGTCAGGACACCGGCCGCGGCGCCGTCTGTGTGGAGGCGGATCGGGCCCAGGCCGGTCTCGCCCTCGCGGGCTTCGATCACCACGGCCCCAGCGCCATCACCGAAAAGCACGGTCCGGTCGCGGATGGCCGTATTGGCGGCCCGCTCGGCTTCCGTGATCTCGCGGGTGGAGCGCCCAATGACCGTGTCCCACCCCAGATGCCAGGGCATGAAGGGGGAGTGCACCTCGGCGCCCACGAGGAGGAGGCGCCGGTAGCGGCCGCTCTGGAGGATGAGGTCGGCCAGTTCGAGCCCGTAGAGGAAGCCGCTGCACTGTTGCCGGATGTCGAAGGTGGGGACATCCCCCAAGCCCAGGGCCGCCTGCAGGAGGGGGCCATTGCCCGGCAGCACGTGATCCGGGGTCATGGTGGCGAAGAGGACTGCATCGATGTCGGCTGAGGTCAGCCCGGCATCGGCGATGGCGTTCCGGGCGGCGATCACCCCGAGATCCGTGGAGCCCTGGCCCGGCTCGGCATAGCGCCGCTCCTGGATGCCACTGCGGACCCGGATCCACTCATCCGAGGTGTCCATGAGCTTGGACAGGGCCTCGTTCGTGACGAGGTGCGGGGGCACGCCGATGCCGGTTCCAGTGATGACGCTTCGCATGGGGGCCTTTCGGGAATCGGGGCCAGGATAGCCGAGGTGCTCCCGGATGGCCTCCTGAACTGTCTCCCGTGAGGAGGAGAGGATCTCCGGTTCGAGGGCTGGCGTGGACCCCGGAATCAGGCCTCAGCCAGGCCGAGTTCCCGCAGGGCGGCCGCCTGGTCCGTGGGGCGCTCCACCCTCAGGCCGCGGACCTTCAGGGTGTGGAGCCTCAGGGCGCCGCCCGAGAACCCGAGCAGCACACCCTCCTGGGTGAGGCGGAAGCGCCCCTGGGGGCAGGGCTCGGCCGTCGGCAGGGCCCAGGCGATCTTGGCTGTCCCCAGGGGCGTCTCCAGGAAGGCGTTGGGCCAGGGATCCGCCACGGCGCGGATCTGGTTGAAGGCTTCCGCCGCAGTCATGGCGAAGTCCAGCCGGGAGTCCGCGGGCTTGCGGCCGCCGAAGTAGGTGGACGGCCCGAGGGTCTTCTGGTCGATGCGCTGGCAGGAACCGTCCACCAGGCCCGGGATGGCGTCCCGTACGAGATCCCTCCCGGCCGCCGCGGCCTTGTCTGTGAGGCTGAGGGCGGTCTCGTCCCAGGCGATGGGCAGGCGGGTCTGGGCCACGATGAAGCCATCATCGGGCTTGGGGGTCATGGCGTGGAGGGTGACGCCGGTCTCGGGCTCGCCCTTCACCAGCACCCAGTTGATGGGCGCCCGGCCCCGGTACTTCGGCAGCAGGCTGCCATGGAGGTTGTAGGCCCCGAGGCGCGGCAGGTCCAGGAAGCGGGCCTGGATCATCTCGCGGAAATAGAAGCTGAAAAGGAAATCCGGCTGGAGTGCCCGGATGGCCGCATACACTGCGTCGTCGTTGAACGCCGGGGCCATGGTCACGGGAATGCCTTGGGCCGCGGCCAGCACCGCAGGCGGGGTGAACCACAGCTCGTCCGGCCCCTGGGCGTAGGTGTAGAGGGCACTGACCTCCACGCCCGCTTCCAGCAGCCCCTCCAGGGCGGCGGTACCCACGCTGGAATAGGCGCAAACCACGGCGGTCGGCTTGGACATGTTTTCCCCTAGGAAGGTCTCCAGGATCGCATAATCGGTTGAACCCTCTGTCCGTAGACCTATGTTGTGTCGGGAGCTTCCCGTGCGCCTACGACTTCTGCCCCTCCTGTTCTGCGCGACCCTCCTGACGGCCGGCGAGGATCCTTTTGAAGCCCCCCCGGAGCTGAAGGCCTTCGCCCAGAAGCAGACCATCGGCCACATGGGGGTTGCCACCAAGGTCGGGTACCTCCTCAAGTCCTTCTTCCTTCCCCCCGAGGAAGGGGGGCTCGGGATCACCTACGACAATGCCTACACCCGCACCCCCATCGAGGCCTGGCGGGATCGCAAGGCCAACTGCCTGACGTTGACGGCGCTCTATGTGGCGGCCTGCAAATCCATTGGCCTTGAGGCCCGGTATGGCGAATCGCTGAGGGTCAGCCGGTGGCGGAGGGTGGGCACCACGGTGCGCTACGAGCGCCACGTGGTGGCGGTCGTTCCCGCCGGCACGGTGGGGCAGGAACTCGTGGCGGACTTCCTTCCCGAGATCAGGAAGGACACGCAGCTCATCGTGCCCCTGGAGCCCAAGCGCGTGCTGGCCCTGTTCTACAGCAACCGCGCCGTGGAGCTGATGGGGGAGTCCCGCTCGGACGAGGCTCTGCAGTCGGCCCACCGGTCGATCCAGGTGGATCCGAGGTTGGGGGTGGGATGGAACATCCTGGGGGTGGTCCAACGGAGCCTTGGGCAGGAGGCCGAGGCCGAGAAGTCCTTCCTGAAGGCTATCGAGGCCGATCCCAAAGATGGCGCCCCCTGCGGCAACCTGGAGAACCTCCTGCGGGCCCAGGGCCGTGAAGGGGAGGCGCAGGTCTTCCGGGACCGCGGCATGGAGGTCCGGAAGCGGGATCCCTTCTTCAACGCCTTCCTCGCCGAGGAGGCCCTCCAGGACAGCAACTGGGAGGAGGCGGGGAAGCGCATCAAGCAGGCGATCAAGCTGCTGCCCCAGGAACCGGATTTCTACCTGATCCAGGCCCGGCTGGCCCTGGCCCAGGGACAGCGGAAGGAGGCCATCAAGGCCCTGGAGAGGGCCCGCAAATGGGCCATGCCCGAGATGCAGGCCCGCTACGACACCAAGCTGGCGCTGCTGAAGGGGGAGCTCGCCTCCTAGTTGGCCTCCAGCTCTGCCAGGCGGGTCTGGGCATCCACGCTCTCTGGATGGTGCATGAGGCATTCCCGCAGGTATCGGCGGGCGCCATCCAGGTCCTCCAGTTCGCGGCGGGCCTCGGCCAGATGGATGAGCGCCTCCTCGGCCTGGGGGTCCACGTGGAGGGCTTGGCGCCAATGGCCTTCGGCGCGGTCCCAGTCGCCCAGCTCGGCGCAGGCGTGGCCCGCATCCAGAAGAAAGCGGAGCCCATGCGGATCCATGCGGGCGGCCCGCTCCAGATCCAGCCGGGCGGGGAGCGCGTCTCCCAGGTGGGCCCGGGCCAGTCCCCGCAGATGCCAGAACGCAGGCCGTTCGCGGCAGGCTTCTCCCAGACCCTCCAGGAAGGGGAGCAGGGCCTCCCAGGCCGCCATGCCGGCCAGGCAATCCGCTTGCAGCAGCAGCAGGTCCACGTCTCCGGGCTGCTCCTTGAGGAGGGCCAGCACCTCCGCGTAGGCGGCCTCGTAGGCGCCCTCGGCGGCCAGGATCTGCAGCTTCAGGGGCGGGTGGTGTCCCCCCTGCTGATCGACGGGGACCTGATCCAGCAGCTCCTTCGCGAAGGCCGGACGGTCCTCCCACCAAAAGGCGTATTCCGCGCGGCGGAGGTGCCATTCCTGTCGGAAGGATTCACCCTCTGGGCCTTCAGGGATGGTGTCCCAGGCCCGTTCGAGGGTCAGCAGGGCATCCCCGTCCCGGTGCAGTTCCAAGGCGATCTGGTAGCGCTCCATCCAGAGGCGGAAGGCGCCGGGCAGACGGCCGATGGCAGTCTCGATCACCTTCCAGGCGCCTTCCCGGTCCCCCAGCTGACGGCGGGAGACTGTTTCCGCCAGCCAGTGGAGGGGCTGGGTGCGCCGCTCCGCGGGCAGGTTCTGGACCAGCGCGAGGGCCTCGGCGTAGCGGTTGTTCCTGAGGAGGTGCATGCCGGCGGCGCTCCGGTCCCAGGGCAGCCGGGGATCCCCGTGGCGGGAGATCAGGACCGCCAGCGCCTGCTCGGCCACGTCCTCACGCCCGTGCTGGAGGCCGGCCAGCATGAGGTCCTCCAGGACGAGGGGGTCATCCCAGGAGAGGGGCAGGGCCTCCTCGAAGTGGACCCAGGCCCCGTGGAGTGCTTCCGGCTCGGCCACCCGCAGCAGCAGGATGCCTTGGAGGTGCCGGAGTCGGCCCATGTGCGGTGCGAGGGCCATGAGGCGCGCCCCCCAGGCCAGCCTCCGGGCGGAAGGGGTGCCCGGGACCTTCCTGAAGGCCCGGGACACCAGCACCCGCTTCCAGAGCGGCAGCCGGGCGAGTTGCGCCTCCAGCCCGTCGAGCCAGGCGCGGTCCCGCTGGCCGAGGGAGAGCTCAAGGGTGCCCCTCAGCTGGAGGACCCGGTAGCCGAGTTCCCCTCGGTTCCCCAGCGAGGCCCCAAGCACCTGGAGCACCTCGTAGGGGTGGTCACCCTGGGCCCACCGCCGCTCGGCCAGGTGGAGGCGTGGTCGGTCCACCCACCGGGCCCGGGCGCCGACCCCGATCCAGGCGCCCAGTCCCATGGTTCCGAGGATCAGGGCCAGGGCCGGCAGGGGAGCCATGCCTCCGGGCGGCGAAGTGAGGAGGGCCATGCCGCCGAGGGCTGCCGCGGTCAGCACCCCCGCCAGCAGGGCTCGGCGCAGCCAAGATCGTCCGGATTCCGTCATGGATCGAGTATGAGCCGGTCCCCCCGGGGTTGGGGCATTCCGGGATCGCCCTCCGTGCAACGAGCCCCGGCGGACCGGGGCTCGTCTTTGAACCGGGGGCTGCTCAGACCTTGTTGACGTTGGCGGCCTGGGGTCCCTTGGGACCCTGGACCACGTCGAAGCTGACGCGCTGCTTCTCCTCCAGCGTGCGGAAGCCCTTGGTCTGCACGGCGGAGTAGTGGACGAAGACATCGGCCCCACCCTCATCCGGGGTGATGAAGCCGAAGCCCTTCTCGGCGTTGAACCACTTGACGGTACCTTCGGACATGACTTTCTTCCTGGGGACATGGCCCCGCTCGCCTGGCGGTTGGTCGCGCGATCCGCACCAGGCATGCGGACCACGGGGGCTTGCGCTCCGGAGACACAGGGATCCCCGACGGGAGTCCCTCCCCCACTTCACGGCTCTGAGGCTGGTAAAGATGGTTGGTTGGAAGGGATTCTAGGGTGGGGGTTGACGCGCTTCAAGGGACAAAATGGGGCGTGCCTGCGGAATCAGGCGCGTGCCGCCGGGGGGACGGGACACCCGGTCCCTCGTCCTATCGGGCGAGCTCTCGGATGGCCCGCTCTGCACCCTGGACCACCTGCGCCATCCTCCGGTAGTCGAGCTTTTCAGGTGTATCGCCTTCAGTGTGGTAGTCCCGATTCCGGTTGAAGGCTGTGTCCGTGATCATGACGGCGTGATAGCCGCGGTCCCAGTAGGGATGGTGGTCGGAGAAGTCCACGCCGGGAATCCACCGGGGACCGCTGAGGGATCGGACAGGGAGCGGCGTGGCGGCCTGCATCGAGGATTTAATCCTGCGAGTCAGGCTGATGTCGGAGAACCGCCCGACGATCGCAATGAAGTTGCCACGGTCGGGATACAGGAAGCTCAGCGGGAAGGGGATGTGCTGCGTATCGGGCTTGTCCTCGAAGCGGCCGATCATCTCCAGGGAGATCATGGCCCGGACCTCGGCCTTCTCGCTGGCCAGGCTCCTGGCATGATGCGCACTTCCCATATCCTGGGTGCGGAAGAAGGGGGGCTCCTCAAGGGTATAGGCCACCAGATCGACCCGGATTGAGGGGGGATTCATCCCCAGGCGCCGGGCCAGTTCCAAGAGTCCGGCGACACCGCTGGCGTTGTCGTCGGCGGCGGGGAGGTTCCCGCAGGCATCGTAGTGGGCTCCGACCACGAGGCGCGGCCCGGACTCGGGGCCGAAGGTGACGCCGTGGTTCGTGTAGGTGCGACCCCGGGCCTCGAAGGTCTGCTTCCAGTCCCTACCGCCCGATTGCTGGAAGGACGCCTCGATGTAGGTCCCGGCCTTGGCCAATCCAGCCGGGCTGCTCCAATCTCGCGGTCGGCACTCTACGGCCAGGAACCGGACATGGGCCTCCAGCCTCTGCGGATCCACAGCCCAGGCATTTTCACCGGTCTGGCGGGTGAGCACAGGCTGAGTCACGACACAGGAGATGGAGCCACATAGGGCCATCCAGGCAAGGCCCATTCCCAATGCCAGGCGTTTCCTGAACCGCCTAGAGGCGGCGCGATGGGTCGCGAGGAAATCGTCCTGCATGGGATTTGGCGTGTTCATGACCGTTCCCCCGAAGGGTGTGATCCGGATTCCTTGAATGAACCGAGTCCTGTTCCGCAGATTTCTCTGCTGGAGCGGCTTCGATGGTGAGTATGGCCTACCTGGTTGGTTGAACGAGCCATCGGGATTTCCATTCGGAACGCACCAGCCTCGCGCATTCGCTCGGGACTCGCTGAGAAGCGTGTTCTCCCGCGATCAATTCCCGCTGGGTCTCTTTCCAGATGGCCAGCCTCCAAATCTGGTCCTGCATGAGCGCCAAGGCTCCGCTTGGACCAGCGCCGGTAGGTTGTTTCCTCGCGACCCGAACGATTCAGCGGCTAATTCCCCTGCTGGATTTCCTTGGCAATGACCAGCCGCTGGATCTGGTTCGTCCCTTCATAGATCTGGAGGAGCTTGGCGTCGCGCATGCACTTCTCGACGAGGTAGTCGCGGCTGTAGCCGTTGCCGCCGAGGATCTGGACGGCATCGGTGCTGACTTCCATGGCGGTGTCGGTGGCGAAGGTCTTGGCGATGGCGCTCTGCTTGGAGTTCTTGATGCCGTTGTCGGTCATCCAGGCGGCCTGCAGGGTGAGCAGGCGGCTGGCCTCGATCTTCTTGGCCATGTCCGCCAGCATGAAGCTGATGGCCTGGTTGGCGAAGATGGGCTGGCCGAACTGGATGCGGGTCTTGGCGTACTGGAGGGCGATCTCGTAGGCGGCACGGGCCACGCCCACGCCCCCGGCCGCCACGGCGGCGCGGGTCTGGTCGAGGGTCTTCATGGCGATGACGAAGCCCATGCCCTCCTTGCCCAGCAGGTTCTCGACGGGCACTTCCGCATCGTTGAAATAGAGCTCCACCTGGTTGGAGGCGCGCTGGCCCATCTTGTCCATGGCCTTGCCCACCACCAGGCCCGGGGTGTCGCGGGGCACCACGATGCAGCTGGTGCCGCGGGCGCCTTTGGTGGGGTCCGTGCTGCAGAAGAGGGAATACCAGTCGGCGTAGCCGCCATTGGTGCAGTAGCACTTCGTGCCATTGATGATGTATTTGTCGCCCTTCTTCTCGGCGCGGCAGCTCATGCCACCGGCATCCGAGCCGGCATTGGGCTCGGAGAGGGAGAAGGCGGCGAACTTGGGCTCCTCGGCGATCATGCCCAGCCACTTCTTCTTCTGCTCGGGGCTGGCGGCGATGAGCAGGGGGGTCATGGCCAGGCCGTTGGCCATGATGGAGGTGTAGAGGCCGCCGCAGCCCCAGGCCAGTTCTTCGCAGACGATGGCCTCATCCACCTGGCTGGCGCCGGGGCCGCCGCAGTCCTCGGGCACCAGGGCCTGCAGGTAGCCCTGGTCCCAGGCGGCCTTGTAGACGTCCACGGCCCACTCGCCGGTCTCGTCGTACTTGCGGGCCACGGGACGCATGATCTTCTCGGCGAAGGCGTGGGCACGATCCCTCTCGTGCTGCTGTTCCGGGGAAAGGGTGAAACCAAGCATGCGTGCCTCTTCAAGAAAAGGAGGGGAGGTGGCGATGGCGGAGGAGCGGAACCCCCAGTCTAGCTTCCGCGCGCCTCCCCGCCCAAGGCCGGTATCCCTGACGCCGAGTAGGATGACCTCGGTCACATGGCGATCAGTGGGTAAACTTAGCGGTTGGAGTGCCCATGACCATCCGATTGTCCGACCTGGGGAAAGCCGTCCTCGACACCGAGTACGCGGTGCGGGGGCCCATCGTGGCCCGAGCGGCCGAGCTTGAGAAGCAGGGGCACGAGATCATCTACTGCAACATCGGCAACCCCCAGTCCCTGGGCCAGAAGGCCCTCACCTGGAACCGCCAGCTCCTGGCCCTGTGCGAGTATCCGGAGCTCATGGAACGGGCCCCGGGGGCCTTTCCGCCCGATGCCATCGAGACCGCCAAAGCCATCCTCTCGGGGACGAAGCATGGGCTGGGCGCCTACAGCGAGAGCCGCGGCGTACGCTACATCCGGGAAGCCGTGGCCGAGTTCATCCTCGAGCGTGACCACATCGGCGTGGATCCCGATGCCATCTTCCTCACGGACGGCGCCAGCAAGGGCGTTCAGACCATCCTGCGCCTGCTCATCGGCAAACCCAGCGACGGCATCATGGTGCCCATCCCCCAGTACCCGCTCTACTCCGCCACCATCACGCTCTATGAAGGGCGGATGGTGCCCTACTTCCTGGATGAGGCCAATGGCTGGAAGCTGAGCCGGCCCATGCTGGAGGCCTCCCTGGCCCAGGCGAAGGCGGAGGGCACCGCCGTGAAGGCCATCTGCGTCATCAACCCCGGCAACCCCACCGGCGCGGTCCTGGACGAGGCCAACATCGCGATGATCATCGAGTTCGCTCAGGCCCACGGGCTCTCGATCCTGGCGGACGAGGTCTACCAGGAGAACATCTACCTGGCCGGCGACGAGTTCACCTCCTTCGCGAAGGTGCTGCACCAGCTGGAGGCGAAGGACGTCTCCCTCTTCAGTTTCCACTCCTGCTCCAAGGGCTTCCTGGGCGAGTGCGGGGTGCGGGGCGGCTACTTCGAGTACCGGAATGTGCCCGACGATGTGGCCGCCCAGATCCTGAAGCTCCAGAGCGTGAGCCTCTGCGCCAACCTGGCGGGCCAGGCCGCGACCTATGCCATGGTGCGGCCGCCGAAACCCGGCATGCCCTCCCACGCCCAGTACGCCACGGAACGGAGGGCCATCCTCGACACGCTGAAGCAGCGGGCTGTGCTGCTGGCCGAGGGGCTGAACCGCGTGGAGGGGATCTCCTGCAACGTCATCGCCGGGGCCATGTACGCCTTCCCCAGCATCGTGCTGCCCCCGGGCCGGACCGACTTCGACTACGCCCTGGCCCTGCTGGAACAGACAGGCATCTGCGTGGTGCCGGGCTCGGGCTTCGGCCAAGCCGCGGGCACCGCCCACTTCCGCACCACCATCCTTCCCCCCACCGAGAAGATCCAGAAGGTGGTGGATGCCCTTGGCGAGTTCCATCGCAACTACCGCTGATCCCCCAGGAGTTCCCATGCGCCCCGAGCATCCCATCGTCCTCATCACCGGCGCCTCCAGCGGTTTCGGCGCCGCCATGGCGCGCCTGCTGGCCGCCCAGGGCTGCCACCTCGCCCTGGGTGCCCGCCGCGCAGAGCGCGTGCAGGTCCTGGCCGATGAACTGGTCCAGGCCCACGGCATCAAAGCCTTCGCCGGTGCGGTGGACACCCGCGACACCGCCAGCGTGAACGCCTTTGTGGAGGCAGCCGCCGCGTCTTTGGGAGGCCTGCACGTGCTGGTGGCCAATGCGGGCCTGGCCAGCGGCACCTACAAGATGTGGGAGACGCCGGATGAGGATCTCGAGGCCATGATGCGCACCAACATCGAGGGCGTGGTGAAGACCATCCGTGCGGGCATTCCGCACCTCCGCAAGGCGGGCTGGGGCCACGTGTTCTTCATCGGCTCCACTGCCGGGCACCAACCCTACGAGGGCGGCAGCGTCTACTGCGCGTCCAAGTTCGGCGTGAAGGCCATGGCCCACAGCCTGCGCCTGGAGCTGAACGGGGAGCAGATCCGCGTGACCTCCGTCGATCCCGGCATGGCCGAGACCGAGTTCTCGAACGTGCGCCTGAAGGACGACACCAAGGCTGCGGCTGTGTATCAAGGCACCAAGCCTCTCACGGCCTTCGATGTGGCCGAGTGCGTGCGCTGGTGCCTGATGTTGCCGGACCACGTGAACATCGACGAGATGCTCGTGAAGTGCCTGGATCAGGCCTCGGTCCACAAGGTCCACCGGCGGGCCTAGGGAGATCCGCTGATCGCGGAAGGCGCTGAAGACCCACAGGAGCGGCAGAAGGTGGCGTCACTCCATCGGTGCCGACCGCGAGCTTCTGTGCTTTCCGGGGTCGGGGTGGCTTGGTCAGTCCCGGCTCAACCTCAGCGCCGTGGGCAGCGCCGCGAGCATGGCCAGGGCGCCCAGGGCCCAGCCCAGCCGGTAGCCATGGTGGCCGATCACCCAGCCGAGGCCGAAGCTGCCCAGCCCGATGCCCGCGTCGAAGGCGAAGAGCAGGGCGCCGAAGGCCGAGCCGCGCCGCTGGGGATCCACCGACTCCAGCAGCTTCGCGTTGAGGAGGGTGTGCAGCATGCTGTAGCCCGCACCGTAGAGCAGGGCCGAGGCGATGTGCCGCCCCAGGCCCCCAGGCAGGCAGGCCAGCAGGGCCATGCCGGCGAAGGCGCCCACCAGCATGCCCGGCAGCTTGCGGATGGGGCGCTTCCCAAAGCCCCGGCGCAGCATGGCGATCCGCATGAGCACCATGCCCACCGCCATGAAGGACAGGAAGGCCGAGGGCAGGGGCATGCCCAGGGCCAAGCCCTCCTGGGCCGTGTAGCTGCCCAGGGCGCCATATCCTAGGGCGACGCAGAAGAGGACCAGGCAGGGGCCGAGGACCGCCCTATCCGGCCACTTGAAACCCTCCGCCCGGCCGTGGGGGTGGTCCACCGGGAGCGTGCGCCCCATCAGCCCCAGCAGGAGGAAGAGGGCAGCCAGGTACCAGCCGATGGGCGCGAAGCCGCCGTGCTGGAAGATCCACAGGCCCAGCAGCGGGCCCACGATGACGCCGCCCGGGCTGGCCAGGCCGTAGAGGCTGAGGCCGTCGGCCCGGCGGTCCTCGGGCAGCACATGGGCCAGCGAGGCCATGGTGGCCGTCAGCAGGCCCGACCACACGATGCCGTGGGGGAAGGCCAGCAGGTAGAAGCCCCAACGGTTGGACAGCAGGGCGTAGGCGCCGAGGAAGCAGGCGTAGAGCATCGCGCAGGTGACGACCAGGCGGCGGTGGCCCACCCGGTCGCCCAGGGGGCCGGTGAACAGCGCGCCGATGGCACTGCCCGCCGTGAAGAGGCTCATGAAGCGGCCGCTCTCGGCCAGGCTGGCCCCCAGCTCCCGCAGGCGCAGCGGCACCGTGGGGAAGAGCTGGAAGGCCGCGAAGAACGTCACGAAGGTCAGCGCCCACACGAGCGCGAAGTTGCGGGTGACCAGCCGCGTCGTGGGCTTCAAAAGATCCTCATCCTTCCAGGATGCCAGAGGGGATCGGCTCGGTGGTCACGGCGGCGCTCTTCCGGACGATGCGGCGCGCCACGGGGATCGAGAGCGCCATCAGGATCGCCCCGATGGCCCAGCCCCACCGGAAGTCCAGGTGCTCCATGACCCAGCCCAGGCCCAGCGCGCCGAGGGCGGTGGCGGCGTCAAAGGCGAAGAAGAGCGCCCCCACGGCTGCGCCGGTGCGCTGCGGAGGTGTGGTGGCGAAGATGTTCATGATGAGCAGGGTGTGGACCATGCCGTAGCCCGCGCCGTAGATGAGCCCGGAGAGCAGGTGCCGGGCCATGCCGCCCGGGAGGAAGGCCAGCAGGGCATAGCCGGAGGCGGCCAGGGCAATCATGTACGGCAGCAGGGCCACGGGACGCCGGCCCATGCCTGTCAGCCCCAGCAGGCCCCGGATGGCCATCATGCCCAGGGCGAAGCAGGTGAGGAACGTGGAGGGCCAGGCCATCCCCAGCGCCTTCGCCTCCTGGGCGCTGTACGGGGGCATGGGGCCGAAGCCCAGGCCCACCAGCATCATCACGGCCACCGTCCCCCACACCGCCCGATCGGGCCACTGGAACAGGGCCGCGGCTTCGATCTCGCGCGGGGCCTCCCGGGGCAGGGCGCCAATGAGGCCATGCAGCACGGCGAACACACCCGCCAGCAGGATGAGCATCCAGGCGAAGCCCAGGTGGGGCATCAGCCACAGGCCCACCAGGGGACCCACGGCCACGCCGCCGGGCCCGGTCAGGCCGAAGAGGGACAGGCCCTGGGCCCGGTGCGACAGGGGCAGGATGCCGCCCACCTTGGCGATGGAGGCGGTCCGCAGCGCCGACCAGAGCACGCCGTGGAGCGGCGCGAGCAGGTAGAACACCCAGCGCACCTTCAGAAATCCGTAGGTCACCAGGATCGCCACCAGGGCCAGGGAGGCCACCCGCAGCACCCGCCGCTGCCCGAGCCGGTCGCCCAGGGGCCCCGTGAACAGCGAGCCGAAGCCCGAGCCCAGCATGAAGGCCGTCTGGAAGCGCCCGCTCTCCGCCAGGCTCGCGCCCAGGTCGCGCAGGTGCAGGGGCACCACCGGAAACAGCTGGTAGCCGGCCGCGAAGACCAGGAAGTAGAACGCGCACAAGATGACGAAAGGCGCCGTCAGGAACCCGCTGCGCCTCGCTGTCTCTGCATCCGCCATCGTTTCAGGATCGCATATGCTGGAGGATCCTTCCCGAGGTTCCCATGCAACCGGAGTCGTTCCATTCGGAAGTTGCCCGCATCAAGAAGGGTGGCACCGCCAAGGCCCATGAGAAGAACGCCGAAGCCGGCAAGCTCTTCGCGCGGGAGCGCATCCACCTCCTGGTGGACGAGGGCAGCTTCGTGGAGGATGGCCTCTTCGCCAATGCCATGCACAAGGATCTCCCCGCGGATGGGGTCATCACGGGCACGGCCACGGTGGAGGGCCGGCCCGTGGCCCTCATGGCCAACGACAGCACCATCAAGGCCGGCAGCTGGGGCGCCCGCACGGTGGAAAAGATCATCCGCATCCAGGAAGTGGCGATGCGCCTGAAGGTGCCCATGCTCTACCTGGTGGACAGCGCCGGGGCCCGCATCACCGACCAGCTGGACATGTTCCCGGGCCGCCGCCACGCCGGGACCATCTTCCACATGGAGGTGGCGCTTTCGGGCCTGGTGCCCCAGGTCTGCCTGCTCTTCGGGCCCTCGGCGGCGGGCGGCGCCTACATCCCCGCCTTCTGCGACGTGGTGATCATGGTCGAGGGCAACGCCAGCATGTATCTGGGCTCGCCCCGCATGGCCGAGATGGTCATCGGTGAGAAGATCAGCCTCGAGGACCTGGGCGGCGCGAGGATGCACTGCTCCGTGAGTGGATGCGGCGACTTCCTCTGCAAAACGGAGACGGAGGCCATTTCGCTCTGCCGTCAGTACCTCGCCTATTTCCCCCAGCACTGCGAAGACACACTACCTGTGGTGGAGCCGAAGCCCGTGTCAGCCAAGGCGAAGGATCTGGCCACCCTGGTGCCGCAGGACATCATGGCCCCCTTCCAGATGAAGGACTTCATCGAAGGCCTGGTGGACGAGGGCAGCTTTCTGGAAGTTAAGAAGCTCTTCGCCGGGGAGATCATCACAGGCCTGGCGCGGCTCAACGGGCGGCCCGTGGGCATTCTGGCCAACCAGCCCCGGGTCAAGGGCGGCGTGCTGTTTGTTGACAGCGCCGACAAGGCCACGCGCTTCATGACGCTTTGCGACGCCTTCGGCCTCCCACTGGTGTTCCTCAGCGATGTGCCGGGCTTCATGATCGGCAGCGCGGTGGAGAAGCAGGGCATCATCCGCCATGGCGCCAAGATGATCAGCGCCATGGCCGGCTGCAGCACGCCGCGGTTCTGTGTGGTGGTGCGCAAGGCCTACGGCGCGGGCCTCTACGCCATGAGCGGCCCCGGCTTCGATCCGGACGCCACCCTGGCCCTGCCCACGGCCAGCATCGCCGTCATGGGAGCCGAGGCGGCCGTGAATGCGGTCTTCGCCAACAAGATCGCCGAGAAGCCCGAGGCGGAACGCGCCGCCTACGTGCAGCAGCTGCGCGAGGAGTACAACGAGGACATCAACCTGAAGAAGCTGGGCGCGGAGCTGCACGTGGATGCCATCGTGGATCCGGCCGACCTGCGCGGTGAGCTCATCCGCCGTTTGGCCCGGGCCCGCCGCCGGGAGGTCTGGCCCGTCAAGCGGAGAGCCGTCACGCCAGTCTGACCTTTGCGCTATGCTTCCCGGCAGCATTCCAGGAGGCAGGCATGTTCCGTCGCGTGGAGGACTTCAAGACCATCTGGCAGCAGGAGGCGGAGAAGACCCTCGCGGTCTTCGCGGCCATCCCTGACGCCGCGGCCCACCAGGCCGTGGACCTCCAGCACCGGGACCTGCGGCGCCTCGCCTGGCACCTGGTGGAGACCATCCTGGAACTGCCGCAGAACCTGGGCCTCAAGGTGAAGGGGCCCGTGGGGCTGGGACCCGATGGCTTCATCGCCACCCCGCCGCCTCCCACCATGGCCGAGATTGCCGCCACCTACCGCGCCGTGAGCGATTCCCTGCTCGATCACATGGGCAGCTGGAGCAACACCGAGCTGGGCCGCAACTTCAGCCTCTACGGGGAGACCTGGACGGGGGCCTTCGCGTTGTATGTCCTGGTCAGCCACCAGACCCACCACCGCGGCCAGATGACGGTCCTCCTGCGCCAGGCGGGGCTGCACGTGCCCAGCACGTACGGGCCGACCAAGGAGGGGTGGGCGGAGTTCGGGCTGGAGGCGCCCCGCGTCTGAAGCGGCGGCTATCCTGGGTGACGCACCCTGGAGGCCCCATGCCGTTCCGAGCCCTGTTGCTTTGCCTGTGTGCGCTCTGCCTGCAGGCGGGAACGCCCCAGTTCCAGAAGGTGGGCAAGGGCCCGGGGATTTTGCTGATCCACGGCTTCGGCGGGAACAAGGAGGTCTGGTCCGGGGTGGCCGCCGAGTTGGCCCTGGACCACACGGTCATCAGTGTGGACCTGCCCGGCAGCGGCGGGACGCCGGGGCCTGCGCTGGTGGACGGTCGCGCGGACTTCGCCGTCCTGGCCAAGGATCTGGCGGCCCTGGTCCGGAAAGAAGGACTCGCGCCCTGCCTGGTGGTCGGTCATTCCATGGGCGGCCCCATCGCGGCGCGGGCGGCGCTTGAGGATCCCGGCGCCTTCCGGGGCCTGATCCTGGTGGACAGCTTCCTGAGCGCCCTCCCCGCGGCCTACATCGAACCCACCCTCACGGGGCTGGAATCGAATGCCACCATGACCCTCTCGGTGTTCATGGGTCATGTCAGCGCTGGACCGGAGCAGAACCAGCGGGTGGTCGCCGAAGCGCTGCGCATCCCGACGGGGACCCTGCAGGCCTACCTGCGGGCCCTGACCCGGGATTCCATGGGCGGCTGCCAAGGCCAGCTGCGCCTGCCGGTCCTGCAGCTGGCGGCGGGACGCCGTGAGGCCGATCCCGCCCGGGAGGCCACGACCCTCGCCCAGTTCGGGTTCAAAGAGCTGCCGGCTTTCCGCATCATCCACTTTCCCGGCGCCAAGCACTGGATCATGTGGGACGCGCCCGAAGCCTTCCTGGTGGCCGTCCGCGCCTTCGAAGCGGGGCTGGGGCGATAGGGCCCAGGTGTCCAGATTTAACCCCCAGGTGCCGGGGCCGAACCATGGGAGCGTTGCCCCGGGGGCCCGGGTCGGGATGGATCTGAGTTCCCGGGAGAATGCCCATGCACCGATCAGCCCTGTCGCCCGCCCAAGTGCTAGCCCTGGTGCTTGTCTTGGCGATCATGGGCTGCACCCGTTTGCCGCAGGGCATCCGGCCCGTCCAGGATTTCGACCTGCCGCGCTATCTGGGCGAATGGCACGAGGTGGCCCGGCTGGACCATCGCTTCGAGCGGGGCCTGACCAGGGTCACGGCCACTTACAGCCTCAACGCCGATGGCAGCGTCAAGGTGCTGAACCGCGGCTGGGACGCGACCAAGGGACGCTGGAAAGAGGCTGAAGGCCGAGCAGTTTTCATCGGTTCCACCCAGGAGGGGCGGCTCAAAGTCTCCTTCTTCGGACCCTTCTACGGCGCCTACACCGTCATGGCCCTCGATCCTGGGCGCTACGCCATGATCTGCGGGCCGGACCGAAGCTACTTCTGGATCCTTTCCCGCAAGCCCGCACTGGACCAGGCCACGCTGCAGGAGCTGGTCGCGCAGGCCAAGGCCCAGGGCTTCGCCACAGAGCGGCTGATCTATCCCTGAGGGAGGCTAGAACCTGAACCGCGCCTCGGCGGAGTAGCTGGGGCCGGCTGCCGGGTAGCCATCGATGATCGAGGCATCGTTCTGGCCTTCCCGTGCCCGCGCCACCCAGGCCGCGGCGTCGGTGGTGGGCTGGAGCAGGTGCTCGCCACGCAGGACGAACGTCCAGTGCTTGCCTGCCTTCACCGTGGTGGACATGCCGACATCCCGGTAGACCACCTGGGTGGCGCGGACGGTGACCGGCAGGCCATTGGCGCGGGCACCGCCGCCCTCGCCATCCCCCGCCGCAGCGTACTGGTGGCCCTGCAGCGTGTAGTGGACCTCGGCCCTCACCCGGCTCCAGCCCAGGTAGCCCTTCAGGCCGTGGGAGGAGAACGGGCGCCGCTGGGAGGCCAGGGTGCTGAGCGCCTGACCTGCGGGGGCGTTGAGGTCCCGGGCCTCCTGGGCCCGGATGAAGCCCTCGAGGCCCGCCTTCTGCGCCGTGCGCCAGCCGAAGGCGGCCTCGGTGCCCCGCACCCGGACCCGGTCCTGGTTGACATAGCCCTGGCCGTTGAAGGCGAGGAGGTCCTTGCCCGTCTGCTGCTGGCTTTCAAGCCGGCCGTGCCAGTTGCCCTGGCCCCAGCCGAGCCCGATCTGGATGAAGGTGGATTGCTCCATGCGAAGCGGCGCGGCGGCGGGGGCCAGGCTGTTGCGCAGCTGCTGGAGGACCGTGGGAGCCGTCCTTCCCCCACCCAGGGCGGAGTAGATCCGCAGGCCGTGGGCCAGCTCCTGGTTGAGCCCCAGGCGCAGCAGGTGGCCCGAGGCGTCGAGCACTTCCGTGTCGGCGCCGCCCAGCAGGAGGGACTGCCGGTCCCGGGTGCCCTGTGCGGTTCCCAGCAGCCGCAGGCCCGGCCTCGGCTCGAAGCGCCACTCGACGCCGAGCCCCAGCTGGCGGCCCTTGGCGGAGCCCAGGATCAGCGGATTCTCATCTCCATCTTGGCGGACCTCCTGGCCCTCAAGGCGCAGGCTGAGATCGGACCGGGCCCCGGTCGCCCAGTGCAGGGCCGATTGGAAGCGGGTCTCACGGCCTTCGAAGGGGCTGGGCTGCGAGGTGCCCTGGGGGGCCTGCTCATGGCGGTACCGGGCGAGGCCGAGCGTGGTCTCCCATCGCAGCCCAGGCGCCAGGTTCCAGTCCACGCGGAGTTGGCCTGCGTCACTGCGCTGCCGGCTCTCGCGAGCGGCATCGTAGACGCGGGTGGTCTCCGTGACCTGCTGGTAGGGCTCGGGCACCCCGAAGAACGTGCCCCGCCAGGCCAGGGTCCAGGTGGCCGAACCCCATGTCTGGCCCAGCCCCAGGAAGTTGGTGACCAGGCGGAAGGGGCGATCCGTTTCGGTCGTCTGCTTCTCCTGCGCGCTGAGGTTCCCCCCGTTCAGGTAGCCCCCCTCCCAGGCGAAGCCGGGTGAGGCGGTGCTCTGACCCTGGCCCTGGCTGCCGCCCAGACCACCCAGGTCACCGGAGAGGCCCGGCTTGTCTGGCCGCCCCGTGAACAGGGCGATGGTGCCACCCCGGCCTCCGGTGCCCGGCGCGCCGGTGATCACTTCGATGCGGGTGATGCCCAGCAGGGGCACCTCGTTGAGGTCCTGGCCCAGCCGGCCCGGGTCCATCCGCGGCACCCCGTCCACCACCACGCGGGTGTCCTGGGGACGCCCTCCTCCCAGGTAGCTGCGGGAGGGCAGACCGGGACCCCCCTGGTTCTGCACCTGGGAAGGCAGCTCGCGCAGCAGGAATTCCCCCAGGGTGCGGGCGCCGGAGCGCTGGATGTCGTCCTCGTCGAAGATCCTCACCTGGCCCGGCGTCCGGGCCAGGGCCACGGGGCGCGATTCCGCCGCCCAGGATTCCAGGGGTTTTCCGCCATCGGGGCTCGCGGGGGGAGCCTGGTCCTGGGCCGCGAGGGTCAGAGACAGGGCGGAGAGCAGCAGGCGCACGCCGGTCGTTGCCGCGGTCAGGACAATCATGGAGGCTCCGGGATCAGGCTGGGGTCCTCCCATTGAAGCAGGGCCGGGGCTTTCCGGTGCAGCGAATGGGCCAACGGCGGCCTGCCGGATCTTGCCTAAACCCGGCCGTGATTGGCATCGTAAGGTGATATGCACACCCATCCGTGAGGAGGATACGTATGCCTTGTCGTTCGCGCCTGACCGCGCTTCTGTCCCTGCTCTGCCTGAGCCTGGCGGCCCAGACGGCACCCAACGGAGGCAAAGCCCCCGCCGCCCCCGCCGTGGCGCCGCCGCCGGCCCCCCCTGCGCCGGGAGCCCTGAAGCCCTTTGCCGAGGTCATCAAGGATGCCAAGGAGCACAAGGGCCTCTTCACCCTCTGGACCAAGGAGGACAAGGTCTGGATCGAGGTGAAGCCCGATCAGCTGGATGCCCCTTTCTTCTTCGCCATCAGCAGCACCCGGGGCACCGGCGAGCGGGGCCTTTACGGCGGCATGATGGATGACAGCTTCCTCGCCAGCTTCCGCCGCGTGGGGAACACCCTGCAGATGCTGGCCAAGAACACCACCTTCATGGCCCCCGCCGGCTCGCCCGCCGCCCGGGCCGTGGCCGAGGGCTTCACGGACAGCCTGCTCTCCAGCGCCCCCGTGCTCAGCCAGCCTCACCCGGAGCGGAAGTCCATCCTGGTGGAAGCCAACGCGCTGCTGCTGAGGGACATTCCCATGGGGGCCACGCGCCTCGAAGCCACCTACCGCCAGCCCTACGGCTTCGACCCATCCAACAGCTTCTTCGAGAAGGTCCGCAGCACCGAAGACCAGGCCGCCTTCCGCGTGCAGGCCCACTACGCCCTGCAGCGCATCATGCTGCCCCCCCTGATGATGCCGGGCGCCCCGCCCATGCCCTCGGTGCCCCCGCCGGGCACGCTGGAGGACATGCGCAGCCTCTTCCTCGGCTGGCATTTCTCCTTCGCCAAGCTGCCGGAGCAGCCCATGGCGCCCCGCCTGGCGGATGACCGAGTGGGCTACTTTACCTCCACCCGCTGGGACTTCGGCGATGACACCCGGGTCGATCCCCGCGTCCATTACATCAACCGCTGGCGCCTGGAGAAGAAGGACCCTGCCGCGGCTTTGTCCGAGCCCAAGCAGCCCATCGTGTTCTGGCTGGACCGCAACATCCCCGAGAAGTACCGGCCGGCCATCACCGAAGGCGTGCTGATCTGGAACAAGGCCTTCGAGAAGCAGGGCTTCAAGGATGCGGTGCAGGTGAAGGTGCAGCCCGAGGATGCGGACTGGGATACCCATGACGCCCGCCATGCCTCCCTGCGCTGGCTCACGGGCACGGACATCGGCTTCGCCATCGGGCCCAGCCAGGTGGATCCCCGCACCGGCGAGATCCTCGACGCGGACATCGGCATCGGCGAAGTCTGGGCCCGGGGCACCCGCACCGACGCCCGCGAGACCCTGCCGCCCAAGGCCCAGGAGGCCTTCGCGTTCCGGCACGACCACGACCTCTGCGCCTATGCGGCGGAAGCTCACCAGGAGATGGGCTTCGCCCTGGACCTGCTGGAATCCCGCGGCGAGATCGCCCCCGGCAGCCCCGAGGAGGACGCCTACGTGGCCGCGGTGCTCAAGGATGTGATCACCCATGAGGTGGGCCACACCCTGGGCCTGCGCCACAACTTCCGGGCCTCGACCATCCACTCCCTGGAACAGATCTCGAACCCCGAGTTCACCAAGGCCAACGGCCTGACCGGCTCGGTCATGGACTACAACGCGCTGAACCTCGCCCTCAAGGGCCAGCCCCAGGGCGAATACGTGATGAGCACGCTGGGCGCCTATGACCACTGGGCCATCGAGTACGGCTACAAGCCCCTGGCCGCCAGTGACGAGAAGGCCGGCCTGGCCCAGATCGCAGCGCGCAGCTCGGAGCCCCAGCTGGCCTACGGCACCGACGAAGAAGCCCTCGGCTTCGGCGGCTTGGAGGGCATGGATCCCGAAGTGAATCGCCGCGACCTCGGCTCCGATCCGCTGGCCTTCTATCAGAAGCGGCTGGCGCTCTCGAAGGAGTTGTGGGAGCGCCTGCAGGTCAAGACCCTCCCGGCGGGCGAGGGCTACCAGGTGCTGCGCCGGGGCCTGCTCCGCGCACTGGGCCAGGTGGGCCTCTCGGCCAACCTGAGCGCCAAGTACATCGGCGGCGTGGTCCACCTGCGTGATCACGCGGGCTCGGGCCGGGCGCCCTTCACGCCTGTCCCCGCGGCGCGCCAGCGCCAGGCCCTGAAGCTGCTGGAGACCGGGATCTTCTCGGTGGAGGCGTTCAAGTTCAAGCCCGAGTTCCTGGCCCGGCTCACCACGGACCGGTTCAACGGACCGCTCAACGCCGATCCCTCGCCCGCCCAGTGGGTGCTCCGCACCCAGACCATGGTGCTGGGCCAGGTCTTCCATCCGGCCGTGGCGCAGCGGATCCTCGACATGCCCGAGAAGCTCACGAACCCCAAGGAGGCCTTCCGCCTTTCCGAGCTCTATGACACGCTGCAGACCGCCATCTGGAGCGAGCTGAAGAGCGGCCGCGAGGTGTCCGTGATGCGCCGCAACCTCCAGCGGGAGCACCTCCGCCAGTTGTGCGGTCAGGTCATCCGGGCCAACCCGCAGACGCCAGCCGATGCCCGCGCCCTGGCCCGTGAGGCCCTGCGCTCCCTGCAGGCCCAGCTCAAGGCCGCCCCGGCCAAGCCCGGCTTCAGCAAAGAGACCATGGCGCACTTCGCCGATTGTCTTTCCGTGGTCGACGAGAGCCTCAAGGCCAGCCTGCAGCGCCTGTCGCTGTAAATCCACCGCACACACGACGCCCCGGCGGGATGTCCTCCCTCCGGGGCGTCGGCTTGTCGCCTCAGAAGCGGAACACCACCGCGCCCTGGAGGAGGGTGCTGTCGTAGGTCCGGTTGATGCTGCTCACCAGCACCCGCGCCTCCGCGCCGAGGTTGCGGGTGAACTGCCAGCCGGCGCCGCCGGTGATGCCCAGCTTGGTGGTGTGCGAACGGATGGAGCCCAGCGCAGACTCCTGCTCGGTGAACCAGCGCACGGCCCCGAGCCCGCCCACCAGGTACAGCCCATGGTCGCGGTCCTCCAGGTGGTAGAGGTGGTCGAAGGCGAGGGTGTAGTTGCTCACCTGGGTCTTCACGCCGTTGACGGCGGGGCCCTGGCCCCACACGTTCCAGTCGAAGCGGGTGCGGCTGGTGTGGTGCAGCCCCCGGCGATGCAGCCCGTGGATGCCAAGGCCGAAGCCCTGCTTGCCATCCAGGGCGGTCTTTAGGTCCTGGGTGGGCTGGTTCAGTGTCACCTGGGCCTGGACATCGAAGTTTCCTGCGGCCAGGGGCAGGCCGAAGGCGAGGGCGCAAAGCGCCACGGGTCGAACACGCATGTTGCCTCCTTGGGGGGAAAGGTCTGACGGGTGGGTTATGCCAAGGCCATGCCACAGGTTTAGGCACGCTGAATTCCAGGGAATGGCAGGGGCGCATCGCCTGCGGCGTTGCGCCCCCGCACAGACCTGCGCCACGGTGGGTTGATCTGCAACGCGCCAGGGGCTCTCGCGGCGCTCAGCGTTCGAGGATGAAGGTCACGGGTCCGTCGTTCACCAGTTCGACTTCCATGTGCTCCTGGAAGAAGCCGGATTTCACGCGGGGATACTGGGCCTTGAGCAGGTCCAGGAACTTCCGGAAGAGCACCCGGGCGTCCTCGGGGTTCATGGCCTGGTCGAAGGAGGGCCGTCGGCCCCTGGCGATGCTGCCGGCCAGGGTGAACTGGCTGACGGCCAGGATCTCGCCGCCCACCTCCTGAAGTCCGAGGTTCATCTTTCCCTCCGCGTCCTCGAACACGCGCAGGGTGGCAAGCTTGGCGGCGGCCCAGGCGCAGGTCTCCTCGGTATCACCGGTCTCCAGGCCCACCAGTGCCAACAGGCCCGGGCCGATGGCGGCCTCCAGCTCACCGCTCCGGACGGAGGCCCGCTGCACGCGCTGGATGACGGCCTTCATGGCGCTCTCCTCCTCCTGACTCTGCCACGGCGGCACCCGGCGGTCACGGGGCGATCCTGCTGGCACTCATAATCAGGCGGGAAGCGGGGCCTGCCGATACAAAGCCACCATGCGGGATTCCACCCCGATCGACCTTCGCTCCATTTACGATGCGAGCCTCCACTTCATGGGAGTGCTCTCGCCGGAGGGGAGGCTTTTGGACGCCAACCGGACCGCGCTACAGGCGGCGGGTCTCACGATGGCCGAGGTCCAGGACGTGCCCTTCTGGGAGACCCCCTGGTGGAGCCACGACCCGGCCGAGCAGGCCCGGCTGAAGGCCGGCATCCAGCGGGCCGCCCGGGGGGAGTGCTTCGAGATGGAGACCACCCACACCACCGTGGAAGGCCGGGTGCTGGTGGTGAGCTTCAGCATCCGTCCCCTCCTCGATGATCAGGGGCAGGTGGTGGCCCTCCTGCCCGAAGGCCGGGACATCTCCGACCTGGCCCGTGAGCGGGAACAGCTGCGCCTGTCCGAAATGCGATTCCGGTCCCTGGTCGAGCATGCGCCGGAGGCCATCGTGATCCTGGATGCCAACACGGGCCACTTCGTGGAGGCGAATGCCCAGGCCGAGGCGATGTTCAAGGCGGACCGGTCACGGCTGATGGCGCTGGGCCCTTCCGAGCTCAGCCCGGAGTTCCAGCCGGATGGCCGCGCCAGCGCTGAGGCCGCCCCAGCCCATACCCGCCGGGCCCTGGTGGAGGGGACCGCGGAGTTTGACTGGACCCATCAGGCCCTGGATGGAGAGCTCGTTCCCTGCGAGGTCCGCCTGCTGAAGCTGCCAGGCTACGGCGGGGATCTGGTCCGCGGCAGCCTGGTGGACCTGCGGGCCCGGCTGACCAAGGAGCGCCACCTCCTGGAAAGCGAGAACAAGTTCCGGCTGCTCTTCGAACGCAGCGTGGAGGGGCTGCTCTTGCTGGATGGCGATCGCTTCACGGATTGCAACCAGGCCGTCCTCGACATGCTGGGCTGCACCGAACCGGAGTTCCTCCGCCTCCACCCCTGGGAGCTCTCGCCGCCGGTCCAGCCCGATGGCCGCGCCAGCGAGGAGAAGGCCCGGGACATGATCGCCACGGCCCACGCCCGGGGGGTGCACCGCTTCGAGTGGATGCACCGGCGCATGTCCGGCGAGGCCTTTCCCGTCGAGGTGACGCTCATCCCCATCCCCCTGGGAGGGAAGGACATCCTGTTCACCTCCTGGCGGGACATCACCGACCGCAAAAAGGCCGAGCAGGACCGGCTCCAGCTGGAGCGCCAGATGCTCCACGCCCAGAAGCTGGAGAGCCTCGGCGTCCTGGCTGGCGGCATCGCCCACGACTTCAACAACCTGCTGACCGCCATCCTTGCCAATCTCAGCCTCGCAGAGGCCGAGGTTCCCGAAGACAGCCCGGTCGCGGCGCGCCTTCGGGCCACGGAGGGGGCGGCCCTCAAGGCGGCCGAGCTGACCCGCCAGATGCTCGCCTATTCGGGAAAGGGCCGTTTCGTGGTGCGGGCCCATGACCTGAACCTCGTGGTGCGGGAGGTGACAGACCTCGTGAAGGTCTCCATCGCCAAGAAGGCGAACCTCCACTTTTCGCTGGCGGAGGACCTGCCCCTGGTGGAGGCAGACGAGGCCCAGCTCCAGCAGGTCATCCTCAACCTGGTCACCAACGCCAGTGATGCCCTCGGGGACCGGGAAGGGGAGATCCGGGTCACCACCTGCGCCCGGATTCTGGATGAGACCTTCGTCTCCGCCACCCTCCCCAGCCAGGGACTTGCGCCTGGGCTCTACGCGGTCCTGGAGGTGGGAGATACAGGTGTGGGCATGACGCCCGAAGTCCTGTCGCGCATCTTCGATCCCTTCTTCACCACCAAGCCCGCGGGACATGGGCTGGGGCTTTCGGCCATCCAGGGCATCCTCCGCGGGCACCGGGCCGGATTGAAGGTGTATTCCGAACCCGGCCGCGGGACCAGCTTCCAGGTCTACTTGCCCGCGACTTCGGTGCCCCTGCCGCAGGCCGCTCAACCCCGGTCAAATCCCTCCGACGTCGTTTTGAGCGGCCGGGTGCTGCTGGTCGATGACGAGGCCTCCCTTCTGGAGGTCACGGCCAAGGCCCTGGAGCGGCTCGGATTCGAGGTTGAAACGGCCGAGGATGGGCGGGAGGCGGTCGAGCGCTTCTCGAAATCCCCGGAGGCCTTCCGGCTGGCCCTGGTGGACCTGACCATGCCCCGGATGGATGGCCGGGAGTGCTTCAAGGCCCTCCGCGCCATTCGGCCCGACCTTCCGGTGGTCCTGTGCAGCGGCTTCAGCGAGCAGGAATCGGTCAAGGCCTTCCTCGGCGAGGGGTTGGCCGGGTTCATCCAGAAGCCCTACTCGATGAGCCTGCTGAGGAAGGCCCTGATCGAGGCCCTGCACAGCTGATCGGCCCAGCTTCCATGACCGCTGGTCCCTCCAGGGTGACCGCTGGGCCGCCGGTCTGTTCCGCCAGGGCCGTTCTGCTCAACGGTGGGCGCAAATCGGCGTAACCTCTTCTCCTCCCCCCATCTTTCTCAAGGAGTCCCCCCCATGAACCCTGTGTCCATGTCCCGCCTCCTCTGGCCGGGCCTCGCGCTGGCCCTGGCGCTGCCCCTGGCCGCCGGGGCCCCCCAGGCCCCAGCCCCCAAAGGGGCCAAAGCCGTCACGGCGGAAGCCCAGGAGAACCAGCTGCCACCCCTCATCGACCGGGACAAGTTCTTCGGGAACCCCGTGATCGCCGGGGCCCAGCTTTCGCCCGACGGCAAGTGGATCGCCTTTCTCAAGCCCTACAAGGAGACGCGCAACGTCTGGGTGAAGAAGGTGGGCGAGCCCTACAGCAAAGGCCGGCTCATCACGGCGGATCCCAAGCGACCCATCCCGGGCTTCTTCTGGAGCCGGGATGGCAAGAAGATCCTCTTCGTGCAGGACAAGGACGGCGATGAGAACTTCAACGTGTACGCCGTGGATCCCGCAGCGGCGCCGGCCCCCGGCAAGGATGCCCCCGAGGCCCGCAATCTGACCGCCGCCAAGGGTGCCCGGGCAGAGATCCTCTCCGTCCCCAAGGCGGACCCCGACACGATCTACGTGGGCCTCAACGACCGGGATGCCGCCTGGCACGACGTCTACAAGGTGAAGATCTCCACGGGCGAGCGCACCTTGATCCGCAAGAACACCGAGCGCATCGCCGGCTGGGTCTTCGACAAGAAGGCCAACCTGCGCCTCGCCGTGCGCACCACGGAGAAGGGCGACACCGAGATCCTCCGGGTGGATCCCACCCGCTTCGTCAAGGTCTACGAGTGCACCGTGTTCGAATCCGCCGGTCCCGTGGCCTTCCACAAGGATGGCAAGCGGGTCTACCTGGAGACCAACAAGGGCAAGCGGAACCTCGCGGAGCTGGTGCTCTTCGATCCCGCCACCGGCGAAGAGACGAAGCTCGAGTCCGATCCCAAGGGTCGCGTGGATTTCGGCAGCGCCATCTTCTCGGATCTCTCGGATGAGCTGCTGGCCACCACCTATGAGGATGAGCGCACCCGGATCTACTGGAAGAACAAGGCCTGGGAGGCCGACTACAAGCTGCTGCAGAAGAAGCTGCCGGGTCGCGAGATCGGCCTGGGTTCCATGACCGCCGACGAGAAGTTGGTCATGATCTCGGCCTACAGCGACCGCGATCCCGGTTCCCGCTACCTGTTCGACCGCCGCACCAAGAAGCTGAGCCTGGAGTACGTTTCCCGGGAAGACCTGCCGCGCGAGCACATGGCTGCCATGCAGCCCATCCACTACAAGTCCAGCGATGGCCTGGAGATTCCGGCCTACCTCACCCTGCCCAAGGGCGTGCCCGCCAAGGCCCTCCCCCTGGTCGTGGTGCCCCACGGCGGCCCCTGGGCCCGGGACAGCTGGGGCTTCAACAACATGGCCCAGTTCCTGGCGAACCGCGGCTACGCCGTGCTCCAGCCCAACTTCCGCGCCTCCACGGGCTACGGCAAGGCGTTCCTCAACGCCGGCAACAACCAGTGGGGCGACCTCATGCAGGACGACATCACCTGGGGCGTCAAGCACCTGGTGGCCAACGGCATGGTTGATCCCAAGCGCGTGGGCATCATGGGTGGATCTTACGGCGGCTACGCCTCCCTAGCCGGAGTGGCCTTCACCCCCGACCTCTACGCTGCCGCGGTGCCCATCGTGGGGCCCTCGAACCTCCTGACCCTGCTGGAGACCATCCCCCCCTACTGGGAATCCTTCCGCATCATCTTCCACACCCGCATGGGCAATCCCGCCACGCCCGAGGGTAAGAAGCAGCTGGAGCGCCAGTCCCCGCTGAACTCCGCGGCCAAGATCAAGACGCCCCTCCTGGTGGTGCAGGGCGCCAACGATCCCCGCGTGAAGAAGGCCGAGAGCGACCAGATTGTCATCGCCCTGCGCGACCGCGGCTTCCCCGTGGAGTACCTCTGCGCGCCGGATGAGGGCCATGGCTTCGCCCGCCCCGTCAACAGCCAGGCCATGTTCGCGGCCGCCGAGAAGTTCCTGGCCAAGTACCTGCACGCCCGCTACCAGGAAGGCGGCAAGGAAGACGTGATGAAGCGCCTGCCCGAGATCACGGTGGACCCCAAGACCGTGGTGCTGGCCAAGAAGGCGGACGCCGCCTCGGTGGGTGTGCCCAAACCCGTGGCCAGTCCCACCCCCGGCACCTTCACCTATGCCGGTACCATCGCCATGGGCCCCCAGAGCATGCCCATCTCCATGGTCCGTACCGTGAAGGAGGAGGGCGGCTCCTGGGTCGTGACGGATACGGCCAAGCTGCCCATGGGCGAGGCTGTGGATACCACGACCATGGCCAAGGACACCCTGGCGCCCCAGAAGCGGCAGGTGAAGCAGGGCCCCGTGGCCATCGAGATCACCTTCGAGGGCAGCAAGGCCACGGGCACCATGGGCATGGGCGCCGAGCCCAAGCCCTTCAGCATCGACCTCGGCGGCGGTGCCTATGCCGACGGCTCGGGCTCCCAGGATGCCCTGGCCTGCCTGCCTCTGGCGGCGGACTACAGCGTCACCTTCCGCAACGTGGACCTGCAGAAGCAGAAGGTCCAGCTCAAGCAGGCCAAGGTGCTGGCCCAGGAGGAAGTGAAGGTGCCCGCGGGCAGCTTCAAGGCCTGGAAGGTGGAGCTCACCTCCGCCGAGGGCGATCCTGGCAGCACCACCATGTGGGTGGATACCGCCACCCGCAAGGTGCTCAAGACCGTCTCGGTCATGCCCCAGATGGGCGGCGCCGTGGTCACGGTGGAACTGCAGAACTGAAGGGGACTTGATCCAGGAACGGCCGGGCTTGCCCGGCCGTTTTGATGCCCGGACGGGCTAAGATCAAAGGTGGCTCTCTCACAGAGGGGCCTGGGTCAGCCGAGGCATCGGTTCGTGTCGAAATTCGTGAATGAAGGCGGTTGAGTGGACAGCGAGCGCGTGTGGTGGGCCGGGTATCCGGCGGGTGTGGGTCGCGAGGCCCAGCCCTTCCCCTTCGACAACCTGGGTCAGCTGGTGCGGAAGGCGGCGGAGCGGTACGGGGACCGGAAGGCCGAGACCCTCGTCCTCCCCAATGGCATGGAGGCCTCGCTCAGCTTCAAGGAGATCGATCAATTCTCCGAGGCCTTCGCGGCCTACCTGCGGCATGGGCTCCGACTTGAAGTGGGCACCCGCGTGGCCATCCTGCTGCCGAACTGCCTGGCCTTTCCCATCTGCGCCTTTGGCGCCCTGAAGGCCGGCTGCGTCGTCGTCAACACCAACCCCCTCTACACACCCCGGGAGCTGGAGCTCCAGCTGCAGGACAGCGGAGCCGAAGTGCTGGTGGTCCTCGACCACTTCGGTGACAAGGTGGCGGCCGTCGTCTCCAAGACCGCCGTGAAGACCATCGTGGTCACGGGCATCGCGGACTTCTTCCCGCTGCTCTCGCGGATCCTCATCAAGGCCAAGCTGAAGCTCTCCGGTGCGGTGCCGGCCCTGGGCCTGCCCTTCACGCGCCTGTCCCATGCCCTGCACCAGGGCGCCTTGTACCGGGCCAAGGAACACTTGCTGCCCGATTCGATTCAGCCGCCAGCTCCCGGCCGGGACAGTCTCGCCCTGCTCCAGTACACAGGCGGCACCACCGGTACCAGCAAGGGCGCCATGCTGAGCCACGGCAACCTGCTGGCCAACCTGGAGCAGATCGCCGAGATCACGAAGGTCTACCTGACCTACGGCGAGGAGACCGTGCTGACGGTGCTGCCGATGTACCACGTGATCGCCTTCACCATCAACCTGTTCTTCGCCTTCCACTCCGGCAGCCACAGCATCCTGGTGCCGAATCCCCGGCCGCTGAAAAACCTCCGGGCGGCCTTCAAGAACCACGAGATGACCTGGATGACGGCGGTGAACACGCTGCTCAAGGCGCTCCCCGATGAGGCGTGGTTCCGGCCCGAGATGACCCGGAGGATGCTGGGCGCCTTCGCCGGCGGCATGCGCACCCATCCCGCGGTGCTGCAGCGCTGGGAGGAGGTCACGGGCTGCCTGGTGATCGAAGGCTTCGGCCTGAGCGAGACCAGCCCCCTGGTCACCTACAACGCCGCCGTCCGGGACGGGAGCCGCCTGCGGCGCACCATGCGGCAGGTGGGTGGCGTGGGCCTTCCGCTTCCCGGCACAGACCTGCGCATCGTGGACGAGGCGGGCCAGGCTGTTCAGCCCGGCGAGCATGGCGAGATCCTGGTGCGCGGCCCGCAGGTGATGCAGGGCTACTGGAACCAGCCCGGGGAGACGGCCCGCGCGCTCCAGGACGGCTGGCTGCGCACCGGCGACATCGGATGCCTGGATGCCGAGGGCTACCTCGACATCACGGACCGCAAGAAGGACATGATCATCGTCAGCGGCTTCAACGTCTTCCCCAATGAGGTGGAGGCCTGCATCGCCCTGCATCCGGACGTGGCGGACGTGGCCGTCGTGGGCATCCCCAGCGAGGATACCGGCGAGGCCGTGCGGGCCTTCGTGGTGCTGCACAAGGAACTGAGTGTCGAGGAGATCCGCGCCCACTGCCGGGGCCTCCTGGCCAACTACAAGGTGCCGACCAGCTTCCGGTTCCTCGCGGAGATCCCCAAGAACGCCGTGGGCAAGGCGCTCCGGCGCGAGCTGCGCCTGCCCGCCGCCAGCGAGGGCTAGGCGTTCCTGTTCCGCCGCCGCCGCAGGACCTTGTCCGCCAGCTCCCGCGCCTCGGGGTGCCCCAACCCTGCCGCCGTCAGACCATAGGCTGCGGCGCAGAGGGCCACCAGGGGCAGCAGGCGGAGGCCCAGGGCCAGGCGGGTGAAGGCGTGGGGGGCGTCCACGGCCAGGAACCAGGCCCCGGCCCAGGCCAGCAGGCCCATGAGCACACAGGCTGCGAGGGCCTTCGCGATGGCTCGCAACAGGGGGAGCAGGTTCAGCCCCGGCAGGCGGGGGCGCAGGCGCCCCATCAGGAGCAGCAGACCCGCCAGGCTGGCGAGCCCGTTGGCCAGGGCCAGGCCCCCGGTGCCGAGGGGTTTCAGCAGGGCGAGGCTGAGCGCGACGTTGAGCAGCAGCGTGAAGCCCGCCAGGGCGGCGGGGCCGCGGTAGTCCTTGAGGGCATAGAGGGCCTGGTTGCCCAGGCGCTGGGCGGCCACGAAGACGAGCCCCAGGGACTGGAACACCAGCGTGGAGGCGGTCCAGTCCGCGGCGGCGGGCCCGTAGGCGCCGGTGCGGAAGAGCAGGGCGCAGATGGGCCGCGCCAGCACGGCCAGGCCCACGGAGGCCGGCAGCACCAGCAGCGCCGAGGCCGAGACCGACTGGATGAGGCTGCGGTGCATGGCGGGCCAGTCCCGGGCCTCGGCCTGGCGCGACAGGGCCGGCAGGCTCGCCGTGGCCAGGCTCATGGCGAAGAGCCCCATGACCATCTCGCCCATCATCCCGCTGTTGTAGAGCACGGTCTGCGCGCCGTTGGGCAGCCGCGAGGCCAGCATGGTGCTGATGAGGGCGTTTATGGGGTAGATCCCCGCTGCCAGCAGGCCCGGTCCCATGCGCTTGAGGGCCTTGAGCACCCACGGATCCTTCAGATGCAGTCCGAAGGCGAGGCCGAAGCCCTCCTGCCGCACCGCGGGCAGCAGCACCACCAGCTGGAGCAGGCCGCCCGCCAGGACGGCGCAGGCGCAGACCACGGCCACGGTCTCGAAGGGGACGGGCCCCTGCCGCTGCAGCACCTGCAGGGCCACCCAGCCGAAGGCGATGAAGGCCAGGTTCCAGAACACGGAGACCGAGGCCGCCAGGGCGAAGCGATGGCGCAGGTTCAGCAGTCCCGCGAAGCCCGCCGTGAGGCTCACCAGGGCCAGGTAGGGGAACATGATCCGGCCCAGCAGGGTGGTGAGCTGGGCCTGGGTTTCGGGCCGGCCGCCCATGAGCAGGCCCGCCAGGGGGCCCATGGCGAGCAGCACCAGCGCCACACCGCCCAGCAGGATGGCCAGGAGCGTGCCGAGGAACCGCGCCGCCACGGCCTTCAGAGCGGCCTCGCCCTCGGCCGCCTCCGCCTCGGCCAGGGTGGGCAGGAAGGCGGCGGTCATGGTGCCTTCGGCGGTGAACCGCCGCAGGAGATTGGGCAGACGGAAGGCCACCACGTAGGCGTCGGCGGCGGCGCCTGCGCCGAGCACATGGCTGAGGAAGAAGGTCTGGGCCAGGCCCGTGAGCCGGCTCAGCAGGGTCATCAGGCCCACGATCCCCGCAGACCGGAGCAGGCTGGGCGTGCCCGGGCCGCCGCTCATGCCTGGATCAGCAGGTCGGGGAGGGCGGGAACCACGGCGTGCAGCAGGGCCAGATGCGGAAGGAGGAGCATGATCATGAGGATAGCGTGGGCCGGGCGCCAGATGCCTTCCAGGACCGTCTTTTCCAGGGCACAGGGCGGTTACGATCCCTTCGAAAAGTTCCCTCAAAAAGAAACAGGAATGCCGGATATTTCAGGCAACGCGGTACGCCTTCGGCACTAGGATGAACACTCTCCCCGAGGTCAGGGGGTGGGCTCATGAGACGACGCAGGGAGACAGCCTTCAGTTCCATGGATCCGCGCATCGACGCGGACCACCTCAGCCTGTTCAAGCTCCTGGATCGGATGGGCACCCACCGCCGCGCCTCGGACATCGACGAGCTCAATCCCCTCCTGGACCAGCTGCTCGACCACACCTTCGACCACTTCACCCGGGAAGAGCAGATGATGCGCAGCTGGGGCTACGCAGGGGCCGCCGGACACGTCCTGGAACACGAGGCCATGCGCAAGGCCTTCATCGAATCCCTCCGGCGGGTCGTCAAAGGCGACCAGGCCGTTCCTGCCTTCATTGAGCACGCGCGGGAGAGCTTCACCTACCACTTCGAGACTGCAGACATGGTGTTCATCCATTGGCTGCAGATGAACGGGCCCACGGGAACAGGGTAGGGGCAGGCTCGGGAGGGAGCCGGGTCGAAGGGGTGGAGCCGCCTGCCGGAATTGAACCGGCGACCTTCTGGTTACAAATCAGATGCTCTGCCAACTGAGCTAAGGCGGCACGGATTCCAGTTTATCGGAGTCGGCGGGATTGCTGAACTGCGCCTGGAAGGTGGGCCAACCGGGTTGTTATGGGACCCGCTATCGTGGATCCCCAGCCGGGTTGCGCTTCAGCTCTTCCATGAAGGTTTCCATCCACTTGGTGGAGAAGGCGCCGGAGATGAAGTCGGGATGGTCCATGATGCGGCGGTGCAGGGGGGCTGTGGTCTTGATGCCCTCGATGACCAGGGTGTCCAGGGCGCGGCGCATGCGGGCGATGGCCTCGGTGCGGTTGGCGCCGTAGGCGATGAGCTTGGCCACCATGGAATCGTAGTGGGGCGGGATCACCGCGTCCTGGTGCATGGCGGTATCCACGCGGATGCCGGGGCCGCCGGGAAAGTGCAGGGCGGTGATGCGGCCGGGGCTGGGCGTGAACTTGAAGGGGTCCTCGGCGTTGATGCGGCACTCGATGGCGTGGCCCTTCTGGACCACATCCTCCTGGCGGAAGCTGAGCTTCTGGCCGGCGGCCACGCGGAGCTGCTCCTTCACGATGTCGATGCTGGTGACCAGCTCAGTGACGGGGTGCTCCACCTGCACGCGGGTGTTCATCTCCATGAAGAAGAAGTCGCCGCGCTTGTCCAGCAGGAACTCGATGGTGCCCGCATTGTAGTAGCCCACGGCCTTGGCGGCGCGCACAGCGGTGTCGCAGATGCGCTGGCGCAGCTCGGGGGTGAGCACGGCGCTGGGGCTTTCCTCGATGAGCTTCTGGTGGCGGCGCTGGATGGAGCACTCGCGCTCGCCCAGGTGCACCACGTTGCCGAAGAGGTCGCCCATGATCTGGACTTCGATGTGGCGCGGCTCGAGGAGGTACTTCTCCATGTAGACGCTGTCGTCGCCGAAGGCGCCCTTGGCCTCGGTGCGGGCGGTGTTGTAGAGATCCGGCAGCTCCTCGGCGTTGTTGACGATGCGCATGCCGCGCCCGCCGCCGCCGGCGCTGGCCTTGACGATGACGGGGTAGCCGATCTGCTCGGCCACCACCAGTGCCTCTTCCACGGTCTCGACGATGCCGTCGCTGCCGGGCATGAGGGGGACACCTGCTTCCAGCATGGTGGCCTTGGCCTGGGCTTTGTTGCCCATCTTCCGGATGATCTCGGCGCTGGGGCCGATGAAGGTGATGCCGCAGGCCAGGCAGACTTCCACGAAGTGCGCGTTCTCGCTGAGGAAGCCGTAGCCCGGGTGGATGGCTTCGGCGCCCGTGACTTCGGCGGCGGCGATGACCTGGGGGATGTTCAGGTAGGACTTCGACGAGGGGGCGGGACCGATGCAGACTTCCTCATCGGCGAAGCGCACATGCAGGGCATTGCGGTCGGCCTCGGAGTAGACGGCCACAGTCTGGATGCCCATCTCCTTGCAGGCCAGAATTACCCGCAGGGCGATCTCGCCGCGGTTGGCGATGAGGACCTTCTTGAAGGGGGGCGTGTCGATGGGTGCCGCGACGGCGGCAGGGGCTTTGCGTTTGATGGCACCCATGGCTTATCCGATCCGGACCGCAAAGAGGCGTTCGCCGTATTCCACCGGCGTGCCGTTCTCCACCAGCACCTTCACAACCTCGCCCGCGACGTCGCTCTCGATCTCGTTCATGAGCTTCATGGCCTCGATGATGCAGAGGGTCTGGCCGGGCTTCACGAAGTCGCCGGGGGAGGCGAAGGGGGTGGCCGTGGGATTGGAGGCCCGGTAGAAGGTGCCCACGATGGGGCTGGTGACGTAGTGGATGCCGGGCTCGTCCGCAGGGGCCGCGACGGCCTGGGCGGCGGCGGGGGGAGCCGAGGGCATGGGGTGGACCTGGGGTGCCGGGGCGGCCACCACGATGGGGGCGGCCACGGGAGCCTGGATGACGGGGGCGGGACCATCCTTGCGGATGCGGAAGCGCATGTCGCCGGCCTCGAACTCGAACTCCTGGAAGGGCTCGCGGCCCACGAGCGCGATGAGGGACTTGATCTCCTCAAGTCCGATGGCCTGGACCGGAACGGCCTGGGCGGGAACCTTGGGGGCGGCGGGCTTGGAAGCGGGACGGGGGGCCGGGGTCTTCTTCACGGCAGCGGACTTCTTACGCGAGGTGCTCATCAAGGCTCCAACGATCAGGTCAGGCTGGGGAAGGGATCGAGCATACCAAACCAGGGGGGAGGGGTCAGGTCACGATTCTTCGGAAGGTTCCGCCACGGGGACCTTCTTTTTGGTGCGAGGGCCGTTTTCTTCCGGTCGGAATTCTTTGCGGGCCGCATCGAGAATGCCATTTAGGAATTGTGTGCCTTCCTGATCGCTGAATTCCTTGACGATCTCCAGCGCCTCATTGATGACGATGGGGAAAGGCACTTCCTTCACGAACATGAGCTCGTAGAGGCCCAGGCGCAGGAGGTTCCGATCCACGGCGGCCATGCGGTGGATCTTCCAGTGCTCAGCGTACTTGGTGAGCACGCCGTCGATCTCCTCCATCTGGCCGTGGACGCCGTCCACCAGGCGCCGGGCATAGTAGAAGGCATCCCGGTTCAGATCCTGGATGGCATAGAAACCGGCGAACACCTGGTCCGGCGCGTAGCCGGTCAGGTCCATGGCGTACAGCATTTGCAGGGCGTATTCACGCCCGCGGCGACGAACTCCCATCTACTTCTTTCCCTTCTTGCCGCCAAGGGTGTGGGCCAGGTCCACCATCTCGAGGACGCTCTGGGCGGCTTCCCAGCCCTTGTTGCCCATCTTGGCGCCGGCCCGGTCGATGGCCTGCTCCACGCTGTCCGTGGTGAGCACGCCGAAGGCCAGGGGCAGGCCCGTGTCCAGGGCCACTTGGGCGGCGCCCTTGGTGACTTCGGCGGCGATCATGTCGAAGTGGGGCGTGCCGCCGCGGATCACCGTGCCCAGCACGATGACGCCGGCATAGCGACCGCTGGTCGCGGCGAGCTTCGCCGCCTGGGGCAGCTCGAAGCTCCCCGGGACGCGGATGAGGTCCATCTGATCTTCAGTGCCGCCGTGGCGGAGGATGCAGTCCTTCGCGCCCTCGATGAGGCGCTCCACGATGAAGTCATTCCAGCGCGAAGCGACCAGGGCGAAGCGGTCGCCCCCGTGCACGCGGATGTGGCCCTCAAAGATCCCCATGGGAACCCCCCGAAAGGTGGTTAAGAACTGACGAGCGTAACACAACCCGGCGCAACGGTAACCCGGAAATGGCCCGGGGTGGGCCCCCGGGCCATTTCCGAGCCTGGTGGAACCTAGACCTGGACGGTGTCCGCGATCTCGCGGAAATCCGGAATCTGATCGAAGTTCATGTAGCGGTAGATGTCCTTGCCTTTGGCGTCCACCACGCCGATCTGGGCCATGTACTCGGCCACGGTGGGGATTTTCCCGGTCAGGGCGCAGATGGCTGCCAGCTCGGCGGAGGCCAGGTAGACCTGGGTGTCGATGCCCAGGCGATTGGGGAAGTTGCGGGTGGAGGTGGATACGGCCGTGCTGCCCTTGCGGATCTGGGCCTGGTTGCCCATGCAGAGCGAGCAGCCGGGCATCTCCAGCCGGGCGCCCGTGCGGCCCAGGATGCCGTAGTAGCCCTCCTGCGTGAGGATGTATTCGTCCATCTTGGTGGGCGGGGCGATCCAGAGGCGGGTGGGAATGTCGCTCTTGCCATCCAGAAGCTTCCCAGCGGCGCGGAAGTGGCCGATGTTGGTCATGCAGGAGCCGATGAACACCTCGTCGACGGCCACGCCAGCCACCGCGGACAGGGGCTTCACGTCATCGGGATCGTTGGGGCAGGCCAGCAGGGGCTCCTTCACCTCGGCCAGATCGATCTCGATGACGGCGGCGTACTCGGCATCGGCATCCGGCGCCAGGAGCTCGGGCTTGGCGATCCAGGCCTGCATGGCCTTGATGCGGTTCTCCAGCGTGGCCCGATGCTCGTAGCCGTTGGCGATCATCCACTTCATGAGCGTGATGTTCGACGTCATGTATTCGATAATCGGTTCCTTGTCCAGGCGCACGGTGCAGCCGGCGGCGGAGCGCTCGGCCGAGGCATCGGACAGCTCGAAAGCCTGCTCCACCTTCAAAGTGGGCAGCCCCTCGATCTCGAGGATGCGGCCGCTGAAGATGTTCTTCTTGCCCTTCTTCTCCACGGTCAGGAGGCCCTGCTGGATGGCGTAGTAGGGGATCGCGTTCACCAGGTCGCGGAGCGTCACGCCAGGCTGCAGCTGGCCCTTGAAACGCACCAGCACGGATTCCGGCATGTCGAGGGGCATGACCCCCGTGGCGGCGGCGAAGGCCACCAGGCCCGAGCCGGCGGGGAAGGAGATGCCGATGGGGAAGCGCGTGTGGGAGTCGCCCCCGGTGCCCACGGTGTCAGGCAGGAGGAGGCGGTTCAGCCAGCTGTGGATGACACCGTCACCCACCTTGAGGGAGACGCCGCCCCGGTTGGTGATGAAGGGCGGCAGTTCGCGGTGGGTCTTCACATCGACGGGCTTGGGGTAGGGCGCGGTGTGGCAGAAGGACTGCATCACCATGTCGGCGGAGAACTGGAGGCAGGCCAGATCCTTCAACTCGTCGCGGGTCATGGGGCCCGTGGTGTCCTGGGAACCCACGGTGGTCATCTTCGGCTCACAGTAGGTGCCAGGGCGGATGCCGGCGACGCCGCAGGCTTTGCCGACCATCTTCTGGGCGAGCGAGAAGCCCTTGCCGGTGTCCTCGGGGATGGTCGGCAGGCGGAAGGCCGTGGACTCGGGCAGGCCCAGGGCCTTGCGGGCCTTGGCGGTGAGGCCGCGGCCCACGATGAGCGGGATGCGGCCGCCGGCGCGGACCTCATCGAAGATCACGTCGGACTTCACCTTGAACTGGGCGATGACCTGGCCGTTCTTCAGGGCCTTGCCCTCGTAGGGACGCAACTCGATGACGTCGCCCATGTCCATGCCGTTGACGTCCAGCTCGATGGGGAGGGCGCCGGCGTCTTCCATGGTGTTGTAGAAGATGGGCGCGATCTTGGTGCCCAGGCAGACGCCGCCAAAGCGCTTGTTGGGCACGAAGGGGATGTCCTCACCCGTGAACCAGAGCACGGAGTTGGTGGCGGACTTGCGGCTGGAGCCGGTGCCCACCACATCGCCCACATAGGCCACCAGGTTCCCCTTGGCCTTGAGGGCCTCGAGCTGCTGAATGGGGCCCACCTTGCCGGGCTCGTCGGGGGTGATGCCGGGGCGCGCGTTCTTCAGCATGGCCAGGGCGTGGAGCGGGATGTCGGGGCGGCTCCACGCGTCGGGTGCCGGGGAGAGGTCGTCGGTGTTGGTCTCGCCCGTGACCTTGAACACGGTCAGGGTGAGGCTCTGGGGCACCTCGGGGCGGGTGGTGAACCACTCGGCCTCGGCCCAGGACTGGAGCACGGCCTTGGCGTTCGCATTGCCGGCGTCGGCCTTGGCCTTCACGTCGGCGAAGGCGTCGAAGACCAGCAGGGTCTTCTTCAGGCCTTCCGCGGCGAGGGCGCCGACCTTGGCGTCGTCCAGCAGGTCGATGAGGGGCTTCACGTTGAAGCCGCCCAGCATGGTGCCCAGCAGCTCCGTGGCCTTCTCGCGGGAGACCAGCGCCACGGTTTCCCTGCCGGCGGCCACGTTCGCCAGGAAGGCGGCCTTCACGCGGGCGGCGTCGTCCACGCCGGCGGGCACGCGGTGGGTGAGCAGGTCGAGGAGGAAGGCCTCTTCCCCTGCGGGCGGGTGGGCCAGCAGGTCGGCAAGCTCGGACATCTGCGCGTCGGTCAAGGGCAGGGGCGGGATGCCGAGGGCGGCGCGTTCGGCGACATGTTGGCGATAGGCTTGAAGCACGGTCGACCCCCCTGAAAGCGCCGCTGGGCGCGGTCCGAACCTTCATTCTACATCCCGGCGGGGCCGGGGCGGTTCCCCTAAACCGGGGTCAGGCAGCCATGCGGCTGGAGGCATGAATCGGCATCGACTCAACCTCCCGGCCCTCCGGCCGATGGAGGGGGGAAGCGGGGGGTCGGTACGGATGGCGATCAAGCGGGTGCGGGTGGACCAACTCAAGCCGGGCATGTACATCCACGACCTGAATTGCGGCTGGCTGCAGCATGGGTTCCTCCGGCAGCAGTTCCTGCTCAGATCCGAGAGCCAGGTGGAGAAAATGCGCCACCAGGGCATGCACGACGTCTACATCGACACCGGCAAGGGGGCGGATCTGCCGGGCGCGCCCACCGAGGCTGAAGTCCAGCAGGTTCTCCAGGAGCAGCTCGAGGCCTCCGGGGCCCAGAAACCGACGCTTCCCACCGCCCGCGTGCCCCAGCGGGAGGAGGCGGTGGCGGCCCAGCGCATCCTGGGCGAGGCTCAGGGCGTCGTGAAGGGCATGATGCAGGACATCCGCCTGGGCAGGCAGGTGGACCCGGCCAAGGCCATGCCCGTGGTGGACGAGATCAACGCCTCCATGCTGCGCAACCCCGGCGCCCTGCTGAGCCTGGGCCGCATCAAGCAGGCAGACTCCTACACGTTCCAGCACTGCGTCAGTGTCTGCGCCCTCCTCGTGAGCTTCTCGCACGCCCTCGGCCTGGATGCCGAGGCGGTCCGCGAGGCGGGCCTGGGCGGGCTTCTGCACGATGTGGGGAAGATGAAGATCCCCAACGAGATCCTCAATAAGCCCGGGCGGCTCACCGAAGAGGAGTTCGCCATCATGAAATCCCACGCGGCCCTCAGCCGGGAGCTGCTGCAAGATACGCCCGGCATCACGGAGACCGTGATCCGCATCGCCTCCGAGCACCACGAGAAGATGGGCGGGTGCGGCTATCCCGCGGGGCTCCGGGGGGAGCAGATCTCCCAGGCGGGCCGCATGGCCGCCATCGTGGACGTCTACGACGCCCTCACGTCGAACCGGGTCTACCACAAGGGCATGGAGCCCTCGGATGCCCTCAAGAAGCTGCTGGAGTGGAGCGGCGACCACCTGGACGGCGACCTGGTCCAGCTCTTCATCCGGGCGCTGGGCATCTACCCCGTGGGCAGCCTCGTGCGCCTGTCGGATGACAAGCTGGCCGTGGTGGTGGAACAGCAGGAGGACCTGCTGCGTCCCACGGTGCGCATCATCTACGATGCCGTCCGGGGCTATGGGCTGCCTCCGAAGGACCTCAACCTCCTGACCTCCGATCGCCACATCGAGTCCTTTGAGGAACCAGCCGAGTGGGGTCTCGATCCCCTGGACTACCTCCGAGGCTAGCGGCCGCTGCCCGAGCCAGGACCCTGGCGGTCAATGGGCCGTCAGTCCCCGGATCAGGTTCAGCAGATCGTCGATGGCAAAGGGTTTGTTCAGGAGGTGGGCCCGGGCATCCGAGGCGAAGGCGGACTGGAAGGCTTCCAGGGATTGGCCGCTGGCAAGGATGAAGGGAACCCGGGAACCCGAGTGGCGGATCCGCTGGAACAGCTCCATGCCCGTGCAGCCCGGCATGCGCTGGTCACTGAGCACCAGGTCGAAGGCCCGGCCCTGGAAGGCCTCCCACGCCTCGCTGCCGGAAGCCGCCCGGGTCACATGGGCACCGGCGGCGCCCAGGGCGCTCTCCAGCATGTCGAGCAGGAAGTCTTCGTCCTCGGCCACCAGAATCCGCAACCCGAGGAGTGATCCGGCGAGGTTTCTCCCAGAAGGCGGCGGCATGGGGTCGAGGGCCCCGGGGGTGGTCAGGTCAAAGGTCAGGGTGAAACGGGTGCCGGTCCCCACTTGACTCTCCACGGCGAGCGTCCCCCCGTGGGTCTGGACGATCCCATGCACCATGGACAGGCCAAGTCCGGTCCCCTGACCCACCGCCTTGGTGGTGAAGAACGGCTCGAAGATGCGGGGAAGGGCTTCCGCGGAGATGCCCTCCCCCGTGTCCTCCACCTCGAGCTCGATGCGTCCCTTCCCGGTCCGGCGGGTCCGCAGGCTGAGCTCTCCCCCCTGGGGCATGGCATCCCGGGCGTTGACGGCCAGATTCATGAGCACCTGCTCCAGCTGCAGGCGGTCCCCCAGGATGGGGGCGGGCCCAGGCTCCAGCTCCGCCCTGACCTGGATGAGCCCGCCGAGGATGCAGCCCAGCAGATTCGCGGTGGACGACACCAGCTCGTGGAGGTCCATGGGGCGCAGGTCAGGGTTGCCGTGGCGGCTGAAGGCGAGGAGGGTCCGGGTGGTACGGGCGCAGTTGGTGGCCGAGGACTCGGCCAGGGTCAACCGAGGGTGCGCGGGGTGCCCGTCCGGGAGCGTCTCCTTGACCAGATGCAGCTGGCCAAGGATGGCGCTGAGGTGGTTGTTCACGTCGTGGGCGATGCCGCCGGCCAGGGTGCCCAGGGTCTCCAGGCGCTGGCTGTGCTGAAGCTGCTCCTGCAGGGCGTGTCGTTCCCGTATCTCCGCGTGGGCCCACTGCAGGGCCTGGCCCACGACCTGGAATTCGAGCACCTCGTTCGAGGGCCGGCGGGGTGACACGCCCTCGCCCACCTCCCCCGCAGCCCGGGCCAGGTCCTGGATGCCGTCCGAGAGCCTACGTCCCACCCGGAGGCCCCAGAGGATGGGCAGCAGCATCACCACGAAGGCCGCGGCCGTGAAGCCGAGCAGCTTCCCCTGGGCCGTGGCGAGCAGGTCCCCCTCTGGGATGGCCAGGACCATGCGCCATTGGGAGCCGGGGTGGCTGGGGAGATCGCACCGCAGGATCCTGTGGCGTTGCCCACCGAGGGTGGCGGAGGTGGAGCCGGGCGGAGGCAGCGCCACCATGGCCTGGGAGCCGTGGGCATCGGACAGCACCTGCCCCTCCTGGTCGAGGAGCCAGAGCCGGCTGCTCCGGGTCGGCCGGAGGAGTTCCAGGAAGTCCTGGAGGTCCTCAGCCACAAGGTCGAGTCCCAAAGCGCCTTCCAGCGGGCGCCCGGGTTTTCTCAGGGGCATCAGCCAGGTCATGACCAGCCGGTTTTCCGGAGGGCCCAGGCGGTAGGGCACGGACCAGCGTGGCGCCTCGAGCCCGCGGGCTTCCTGGTACCAGGGGCGGGTCCTGGGATCGTAGCCGCTCAGGTCCCGGTAGGCCCCGGGGATGGGGGGCTCCAGGCCCAGGGCCCCCGCCTTCTGCCAACCCAGCTGGAAGCGGCCGGCGGAGTCCTCCCGGATCACGCGGCCATGCCAGCCATCCTTGCCCTGCATGAGGAGCAGGGAATGCCCCTGTTCATCCAGAAAGTTGAGCAGGCGGAAATCATCCTGGCTGCGCAGCCAGGGCAAGAGCAGCGAGGCGTTGGCTTCAGGCGTTTCGAAGCGGAGCCTCCCCTGGGTCCAGTAGTCGTGGACGAGCATGCCACTCTGCTCCACCTCCGTCAGGCGCTGGTCCATGGCCTGGACCGCGATGCGGAGCCGAGCCTCGCCATCGCGCTGGGCCTGCCCCAGCAGGAGTGTCCGGGATCCCCACCAGACCAGCCCGAGGAGGATGGCCACGAGGGGAATCTGGATGCTCAGAAGCTGGCGGGCCAGGAGGCGGCGAAGGGGAATCATGCCCTGTCCGGGTAGGGTGGCGACGGTGAAGTGGGAAGGGGGGACCCAGGGCAGTCTAGAACACGCCTCTTCAGGCTGCCGAGGACGGCGGTCACAAGCCGGACCGGGGCCTCAGTAGCCGGCCGCCTGGCCGTCCTTCCGGGATTCCGAGGCGCCGAAGTAGACCTTCTGCTTGGGGTCCCAGCGGATGGCCTGGTAGCCGCCATAGCCGCCGAAGAGCCAGCCCACGCCGTGGCCGCGGTTCATGAGCTCGCGCACCGTCTCGTAGGGGAAGCCGCTTTCCAGCTGGATGGTGCCGGGCAGCTTGCCCTTCTCGCCGGTGGGCTCCGGCGATCCGTCGTGGCTCATGCGCGGCGCATCGCCAGCCTCCTGGGCGTTCATGCCGAAGTCGACCAGGTTCATCACGATCTGGGCATGACCGATGGGTTGGAATTCACCGCCCATGACGCCATAGCTGAGGAAGGGCTGACCGTCCTTTGTGATGAAGCCCGGGATGATGGTGTGGAAAGGCCGCTTGCCGGGCGCATAGGTGTTGGCATTGCCCTCTTCGAGGTTGAACAGCTCGCCCCGGTCCTGGAGGCAGAAACCCAGATCCCCGGGCGTCATGCCGCTGCCCATGCCGCGGTAGTTGCTCTGGATGAGGCTCACCATGTTGCCCTCGCCATCGGCGGTGGTGAGGTAGATGGTGTCGCCCTCCTTCAGGGGCGGGTGGCCCGCCTCCAGGCGACGGGCGGCCCGGGTCTCGTCGATGAGGGCACGGCGTTGGGCGGCATACTCCTTCGAGAGCAGCCAGGACAGGGGCACTTTCATGAAGGGGGCATCCGCATAGAATTTGGCCCGGTCCTCGAAGGCCAGCTTCTTGGCCTCGGTGAACAGGTGGACATGGCGCGGGCTGCCGAAGGGGATCTTCGAGAAATCGTAGCCCTCGAGGAGGTTCAGCATCTGCAGCGCGGCAATGCCCTGGCCGTTGGGGGGCAGCTCCCAGACGTCGTAGCCGCGGTAGTTGACGCTCACGGGCTCCACCCAGTCCGAGCGGTGGGCGGCCAGATCCTCGTAGCTGAGGAAGCCGCCCTGGGCCTTCATGTAGGTGTCGATCTTCCGGGCGATGTCGCCCTTGTAGAAGGCGTCGCGGCCCTCTTTCGCCAGGAGCTCCAGGGTCTTGGCCAGGCGGGGATTGCGGAAGACCTCGCCACTCTTCGGCGCCCGCTTGCCGTCCACGGTGTAGGTCTCCAGGAAACCCGGGAACTTGCCCAGTACGGGCACGCTGCGCTCCCAGTAGTAGGCGATGAGCTCGCTCACCGGAAAGCCGTCCTTGGCATAGCGAATGGCCGGGGCCAGCACCCGGGCCATGGGCAGCCTGCCGAACTTTTTGTGGAGCTCGAACCAGCCGTCCACGCAGCCCGGCACGCTCACTGGCAGGGGGCCGTGGGGCGGGATGTGCTTGAGGCCGAGCTTCTTGAAATGATCGAGGCTGAGGGATTTCGGCGAGCGGCCACTGGCGTTGAGGCCATGCAGCTTCTTCGCTTTCGCGTCCCACACGATGGCGTAGAGGTCGCCGCCCATGCCGCTGCCCGTGGGCTCCATCAGCCCCAGCGCCGCATCGGCGGCGATGGCGGCATCCACGGCGGAGCCACCCTGCTTCAGGATGTCGAGGGCGATCTGGGTAACCAGCGCCTGGCTGGTGCAGGCCATGCCGTGCTGGGCGGCCACCTCGGAGCGCGTGGCGAAGGCCCGGCCCGTGACCCGGTCACCGGCGTGAAGGCACAGGGCCGTGAAACCCAGAAGGAAACAAACGGAGGGAAGGCGCATGGAAACTCCGGACAGTGCCTCCCAGAATGTAACCATGGCTGCCTCGCAAGATGAGGCTTCATTTTTCGCCTGACTCGACCATGCTGGAGGCGGGGTGCCCCATGGCCTTTGACGCAATGACCCGGGAGTCCTTCCTCCGCCGGTACGCCCAGGGTGCCGCGCTGCTGCGGCAGGCCTGGGACGAGGTCCCCGCGGAGGCCCGGACCTGGCGTCCCGGCGCGGGCCGGTGGAGCGCCCACGAGGTGGTGGTCCACTGCGCCGACTCCGAGACCTACGCGGCGATCCGCATCCGACTCCTGCTGGCGGAGGCGGAACCTCTCGTCGTGGGCTATGACGAGACCACCTGGGCGAAGCGCTTCGACTACCACGCCTCTGATCCCGAGCTGGCCCTGCGCCTGGTGGAGACCGCCCGCGCCCATACGGCAGCGATGCTCGACCGCCTGCCCGAGGAGGCCTGGGGCCGCATGGGCCGCCACACCCAGAGTGGCCCCTATGGAACCGATGACTGGCTGCGCAACTACGGGGAGCACCTGGAGGTCCACGCGGCCCAGATCCGTCGCAACCTCGCGGCCTGGCAGGCCCGCTGAACCTGGAGGGCCCATGCCTCTTGTCCGCATATCCCACCGGTCCGGCGCCACGGAAGCCTATCGGCAGGCCCTGTCCGATGGTGTCCAGGAGGCGATGGCAGGCACGATCAACGTGCCTCCGGACGACCGCTTCCACATCCTCACCGAGCACGCCGCGGGTCTGATCTTCGATGCCCACTACCTGGGCATCGAGCGGACCTCCGACTGGGTGGCCATCCAGATCACCCTTCGCCGGGGCCGGACGGTGGAGATGAAGCAGGCCCTGTACCGCCGCATTGCCGAGAATTTGGCGCGCAATCCAGGCCTGCGGTCCGAAGACATCCTGGTCTGCCTGGTGGAGAACGACCTGGCGGACTGGTCCTTCGGCAAGGGCGATGCGCAGTATGTCCGCTGAACTGGATCTGGGCGCCTACCTGCGGCGCATCGGCCTGAAGGAACCGCCCCGGGCCGACCTGGCAGGCCTGCGGGCGCTGCACCTGGCCCATGCCACCACCATCCCCTTCGAGAACCTGGACATCCAGATGGGCCTGCCCATCCCTCTGGATCTGGCCTCCCTGCAGGCCAAGCTGGTCCGGCAGGAGCGAGGCGGCTACTGCTTCGAGCACAACACGCTGTTCCAGGCCGTGCTGAAGGAACTCGACTTCGACGTTATCGCCTGCGAGGCCCGGGTGCGCCTGGGCGCCCAGGGGATGCTCCCCCGCACCCACATGCTGCTGCTGGTTCGGTTGGAGGGGGCTGATTGGCTGGCTGACGTGGGCTTCGGCGGCGAGGGCCTCCTGGGGCCGGTGCCGCTGGATGAGGCGGCCCATTCGCAGTTCCTGAACACCTACCGGGTGGCGGAGGAGGGCGGCCTGCGCGTGCTCCAGTCCTTCCATCACGGCGCTTGGGAGGATCTCTACGCCTTCGAACCGGCGCCGCGCTTCCCCATCGACTTCGAGATGGCCAGCCACTACACCAGCACCCATCCCGACTCGCGCTTCATCAAGACGCTCACCGCCCAGCTGCCCGGGCCGGAGGTGCGCCGCATCCTCCGCAACCGCGCCTACGCCGAGCTGCGCGGTGACCAGGTGGAGGGTCGCGAGCTGGCGCCGGAAGAGGTGATTCCCATCCTGCGGGAGGTGTTCGGCATCGAGGTGCAGGACGGGACCACCTTCCGGGCCCTGGGGCGCCAGGCCCCTGGGGATGGCTCCACATCAACCGCTGGCTTTTAAGGAATCTGGCCCAGCTGTCGATGACCTGGATGCACGGCTGAGGCCAGGCGACTCGCATCGCATGGCCAAGGAGGTTGCTTGGCATTCCGAGGGGTGGCACCAGGACCTCCGGACCACCGGGTCGGCGGCATCCGGACCGTGGTCGGCGTCCTCGTCGTGGTGAACCTCCTGGTGCTGGCCTTCACGGTGGTGATTCTGAAGTGGCACCTCCATCGCGCCGAGGAGGACGCTGGCCGTACCGCCCAGAACCTGGTCCAGGTGCTGGATCGCCAGATGTCGGGCGACCTCCAGCGGATCGACCTGGCGCTCTTCGCCCTCCGGGGTGAGATGACCCGCCAGATGAGCACTGGGGGCATCCGGGACGCGGAACTGAACGACTACATTGCACGCCTCTTCACCCAGTTTCCGGAGCTGAGCTCGATCCGGACGGCGAATGCGGCGGGGCGCATCGACCACGGCATTGGCGTGCAGCCAGGCAGCGCCTTCAGCGTGGCCGACCGCGCCTACTTCGCCGAAGCCCGGCGGAATCCCGAGGCTGGCCTGCTGATCTCTGAGCCGGTGGTGGGGCGCATCAGCGGGCAGTGGGTGGTCATCCTCGCGCGGCGCATCGACCATCCAGCGGGAGGATTCGCCGGAGTGGCCTATGCTGCCATCACGGTTGAGCAGTTCACCCAATCGATGTCGCGCATCAACCTCGGCCCCCACGGCACGGTGACCCTGCGGGGCAGGCAGCTGGACCTCTACGCCAAGTACCCCGTCAACAGGGCGCTTGGGCAGGTGGTGGGGAGGCGGGACATCTCGCCGACGTTCCAGGCTCTGTTCCAGCAGGGGCGCACCTCGGGGGTGTACAAAGCCCGCGGCGGGGTCGATGGTGTCGAGCGGATCTTCGCCTTTACCAAAGTCGGGCCCCATCCGCTCTACCTTCATGTGGGCCTGGGCTCCGAGGACTATCTGGCCCGTTGGCGGACCGTGTCCCGCTGGAGCTGGAGCCTGGCCGGTCTCTCCACCCTGCTCACCTCCGGCCTGGCGTGGCTGCTCCACCGGGCCTGGAAGCGCGAACGCGCGCGGGCTCTGGAGGAAGTCCACGAACTGCGCGGGCTGCTGCCCATCTGCGCAAGCTGCAAGAAGATCCGGGATGACGCTGGGTACTGGAATCAGATCGAATCCTACGTGCAGGCCCACACCGCGGCCACCTTCACCCATGGCATCTGCCCGGACTGCGTGTCGAAGATGTACCCCGACCTGCCTTCCCGCCGCTCCGGAAGGTGATCCGGCGGGAATTCCATCGGACCCGCCGGCCCGCGGGACCCTAGTGCTGGAGGTTCTTGGCGTGGAGGTCCGCTTCCGCGTGCAAGGCGTTCGCCTGCTGGATTCCATCGAGGTCCCGGAGCCGAAGGGCCTCCGCAAGCTTCGTCCAGGCCTGTTCACGGAGGTCCGCATACTGCTCGATCCGAGCGAGCAGCCTGGCTTGGTCCTTGGGCACCCCATGGATGCCCTCGAGCCGGAGGCGGGCGGAATGCCAGGGCTGGATGACTTCCGCATCCATGAGAATCGCGAACTCCGAATCGGAAAGACCCCCGGACCGCGCCCTCTGGAGAGCCTGGCTGTACCTGGTCTGGACCCGGTCCTCCATGTCCGAGAACCGGCGGAGCTCCTGCTGCAGATCCACGGTCTTCGGGCGCAGGGCCGCGGCCAGGGCCAGGAGGGCGAGTCCGAAGGCCAGCACCTGGGCATGGACCCGCGGCCTGGCCTCAAGGCCGTGGGCCTGAAGCCGCCTGGCCATCACGAACCCGCAGGCCAGTCCCCCCAGCAGGCCGCCCAGGTGGCCGGCCATGTCGAGCCCGCGGTGGGTGAGCCCCCAGAGCAGGTTGTACCCCAGGAACACCAGGGCGTTCTTCTGGAGGTTTTTCGCCACGTCCCCGGGGATGTCCCGGGCTCCGGCCAGCAGGTAGCCAAGGAGGCAACCATAGAGCCCGAAGATCGCGCCCGACGCGCCCGCCGAGACCATGTAGGGGTTCCACCACATGGAGGCGATGCTTCCCGCGAGGCCCGCCAGGACGTAGACCGTCGCGAACCCGGCCGCGCCGAGGAGGCGCTCCATGAACCGCCCGATGTCCCAGAGGACGTACATGTTGAACAGGATGTGGATGAGGCCGATGTGCAGGAAGGTGCAGGTGAACAGGCGCCACCACTGGCCCGCCGTGGTGGCCGATCCCAGGTTCGCGCCCCAGGTCAGCAGGTCCGCCACGCGCGGTTCGAGAAAGTGAACGCCCGTCAGCAGCATGGCGAGATAGATGGCGGCGTTTGCGCAGATGATGCCGAGGGTCAGCGCGGGGAAAGGCGCCTTCGCCGCCAGCTGGTCCTGGAACTGGGCCAGCCGGGCCTGGGAGCCATCGGGATCCTGGTTCGGATCTGGCCAGAGGTACTCGCACCTCGGGCAGATCCGGGCCCAGTCCTCCTGCACGAACCCGCAGGCGGGGCAGGCCTTGGTCGCGGATCCGGGTCCCATCTCGGTGTTGGGGTGGACCGGCGGTTCAGGGGCGGGGGCATCCATCGCGGGGCTTCTCCAACTTCGATTCACCAAGGCGCTGAAGGACTCTTACCAGGGAATCCGCGCACCATCCCGCCAGAAGCCGCCCGTGAGCAGGGGATCGGCCTGGAGCAGGAGCCACAGGATGCTGTCGGCGCCCTGCTGGAGGCTGCGGGGGGCGGCTGCCCCGCCCATGTCCGTGCGCACCCAGCCCGGACACACGGCGTTCACGGCGATGCCCATGGGTCGCAGCGCCTCGGCGAGCTGAACCGTGACGGCATTGAAGGCGGTCTTCGAGATGCAGTAGGCGGGGGCCCAGGTGGCGGGCTCCGAGAGCTGGCCGCCCCCGCTGCTGACGTTCACGATGCGGCCGCCTCGCGCCATGAGGGGGGCCAGGACCTGGACTAACCGCAGGGGGCCCATGGTGTTGGTCGCGAAGGTGCGCTGCAGCAGCTCGGCCGCCAGAGTCAGGGCATCGCCATCTTGGTCGAGGAGGATGCCCGCGTTGTTCACCAGCCCATCCAGGCGCCCGTGCCGGGCTCGGATGGAAGCCGCCGCGGCGGTGATGGAGGCTGGATCAGAGACATCCAGCGGCAACACGTCCGCGCCAGGGAGGGGCTTCATCCCCGCTGGATCCCGGACGCCGGCGAGGACCGTGTGGCCCTCCGCCACGAGCCGCTGGGCCACTTCCCGGCCCAGGCCGCGGGAGGCCCCCGTGATGAGGGTGATGGGACGGGTCACGGCTTTCCCCATCGGCTCGCGGGGCCCGGATGCAGGTCGAGGCCCTCGAGCACGCGCCGCTGGCCGGGCTTGAGGCTCAGGGTGGCCTCCAGCAGCGTGGCGGCCACCTCCCGCACATGCACCGGGGCCCAGCGCCACCAGGCGGGGCTGCTGGAGAAAGCCATGCGTCCCAGGGCCAGCCAGGGGGGCGCGATGAGGCGGTTCACGAGGACTTCCAGAAGGCGGAATTCCCGGCGGTCACTGCGCAGGAAGGAGGGACGGACGATGGCGTGGCTGAGCCCGCTGGCCGCCAGCTCGGCCTCGACCGTGGCCTTGGCGCCGAGGTACAGACCCTTGCCCCGGTCGGCCCCGACGCTGCTCACGAGGCCCACCTTGGCCCCGGGGTGCGTGGTGGCCAGGGCCGAGATGAGCCGCATCGGATAGTCCCGGTCCACGCGCAGGAAGGCCTCGGCGCTGCCGGCCTTGGCGCGGGTGGTGCCCAGGGCGATGAGGAGCAGGTCACAGGGCCGCGCGAAGAGGGGGCCGTAGGCCGCCGAGTCCTCGAAGTCGAAGGGCACTTCCTCCAGGTTGGCGCTGGCGGGAAGCGAGCCTAGCTGGCGCACGAGGGCCCGCAGGGACAGCTCCGGCCGCTGTGCCAGCAGGGCCAGCAGCTGCCTGCCCACCTCCCCGGAGCCCCCGGCGATCACCACATGCTGAGTCATGGAATGATGATGCCATGTCGAAAGCGCCCTCCACCAACGCCACCCGGGCCCTGAAGCAGGCGGGCGTGCCCTTCACGGAACACCTGTACCGCTACGAGGAGCATGGCGGCACCCAGGTCAGCGCCCGGGAACTCGGAGTGGAGGAACATGCCGTCATCAAGACGCTGGTCATGGAGGACGAGAAGGGCGCGCCCCTGATCATCCTCATGCACGGCGATCGGGAGGTGAGCACCAAGGAACTGGCCCGGCAGATCGGTGCCAAGGCTGTGCAGCCCTGCAAGCCCGAAGTGGCCAACCGGCACAGCGGCTACCTAGTGGGCGGCACCAGCCCCTTCGGCACCAAGAAGGCCCTGCCCATCCATGCCGAAGCCAGCATCTTCGAGCTGCCGCGCATCTACCTCAACGGCGGCAGCCGGGGATTCCTGGTGGCGCTGGCCCCGTCAGGCCTGGACACGGTGCTGAAGGTGAACCGGGTGAGTGTCGCGCTTCCCTAAACCCCGGGCCTCCCCCTCTAAAACCGGATCTGGTTGTTGAGACAGGGACGCGTCCTCGGGTGTAGGATGGCCTCCTTTCCAAGGAGTCCGACATGAAGACGAAGCTCCTCTCCCTCCTGCTCGCCCTGCCACTGGCGGCCCAGGCTCCGGCGCCCAAGGCTCCCGCGCCGGCCCCCGCCGCGGAGCCCACCGTCGGTGCGGCCATGGATGCCACCTACCAGTTCGTTCCGGCCCAGTTCATCGGCGCCGCCGAGGCCATGCCCGAGGACAAGTTCAACTGGGCCCCCAGCCAGGGCGAGTTCAAGGGCGTGAAGACCTTCGCCCAGCAGGTGAAGCACGTCTCGGCCGTGAATTTCGCCATGGGCGCCATGATTCTGGGCGAGAAGCCCCCGGCGGAGGTGGGGGACATGGAGATGGGCCCCGACAGCCTCAAGACCAAGGCCGAGATCGTGAAGTACATGAAGGACTCCTTCGCCTACGCCCGGAAGGCCATCCAGGCCATCACGGCCCAGAACGGCAGCCGTCCGATCAAGAACCCCTTCGGCCAGGGGCCGGACTTCACGGCCATCGGCATGGCCACCCTCCTTGCCTTCCACGGCATGGACCACTACGGCCAGATGGTGGAGTACCTCCGCATGAACGGCATCGTCCCGCCCGCCAGCCGTCCCAGGCCGAAGTCCTGAAGCCGTTCCGGCCGGCTCAGTCTCCGTCCCGCTCGTAGGCCCGCTGCAGCCAGGGCAGGGCGGCCTTCAGATCCGCTTCGGACACGAGTTCGAGCTTGTGGGTGATGCGGTCCTTCTTCTGGAAGCCGCCCGTGTCCTTCAGCTTTCCGGATGAATCGGCCACGGTCGCGGGGTCGCCCAGGGCCAGCCCCAGGTCCAGGCGGGAGGCATAGGGTTTGACCTCCGCGAAGACATGGTTCCGGTAGAAGGGGACCATGGTTTCGCAGGGGCAGACCTTCACGTCGGAGCCCAGGTTGCGGACCAGGGCCACGACCTGTTCGAAGAGCGGGCGGAGCGGGGCCTTCTTCCCGCCGTACTGCGCGTCCACGTAGCCTGGCGCCGCCGCCAGGTAACCCTCCGGCGTGTCGTCGAAGGCATGGCCGGGGGCGGCCCCGGCCCGCTGCAGGACAAACCCTGCCTGGTTGGTGCCCAGGCCCTGGGCCTTCAGCCAGCCCTTGGGGTCGGCTGGCTGCTCCCGGCGCAGGAAGACCACCCAATCCTCCAGGGCGTGTCCGGTCTTGGCCTTGAAGTTGGCGAGGATGGCCTGGACATAGGCCACGCTGGGATGGAGGTCGAAGGGGGCCGGGTGGATCGCTTTCGCCATGGTCGGGGCTCCGGCGCCAGTGTAGCTGTGATGACCGTCATCGATTCCACCGATCTCCCCGGCGTCGTGCTACCTTCCCTCCCAACCAATCCCATTTCATCCACCGCATCCCGTTCTCGGAGCCCTCCATGAGCGAAGTGGAAATCAGCATTACTCAGCAGAAGACCATCCAGGCCCTGCAGAAGGGCGAGGCCCCCATTCCCATGAAGGGCTGGCTGGCCAAGCAGGCGGCCATCAACTACGAAGTGGAGCGGGCCCTGGCGGAGGATGATCCCGCGGCCTTCTGGGGGGAGAAGGCCAAGGCCCTGGACTGGGCAGAGCCCTGGACGAAGGTCTTCGACTTCACCCCCCCCAACCACGCCTGGTTCCTGGGCGGCAAGTTGAATGCCACCGTGAACTGCATCGACCGCCACGTGCACAGCGACCGGCGCAACAAGGCCGCGCTGCTGTGGGTGGGCGAGGATGGCGACGAGCGCTCCTACACCTACAACCGCCTCTACCGGGAGATGAACCGGTTCGCCAACACCCTGAAGCGCCTGGGCGTGAAGAAGGGTGACCGAGTCATCCTCTACATGCCGCTCACGCCGGAAGGCATCATCTCGATGCTGGCCTGCGCCCGCATCGGCGCCATCCACAGCGTGGTCTACGCGGGCATGGGCGCGCTTGCGCTGCGCACCCGCATCGAGGACGCCGGCGCCAAGGTGATCGTCTGCTCGGACTTCACCTACCGCCGCGGGAAGGCCATCCCACTGAAGCCCATTGTGGACGAGGCCGTGCGTGACCTGACCTCCGTGGATCATGTCATCGTCCACCGCCGGGGCTCCCGGCCCGGCGACGCGCCGGTGACCTTCGCCAGCGAGCGAGAGAAGGACTTCTACGACATCCAGCAGGGCCGCGACATCCACTGCGATCCCGAGATGGTGGATGCGGAACACCCGCTGTTCATCCTCTACACCAGCGGCACCACCGGTAAGCCCAAGGGCGTGGTCCATGCCACCGGTGGATACCTGGTGGGCGTGAACTACCTGAGCAAGGCCTTCTATCAGATCCAGGAACGCGACATCTACTGGAGCACCTCGGACATCGGCTGGGTCGTGGGCCACAGCTTCATCGTCTACGGCCCCATGAGCATCGGCGCCACGGTGCTGTGCCGCGAGGGCGCGCCGGACTACCCGAGCCCCGACGTCACCTGGGAGATCTGCGAGCGCTTCGGGGTGAACGTGATGTTCACGGCGCCCACCGCGGTCCGCATGTGGATGAGCCACGGGGCCGATGCGCCCGGCAAGTTCGACCTCAGCCGCCTGCGTCTCATGGCCTGCGCCGGAGAGCCGCTCAACCCCGAGGCCCACCGCTGGGCCCAGCAGCACCTCGTGGGCCAGGGCAACGGCCAGCTGGTGGACAACTGGTGGCAGACGGAGATCGCCGGGCCCGTCATCGGCACCCTGCCCACCTTCGAAGTGCGTCCCGGCAAGGCGGGCAAGGCCATGCCCGGGGCCCAGCTGGCGGTGGTGAACAAGGATGGGTCCCCCGTGCCGGACGGCCAGGGCGGCCTGCTGGTCATCAAGTTCCCGCTGCCCTACATGCTGCGGACCGTGTGGAACGATCACAAGCGCTACGAGGACTACTGGCGGGAGATCCCGGGCTACTACACCGTGGGCGACGTGGCGGTGCGCGATGCCGACGGCTACATCGCCGTCCTGGGCCGCTCCGACGACGTGCTCAACGTGGCGGGCCACCGCATCGGCACCGCTGATGTGGAGGGCTCCCTCATCCGCCATCCGGCCGTGGCCGAGAGTGCCGTGGTGGGCATCCCCGATCCCATCAAGGGGGAGAACATCAAGGCCTTCGTGGTCGTCCGGGCGGGGGTCGCCACGGGCCCCGGCCTCATCGCCAGCCTGAAGGACCACGTCCGCGAGGACCTGGGCGGCATCGCCGTCCCCTCCGACATCGAACTCCGGGCCACCCTCCCCAAGACCCGCTCAGGCAAGATCCTCCGCCGCGCCCTCAAGGCGGAAGCCCTGGGGCAGGATCCGGGAGACCTCAGCACGCTGGCGGATTGATATTCTCCGGGGGTTCCCCTTGCGGCGCAGGCGCCGCGAGGATCTAGGGGCTCCCTCCGCTTCGCTACGCAAACACCCCCAGACCTCCGCGCTTAGCTCCGCGGAGCCTCCCCCCGGCCCCCCGCGCTCGGCTCGGCGGCTCGCCCCACTTTGACCCATTCCAAAGGTTGGCTCCGCTTCGCTGCGCGTCAGGCTGTGGTCCCGCTACCATCGGTCATGCCCCGCCGCCGCCTGCTCGTCCTCATCCTCCTGGGTTTCGCCTCGGGGCTGCCCCTCTTCCTGACGGGCTCGACCCTGAAGGCCTGGATGACGGACGAGGGCCTGAGCCTCGGCACCATCGGCCTCTTCAGCTTCGTGACCCTGCCTTACAGCTTGAAGGTCCTCTGGGCGCCTCTCCTGGACCGGTATGCCCTGCCGAGCCTTGGGCGCCGTCGGGGCTGGATGCTCGCCATGCAGGGGGCCATGGCCATCGCCCTGGTGCTGCTGGCCCGCACCCAACCCCACCTGGATCTCACCCGCGTGGTGATCCTGGCTCTGGCGGTGGCCGTGGGCAGCGCCACCTTCGACATCGCGGTGGACGCCTGGCGGGCCGAAGCGCTGGAGCAGAGGCAACTGGGCCTGGGCAACAGCATCCACATCGCCGCCTACCGCGTGGCCATGCTGGTGAGCGGGGGGCTGGCGATGATCCTGGCCCAAGTCTACAGCTGGCGCACCACCTACCTGCTCATGGCCGTCCTCACGGGCCTGGGCATGCTGGGGACCTGGCTGGCCACCAATACGGATGGCGTGGCCCGGGCTCCCCGCACCCTGCAGGAGGCCATCACGGGGCCGCTGGCGGATCTGCTCCGCCGCAGGGGGATCGCCTATCTGCTGGGCTTCGCCATTTTCTACAAGCTGGGAGACTGGCTGGCGGAATCCATGACCATGCCCTTCCTGCTGCGCGGCATGGGCTTCACGAAGCTGCAGATCGGCACCGTGCAGAAGACCACCGCCATGCTGGCCATCATCCTGGGCGGACTGCTGGGCGGCTGGATGCTCACCCGCATGAGCCTGCGCAAGGCGCTGTGGATCTGCGGATTCGTGCAGGCCGGCAGCATCCTGGGCTTCTGGGCCATCTCCCTCCTGGGCCGCCACCTGCCTCTGCTGGTGGCCGCCAATTCGCTGGAGAACCTGGCCTACGGCATGGGCGGCAGCGCCTTTGCGGCCCTGCTCATGGGCAGCTGCAACCTCAAATACACGGGCACCCAGTACGCCCTCTTCAGCGCCCTCATGGCGCTGCCCCGCACCCTCTTTGCGGGAGGAACGGGGTTCCTGGCCGACCGTGTGGGGTGGACCCTCTACTTCCCCCTCTGCGCCGCCGCAGCCATCCCGGGCCTGCTGCTTCTGCTCCTGTACGACCGCTGGGGGCTCCCCGAAGCGCCCGAGTCGTGACAAAGTCGTTCTCTCCGGAGGTTCCGTGATCCGCCCGCTGCTCTGCCTGACCGCCCTGTCCCTGCTGGCCCAGGGGCCACCCCCCGCCAAGAAGAAGGTCGCGGAGCTTCCCGCCCTGCCCGCACCCAGCTCAAACGCCGTGAAGGAACTGGTTCGGGCCGAACTGGGGCCGACTGAGGTTGGCAGCCCGGAGGCCCTCACCGCCTCGCTCTATGCATTCATCTCCGGCCCCAAGGACCAGAAGCGGGACATCGAGAAAATCCGGGCCCTGTTCCACGTCCATGCCCGCCTCGCGGTGGCGGCCAAGCATCCCGACAAGGGCGCCTTCATGCGCCCCATGGATCTCGAGGCCTTTCTGGCCTTCGCGATCCCCCAGTGGGAGAAGGGCTTCTTCGAAAAAGGCACGGCGGTGACTGTCACGAAACAGGAGGGCATCGCCCAGGTCTGGTCGCCCTACGAGATTCGCCTGGTGGCGGAAGGCCCTGCACTTTACACGGGCATCAACGCCCTGCAGTGCGTCTTCGACGGCAAGCGTTGGTGGATCATGCACCTGGCTTTCCAGAGCGCCCCCACGGATGCGCTTCCGGCGGTTTTGGACGCGCCCAAAAAGCCCGCAGCCGAAGCGCCCAAGAAATAGCTCTACTTCGCCAGGGGCCGGTTGGCCCGTCGCCAGGCCCTCATACCGCCCTGCATCACGTAGAGCCAGGTGAAGCCCCGCCGGGTCAGCAGGTCGAAGGCCTGGTGGGCCAACTCGTCCGTCTCATCCACCAGGATCAGGGCCCGGCGGGCCTTGGGGTCCGGGGTCCCGAATCGCTGCGGCAATTCCCCGAAAGGCACGTGCAGGCAGCCCCGGATGTGGCCCGTCCGGAAGGCTTCGGCGCTCCGCAGATCCACCACCAGGGCTCCCGACCCCGTGATCAGCTCATCCACCTGCACCGGGTCCAGGACCGGTCGGCCCTTCCCCCGTCGCCAGGAGGCGATCCTGGGCCGCACCACCAGGAGGAGGACCAGCATGCATATGGCCGCCATCAGGATGCCTGGCAGCTGGGGGTAGGCCTTCAGCCAGCCTTCCAAGGTGGTGGGCGCGGGCGCAGTGCCAAGCATGGAACCCCCGGGTGCGGATGCTCTGAGGGGATGATGCGCCCGGCTCAGAAGCCGGGCAAGCCCAGGGCTGCGGCCAGGGCATGAAAGGCCTCAGGAATGGGCGCCTCCGCATCGATCCGGGCCCCGGTCAGGGGATGATCCACCGACAGCTTCCAGGCATGGAGGGCCGGATGCGGCAGCAGCAGTTGCTGGCCGTCCACATCCTTCCACTTGCCGGGGCCGCCATAGAGGGGATCGCCCATGAGTGGGGCCCGCAGGTGGGCCAGGTGGACGCGGATCTGATGGGTGCGGCCCGTGAGCAGCTCGCATTCCACGAGGGCGGCGCTGGTGGTGCGGGCCAGCACGCGGATGCGCGTCTGCGCCGAGCGTCCCCCCGCGGCCACGACCATGCGCAGGCGGTCGCGCTTGTGGCGGGCGATGGGCTCATCGATGAGCAGGCTGCCAAGCTGGGGAAGCTTTGGCGAGTGGCGCACGAGGGCCAGGTACCGCTTCTCCACGGAGCGGGCCTTGAACTGATCCTGGATGGCCCGCTGGGCCTCGGCGGTCTTGGCCAGGCACAGGCAGCCCGTGGTGTAGCGGTCCAGGCGGTGCACCAGCCCGGGCCACCCGGAGGAGAGCTCCTCGGTGTCTTCGCCGGGCTCGTCGTCTTCGGCGACCTCGACCACGCCCGGCGTCTTGAGCCGGTGCAGCAGGGCATTCACCACGGTGCCGCCCGGATGGCCCGGGCCGGGATGCACCACCATGCCCGCGGGCTTGTCCACGATCCACAGGTGGTTGTCCTCGAAGAGGGACGGCAGGTCGATGTCCTCGGCTTCCAGGTGGGCCGCCGGAGGTGCCACCACCGGGAGCTCGGTTTCGATCAGGTCGCCTGGACGCAGCTTCACGCCGCCCTTGGTCACCGCCACACCGTTCACCCTGATCTCGCCCGTGCGGACGTGGACATCCCAGCGGGCCCGGGGGATCTCGGGGTAGCGGTCCGCGAGGAAGCGATCCAGGCGGGGGGCGCCCTCTTCGGCGATCAGTCTCACGTGGTCTCCTTACGCCGGCTCCAGACCAGCCAGAGGCCCAGTCCCAGCAACATGAACGCAATGCCCGTGAGGCGCCCGGTGCTCAGCCAGGCCCAGCCCAGCCAGCCGGTGCCACGGTCCACGTCCCCCCGCCAGGTCTCGGTGAGAACGCGGCCGAGGCCCTCCACCAGGAAGTAGAGGGCGAAGACCTGCCCCTGGAAAGTCCGCTTGGGCCTGGCCAGCAGCAGAACGGCCATCACGGTCAGGTTGGCCAGCGAGTTGTAGAGCTGCACGGGATGGAGCGGGATGCCCAGGGGCGTGCCGCTGAAGGCGTGGGCGATGGGATCCGTGAAAGTGGTGGCCCAGGAGGCGTGGCTTTCGGTGCCGTAGCAGCAGCCGGCGGAGAAGCAGCCCAGCCGGCCGATGGCCTGGCCCAGGGCCACGCCGGGTACCAGCGCGTCGCCGGTGATCCGCAGGGGCAGGCCCTGGCCCTCGCGCAGCTTCCAGAAGAACACCGCCGTGGCGGCGATGATGCCGCCATGGATGGCGCCACCCGCGCGCAGGGTGGCGAAGGAGAACACCTCCCGCAGGGGCGCGCCGCCGATGAGATCCACCACCACCATGAGCAGCTTGGAGCCCAGGATGGCGGAGATGAGCATGGCGATGGCGAGATCGGTGATGGCGGCCGGGGCCAGGCCATCGAGTTTGGCCTGCCGCTTGGCCAGGCCCGTGCCGGCGAAGAAGGCGATGGCCAGCAGGAGCCCGTAGGTGCCCAGGGGGAACGAGCCGATCTCGAAGAGGACAGGGTGCATGGTTCGGATTCCGGGGAGAGATTGGAAACGGGGGACGGTAGGCTGATGGCAGACGAGGAGGCCCCATGTCCCGGACCGTGACGACCCTGACCGCGCAGGATCTGGCCGAACGTCTGGGTGGCGTCCTGGAGCATTGTCCCCCGGAACGCGCCATTTCCGAAGTGAAGCCACTGGAAGAGGCGGGGGCGGGCTCCGTCTCCTTCCTGGCCAACCCCAAGTACGCAGCCAAGGCCAAGGACAGCGCCGCGGGCCTGATCTTCGTCGATGCCGCCGTGGACCTCGGGGAACGCCCCGTGCTGCGCGTGAAGCATCCCTACTGGGCCTTCGCCCAGGCCATCGGCTGGCTGCATCCGGAACCGGCCCCCAGCTGGAGCGACACGCCGGTGGATCCTTCCGCCTCCGTGGGCGAGGGGTGCCGCATTGCTCCCGGCGCCACCGTGGGAGCCCGCACCGTGCTGGGGCGGGGCTGCGTGCTGCATCCCGGCGTCCACGTCGGGGATGACTGCGTGCTGGGGGAGGGGTGTGAACTGTTCTCCGGTGCAGTGCTCTACCGGCGCACCCAGCTGGGGAACCGCGTGGCCGTGCATGCCAATTCCGTGGTGGGCAGCGACGGCTACGGCTACGTGCTGGTGGAGGGCCGCCACGCCAAGATCCCCCAGGTGGGCTGGGTGGAGGTGGGCGATGAGGTGGAGATCGGCGCCTGCGTGTGCATCGACCGCGGCGTGCTGGGCCCCACGCGCATCGGCGCCGGCACCAAGATCGACAACCAGGTGCAGGTGGGCCACAACGTGCAGGTGGGGAACCACTGCCTCCTGGTGAGCCAGACGGGAATCAGCGGCTCGACGAAGCTCGGGGATTACGTGACGCTGGCCGGCAAGGTGGGTGTGGTGGGACACATCGAGATCGGCAGCCGCAGCGTGGTGGGCGGCAACAGCGTGGTGGCCAAGAGCCTGCCCGAGGGCAGCTTCGTCACCGGCTTCCCAGCCCGCCCGCACAAGGAGTGGACCGAGGCCCAGGCCGCCTTGAATCGCCTGCCACGCCTGATGAAGCAGCTCCGCAAGGCCTGATCACTCCCCCAGGCAGCTGCGGATCTTCTGGATGAGGTCGACCGGGTTGTAGGGCTTCTGCAGGAACTGGATCGGAGCGAAGCGCTGGAGGTTGCCCGCCACGTCCGAGCTGCTGTAGCCGCTGGAGAGCAGGACAGGCACGATGGCTCCCGGCCCGCTTCCGGAGCGCAGCTCCCCGAGGACTTCGTCCCCGCCCAGGATGGGCATGGTGAGGTCCAGCACCACGGCGCGGATGTCCGCGGCCAGGTCCCGGTAGACCGCAAGGCCATCGCGACCGTTGGTGGCGGTCCGGACCTGGAAGCCGCAGCGTTCAAGCGTGGCGGCGGCGACGCTGCGCACGGTCTCTTCGTCATCCACCACGAGGATGGTTCCGTGGCTCGTGTAGGTCAGGGAGGGACGGTCCTGCCAGAGGTCCTGGCCATGGGTGCCTTCGGAGCGGGGGAAGAGCAGGCGGAAGGTGGTGCCCAGGCCGGGCTCGCTGACCACCTGGATGGCGCCGTGGTGGCCGTGCATGATGCCCAGGACGGCGGCCAGCCCAAGCCCGCGTCCGGTGAACTTGGTGGTGAAGAAGGGATCGAAGATCCGGCCCAGGGTGTCGTGGGCCATGCCGGTGCCGGTGTCCTTCACTTCCAGGAAGACCGATTCCCCCTCCGGCGGCGTGCCGGCCAGGCAAGGGGTGAGTGGCCCGGTGGGCATGGTGCCCACGGTGATGGTGATCTTGCCGGTCCGCTCGCCCAGGGCATCCGAGGCGTTGGTGATGAGGTTCATGATCACCTGGCGGATCTGGGTGGCATCCCCGTCGATCAGGGGAAGATCGTGGGCGTAGTGGTGCTCGAGCACGGCCTTCTTGGAAATGACGGTCTCCAGCAGGCTTTCCATCTCATCCACCAGGCGGGAGAGGGAAATGGGCTCGACCAGGAACTTGCCTCGGCCCGAGTAGGCCAGCAGCTGGTTGGTCAGCTCCGCGGCCCGGGTGGCCGCCAGCTCGATCTGGTGCAGGCGCCGCCGCAGGGGGTTGTCCGCCTGGAGGTCCATGAGGGCCAGGCCTGCATGGCCCATGATGCCCATCAGCAGGTTGTTGAAGTCGTGGGCGATGCCCCCCGCCAGCACGCCGAGGCTTTCGAGCTTCTGCGCCTGCTGGACCTTGGCTTCCATGATCTGGCGGTCCAGCTCCACTTGGCGTTTTTCCGTGATGTCCCGGGCGTTGATCACGATGCCGTGGACGCCAGGCACGCCTAAAGCGTTGTGGGCCACCGCCTCCATGAGCCGCGAAGAGCCGTCTTTATGGAGAATGCGGATCTCGATGGCCCTGGATTCGCCGGGCGCCTGGACGAGCTCGCGCAAGATCGCGGCATAGGCCTGCCGGTCGTCCGGATGGACCAGTTCGGCGGCGGGCGTGCCGTACCGTTCCCCGTGGCGATAGCCCAGGATCCGCTCCGCAGAGGGGCTGCTGTAGGCCACGTGCCCGGACTGGTCGAGAATCACGACCAGGTCCAGGGCATGCTCGATGATGGCCCGCATGCGGGACTCGCTGGCCTTCAGTTCCTGTTCCATCCGGTGGCGGTAGAGGGCCATTTCGATGGTCGAGTGGAGGGTCCGCTCGTCGAAGGGCTTGAGGAGGTAGCCGTAGGGGCCGCTCTGCTTGGCCCGGGTGAGCGTCGCCTCGTCGGCGAAGGCGGTGAGATACACCACCGGCAGGCCCATGCCCTGCATGTGGTGGGCGGCCTCGATGCCGTCCATGCCAGCGCCGAGGGAGATGTCCATGAGCACCAGGGTGGGCCGGGTGCGCTCGGCCATGGCCACGGCTTCCTCCCCGGTGGAGGCCAGGCCGGACACCGCGTAGCCGAGGTCCTGCAGGTGCAGGCGCAGGTCCATGGCCACGATGGCTTCGTCTTCGACGATGAGGATCTGGGGTGGATTCATGGGTGGCGGCTGGGGGGGAAGCTCAGGAGGAAGGAGGCGCCTCGGCGTCGTTCGAGCTCCAGGGTTCCCCCCAGCTGATCGGTCAGGGCGCGGACCAACTGGAATCCCAGGCCCCCACTCTCCAGGTCCACGGACTCTGGCAGGCCCTGCCCCGAGTCGGCCACGCGGAGCGTGATCCGGCCCTGGGCGTCCGGTTCGATCTCGATGTCCAGGCTGCCGCCCTGACCGGGCGGGAAGGCATGCTGGAGGGCGTTGGCCACCAGCTCATTCAGGATCAATCCCAGCGGGACCGGGGCGTCGGGTCCCAGTTCCACGGTGGCCACCTGGACCCGGAGGTCGATGAGGGCCGGCACGCTGGCGTAGCTGCGGACCAGGCGCTCGGCCAGGGTCTGCACGTAGCCGGGCAGGTCGAGCTGGGAGAAGTCGGGGGCGTGCTTGAGCTTCTGATGGATGAGGGCGATGGCCTGCACGCGCTCCTGGGCTTCCTGAAGCGCCAGGTGGACCGCCGGATCCTCCTGGGTGGAAGCCTGCAGGCGCAGCAGGCTGGAGACCACCTGGAGGTTGTTCTTCACCCGGTGGTGGATCTCGCGTAGCAGGAGGTCCTTCTCCCGCAGGGTGGCCCGGAGGGCGTTCTCCTCGGCGTGCTTGTGGGCATGGATGTCGAACAGGAAGCCCATGACCCGGCCCTGCCCCTGTCTGGATTCCAGGCCGCCCGCCACCCGGACCCAGTGCTCGCCGCCATCGGGATTCCTCAGCCTGAATTCGAGCTGCCGGTCCCCCTCCGGGCGGCTGATCTCCAGGAGGAAGCGGAGGAAGGAGAGTTGATCTTCCGGATGGATCACCTCCCCCCAGAAGGGCTTCTTCAGCCAGAGGTCCTGCGGCCAGCTGAAGTGGGTCAAGACGGCGGCACCCAGGTAGCCGCAGCGTCCGGTGTTGAGGTCCATCTCCCAGGGGATGGCCCCCGTGACCTCCATGAGCTGGTTCAGGTGGCGGCCGCGGCGGTCGCGGATGTCCAGGGCCGTGCGCTGGGCGTCCATGGCCGAGCCCAGGAACATGGCCATTCCGAACAAGGCCACCAGGAAGGACTGGATGCCCAACTGGGCGTCCACCGGCAGGTCGTTCCTGAGGATGAGGATGGTCAGGGCCAGGCCGAGGATCGGGAAGCCCAGGCTGGCCGTCCGGAGTCCGCCGCGGATGACCATCCAGGTCATTGGCAGGAAGAGCAGGTACTTCATGTGCAGGGTTCCGGGCTCGCTGAATCGCACCACCAGGACCGTGGTCAGGATCAGGGCGAATGCCTGGGCCAGGAATTCCAGCGCACCGGGGGACGGCGTCAGCGACCTCAGCCGGGGGCTTCCCAGGCTCAGCCAGGGCCGCACCCACAGGAGCAGGGCCGGTCCCAGGGTGAGCACCCCAAGGGCGTCGCTGAGGAGCAGGATCCGGACTTCGTTCGTGAGGTGAGTGCCTTGAAGGATGCCCATGTGGCGCAGCAGGGCGTAGACGGGCAGGGAGGCCAGCAGGGGGCCGAGGAGGGCGAGGAGCAGGAACCCGCCCACGTCCTGGGTGCGATGGAGGCGGATCGACAACCGGGCCTTCCGGAAGGCCAGGGCGGCCAGGGCATGGCCGCCGGCATAGAGTCCCGACACGGCCAGGATGGTCCAGGGCCCCATCCCCATGGGGCGGAGCCAGAGGTCCACGGGGAGCGGTGCGAGGATGACGACCGGCAGGACCTTCGGGCCGTAGGCCAGCAGCAGCGCCACGCTCAGGGCCGCGGGGAAGTACCACAGGAAGACGCCATCCTTCGTGCTCAGGGAGGAAGCCACCAGGTGCAGCAGGATGAAGGCTGCCAGGTAGGCGGCCAGCACCGCCCTCAGGCCCGGGCGTCGACCGCGGGTTCCGGACTGGGCCGGAAAGGCTTCCGTCACCGAAGAGGGCTGGAGGGTGGTTTCAGCCATGACTCACCCCATGGCCTGGAGGGGGCTGCCGCCCGCCAGGGCCCTCAGATCCGGCGAATCCGCGGGAAGGGCGAACACCTGGAGATCCACGGGCCTCCCCAGCGAGGCCAGCTCGGCTTCCAGATCCTGGCGAAGGGTCGCAATCTGCCCGGGATCCTGGAGCCAGAGCCGGACCCGCAGCCCCGCGCTGCGCTGTTCCAGGCCCAGCCGCACCTCGCCGAGGGTCGAGAAGGGGACGCTGAGGAAGACGCGATGGACGGCCTCGGGCTCGGCTCCGGAGGCGTCGCCTTCCCCTTCGATCCAGAGCCGCAGGGGTTCTGCGCCCGGCGCCCAGGGCAGGGGAATCTCGAACCAGCCCGTGCCCTCCTTGGCTTGCAGCCGGTGGAAGGCTGACTCAGCGGGGGAGGCGGCCGGATCGGCAAGGGTCTTCATGGCCTCCTTCAGCCAGGAGGACCAGGCCTCGGGCTGTTCCGCCACGGCCAGGCCCGCCTGCAGCAGCTGGCCCAGCCGTTGACCGAGCGGCGTTTGGGCGGCGCTGGACTGGAGCCGCGCCAACAGGGGGCCCGCCTCGCCGAGGACCAGCGGGGCCAGCAGGGCCGGGCTGGGCGGCGGCGTGGACCGGACCACCTGGAGGCGGATGCCCGCGCCCTCCGGCAGGGGCACGCCGCGCAGGGCCAACGTGCTGCCGGGCGGAAAGGGCAGGCTGCCCTGGGCCTGGAGCTGCTTGCCATCCGCGAGGCGCAGCAGGAGGCCCTCCGGGAGGACGGCCTCGAGGGTGGCCTCGATGGTCTCACCGGCGAGGGCGCTGGCCAGGGCCTGGGCGGAGGGGGCCGCGGAGGCCGGGATCCGCAGGGACCCCAGGATCGCGGGGATCTCCATCAGATGTGGAAGTGGCGCCGGAGATGGCCGGGGATCTCGCCCAGGGGCGCCACCACGTCCACGCAGCCGCGCTCCACGGCGGCCCGTGGCATGCCGTAGACCACGCAGCTCTCCTCGGATTCGGCCAAGGTGTGGGCTCCCTTGCGCTTCAGCTGCTCCATGCCCTTGGCGCCATCCGCGCCCATGCCGGTGAGGATGCCCGCGAGCACCTGGCCCCGGAACAGCTCCGCCACGCTGAGGAAGAGCACATCCACGCTGGGGCGGTGGAGGGAGGACACGGGCTCGGCGCTCAGTTCGATGCAGCCCTTGGGGCCGCGGGCCCCGTAGGTCATGTGGATGCCGCCGGGGGCGATGTAGACCGTGCCCGCCTTGAGGGGTTCGCCCTGTTCGGCCTCCTTGACGTGCACCTGGCAGATGCCATTCAGGCGGTCCGCGAAGGGCTTGGTGAAGGTGCTGGGCATGTGCTGGACGATGAGGCAGGCCACGGGCAGGCTGGCAGGGATGGTGGGCAGGATGTCCTGCAGGGCCTTGGGGCCGCCAGTGGAACTGCCAATCAGGAGCAGCTCCGCCTGGGGCGATCCCAGGCTCGTGCCCGAAGGGGGCGCGGCCTTGGGCGCAGCAGGCGCCTTGGGTGGGGCGCTTGCCGGTGGGGGTGGCGGCGTCATGGGCGCATGCGCGGGCGCGGCGGGAGAGGTCGACCCCGTCTTGTGGAAGCGCGGGCTGGTGGCCAGACGGCGCACCTTCTCCTGCAGGTCGTGCTGGATCTGCAGGATGCTCAGGCTGGCGAAGCCGCTCTCCTTGGGGATGAAATCGAGGGCGCCGAGGGACAGCGCATCGAGCGTGGCCTGGGCGCCTTCCTGGGTGAGGCTGGACACCATGAGCACCGGGATGGGGTGGTCGGCCATGATCTTCTTCAGGCAAGTGAGCCCATCCATGCGCGGCATTTCGATGTCGAGCGTCACGATGTCGGGCTTGTGCTCCTGGATCTTCTCCAGGGCGTCGATGCCGTCGCGGGCCGTGGCGATCACGCGGAGATCCGGGGCTTCCTCCAGCATCTTCTGCAAGGATTTCCTCATGAAGGGGCTGTCGTCCACCACCAGGATCCGGATCGTCATCTCTGCCTCAAGCCTGGAAAGCCACTTCGACGAAGGCCAGGGCGTGATCCACTTCGTCGTCGATGGAGAAGGTCATCCGTTCCACGTCCAGATCCTTGTGCAGGGCGCCTGCCAGCACCGCCTTGAAGGCCGGCAGGTCGTCAAGCGAGATCATCAGCCGCTCGTCCGCAGGGCCCATGGGGATGCGGGTGCGCACCAGCAGGTCGGCCAGATGGATCAGGTTCGGCAGGAAATCCTCGGGCTTGGGGTCGTGGTGGTCTCGGATCACGTCGACGATGCTCTCGGGGAAGGACCAGTCGGCGGCGAGCAGGGCTCCAGCCTCGGCATGGTCCATGCCCAGCAGGGCGCGTTCCGCGTCCACGAAGGCGGCGCCTTCGGCCACGGCCTTGAGGACTCCGGCATAGTCTTCGGGGAAGCAGGTGTCCAGGGCGATCTTCCCGATGTCGTGGAGCAGGCCGCAGAGGAAGGCGGTCTCAGCCTGTCCATGCCTCCTGGCCAGGATGCAGACACCCTTGGCCGTGAGGCCCACGGCCACACTGTGCTGCCACAGCTTGACCGCGTCGAGGTGGCTTCCGCCCTTCAGGGTGCGGATGACGGCGGCGCCGGTGCCCAGGTTGGCCACGGCGTCGAAGCCCAGGCGCAGCACGGCCGTGCGCAGGTCCATGACGGAATCCGAGCTGGCATAGAGGGCGGAGTTCGCCAGGCGCAGCAGGGTGGCGGACAGGGAGGGATCCTTCGAGAGGATGCCGAGGACGCGGTCCACGGTGCAGCGCTCGTCCTGCACGGCCTCGCCCAGGGCCACCACCGTCAGGGGGAGGCTTGGAAGGGTCCTGGCCTTCAGGCGCGAGGTGAACTGCTCCCGGGAAATCATGCTAGAACTCCGCGATCATGGACTTGTCCTGCTCGATGGCGGCCCGGACCCCTTCTTTGATGCCGGTCAGGGCTTCGGGACCCAGTTGCAGGATCTCCATGGCCTGCAGGGAGGCCCCTTCGAGATGATGGGGGTTGCCGATCCCTACCTTCTCCTCCAGGGCCAGGTGGTTGGCCAGGGCCACGATGGCGGAAAGCTCATGGTAGTCCTCGGGGGCGTGGATGGGGTCGTGGTGGAAGCGCACCGCCGCCTGGAGGCTGGGGGCCAGATTCCACTTGTTCACCAGGGCCGCGCCCACCATGGCGTGGTCGAATCCGAAGGTATCCAGTTCGAGATCCAAGCAAACGCCCTGCTCGTTATAGACGGTGCGGAGCAAGGCCCCATAGCGTTCGGGGAACTTCACGCCCATGACGGACTTCCCGATGTCATGCAGCAGGCCGCCGATGAAGGCCTCCTCCATGCGGGGGAAGCGGAGGCTCTTCGCGAAGGCGCGGCTGGCGATGGCGGACACCAACGCATGCTCCCAGATCAGCCGCTCCTGGAGTCCCACGGCACCGCGGTGGTAGAGGTTCTTGGCGGAGCTGGCGATGACCACGCTCTTGATGGTCGAAAAGCCCAGGGTCATGATCGCCTGGGTCAGCGTGGTGACTTCCCGGACCATGCCGAACATGGCGGAGTTGGAGATCTTCAGGATCTGGCTGGTGAGGGCCTGGTCCATGGAGATGACCTTGCGGAGGTCCTCGGCATTGGCATCGGGGTCGGCGGACACGCGCAGCACCTGCGAGGCCACCTGCGGAAGGGGCGGCAGATCTCCGAGGTTCGCGATGAGTTCCTGGGGTGTGATGGGCATGGTCCGACCTCTAAGTCCGCTTCCGGTAACCCATGGCCTTGCTGAAATGCAGCAGCTCAAAGCCGGTGTTGAAAGCATGGATGCTTTCGCTGTGTCCCACCAGCAGGTAGGCCTTGGGGTGGAGCTGGCCGTGGAAACCCTTGAGTACCTGGGATTTGACGGATTCGTCGAAGTAGATGAGGACGTTCCGGCAGAAGATCACGTCGAAGGCGCCCAGCTGCCGGTAGGCGGCGTAGTCCACCAGGTTGAAGTTCCGCAGGCTGGTGAGCCGCTGGAGTTCCGGCTTCACCTGGAAGAGGTCCTTGCCCAGGGGGATGAAATGGCGCTGAAGCTGGTCCGGCGTCAGGTTGCGCAGGGTGTAGCTGTTGTAGACGCCATCCTGGGCCTGGGCCAGCACCTTCTCGCTGATGTCCGTCCCCAGGATCTCCACGGTGAAGCCGCGCAGCACCGTGTCTTTCAGATCCTGGCAGATCATGGCCAGGGTGTAGGGCTCCTCGCCGCTGGAGCAGGCCGCCGACCAGATGCGCAGCCGGCTCTGCCCCCGTTCGCGGGCCTGCTTGGCCGCATCCGGCAGCACGATGTTCTGGAAGGCCTCGATCTGGGGTGGGTTGCGCCAGAAGCTGGTCTCGTTGGTGGTGATCTCCACGAAGAGCCGCTTCAGCTCCGCGGCCCCCTGGCTGCCCTGCAGCAGGGCGAGGTAGTCCCCGTAGGAGCGCAGCTTCAGCTCCCCGATCCGCTTGCTGAGCCGGTTCTCCAGGAAGTACTGCTTGGACTCACTGAAGAAGATGCCCGACTTGGCATAGATGAAGTCCCGGAGGCTCCGGAACTCGGCAAGGGTCATCTGCTGTTTGGCCTGGAGTGGATCCATCGGGTCGTCCTGCCCCCAGGATCGGCCCGGGAACCAAAGGCTTGAGTTTGGATCGGCATTTGGCGCCTAGGCCGGGCCTGGCCCGGTGGAGGCGCCCGGGGGGTCCTGGGCTGACCTCGCTCGCAAAGCGGTCAGGCCGTTCCTCGGGACAGGATCACCGTTCCAGGATGACCACGGCCAGGGCCAGGTCCCCATCGTGGCTGACGCTGCCATGCAGGGTCCGGATGTCCCGGGAGGCCAGCAGATCAGCCAGGCCTCCCACGGCCCAGAGCCGCCCGTTGACGTAGCGCAGTTCCTTCCAGGACCAGCCGTCCAGCCCCTGGCCCAGGGCCTTGCCGAAGGCCTCCCGCAGGGCCCAGCGCCCTGCCAGGCGCTCCGGCAGGCGCTCCCGGTTGCCCCCCAGCAGGTAGGCGGCTTCCTCCACGTGGAGGATCCGGCCCGCGCACTTCTCCGCCCCGAACCGCTCCACCAGGTGGCGCCAGCGGCTGGGGGGGCAGAGGTCCGTGCCCAGGCCGACGATCACGCCAGCTCCCGGGCGAACCAGTGGTCGCAACCACCGTGGCCGGTGCGGCCCAGGGGCGAGCAGAGGGGCTTGAAGCCGAGCTTGCCATAGAGGCGGATGGCCTGGTCCATGCCAGAGAGGGTTTCCAGGTAGCAGGTCCGGTAGCCCAGGTCCTGGGCCACCCCCAGGCAGTGCCGCAGCAGGGTTTCACCCATGCCCTGGCCGCGGGTTTCCGGCAGGAAGTACATCTTGCGCAGTTCGCAGACCCCGGGCTCGCCGCCCACGAGGGCCGCGATGCCCGCTCCGCCCACCACCCGGCCGGCTTCATCCACCACCACGAAATAGGCTGAGCCGGATGCGGAATAGGCCGCGCTCATGTGATCCACCTCGGGGTCGTGGATGGCGAATCCAGGGCCATCGGCACCAAACTCGGGCATGACCTGGCGGATGATGGCCGCCACCGCGGCGTCATCCTCGGGGCAGATGGCTCGGAACGTCAGCATGGCTCCTAAGGTAACCCAAAGGCCTCGCCCGGGGGTCTGGTCCAGGCCAAGCTGGAAGGGGGGACGTCATGTCAGGAACCGCCTTTCGAGCTCGCCTTCGCGCTGGTGATCGGCTGCTGGGCACCCTCGTCCAGATCCCCCATCCTGACGTGGCCCTCCACCTTGCCCGGCAGGGCTTCGACTGGCTCTTCCTGGATGGGGAGCACGGCGGCTACGGCCCGGCCGAGGTGGTCGCCACTCTGCGGGTCCTGGATGGTTCGGTACCCTGCCTGGTGCGGGTGCCCTCACTAGAGCCTGATGTCCTCGGGGCCGCAGCCGCTTGCGGCGCGGCAGGCCTCATCCTGCCCCACGTGGATGCCGCCGCCCAGGCCGAAGCCGCCGTCCGGCAGATCCGGGGATCCGGTCTGGTGGTGGTCCAGGCTGAATCCCGGGAGGCCGTGGCCCACATCGACGCCATCGCCCAAGTCTCTGGCGTGGATGCCGTGTTCGTGGGCCCCTACGACCTGACCGAAAACCTGGGCATTCCCGGGCAGTTCGGGCACCCAGCCTTCGCCGAAGCCGTGGACACCATCGTGCAGGCCTGCCGGAGCGCCCACATGCCCCTCGGCATCTTCCGCATGACCGCTCCGGAGATCCTGAGCCACACCTGCCAGGGCTTCACGCTGCTGGCCACGGGGCTGGACTCCACCTTGTTGGCGGCCGGGGCGCGGGGGATGCTGGCGGCACTGCGGGGAAGCGGACCCGATCACTCCGGCCAGTGATGCTTCGGATAGCGACGGGAGAGTCCCGGGCGCAGTTCCTGGTAGGCCCGCTGCCAGAAGCCGGCAAGGTCCGTGGTGACCTGCACGGCGCGCATGTTGGGAGCCAGCAGGTGCAGCACGAGGGGCACGGCTCCGCCGGCCACCGCCGGGGACTTCTTGAGGCCCCAGAAATCCTGCAGCCTGGAGGCGATCCAGGGCGGGTCATCCTCGTAGTGGACCTTGGTGGGGCGCCCCTTGGGCAGCTGGATGGCTTCGGGGGCCCAGGCCTCCAGCAGCCGCAGCGTCTCCGGGGGAAAGGCCTGGCGCAGGGCTGCGGGCCAGTCCACGTCCTGGACTTCGCGCAGGGTGGACCTGCCCCGGCAGGCGCCGGCCAACAGAGGGCCCAGCAGGTCCTCTGGAAGATCGAGATCGGGACGGTGCTTTCTCAGGAAGGCCAGGCGGGCGAGGATCCTGGTTGGAACCTCGTCCAGGGGGCGGTCCCGCAGTCCCTCGGCCAGCAGCGCGGCCACCCGTGGATCCGCAGGATCCGCGGGTCCCCGACTCAGGTCGATGCTAAGCCCCTCGAAGCGGATCTCGGCCCTGCGCTCCACGCGACCGGCAGACGCGTTGAAGACGAGCTCGTCGATGTCCTCCAGGCGCTCGGGGAATGCCTCCAGCAGCCAGTCGGCCTCGCAGCGGGAGGCCAGGCGGATGAGGGTCTGGCCGCCAGTGCCCTGCTTCACGGACTCGGCCTCCAGAGCCAGGATGAGCCCTGGCCGACGTACCCGGCTGGTGGGGTCCAGCCTGGCGCCCCCACCTCCGGCGAAGGCGCAGGTGCCGTTGGCGGAGAGCTGTCCCACGCGATCCGGATACGCCAGAAGCAGGGCCTTCAGCAGGCGCGCCTCCGCATCCGCCGGTTCGGCGGGCGAGGGTAGGAACCGCGAGAGGGACTGCACCGCCCGCCGCGCCCGCTGGACCGCAGAAACATCCAGGCCCGCGGCCCGGCAGGCTCCAGGGCCGAAGCCGGCGGCTTCGGCTTCCTCGAACTGGTCCAGGCGGAGCAGCAGGTCCGAATCCGCGCCGTGGCCCGTCTTCGCCGGTGCCCGGTTCAGGCCCTGCCGGGCCGAGAGGCTGCCGGTCTCCAGCAGGGCGGCGGCCCGGAGGGCCAGCTGTGGGATGCCGAGGTCTTCCCCGCCGATGGCGAGCCGGGCCAGGCGGGGATGGAGCGGCAGGTCCGCCATGCGTCGCCCCACGCGGCTGAGGGTTGCGTTCTCCAGGGCGCCCAGGCCCGTGAGCAGGGATTCCGCGGCGGCGAGCGCGGTCTGAGGCGGCGCTTCAAACCAGTCGAGGGCTTCCGGTTGGGCGATGCCCATCCCATGCAGGGTCAGGAGGGGTTCCGCCAGATCGCTGCGCTGCAGCTCTGGGGTGTCGAAGGCGGGGCGGGCGCTGAAGTCGGCTTCGGTGTAGAGGCGCAGGCAGCGGCCCGGCCCCGTGCGGCCCGCGCGGCCTGTGCGCTGCGTGCAGCGGGCCTGGCTGATGCGCACCGTGCGCAGGCCCGAGAGGCCCGACCAGGGCGAGTGGGAGGCCTCCCGACCCAGGCCCGAGTCCACCACCGCGCCGATCCCATCGAGGGTGACGGAGCTTTCGGCGAGGTTGGTACTGAGGATGACCTTGGGCGTTTCGGTGACTTCAAGGGCGTGGAGCTGGGCTTCCGGTGACAACTCGCCGTGCAGGGGCCGCAGGCTCAGGCCGCGCCGCGCGGCCATGGCCTCGCAGCCCTTCAGGCAGGCGCGGATCTCCGCGGCGCCCGGCAGGAAGACCAGGGTGTGCTGCTTCAACCCTTCGCCATAGAGACGATCGAGGGCGTCGGAGACCTGCTGCTCCAAGGGCCGGTCATCGGGCCGGGGTAGGAAGGTCGTGTCCACGGGAAAGGCGCGGCCCTCGCTCTTCAGCACTGGCGCGTCGAGGTAAGTGGCCACGGGACCCGGATCCAGGGTGGCGGACATGACCAGCAGCTTCAGGTCGGGACGCGCCTCGCGCTGAAGGCGGCGCAGCAGGGTGATGCCCAGATCCGTATGCAGATGCCGCTCGTGGAACTCGTCCAGTACCACGGCCGCGATGCCGCGCAACCCGGGGTCCCCATGCAGGCGGCGCAGCAGGAGGCCCTCGGTGACGAAGCGCAGCCGCGTGGCTCTTGACACCTTCTGCTCGAAGCGGACGGCATAGCCCGCCCGCTGGCCTAGCGCCTCGCCCAGCTCGTCCGCCACCCGCGTGGCGGCCAGACGCGCGGCCAGACGGCGAGGCTCCAGGATCCAGCACTCGCCCTCCCCCAGCAGACCTGATTCCAGCAGGGCCGGGGGCACCCGCGTGGTCTTGCCCGCGCCGGGATCGGCCTGCAGCACCAGGTTGGGATTCCCGTGCAGGCTGGCCACGAGCTGCGGCAGCAGGGAGTCGATGGGCAACTGGCTCAGGCGCATGGCTGTCCCAGGGCGGCAAGGAAGGCGAAGGGATCATCCATGGACACGGCCAGGCGCTGGGTTGGCAGCCCCGGACCCAGCAGGCCCATCACCTGGAAAGGTTCTGAGAGTTTCAGTTCAAGGACGGCATTCCCCTTGGCCACCAGCCTCGGCATGCCCTTCATGTAGGCATGGCGGGCCCAATCATCGTCGAAGTCCGGCAGGGGCGCGGCGGATGCCACCAGGCTGGCGGGGAAGCTGCATCGCTTCACCAACCCTAGGTGGAGTTGGACCTCTCCTCCACGGAGCTGATGGGGGCGGGCCTTGAGGGTGGCGTAGAGGCCGACCAGCCAGAGCACCGCGTAGACTGTGGAGCCGTGCAGCGTCCACTGCAGCCAGGGCGGCATTCCGGTGGAGATCGCCCGCATCAGCAGGACGTCGCCGGGGATCATCAAGGGAATCGCCGGAAGGATGGCCCGGAGGGTGGCTTCGCGGTGGTGGCTGAAGCCTGCGGGCGCGGCCTCGCGGAACCCCCCGCAGAGGAACTGGACCGCACTGGCCAGCATCACCAACTCTAAGGCCATGAGTCGCGCGGCGCCGGGTGGCACGAAGGCCTCAAAGGTGGCCGCGATGCGGTCCTCGGGCCAGGTTCCGGGGAGGGACCGGGCCGTGCGCCAGGCCTTCACGGCCAGGACCAGGAGCAGGAGCTCAAGGGCCAGCGCCGTGCCCAGGCGCAGGTGGAGGGCCAGCTGCGAGGCACGGGTGAGGACCAGCCCCAGTCCCTCAGCCAGGATCAAGGCCGGAAGCAGGAGCCGCGTGCCGGGGACCCGTCCCAACCGCCAATCAGAGGCCAGCGCCACCAGCCGAAGGGCCAGCAGCGTCAGCAGGGAAGTTGTGATCCAGGTCAGAGCCGGGTGTCCGGGACTCCGCAGACGCAAGGCCAGGGCCACGCCACCGAGGGCGAGGAAGAGTCCCCAGAGCAGGGACGCGGGGCGGAAGCGCGAGGCCATGGCTCCAGCCTAAGGCCTTCGGGCCTGTTCCTGCGGACCGCCCGGCGATCCGCCTGCCGCGGCCGCTGAGCGGCAGCGCTTCCGGGCCGCCTCGCGTAGAATGGGAGATTCGACGGGAGTGGTCATGGCGGGCATGGAAACGGCAGGCGTGGGCGGCAAGGCGGGAGGGGTCATGGACAGCCTGCGGGACGCCTACGGGGACACCCTCGTGGAACTGGGCCACGAGGGCGCCAACCTCATCGTGTTCGACGCCGATCTGGCCGGATCCACCCGTACGGGCAAGTTCGCCAAGGCCTTCCCGGAGCGCTTCTTCAACATGGGCGCCGCCGAGCAGGGCATGGTGGCCGCCGCCGCCGGGGCCGCCACCACGGGCGTGGTGCCCTTCCTCAGCACCTTCGCCATGTTCGCCACGGGCCGCGCCTACGAGTTCGTGCGCCAGGCTGTGGGCGTGGGCCACCAGAACGTGAAGATCGTCGCCACCCACGCGGGCCTCACGGTGGGCGAGGACGGCGGCACCCACCAGTGCCTGGAGGATCTGGCCCTCATGCGCATGATCCCGGGCATGACCATCATCTCCCCCGCCGATGCCATCGAGACGAAGCAGGCCATCCGGTTCGCCTACGCCCACCAGGGCCCTGTCTATGTCCGCCTCACCCGCGACAAGTTCCCCCGCATCCACGCCGAGGACTACCGCTTCGAGGCTGGCAAGGCGGTGGTGATGCGCGAGGGCAGGGACGTCCTGCTGGTGGGCTGTGGCCTGGGCACCTCCATCTGCCTGGAGGCTGCGGAGCTGCTGGCCGCGGAGGGCATCGAGGCCGCCGTGCTGCACGCGCCCACCGTCAAGCCCTTCGACCGCGAGACGCTGGTGGCCCTGGCGAAGACCCGCAAGGCCGTCGTCACCTGCGAGGAACACCAGGCCGACGGCGGTCTGGGCGGCATCGTGGCGGAGACCCTCGGCGAGGCCCACCCCATGCCGGTGCGCCGCGTGGGCGTGCAGGATCAGTTTGGCCAGAGCGGCAAGCCCGAGAAGCTGCTGGCCGCTTACGGGGTCACCCCCCAGGCCGTGGCCGCCGCCGCGAAGGCGGCGCTCTGATGGCCACGGAGACCTTCCGGGCCAGCCGCTGGACCAAGGGCAACCACCTGTTCACCACGGTCATCGAAGTGACGGAGGCCGCCGTCATCCGCCGCAAGCGCTCCTGGTTCACGGTGAACGAGATCAGCATCCACCTGTCCAAGGTGGCCAGCGTGCGCATCGACACGGGCCTGTTCTGGGCCGACATCCTGGTGGAGAGCACGGGCGGCAGCGACCCCCTCGCCAGCCATGGCCACCGCAAGGCCGATGCCCGCCGCATCAAGGAACTCATCGAGGCGGCCCAGAGCCGGGGCATGAGGTAACAGCCCACCGTCGCAGGTCCTGCGCCGGGCTTCGCGGCCGTTCTTCACTCCGACCTGGATCCGCCGATCAGATCTGGTGTCCCCCTCCCACAGGCCTGACCATGCTGGCATCGACGCCAACGCCATTGAACGCGGAGCGGCCGTGAGGCATGGGCCCGGCAACCTCGCCCCGGGCACTGGGGTCGGCCGCTTCCAGGTGCGCTCCCTTCTGGGCCAGGGCGGCATGGGAGCCGTCTACCTGGCCTGGGACCCCGTGCTGGAGCGGAAGGTCGCCCTCAAGGCCATTCGCCTGGGCCAGACCGGGGAAGCAGCCAGCACGGCCCGCTTCCGCCGGGAGGCCATGGCCCTGGCCCAGCTCAACCACCGGAACGTCTGCCAGGTCCATGACTGGGTGGAGGCCGGCGGCAGCGCCTACATCGCTATGGAGTTCATCGAGGGGGAGACCCTTTCCGCCCGCGCTCCCAGCATGGACCTCCGGCAGAAGCTCGAGGCCCTGCGGTCCATCGCTCATGCCCTGGAAGCCGCCCACGCCAAGGGGATCGTCCACCGGGACCTGAAACCGAGCAACGTGATGCTGGATGCCAGCGGCGAGATCAAGGTGCTGGACTTTGGACTGGCCCGCCTGGTGGATTCCGCGACCGACGGGGCCGAGGCCTCCACGGACCGCGTCCCGAACCTCTCCGGCATCGCCGCCCAGGTCGAGGGGAACTTCACGCAGGCGGAAACCGCTGCGTTCCACGGGGAGGAGCCGACCAGCCTCGGGCCTGCGCCGGGTTCCTCCTCGCAGCCGTCGAGCTGGGGGGAGATGACCGAGGCCGGCACCTTCATGGGCAGCCCCACCTACGCTTCGCCCGAGCAGATGCGAGGGCGGCGGGTGGGCCCTCCCAGCGATGTCTTCTCGCTGGGTGTGGTGGCCTGGGAGCTGCTCCTGGGGGACCAGCCCTTCCCGGGCGAGGGGCAGGCGAGGATGGCCGCCACCATCGAAGGGGAGCTCAAGCCGCTGCGGGGCCGCAGGCTGCCCCGGAGGGTGGCGGCCCTCCTCCGCGCCATGCTCCACAAGGAGGCGGACCACCGTCCCACCAGCCAGCAGGTGGCGGAGCTCCTGTCCCGCCAACTGGCCAGCACCCCCGCCGCCTGGTGGGCCGTGGCCGCCCTCACGTGCCTCATCCTGGTGGGCGGCTCCGCCTACCTCCTCTTCGGGCGGAGCATCATCGCCGACCTGGGCCGGGAACAGCCTCCGCGGATGGCGGTCATGCCCATCCGGAACCTGACCGGGGACGGAAGCCTCGATGCCCTGGTGGGCGTCGGCATGACCGAGCTGCTCTCCATGGCCCTGAACGGTTCCCAGCGCATGGCCGTGGTGGAGCCCGAAGCGGTGAGCCGGGCCATCAGCGGCCTGAGGATGAATCCCGCCGAAGCCCTGGAACCCGCCGGCCAGGCCCGGATCGCCTCTGCCCTGGGTGCCCGCCTCCTCCTGAGGGGGACGCTGCGCCAGGATGCCTCAGGCCCGGTCCATGTCCTCAGCTATGAGCTGGTGGACCAGACCGGCCGAACCCGCTTCACCGGCCTGGTGAAAGCGCCCCGGCAGGCCACTTTCGCGCCCTATGCCCTGGTGGATCCCGCGGCCCACGACCTGCTCCGCAAGGTGGACCCGCTCCGATCGAGCGCCACCCAGAACCTACCGGTCCCGCCCGGGGTCTTTGCCGCCTATGCCAACGGGAAGGCCCTCTTCCTCAAGGGCGACTTCAAGGGCAGCGAGCCGTTCCTGCGGGACGCGGCCATGCAGGCGCCGGCCTTCTCCAGCGCCGTCTCGGGCTACGCGGCCTGCCTCCGCCGCCTGGGCCGGGAGCAGGCGCCGGCGGTGGCGAACTGGGCGCTCATGTCCGCCCGCGCCACTGGAGACCGCTGGGCGGAAGGACGCGCCCTGGGCCTGAAGGCCTACCTGGCCAAGGATCTGGGCCAGCTGGACGAGGCCCAGCGCCTGCGGGAGGCCGCCCTGGCGCTGGCCCAGTCCATCGGGGACCGGGATGGCGAGACCATGTCCTACAACCACCTCGGCCTCATCGCCGCCGAACGCGGTCGGAACGAGGAGGCCAACCAGCTCTACGAGCGCTCCCTGGCCCTTAGTCAGCAGACGGGCGATCAGGTCTACCTGTCCCTGGCGCAGAACAACCTGGCCAACCTCGCCCTGAAGCGGGGCGATCTGGGGGCGGCCGAGTCGCTGTACCGGACCAACCTGAAGCTCCAGCAGACGCTGGGCAACCGCTGGGGCGAGGCCCTGGCTCTGAACAACCTGGGCGTGATCGCCCTCATGATGCGGGACCTGCCGGGTGCCGAGACCCTGGTGACCCGGGCCCTGGCCCTCCGTGAGGCCCTGGGCGACAAGGGCGGCCAGGTCTCCTGCCTGCGCAACCTGGGAATCCTCACCACCATGAAGGGCCAGATTCCAGAGGCCGCTGACTTCCACCTGCGGGCCATGAACCTGGCCAAGGCCGCCGGTCTGCGGACCGTGGAGGCCGAATGCCAGTTCTACGCCGCGGACCTGGACCGCCTCAGGCAGCGGTTCAAGGAGGCCCGGGAAGGCTTCCAACGGGTCATCGCGCTGCTTCCGGAAGGCGTGACCCCCGAGGTGCGCATCAACGCCCAGGCAGCCCTCGCCGAGTGCCTCGTCCGGATGCCCCGGCCGGACGCGAAGGAGGCGGCCAAGATCCTGGCGGCCCTGCCAGATGGGGAATCCGATACGCCTTATGTGTACCGGTCCAGGGCCTGGCTCGCTTTCAGTGCCGGGCAGAAAGAGACGGCCCTGTCGGAGCTCGGCAAAGGCATGGCCGATCCCCGTCGACAGGCACCTGAGCTGAGGGGGGAATGGGAGCAGACCCGGCAGCTGTTCCTGGGGAACGCCACCCGATAACGATCGGCTTCAATCTCGGGTGCTGCCCGCCAGCTTGGCCGCCACGAGCCGGAGGTCATCCTGCGGATGGAGGTGGTGGCGGACCGTTCGATCACCCTGCTTCAGGGCCACGCAGATCTTCCCCAGCGGGCAGGTCTGGAGGCAGGATTCCCGCACCACAGCCAAGCCCTGCAACCGTCTGCGGGCCAACAACAGGTGCGTGAGGCTGGCCAGGGCCTCGGTCATGGCCCGGCCCTGCCTGGGGCGCCGAAGGGCGATGCGCTCACAGTCTGCGCAGATGGTGAAGGTGGACGGCATTGACACACGGTACTACATGTATGAATGAATTTTCATACTCATCGGGCTTGTCGAGATTGCCGGTCAGGCGAACCGCGGCGCCCGCTTCTCCAGGAAGGCCGCCAGTCCCTCCTTGGCATCCGGGTGGCGCATGGCGGCTTTCATCTGGGCGCCCTCGGCCTCCAGGCGGGCGCGCAGCCCTTCATCATCCAGTCCCTGGTTGTGCCGCAGGGTGGCCTTGATGCGGGCGAAGGTCTCGGCGGGGCCTGCGGCGAGGCGGTGCCCCAGGGCTTCGACGGTGGCCTCCAGGTCATCCGCCGGAACGACCTGATTCACCAGGCCCAGGGACTGGGCCCGCCCGGCGTCGATCGTATCGCCGGTCAGCATCAGTTCGGCGGCCACGGCGGGGTTTACGAGGCGGCACAGGCCCACGCTGCCGCCCCAGTCCGGGTGGAGGCCGATCTTCACGAAGGCCATGCTGAACCGCGCCTCGGGGGTGGCGATGCGCAGGTCGGCATCCAGGGCCAAGCTCATCCCCGCGCCTGCCGCGGGCCCATGCACCACCGCCACCACGGGCTTGGGGAGGGTGGCCAGGCCATGGGCCACGGTCACGCCCAGATCCAGCAGTGCCTCCAGGTCATCCCAGCGGCCTTCCGACAGGGCCTTCGCCAGCCAGCCGATGTCGCCGCCCGCGCAGAAGGCCCGGCCCTCTCCCCTCAGGAAGAGGGCCTTCACCGCGGGTTCCGCCGACTTCGCCAGGGCCTCCTCGAAGCCCTCCTTCATCTCCGGCACCAGGGCGTTCAGCTTGTCCGGCCGGTTCAGCGTCAGCGTGGCGACGCGGTCGCGGATCTCGAAATGGATGGGACTCTGCATGCGAACTCCTAAATCAGCCACGGATCAAGGCGGATCCGCCTTCATCCTCTGTGCGCATCCGTATTCACGCGCGGCCAATGGCTTTCACGAAGGCCGCGAAGAGGTCCCGCGCCGCATCCCCGGCAGGCCCCTTCAGGTTGACCAGGTTCTCGGGATGCCACTGCACGCCGAAGACCCAGCGTTTGGGGTCGGCAGCCTCCACCGCCTCGATCAGGGGCCCGGTGTCCGGGTGGACCGTGTCCAGGTGCCAGCCCACGGCCACCAGGGGCGGCGCCACGCGCTTCACGGCCTGGTGGTGACGGCTGTTCACCAGGAAGACATCCTCGCCCAGCAGCGAGCGCAGGCGCGAGCCAGGGGCCAGCTGCACGCGGTGGTGCATGTCGGGGACCTCCGGCGTGCCGTGCTGGTGGCGGGAGGGTTCGCAGGCGAAGTGGTCCGGTACGTCCTGGATCATGCTTCCGCCCAGGGCCACATTGAGGATCTGCTCACCGCGGCAGATGCCCAGAATGGGCAGGTTCCGCTCCCAGGCTGCGCGGATCAGGGTCAGCTCATGCTCGTCGCGCTCGGCGTCCACCTCGGCCTTCGGATGCACGGGCTCGGTGGCGTCCCAGCGACTGGGGTGGATGTCATGGCCGCCCGTGAGCAGCAAGCCCGCAGCGTGAGCCAAGTCCGGCAGGGGATCGCCGGGGGCCACCAGCAGGGTGGGGCCGGTCCAGCCGGCCATTTTCAGGGCCGGAAGGTAATGCTTCTCCGCGCCCGACTTGTTTTTACAGCTCACCAGGAGCGTTGAGTTGCTGCTTGACATGTCCATTCCCCGGCGCAAACCTCATCACCCTACCACCCCCTCAGATGGTCTGAGTCGACGGTGAGGCGGAGAGCTCCGCCGGTACCCACAGGAGGACACATGTCCGGATCCTTGAACAAAGTGCTGCTCATCGGCAACCTCGGGCGCGATCCCGAGTTGAAGTCCACCCCTTCGGGACAGACCGTGGCCCGGTTCTCCGTCGCCACCACGGAGACCTGGAAGGGCCAGGATGGGACGAAGCAGAGCAAGACCGAATGGCACAACATCGTGGTGTGGGGCAAGCAGGCTGAGATCGCCGAGAAGTACCTCCGCAAGGGCAAGCAGGTGATGATCGAAGGCCGCATCCAGTACCGCGAGTACACGGACCAGGCCGGCGTGAAGAAGACCGCCTGCGATATCCGCTGCGACAACTTCGTCATGTTGGGTCGCATGGAGGACAGCAACCGCGATTCCGGCGGCTATGGCGGCAGGAACTCCGGCGGCGGCCAGGACTTCGAGGACCACGGCGCTCCTGCCCATTCGGGCGGCAACACCAGCTTCCCGGATGACGACATCCCGTTCTGATGGGGCGGGGCTCCGCCGGATGATTCGGCACGACATCAAAACGGCGCCTCTGGCGCCGTTTTGATGTTCGGGAAGGGGCCGCTGGCAGCGCCCTCGCCCAACTCCGGGCGGAGAACGGTCCTCGGAAATCCAGCGGGCCTGAAGTAGAATGGTCGGTTCGGGAGTCTCCATGCTTGCAGTGCAGAACGTCACCATGCGCTACGGCGCGAAGATCCTCTTCGAGGATGTCACCACGACCTTCAACCCGGGCCGTCGCTACGGCCTGACCGGCCCCAACGGCGCCGGCAAGTCCACCTTCATGAAGATCCTCTCCGGCGAGCTGGAGCAGCAGGTGGGGAACGTGATCCGCCCCCGCAAGATGGGCATCCTGCGGCAGGACCAGTTCGCCTTCGACGCCTTCCGCGTCATCGACACGGTGATCATGGGCAACGCGGGCCTCTGGAAGGCGCTGCAGGAGCGCGACGCCATCTATGAGAAGGCGGAGATGACCGACGAGGACGGCATGCGCGTGGCCGAGCTCGAGGGCATCGTGGCCGATGAAGACGGCTACACGGCCGAGAGCGACGCGGCGGTGCTGCTGGATGGCCTGGGCATCCCCGAGGAACTGCACGACCGGAAGATGAGCGAGTTGCAGGGTGGACAGAAGGTGCGCGTGCTGCTGTCCCAGGCCCTCTTCGGCAACCCCGAGGCGCTGCTGCTGGACGAGCCCACCAATCACCTCGACCTGGATTCCATCCACTGGCTGGAGGAGTTCCTCAGCCGCTACAAGGGCACGGTGGTGGTCATCTCCCACGACCGCCACTTCCTGAACAACGTCTGCACCCACATCGCCGACATCGACTACCAGACGATCATCCAGTACACCGGCGGCTACGACGACATGGTGATGGCCAAGATCCAGGTGCGCTCACGCATCGAGGCGGATAACGCCCAGCGCGAGAAGAAGATCGCCCAGCTCAACGAGTTCATCCAGCGCTTCGCCGCCGGCACCCGCAGCAGCCAGGTGAACAGCCGGCGGAAGGAAGTGGAGCGCCTCCAGCCCAGCGACCTGGCCCGCAGCAACATCCAGCGCCCCTTCATCAAGTTCAACCTGGGCAAGCCGGGCGGCCGCTACGCCCTCGAGTTCGAGGGGGTGAAGAAGGGCTACGATACCGACAAGGGGCGCCTGGAAGTGATCAAGGGCTTCACGGCCATGGTGCAGCGCGGCGAGAAGATCGCCATCATGGGCCGCAACGCCATTGGCAAGACCACGCTCCTCAACGCGCTGCTGGCCAATGCGCCGCAGGTCACCGAGGGCGGGCTGAAGCTGGATGGCGGGGAGGTCAAGTGGGGGCACGAGGCCAACGTGGGCTACTTTTCGCAGGATTTCGCGGAGAGCATTCCCAAGGGCTATGAGCTGGTCAGCTGGCTGCACCAGTTCGACCCCGAGGCCACCAAGGAGCAGATCCGCGGGGTCATGGGCCAGATGCTCTTCCGGGGCGAAGAGGGCAACAAGATGACGGACGTGCTGAGCGGCGGCGAGTCCTGCCGCCTGCTCTTCTGCAAGCTGATGCTGCAGAAACCCAACATCCTGGTGCTGGACGAACCCACCAACCACCTGGACCTGGAAGCCGTCATCGCCCTCAACGATGCGCTCCAGCGCTACGAAGGCACGATCCTCTTCGTGACCCACGACGAGGACATCATCGACGAGGTGGCCACCCGCATCTGGCATCTGACCGATGAGGGCATCGAGGACTTCCAGGGTACCTACGAGGAATACAACGCGCCGACGGGACGCTGAGGATCCGCTCCCGAAGGTCCGTCATTCAATGACTTGAATTAGATATTTATAAATCAACGAATTGAACCTCATTCTTGCTCTGTGGGGTCAAAAAAGTATATTGAGTCCAGATCTTGGTTTCTAAGGTCTGGAGAGCGAGCAGCCCGTGGCATTGCGGCATGGAGGGCGGGAGACACCCGCTGATGGCGGACCGGGCCAGGGCCGGGGGATCCGCCCGCTCTCGCGGGTGGCCCGGGCCATCCGCGAGCTTGAGAATTTCAAGCGCGCCCTGGACGAGCACGCCATCGTGGCGGTCACCGATGCCAAGGGCCGCATCACCTACGTGAACGAGAAATTCTGCGCCATTTCCAAGTACAGCCGGGAGGAGCTGCTGGGCCAGGACCACCGCCTCATCAACTCCGGATTTCACCCGAAGGCCTTCATGGCGCAACTCTGGAAGACCATCCTCGCCGGAGGCGTCTGGAAGGGCGAAATCCGGAATCGCGCCAAGGATGGCACCCACTATTGGGTGGACACCACCATCGTGCCCTTCCTGGGCGAGGATGGCGCGCCCATCCAGTTCGTGGCCATCCGGGCCGACATCACCCAGCGGAAGGAGGCCGAGGATGCCCTGCGCCAATCCCAGAAACTGGAAAGCCTGGGGGTCCTGTCCGGGGGCATCGCCCATGACTTCAACAACCTTCTGACGATCATCCTGGGCAACGCGAACCTGGGGGCCATGCGGCTGCCCCCGGAAAGCCCCGCACAACCCATCCTCAAGCAGATTGAAGAGGCCACCCTGCGGGCCGCGGACCTGACCCGCCAGCTTCTCGCCTATGCCGGCAAGGGGCGACTGCAGGTCATGGAGGTCAATCTGAACCGGCTGGTGCTGGAGATGACCCAGCTCCTGACGGTTTCCATCTCCAAGCAGGCCGTGGTGCGCTACGACCTCGCCCCGGACCTGCCGTTCATCACGGCCGATCCCACCCAGATGCAGCAGCTGGTCATGAACCTCGTGACCAATGCCTCGGAGGCCATCGGGGAGGGGGCCAGCGGCCTGATCACCCTCCGAACCGGCGTCCAGACCATCGACGAGTCCTACACGTCTGGCCTGCTGCCCACCCTACCGCTGGCGGCGGGAACCTACGTGACACTGGAGGTGAGCGACACGGGGTGCGGCATGCCGCGCGAGGTGCTGGAGCGGATCTTCGATCCCTTCTTCACCACCAAGTTCACAGGCCGGGGACTGGGGCTCTCGGCCATGCTGGGCATCCTAAGAAGCCACCACGGCAGCCTCAAGGTCTACAGCGAGCCTGGGCGAGGTTCGGTCTTCCGGCTCTTCCTTCCGTCCCTGGTTCCGGAGGGGGCGGCGGAAGTGCCGACCCACCGGGCTCCGGAATGGCAGGGGCATGGCCTGCTCCTGCTGGTGGACGATGAACCCTCGGCCCGGGATGTGGCGAGGAGGATGGCGGAGAGCCTCGGCTTCCATGTGCTGGAAGCCGCCGACGGCATGGAAGCCCTGGCCATCTTCGAGCTGCGCCACTCAGAGTTGTCCGCGGTGCTGATGGACCTGACCATGCCCCGCATGAACGGTGGCCAAGCCTTCCTCGGCATGCGCGAAGTCAATCCGGGGGTCCCTGTCATCCTCACCAGCGGCTACAGCGAACAGGACGTCCTCGCGGAATTCCTCGGCAGGGGGCTGGCCGGATTCCTGCCCAAGCCCTACCAGGCCTCCCAGTTCATGACCGTCCTCCGCCGGGCGGTGGAAGGGGTCCAGGCTTCTCAGGACTGAGCAGCATCCGGAGGACTTCCTCGGCTACCCTCATCCCCACGATGGCGGGCATGTACGAGATGGTGCCCACGGGGCGGCGCTGGCGTCCGGGGCCGCGGTGGGGCTCGATGTCCACGGGGTTGGCGGGGCGCTTGTTGTCGGCGGGTTCCAGTGAGTACACGCAGCGGATGCCCTTGGTGATGCCCGCCTTGCGCAGCTCCTTGCGGACGCGGGCGGCCAGGGGACAGAGGCGGGTCTCGCTGAGGTCGCCCGCGCGGAGCAGGCTGCTGTCCGTGCGTCCCCCTGCGCCCATAGCCGTGATGATGGGGATGCCCTGCTCGTGGGCCGTGCGCATGAGGGCCACTTTGCAGGTCATGGAGTCGATGGCGTCGACCATCACGTGGGGCCGCGGTGTCAGCAGGTCCGGCAAGGTATCCGTGTGGATAAAGGTCTGGTGGGGCTCCACGATGCAGTCCGGATTGATGTCACGCACCCGGGCAGCCGCCACGTCCGCCTTGGGCTGGCCGAGGGTGGAGCGCAGGGCGAAGAGCTGCCGGTTGAGGTTGCTGGGGCCCACCACATCATGATCCACCAGGCGCAGGTGGCCCACGCCTGCCCGGGCCAGGGCCTCCACGGCGAAGGACCCCACACCTCCCAGGCCGAATACGGTTACCCGGGCGGCGGTGAGCCGTTCCAGTGCCGCTTCGCCGAGCAGCAGCTCGCTGCGGGAAAACCACCTCATGCCATCAGCTCCTTGAAGCACCGAAGGCCATTCTTCCAGGTTCGCGCGGCCAGATCCTCAGTGGCCACGCCCCGGAGGGCCGCGGCCAGGCCAATGGCCTGCTCCAGATCCCCGTCGGCATCGGTTTCCAGCAGCAAGTGGCTGGAGGGCACCGTGCGCAGGGTTTCCTGGACCTTGCTCCGCGCGGAGCCCAGGTCTCCGGCGGAGAAGGAGAGGAAGACGCCCAGGGCCTGCAGGGTGGCCGCTGTCTCGGGGCTGCCCGAAAAGGCATGTACGAGGGCGCCTGCCGGCGGCACACCTTCTTCTTGCAACAGGTCGAGCAGGCGCCCCCAGGCTCGTACGGCGTGGATGGCCACAGGGCGTTGCAGGGCGTGCGCGAGGCGCAGCTGGAGCCGGAAGGCCTGCTCCTGGGCTGGCCGGTCGGCGGCCTCCCGGGCGAAATCCAGGCCGCACTCCCCCACGCCGGTCCGGTGGGCGCGCAGCAGGGCATCCAGCCGCGCCTCCCAGCCCGGCGCCGCCGTGGCCACGAACCAGGGGTGCAAGCCCAGCATGGGGACGACGCGGGAATCGGAGGCCGCATGGGCCAGGACCGCCTCCCAGTCCGCCTCGCGAGTCCCGCAGACCACCCGGATCTGCACCGGGGAGCCGGTTCCCGTGTCAGGCAGATGACAATGGGCGTCGAACAGGAGCATCTTCGCCGCCATGACAAGGCAGATGGGGGGAGTGGTGGCCCCGAGACGATTCGAACGTCCGACCTGCTCCTTAGGAGGGAGCTGCTCTATCCAGCTGAGCTACGGGACCCCGACCCCATGGTCGCACAACTCGATCCCGGCTTCAGCCCCGGGTCGCGCAGCTCCATCGGTGATGAGGGGAGCTGCTCCTCCGCCGATCGCATCCTGCCCCGCAGGATGCTCCTGGCAGCAGCGTCGGCTGTTACCGGATCGGCGCGTAGGCCAGCCCGCCGCCCGGGGCGAGGAAGACGGCTTCGGCATCGAGGAGGCCGATCAGGCGGTGCCCTTCTCCCAGGGGAGTGGGCAGCCATTCCATGGTGCCCTTGGCGAGGTCGAAGCGGGCGAGGAGTAGCCCCTTGGATTCCGGAGCGCCACAGGACTTGACCTGGCTGGGGGCGAAGACTCCGAAGATCACGTCCCGGCCGGACCAGGGGAGGATGGGGCCGCGTCCCACCCGTCCCAGCACTGCGCGGGCGGGGAGGGCATCGTTGCAGGTGAAGAAGGTCTGGCCGGGCTCTTTCGGACCCTTGACGGGATCCAGGACGGTGAAGGCCATGCTGGCCCCCTCGGCCAGATAGACGCTGCCGTCCGTGCCGAGGGCCATGCGGTTCAGACCCACCAGCAGGGGCTGGGCCGCGGACTCCTTCAGCTGGGCTTTGTCCCCGAAGGTCCAGAGCACGGCGCCGCTCTTGAGGTCCCGCTTCTCCAGGTAGGGCTTCGGCGTGCGGTAGAGAATGAACAGGCCATCCCGGCCGATGGCCATGTCCTCGACGAGGGCAGGCAGGGGGAGGGTGGTTTCCGGCTTGCCGTTCTTCCCCAGCACTGCCAGGCGTTGGTCGCAGGCCATCCAGATGCGATCGTAGGCGTCGAGCACCCAGCGCTCGGGCACGGCCACGCCGACAGTTGCAGACTCGACGGCTTCCTTGGAGGATGGCCTGGCTGGGGCGCCCTGGGGGCGCTGCTGCCGGGGCAGCCCATAGAGCAAGGCGCCGGCCGCATCGTAGTCCGAGGTGGCGACGGTGGGGGCGGGAGTCGTGGCCGGGGTCGCGACAGCGGGTTTTCGGGATTCGGGCAAGACCAAGGGAAGCGAGGCGAGCAGGCCGCTGCCCTTCATCCAGGTGCGGAGAGACCGGGCGGCCGGATCGTAGAAGATGAGCGAACCATCGACTTCCTGGAAGGCCCAGCCCGAAGCGTGCCGGGTCGCGTCCCAGCCCTGGGCGCGCAGTGGCATGGGGACGACCAGGCCGGACAGCACCAAGAGAACCAGGAATAAATTACTCATTTATCACCTGCCTATATTTTATTATGCGCATGAGCGACTCTGGTTGAATGCCGGAGTCTGTGACCGAGAGCACGACACGGACCATAGACCCCCGTATCCATTGAATCTCCGCAGCCGCCCCGGTTCTTGCGATGATGGAGGCCCGCCCCGAGGTCGCCATGTCACGCTCGCAGCTCAAGGATGAAGTCTTCATGAACATGGCGCTGGAGCTGAGCCGGCTCGGCACCTGCTGTCGGCTGAAAGTCGGGGCGGTTCTGTTGCGCGCCGATGGCGGCGTGGCGGCGGCGGGCTTCAACGGGGCGCTGCCGGGCATGGCGCACTGCACGCCTGAGACCTGCAGGCCAGGCCAGCGCTGCCTCCACACCAGCCACGCCGAGGAGAACGCCCTGGGGTTCTGCGATGGGGCCGTCGCCACGGCCTACGTCACCCATGAGCCCTGCCTCATCTGCTGCCGCGCGCTCGTGCGCCGCGGGGTTCGGAGGGTGGTGTTCCGCCATCCCTATACGAGCATCGCCGAGCAGGAGCGGGCCGAGCGGCAGGGCATCCTCGACCACTTCGGCGTGCGCTGGGAGCAGCTCGGGGAGGCCTGACGTCAGATGCCCCCGTGCTCCCAGAAGGGCACGGGTTCGGGATCGATGGCCACTTCGGTGCCGTCGTCCAGGACGAGGCGGGGCGGGTCGCCGGCGCGCACATCGACGATGGTGCGGCCCAGCAGACGCTCCCGCCGGCCGTGGTGCCAGGAGATCCCCACGGGGTAGGTGCGGCGGTAGGCGTCCAGGGGCGCCTCCATCCAGTGGCACAGGCTGTCCAGAGCGGCCTGGAGGGTGGCCTCGAAGCCCTTGGGTGGCTCGGGATCCAAGCCTGCCGCGGAGAGGAAGGCTTCGGAGGGGGCCCGGGCTTCGATGTTTCCGGTGGTCCAGCGGCGGCCTGAAGCCGCGGGGGCCTGCCCCTCAAGGACCACCGGCCGCTCGTGGTGGATGCCGAGCCAGAGGGACACCCGGCCGCCAGGACCCGTGCCTTCAAAGTCCAGGGGCAGTTGCACATCGTCGTGGAAGACCACGGCCCGCAGGGGGAGCCACTCGAAGGTCTCGACCACCTTGGCGCCCACGGGGCCCGAGAACTCCCGGCGCAGCGCAGCCACGGCTTCCGCGAAGGTCTGCCGCAACTCGGCCAGGCTCAGCACACCCTCGGGGACTCCCTGGCTGGTCAGGGCCAGGGGCGGTTCATGCCAGTCCGAGGCCAGGGCAGGCACCACCTGCTGGAAGAGGATGAGAGCCGGGTCCCAGTCCCAGTGGCGGGCGGGCTCGTAGCCGAGCTCCCGGCACAGCTCGAACCAGGCCCGCTCCGGGCCTGCAGCTCCGGGCAGGAAGATGGAACGGCCATCAAGGAAGAGTTCGCAGGCGGGCCCAGCGCTGGTGGCTCGGCGGCAAAGGCCCAGTTCGTGACGGCCCAGGGTGGCCAGGGTGGTCTCCCGATAGGGGTGGTCCTCCTGCCGCAACACCCGCAGCGGCGCACTGAGGATCCACGCATCCAAGGCCATGCCCAGCCTCCTTAGGAGAGCCTAGCCTCGGTCTTCTCCCACCTGCCGTCAATCCCTGAATGGGAAATATTCGGGGATATTTATTCGACGCGCTGCAGGCGCATGCCCGGGTAGTAGTGCTGCAGGATCTGCTCGAACGTGGCGCCCTCCAGGGCCATGCCATAGGCGCCGGTCTGGCACATGCCCAGGCCGTGACCCCAGCCCCGGCCGTAGAAGATCCAGCGGCGCTTGGCCCCTTGGCCGACCGTGAGCCACCGGAAGACATTGTCCTTGAGGCCGAGGAGGCCGCGGATGTGCATGCCGCGCACGCGGTGGGGCGCCCCCTTGGTGTCCACCAGGGTGAGGTCCAGCACCCGGCCCTGGTCGTTGTACTCGGCCCTCAGGTCGCGGATGCCAGGGACGTTGATGCGCTTGCGCACCGTGGCGAGCAGGTCGGCTTCCATGTACTCCACGCGCCAGTGGGCGGTGGGGTTGTAGCGGTCCCAGGCGGCGCCATCGGGATCGAGCCGGCGCACCAGCACCTGGACCGGGCCGTCCTCCCCGGGGATCCACTTGAGCCGGTCACCCACCTGGATGTCGGCCTTGGCGACCAGGCGCAGGCTGCCGTCGGGGCCCTCTTCCGCCAGCAGCAGGGTGGGAGCCAGGGGCAGGGGCTCGGGTCCTCCTCGTTTCCGCCGGATCTGCCGGTCCAGCAACAGGGAACCTTCGCCCGGGGTGAAGGGCTCCAGCTCTTGCCAGAGCCGCCCCAGGACCTGGAGGGCCTGACGGAGGGTGACAGGCTCGGAAGCGGCCCAGGCCGAAGCGGGAACCACGCCCCGCCGCGTGAGAAAGGCGGCCAGGAGCCGGTCCTCGGGCAGCGAGTCCGGCAGGAAGTAGGCGGCGTCCTGGGGCCGCTCCTGGCCCTCCACGATCCGCTGGAAGCCGAAGGCCCGGGCCAGGGCCAGGAGGAGGTGCCCTTCCCGGGCCAAGGGGCGGGCTTCGAGGGCGAGGCGCTGCTGGAGGGTCCGGAGGGGGCCGGCCAGATCCTCGAGGGTCGCGGCTTTGGCCAGCCGTTCGCCGGAAAGGCATTCCGGGGGCAGGGCCACGGAGGCCAGCCGCAGCAACTCCCAGCTGAGCCAGGGCTGCTGGGCCTCGGCAGTGACGGTGGCGCCAGAAGCGTAAGGCAGGGTCAGGGGCCTGGCCGGGTAGCATGAGGCCGCGCGGAGGTAGGGCGCGTCCCCACCGAAGACATGGGCCACATCCGTGGTATGTCCCCCGCAGTTGGCCATGAACAGGGCCTGGATGGGCTTGCCGCCATAGGTGGCGAAGAGGCCCTCGGTCTCGGCAATGGCCCGGTCCGTGAGGGCCTGCTCGCCGTCGCGGCCCCCATAGACCTGGTCGGCCACCGTGTCGCCCATGTCGAAGCCGTCGGCGGCGCGCTTGCCACGGTTGGCCACGGCATAGGTGCGGGCCGCCACGGCCTGCGCCTTGAGGGCCTCGAGCGAGGGGAACTCCCAGGCCCCCATCTCCTTGGGTACCACGCCGCGCAGATAGGTCTCCAGGTCCACGGTGTTCACCACCGTCAAGCGGCCCTGGGCATTGGGATGGATCTCGACCTTGCCCCGGTAGCGCCCCTTGCCCTGGAGGGCCGTCAGTTCCCCCGTGGGCCTGAGCCAGACGCCTCCGAGGGGCAGGGAGCGGCGCTCGTAGCGGTCCGTGATGGCGTAGAGGGCCCGGCCCTTTCGGGGCTGGCTGGGGCGGGATTCGGAGGCCACCCAGAGCTCCTCGAAGCCCAGGTCCTGGAGTTTCTGCAACACAGGTTCGGCCCCGCCGGCTTCGGGGAAATGCCCCGTGAGCACGCGCCAGGTGTCGGCATCTGGCACCTTCACCTTGTCCGGGGCCTCGCCAAGTTCCTTGAGTCGCTTCATCAGCGCCGCGGCCTCTGCGGCCGTGTGGGGTTTCCCCACCTGGATGCGGTACTCGGCGGTGGGGTCGGACACGCCGCGGCTGTCCCACCAGATGCGCAGCTTCTCGTCGGGGGCCAGCTTCAGCAGGGGTTTCCCCGAGCGGTCGCAGACCTGACCGCCCCCCTCAAGCGACACGACCCACTCCGTGGCCTGGGTGTCGATGCCGATCTTCAGCGGAGGCTGCGCGGCGATGGCGGGAGGGAGCGTCAGGAGCAGGGCGGGGATGGGATGGAGCTTCATCCGCCGGATTGTCCCACGAATCGGGCCAGGGCCGCCCAGCGGCGGGCCCGCAGGGACTCGGCGTCGAGCAGCGCGCCGTCGGGCCCCCGGCGATGGATGAGCAGCCCGAGGCAGGCGCCGTCTGCGGGCCGATAGAACAAGGCCGGGCCGGTGTAGCCGAGGTGGAACCACCAGCCAGAGCCCGGGCCCGGCTCGTTCTGAATGCTTGGGGCGGACGGCGGCATCCCTTCAGTGGGATCTTCCAGGACGTGGACGCCGATCCCAGGTTGAACTCTCGACAGCAGTTGTCCAAAGTGCCCAGAACCCCCGTGCACCACCTGCAAGCCCAGGCCCCAGGTGGCGCCATTCTCGCCCGGGGTGGTCTCCACCGCCATGCGCCGGGGCCAGCCTGAGGCCAACCACCGGGTCAGGGCGGCGTGCAGCTGGGCCGGGGTTGCCCCGAACCCCGCATGGCCCCGCATCCCGGCTCGGGCGTTGGCATCGTGGGGCAGCCACGGGGACCGGGCGGGCAGGGGGGAGTCCGTGGCCAGGGGCCAGGCGGTGGCATCGGGACCATCCGGCACCTCCGTTGGCGATGGGCTCCAGGGTGCCGGGCTGAGTCCCGAGGCGGCGCCGAGCTTCTCGAAGGGCACCCCGGTCTCGGCTTCCAGCAGCTCGGCGAGCAGGCGGTAGTTCAGGTCCGAGTAGGTGGCGAGGCCGGGGGCGGCGGGGCGGAGCAGGGGATGGACCGCCACCTCGCGGCGCAGCTGCTGGGCCACGGGTTCCCCCGTGAAGGGCCGCCAGGGCGGAAGTCCCGAGCTGTGCGAGAGCAGCTGTCGCACGGTGAGCGGCGTCCCCCGGTCATGGAAGCCCAACGCCCATCGCCGGTCCGCGTCCAGGTCCAGGAAGGCCAGCGCCAGGGGCGCCGTCACCAGGGGTTTGGCGAGGGAAGCGAGATCGTAGAAGCGGGTCACGCCCGGCTCATCTCCAGCAGGCTCTTGGCCACGGCTTTCTGAACCTGGTCGGCGACGCCCATGGCCTCCTGGGCTTCGGCCCAGGTGACGCCCTCTTCGCTGCGGCCGAGGCAGGCGGCATGAAAGGCCTCGATCTCCAGGCGCAGGGGTTCGCCTTCCACGATGTCGGCGGTCTCAGGCTGCACCTGGGGGCCCTCGGGGCCCATGACGAGGCGCAGCAGTTCGAGCTTCTGGGTGGCGAAGTCCAGGCTCGCGTATTCCTTGTCGCCGAAAGCGCGCAGCGTCCGCTCCTTCTTGCGCGCCACGCGGCTGGCCGTGACCGTGGCGAAGGCCCCGCCTTCGAACTTCAGGCGGGCATTCACCAGGTCGGCATAGGGCGTCAACACCGGGACGCCGACGGCCTCCACATCGACCACAGGGCGGCCCACCAGGGCGCGGAGCAGGTCCAGGTCATGGATCATCACATCCATCACCACGTCCACTTCGAGGCTGCGGGCCGGAAAGGGTGAAACGCGCACGGCCTCCAGAAAGCGGGGCTTGAAGCCGCGCTCCCGCAGGGCCGTGACGGCGGGGTTGAAGCGCTCCAGGTGGCCCACCTGCGCCACGAGCCTCGGGTGGGAAGCCCGGGCTTCGCCCAGGGCCTTCAGCAGGGCCACGCCCTCGTCGAGGGTGGCGGCCAGGGGTTTCTCCATCAGCACATGCTTGCCGGCCTTCAGCGCCTGGGTGCCGAGGGCATGGTGGAAGCCCGTGGGCGCAGCGATCTGGACGGCGTCCACCTCGCCCAGCACCTCCGCCAGCGTGGCGACCCATGGCGCGCCGAACTTGGCGGCGATCTCAGGCCCCCGCAGCGGATCGGGATCCACCACGGCGGTGAGCACCGCATCCGGTGCCGAAGCTGCGATGCGGGCATGATGTTGTCCCAGATGGCCCACACCGACGACGGCGACACAGAGCTTGGTCATGACTTCCTCCTGACCAATCGAGCCTAGCAGGGCTGCTACCCTGGGGGACTTCCTCACGAGGCGACCATGAATCTCAAGCTCGAAGCCGTCAACCTTGCCCTCTGGCTGCACTTCGTCGCGGTGACGGTGGGAGGTGGCGCGGCCATCGTGGCCCTGCTGCTCTCAGGTTTCGAAGAAGGCAGGGACGACATCCAGGGCCTGGCCGCGACCATCTGGGCCAAGGTGGTGGCCTCGGCCTTCCGGCTGGGGCTGATCGCCGGGGTGGTCCTGCTGGTGCTGATGATCCGCGACGGGCAGAACCCGTTCAGGGCCGGCACCTACTTCCACATCAAGCTGACCCTGGTCCTCATTCTCGTGGGCCTCTCCGAGATGACGCCCAAGGCCCTGGCCAAGGGGCGGCGGGGCTCGGCCCTGCTGGTGGTGGTCCTCTTCCTCGCCGCCTCCTTCACCGTCTTCAACAAGGGCCTGTTCCTCAAGCAGACCCCCAAGGCCGGCCCCGAACTGCCGGCCACGGCTGCCACCACGCCCGCGGCTCGCTGATCCATGCGCCACCTGCTGCTGGCGCTGGCGGGTACGGGCCTCCTCGCGGGGTGGCCCCAGACGGTCCCTGAGCGGACTGAGTACCGGCGAACCTCAAGCGTGGCTGAGGTCCGGGGGTTCATGGAGGCCCTCCGGAAGCTGGCGCCTGGCCTGGAACCCTACCAGCCCAAAGGCGCACCCCGTGCCACGGAAACCGGGAAGCCCCTGCTCGCCTGGCGCTTGAAGGGGGCCGGGAAGGACCCCCTGCGGGTCTACGTGAATGCCAACATCCATGCAGGCGAGGTCGAGGGCAAGGAGGCCATCCAGCAGGTCGTGCGCGAGCTGCTGCAGGGAAAGCATCCGGCGCTGCGGCGCGATCTGGACCTGGTGGTCATGCCGGCCTACAACGCTGACGGCACGGACGCGCTCGATCCCGCCATCCGGCCCTGGCAGCCCAACCCCACCGAAAGCGGCGTGGGTCGCCGGGAGAACGCCCAGGGGCTGGACCTCAACCGCGACCTCATGAAGGCGGCGACGCCGAACACCCGCTGGCTGCTGGCCATGCTGAACGATTTCGATCCCGTGGCGGTGCTGGACCTGCACACCACGAACGGCAGCACCCATGGCTTCCATCTCACCCATGGACCCGCCTGCACCATGGGCGCGGACGAGGCGCTGCTGGCCTTCAACCGGAAGATGCTGGTGGAGGTGCGTGAGCAGCTGAAAACCGTGGGCATGCCCACCTACGACTACGGCAACTTCGTGCCCTACCGGCCCACGGCGGAGAAACCGCCCACGGCCTGGGAAACCTACGACGCCCACCCCCGGCTGCTCACCAACTACCCGGCCCTGCGCAACCGCCTGGCGGTGCTGTCAGAGAACTACGTCTACCGCAGCTGGCCCGACCGCATCTCGGACACCCGGACGTTCGTCCTGGCCTGCCTGACCTGGATGACGGAGCATCGCAGCGAGATCCGCGACCAGGTCCGGGGGGCACAGCGGCGCTGGCAGTCGGCTACCGCCAAAGGAGCCGTCTCCCTGCCGCTCTCCGCCAAGCTCAAGCAGGTGGAGCGCTACACCTTCGACTGGGTGGAGCCCCTCCGGGACGACAAGGGCCGCCTCACGGGCGAGAAGGGGCGGACGCGCCTCGAGCTGCCGAGCTTTGTGGGTTTCGAGGGGCAGGACTTTGTCGAGGCACCAGCGGGCTACCTCATTGATCCGGCCTTCATCCCGAAGGTGTTGCCCACCCTGCAGGCCCACGGGCTGAAGGTGCAACTGGGGAACTCCCGACCGAAGGACCTCAAGGTGCTTCACTTCCTGGAAACCGGCCGCAAGCTGTCCCCGGGGGCCTACCAGGGCGTGTTCACGCTGGAGCTTCAGGGCGCTTGGAAGACCGAGCCGCCATTAAAGAAACAGCAGGCAGCCTGGACCTCGGCGGATCTGGATCGGGCCCTCTACATCCCCCTGGACCAGCCGCTGGGCCGCTTGGCTTTCTATCTGCTGGACCCGCGGAGCAGCGACAGCCTGGTCTTCTGGGGGGTCTTCCACACTGCCCTCGTGCGCGGGGATGGCATGTGGGGTGAACCGCCCCGGTTCCCCATCCTGGCCGTGGGCCACGGCGAGGCCACCATGGTTTCGCCCACCCCGATGGCAGCGCCGAAGACCCAGGAATGAAGAAGGGCGCCGGATGGCGCCCTTCTTTTCTCGACAATCGAGGCCTGGCCTCAGTCCTCGGGCTCCTCGTAGTCGCCGTTGTGCCACACGTTCTGCACATCGTCGTTGTCCTCGAGCAGGTCCACCAGCTTGAGGAAGCTGGCGAGCTTGCTGCCCTCCAGGGCGGTGCTGGTGCTGGGTTCCATGATGATCTTTGCTTCGAGGACGGGCAGCTTGGCGGCGTCCACGGCATCCTTGACGGCCTGGTAGGCCTCGGGGCTGGTCTTGATGATCCAGGCTTCGCCCTCGTTGATCACGTCGTCGGCCCCCGCCTCCAGGGCCACTTCCATGATCTGGTCCTCGGACACCTCGGGCTCCACCACGATCTGGCCCTGCTTGCTGAACAGGTAGGCCACGGAACCCATGGCGCCCAGCTCTCCGCCGAACTTGGTGAAGTAGCTACGGATTTCAGGCGTGGTGCGGTTCTTGTTGTCGGTCATGGCTTCGACCAGGATGGCCACGCCGCCCGGGCCGTAGGCCTCGTAGATGACTTCCTCGTAGGTCACGCCTTCCAACTCGCCGGTGCCCTTCTTGATGGCGCGTTCCCAGTTGTCCTTGGGCATGTTGCTGCCCTTGGCCTGGTCCACGGCAAGGCGGAGGCGGGGGTTGCTGGCCACATCACCACCGCCGAGGCGGGCGGCCACGGTGATCTCTTTGAGGATCTTGGTGAAGACCTTGCCGCGCTTGGCATCTGCGGCGCCCTTCTTGTGCTTGATGGTGGACCATTTGCTGTGGCCGGACATGGGTTGTACTCCTTCAGTCGTTCGTTGTATCCCGTGCAGCAACCGCTCCGCGCTTGCCGAAAGTTGAAAGCGTCATGTCAATGCTGCAGAGCCGGGGCGAAGCGGCGATCCCGCAGGCAGGTTCAACCCCGCAGCGCCCGCCGCGACACCCTGGCAAAGGGCGGTGCCTCCTGGCGGATCATGGGGCGCTCCAGGAGGAACTGGTACCACTGCTCACCGTAGACCTTCATCTTGAGGGCCTTGCCGTTCTGCAGCAGGTTGCGGTTGGTGATGAGGCGCTCGTCGCCCTTGCAGATGCCGAGGCCCCGGTTCAGGGTCTCGATGGCCTTGTCGCGCTCGCCCATTTCCACCAGCACATAGGCATAGACGGCATAGAGGAGGCTCTCCTTCTTGCCGGTCTTGAGGGCCAGATCGAAGGTCTCCTTGGCCTTCTTCTTCTCGCCGCGCTTCCACTGGAGGATGCCCAGCATGGCCTTGGCGATGTAGTGCTGCATGGACGCGGACGCAAGCAGGGGCTCGGCCTGGTCGTTCTTCTTGCGGAGGTACTGGACCACGCCGATTTGGCCGTCGATGCTGCCCTTGACCAGGAACTGCCGCGAGGAGAACTTGTAGCCTTCCTGCATGGCCTCGATGGCCTTCTCGAACTGCTGCTTCTTCAGCAGGTCACCAGCCCGTGTGAAGATCTGCTCTAGCTCCTGCTGGACCTTTCGGCCCTGCCAGATGAAGAGGCCGGCGCCGGCGAGGAGGCCCATGGGAATGCCCACCCACAGGGGCATGCCCAGCAGCTTGGTGAGCACAATCACGGCAAGGGCAGCGCCCAGGCCGAGCAGGAGGTTGATCACGGAGACTCCGGATGGCACGGCCCGTCGCCGGGCCAAAGGGCCATTTTATCGGCCTTCGGGCCACTTTGCCATGCGGAGGTTCAGGAGATCACGCCGCTCCGGGTGGGACTCGGGCGACGCCGGCGAACCAGGCGCTTGGCCGGAGTGGGGACCATGGCCTCCTTCCGGGGGCGGCCCGGTCCCCGCTTGGGCATCGGCTCTTTGACAGGCTTGATGGCCTTCTTGACCTTGACCTTCTTGTCCTTCTTGACGCGCTCCCGGCGGACCAGGGCGGCTGCGGCCCGGCCGGTCACCACGACCCGGGAGCCGTCCTTGAGCTTCTTTACCTTGCTGCCGGGTTTCCGGCCCCGCTTCAGGCTCATGGCCAGCGGCTCCTCATCGAGGAGCTCGCGTTCCAGTTGCGCCTGCAGGGTCATCATCTCGCCACGATCCATCTCGTGATCGTGGCCGCAGAGGTGAAGAAATCCGTGGATGACCAATGTCTCGACTTCGCGCCTGCGGCTGACGCCGAATTTCTTGGCCATCTTCTCCGCGGTGGGCAGGCTGATGACGATGTCGCCAAGGTGCGGGAAGGCACCCTTTTCCGCGCTGGACGGGAAACTGAGGACATCCGTCGTCATGTTTTTCCCGCGATGTTCACGATTGAGTTTTCTCATGCCACGATCGTCGACATAAGTCAGGGAGATTCCCTGGGCTTCCGGGGCGAGACGATCACGCAGGTCGTGGAGCAGTTTGCCGAGAGACTGTTCCCCTGGCCCGCGCATTTTGCTGCGGCTCGACCAGTCGATCATGAAAGGGGGGCGGGTCTGAGTCATGGCCTTATCCTTTCGTAAGATCAATCAAAGGGCATTCATTCTGCAAGGATTTGAAGCTTTCGTCAACATCTGATTTCTAGATGCAGGAATTAGGTCGATGTTGATTGTCAATATTCTAGAAATTGCCAACGAACATTTCCATTTAAAAGAACATCAAAATATTGCATACAAAAGACAAGTGCCCATCACCAATGAAATACAAGTTTTCCGGACCCACCCCTGGCATCCTTTTGGGGATGGATCCACGCCTGCCTTCCGAACTCAATCCCCCCCTGGGCCGATTTCTGGTTCTGCTGGACAAATGGAACCGTACCCACGCCCTGACGGCGCTGCCCCCTGGGGATCGGCGGGAGGAACTCCTTCTGGACGCGGCGGCGCTGCTGCCTTCCCTGGCGCTTCTGCCGGCGGGCGCCAAGGTGGCCGACCTCGGTACTGGCATGGGGTGTCCTGCAGTGGTGCTGGCCCTGGCCCGGCCGGACCTGCAAGTCATGGGCGTGGATGCTTCGACCAAGAAGCTGGCCTTCCTGCGGCAGGTGGCCCTGGAACTGCCGGTACCCAACTTGAAGGCAGTCCACGGCCGCCTGGAGGATCTGCCGGCCCTCGGCGCCGATTGGGGCACCGCCAAGGCTCTTGCCCCCCTGCCATCGCTCCTGGGGTGGTGGGAGCGGCACGGGAAGCCGGAGGCCCCCTTCTTTGCCCTGAAGGGACCGGACTGGGAGACCGAGTCCCTCCCTCCTGGGTGGATCGCCATCCCCCATCCCTATGCTCTGCCCACTCGCGGGAAGCGGGTCATGGTTGAACTTCGCCGGGATCGGAGCGCGGGGTAGCGCAAAAAGGCCCCCGGAATGGGGGCCTTTTTGTGCGGGAAGGGCGATTCAGGGGGTGACCGTATCCCCGGTGAGAATCTCCTCCGCCGAGCGGAGCACCCTGCAGGTCGCAGTCTGGGCATCCGCCCGGACCACCAGGACCTGTCCGAGGTAGTGGTTGGTGGTTTCCGTGGGGGGCTTCTTCTCTGTTCCGGAACCGACCGGGAAGGTCCGCACCCGGATGGCGAGCAGCACATCCCCGACCTTGAGGCCATCGTTGGCGCCCTTGTCGACGATGATCATGTCCCCGCCGGCAGCGTGCAGCTTGGCATCCCGGGCATAGACAACGATGCCGGCATTGGGGGCAACCTTGGCCGGCTCTCCGGTATCGGTCCGCAGCTGAAGGGGAATGTTGGCGGGTTCCACGAACTTCACCAGGCGATCGCCGATTTCGACGGTGTCCAGGCAACGTTCAATCACGGCAACGGACCCCTTCGACTGGGTGGTGATCACCCGGAGCACGCCGACCTGCTTGATGACATCCCCCAGGTTCTTCTTGGCGGAGATGGGATGCATCAGCTTCCGGGCCACGGTCTTGAGGACCAGGAAACGGTCCCCGACCTTGAGTCCCTGGTCGACTCCGCCATTCACGTAGACCACCTCGCCCTCACCCAGGAACTGCCGGTCCTGGCGCTTGTTGGCGGTGATGGTGTAGGCCCCCTGGCCCTTGAAATAGGCTTCGGCGCCTTCGGCGGCCACGAAGGGGAGCTGGATGAAGTCCTGGAAGGAGAATCCCAGCTCCGGACGACGGACCGCGCCGGGATCGGCGCGCCGCTGGTCTGGCTGCAGGTTGGCGACGGCATCCGGCACCGAGCCGGCGGTGGCCACGGCCCGGGCCAAGTCGATGATTAGGGGGTCGCCAGGGTAGATCCAGTGGGGATCCTTGATCCACTGGTTCAGCTCCCAAATCTGCGGCCAGGCGTAGGGGTTGCCCAGGTATTTTCCGGCGAGATCCCAGAGGGTGTCGCCTTTCTGGACGATGTGGGTCCTGGAGCCCTCCGGGACCTTGAGTTCCTTGGGGTAGTCCCATTTCGAAGCGTGGGTCTCGACCTTGACGGCATCTCCGGGTCCCGCCTCCTGGGCGCTCAGGCCGGGGGCGGCGAGCGCGAGGGCCGCCAGAAGGCAAGATGTCGCCGCAAGGGAACGCATCCGGCCGGCATGCAGGCAAGTGGGCTGGTGCATCAGGAACCCCCAGTTAGGATTGGACAGCGCTGATTATAGGTCCTCGACGCGGATCATATCTGAAAATAATGACAGTCGGTTGCGAACTTCGTCCTGGCTGATCTGCTCAAGGCGTTCGGTGGAGAACTGCTCCACGGTGAAACTGGCCATCACCGAACCGACCAGGGCGGCATGTTTCAGGGCGGTGACATCGGTCCGTTCGATCCAGGCGAGGTAGCCCAGGAATCCACCCGCGAAGGTGTCACCGGCTCCGGTGGGGTCGAAGACGTTCTCCAGGGGATAGGCAGGCGCCGCGAAGATGCCAGTGGGCGTGAACAGGGCCACCCCGTATTCGCCGCGTTTGACGACGAGGATCTTGGGGCCCAGGGTCTGGATCTTCCGGTAGGCCTTGATGAGGCTGTGCTCTTGGGTCAGCTCCCGGACCTCGGCGTCGTTCACCAGGAGGATGTCCACCTCCTTGAGGACCGCTTCCAGGGCGGGTCGGGCTCCCCGGATCCAGTAGTTCATGGTGTCCAGGGCGATCCACTTGGGCCGGGTGCTCATCTGGCGGACCACGTCCAGCTGAAGCACGGGGTCGATGTTGCCCAGAAACAGATAATTGGACTCCCGGTAGCTGGGTGGGAGGTCGGGTCGGAAATCGGCGAAGACGTTCAGGTCGGTGGCAATCGTCTTGGCCTCGTTGAGGTCGTAACCGTAGGCTCCCTTCCAGTGGAAGCTGAGCCCATTCACGCGAGAAAGGCCGGCGAGGTCGATGGGGCGCCGGTCGAAAACGCGCATCTGATCCGGCCCGAAGTCCTCGCCCACCACGGCCACGATCCGGACGGGGTGGAAGCGGCTGGCGCTAAGAGAGAAGTACGTGGCAGATCCACCCAGGGCGTGCTCCCGCCGCCCGAAGGGGGTTTCCAGGTCATCGAAGGCCACGCTTCCAACCACCAATAGACTCATCTTCAAAGCTCCATGCGAAGTTCAGATCTGGGCCGGTGGGGGCCCGAGGTACAGGAGCCAGGCTTGGGTGCCGCCCATGGGGACGGGCGCCTGGGCGTAGCGGAGGACCATGGGCGTCTCACCCGAGGCGAGGAGTTCCAGGAGCCCTTCGTGCAGGGCGGGCTCTGTGCCGAGGGTGACCTGAAGGCTCCGCCAGCCAAGAACCAGGCCATCACCGAGGCGGTCCTTGAGCCGTTCCATGGCGTCGGAGACGGAGTGGCCCCGGAGGTCCAGCGAACCGTCGACCTCGATGGCCATCCCCGCGGCCAATTGGAAACGCAGGGGCATGACCGGCGGCAAGGGAGACTCAGGCGTCACCGGCATCACCGTGGGCGAGAGCTTTTCCGCTTCGATGGCGGGCGTGGACGGTGGGGGCTCCACGGGCTTGGTTGTGGCCGGGGCTTGGATGGAGGACGGGGCCGGCGGCGGGGCCAGGCGGTTTTTCTCGAGTGGCTTGAGACCCTTCAGATCCTTGAGGGCATCCTGGAAGGTCTCGGGGGGGGGGGGCTGGACGCCCGGGGTCGGAGCCACCTCCGGGGCCTGCGGCCTAGCTGGGCGGGAAGCGGCAGGCTTCAAGCCCATGGCCGAGAGGAAGACGGCATCCTCGTCGTCCAGGGCGGCCGGCCCCTGGGGGCGGGGAGCCGCCTTCGGCTGGGTCTTCGGAGCCGCGGGAAGCGCCTCCGGACCAAGTTGCTGTTTCAATTTCGCCAGATCCTGCTTCCAGGCCATGAACCGTCCTCGTCCAGACCAGAGTAGGCCATCCGGCAGCTTGCCCAAAGCCCGCCGTTGCAATCCCGCCACCGTCCGAGGCAAAACGCCGCGAGAAGCGGCGGGCTTCAACCATGGCTCCCCTGGTTACATCCAAGCATTGACGCCCTTCGGCGTAACCTGGCACATCCTTCGCTCGTATCTTTCCTGTCCCTCTTGGAGGCCCCATGCGCCGCGCCGCATCTCTGCTCATGCTCCCGCTGATCCTGGCATCCGGATCCGCCCTCAAGGCCCAGAGCCCGCATGTCGGGTTCAGCCTCAACCTGCTGTTCCCCACCGGGGATTTTGCGAGCAATACCTACCCCGCGTACTACAGCACCAGCGCCGGGAGGATCATCCCCGACCAGAAAGAGACCTACGACGTGGGGCTCGGGGGAAGCTTCACCGTCAGCTTCCCTGTGGACCGCACGCTGGCCATCCGGCTGAACCTGAGCGGCTCAGCTGAGAATGGCCACAACCGCGCGCCCGGGGAAACCACGATCAACCTCCGCCACTCCCAGTTCAACCTTGGGGGCGATCTGCAGATTTTCCCTCAGGGAACCGCCTTCCGTCACCGCGGCCTCTACTTCGTGGCTGGGCTTTCAGCTGACTTCGAGCAGTTCGACCGGAGTTTCGGCGACCTGAACTCGGACTACTACTACAACAACTACAGCGTCGATACGACCCGCAAGAGCCGCCTGGGCGGCTCCCTGGGCATCGGCCACAGCTTCGGCTACGACGCCGGAATGCGCTTCACCATGGAAGCGACCTTCCACAAGACCCTTACCAGCCACGATGTTGAGGCCGGCGATCCCCCCAGCACCGATTTCGTGAAGGTGGGCTTCGGCTTCGTCTTCTAATTCTGGCCTTCGACGTAAACGGCCCCGAAAGGGGCCGTTTCCATGTGGAGAAGGCGATCAGGCCTTCTTGGCAGAGGATTTCTTCTTCTTCGGCTTCACAGGCTCAGGCTCTTCCTCCTTGCCGAGGAGCCCGTTCACGAGCCGAGCCACATCCTTGTTGGTGGGATCGAGCTTCTGGAGCCGCCGGGCGTAGGTGAGGCGCTCCTGCCTGGGGCGGGCATCGTCGCCCTTCACCTGTTCCAGCTTGCCGGCCACGAAGGGCGCCACGCCCCCCGCCTCGGCCATTTCGGTCTTCTCGGCTGCCAGGAAGGCCTGCCACTCCGAGGCTGTCTTGGCGGTGGTCTCCTTGGCTTGGCGGAGCCTGGCCAGGATCCCCTCGATGTCCTTCAGGGCCCGCTCACTGTGGCTGATGGCAGCCTGCTGTTCGTCCATGAAGATCTTCAGCTGCTGCCGGAGCTTCATCTGCTCCTGGGACAGGCCGGGGGCCTCGTCGAGCTCCTTGAGGCGGGGGGCCTGCTTGGCCATGGCGCTGCGGCATTCCGTCAGCTTCAGCTCATGCTCCATCCGAGTCTTGGCCAAGAAGGGCTCAGCGGTGGCGAGGTTCTCCTCGGCCGCCGACTGCGCCTTCTGGAAGTGGACAACGGCGTCCTCCCAGCTGCCTTCGGAGAGGCAGGCCCGGGCGGCCAGACCCCGGAGGGCCACCAGGGCATGCATGTCGTTGTAGTCGGAGGGATTCACCGTGAGGCCTTCACGGCCGAGCAGGGCCTCGACGCCCTTCCTCACCGCGGCGGCTTCGCCGCGTTCTAGCTGGATTTCCCAGGGGCCGCGGACTTCCTTGAAACGGTCTGTGAGGCTCTGGGCACCCAGGTTCGTGGCCAGGGCGCAGGCAAGCAGGAATCCGAAGCGGGTCATGGTCGCTCCCCAAAGATCACGGGCCAGGATGGGCTACTTCTTCTTCGCGCCGCTCTTCTTCGCGGGCTTCGCTTCCTTCGCGAAGGCCTCCTTGCCTGCCTTCAGGTTGTCGAGGGCCTTCTGGGCACCCGCATTGCCGGGATCGAGCACCAGGAGCCGGTTCAGGAAAGCGGCCTGACTCTGGGACGTGCCCAGTTTGGTGACGTTCTCAGGCGCACGCAGAACGGCGTCCACCCAGTTCTTCCTGCCGACGATCTTCACCTTCTGCATCACCTGCTTGGTGTTGAAAGAGGTGATCTCATCGTTCTGGTCGGCCACGGCCTTCTTGGCCTTGGCGATCGCCTCGTCGGCGGCCTTGACCATGCCTTCGACTTCCTTGCGGTTGTCGTTCAGGGTCTTGGTGACCTTGGGGACGTTCGCCAGGTTCTGCTTGTGGACCGGCAGGGCGGCCGCGATCTGGGCCAGTTCCTGGTCATCGAGCTGGGTCTGCGCGCCCCTCGCGTTGAACTCGTCAGCCTCCTTCTTGGAGAGCTTCTTCTTGCTGGTCTTGATCTCTTCGAGCTCGGCCTTGAAGGCGGCGACCTTGGCCTCCAGCTCCTTCTTGCGCGCCTCGTTCTTGGTGACATAGTCGCCGGATTCCTGGCTCACCTTCTTCCACTGGGCCGCGATGGGGGCCTGGGCCTTCTCAAGATCTGCGAGGATGGCCCGGGCGACCTGGGCCCGCTTCTCCTGGATCGCCACAGCCTGCTCCCACTGGCCAGCCTCGGAGGCGACATTGGCGTGGAGCCGGTAGAGCGACATCAGCCCCTGGGCGTTGTCCAGGCTCTGCCCCAGCGCCTTGGAGGTTGACGCATCGAAGGCCGGGCGTTCGGTGGGCACCAGAGCCTGGACCTTGGTCAGGGCCTCCTGGGTCTTGAGCTCCTTGAGCATCTGGTTGACGAGGGGGAGTTCAGCATTGAACCGCTGGGCCAAGTCGAGGTTCGCAGGGGCCTGGGCGACCAGGGCCACCGCGGGAAGAAGCAGGAAGGGCATCGGGCGCATGGGCACTCCAGGAAAGTCCAGGTCCCAGGGTAGCGAAAAGCTCGCCGCCGGGTGCTGTTCATCGTCAACTTGTGACGGGTCAGGGTTCAGTCCGCTTCTCTTCGAGTTCCAGCCACTCCAGTTCCAGTGCGCCCAATTCCACCTGGGCCGCTTCGCGATCCTTCAGGGCCTGGTGGCCGGGGCTGTCGAGGCGGAGGAAAGCCATGGAATCGGCCAGGATGCGGTCCAAGCCGGCGAGGCGGGCGTGGAGGACCTCCAGGGCCGCCTCGACCTCGGTTAGCCGGCGCTGCTCCTTCTGGGAGAGGCCGGGCTTCTTTGGCCTGGTCCCTTCGGCACGGGGGGTGGCACGGGACGGTTCGCCTCTCTCCGGGGGCTGGGCCGCGATCCGCCGCGCCTCCCGCAGGCTGCGCACGGTCGTGGGGGGCCCCTCATAGAGTTCCCAGCGGGGGGAGCCCGTCTCGTTCCAGGCCAGGGTGTGGGTGGCCACCTGATCCAGGAAGAAACGGTCGTGGCTCACGAGGATGAGGGTTCCGCCATAGCCGACGAGCGCTTCTTCCAGGTTCTGGAGCGTGGGGATGTCCAGGTCGTTGGTGGGCTCGTCCAGCACCAGCAGATCCGCCGGATTCAGCATGGCCTTGGCGAGCAGGAGCCGGTTCCGCTCGCCACCGCTGAGGCTGGAGGCAGGGCGCGACTGCTGGTCGACGGGAAAGCCGAAGCGCGTGAGGTAGACATGGGCCAGCACGGTGCCGTTGCCGGTGTCCACGATGGCGGCGCGGTCGGCGAGGTTGTCGAGAATGCTGCGGGCGCCATCCAGTTCGCCGCGCCCTTGGGAGATGGCGGTGACAGCGACCTTCGGATGGCAGACCACCTCACCGGCGGTGGGCATGAGCTCGCCCAGCATCAGCTTCAGGAGCGTGGATTTGCCGCACCCGTTCGGACCGAGCAGGGCGATGCGCATGCCCCGCTGCAGGCCGAGATCCAGGCCGCCGAGCAGCTCTGCGCCGCCGGGGTAGGCGAACTGGAGGCCCTCGGCGCGGATCAGGGCGTCGCTGCGGTTGTCGCCCTTCGCGAAGGCCAGGCCCTGCCGGATGTCCACGCGGGTCCGGTCCTCCACGGTGCCCTTGAGATCAAGCACCTCCTGAATGCGGAGCTTCGATTTGCGGGTCCGGGCCTTGGCGCCTCGGCGCAGCCAGGCCATCTCGCGGCGCAGGCGGTTCTGCATGTGTTCGGTCAGCCTGGCCTCGCGGAACTCCCGGTCGGACTTCTCCAGCAGGTAGTCGCTGTAGCCCCCTTCATAGCTGCGCAGCCCGCCGTCCTCCAGCTCCAGCATCCGGGTCACCACGGCATCCAGCAGATGGCGGTCGTGGGTGATGAGGAGCAGGGCGCCCTCGTAGGCTTGCAGCCAGGCTTCGAGGCGCTCCACCTGCTCCGGGTCGAGGTGGTTGGTGGGCTCGTCCAGGACGAGCACATCCGGCTCTTTGAGCCAGGCCTGGGCCAGGGCCACGCGCTTGCGCCAGCCGCCGGACAGGGATTCCACCTCTGCGTCCAGGTCCGTGAGCCCCCAGACCGTGGCCGCGGCCTTCAACCTTGGCGTCAGGTCCCAGCCCCAGTGATCGAGGAGGTGCTCGATGGTTTGCAGTTCGTCAAAAAGCCGGACTTCGGCCGCAGCATCCGCTCCGTGGAGCTGGTCGTGGATCTCCTGGTGCCGGGCCAGCAGGGCGGCATGATCCGTCAGAGCCGCTTCCAATGCTTGCCGGATGCTGGCTCCCGGCGCGAAGTGGGGCTCCTGGCTGAGGCGGGCGACGCGCAGTCCTTGCGTGATGACCACCTCGCCGGCATCGGCGGTCTCGTCCCCGGTCAGCAGCCGGAACAGCGTGCTCTTTCCCGCGCCATTGCGGCCGATGAGGCCAACCTTCTCGCCCCGAAAGAGACCGAAACTCAATCCGTCCAAAATGGCTGTCGCGCCATATCGTTTCGTGACATTGATCAAACTCAGGGCGATGGACGGCAAGAATGGCTCCTCGGACCTTCCAGAATCCCATGGATGGGTTGATCCTTGCCCCCAAAGTATTCCGAGGCGCCCATGTCCCTACAGGAAGAACTCCAGATGTCCAAGCTCCCCGCCCCGGGAGTGCAGCTGATGCTCCAGCTGATGCTGACCCGCGAGGCGGTGGTCCGGGTGCAGGAACGCCTCTTCGAGGCGCATGGGTTGACCATCCAGCAGTACAACGTCCTGCGCATCGTGCGCGGCGGTCCCGCCAAGGGCCATCCGATCTATGAGATCGAACGGCGCATGATCTACCGCTTCGCCAATGTCACGCGCCTCGTCGACCGGCTCGAGCTGCAGGGCCTGCTGAAGCGGGTGGCGGACCCCAAGGACCGGCGGGTCAGCCGCGTGGTCATCACCCCGAAGGGACGGCGCCTCATGGAACGGCTCGACGAGCCGGTTCATGAGATGGCGATCCGCCTCACCAGCTGCTGCGACGAGGCGGAATGCCTGAACATGGCCAACCGCCTGGAGCGCCTTCGCGAGCACTGCGCCCTGCAGGAGGGGGTTCAGGAAGAACTGGTCAGCGCCGTCAACTGATCCAGCAGGTCATAGGCTTCGGGTTCAGCCACGCCCTCCAGCTGCAGCCAGCGACCTTCGCCGAGGTCTACATAGAGCAGGCGGCCTTCTGGGAGCCACCACCCCTGCCGGTGGCTCCGGGCTCCGGCCATGCGGACAGCGCCCTTCAATAGGGCTTCGCCGGGGCGGATGACAGCCTGGAGTCTCCAGGACCCTGACGCGCCGGACCGCCGCAGGCGAAGCACTCCCCCCTCCATCTCCCAAAGGCCTTTCGGAAGACGGAGCTGCGTTCCCGACGGACCGGAGACCACCTCTCCCCGGATGGAAACAGGTGCGTCCTTCTCGGGGATCCAGCGCACTCCAGTGAGCGCGGTGGCGGCCGTGTCCCAGCCAACGCTCCCCAGGTCCGCCAGATCCGTATCCCCCAGCTTGATGCGCAGGGCTGAGGCGGGCGCCTGGTCGAAGGTGGGATCGATGGGAACCCAGCGATCCCCCAGGCGAACCTCCACCCAGAAATGCAGGCCGAGCATCTCCCCGAGTCCCACCCAGCCGGTGGCGCCCCGGGCCGGCACGCCGAGGCGCCGCAGCAGGGCGACGGCCAGGACGCCATGCTCCGTGCAGTCTCCGCGCGGGCGGCGGCAGACTTCTAGGGCGGAGGCGAACCCCACGGAGAAATCCTTGTCGGTGATCCAGTCGAAGACGAAGGTGTTCACGCGACGGGCCAGCTCCCAGCGGGACAGGCCGGCCGGCAGTGCCATGCGGCGGATCAGGCCATCGAATGCCTGGTCCTGGAAGGGCACGAGGGGGGTGGAGGCCAGGTAGCGGGCCTCCTCTGGGGCGGGGCCGCCCTTGACCGGCGGCTGGGTGGCTTCCTCCGGGGTGGGCAGCGGCGCGCGGCGCAAGTGCCACCGCCCTCCGGACTGCCTGGACTGCTGTCCGTCCTCGGGCAGGTCCAGCGGGGCTCCCTCGGCGCGCAGGGTCCACTCGGGGACCCAGGGCTGGAAGGGATGGGGCGGAAGTTTCTGGAGGGTCCACTCGAAGATTCCTTGCGTGGCCGGTTGGATCGGAAGGGGGGGGGGCAGTTCAGAACGCTGGATGAGCGTGTCCACGCCGCCCAGTTTGCTGAGGTGTCGAACTTCCCCGGCGGTGGGGGAGATCCACACCTCCACGGAGGTGGTGGTGGGGCCCTCGCTTTCCAGTCCTTGAAAGCGCACCGCATCCGGGAATCCCGGCAGCGGGGCGGGCCCCCGGTGCTCCAGCTGCAGGGTGTTCCATTGCTGGATGGGGAAGGCGAAAGTGGTGGCCCGGACGGGGCGCCCCAGCCGGGCCGCCTCCTTGAGGCGCGTCTCCAGGTCTCCCGGCCAGAGCAGGGCCCCCTCCGGGATCTCCTTCTGGACGCTGGGCCCGTGGGCGGGCCGGATGGACAGCAGACCCGGGGTCTGGGGGGACCACTCGGCCCGGCCCTCAAAGGGCTCAGCGGATAGCTGCAGTCGCCAGGAGAACGTCAGCGCCCCCCCTGGCTCCTTGCGGACCGTCTGCAAGATTTCCTGGCGGATCTCCTGCCCGAGGCGGGACAGCATGATCCACTGCCGGTCGAGCGCTTCCTCGGTGGCACCGTCCCGCCTCGCCGTCTGGGTGGCGCCCCCGACCTCCTGCCCGCCCATCCACAGGCGGTAGGTCCTCGGGGGCGCTTCCTGGCCAAGCAGGCACAGGCTTGAGAGGAGCAGCGGCAAAAAAGGGGATGCGGGCATGCCTCCAGTCTATCGAGCTGGCCTGCCGGTCCGTTCCCACCTCTGCCCGCGCGCCATGCCCCGCAGTTCAGCGGCCCTCTCCCGCTGTTCGGGTGTGAGGACGGCCCGCACTTCCGTCCGGGCCGTTCGGCGGGCCAGCATCCATTCGAACCGGGCGGCGGAGGCCTTGTCATGCAGGGCGCGCAGCTGGGCATCCGGAGTGGCCGCCTCCCGCAAGGCGGTCCGCAGCGCGGCCTGGGCCTGCCTGGCCGCGTCCCGCCTGATGCGCAGCTCCGGACGGTGCTTCTCCCGGATGGTCCGGATCTTCGTCCGCTGCGCGTCGCTCAGGTTCAGCGCCTGGGCGATCCGCCCGGGACGCCCTGCTCCAGGCTGGGCCGCCAGGGGAAGCGCCGTGAGGGTCAGGGCCAGGGCGGACCAGAGCAGGGGTTTCATGGCGTCTCCTCGAGGTTCAAAGGCTTCACCCTGATGGACCCCGTCCGGACGCAAGGGTTGAATCCGGGGCAGACTGGAGGAGTGATCCGGACTCATGCGGCCATCGTTCTGAAAGCTGTGCCCTACGCCGAGGGCGGGGCGGTGGTCTCGTTCCTGTCGGAGCTTGGTGAGCGCCTGTCAGGTGTGGCCAAGGGCGTGAAGAAACCCACGGCCAAATGGGTGGCGGCCTTCGAGCCCCTGGGCATGGTCCGGGTGAGCTTGTTCGGAAAGGAACATGCGGAACTCAAACGGGTCACCCGCTGCGAGCTGAGCTTCAGCCCCCTGACGCTGGGGCACCTGGAGTCCAGCCTGGTGATGGCCTGCCTGGCGGACCTGTTCGACCGGGTGGCGCGGGAGGGGGTCGAAGATGATCGGCTCTACCGCCTGCTCAGCGCCTGCGGGCGGGCCCTGAAGGCCAATCCGGACAATGCCCTGGGCATCCTGGCCTACGCGGAGCACTGGCTCCTCCACTGCATGGGGCTGCTGCCCCATCCCAGGTGCTGCGGCCGTTGCGGGCATGAATCCGCGCCCCTCGTCCTGCTCAGCCCCGAGTCAGGATGGTGCTGCGCGGCCTGCACGCCCGTGGACCCCGGGGAGGCTCTGCCCCCAGGGACGCGGGAGTTTCTCCGCCGCCTGAGGACCGGAGGCGCGGAACTCGCGCCGCCTCCGGACCCTGGCAATGGGGCGCAGGCGGCGGTCACGGCCCTGCTCCGGGCCCGGTTGCTCCAGGAGCTGGGCGGGGGGCTGCGGAGCTACGACGTGCTCTGGCGAACGGTCTGACCGGTTGACCTGAGTCTATTTCTTGCCTCTGGGGCGGGACCGGCCGATGGAACCCCATGGCTGAGGAAAAGGGCATGGGGCTGGGCAGGTCCTTATGGAGATGGGCGTCGGGGTCCAAAATTCCCATGGACCTGATGGGACTCCCCTTCCTAGGCGTCGTGGCCTACCTCTTGTTCCGCCATGCTTCGGCCCTGGCTCCGGCGGAGGGTGCCCTCCTGATCGTGGCGACGGCCGGACTCATCCGGGCCGTGCTCCGATGGTGGGACTGGCAGCGGGGACTGGCCAGCGATGGCGCTCTCATGGATTGGGTCCAGCGGACCCTGGGGGGCGAACGGAAGCCCATGGCCGTGCCTGAGGGCCTCAGCGAGCCGGATGAGCGGATGGCCATTGCCCTGAACGCGGCCCTGGAGGATGTCCAGGCTGGCCAGGGGGAACTGCATGACCTGCGGAAGGCCCTGAGACGCGACTGGGGTGAACTGGACGCGGCCCTGGCCGCTCTCCAGCGGCTCCACGGGCTGGACGTGGAGCGCCGGAGCCAGGGTGCCGAGAAACTGGCCTCCCTGGGGCGCGACCTGAAGACGGCCATCGAGGACACCCTGCGCCTGGATCAGATCGAACTGAACTACCGCCTGAGGGCCGACCAGTTCCGCCTTCAAGGACAGGCGTTCAAGGGCGCGCTGGACCAGCTCCGGGAGGGCTTGGACCAGTTCGAGAACCTGTTGGAGGAACTCCAGGACACCTTCCCGCGGTTGCGGCGGGAGGAGGACGCCCTGGGGCGGCTGGCGGATGCCGGACTCAGGCAGGGCGCGCGTCTCTCCCTGTCCGTGAAGGGGCTCGTCTCCCACACGCCTCGGCTCGTGGACGAGACCCAGGCGCGCACCGAGGGCCTGCGCCGCCTGCGCCACTCCGCCGATGGCGTGAGGGATCAGACCGAGGCCCTGGCCAGGCGGATCGAGAGCTTCCGGGAGGAGGCGCAGGCGCGCATCCGCACCTTCGGCGGGGCCCAGGGCACCTTGAAGGAACTGGATCATGTGGCCCAACAGACGGGCCTGCTGGCAGTGAACGCCGCGATCCTTGCCCAGCAGGAAGGAGGCAGCGCCGGAATGGCGGCCATCGGCGGTCGGTTGCGCTTTCTGGCCGATCAGACCGCCGACGGGGCCTCCGGCATGGAGCGGACCCTGTCCGAATACCAGCGGGGCCTGGAGCGCGAGACCTCGAACTTGTGGGATCTCCAGGAGGTCACCCAGAAGCTCATGGCCGATGTGCATGAACTCCTGAGGACCGTGGGGAACATGGACCACCAGGGCCACGACCTTGAGCGAGCCCTGGAGACGCACATGGGCTTGGTGGATCAGGTGCGGCAATCCTCTGAACGGGCCGAGCTGTCCCTCCTCGAAGTTGGCGCCCGGTCCATGGCCATGGAAGCCGCTCACGTCCGGCAATGGGGCGTGGAGGCGAAGATCACGCCCCAGCGTGAGCGCGTGACCAGGGTGGGGCTGCGGCTCACCGAGGTCGGAGGCGAACTGGCCCGCATCAGCCAGCAGAACATCGACGAGATCTGGGACATTCTCGCCCGGCACCAGGAGTTCCGGCGCACAGGGGTCTATCGGCAAGTCACTTCTGGCGAGCTGCCCCAACTGGTGGAGCTGCCCGTAGGCTCCGAGGCTGCCTGGAACGGAATCGCCTGGGCTCGGGCCGAACGCCGCCCCAGGCTCATGGATCGCGACACCGCCGAATCAACGCCGGTCGGCCGCAGGGATGCCGAAGGTGGCCTCCTCCTTCAGCTTTTCGGCCAGGATGCGCTCCAGCGTTCCGAGCCTTCAGCTCTGGAGGCCTGGGAATGCGATGCCACGGGCCGTGCCTGGGATCTCCATCTGCTGGGTTCCCTTCGGACGGAGAGCCACCGCCTGGGGCTGCTGGCGCTGCTCAAGGAAAGCCAACTTGTCTCCTGTTTCCCGGGCGTGGACATCCACATTGCCACGCTGGGCGTCCAGATCCGGCTGCCCCATCCCTACCCTGGATTGCCAGCCTTTCTGGCCGGGCTGCGGCTTGAGCTGCCGGTGTCCCCGGAACTGCAGGATCACCGCTTCCGCGAGGATGGGCGGGATCTCCCCGATACCCAGGGACTGCTCTGGATCGGACCCGGGCAGGGCGGTGGGGTGCAGAATGCCTGCATGAGGCTGGTCCACGCCTGGGTGCGCGACGACCATCGCCACGAGGCCTTCCTGCCCTGGTTGCCGCATGACGGACATCGCCCACCCTGTCCATGGCTGGGGGATACGGTAGAGGGCGAGCCGCTGGCGGCGCTGCTGCCCGTGCGCTGCCTGGGCTTGGATGCCGATCCCGCTGTGCTGAACCCGATTCAGGATCGGTTGATCGAGGCCGGGGCCGTGGAAGGAGCCGGGGGCGCGACGCTCTGCGCCATCGGTATCGGCCACCCCCATCCAGAAGCGCTGCTGCTGAGGCTGTTCCAGCCGGATGCGGGCATGGCCGGGGCTTTTCATCCGGACCTTGTTCCCTTCCAAATCCGGCTGAGGGAAGAGGTCCTGGGCGGTACCACAGGGGATCCCTACCGGGCGGCCTGGTCCCTTCTGCAGGACCTCCAGCAGGCAGGCTGGCTGTTGCCTCTCCCCCTCTCTTAAGGTGGCGTGATAAATCTGTGACATATTTTCTGAATTAATTCATTCCAGTGGGCTTGACAGGCCCTTTATCGTGCCGATACCTGATCCAAGCGATCTTTGGACCTCCCCAGACGGTGTGTGATCCAGGGCCCGGGACCGCCACCAACCAGCCATCCCATGCGGGCTGGCCGGACCTGCGGGAGCCTCAGCCGCCACCCACAGGAGATCCCATGTTCCATGTCGCGTTCCCGCGCGGCCAGGGGCCTGCCTACGCAGACCTGCCGCCCACCCTCCAGCCCCATGCCATTGCAGCCTCCGCGCCGCCCGCGGACCACTTGAGGACGGCCCTGCTCTCGGGCCTGATCTACGCCTCTCTCGTGGCTGCGGCCGTGGCGCTATCCAGCCTCGCGCCGCCCGCCATCCTGGCTCCCCCACCACCGCCATCGCAGGGCCCAACGTATGTCTACGATCCACCCAGCTACCGGGTGGTTTTGCCACAGCCGACCCTACCTGCCGGCACGCCCCGCGGCAACGAGTCGGTTCCAACGGCCCAGCCAACACCTCCCAGTGAGGCGCCGCCCACCGAGGCTCCGGCGGGGCTGCCCACCGAGGATCGGCGGCTGGTCCCTCCGGTGGGAAGTGGCCCAGGAGCCGTTGCGCCCGGCGCCGCGGCACCCGCGGGCACGCCCACGGGGATCCCCGCCGGCCCGGTGATCCACGACTTCACCTCGGCGGGGCTCGCCGTGCTGCGGCAAGTGGATCCGATCTACCCGGACTTCGCCCGCCATGCCCGCATCCAGGGGCCGGTGGTGCTCATGATGACCGTGGACGAGCAGGGCCGGCCGATCCAGGTCCAGGTGCTCGAAGGACATCCCGTGTTCCACGAGGCGGCGAAGCAGGCGGCGCGGCAGTGGCGCTTCGAGCCGGCCCGCATGAACGGCCAACCCGTGTCCGCGGCCTTCCGCCTCACCCTCAAGTTCTCGTTGCGGTGAGGACCCCATGGCCACCCGCCTTCGCAGCGACATCAACGTCACCCCGCTCGTGGACATCGTCCTGGTGCTGCTCATCATCTTCATGACGCTGGTTCCGGCCCTTCCGCGCGTGCTCAAGGCCGGCCTCCCCGACCGCGGTTCCGGTGCCTCCGTGCCCTCCCTGCTTCGCCTCACGCTCGGCAGGGATGGGACCCTGGAGGTGATTGGACAGCCGGGCGCCTCTCTGGGCGCAGCCCTGGGAGGCCGCCCGGACCGGATTCTCCTGCGGGTCCATCCCGAACTGCCGTTCAGTGCCCCCACCCGTGTGCTGGATGAGATCGAAGGACTCCGCCCCGGCACGAAGGTGTCCCTGGTGGCGTGGTCCGGCTGACGGCATGCTAGGCTGGCCCCGTGGATCAGGGCGTCGCTGTCCGCGAGGGCAGAGGAAAGTCCGGGCTCCGCAGGGTGCTGGGCCTGGTAACACCAGGGCGGGGCGACCCGACGGAAAGTGCAACAGAGAACAAACCGCCGATGGATCCTCGGATCACAGGCAAGGGTGAAACGGTGGGGTAAGAGCCCACCGCCGGACTGGCAACAGGACGGGCATGGCAAACCCCCCAGGGAGCAAGACCAAATAGGCCGGCGCACCGCGCAAGCGGCGAGGGTTGACCCGACCGAGCCGGCGGGTAGGTCGCATGAGGTGGGTGGTGACATCCATCCCAGAGGAATGACGCTCCACGACAGAACCCGGCTTACCGGTCCACCACGGCCCCCGCAAGGGGGCCGCGCTGCCTCGGCAAGCCTCCGGCTTACCCTCCATCCATCGCCATGCTCACGCATGGCTCGAACTCGCCTGCGGCTCGCGAAGATGGAGCCTCCCACCACAGCCCCCGCGAGGCACGTGCATTTGTTCTCACGGGCTTCTCATCCCCGCCGCCCTTTGAACGGAGCGGGGTTTGGGCTACCCTCGATCCTGATTCCTGAGTAGGCCTCTGACCAGCAACCGACATCTCCGTTGCGACGCGCCTGGAATTGGCGCGAGGATCTTGCGTTTCGCCTGAGCCATCGACAGTTTTCCGATGGGCCGCGATCTTGCGATCGGCTGGGCCATCTCTTGCGTGGAGTTTCCCGTGTCCCATGATTTCCTAGCCTTGGCCCGCCGTCTCGAGCGCGCCCAGGCCCTTCAGAACGAACGATTCAACCAGGCCTCCGCAGGCCAAAGCCGGGCGATTGGAGGTGGCTTCGCCCACTTCCGGGGCGAGGCCCATCCGCTCAACCAGGCCCTCGGACTGATCGAGCCAGTGACGGAAGCAGACCTGGCCGAGGTGGAGGCCTTCCTGGGCTCACCCACGGTGCTGGAACTGAGCCCCGCTGCGGATCCGTCCCTCTGGCCCCTGCTTGCAAGTCGGGGCTACCGACTGCACCAGTTCCAGCAGCTGTGGATCCGGCCTTTGGCTTCCGTCGACGAAGCGATCCCATCCACCAGCGTCCGAGTGGCAGAAGCCGCCGAAGCCGACCTCTACAACCGGGTGGTCTGCGCCGGGTTCATGGAACGTGACGACTGGCGAGAGCTGGACCCCCCTTTCCACACCCCCCTTGGCATCACGGAGGCCTGGGGTTTCCTCGCCTTCGCGGCGGGGGAACCTGCCGGGGGCGGGATGTTGGGCATCGTGGATGGCGTGGCGCTCCTGTCGGGGGATGGTGTGATTCCACGCTTTCGCGGCCATGGCTTGCAGAAGGCGCTCATCCTGGCTCGCCTCGCTTTTGCGGCGGCCCGGGGCTGTGACTTGGCCTGCGCCTCGACGGCTCCCGGCACCGCGAGCCAGAGGTCCTACGAGTCCAGCGGTTTCCGCGCTGCCTATCCGAAGGTGGAAATGGCCAGAGGGTGAATCGAGAGGCGGCGCGTGGTTCCATGGACCATGCGCCGCCCTTCGCCCCAGACTGCCGCCCTGCTGGTGACGGCCCTCGCCTTCCACGTGGACATGCTCCTCTACTACCTGCTGGTGCCGCTGCTGCCAAGGTACGCGCGGGAGCTGGACCTGAATCCGATGAAGGTGGGGATCCTCTTCGGCAGCTATGCGGTGGCCCTGCTCCTGGCGACCTTCCCGGTGGCGATCCTCACCGACAAGCATGGCCGTCGGGCGCCCATGCTCTGGGGTCTGGCCGGCCTCGCGGCGACCACCCTGGTCTTCGCCGTGTCGAAGCAGTACTGGCTGCTGGTGTTGGCCCGCTTCCTCCAGGGGGCTGCCGGGGCAGCCACCTGGTTGCCGGGCATGGCCCTGCTGGCGGATCACTTCCCGTCGGAATCCCGGGGGCGCGCCATGGGCACTGCGTTTGCCGCCGCGAACCTCGGCGTGCTCATTGGCCCACCCCTCTCCGGCCTCCTCGACCAGCATGCCGGACCGGCGGCCCCGTTCATGTTCGGCGCCGCCCTGGTCGCGCTGGATGCCGCCGGTCGGGCCTTCCTCCTGCCCGAGGTTGAGGCGGAGCGGGGCCCCCGGCTGCCCTTCCGGGAGTTGCTGGCGAATCCGGTGATCCGGTTGTTCGCGGGCGCCATGGCACTGGGCTCGGGCCTCTGGGCCCTGCTCGAGTCGACCCTGCCCCTGGACATGGACCAGCGGCTCGGCCTCAATGCCTCGAAAATCGGCCTCTGCTTTGCCGCCTCAGCGCTGGCACACACGTTCACGTCGCCGCTGATGGGCCGCCTGTCGGACCGCATCGGGCGGGTCAAGGTGCTGCGCATGGGTCTCGTGCTGGCCCTGGTCCTCCTGCCCCTGCCGGTCCTGGTGCCCAGGCCCTGGATGGTGGTGCTGGCCATGATGGGGCTGGGCAGCACGGCCAGCTTCATCATGAGCCCCTGCAGTCCGGCGGTGGCGGATCAGGTGGAACGGCAGGGGAGCTCCAGCTTCGCCTCGGCCTTCTCGATCCTGAACCTCGCCTACTCCGTGGGGCTCATGATCGGCCCGCTGATCGGTGGCGTACTGGTCCAGGGGCTTGGCCTACCCGTGGCCCTCTCCCTCTGTGGGCTTGCCTTCGGCCTCTACCTGACGGCGACGCGACGGTTCACGGTTTGATGGCCCGGTAGATCCAGCGCTCGGCACCCTCCTCCCAGGGACGGCCATCCAGGCCCCCGTAGGCCCGGTCCAGGGTGAAGCCGGCCTGGTCGAGGGCGTCGCGGACTTCGGCATCCGTCGGAATCCAGATGTCATGGCAGAAGGACTCACCCTGGCACAGGCGCTCCGTCAGGATGCGGCGCCCGTCCCGGCTCCATCGGGCACGCTCCTCGTAGCCCTCCTCGGGGAAGGCCAGCCATTCGGACTCCACGCCGGCCAGCGCCGCCTGGAGGAAGGAACGCCCGGCAAGGTCCAGCAGCAGGACACCCGAGGGGCGGAGCACCCGCGCGAATTCCGATAGCTGGCGGAGGTTCTCCGCCTCCGTCGCAAAATAGCCCCAGCTCGTGAAGGCGCAGAACACCCCGTCCGCGCTTCCCGGATGGAAGGGCAGGGCACGGAAATCCAGGCACACCAGAGGGACCGGATGGCTGGCGCGGTGCTTCGCCAGGTTCAGGGGGCTGAGATCCCCGCCGATGACCTGGAGCCCTCGGGCGCGGAGGTGGGGATTCAAACGCCCCCAGCCGCAGGGCAGGTCCAGGACGCGGCTGCCCCGGGGCAGGTCCAGCAGCGCGGCCAGGGCTGGGCCCTCCTCGGCCGCATCTGCAGCCTTGTCGGCGTAGATGGTGAAGTAGGCGGGATGGTTGAAATCCCGGACGAACCAGTCCATGGGCCGAGTGTGGCAGAGTCCCGCTGAACGGGAATCAACCCAAGGGCGGACGTCATTCCTCTTCTGTGTCGGCCTTCACGAGCTTCACCGGCGGCGTGGTCTGGGGTGCGTTGACGATGCCCTTCCAGACATACCGGGTGCCCCGCTTCTGGCCGCTCTTGGCGATGAGCTGGGCCTCTTCCAGGTCCGTGAACAGGCGGCGCAGGGTGGCGGGGGCCCAGTCGCACTCCTTGAGGTCCAGGGCCACCTGGGCCTCGAAGCTGCTGAGGGAGCCCTTGTCCTGCAGCTCCTTCATGAGCCGGGCCTTCATATCCTGGAGCTCGGGCTTGGACCGCCGGGCCTTGGCCTTGAAGTCAGGAACAGGGTTGGGGGTGGGGGGGGCCGCGGCGGGCTTGGGTGGCAGGGGGGCCTGGAGCGCAGCGGGCGTGGCGACCTCGGCCTTCACCAGCAGCCCGTCCAGGTAGATGTCCCCCCGCTCCGGCTGGAAGAGCACCACCACGGAACCCGGGGCCAGACCCTCATGCTGGAGGGCGGTGATGATCCGCTCCCCGATGCGGGCTTTCTGGTCGGAATTCAGGCTGGGGGACTCGATAATGACGAAGGCCATGAAAGCTCCATTATGTTTACAGAACCATCATTATACTTTTGGAAATTACCTTTGTAAAATGCGAAAATCGAATCAATCAAATCGGTTAGACTTCGGCCGAGGATCCCATGCGCAAGCTCAAAATCGAACGGCCTGAAGAACAGCAACGGTTCGAATCCTTCCTGCGATCCCGCCAGCTCAAGCTGACGGGCGAGCGCCTGGAACTGGTCGAGGAGGTTTTCGGCCAGCCGCACCATTTCGACGCAGACCAGTTGCACATGGCCCTCAAGCAGAAGGGCAAGGCCATCAGCCGGGCCACGGTATACCGAACGCTCGATCTGCTTGTGCAGTGCGGGCTGGTGCGCAAGAGCAGCTTCGGCGACCAGCACGCGCACTACGAAGCCGTGCGCAGCGACGAGCACCACGATCACCTCATCTGCCTGAACTGCGATGCCATCATCGAGTTCTTCCGCCCCGACCTGGAGGCCCTCCAGGAGCAGATCTGCCGGGAGTTCTCCTTCAAGCCCATGCACCACAGTCACCAGATCTTCGGCCTCTGCAAGGCCTGCCAGGGCAAGGCCACGGACGACACGGTTCTCGCCCACCGTTTGAGCCAGCTCAGTACTTGATGGTGTCGGGGAGCCAGCCTGCGGCTTCTCCATAGCCGATAACCAGGTAAAGCGCTAGGCTGGGCCATGGCCAAACTGACGCTCCAGGACCTCCAGCGACTTCCCAAAACGGATCTGCACGTTCACCTGGACGGTAGCCTCCGCATCCCGACCATCCTCGACCTGGCGGAACAGCAGAAGGTGAAGCTGCCCGCGGATTCCATGGAGGGGTTGCGTCCTTTTGTGGAGGTGGGGGACGACTGCAAGTCGCTGGTCGAATACCTCCGCGCCTTCGATGTGACGCTCTCGGTCATGCAGACCTACGAGAGCCTGGTCCGCACCTCCTTCGAGCTGGCCGAGGACGCTGCGTTGGAGAATGTCCGCTATCTGGAGGTGCGCTACAGCCCCATCCTCCACCAGCAGAAGGGGCTGACGCTGCACGCCATCGTCCAGGCCGTGCTGGAGGGGCTCGGGCAGGCCGAGCGGAAGTACAACATCAAGACCGGCGTCATCCTCTGCGGCATGCGCCACATCTCGCCGGACATCTCGCTGCGCCTGGCGGACCTCACCGTGGCCTTCAAGAACAAGGGCGTGGTGGGCTTCGATCTGGCGGGTGCCGAAGAGAACTTCCCGGCGAAACGCCACAAGGATGCCTTCGGCCGCGTGCTGCAGAACAATATCAACTGCACCCTGCATGCGGGCGAGGCCTATGGCCCCGAGAGCATCCATCAGGCCATCCACCTCTGTGGGGCGCACCGCATCGGCCACGGCGTGCGGCTGATCGAGGATGGTGATCTGCTCAACTACGTGAACGACCACCGCATCCCGCTGGAGTGCTGCCCTTCCAGCAACGTGCAGACCAAGGCCGTGAAGAAGATGGCCGACCACCCCATCCGGCTTTTCTACGACCTGGGCCTGCGGGTCACCGTGAATACGGACAACCGCATGGTGACCAACACCACCGTCAGCAGGGAGTTCCAGGTCATCCACGAGGAGCTGGGCTTCAACCTCGAGGAGATCAAGGAAGTCATCATCATGGGCTTCAAGAGCGCCTTCCTGCCCTACGCGCTCAAGCGCGCGCTGCTGGCGGAGGTCGTGCACGAGCTGAAGGCCTTCAAGCCCGGCAGCCTGGAGAGCCGGAAGGAACAGCTCTGATACCCTGACTGCGGAGGTCAGGATCTTCATGCTGGACCGTTTCGCCGCCTTTCTCGACCGCCACGCCCGGGTTCTGCTCACCACCCATGAGAATCCCGATGGGGATGGCGTGGGCGCGGCCGTGGCCCTGGCCTGCCATCTGAAGGCGCTGGGGAAGGACGCCCGCATCGTGGCGACGCCTGCGTTGCCCGAAAACCTGCGCTTCCTGGATCCCGAAGGCTGGATCGAGGCCTTTGAACCCGATGGGATCCACCGTGATCTGGCCGCCTGGCCCGATGCCTGGCTGCTCATCGATGCCTCGGAGCCGCACCGCATGGGCGCACTGTTCAGCGCTTTCGAAAGCACCAAGGCGGATCGGGCCTGCCTCGACCACCACTTGAAGGATGCGCCGAAGGGCTTCGATGCCGAGTTCACCGACTCCAGTGCCAGTGCCAGCGCGGAACTGGTCTACGACCTGGTGCGTCCGCGCATCGGCGGGAACCTGTCGCCCCTGATGGCCCAGGCCCTCTATGCGGGATTGGTCAGCGACACGGGCAATTTCCGGCACTCCAACAGCACGCCGAAGATCCACCAGGCTGCCGCCGACCTCATCGCCCAGGGGGTGCATCCGGCTCGGACCTTCAATGCCCTCTACCAGACCGCCACGCCAGCCAAGCTCCGGCTCTTCGGCCGCGCCATGGGGGGGCTGCAGCTGCGGATGGACGGGCGCTTCGCCTATGTGGCGGTCACAAAGCGGGATTTGGACGCCTGCGGGGCCACCCACGAGGATCTCGACGAGCTGGTGGAGGAGCCCCGCAAGCTGAAGGGTGTCGAGGTGGCGGCCTTGTTTTCCGAGGCGGCGGACGGCCGCGCGAAAGTCAGCCTGCGTTCCCGTGAGCGGGTGGATGTCAACGCGGTCTGCCGCCAGTTTGGGGGAGGCGGCCATCGCCTGGCCTCCGGTGCCAAGCTGGATTTGCCCCTGGAGGCCTTTATCGCCCAGGTGGAGGCAGCCGTGGTCAACCAGATCGAGAACGATATTGTCTAGATAAAAATAAAGACAACGCAGGGTTGCCCTAACGGGATCCACACCTCAGACTTCTTATTGCCCCGAGCGGCATCCAAACCGATGACCGCACTTTCCCCGGATCTCCATGTCGCCCAAAGAACCCAGCAGTGCCCCGAAGCTCGAGCTCTTTTGCAAGCTCCAAGCCGAGAAGGTGCCGTTCATCGCCAAGGCCAACGTGCCTTCGATCTTCGGCAAGTTCACGGTCTACGGGTTTCTGGAGCATGCCACGGGCAAGGAGCACCTCGCCATCGTGGCAGGGGAGATCGATGCGCGTCGGCGCATTCCGGTGCGGGTCCACTCGGAGTGCTGGACCGGGGATGTGCTCGGCAGCCTCAAGTGCGATTGCCGCCAGCAACTCGAAGAGGCCCTGCGGCACATCGGTGAGCACGGAGGCATGGTGCTCTACCTGCGGCAAGAAGGGCGCGGGATCGGGCTCCTGAACAAGCTCAAGGCCTACGCCTTGCAGGAGCAGGGACTCGACACGGTGGAGGCGAACCACTCATTGGGCTTCCCCGATGACCTGCGCACCTACGACTGCGCCGTGGAGATGCTGAAGTTCTTCGGCATCACCAAGGTGAAGCTCCTCACGAACAATCCCCGCAAAATCGGCGCGCTGGAATCCGCCGGCATCGAGGTGGAGCGGGAGCGCCACCAGCTGGCCTCGAATCCCCACAACCTGCGCTACCTGAAGACCAAGGCCCGCAAGAGCGGCCACATGCTGGATTTCAAGGAAGAGGCGCTCTAGGCACGGTTTCCCCTCGCGGAATGGGTCGGTCAGGTGCTAGCTATAGGTATGCCCGCTCCTGTCTCCGACCAGACCATCTATGACATCTCCCATGTCATCCAGCTCTCAGTGGCTCCCGTCTTCCTGCTCACGTCCATCGGCACCATCCTTGGCGTGATGTCCGCGAGGCTCGCCCGCATCGTGGATCGGGCCCGCCAGCTGAATGAGCGGCTCGAGACCGCCGCCGAAGAGCGGGCGAAGCCGATCCACGACGAGATGCGAACCCTGGCCCGGCGCCGCCACTTGGTGAACCTCGGCATCACCTTCGGCACCAGTGCGGCGCTGCTGGTCTGTGTCAGCATCGCCACCGTGTTCCTGGGCGCGGTGCTGAAGGCCAACGTGGCCGTGCCCGTGGCCCTGCTGTTCATCCTGGCCATGGCCGCCTTCGTGGCGGCCCTGGTCTGCTTCCTGCGCGAAGTGCTCCTCGCCGTGAGGAGCCTCGTGCTGGCCTGAGGCCCGGGCCTACAGGCTCTTGATGGCCGCGATCTCCTGGGGGTTCAGGTGGCGCCATGCTCCGGGCTTAAGGAGGGGGTCGGCCAGGGGGCCGAACTGCACGCGGCGCAGCTTGCTGACCGGGTGGCCCACGGCGGCGAACATGCGGCGGATCTGCTGGTTCTTGCCCTCGGTCAGGGTCACCTTCAGCCAGGGGTTGTCACCCTTTTCGGCGACCTCGATGTGGCAGGGCTTCAGGCGGCGCCCGCTGAGAAGGAAGCCCTCCTGGAATTCCTTCAGCAGCTCGGGCCGCGGCTGGCGGTGCACCTTCACGAGGTACACCTTGGGGATTTCATGCTCAGGGCCCGTGAGCACCTGGGCCAGGGCGCCATCATTGGTCATGAGCAGGAGGCCCTCGGAGTTGAAATCGAGGCGGCCCACCGGGTAGAGGCGACCGGGCACCCCCTTCAGCAGGGCCATCACCGTCGGCCGGCCCTGGTCGTCCTTCACGGTGGTGACATAGCCCTTGGGCTTGTTCATGAGGATGTAGACCGGGTCCTCCCGGTGGATGGGGATCAGGTCCACCGTGATCTCATCGCGACGCGGGTTGGCGAGGGTGCCGAGTTCGCTGACGGTCCGCCCGTTCACTTGGACACGACCATCGAGGATGATCTGCTCGCAGGCCCGGCGACTGTCGATGCCGGCTGCGGCAAGGATCTTCTGCAGGCGCTCCTGCCCGGCGGCCTTGGGGCGCGGTGCGGTGGGGCGGGCGGCGGGCTTGGTTGGGGCCTTCACGGGGGCCGGGGCAGGGCGCCGCGTGGCGGGACGGCGGGCGGGGCGGTCCGCTGGTCCGGCGGCACCGGCGCGGCTGGCGGCGCGGGCGGCGGGCCGCTCGGTTGAACGGGCCGCAGAGCGCTCAGCGGCGCTTCTGGTCTTGGTGGGCGCGGTTCGCGGCCCCTTCGGGGCGGGCTTTCTCATGGCGGCTCCTTCGGCGTCTCCCGACGCGGAAGCATCAGTCTATCAGGCCACCGGGGTCCGGGTCGCCCGCATGAAGTAGTGGATGCCCGAAGCCAGCACCAGGGCGGCCACAAGCCAGTACATCTCCGGCAGCAGGGGGTCCATCCAGGCGCGGTAGCCCAAGGCGTTGAACAGCAGGCCCAGGGAGACGGCGCACAGCTGGATGGCGGTGCTGAGCTTGCCCAGGAGGCTCGGATGGAACTTGCTGTCGCTGAGCCGGTCCACGGAGGCAAAGGCGTAGAACGAGATCACCAGGTCGCGGGTGATCGCGAGGATGGCGACCCAGACTGGAATGGGCGCGGTCATGCCATGGGTCCGCCAGGCCATGAGGATGAAGGCGGTGGTCATCAGGAGCTTGTCTGCGGCGGGATCCATCAGGGCGCCCAGGTCCGAGCGCTGGTTGAAGGTCCGGGCAATGAAGCCATCCAGCAGATCGGTGAACCCAGCGGCGGCGAACAGGCCGAAGGCCTGCCAGTGGTGGCCGTACCAGACCGCGATGGCGAAAAAGGGGATCGCCAGGATCCGCAGCAGAGTCAGCGCGTTGGGGAGGGTCAGTGAACTGGATGGATTCATCTAAACTAGTTTAGACGGAGATCACATCCAAGGGTTCCCACCTTGTTCCACGCTATGGCTGAGCTACACTGGTTGGTGGAGTTGAGACTATGACTCAAAATCTTCCGATTCCTTTAAGTCTTCTCCAGCCTGGGGATCAGGGAGAGGTTGTCCTGGTGCAAGCACAGGGACCGGTTCGCCAGCGACTCCTGGAGATGGGCTTCATCCGCGGGGCGCAGCTGCGCGTCGAGAAGCTAGCGCCTCTGGGTGATCCCATGGAGCTCGTGATCAAGGGGTACCACCTGTCCCTGAGGCGGGAGGAGAGTTCCTGCATCCTCGTCCAGCCGGTGTCCTGATGACTCTGACCGTCGCCCTCGCGGGCAATCCCAACTGCGGGAAGACCACCCTCTTCAATGCGCTCACCGGGGCGCGGCACCATGTCGGCAACTGGCCGGGCGTTACGGTTGAACGCCGCAGCGGTACCTTCGAGCATGAGGGCACGCACATGGAGGTGGTGGACCTTCCCGGGACTTACTCCCTCGCGGCTCGCAGCGAAGACGAGCGTGTGGCAGTTCAGTTTCTGGCCTCGCCCGAGGTCGACCTGGTTCTGAACGTGCTGGACGCCTCCAACCTGGAGCGCAACCTCTACCTGAGCACCCAGCTCCTTGAGCTGGGCAAGCCCGTGGCCTTCGTCCTCAACATGGTGGATGACGCGGAGGCGCGCGGCGTCCGCATCGACGTGTCGGCCTTGGAGCTTCTGCTCGGCGGCCCTGTGATTCCCACGGTGGGGAACCGCGAGCAGGGCATCACGGAGCTCAAGGCCTTGCTGGCGACCATGGCGCGGGGCGAGTCCAACCGGTGCCGCAGCATCACCGTGGACTACGGGCACGACATCGAAGGGGAGCTGGCAAAGCTGCAGAGGGAGATCTGCAGGGACGAGCAGTTGGAAGCCGCCATGCCCCCCCGCTGGCTGGCCCTGCAGCTGCTCGAGAACAACGTCGAGGCCAAGCGCGTGGTCGGCGAGAGCCATGCGGCCGAGGCGATCCGGCAGCAGCTGGCGCGGAGCTTCGCCTTTCTGGAGCCGCACCTCGGCGCCGATGGTGCAACCCTGGTGGCCGAACGCCGCTACGGTTTTGCCCACGGCCTGGTCAAGGAAGTGGCCACGACGCCGGACGACCGGAAGTCACCCACGGCCAAGCTGGACGCGCTCCTCACCCACCGCCTGCTGGGCATTCCCATCTTTGTCGGCGTGCTGGCCCTGGTGTACTCCCTTTCTTTCATCCTCGGGAAAATCCCCCAGGACTGGATCGCGGACGGCTTCAAGGCCCTCTCCACTTTCGCGGCGAACCGCCTTCCGGCTGGCGAGTTGACCAGTCTGCTGGTGGATGGCGTCATCCCGGGGGTCAGCGCGGTCATCGTCTTCGTGCCCGTGATCATGATCCTCATGGGCTGCATCGCCTTCCTGGAGGACACGGGCTACATGGCCCGGGCGGCCTTCATCATGGACCGCCTCATGCACGTCATGGGCCTGCACGGGAAGAGCTTCATCCCCCTCATCATGGGCAGCGGCTGCAACGTGCCGGCCATTCAGGCCGCCCGCACCATCGAGAGCCCCCAGGACCGTCTCATCACCATGCTGGTGACGCCCCTGGTGAGCTGCTCAGCCCGGCTGCAGGTCTACATCGTCATCGCCGGCACCTTCTTCACACCGTTCAAGGCGGCCCTCTCCATCATCGCCATGCACTTTCTGGGGCTTGGCCTTGCGGTGCTCATGGGCCGTCTCCTGCGCAGCGCCCTGTTCAGCGGGCCCAGCTCGCCCTTTGTGATGGAGCTGCCGCCCTATCGGCTGCCCATGCTGAAGGCCACGCTCATCCACATGTGGGAGAAGGGTTCCATCTTCCTCACCCGCGCCGGTACCACCATCTTCGCTGGCGCCACCCTGGTGTGGTTCCTGTCGCGCTATCCGGGCATTGCCAACCGGGAATGGACCATTGAATACCAGCAGAAGCGCCAGGCCGTGGCCGCCTTGAACCTGCCTGCCGCCGAAGCCGAGGATCGGCTGAGAGCCCTGCAGCTGGCCCACGAAAGCCGCATCGTCAACACAAGCCTCGCGGCGAAGCTGGGGCAGAAGGTGGAACCGATCCTGCGCCCCATCCTGGATCCGGACCACAAGCGTGCCGAGGCCTGGAAGGACGTCATCGCCCTCACCGCTGGCTTCGTCGCCAAGGAGATTGTCGTCTCCACCATGGCCGTCATCCATCAGGCCAGCGAGGAGCCGAAGGAGGGCGAGCGTCTCAGCCCGCTCCAGGTGGCCCTGCGGGACGGTTCCGGTCTGACCCCGCTCACGGCCCTGGCCTTCATGGTGTTCACCCTCATCTACACACCCTGCCTTGGCACCATCGCCATGATCCGCCGCGAGGCGGGCAGCTGGCGCTGGGCAGCCTTCACGGTGGGCTATGGCCTGGCGCTGGGTTGGAGCCTGGCCTGGGTCACCGTGGCCGTGGGTCGGGCCATGGGTTTCGCGTGAGGCAACCATGATCCAGACACTCCTCGTCGCATCCGCTGCGGGCCTGTCGGCCCTGTATTTCATCAAGCAGACCCTCGGGGAACTGGGCCTTGGAAAGAAGGCGGCCGGTGGCTCCTGCCACGGGTGCAACCCAAATCGATGTCCGGCCGCCCGGCATGATTGATCGAGAATCAAAGGGCTGGTCCGAGCACTTGACCCTAATGCTGCTTTGGCGCATGGTAAGGCCAACATGAATCAATAGTCTGGATCCAGGTCATCGATCGTTCAGAGATGCAGTTTAGGAGTCAGCGTCCTACCACCCCAAGCCTTGTGGGAGATCTCCATGAAGAAGACCGTGTTCGCTGCCGTCCTCCTTCTCGCGGGGCCGCTTGCAGCCCAGGATTGGGAACTCGGCATTTTTGCTGGTCAGCAGGGCTATCGGAGCAGCCAGATCCCCGGTGTCGATGAACCGAAAAGCAAACCCGCGTTCATCGGCCGCATGGGTTTTAGCGCGGTAGATCTTGGACCGGTCCTCCTGCAGGTCACAACGGGGCTGCACACAGCCACTGATACGATCGTTGGAACGGGTGCCGGAGATAAGACCTTCCACTCTCATACCCATGTCAGTCTTGGGGCCATGTTCAATGTCAAGGCGCTGGTGGCCTTCGGGGCAGGGGTCGAATACCGATTTGAACGGCTGGATGTTCAGAATTCTGGGGTCAGTCACGGGAATGATGTGACCTTCAACCGTCCCTGGGTTCGGGCCAACCTGGGCATGGCCTTCCCGACTCCCGTGATGAAGCCCTTCGTCGGACTGGAGGTGGCGGTTCCCCTTGTGAACAAGAGCGCGGGCGCCTCCAGCAGCATGGAGGACCAGATCCGCTCCCTGGCGCCGAAGTACCAGGTCGGCCTCTACGGCGGCTTCCGCTTCTGAGCAGGCGCCCCGGGGCCGGCCTGATGCGCTTCATTTTTGAACAGCTCCGGGTCGGTGGGGATCGCAACTTCGGGTATCTGCTGGGCGACCGGGAAGCTGGTGCCGGTGTCGTCATCGACCCGTCGTACACGCCAGAGGCTTTGTTGGAACGGGCCCTGGCCCAGGGGCTGAGAATCAACCACATCCTCAACACCCACGGCCATCCCGACCACACCAATGGCAATGAGGTGGCCAAAGCCCTCACGGGTGCCTCGGTGGCAGGAGGGCCGGGCCACCCGGGCCCTGTGGACTTGACGCTGCGGGATGGAGACAGGGTTGCTTTCGGAGCCTTCTCGATCCGTACCTGGCATGTGCCAGGCCATCATCGCGATCACCTCGCCTTCCTGGTGGAGGGGCAGGATGCCGCCTTCACGGGTGACCTGCTCTTCGTGGGGAAGGTGGGCGGCACCCAGACCGAGGCCGATGGCCGCGCGGAATGGGCCAGCCTCCAGCGCCTGCTGCGGGACTGGTCGGATCACACGACGATCTGGCCGGGCCACGACTACGGCGCCCGCCCCAGTTCCACCGTGGCCTGGGAGCGCCGCAACAACCCCTTCCTCCTGTGTGCGGATGTGGAGGCCTTCCTGGAGGCGAAGCAGTCTTGGGCGGGATTCAAAGCCAGACACGGGCTGCGCTGAAGGACCCGCCCCGGCACTTTCGGTGAGCGGCGGGATGGCGCCCTCTTTGGTTTGCTGCCAGGGTGCCAATCGACGGATTTGGCCTTAGATCTAAAGATCTATATAAAGATTTAATTGGTTTTAGGCAAAAAATTATGGTTGCGACACCCACATCTCGACCTATTCTGATTCACCGGAACCCATAAAGGAGATCCCGATGAACCTGCTCCCCGTCTTCTCTGCCATCGCCATCGTGGCCACGGCCTACCTGGGCATCGACAACCCGGAACGGGCCATCGTCGCCCAGCTTGGCATTGCCTTCGTCACACTCCTGGGCATGGGGATCGGCTGGTGGCGCGAATCCAGGCTCTCCGCGAAGACCATTTGAGCACCTCCCGCGGGTGAAGCCCGGGGAGGATCCAGCCTCCGCATCTCGCGGAGGCTGATTCTGTACGGCGTATGCATGATGATGTATCGATTTTATTTAAATGAAAACAATGAATTTAATATTTGAGATTAAAATATCCGGTTGAATATTTAGGACCAATCTATCCTAGATTACCCCCGGAGGTCACCATGGCCTTGATGCTCAACCGTCGAACCTTTCTGAAGGCCGGCTTCACCACCGCCACCATCGGCGCCACGGGGTTGCCCCTGGAGGCCCTTCCTGCGGAAGCCAAGGGCTGGAACTGGGAGCGCAGCGTCTGCCGCTTCTGCGGTACCGGCTGCGGGATTCGCGTCGCCTCGAAGGAGGGCCGCGTGGTGGCCGTGAAGGGCGACCTCCAGAACCCCGTGAACCGCGGCCTGCTCTGCGCGAAGGGTTATGCCTGCGCCCAGATCCTCTACGGCGAGGATCGGCTGACGAAACCGCTCCTTCGGAAGAAGGACGGCAAGTTCGACAAACAGGGCGATTTCGAAGAGGTGTCCTGGAAGGAGGCCTTCGATGTGATGAAGGCCCAGTGGAGCAAGGCCCACAAGGCCCTGGGGCCCACGGGCGTGGCGGTCATGGGCTCCGGCCAGTACACCATCATGGAGGGCTACGCCGCCGTGAAGCTCGTGAAGGCGGGCTGGCGCTCCAACAACCTCGATCCCAACGCGCGCCACTGCATGGCCTCTGCGGTGGCCGCCTTCATGCAGACCTTCGGCATCGACGAGCCCTCGGGCTGCTACGACGACATCGAATTGACGGACACGGTGGTGACCTGGGGCGCGAACATGGCCGAGATGCACCCCATGCTCTGGGCCCGCATCATCGACGAGCGGCTGCGGCGCGAAAGCTACCGGATCTTCAACCTCACCACCTATGCCAACGCCACCTCCGAAGGCGCGGACGTGGAGATCGTCTTCAAGCCCAACACCGACCTGGCCATCTGGAACTACCTGGCCCGGGAAGTGGTGAAGCGCGGCGCCGTGGACAAGGACTACGTGGCCAGGCACTGCGTCTTCGCCGCGGGCCCCACAGATATCGGGTTCGGCCTGCGCGAGGACTCCGTCAAGGCCTACGCGCCCGAGAAGGATACCCAGGCCAGGCAGAAGACCGTGGTGCTGACGCGGGAGGAGGCCATCGCGCGGGGGCTGGATCCCGCAGTGAAGCACGAGAAGGCCCAGGCCTCCTCCGGCAGCCCCCAGCGGCACTGGGTCATCTCCTTCGAAGAATTCCAGAAAGGCTTGGAGCCCTACACGCTGGACTTCGTAGCGGCCCTGGCGAAGGGCGATCCCGATGAATCCATGGAAGCCTTCAAGGCCAAGCTGGTGCAGTTGGCCGACGAATACGCCAACCCGGCCCGCAAGCAGGTCTCCTTCTGGACCATGGGCTTCAACCAGCACACCCGTGGCACCTGGGTGAACGAGCAGGCCTACATGCTGCACCTGCTCACCGGCAAGCAGGCCAGGCCCGGTGCTGGCGCCTTCTCGCTCACGGGCCAGCCCTCGGCCTGTGGCACTGCCCGCGAGGTGGGCACCTTCGCCCACCGCCTCCCGGCGGACATGAGCGTGGACGATCCCGCCCACCGCAAGCACTCCGAGGAGATCTGGAAGCTGCCGGCCAATACCCTCAACCCGAAGATCGGCAGCCATATCGTGCAGATGATGCGCGATCTGGAGGATGGCAAGGTCAAATGGCTGTGGGTGCAGGTGACCAATCCCTTCCAGTCCTCGGCCAATGCGAACCACTGGATCGAGGCCGCCCGCAAGCTCGACAACTTCATCGTGGTATCGGACGTGTACCCGACCCTCTCCTCCAAGGTGGCGGACCTCATCCTGCCTTCGGCCATGATCTACGAGAAGTGGGGCGGCTACGGCAATGCCGAGCGGCGCACCCAGCTCTGGCGGCAGGTGGTGCTGCCCCCGGGCGAGGCCCGCAGCGACGTGTGGCAGATGATGGAGTTCTCGAAGCGGTTCACGCTGGCGGAGGTCTGGGGTGAGCAGTCCGTGCCGGGACTGGAGGCGCCGGGCTACGAGAAGGGCAAACTCCCCTCGGTGCTTCCAGCCGCCGAAGCCCTCGGCTACAAGCCGGGCAGCACCCTCTACGAGGTGCTCTTCGCCACGCCTTCCGCGAAGGCGTTCGCCTGGCCGGATCCCGTGGCCTTCGGCAAGCCGAATTCCACGGTGGCCCATGCCGGCATCACGTGGTTTCCGGAAAAGGCCCTGTTCGAGGAATACCGGCAGTTCGGCCTGGGCCATGGCCACGACCTCGCCCCTTTCGATGTCTACTTCAAGCGCGATGTCTCCGGCCTGCGCTGGCCCGTGGTGGACGGCAAGGAAACGCGCTGGCGTTTCAATGATGAGTACGATCCCTACGCGAAGAAGGGCAGCGGCATTGATTTCTACGGCACCGCCATGAAGAAGGTTCCGGCGGGTGATCTGAACGGCCCCAAGCCCGGTGACCCCGTGGCCCTGCCCGGCAAGGCCAAGATCTTCTTCCGGCCCTGGCAGGAACCGCCAGAATCCCCGGACGCCACCTATGACCTCTGGCTCTGCACGGGGCGGGTCCTGGAGCACTGGCATTCGGGGTCCATGACCCGGCGCGTCCCCCAGCTCCACGCGGCCGTTCCGGAGGCGCTGCTCTTCCTTCATGCCAAGGATGCAGAGAAGCGCGGGCTCAAGGCGGGCGACCTCGCGTGGATCGAGTCCAGGCGCGGCAAGATCCAGGCCCGCGTCACCCTGGGGGGCCGCAACAAGATGCCCCGCGGGATGGCCTATGTGCCCTGGTTCGATGAGGGCGTGTTCATCAATAAGGTGACCCTCGATGCGACCTGTCCGATCTCCAAGGAAACCGACTTCAAGAAGTGCGCCGTCCGCATCTCGAAAGTCGTCTAGGAGAGCCCCCATGAGCCGACTCATCCTTTCCCTGACCCTCTGCAGCCTTTCTCTGACGGCCGCCAAGCCGCAAGCCAAGCCCATCCCGGATCGCAGTCTGGGCCTGTCGCGCACCTCCGTGTTTGACGCGCCCGCGCCTCCGGCCTACCGGGACGAGGCCTCGGAACCCGGTGAGAAGGCGCTGCCCAAGCGCATCAACCGGGAATACCCACCCATCATTCCCCACAGCGTGGCGGACAGCCTGCCCATCACCCGGAGCACCAACCTCTGCCTGGACTGCCATGCGGTACCCGGCCCCAAGAAGAAGGGGGAGGCCACGCCCGTCCCGGCGAGCCACTACCTGGACCTCCGCCGGGCCCCCGAGGCCAAGGGCACCCAGGTCGCCGGCACCCGCTTCGTCTGCATCTCCTGCCATGTCCCCAGGACCGACGCGCCGCCCTTGGTGGGGAGCCGATACCGCGGCTAGCCGCCATTTCTGATTGATCTGCCGCCGAACTTGTTTCATGTTGAGCCTGAAACAAGCCGGTGCCGGTCTGCCGCGTCGCCTCCCAGCCGGGAGTCTTCGCTGCCGTGGCCCATGACTCAGGAATGGAAGGTGTCCACATGGCGGACCAGACGTTGACCATCCTCCTTGCTGGCGGCAGCGGTTCGCGCCTGCAGCCACTGACCGCAGACCGCGCCAAGCCCGCCGTGCCCTTCGGCGGCAAGTACCGGGTCATCGACTTCACCCTCTCCAACTGCCTGCATTCCGGCCTGCGCCGGATCCTGGTGCTGACTCAGTACAAATCGCATTCCCTGCACAAGCACCTGCGGGACGGCTGGTCCATCTTCAACCCCGAGTGTGGCGAGTACATCACGGTGGTCCCTCCGCAGATGCGCACGGGCGCCTCCTGGTACGCAGGCACGGCGGACGCCATCAACCAGAACCTGTTCCTGCTGGAGCGCAACGAGGCCGGGAAGGTGCTGATCCTGGCTGCCGATCACATCTACCGCATGGACTATGCCGCCCTCATCCAGGCCCATTCCGAGAGCGGCGCGGACCTGACCGTGGCCTGCATGAAGGTGCCCGTTGGCGAGGCCAGCGCCTTTGGCGTCATGGCCGTCGATGGGGGCGGTCGGATCATCGAGTTCCAGGAGAAACCGGATCAGCCGAAGTCCATGCCCGGTGATCCGGCGACGGCGCTGGTTTCCATGGGCATCTATGTCTTCACCAAGGATCTGCTCATCGAGCAGCTGCGGGCCGACAGCCTGCGGGAGGATTCCAGCCATGATTTCGGCAAGGATCTCATTCCCGGCATGATCCACTCACACCGCGTCCATGCCTACGAGTTCGGCGGCACCCGGGGCCGGGTCACGCCGGACCGCTATTGGCGTGACGTGGGCAGCCTCGACGCCTACTACGAGGCGAACATGGATCTCCTCAAGCCCGTGCCGCCCCTCGATCTCTACCAGAACGACTGGGCCATCCGCACCTACCACGGCCAGAACCCCCCGGCCCGCATGGTGCCGGGCGGCAACGGCAAGGACGGCCTGATGACCAACTCCATCATGGGTGCCGGCACCGTGATCATCGGCGGCGCCGTGCGCCATTCCGTCCTGGCTTCCCGGGTCCACATCCACGAAGGGGCGGAGGTGGAGGACGCGATCCTCTTCGACCACGTCACGGTGGGACAGGGAGCCCGGCTGCGCCGCTGCATCATCGACAAACACGTGGTCATACCGCCAGGGGAGACCATCGGCTTCGATGCCGATAAGGACCGGAGGCGCTTCACCCTCTCCGACAAGGGCATCGTCGTGGTGCCTGAGGACTACCGGTTTGACCGAGACCCCGCCCAATAGGATGAAACGATGACCCCGTTCGACCGACCTTCAGAGGCGGATGCCGCCGCCGTGGATGCCGCCATCACGAGCCGCCGTTCCGTGCGCGCCTTCCTGCCCACGCCGGTGCCCCGGGAGACCGTCGAGGACATCCTGTGCGTGGCCTCGCGGGCGCCCTCCGGCACCAACACCCAGCCCTGGCAGGTCCATGTGCTGATGGGCGCCGCCCGCCAGCGCTTGTGCGACCGCATCAGCGCGGCCTATGAAAACCCTGCCGAACTGGCCACGCACCAGCAGGAGTACGACTACTACCCGAAAGAGTGGGCCCCGCCCTACCTCGACCGTCGCCGCAAGGTCGGCTGGGATCTCTATGCGCTGCTGGGGCTTGCCAAAACCGATAAGGCGGGCATGCACCGCCAGCATGGCCGCAACTACCGCTTCTTCGACGCGCCGGTGGGGTTGATCTTCAGCATCGACCGGGTGATGCAGCAGGGCAGCTGGCTGGACTACGGCATGTTCCTGCAGAGCATCATGGTGGCGGCCCGGGCCCGGGGCCTGCACACCTGCCCCCAGGCCGCCTTCACCCAGTTCCACCGCCTCATCGCCGAGGAACTCGCCTTCAGGCCAGAGCAGATGCTGGTGTGCGGCATGGCCCTGGGCTACGCCGATCCCGCGGCGGTGGAGAACAGCCTGGTGACCGAGCGGGCGCCGGTCTCGGAGTTCGCGACCTTTCTGGAGGACTAGACCGCCTCTGGGCGGGCCGTTCCGGGATCAGTGTCCGCTCTCGCCCGCCAGCTTCCGGGCCAGTTCACCCACCACGCCCTTGGCGTCGCCGAAGAGCATGAAGGTCTTGTCCAGGAAGTAGAGCTCGTTGTCGATGCCCGCGAAACCGGGGGCCTTGGAGCGCTTGATGGCGTAGACGGCGCGGGCCTTGTCCGCGTCGATGATGGGCATGCCGTAGATGGGGCTGCTCTTGTCGGAGCGCGCGGCAGGGTTCACCACATCGTTGGCGCCGATGACCAGCACCACGTCGGCCTGGGGCATGTCGCCGTTGATCTCGTCCATCTCCACCAGGTCGTCGTAGGGGATCTCCGCTTCCGCCAGCAGCACATTCATGTGGCCCGGCATGCGGCCTGCCACGGGATGGATGGCGAACTTCACGGTGACGCCCTTCTTCTTCAGCAGGTCGTAAACCTCGCGGACCTTGTGCTGGGCCTGGGCCACGGCCATGCCATAGCCCGGCACGATCACCACGAGGTCGGCCTGCTCCATGACTTGGGCGGCGCTTTCGGTGGTGTCCGCCTTGTAGGCCTTGGCCTCGCCTTCCGCTCCGGCGGTGGAGGTCTGGCCGAAGGCGCCGAAGAGCACATTGAAGAAGGATCGGTTCATGGCCTTGCACATGATCACGGAGAGGATCAGGCCCGAGCTGCCATCCAGGGCGCCCGCCGTGATGAGCAGCTTGTTGTTCAGCACGAAGCCCATGGCCACGGCGGAAAGGCCCGCGTAGGCGTTGAGGATGGAGATCACGGTGGGCATGTCGGCGCCGCCAATGGGGATGATCAGCAGCACGCCGAAGGCCAGGGACAAGATGATGATGCCTCCGAAGGCCCAGGGGGCCCAGGGGGCCAGGGGATGCAGCACCAGGGCCACGCCCAGGGCCAGGGCCAGGGCGAAGAGGGCGAGGTTGCTCACGTTCTGCAGGGGGTAGGTGACAGGCCGCTGGGGGATCCATTTCACCTCCTGCAGCTTGCCCGCGGCCAGGATCGACCCCGTGAAGGTGAGGAAGCCCAGGAGGATCTCCGCCACCAGGGCCACGACGATGAAGGGGGCCAGGGCCGCCTCGTTCTTCTGGCCGTAGTAGAGGAAGAACTTGGCCGTGCCCACCAGGCCCGCCGCCAGGCCGCCGAAGGCATGGGAGAGGGCGGTTCGCTGGGGCACCGCCGTGAGGGGCACCTGGGCCAAGGGATAGCCCACCGCCGCACCCAGGGCGAAGGCCCCGAGGATCCACCAGTAGTGGGTGCCGCCGGTGGCGAGGACACCAGTGAGGGTGCCCGCGATTGCCAGGGTCATGGCGCCCACGCCGGAGAACACGCCCTTGCGGGCCGTCTCGGGATCGCTCATCCACTTCAGCGAAAGGATGAAGAGGGCCGTGGAGACGAGGTAGAGAACCTGGACGAGGGTTTCGGCGCTCACTTGGCACCTCCGCCCTGCTTCTTGAACATCTTCAGCATGCGGTCCGTGATGAGGAAGCCGCTGACGATGTTGGTGGTGGAGCAGAAGATGGCCACCAGGCCGAGCATGGTGATGTAGCCCGGATAGTCCTTGCCCGCTGACACGATGATGGCGCCCACCACGGCGATGGCGGAGATCGCGTTGGTGAGGCTCATGAGGGGCGTGTGCAGCAGGCGCGAGACGCGCTGGATGACCATGAGGCCGATGAAGGTGGCCAGCATGAACACGAACACGGCGCCCATGACGTCGAGTTCCCCGTGTCCGCCGCCGCCCGTGGCCGGGGCCGCGTGTTGCGTAAGAGTCATCAGCAGCATCACGCCTTCCCTCCCTGTGCCTGATCCAGCGCCTTCAGGGTGGGCCCGTGGACCACCTTGCCCTCGTGGGTCACGGCGCAGCCCTTGAGGATGTCGTCGGCCCAGTCCAGGTGGAAGCGCTTGCCCTCCTTGTCCCAGAAGGCCGTCATGAAGTTCAGCAGGTTGCGCGCGAAGAGCATGCTGGCGTGGGTGGGCACCGTGGCGGGCAGGTTCAGGGGCGCGACGATCTTCACCCCGTTCACGACCACCGTCTCGCCCAGCTTGGACAGCGCGCAGTTGCCTCCGCCATCGGCGCCGAGGTCGATGACCACGGAGCCCGGCTTCATGCTCTTCACGATGGTTTCGTCGAGCAGCTTGGGGGCGAACACGCCGCCGATCAGGGCCGTGGTGATGACCACGTCCACGGTGGCGCAGTGTTCCGCCAGCAGCTTCGCCTGCAGGGCCTTGTCTTCCGCGGACAGCTCCGCGGCATAGCCGCCTCCCGCGGAGGCGCCTTGCTTCAGGTCAATGCCCACGTACTTGCCGCCCACGGATTCGATCTGCTCCTTCACTTCGGGGCGCACGTCCGTGGCCGTGACGCTGGCGCCCAGGCGCTTGGCGGTGGCGATGGCCTGCAGGCCCGCCACGCCGGCGCCGATGACGAAGACCTTGGCGGGCAGGGTGGTGCCTGCGGCGGTCATGAACATGGGGTAGTACTTGGGCAACTCAAGGGCGCCCAGCAGCACGCCCTTGTAGCCCACGATGTTGGCCTGGCTGGAGAGCGTGTCCATGGCCTGGGCGCGGGTGGTGCGGGGGATGCAGTCGGTGGAGAAGGCCGTCACCTTGCGCTCGGCGAGGCGCTTCACAGCCTCCAGGTTCCGGGTGGGGAAGAGCGAGGCCAGGAGCAGGGCGCCCTCCGGAATCAGGTCGGCTTCATGGGTGCCATCCGGCCGGGCCTGTGGGGCGTTCACCTTGAGCACGAACCCCGCAGAGGCGAGGAGCGATGCGGGGTCCGCCACCAGCGTGGCCCCGGCCTCTTGGTAGGCCCGGTCCAAGAAGTTCGCGGCGCTTCCCGCCCCGGTCTCCACGGCCACTTCCACACCAAGCTGAACCAGCTTCTTGCAGGATTCCGGGTCGAGGGCGACGCGGGTCTCGCCCGCCCTGATCTCTCTGGGAACGGCAATCTTCATGGGGGCCTCAGGCAGGAATTCCGATGGGGTCCGGAAACCTTACCATTGATTGGCATCCATGGCTTAATGTGGTTTTTTTACGATGTTGGGGTCTGTTGCTTTGCCATCATCTCGGTCTTGCGGGCGGACCCCGCGCTGGAGCCGAAGTAGTAGGACACGACCCCGATCCAGGCGGAACCCAGGCTGCCCAGCATAATGTTGAGGATGTCCCGGGATCCCGAGGGCGGCTCCCGCTTCATCAGGAAGCCCAGGAGCCCGAAGAAGCCCAGGGTGATGGCGATGCCCAGGGCCTTGGGGGTCCAGTCCTGGGTCTTGATCTCCCGGTCCCGGGCGTTGGCGCGGTCGCCGGCGGCGATGGCCTCCAGGGCTTCGATGTTCTCGAAGCCCAGCTTCTGCATCTGGACCGCGAAGTCCTGGTCGGCCTTCTTCAGAGCGAGCAGCTGGTCGGGATTGGCCCCCTGGACCGCGGCGGCCAGGGCCGTCTCGTCCTTGGGCGCGTCATCACCCATGCCCAGGGCCTTGGTCAGGGCCACGCCGGCCATGCCGCCCAGGGGGCCTCCCAGCGCCGTGCCGATGGTGGGGGCGATGCTCTTGACGAGCGCTTTCCAGTCAAACGCCATGGACGACCTCCGGGATGCGTGCCGCACGGTTGAGCCAGCCCTTCAGGAAGACGGACTGGCTGGGATCGCTGGCGACCAGCGACTGATAGTGCTCCTTCTGGATCCGGCAGAGCGCCTGCATGAGGGCTTCCGGGGCCTGGGCGTTCGCCGCGCCGAGGGTTCCTGGGCCGAGCTTCCCGTCGGTGTCGATGGGGGGATTCACCAGGAGATTGACGGCTCGTTGCAGCAGCCGGATGGAGGTGCCCGTGCCGCAGTTCACGCCGATGTCGAAGAGCTTGATGGCGATGGCGGGGTCCGCGATGGCATCCCAGCGCCAGTATTCGGTGCGATAGATCGTCCTCGCCTGATCCATGGTGAGATCCCGGACGCTGGGGGGGAACCCCAGCTCGGGATGGGCGGCATTCCACTTGGTGAGGTTCTTCTGGATGATGCCGAAGTTGGTGGCACCGCCCGGATCGGCCGGGTGGTTGACGTAGCCACCCTCGTTGCCGAGGGTGAAGGCGAGGGCTTCGTCCAGGACGCTGCTCATGGTCGTCTCCTAGGGTCGGTGGGGGGCCAGGCCGGGTGCGAGCCGGAGACCTTGTCGGCGCTCTGGTACAGGACGCGTCCATCCGCCAGCTCGATGCGGGCGATGCGGCGCTCGGCCACCAACAGGTCCAGGGCCGCCTGGACCGCCTCGGTGGTGACGGAGTACTGCGCCGGGGAAAGCCACCAGGAGGCGATGCCCTCCAGGCTGTCGGCGGCAGCCGGATGGTCCTGGAGGTAATGCAGGATGCCTTGGCACAGGACGCTCGGGTCGGATGTGGGGGATGCGTTCATTCGGCACCAGGGGTGGCGATGCGGAAGGATGGCAATCACCGGGCCAAGACCTCCGTTCGAGCCAAGTGGCTGTCATTGTGAAACATGTAAAAAAGCAGCAATGGTGACTGCGGTCAGATCATTGCCCCGGATTTCTGAAATTTAATTGTCTTTAAGCTGTTTTTTTATAAGTGGTTGAATGCCTAAATCCCAGGTGGGTTCGTTTTGACCCAAGGGGTTTCACCCCGAGCCCAGCAAGCATTCAACGACGGTTCTTCCGCCATCTGTAGCCATGCTGATTCAAGTTTTGTCCATGCGCTTCTTATGTTCGATTGACAAAAACAGGCATTGTTGATGTCTTGCATGACAATTGAATGGGTCTATATTGCCTTTCTGAACTTCCATGGAAGGAAGGCGTCTCCGACATCCTCAGAGGAGTCCAGTTGATCGGTCATTCACCAGCCCTGCGGGAGACCCTGCGACTCGTTGCGCGCATGGCGGCCTGCGATGCGCCGGTGCTCATCGAGGGCGAGACCGGCACGGGGAAGGAGCTGGCCGCCCGGGCCATCCACTACCAGAGCGTGCGGAAGGAGGGCCCCTTCATCGCCGTCAACTGCGGCGCGATCCCCGATTCGCTCATCGAAAGCGAGTTGTTCGGGCACCGCAAGGGGGCCTTCACGGATGCCAAGGACAACCAGCCGGGCCTGGTGACGCTGGCAGAGGGCGGGACCCTCTTCCTGGATGAAGTGGATGCCCTCTCCACCAAGGGACAGGTGACGCTCCTGCGATTCCTTCAGGATCAGGAGTTCCGTCCCCTGGGGGCGCGCCAGGTCCAGCAGGGGAATGTGCGCATCCTGGCCGCCAGCAACAGCAACCTCGCACAGCTGGCCGAGCGCGGAGCCTTTCGTTCCGACCTGCTGTACCGGCTGAAGATCCTCTGCCTCGAGCTGGCCCCCCTCCGGGAGCGGAGCGGGGACATCGAGGATTTGGCCGCCTGGTTCCTGGAGGCCTGCGACAAGCGCTTCGGCCTGGGTCCCAGGACCATTCACCCGGACTCCCTGGCCTGGATGGGCCACTACCACTGGCCCGGCAACATCCGTGAGCTGGAGAACCTCCTCTACCGGGAATACCTCCTCGCGGAGGGAGCCGTCATCCGCATCGACCCACCCAAGGCCATGCACCCGCTGCCCCAGGGAAGCCCCGAACCCCCGGTGGGCGAGCTGACCTTCCATCGGGCCAAGGCCCGGGCCGTGGAGGCCTTTGAGCGGGCCTACCTGGTGGGCCTGCTGGGGCTGGCCGGAGGCAACGTCAGCCTCGCGGCGAAGCTGGCCGGCAAGGAACGGCGCAGCCTGGGCAAGCTGCTCAAGAAATACGGCCTGGGCCATGCCCCCAGGCAGGGGCGGTTCTCGCCGGAGGACCGGGTCCCCATCTGACCTGGGTGCTTTTGGACCCGGGGTGGGTGAAATTCCGTAAGTTCATGCTGATCTAGCGACTTGCATCCAAGCCAGGGGCCTGTTTGCCCGATTCTGGATTGTCTGTGGTTCTATGCCGTATTTTTCAACCCGAATCATTTCTGATCTCTAGATTCCATTTGCGGCACTTGGCGTGCAGGTTGCCACGGATCGGGACCCAACCCCATTCCAGGACGGAGGTCCCCGTGGCGAACGCGCCCCATCCCCACCGCATCGGCCTGATCACCGAGCATGTGTCCCAGCACGGCGGGCGCCTCGGGCGCCACCTGCACTTCGATGAGCGCAGCCGGAACTTCCCGGTCCTGCTGAAGAAGGGGGCCGCCATCCAGACGCGCATCTGGAATCGCACCCTGAAAGCCTTCAACCAGGGCGAGCTCGGCTCCTGCACCGGCAATGGGGCCGTCGGAGTGATCTGCACCGAGCCCTACCGCCAAGCCGGAGTCCGGTACAACGAGGCCCTGGCCCGCAAGGTCTACACCCAGGCCTCCCACCACGACACCATCGTGGGCGCCTGGCCGCCCAGGGACACAGGGTCGACGGTGCTGGCGGCCATGAAGGCCCTCAAGGCGCTTGGTCTGACGAAAGGCTACCGGTGGTGCTTCGGCCTGGATGACGTCCTGAAGGCCCTCTCCACCCTCGGTCCCGTGGAAGTGGGACTGAACTGGTACGAAGGTTTCGACAAGCCCGATGCGAAGGGCCTCGTGAAGGTCCGGGGCGCCATGCGCGGCGGTCATGCCTTCGAGCTGCTGGGCGTGGACGCCGAGCGGAAGCTGGTCTGGGCCATCAACTCCTGGGGCCCGGACTGGGGGCTGCAGGGCCGCTTCGCCTTCTCCTGGAAAGACCTGGACCGCCTGCTCCACGAGGACGGCGAGGCCTCCACGGTGACCCTCTGAACCGGATGCGGATCCCTTGAGCAAGGCCTTCTCCCCCCTCTCCCTGGGCGTCGGCTTCACGGCGCTCCTGGCCCTGGTGCCGGGCCTGGGCCTTGGCTCGAAAACGCTCAAGCGGGAGGCCCCCACTGCGGCCAAGGCCGCGGAGGCGCCGAAAAAGGATCGCAAGGTCGAGGCCGTGGGCGCCCTGCTGGAGCAATGCCTCAGGGACCGGCCCCAGGCGGCCGCCTCCACAGTCACCGCCACCATCCTCACCCTGCCGGACCCCCAGCGCACGAACATGGGGCTCTGGTTCGACCTGCGGCTGAACGCGGTGCAGCGGGCCTTCAAGGCCTCGGAGTTCCTCCCCCGGGCCTTCTACCTGCCCTGGGAAGCCAAGGGCCGGGAGGATTCCGGGGCCGGCATCTCCTCTGAGTTCGCCGAGAGCGGACCCGGGCTCATCTGGTTCGCCCGGGGGGGCTCCACGCCCGCCTATCACGCGCTCTTCATCGTGGGCGAGAGCCAGTCCCTGGGCGTGAATCGCGAGGCCCTGCGGCAGGCGCTGCACCTGGCCGCGCGGCTGCCGGCCCCGGCCACCGGTCGGCGCATCGGGATCCTCGGGCCCCAGTTCTCCGGCAGCCTCAGCTCCCTGGGCGCTGGCCTGGAGGCCCACTTCAGGGATCCGGCGGCCCCGGACATCCGCGTCCAGGGCACGACCACGCTGGATGCGGCCGGCTCCAGGACCCTGCGCGAAGCCGTCGGGCCCGTCGATCTCAAGCGCCTCAGCCTCTCCGGCTGGATCTGCAACCTCTCGGGCCCCTCGAAAGACCGCCTCCTGGACTGGTATGTCACCCAGGCCGGGTGGCCCCGGGATCCCTCGAAAATCGCCATCTTCACGGAATCGAACACCGTCTACAGCCGAGACCGGGGCGCCGGGGGGATGCCCATGACCCAGATCCTGTTTCCCATGGGGCTGTCGCGGCTGCGCTTGGAGCGGCGGGCCATGGAGCAGAACCTGGCCAAGGGGGCGGATTCGCAGGAGCTGGTGCTCCCCTCCACCCTTCTGGGACCGGCCGAGGACGATGCGCTGCGGGTGCTTGACACCGTGCCCCAATATTCTCCAGACACCGTGCGCAACACCGAACTCACCCTGGCAGGCACCATTCTCAGCCTGGCCCGGCGGGGCTACACGCATGTGGGGATCTCCGCCAGCGATCCGCAGGATCTGCTCTTCCTGGCGGAGCGGATCCGGGCCTATCACCCCAGCTGCACGCTCTTCACCACCAGTGGCAATCACGCCCTCTTCGCGCATCCGAACCACAGCCAAGCCATGGATGGCATGGTGCTGTTCGGCGGCTATGCCGTGACCGACGCGGTCCGGGTGCTCTCGCTGAAGAAGGGTGACCTGGAATCGCCGGTTCGCTTCACCTCCGAAGGCGAGTACGCCACCTACTACGCAACGCTGCTGCTTTTGGATCCCGCCAAGGCGGATGATCCCGAGCGCCGCTACTGGGGCAAGCAGGGGCTGGTGTCCATCGTGAAGGGGGGCAGCATCTGGCCCCTGCGCCACGGCGGCTTGGAGGCGGAGGCCAACCGGGACGGGACCCTGGTCTGGGATCAGGGGGTGGAGGCGCGCTACCGGGAGGTCGCCACCCAAAGCAGGGACCTCGTCCAGTACGTGTACTCCAGGCTGCGCCAGCTGGCCATGCTGGTGTTCGGCCTGGGCCTCGCCTCGGTGCTGGTCTTCCTGCGGCCGCTGCGCCAGGTGGCGGGCCTTCCGGCGGGGGAGCCGGGCCTGCGGGCCTACCGCTACCTTGCCTCCGGCGCGGTGCTGGCGCTGGCCGTCCTGACCTTCCTGGCCATGGGGTACCTGCTGCCCCTGGCGATCCTGAGGGGGAACCCCGGCCATGATCCCTACCTGTGGATGAGCGTGCTGATCTGGGGGAGCGTCTTCCTGGCGACCGGCTGGTGCCTCCGGGGCCTGGTCGGCGGCTGGCTGGCCATCCTCTTGCTCCTGATCGCCCTGCTGCCGGCGGTGGCCATCCTCATCTGGGGCCCGACCCATTTCCTGGTCTTCATGCCGGCCTACCTGCGATTCTCCTCGCCGGGCCGGGGGGTGTCCCTCATTCCCTCGATGCTGTTGCTGGCGGCCGGCGTGGCCCTGCTGCTCCGCACCTGGTTCGATGTCCGCCGGCAGAACCAGGACACCTTCTGGCCCGAGCCCATCGGGATCACCGAACCGAAGGTGCTGGTCATGCGCCACCTCCGGGGGCTCCACTTCCAGCCCTGGACCTTCGGCATCGTGGCGGCCCTCGTGGGCTTCCAGCTCATCATGCCCGGAGGCCTGATCCGGCCCCTCATGGAGGTGCAGGGCGTCACCCTGGTGGTGGTCGCCATCGCCGCGGCGCTGTTCACGTCGTCCGCCTTCCTCTTCTGGCAGTTCCACCAGGGGTGGAAGGAATGCCGCGGCCTATTGGAAGTGCTGAATCTGGCCTCGTACCGGGCGGCCTTCGCCGAAGTCGGGGCCCTCATCGAGTGGAAGGCCATGACGGCCCTGGGTCGTGGCCTGTCCACGCACCGCTCCAGCCTCCGGGGACGGGAGATCCTGCAGACCCAGAAGGACTGGATCGCCCGGGCCGTCCCCGGGTTCCAGGCCTGCCTCGGCGCCCTCACGGATCTGGACGAGAAGATCTCGCGTAGCCGGCGGAGCTTGGGCGAGTACGAGAACTGGCGCAACCGCCTGGCCATCGCCCGCCAGATGACCGCCTGCGGCGACACCCTGGCCGTGGCCTGCGCCAAGGACCCCGCCGCCGCGGCGGCCCACCAGGCGGAGGTGGATCTCTTCTTCGCCCTGCGCGCCGTCCACTTCATCCGGCAGGCCTTCCTCGTGCTGCGGGCCCAGCTCATCGGCTCGCTGGGCACCATGATCCTGGTGATCCTGGGCGTGGCGGCCTTCGACTTCCAGCCCAAGAGCGATGTGCTCCTCATCCTCAGCGGGGCCCTGACGGGCATGGCCCTGTGGGTGACCCTGGTGATCCTCAGCATGGAGCGCGACCCCCTGCTCTGCCTCATGGAAGGCAGCCAGCCCGGGGAGGTGCAGTTCAGCTTGGGGCTGGTGGAGAATGGCTTCCGCTTCGTGGTGGTGCCCCTGCTCCTGCTCCTGGCGACGTTGAATCCGAGCTTCGGCGGCCTGCTGACCCAGGTCTTCAACCCGCTCATGCACCTGCTCAAATAGGTCCGCTCAGTTTGCCGGTGGAGCGGGCTTCTCGCCGCCGCTCACGGTTGGGAGCTTGGCCGCGGTCCAGGCCTGGTAGGAGCCGTCGAACAGGGCGGCGTCATAGCCCAGGTAGCGGCACAGGAAGTAGCCGTGGGAGGCCTGCAGGCCCACTTCGCAGTAAGTGAGCACCTTCCGGCCCGGCTGGAACCCACGGGCGGCCAAGAGGGCCTCCAGCTTGGCCACGGGCTGGAACACCGGGTGCTCCTCGTCCACCAGGGTCTCCTGCCAGTAGACATGATTGGCGCCGCGGAGATGGCCCGCCTGGTAGCGCCGGTCGGGGCGGGAATCCAGCACCTGGCAGGTGGCTTGCGGTTCGGAGGCCTCGACGACGGATTTCACTTCTTCCAGCGTGGCCCTCACCCCTGGCCTCACCTTTGGCACGAAGGTCGCCGTCGCATGGGCGGGCACGGCCCCCGTGACAGGGCGGTCCTCCGCCAGCCACTGCTCGATGCCGCCGTCCAGCAGGGCCGCGCGGTCGCCGCGGCCCAGGTAGTCCAGGGTGAAGAAGGCCCGCGCCGCGTTGGGCATCCAGGCCGTGGCGTAGATGACGACGCGGCTCTTCTCGGTGACGCCCAGCTCCGAGAAGGTCTTCACCAGCGTCTCGACGGGCGGCAGCTCTGAACCCAGGGCGCCGCTGTTGTCGATGAACTTCGCCGTGGCGAGGTACCGCGCGCCGGGGATGTGGCCCCGCTTGTAGTCCGCGAACGTGTCCGCCACGTGCAGCAGGACCAGGTCGGGATCCTTGAGGTGATCGGCGAGCCAGGCGGTGCTGACGAGCAGCTCGGGGTGGAGCTTCCGCGCCGGCGCCTGGGCCAGGAGCGCGCAGCCGAGAAAGGGGATGAGGAGGTGGGGACGCATCGGCATGGGGGCCTCCGGCGGGTGTTCCACCATACGCCGCTGCCCGCCGGAAGGGCAGGGCCTGGGGTGAACGGTGGGATCCATGGGGCCGTTCCCGTGTTTGTGGTCCAATCGGGGGAGATTTCCTTAGGGAGTGCCCATGATCCGCTGGTCTGCTCTGGCTGTTTGCGTTGTCCTTGCGGGGGCGCCGCCCGCCCCGGTCGCGCCGGAAGCCGTGGTCCAGAAGCAGGTGGAGGCCTACAACGCCCACGACCTGGACGCCTTCGCCGCCTGCTACGCCCCGGACATCGAGTTCCGCACCATGGCCGGCACCGTGAATCCCGAGAAGGGCCTGGCCGCCCTGAAGAAGGGCTACGGCGAGCTGTTCAAGGCCTACCCCGCCCTGCGCGTGAAGATCCTCAAACGCATCACCCAGGGCGCCTTCGTCATCGACCAGGAACAGGCCGAAGGCATGGGGCCCAAGCCCATCACCGTGACGGCGATCTACGAGGTCTCGGGGGGGAAGATTGTTCGGGTCTGGTTCATCGAGGGGTAGGGAGGACACCACCCGTGGGGCGTCTCAGAGTTACTTACCTTGTACAAGCGACCGCGTGTTCACTGCTATTGGGGCAGGGGATTGGTTCAGGTAATCCAGGTTTAAGGATCGATACAAGGGGGCAAGATTGGATTGTCATATTTGAAGACGGACCACAAACAATGGGGGCTTCACTCCAGGGTGGAATGAAGAACCGGCAGATCAAGGTGGTAATGGATCAAGGCTACGACTTCGGGATTGAACTGATGCTGCATTCATCTCAGCTATTCCCGTTTGGACCGAACACGGCCTTCACTACCCGAGTCGGCTCCTGGAATTCTGATCGAAGCTGGAACTACAAGGCTCGCTCACATATTGGATACCGCTTGATAGATGGCAAAATCTCCATATTCCAGGATGTACAAAAGGAGGCTGCATTGGCTTATCAGCTTCCCACTGGGGCAGCGTTCCTCGGTTGCATTGATCATCGAATCTTTTACTGGAATGACTTCAATCCGAACCATGTGTTCTGGCGCGAAGAGGGTGGTTCGAAAATTTACAAAATTCAGCTACCTAAGGGTGTGATCGACATCTGGGGTGTTACACGAGGGATTGGAAAAGACATTGCCATTTTGCTATTTAGGGAATCGCATGGGTTCTTCAAGTATTCGCCGTACACCGATGAGGTCTTTGAATTCACTCTCTCAAAGAGCGTTCCCTTCATACCCTAACCATCCCTCCAGCGTGGTTCTTGCCTCAATTCGTGAAATGCTTGCAGGCCCGCTCGATTAGCAGCTTCCATTACAGCCCCCGCGCCCACTCCGGCCGCAGCCTCACCTGGCCGACCAGGGCGGCGTCGATGGCGGCGAGGATGGCGTCCCGGTCCCGGGGCAGGCGGCCGCCGATAGGCAGGTAGTTGGAGGCGTGGTTGGCGCGGAAGATGGCGGCGCTCGGCCGGGCCTCCTCCACGAACCAGCGCAGCTCCTGCAGCAGGCCGTGGACATCCGGCAGCTCGAAGCGGCCTTCCTCTTCCAACCGGGCGAGGGGCGTGCCGGGGACGACCGTGAGGGTCAGGGTGGAGAGAAAGCGGGGATCCATGGCCGTGGCCAGGCGGCCCGAGGCCCGAGCGTGGGCCTCGCTGCGGCCGCGGCCGCCTGCGCCCAGCAGGAAGATCAGCGACTGCTCCATCCCGGCTTCGCGGGCCTTGCGGGCGGCCTCCACATGGGCGGCCGCATCGGCCCCCTTGGCGATGCGCCGCAGGGTGGCGTCGTCGCCGGACTCGGGCCCGATGTAGAGCAGGGAGAGGCCCAGCTCCCGCAAGCGCCGCAGCTCCTCCGGCGTCTTCTCCAGCAGGTTGCGGGCGGTGGCGTAGGTGCTGACGCGGCGCAGGCGGGGGAAGGCGACGGCCAGGGCGCGCAGGATAGGCTCCCAGTGCGCCGTGGCCATGCCCAAGGGGTCGCCATCCGCCACGAAGACGTGGCGCACCTCCTCGGCGAACCGGGCGCCCGCCTCAGCGATATCGGCCAGCACCTCGTCCAGCGGCCGCACCGCGTGGCGCTTGCGCCGGTACATGGCGCAGTAGGTGCAGGCGTTCCAGGAGCAGCCCAGGGTGGCCTGGAGGATGAAGGAGTCGGCTTCGCTGGGCGGGCGGAAGAGGGGTTCGTCGTAGCGCACGGGTTCATTCTCCCGCAACCCTTGCTCTCACGCTCAGGCCACCAGGAAGAAGAGGGCGGGCACGGTGACGAGGCTGAGCATCGTCGAGAGGAAGACGCTCTGGGCGGCCAGCGTGGCGTCGCCTCCGAAGCGCTCGGCCATCACGCTGCAGACGATGGCCACGGGCATGGCCGAGACCAGGACCACCACCATGCGCGTGACCAGGGGCAGGTGGAATCCGGCCCGGGCGAGGAGCAGGCCCAGGCCGATGGTGGCCAGGGGGGCAACGATCAAGCGGGCCGCCGCCACGCCCCAGAGCGAGGGCGGCAGCCGACGGAGCGCCACCGGCAGGGCGCCCAGCTGGGCGCCGATGGCAAGGAGTGACAGGGGAATGGTGAGGCTGCCCAGCATGGCCAGGGCATCGAAGGCCGCGGCACCAGCCAGGCCGCCCAGGGTGGCGGGCGTCGGATGGAGGGTGCCCACGTTGCGCAGCCCCGGGAAGGCGAGGGCCAGCAGCAGGCCCCCGCCAGTGGCCCAGAGGCCGATGTTCGAGCGGAGGTTCCGGAGTGCCTGGCCGACGTCGCCGTGGAGGATCCACACGCCTATGGACCAGAGGGCCAATTGGGCGCCCACGTTGCAGAGGAGGACGACCCGCACGCCCGCGCTTCCGTACAGGGCCTCGGCGATGGGCAGCGGCAGGAACACCCAGTTGGGGCTGGTGATGAGGAACAGCGCGGTGTTGCGCTGGGCCTTGCCGCCGAACAGGGGCACCGTGCCGAGGCCCACCAGGTAGGCGATGAGCACCAGGGGCAGGGGGAGCATGGGCAGCAGCCAGTCCTGGCGCAGCGCGGCGGCATCGACGGTCCTCAGCATCTGGGTGAAGACCAGGGCGGGGAAGGCGGCGTCCACGACGATGCGGCTGAGGATGGCGCTGGCCTCCTCCCTCAGCAGGCCGCGCCGCCGGGCGGCCCAGCCCCCCAGGATGAGGAGGAACATGCCGGCGATCTTGATGAGGACGACGCGGGACTCAGCCATGGATCGAACTGTAGGGGCACCTCGACGTGTCGCCAAGGCCGGCCCCAGGCCAAGAGGTCCTGTCCAGGGTCCGACGGGGATCATCCGAGGTTGAAATTGAGCGCAAATCTCATGCAGTTAGACCTTTCGGATAGGGCCCCTCGACGGATTTTATGAAGCGCAAGGCGCTGCGCCGCGTTAACCTCGATCACCTTCCCAGCCCGGAGAAAGCCATGCGAACCAGGCAGCTCATCCTGTGCACCGCGCTCGGCGCGAGCCTCTCCGCGCAGGAGGGCGCGCCGGGGTACAAATGGGTGGGCGTGCAGGCGGGCAGCCTGTCCCCGGATACCCAGACGAACCTGAAAGCCTCGACGTTCTTCGGCCTCCAGGGGGGGCTGATCTTTGATGAGAAGCGCCATGGCCTCAGCTTCCAGGCCCTGGCGGCCAGCCCCAAGAGCGACCTGGCCCCCGGCAAGAGCCTCAGCCAGTCGGAGGTCTCCGCCACCCTGCTGACGGGCCTCTCTGGGAATGCGGCAAGCCGGTTCTGGCCCTACATCGGTCTGGGCCTGGGCGCAGTCTCCATCCCGCGGATCGACGCCGCGACCGGGCTGCAGAAAACCCTCAAGGCGGGCACGGCGCACATGTCGCTGGGCTTCCACCACCGGCCGGGCCTGGGCCTGATCTGGGGGGCGGAAGGCCGCCACGTCTTCACCTTTGCCAATGCGGACCTGAAGGAGATGCAGGTGGCCGGGATGCTCGGCTACACCTGGGGCGGCCGCCGCGCTGCGGCGCCCCGGCCCGAACCGGCCCCGGTCCAGCCCGAGCCTACACCTGTGGCACCGGCACCGGCACCGGTAGCGGCACCCGTGGCGCCGCCCGCCCCCCTGCCCGTGGTGATCACGGTTCCGGAGACACGCCCGCTGCCAACGCCCGCCCCGGCGCCAGCCAAGCCCGCCCCGGCCCCCGTCGAAACGCCGGTGGCCCGGCCCCTGGCCAGTCCGCCGCCCCCACCGGTCCCCGTGACCGCGCCGCCCGCCCCGGCTCCTGTGGTGGTGGCGCCCCCGCCTCCGCCCCGTCCGGCCCCCGTGCCGCCGTCTGCCCCGGTCAAGGCCAATGGATCCGAGGTGACCCGACGTCTGGATGCCCTCCGCCTGGGTGACATGGCCAAGGCCCTGGAGCTTGGGAAGAAGCACATCGACGCGCTGCCTGGCCAGCGGTGGACCATCCGCCTGGAGATCGCGAACCTGCCCTCCACGCTGAAGAACGCGGTTGCTGCATTCCCTGGGAAGGAACCCGACCTGTTCATCGCCCCCATCAAGCTCAAGGGCGGGAAGACCGCATACCAGCTCTTCCTGGGAGACTACGCCTCCAAGGCCGAAGCCGAGCGCGCCGCGAAGGCCGTGCCCGCCTTCTTCCTGGAGGGCGGCCAGCGGCCGCGGCCCTACCAGCTCAGCACCATTCCGGCCCAGTGACCCGAACCTGGCTTCAGATGCTGTAGTCCTCGGCGAAGACCTGGATGCGGCTTGGCCGCACGAAGATCCGCGTGCCCTCGATGACCTGGAGTTCCGGGAGGCGCTCCGGCGTGAGGTGGACCTCCAGCTCCCCGTCTGGGGATCCAGGCTGACCCCCATCTCGTGGGGGCGGGACAGCGGGACCCGAGGTGGGCGGTGGCTGAAGGATTCGAGAGGAACGCGACGCGTGGAGAGGGTCGGAGGTGGCCAGAGCCCAAGATTCGTGAGTTTTCAAATTATTAAACTTATTGATTAAATTGGGTGTACGCCGCCCAAGGCCTCTTGCTTTCTTTTGTTTGTGACAACAGGTTCTTCCTGGCGAGGCCGACCTCTCGCGATTACACTCGCCGCACGCCGCGGCTGGCCGGGGAGGGCTCCGGGAAGCGGCCTTGACCCACAGGAGCTGGCCATGACCCAAGCGCCATCCGGCCCGTTGCACCGCGCCCTCAAGCCCAGGCCTCATTGGAATCAGCTGGCCCTGCCCCCGGAGCAGCGGGAGCTGCTGCACCAGATCACGGAGTACGTGGGTCATCAACAGAAGGCCCAGGATGCCAAGGGCCTCGTCGTCCTGTTCGCGGGCGGGCCCGGCTCAGGCAAGACCACGGCGGCCAGGGCCATCGCGGGTGCCTTGAAGCGGGAGCTCTTCTGGGTCGACCTGTCTGCCGTGGTGGGCAAGTACATCGGGGAGACGGAGAAGAACCTGGACCAGCTGTTCGCGGCCGCGGAGGCCGCCAGCGCGGTCCTGCTCTTCGAGGAAGCCGACGCCCTGTTTGGCCAGCACAGCGAGGTCAAGGACAGCCAAGACCGCTACGCCAATCTTGAAGTGGCTTACCTGCTGCGGCGGCTGGAGGCCCACAGCGGCCTGGTCATCCTGACGGCCAACCGCAAGCAGGCCATCGATCCGGCCTTCCTGCGTCGCCTCCGCTTCGTCATCGACTTCCCTCCGTCGGCTGTCCCCGTGGTTCCCCGGCTGGTACCCTGAGGCCCATGTCCCTTGAACTCCTCGCCCCTGCCAAGAATGCGGAACAAGGCATCCTCGCGCTGCGCTGCGGGGCCGATGCGCTCTACATGGGCGGGCCCCAATTCGGCGCCCGGCAGGCTGCCGGGAACAGCCTGGCGGACTTCGAGCAGGTCACGCGGGAGGCCCGGCTCTGGGGCGCCCAGGTGTTCGCGACCCTCAACACCATCCTCTACGACGCCGAGTTGGAGGCCGTGCGGCGCCAGGCCTGGGCGCTGTACGAAGCAGGCGTCAACGCCCTCATCCTCCAGGACATGGCGTTCCTTGAAATGGACCTGCCGCCCATCCCCATCCACGCCAGCACCCAGGCCGTGTGCGACAGCCCCGAGAAGGTGGCCTTCCTTGCCAGCGCCGGCTTCAGCCGGGCCATCCTCGCCCGCGAGGTGAGCCTGGATGACATCCGCGCCATCCACGCGGCGGCGGACATCGAGTTGGAGGCCTTCGTCTTCGGGGCCCTCTGCGTGGGCGACAGCGGGCAGTGCTACCTGAGCGGCGCCATCTGCGAGCGCAGCGGCAACCGCGGGGAGTGCGCCCAGCCCTGCCGCGCGCCTTGGAACCTGGTGGACGCGACCAACCGTGTGGTGGTGCGGGAGAAGCACCTGTTGAACATCCGGGACCTGGACCTGTCCGACCACCTGGAGGACCTGGCCGACGCGGGCATCCAGAGTTTCAAGATCGAGGGCCGCCTCAAGGATGCGGATTATGTGAAAAACATCGTCAGCGAGGTGCGCCGCAAGCTCGACACCCTCTTGCATCGCCGCCCGGAACTGGGTCGCGCCTCCCTCGGCACGGTCACCCACGCCTTCACGCCCGACCCCACCAAGACCTTCCAGCGGGGGCTGTCCACCTACCGCATCGACGGCCAGCGCCAGCGCATGGGCAATCTGGATTCCGGCAAGCACCTGGGCGAGCCTATTGGCGAGGTGCGCTCCATCCAGGGCGACCGGCTGGTGCTGGATGCCGCGCCGGAGCTGAACCCCGGCGATGGCCTCGCCTTCCTGGATGGCGTCGAGGTGGCGGGCACGGTGGTGAACGCCGTGGAGGGCCGCCAAGTCTTCGTGCAGGATCCCTCCCGCATCAGGCCCGGCATGCGGCTCCACCGCAACCTGGACCACCGCTGGCTCAAGGCCCTGCGCAGCGCCAAGGTCGAGCGCCGCATTCCCGTGACGGCCGCCCTTGACTTCCCGGAGGGCGCGGTTCGGCTCCGCCTGACGGATCCGGCGGGTTTCGTGGCCGAGGCCCAGGCCACGGGCGAATTCGGGGCGCCCCGGGATGCGGACGCGGCCGCCCTGGCCATTCGCGAGGCGCTGGGTCGTCTTGGGAATACGCCATTCGAACTGACGGATCTGCACGTGGCTGAAGCGCGCTTCGTGCCCGTCAGTGCCCTCAATGCCCTCCGGCGCGACGCCGCGGCAGCTCTGGAGGCGCGGCGTCGCGAGCCGCGGGCCCGGGAGCCCCGGCGGGCGCGGGCCCTCAAGCTGAATCCCCTTCCGGTGCGGGGCCTGGACTACTCCTGGAACATCACGAACAAGGCCGCCCGTGCCTTCTACGAGAAGGCGGGTGCCGAGGTGCTGGAGGTCGCGGGAGACCTCCAGGAGGACCTCTCGGGCCGTGTGGTGATGACCACCCGCCACTGCGTGAAGTTCGAGATGGGCTGGTGCCATGTGCATGAGAACGCCGAGCCCTGGGCGCGCGTGCCCGAGCCGCCGGGGCCCGTGTTCCTGGAGAACGGCACCACCCGCCTGGAGTGCCACTTCGACTGCGCCCGGTGCCGCATGGAGCTGGTGCTCTGCGGACCCCGGGAACGGGTGTGATGCTGGAGGCAACACCCTGGGATGTGGTGGTGGTCGGCGCCGGGCCCGCGGGGCTGCTCGCGGCGGGGCGCGCGGCCATGCTGGGCGCCCGCGTCCTCCTGCTGGAGAAGATGGAGAAGCCGGCCCGGAAGCTGCGCATCACGGGCAAGGGCCGGGCGAACATCACGAACATGAAGCCGCTGGAGGCCCAGCTCCAGGAGATCCAGCCGGAACCCCGCTTCCTGCGCCAGGCCTTTCAGGCCTTCTTCAACCGGGACATCGTCGCCTTGCTGGAGGCGCAGGGGGTGCCCACCCGCATCGAGCGCGGCGAGCGGGTGTTCCCCGCCAGCGGCCTGGCCTGGGATGTGGCGGATGCATTGGTGACCTGGGCCGAGGCGCAGGGCGCCGAGATCCTGCCCCACACCCGGGTGGAGGGCCTTGTGATTCAGGACGGCGTGCTCACGGGCCTGGAGGTGGTGCGCAAGGGTGAAAAGCGCGCCCAGCTGATCGCGGCCCGCTGCGCCATTCTCGCCACAGGCGGATGCTCGTACCCGCGCACGGGTTCCACGGGCGATGGCCACCGCTTCGCCGAGGCCACTGGGCACCGGATCGAAGCGCTCCGGCCCTCCCTGGTGCGTTTCGAGACGCGGCCCGTCCATGCCGCGGCCCAGGGACTGACCCTCAGGAACATCCAGGTGACCCTCTGGATCGATGGGAAGAAGCACGCCACCGAATTCGGCGAGGCCGAGTTCACGGCCAAGGGATTGGCGGGCGCCAGCATCCTCCGCCTCAGCCGCCTGGTCGTCGATGCCCTGGCCGCGGGCCGGAAGGTGGCGGTGACCCTCGACCTGAAACCCGCCCTGGATCCCGCCAAGCTGGAAGCGCGGCTGCAGCGGGACCTTGAGGCGCATGCCCGGGGAACCTGCGGGGCCCTGCTGCGGTCATTGCTGCCGCTTTCCCTCATCGGCGTGTTCGGCGAGGCCCTCGGCCTGGATGCGGCAGCGCCGGTGGCCAAGCTCCAGGGCGCGAAGCGGAAGGCCCTGCTGGCCCTGCTCAAGGAACTGCGGTTCGAGGTCACGGGCCACGGCGGCTGGGAGGAGGCCATCGTCACGGCGGGCGGTGTCTCCCTCAAGGACATCGACCCCCGCACGATGGCGTCGCGGAAAGTCGAGGGCCTTCATGTCGCCGGCGAGGTGCTCGACCTGGATGCCAACACCGGCGGCTACAACCTCCAGATCGCCTTCTCCACAGGCTGGCTGGCCGGGGAGGCGGCGGCCTGCAAGGCCCTTGGAGTTCTGAAGCCCTGACGGGCGGCGGCTCAGGCCCCGGCATCCCTGGATGCCGCACGCCTGCCCCAGTCCAGGATGAGCCGGAAGATCTCCGCCAGCCCCTCATTCGGCAGCGGGCCACGGTTGGCCTGGTGCAGCGTGGCGAGAAGCCGGTCCTCCTGGACGGCATCGAGAAAGCCGAGCCCCCGGGCCTCCTTGTGGGCTTTGAGGCGCTTCACCAGATCGATCCGCGCGTTGAGCGCCTCCAGGATCCTCAGGTCGAGTTCTGCGATCTGCTCCCGGTGGGCCTGGAGGACCGGATCTTGGTTCGAATGCGCCACTTCCCCTCCCCTTGCCAGCGGGCCCCCGGGCCGTTCCTGGCCTCTCCCGGCTTGGGCCCTGCTGTGCTTTAAGGCACATTCTCACCGGTTGGCTGGATGCGGTGGCTCCATTCCGAGTAGCCTTGGCCCCAGTTCATCCTACATCCATGCCGCCTGTCTCCATTCCCCCCATGGGATGGAGCCGGTCCATATTCCAAACCATAGGAGGGGTCCTGCCATGAGCAGCGAGATGTACGAGCACATGCGCGCCAATCCCAAGTTCCAGAAACTCGTGGCCAAGCGGGGGCGGTTCGCCTGGACGCTGGCCTTCATCGTGCTGGGGATGTTCTACGGTTTCGTGCTGCTGGTGGCCTTCCGGCCCGCGCTGCTCGGCCGCCCCATCTACCAGGGCTCCATGGTGACCTTCGGCGTGGCCTTCGAGCTCTTCATGTTCATCTTCTTCTGGGTGCTCACGGCGGTGTATGTCCGGAAGGCCAACGGGGAGTACGACGAATTGACCGCGGACCTGATCAAGGACGCCTGGAAGGAGAACAAGTGATGCGCCTCCTGAACCGTATCGGCCTGGCCCTGGGCCTGCTCGGCACTTCCCTCCTGGCCCACGCGGGTCCGGCCCTGGATGGTATCCAGGAGAAGCAGGCCACCAACTGGCACGCCATCATCATGTTCTGCATCTTCGTGGCGCTCACCATGGGGATCACCTACTGGGCCGCCAGCCGCACCAAGTCCACCGCGGACTTCTACACGGCGGGCGGCGGCATCACCGGCTTCCAGAACGGCCTCGCCATCGCCGGCGACTACATGTCCGCGGCCACGCTCCTGGGCCTCAGCGCCATGGTCTATGGCCAGGGCTATGACGGCTACATCTACATGCTGGCCTTCTTCGCCGGCTGGCCCATCATCCTCTTCCTCATGGCCGAGCGCCTGCGCAACCTGGGCCGCTTCACCTTCTCGGACATCACCGCCTACCGCCTGGACCAGGGCAAGGTGCGCACCATGGCGGCCATCTCGTCGCTGACCGTGGTCTGCTTCTACCTGCTGGCCCAGATGGTGGGCGCCGGGCAGCTCATCAAGCTGCTCTTCGGCCTGGAATACAAGGTCGCCATCTTCGTCGTGGGGCTGCTGATGATGGTCTACGTCATCTTCGGCGGCATGGTGGCCACCACCTGGGTGCAGATCATCAAGGCCTGCATGCTGCTCGTGGGCGGCACGCTGGTCATGGTGCTGGCCATGAGCCAGTTCGGCTTCTCGTACCACACCCTGGTGGAGAAGGCCACCGCCGTGCACAAGCTCGGACCCAAGCTCATGTATCCCGGCAGCCTGCTCGCCGATCCCGTGACCGCCATCTCCCTGGGCCTCGGCCTCATGTTCGGCACCGCCGGCCTGCCCCACATCCTCATGCGGTTCTTCACTGTCACCAACGCGAAGGAAGCGCGCAAGTCGGTGCTGTACGCTTCCGGCTTCGTGTCCTACTTCTTCAACGTCATCTTCCTCATGGGCCTCTGCGGCATCCTCATCGTGGGCCAGAACGGGGCCTTCTTCGAGGGCGGCAAGATCGGCGGCAAGCTCATCGGCGGTGGCAACATGGTCGCCATGCACCTGGCCAAGGCCGTGGGCGGCAACATGCTGCTGGGCTTCCTGGCGGCAGTGGCCTTCGCCACCATCCTGGCCGTGGTGTCGGGCCTGGCCCTGGCGGGCGCCTCCGCCATCTCCCACGATCTCTACGCCCGGGTGCTGAAGAAGGGGCAGGCCTCGGAGGCCACCGAGATCAGGGTCTCCAAGATCGCCACCATCTGCCTGGGCTTCGTGGCCATCGTGCTGGGCATCCTCTTCGAGAAGCAGAACATCGCCTTCATGGTGGGCCTCGCCTTCGGCGTGGCGGCCGCGGCGAACTTCCCGGTGCTGATCCTCTCCATGTACTGGAAGGGCCTCACCACCCGCGGCGCGCTCTGGGGCGGCTACGGCGGCCTCGTGTCCGCCGTGCTGTTCGTGCTGTTCTCCAAGTCGGTGTGGGTGGACGTGATCGGCAAGAAGGCGGCCCTCTTCCCCTACACCCAGCCCGCCCTCTTCGCCATGCCCATCGCCTTCCTGCTGGCCTTCATCTTCTCGAAGCTGGATGGCAGCGACCGCGCGAAGGCCGAAATCGAAGCCTTCGAGGATCAGTACGTGCGGGCCCAGACGGGCTTCGGCGCCGCCACCGCCTCCAAGCACTGAAGCCGGATTCGGCGAACACCCAGAACGGCCGGGACTTTCCTCCCCGGCCGTTTTCCCGTTCAGAAGTGGGTGTGCCCCTCTTGGTCCGCCAGGTTGGCCAACTGGCGCCGGGGATCCCCGACCCGCCGCAGGCCCGCGAGGCTCTCGACGCCGGCCTGCCTCAGGAAGGGCAGGAAGCGCTGGAAGACCTGGGCTGTGATGTAGGCATCGCCGATGGCGGAGTGCGCCGCCTCCACTGGGACCTCAAAGGCGTCGGCCAGGTCGTAGAGGCTCGGGGCGGGTCGTTCGAGGGTGAAGGCGGGGTGGTCCATGGCGCGGCGCCGGAGCCAGCCGAAGAGGGACAGGGTGTCCACCGCCGCATTCCGGAAGGGGGGCCTCCCCGACCGCTTGGCGTCCCGGTTGAGGAAGGCCAGGTCCAGGGCGAGGCAGTGGCCGACGAGAACGGTTCCCGCCGCATAATCCAGGAAGGCAGCCAGCACCTCGCTGATGGCGGGCCGGGCCTCCAACTCGGAGGGGGTGATGCCATGGATGACGACGGTGCGGCCATCGAGCCGGGCGGTGGGTTTCACCAGCTCCTGGAAGGCGCCCCCCAGTTCGATCCGGCCGCCCTGCATGTGGAGGGCCCCGATGGCGATGATGTCGTCCCGGCGGGTGTCAAGGCCGGTCAGTTCGGTGTCGAGCACGGTGAAGCGGAGCTCGGCAACCGCCAGGTCCCCGCCGGGCGGCCCTGCGCCCAGCTTCTCCCGGCCCCACGCCATCAGCCCCATGCCGCGCCTCAGATGATGAAGGATTTGTAACGGTCCATAACTTGGTCCTGGACCTTGAGAATGAGGCGGAAGGCATTCTTGAGCGACTGGCGCTCCAGGCTGCTCAGGCCGTCGAAGCGGATGAAGTTGTCGATGGGCTGCCCGGCCTCCGCCTGCCGGTACTGGTGGTGGATCCTCAGCAGGGTGACGAACTCGAAGGAGTACTCCAGCTCGTCCACCAGCTCTGAGATGAGGGAGGTGCCGCCCCGCAACGCCTCCAACCGGTCCACGGTGGAGACCTGCTGGATCCCCTTCTCCAGGGCGAAGAGCCGGGCGATGTCCACCAGGGGCGCCACGGCCTTGATCTTCAGGTTCAGGCCGTCCTTGTGTTCGCCATTCCGTTCCACCGCCACGCCCCCGAAGAAGCCGAGCGGCGGGCGGTTGCGCACGAGCATGTTGGCCAGGAAGCCCAGGAAGACCGGGTAGTCCGGGATGAGCCGGCCGAAGTGCTCGCGCAGGCTCCAGGCCAGGGACCGGTCGCCGTGCAGCGGCCTGAAATCGAAGAAGATGAGCGACTTCAGCACGGCTTCAGGCGTGGGCTCGGAGATCCAGGTGCTGAAGTACCGCTTCCACTGGGCCAGGGGCTGGCACCAGTCCGGGTTGCTGGCCATGTAGTTGGCCGGGCAGGCCTCGAACCCGCACTGGATCAGGCCATTGCGCATGAACACCGCAAAGCGCCGGAAATACTCGGCGACCCGGGGTTTCTGGCTGTCGAACACATCGGCATAGACCAGGGCGTTGTCCTGGTCGGTGCGGAAGGTCTGCTCCTTGCGGCCCTCGCTGCCGAGGGCGAGCCAGCAGTAGGGCACGGGCGGCGGCCCCAGCTCGCGCTCGGCCAGCTCCAGCACCTTGCGCACCACCCGGTCGTTCAGCTCGGAGATGATCCGGATGATGTTGGTGGCCCGGGCGCCCTCCCGCAGCAGCACGCCAATGATGGACATGGCCTTGCGCGAGACCGGCGCCAGGCCCTCCAGGGTGGTCTGGTGCTCGATGTCCTCGGAGAAGGCCAGGGGGCTCCGCCCCTGCAGCACCAGGAAGTCGTGGTTGGTCACCACGCCCCGGATGGCGCCCCCCCGTGTGACCGCCACATGCTCGATGTCGCACTGGAGCATTTTGAGGACCACCTCGAAGCAGGGATCCTGCTCGTCCACCGAGACCACCGGGTGGCTCATGACCCGCGACACCGGGCTGTCGATGGACTGTCCTTCAGCCACCACCCGGGTGCGGAAATCCGAATCCGTGAGGATGCCGATGGGCTCCCCGTTGGGCCCCACCACCAGGGCCGCGCTCTGCCGTTCCTCCGCCATGCGCCGGGCGGTCTGGCGGATGGTGGTGTCGGCTTCCACGACGGTGGTGAACCGCTGGCAGATCTCCCCCACCTGGGCCGTGAACAGCAGGTGGTCGCTGCTCTCCAGGAACAGGCTCTTGCCCTGAATCTCCCGGGAGGTCATGTCGGCGTACTTGGTCAGGTGGAACTGGAGCAGGTACTCGGTGATGGCGGGGTGGCTGACCACCAGCTCGTTGAACCGCTCCTTTGGCAGCAGGTAGCAGGTGGTGTCCTGCATGGCCACGATGGTGGTCCGCTGGTGGCCGCCCATGAGCGAGACCAGGCCGAAGGTCTCCCCCCGCTCCCGGTAGTCCACCACCACCTCATCCCCATTGCCCTCAGGGCGCAGCGTGATCTTGACCAACCCTTTCTTGACGATCTGGAGGTGGTCGCTGACGGGCCCGTCCTGGTGCAGGATTACCGCGCCCTTGGGGTGGAAGGCCATCGTCAGGCTCTGGACCAGCTCCCGCAGCAGCGGCTCCTCCAGGAACTGGAAGGGGGGCACCTGGGACAGGAACCGGACCGTCTCGTCGATCAGCATGGGCCAGCTTTCAGTTGATGCGGGTCTTGCGCCCCTGCCACTCCTTGTCGCGCAGCATGAACTTCTGGATCTTGCCGGTCGAGGTCTTGGGCAGGGCGCCGAACTCGATGTGCCGGGGCAGCTTGAAGTTGGCCAGGCGGTTGCGGCAGTGCGCGACCAGCTCCTCGGTGGTGACCGAGGCCCCGGGCTTGAGCGTCACGAAGGCTTTGGGCACTTCGCCCCACTTCGGATCGGGCACGGCGATGACGGCGCACTCCATCACGGCCGGGTGGGAGACCAGGGCCTGCTCCACCTCGATCGTCGAGATGTTCTCGCCGCCGGAGATGATGATGTCCTTGGCCCGGTCGCGCAGCTCGATGGCGCCATCCGAGTGCTGCACGCCGAGATCCCCGGAGTGGAACCAGCCGCCGTGGAAGGCCTTCGCCGTGGACTCCGGATCCTCGAAATAGCCCGTCATCACCACGTTGCCGCGCATGACGACCTCGCCCATGGTCATGCCGTCCCGGGGCACGTCGTTCATGTCCGGGTCGACGATGCGGACCTCGCCCGCGCAGACATTGGGCATGCCCTGGCGGGCCCGCAGCTCTGCCTGCTTGGCCGGGGGCAGCGTCTCCTGCCCGGGAGCCGGCACGTTGATGGTGAAGGGGCCGTAGACTTCCGTGAGGCCGTACACGTGGTCGAGCTGGAAGTTCAGCTCGGCCATGCGGGCGATGAGCGTCGGCGAGGGCGGGGCGCCCGCGGTGAAGAGCCGCACGGGCCGCTCGAGCCGGTGGGCGGCGGGGTCGGTCACGAGCATGGTGCAGACCGTCGGGGCCGCGCAGAAGTGGGTGACGCCGCCATCGAAGAGCTGCCAGGTGGGCCCGGGCTCGATCTTCGGGATGCAGATGCTCTCTGCGCCCACGGCCGCCAGGCCCCAGGTGAAGCACCAGCCGTTGCAGTGGAACATCGGCAGGGTCCAGAGGTACTGGGATTCGGCCTGCACCCGGTGATCCAGCACCATGGCCAGCGCGTTCAGGTAGGCGCCCCGGTGGTGGTAGACCACCCCCTTGGGGCGGCCAGTGGTGCCGGACGTGTAGTTGATGGTGATGGGTTCGTCCTCGCTCACCAGCCAGGGCGCCACGGGGGCCTCGGAGCCGCCCTGGAGCAGGGCCTCGAGCTCGGGGCCCAGCACGGTGCGCGGCACCGAAGCCGGCACGCCGGCCAGCTGCGGCTGAAGCTCCGGCGACACGAAGACCCGGGTGGCCCCGCTGTGGCTCACGATGTAGGCGATCTCCTCCGGGTTCAGGCGCGTGTTGATCGCCACCAGGATGCCCCCCGCCAGGGGGACCGCGAAGTGGGCCAGCAGCAGTGGCTCCGAGTTGAAGGCGAGGAAGGCGATCCGGTCGCCCTTCTGCAACCCTGCGGCCCGCAGCGCCGAGGCGAAGCGCCGCGCCCGGGCACGGAACTCCCGCCAGGTGAACCGCTGGCCACCATCCGTGACGGCCGGGCGTTCCGCGAACACCTCACCCGCCCGTTCAAGCAGGAAGATGGGAGAAAGTTCCTGGCGGTTGGGCGGGGTTGCCGGGGGCAGGGAGGAGGAGGGCTGCATCGGAGGCCTCATGCCAAGCCACCCCAGGTGAGGGGGCGGTGTGGGGTTGCAGGGGAGTTGTAGCCACAATGCCACAGCCCTGGCCTGGGTCCCATCCCCCAATCTCCGGCCGGGCAGGGGTTCCGGGGCGGGGCGGTCGGGGAAGGCGGAGGCCTGAACTCCCGCTGGCCCGTCGAAACGCCGCTTGGGTCGATGGGCCAGATGGGGGTGATGACCTTTCGTTATATTTGGGTAAGATCATCGCGCGCCCTGACGAACGGGGACGACGGTCGGATGATGGAACACCGATGACCTGGCAGCGCGGTGCGCCCCTTCATCGGGTGAATGACGACACGCATGGGGAGGTGGGTTTTGAAGGGCTGGCTGCGATGCTTCGTCTCCGTTCTGGTCTTCCTGCCTTTGCAGCTGGCGGCCCAGGAGGGCCAGGGCTTTGTCTACCTGGCGAGCACGATCGGTCCCATTGATGCCGGGATCGTGGACGCCCTGGAGACCGCCTTCGAGAAGGACACGGGCCTCCGCGTCAGGCATGTGGGGGCAGGGACCGGCGCTGCCTTGGAGCTGGCCAAGCAGGGCAGCGTGGACCTGGTGCTGGTGCATGCCAAGGCACTTGAGGAGAAGTTCGTGGCCGAGGGCTACGGAGTTCAGCGGGTGCCGCTCATGTACAACGACTTCGTCCTTGTGGGGCCGGCGTCTGACCCTGCTGGCATCCGGGGACTCAAAAGCGCCGTCCAGGCCCTTCAGACGCTGGCGTCCAAGGCCGCGCCCTTCATCACCCGGGGCGACCAATCAGGCACGCATGTGGCGGAGAAGGAACTCTGGTCCAAGGCGGGCGTGAAGCCCCAGGCCACCTGGTACAAAACCTTCACCAAGGGCAGTGAGGGTAATGTTCCGACGCTTCTCTACACCGATGCTCAGAACGCCTACACCGTCATTGACCGGGCGAGCTACCTGGGTGCGAAGGATCGCATCAAGCTGGCCATTCTGGTGGAAGGGGACGAGGTTCTGCTGAATCATATCTCACTCATCCCCGTGAACCCTGCCAAGTTTCCGAAGGTCAACCTCAAGGATGCGATGACCTTCCTGGAGTGGCTCACGGCCGTGGACCGGGGCCAGAAGCTCATCGCGGACTTTGGCAAGGAGAAGTACGGCCAGCCCCTGTTCATGCCCGAATCCAAAGCCTGGAAGGCGGCGCAGCCTTCCAAATAACCGGCAGGCTAGGGCGCCGCCTCCGTCAGGGGCGGCGCTGCAGCGCCATGCCGGGCGCAGGTCTCCAAAGGTTCGGTGCCCGGGATGAACCATTCATCCTGCTTCTGGGGGCATTCCTCCCGGGCGAGGAGACCCGTCGTGGGGTCGATGCTGCGGACCACGAGGCTCTCCGGCCTGGGGAAATCGACGGCAGGCCGGGACGCCACGGCCTTGGCCATGAACCGCTCCCAGAGCGGGGCGGCGACGGCCCCGCCCGTGAATCCCTTCCCCCCGGACCTGGGCTGGTCGTACCCGATCCAGATGCCTGCCACCAGGTTCGGCGTATAGCCCACGAACCAGGCGTCCATGCAGTCATCCGTGGTGCCCGTCTTTCCGGCCGCGGGATGGGCCTCGCTGAAGGCGCGAAGGGACTTGGCGGTGCCGTAGGTCAGGACATCCTTCAGTATCTGCGTGGTGATGAAGGCCGCGGCCGGCGACAGCACCTGGGTTGCGACCGGCGGGTTCTCGATCCAGGCCTGGCGTCTGCGGTCGTAGATCCGGAGGATGGTCCGGGCCTCGGCCTTCGAGCCTCCGGTGGCCAGAGGGGTGTAGGCCTGCACCAGGTCCTTCAGGGTGACCTCCTCCGTGCCCAGGGCCAGCGAGAGGCCGTTCTGAGCGTGCAGCGGAAGGCCCGTCTTCCCGGCCAATTCCAGGAAGGCCGGCACGCCGACGCGCTCCAGCACCTTGACCGTGATGATGTTGGCGGAGTGAGCCAGGGCCTGCCGGAGGGAGAGTTCCCCGAACTGTTCCCGGCCGTAGTTCTGCGGCTTCCACAGCTGCCCCTTCCCGGCGTCGTAGGCCACCGGGGTGTCGCTCCAGAGGCTGGCGGCGGTGATCCCCTTTTCCAGGGCCGCGGCATAGATGAAGGGCTTGATGGCCGAGCCCGGCTGGCGTTTGGAGACGAAGGCCCGGTTGAGTGCATTGTGAACGCCATCCGCATCCCCCACCGCAGCCAGGACATCGCCCGTGGCGGGATCCAGGCAGACCAGGGCGCCCTGCAGTCCAGGCGCGAGGCGCCTGACACCCTCCTTCAAGGTCTTCTCCGCGGCCTTCTGCAGGTCCAGGTCCAGGGCGGAGATCACCTCCAGCCCGCCCTGCTCGACGGCTTCGGGCCCCAGGCGGGCGATCAGCTCAGCTCGGATCTGGGCCAGGATCTGCGGAGCCTGTCCCAGGGGGCGCGTGGCGGCGCCGTGGGCCTGGAGGGCTAATTTGCGCTGCGGCGAGATGAGCTTGAGGTCCTCCATGCGCTTGAGGACGACATCCCGCCGCACCACCACATCGGCCGCCTTCCCAAAGGGGTTGTACCGGCTCGGGTTCTTGGGCACGCCTGCCAAGAGAAGGCATTCACCCTCGGTCAGCTCTTCGGGGCTCTTGTCGAAGTAGAGGCGGGCGGCCTGGGCGATGCCCTGGGCGCCGTTTCCGTAATAGATCTCATTGAAGTACATCTCCAGAATCTGCGGCTTGGTGTACTGCTTCTCGAACTCCAGGGCCAGCTTGGCCTCTTCGAGCTTCCGGTCCAGGGTTCGGGCCGGGGTCAGGAACTTGTTCTTGATGAGCTGCTGGGTGATGGTCGATCCCCCCTCGGCCATCCGCCCCTTGAGCACGTCCTTGAATGCGGCCCGCGCGATGCTCCGGTAGTCGAGGCCGCCGTGCTCGTAGAAGCGGGCATCCTCCACCGCCAGGAGCGCCTGCTGAAGGAACCCGGGGATCCGGTCCAGGGACACCCAATACCGGCTCTGGGGTGGAATCCGGCCCACGTACTTGCCCTGGCTGTCGAGCACCGTGACGGAGGTGACCCCGGCCGGCAGCGGAGGGTAGGTCGCGTACGCAGGTTGGGGTGGGGGGCCGGCGGCCAGAACCTGCGCCAGGCCCAGCGCCAGGAGCGCCGCACGACGCCACCGACAGGAACTGGATCGCTTCAAGTGGCTCAAGGTCAGCACCATTCCTTCATCTGATTGAGGCACAGGGCCGACTGCCTCTGCAGGTGGTCGCCCAGGGTAAACCTGGATGGCTGGATCGTGAAACCAGGTTTGAGACGCCTCGTCGCAGAGCCAAAGTTTGCGCACATTTCTGAGCGTACGCGAAAACCGGAGCACTCGGCTCCGGCCATCGTTTGATTTGGTAGTGTGGCGAATCCTCCAAACTGATCGGCCCACCAGAGCCTTTCCCTGGGGCAGGGAAAATAACTGGGAAATCAGCAAAATAGACCCACTTACTGCTTTTGGCTGGGGGCACAACTTGACGTTCTCCCCGTAAATTAGTCCGCTTATTCTGTGGAATCCACCTCAATAAGCAGAGGAGGAGCCATGAGAAAGAGCCGGTTCAGCGAGGAGCAGATCATCCACGCGCTGAAGGAGCACGAGGCGGGGACTAAGACGGCGGACATCTGCCGGCGCCTGGGTGTCTCGGACCAGACCTTCTACCGATGGAAGGCGAAGTTCGGGGGCCTGGAGGTCTCGGACGCTCGCCGCCTGAAACACCTGGAGATCGAGAACGCCAAGCTCCTGCGGATGCTGGGACAGCGGGATCTGGACATCGAGGCGTTGAGGTTCCTCCTCCGAAAAAAATTTTGAGGCCCGCCGATCTGCGGAAGGCCGTCGTGCTCTTGAGACGAGTCTTCCGGGTGAGTGAGCGGCGGGCCTGCGGGGTGGTGAACATGCCGAGGTGCACCTGCCGGTATCGAAGCCGCCGGAAGGAGGTTCCCGGCCTTCGGAAGCGGTTGCTGGAACTGGCGGCGGAGCGGAAGCGGTTCGGGGCCCCGAGGCTCTACCTGCTGCTTCGGCGGGAGGGGTTCATGGTGAATCACAAGCGGGTGGAGCGGCTCTACAACGAGGAGGGCCTCTGGGTGCGGAAGCGCACCCGGAAGCGGATGAAGGGGGCGCCACGCCAGGCGCTGCAGCCGCCGGTGAAGCCCAATCAGCAATGGGCCATGGACTTCGTGTCGGATGCCCTGGCGGAGGGACGCGCCATCCGGACCTTAAACTCGTGGACGTCTTCACCCGGGAGGGGCTGGCCATCGAGGTGGACTTCAGCCTGCCGAGCCCGCGGGTGGTCCGGGTGCTGGAGGAGCTGATGCGGAAGCGAGGGCGTCCGGAGGTGCTGGTGAGCGACAACGGGCCGGAGTTCACCTCCAGGGCCTTCGACCAGTGGCGGCACCAGGAGGGCCTGGTCCATCACCTGATCAAGCCAGGGAGGCCCATGCAGAACGGCACCTGCGAGAGCTTCAACGGTCGCTTCAGGGATGAATGCCTGAACGAGAACTGGTTCAAGGACCTTGCGGAGGCCCGGCAAGTGGCCCGAGCATGGCTGCGTGACTACAACCACCATCGCCCGCACACCGCCCTTGGGGGACTCCCCCCGGCGGAGTTCGCGCGTCGCTGGGCTGAGCTCCGGTCGCCTCCGGCTCCCTTCGCCCAGCCCAGCGACACCACCCCAATCAACCTGGATTCCACACAAATACCGGGCTAATCATGGGGGGAACGTCATGGGGAGGATGTCTTCAAGATTGGTATGACTCGGCGTCTCGAACCCGAGGAGCGCATACAGGAATTGAGTGGCGCCTCTGTGCCATTCGAGTTCGACATCCACGCCATGGTGTTCAGCGAGGATGCCCCTGCCATGGAAGCAGCGTTGCATAAGCGTTTCTCGAAGGACCGTCTTAACCTAGTGAACCTGCGAAAGGAGTTCTTCCGAACCACCCTTGATGACATCGAAGCATTCGCCGTCAACTACGGCGCCAAGATTGAGTTTACCAAGCTGGCCGAGGCCAGGCAGTTCCGGGAGAGCGAGGCACTCAGGGTGAAGGCACAACAGACTGGGCAGGTCCCTGAAGCCGTCGGTACAGCATTCCCTGAAGACCTGTTCGCCGGAGTAGAGGACGACGCATAAAAGGGCGCCGTCTGTCGAATCTCTGGTATTCGGCTCGCCTCGGCGAATCCACCCCTCATTACCTTTGCAGGCCTCGTTCAAATCACGGGCGGACGGGCGCTCAGAATGTGAACGAAAGGCCTGGAGAGCGATCCGGGCGCGAACTCTCGGATCCTTAACCTAGGGGCTCTTTCTGGGGTCAATCTCGCCCTGAAAGGTGGGCCATTGCTGGGTTTCAGAGCCCAAAATAGGGCTCACATAACCCGGAATGTGTGACGTTCAAATCCTGGCCGGATCCCTCTCATCCTACGGGCTGGCCACTTCTCGTAACTTAAAAAAAAGGACCGACTTATAGTCGGTCCTTTTCGCTGGTAGCCCATTTGAGATTTGAATCGAAACCACCTAGGTAATGTAGTGCAAAATATAAGTATAAATATAACAAAATTTAATTTTAAACGTTCTGCCCCCAAGCTCCCTTCATGCGTGCCTCGAGCGCCCCTTCGGGCGCTCCGACGGACTCTGGACGGCCCCAAAGGGTAAACCTAAATTAAGAAAAAGCTTGGCCTGTGCTTTGTTGATTGCACAACTCGCCGGAGCATCATTGGCTCGGCGGAGGTGCAACACCAAGGAGACCCTTAAGTTGGTCATTCATGTCCTCGGAGGCAAGTGTGGAGCCACTTAGGGAATTGATCTGTTGTTGGGATAGGTCGATCCGCGGTTTGAATGCGTTGTTGTGGAATACCCGACAGAACTCTCGTGCAGTGGCATTGGCGTCAGCACCAGGATTGACCCGGAAGCGGCAAAGAATGTCACCGCCTGGCCCATCAAGTCGCCCCTGGAGTCCCGAACCGGCAGAGGTCACTACCACCCGAAAACCGCTCTGGCCTGGTTCGAGTCGAGGTGAATGTGCTAGAAGTGCCGCTGCCTTGCTGGCTGCTGGTCCACCCGAAGCTTCAATCCGGCAGGGGAGCTTCAACCGGAATCGCCTGACTGCGCCAGCATCTCGACTCATCAAGGTCTGCAGTACCTGGAACTGCTGTGCACGGTCTCCCAGCAGACCAAGAGCCTTGGCGCGAAGTCCCAAGAGCTGGGTACGCTCCAGTCTCCATTCTGCAGGTAGTACCTGCTCTGCCTGGGCTAATGCCATCAGGGCTCCCGCGGCATCACCGCGAGAAAGCCTTGCAGATCCGAGGAATAGCAGTAGAAATCCTTTCTCCCGATCGAGTGCGGCTCCCCTCCGGGAAAGGAGTTTGCGAATTTCTGCCTCCACCACGCCCGATCCGACAATCTCGGGGAGCAAATACTCAGCCCCCTGCACACTCACGGGATTGGTTGGTGACAGGACTCGAAGGCCCCCACTGAGCCAGCCCGGATTCGCCATAATGATACGGGCGGCGCGACGGGCCGCAGAGAGCGCCGAAACTGAATTGCTGATTCTCTGTGCCCACAAGAGGGATCGTTCCTGCCACCTGGTGTATGAGAGCCGTTCTTCGTCTCGGGCAAGAGTGTCCTGAAGCACCTGATAATAGAAAATCAGAGAGCCAGAGGTCCAGAGGTCCGATTGGGTGGAACCGTAACCATGGCGATCAGGGAGGTCCACAAGGCGTCGAGCTATTTGCAGGGCTTCTTCTGTATAGCCGCAGTACATCAGGAGGCATGCGGTGATGGCTTGGCGATGGTTCCAGTCTCCCAAACCCACGAGTGGACGTGACCGGTAAGCCCAGGAATGCATGCGCTTGATTGCATCCATGGTTTCCGGGAGACGCTGCTGGTCCAGGTAGACACTGGCCAAGTCCTTCCAGGGGTTGCTGAGTCTGTATGGATTAAAATGCTCGGTGGCCTCAAGAAAGTACCGTTCGGCTTCGGCAAGGTGTCCAAGCTTCCAAGCATGCTCTGCGTGATTGCGGAGGAAGGTCGCGTTAACTTCTCTGCCTGGACTGTGATTTAAAGAATAGAGTCGTGTTGAGATTTCATAGGCGAGTTCAGGATGATCCGCCTCGCCTTCAATTGCGCCTAGGGTGTTGAGAGCGTTCTCCATCTCGTCCGGATCGTTCCCTGCGAGGCTTTCCTCGATCTTCTTCCGCGCCTGGTCGACTCGCCCCAGCTTCATGAGAGGCCAGCCATAGAGTGAGGTTCGTTTGGGAAAGAAATGCTGCTCCCGGACGTTCAGGACTGAGATGGCATCCTCATGCCGTTCCAATCCCTCATACGTCCAGAAAAGCTGTATGAGGGTTGAGGCATAGAATCGCCACGGCGCCCCATTTGCCCAAGGCTCACGGTAACTTTGCTCCATGAGGGTCCTGGCCCGGCGAAGATAGTAATCTGCTCTCGGAAGGTCTCCATCTGTGTCGAGACAAACGGACCCAATTACCATGCAGGCCACAAAGGAGTTGGGGTGTCCCACCAGATAAGCACGGGCTGCTTCCTTCGCCTCTAAGGGGTGATGTTCCTTCGACAAGAGGTCTAGGAAGGCCTGTTCCGCCGGAGCAGGCCGGAAATCGCTCTGTTGCGCCTGGAGCTGGGCGAAGCCTGGGACGGCTAGAGCGAGCAGAGATGCCCCCGCGGCGTAGCGCATAGGCCTAATCCGTAGCCTGAAGCGTTCCGACACTCAACGATTCCATTGGCTTCTTTAGGCAGGATTGGACGATTTCAATCGCCGGTGGTGCTCCAGGAGCCAAGTCAAGGCGATGGCCAAAGACCCTAGGCGCAAGCCAATTCAGATCATCCCCTGAAACAAAATTGCGACCACGCAGGAGGGCTGAGGCCTTCAGCGCCGGAACCATGAGGACCAGACTGCGAGTGGAGACCCCCTGCACAACCTGGGGATGGGCTCTAAGCTCACGGGCAAGATCAACAAGGCAATGATGGATAGAATCGGAAATAAAGATTTCCTGTTCCACCTGCAATCGGGCCTGCAGAAGGTCTTCATGCCGAACGCGGGGGAGGTCCACTGGAATTTCACCACCGCGAGCCTGCCGAGTACGCAGCACGGACAATTCCGCGTCTCTGCTTATGTCATCCATGCGGATCTTGAAGAGGAAACGATCCAGTTGTGGAACAGGCAGCGGATAGGTTCCGGCTACGTCTCTGGGGTTTTGGGTGGCGATAACGAAAAATAGGTCGTCCAAGGCGTGGGTCTCGTTGTCGACAGTGACCTGCTTTTCGGCCATGGCCTCGAGCATGGCTGCTTGGACCTTTGGGGAGGTTCGGTTGATTTCATCACCTAGGACGATATGGGCGAACAGGGGGCCCGGACGAAAATGGAATTTTCCTGTCTCTGCATCGAACACTGAGATACCAGTGATATCCGATGGAAGTAAATCCGGCGTGAACTGGATGCGGCGAAAGGCGGGGAAATCGCCACCGTCCTCGATGGCATCTCCTAGTGCCTTAGCCAGCGTGGTCTTCCCGGAACCCGGGTAGTCCTCCAGAAGGACATGACCATCCGCCAGGAGGGCTACAAGGATCAGGTCCACCACCTCGTCGCGCCCCAGAACCGAGAAGCGAAGCCGCTTCCGAAGCCGGTCCAGGACGGAGCTGGCGAGAATCAAGGTTTGGCTTTCAGACATGGGACATCCTTAAAAAAACATCATCAGTGCACGCGCATCCAGGAAAAAGGATCCAGGATGGCGACCCAACGCCGGCTTGAGGTGGCAGTGCTCCACAGTTCGATTCGGACTGATTTGAGCAGCGCCCGGTAACGAGCCGCCTCTGGATCGCGCCCAGGGGCACCCAGAGCCCACTGCAGGTGGAGCGCCGTGAGTGCCTGGAACGAGGAACTCCTGGTACTCACCCGCGCTGCGAAGTTTTCACGGGACTCCCCGAAGGTTCTGAGTTGCCCCAGTCTGGCTGCTTGGTCCAACGCTGCCCGATAGGCTAGGCGTGGCACTTTGTCTGGTCGGCAGAGGAAAGGCACCCAGTGGCGCCAGAGACGCGTCAGCCACCCCGCTGGAATGGCAAGAGCCAGCAGTGTAAGAACCAGCAGGCCGAGGAGTCGGAGGATGGGGCCGAGGTAATCCCAGAGAGTGTGTCGGGAACCATCCAATGGAGGTGGATCCGGAGGTGGTTTCTCACCAACCGCCATATTCCCAAGCATCTGCTGGAGCCCTTGGTCGGGGGGGGCCTGAGCCTTGGCCTCGTTCTTGGCAGGACTAATATCTAAGGGGATCCACCCAGTGTTCCTGAGATAGATTTCCGGCCAGGCATGGGCATTGCGGGAGCGCAGGAGAAGCGATGCACCCCCGAAGCGGTAGGTTGCTGGTGCGGCATACCCGCCGGCTACACGGGCTGGAACACCAGCGGCCCGATAAAGCATACAGGCGGCGTGAGCAAAGTGAACACAGTGTCCCCGAAGGTCACCGAACAAGAATTTCGCAACAGGGTCGGCATCCTCAGCGGTATTTGCTTGGAGAGTGTATGTCCCGTTCTGATCCAGCCAGAGTTTGATCGCCACCGCCCGGAAGAAGGGCCTGTCCCTCAGGTTTGGCGGCAATTCTGAAATGATGCGTTCCACCAGAGCACCATAACGGGGATCAATGGAGCCTTCTGTGTAGTGTGCCCACTGCTTTGGGTCCCATTCCGGTCCACCGGCCTCTTCGTTGATCAGGGCCTGCGGCGGCAGGACGAGGGCACTGGACTGGACTTCATAGGCCTGGAAAAACCGCCGTGGATCCGGATTGCCCGTGGGGCGATACGAAAACATATCCACTAGGCCGAAAGGCCTGGGGTGCGGCGCCATGAGTGCCACCGTCGTACGAATGTTGCGGAAAGCCGGTCCCGGAGTACCTGGCAGGGTTGCCGCATGGGATTGGGGGATAGACAGAATTCCCTGGCTGAACTCAGTAGCAATATCCCGGTCGAACCGCGCGGTCGCATCCTGGACTACACGAAGGCCGTTGTAGGTACTGAAGGCGGTTTCACGGAAGTAGTAGAAGCCCAAGGCCGGAGTGTAATCACCATGGAAGACCACCACGGCCACCGGGCTGTCGGAAGAGCTATCGGACTGATCGTTGAAACTGTCGGGAAGCAGGCTTTCGTCATTCTTCTCCCCACCTTTCCCCTTCTTTGGATCTGTGCCCCCTGGATCCTCTTCGCCGCCCTTGCTTTTCCCGCCAGCCTGATCACCATTTTCTTTGCCTGCTTGGAGGCGGTGCAACTCTGAGACTCCCTTGAGGTGCCCCTTCGGCAAAGCCAGGAAGAGTGCTACAAGACCTAGGAGTAAGACGGTGAAACCCAGGAAGGACCGGCGTGCATGGCTTCCCTTGGCCAGCACGACGGCCATGATCGCTGCCAGGCCTAATCCCAGCAGTAACAGGTAGATTAGGGGATCGCGCCCAGACCTAAGGATTGGGTCCGCCAAGAAGAAGGGACGATCAATGAAACCGTCCCGGTGCGCTGCAAACAGAGTGGCGAAGATGACCCCCAGGACCACGAGCTCAGCCGTACGCCAGGTGGCGTTCCGCCCCGCCAGTGATTCCAGGCTTGCGACCACTGATAGGGGCAGCGTGAAAGCTGGTAAAACCTCCGCGATTCCATAGGTCAGCCTGGAACCGAAGATCATGGCCACTCCAGGCCACCGTGTGAGCAGCACCTGCAAGCCCAGAGTCGTAGCTGTCAACAGGAGTCCCGCGAGGGGAATGGCGTAACTCCGGAACCGGGAACGAGCCAGCGCCGGTCCTGCAAATACCCCCAAAAGGGCCCCGACCGCCGCAGCGATCACGCCGTTGGCGAGGTTAAATTGAATTGCGGTCACCGTGGCTGCAGTGACCCATAGGAACGCGTTCAGAAACCTCCAGACGCGCCCACTCAAGCGGCATCCCTTCCACGGCCTTCACCATGTATCCGCTTGGCAAGGTAGGTCTCAGGGTTATCTAGGAACTGTCCACTATGGGTGTCTGCGAGAGTGAAGCGAACCCCAGGGAAGCTCAGGGCCCTTACGATGGCAAGGGCATCCGATGGCTGTGTTCCCCCATTGACCTCTGTTTTCAGAATGACGCGCTGCCACACAGGAACGGCTTTGGGCGCCCAACCTTGGGCAGCTAGGATGGCGTGCACACGCATTGGGCAGGATGCCAGTGCAGCCTGGACCGCAGGCAGCCACGGCCCCGGAGACGTGGGTAAGAAGAGAACACAGGAACCGAAACCCTGGATTGCGGCTCGTTGGAGGAACTCACCGAGCCCACAATGAAACCCAGGTTGGACGGACCCAGAGCTTGCCAGGGCTAGCAGGCCAGACTCGAGGGTTTCTGCATCCTCGGCACCATCGGCGCCAAATCGCCAAGCCGAGCCGAGCAAGTTCTCTTCCATCATTGTCCGGGCCAATCGGGCGGCGGGTTCATCGGCCGAATCTGCAGGGAGGTAGGCGCAAACCCGGGGTGCGGCTTCAAGGGCGCGCTCTGGGACTCGAACGACAAGTGTTCGGGTCCGAGCATAGACCTTCCAAAGAATCATTCGCATGGAATCACCGTGGCCATACTTCCGGATGTCCACTCTGTCGCCAAAGGGCTCGCCTTGGGGGTCCCAGAGGTCTTCCCCCGACACAAGGCCCTGCAGCGCCGAGGCCCGGTCGATTGGCACCCTCGCAGGCAGCAGGCAAACGGATGAGGCTTCTGATCCCTTCCAACTGATGGCGGTGAGGCCGAGCATATCGCCAAGAGTTAGTCGACGAACGACCTGCGTTGCGGCACAGCGATGCTGGCCAAGAACAAACTCCAAACCACTACTCTCAAGTCGGATTTGTGTATTCGATGGCTCAATCCATTCCGCCTTCAACTCAATGAATGGCAGCCAGGGCGGCAACGAGGCTTGAAACCCGGTAGGTGTCCAGGCATCGCAATCTGCTATCAACGTTCCCATGGGTGGGCGGTTTCGAAGTTGGTGGTGCAGGTGGAAAGCCGTAAGCAAGGTAACTAGAACAAGAATTAGGATCATGGCGGTGATAAGAGCACCGGTGGTTAGGAGGACTAGATCTAGTCGCTTCACGCCCAGGAACCAACACGCCGCTAGAGAAATACCCAGTAGAGCAGCCCCAGACGTGGTCAGGGGCGATCGGTCTCGTATAAGTGCAAAAAATTTAAGGATTTTAGTCCACCGAGTTCGAATAGGAACTCTCGTTGGCTCGAATACCCTCACGCGTCCTTCCGTGTGGACATTGATAGAGCCCTGCAATCATTCCAGAGGCTCTTCGACTTAGGCATCCAGCACGACATGACTATTCACCAATAGGATCGCCTCCAGGGTACCGAGCGCCCACCAATTGTCCACGGTCCTAATTGCCATTGCTTCGGTCTTTGGTCCTAGCGATTCAGAGACGCGCAGGTTCATCGACCAGGTAATGTGCCGGGATCGGCTTTGCTGTCGAAAGCGAACAGGCTAACCCACAGCACTCCGGTTCGCGTTGTGGCATGACAGGCGCCCAGGATGCGAATGAAAGGCGTGGAGAGGGATCGGGGCGCGAAGTCTCGGATGCTTAACTCAGGGGCTCTTTCTGGGGCCAATCTCACCCTGAAATGCGCGCCATTGCCGGGTTTCAGAGCGTGAAACGGGCCTCACATAACCCGGGCCACGCGAGGTTCAAATCCTGGTTGGATCCCTCTCATCCTACGGGCTGGCGACTTCTCGTAACTTAAAAAAAAGGACCGACTTATAGTCGGTCCTTTTCGCTGGTAGCGGGGGCAGGATTTGAACCTGCGACCTTTGGGTTATGAGCCCAACGAGCTACCGGACTGCTCCACCCCGCGGTAGGGACTTGAGTGTAGCAGGAATCGGGGGAACGGCAAGGGCGCATGTCGGTTGGGACTTGGTATGCTCGACGGACGCTCGGGAGAATCGATGGGACGGCGCTGGATCGCTCTGCTGGTGGTGTTCACCGCCGTTGGTCTGGCGGCGGGACCTCGGAACTGGACCCCGGAGAAGTGGTTCGACAAGGCCCGCTCACCGCGGATCGCGAACTACCGCATCGAGGCGGCGCTGGATTTCGAGCACAAGACCCTGGAAGGCCGGGAGACGATCTCCTGGCGCAACGCTGGCACGGCACCGACCCAGGAACTGCCGCTGCACCTCTACCTCAACGCATTCAAGGGGCCTCAGAGCCAGTTCGTGAAGGAGAGTGGGGGACGCCTGCGCATGGATCGCCAGGACCGGCCGGCCGACCCGCAGTCCTGGGGCTACTGCCGGCTCACCAGCGTGCGGATGGAGGGGCGGGACCTGGAAGGCCACGATGGCGAGGACGAGACGGTGCGCTGGCTGAAGCTTCCCCGGGCGGTGCCGCCGGGGGAGACGATCCATGTGGACGTCACCTGGGAGAACCGCTATCCGAAGGTCTTCGCCCGCAGCGGCTGGGCGGACGACTTCCTCATGTCGGGGCAGTGGTTCCCCAAGGTCGGTGTCTACCAGGGCGACCGCTGGATCTGTCACGCCTACCATGCCAACACGGAGTTCTTCTCGGACTTCGGCACCTACGATGTGACCCTGTCCCTGCCCAATGCGTTGGGGCTGGCCCACACGGGGACCGCCATCCCCCAGATCGATCCCGATGGGGTGGAGCGCGACGCGGCGCAGGATCCCCAGCGGCCCCTGAACTTCCTCTGGCGCCTTCACGCCGAGGATGTCCACGACTTCGCCTGGGCCGTGCGCCCCAGCGCCAGCTGGCAGAAGCCGGCGATGTATGAGTACCGCGGCATCCAGGTCTTCTACTACCTCAACGGGCCCAACCGCGGGAACCTGCCCCGCCAGCGCCGGGCCGTGGAGAGCGCCCTGCGGTGGAGTGAGGAGTGGTTCTTCAAATACCCCTATCCCACCCTGACGGTGATCGATCCGCCCGAGGAAGCCCAAGGCGCCGATGGCATGGAGTACCCGACCCTCTTCACGGCGAGCTCGGTGGCCTTTGATCCCCTGGGGGTGCGGGCGCCCGAGTTGGTGGCCATGCATGAGTACGGCCACCAGTACTTCTACGGGATGCTGGCGAGCAATGAGGTCGAGGAACCGTGGCTGGACGAGGGCTTCACCAGCTGGTTCACCCACAAGGCCCTGGAGCGGAGCTACCACGCCCTCCTGGGCGGGCGGCGCTTCCAGGTGGGGACGGAGTTCGGGGAGTGGGCGGGCTACTGGTTCCTCCCGAGTGCGGATCCCCTCACCCGCTCTGGCTTCAAGACCCTGAACATGGAGAGCTACTTCGTCACCGCCTACGCGAAGCCCACCCTGGTGCTCAACCAGCTGGAGGCCATGCTGGGCCGCCCGGTGATGGAGCAGGTCCTGCGCGCCTACGCCCAGGAGATGGCCTTCCGCCACCCGACGCGCCAGGATTTCAAGCGCATCGCGGAGCGGGTGTCCGGCCGGGACCTGGCGGGCTTCTGGCGCGATTTCGTGGAGGGGACCGAGGTCCTCGACTACGCCATCCGCGGCGTGAAGACGCGGGAGGTCACCCAGGGCGGCTGGCTGTTCTCGGACAAGGCCCCGGTCTTCGCCTCACCCCAGCCCGCGGCACCGGGCCGTGTCGGATCCATCACCCTGGAGCGGAAAGGCGGCCTCCGCGTGCCCATCACCCTCTGGGTGAGGTTGGAGAACCGGGAGGAGCAGAGGCTGGTCTGGGACGGCCAGGACCGCTGGATCACCTACGAGTTCGACTCGCCCGTGGCGGCGGCGGTGCTGGATCCCGACGGCAACTACCCGATGCTGAAGGACCGTCTTCATGCCAGCTACACCCCGAAGCCCGTGCGGCGCGGCTTCCACTACTGGGCGCAGATGGCTTGCGGCGCCGTGGCAGGCTGGCTGCAGGGCTGCGGGATCGGCTGAGGGGCAAGGACCATCAGGGCCGTTCCGGCGCGGCATCGCCCATGCGGATGGACCGGATGCGGCCCTGCCCATCCAGCTCGATGAGAATCGGGAACCACAGCAGGCCGATCCGCTCAAAGGCGGGCCGACTGGCGGCAAAATGCGCGGTGATTCCCGATGCCTGCAGCCGCCGGGTCAGCTCCTGGCCTTCGGCCCGAAGGGGCTCCGGCAGCGAGGCGTCCCGGGCCTCCAGGGCGCCTGAGGCACTGGGGATGATCCAGGCGGTGCCGGGGGGCAGGGCCGGCAGGGGCCCCTCCTCCATGGGGCAGATCCAGATGCGGGCTCCCAGCTGGCCGAGTTCCAGGTCCTGGTAGGAGAGGCCCGGCAGCGTCCAGAGGCGCAAGGAGGGCGACGGGCCGCCGAGGAGGCCGAAGAGTCCCTGAAAGGACTGGTGGACCGCTTCCAGAGAAGGGTCCCCGGCGGGACGGAGCTCTGCGAACCGGGCCTCGTCCTGCTCGGCCAGGGCCCAGCACAGGGCATGGCGGAGGGCGTAGCCCCGGGTCAGCGGCGGGCCGTCACGCAGCAGGCGATCTTCCCAGGCGCGACGAACCGGCGCATCGAAGGCCCCCAACCGTACCCGAACCCGGCCCCAACGCCAGAGGGCCAGGGCGCTGCCCGCTTCCTGGAGGGGCAGGGCCTTCAGGGCCTGTTCCAGCCCTTGGTGGGGGACTCCCGGCAGGCGGCGGAGGGCCTCCACCTCGCGCCGCTCGCGGCCTGTGAGGAAGGGGCTGGCCGGCAGGTCCCCGGCAGGATCAAAGGCCGCCGCGCGCCTCAGCCATTGGTAACGAAGGGCGGCCAGGCCCTTTAGCTTTTTTGGCGCCGGGGGCAGGGGGCGGCCCCAGTCGAAGGCCTCCAGCAGGGCCTCCAGGGCCTCGGCGCCGGTGGGGGCGGGGGCGCTGAGGGCCGGCGGGGGGGCTTGGGGTGGGAGGGGCATGGCGCCTCGCTTGGTGGCAAACTGGTCCTCCGCATCATACGGGAGTCCCCTTGTCGCCCTCCGCCCCGATTCTCACGCCGCGCGAACGCCTCGTGGTGGCCCTGGACGTCCCCTCGGCGAAGGAGGCCCTGGTCCTGGCCGAGCGGCTGTCGGGCCGGGTGGGGATGCTGAAGGTGGGTCTGGAGCTCTTCTGCGCCGAGGGGCCCGCCTTCGTGAGGGACCTGCAGGCTCGGGTGCCTGTCTTCCTCGACCTCAAGCTGCACGACATTCCCACCACGGTGCGTCGGGCCCTGGATGCCGTGCTGAGGCTCGACCCGCGCCTGGTGAACGTCCACGCCCAGGGCGGGCCGGCCATGCTGGAGGCCGCAGTGGAGGCCATCCGCGCCCACCGCGCCGCCGGCGGCCGCACGGAGCTGCTGGCCGTGACCGTGCTGACCAGCCTGGACCGGGAGGCCCTGGCGGCCCTGGGCCATGCCGGCCAGCCCGAGGACCTCGCCCTGGCCTACGCGCGGCTCGCCCATCAGTCCGGCTGCCAGGGCGTGGTGTGCTCCGCCTGGGAGGCCGGCACCATCCGCGAGGCCTGCGGAGAGGCGTTCCACCGCCTGACGCCGGGTATCCGCCCCACGGGCGCCGCCACCCAGGACCAGGCCCGCGTCATGACCCCAGCCCAGGCCCTCCGGCAGGGCTCCACCTGGCTGGTGGTGGGGCGGCCCATCACCCACGCGGCGGATCCGGCGGCAGCAGCCGAGGCCATCGTGGCCGAGATGTCGGCCTAGCCGATGTCCGCCGGCTCCCCCCTCGTCTTCCGCCCCTCCTTCGCCCAGCGGGCCATGGCCATGCTCCTCTTCGCGGGCTCCTGGCTGGTGGGGGTCCGGGCCCTGGCCCAGATCATGGAACGGCTCCCGGTCCTGCGCGCCTCGCTGAAGGTGGCCGAGGCCGCGGGCGAGCCGACCTGGTCCTTCTGGGTGGCCGTCACGGCGGCCATCGGCGCGGTGGTGGCCGGCAGCCTGCTGCTGCTGGGGACCCTGCTGGGCGTGCTGATGGTGGAGGGCTCCCAGGTGCTGGTGGATGACCTGGGCCTGTCCGTGGAGCACAACGCGCTGCCTGCGCCCCTGGCGCGGCGGGTGGGCGCGGGCCGGCTGCTCTGGAAGCAGGTGTCGCGCCTCGAGCGGTCCGGCCCCTTCTTCGTGCTGCGGGGTGGTGCCGAGCCGGCCCTCGGCCGGAAGGATCCGAGCCTGCGGTTCCTCATGGTGGATGAACTGGAGCGGCTGGTGCTCATGATCCTGGAGCGCAGTCCGCACATCCGGCACGACGACTGATGCCGGGCTGGATGGAGGTGTTCGGTTTCCTTACGGGCGCGGCCTGCGTGGCCCTGCTGGTGCGGCAGAACATCTGGAACTGGCCGCTGGGGATCGCCAACAACCTGGCGTTCATCGTGTTGTTCTACCAGACCGGGCTCTACGCGGACGTGGGCCTGCAGGGCTTCTACATCGTGATTTCCGTGTACGGCTGGTGGAGCTGGCTGCACGGGGGGCGCGACCACGGGGCGCTGGCCGTCAGCCGGGTGAGGCCGGCCGTGGGCCTCCTGCTGGCTCTGGCGGTGGCGCTCATCACCGCCGGCCTGACCTGGCTGCTCCGGCGGTACACCAACAGCACCGTGCCCGTGCTGGATTCCCTCATCACGGCCCTCAGCCTGGTGGCGCAGTTCATGATGACCCGCAAGTGGATCGAGAACTGGCCCGTGTGGATCGTGGCCAACTGCATCTCCGTGGGACTGCTGATCTACAAGGGGCTCTATGTCACCAGTGCCCTGTACCTCGTGTACCAGGTGCTCTGCGTGATGGGGCTGCTGGAATGGCGGCGGGCGCTGCAGCGCGAAGCTACATCTTCGGCCGGCTGAGGAAGGCCTCGGCGCCCTTCATCTCGGCGGTGGGCCCGTGGGCGGGCTTCTTCGTCCGGGCCTTGGTCTGCTTTATCCCCCACAGCGTGGCCAGCTCCGTGGCCTCGGGATTGCCGGGCGCCAGGGCCAGCACCTCGGCGAGATCCGTGCGGGCCTTGGCGGCCTGGCCGAGCTTTTCGTACAGAAGGGCGCGCTTCAGGAAGCCCCAGGGGTTGGCGGGTTCCTGGGCAATGATCTCGGCGTACTCCGCCTCAGCCTCGACCCAGCGGCCCTCCTCCTCGGCGGCCTCGCCGCAGAGCAGGTTGGTGACGGCGCAGAAGCCCAGCCAGGCCTTCTGGGCGGCAAACTCGGTGGCCGTGAACCGGGAGGTCGCCTTGGCCCGCTGGGCGGCCAGGTCGAGGTGGCGCAGGGCCTTCTCCGTGTGGCCGTCCACCCGGGCGAAGATCTCGGCATCGCCGCTGGCCCGGTAGAAGTCCTTCCGGATGCGGCCCTCGGCCCGGTACTGATCGAACATCCGGGTGCCAGGGTAGAGGGCCAGGGGGCTGATCTGGCAGTCGCTGGGCCGGGTGTCGCGGATGAAGGTGGCACTCTCCTCCACATCGGCCCAGGTCTCGCCGGGGATGCCCGTGATCAGGTAGATGCCCAGGTTCATGCCCACCTTGCGCACCAGGTCCAGGGCGCGGCGGGCGTGGCGGAGGTTGGTGCCCTTGTCCAGCAGCTGCAGGACGCGCTCGCTGCCATGCTCCACGCCGAACTGCATGAACTCGCAGCCGGCTCGCTTCATGGCCACCAGACGGTCCTCGTCCACCAGGTTCACCCGGCTTTGGCAGTTCCACAGCGGGTGCAGGCCGCTGCCCTGGATGCCGGCCATGAGTTTCAGCACCCGGTCCCGGTTGGCGGTGAAGGTGTCGTCCCGGAAGCTGAAGTAGGTGAGGCCGTGCCGTTCCCGCAGCAGGCGCATCTCCCGCAGCACCGATTCCGGGCTGCGGAAGCGGATGGAGGTGCCCCAGAATTCCGGCGTGTTGCAGAAGTTGCAGGTGGCGGGGCAGCCCCGGCTGCTGCTCAGGTAGGCCAGCTGGCCCATGTCGTCGAGGAAGTCAGCCTCCAGGTGCTCGGCGGGAATGCCGACGGCATCCAGATCCTCCAGCGGCGGCTGGGGCAGGGTGCGTCCCTCCCGCAGGATCAGCCCCGGGGTGCGCCGCCACAGATCCGAGCCGGGGGCCGCCTGCAGCCGCTCGACGATGCCGAGCAGCACGTTTTCACCCTCCCCCTGCACGATGGCGTCCAGGGCGGGGCAGTCCTCGAAGACCTCCTGGGCCAGGTGGGTGGGGTGGGGACCCCCCGCCAGGAGGATCGCGTCCGGGCAGGCTTCCCGGGCCCAGGTCAGCAACTCATAGGAGCGTTTGCGGTTGAAGGTGAACATGGAGATGCCGACCACGGCCGGATTCTGGGTCCGGAAGTAGGCCAGGACCTCCTTGCGGCCCTTGCCGCTCAGGTTGGCCACCCGGCAGGGGAATGACCGGGATTTGAGCATGGCCTGCAGGTAGCCGAGACCAATGGGGAGGAAGGTCATCCACTCGTCCCCAAAGCCGCTTCTGGGGGCGCTGTAGGCGAGAAGGGTCCGGGGCGGGGTCATGGTTTCCGAAAGCAGAGCTTTCCAGTGTAGGGGACGGAATCCATGATGGAAGCAAGAACACTTGTGGAGGCGTTTTGGCAGGGAACCTGATCCGGAATTCGGAGACCATCCTGGAGATCTTCCAGCGCGCCTGCGGCCGCCGCGAGCTGCTGATCCTGGTGACGCCCTACCTCCGCTTCGAATCGTCCTTCGTCAAGGTCGACGGCTCCGAGTTCCACGTGGTCGCGACCATGGGCCAGGAGGATGCCACCTATGGCCTGCGCAATGCCGGGCTCAAGATGCGGTTCCCCCATGGGGTCAGCTTCCTGGAGGCTCCGACCGAATTGAAGGGCTTCGGCATGTACGATGGTCGGCGCACCCTGCGCCTCCGCGTGCCGGAGGTGCTCCAGGATGAGGACCACCGGGGCTCCTACCGCGTGGACCGGGTTGGCCGGATTCCGGTGACCTTCAGCACGCCGAAGTTCGACCTGATCGTGGGGACCCTGGTGGACATCAGCACCACCGGGGCCCGGATCTACAGCACCCGGGACTTCATGGAGGGCGAACTGGAAGCCGGCAAGGACATGGCCGTCACCATCCAGGTCACAGACCAGATTCGCATCAACACCAAGGTGAAGCTGCGCCATGTTCAGGGCCGGACCTTCGGCGTGGAGTACCGCCCGCAGCTGGACGAGCAGGTCCTGCACCCGCTGTCCCGCTGGGTCTTCGAGAAGCGGGAGGAGGACCTTGAGCGGATCACCCAGCGGGGTGTGGAGACTTCCGCCCCTCCCGGGGCCGTGAAGGTGGCGACCGGTCGGGCCAATGGCCTGGTCCTGGTTTCGGGAGATGGGGCTCTGGAAGAGACCTTGCAGGGGCTTCTGGGGGGGCTCCAGCCGCTCAAGCGGGTCCCTCCCACCATGGCGGCCCTGAAGGACGCCCTGAACCTGAGACCGTCCCTGGTGCTCTATCACCTGCCCTCCCTCAGCCTGGACGAACGCCGTCGCCTCAAGCCCATGGTCGAGAGCCTGCAGGGGCGGGTGCCTTTCCTCCTCCTGGGCACCGGCGTGGAAGGCGGCACCCTGCTGGAACTGGGCACGGAGCTCAAGGCCGCGGTGTCCATCGTGTTCAATCCAGAGCGCGGAACCTTCTTCCAGCGCCTCGTCCAGGGCGTCCTGCGCCGCACCTACGAGGGCGGGGAATCCCCCATGGCGCCCATGGACGCCGAACCCGCCTGACGCTTGTCAAGCCTCGTTCGGAGGCGGGGGAACCGGTAGAATCAGGGCTTGCGGAGCCTCCATGTCTGTTGCCCACGAACCGGCCGTCACTGAAACCCTGGCCCTGGAGCTGGGGCTGTCCAAGGACGAATGGCAGGTCATCCTGCGCCTCCTGGACGGCCGCCTGCCCACCTACCCCGAGCTGGGTGTGTTCAGCGCCATGTGGAGCGAGCATTGCTCGTACAAATCCAGCCGCATCCACCTGAAGAACCTTCCCACGGAGGGCCCCCGGGTCATCGAGGGCCCTGGCGAGAACGCCGGCGTGGTGGACATCGGCGATGGCTGGGCCGTGGCCTTCAAGATGGAGAGCCACAACCACCCCAGCTTCATCGAGCCCTACCAGGGCGCCGCCACCGGCGTGGGCGGCATCCTGCGCGATGTGTTCACCATGGGCGCCCGACCCCTGGCCAACCTCAACAGCCTGCGCTTCGGCGACATCAACGCCCCCCGCATGAAGGGGCTGGTCAAGGGCGTGTCCGCGGGCATCGCGGGCTACGGCAACTGCATGGGCATCCCCATGCTGGGCGGCGATGCGGCCTTCGACGCCAGCTACAACGGCAACATCCTGGTGAACGCTTTCACCCTGGGCGTGCTCCGCAGCGACAAGGTCTTCAAGGGCTTCGCCTCGGGCGTGGGCAACAAGGTGATGTACATCGGCTCCAAGACGGGCCGCGATGGCATCCACGGCGCCAGCATGGCCTCGGCGGAATTCGGCGAGGGCAGCGAGGAGAAGCGCCCCACGGTGCAGGTGGGCGACCCCTTCACCGAGAAGCTGCTGCTGGAAGCCTGCCTAGAGATCTTCAAGACCGATTGGGTCATCGGCATCCAGGACATGGGCGCCGCCGGCCTCACCTCCAGCAGCTTCGAGATGGCCAGCCGCGCCGGCACGGGCCTGGAGATCCGCCTGGACCAGGTGCCCCAGCGCGAGGAGGGCATGACGCCCTTCGAACTGATGCTCAGCGAAAGCCAGGAGCGCATGCTGCTGGTGGCCCGGCCCGGCTGTGAGCCGAACATCATCGCCGTGCTGCACAAGTGGGGGCTCGACGCCTGCGTGGTGGGCGAGGTCACCGACAGCGGCCGCTTCATCGGCAGCTGGCATGGCGCGCCGGTCATCAACCTGCCGATCCAGCCCCTGGTGGATGCCGCCCCCAAGTACGACCGTCCTCGCCAGCGCCCCGGCTACCTCGATGCGGTGACCGCCGTGCCGCTGCCCGCGGATCTCAAGCCTGCGGAGGTGGAACGCATCCTGCGCCAGATCCTCCAGCAGCCCACCGTGGCCAGCAAGCGGTGGATCTTCGAGCAGTACGATGGCACCGTGCGCAGCAACACCCTGCTGGGCATGGGCCGCGGCGACGCAGGCATCATCCGCGTGAAGGACGAGGCCGGCCAGGACACCAACAAGGCCGTGGCCATGTCGAGCGACTGCAACAGCCGCTTCTGCTACCTGGACCCGTTCTGGGGCGCGGCCCACGCGGTGGCCGAAGCCTGCCGCAACCTGGCCTGCGTGGGCGCCGAGCCCATCGGCCTTACGGACTGCCTCAACTACGGCAATCCGGAGAAGCCCGAGAACATGTGGACCTTCGAGCAGGGGTGCCTGGGCATCCGCCAGGCCTGCCTCGCCCTGGATGTGCCCATCGTCAGCGGCAACGTGAGCCTCTACAACGACACCGAAGGCCAGAGCATCTTCCCCACGCCCATGATCGCGGCGGTGGGCTTGGTGGAGGACTGCGCGGGCCCGGTGGCCCTCGACGCGCCGGATGCGACGGCCCTCTCCAAGGTTGGCAACCGCATCTGCGGCTCGGGTTTCCGCGCCGCGCATGATGGCATCTTCCTCCTGGGCGAGACCCGCGATGAGCTCGGCGGCAGCGAATACCTGAAGCTGCGCACAGGCAAGGTGGAGGGCGCGTGCCCCGAGTTGCGCCTGGACGAGGAACTGCGCCTCCAGGCCTGCGTGCGCGAGGGCATCCGCCTGGGCCTCATCCGCAGCGCCCACGACACCAGCGAAGGCGGCCTGCTGACGACGGTGCTGGAGAGCGCTTTCGGGGGCGACATGGGCTGCCAGCTCCTGCTGACGAAGGGCGCCCTGCGCCTGGACAGCCTGCTGTTCGGCGAGTCCGTGGGCCGCATCGTGGTAAGCGTCAGCGGCGAAGGCGAAGGCAGCCTGGCCACCTTGTGCGCCACCCACCGTGTGCCCTTCACCAAGATCGGCACCACGGGCGGCCCCCGGGTCACCCTGGCTGTGGATGGCCAGCCTCTGCTGGATGCCGACGCCGCGGAGTTGAAGGGTCTGTACGCCAACGCCCTGGAAGCGGCCCTGGGCTGATGACGAGACCGCGTTGCCCACGTCCGGGAAGTCTCCTCAGCCGCCCCTGCTCTTCCTCGGCTGCCTGCTCCTGGGTGCGGGACTCCGTTTCGTCCACCCCCTGGGCCTCGGCCTGCCGCTGACCGTCAGGCTGGCCCTGGGCGGACTGTTGCTGGGGCTGGTGGTGCTCCACGGTGGCTGGGGCCTCCTGATTTTCCGGCGCATGGGCACCACGCCGGAACCCAATGGCGTGGCCTCGGCGCTCCTGACCTCGGGCCCTTTCCGCTGGACGCGGAACCCGCTCTATCTGGGCCTCGCGACCTTGATGGTCTGCTTCGGCATCCTGCTGGATTCGGCCTGGGTGCTGGGCCAGGCACCGGTGCTGGTCCTCCTGCTGGACCGCCTCGTCATCGTCCGCGAGGAGGCCCGCCTCAGGGCCCAGTTTGGAGAGGCCTACGAGGCCTACGCGCGGCGGGTGCGGCGATGGCTGTGAGGCCGCCCCGGTGGCCCGTGGCGCTCTGCCTCCTGGCCGCGACCCTGCCCATGGCGGCCGGCGAGACCCGGCAGATCGAGAACCGGCGGCTCAGCTGGGCGGATTTCCGGGGCGTTCCTGAGGCGGACAAACCCTTTGAGGCCTATACCTACTGGACAGTCCACTACCGCTACGATGCGCCGATACGGGAAGGGGATGGCTTCCGTATCACGGCCAGGGTATGGAACGAGCTGGAGGAGCGCTCCTGGGTGCGACCCGGTGCCCTCCGGGGCGCCCGGAGTACCGAGCTCCTGAATCACGAGCAGGGACACTACTCCCTGGGCCTTCTGTGCGCCCTGGAGTTCAAGCAGGCGGTCACGGAGCGCCGCTTTGGCCCGCGCCACTCCTTGGAGGTCAAAGACCTCTTCGACCAGATCCTGCGGAAGTACGTGGACCTCGAAAAGCGCTACGATGCCGAGACCCGGCACATGAGTGATCGGGTGGCCCAGCGGGCTTGGGACCAGCGACTGGCGCAGCTGATCGCCGAGCGGTGGCCGAGCCGCTGACGGTTCACATCCCCATGGCGATGGGGGCCTTCAGCTTGCCCAGCAGGGCTCGGATCGTCGCCTCATCGGCCTTGAGGATCGCTTTGAAGGTCGCGCGATCCGTGTGGTGGATCTCGCGCTGCAGGTCCCCGAGGCGGTGCTCCAGGGTCCGGGTGAGGAGTTCCATTTCCTTGGCGTCCAGGTCGAGCTCCATGGCGTCCTCCTGCGCGGCCCGGAGAACCCTCGGGTGCGGGCCAGGCCCGGAGGAAATATCGGCCGCCTGGGGGATTGGCGCCACTCTCAGGCTTCGAAATACAAGGCCATCTCGTACGGGTGCGGACGGTTGCGCACGGCGGCTTCCTGGGCGCGCAGGTGCTTCAGGTAGTCCTCCAGCTGGAGCCGGTCGAAGGCGCCGCCGGCCAGAAGGAAGTCCATGTCCGCCTCCAGGGCATCGCAGGCTTCGGTGAGGCTGGTGGGCAGGCTCTTGATCTTCCGGCGCTGCTCCTCGCTCCAGCTGAAGATGTTCTGATCGATGGGGCCGAATCCCAGGGCCGTGGGGTCCATCTGCTTCTGGATGCCATCGATGCCGGCGAGCAGCTGGGCCGCCAGGGCTAGGTACACGTTGCAGGTGGCATCGGGCGGCCGGAACTCGAAACGTGCGGTCTCCGGCTGGTCGGCGTACTTGGGCACGCGGATGGCGGCGGAGCGGTTGCCGAGGGAGAAGAAGGCGCTGATGGGCGCCTCGAAGCCCGGCACCAGGCGGCGGTAGCTGTTGGTGCTGGGGTTGGTGATGGCCAGCAGGGCGGGGCCATGGGCCAGGATGCCACCGATGTACCAGAGTGCTTCCTGGCTCATCTTCCCGTAGCCCTTCTCGTCGTAGAACAGGTTCTTGCCGGCCTTCATGAGCATCTGATGGAAGTGCATGCCGCTGCCCGCTTCGCCATACAGCGGTTTGGGCATGAAAGTGGCCGTCTGACCCTGACGGTGGGCCACCATCTTGGTCACATACTTCACGATCTGGGTGGCATCGCCGGCCTTGAGCAGCGGAAACAGGGGCGTCTCGATCTCGCACTGGCCGGGCCCGCCCACCTCATGGTGGTGGTACTTCACCTCCACGCCCATGCGCTCCATCTCCAGGCAGATCTCGGCGCGGAGGTTGTAGAGCTGATCCTTGGGGGCCATGGCGTGGTAGCCGCCATGCAGGGGGATGAAGTGGCCGTGGCCGCCCTCGTGGCTGTGCCAGTCGGCCTCGCGGCTGTCCACGCGGTACGAGGCGGTGTTCACACCGTTCTCGTAGCTCACCTTGTCGAAGACGTAGAACTCGTACTCGGGCCCCCAGATGCTGGCGTCGGCGATGCCCGTCTCACGCAGGTAGGCTTCGGCGCGGATGGCGATGTTGCGGGGATCCACGGGGAAGGGCGCCTTTGTGTCGGCCTCATAGGCCGAGCAGATGAAGCTTAGGGTGGGCAGATCCCAGAAGGGATCCATGTAGCCCGTGGCCAAGTCGGGGATCAGCACCATGTCGCCGGACTTCACCGACTTCAGGCCCACGCTGGAGCCGTCGAAGCCCACGCCATCCCGCATGAGCTGCTCGTTGAACTGCGAGGCCGGAATGCTCACATGGTGCCAGCGGCCCCAAAGGTCGCTGAAGATCAGGTCGATCATGCGGACCGACTGCTCCTGGATGAACTGCCGGGCCTGCTCGAATCCACTGAACACGGAACCTCCACGGGACCGCGTCATTCTAGATGGATGGATCATGAAAGCTTGTGATCTGGCTCACCTCACGCGGCCTGGTCGCCCATTCCCGCGCCCCCGCTGGATCTGCGGCCATTCCAACCAGTTGTTTCCCCTTGCCGGATCGTCAACGGCCGCCGAGGATCCGACCCGGGAGCAGGAAGAGCCCCCGCACGATCCCGAAGGCGCCCTCCACGGCGAAGCCAAGGATGCGGAAGGGCAGGAGCAGGAGCCAGATCAGCGGGTAGAGCAGCAGCGCCAGGATGGCCAGTGGCCAGCAGACCATCAACAAGATGAGCCAGAGCAGGAACGCGACCATGGGGCCTCCCAGGAGAGGATCCGCCCGTTCACCCCTCCTGGCTGGTGCGGATCGGCGAGTCCGCGCCGGGGGTCGGTGGGCGGTCGTTGCTATGATCCATCTCACCCATCGAGGACAGACCATGCCCCAGTTGCCGGACTTCCCGCCTCTCGACCGCCGAGCCTTCCTGGGAGCTGGACTGGCCGCCAGCGCAGCGGCGCTGATGGGCATGGAGGGGAAGGGGGCTCCAGGAAAGGGACCCATCCTGGAAGAGGCCACGGTGGAGGCGCTCCAGGCTGGCCTGGCCGCCGGGCGCTGGACCTCCGCGGACCTGGTGCGTCGCTACCAGGCGCGGATTCGCGCCCTGGACCAAGCCGGCCCGAAGTTGAACTCGGTGATCGAGGTGAATCCGGAGGCCATGGCCATTGCAAAGGCCCTGGACGTGGAGCGGAAGGCAGGGAAGGTGCGGGGCCCGCTGCATGGCATTCCCGTGCTCATCAAGGACAACATCGACACCGCCGATCGCCAGAAGACGACGGCGGGCTCCTTGGCTCTGGCGGAGGCACCGCCGCCCAGGGCGGATGCGTTCATCGTGGCCAGGCTGCGCGAGGCGGGGGCCGTGATCCTGGGCAAGACCAACCTCAGTGAGTGGGCGAACCTGCGTTCCACCCGCAGCAGCAGCGGCTGGAGCGCGCGCGGCGGGCAGACCCGGAATCCCTACGCCCTGGATCGCAGCCCCAGCGGATCGAGCTCAGGCTCGGGCGCCGCCGCGGCGGCCAGCCTCTGCGCCGTGGCCGTGGGCACGGAAACGGATGGTTCCGTGGTGAGCCCCGCCAACGCCAATGGCCTGGTGGGCCTGAAACCCACCGTCGGGTTGCTGAGCCGGACGGGCATCATCCCCATCTCACACACGCAGGACACGGCCGGGCCCATGACGCGCACCGTGCGGGACGCCGCCCTCCTGCTGGGGGCCATGGCGGGCACGGATTCCCGGGATGCCGCCACGCGCGACGCGGATGCGCAGCGGGAGGTGGACTACACCCGCTTCCTCGCGACGGATGGTCTCAGGGGGGCGCGCCTCGGCGTGGTGAGGAACCTGCTGGGTGTCCACGCCCACGTGGATGCGGTGATCCTGCCCGCCTTGGAGGTGCTGAAAAGCCAGGGGGCCACGCTGGTGGACGTGGAACTGAAATCCACGGCCTATGACGATGCGGAATTCGAAGTGCTGCTCTACGAGTTCAAAGCAGACCTGAATGCCTATCTGGCAGGCCGAGGCGGAGCCGTGAAGGACCTGGCGCAGTTGATGGCCTTCAACGAGCAGCGGCGTCACGAGGAAATGCCCTTCTTCGGTCAGGAGCTGCTGCAGCAGGCTCAGGCCAAGGGGCCGCTGACGGATCCGGCCTACCTCAAGGCCCTTGAGACCTGCGCCCAGGCCCGCCGGGACATCACGGGCCTGCTGGAGAAGCACCAGCTGCAGGCCTTGGTGGGGCCCACGGGCGGTCCTGCCTGGCTCATCGACCCCGTGAACGGCGACACCTCCAGCCTCAGCTTTTCCAGCCCCGCCGCTGTGGCCGGCTGTCCCCACATCACCGTGCCGGCCGGCTTCGCCTTCGGCCTGCCCGTGGGGCTGTCCTTCGTAAGCGGTCCCTGGCAGGAAGGGCCCCTGCTCCGGGTGGCCTTCGCCTTTGAGCAGGCCACTCGGGCGCGGCGTGCGCCTCGGTTCGCGGCCACCGCCGCCGTTCCCCGTTGACATCCACCACGGCCCCCCCCACCCTGGGCCATTCCCCACAGGAGAATCCATGAACCGAGCCCTGCTTGCCTTCCTCTTTGCGGCCGCCTCCGTGGCGGCTCTCGCCCAGACCAAGCCGGCGCCCGCTGCCAAGCCCGCGGCTCCGGCCGCCAAGCCCGCGGCTCCGGCCGCCAAGCCGGCCACACCCGCCCCTGCGGCGAAGCCTGCCGGCGCCATCCTGGCCAACAAGGACTCCAAAACCTACCACCGCGCAGACTGCAAGGCTGCCGCGAAGATCAAGGAGGCCAACCGCACCTCCTTCGCCTCTGCCGCTGAAGCCGACAAGGCTGGCTACAAGGCCTGCAAGGTCTGCAAGCCCTGATCCCAACCACTGCCACCGCATGGAGCTGATATGAAACTCGTACTTCCGGTCCTGCTCGGCGCGTCCCTGGTGCTCTCGGCCCAGATTCCCACCAAGGAAGAGTTGAAGGCCAAGGCGGACGCCGCCGTGGATGCCAGCAAGGCCAAGGCCGATGCCAAGGCTGAGGACGCCAAGGTGAAAGCCGATCAGAAGGTCACGGCTGCCAAGGCCAAGGTGGATGCCAAGGCTGATGCGAAGGCCGGCGCCATTCCCGGTGCCAGCGACAAGGTGAAGGCCGCCACTGCCAAAGGTGAGGGCGCCGCCAAGGCCGGCACCGACAAGGCCAAGGGCAAGACCAAGAAAGGCGCCGACAAGGGCGCCGCCAAGGCCAAGGCTGTCACGGAGAAGGTGGCCAAGTAGGCTGCGGATCTGACCGTCATGAGAGAGGCTTCCTGGTCGCTCTCATGACGGCGGAATCAGGCTGCGGGAGGCTCCCAGCCCACCTGCTTCTGAAGCAGCGCGAGGGATTCCATGGCCAGGGCCCGGCCCTCTTCGGCCAGGATACCCGGGAGGGTGCGGTCATTCTCCCCAAGCGGGCGCATCCGCTTCACGATGGCCATGGGGTCCAGCTTGAGGGTCTCCTGGAAGCCGTCCTTTCCAACCCTCAGGATCACCACCTGACCCGAAAGCAGGCCCGGACGGTAGCCGAGCCGCTCCACTTGGCTTTCGTAGGCGGATTTTGGCCCAACGGCGCTGAGCAGCATGCGGACCGGTGAGCCACTGGTGACGGCGCTGGCCTGATCGAGGCCGGTGTTCAGCTTGGCCTCAGTCTCCGTGCGGACGAGGCGGTTCCCGACCACCACCAGCAACTGGATCCGATCGGGCCGTGCCGCCTCCGGGTCCCCCAGTCCTTTGGCGAAATGGTCCCGTAAGGCCGCGCCATAGGCCTGTTTCATGGTGGCTGACTCAGGCTGGTCAGGCACGGACAGCTCCAGGTGGAGCGCCGGGCGGGGTTGCTGGCGCAGCACTTCGGAGGCCGGGTGGGAGCAGGCCAGGAACAGGGGCATGGCCAGCAGGATCAGGGCGGGTTTGAGCATGTTGCCTCAATCAGTGCACATCCAGTGGGCGATGACATACCCCCGGGAAGTTCGCGCGACCAGTCCCCCTACTTCTTCGGGAACTGCCGGTCGTAGGCTTCCTGGGCGTACTCGCTGGGAGGCACGCCGAAGCGGCGCTTGAAGGCGCGGGTGAAGGCGCTGGCGTCGTAGAAGCCGAGGATCTTGGCCACATCGCTGGGCCGTTCGCCGTTGGCCAGCAGGGTGACAGCGCGCTGGAGGCGGCGTTCGATGAGGTACTGGTGGGGCGTGGTGCTGGTGGCCTCGCGGAACAACCGGATGAAGTGATCCGGCGTGCACCGCGCCATGGTCGCCAGCTCAGGCACGCTGTTCTTGGCGCCCAGGTGCACTTCCATGTGATCCAGCACCAGCTGCAGGGTGGAGCGGTTCAGGCGGTAGGGGAAGCGTCCCCGGTCTTCCTTCTCCGTCAGCCGGGACAGCTCGGCGCCCAGCAGGATGAGGAACAGCTCGCGCGTCATGAGCTGAACGCCGTCCGGATTCGTCAGTTCCTGCGTGAAGATGCTGAAGAGCTGCTTGAGGCTGAGGCTGCGCAGCACCGCGAAGCTGGACTCCTGCCACTTGCGGGGCGGGTGCTGCAGGGAAGACAGCAGCGGCTCGGGGAAGGGCCCTTCCATGAACAGCGCCGTGAAGCCGAAGGGCGTGTTCGCGTGGTGGCGCTTCAGCGTGTGGCCGAAACCAGGAAGCAGCAGCGCGAGATCGCCAGAGCGGATGACGCCCTCTTCGCGGTCCTCGCCGGTGCAGACGCGCACGGCATGGGTGGGTTGCAGCAGGGTCCAGGCATCCCGGGCGGGCAGGATCTTGGAAGGCACGGGATCCCGCTTGAGTACGGCCAGGCGGAGCGGACCGCTGGTGTAGGTCAGGAGGTTTTTGGCTTCTGGGTCGCTCATGGCTCAGGAATAAAAAGAGATGCCTACCGAGGCATTACGGGAGGATGACAGGAAAATCATCCTGAAGACGGGCGATTTTCACAGCGCCGTCATTTGTGATCCCCGTCAGGCCCGGGCGAAGGCGGCCGCCAGGCTCCTGAACATGCCCAGCCCACCGGTGGGACCGAGCTTGGGATCCACGGCCCGCTCGGGGTGGGGCATCATGCCCAGCACGTTCCCGCCCAGGTTCACGATGCCGGCGATGCCATTCATGGCGCCATTGGGCACGTGGGCCTCGCCGATCTCGCCCTTGGGGGAGCAGTAGCGCAGGGCCACGCCGCCCCGGGCTTCCAGGTCCGCCAGGTCTGCAGGATCGAGGGTGAAGTTGCCCTCGGCATGGGCGATGGGCACCTGGAACACCTCCCCGGGCTTCATGGCCCGGGTGAAGGGCAGGTCGGCCCGCTCCACGCGCAGGTGCACGTCGGCATGGATGAAGCGCAGCGACTCGTTGCGCAGCAAGGCCCCCGGGAGCAGCTGCGCCTCGCACAGAATCTGGAAGCCATTGCACACGCCCAGCACCAAGCCGCCGCTGTCGGCATGGCGCTTCACGTCGGCCATGATCGGGGCCAGGGCGGCGATGGCGCCGCAGCGCAGGTAGTCGCCGTAGCTGAAGCCGCCCGGCACGAAGACCAGCTCGGTGTTCTCGGGCAGACGGGTCTCCTGGTGCCAGACCGGGATCGTCTCCCAGCCCATCACCGTGCCGCAGGCATGCAGGGCGTCGTGGTCGCAGTTGGAGCCGGGGAAGACCGGCACGGCCACGCGCATCACAGCACCTCGATGGAGGCCTTCTCCATCACGGGATTGACCAGGAGCTTCTCACACATGGCCAGGGCCTTGGCCTTCACCTCGGCGGGGTCCGTGCCCGGCACGTCCATCTCGATGAGGCGGCCGATGCGCACGTGGTCCACGGCAAAGCCGAACCCGTGCAGGCCCTGTTCCACCGCCTTGCCCTGGGGATCCAGGATCCCGGGCTTCAACTGCACCGACACACGCACCTTCATGGGGCCCTCCGGGTTCCAGTCTACCTGAGGGAAGGCCCTTCAGCCGCGCGGCTTCCAGCGGTGGGCTTCCAGGTCCAGGTTGCCCAGGTAGTCCACGTCGATGCCCTCGTCCCGCAGCCGCCCGATCTGCTCGAAGGCGCCCCACCAGCGGCCACGGCTGGGCACGTAGCCCCGGGTATTGACCACGCGGTGCCAGGGCAGGTTGGTGCCCTCCGGCAGGCCCGAAAGCACCATGCCCACCTGGCGCGGGCGCTGGGGGAAGCCCGCCAGGGCGGCGATCTGTCCGTACGAGGCCAGCTTCCCCTTCGGGATCTTCTTCACGAGGGCCAGCACGGCGGCGCGGAAATCCGTGGGCGGCTCCCCCGGTTCGATGCGCTTGGCGGTCTTCATTCAGGCCTGCACGCCGGGCCGCTGGTCGGCGGGCACGCGGGAGCGGAAGCCCCCTTCGTAGCTGTGCCAGTGGCCCAGGTCCTCCTCCGGGTAGGCCCAGCACCAGTAGCCATCCCCGGAGTCGAAGTCCACCAGCCAGAGGCCCTTCACCTCCGCCTCCAGGTCATTCATGCTCTGCTGCCAGCTCTGCACCAGGACCTGCAGCCGCTCCCGCAGGGCCTCGGCCCGGGCCTCGTCCTTGGCATCCTCGGCCTGGCTCAGTTCCTCCGCCAAGCTGGCGGCCAATGTATAGACAGGTTCCGTCGTGGCCTTCACTTGCGGCATCAGGGCCCGCGCTTCGTCCAGGGTGAAAATGCGGCCCATGGTGCCTCCGTTGCTCCATGATAAACCCATGCGGTTCGTGCCCCTGATTCCGTCGAGCTTTGATCCAGCACCCTGGCTGGCGCTCGGCCCCGTCGCCTTTCAGTGGGACGGGAGCCTGCATGGCCAATGGCCCCAGGCTGTGCGGCGCGGGCTGGCCGTCCATGCCGTCCACCTGCCCGGCGAAGCGCCCGTGGAGGAGGCCCTGGAGGTGCTGCGGCAGGGGCTGGGCCTGGATTTTCTGGTGATGCCCGTGAGGCGCCCGGAGACGCGGGAGGCCGGCTTCCGGATCCTCGGGCACCTGGAGACCCTGCTGGAGGCCACCTCCGGGCGGGGCGTCAAGCTGGCCCTGCATCTGGAGGCTGGGGCGGAAGCCCCGGTGCTCGACCTCCTGCGCCAGGCCCGCGCTGAGGCTGTCGGCTTCTGCTGGCATCCTGCCATTCAGGAGGCCGAACCTCTGTCGGACCGGCTCTGGTGTGCCGTCTGCGAACCCCAGACGGACCTCCGGCCGCTCCAGACCCTGGGCTATCGGTGGGACATGGCCATCAGGGCGACTGAACCGGAGGCTTTCCGAATTCAGGCCCAGGCCCTGCAGGCGGTCCATCCGCCGGTGCTGTTCCCCGCGGAGATGCCCACCACGATGCTGGGGCGGCCTGTGGTGCCCGATGACAGCCTCGTTTTCGGCAGGCACCTGAACCGGAAAGGGGAGGGCGCTTGACCCGCACCCTGCTCGTCATCGCCGGCGAGGACTCCGGCGACCTGCACGGCGCGGAGCTGCTGCGAGACCTGAAGCTCCGCGAACCCGCGCTGAGGGTCATCGGCGTGGGCGGCCCGCGCATGACGCCCTTTCTGGATCGGAAGCTGGCCGATGTGAAGGACCTCGCCGTGGTGGGCTTCATCGAAGTCATCCGGCACCTACCGCGGCTGAACCGCCTCTTCAAGGAGATCCTTGCGGCGGCGCGGGAGGAATCCATCTCCGCGGCCCTGCTCATCGACTATCCCGGCTTCAACCTGCGGCTGGCCAAGGCCCTGCGCGCGCAGCAGCCCGGCGTGAAGCTGCACCAGTACGTGTGTCCCCAGGTATGGGCCTGGAAGAAGGGCCGCATTCCCGATCTGGGGCGCACCCTGGACACCCTCTACTGCCTTTTCGACTTCGAGCCGGAGCTGTTCCGCGGGTATCCCGTGGATGCCCGATTCGTGGGGCACCCCCTGGTGGAAGTGGTGAAGCCGGAGTGCGAGCGCGCCGCCTTCTTCCTGGAGACGGGACTGGATCCAGCCCGGCCCCTGGTGGCTCTGCTGCCCGGCAGCCGCAAGGGGGAGATCCAGCGCCTGCTGCCCCCCATGGCCGAGCTGGCCCGGCGCTGGCGGCAGGCACGGCCGGAGGTCCAGTGGGTGTTGCCCGTGGCGCCCACGCTGGATCCCTCCTTCGTCAGGGCCCACCTCGGCGGCGCCCCGGTGACCCTGGTCCAGGACCGGACCTATGCCGCCCGGGCCTACGCCGATGCGGCCCTGGTGGCCTCGGGAACGGCGACCCTGGAGACGGCCCTGCTGGGTACGCCGTTCGCCATCGTCTACCGGCTGAACGCCCTTACCTATCAGCTGGCCCGGCGCATTGTGAAGGTGCCCCACTTCGGGCTGGCCAACGTGGTGGCCGGGCGCGAAGTGGCGGTCGAGCTGCTGCAGGACGAGGTCAATCCGGAGCGGCTGGGGGCGGAATTGTCGCGCTTGCTGGAACCTGAGACGGCCCGGCGCGTGCGCGCCGAGTTGGGGGAAGTGCGTGGTCACCTGGGTGAACCGGGGGCCGCGGGTCGGGTGGCGGAGGACCTCCTCGGAAAGCTCTGAGCGATCCCACGGCAAACGTTCGGGCCCCCTTGCGGCATCTCAGGAGGGGAGGTGACCCATGAACCCCATGCTCCTATCCGTTCCCATGCTCCTGCTGCAGGCCGCGCAGGCGCCCCTGCCCGAGGTGGAGGCCAAGGACCTGGCCCCGGCCCCGCGGGGGCCCATGGCCCCCCGGGTTCCCGATGCCGGCGCCGAGCCCAGCGCTTTCGGCCAGGCACGCCGGGCTGCGCGGCAGGGACCCTCTCTCCCCGCCCTGCAACTGCCGGGCGGAAGCGTCCGCGTGAAGGATCGGATTCCTGACATCAGCGGATGGCGGGCCTACGCCATCGAGGTGCCGGGTGGCGCTGCCGTGAAGGCCCACGTGGTGGAGGGGCGCAAGGGCTGGCTTCGTGTTCTGGGGGTGAACGCCTGGGGCCGCGAGGAAGCGGGGCTGCTGCAAAACCGCATCGCCACCGGGGAGCCCCAGGCCACCTACAAGAACCCTGGTCAGGAGCCTCGCACGATCTATTTCATCGTAGACACGCTGGATTCCAACATGACCGGTGAGGCCTTCACGCTGGAGGTCACGCGGAGTTAGCAGCTCCTAATCGGAGCCTGCTGACAGGCGCTGGGGCAGAGCATCCTGGAAAGTCTTCCGCAGGGGCTCTGGCGCACCCTTCCAGGCCTTCAAGGCCTTGGCGCGACTCGGATAGGTACCGAAGCAGCCCTGCCAGAAGCGGAGGCCGTCCTTGCGGACGAAGGGCAGGATCAGGATGTCCGCGGCCCGGGGACCCGCGGCCCGGGCCACGAGTTTGAGCCCTTCCGTGCGGCCCGACACCACCAGCCGCATCGTCCAGGACCCTTCCGGAGCCGAGCTCCGGAGCGTCTCGCCGCGGTGGAAGGCTTCCGCCAGGTCCATGTGCTCCAGGGGCTTGCTGGCCTCCTCGGGGTTCACCAGGTCCTTCTCGGTGAGCACGCGGCGGGGGGCCTCCACCCGCACCTCCACGCTGCGGGAGGAGCCGCCCATGAGGTTGCTCACGCTCAGGGTGTAGACCGTGGTCTTGTCGGGCACCACGGCGATGCTGGAATGGCCGTCCAGTTCCAGGCCGCCCGGTTCCAGGCGGACCTTCGCATCGCCCTGGCAGATCCAGCGCAGATCCACCTGCTCGCCGGGCTTCACGACCGTGCGGCTCGCCTCGAAGGTGCAGACGGTGGCCGTGGCCGGTGGCAGGGCGGGGGACAGCCGGCCCAGCACGGATACTTCCACCGTGCGGCTCTGACCACCGGCGGCGTTGTTGGCCGTGATGGTGTAGCGGGTGCTCTCCAGGGGTGTGACGGTGACCTCACTCTTGCCGTCCAGTTCCAGGCCGCCGGGTTCCAGACGCACCTTGGCGCTGCCCGCGCACTCCCACTTCAGGACGACGGGCTCACCGGGCAGCACCGCCTTGGCGCTGGCGTCGAAGGCGCAGATCCGGGCGGGGTCGCCCAGGGCCATGCCGGGCGTAACCCGCACTTCAGACTTGCCCAGCTCCGCCCCCCCGGGCCTGGCATCAAACACGCGGTAGGTGGTGGTGTAGGCCGGCCGCAGGGTCACCTGGAACTTCCCCGGCAAGACCATGCCGCCCGGCTCGAGGCGGACCTGGGGCACCTGCGGGCAAGTCCAGGTCAGCAGCACCGATTCGCCGGGACGGACCTCTCCGGGCTCCAGGCTCAGGGTGCAGGGCGGGGGGGCCTGGGCCAGGCAGAGGAGCAGGGACAGGGGGAGGGACAAGGGCATCCGCCGAGTGTAGCCCGGGTGGAGGCCCTGGGTTCAGATGGGCGTTTTCCCGAGGGTGTCAGTTCCCCAGGTAGGTGAACCAGAAGCGCACGCCCAGGTACTGCCCCTCAAACCCCTCCGGCAGCCGCTGGAGGGGGGCGGAGCGCAGCACAGCCATCCGGGCGCTCTCGTCCATGGCGGCGCTGCTGCTGGGGATCTCGACACGCACACGGTCGAGGCTGCCGTCCCTGGCAATGCGGAAGTAGATCTGCACGCGACCCTGGGTGCTCGATACCCGGTTCCAGTTGGCGGTGATGCGCGCCTGCACCTGTTGCAGATACCAGGTGTAAGGGAAGGCGCCATCCACGCCCTCCACGAGACCCACACCGCCCTGCACGCCCGAGGAGGGGTTCAGACCCGGGATGCCGCTGCCCGCGCCGAAGGCCGCGCCGTTGCCGGTGCCGACGGCGCCCGCCACGGGGTTGGGAGTCGCGGTCTTGCCCTTGGCGGCCGTGGTGCCGGTGCCCTGGCTGCTGGCGTCCTTGTTGTCGCCCCGGGCGGCAGCCGTGGTGGTCTTCGCGGCGAAGGGATCCGGGGCGGTGGCGGAAGGCGCGGTCTGGCGGACCGGAGCCACCTCCTCCACGCGCCGCAGGCGCTCCCCGGACTTGCCAACCTCCATGGCTTCAGAGCCGCCGGAGGCGCCAGCCAGGGCCGTGGGCAGATTCACCCAGGTGACCTTCACGTCCTCCGTCTGCTCCTGGGCACCGCTCCGGGGCCAGAAGAAGGCCACGCCCAGGGTCAGGTGCAGGGCCAGGCTCAAGGCCAGGCCCGGGCCCCAGCGCAGCTCGCCCAGGTGGGCGCGGCTGCGGAGATAGGCCTGCAGGTCCTGGCTCATTTCAGGTTGATGGGAGGGGCCGCGGGGGCGGCGGCCGTGACAAAACCCACCTGGGTGAAGCCTGCGTCCCGGATGGCGTCCACCACCTGGATGACGCGGCCGTAGGGCACGTTGTGATCAGCCCGCACCAGCACGGGGCGCTTGCCGCCGCTCTGGGCCTTGGCCTTCAGCTGGTTGGCCAGCACGGGCAGGGCCATGAAGGCCTTGTCAAACTGAAGGCGGCCATCGAAGGTGATGGACACCGTGAGAGCCTCGCTCTCCAGGTTGCGGCCAGTGCGGCTCTCGGGCAGCTTCACATCCACCCCCGTGGTCATCATGGGGGCTGCAATCATGAAGATGATCAGCAGCACCAGCATGACGTCGATGAGGGGGGTCATGTTGATGTCGGCCATGGCGCCGCGCCTGGAGCCTGGGGTGAAAGCCACGGGGTACCTCGCTCAGTCCACCTCCAGTCTAACGCGCCGTGACCCCTGCCATGGCGCCGCTGGATCCCGGGCCCGGAAGCCCTGGTCTCAGTCCGACCGCTCCCCGCGGTCGGACGCGAAAAAAGCGGGAGCCCTGGCTCCCGCTTCGCTGCTTGGATAGGTGAATGCTATTCGGCTTCGGCGGCCAGGACGGGCGTTTCGCCCCCTGGGGCCGTGGTGGCTTCCTTAGAGCGGCCCAGGGTGGCGTGGAACTTGTCCCAGTCCAGCTCCTTCTCCCAGCTGGCCATGACCACGGCGGCGATGCAGTTGCCGATGTGGTTAGTGATGGCCCGGGCCTCGGACATGAACTTGTCGATGCCGAGGATGAGGGCCATGCCGGCCACGGGGATGGTGGGCACCACGGCCAGGGTGGCGGCCAGGGTGATGAAGCCCGAGCCCGTGACGCCGGCGGCGCCCTTGCTGGTGATCATGGCCACCACGAGGATGCCCAGCTGCTGGCCGAGGGTGAGCTCGATGCCCAGGGCCTGCGCGATGAAGAGCGAGGCCAGGGTCATGTAGATGTTCGTGCCGTCCAGGTTGAAGGAGTAGCCGGTGGGGATCACCAGGCCGACGATGGACTTCGACAGGCCCAGCCTCTCCATCTTCTCCATGAGGGGGATCAGGGCGGACTCGGAGGAGCTGGTGGCCATCACGAGCAGCAGCTCATCCTTGATGTAGCTCACCACCTTGAAGATGTTGAAGCCGGCGAGGCGGGCGATGAGGCCCAGCACCACGAAGATGAACAGGGCGCAGGTGGCGTAGAACAGGAAGATCAGGGCGGCCATGGGCACCAGGGACTTCAGGCCGAACTTGCCGATGGTGTAGGCGATGGCGGCACCGGCGCCGATGGGGGCGAGGTAGAGGATCTGGTGCATGACGCCGAAGAAGGCCTTGCTGAGGTTCTCCAGGAATCCGATGAGCGGCGCCTTGTGCTTCTCGTTCAAGGCCGCCACGGCGAAGCCCAGAAGCACGGAGATCAGCAGCACCTGCAGGATGTCGCCATCAGTGAAGGCGCTGAACATGGTCTTGGGGATCATCTTCAGCAGGTGCTCGGAGATGGTCATGTGCTGGGCCTGGGTGACGTAGTTGGCGACCAGCTTGGGGTCGAGCTTGGCCGGGTCGGCGTGGAAGCTGCGGCCGGGTCCGAAGACGTTGGCCATGACGAGACCAACCACCAGGGCCAGGGTGCTCACCACCTCGAAGTAGAGGATGGCCTTGCCGCCCACCCGGCCGGCCTTCTTGATGCTGCCGGAGCCGGCGATGCCCAGCACCACGCTGCAGAGGATCACGGGCGGGATGAGCATCTTGATGAGGGCGATGAAGCCATCGGCCAGGGGCTGCATCTTCACGGCGATGATGGGGAAGAAGTGGCCGGTCAGGGCGCCGAGGATGATGGCGACGGCGACCCAGTTGTACAGCTTCGTTGCAGCGCGCTTGATCATGGGACCTCCAGGGGGTTTTCCCTATCCTCGGCGGTCCGGGTGGAAGTCGGTCGTTCTGGAAGTTGATTCCAGGAATTGGAACTTTTGTAAGCGCCCCATGTAACGCCGGTCACAGGAACCGATTGGCCTCACGCAGGTAGGCCCGCTGGAGCTGGAAGCGGTGGACCGGCCGTCCGCCGGTGCCGTAGCCAGGCTCCATGCGAAGGACCTTCAGGGTGCAGAGGAACTCGAAGTACTTCCGCACAGACACTCGGGAGATGCCCACCTGCTGGCCGATCTCCTCGCTGGTGAACCAGGGGGTGCCCGCCGGCCAGGCGGCGATGGCCTGCAGCACCTTGTCCAGGGTGTTCCGGTCCAGGCCCTTGGGGAGCCCCTGCGTGGCCGGCCGCTCGGCGGGTCGCCGGGCCAGGCGCTTGTCCAGTTCGGACTGATCGAGGGTCTGCCCCTCCCGGATCAGGCGCCGGGTCTCACCGTAGCGCTCGAAAGCCTGCTTGAGCCGCTCGAACTCGAAGGGCTTGATGAGGTAGTCCACCGCGCCCAGCTTCAGGGCCCGGTCGATGGTGGCCGCGTCGCGGGCCGCGGTCACGAAGATCACGTCCACATCCAGCGCCAGCCGGCGGATCTCCTCCATGAGTTCCAGGCCGCTCTGCCCGGGCATGAAGATGTCCAGCAGCAGCAGGTCCACTGTGTGCGTCCGGAGCAGGTCCAGTGCCTCGGCAGCGCTGCGGGCGGAGGCCACCATCTCGAAGCCCGGCACCCGCCCCAGGTACAGCCGATTGAGCTCGGCCACCATGGGATCGTCCTCGACCAGCAGAACCCGGATCATGGTTCCTCCCCAGGCAGCGGGATGATGGCAGAGAAGCGGGCTCCGCCCTCGGGTCGATTCTCTGCCACCAGGCGCCCGCCCCGGGCCTCGAGGGTGCGGGCCACCTGCCAGAGCCCGAAGCCCCGGTGTTCGCCTTTGGTGGAAGCGCCCCGGGAGAAACCGCGGGCCCGGATGGATTCCGGAAGTCCGGGGCCGGTATCCTCGACGGCAAGGTGCAGCCGGGACCCTTCGGGGCGGAGGACCACGAGGATCTCCCGGCGGGGGCCGTCCCCGATGGCCTCGACGGCGTTCTCCAGGAGGTTGCCCAGGATGGTTACCAGGTCGTGGGAGAAGGCGTCGTCGGCGCCCGGGGACAGCGCAGCCTCCGGGTCCAGCTGCATGCGGATGTCCTGCTCCCGCGCCGAGGCGAAGCGCGCCAGCAGGAAGCCCGCCACGACGGGATCCTTGATGCGCTGGACCACGAAGCCCACCTCGTCGTCGAGACGGCCCGCCACGCCGGTGATGAAGGTCTTGAGCCGTTCGTACTCCTCCAGCCGGACCAGGCCCAGAATCACGTGGAGTTTGTTCATGAACTCGTGGGTCTGGGCCCGCAGGGCATCTGCGTAGAAGCGGACCCCCGTCAGCTGTTCGGCGAGGCGGTTCACCTCGGTTTTGTCGCGGAAAGTGGCCACGGCTCCGGCGATGCGCCCATCCACCAGCACCGGGACGCGGTTCGTGAGGATGGGCAGGCCCAGGATGTCGCCTTCCTGGTCGTACTCGGCCTGGCCGGTCTCGATGATGGTGCGGAGCCGCGAGCTGGGCAGCACCTCCTCGACATTGCGGCCCACCAGCTCGCCATGGCTTCCGGCCAGCGCGAAGAGCCGCAGGGCCTCCTCGTTGACGATGGTGACGACCAGATTCCGGTTCACGCCGATGATGCCTTCGCGGACCGAATGGAGCATGGCATTGCGCTGCTGGAGCACTGTCGAGATCTCCTGGGGCTCCATGCCCATCAGGATCCGTTTGATGCGGCCGGCCAGGTACAGGGCCCCCAGGATTCCGGCCGCGAAACCGATGATCCCGCCCAGGGCGATGCGCTTACGGATGCTGACCACGGCCCGATCCACGCCGGACTGAAGCAGACCCACAGCCACGGCGCCCACTTGCCGGTCACCGTCCCGGACAGGGGTGAAGGCGCGCAGGGAGACGCCGAGCGTGCCCTTGGCCACGGAGAGGTAGGAGCGCCCCCGGTAGACATCCGCGTCATCGCCGCCCGCGAAGTGGGCACCGATGAGGGAGCGGTTGGGATGGGAGAGCCGGAGGCCGTTCATGTCGATGACCACGACGTAGTCCACGCCCGACTCGGTCCGGATCTGCTCGGCCAGATCCTGGACCTGGCCAGCGGGCCGTCTTCCCGCCAGTCCCTCCCGCACCACTTCGGACTCGGCCATGATCCGCGACAGCAGGACCACCTTCTCGCCCAGCGCTTCCCGGGTCTGCTGCTCCATGCGCCAGTGCACCAGGATGCCCGTGAGGAGCAGGGCCAGGCCCAGAATCAGGGAGACCAGGAGCGTGATCCTGGTTCGGAGCTGGAGAATGGGGCGGACCCGCGGCATGTTAAGGATCATCCTAGCCTGTCCAGGTCCCAGGAGCAGAGCCGTCCCGAATGCGCCACGGCACACCCCGGCCTCTCCCAGAGGGCGGGCAGGTTGCAGCTTCCGGGGACCCCGGTTACTTGGCGGCGGTCGCCTTGGGGGCCTTCTTCTTGCTGGCGGGCTTGCGCACGACCTTCCTCGTCACGGGCTCCGCGGCGATCATCTGGATCTGCACGTCCCCCGCATGGCCACTCACGGATACCTCGGTGCGGCGGTTCAGGGACCGGCCACGGCGGGTGCGGTTCTCGGCGGCGGGTTCCTCCGTGCCACGGCCTTCCTGCTTGAGCAGAGAGGCCGGGACGCCCTGGCTGACCAGGTAGTCCACCACGGCCTGGGCCCGTCGGACGGAGAGGCGCTGGTTGAAGGGCTTGGGTCCCACCTTCGAGGCGTGGCCGGTGGCCTTCATCTGAACGGTGACGGTCTGCCCCTTCAAGCTCTGGGCCACCTGATCGAGGGCAGCCTGGCCCTTCTCATCCAGCACGGCCTGGCCATTGGCGAAGTACACCACGGCCCCCTTGAGCTGGGTCTTGGGCGGGGGCGGGGGTGGCGGAACCGGCGCCTGGGTGGCGGCGGCAACCGGCGAGGCTTCCGGGGCCGGTGCCGGCGGCGGCGCCTGGGGCGTCGGAGCGGGGGCGGGCTTGACCTCGGCGGGAACCGTCGAGACAACGGGGAGGGCCGCCGTGGTTGGTGCGGCGCTGCTGCGGCGGCGTTCGCCGAACGTGAAGCCCAGGCCGGCCGTCACGAGGTGGTCATTGTAGGTGGCGCCCCGCAGACCCGAGTGGGCCAGCCGGTAGTCCAGGGTCAGCAGCCCGGACTGGCTGAAGCGCCGCTGGGCCCCGATGCCGAGGTTGAGTTCCGGCCGCATGTCGGCCTGTTTGGTGGGCCCCACGACCGAGATGCCGTACGCCCCGTTCTTGGTCGCCCCCATGCCGAAGGAAATGTAGGGCTGCCACTTGGCCTCTGGTGCACCGAAACGCCGGAGCGCTGTCAGGGTGTAGATGGTCTGGTTCTCGCTGATGGTGCCGGCCGAGTTCTTGATACGGCCAATGGTCCCCCGCAGTTCCGCGCCCCAGTTTTCAGAGAACCACCACCCGCCGGCCGCCCCGAAGTGAGGGGCCGCCTTGAAATCACCTTTTCCGAAGATGGTTCCGCCACCGACGACGGTGAGCCACTTGAACTCCTGGGACTGGGCCGCCAGGGGCAGCGCCGCGGCGACGAGGAGGCTCAGGATGCGTGAAGCCGACATGGCAACTCCCAGGTGGTTCGGGGGTGGAAGTAGGTAGAGCGGGCTCAAAACGGCACCACAGGGAAGGCCTGGATGCCGGGATGCCATCACCACCGGGGGCTTGTGTCACCCCGCGAATGGCGACCGCCGGAACCAAAGTTATAGCAGACCCGACCCGACCTCATCGGTTCCAGAAAGGGAACGGTTGAGTTAAAGAAGGACGGCACCTTGGGGGAATAGATATGAATAAATGGAACAATGATGATGGATAGGGCCTTTTTATTCAGAAGCCAGGGGTTTGGGCCCGACAGGCTCAGAGGCTGACCGGTGTCACTAGGTATTTCCCCTTGGCATCCCGGCTCACGGTGCCGGCCGGGAAGTCCGGGTCGTGCTCGAAGACGCAGACCGTGCCGTTCCCGGTGACTTCGGCGAGCACCTTCTGGCGCTCGTCCACGCAGGTGACCACGTCCAGGTCGTAGCCCATGACCCAGGCGGGCTGGATGTGGCGGGCGGTGGGGATGAGGTCGGCCAGGTAGACGAGCCTGCGGCCCCCGCCTTCAATGACCACGTTCTGGAGGCCCTCGATGTGGCCGGGGGCGGGGCGCACGGACAAGCCCGGCAGCAGCTCCACCATGCCGTTGACCGTATCCAGCAGCCCGGCGGCCTCCAGGGGCTCCCAATTCTGGGGCAGGTAGCTGGCCTTCACGCGCAGATGCGGGTGCCTTGCATCGGCGAGGTCCTTCGCCTGCACCACGTAGCGGGCGTTGGGAAAGCTGGGGACGGCCCTGCCGTCCGCGTCGAAGCGGGTGCTGCCGCCCGCGTGGTCGAAGTGCAGGTGGGTGAGGATGCAGAGGGTGACGTCCTCGGGCTTCACACCGTGCTTGGCGAGGTTGGTGTCCAACACACCGCGTCCCTCGAATTTGAACCGGGCCATGAAGTCGTCGGTCTCCTTGTCGCCATTGCCGTTGTCCACGAGGATGATGTGCCGCTTCCCGGCGGCCTCGCCACGAATCAGCAGGCAGTTGGTGGCCATGAGGATCTGGTTCTCCTCGTCAGCGGGGTAGAGCTTGCTCCAGACGACCTTGGGCACCGTGCCGAACATGGCACCGCCATCCAGGCGGAAGGTGCCCCCGCTGACGATCTGGACGTCCCATGGGCCGAATTGCATGGCTGACTCCTAGAAGGCCAGCACCTTGCGGGCGGCGGCGAGGACTTTGTCGGTGTTGGGCAGGGTGGCGCGCTCGAGGATGCGGTTGAAGCCCACGGGCGTGAACTCGGAACCCACGCGCTCCACGGGGGCGTCGAGCCAGGGAAAGCACTCGGAGGCCACGATGGCCGCCAGCTCGCCGCCGAAGCCGCCGAAGACCTTGTCCTCGTGGGCGATGAGCACGCGGTGGGTCTTCTTGACGGAGGCGATGATGGCCTCTGTATCCAGGGGGCTCAGGCAGCGCAGATCGATCACCTCGATGGATTTGCCCTCTTCCTTCTCAATCTTGGCGGCGGCCTCCAGGGCGAAGTGCACCGGCGTGCCGTAGGCGAGGATGGTCAGGTCGGTGCCCTCGCGGCGGACCCTGGCCTTGCCGAAGGGCACGGCGAACTCCGCCGGCACCACGGCGTGGGCCATCTTCGCGTTGTAGAGGAATTTCGGTTCGAGGTAGAGGGTGGTCCCGCGGCTGCGCAGGGCCGTGCGCAGCAGGCCCGCGGCGTCATCGGCGAAGGCGGGCACCACCACGCGGATGCCGGGCAGGGTGGTGAGCCACCCCTCCACGTTCTGCGAGTGGTAGAGGCCGCCACCGATGTAGCCGCCGGAGGCGATGCGGATGGTGATGTTGGGCGAGAACTGGCCGTTGCTCCGCCAGTAGTCGTGGCTCGTCTCCACGATCTGCTCGGCGGCGGGCCAGATGTAGTCGGCGAACTCGGCACCCTCCACCACGACCCGGATCTTGTCGTCGAGGCGCACGAAGCCGTTGGCCGTGCCCACGATGTAGTCTTCAGCGATGGGGCCGTTGAACACACGCTTCTCGCCGAACTCCTGCTGCAGCCCCTTCGAGACGTTGAAAATCCCGCCCTTCTCCTTGTTGGCCATGTCCTGGCCCCAGATGTAGGTGTCGGGGTTGTGCCGGAACTCCTCCTTGAGGGTCTGGTTCAGCGCGGCGATGAGGCTTTGGGCCTCGCCCGTCTCCCCATGCGTGCCATCGGGATACCGCTCGGACACCCAGCCTTCGGGAATGACGAAGTCATGGATGCTGGCCGGGGCCGGATTGGGCGCGGCCATGGCCTTGTCGTGGGCGGCCAGGTAACGGGCCTGGTTGTCGATCTCGATGGCCTTCAGTTCCTCCTCGCTAAGGCCGTGTTCCAGGCAGTAGGTGCGGAAGCGGGGCAGGGGATCCTTGGCCTTGGCCTCAGCGCGCTCGGCCTCGTCACGGTAAAGCTCGTGGCGGTCGGAGTTGGAGTGGCTTCCGATGCGCACGCAGGTGGCGTAAACCATCGCCGGGCCCTTGCCTGTCCGGACGTAGGCCAGGGCCTCCTCCATGGCGCGCATGGAATCGGGGAAGTCGAGCCCGTCGCACTTGATGATCTTCAGGTTGGCGAACCCGCTGAAGTTGTCGCAGATGTGCTCGTTGGCGCTCTGGTCCCGCTTGGGCACCGAAATGCCGTAGCCGTTGTCTTGGATGACGAACACGACCGGCAGCTGCTCGCGGTCGGCCCCGTTGATGCTCTCGAAGCAATAGCCCTCGGAGAGGGATGACTCCCCTTGGCTGGAGAAGACGATGCTGTCGCGGCCATAGGTCTTCACCGCCCGGGCCAGACCCACGGCGTGCTGCGTGTGATTCCCCGTGAGGCTGGACACATTCTGGATGCCGATGGCGGGCTTCGCGAAGTGGTTGCTCATGTGGCGACCGCCGCTGGCGGCATCCGTCGCTTTGGAAATGCCGTTGAGGAGGATCTCCTCGGGCGTGAGGCCCGCCGCCAGGCAGGTGAGCATGTCGCGGTAGTAGGGAAAGAGGAAGTCCCGACCGGGCCGGAAGGAGAGGCCTGCGGCAAGCTGGATGCCATCGTGCCCGGCGCAGGGGGCGTGGTACGACCAGCCGATGGCCTGCTTGAGGTAGTTCGGCGCCTTGTCATCCAGCAGGCGCCCGAGGTGCATCAGCTCATACCAGTGGCAGAGATCCTGGCGGCTGGGGCCTTCGTGGCCATCCAACGCGCTGAGGGCCGTCTTCACCAGAGTCGGAGTGTCCAACATTCACCTCCAAAGATCCGGACTCTCACCGGCTGTACCAGAGCCTTTCATCATCCCATGGACCCGCGGACGGGGCCAGCAGGTGCGCCTGGACACTGGGTTCAGCCGTGGTTCCAGAGCAGCGGTGCCCCCTCTCGATTGGCGTCTGTAAAGGCTTTCGCCACACGGCGCAAAGCCGACTTCATGGTCATGTCCTTCCCGTCTGGAAGCCACAGCGTGGCGCCGGTCGGGTGGTTCCCGACGGTGGCGTGAAGGCGGGACAGCAGCACTTCCGCGCCGGAATCGCTGGTGTGCGGCAGGAGGAGCAGATACTGGTCCGCGGACAGTTCCACCAGGAGATCCTCACCCCGGAGATGGCTCATCACCGCGGCCAGGCGGCCCTTGGTGCCTGGAAGCAGGGGCTGGGACCACAGTGCGAGGGCCATGGGCTCCCGCCGCCGCCGCGCCATGAAGAGCGTGGCGCGCAGCCAGATGTCCAGGTAGCGGCGGTTGGGGAGGCCCGACCGAGCGCTGAGCAGGGCGCTGTCCTCCACGATGGCGCTGCTCAGCTCCAGGGCATCCAGGGCGGCCTGCAACTCCCGCTTGAGGTTCTCGGACTCCAGGGTCCGGGCGATGAGATGTCCCATGGTCCGGAGCAGGGCCAGCTCGGCGTGGGTGAACGGCCGGGGGGCATGGTGCTGCACACAGAGGGTGCCCACGGCCTTGTCCCCCACCTTGAGGGCCACCCCGGCATAGGCGCGGATGCCGAGTTCCAGGAAGCCCGGCGATTTGCGCCAGCGGGGTTCCTTGGCCGCGTCGGGGATGGTGAGCGTGCGGTCCGGATGCGCGATGACAAAGGGACAGAAGCCCTTTTCCGGGGCCTCGAAGATGCCGTCCATGCTGGCGCGGGGGGCCACCGACCACCAGAAGACCTCGTGGCCAAGCCCTGTGACGCGCGTGAGGAGGGCCCGGTCCACGCCGAGGGACTGCACCAGCAACGCGAGTCCATGTTCGAAGAGCCGGGCCGAATCGGTCCGGCTGTCCTGCAGAAGATCGGAGAGCGAGGCGAGATGATCCGCGGTGCCAGTGCGACGCTTGACTGGTTTGGCCACCACCACGTGGATCTCCAAGAGTGCCTTAAGGTTGCCCGGCTTTTTGCCAGGCGCAACCCCTACCTGCATAGGCGGGCGTGGTTGAACGCGGGAGCGGCCGGGCCTCCGAATTTCCGGCCTACCAGCTGACCACGCGGAGGCTGGGACTGATCTCCTCCTGGAGCAGCCCTTCGATGTAGTGGAGGGTGCCACTGGTGGAGGAGGGACAGGATCCGCAGGCCCCGTGGTAGCTGATCTGGAGGGTCTGGCCATCAAAGGAGATCACCTCCAGGCCGCCGCCATCGCCCGCCAGCCCAGGCCGGATGCGGGTATCCAGCAGGTGGTTGATGCGTTCCAGAACCGCGGCGGAATCACCCCCGGTGACCTGGCCCCCGGTCTCGCCCGTGTCGTTGTCCGGCAGGCGGAGATCCTCGATGGCCTCACAGATGGGATCGATGAGGTCGCTCCATTCCGCCGAGGGCTCCTTGTTCACCGTGACGAAGCGGTCCATGTAGAACACGGAAGTCACCTTGCCCAGGCCGAACAGGCACGAGCCCAGGGGATCGCCCACCGCGGCCCCGAAATCCTTGAACGACCGTGAACCCGCTTTCAGGATGGCCGGATGCACCAGAAACTTCAGCGCATCGGGATTGGGCGTGGGTTCGATGTTGATGACCTTGGGCATGGCAGGCTCCCGATAAAGTTTACCAAATCCGTCAGGAATTTCGAGGGTACATACTGGACCCGGAGCTTCCATGACACGACCCAAGGCCCTCCTGAGCTGGTCCAGCGGCAAGGATGCTGCCTGGGCGCTGCAGGCCCTCCGGCAGACGGGCGAGGTGGAGGTCGTGGGCCTGCTCACGACCACGAACGCCGCCTTCGATCGGGTGGCCATGCACGGCGTGCGGGAGACTCTGCTGGAGGCCCAGGCCGATGCTGTGGGCCTGCCGCTCTGGAAGGTGCCCCTGCCCTGGCCCTGCGCCAACGAGGCCTACGAGGCCAAGATGGCGGAAGTCTGCGCCCGGGCCGCAACGCAAGGCATCGAGGCCATGGCTTTTGGCGACCTCTTCCTGGAGGACGTGCGGGGCTACCGCATCCAGAAGCTGGCCGGCACCGGGCTGAAGCCCCTCTTTCCCATCTGGGAACCGGATACGGGTCGCCTGGCTCGGGCCATGATCCAGGCGGGATTGAAGGCCACGCTCTCGTGCGTGGACCCGAACGCCCTCGATGCGGCGTTCGCGGGCCGCGACTTCGATGCGGATCTGCTGGCGGCCTTGCCGCCGGACGTGGATCCCTGCGGCGAGCGCGGCGAGTTCCACACCTTCGCCTGGGATGGCCCCATGTTCCGGCATCCGGTGGCCCTCCGCTGTGGCGAGGTGGTGGAACGGGATGGGTTCGTCTTCGCAGATCTGGTGCCCGCATGAACGCCATCCAGCCCTCTGGGGGCCCTCCTGCGGACCCCGGCTCGCCCCTCGTCCTGGTGACGGGTGCCACGGGGTACATCGGGGGCCGGCTGATTCCACGGCTGCTGGCGTCGGGCCACCGGGTGCGCTGCCTGTCCCGCAATCCGCAGCGGCTGTCGGGCCGGCCCTGGCCCGGCGTCGAATTCGCACGGGGGGATGTGTCCGATCCTGAATCCCTCGCTTCCGCCCTTGAAGGGGTGGGACAGGCCTACTACCTGGTCCACGCCATGGGGGAGGACAGCCCGGATTTCCGGGGCCGGGATCTGCGGCAGGCCCAGACCTTCGCGGAGGCCGCCGCGAAGGCCGGGGTGTGCCGGATCATCTACCTGGGTGGCCTGGGGGACGCCTCCGGACACCGCAGCGACCACCTTGCCAGCCGCCACGAGGTGGGCACCGCGTTGGGGTCGGCGGGGGTGCCCGTGCTGGAATTCCGGGCGGCCGTCATCGTCGGCAGCGGCAGCGCCAGCTTCGAGATGATCCGCCACCTGACCGAACGCCTGCCCATCATGATCACGCCGCGTTGGGTGAACACCCGCTGCCAGCCCATCGGTGTGCGCGATGTCCTGGCCTACCTGACCGAGGCCCTGGAACATCCGGAGGTGTCCGGCATTTTCGAGATCGGCGGCCAGGACGTGCTGGACTACCGGCGCATGATGCTCGGGTACGCCGAGGCTCGCGGGCTCCGCCGCATCATCCTGCCCATGAACGTGCCACTGCCTGTGTTGTCGGTGCTCTGGGTGGACCTGGTGACGCCCATCCCCCTTCAGCTCGCGGGTCCGCTCATCGAAGGCATGGGCACGGAGGTCGTGGTGCAGAACCCGCGGGCCCGGTCGGTGTTCAGGGTGCAGCCCCTCAGCTACCGCGAGGCTCTGGGCTTGGCCCTCCAGCGCCTGGACGAGGATGCCGTGGAAACCACCTGGGCCTCCAGCCTCTCCGGCGAGCCCGAGGGACGTGAACTGGGCTCCCACGAGGGCATGCTGCTGGAGCGGCATCACCGCCACGTGAAGGCGCCGCCCCGGGTCGTGTTCGACACCTTCTGCGCCTTGGGTGGCGAGAATGGCTGGCCTGCGGGGAACTGGCTCTGGCAGGTCAGGGGTCTGGTGGACCGCCTGCTGGGCGGCATGGGCATGCGCCGGGGGCGGCGCCACCCCACCCGGTTGCGGGTGGGAGATCCGGTGGATTTCTGGCGAGTGGAGGCGCTGGAGCCGGACCATCTCCTCCGCCTGCGGGCGGAGATGCGCATCAGCGGCCATGCCTGGCTGCAGTTCGTGGTCAAGCCGGAAGGCACGGGTTCGCGCCTGGAGCAGACGGCCTTTTTTGAACCGCATGGGCTGCTTGGTCTGCTGTATTGGTATGCCTCGCTGCCCTTCCACATCCTGGTGTTCCCGGCCCTCATCCGCACGGTGAAGCAGCGTGCCGAGGCGGCCGTGGGAGAATCGGGACAAGGACGGTGACCATGTACGACGCACAACGGGAGGCCTGCGTGGCCTCGGCCCAGGCGGGCGGGGAGGTGCTGCTGGGCTTCTTCCGGAAGCTCGACCCCGCCACCATCACGGAGAAGACCAAGAACGATGTGGTGAGCGAGGCGGACCGCGCCGCCGAGGCCGCCATCCGAAGGGAGCTGGAATTCTGCTTTCCCCAGTACGGCTTCGTCGGCGAAGAGGGCGGGAGCCACGGCGACGCCCAGATCCGCTGGATCGTCGATCCACTGGATGGAACGCTGAACTACGTCCAGGGCTTTCCCCACTGGTGTGTGTCCGTCGCCCTGTGGGATGCCGATGGCCCCGTCACGGGCTGTGTGCTCGATCCCCTGCGCGGAGACTGCTTCCTGGCCGTGCGCGGCCAGGGCGCCACCTGGAACGGCAGGCCCATGCGCGTGTCGCAGCAGACGGGCCTCGATGGCGCCTTCCTGGCCACGGGCTTCGCCTTCCAGCTGGGTGACCGGTGGCCGAGGTTCAACGCCGCGCTGGGGCGCGTCTTTCCCCGGGCCAAGGGCATCCGCCGGGCCGGCAGCGCCGCCCTGGATCTGGCCCACGTGGCCTGCGGCATCTTCGACGGCTATTTCGAGTTGGGCTTAAAGCCCTGGGACATCGCCGCTGGCGTCCTGCTGGTGCAGGAGGCCGGCGGCATCATCACCGACTGGGAGGGCGAGCAGGGCTGGTTCGAGAGCGGAAGCCTCGTGACCGGGACCCGGGGGGTGCAGCCCGAACTGCTGGGGGAGCTGCGCGGTCAGAATTCCCCGATGGATTAGCGCTTGATCCGGCGCGCGGTGAGGACAACCACCACGCCGTGATCCTTCACCACGGAAGTTCCCACCACCACCCGCTCGCCTTCGCGGAGTGAAAGCGGCGTGCTGAACTTGGCAAGGGTGCCGGAGTGGGTGGGCGTGGCCTCTTCCAGATCGAGGCGGAAGGAACCCACGTCCAGGAGAGCCGGGCCTTCTCCGTGGCCATCCAGCTTCAGCCCCTGGGCCCGCCACTCGAGCTTCAGGCGCGAAGTGTCCTTGGCATCCGCCGCTCCGAGTGCGCCCGGCAGGACATGACCGAGACCACCTGTTTCACTGCGGGCATTGTCCAGGACCTGGACCCGCTGCACGAAGCTGGCGGCAAGGACGTAGCCGCGGTAGGCCAGGGCGCCCTTCAGCTGCTTCACCACCTCGACGAGGTCCGCAGGCAGGCCGCCCTCGGGCGCGGCCCCTTTTGAGGCGAACAGCACCTGCAGGGTGAGCTCCACATCCGAGCTGGCTGGCGCCGCCGTCGGGACATCCAGGCGCTTGATGGCCTCTTCGATCAGCGTGAGGTTCTCGGGGAAATCGCGGACCCCGATGGTGTTGAGCCCCCCTTCGTTGTTGAACCGCATGGTGGCGCCATTGGCGCCGGATCCGAGCGCGGAGAGGGCCCGCTGCAGTTGCAGCGCGTCACGGAACTGGATGACGAACAGCCTGCTCTTCATCGCCCTCAGCGTCGCGAGATCGGGGTCTGCTGGTTTCACCTGAGGGGTGGGCGCAGCGGGAGGCGTTTGGGCTAGGAGGGCTGAGGCCAGCACGGCGGTGAGGGCAAAGGTGCGGATGATGGTCATAACGTCTCCTCCATGGATGGGGTCGTGTCCGGCAGGGGGTTGCTCTGGGCCAGCCAGATGATGCGGATGGTGGGGTCGGCGGTCTGGAACTCGATGCGGGTCGGGATGGCCGGGAGCGTTGTTTTCCCTGGGGTGGCAGCGGATTCCCGGATGCGGAGGGGGAGCGGACCCCGTTGGAAGGCCACGGCCGGTGGCGGCTCCGGCGGTGGCTGGGGGGCCGTGGGAGCTGGCCTGGGCTCCGGAATCGCCACAGTCGGTTCCTGCCGCCACAGGATTACGGTGAACAGCAATGTGGCGGCGCCAACGGCCAGCAGGGCGGGGCGGGGAATGAGGCGGCGGGTCGGCTTGGTCGATGCTTCGACGCGGACCTGCGCCAGCACCCGGCCGCGCAGGCGCTCTCGGTCGGCGGTCGTGAAGGGCGAGACCATCGCCTCCCGCAGCAGGTCCTGGCTGGCGCGGAGAGCTCCAGCGGCGGATGCGCAGTCCGGACACTGGGCGAGGTGGCGATCCACGGCGGCCATGCCCGCGGCGTCCAGGTCGCCTTCGACCCAGAGGGGAAGCTGATGGAGGACATGGCGCGTCATGGACGGCCTCCGTGGGGATGCAGCAGGCGGGCGCAGAAGGCTTGGACCTTGGCGCGGGCCGAGGCGGCCTGGGAGCGGACGGTGACGGGTCGCACGCCAAGGATGCGGGCGGCCTCCTCCGTGGAAAGCCCCTCCAGGTCCCGCAACACCAGAGCCGCTCGTTCGGCTTGGGGCAGACTGGCAAGGGCCTGCTGGACCAGGGCGCGACGCTGGCGCAGCAGGGTGGTCTCTTCCGCATCCAGCGGCGCGGAATCTGTGGGCAGCCCTTCCATGACATGCAGGGGCACGGGCAGGGGACCCCGCTTGCGGGCCAAGTCTCGGCAGACGTTCACGGTGATGCGCACCAGCCAGGCTTCGAAGCGCTCGCCCACCCGGAAGGTGCGCAGGGAGCGGAACACCCGGAGGTAGGTCTCCTGGGCCGCATCCTCGGCCAGGTGGCGGTCGCCGAGCATCCGCCAGGCCAGGGCCAGGACCCGGCTTTCGGTGCGGGCCACCAGATCCTCGAAGGCCTCCACCTCGCCACCGAGGATGCGTTGGAGGAGCGGTGCCAGCGGATCGTCCGCCGGGGCTTCCGGGAGGGAGGCGAGCCCCTCGTCCATCAGCGCGGCCTGGGATCCTGGAAGCACGTCACGATTCCTCCCTCACCTATCCATACCGGGGGGGCGGGCAAACCGTTGACTGGAAACTTGAGGATCAGGCTTCGCCCTTGGCCCGCCGACTGTAGACGACCACGTAGAGGCACAAGGCGATCAAGGCGCCAAGGCCGATCCATTCGCCCAGGGCTCCTTCAGCCTGATGGAGGCTGAGCACGGGGAAGCCCTCGCGCCAGGCATCCTTGGCTTTGATGGCCGAGGCGATGACCCCCATGATGGCGCCGCCGGCCATGAGGCCGCTGGCGATGAGCACGCCGCGGTTCTCGCGGGCCTTGGCATCGGCCTCGCTGGTGCCGGCCTTGGGGCGGTTCACCCAGTGGGCCATGAGGCCGCCCAGGAAGAGGGGCGTGTTCAGTTCGATGGGCAGGTACATGCCCAGCGCGAAGCCCAGGGCGGGCAGTTCCACCATGCGCAGCACGATGGAAAGCATGACGCCGAGGCCGAAGGCGTACCAGCGAAGGGGCATCGAGACGGTGCCGAAGATGCCCTCGAGGATGGCCTTCATGGCGCTGGCCTGGGGAGCAGGCAGGGCGTTGGTGCCGATGGCGTAGGCGCCATCCGGCAGCTTCTGGTTGGCCAGCAGCCACATGGCCAGGCCCGTGAACAGGGCGGCCACGAAGGTCCCGACGAACTTCCAGGCGATCTGCCGGGCGGGCGTGGCGCCAATCCAGTGGCCGATCTTGAGGTCGGTGCTGAAGGCGCCGGAGGCTGCCAGCGCTGTGCAGACGATGCCGCCCACCATCATGGTGAGGAACATGCCGTAGCCACCGGTGAAGTGGAGCTTCAGCATCAAGCCGCCGGTGATGACCAGGGTCAGCATGGTCATGCCGCTGATGGGGTTGGTGCCGATGGTGGCGATGGCACGGGCCGCCACCGGGGCGAAGAAGAAGGCGATGACCATGATGACCGCGGTGGCCACCAGGGCGGGCACCAGGGAATCCTTGATGCCGAGGCCGAAGGAGAGGAAGAGCAGGATGCCCAGGGCGCAGGCCACCAGGCCCGTGGCGATCATGCCGCCCGGCAGGGAGCGATCGGTGCGGGCCACGACGACCGCCTCGGCGCCGGCCTTCTCACCCGCCAGCAGGGCCTTCATGTTGCTGATGATGGAGCGGATCATGTTGGGCATGGAGGCGAGCACGCCCATGACGCCCGCGCCGGCGATGGCACCCACGCCGATGATGCGGATGTAGGAGAAGAACACCTGCTCCGGGCTCATGTCGGCGATGAGCTTGGTGCCCGGCGCGATGATGAGCGGCACGTGCTGGCCGATGGCGTGGAAGAGGGGCACCAGCACGAACATGCTGAAGATGGAGCCGGCAGCCATGACGGCGCTGTAGCGCAGCCCGATGATGTAGCCGATGCCCAGGGTGGCGGCGTTGTTGAGGAAGTTGAAGGCGAAAAAGCGTTCGCGCAGCGCAGTCCCGATCCAGACGGTCTTGAGGGTGAGGTTCTCACCCATGACCCGGAAGACGCTGGTGAGGGAGTCATAGAGCATGCCGATGCCCGCGGCCACGGCCAGTTCCTTGGCCTGGTTGCCGGCCTTCTCGCCCGTGACCAGGATCTCGGCGGTGGCGGTGGCTTCCGGCCAGGGGAAGATGCCGTGGTTCTCCACCATGAAGTGGTGGCGCAGGGGCAGGATGAAGAGGATGCCGATGCAGCCGCCCAGGAAACTCACCAGGCAGACCTGCCAGAGGGTCGGGTTGGGCACGCCGCTGCCGGGGGTGTTGGCCAGGACGTAGAGGGCTGGGATGGTGAAGGCCGCGCCGCTCACCACATGGCTGCTGTTGGCGCCGATGGACTGGATGATGACGTTCTCCAGGATCGTGCTCTTGCGGGGGAAGAAGCGGCTGAGGCCCACGGCCAGGATGGCGATGGGGATGGCGGCCTCGATGCCCTGTCCCAGTTTGAGGGCCAGGTAGGCCGCAGCCATGCTGAAGATGGCGCAGAACACCAGGCCCAGGATGATGGCGCGGGAGGTGGTCTCGGGCAGGCCGTCCTGGGGCACCAGCGGCACGTAGGCCTCGCCGGGTTCCAACGCCCGCCGTGCGTTCGCGGGCAGACCCTTGATCTCCTGAGGTTCGGATCCGTGGGACATGGAGGCTCCTGGGGGGCTAGGCGGGATAGGCGTCGAGGACGGACTGGACCACGCGGCGTGACAGGCCGTGGTAGCCGGGACTGGCGGCGGCGAAGATCTCACGGGCCAGGGCTCGGGTGCGTGGGGATCCACCCATGGCCCCATACAAGGGGCGCAGATATTTCATGCGGCCCACCCGTAGAAGCACCTCGCGGATCCGCGGGAAGGCGGGCTCGTAGTCGGCGGCCGCGGCCAGGGTCAGCCACTCCACGAGGATCTCGTGGTTGCCCCGCCCCATGAGGTGGAAGTGCCCGTCCAGCCAGGCGCAGTCGGCCTGGGTCAGCTGGCGCGGCAGCTTCTGGAGATAGACCTGCAGTTCGGCAGGCTTCCAGCCCGCGATCTGCTCTGAGCTGGGCCGGCCACCGGCCGTCCAGCTTTCGGCCAGCTTGGTGAGGGCATCCAGCTGGCCACTGCGGAATTCCGGCGCGGTGTCTGGGAGGCCGGGCTGGTTCAGGTAGGCCTTCGCGTTCACGGCCTCCAGGGCGCCGGGCAGCTTGGCCTCGGCGAAGGCGCAGAACTGCTCGGTGGTGATGGACGTGAAGCGGAAGGCATCCATGTAGTCGCGGATGAAGCGGAGGAAGCGTTCCTCACCCGCCTCCTGCTCCAGTGCCGCCACCAGCCGCGCGCCCTTCTCGTAGGGGATGCTGGAGAAGGCGTCATCCGGATCGATGCCTTCCAGATGCATCCGCAGCACGGTGAGGTGCGGTTCGTTCTTGAAGCGTGCCAGGCTGTCTTCGAGGGCCTTCTGGCCCATGGCCCAGCCCAAGGCGGCGGCGTCATCGCCATGCAAGGTGCGGAGAATGCGCCTTTCCGCCCAGACCGTGAATCCCTCGTTCAGCCAGAAGTGCTCCATGCTGGCGTTGGTGACGAGGTTGCCGGTCCAGCTGTGGGCCAGTTCGTGGGCCACCACGTCCACCAGGCTGCGGTCCCCGGCAAGCAAGGTGGGGGTCAGAAAGGTCATGCGGGGGTTCTCCATCCCGCCGTAGGGGAAGGAGGGCGGCAGCACCAGCATGTCGTAGCGGTCCCAGGGATAGGCCCCGAACAGCGCTTCGGCCTTCAGGATCATGTCCTCCACGCCAGCGAATTCCCATGCGGCGGAGGCGACGGTCTCCGGCTCGGCCCACACCCGGGCGCGGGGGCTGAGTTCGCGGGATTCCAGCCGCCCCACCGCCAGGGCCATCAGATACGACGGAATGGGCTGGGGCATGCTGAAGCGGTAGACGTGGCGGCCATTTCCGATGGACTCGTCCCCGGCGGGTCCCGCAGACATCACGGCGGTGAGGCCTTCGGGCACCGTCACTTCCGCCTGGTAGGCGATGCGGGCCACCGGCGTGTCCTGGCAGGGCACCATGGTGCGGGCATGGATCTGCTGGCACTGGCTGAAGAGGTAGGGCGCCACCTTGCCTTCGGTCTGCTCGGGCTCCAGCCACTGCAGGGCCATGGCGTCAACGCCGGTGGCATAAGTGATGGCCACTTCCTGGGAGTCTTGTGGCACCTCGATGCGCAGGCGCTGGCCCAGGACGGCATCCGCCTCGCCCAGCTCCCAGGCGATGGGGCCGTGGCCGGGGACCTGCACGGTGTGGATGTCCAAACCCTTGGTGTCGAGATCAAGCGGACCGCCGAAGGCCTTCCCGAATTCCAGCACCACTTCGCCCTCGATGCGCTTGGCGGAGAAATCCACACCCAGCTTCAGCCGCAACCGGCGGGCCTTGGGCTGGGCGGCGTCGTAGTAGGAATGCGGATCCGGGCGGTGCATGGGGGCCTCATGGGAACCGCCCATGATCCCACGGGGTTCTGATCGGCGGGCGTCACAAGTGCGGGGTGGAAGCGAGCTCGAAACGAAGGAGGGCCCCGCATCCGGGGCCCTCACAGGATCCTTTGTCGGTGGTCAGACCGGAGTCTAATCCTCGTCCGGCGCCAGCCCCTCCACCTTCTTCACCTTGATGACATCGCCGTGCTCCTTGACGATGCAGCGCAGCCAGTCTTCGGGGGCCTTGGGGTGGGTGACCTCACCCTTCTCGTTGCGCACATTGCCATCCAGATACTTCCAGATGAGGAACTCGCCGAGCTTCCTCCAGCGGGCATGCAGCTGGGCGGTCTGCTTGGCGGCGTACTGAGTGAGGTAATCCCTGGCCTGGGCGGGATCCTTCTTGTAGAGCTCGAGGGCGGTGCGGTCCACCTCGGGCTGCTCCGCGAGGTAACGGCCCTCGTATTCGCGCTGCACCTTCTGGACGTCCACGATCATGTCGCTCCAGCGGGTGTAGGTGTAGTTCGTGACGAAGTTGAAGGTCCAGAAGGCGCTGTCCCAGTTGAACTCGCTGAAGTTGCCCGTTCCCTCGGCGAAGGCCTTGGGGGCTGCCTGGACGCCGCAGGAGATGGGCACGTAGACGGTGGTGTAGGTGTCGTCGACCCCGAACCAGATGACGCCGCCGATGGGGTCGGGCAGCCAGGAGCGGCTCTGGGTCACGAAGGAGAACCCGGTCTGCTGGGTGCTGATGGCCCGCTCATGGACATAATCCTGGCCGTCGATCTTGAAGCCCATGGGCCGCCAGCGATAGGGCAGCTTGTAGGGGCCCGCACCGATGTCCTTGGTCATGTCGAAGTCGGTGCCTTCGTAGTGGTCCCGCATGAGCTCCATGGCGTCCCGCACACCCAGCTTCTGGTCGGGCGTGACGTAGAGTGGCATGGGCTTGGCGCCCTTCTCAGCCTTCACGAAGTCCATGGAGATCTTCTGGCTCTTGGCGGCCCGGTTGAAGATGCTCCAGACTCGCGCCTCACAGCCACGCAGGGCGCCGAAGCTGAGGGGGGCATAGGCATCCACGAAGCTGAACTTCTTGTCCTCACCCTTGAACCAGCCCTTCTCACGGGCAAAGGGGATCAGATCCTTGCTGAACAGGGCCGTCGTGGGATCGTTCTGCGGGAACTGGCGGATGCGGGCCTGGTTGGCGTGGGCACTGATGGTGCCATCCGGAAGCTTGTGGGCCACCCAGAGCGCTCCGGTCTGGCCTTTGCCCTTGCCGATCATTTCGAGAATCCAGACCTCGTTGGGGTCGGCGATGGAGAAGCTCTCACCTTCGGAGGCGTAGCCATAGGTCTCGACCAGGCCGGTCATGACCTGGATGGCCTCGCGGGCCGTCTTGGCCCGCTCCAGGCCGATGTAGATGAGGCTGCCGTAGTCCACGATGCCGCTGGGCCCGTGCAGTTCCTTGCGGCCGCCGAAGGTGGTCTCGGCGATGACGAGCTGGTGCTCGTTCATGTTGCCCACACGGGTGTAGGTGACGGGGGCTTCGGGGATGCGGCCCAGGGGCTTGCCCGTGTCCCACTCGACGATGTCGCGGAAGGCGCCCGGCTGGTGCCTTCCCCCCTGCTTGAAGTAGAGCTCGCCGTACAGCGTGTGGCTGTCGGCGGAGTAGGTGATCATCGTCGAGCCATCCTTGCTCGCGCCCTTGGTGACGAGCAGGTTGGTGCAGGCTTCCAGCGCCACACCGGTGGCGAGGAGGGTGGCAAGCAGGGCAAGGGGTCGCAGTCGCATGGGAATCCTTGGGTGCGGGGTTCAGAACCGGAGGCTGGTGCCGAAGGTCAGGTAGGAGCGGCTCGAGCCATAGTTGGGGTGCCGACTGAAGTCCAGGTCGCTGTGAACGAACCGAGTCTCCACAGTGGTGTGGGGATTGAAGCGCCAGCCGACTCCGGCGCTAAGGGTGAATCCCCATTCGGTCTCGGTATAGGTTCCACCGTAGGGTGAATTGGTCGGTCGCAAGGTCTCGTTCCACAGGGTGCCGCCCATGCCGAAGATGCCGAAAAGGCCGCTGCGGCTGTGGTTCTCCAGGTGAGGCATCCACTCATACGCAACGGAGTAGGCCTCCAGACGGCTGTGGGCCAGTCCCTGCGTGTTCACCCAAGTTGAGCCATCCCAGTAGGACACCAGCCCGGTTTGGATGGCCTGTTTCGAGTCGATCTGCAGGTAGTCGATCCTGAGCCTGCCCAGGTGGCGGCTCTCCCGGTTGAAATGGATCTGGAGGCCGCCCTGAAAGCCCGGATTGAACTTCGAGCTGAGGGTGTCCAGCGGTGCCAGAAGGGCAATACCCACTCCCACCCGGTTCCCACCCGGGTTCTCCTGTGCGGAGAGCCCGAGGGTGGCGAGCAAGAGGGCGGCGGGCAGTCTCATGGGGGCAGGTTACCAGATGGCCGTGGGGGCCTGGCTCGCGGGGGGCGCCTCGCAGCTGAAGGCTTTCCGGAACTCGGGGAAGTCCGCCACGGGGCCGAGCACGCGCCAGCGCACCGGGGAGTGGACATCGGTGGTGACGCCCAGCCGCAGGGCTTCGGGCCGCTGGTTGGTGCGCCAACCCTGGGCGAAGGCGATGAAGAAGCGCTGATCCGGCGTGAAGCCGTCCACGGGCTTGAGGTCCTTGCCCCGGGTGGCCAGCTTGAAAGCCTCGTAGGAGACGCGCAGGCCGCCGATGTCAGCGATGTTCTCCCCCAGGGTCTGCTTGCCGTTGATGTGCAGGCCGGGCAGCACCTCGAAGGCCCCGTACTGCTTCACGATGTGCTCGGCCCGGGCCTCGAAGCGCTTGGCGTCCTCCGCCGTCCACCAGTCCTTGAGGTTGCCCTGCCAGTCGTACTGGCGGCCCTGATCGTCGAAGCCGTGGGTCAGTTCATGGCCGATGGTGGAGGCGAGGGCCCCGTAGTTGGACGCGTCATCCGCCTTCTCATCGAAGAAAGGAGGCTGGAGGATGCCGGCGGGGAAGCACATCTCGTTGAGGCTGGGATCGTAGTAGGCGTTGTTGGTCTGGGGCGTCATGAACCACTCGTTGCGGTCCACCGGCTTGCCGAGCTTGGCCATGCGGCGCCGGAACTCGAAGGCCGAGGCCGCCTGGACGTTGGCCAGGAAGGACTGCCGGGAGACCTTGAGGGCGCTGTAGTCACGCCAGTGGTCGGGGTAGCCGACCTTGCTGCGCATGGTGTCGAGCTTCTTCAGGGCCTGGGCCTTGGTGGCCTCGACCATCCAGTCGGCGGCGAGGATGCGGGCCCGCATGGCCTCCTTGTGGAAGTGGACCATCTTCAGGGCGCGCTCCTTGGCGGCGGGGCTGAACGCGGTCTTGACATAGAGCTGGCCGAGGTCTTCGCCCAGGGCGCGGTCGGCGGCGCTGAGGACACGCTTCCAGCGGGGCCGGAGTTCCGTGGTTCCCGAGAGGACCTTCCCATAGAACGCGAAGTTCTCAGCCACGAAGGCCTTGCCCAGGAAGGGCGAGGCCGTGCGCAGCACATGCCAACGCAGGTAGGTGCGCCAGGTCTCCATGGACTCGGAGGCCATCAATCCGGCGAGGGCCTTGTAGAACTCTGGCTGACCGACGAGAACGTGGGCCTCGGTGGAAGGCAGGGACACAGCGGCGAAATAGGTGTCCCAGTCGAGGGAGGCCAAGGCGCCGAGTTCCTTCCGGGCCACCTTGTGGTAGTTGGCCTGGGGGTCCCGGAGATCGACCAGGGTACGTGAGGCCTGGGCCAGCTTCGTCTCCAGGGCCAGCACCTTGGCGGCCTTGGCCTGGGCCACCACGGACGCGTCGCCGGATAGGGTGAAGATGCCCGCGATGTGGCGGACGTAGGCCTGGCGGGTCTCCTCGGCCTCCTTGCCGGGTCGCAGGTAGTAGTCCCGCTCCGGCAGGCCCAGACCGCCCTGGTTGAAGCTGGCGATCATGGCGCTGCTGTCCTTGTCGTCCACCTGGACGCCGAAGCTGAAGCCGGCGTGGACGCCCAGGGCATGGAGGCGGCCCAGTTCGGCCACCAGATCCTTGGGGGTCTTCACGGCTTGGATGGCGTGGAAGATGGGGGCCAGCGGCTGGAGGCCGGCCTTTTCGATGCGGGCCTCGTCCATGCCCGCGGCGAAGAAGTCGCCGACCCGCTGGCCGATGCTGCCCTTGGCCCCACCCTGCCGCGCAGAGCCTTCGAGGATGCCCTTGAGGATCGCGAAGTTGCGCTCATCGATTTCCTGGTTGACCCCGTAGGAGGCGTACTCCCCGGGGATGGCCACCCGGTCGAAGGCGCCGTTGGCGTAGCCGTAGAAGTCCTTGCAGGGCGAGGTCGCCGTCTGGAGGTAGGCGGGGTCCACCCCGAGGATGGGCTTGGGGGCCGGACGGGACGGGGAGCCCGCGACCAGGGCGGGCATCAGTGCCAGGAACGACAGAACGGATCGGGCTTTCAAGGAACATCCTTTCAGCAGGGCGAGGGGCGGTTTACCAGATGGCTGGACGCACCTTCGCGTCGCGCTTCATGGGCTGGCCATCGGCACAGCCGAAAGCCTCGTAGAACTCGGGCAGGTTGGACAGGGGGCCGTTGACGCGCTCGCGGCCGGGGCTGTGGGGATCGGTCTTGAGGCGCAGGGACAGGGCCGCCTCGCGGATGTGGTTGCGCCAGACGGTGGCGGCGCCCAGGAAGAAGCGCTGGGGTCCGGTGAAGCCGTCGATGGGGGCGGGGACCGCCTTGCCCTTGAGGCTGTTCTGGTAGGCCGCGAAGGCGATCTTCAGGCCGCCGATGTCGGCGATGTTCTCACCCAGGGTGAGCTTGCCGTTGACGTGCTCGCCCTTGAGGGGCTCGTAGGCGTCGTACTGCTTCACCACCAGGTCCGTGCGGGCCTCGTAGGCCTTCTTGTCCGCGTCGGTCCACCAGTTCTTGAGGTTGCCCTCGGCATCGAACTGGCTACCGCTGTCGTCGAAGCCGTGGGTCATCTCGTGGCCGATGACGAAACCCAGGGAACCGTAGTTCACGGCGTCATCCGCCTTGGGATCGAAGAAGGGCGGCTGCAGGATGCCCGCCGGGAACACGATCTCGTTCATGGTGGGGCTGTAGTAGGCGTTCACGGTGGGCGGGGTCATGCCCCACTCCGTCCGGTCGATGGGCTTGCCGAGCTTCTTGAGGTTCTCCTGGATGCGGAAGGCCGAGGCCCGGCGGACATTGCCGAAGTAGTCGTCGCGCTTGACGTCGAAGGCGTAGGTCTTCCACTTGTCGGGGTAGCCGATCTTGACGCCGAAGGCATTGAGCTTCTTGATGGCCTGCTGCTTGGTGTCCGCGCCCATCCAGTCGAGGTTCGTGATGCGCTCCCGCAGGGCGACACGCAGGTTCTCCACCATCTCCAGGACCTTGGCCTTGGCTTCGGGCGGGAAGGCGACCTTGACGTAGAGCTGCCCGAGGGCCTCACCCAGGGTGTTGTCCGTGGCGGCCTCGATGCGCTTGGCGCGGGGTTCGCGCTCCGGCGTCCCGCTCAGCACCTTGCCATGGAAGGCGAAGGCCTCCTCGCCGAAGGCCTTGGGCAGCAGGTTGGCGGTGGCATTGAGGGCATGCCAGCGGAGGTAGGTGCGCCACTGGGTGGCGGGCACTTCCGCGGCCAGCTTGCCGAAGGCCAGGAAGTAAGAGGGCTGGGAGAGGTTCAGGTCCGCCTGCTTCACGCCGCGGGCCTGGAAGTACCCCTTCCAGTTGAAGCCGGGGGCCTCGTTCGCGAGCTGATCGAGGGTGCGCTTGTTGTAGGTCTTCTGGGGATTGCGCTGCTCCACGCGGGTCCACTGGGCCTGGGCCATCCGGGTCTCAAGGTCCAGCACCACCTTGGCGCGGACGGTGGCCAGGGCGGGGGCATCGCCCGCCAGCTGGAGCATCCTGGCGATGTGCTGCTCGTACTTGGCACGGATCTCCTTGCTGCGGGCATCGTCCTTCAGGTAGTAGTCGCGATCGGGCAGGCCGGTGCCGCCCTGGTTGAGGTAGCCCAGGTACTGGGTGGAGGCCTTGGCATCCTGCCGCACGAAGAAACCGAAGCCGCCCGGGAGGCCCTGGCCGTGCAGCTTGGCCAGCAGGGCGGGGAGCTGCTTGGCGTCCTTCAGCCCTTCGATGGTGGCGAGGATGGGCTTCAGGGGCGCGAGGCCACGCGTCTCGATGGCGGCCTCATCCATGCCGGAGGCGTAGAAGTCGCCCACCTTCTGCTGGACGCTGCCCTTGGCCCAGGCGGTCTTGGCGCTGGTCTCCTCCAGGATCTGCTTGAGGATGGCGCGATTCCGCTCGCTCACCTCCTCGAAAGCGCCGAAGCGGGCCTTGTCCGCGGGCAGGCTGTGGGACTTGAGCCAGCCGCCGTTGGCGAAGGCGTAGAAGTCTTCGCAGGGCTTGATGGCCGTGTCGAGGTTCGCGGGGTCCACCCCGGGTTTGGACTGGGCCGCCAGGGTGAAGGTGGCGAGCCCGAGACAGAGGCCGAGCGAAAGGCGCAGGGGGGAGATCATGAATAACCTCGTAAGATGAGGGTAAAAGCCTATCAGGAAGATTTATTGATTGATATGTGAATTGTTTTCTCTATTTCGGCGTGAATAGCACCATTTCCATCCACAAGCAGAACGGTGTAGGTCCGGTCCACCTTGGGCTGCTCCAGGAGCAGGCGCCGGATCTCCTTCAGCTCGGGTTCGTCCAGCTTGAAGGTGGCGGTGAGGGTGCCGCGGCCGGGCTTGCGGAACCGGATGGCGGCCGCCTTGTCCCACACGGTGAACCCGGCCCCCAGGTTCTCCATGAGCATGATCATGAAGAAGGGGTTCACGGCGCCGTACAGGCTGCCGCCGAAAATCGTGCCTACATAGTTCCGGGTGCGCCAGGACAGAGGCAGGCGCACCCGGACCTCCTGCCAGTCCGCGGCGATGTAGGCTACGCGCCCGCCCGTGCCACGGTAGCAGGGCCACAGATTGAAGCCCCAGCGCATGAGGCGGGTGCGGAGCGACTCGGACAAGCATCACCTAGAAGCGGACGGTGACGTTCTCGCCTTCCTTGATGTGAACCGTGTCGATGAAGCGGACTTGGCGGGCCCCGTAGGTGAGGATGAGGCTGGAAGTACGTAGGCCGTGGCCGAAGTGCAGCACGCCCTTCAGCAGATTGCCGTGGGTGACGCCGCAGGCGGCGAACACGATCTGCTTGCCGGGGCAGAGGTCGTCGGTGAAGTAGATCCTGCCGAAATCCACGCCCATGGCCTCGGCCTTCTCCCGGCTGGCGGTGTTGGTGTCCACCTTGAGGCGGCCCTGGATTTCGCCGTTGAGGCACTTCAGGGCGGCCGCGGAAAGCACGCCCTCGGGCGCGCCGCCCGTGCCCATGACCGCGTGGATGCCCGTGCCGCTCACCGCGGCGCTGATGGCGGCGCTGAGGTCGCCGTCGCCGATGAGCTGGATGCGGGCTCCGGCGGTGCGGATATCGGCGATGAGCTGGGCGTGGCGATCGCGATCCAGCACGCTGACGGTGATCTCGGAAACCTGCCGGTCCAAGGACTTGGCGATGATCTTGAGGGTCTCACCCACGGGGGCATCCAGGCTGACCTTGCCCTTGGCGGCGGGGCCGACGACGAGCTTCTCCATGTAAAGGTCGGGTGCGTGCAGCAGACCGCCCTTCTCGGTGGCCGCCAGCACGGCGATGGCGTTGGGAGCGCCGGTGGCGCAGAGGTTCGTGCCTTCGAGGGGATCCACGGCGATGTCCACGGCCGGGTGGTCGCCATCCAGGTCGGCGCCCATGCCCACCTTCTCGCCGATGTAGAGCATGGGTGCTTCGTCCCGCTCGCCTTCACCGATGACGATGGTGCCGTCCATCCGTACGCTCTCCATGGCCGTCCGCATGGCTTCCACGGCCAGCTTGTCGCTGTGCTTGCGGCGGCCATGGCCGATGGAACTGGCGCAGGCGATGGCGGCCTGTTCGACCACCCGCAGGAATTCGAGGGACAGGGTCTGTTCCATGGGGACGCTCCGGGAAGTCTTGGTGGCGGTAGGTCAGGCCAGCCGGTTCACGCTCTGGCGAATCCAGTCGAGGAAGGGCTCGGAGCCTTCCTCGATGGGGAACATGAGGATCTCGGGGACCTCGTAGGTGTGCAGGTCGGTGATCACCTCGGAGACCTGCGGGAAGAGCTCCCGGGTGGTCTTGATGATCAGCATGACCTCCTCATCAAGGTGGGTCTCACCCTTGAAGTAGTAATAGCTCTTGATGCTGGGGACGATGTTCACGCAGGCGGCATAGGCCTGGTCCACCAGGGCGGCGGCGATGGTGAGGGCGGTTTCCTCGCTCCCGCAGGTGGTCATGACGGTGCAGACGTCGGTCATCGTGAAGGCTCCCCGCCCGGCGGACGGAACTGGCCATTGTAGCTTGGGAGGTGCGAGGGCACGGATCACGAAAAGCGAGGCTGGATGGGGGCTTTGGCTGGATCGTGGTCTGACCACCGCAGGGGTTGAGGTTCGGGTGCGCTCGGCCCCGACGACCGCCCATCTTGCTCCCGACAGCTCACCGCGCAATCTCCGCCAGCGCCCCGCGCTGCCTCCACAAGCCCACTCGGAGGTCCGAATCGTTCCCTTTATTTGTCGCCGGCCCATCAGGGGGCGGATTCGAACCGCGTCTGGCTGGGCCAGCCGCCGGTCATGCTCCGACAGCGCCCCGCGCTGTCTCCACAAGCCCACTCGGAGGTTCGAATCCTCTCGCCTGCTTCCGGCCACAAAAATGGGGGCCGGATGGCCCCCGTTTTTGTGGTCGGGGCGAGAGGATTCGAACCTCCGACCTCTCGGTCCCGAACCGAGCGCTCTACCAGGCTGAGCCACGCCCCGACGAAGGTTTGACTCTACTGGAAAGGGGCGCGGGCGTCCAGCCTGGCTATTCGGGCTCGAGTCCGAGGCGGATCCGCTCGAGGCGGCGGGCCTGGAGGAGGCGGAGGGCGCGGCGCAGGGGGTCGGGTTCCTCGGCGCGCTCCGGGGCCTCGGCCGGGGGGTCGCAGGGGATGATCTGCAGGCCCCTGAGGTTCAGCCCCAGGGCCCGGTGGATGCGATCCCGGACCTGGGGCCAGACGGCCTCGGCGGCTTCGCGGAGGGCCGCGATGCGGGCCAGTTCCCAGCAGCCCATGACCAGGATGTCCCGTTCCACTCGAAGGGGGCGCGTCCGGTCCGCCAGGGCGGGGCCGACCACGAAGTGCCAGGCCTGCCGCAGGCGCGCCTCGGCCTTCTGGTTGGGCTGGCGGGCCCCGATGGGGACCAGGCGTGGCGCGCGTTTCATGGCTTCCAGCGGGGCGGGGGCAGGGGGGCGCAGGCCCGCTCCCCGTTCAAGAGCAGCGGCGAGGCCAGGGTGGGCACCATGGTGTTGGTTTCCATTTCGAAGAGGGGCTGCAGGAGGTTGTGCAGGGTCCCGCCCTGGCGGTACAGCACCTCGTCCACGCTGCGCACGCGGCTGGCCGGGATGGCGTTGGCCTCGCACATGCCCAGCACCTCCTCCACGGTGCTGGTCCGGGTGCGCGCCTCGATGAGGGCCACCAGCTCCTCGCGGTCCCTGACCCGGCCGCGGTTCTTCTTCCATTCGGGACGGGCTTCCAGATCCAGGCCCAGCCACATGGCCAGCACCTCGAACTGGCGGTCGCTGCCCACACCGATGGCCACGTCGCCATCCTGGCAGCGGAAGGACTGGTAGGGCACGATCTGGGGGTGGGCGTTGCCCCAGCGGCGGGGCGGTTCCCCGGTCATGAGCGAGCCCGCGGCCACGTTGACCAGGCCCGCCAGGGCGGCCTCCATGAGTGGCACTTCGATGTGGAGGGCCTCGCCGGTGCGCTCGCGGTGGAGGAGGGCGGCCTGGATGCCATTGGCGCAGTAGAGGCCGGCCAGCACATCCACCAGGGCCACGCCCACCTTCATGGGGCGGCCTTCGGGCTCGCCGGTAATGGCCATCCAGCCGCTCTCGGCCTGGATGATGAAGTCGTAGCCGGCGCGGCGGGACGCGGTGACGTCCGAGGCGAAGCCGCGCACGGAGGCGAGGATCAGCTTCGGAAATTTCGCGTGCAGCCGCTTCCAGCCCAGGCCCAGGCGGTCCGCGGAATCGGCGCGGAAGTTCTCCACCAGCACATCGGCCTCTTTCAGGAGGTCGAAGAGCTGCTCCTTGCCCTCCTCGGTATGCAGGTCAATGGCGCGGCTCGTCTTCCCCCGGTTGGCGCACCGGAAGTAGGCGCTCTCGCCGGCCTCGCCATCCTCGAAGGGAGGGCCCCAGCCCCGGGTGGGATCACCCTCGGGGGGCTCCAGCTTCTGAACCTCCGCGCCGAAGTCCGCCAGGAGCTGGGTGGCGAAGGGACCGGCCAGCACGCAGGACAGGTCCACGATCCTGAAGTGGGACAGGGGCTTGGGCATGTGGGTCGGGCTCTCCAGCCTTCAGCCTACTTCATGTCCACCTGGACCTCGCCTTCGAGGTAGGCCTGGGACCGGAAGCCCTCGGCGCCCGTGGTCACGGCGGCCACCCGGAAGGCCTTCAAGGTGCCACTTAGCTGCAGGTTTGGAGCCAGCTGCCGATTGAGGCCCGCCTGGACAGCCTCACGCAGGCCCTGGAACTGCTGGTCCATGAGGAAGTGCGCCTTGTCTGCCAGCACCCGCCGCAGGTCCGAGTGGTAGATCCAGTCGCCCAGCCTGGCCAGCCAGCTTTGGCTGTCCAGGGTGAAGTCCAGGTCCGTGAGGCGCAGCGAGCTGGTGGCGGGGTCGGACAGAGGTTTCCCGGACAGCTTCACCTTTCCGGTGATGCGGCCCTTCAGCCCGACTTCGAGCATGGCCTTGCCCTGCTCACCCCAGACGCGGGCCGACGTGATCTCGAAGCGGCCCTTGTCCGTGTCGAAGGTCTTGCCGACCACCTGGGCGGCGAGCTGCTGGCTGGCGTGCGTGTAGGCCAGGTCAGCCTCCACGCGGAGGCGGAAGCCTGGCTTCAGGCTGGCATTCACTTCGAGGTCGGGCAGGGGCGTCACCTCGGACTGGGGCTTCGTGCCGAGCACCAGCCGGGGCTGGGCCTCGATCTCAGGCGTGATGACCAGGGTTCTCCCTTGGGTGGCCAGGGGCGCGAGGCGGATGCGGCGCGGCTGGAACAGGAGGTAGAGATCCTTGCCCAGCTCGATGGGCTGGCTGAACTGCGTCCAGGCCTCCTGGGCCTTCTGGCGGGCCAGCGCATTTTCCCGCACGAGCTGGCCGAGGAGGTCGGCCCCGGCCCGCAGGTTCTCCTTCATGCCCGCCGTGACCTGGTCGGTGATGTCGAACCCGAGGAAGGTGACCTCGCAGGTGTTCAGCGGCGAGACCTCGAAGGCCGTCTGTCGCAGGTCCACCCCCCAGCCGGGCAGGAGGCCGATGTCGGTCTTCAGGTCCAGCAGGACCCGCCGCGGCGGCTCAGGGGCCCGGCCGCAGGAACCCATCACGGTGAAGTGGTTGCCGAAGGTCCGAAGGCCCACGTCCATGCCGAAGTTCGCCACCACCCGCACCGACACCTGGTTGTCCTTCACCCTCACCACCAGGGGCTCGCGGATCAGGTTGAAGCGGAAATAGGTCCGGGGCCGGCCCTTGATCTCCGCCCAGGTCTCGATGCCCGGAGGGGAGAGCGGCACTTGTCCCTCCATCTGCTTCAGCAACGGGATCAGGTCCACACGGATGGGCAGGGCCAGGGTGGAGGGCTCGAGTTCCTCCACGAAGGCCGAGGCTGCCGGCGGAGCCTGGGCCGACAGAGGCAGGGCGAGCAGGAGGAGGATGGGGAGTGGACGCATGGGGACCCGCAGATCCCCAAAGCTAGCGCACCCCGCCAGAAAATGACCGGATCATTCGCCACCCGCAGGAGGCGCCGACACGCCCACGAGCCACGCGCCGCCCATCAAATCCCGGATGATCCGGCTCTGGCCGACGGGCGCTGATGTCAGATCAGCTCGCGACCACGGTCCGGCGGTAGGCGGCGGCCAGCGCGGCGGCGATCTCATCCGGGTCGTGGCCGAGGAAATCCTGGCGCTGCATGAGGTGCACCAGCTGCCCGTCCTTGAAGATGGCAGCCTGGGGGCTGGTGGGCATGGCGCCCTCGAAGTATTCCCGCGCCTGGGCCGTGGCCTCCTTCTCCATGCCGGCAAAGACCGTGACGAGGTGATCGAAGCGCAGACCCTGCGACCGGAGCGCCTCGGCCACGCCCGGGCGGGCCCCGGCCGCGGCGCAGCCGCAGACGCTGTTCACCACCAGCAGCGTGGTGCCGGGCCGCTGCAAGGCCTCGTCCACCTGGGCGGGGGTCAGGAGCTGCCGGAAGCCGGCCTGGACAAGCTCATCTCGCATCGGAGCGACCATGTGTTCGGGGTAGTTGGACATCTCATCCTCCAGGGGATGAAAAAGTTTACCAATCAAGTCAGGATTGATCCAGGTCACATCTCAGGAGGAACCATGAGATTGGTGCTGATGGGGGGAAGCCTCCGGTCCGCTTCGCTCAACGCCAAGCTGTTGGGATACCTGGCGCGGACGCTGGAAGCCCGGGGGCATGAGGTCTCGACCTTTTCCGGCGAGGCCCTGCGCCTGCCGCTTTATGAGGATGCTGAGGCTCCCGCCGCCGCCGTTCAGGCCCTGCATGCGGCCCTGGCGAAAACCCAGGGCCTGCTGATCGTGTCGCCGGAATACAACGCGGGCATTCCCGGCCATCTGAAGAACGCCGTAGACTGGCTCAGCACCATGAAGCCCAGCCCCTGGGCGGGCCTGCCTGTGTTGCTCTGCGCGGCCAGCCCGGGAGCCTTCGGCGGCGCCCGCGGCCTGATGGCCTGGCGGGCCACCCTGGCCAACATGGGGGCGCTGGCGTTGCCGGAGACGATCACGGTGCCCCATGCGGACCAGCAACTGGATGAGGAGGGCGCGCCCACGGACGCCCGCACCGCCGCAGCCGTGCCCAGGACCCTGGACGCGTTCCTGGCCCTGGTGGCCCGGTTGCGCTAGGTTCGGGCCGTTTCTGCCATCCTGAAGGGTCTTCTCCGGAGCCGCCATGAAGGACTTCTTCAAGAGTTTCTTCGCCACCCTCCTGGCCCTGATGGTGGCCGGGGGCTTGGCGTTCGTGCTGTTCTTCGGCCTGCTGGCGGTCCTTGGATCCTCGGGAAAGCCGACGGTTCCGGGCAAAGCCGTGCTGGTCTTCGACCTGGACACGAGCCTGTCGGATGGTGAGCGCGACACCGAGCCCGGCGAGGCGCTCAGCGAGGCCATGAGTGGGGGCGGCACACGCAGCCAGGCGTTGCCGGTGGCCATCGAGGCCCTGGACCGGGCGGCCTCGGATTCCCGCATCACAGGCCTGTTCCTCACGGGCAACCTGCAGGGCGCCGGCCCCGCGCAGCTGCGGGAGCTGCGGGAGGCCATCCAGCGCTTCAAGGCGAAGAAGCCCGTGCTGGCCTACAACCTGGGCTGGGGCAAGCGGGACTACTACCTGGCCGCGGGCGCCACGACGGTGTTCATCAACCCCTTCGGCGAGATGGAGGTGAACGGCCTGGCCAGCGAACCCATGTTCTTTGGCGAGGCCTTCAAGAAGTACGGCGTGGAGGTGCAGGTCACCCGCGTGGGCAAGTACAAGAGCGCGGTGGAGCCGTACATAACCGACCGCATGAGTGATCCCAACCGCGAGCAGATCCAGATGCTGCTGGATGACATCTGGGGCGAGTGGAAGGACACCGTCGCGAAGGACCGCAAGAAGCAGCCTGCGGACCTCCAGGCCATCGCCGACGAGAGGGGGCTGATCGAGGCCGAGGACGCCAAGAAGCTGGGCCTGGTGGACCGCATCGCGCCCTACGACGAAGTGCTCGACGAGCTCAAGAAGCTGGCTGGGAAGCAGGCGAAGGACAAGGATTTCCCCCAGATCACCCTGGCCACCTACGCTGGCATCCCGGGCGAGGCGAAGACGGGGAAGACCCGCATCGCCGTGCTGGTGGCGGAAGGCGAGATCGTGGACGGCGAAGGCAAGTCCAGCCAGATCGGCGGCGAGCGGCTCAGCCGTGAGCTCCGGCGCCTGCGCCTGGACGAGCGGGTCAAGGCGGTGGTGCTGCGCGTGAACAGCCCCGGCGGCAGTGCCTCGGCCTCGGAACTCATCCAGCGGGAAGTCGTGCTCACCAAGAAGGTGAAGCCCCTGGTGATCTCCATGGGCCACCTGGCGGCCTCGGGCGGCTACTGGATCAGCACCTATGGCGATCGCATCTTCGCCGAGCCCACCACCATCACGGGTTCCATCGGCGTCTTCGGCCTGCTGCCCAATGTGAAGAAGCTCGCCAACGGGCATGGCATCACCTGGGACAGCGTGCAGACCGCGAAGCTGGCCAACCCCATGACCCTGACCCGCCCCAAGAACGACCTGGAGCTGAACCGCATCCAGGGCCTGGTGGACCACATCTACGAGCAGTTCGTGGCGAAGGTGGCCGACAGCCGGAAGATGAAGAAGGAGGCCGTCCACGAGATCGCCCAGGGCCGGGTCTGGTCCGGCCGCGAGGCCGTCAAGCTGGGCTTGGTGGACGAGATCGGCGGACTGGGCGCGGCTCTGAAACATGCCGCGAAGATGGCCAAGGCCGAGAATGATTTCTACGTGGCTGGGCCCGAGCGAGAGCCCGATGCCCTGAAGGACCTGCTGAGGAACCTCGGTCAGGGGAAATCGCGGAAGCTGACCAAGCCCGGTCCGGTGGACGCCCTGGCGGAGGCCTTCAAGCTTCAGCTGGAGCGGGTGTCGGCCCTGAACGATCCCCGGGGGGTCTACGCCCGCCTGGCTTTCGAGATCGACCTCAAATAACCCGACCGCCCATGTTGCAGGGGGCTCCCATGCTTGGATCCAGACCCATGTCCGACTGGATCCAGGCCTATGGGCAGAGCCATCAGCATCCCCTCAACCGGGCCTGCCACACGGTCGGCATTCCCCTGGTGACGCTGTCGATCCTCCTTCTCCTCGCGGCGCTCCTGGTTCCGGGGCTCTGGAAGGTCGGCCTTCTCCTGTTCGGGGTGGGCTGGTTCTTCCAGTTCCTGGGCCATGCCGTGGAGGGGAAGCCGCCGGAGTTCTTCAAGGACTGGCGCTTCCTCTTCGTGGGGCTCCGTTGGTGGGCCCTCAAGGTGTCAGGTCGCGTCCCTCCGGCCCCCTGAGATCCCGCGAGAGGGGGAGGACGGGCCGGAGCCTGAGGCTATGCTGAAGGCCTATGGACTCGTCTTCCTTCATCTCCGCCATCGTGCTCCTGGTGCTGGTCACGGACCCCCTGGGCAACATCCCGCTCTTCGTGGGCCTGCTGCGACAGGTGGACCCGGCTCGGCGTCAGCGGATCATCGTCCGCGAGGTGCTGTTCGCCTTCGCCATCCTGGTGTTCTTCGCCCTCTTTGGGCAACGGGTGCTCAAGCTCATGCACCTCACCGACACCTCGCTGGGCATCGCGGGCGGGGTGATCCTCTTCCTCATCGCCCTGAAGATGGTGTTCCCCCATCCCGAGGGCCGCGGCGCCGACCACCCGCTCCATGGGGAGCCCTTCCTGGTGCCCCTGGCCATCCCGTTCATCGCCGGCCCCTCCGCCATCGCCACGGTGCTGCTGCTGGTGAGCCGGGAGCCCCATCGCCTATGGGAGTGGCTGGGCGCCCTGTCCGTGGCCATGGCCATCTCAGCGGTGGTGCTGGGTTTCGCCGAGAAAATCGCCGACTTCCTGGGGGAGCAGGTCACCATGGCCTTCGAGCGACTCATGGGCTTGGTGCTGACGGCCATCGCCATCGAGATGCTCCTGGCGGGCATCCAGAAGTTCCTGCTGCAGCTGCGGGTCGCCTAGCGGCGACGCTTCAGGCTGAGCTCCAGCACGAACTCGGCCACGGGCTCGTAGGTCCCATCCGGTAGCTTCACGGCGGCCCGGATGTGCATGGGCTCGGTGATGCGGTCCTCGGATTCCAGGGCCCGCCGGACCTGATCGCGGATGGCCTGCCCCTCCTCGCAGATGAAGTAGACGTCTGATTCGGGGCGCTTGAGAAACTGAGCCTGGAAGGCCTTGAAGACGAGGTTCACCTTGGCGCCGGAGCGCTTGATCTGATCCATGGCCAGGAGGCCGCCGGCGCAGTCGGCCCCGATGGCCAGGGCCCCGAAGTACATGGAACCCAGGTGGTTCTTCGACCAGCGGCGCAGGGGGATCTTGACCACACAGCGGGTCTCGCTGAGTTCCATCACGCTGGGCCGGACCGAGGCGAGCAGGGGGATCTTCAGCCAGCCGAAGAGGCGCATGCCCAAGGTCTGCTTGAATCGTTCAAAACCGGACCCCACGGGTCAGTCCCCGACCAGGTTCACGTCGAGCAGGCCCTCAGGCGGATCCAGGTCCAAGCGTCGATTCAGCAGGTCCAGGGTCCACCAGGCCTTGATGTAGGGAATGTCGCGCTGGCCGGTGCGGCCGGGTCTCAGGTCCCGCATCACCACCATGTCGTAGCCGGCAGGGCCGGGATCCAGGCGCAGCACTTCTCCCACCTTGCGGCCGGCGATGAAGACTTCGCAGCCGATCCACTGATGGCGGAAGCTCTCGCCCTCCTCCAGGGTCGCCTCGGTTTCGGGCATCCACAGGGCCCAGCCCTTGAAGGGTTCCGCCGCGGTCCGGTCCGGCAGGTCGGCGAAGGCGAGGCAGGGGCGGTCCTGGTGCCAGCGGAAGCTGCGCAGGCAGGTGGCGCGTGCGGGCGGGGCCGGGTCGCCCTGTTCCAGGTTCTGGTGGGGCGGGGCCAGGATGAGGCCCTTCATGCCTTCCAGGCGTTCCGGGTCATCCATGAGGGCGTGGAACAGGAATTCGCCCTTGAGTCCCTGGATTTTGGCGAGGTGACCGGCAAGGAGCATCTAGGCCTCCTGCTCGTCCCCGTCGTACAGCTCAAGATCCACCGACAAACCGGCCTTGTCGCCAGCGGTCTTGCAGAGGGTGCGCAGGGCCGAGATCATCCGGCCGTGCTTTCCAATGATGCGGCCGCGGTCCTGGGGATCGGCATAGACCAGCACGTCGCGCCTCCGCCCTTCGCCGGTGATCTCGACGCGGAAGGTCTCAGGATGGTCCAGCAGCGGGGTCAGCACGTCGCGCAGGAAGGCTTCCAGGTTCATGGCTTCTCCGTGGAGAACAAAGAAAGCCGGACCACAGGCCCGGCTTTCGTGGATCTGAGACGGGCTAGATGACCTGGTTCTTCTTGAACAGGTCGAGCACGGTCTTGGAGGGCTGGGCGCCCTTCTGCAGCCAGGACTTGGCCTTCTCCACGTCGATGCGGACCGCTTCGCCGGAGCCGGCGATGGGGTTCACGAAACCGAGCACCTCCACGGCCTGGCCGGTGGGGATGCGGTCGTTTTCGGAGACGACGATGTGGTAGAACGGGCGCTTCTTGGCACCATTGCGAGCAAGACGGATCGAAAGCATGGGCACTCCCTGAGCAGGAAAGTGTATCGCGGAAGGACTCAATTCCCAAGCCATAATTCACGGTTCGAAGGCCGAAGGCGGGAAGCTCCCCTCCAGCACGGCCTGCCGTTCCCGGATGTTCCGCTGCAGGGTCCGCCAGCGGGGATGGGCCCTGGCCTTGGCCAGGAAGGGCGAGTTCTCGTACCAGGCCGCGCAGCTGAACCCCTGCACGAAGGCCCGGGTGGCGCAGTCCACGCCACGGTCCGCATCGCCGAGGATGGCGTAGGCCTCGGCCTCCTTGAACGTCCACTCGCCATCCGGAATGTGCAGCTTGCCGCGGACCTCGTCCATCTCCCGCAGCTCGACCAGGCCGTCGGTGGACCGGCCTTCGAGGTAGGCCCGGTACACGCGGCAGAGATCGCGGAAGTGGGTGGGTATCATTCCCGGGTCGCTTCCGGCCCGCATGAAGTTCAGGGCCTGGGCATCATGGCCTTGGAGGAGGGCGAAGTAGCCCTTGTAGAAGAGGATGCTGGCGTCCTGCCGGAGAGACCCGGCCCGATCGAGCTCCCGCCCGAAAGCCTCGAGATCGCCCAGGTAGAGGTAGGTGGTCTCGGCGAACCAGGCGGAGGGTGTGGCCAGGGGGCCGAGCAGTTTGGCCCGCCGGGCCAGGGCGCGGCGGGCGCCTTCGAGCAGGCCCGAGGTCCGGCTGGCATAGGCGATGCCGAGATAGAGGTCCGGCGGATTCGCCCTGAGCCGGACCGCATCCCGCAGCGCCTGCAGGGCCATGCTCTGGTTCCCCGTGTCAGTCAGCATCATTGACCACAGGAACGTGGCCCGTGGGTGGCCGGGGACAAGTTCCACGGCCTTCTGAAAGGCATGGTGCGTGCGTGAATTCAGTCCGATGCCGGCCTGAAGGGGATCCACCCACAGGCTCCGGTAGAGGTGGTCGCCCAGGACAGCCCAGCCGGTGGCGCACCGGGGTTCGGCCTCGACGAATCGCTGGGAGGCCGCCAGGTCCGCGGCGGCGCTCTGGTCATCCCGGATGGACAGGCTCTCCAGCAAGGGCCAGAAGTTCGAGGCGGAGGACGGAAGCAGGGCATCCAGCTGGCGGAACCTGAGGGGCAGGGGCCAGGTCTGGACAATGTGCCTCACGACCCGCAGGGGATCCTGCTGCCCGGGCTGATCCAGGGTCCACGGCTTCCCGGACCGGACCCGGTCCACCGTGTTCCACTCCAGTGTCATGGCCAGCTGATCCCCGCTCCTGCGCCCCGCGAACCTCAGCAGGCGCGTGTCGGGCGACAAGCGGAGGAGGTCCGCCGGGGACGGGAGCGTGGCCGCATGGGTGACGGTGGCTCCCGAAAGGACCTCCATGCAGTCTGCGAGGAGGGTTTCCATGCCGGGCCCCACGTCCTTCCCGTGGTCATCCAGGGCGGATGCCAGGATCAGCACCCGCCCGGCACTCTGGCGGCTCCGGACGAACACGACCAGTGCCGCCAGACCGAGCAGGACCAGGATCAGGGTGATCCAGATGCCGGTGCGGGCGGTGGTTGCGCGGGAAGGGGCCATGGGCTCCTAGAACGGAAGGTTGGGGCCGCCGCCCATCTTGGCCATGCGCTGCATGCGCGCCATGAACTTGGGATCGTTCATCTGGCCCATCATCTTCTTCGTTTCCATGAACTGCTTCAGCAGCTGGTTGATCTCGTGGACCGGGCGGCCGCAGCCCGCGGCGATGCGGCGCTTGCGCTTGCCGTCCAGCAGGTTGTGGTTGTTCCGCTCGGCTGGGGTCATGGAATTGATGATGGCCTCCAGGTGCTTGATGCGCTTGTCCGTGGCCACCTGGGCGATCTGATCTTTCATCTGCCCGAGCCCCGGGAGCATCCCCAGGATCTTGTTCATGGAGCCCAGTTTCTGCACCTGCTGGAACTGCTTGCGCATGTCTTCGAGGGTGAACTGGTTCTTGGCCAGGCGCTTGGCCATGACCTCCGCTTCCTTCTCGTCGAGCTTGTCCTTGGCGTGCTCGATGAGGCTGAGCACGTCGCCCATCCCAAGAATGCGCTGGGCCATGCGGTCCGGGTGGAAGCGCTGGAAGTCCTCCAGCTTCTCGCCCTCGCCCACGAACTTCAGGGGCTGGCCCGTGGCCTGCTTGATGCTGAAGGCCGCGCCGCCGCGGGTGTCGCCATCGGTCTTCGTGAGCACCACACCGGTGATGCCCAGCTTCTCGTGGAAGGCCGTGGCGCTGCGGACGGCATCCTGGCCCGTCATGGCGTCGGCCACGAAGAGGATCTCGTCCGGGGCGGTGGCCGCCTTGATCCGGGCCAGCTCCTCCATCAATGGTTCGTCGAGGTGCAGGCGGCCGGCGGTGTCCAGCACCACCACGTCCCAGCCCTTGACCTTCGCTTCCGCGAGGGCCGAGGCGCAGATGGCCACGGGATCCTTCTCCTCCGTGCGGAAGGAGGGGACGCCGGCATCCCTGGCCACCACGTGCAGCTGCTCAATGGCGGCGGGACGGTAGACGTCGGCGGGCACCAGCAGCGGAGAACGCCCGAGCTTCTTGAGGAAGACCGCCAGCTTGCCGCAGCTGGTGGTCTTGCCCGCGCCCTGAAGGCCCACCATCATCACCACGGTGGGCGGCTTCGAGGCGAAGGCGATGGGGTGCTCAGGGGCCTGGCCGCCCATGATCTCCACCAATTCGCGGTGGACGATGTCGATGAAGGCCTGGGCCGGGTTGAGGCCCTGCATGACCTCGGTGCCCAGGGCCTTCTCCTTCACCCGCTGCAGGAAGGTGCGGGCCACGCTCACGTGGACGTCGGCTTCCAGCAGGGCCATGCGGACCTCGCGGAGCACGGCTTCAAGGTTGGCTTCGGTCAGCTTCGACTGGCCCCGGAGGGCTTTCATGGCCTGGCTGAGCTTTTGGGTAAGGCTGTCGAACATGGGACTCCGGTGGGGACCAAACGACCATTGTAGGTGGCGTCGAGGACTTTCCCCGTGTGGAAACAGGATCCTCAGGCATAATCCTGACCGATGGAGTCGGGATAATGCCCAATCACCTTTCCGGAAGCCTCAGCCCCTACCTGCTCCAGCACGCCCACAACCCCGTGGATTGGCTTCCCTGGGGTGAAGAGGCCCTGCAGCGGGCCCGGTCCGAGCAGAAGCCCATCTTCCTCAGCATCGGCTACAGCGCCTGCCACTGGTGCCATGTCATGGAGCGCGAAAGCTTCGAGAACCCCACCGTGGCCGAGGTGCTGAACGCCCACTTCGTGAGCATCAAGGTGGATCGCGAGGAACGGCCGGACCTGGACGACCTCTACATGGACGCGGTGCAGACGCTCACGGGGCGGGGCGGCTGGCCCATGAGCCTGTGGCTTACCCCCGATCTGGAACCGTTCTACGGCGGCACCTACTTCCCGCCCGAACCCCGTGGCGGCATGCCGGGCTTCGTCCCCCTGCTCAAGCGGATTGCCCAGCTGTGGCAGGATGACCGTGCCGGGGTGGTGGGGCAGGCCGGGGCGCTCGCCGCGGAACTTCGACGCCAGGCTGAGGTGGAGGCTGGCGACAGGCGTCCGGACGAGGGTGTCCTGGAGGCGGCCCTGGCCCAGCTGCGCCGAAGCTTCGATGCCGAGTGGGGTGGCTTTGGCCCCGCCCCGAAGTTCCCCCAGCAGATGGCGGTGGACCTGCTTCTGGCCCGGGGGACCAAGGCGGACCGGGCCATGGCGTTACGCACCCTGGAGGCCATGTGGGAAGGCGGCATGTACGATCACCTGGGCGGCGGCTTTGCCCGCTACAGCGTGGACGCCCATTGGCTGGTGCCGCATTTCGAGAAGATGCTCTACGACAATGCCCAGCTGGCCGGCTGCTACCTCACGGCCTTCCAGGCGACTGGAGAGGCGCGCCATGCCCAAGTGGCGCGGGAGACTCTGGACTACCTGCTGCGGGACCTGCGCGACCCCAGCGGCGGCTTCCACTCCAGCGAAGATGCGGACAGCGAGGGGGAAGAGGGGAAGTTCTATGCCTTCACCCCTGCGGAGGTTCGGGAGGCGTTGGGGCCGGGAGATGGGGCGCGGTTCTGCGCGGCCTTCGGCATCACCGAGGGCGGCAACTTCGAGCATGGGGCCAGCGTCGTCCACCGGTTTTCAGGCACTCCGGAAGCTTTGCTTCCCGGGGAGGAAGATCGGCTCCTGCGTGAGCGGCTGCGACTCTGGCGGGACCGGCGGGTCCGGCCCGGCAAGGATGACAAGGTGCTGGCCGCCTGGAATGGCCTTGCCCTGTCGGCCCTGGCCCGGGGCTTCCAGGTGCTGGGGGAGGCGAGGTACCTGGCGGCAGCCCAGGCCTGCGCCGCCTTCCTTCGCCAGGAACTCTGGCGGGAGGGGAGGCTGCTGCGGGTGTGGCGCCAGGGCCGGGCGCACACGGCCGCCTTCCTTGAAGACCATGCGGCCGTGGTGGAGGGGCTGGTGGACCTCTTCGAGGCCGACTTCGATCCCGCCTGGCTGCGCTGGGCCGAGACATTCGGCGAGGTGATGCTGGCGCGGTTCCATGATCCGGTCGGTGGCGGGTTCTACAGCACCGAGGCGGACCAGCCGGACCTCCTCTTCCGGCAGAAGCCTGGCTTCGACAATGCCATTCCAAGCGGCAACACCCTGGCCGCCCGGGCCCTGCTCCGGCTGTCGCGCCACCTTCAGCGGGAGGACTTCCGGTCTGCGGCCGAAGGGACCCTCCAGTGCTTCGGACCCTGGATGGCGCGGGCGCCCCGGGCCTTCCTGGGCCTCCTGGGTGTCCTCGATCTGGTGCAGCGGGAGCACCTGGACGTGGCTCTTTCCGGCCATCCGGGGGATCCCCTCGTGCGGGACATGCTCCGCGAGGTGCATCGCCGGTTCCTGCCGGGCCGGGTGCTCTCGGTCTCCGGGGATCAGCTGCTGCCGCTGCATGAAGGCCGGGGCCTGAGTCCGGGCAAGCCCCTGGCCTTCGTGTGCCGGGGAAGGACCTGCGCGGCTCCGGTGGGAACCAGCCGGGAACTCGGGGATTTGTTGCAGGCCTCCCCGGTCCCGATGTGATCACTTCCCCTTCAGGTGGGAGATACACTGTTTTTACCATCCAGCCCCGTCTGAACAGGAACCTGGGATCTGTCGGATCCGGGCGTGGCGTGGCAGACAAGGGGCAGCCATGAAGAACTTCGTGCTCAAGATCGACCCGCTGACGGGCGAGGACTACTACGAGGTGTACCTCCGTGGTCGGCAGCTGCTGAACAATCCCCACCTGAACAAAGCTTCGGCGTTCACCAAGGAGGAGCGCCTGAGCCTGGGCCTGGACGGGATGCTGCGGCCCGGCGTCGCGACGCTGGAATCCCAGCTGGACCGAACCTACGAGGCCTTCCTGCGCAAGCCCGACGACATGGAGCGCTACATCTACCTCTCGGGCCTCCTGGACCGCAACGAGGTGCTGTTCTACCGCCTCCTCCAGGACCACCTGGACGAGATGGTCCCCATCATTTACACCCCGACGGTGGGTCTGGCCTGCATGCAGCTGAGCCACATCCAGCGCCGCTTCCGGGGCATCTACATCACCCCCGAGAACATCGCGAACATCGACCAGATCTTCCACGGGCTGTCACAGCCCCAGGTCAACCTCATCGTGGTGACCGACGGCGAGCGTATTCTGGGCCTGGGTGACCTGGGCTCGGATGGCATGGGTATCCCCGTGGGCAAGGTCAGCCTCTACGTGGCCGCCGGCGGGGTGCACCCCGGCGTCACCCTGCCCATCACCCTGGACGTGGGCACCAACAACCCCCGGCTGCTGGAGGATCCGCTCTACCTGGGCATCCGCAAGCCCCGGCTGCGGGGGGCCGAGTACGAGGAGCTGATTGAGAAGTTCGTCCTCGGCGTGAAGCGCAACTTCCCCGGCGCGCTGCTCCAGTGGGAGGACTTCGCCAAGCACACCGCGTTCAAGAACCTCGACCGCTACCGCGAGCGCATCCTCTCCTTCAATGACGACATCCAGGGCACGGGCTCCACGGCCCTGGCCGCGCTCATGACCGCCATGCGCATCAAGAAGAGCCGCTTCCAGGATGAGCGCTACGTCATCGTGGGCATGGGCCAGGCGGGCACCGGCATCGCCATGAACATCCGGGCCGCCCTGAAAGAAGAGGGCCTCTCCGACGAGGAAGCCCGCCGGCGCATCTTTGCCGTGGACATGCAGGGCCTCCTGCTTGACGACGATCCGCAGCTGGAGGGTCCCCAGGAACCCCTGGCCCAGCGCCGGGCCTGGGTGGAGGGCTGGAGGCTGGACGATCCTTCCCGCATCGGTCTGGAGGATGTGGTCCGCAACGCCCATCCCACGGTGCTCATCGGCGTCACCGCCCAGCCCGGCCTCTTCAGCGAGGCGATTCTCGCGGAGACCGCCAAGCACTCGGCGCGGCCCATCGTTTTGGCGCTCTCCAACCCCACCCACAAGTGCGAGTGCACGCCGGAGGCTGTGTGGAAGGCCACGGACGGCAAGGGCCTGGTGGCCACGGGCAGCCCCTTCGACCCCATGGACTGGAAGGGGCAAACCCTCCAAGCCTCGCAGTGCAACAACATGTACATCTTCCCTGGCGTTGGCCTCGGGGCCCTGGTCTGCAAGGCCACCCGCGTGACGGACGGCATGTTCCTGGCCGCCAGCCGGGCCATCAGCGAGTTCGTGACGCCGGATCAGGAGGCCATGGGCCTGCTGCTGCCGGAAATGAAGGACATCCGCAGGGTGTCCGCCTCCGTGGCCAAAGCCGTGGGCATCGAGGCCCGCAATGCAGGCCTGGGGCGTCTTCTCGACGACGACCAGATCGGTGCCGTGGTCACCAAGGCTCAGTGGGTACCGGCCTATCCGGCCTACCGGCCCGGGACATTGCGGTACGAAGATTGAGCCATGGTTCCCCCTTGTAGGAGGGCAGGCGCGGCCTAGCCTGGGGGATGGGAAGAGCCATTCTTTCCTCCCATGGGGCGACCGTTTTCGCCAGCCCCTTCCGGCCAGGGTTTCACAAGGCCGAGACTCCTGGGCACCTTTCGGGGTGCCCTTTCTATGGTCAGTGGGTTCATCGCTTTCGCGAACGCCCTTGGCCCCCGGGGATGGGGCTTGATGCCCTTCCAGGGAGGAACGTCATTTGCCGACGCAATGAACTTCAGCCGTCCTCAGACGGCTGGACGGATGGATATGAAAAAGCCCGGCGGTGCCGGGCTTTGCATGGGGCGGAATCAGGGTCAGGCAGCGGCGATGCGACGGCTGCGGTGCATCACTTCGGCTTCAAGCTCGGCTTCAAGGGCCTGGACCTGGCGGAGCACGGCGAGGCCACGGGGCGAGCTGCTCATCTGGCGCTCCAGCTGATTGAACACTTCATGCAGGCGCTCGGCAGTGGTCCAGAAGGCGGGGTTGTGCTGTCGCGCTGCGGTGTCCATGTGCATGGTGGCTCCGTGGGCTTCCTGGACAACATGATCGTGTTTGCTTGTGACTAAGGCTAGTGATAGGCATCACAAGAAATGTCATGAGTTACGAGATTTTTTGTCACGGCTTCCGTGACAATTTCCGAAATCGTTGAAAAACATGACATCCAGGTCGTCCAAGACCGGATCAGGCCCTTCGGCTGGCCAGCAGGTGGCCAATGGCCACCGCGGCCGCGTCGGCTGCGTCGGCCGCCAGGGGTTCCTTCAAGTTCAGCAGGGTCATCACCATCTTCCCCACCTGACCTTTGTCCGCCCAACCGTAGCCGCTGACGGCTTTCTTGACCTGCATGGGGTTGTAGTCGCCCACCGGCAATCCGTGCAGGGCCGCGGTCAGCAGGATGCCCCCGCGGATCTGGCCCAGCTTCAGGGCCGTGGCGGCATTCTTCTCCACGAAGGGGGATTCCACGGCCATGAAGCCGGGGTGGTGGGCGGCGATGGCCTCGGACAGGCGGTGGTGGATGAGCAGAGCCCGCTGGTCAAACTCGGTACCCCGGGGGTTGCGGATGACGCCTGCTTCCACCAGGGCGAGCCGGGACCCGAAGCGCTCCACCACGGCCCAGCCGCAGGCCAGGGAGCCAGGGTCCACTCCCAGGCAGCGCACGGGCGAGGGCGGGACGATCACCGGCCCTTCCGCTTGCCGCTGCCACGGACACTGCCCTTCGGCGGTTTGGGACTTGCCTCCCGTGTTTTCCCGGCGGTCACACGGGCCTTCTTCGGCGGGCGCTGCTTCGTCGCCGAGGCACGCCGCGCTGGTGGCTCCTCCAGGCGGGCTTTTCCTCCCCGTCGGGGCTTCTCCAGATCGCCTTCCCGCAGAACGGCGGGTGCAGCGAGCGTCGGCACGAACTGGATGACCTTGCCGTGGGCATCCTGGGCTCTGGCTTCGGTGACCCAGGCGCTGACGCGCCGGAGGTTCTCATCCACGGTGGTGATCTCCACTTCCACCGCATCGCCGATGGTGAGCACCACCATGCCCCGCTGGCCTGTGGCCTTGGTGCGGTGCTCATCCACCCAGAAGTTGCCGCCCAGGGCCGCCAGGGGCACGCCCACCTCGACGAAGGGTGACTCGAGCGTGACGAACACGACCTTGGCGGAGAAACCCTGGATGCGCCCTTTGAAGCGCTGGCCGATGCGGGGCTTCATGAGGAGGCAGGCTTTCCACTTGTCGTTCTCGCGCTCGGCCTCGGTGGCCTTCTGTTCGCAGTCGCTGGCGCCCTTGGCGAGCACCGCCAGCTGGCTGTGCAGGCCTTCAGGCAGCCGCTGGCCCCGGAGCACCTTGCGCAGCAGGCGGTGAACGATGAGATCCGGATAGCGCCGGATGGGGCTCGTGAAGTGCAGGTAGTCCTGGAGCGCCAGGCCCGAGTGGCCGATGTTGTCGACGTTGTACTCGGCCTTCTTCAAGCTGCGCAGCAGCAGCGTGTTGATCATGGCCTCCAGGGGGCCGCCCCGGATCTTGTCGAGCATGGCGTTCAGGTGCTCGGGCGTGGGTGTCTCTTTGGGCTTGAGGAGGCCGAAGGTCCGCGCGACTTCCGCGAAGATCTCCAGCTTCAGGGCGTCGGGCTCGTCATGGATGCGGTAGATGGAGGGGATCTTCTTCCGGGTGAAGAACCGGGCCACGGTCTCGTTCGCCAGCAGCATGAACTCCTCGATCATGCGGTGGGCGTCGTGCCGCGGATAGCGCCGCGCGTCGATGGGGCGACCCTCCTCATCAAAGAGGAACTCGGCTTCTTCTGTGTCCAGGTTCATGGCGCCGCGGCCCAGACGCACCTGGGTGAGCTGGCGGGACAGCACCAGAGCCTCGTCCAGGAGGCCGCACAAGGGCTCGCCCAGCTCGGCCCGCTTGCGCGTCGACAGGTCGATGCAGGCCTCCTTCACCTCGTCGTAGGTGAGGCGCTTGGCACTGCGGATGACGCTTTCCGACAGGCGCGTTTCCACCACCTCGAGGGTCGGCGAGATCGTCATCCAGGCCGTCATGGTGAGTCGGTCGACGCCCTCGCGCAGGCTGCAGAGGTCGCCGCTGAGGCGCTCCGGGATCATGGGGATGGCTTCATCAGGGAAGTAGACCGAGGTGCCCCGCAGGCGGGCCTCCTCGTCCAGGGGCCCCCCCTCGGCCACATAGTGGCTCACGTCGGCGATGTGGACGCCCAGGAGCCAGCCGCCGCCTTCGGATCTGGGCAGCACTTCCAGGCTGATGGCGTCATCGAAGTCCTTGGCCGTGGGCGGATCCACGGTGCAGGTGAGGGCCTCGCGGAGGTCTTCTCTGCCCTGGAGCCATTCCGCGGGGATAACGGTGGGGAAGGGCGCCAATTCGTTCATCACGGCGTCCGGGAAGGCCGTGCGCAGGTTGAACAGGGCGGCCGTGAGCTTGTTCTCGATCTTCAGGTCGGTCTTCTTCCCAAGACGTGCCACCACCGTGCCACGCAGCTGCCTGGCCTCGGGGTCGGCGTCCAGCTTCACGCTCACCAGCTCGCCGTCCTCGGCCAGATCCGTGGGTGGCACGGAGATGATCTGGGCCAGGCGCGGTTCCAGGGGCACCACGCGCCAGCCCCAGGGCTGTTTCTGGAGGGTGCCGGGCAGGGGGATGTCTCCGCGCCCCTTGATCTCGAGGACCCGGGCCTTGAGGCGGCCGTCCCACCCCTCGCCGTGGACCTCGGCCACCACGCGGTCGCCGTGGATGGCGCCGCGGGCATCCTGCCAGTCCACGAGCAGGTCCATGCGGGGCCCTTTGGGCGCCCCCAGGATTCTCAGGAAGCCACCAGCCCCCTCGGGATGGCCCAGGAAGGTGGCCTCGAAGGTCTCGTACGGACGAAGCCCCGAGGCCATGGGCTTCGGGGCTTCGCGCGAGGGCCGTCGGTCGGGGGTGCGGGCTGGACCGCGGACGGGGATGCGGGGATTGGAACGGCGGGTCATGCCTTCAGGGTACAGGTCCCGGGGGCGATCAGGCCTTCTTTCCCTTCTTGGCGGGCTTGGCCGCAGGAGCCGTGGCTTTGCCGGTCAGGAGGTCGAGCTGGTGCTGGACCTTCTTGTTCTCGGGGTCAAGGATCGCCAGGCGGTTCAGCCACTGGGCCTTGCCGGACTTCTCGGTGAAGCGCTCGAGGTAGGCGGGGGTGGAGATGACGGCTTCCACCCACTTGGTCTTCTCGCCCTTGCCAGCCTTGTAGTCGGCGATCTGATCCGCTTCGCTCTTGAGTTTGTCCTCCATCACCTTCACCAGCGGGTCATAGGCCTCGTTCTCTCGCTTGGTGACGTCCAGGTAGGTCTGGAAGAACTTCATCCACTTGGCGCAGTCCAGCACTTCCTTCTCGACGCCGAGGGCCAGATCCAGCTCCTGGCGTTCGCCAGGATCCAGGGCGCTCTTGCCCTTCAGTTCCTTGATGCGGGCATCGTTCTCGTCCAGCACCTGCTGGGCCCGGGCGCCGGCCTGCTTGTAGTAGGCCACGGTCTGGGTGAAGGGTTCCTTCACGCCGGCATAGGCCTCATTGGCCAGGGCCTTGGCGGTCTTCGCGTAGTCCAGGGCCTTCTCCCAGGCCCCGGCGGAGTCGGCGGCCTCGGTGGCCAGGCGCAACGCTTCGGCCATATCGAGGTTGGCGGCGACACTCTGCACGAGGGTGGAGTTGTCCTTCTTATCGAAGGCGGGACGGGCGGCAGGCAACAGGGCCTCGGCTCGCTGCATGGCCTCGGGGTACTTGAGCTCGGCCAGCAGCTGTTCCACCGCGGGCCTCTCGGCCTTCACGCGGTCGCCGAGGGACGGTGCTGGCGCCTGGGCCAGGAGGGCCGCAGATACGAGAACGGAGCAAAGGAGGGCAGGTGTGCGCATCGTTTGGACCAAAGATGAAGGGGGGAGCCCCCTGGGAGAAACTTGGATTGTCGCGGGATTCTCGGGACTTGCCTAGTCCCGTCTGGTCGGACTTCACCCCCCGGCAGGTCGGCAGAACGCTTCCCTGGCCCTTCCCCGCGAAGCGGGCGGCCGACCCTGTGACCCAGGTCACCCCAGGGTTTCGGTCATGCCTCGAATTTCGGCTTTGATGCGCTCCATTTCTTCGCGGTCGATCTTTCGCGCGGGGACCCCGCCCCAGGTCTCCCCTGCTCCCACCCGGCTCCCGGGCAGCACCACACTCTCGGGAAGGATGGTGGCGTCGTCCCCGATGATGACGTCCCCCATGACGCAGCAGGCCAGGCCCAGGGTGGCGCGATGCCCCACGACAACCGGCGCGATGACCAGGTTCCCGCCCCCACCGTAGTGGGCGAAGATGCGCACGCTGCCGCCGAGGGCCGCGTCGTCGCCAACGCTGATGAGTTGGGGATCGCTGATGTACTCCGTGTTGATGAAAGCGTGGCGGCCGATCTTCATGCCCATGGCCTTCAGGAACCACACGCCGAAGGGGGTGAGCGTCACGAAGGGCAGGAAGGTGAAGCGCACCAGGTAGAACAGGCCATTGTGGAGGAACCAGGGCAGGGCGTGCAGGGTGTAATAGCCACCCTTGAAGGGCTTCACCCGGGTGGGGAGGACCCAGTTGTAGAGGGGGACGACCAGCAGGAGCGTCAGGCCGAAGATGAAGAAACAGAGGGCCAGCGCGAAGCCCGACACGATCCAGGGCAGCAGGCCGGCCAGGGGGGCCGCCCAGGCATGCAGGCGGGACCAGATCCACAGCGCTGGGGCCAGGGCCAGACCCAGGGCCGTGGAGGCGAGGGTGTACATCAGGAGGACCGCCACGCCGTAGGCGACACGCGAGAAGCGCCGCAGCAGCCGGTCCAGCCAGTTCTTGGGGGGCGGGTTCTTGGTCTGGTCCTTGGCGAAAGGCTGCATGCTCATGCTTCCAGCGTAACGAATAGGATGGAGGGATGGATCTGGTTCTGCTCCGCCTCTCCGCCCTCGGCGACATCCTCCGGGTGCTGCCCGCCTGGGCCAACCTGCATGCAGCATTTCCCGGGGCGCGATTCAGGGCGGTGGTGGAGGACCGCCACGCCTTCCTGCTGGAGCCGCTCCCCTGGCTGGAGCCTGTGATCGTGAGACGCCGGCGCCTGTCGAATCCCTTCTCTGCGCTGAGTGAGTTGAAACGGGTGGGGGGGCTCGTCCGGGGTGCCGAGGTCAGCCTGGATTTCCACGGCATCCTCAAGGCGGCCCTCATTCCGAAGCTGGCATCCATTCCGGAGCGCTGGGGGGACGGCGTCACCAAGGAGTTCGCCGGCTCGCTTCAGACTCATCCCCTGGCGTTCCGGCATCAGACCCGGTACGACCAGGCGCTGGGCCTGGCTGAGGCTTTTGGCCGGAGCCGGGGCGTCGAGGGCCTTGGCAGGTTCCAGGCGGTCCTGAGGGGCGTGGACCTCCCCGATCCTGGCACCATCTGGCTCCAGGACGCCAAACCCAGAGTCGTGCTGGTGCCAGGCGCCTCCCGGCGCGGCGCCATCAAGCGCTGGCCCCTCCGCCACTGGCTGAAGCTGGCCGCTGAGCTCAAAGGGCGCTACGACCTCCGCTGGTCCCTGGGGCCGGAGGAGGAGGAACTCCGGACCTGGCTGCCTGCCGCCACGGGGGTGGAGGCTCTGCCCCGGCTGGGGTTCTGGCAGTTGGCCTCGGCGCTCCGGCAGGCGGACCGCGTGGTCGCACCGGACACCGGCCTTCTGCACCTGGCCGTGGTGCTTGGCGTTCCCGCGCTGGGGCTCTACGGTTCCAGCGATCCCGTGGTCGCGGGGTTGCCGGAAGGGGCGGGGCCGGTCCTGCGCACCGGCATCGCCTGCGCCCCCTGCCGGGAGCGGGCCTGCCAGCGCCGCCAGTGCCTGGAGGAACTCCTGCCCGGGGCGGTGTCCGGGGCCCTGCGGGGCTCAGGCCCTATCGCAGGTTGAACTTGTATTTCCCTTCGTGGCACTCGAGGCACTTCACGACCGCGGGTTGATGCTGGCGGTGGCACTCCGTGCAGGGGATCTCGCCCAGGTGGGAATCATGCGGATTCGGCTTGGCGTTCTTCGTCAGGGCCTTCATGGCGGGGTAGTCGCCATGGCAGGTCATGCAGGAATCCGGAGCCACGGCCTTCTTGGTGGGCTTCTCCTCCTGGTGGCAGTCGTAGCAGTGCACGCCCGCCTTGGCGTGGTGGGCCGGGAGGCTCTTCTTCTCCTCCTGGGACTGGAGGGGCGACCCGCAAAACAGGCTGAGGACGGCAAGGGCGAGACAGCTTTTTGCACGGAGCATGGGAATTCCAATGGGATTTCAGGGCGTTGAAGTCGAAGTGCCTGCAGGCAGTCTACCGGAGGAGCCGACCCCCTAGAAGCGGTTGGCCCTGCAGGCAAAGGCCGCGATGGCCTGGCATCCTGGGTCGGTCCGTGACCTACATCACCATTCCTGTCATGCAGCCGATGGCCAGGGTGGCAGGGTGTACGATCATGACCCGTGGGGCGTCTAATTACTCCCCAATTTGGATTCATTGACTGTAAGTCTGCATCGTGAAAGCCGGTACACGGTGGCATTCTTGATGCGGCCATCCCTCGAGAGGATTCCCCATGAGAACTCCCCCCGCCCGATTGATTTCATCACTTCTGATCATTGCGGCCGGGGTCTGCACTCTCGGGACCCTTCACGCCCAGACGGCCCAGCCCCGGGCCAAGGTGGCGGCCGTCATTCCGGCGTACCAGCCCCAGGTCCAGGTCAAGGGGCCCCTCGACCTCATCGGCACGGATGCCCTTGCTGATCTCGGGGAGGAGTGGTCCGCGGCCTTCCGGAAAGTCCACCCCGAAGCCAACCTGATCTTCCGGCCCAAGCTCACCAAGGATGCCGTCAAGGCCTTTGTGGACGGCACCAGCCTGCTCATTCTGACCGCCCGCGAATTCAGCCCTGAGGAGAGCAAAGCCTTCCAGGCCAAGTTCGGCTACATGCCCATGCGCATCCCGGTCTGCCTCGATGCGAACATCGTCTTCGTCAACAAGAACAACCCCATCTCTTCCATCTCCATGGAGCAGCTGGACGCCATCTACTCCAAGTCCCGGCTCGGTGGTGCCAAATCCCCGGCCGTCACCTGGGGCGATCTCGGCCTGAAGGGTGAGTGGACGAAGCTACCCGTCCAGGCCTACACCCGCGCCGCAGGAACCGCCACCCGGTCCAGCATTGCGGAGAAGGTCCTGCTCAATGGCGAATTCCGGCAGGGCATCCTGGACCGGGATGATGCCTCCGCTCTGGCCGAGGCGGTCATGACCGATCAGGCCGGCATCGCCATCGGCACCATGTCGTCCTGGTACTTCGCCAACAAGGTGCTTCCGGTGATCCCTTACCACGGGGAGGACGCCCGGTTCCCGAACCAGGAAAACGTCACCACCAGCAAGTACCCCATGCCCCGGCTCTACTACGCCTACCTGAACCGGACCCCCGGCGCCCCCCTGCCGGCTCCCGTCAACGAGCTCATCCACTTCATCCTGACGAAGGAGGGGCAGAATGCCGTGGCGGATTCCGGCCTCCTCCCCGGCCCCCCGGAATTCATCACCATCGCCCTCAAGCGCCTGAGCCGCTAGGCTCGGAACCCGGCTTGAACGCGGCCCCGGTCGGGGTCGCGTTTCGTTTCAGGCCCTGCGCCAACCCGTGGTGCCGTCCTTGCGGTCCTCGAGGACGATGCCGAGCGCCTTCAACTGGTCGCGAACCTGGTCGGCTTCGGCCCAGTTCTTGGCGGCCTTGGCAGCCCTCCGCGCCTCGATCAGCGCTTCGACCTCGGCATTCAGGCTGTCCGTGGCCTGGGGCCAGGCTGAGAAGATGGCATCGGTCTCGTCCAGGAACGCCAGCACCGCGTCACGCTCCTCGCGGGTAAGGGCCACATGGTCATCCTGGGCATTCAGGTCGCTCACCAGGGTGAAGATCGCCGCCAGGGCCTCGGGGGTGTTCAGGTCATCCGCCATGGCGGCCCAGAAGGCCTCGCGCGCCTGCTCCAGGCGTGCCAGCGGATCCATGGCCTCCTTCCAGGGGCCGCCGCCGGGTTGCCCTTCGCCCTCCATCCGGGTGCGGAAGGCCCGGATGCGTTTGAGGGCGTTCTCGGCAGCGCGGAGTCCCTCGAAGCTGAAGTTCAGCACCTTGCGGTAGTGGTTGCTCTGGATGGCATAGCGCAGGGCGATGGGGTCCACGCCCTTCTCGATGAGGTCACGGAGGGTGAAGAAGTTGCCCAGGCTCTTGGCCATCTTCTGCCCCTCGACCATGAGGAATTCCCCGTGGACCCAGTGGTTGACCCACTGATGGCCCAGGCAGCCCTCGCTCTGGGCGATCTCGTTCTCGTGATGGGGGAAGATGAGGTCCACGCCACCGCTGTGGATGTCCACCCGCTCACCCAGCAGTTCCATTCCCATGGCCGAGCACTCGATGTGCCAGCCGGGGCGGCCCGGGCCCCAGGGGCTGTCCCACCAGGGTTCACCCGGCTTGGTGGCCTTCCAGAGCACGAAATCAGTGACGGAGTCGCGCTCGTATTCATCCGCGTCGACCGACGCGCCGGCTTGCATGCCTTCACGGTTCAGGTGGGCCAGGCAGCCATACTGCGGCAGGCCGGCAATGCGGTAGTAGACGCTGCCCTCGCGAACGTAGGCCAGGCCCTTGGCCTCCAGGGCCCGGATCAATCGGATCATCTGGGGGACGTAGGCGGTCGCCTTGGGCAGGAAGTCCGCGCGCTGGATGCGCAGCGTGTCCAGGTCTTCCAGGAAGATGGCCGTGAACCGGTCCGTGAGCGCGGTCATGGCCCCGTGCCGCTCGGCATTGGAGGCGTCCGCAGGCAAGGCTCCTTGGGAATCGCGGATGATCTTGTCCTCCACGTCCGTGATGTTCATGCAGTGGCTGACCTCGTAGCCACCAGCCCGGAAGGTCCGCTTCAGCAGGTCCTGGAAGAGAAAGGTTCTCAGGTTGCCGATGTGCGCGTAGTTGTAGACCGTGGGTCCGCAGGTGTACAAGGAGATCTGTCCATCCAGGATCGGGACCACGGGATCGACCCGCCGCGTCAGGGTGTTGAACAGAGCCAGGGTTCGCCGCATCTTCTTCATGGTTCTAGCAAACCACCTTTTCCTTTCGATCCAAAGCCTCCTGGAGATCCGATGAGTCTGTTCTCCGGCCGCAAACAGGACGAGGCGCTGGCCGAGCGCGATGAACGCCTGCGGAAGCTGGAGGCCGAATGCCGCTCGGTCCAGGTCCGGCTGGAGGACACCCAGGAACTGGTCCGCCACCTGGATGAGGACCGCGACCTCCTTCTGAGCGCCCTCGAACGCATGCGTCCGGGCGGTTCCGACCAGGCCCTGGCCCAGATCCTTTTCGATGTCAGCTTCAAGCCCCTGGGTCTCGCCTGCTTCTACGTGGCCATCGCGGACTGGGACCAGGACCAGCTCCGGTTCGTGCTGTACCACGAAGGCGGCCGGGCCCGGAACCACCCATCCCGGCGCCTGTCGGACCGGGCGGGGCTGTCCGAACGCGTGCTGGCGGCTCGCCGTCCGGTCTACATCCGCACCATGGAGGAAGGACACGCCGCAGGCAGCCTGCTCACCGCGGCAGAACAAGCCACAGGCCTCATTCCTCATTCCTGGTATGGCGTGCCGCTGGGGTGGAGCAGCCGGCCGGTGGGGCTGGTGAGCTTCCAAAGCTTCCAGACCGATGCTTTCAGCGAGGAGCGGCGCCGGGTCATGGATGCCCTCGTGGCCCTGATGTCCACCTGCTTGGGCAGCCCGGACGCGCCTCAGCGCCCCTGAATCAGGGCCAGCAGATCGTCCGGCAGCACCCGGGCGCGGTTATCCGATCCCGCAACCAGGTGGATGCTCTCCCCCTCGGCCAGGAGGATGCCGTCCCGTTCGATCCGGTAGCCGAAGATGATGCGCCGGCGTCCCGTCTCCTGGATGGAGGTCCGCACCTGGACCAGCTCGTCATAGCGGGCCGGCGCCCGGAACCGCACCCGGATCTCGTTCACCACCAGCCGCACGCCCCGGGCCTCCCAGTCCGCGTAGCTCTGACCCAGCTTGCGCAGGAAGTCGCTGCGGCCCAGTTCCATCCACACCGGATAGGTGGCGTGGTGGACGATGCCCATGGCATCCGTTTCGGCGTAGCGCACTCGGAGTTCGGTCAAAGAATCCATTCCGAGAGCGTACACGAAGAAGCCCCGCCGGAGCGGGGCTTGACGATGCACGGATGGGGGCTCCCGGTTACTCGACGGTGACGCGGACGTGATCGCCCTTGTCCGTGGTGATTTCCAGCAGCAGATCCCCCGCCTTGGCGTCGGACAGCAGCTTCTGGAGCTGTTCGGGCTTCATGCCCTTCTTGGTTTCTCCGTTGACCTTGATTTCGCCCTCGCCGGCCATGTCGAGCACGCCCTTGGCCAGGCTGATGGGCATGCGGATGTGGACTTCGGTGGGCCCGTCCACGCCCTTCTGCTTGTGGTGGTGCTGCATCACGCTCTTGGAGACGATGTCCACCTTGATGAACCGCGCACTCTGGGCGGACAGGGGAAGGCTGAGGCTGGCCGCCAGGGCCAGCGGGATCATGATGGCGCGCATGGGCGGCCTCCTTGGAAGGATGGGGGTTCGGCACTCGCCGGGTCGCCTGGGATTACGGGCCGCTGAACCAGGGGATTAGCCCGGGTATCCTGAAACCTGGAACGAAACCCGCCCTGCCTCCATCCAAATCCTGCGGTCCGTCCGCCAATTCCCTGGAGTCCCTGCATGAAAGCCCTCGTCGCCCTGCTTCTCATCGCCGCCCCGGCCTTTGCCGCGGACACCGTCAAGTGGGAGCATGACTACCAATCCGCCCTCAAGCGGGCCAAGGCCGAGAAGAAGGTCGTTTTCATGGACCTGTGGACCGAGTGGTGCGGCCCCTGCCTCCATCTTCAGAAGAACGTGTTCCCCACGCCCGAGGCCCAGGCCGCCCTCGCCAAGGTGGTGCCCTTCTCGGCGCTGGTCCAGAAGCGGGACGGCACGCCCGTCGCCGAAGGCACCAAGCTCTCGGAGACCTTCAAGCTGAACGCCTTCCCCACCATGGTGATCCTCAACGCCGAGGGCAAGGAGCTCCGCCGCCAGGTGGGCGCCTTCCGCAGCGGTGCCGAGTTCGCGACCTGGTTGAACGCGAAGTAGACGAAGCCCCACCATCCTCAATTCCCGCGCGGCGGCCTCTGGGCCGCCGCCTTGTTTCGCCATGCCAAGGGGAGGTCCCGGCCGGTCAGAGGTCCTTCACGCCCGCCGGGGTTTTCGGGGGCCTGGGCAGGCGCTGCTTGAGGCCCTCCAGTTCGTCCTGCTGGGCGCCCATGCTGGGTCGGGGCGGGGGGGGCGGAGGCGGCTTCTTCGGGTTGGGCGGCGGGGGCGGTTGGGCATCCTTCACCAGCGTCTGCAGGTCGTGGATGGCCTCCCGTTGACCGGGCTGCTCCAGCAGCAGACGCTCCAGCAATGCGCGGGCCTCGGCTGGCCGACTGGATTCCAGGTGCGCTCGGGCCGCGAGCAGGAGGGCCGGGGCGCGCCAGGCGGGGATGGGCCGCGGCGAGCCTTGGCCCACCAGGGGCGCCAGGGTTTTCAGGGCGTCCTCCGGGAACCCGGTCCGCAGGTCGATCTGTGCCGCCAGCAGCACGTGGGCCGGCCGCGCATCGCCCGGGCGCCACTTCCGGGCCCCGGGCAGGTCGCCGGCTTCGATGGCCCGCTGGGCCATCCAGGCCTTCACCGAGGGTGGTGCCCAGCTGGTGCCCTGGGCCTGCACGCTGGACGCCCCCAGGCCCAGCAGGAGCAGGAGGATGGGCCGCCAGCGGGTCAGGGGCTTGCCTGAGAACAGGAGCCACAACGCCAGTCCTGCCAGGGCCAGCCAGGCGCCCACCTCGGGGTGGGCCGGCTGCAGGGAGCGCCGGGCGGGCAGGGGCAGCCTGCCGGCAGCCAAGGCCTGGAGCCCCGCGGCGGCGTCCTCGCCATCCTTGAACACCTGCCCCTGGGTGGCCTGGGCCAGGCGGGCCATGAATTCGGGGCGGGCGGTGCTGGTGGCAGGCTCGGGCCCGGGGGCCACCGCGCCCCGGGCCTGATCCGCCAAGGCCTGGGCTCGGGCCGGCACCGCATGGGCGTGCCCGTCCCCGTAGGCCAGCACGCAGACCGGGATCCGGGCCCGCTTGAGGGGTTCCACGGCGCGGTTCAGGGCTTCCTCCGGCGCCTCCCAGGTTTCCTCCCCATCGCTGAGGAGCAGGATCACGGCGGGCAGGTCGCGGTCCACCTGCGCCGCCACCTGGGGAAGGCCCCGGCCCAGGCTGGTGCCGGGCGAGCCGACTTCGCCGGGCACCACGGCCCGCAGGGCCTCCCGCAGCAGGGTGCGGTCCTCGCCTGGGGGATGGATGGGGATGTCATCGCCCGTCAGCAAGTCCAGGGCCCACCGGATGCCGGGCTGGGGCCTCGACCAGATGCGGTCGAGGGCGGTCACGGCGGCCGCCCATCGGGTGCGACCCTCCGCATCGGGCACGGTCATCGAGCGGCTGGCATCCAGCACCACATGCACGGTCAGCCTGGGGAACTCCGGCAGACCCCAGCGGGGCTCTGCCAGGCCGATCCCAAGTCCGGCGACCATCAGGGCCATGCCCAGGCCCTGCCAGAGGGGACGCTGGCCCACCACCTGCACGCCGAGACCGGGCCGGAGGTGGGCGCGCACGGCCAGGGCCACCACCAACAGGACGATGCCGCCGGTCGGGGCCAGTGCCCAGGGATGGGAGAAGGGCAGGCTCATGGCCCCTCCACCCAGGCAGGTCGCGGCCTGCCGCGCTTGAAGGCCAGATCTGTGGCGAGGGGGAGCGCCAGCACCGCGGCAGCCAGAAGGCACCACAGGGCCATCGGCCGCCCTTCCGTGGGTGGGTCCACGGGCAGCAGCGTCTTCTCCAGGCGATCCACCGCGGCCAGGCTGTTCTCCAGGCCGGCCGGGTCCTCGGCGCTGAAGGATTCCCCGCCCGTGAGGTGGGCCACCTGCTGCAGGGTGGCGTGATCCACCTCCACCCGGAGGCGGGCGAAGCCGCCGCCTTCCAGGGGCACGAGGCTTTCGCCGTTGCTGCCCAGGGCCACGGCGTGGATGCGGATGCCGTTGCGGCGGGCCTCCTCCGCGGCCTCCAGGGGGGTTACGCGGCCCCGGTTCTGCACGCCGTCCGTGATCAGCAGGATGACGCGGCTGCGGGCGGGGCTGTCCTCCAGGCGCCGCACGGCGGTCATGAGGGCCGAGCCGATGGCCGTGCCATCATCCCGGCTGTCGATGTCCAGGCGCGCCAGCATGCGCAGCAGGCGCATGTGGTCGGCGGTGAGGGGGCTCAGTGTCACCGGGTGGGCGCTGAAGAGGATGAGGGCGAAGCGGTCGTCCGGGCGCCGCAGCACGAACTGGGCAAGGGTGCGCCGGGCGGCGTGCCAGCGGTCTTCATCAGGGCGGTCGAGGATCCGCATGCTGCTGCTGCCATCCAGCACCACCGCCAGGTCCACCACAGGGGCGATGCCGCGCAGCGGCGTGCGCCACTCCGGGCCCGCCGCGGCAAGGCCCAGGGCCAGCGCCAGCAGGATGGGGATCCAGTGGGAGCTGAGGCGGCCCAGCCGGCTGGAGGGCCGCGAAGAGGGGATGCCCCACCGGTAGACCACCCGCCAGGCCCAGAGCACCAGGGGCCCTGCCAACAGCAGCAGCAGGGGATGGCGGAGGGTGATCATGGCCTACCCCCGGCTGGGGCCTTCGCCGCATGGATCACGGCCACCAGCTGCTCCGCGGAGGGGAATGGCGGCTCGGAACGCCCAAAGCGGGCCGCATCCAGGCTGCGGAGCCACAGCACCCAGGGGCCCAGGGCGCGGTCCTGGAGATCTGGCGCGCCCCAGGCCCGAGCCTCCTCGCCAAAGCGTGCGGCCAGCAATTCCCGGCCCAGGCCGTGGGCGGCATCCAGCGTGGTCCGGTCGCGGTCGGATGGGGGCCAGTGGTGCTGGAAAGCGCGGATCGCATGGACCAGCCGGCGCTGGGCCGAGCCCCGCCGCCAGCGGCGAAGCCCCCAGGCAGCGAGGGCCAGGGGTGGCACCAGCAGCAGGCTGGCCCAGGCCCAGGGGAAGGGGATGGCCGGCAGGCGGTCGTCGTTGCCCCCTCCGAAACCCACCCAGGGGCCTCCATAGGGGATGCTGCGGGGCACCCACAGGCGCAGTTCCGGGCTGCGCTGGCCGTTGCCCAGGTCCAGGGCTGGCACCACGGCCAGGCCGGGTTCCAGTGCCTGCACCTGGAAGCGCCAGCCGCGCCCATCCGGCAGCGGCTCCAGCGCACGCAGGTGCAGGGGCCCCAGGCGATCCTCCACGGTGGGACGCGGGGGTGCGGGGCTGGCGGGATCCTCCTCGCGCAGTTCCAGCACCAGCAACTCGCCCAGCTTCGGCTGGGGCGGGGTCTTCCAGGCGGGCGCGGCGAGGGCTGGCAGAGCCCAGAGCCCCCAGGCGAGCGCCAGGCCGCCGCGGCCAGTGTGTTTCATGCGCCCCCCGCGCGGAGCCAGGCATTTAGCCTCACCACGGGATCGTCCATCAGATCCCAGCGCTGCCGCTCGATGGCGGGGCTGAAGGCGGGATCGGGCCAGGTCATGCCCCCCCGGTCGGAGCGGTCTTCCGGTTGGAACCACACCAGCCGGTGGCGCCCGGCCAGGGGTTTCAGGAGCGGCGCCACGCCCTGCAGCCCCGAGCCGTTGCTGAAGAGCCAGAGCCGGTGCCCCTTCCCGTGCTCGCCCCAGTGCCCCAGGGCCTCGCGCCAGGAGGCCTCGGTGGGCAGCGCGGGGCCCCGTTCCGCCAGGGTCTCAAGGAGGCGCAGGCCATGGATGCGGCCGCGCTTGGGGGCGATGCGGAGAGGTGGCGTGCGGTGGTCGCCCGGCACGATCAGGCCCAGGCGATCGCCCGTGGCCTGCAAGGTGGCGAAGGCTGCCCCACAGAGCTCCAGGGCCCAGCGAAGTGGCGAGATGGGATCGCCCAGGAACATGGAGGGCGAGGGATCCACCACCAGCCAGAGCACCAGGTCGCGGCTGCTCTCGAAGCGCTTCATGATCGGCTCGCCCGTGCGCGCCGTCAGTGGCCAATTGATGAAGCGGGGATCGTCGCCGGGCACGTAGGGCCGGTTCTCCACGAAGGTCAGTCCGGCCCCCTTGAGCTTCGAAGGATGCAGTCCTTCCGTTCCACCACCCAGCCGCCCGCGCAGGCGCAGCGGGAGGCGTCGCAGGCGGGCGAGGAAACGGGCGGGCAGGGGCATGGAGGTTCAGTATGGCGCAGGTACCGCCATGCCAGGCTGGACGGGTTCGGTCCCTACCACCTCACCCGCACCCGGTAGGTCAGTGAGGCGCGGCCCTCGGCGGGCACCGTGACCTTGAAGCGGGCGGTGCCCGAGGCCTCCTTGATGGCGGGCTGGCTGCTCTGCAGCACCTCCCAGTCCCCGGGCATGGGCTCCAGGAGGTTCACGGTGACGGCCTCCTTCTTGGCGTTCTTCAGCTCCACCTCGAAAGCGGATTCATACACGTAACCGAACTTCCCCTGGCGGCCCAGGCTCTTGAAGTCGGTCTGTTTCCGCTTGGCCGTGACATCGAAGGCATCGCCCAGCTTCAGGCGCACCAACTCGTTCTTGGGGGTGTGGTCCACGTTGTCCTCGCCCACGAACTGGGCGCGGCCCTCGCCGTCGCGCTTGTAGACGCGGATGATGCCCTTGGGCAGGGGCATGCCCAGGCGGCTGGACTCCTTGTTGTCGAACTCCACGAATACGCCCACCTTCTGCTTCTCGCCCAGGTCGCCGTAGCTGCCGGAGTAGTAGTGGTTCTGGCCTTGCAGCAGGTATTCCTTGCGCACCGGCACGCCGCTGGCGCTGAGCAGGGCCACCTGCTTGGTCTGGTTCACGGCCAGGGTGGTGGGGCGATCCAGGGTGTAGAGGTGGTATTCGAAGAGGCTCTCCTCGGCCATCTTCGGCGCTGGGGCGGCGGCCTTGGCCACGCCCGCCGAGAGGAAGGCCACGTTGTCCATGCGCCGCTCCCGTACCCGGTTCACGTCCCCCGCGACCAACTGAAGCGTGGCATTGGGATAGGCGGCGCCGCTCTGATTGGTGAGGGTCACCCAGCCGCTGAGATCCAGGGCCTTCTCGTCCGAAGACAGGTTGGCCACATAGTCGGCGCGCCAGGAGAGGCCGCCTGTGAGGTAGCTCAGCTCCAGCTGCTGGGCCTTCTCCACGCCACTGTTTAGGCTGATCACCAGCGTGGGCCGGGCCCGCAGGTTGCCAGGCACCTTGGAGTACACGATTCGACCTGGGATGCTGGTCTCGATGCGGTCGGCGAACTGCAGCACCGTGCCATTGTTGGTGGCCAGCACCGTGGCCTCCTCGCGCACCTCCTTGGAGCCGGCGCCCTCGGCATTGGGCACACTGCGCACGATGGTGACCTTCTCCCCCACATACTTCTCCAGCAGCTTCTGGGGCGTGAGTAGGTCGAAGTCGAAGTTCTGCTCCGCCACCCAGAAATCTTTCGGGTGGGTGAGGTTCCGCAGCAGGGCTGTCTCGGGCCGGATCTGCGCCGACACCTCCTGGAAGGCCAGCCGCGCCTCCCCCTTGGGCAGCCGCACCTCCCGCGTGTCCTTCACCAGGGCCAGGTTGTCGTTGTAGATCGTCACCGCCAGCGCCTTCTGATCCTTCAGCGTGGTGGATGTCTCCTGGGCGACCAGGAGCGAAGGCAGGGCGGCGAGGAGCAGGGTTGAGCGCATGGGACCTCCGGGGTGGGTGACGGGCCAGCTAGCGGCCCACTACCTGGTGATGTCGGGAACGGGGAAATCCTTTCAAGCGCGCCAGCGTCATTCCGGGCCCCACTGTTCAAGGTCCGTTCGCGCGGTGTAGGTGAGGGTGGCCTGGCCCCTAGAGGGGATGCGGACCTGGAAATCATAGGCATCCGCGCCAGAGCGGTGGCCGGGCTGGCTGGAGGACAGCACCTCCCATCCCGCTGTGACGGGTTCCCGGACGGTGACCATGGTCTCCGACCCAAGTGAGTTATGGATCCGGACCTCTACCCCGTATTCATACTGACGCCGGGGGCACGTCCGTCCCTGGTCGTCCATGATCGGGGCCGTCGGGAGGGCCCTCTGGAAGGTGCCACGTCGCGTCACTCGGAAGCCCCGGGCCGGGCCAAGCACAAGCTCGATCGTCTCCCCCGTGGGGGTTGGGGGGAACTCCGCCTCCTGGTTTTGGCCGCCGCCAAGCAGGACCAGGGCCCCGGAAGGATCCTGGTAGCGCAGCAGGATAGAGCCCTTGGGCAGGGCCCGGCCGAGGCCGGAGGCCGCTGTGTTGGGGACATTGCCCATCCGGCGCACGGGGGGGTGGTGGCAGGCCACCCATTGGTCGTGCTCCACCTCCTGGTTGATGCGCTGCATGCTGGAGGGTGGGAGTTCACTGAGGGAGTCCCCCTCGACTTCAAGGGTTCTCCAGCGCTGAGGAACTGGCGAGAACGCGAATGTGGGGGGCTCGAGCTGAAAGAGGGCAGAGCCCACAAAAGTCGTCGGAGAGGCACCATAGTCCTGGTACGGCGCCTCGAGAAGGAAGGTCTGCTTGACTGGAACATGCGCCGCAGACATCAATTTCAGCTGCTTGTTCGCTCGCGGGGCGAGGGTGACCGGACGGTCCAAGGTGAACACGGGGTATTCGGACAGCTTTTCTTCCTTGAAGACGGGGGGGCCAGCCACGGCCGTGGCAAGCACCTCTACGACTTGAGTTTGGTCCGTTGATGGTGTGCTCGGGTCGGCTACGGGCGGTTCGTAGACGATGTTGGGGTCACCCGCTAGCAGTTGCAGGTTGGTATCGGGAAGCGCCTGATCGCCCTCGTTCTGAACCGTAGCAAATGCATCCAGATCGAGGTGGGTCCCGTCCATGTCCAGGGTGGCCACGTAGTGGGCGGTCCAGGCCAGGCCGGTGGCGGTGTAGAGCAAGGTGAGGTCCAGAGATTCCGGTGCCTGGGTGACCAAATCCTGGACCAGGGTTGGGGAGGCGAGGAGATGGTGCGGCACCTGACTGAAGGCAAGGCGTCCGGGAGCATGGCTCGCAAGGCCCTCGGGGGTCACCACCAGTACATTGGGATCGGGTGGTTGGATGAAGGCACTTGGCCTTCGCGCGATGCGGTCAAGGGGCTTGGCATCGGGCCGCAGCCTGGGATTCAGCAATGGCGACGATGCCAGAGTCCCGTGCTGGTCGGCCTTCCCGTTCTCCCCTTTTACCCGCACGGGCAAGCCCAGGCTGGCCTCCACCAACGAGGCGGGGCTGAGCAGGTTGAACTCGTAGTTGCGCTCGCGCACCTGGAGCCCACCGCCAGGATCGCGCAGGGTGGCGCTCTTGGGCCGCAGACTGGGCATCAGGTCCGCGAAGGCCAGGCGGCTGGGACCTGCGGGCAGGTTTACGCGGCGGGTGTCGCGGATGGCGGCGAGGCCGCTCTGGTAGATGGTGACGCTGAGGGAGGTGCGGTCCTTGGCCGTGGTGCGCACCTCTCGCACCTGGCACTGGAGAGGCGCCAGCGCGAGGGCAAAGAAGACCGGCAGGGTGCGCATGGGAATGCCCCAGAATGCCGCAGGCTGCCCGTTCTGTCTGCGCTTTCCTAGGTGAGTTTGCCGTTCGCCGCCAGATCCTGGATGCGGGCCAAGCCGCTGTCGAGCTGGGCCTGCAGCAGCTTTTCGGCGCCCATCATCTGCATCATCATGGGGATGTCGGCCTCATCCACCAGGCGGAGGGTGCTGCCCTCGCCGCTCGGCGCGATCTCGAAGCGCAGTTCGTGGTCGAACAGCTTCTTGGCGCCGGGGACCAGCACCACGCGCTGGCCGGGCACGCGCTCCTTCACGACGAGTTCCTGGGGCATCTTCATGCCCATGACCTCGATGACGTAGCTGTGCGAGTCCGCCGTGCCCTGGAAGTTCATGGCGGCGGGCTCCAGGAAGGCGCGGTGCTTCGACAGATCGGAAAGGAAGGCGTAGAGCGCGTCTGCGGAGACAGGCAGGGTGGCCGTGGCGGTCTTGAGGGTGGTCATGAAGGCTCCAGGGGCTGATGAAGCATCGAACCATGAAGGCGCAGGGGGCCGCGAGGCCCTACCCCAGGGAAAGCCGGTCTCTCGCCTTAGCGGGTGCGTTCTCCGAAGAACGCGGTACCGATGCGGATCTGGTCGGTGCCCGCAGCGATGGCGGCCTCGAGGTCATCGCTCATGCCCATGCTCAGGCGCAGGGACCGGCCCAGGTCCTGCTGCAGGCGGTCGCGCAGGGCGGCCATCTGGGCGAAGGCGCCCTCGTCTTCAGGCGGGGGGATGGCCATGAGGCCGCGCAGGGGCAGGCGCGCATCGTTGCCCAGGGCCTCGATCAGCGTCGGCAGGTCCGCCCCGGTGCAGCCGCCCAGCTTCGTGGCCTCGTCCCAGAGATCCACCTGGATCCACACGGGCCGGATTACGCCCAGCTCTTCGGCCAGGCGGCGCAGGCGCTCGGCCAGCTCGGGGCGGTCAAGGCTCTGGATCTCGGTGAAGTGCTGCAGGGCCGGCCTGGCCTTGTTGCGCTGGAGGGGGCCCAACAGCGCGAAGCTGAGCTCGGGCAGGGCCGTGGCCTTGTCGGCGCCCTCCTGCACATAGTTCTCGCCGAAGCGCGAGAAGCCCAGGTCCGCAGCTTCCCGGATGAGGGCCAGCGGTTGCTTCTTGGAGACGGGCAGCAGCTCGACGGTGCCTGGATCCCGGCCGGCAGCCTCGCAGGCGCGGTGGATGCGGGCCCGCAGGCCCTCGATGCGCTGAGGGAGGCTCACGGCAGGAAGAGGACCCGCTGGCAGGATTCGCAAGTGACCAGGGCCTTGCCTTCCTTCAGCTGGAAGAGCATCGGGCCGCGGAGCTTCACGTTGCAGCCGGAGCAGGCGCCGTTCTCGACCACGACCACGGCCCGGCCCTGGCGGGCGCTGGCCAGGCGGTGGAAGCGGGCCACTTCAGGTGGGGGCAGTTTCGCCTCCAGCTGCGCCTTCTTGGCCAGGAGCTGCTTGCGGCCCTCCACCTGGTTGGCGTGTTCCTCCAGGAAGATTGCATGCAGCTCGTCGAACTGGGCCTGTGCGGCAGCGCGTTCAGTTTCCAGAGCGCTGAGGGCCTGCTCCAGAGTCTGGGAGGTGACCTCCAGGGCCTTGAGCGGCTTGGACACGGCGGCCTTGAGGCGCTCCTTTTCGTCCAATTCGCGGATGGCGGCGGTGTACTGCAGCTTCTGACTGGTGGCCTTCACAGCCGCCCGGGCCCGGTCCTCCTCCTTCTGAGCCTGAAGGAACTCCTTCGACTTCACTGCGATCTGGGCCTTGGCGGTGTCCAGGGCCTTGGTCTTCTCGGCGATCTGCTTCTCAGCGGCCTTGACCCTGGCATCCAGGACGGCCAGGTCGGGCGGGAGGGCCGCCAGCTCACGCTGGATGGTGGCCAGGTAATCCAAGGTGGCTTGCAGGTCGCGCAGGGTGGTGAGTTGTTCCATGGATCTGAGGCTACACCCCTATGCGGCCTCCGCAGGGGCTTTCGATTTTTAATTCATGACGAAGAAAATCTTCGTCTTTAATATCAAATTTTTATCAAATCGACGAAATGGGGCTTGACTTGCCCACTCCTAGGGTGGGAGACTTGGCACTCGCTGTTGGCGAGTGCTAACAGCCTCGATCGTTTCCAACCTCAATCCTTTTCAAGGAGGTCCCATGGCCATCCAGCCCCTGTCCGATCGCGTCGTGCTGAAGCGCGTCGACCCCGCCGAAGTCGTCAAGGGCGGCATCATCATCCCCGACACCGCCAAGGAGAAGCCCATGGAGGCCGAGGTGGTGGCCGTCGGCGAAGGCAAGATCAACGAGAACGGCACCCGCAACCCCATGTCCGTCAAGGCCGGCCAGAAGGTCCTGATCGGCAAGTACAGCGGCACCGAAGTGAAGATCGACGGCATCGACCACGTCATCGTTCGCGAAGACGAGATTCTCGCGATCGTCGGCTAAGACACCCAAGAGACCAAGGAGACACACATGGCCAAGTCCATCATCTACGCCGAAGATGCCCGCCAGGCGATCCTGCGCGGCGTGAACAAGCTCGCCGACGCGGTTCAGGTCACCCTCGGCCCCAAGGGCCGCAACGTCCTCATCGAGAAGAAGTTCGGATCCCCCCTCATGACCAAGGATGGCGTCACCGTCGCCAAGGAGATCGAGCTCAAGGACAAGCACGAGAACATGGGCGCCCAGCTCGTCCGTGAGGTCGCCTCCAAGACCTCCGACGTGGCCGGCGACGGCACCACCACCGCCACCGTGCTGGCCCGCGCCATCTACCGCGAGGGCATCAAGGCCGTCGTGAGCGGCGCCAACACCATGGAGATCAAGAAGGGCATCGACCTCGCCGTCGATACCGTCGTGGCCGCCATCGACGAGATCAAGAAGCCCGTCGAGGGCAACGCCATCGCCCAGGTGGGCACCATCTCCGCCAACGGCGACGCCGAGATCGGCAAGATCATCGCGGAAGCCATGGCCAAGGTGGGCAAGGACGGCGTCATCACGGTGGAAGAAGCCAAGGGGCGCGAGACCGAGCTGAACGTGGTCGAGGGCATGCAGTTCGACCGCGGCTACCTCAGCCCCTACTTCGTGACCAACCCCGATCAGATGAAGGTCGAGCTGGAGAACCCCTACATCCTCGCCTACGAGAAGAAGGTCTCCAACATGCGCGACCTCCTGCCCCTGCTGGAGCAGGTTGTCAACAGCCGCCGCCCCCTGCTGATCATCGCCGAGGACGTGGACGGCGAAGCGCTGGCCACCCTCGTGGTGAACAAGATCCGCGGCACCCTGAACGTGGCCGCCGTGAAGGCCCCCGGCTTCGGCGACCGCCGCAAGGCCATGCTGGAAGACATCGCCATCCTGACCGGCGGCAAGGCCATCAGCGAGGACCTCGGCCTCAAGCTGGAGAACCTCACCCTGGCTGACCTCGGCAGCGCCAAGAAGATCGTCATCGACAAGGAGAACACCACCATCGTCGAGGGCGCCGGCGCCAGCGAGGCCATCCAGGGCCGCGTGAAGCAGATCCGCGCCCAGGTCGAGGTCTCCACCAGCGACTACGACAAGGAGAAGCTGCAGGAGCGCCTGGCCAAGCTCGTGGGCGGCGTCGCCGTCATCAAGGTGGGCGCGGCTTCCGAAACCGAGATGAAGGAGAAGAAGGCCCGCGTGGAAGATGCCATGCACGCCACCAAGGCTGCCGTTGAGGATGGCATCGTGGCGGGCGGCGGCGTCGCGCTGCTCCGCAGCCTGACCAAGCTGGCCGGCCTGAAGGCCACTGGCGACCAGGCCACCGGCGTGGACATCGTCCGCAAGTCCCTGGAGGAACCCCTCCGCCAGATCGCCAACAACGCCGGCGTCGAAGGCTCCGTGGTCGTCAACGCCGTCCGCGAGGGCAAGGACAACTACGGCTACAACGCCGCCACCAACGAGTACGGCGACATGGTCAAGTTCGGCGTCGTCGATCCCGCCAAGGTGACCAAGTCCGCCCTGCGCAACGCCGCTTCCGTGGCCTCCATGATGCTCACCACCGAGGCGATCATCACCGAGATCCCCGAGCCCAAGGCTCCCGCTCCCGCTGGTCCCGGCATGGGCGGCATGGAAGACATGTATTAATTCAGCCGCGTTTCGCGGTTTGTCAAAGGGCCCCGCGGTTGCGGGGCCCTTTCCTTTCTAGAAATCCGGTTTCACCCCGGCGGTGCCTTGTCGCATTGAAAGCGCCATGAGGGCCGCAGAGGCTTCATTTTTGAGATGGCCAGATCGGAAATCACCCCGGCGATTCATGCTCCACTGCGGACGAAGATGTCTCATGAGTTTGAAATTCGTCGATCTCAAAAGCCTCAATTCGCGTGTATCAGAGCAAGCAAGAGGACCTGCGAGGCGGCTATTCGAAGAAAAGTGAAAATACCTGAGAGTCCAGTATTTGCCAGGCCGCTCCGGCGCGATTCTTACTAATGACAATGATGTCGTTTTTAATTACTACCAAGGGGTTGACTATAGAAAAACCCGAGTGCATGCTTCCAGCCGTACCCCCGGGAATTCCTCCCGAGGTCGATTGACAAGGCAGGAGCACCCATGGGCATGGGCCTTCTCATTGACGCTACGCGCTGTATTGGTTGCGGCGCTTGCAGCTCCGCATGCAAGGAGCAGAACAAGCTACCGGCCAAGGTAGAGGAGGTGTTGACTGCCTACACCTGGACCACGGTTCAGGAACGTGAGGGGCTCAACGTCCGCCGCCTCTGCATGCACTGCGAAGTACCGACCTGCGCTTCCGTCTGCCCGGTGGCGGCGCTGAAGAAGACGCCTGAAGGTCCGGTGGTCTACGACAGCGAACGCTGCATGGGCTGCCGCTACTGCATGATGGCTTGCCCCTACGAGATTCCGAAGTATCAGTGGGATCGCCCCGTGCCCGTCATCGGCAAGTGCATCATGTGCGCTGGCCGGGTCAAGGATGGGCAGCCCACGGCTTGCGCGGCGGCCTGCCCGGCGGAAGCCACCACCTTCGGCAAGAAGGAGGACCTGATCTGGGAGGCGCGGACCCGCATCCGGTCGAAGCCCGGCGCCTATGTGGATCACATCTACGGCCTCGCGGAAACAGGCGGAACCTCGGTGCTGATGATCTCGAACATCCCCTTCGAGAAGCTGGGGATGAAGACGAACCTTCCGTCGGACCCACCCGCCCAGCGCACCTGGCAGGTGCTCTCCAACATTCCCAATTTCGTCGGTGTCTGGGGCGCGTTCCTCTTCGGGGTTCATTGGATCACCGCCCGCCGCGACGACGTGGCCAAGGCTGAAGACCATACCAACGGACGGGGAGGCCGGTCATGAACAGCACCGCCACGCTTGCCACCCGCCGGTTCCGGCCCGGATTCTGGACGGCCGTATTCGCCGTAACCTTCATCGCCTTCGCCATCGTCACGGTCATGAGGTTCACCAAGGGCCTTGGGGCCGTGACCAACCTGAGCGACCAGTTCCCCTGGGGGCTCTGGATCGGCTTCGACCTGCTCTGCGGCGTGGGGCTGGCCGCGGGGGCCTTCACCCTCACCGCCGTCGTCCACCTGTTCAACCTCAAGCGCTTCGAACCCATCGTCCGCCCCACCCTGCTCACGGGCTTTCTGGGCTATGGCTTCGTGATCGTGGCCCTGCTGCTGGATCTGGGGCAGCCCTGGCGCATCTGGCACGCCATGGTCTATTGGAATCCCCACTCCGTCATGTTCGAGGTGGCCTGGTGCGTGATGCTGTACACCACGGTGCTGGCGTTGGAATTCTCGCCCATCGTCTTTGAACGCTTTGGCCTCCATGCCCCCGCGCGGCTCATCCATAAGTTCATCACTCCGCTGGTGGTCCTGGGCGTGATCCTCTCAACCCTGCACCAGTCCTCCCTGGGTACGGTCTACCTGATCGTTCCGAGCAAGCTGCATCCCCTCTGGTACTCCCCGCTGCTGCCGCTTCACTTCTACATCTCGGCCATTGGTGCGGGCATCGGCATGGTGGTCCTGGAGTCCTACCTCAGCAAGCGGGCCTTCGGTCGGCACCTGGAAATGGACCTGCTGGAGCCTTTGGCCCGCGGCATGGTGGTGGCCCTGGGCATCTACGGGCTCATGCGCATCCAGGCCATCTACCGGAACCATGCGTTCGGGACCCTCCTCGACTTCGGGTATGAAGGGCGGATGTTCCTCCTGGAGTTCGTCATGGGCGTGATCCTGCCTGTGGTGCTCATGTCCTTCCGCCGCTTGCGCAGCCATCCTGACTGGCTGGTGGGCGGGGCCTTCCTCGCCGTGATGGGTTTCGTCATGAACCGGCTGAACGTCAGCATCACGGGCATGGAAGCCGCTTCGGGGATCCGCTACATCCCCTCGGCCATGGAGATCATCATCTCGGTGGGCCTGGTGGCCACGGGCATGGCGGTATTTGCCTTCGCCGTGCGCAATCTGCGCATCTTCCCCGAGGGGCCCGTGACCGAAGCCCAGATCCCGGAAGAGGGAGCCTGAGCCATGCGCACCCGCATCGGCACTCGTCTGATCCTCGGCGCCGGCCTCACGACGGCGCTGGTGATCGGGGGCATGTCCGTGGCCATCCTGCGATCACACACGGCGCAGCTGCTCGCGGAGCGGACCCGCAGCGCGGATCAACTGAGCGAGACCATCAAGAGCGCCACCCACTTCGACATGCTGGAGAACCGGCGGGAGAACCTGCACCGCCAGATCCGGGATGTGGGTGGCCTCCATGAGGAGGGCATCCGCAAGGTCCGCGTCTTCAACAAGGAGGGCAAGATCATGTTCTCCTCGGCCAGCGAGGAGATCGGCACCAGCCTGGATCCCCGGGGGGAGGCTTGCTACGCCTGCCATGCGGAGGGCCGGCCCCTTGAGCGCCTGGGAATCCAGGCGCGGGCCAGGACCTTCCGCGCTGCGGACGGGACCCGCGTCCTGGGCGTCATCAACCCCATCCCGAATGCGCCGTCCTGCTCCACGGCGGCCTGCCACGCCCACAGCGCCAAGCAGAGCCTCCTCGGCGTGCTCGACGTGAATGTCTCCCTGGCGGAGGTGGATCAGGAGATCGCCCACAGCCGCCTGGTCATCACGGCCTCCGCCGCCCTGGCCATCCTGGCCGGAAGCTTCATGCTCTGGTGGCTCAACCGCCGCCTGGTGGTCCGCCCGGTGGCCTCCCTGGTCGAGGGCACCCGCCGGGTCATGGAGGGCGACCTGGGCGTCACGATTCCCGTCAGCGGGCGGCATGAGCTGGGCGTACTCGCCAAGGCCTTCAATGAGATGACCCAGACGCTGGCAGATACGCAGCGCCAGCTGACCCAGGCCGACAAGCTGGCCTCCGTCGGCCGTCTGGCCGCTGGCGTCGCCCATGAAATCAACAACCCGCTGACCGGCGTGCTGAGCTATGCCTCCCTGCTCCGCAAGCGCATGGAGCACGACTTGCCGGCCTGCGAGGACCTGGATGTGATCGTGCGGGAGACCGTCCGCTGCCGCGGCATCATTCGCGAGCTGCTTGACTTCGCCCGGCCCGCGGCCCCGGCCCGGAAACCCATGGACCTCAACGAGGTGGTGCGGCGCTCTGTCTCGGTGGTGATGACCCAGCTCAGCCTGAACCAGGTGAACCTGTCCCTGGATCTGGCGGCAGACCTGCCCCAGGTCCAGGCGGATCCGAACCAGATCCAGCAGGTGGTCGTGAACCTCCTGCTGAACGCGGCGGATGCCATCGGAGCCGAAGGGGGCCAGATCCGGGCCATCACCAGGTCCGCCAGCCCCGGCGCCATCGAATTCCTGCTGGAGGACAGCGGCCGGGGGATCTCCGCTGAGGACCTGCCGCGGATCTTTGAACCATTCTTCACCACCAAGGGCAACCACGGCACGGGCCTGGGGCTGGCGGTCAGCTGGGGCATCGTGGAGGCCCACGGTGGCTCGCTGGAGGTCCAGAGCCAGCCCGGCCAGGGCACCTGCTTCACCCTTCGCCTGCCGACGGCCACCGGGGCCGACGGCGGATCACCGAACATTCCCACCCTCACCTAGGAGGTCGCCATGACCGCCGTATTGATCCTTCTCATGTTTGTGGCCTTCGTGGGCATCGACTTCGTGGTGCGAACCTCGCTCAGGCGAATGCGGGAGAACCGGGAACGCCAGGCGCGTGAAGCCGTCCTCAACACCGCCATCCGCCTGGACTTCACCCACGAGGCCAAGAGCCTCAAGCGGGTCGCGGTCCCCAATCCCAAGGCCCGCATCCTGGCCGTGGACGATGAGGCCGTGGTGCTGGACTCCTTCCGGCGCATCCTCGTCCTGGAGGGTTTCAGCGTGGACACGGTCGAGCACGGCCCCGAGGCCCTGGGCCTGGTGCAGCGCAATGACTATGACTTCCTGTTTACCGACCTCAAGATGCCGGACATGGACGGCGTGGAGGTCGTGAAGGCGGTCAAGCACCTGCGCCCCGACGTGGACGTGGTCGTCATCACGGGCTACGGCAGCATTGAGACCGCCGTCCAGACCCTGCAGCACGGCGCCTGTGAGTACGTGCAGAAGCCCTTCACCGCCGATGAGCTCGGCGACTTCGCCAAGAAGCTCCTGATCAAGCGCGAAGCCCGGCTCGAAGCCGCCCGCCGACCGAATGTCCGCATGGTTTCGCCCGAGATGGCCGAGGTGGTGCCTGCCACCGAGTTCTGCGTGCCGGGCGGCGCCTTCCTCTCCCCGGGCCACGCCTGGGTCCGCATCGAGCCGGAAGGCCAGGTCCGCATCGGCATCGACGACTTCGTCCGGAAGGCCCTGGGCACCGTCAAGGAAATCGAGCTGCCCGAGCGTGGCAAGACCGTGAAGGCGGGCGACACCCTGTTCACCCTAAAGGGGGCGACCGGAACGGTCCATGTGGCCGCGCCGCTGTCGGGCCGCATCGAGCATGACAACGCCGGCCTGAAGACCGATCCCGGCGAACTCATCCGCAGCCCCTATGACCGTGGCTGGGTCTGCCTGCTGACTCCCAGCGACCTCGCCTCGGAGCTCTCGGCGCTGAAGATCGGCAAGCCCGTCATCGACTGGTACCAGGAGGAGATCACCCGCCTTCGCACGGCGAACGGCCCCCAGGGCGCCGGACCGCTGGACTGGACCGCCTTCGAGCAGCAGTTCCTCGGCGCGGACATCCACGCCAAGGCCTAGGCTGCTTTATGACCTGGCTGCGGGGGCCTCCGGGCCCCCGTAGCCGTCTCCGGCGTGGTAGCTGGAACGCACCAGGGGCGCGGATTCCACGCGCTCGAAGCCCATCTCCAGGCCTTTCTGCCGGTACAGCTTGAACTCGGCAGGCTCCACGAACCGGTGCAGGGGCAGGTGGTGTTCAGAAGGGGGGAGGTATTGGCCTATGGTGGCCACGTCCACACGGCTATTCCGCCAGTCGACCATCAGTTCAAGCACCTGGTCGGGCGTTTCCCCCAGGCCCACCATGATGCCGCTCTTCACGCGCATGGCTGGGGCGTGCCGGTCCCGCCAGGCCGCCGTCCGGCGCAGCAGCTCCAGGCTCTGCTGGTAGTCGGCGTCCGGCCGCACCCGCTTGTAGAGGTGGGGCACGGTCTCCACGTTGTGGTTCAGCACGTCCGGCCGGGCCTCCAGCACGGTCTGAAGGGCCGCTTCGTCGCCGCGGAAATCCGGGATGAGTACCTCAATGCCGCTGCGCGGGGAGAGGCTGCGGATCCACTGGATGGTCTGTGCGAAGTGCGCGGAGCCGCCGTCCGCCAGATCATCCCGGTTCACGGAGGTGACCACGGCGAACCGCAGGCCCAGGCGCGCCACGGCTTCGGCCACCCGCTGCGGCTCCTGGGGATCCAGTTCGCCAGGCCGTCCCTTGCCCACATTGCAGAACCCGCAGTGCCGCGTGCAGATGTCGCCCATGAGCATGAAGGTGGCCGTGCGGTGGATGCCCCAGCACTCGTGCAGGTTGGGGCAGCGGGCCTCCTCGCAGACCGTCACCAGGCGCTGCTCCCGGATGAGCCCTTCGACCTCGGCCACCACCTCCGGGGCCGGGACGCGGATCTTCAGCCAAGCGGGACGGGGACCGGGGAGGACGGGAGGGCGGGCCATGGCCTTTCATTGTCTCCTGCCGTGCATTCATTGCCACCGAACAATTGATGGGCCCGGGGATGGACGAAGGCCTTGAAGAGCCTTTCCAGTGGCGTTGGCTGGGGCCTGGGCGCGGCTAGAATGGAGCCATGTCCGAGACCCCCATGGAACACCCAGAACCGGTGGCTGAAGTCGTGCCCGTACCCGAGGCCCCCAGAGCCTTTGAATCTCCCAAGGGGTTCGAAACGAAGTTCCGTGGTCTGGCCCTGCACCTCACGGCCTTCGAGGGGCCCCTGGACCTGCTGATGCACCTCATCCAGGAGCAGAAGCTGGACATCCTGAACCTGCCCATGGCCCAGGTCACGCAGCAGTACATGGACTACCTGAGGCTCATGGAGGAGCTGAACCTGGAGATCGCGGCGGAGTTCGTCGCCATGGCCGCGCAGCTGCTCCAGATCAAGTCGCGGCTGATGCTGCCCCGCCCGCCCGAGGCCTGCGGCGAGGAGGATCCCCGCGAGGCCCTGGTGCAGCGGTTGCTGGACTACCAGCAGGTGAAGGCCGCCGCCGCCCAGCTCTCGGACCGCGAGTCCGACTGGCAGAAGATCGCCTTCGCGCCGGGACTCGACCTGGAGGACCACAAGCGGGTGGAGGACGAGCCCATCCGGGCGACCCTGTTCGACCTTCTGGGCGCCTACCGCGAGGCCCTGAAGCGCCTGATGCCCCCGCCCCCCGTGGAGGTGCGCACCCAGCCCAAGTCCCTCGAGCAGCGGGTGATGGAGGTGATGCGGGACCTGCAGGACGGCCTATGGAAGCCCTTCCAGGGCTTGCTGGGGCAGGCGCGCTCCCGCGATGAGTTGGTACTCACCTTCCTCGCCCTCCTGGAGCTGGTCCGCACAGGCCGCATCGCGCTGGTTCAGGGTGAGACCTTCGGCGAGATCCGGGTCAAGGCCGCTGAGGCCGCGTGAGCGGCGGGACCGAGGCCCTCCGGTCGGCCCATCGCATGGGGCGCTTGCTTGGCATGGCGCTCTGTTTAGGCACCCCGGCCGTGATCGCCGTGTTCATCCTTTCCGGGACCGTGCCCCCGGGCCGGGAGTCCCCCGTTGGGGTCTTCCAGCAGGTGGGATACCTCCTCACGGGCCTGGTGTTCCTGTCCGCCGCCTGGGTCTGGTGGCGCAGCGGGAGGGCCCTGAGCGGGTTCCGGGAGCTGCCCGAGGCCGCGCGGCCCACCAGGGTGCTCCGGGAGAGCCTGCTGTATGCGGCGGCTTTCGAGGTCAGCAGCCTCTGTGGCCTGGCCTACTGGGTGCTCGTGGGCACCCAGGCGACCCGCCATGTCTGGGGATTCATCCTCCTGACCCCGGTGCTGTTCCTGGCCCTTGTGCCCGGATACGACCGGTGGGCGAAGCAGCTGGAGGGCTGAGCCGTCCAGGTATGCTGGGAAGGCATTCTCTGAGGAAGGTCCATGCGCGACCCCGAGTCCCTCGATCCCACGGCACCGGCGCCATCGCCCGATGACACGGTCCGGCTGTCCGCCGGGATGCCGGCCGATCCCTACGCCACCCAGCGGCTCAACCTCGCGAAGGATCTGGGGATCGATGCGACCCAGAAGATCCCGCAAGGGCATTCGATGGCGGCCTCCGATCAGACACTGAAGATGACGCGCCCCAGGATGGACGAGCCACCGATCCGCGTGCAGAGGGTGGATCAGCCCGCCGGGGCGGAAGGGCAGACGCTGGATCAGCCGCTTCGCCCCGCGGCCCCGACACCCTTCAACTGGCGGTGGCCCCTGGGCCTTGGCGCCCTGGTGGTGCTGGGGGCGGCGACCTTCCTGATGTTCTCCAAGGGGCCTGTGCCTCCTACCGCCCGCCCCACGGCTGCTTCCGGCCCGAGGAATCCGACATCGACTGCCGCCTCCGACGCCCTTCCAGCGGATGTCCAGGCCTACCTGGAGCAGGCCAAGGCCGGCGATACCCACGCCATGCGGATGCTGGGGGCCATGTACCTGCAGGGCCTCAATGTTCCCAAGGACCGCGAGAAGGGGCTCTACTGGTACCGTCGGGCCGCGGAGATGGGCAGCGACGCCGCCCGGTCGGAACTGAACCAGATCGAGGGTGGTCGCTGATTACTGGTCTTCAGGCGGCCCTTTCCGCCAGGCCATGACCTTGCGTGAGGCTGCAACTCCGAGCGCCTCCTCCAGCTCGGAGGGAGAGGCTTCCCGCACCTTGGCGGCACTGCCGAAGGTCTGCAGAAGCTTCTTGGCGGTGATGGGACCGATGCCGGGGATCTGCGTGAGCTCGGTCTGCAGGGTGCGCTTGGCCCGCAGGGCCCGGTGGTAGGTGATGGCGAAGCGGTGGGCCTCATCGCGGATGCGCTGCAGCAGCTGCAGTACCGGGGAGGATTTGGGGATCTTCAGCGGCTCGCTGGAGCCAGGCCGGAACACCCATTCCTCCTTCTTGGCTAGGCTGGCCAGTTCCAGCTGCTCCAGGCCCAGTTCCTTGAGGGCGGCCTCGGCCGCGTGCAGCTGGCCCAGCCCGCCATCGATGAGCACCAGGTCGGGGAATTCCTGACCCTCGTCCCGCATGCGCTTGTAGCGGCGGGTGACGGCTTCGAACATGTTGGCGAAGTCGTCGTTCTGTTCGTGGCTCATCTTGAATCGGCGGTAGCGGGCCTTGTCGGGCATGCCGTCGCTGAACACCACGCAGCTGGCCACCACCTCACGGCCCTGGCCATGGCTGATGTCGAAGCACTCCAGGCGGCGGGGCAGGTGGCTGAGGCCGAGGAAGGCCTGCAGGCCCTCCAGCACCGCCTCGTTGAGGCGCGCGGGCTCGAACTTGCGCTCCAGGGCCAGGCGGGCGTTCTCCTGGGCCATGGCCAGCAGATCCACCTTCTCGCCCTTCTGCGGCACATGGATGCGGGCCTTGGTGCCCCGCAGGCCAGACAACCACTCCCGGAGCAGGCCGCCCTCGTCGGGCTCGATTTCCACCAGCAGCTTGGCGGGCACGGGATCGGCGCTGTAGACCCGCTGGATCACCTGGGCCAGCACGGCACCATCGAAGACCTCCACGTCATCCAGCACGTATTCCTGCCGCCCCATCATGCGGCCGTCCCGGAGCATCAGCCGGTGCACGCAGGCCCGGCCATCCAGCACGGCGCTGCCGTAGACATCGGTGTCATCCAGATCGGCGCTGGCGGCCTTCTGGCGGGTGAACCAGGCATCCACCTGCTGCAGGGCGTCGCGGTGCTGGGCCGCCTGCTCGTAGGCGGCTGCCTCGGCGGCCTTCCACATGGCCGCTTCCAGCCGGGCCTTCAGTTCGTCCCGCTTGCCTTCCAGGAAGAGCCGCGCCTCTTTGGCCTGCTCGCGGTAGGCCTCCTGACCCACGGCGGCGATGCAGGGGGCCGTGCAGCGGTGCAGCTGGTACTTGAGGCAGGCGCGGCCGCGCTTGCCGTCGATGTCGATGTCGCAGTCCCGGATCTGGAAGAAGCGGTACACCAGTTCGGCGGTGCGGTAGGCCGTGCTGGCGGGAAAGAAGGGGCCGAAGTAGAGGCTGCCGTCCTTGCGTACCTTGCGGGTGACGTAGACCTTGGGGAAGGCCTCTTTCCAGGTGAGTTTCACGTAGGGGTAGCTCTTGTCGTCCTTCAGCAGGATGTTGAAGGGCGGCCAGTGCTCCTTGATGAGGTTGTTCTCCAGGACGAGGGCTTCCAGTTCCGTCTCGCAGACGATGAGCTCGATGTCCCAAATGCGCGCCACCAGGCGCCGCGTCTTGGCGTCCAGCCGTTTCTGCTGGAAGTAGGATTTCACGCGGTTGCGCAGCACCTTGGCCTTGCCCACGTAGAGCAGGTTGCCGCCCTCGTCACGGTAGAGGTAGCAGCCGGGGCGCAGGGGAAGGTCACCCAGCTTCCGTTTCAGGAAGGGGGATTTTTCAAGGTTGGTGCGGATGGCGGCCACGGGCGGCTCAGCGGGTCCGCGTGAGGGCGATGACCAGCGCCACGGGCAGGAGCAGCAGGGCCAGGATGGCCCAGCTCAAGCCATGGGCGAAATTGAGCGTCCAGCCCAGGCCCAGCCGCTTGGGCACCCAGAGGGCGGGGTCTTCCGCGTTCACGTAGAAGAGCCCCCAGCGGTAGTGCTCGCTGCGGTCATCGTTCTGCAGGGTCCGCTTCAGCTGCCGCGCCATGAGCAGGACGCCGAGCAGGGTCAGGGCCAGGAACCCGCCGATCATCCAGGCGATCACGCCCTGGCCATGGCGCGGGACCAGGAGGCCGCCCGCCATCATGCCCAGCAGGCCCAGGGTGACCAGGCCACGCAGCGGGGCCATGGCCGCGCCCTTGCGGCCCTCCGGATCCTGGTCCGAGCCCACGAAGGCCCGGCCCGTGAGCAGAAGGAGGACCCAGATCGCCGCTGGCAGGCCGAAGGCCAACCAGGGATAGCTGGCCTGGGAAGTCCATCCATTGGCGACACCCCGGGCGTTGAAATGGGTGGGAATGGGATCCGGAAGGCCATGCATGAGGCCGGGAAGGGCGATCACCAGAGCCAGGGCGCCCGCCACGGGGAGCAGGTCCCAGGGGGAGAACCAGGGCACTCGGGGAGGATCGACTTGTTCCATGGCCCCAATCTACCGCCGGGTTTGCCACACTGGAACCATGCTGAACCTCGAGACCTTTCCCGTGGGCCCCCTGGGCTGCAACTGCTCGCTGCTTTGGGAGCCCGACACGGGCCTCGGGGTGGTGGTGGATCCGGGCGGGGATGCGGCGAAGATCCGCAAGCGGGTGGAGGGCCTCGGTTTCAAGGTGACGGCCCTGCTCCACACCCATGCCCACTTCGACCATGTGGGCGCCACACGGGAACTGCAGGACCTCTGGCAGTGCCCGGCCCATCTGCATGGGGACGACACCTTCCTCATCGAGGCCCTGCCCCAGCAGACGGGCATGTTCGGCATGCCCGCCATCCCCCAGCCCGAGATGACCCGCCTGCACGCCGGAGATCGCCATCTGGACCTGGCCACGCTGCACACGCCGGGCCACACGCCGGGCTCCTGCTGCTTCCACGGCGCCTTCGCCAAGGGGCAGGTGCTCCTGGCTGGTGACACGCTGTTCCGAGGCGGCGTGGGCCGCACGGACCTATGGGGCGGCAGCTGGGACCTCCTGGAGCAGAGCATCCGGCGGGAACTCTACCCCCTGGATGGCGCGACGCTGGTCATTCCCGGCCATGGCCCCGCCACCACCCTGGGGGTGGAGGCGGAGACCAATCCCTTCGTGCGGAAGTAGCCTAGCGGCCGAAGCGGAACACGGCGCTGACGGTCACCCACGTCAGGGCGTCCATGTCGAGTCCATCCGCGCCGTTCTTGTCTACCGACACGCTGTTGACATGGCCTTCAAGGCTGAACACGCGGTTGAAGTTGTAGCCACCGCCGATGCGGAAGCCGAGCTTCCCGGACTGGTTCGCCTCGAAGTCCGGTGTGCCGGTCAGCTCGTACTTGGCCTTCACCTTGTTGAGGTTCAGGCCCACCAGGAAGTAGCCACCGCGATTGGGGGAGGTCGCATTGAAGACGTAATCGGCCCCGAACTGCGTGATGCCGAAGCTGTTCTGCTGGGTGTCCCCGTAGATCGTCTGCTCCTTGCTGGCGAAGCCGTTCACGTTCAGGATGAGGCGCATCTGGTGGTGCGGCGTGAAGTTGAAATCCAGGTGGCCGCCGAAGTGAATGCCCAGGCCACCGTTGGCGCCTTCGTAGTAGCCGTTGAACTTCTTGTCCGCGAAGTCGCCGGTTGGAAGGCTGAGACCGGTCTGCAGGCCACCGTTGATCGTGGTGGACTGGGCCATGAGTGAGGATCCGGCGACCAGGAGAAGGGGGAGAATGAGACGGCGCATAGGAACTCCTGTAAAAAGGCGTCTCGATCATAGCTGAGATTCGGGTTCCCTTTCAGTCTGTTTCTGGTGACATGATGGGGGCCTACCAGGAGCCACCATGGACGCCCTCCTCGCTTCATTTGGTCTGCTCGGCCCCCTCTTCGTCTTGGCTGTGGTCTGGGCCCTGAGCTGCCTCAAGGTCATCAACGAGTACGAGCGGGCTGTGGTATTCACCCTCGGCAAGGTGAGCCCCAACCCCAAGGGACCGGGCCTGGTCTTCATCTGGCGCCCCTTCCAGAAGGCCGTGATCGTGTCGTTGCGCACTACGGTGCTGGAGGTGCCCAGCCAGGACATCATCACCCGCGACAACGTGAGCCTGAAGGTGAGCGCCGTCGTCTATTCGAAGGTGCTGGATCCCAAGCAGGCCATCGTCGGCGTGGAGAACTACTATTACGCCACCAGCCAGATCGCCCAGACGACCCTGCGCTCCATCCTCGGCGAAGTGAGCCTGGATGAGCTGCTGGCGGACCGCGAGAAGCTCAGCATGCGCCTGCGGGAGATCATCGACCGCTCCACCGAACCCTGGGGCGTCGAGGTGAACAGCGTCGAGCTCAAGAGCGTGGACCTGCCTGAGCAGATTCAGCGCGCCATGGGCAAACAGGCTGAAGCGGAGCGCGAGAAGCGGGCGAAGATCATCGCGGCCGAAGGTGAACTGCTGGCCAGCCAGCAGCTGTTGGAAGCGGCCAACAAGATCAGCCAGAACCCGACGGCCATCCAGATGCGCTACCTGCAGACCCTCACGGAGATCGCTGTGGAGAAGAACAGCACCATCGTCTTCCCGCTGCCCATGGAGGTCATGAAGGCCTTCGAGAAGCTCACGGAGAAATAGGGGGCTTCCAGCCCCGCCAGGCTGCGGCCTCCGCCTTCGCCAGGGCGGAGGCCGCAGATTTTCCGGAGCCGTAGGCCAGCCGGTCCACGGCCTCTGCAAGGTCGGCCAGGGCCTCCCTCCGCTCGGGACGCTGGGCGCCTAGGCGGTGGAGCCAGGATCGGGCCGTCTCCCCGGGGCGGGGTGGGGCGCTGTTCCGGGTCGCCCGCAGCAAGGGGCGCAGGGCGCGGATGCGACCCGGGCTGTCTGGGGTCGGCTGCCAGTGACCGCGTGTGCGCAAGAGCAGCCAGGCTGCGGCCAGGATGCCCAGGCTCCACAGAGCCGGGGCTGGCGGGGCCTTCCAGCGCCACTGCCAGCCCTGGAAGCGCGCCTGGATCCAGGACAGGCCCTCCTGCTGGTCCTGATCGGAGAATCGAACAATGTAGCGCTCCCAGCGGTAGCTGAGGGCGTCCAGCCAGCGCTCCACCGCGCCCAGCTTTTTCGCGTCCGCCGCTGCTGTGGCTGGTCCCTGGGGCGTGGGATCCGAAACCCGCCACCGGCCCTCGTGCCAGTACTCCACCCAGCTGTGCGCTTCGTTTTGGCTCACCCGGAAGTAGCCCCCTTCGGGAATCCAGGGACCCAGCCGGTAGCCGTTGACCACTCGAGCTGCCACGCCCCGGGCCCGGAGCATGAGCGCCATCGACGAGGCGAAATACTCGCAGTGGCCGGCCTGAGTGCGATCGAGGAAGTCCTCCAGTGGATTGGCAGCCTTCCCGGAGGGATTGTCCAGCGTGTAGGCGAAGCGGCGAAGGCTGGCTTCCAGGGTCTGGACCAGCTGCGGGGTGGGCATGATCGCCGGCGCGTAGCGGAAGCTGGCAACCCGGGCCGCTTCATGTCCAGGCTCCAGCCGGGTGAGCAGATCCAGGCGACGGCGGGATAGGTAGGGCTCGGGCATGTCAGGCAAGGCCGGGTTCCAATGCACGGTCAGAGGCGCCGTTCGCGCCCTCTGGAAGCGCCACCGGAGGCTGCCCCCGGATCCCTTGAGGAAAACCTCGGAGGGAGCCAGGCCGATCAGGCCAGCCGGGAGCGTGAGAATGCCGTGGGAACTCGGGGAGAAGAGAAATTCGGCTGTGGCGTCCGCCCCCGGTCCAGGTGGTGTGAATGAAAAAGGGGGTGTGAGGTCGGCGGGTTCCCAGCGAGAGCCCTGGATGGACTCCAGGGTGACCCCGCGAAGGAGGATCAGGCCCCGCATCCACTCTGGGTGCGCGGCTGGATCCATGCCGGCCGGAGGCAGGATCCTCAGCGCCACCTCGGGGTTGGGCTCGATGGGGCCACCCCCCGCCAGATCCAGGCGGTCGCCCATGCCGGCCTTTCCCAGCCCCTGGGTCATGCCGAGGAAAGCCCCGGGGCGCAGGCCCAGGCTCAGGCGGGGCATGATGACAAAGAAGCCGGCGCCCAGAAGCAGGGCTCCGCCCACCCAGAGGGGCACCTGGGCATAGGGAGGGCGTGACAGCGCCCCCCGCCGGAGGGCGGCTGAGGGCTCCCAGATCTGTTGCAGCAGGGCCAGGGTGGCGGAGGTGGACCAGGCCAGGGTCCAGAACAGAAAGGAGAAATCGGTGGCCCCGATGGCCGTGGTCAGGAACAGCAGAAAGCCCATGAGCAGCAGCTGGCGTTGATGGGAGGGCTCCCTGGGGAGGATGAGCCGTACGCCAGCCAGGACGAAGAGGGTGTGGATGGCCACATAGAACAGCCCGCGTCCCCTCGCCAGATCGCCCAGGAAGAAGAGCAGGGCCCCCACCTCCAGCCATCGGTGATGCCGGCTGAAGTCCCAGCGGAAGGCCTCGAGGATGGCGGCGATGGCCAGCGGGGCGGCCATGACGAGCAGCTCCGCGGGTTCATAGATGCCAGTGGAAAGGGCGGCTCCAAGCGCGACCCACAGCGGCAGGTGATCGATCCAGCGGCCCCACCTCACGGCCACACCCAGCTCCCCAGCACCCGGGGTTCCGAGGCTCCGGTGACTTCGGGGAGGTGGCCGGGCAGGCCCATGGCCGAGGCCGCCCCCAGCAGGGCCCAGCTCACGGCCTCCCGCGCCCCCGGGGGGAAGGCCAGGTCGTCTTCCAGACTCAGATGCAGCCGCTCGGCCAGCTCTGCCCGGAGCCTCCGGTGCTGGGCGCCACCGCCGCTCACGAGTGCCCGAAGGTCCTTCGGCCAGGGCTTGGTGCGGATGGCTTCCACGGCGACCGTGGTGGCCGTGAAGGCCGCCAGCGTCGCCAGCCGGTCCGGCAGGGGCAGGGGCTCCAGGCGGGAGCGCTCCGCCTCGAACCAGGCAGCTCCGAACACCTCACGCCCGGTGGATTTGGGTGGCGGGGACTGGAAATACGGATGGGAAAGCCAGCGGGACAGGAGGGGCGCCGCCACGGTCCCCGTGGCATGGGCCCCGTCGAGATCGAAGGGGAGGTCCAGCCAATGGCGGGCGGCCAGGTCCAGCAGGGACATCCCGGGCCCCGTGTCCCAGGCGCGGGTGGAGGTCCCATCCCACAGCGTGAGGTTGGCGATGCCACCCAGATTCAGGGCGAGCCAGGGCTCCGGACCGTGCAGCCATCGTTCCGGCAGGGGAACCAGGGGCGCGCCCTGGCCGCCCACGGCGAGGTCGCGCCGGCGCAGATCCCAGACCACCGGGCACCCCACGGCCTCGACCAGCACGTAGGGATCCGCCAGCTGCAGGCTTGCCCCATCTGCCGGGTGGTGCTGCACGGTCTGGCCATGCAGGCAGGCGAGGTCTGGCTTGAGATCCAAGCTGTCGCACAGCTGCCGGGCGGCCTTGGCATGGTGGTCGCCCAGGCAGCGCTGGAGGATGCAGAGGCCCGCCGGGTCCAGGCGGTTGGAGGCGGCTTCCAGCACCCGCCCGCGGAGCCCTTCGGCATAGGGCAGGGCGACGTGGCCCAGGAAGCGGTAGAAGGGTCGGCCTGTTTCAAAGGCGGCTGGGTTCACCTCGATGGCCACGACGTCCACGCCATCGGCGCTGGTGCCCGACATCAGGCCCAGTACGCGCCAGGGCCGGTCGGCCGGGATCGGGATGCGTGGCTGCATGGGGTGATGATGCCAGCAAGGAAGCTTGTCCGGGGGCCGCCGCTCGCCTCTGGTCTGCACCCGCAGCCCGGCCCGGAACGACGGTTCGCCGAAAACCGGGGGCCCCGCGCCTACTCTCGGCCTCCGGTCGGGAGTAGCCTAGATGACTTGGGGGTACCCATGACGATGCTCTTCGTCCTTCTCATCATCGGGGTGGTGATCTACCTGGCCATGCGTGGCAAGCAGGACCGGCCCGAACAGCTGGGCGCCTCGCGTCGCGGCCTGCCCTCCGGCCCCCTGGAACCCCACACCTTCGCCTGCCCCTATCCCAAGTGCCCCACCTGTGGCGCTTCGGGGGACCGCATGAAGCAGGAGTGGGATGGTCTGCGGTCCGTGAAGTGGACCTGTGGCTACTGCGGGGCCCTGGCCGGGCTGCAGTCCCTCAAGGACGAGGAACTCCCGCCCTCGGCCCGCCGGCAGCTGGGCCTCGATGCCCCCATGCAGGGCTCCCTCCCCATGCAGCAGGGGGGATACGGCCAGTCCGGAGGGGGCATGGGTGGTCTGCTCACGGGCATGATGATTGGCAGCATGATGGGCGGCGGCCACCACCACCATGACCGCTCGGACGGCGGAGATGGGTGGACCGGCGGCACCTCGGACGGTTCCTCCAGCGATTGGGGTGAATCCAGTTCCGGCTCCAGCGACTGGGGTGATTCCGGCGGCGATTTCGGCGGCGGCGATTCCGGTGGCGGCGACTGGTAGGTCCAGGTCACCCGAGGGTAAAGGCGGCCCGGGTGCGGCAGGCCATTCTTCGGGCAAGGCTCACAGCACCTTCGGCACCACGAAGTGCCCCCGGTCCTGCGCCGGGGCATTGGCCAGGGCCTCTGCCTGCGTGAAGCCCTCCAGCGGCACATCCGCCCGCCGGGGTAGGGGCTGCCCATGGCTCAAAAGCAAAGGTTCGACGCCGTCCAGGGGCAGCTCATCCAAGCTGGCGGCGTGAGTGAGCATCTGGGCCATGGCCAGGCGCATGGGCTCGATCTCCTCCTCCTGGAGGTTCAGGTGGGCCAGCGCGGCGCACCTCAGGACATCCTCACGGGTGACTTCCATGTCAGGCTCCCCATTTCAGGTCGGCATCGGCATTCTGGCTCCAGGGCTCGGAGGCAGGCTCCAGCTTGGCCCCCGCAGCGGCGATCATGGCTCCGTTGTCGGTGCAGAGGCGTGGTTCAGGGATGGCGAGCCGCAACCCTGTGCGGGTGGCCATAGCCGCAGCCTCGGCGCGCAGCCGTGAGTTGCAGGCCACACCACCGCTGATGACCAGGCTGCGGGCGCCATGTTCTCTCGCCAGTTCGGGGACCGGCTTCAGTAGCCAGGCGGCGATGGCCTCCTGGAGGCTGCGGCAGAGACCCTGCACCTCGGGGTCTGAAGCTCCGGCTTCCGCCAGGCGGGGGTTCCGCTCCACCCGCAATTTCACACCGGTCTTGAGGCCGGAAAAACTCCAGGAGGCCTTCCCATCCCGGAATTTGGGCGGGGTGAAGGGATCTCCGGCCCGGACGGCCGCCTGGGCGCAGGCATCCACCAGGGGCCCACCGGGATAACCCAGATTCAGCATCCGCGCCGTCTTGTCGAAGGCCTCGCCGGCCGCATCGTCGCGGGTCTTCTGAAGCAGGTGGAGCGAGGTCCAGTCCTGGGCAAGATACAGGTGGGTGTGGCCACCCGAAACGAGGAGCACCAGCGCCGGGAAGGCGAGATCCGGAGCCGCGAAGCGGGCGGCGTGGAGGTGCCCCAGCAGGTGATGGACGCCCACCCAGGGGATTCCGTGGCGCCAGGCCAAGGCCTTGCTGGTGCTGAAGGTGGCCAGCAGGCTGCCGACCAGGCCTGGCCCCCGGGTCACGGCGATGCGGTCCAGGTCCTGGAGTCCCAGGCCGGCCTGGGCCAGGGCCCCGGCGATCACGGACCTCACCTGGAGCAGGTGCTCCCGGGCGGCGAGTTCTGGGACGACGCCACCGAAGGGACCATGGATGGCGTCCTGGCTCTCCCGCACCAGAGAGCGGAGCAGGGGACCTTCGACCGTCTCCTCCACCACGGCGGCGGAGCAGTCGTCGCAAGAGGACTCGAGGCCCAGGATGATCATGGGCCAAGTGTATCCTGGCCACCCATGACCTTCGTTCCCACGCGCATCCAGCTGAACCGGCCCCTGCCGCCCCTGACCTACCTGGCGCCCCAGGGCCTGCCTGAAGGCGTGCGGGTGCAGGTGAAGGTGCGGAACAGCTTGGCGGTGGGGTTGGCCATGGGAGCTGATCCGGCTCCCCCGGCGGCGAAGCTGCGCCCCATAGAGGCCGTGCTGGATCCCTTTCCGCTGCTGCCTCCGAAGCTGCGAGAGCTGCAGTCTTTCGCCGCCCGCTATTACGGCTGCCTCGAAGCCCACCTGCTGCCCCTGAGCCTCCCCTCATCCATGCTTCCCAATTGGGAGGCCGACGAGGATGGACAACGACTGTCCTTCCAGCGCGACCGGGGCGCCTGGGAGGCGCTGGCCGACCTGGGCGAGGCCTGGCACCGCGATCCGGCCATTCTCCCCACGCTGTTGCACCGATCCGCCCTACGCGGTTCGGGGTTCACGGAGGTGCGCCTCACGGGGGCTCCCCATCCGCCCCGGGTCACGCCGGCCCAGGCCAAGGTGCTGTTGGCCCTGGAGGACGCCGGCGGGGCCCTGATGGAACCAGACCTGCTGGCCTCCGCGGGCGTCGGCGCCTCGGTCCTGGGCACGCTGGAGAAGCGCGGCCTCATCCAGCGTCTGAAGCGGGTGGACCTGCTGGGTCAGCGCCGGGAGGCCGGGCGGGATCGCACGGTGGTGCTGAATGCCGAACAGCAGGCTGCCTTTGAGGCTGTGGCCATGGGGACCTTCGGCGTGCATCTCCTCCAGGGGGTCACGGGGTCGGGCAAGACCGAGGTCTACCTGGCCCTGGCCGAACGGGTGCTGGCCGAAGGCCGGCGGGTGCTCTGGCTGGTGCCCGAGATCGGGCTCACCTCCCGGCTGCTCGACCGCCTGGAGGCGAGGTTCCCCGGCCGGGTCGCGGTGGGGCATGCGGGCCTCAATGCTGGCGAGCGGCACGGTGACGTGGTCCGCCTGCTCTTCAACGGCGCCGACCTCTTCGTGGGCGTGCGCAATGCCGTGCTGGCGCCGCTGCGGGACATCGGCCTCATCGTGGTGGACGAGGAGCACGAGGGATCCTACAAATCCGAAGAACACCCGCGCATCCACGCCCGCGACCTGGCCATCAAGCGGGCCCAGCTGGAAGGTTGTCCCATCGTGTTGGGCAGCGCCACTCCCAGCCTCGAGAGCTGGCAGGCGGCCCAGAGCGGGCGCTACCGACACCTCCGCCTGCGGGAGCGGCCCGCGGGCATCTCGCTGCCGTCCGTCGAGATCGTGGACCTCCGGGATGCCTACCGCCAGATGCGCCGGAAGGTCATCCTGGCCCCCCCGTTGATGCAGGCCATCACAGATACGCTGGCGAAGGGCGAGCAGGTCCTGCTGCTCCTGAATCGCCGGGGCTACGAGAACTTCTGGATGTGCCGAGCCTGCGGCCGGACGCTGGGGTGTCCGCATTGCGCCATCTCGCTCACCTACCACCGGGGCGACTTCCGGCTGAGGTGCCACCTGTGTGGTCACGAGACGGTGCCGCCGGAGGCCTGCCCAGACTGTGGCGCCGATCATCTGCGTGGCGTCGGCGAGGGCACCGAACAGGTCGAGGAGCACCTGAAACAGCTCTTCCCGGCCGCCCGAATCCTGCGGCTGGACCGGGACACCACACGCCGCCGCGGCTCCCTCGAGGCAGGCCTGCTGGCGGCGGAAGCCGGCCAGGTGGACATTTTGGTGGGAACCCAGATGCTGGCCAAGGGGCACACCTTCCCCGGGCTGACGCTGGTGGGCGTGCTCAACGCGGACCAGGGCCTGAAAATCGCGGATTTCAGGGCCGCGGAGCGGACCTTCCAACTGCTCACCCAGGTGGCCGGCCGGGCGGGTCGGGCTGAGCTGCCAGGTCGCGTGATCCTTCAGACCTATTCGCCCGAACACCCCGCCATCACCTTTGCCCTGGCCCAGGATTTCGAGGGATTCGCCGCCTCGGAGCTGCCCTTCCGTGAGGGCCTGGGCTATCCCCCTTTCACGGCGCTTTCGCTGTACCGCTCCGAAGCCGACACGCCCCGGGAAGCCCGGGAGGCCCTGGATGCCTTTCGACAGAGGCTCACCGTTCCCGGCCTGAAGGCGCTGGGACCCCTGGAAGCGGCCGTCCCGCGGGTCCGGGATCGTTGGCGCATGCACCTGCTGCTGAAGGGAGGGCGGGGCGCGCTCAGTGAAGTCTTGGCCCGGCATCCCCTTGATCCGGCCGGCCCCATCAGTTTGGATCGAGACCCCCTCCAGTTTGGGTAATGTATAAAAAATATACATTCATGGAATGAAAACGCAGATAATCAGGTGATTTATTTATTTAAAATAATTATTAACAACATTTAAATTCATATCTTTTCTGTTTTGTCTCTGGCCGATGCTTGGGACATCAGCATGAGGGGTCTGACATGCATCGATCCGACCGAGGATTCTCGATTCTCGAACTGCTCGTCGTGGTGGTGATCATCGGCATCGTGGCCGTCGTGACGGGCACCTGGTACGGCGCAACGCAGCCAGCCGCTGTGAAGGGCACGGTCAATTCGCTGGTGGGCGCCTTGTCTGATGCCCGAACAGTGGCCCAGGCGACTGGCAGGACTGTGACCCTCACAACCTCGGGCGTGCAGTCGACCCTGACGATCACCTTCCCAGCTCAGGGGGATGTCCTCCCAGCTCCGGCCAATCAGGTCCTCACCACGTGGCGGCGGGATGCCGCTGGCCGGGATGCCACGCGCTATTCCGGCATCGACACCAGTTCGGCTTGGCCCATCTACACACAGGCCGCGCCAAACCCCGATCCCCTGACGGGCGGAGTCGCCGCCATCAAGAGCCTCTTCACCAACAGCGTCAACCCCGGCACTTCCGCCAAACTCTTCACCGGCACCACCAGCTCGACCTTCTCCTTCGATTCCACCGGTCATGCAAGCGCCGATTTCTACGTCTATGTTGCAGGCATGAGGAATGGCGCGTCCTATCGGAGCGCTCCGGCGGGTCTCGTGCTCGTGACCCGGGCGAATGGCATCCATGCCTTCTACAAGCCCAATGCAGGCGATCCAGCCTCGCCTTGGCAGCGTCTCTAGGAGCCTCTCATGACATCCCGGGCCTCCCGTCAGTCTGGATTCACTTTGGTCGAACTGCTGATGACCGCGCTCATATTCGGGATCGGTCTGCTCGGCCTTGCCGCACTGCAGGTATCCACCCTGCGCAGCAACTCCGGAGGCCGCAACCGCTTCACGGCCACAGCGCTCGCGGAGGGCTGCCTGAGCGCCATTCAGGCAGAAGGCAACAATTCTTGGATCTACGCAGCCGGAATCCGGGGCACAGGGGTGGCCTACCCAGTTGCTCGGGTTTATACCGGAGGCGGTGCCGCAGGCCCCTTCGGCACGTTTGATATCAACGGATTGCCGGTGGCTGCCGGCGACCCTACGACCGTCTTCACAGTGCGGTGGGCTAGAAACGTCGCCTCGGCCCCCACTCCCAAGGCCCCGATCATGGGCATGGATTTGAGGGAGTTCGTGGTCACTGTGACCTGGCAGGACCAGGCCGTCGATGCCGCCGGAGCCGCCATGCCAGTCAGCACTTTGTCCATGAGCCGATTGATCCGGTACTAGGAGACCAACCATGATGCTCCGATCCTTCCGGCGCTTCCGTCCTCTCCAGCAGGGATTCTCGCTGATCGAGATGCTGGTGGCAGTGATGTTCATTGGCTTTTTGACTGCGGGCATGCTGCGGGTCTACTCCACGAACCTGGCCGGCTTCCAACGGGTGAACGACACCATCGCCAGCCAGCGACGGGGCCGCTGGGCTCTGGCCTCCCTGCAGGATGATGTCGCTTCCATTGGTTACTTTGCCTATGTCGGATTCAACAATCCCACGGGTGCCCACTACTCCGTGGTCAGTGGCACGCAAGAGCCCTTCATGATCCTGCCGAGCCCCACCCCGGTCATCGTGACTGGGCCCAACCCCGCCAGCCCCGGCACCTTGGTGACCGGACCTCTGGTCCCCAACCCCGATGAACTGCAGTACGTGAGTGACCTCCCCTTGCCTATCCAGGCCGTCCTGTCGGGCCCCCCGGGGTCTAATGTCACCAGCACAGGCCTGAACCTTTCCCTTCAGAGCGGCAACCTCTCAGATCTGCGTGCCGGGGACATCGTTGCCATTCTCGATGGGAGCTTCGAGCAGTTCATCATCTCCGGCGCCAGCGGCAATGTGATCCTCGCAGATGTGGCGACCACCAGTACCCACCAGAACATGGGGGGACCCTATGCCGTGAATCCTCCCGGCACCAAGTCCCACCTGGCGAACACGCCGTTGGCGTTCTACCGACCCAGTGTCGTGACCCGCTATTCCATCCAGGCCCGCGCCTGGGATCCCTCCAATCCGGCGATCACCATTCCCTGTCTCGTCCGCCAGCAGGCTCCCTATCCAGTAGGCGGGACTGCGGTGGCCTGGGCAGCCGTTCCCATCGAAGTCATCGCCGAGAACATCGAAGGGTTTCGGGTCGACCTCAGCTTCAACGGCGGCACCACCTGGAATCGCACTGGGGCGGCCAACTGGGATGCCATCGTCGCGAAGATTACGACCGAGCTGGTTCCCCTGGGCGCCAAGGGGACCCCAGCCCGGGATGCCACCAACCCACTCTGGTTCCGAAGCTACCCCTTCCTCATCCGCATGGATGTCGTGTCCCGGTCTGCGGCCCCGCGCGCGGAAAGCAGTGATGTCGCCGGCCAAGCCGCCTATGTCCGACGGACCCAGACACTCATGGTCTCCCCGCGCAATTTCGGTCTTCCCCTGTGAGGTCAGCCATGTCCATGAACCCAATCACTTCATTCGACAAGAGGCAGCAAGGCGGAATGACCATCGTCATGGCCCTTGTCCTGGTCGCCGTGATGGGCGCGGCCACGTTTAGTCTCAGCCGCAATGTCGTCCGTGAACTGTCCATGGCTGGTTCGGTTGTCCAGGGAGAGAAGGCCGCCGCCGCCGCGGATGCCGGACTCGACTGGGTGATCACCTGGGGGCAGGGGCATGTGAATGATGCCGATTTCCAAGCGGCCAGCCCGACCACCGGGCAGAAGGCCCTCGTAGATGGCATCAACAACCAGATGCTGGGCATCAACACCGGGACACCCATCACCATCTACGGTGTCTCAGATGCGGCGATGAAGATGGACAACGCCGGGGTGGCGACTGCAAAGCAGTCCTTTGATGTGGAGTTGAGGTACCTCGGCAAGGGCTGGGGCAACGCGCCCATCGCGGGAACTGGGGGCAACTCCGATAACAATGCCGCTTCCGGGGATAAGAAGGGTGGTGTCAGCTCCATTACCCCTAAGGGTTGGCGGGCCATCGTCACAGGCTATGCGACCCCCGCCTCCACGACCCAGACCTACCAGGCCCAGCGCGAAGTTGTGGCCACCTATCCCGACTGATTCCAAAGATCATCGTTCACCTTTTCAAAGCGCATCCCTCATTGGAGGACCCCATGGCTTCCGCGCGCGTAAACACCCTCAAGTCCCTGGTTCTTGGCCTTGCCATGAGCCTGGGTTTGCAGGCCCAGGTCGGCACCAACCTCGCCTCAGTCACGGACCTGCTCGATGTCTACAAGAGCGGCGGCGTGAAGCCCGAGATGCTCACCATGTTCGACATGTCCGGCTCGATGACCCATGTCTTCTGGCACAGGAAGTTCTGGACCAACGTCAGCTATGGCACGCATATCGGCGGCTCTCCAGGGGATGACAGCGTTACCTTCAGCTTGAGCACCACGGTGGACAACGGGACCTCGAACACCTTCAAGATCACGATGAACGGGAAGGGCCCCAGCTCCGGGAATAAGTGGACGACCGACCTCAACGGCTACCTCGTGGATGCCGCCGGCAACCGCATCAGCGGAATCCTGACGACAGCCCTCGTCAAAACGGCCACCCACGCCCGCCTCACGGGTAGCCGGCAGATCAGCAGCACCACCTACACCCGGACGGTGGATTTGCCGCTGCCCTGGACGCTGCTCAAATCGCCCGCCGCGGATCCGCTTGTCACGGCCCCCCTTCCGAATTACATCGATGGCATCGCCGACCCCGATGTCACCGGCAACAACTACATCGCCTATGACACCCTTTATACCTCCGCTGGTTCAGTGAGTACGCTCATCAACTACATCGACTACAACACCGACTATGTGGACTGGGTGTTCTTCGGGATGGATTCCAAGGGCACCAGCGGCAGCGACAACTACGGCGCTGGCGGAACTTACTACGACGACAGCGGACTTGCCCCCACCGCCTCGGGGACCGTAGGCACGTCCGCCGCCAGAGGGCCGTTCATCATCCCGGGCGTACTGGCGAGCGCTGGCGGCCGGTCCACCTTCGCCAACGGACTGCCTGCGGGCACCCGCTGCCAGTTCCTGAAGCGGGCCGTGCTCACAGCTTGGTTCAACAACCGCGACAAGGTCTGGTGGGCTTACCGGTTCCTGGATGACAGCTCCGCCGAAGAGGGCCTGACCACCATCAGGGCCGACAATTTTGGCGTCAATTCCGCCCGTAATCTCACGCTCTTTAAGAAATCCACAAGCGGTTCGAGCCACGCCTCGGTGACCTCCCTGCAGGCCAAAGTTCCGAGCACCGTCACCCCGTTGACCTATGCTCTGGCGAACTGTCTGGCGCAACTCACGGTTGATGACGGGCACTCCAGTGTCTTCGATCTGGCCAGCACGGGTGAGATCCCCCCCCCTTGCCGGACCTCCTACGTGATCCTCTTCACGGACGGCAATGCCAACGACAGCCTGAGCGCTGGCAGTACCAGCGGTAGCGCACTTGGCACCGGCGGCGGGGCCTGGACTTCCGAGGCCCAGATCCAAACCGGGGCTTCAGCTGTCAGCTACGCCAACCTGACGCCTGGCTCCTCCAACTTCAATGTTTGGAGTCTTTCAGCGGTGGCCGCTCATGGCTTGCCAAATGCCTCCCAGGTCTATTGGGGTGCCTCGGCTCCCAGCGCCTACGCGCCGTTCATCATCAAGTCCCGCGGGGCGGCAGGAACAAGTGGCCGCCGGATCACCACCATGACGGTCGGCCTCTGCCTGGCTGGTAAGAACACGGACACGGGTGGTGGCAAGGGCCCCCTCCTCAAAGCTGCGCTATTCGGCGACCCGCTGAAGACCTCCTTCGACCTTGCCAATGCCGTGCCCTTCGCTTCGACGGGCGGTGCCCAGACGAATTTCTTTGATGCCACGGACCCGGTCTACCTTGCCAACAGCCTGAACGCCATCATGCGCCGGGTTGTCAGCGCCAACACTGGCATCACTGCACCATCCGCCCCCCTCGTGGGCCTGAACCTTGGCAACCGGGCCTATCTGGGGCGTTTCGACACCAACAACGATGGGCAGGGTTCCATCTGGAAGGGTGATCTGCTCATGACGGGCATCGGCCTCCAGTCTGATGGCACCATCGGATTGAAGGCCGCCGATGGGACCTTCCAGTCGGACATCAATGCCACGAATGCCGTGGCTTCCGCCGCCACCATGCTCTATGCGAAGGGTTGGAAGGCCAGGAAGGTCTACACCGTGATTCCCGGAACGGTCATTCCCGCAGGCGGACTGCCCCTGACCGCAGCGGCCCAGGCCTTCAGCGATCAGAACGCCGCTTTGCAGGACCCGGTGGTCATGGGGGTGGCCGATGCCTCCAGTGCCATCAAACTCATCCGGTTCATCCTTGGGGCGAATTCAACAGACCAGAACAAAGTGGCCAATCCCACGACCGGTACTGTGAATACCCGTACGGACATCATGGGCGACGTGGTCAACAGTTCACCGGCGGCCATTGAGGTGGATCCAGCCCTCATCCCGGGCTACAGCCCCCTGTCGGCTTTGTGGGGATCCACCTATTCGACCATGAAGGATGCCCGGTTCCAGCTCATCTTCGCCGGTGATAACCAGGGGCACTTCCACTGCTTCGGAGAGGTGAGTGGATTCGACAATGCGGGCAAGCTCTTCGCCACGCTGGACGAACTCTGGAGCTTTGTCCCCTCTGAGTTCCTGAACAAACCCGGTGGTCCCAATGTCAACAAACTGGGGCAGCTGATGACCGGTGATCCCAGCACTCACCTCTATGCCGTCGATGGCACGCCCATCCTTTATTTCAACGATGCTCCAGTCAGCGGAAGTACCGTCGGGAACTTCAAGGTCGACAGTGCCGACACGGTCCGCGTCATTTTTGGCCTCCGCAAGGGAGGGCGCAGCTACTACGCCATCGACATCAAGAATCCGGGCGCGCCGATGTTGTCCTGGGTTGTCGATCCGAATAATTCCGCAGATCCCGCCATCAAGACCATGGGGCTCGCCACCTCCACCATTGGCCTCGCCGAGGTGGAAGTTGGGTCTTCTCCCAGCGCGATCAAGGATGTCGTCATCCTGGGCGGAGGCTACAGCAACAACGAGCTGGATTCCCTCACGGTCACTCCCAATACGGGCCCTGCCAAGTTAGGGCGCTCCCTTCTGGCCATCAATGTTCTCGATGGCACTCCAATCAAGATTTTCGACTTCGTGAACAACGCCGCCTTGGCAGCCTCTTTCCCGAACATGGGGGCGATCTCGGCGGGTGGCTTCCCCTTCCAGTTCCTGCTGGGTTCGGGTCGTGCCCAGCGTGTCTACTTTGGAGATCAGTCGGGTGGCGTCTACGCCCTGGGCTCCATGGAAAAACTGACCACCGGGGCCCCTGGATGGCGCGTGGACCACTCGAACATCGATCAGTGGACCACGGATGGATCCGCCAACAGCAGCCTGACGCCTGGAAATGCTGGTGTCCGCTGGATCTACAAAGGACAGACAGGGCTCACGGCCGGTAAGGTGACCACGGCCTCCCCGGTGACCTCGGTTCCTGTGGCCTTCCGGGTCCCCAGGGCCATTCCCCAGTTCCTGCGCCCTGCGGGAAGCACGTATGCGGCCAACATGATTCCACCTGTGGTGGGCGTGACCTTCGGGACCGGCGATCGCAACGATCCCATGGACAAGGATCCCATCAACCCGGTCTCCAGCCGCGTGAACCGGCAGGTCATGGTCTTCGACCGGCAGGACAGCGCGGACCTGCCGACCGTTGGTGGGCTCCCGAGCAATGTGGACGTGGCCCCGGTCACGGACTCCCAGTTGGCCGACCTCACCAGCGTGACCACTCCGGGAGACACCAGCTACCTCGGCAACAACCAGCTCCTGGGCTACTACCTCCGGTTCCATGCCCCCATCGTGGATCCCAACGATGCCACCCACTACCTCTATGAGAAGGCCTACCTGACGCCCCTGGTCATCAATGGCGCCCTGATCTTCTCGACGTTCCGCCCGGCCTCCACGGGTAGTTCGACGACCTGCCAAGGCGCCGGGACGACCTATACCTACCGCATGAGCAACGCTCTGTCCCCTGCCTTCGGCAATGGGGATGTATCCGCCTCCACCGCGGGCGGAGGGGATGGCTATGTCTTCACCTGGGCGAATCTGGCTGGTGATCTGACCTCGGTGGGCAGCCGCCTCATCCTTCAGAGCGGCCAGGACACGACCAGTGCTACCACCAGCAGCGTGAAAATCCAGAGCTTTGCAGCTGGCGGTGGCACCATCGCCTTCGCTCCCCGGAGCTGGCGCATCGTCAAGTAGCCATCACAAGTCATACCGGTGTCCAGGGGCCCGCAAGGGCCCCTTTTCATGGTGGAAGGGCCGAGGTGGTACGCTGGGGTGTGCCGGATCCCTCGCCCATCGCCCGTCTTCGACCCAAAAAGGCCTTCGGCCAGAATTTCCTGGTGAACGAGGGAGCCATCGCCACGATTGTGGGAGCGGCGCTCGCGTCGAGCGCCCCGCGCCTGCTGGAGATCGGACCCGGACCAGGGGTACTGACAGAACGCCTGCTGGCAGATGGGCGCCCCTTGTGGGCGGTGGACCTGGATCCCGAGGCCTGTGACCTACTGGAGAGCCGATTTGCCGCCCAGCCTCAGTTTCATCTGCTGCAGGGCGATGCCGTCCAGATCCCGCTGCCGGAGGGCGACCCCTGGTCGGTGATCGGCAACCTGCCCTACAACGCCGCCACGCCCATCCTGGCCCGCCTGCTAACCGAAGACATTGCCTGGGATCGCATGGTGCTCATGTTCCAGCTGGAGGTGGCCCAGAAGCTCATGGGCGTGCCTGGAACCAAGGCCTATGGCCCGCTCTCGGTGCTGGCCCAGCTGTGCGCCCGGCTGACCCGGCTTGTGAAACTGGGGCCGGGCTCCTTCCGGCCGGCGCCCAAGGTGGACTCGGCGGTGGTGCTGTTCGAGCCCCGTGGAGATGCCCCCTCGTTGCCAGAGCGCCGGGCCCTGCTACAGGTGCTCCACCGCTCCTTTGCCCACCGCAGGAAGACCCTGGCGAACAACTGGCAGGGTGTCCTGCCGGCTGAAACCCTGACCGATGCCGGCCTGGCTTCGATGCTTCGCGCCGAGGTGATCGAACCTTCGGCCTGGTTCTCGGCGACCCGCACATTGTTGAGCCATCATCCCGAGGTGTTCCCATCGTCATGCCTGTAGCGCCTGAATTCGAAGCCTGGGCCGAGGCCCCCGCTGCCGACGAACTGCGCCTGATCCCCATCGGCGGGCTCGGCGAGTTCGGCATGAACGCACTGGTGGTGCACAGCGCCCGCAGCCTCTTCCTGGTGGACTGCGGCCAGCTCTTCCCCTCCGATGACCAGCCGGGCATCGATTCCATCGTGCCGGACTTCGCTTATCTGGAACCCTTCGCGGACCAGCTCCAGGCTGTGCTCCTAACCCACGGCCACGAGGATCACCTGGGCGCCCTGCCGTACTTCCTGCGGCGCTGGCCGGTTCCTGTCTATGGCACCGCCTTCACCCTGGGCCTGCTGGAAGGCAAGCTCCGCGAACATGACCTGGACACGGAACTGCTGCATGTGGTGCCAGACTATGGGCGGGTGAAGGTGGGCGATGGCGAGATCGAGGCCGAGTGGATCCCCGTGACCCACAGCATCCCGGATGCCTGCGCCCTGGCACTGCACACCCCTCAGGGCGTGCTGGTGCACTCGGGCGACTTCAAGCTGGATCCCGATCCCCTGGACGGTCGCCACACCGGCCTAGAGCGGCTGAGGGCCTTGGGGGATGCTGGCGTGCGCCTCCTCATGGCGGATTCCACCAATGTGGGGCGGCCGGGGCGGTCCCCTTCGGAGGCCGTGTGCAGGGAAGGCCTGGAGGCCGCCTTTGAACAGACGAAGGGCCGGCTCTTCATCACCACCTTCAGCTCCAACATCCACCGCCTCCAGACGGTGGTGGACCTGGCCTATGAATTCCGGCGCCAGGTGGTGCTCCTGGGCCGCAGCCTGGAACGGAACCTGGCGCTGGCACGTGCGCTCAAGCGACTCGATCTGCCGGATGACCTCCTGGTGGATGTCAAGGACGCCCACCTCTACCGGAAGGATGAGCTGGTGGTCCTCTGCACCGGCAGCCAGGGCGAGCCCATGAGCGGGCTGGCCCGCCTGCTGCGCCGGGAGGTGAAGGGCCTGCCCATGGAACCGGGCGACCGGCTGGTGGTGAGCGCCCGGGCCATTCCGGGCAATGAGGTGGCCATCTCGCGCATGCTCGATGCGGCGGAACGCCTGGGTGCCGAGACCTCCAAAGACGGCCTGGGCCCCGTCCATGCCTCCGGTCATGGCAGCCGGGAGGAGCTGGCTGACCTGATCCGCGCGGTTCGGCCCACGCAGATGGTGCCCGTCCATGGCACCTACCGGAACTTGCGGGCCCACAGCGCCCTGGCGGGATCCCTGGGCTGGTCACCAGAGCGCATCTCACTGCTCGATGGCGGCCTCTGCCTGCGCCTCTTCCTGGATGGCCGGGTGGACATGCCCGGCGCCGTGCCGGTGGGCAAGTGCTTCGTGCACGAGGGTGTGGACCACATGGTGGATGCCCGCGTGGTGCAGGACCGCCTCATCCTCCAGGAGGACGGTGTGGTCTTCGCCACCCTGCTGGTGGATCCCAAGACGGGGGACCTGGCGGCAGCGCCCACCATCCTCAGCCGGGGGTTCGTGGTGCTGTCCGACGACGAGGCCTATGCCGAGCTGCTGGCAGGCGTGGCGAGGAAGGCCTACGAGGAGGCGCCCCCCGAGGTCCGCAGGAATGATGAGGCCATCCGCGACACGCTGCGCCTGGCCCTGCGCCGCATCATCCGGAAGACCACGCAGACACGGCCCCTGGTGATTCCGGTGATCCTTGATGCGCCCACCGCCTAGAAGCCCGGCCGTGTGCGGAAGGTGAAGGTCAGGCCGGCGAAGCGGTCCGTGCCGAAGGCTTCAGAGCGGGTGGCCCCCAGCTGGAGTTCCAGGAGGAACCTCGAGTTGACCTTCCAGCCGGCGGTTCCGGTCAGGGTGTCCGAGCTCTCCCCGGTCATGTGATCCACGTCCCGGGTCGCCTCCAGACCCCAGCGGGTGCGCCGCAGGTCGGCTTCCAGGCCCGCCGTCGCCGTCCAGTCCAGAAGCGAGGCCCTGCCGCTCACCATGGACGCGGAGAGCCGTTCGAGCCTGCTCACCAGCCGGCCGGCCAGGATCGCGAAAATCTCCGGGCTCACGCCTCCCGCGCTGTTCCGGATCCGGCCGACGTCTGTCTCACCGTGCAAGGATCCGTAGTCGTAGTGGATGTAGGAGCAGTACGGGCGCCAGACTTCGCCGAGGTAGTCGAGGTTGGCGCCGATGCCGGTGTCGGTGACCCTCAGGTCCGCGTACCCCGTCACGTAGACGATGCCGGTGGGCGTGCTGATGGGTCGGCTGGTGAAGTGAAGTCGGTCGAACTCCGTGGTCCGCCTGGTGAACTCGAAGCCGAGCCGCCAGGCACCCAGATCGAAGGCAGGTTGGACGCCGTAACGCTTGTAGGCCAGCAGGCCGGACATGTCCGTCTGGTCGTAGCGCAGGCCGAGGTCGAACACGCCGAAGGAACGGTCGCCACCAAGGCTGGTGGTGGTGGTCGTGGTGCTGGTTCCATCTGGACTGGGGGCCTGGGTTGTGGAGGCGAGGTTCGAGCGGACTCCAGAGAGGAACAGGTTGAGGGATCCGCTTGGGCTCCAGGTGAGCTTGCCGTGGAGGTCCTGGCCCCCTGCGCTGTCCGCCAGCCCGCCCAGCTTGAGGGTGAGATTCGGGGGCCGGGAGGGGGTTGGCTCCAGGTCTGCACTCGATTGGGCCAGGGCTGGCAGCGAAGCCGCCACCAGGACGATCCATTTCACAGGTCACCTGTTCAGGAGGGGATGGAGGGTGGGGCGCAGAGGGGGGCCTGCCCTCTGTCCTCGGCGCGAAGCGCGGCTATTTATCCTTCCGCTGTTCCTGGATGGCTTCCTGGATGGATTTCTGGAATTCATCCACCAGGAGGATAAAGCGCCCCTGCTGCGCCGGGGTAAGGGAGCCCCGGATGTCTTCTTCGAAGCGCTTCCGGGAGGCTTCCTGCTGCTGCCGAAGCGTGGCGAGTTCCTCCATCACGGGCTGCAGCTTCCGGTTCTTCTCATCCTCGCTGCCGGGGCCCGTCAAGGTGGTGTTCATCTGATGGCGCAGCTGGCCCATCAGCAGCCGGCGCGAGGCGGATTCCTCATCGAAGAGGGCCCAGCGGTCTGCGATGGCATTGGCCTTCTCCTCAGAGAGGCCGAGGGCCTTCTGGAGCTTCCTCGACCGGAGTTCATGGAGCACCGCCACGATCCGTTCCCGGCGTGGGCCCACGCGGCGCTCCGGGGGGTCCCGGAAGGCCCGCTCGGGGCGGATCCGCCCCTGGGCGCCCAGGGTGAGGGCGGTCAGTGCGAGGAGCAGGAGGGTTCGGATGGACATGGGCGACTCCACTGGTAACTCAGTTCATTTCTTCGCGGGTGGCTGGGCCTGGCGATCACGGAGGGTCTGGAGGACGGCATCGGCGTCCTGCTGGGAGAGGGCTGTCAGCTGGGAGAAGGCATCCTCCGGATCCAGGAAGGGGGCCTCCGGCAGGATCTCCTGGATTTCGGAGGGCGTCCGGGGCAGGGTGGCTTCGACCATGGGCGCCCGGTTGGCGCGCCCGGCCCAGAAGGCGCCAGCCCCCACGGCCATGAGCAGCGCGGCCGCGGCGGCCCAGGTGAAGGGGCCCATCCGCAGGCGCAGGCGGGGGCGGGCGGGCAGCTTCCGGAGGATGCGGTCGGGGAGGCGCTCGAAGTAGCCGACCGGGGCCAGGACCTCGGGGCACTCCTCCTGGGCAAGGTAGGCCACCCGCGTCTCAGAGCAGGCGCGGCAGAGCTTCATGTGGGCCTCCGCTTCGGGGCCGGGGTCCAGGGGGTCCGCGAGGATGGCCTCCAGGACGGGGGTGCAGGGGTCGGCAATGGGGAGGGCCTGGGTCATGCGCGACCTCCTTTGACATGGTGGGTCAGGTTCTGGATGGCGTGGAAGATGTGGGCCTTCACGCTGCCCACGGAGGTGCCCATCTCCAGGGCGATCCGCTCGTATTTCCAATCGTGCTGGAGCTTGAGGGTCAGGGCCTGCTTCTGCCGCCTGGGCAGCTTCGGCAGGGCCTCCTGCAGCAGGCGGCGGGCCTCCTGGTCCAGGAGGGCGGTGATCTGGGTCTCGTCGACCCGGAGGGCCGGATGTTCGAGCGTGCCTTCGGGGCCATCGAGGCTCTCGTGCTCTTTGGCGACCCGCTCCCGGTAGTTCAGGGCCTGGCGGGTGGCGATGGTGATGAGCCAGGTGCGGAACGAGGACTCGAAGCGGAAGCCAGGCAGGGCGCGGTAGACCCGGATGAAGGTTTCTTGCACCACGTCATCCGCGTCCTGGTGGTTCTTCAGGATGGAGAAGGCCTTGCCGTAGACATCCCTCGAAAAGAGCCGGACCAGGGCGCCGAAGGCGGCCTGATCGCCCTGCTGGGCCTCCTCCACCCAGGCCAAAACCTCCGGGGTGTGGTACGGCGAGCCCGGATCGGGGGTCCGATCAGCGGTCGGGTTGGCCGTCTGGATCATCAGGGGCTCGCTCAAGGTGGCTATTGCCATCATGTTAGGCTCCGACGAACGGAATCAAGGAGAAACCGCCGTCCCTGGATGGACCCGGCGTGGCCTCATGAGGTTGAATGGATAAGGATTTAGGATTCGATTTCCAGGTTCAGGTCCCCGCTTCAGGAGTCTTCATGCGAACGCGCATCACCCCCCTCGTGACCGAGGCCCAGATCCGGGCCCGGGTCCAGGAACTGGGGGCCCAGTTGACGAAGGACTATGCCGGGAAGGACCTCGTGGTCATCGGCCTCCTGAACGGCGTGTTCCCCTTTTTCGCGGATCTGGTTCGCGCCATGGACCTGGACATCGACGTGAGCTTCATGCAGGTGGCCAGCTATGGCGGCGGCATGGAAAGCACAGGTGAGGTGCACATCCTCAAGGACCTCGACCGGAGCATCCAGGGGCGCCATGCCCTGGTGGTGGAGGACATCGTGGACACGGGCCTCACGCTGTTCAAGGTGGGCAACCTGCTGAAGGATCGCGAACCCCTCAGCCTGAAGATCTGCACCTTGCTGGACAAACCCAGCCGACGCAAGGTCGAGGTTCCGGTGGATTACATCGGCTTCACCATCGAGGATCACTTCGTCGTGGGCTACGGCCTCGACCTCGACGGCAAGCTCCGCAACCTGCCATACGTCGGTGTATACCACCCGTGAGGATTTCGCCGTCAGGGGCTTCCTTCCTGCTGGCCGCCTGCCTGGTGGCGACCGGCTGCGGGTACCACCGCCTGGACCGGCAGCAGCGCTCCGCGGCCTGGGCGAAGCAGGGGGAGACCATCCGCCTGGCGCGGTTCCGCAACCTCACGCCGCGGCTTGGGTTGGAGGATCGCTTCACGAAGGCGCTTGAGAACCGCGTGGTGGCGGCCAGCCCCTGGCGGCTGGTGGCTCAGGGCGAGCCCTCCCGCTGGGTGCTTCAGGGGACCCTGGAGAGCTATGTGTCCCGGCCCATCGGTCTCACCCTCGGCAACGATAAGGCCAAGGCCAGCGCAGGCTCTGCCTCTCGCGTGGAGGTGGCGGTGGTGGCCAGCGTGGACTTGCTCGACGGGCAGACCGGTGTGGTGGTGCTTTCCCGCCGCGGCCTGACTTTCTCGAACCAGTACCGGGTGGATCAGAACTTCGCCAGCTTCGACAGCCGCGAGCTGCAGGTGCTGGAAAGCCTCGCGGATGACTTCGCCGAGAGCTTCCTCACCCAGCTGCTGGAGGGCATCGACTGATGGCCGTGCCTGCCGCCTGGCTGAATCACGGCTTCGCCCTGCTGCACGGGGAGGACGGCGATGGCCGCCGTGAAGCCCTGGAGGCCTGGAAGCAGAAGCACGTGGATCCCGAGTGGGCTGACTTCTCGCTCACGGTCTGTTCCGAAGGCTGCCCCTGGCCTGAGGTCACGGCCGCCCTGCAGGAAGCCGCGCCCCTCGGCGCCGAGGCCCGCACCGTCATCGTGCCCGCCGCGGACAACCTGTTCACCCGCGCCAAGGAGCTGCCGGCCGCGGTCAAGGCGATCCTCGAGAAGCCGCCGGCCGGTGTAAATCTGCTGCTGGTGGCCTGGAACACCCTTCCGGCCGCCCCAGGGAAGGCCCTGGGCGCCAAGCCTTGGACGGACTGGACCAAGGCGGGAAGGATCCTGAAGGTCGGGGCCCTGGATGCGGTGGAGATCCCCGCGTTCATCGACGCCGAGGCCCGGCGGCTGGGGCTGGCGCTCCAGGGGGCCGCGGCGGCCATGTTGGCCCAGCGCCAGGGCGGCCACCCGGGCCTGCTCAAGCGCGCGCTCGAGGTTCTGGATCTGCTCGCCGAGGACCGCCGTGTGACCGAGGCCATGGTGGATCAGGTCACCTTCCGGCTGGCTGACCAGAAGGCGTTCGCCTGGTCCGGCGCCTGGCAGAAGGGGGATGCCGCGGGGGCCCTCAGGGCTCTGCGCACGGCCCTGGAGGATGGCGACGAGCCCTTGATGATGCTTGGACAGGTCCGCCGGGAAGTGGACCGTCTGCTGCGATTGGCGGAAGCGGAGGGAGAGGGTCTGAAGGGTGCCGAACTGCTTGGCGCACTGGGGATGTCGCCCAAGCAGGCCTTCCTGCTGGAGGGTTACCGGAATGCCTTGGCCAAGCTCAAGGCGCGCGGGGTCAAAGCCCTCCTGGGGCGGGTGAACCAGTGCGAGCGTGACCTCAAGGGCATGGCCCTGTCCCGGAGTGAGGCGCCCTTGCTGGATCTGACCCTGGCTCTTTGCCGGGCCTGGGGGCGCTGAGCACTGGGGCCTACTGATTGGTCAGATGGAAGGTGACCTGGTAGTTGGCACTCCAGGCCAGGATGGTGTAACTGCCTGCGGTCCCGTTGGCTGTGAACGTGGGTGCCACCGCATTGCCCCCATCATCGGTGACCACAGTGGCATTGGTGGAGCCATCGGGGAAGGTGCCCCCCGCGCCAGTTCCGGGAGCCGAGAACGTCACGGGATGCCCACCGAGGGACATGCCGTTCTTGTGGAAATGCACTTTCATGGCCGTCGGGAACGGCGCATGGACCTGCGTGCTCTGGTTGTCCCCGGCGATGATGTCCAACCTTGGCGTCAACTCCTCGGGAGTCTGGGTGTAACCGGAGGCGTTGGAGCAGCCGGCGGTGGAGACGATGGCGCAGGCGATGGCAAGGCATCCGATTGGATTTCTCAGCCTCGGGTTCATGGGATCCGCTCCTGTGAGGAGATGCGATCCCCATGTTGGACCAGATGGGGCCCCGGGGGGTAGCCAGCCAGATGACATGGGTGGGTGGCATGGTCCCTCGGGCGGTGAGATCAGCCCGCCTCCCGTGACTGGGGGAACCGGACATTGATCACTTGAGCATGAGCTTCGCCGGGCGGATCATGGGGGTCTGCATCCCGGAGGGCCCATGTCTGAGTGCGTCATTCCCACCCTGACCTCGCCGGAGGTGGTGGCGTCCAAGTCCATCCTGCCCGAAGGCTGGCGGGCGGACCTTGCGAATCCGAAGGACCTGGACCTGACCTTGCCGGTGACGGAGCTGTTGCGGCGGACCACCAGCCGCCTGCCCCAGGACGTGATCGATGCCATCGTGAAGGGCCGCGATGCCGAGGAGGAGGGCAGCCGCGCCTTCAACACGCTGAACGACATGGTGCGCAACATCAACCTGGCGGATGGCCAGGTGACGCCGCTTTGTCAGGATACGGGCTCGGTGATCTTCTGGGTGCGCCACCCCTTCGGCCTCAGCCAGCGCGCTGCCAAGGCGCAGATCCGCGCGGCCGTGGTCGAGGCGACGAAGCGCTCCTGGCTGCGTCCCAACTGCGTGGAGTCGCTGAGCGGCAAGAACAGCGGCACCAACATGGATCCCTTCCACGAGCACCATCCGGCCATCCACTTCGAGGAGTGGGACAGGCCCGAGATCGAGATCTCGGTCATGCAGAAGGGCGGGGGCTGTGAGAACGTGGGCGCGCAGTACCGGTTGCCGGATGCCGCGCTGGGCGCGGGCCGGGACATCAAGGGCGTGCGCAAGTGCATCATCGATGCCGTGGTGAAGGCCCAGGGCCAGGGCTGCAGCCCCGGCATCCTCGGTGTGGCCATCGGTGGTGACCGCGTCACGGGCTACGAGAAGAGCAAGGAGCTGATCCTTCGCAAGCTGGGCACGGCCAATGCTGATCCCAAGATGGATGCCTTCGAGAAGGAGGTCACCCAGGATCTCAACACGTTGGGCATCGGACCCATGGGCTATGGCGGCGTCACCACGGCTCTCGGCGTCCACATTGAGGAAATGTACCGCCATCCCGCCAGTTTCTACGTGAGCATCAGCTACATGTGCTGGAGCAGCCGGCGCGGAACGGTCACATTCCCGGCCAGCGGCCAGCCTTCCTACGATCTGTGAGGCTCCCATGATCCGACTCACCACCCCCATCACCGAAGCTCAGATCCGCGAACTCAAGGTCGGCGACGAAGTGCTGCTCAATGGCCGGGTCGTGCTCAGCCGCGACATGGGCCACAAGTTCATGAAGGAGCAGAAGCCCGAGTGGCTGAAGCCCATCCTCGAGAACATGGTCATCTACCACTGCGGTCCGGTCGTGAAGAAGAACGCGGACGGCACCTGGTCCTTCGTGGCCGCCGGTCCCACGACCAGCATCCGGGAGGAGCCCTACCAGGCCGATGTCATCGACACCTACAAGGTGCGCGGGGTCATCGGCAAGGGGGGCATGGGCAAGAGGACCAGTGAGGGGCTGCAGAAGACCGGCGCCGTCTACCTTCACGCCACCGGCGGCGCAGGCAGCCTCCTGGCCGAGCGCGTGAAGCGTGTCGTGGACGTGAAGATGCTCGAGGAATTCGGCAGCCCCGAGGCCTTCTGGATCATCGAGGTGGAGGACTTCCCCCTGGTGGTCACCATGGACAGCCACGGCGGCAGCCTCCACGAGATCGTGGCCCAGCAGAGCCAGGAGCGTGCGAAGGCCCTGATGGGCTGACGCGCCGCCCGAAGCTGGGAGCCAAGGGCACCGGATTCGGCCAACAACACAGAAGGAGGCGTCCTGCCTGCTCGCACCTTACCGCGAGCAGGGCTTTCCTTGGTTTGCATGGAGTGGAACGCCACTCGCGCTAGGCTGGAGGGATGGCCCAGACCTACCATCAGCTCCGCCTTGACCTGGCCGCGGCCCTGGCTGTGTTCCTCGATCCAGACGAGGCCCATGCGGAGTGCGTCCGGTGGTTTGAGGAAGGGCTGGACCTGTCACGCGCCTGGATGGCGGCCCACGGCAGCGATCAAGTGCCCGCCGAGGTCCGCCGCCGCGTGAGTACCTGGGTGCGCCACCGCCGCAAGGGCGAGCCCTGGGCCTACATCCTGGGCTGGACCTACTTCCGGGACCGGCGCTTCAAGGTGAATCCCAACACGCTCATCCCGCGTCCGGAGACGGAGCTGCTGGTGGAGGCAGCCCTGGATGTGGGCAGGCGGTTGAGTGTGGACCGCTGCGTGGACGTGGGAACGGGCAGTGGCATCATCGCGGTCAGCCTGGCCCTGGAGACCGACTGGCAGATGAGCGCCTCGGATCTGAGCCCGGGGGCCCTGGCGGTGGCGGAGGAGAACGCACGGGGCCTCGGCGCCCCGATCGCCTTCGTGGAGGGCAACCTGCTGGAGCCGGTTCCCGACCCAGTGGGCCTGGTGGTGGCGAATCTGCCCTATGTGGACCCCGCGGATCAGCCGACCCTGCAACGGGAGTTGGCCTTTGAACCGGCTTCTGCCCTCTTCGCTCCGGATCGGGGGCTGGCCCTGTCCGAGGCCCTGCTGCGGCAGGCCCGGGATCGGCAGGCACCGGCCTGTCTGCTGGAGATCGGGGCCGGCCAGGGTGGCGAGTTGTGCCGCCGTGGCATGGGCATGGGTTGGAGCAAGGTTATGATTCATCAGGATCTTGCGGGTCACGATCGAATCCTGGTCGCCCTGGCCTGAAGGTTTGGCACCGTCCTCGCCCGTATCAGGGCTGGAGGTGCGTTATGAGGAAAATGCTGCCCATCATCCTGCTCTTTGTGGGATTCGGCTGCTCCATTCCCAAGCGTCACGATGCCAACCTGGCCAAGAAGCCCGCCATCCCCTATGTGGAGGAGGCGCCGCCCATGCAGCCCCTGAGCGAGGGGAGCCTCTGGCGGGACCGCCCGATGATCGCGGATCTGAGGGCCTTCCGTGTCAATGATCTGGTGACCTTGAAGATCAGCGAAAGCACCAATGCCATCAGCAAGGCTGATGTCACGACGAGCCGCGTGGGCAGCAACAAGCTAAGCAGTCCCAATCTCTTTAGCGCTTTGGCTGGGTTCGGGATCGGGAGCAGCACCGCCGACAAGACCACCGGAAACACCAACAAGTTCGCCGGAACCGGAACCACGGGACGCAGCGCCACCTTCACCACCACGGTGACGGCGCGAGTCGTCAAGGTGGTGGGCAACGGGAACCTGATCTTTGAGGGCTACCGGGACATCCAGCTGAACAACGAGACCCAGCGGCTCTACGTGGCCGGCATGCTTGATCCCCACATGCTGGATGCCACCAACGCCATCACCTCCGGGCAGGTGGCGGAACTGCGCGTCGGGTACGGCGGGCAGGGCGTGGTCGATGAAACGCTGAAGCCTGGATACATCAGCCGCCTGCTTGCCTACATCTGGCCGTTCTAGGGAGCCTCCATGCGCGTCGCAGCCCTTCTCTTGGCATGCCTGGCCCTTTGCGGTGCGGATGTCGCCAAGGCCGAAAAGAAAGTGGAGTCGAAGCTCCGTGACGTGGCCCGGCTCCAGGGCGTCCGAGGCAACCAGCTTCTGGGTTACGGCATGGTCGTGGGCCTGGATGGCACCGGCGACAAGGACCAGACCAAGTTCACGGTCCAGTCGCTGGCCAACCTCATGTCTCGCCAAGGCCTGACGGTCAACCCGACCACCATCAAGGTGAAGAATGTGGCGGCGGTGATGGTGACGGCGGAACTGCCTCCCTTTGCCCGGTCTGGATCGCGACTGGATGTGACGGTTTCGAGCACCGGCGATGCCAAGTCGCTGGCTGGCGGGACCCTGCTGATGACCGCCCTCCAGGGACCCGATGGGCAGACCTATGCCGTGGCGCAGGGTCCCCTTCTGGTCGGCGGCTTCAGCGCCGCGGCCGGGGGGGCCTCGGTCACCAAGAACCATCCGACTGTGGGTCGCGTGCCGGATGGAGGCATCATCGAGCGCGAGGTGGGGGGCGACTTCAACGCCCGCCCCACCCTGCGGTACAGCCTCGCGGAAGAGGACTTCACCACCGCCATCCGCGTGGTGCACGCCATCAACGAGGAACTGGGGGAGAAACTCGCCCAGCCGCTGGATGCCCGCACCGTGGAACTGAAGATCCCGAAGGAATTCCAGGGGCGTGCCGTGGAGCTGGTGGCGCGGCTTGAGAACCTGAACATCCAACTGCAGCCCAAGGCGCGGGTGGTGGTCAATGAGCGCACCGGCACCGTGATCCTGGGTTCGGAAGTGCGGATCGGGGCGGTGAGCATCGTGCAGGGCGGCCTGAGCATCGTGGTGTCGTCGACGCCCCTGGTGAGCCAGCCGGCCCCCTTCAGCCAAGGCAAGACCGTCCAGGCCACCAAGAAGGACGTGACGGCCGTGGAGGAGAAACCCAAGACCGTGACCGTCGAACCAGGCGTCAGCGTGGGCAAGCTGGCTGAGATGCTGAACGGCATGGGCGTGAGCCCCCGCGACATGGTCGCCGTCCTGCAGGCCATCAAGGAAGCGGGCGCACTCCAGGCCGAACTGAGGGTGCTGTGATCGCCCAGGGCCTGCCCTCCGTCGATTCCGTGACCCAGGTCCAGGGCGCCCAGGCCCTGCCCGGCCAAGACGAGCGCACGGACAAGGCGGCCCGCCAGTTCGAGGGGCTCCTGATGAGCCTGCTCTTCCAGACCATGCGGAAGACGGTGCAGCCCTCGGGGTTGTTCGGGGAATCCGGACAGTCGCGGTCCACCTATGAATACCTGATGGATCAGGCGGTGGTGGACCAGGCCGTGTCCACGGGCCATGGGTGGGGACTGGCCGAGCGTCTGAAGGCCAGCTGGAGCCGTCAAGAAAAAACCGCGCATGAAAAAGAACTCCCAGTGGATTGAAGGTTCTTGGCAAACTGCCGATAGAACCTTGTCGAGGTAATCATGCGCATCAGCGGCAAACCGAGTGGTGTCGGAAGCACCCAGAGCGCGACCGGACAGAAGACGTCCAGTGCCCCTGCGGCGGCTCCCGTAGCTTCGGTTTCCGGTTCGGATGCCGTCCAAGTCTCTACAGAGGCACGCCTTGTGGCCGTGGCTCAGGAGGCTCTGGCCGTCGTCCCCGACATCCGGATGGAGAAGGTGGAAGCCATCAAGGTCCGGTTGGATGCCGATGCCTACAACCCCGATGGAGAGGCCGTGGCCGAAGGGCTCATCAAGGAACACATGGCGAAAGGACGCCATTCCTAGCCTTCAGGCCCTTGTTGTGAGGGCATGATCAGTCCGCTTGGACAACGCCAGATCCTTCAGACCGCCGCGGTCGAGACGGTGCGGCAGGCCATGGAGGGCGGATTTCAGGTGCAGCGGGATCAGGCGCGCCGCCAGGCCTTCGACGCCAAGCTCGCGGAAGCCCTGCTCGATGTATCGGATGTGGCGGAGGCGGATGTCCTGAAGCTGACCGAGCAGAGCACCCATGAGCAGAAGCGGGGGGCGGGCCATGGCACCGGGGCCACGGAGGAACTCCCGGAGGAGGAAGGTCGGGACACCTCGGCAGAGGGTGCCGGGCCGCACGTGGACCTCTTGGCCTGAGGTTTGCCGGAAGAGGGCTACGGAGGTCTTCCATGCTGCATGCCGTGCCCGAACTCCTGGACGCGCTCGAGACACGATTGATCGAGGGTGAGGATCCGGCCGCGCTCCTGTCGGGTATCCGCTGGTCGGAACTGGTGGGGTGGCCCGAAGATGCCGTGGCCGCCCGGACTCTGAAGCAGCGCATCATTGCCATCCAGACCCTGATCATGGGGCTCCAATCGCCCCTGCGGGCCGCGTTCTCGGAGATGTCCGACGCGCCGGTGTACGGACGGGGGGGATTCCCCGCAGAGGCCCCGGTCCGCGTCCAGCGGTTCCATGGAAAGGTCTAGCCATGCCCGGACTGAATGCCAGCCTCTATCTAGGACTTTCCGGCCTTCAGGCCCAGCAGTCGGCTCTGAGTGTGGTCGGGCAGAACATCGCGAATGTGAATACGCCCGGGTACACCCGGCAGCGGGCGGACCTCTCCTCGAACCTTTCGCTGGCCGAAGGACAGCTCTATTTCGGCACCGGGGTTTCCTTGACTTCGGTCCAGGGCATTCGTGACCGGTTCCTGGATCTCCAGATCTACCGGGAGACCGCCAGGCAATCGGGTGCTTCCGAGCGGTTCGCAGGCCTGAACGCGATCTCCACCAGCCTTGCCGATACCGGCACCTCTGGGATCGGGGCCCAGGTCCAAGCCTTCTTCCAGGGGTTCCAGGATCTGTCGGCCCAGCCTCAGAGTGCTGCCCTGCGGACCAACCTGGTCAACAAGGCGCAGGGCCTGGTCACCGCCCTGAAGACGAGGTACCAGCTGCTGGAGGATCAGCGGAACAATGCAGACCAGGCGGTGGGAAGCCTGGTGACGGAAGTGAACGCGCTCACGGACCAGATCGCCAGCCTGAACCAGCGCATCATGACCGAGACTGTCCCAGGCGCCAACAATGACGCGCGCGACCAGCGGAAGGCCCTGACCGACAAACTCTCGGCGCTGGTGGGCATCAACGTCTTCGAGGGCGCCAGGGGCGAATACCAGATCACGCTGGATGCGGGCACCGGAGTACTGATCAACGGCACGAGCTCATATCAGCTGAGCGTGTCACCAGGCGGGGGCCTCGACGGCAAATCCAGCGTCCTCCTGAATACGGAAATTCCCCCAGTGCCTGTCACGTCCAGCATCAAGGAGGGCCAGCTTGGGGCCAAGCTTGACCTGCGGGACAACCTCCTCCCGGGCCTTCAGCGGCAGCTGGATCAGCTGGCTGCAGGCATCGTGCAGGGCGTGAACCAGCTGCACCGGACTGGCTTCGCCGCTGACGGCGTCACGAATGCGGCCTCGGCCCCCCCGCACCCACCGCTCGCCTTCAACAACTACTTCTTCGTCGGGGATCCCACCAACGCCAACAACCCGGGGCTCCCCGCAGGAGTGGACTTCACAGGCAACTACAAGGGCATGGTGAGCAGCCTCGCCATCGATCCGAACATCGTGATGGATTCCTCCCTGATCGCCGCCGCAGGCGCAGGTGGCGCGAAGGGCGACAACACCAATGCCCTGGCCATGGCCGCCCTGCAGACAGCCGCGGGCACGGTCGACTTGGACGGCAATGGAGCCGGGGACCCTGGCACCACCTACAGCAATGTGGTTGGAAACCTGATCAGCGACGTGGGGAACAAGGTCCAGCTCTACGATACGCAGACGACAGCCGAACAGAACCTGCTGATGGCTCTTCAGAACCAGCGCGACAGCCTGTCGGGAGTGAACCTCGACGAAGAAGCTTCAAACATGATGACCTTGCAGAGGGGCTACCAGGCCTCAGCCCGCTTCATCAGCGTCATCAATCAGCTCACGGATCAATTGGTGAACCAGTTCGGCCGATAGGCAAGAAAGCAGGTGACTCATGTCCTTTCGAACCGCCAGCACCACCCAGCAGCGGCAGAGCCTGATGGACCTCCAGCGCACCCAGGAGCGGCTGGCGAAGAATCAGACCCGTGTCACCAGCGGCAGCCGTATCACCGGCCCCGGCGACGATCCCACCGCCTCCGCCGCGATCTTGGATTTCAACAACTCCATACAGGTGAATACCCAGTTCATCAAACAGGCCGACGCCGCGCTCTCCTACCTGACCCCGTCCGAGAACAATGTGGCCTCGGCCATCGAAGCCACGATGCGGCTCCAGGAACTGGCGATCGGCGGATCGAAGGCCTCGATCTCGGAATTGGATGCCATCCGGTCCAACCTGCTCTCCATGGCGAATGCCCAGTCGCAGGGGAAGTACCTCTTCGCGGGCACCGCCACCGATACCAAGCCCTTCGTGCTTGCGAACCCTGCCGACCCCACATCCCAGATCCTCTATCAGGGCAACTCTGGTCAGATCAAGGTGAACCTGGACGGCAACGCCAGCAATCCCAACCAGGTCTCCACCAACATCCCGGGCGACACGGTCTTCTTCGGAGGCGGTGGCCTGGGGTCCAGCACGGACATTTTCCAGGCCATCACTGATCTCAAGGCGGCCTTCAATGCCAGCGATCCGGCAGCTGCGAAAGTGGTTTCCGCGAACCTGAACCTGATCCTCGCGAACCTGAACAAGGCACAAGCAGACCTGGGAGGCCGTCAGGCGGGTCTCATTGATCTGAAGGATACCTACGCCAATTTCAACGCCACCTTGGAGAACCTTCAGTCCGCCCAGGAGGCGACCGACTATCCCAGGGTGATGACCGAGGTCACGGCCGACGAGACCCTGCAGTCGGTGACCCTGAGCACCATGGCCAAAACCAATAAGGTGAATCTCTTCGACTACCTCACCTGATCCAGGCAGCCCAAATGCCTCTCAAGGGAGGCAAGGGCCCGCTTGTGATGGATCTCGCCCTTGGCGGCCTTGACGGCCCGCAGCCCCCCTGAGCGCTTCAGGCCTCGGATGTCCAGGTCATCATTCGAGATGGTTGGCAGCAGGCCCAGCATGGCGTTGGTCGGGCCGAAATCCTTGCTGGACGAATGGGCGAGGTAGTGAAGGAGGCTCCCCAGGACCGTCTCCCTGGGGAAGGGTAGAGGGGCCGCGCCGCGCGCTGCCCGATCCACGAAGCAGGCGACGGCCAGCCCGGCGGCTGCGGATTCCAGATAACCCTCCACGCCGGACAGCTGTCCTGCCACCCAGAGGTTTGGTACTGACTTGACAGCAAGTGTCGCATCTAGAAGCGACGGCGCCTGGAGGTAGGTGTTTCGGTGGATGCTGCCGAACCGCGCAAACTCCGCCTGCGCCAGCCCGGGGATGAGTCTGAAGACCTCCTTCTGCGCGCCCCACTTCAGCCTGGTCTGGAAACCGACAAGGTTGAAGTGCTCCCCGGCGAGGGTGTCCTGCCTCAGCTGCACGATGGCGTGAGGCCAACGCCCGGTCCTTGGATTGTCAAGCCCGACGGGCTTCATGGGGCCGTGACGAAGGGTCTCCCGTCCGCGATCCGCCATGACCTCGATGGGCAGGCAAGCCTCGAAGTAGGGCGTATCCACCTCGTGAAGGGGAACTCGTTCAGCGGAAAGCAGGGCATCCAGGAAGGCCTCGTACTGCGGCTGATCGAGCGGGCAGTTGATGAAATCAGCGCCACCCTTGTCATACCGGGAGGCCTTCCAGGCGATCTCCATGTCGATGCTGTCCTGTTCCACGATGGGAGCGATGGCATCGTAGAAATGCAGACATCCGCTTCCCGTGATCCCGGCGAGCCAGTCAGCCAGGGCTGGGGAGGTCAGGGGCCCGGTGGCGAGGATGGTCGGATGGTGAAGTTCGGGCACCGCAACCTGAGCTTCCACCCATTCGATGTTTGGATGATGCCTGAGCGTCTCGGTCACCGCGGCTGAGAACAGCTCCCGGTCCACGGCGAGGCTGTTGCCGGCTGGCACACGGGTGGTTTCGGCGCAGCGGAGGATCAGGGAATCCATTCGACGCATTTCCGCCTTCAGGATTCCGGTGGCGGAGTTGGGATCGTCGCTCTTGAACGAGTTCGAGCAGACCATCTCTGCCGCCTGACTGGTCTTATGCGCAGGCGTGGTCCATTGCGGGCGCATTTCCGTGAGCCGAACTGAATGGCCGCGGGAAGCCAGCTGCCAAGCGGCCTCGGATCCAGCCAATCCTGCACCGATGATGTGGATCAAGGCTCCCCCTAGGCGCCTGATTCTACGGCAAGTCCCGAGGTCATCGGCCCGGGGCCCCGCAGGTGCGGATAGGCACTAAGCCAAGCCCGCGTAGCCATTCCGCCCGGCCGGGAGCACGGCGGCCAAATTTTTCTCTTGCATTTGAGGGTGTGGGTGTTAGTCTGAATGTCCTGCGCAGT